>CAVUYF010000008.1:0-1776181 GCA_963745635.1 uncultured Solirubrobacteraceae bacterium | reverse complement strand
CACCAATTGCTGCCGGTGCCGGGTGATCTTGGTGACCCTGCCCGAGGAACTCGCGGGCGCCCGAGGTGGTCGAGTCCGCCTACACCCTCGAGGACAAGGCCGGCGTGCAGCTCGGCCCGGTGATCGTCAACGCCTGCGACCCCGAGCCCGAGGGCCTGGCCACCCCGGCCGCCGAGGTGGCCGCGGCGGCCGGCGCCCACGTGGACCCCGACCATCTCGAGAACCTGGAACAGGCTCGCCGGTTCCGCCTGGCCCGTCACGCCGTTTCCGCGGAACAGGTGACACGGCTCGAGCGTGAGCTCCCACTTCCGCGGCTACAGCTTCCGGCTCTGGACGCGGAGTCCATAGGTCCGAGGGAGACGGACCTGTTGGCCGATGCCCTGGCCGACGCGGTCTCGGCCCTGGTGGCCGGGGGAACCGTGCGAGTTCGAGCTCGGACGGCATCCGCCGACTGGTGACCCAGCGGGAGGTCATCGTCTGCTGCGGTTCGGGTGGCGTCGGCAAGACCACGGTGTCGGCCACGCTGGCCGTGGCGGCGGCGAGCGTGGGTCGCCGCTCGTGCGTGGTGACCGTCGACCCGGCACGGAGGCTGGCCGACGCCCTCGGGGTCCGGTCGCTGCCCAACACGCCTTCTGAGGTCGTCGGCGATTGGCCCGGCCAGCTGGACGCCGTGATGCTCGACGCCAAGGGAACCTTCGACGATCTGGTCCAGCAGTACGCCCGAACCGCTGACCAGGCCGAGTCGATCATGTCCAACCGCATGTACCAGAACCTGTCAGGTGCCCTCTCGGGGACGCAGGAGTACATGGCCATGGAGAAGCTCTACGAGCTGGTCCACTCCGGGGCTTTCGACGTGGTCATTGTGGACACGCCGCCGACGCGGAACGTGTCGACCTGCTCGACGTGCCCCCGACGCCTCACGCGGTTCCTGGAGAACCGGCTCTTCCGGGCCCTGCTCGTGCCGACGCGGGTCGGGCTGCGCGCCGTGAGCATGGCTACCCAGGCCCTGCTCCGCACCATCGCCCTGGTGCGGCCGGCGCCGAGATCGTCGAAGACGCCGTCGCCTTCTTCCAGTCCTTCGAGGGCATGGAAGAGGGGTTCCGCAACCGGGCGGCCGCCGTCCGGACCCTGCTGGCCGATCCGTCCACCGCCTACGTGCTGGTGACCTCGGGTCGACCCGATGCCATCACCGAAACGACCTTCTTCGCCGAGAAGCTGGCCGAACGTGACGTCACCGTCGCCGCCCTGGTGGTCAACCGGATGGCGCCGTCCTTCGGGAACGGGATTCTGGGCGACGCTCTGGGCGAACCGGTCGTGGGCATGGGCCACGGGGCCATGGAGGCGCTCGAGCGCAACCTGGCCGCGGTCGACTCGGTGGCCGCCCGGGAGGAGGCGGCCTTCGCCTCGCTGGCGGCCAAGGTGGCCCCGGCGCCCGTGGCGCGGATTCCCCTGTTCGGAGACGACGTCCACGAGCTCCACGGACTTCGTCGGGCTGCCGACTGCGTCATGGGCTGAGGCCGGTGTCGTTTCCGGACGCTCCGGCGGGTCCGATAATGTCCGGTCGGTGCAGACCATCCTGGTCGCCAGCGACGCGCCTCTGACCCTCCGCCAGGAGATCGAGGCCGTCATCAGTGGTCCCGACATTGAGGTGCGTACCGTCCGTTCGGGGCCCGAGGTGGTGTCGTTGTCGCCGACGAATCGCCGGACCTCGTCATCGTCGACATGCAGATGGGGAATATGGGCGGCATGGCGGTGTGTCTGGAGCTCCGACTCGAGGAGTCCGACGACGCCATCGACCACATCCCGGTCCTGATGCTGCTCGACCGCCCGGCCCGACGACTCTGGCCCGCCGCAGCGGTGCCGAAGGCTGGCTGGTCAAGCCGCTCGATCCGCTCAGGCTCCGTCGTGCCGTGGCCTCCCTGCTCGACGACGAGACCTTCGCCGACGACTCGTTCACTCCCGTCCCCGTCCTGGTGGACGGCGGGAGCCAGCTGCAGGCGGGGGCCGGCAGCACGTCCTGACCCGGCCCGACGTGTCGCACCGTCGGGACCGCCCCGACCCCGAGCCAGCGAAACGGCCACGGCGGTTCTTCCGCCGGGGGGCCGAGTACGACGAGTCAGCCGAAGGGCGTCACTCGGGCCTCGATGCCGAGGGGTCCGAGCAGGAGCGGATCATCATTGAGGCGCTGAGCGACCTGCGCGAGATGGACGTTCGCGAGGTCATGACGCCCCGGGTCGACGTGACCTATCTCACCATCCCCGTCCATGCCGAGGACATCGCCCAGGCGGTGCGCACGTCGGGCCACAGCTGCTTTCCTGTGGTCCACGACGACCTCGACGACCTCGTCGGGATCCTCTTCGTCAACGACATCTTTCGAACAGGCAACGGGTCGATGCCACGGGCCCGCTATGCGGAAGGTTCTGCCGATCTGCGAGGACCGGCCAGGTCGGTGGGCACGACCCGCGAACCGAGACGCCGTTGACCCCAGCCCGTTGGAGATCTCGCGCAAAGTGCGCCAGCCGTACTTGTTGCCTGAGTCGCTCGGGGTGCTCGAGGCGCTGGCCGACATGCGCAAGCACCGCCGCGCGGTGGCCGTCGTCGTCGATGAGTACGGGGGCGTGGCCGGACTCCTCACCGTGAAGGACCTCCTCGAACCGCTGGTGGGCGAGCTGCATGACGAGTTCGACGACGAGGACGAGGCACACATCGTGCGGGTCGACGCCACCCGATGGTTGCTCGACGGCCGGACCAACGTCGACGACGTGCGGGAGCGGATCGGGATTGAGATCCCCGACGGCGAGTACGTCACCGTGGGAGGTCTGCTCTTCGAGCGATTCGGACACATTCCGTCCGAGGGAGAAGAGGTCCGCGTCGGCGACTGGGACCTCCGGGTCGTCGAGATGGACAAGCGCCGGGTGGCCCAGGTGGTCGCCGCCTACGCCGGGAAGAAGACAGAGCTCGAGGATCCCTCGGGTGTGGAGAAGGAGGTCGGGCCTCGGACCTCGGCGTCGGCCAACGGAAGCGGGGAGGATCCCGGTTGACGCCACGGTAGTGTGGCGGGCTGCTCCCTCCGGGGGGTGGACGGGCTGTGGCGCAGTTTGGTTCAGCGCGCTGCGTTCGGGACGCAGAGGTCCCCGGTTCAAATCCGGGCAGCCCGACTCGAAATCCCTCCTCAGGGTGCTGGCGGTGGCGAGTGTTCCGAAACGTTTGCGAGCAATTGGCGAGGTAATGGCGCGGAAACTTTTCAGCCTCGGTTTTCAGCCTCGGTGTCCGTTGCCGTTGTCGCCGAAGAAGCGCTCGCCCAGAACGTCGGCAGCGGCCCGGTCGACGGAAGGCGGCGCAGAGCAACGCACCGCCGTTCTCATCGGTGAACACCAGTGGCCGTCCGATGGATGACCGACTGTCTGCGGTGCCGGTCCATGCCGACATACGGGCTCTAGTCGCTCGGAGCTGCGAATTGGCCCAAGTCGGATAACGGAGAGCGAGGGGGCTTCATTACCCACCACCCCCGCGGGATTCGAAGTAGCGAATCAGCAACGGCGAAGACACGGCGACCAGTAGTTCGATGTTTGGAATCGTCAGCGCTGCTGTGCTGATAACGGCTTCGACCGCCCAATACTCGAAGCGAGACTGGTGCTTGGATTGCACCCTTCGGTACTCCACCAGGCTGTTCCCTGATACATCGACGGCCGACATGCTCCCCAAGGGACCTCTCACGGGAAATTGAAGCTCACGTTGACCGCTGAGCGTTACTCGCGTGTCACTTTTATGATCCCAGTGACTGCCACTCTTTCGCAGGACGGGAGCATGTGTCGCGGCATTCGCAAGTTCCTCAATCCCTGCATCCCAGAACCCTTGCTTGTCGACCGTTCGCCACGTATAGCTTCGCCCATATGAGGTAAGCACGTCCCGCTTTGATGTGGAGACGGTCACCGCGCCGTTGGAGTCGGTGAGCTCCCAGGAACCTCGACCGGCTCTCCTCCAACTCAGGTGTTTCCCGGGCAGATTTGGAAAGTCGGCCCGTTCTTTGACATTTTGTCTGAACTCCTCGAGGCGCAACTGTTTTTTCGTAGCCCTCTTTGACAGAGAACCGTTGGCATCGCCTTGAAGTAATGGGCCGATGACCGCACTTTTTTTGGTAGGACGCTTCCGCTCCTGGTCCTCGGCGAACCCCCGTGAGTTGTCGCGCCAAGGCGCGGTCCCCGTCCCCCTCTCGCCTGCGGTCGGGGCGGTCCTACCAACTTCGGACAGGATCCGGCGCAGATAGCTGTCCACTTGCTTCCTGTCATAGCCGCGTGCCGAGAGACGGAGCTCAACAGAAGAGAAGAGGGGCCCGATTGGCCACCCATTCTCGATGGAAACGGCCACACTCTCGAGGAACACGTCTACGTCATCCGTGGCGTATCCCCACCATTGAGAGGCGAACTCCTCTTGCCTCAATGACCAGGCGTCCAACACGCTCACCTCCGAAATGGACTCTAAAGGCCTTGTGATGGGCTCATAGGGCCTCGCTTCTTGGTTGCTGCATCCCGGTCAGTTCATCACGGGACGGTGATCCCCAAGCACGCCCGGGGATCATCATCATCCGCCGGCGCGGGACGATTATCTACGTGTCCCCCCTTCGCCAATCGGGACGGTGGGGCAGTAGGCGCCACGGGGCAGGCCGCGGGGATAGCCTCACGGGGTCCGGATGTTGCCCGTTTGGCTTTCGTCGAATCAGACTCCTGAAGTGCCGGACCCCGGAGGAGGCTTCTCGGATCTACCAGGCACTCATGTCCACGCCCGCTCAGCAGGTGGTACGAAGCGAGAGTACGTCGGGAATGACGGGACACTGTTGGCCAGGTCCCACACGCATTGGAGACGCAACCCCCTCTATCCGAATCCCCGAGTCACCGTGGAGGGGGTGGAGTTCGAAGAGCGCCTACTCGGCAAGCGCCGAAACAACCATATGCGCACCCCACGTGAGGTGGTGAACCTCGATACCCAGGAGCGAGTTTTCCGAATCGACGGTATGAATTTCAACGGGAAGGCCAATGCCGTAATCCGTTTTTCCGAAGAACACTGGTACTCGTTCCCGGTGAGGGGCACACGGAGAGAAGATCCGGTTATGACGGCTGTGGACGAGACTGGAAAGGAACTCGCTCTTTGGTGGAGCGAGTCGGACCCTAGGAGAATTGGCATCGCAGAGATCGTGCTCCCGCCGGGGCGAGCCATTGGCACTGAGCTAATGGTGATGATTGTCACGGCCACACCCTTCTTTGCGATCTACTTCTTGAAGCCGGGCGACTGACCAAGGGCTGCCGTAGGCGACGGGTACTCCGTCCGCCGGTCATACGGGTGATCCGACTGCCCTGTTCCCCAAGACTGCAACCACTCAGCTACGACGCTCGCTCAGTCGGTTCGCCCGCCAGCCCACCGACCGCTCGTGGTCCGAATGCCGCTGTGCTCACGACACCAGCCTCTAGGCTGAGCTCATGGGCCAGGGCGATCTCCCTACACCAAGAGGTGGCGGCCCCCTCCGGCGCCGCCGAGAGAAACGACAGCTCGAACAGTTGGCTGACGGATCCAAACTGCACGTCGCACCAAGACCGGCTACGGCTCACGTCAGAGTCGTCGAGGATCAAACCCAGACCCGGTCCGTCACCGAGGATGAGTCTGACACCGCTGAACGGGATCTTGAGAGACAAGAACCGGACCCACCAACTGACGGCTCTCAGCAAGGTCGCACCACCGGGCTTCATGTGCGACCCGTGCCGATTGACCAGCCGCTCGGTGACTGAGGCACATCATCCGGCTCGATATTCCGCCACCTCCCTCCGATCGAGTACCCCGGGGCGCCGGGTCCACTGCCACTGTGCGAGAGAGGCACCCGACGGGCGGAGCGGACCTGCTGGCCGCATAGCGACGTTGTCCGGCTGACGTGGGAAGGCCAGAGTCCTGCTTCGCTCTCAGGAATGACGGTCGATGTTGGAATATCCGAAGTGGCAGGGCCAACTGAGTTCGCCAACACCGCCTCGGATCGATCGTTACTCTCATCGGTAGAGCCATGGTCGATGAACCTGGAGGAGGGAGGGTTCGTGAGCCTTGAATCTGGCCAGGTGGCGATCGTCACCGGCGGCGCGGGTGACGTCGGTCGGGGTGTCTGTCGTGCACTCACCGGGGCGGGAGCGACTGTCGTGGTGCTCGACATCGACATCTCCGGTGCCGAGGCTGCCGCCCGCACCATTCAATGCGACGTCACTGACCCGTCGGCGTGTGCCGCGGCGGTCGAGGGGGTGCGGCAGGATTTCGGTGGGGTCAACACGCTCGTCAACATGGCCCAAGACATCCTGTTGGGCACGGCACTGCTCGAAGTGACCGGGGACGACATGGTCCGGTCGTTCGAGTCCGGACCAACCGCGACGCTGCGCATGATGCAGCTCTGTCACCCACTTCTGAAGGCGAGTGGTGGCGGGGCTATCGTGAATTTCGCCTCGGGAGCTGGCACCGACGGCCTTCCCATGCACGGTGCCTACGCCGCTGCGAAGGAGGCGATCCGGGGTCTGACGAAGGTCGCCGCACGTGAATGGGGCAGGGACAACATCCGCGTGAACGCCGTCTGCCCCTTGTCCGGCAACCCCGAGCGTCTTCCTCAAGATGTCCGGGACCTGATTCCGCTTGGTCGTATCGGCGATTCCGAGGCCGACATTGGGGCGGTCGTTGTGTTCCTTGCCGGTCCGGGCGGCCGATACATCACGGGACGGACGTTGCAGGTTGACGGAGGCGCCGGTACCTGGCGCTGAGGTATGTCTGCGATTCAAGAGCCCTTCCCAACCGGATGGGAGGAGACTGCCTCCGTATCATCGCCCCACCCGCGAGGGCGGTACCGAGAGGCGAAGCAGCCCTTCGAGATGGGGCCGTCGAATCTTCGGTGGTCGCCCGTTCGATGGTGCGCTTGAGCACGGCCAGAGTCATTGAGGATGACGCGCCAGTCAGCATGGAAGCGCGAACGGTAGCGTCCTGGAACGAGCCGAGTGCCAAGTGGCGGACCACGGGAGGATACCGATGATCGGAGACGGGCAGCAGAGTCGGCAGGTCCACGAGTGGGGAGAGGCTGTGCCGGCTTCGTCCGGCCAGCCCAAGCCGGGCGACATCATCACCGAATCCGGCCTGGCGGCGGCCCCTGAACCTCTCGTCGGCCATGACGTGTCGACCCCGCTCGAAGAAGACGAACCCGAGCACACCATTCCGGCGGGCCCACTTTGGGCGATGAAGGAGCGCCGGCACACCCAGTGGCACCTGCTGCCGGCCCACGAGCAGCACGAGCGAATTCGCGAGTGCTTGGAGGCCGACGACTACACGCTGTATTGCATCGACGACGGGCGGCATCATGCCATGATCGGCCGCCGCGTCGGTGTCTCGCCCAGCGGCTCCGAGTACTCACTGATCGGCCGTATTTCCCGGGAGCGCTACGAAGAACTGCGCGACGAGATCGTGCCGGTGCGCAACTGCTTCGACACGGCCGCTGAGCTCCGACTCTGCGGGGTCGTCGTCGAAGAGGCCATCCGATCGTCCAACCTCTTTGACGTCGCCGTCTACGAGAGCATCGAAGAGGTACCCGAAGACTTTCGCCCGGGCTCGCCGTTCCGCCACTTCCGCCAGGATCTGGAGATCACCGCCTACGGGTGACGGAGTCCCGGGGTGCCTTGGCCAGGTCACGACGATCTTGCCATTGGCGATGCGGTAGGACGTTTCCGCCGCCTAACCCTGGTACCGCGCGTGCCGGTCGGGAGCATGGGTCCCCCGCCCGGTCGCCGGCAGCCGGGGCGTGACTCTCTTCGGATTTAGGTGCCTCGTAGCAACTTCGAGTGTGCAATGTCTCGCAGCCGTGACTGTGCCGCGAGCCACTCGGCCGATCGCCCTACTTGACCTTCTGGCAGGACGTGGTGCAATCCCGTAGGGCCATCCGTGCGTGCTCCGCACCGTCTGCACACTGGAATGCGGCCATTTGTCTCGGGGAGATGGTGCTCGTCGAGCTGAGCGGCGACATTCGCAGTCTCGGGTGAAGTCATGTTTCCTCCTGTCGGCCCAAAATCGTCCAGATCTGCGGCCGGAAGGACGGCACCTGGTTCAGATGACCAGGCTCGTCCTTCGCTCCACCCTATGCCCATCGGATGCCTGGTTGTCGGGTCAGTTTCGCCGGAGTGCGGACCCCGTCACGGTCGTGCTGATGAAGGGCGGGCCTGGGTTCGTAGGCGCTTACGTCGTCGCTGTTGACGACACTCACGGGGTCTCCAACGAAGTGTTCGAGACCGAGAAGCAAGCAAGGGCCGCCGCCCCGCCCGAAGGTGCGACAGCGCCCGGGTAACGCTTCATGGGCTCCAGTTTGGCCAGGTCATCGGCGCGGCCTGATCGAGCAGGCAGCGACGGGTACCGGCGGTGTACCCTCGTAGGCGCTTATTGAGAGCAGCAGCGTCCCCGCTTACGGCGACAAGATCGCGAGTCACGATGGGTTCCAAAGCTAGGTGGTGGGCCTGTCTCGTCCGCCGTGGCCAACCGTGTCACTCGGAGTCATGACGGGGGCGTACGACACGGGCATGGATCTCCTGATCGAGTCAGCCAATGAGCTCGATTCGGCTGCCGGGGCCTGCGAGAGCTCGGTGGATGCGACGCGCCTCTTTGCCCTGGCCGACCGAATCCGTAGCTACCTATCGATGAGCCGTCCCACGACGAATCTTGGAATGCCCCGAATTATCTCCGACGAGGCGCGGCTCACGGAGGAAAACGTGATTCATCGGACTGCCGAGTTCAACAAGTCCCACATACGCATCCTGTCAGAGTGACTTCAGGTGGCATGTGTGCCACATGAAGTCAGCTGCTCTCTGCCACTCAGTCAAGCTTCCCAGGACAGTCCACCGCTCGGGAGAGACAGCTCCCCCTGATGCCATATGGCTCACGGATCGTCAGGCCCAGGGTGGTAGGACCCAGGGGTATCGTCCCTCTCGTGGAGGCTTCGAGGGTCTCGCCAGCCTTGCGGTCCCAAAGGACCTTCATGTCGTCGAACACCCGCTTGCTGATCGACAGCGGGTTACCGGGTGTCCGTTGACTCCAGCCGGGCCAGTTCGTCGGCGTGCCGACGACCTACGATTGGTCCACCGGCATCGTACTCAGCCAGAGCAAGACGGATGCCGGAGGGGATGGCGGCTCACCGAGGGCAGTCGACCCTATCGGGGCCACCGCCGGTGTCATCTGTGCAAGCCGGGATTGTGCAGAGTCCGGCATCCCCGGCGCCTCCCTGAACCGCTGAGGGGGTGGCCAGCGAGCGCTTTAGATGGGGCCTCCGACGGTCGATGGATGTAGGCATGACCTCCGAGGGCTGGTACCCGGATCCGTCGGGCCTCCCAAGCACCAATCGCTGGTGGGACGGCAGGGCGTGGACCGAGCACACACAGGTGGCGCCGCCGCCTCCGTTCCTCCAGCACGCACCGGTGGGGCCCCCGTTGGCGAACTATGGCGCTCGCTTGGGCGGCTGGCTTCTCGACTGGCTGATGGTTGCCGTCGTGACGACACCGTTCCTGTTGCTCTTCGACGCAATCGTTCACCACTCCACATTCACGTCGTTCAACGACACCACGTCGCACAGTACGAGCTTCTACATCGGCACGAAGGGCGTTGTGATCCACGGGATCGTGGTGCTCCTTTACGGCACCCTCTTTTGCGGCTCCAAAAGCGGGCAAACCCTCGGAATGATGGCAGCGGGTACCCGGGCCGTCGATATGGCAACGAGCGCTCCGATTGGCTACGCCCGGGCCTTCGGCCGAGCGCTGCTCGAGTATGTGCTTGTGCTGGTCCTCTTTATCCCGTGGGTGATTGACATGCTCTTTCCGCTGTGGGACCCGATGAACCAGACGCTGCACGACAAAGCGACCAAGACGATCGTGATCAAGTCCAGGTGAAGTTGAAAACCTCACAGCGCAAATCCCGAGGGCCTGAACTCCCGCACGCGGCGCGACGTGCTTGAAGCTCACTTGCTGAGCAGGCATGGGCAGACGAGAGTGCTGCGTAGCCTGGGCCACCAGTCCCCAACCGCCAACGGTCAGGGCTCGATGGCAGTCCAGCCGCGACGACGAAGCTCGCCAGCGAGCAGCTCGGAAGACATTCGGCCAATCGTTTGCTGTTGGGCGGATTGCCGCCAAGAAGGCACCGTGGTTGAAGTGCTCCCGTCGGACTCCGCGTCCACGAGTTGGCCGATGAACGTCTCGGCTTCGTCACGAGAGAATTTGCCTGCGGCCTGACGTTGGGTGAATCCCATTGGGCCGCGTGCATCGCGGAAGTCGGAATGTCCAGCGTCCTTGAGAAGGGTGAGTAGCTCTCGGACCTGCTTTGCCGATGCCGGTGGGCCTGACTGTTGACCGAACGCCACCGTAGGCATTCTTACCGCTGCGACGACGAAGCGATGTGGATGCCCTCGCAAGGTCTCCATGGAAGGGGGGTGGGGGCACCTGGGCGCGGGGTGCGCCACCAACTGAGGCCCCGCTGTTCCCCAGGGCACCGGCTTCACGGACTACTACGGCGAGCAGAGTTGCACGGCCGACCTGGCTGCCCCGTCGCGACTGCCTTCCACAGGTCGTCGCCATAGGCAAGGACCAGCCCGGAGACCGCATCGGTCACCAACTCGTAGTCGTAGTCGCCCGAACGATACCGCCAGCAGTCAGACGCCAAGCGGGTGTACTCCTGGTGATTGGCAACGACGTCAAGTTCGGGAAATCGCACCCATGCAGCGACGATGTTCGCCGTGTCCCCGATCCCGAGATCGAGCCGACGCATCGGAACCGTGTTCGTCGCAGGCGTCCATCCGAGATCGACGTCAGCGCAGCCTTCGAGGTACGGCGCGCGATCCCCGTTCACCTCCCAGTGGCCAACGCCATCGGATCTGAGCTCGATTGTGCGAACGTGCATTGGGAGAACCACACTGACCCGGCATGACCGAGGCATCCAATCGCTGTCTACGATGACTTCGTAGTCAATATGGCATGGCTCGCCTCCGAGAGGGAGCACTGTGAGCCCCCGCAATCGGCGCTCATTCTCCTGCTCGATCAGCTCGGCGTGCTCACTGCTCGCCAGCGACGAGCAGTGCCAGATGACGTGGTGCGCAAGCCGATCATTGATCACCCAGAACAGCCTCCCCCAAAGGCACCCCGAGGTCGTTCAGATGTGGACGGCGCCACTGGGAACACACCTCGTCATCGGGCTGTTGTGCATCTGACCAGCCGAGCGCCTCATAGAATGCTCGAGCTCGGGCGAGGTCGGAGACCCCAAGGGTAACCAGACTTCTGCGCTGCTCCACCCCACCAATCATTGCAAAATGCCAACGGGTGGCGGCTCAGATCGTGGATACCTGATCGCGGTGCTGGGAGGCGAGGCGTTGCCAGACCCGCCTCAGAGTCCGCCTGTCGGTGGGCGATGTCGCGTTGAAGAGGGTGCGGCGAAGCACATCATTGTGAGTTCGTCGAGCCTCCCGGAGAACTCGGTTGCCCTCGGTTGTGAGGACCGCGAACCACTTGCGGCGGTCGGTCGCATCGATCTCTCGGCACGCTCTCCCATCGCGCTCGAGTCGCGTCACGAGGTGCGTCGTGCCTGCGGGGCTCAACATCACACGATCTGCGAGTGCCGACATTCCGAGGCGCTGGTTCGGTGCGTTAAAGAGTGTGATCAGTACGTCGAACTCGGTGACCGCAAGGCCATGGTTGCGGCGTAGCTCGGCGTCGAGAGCCTGCACGACGGTGCGGTTCAGCATCATGAGCGCTCCCCACGACTCGGATTCTTCGCCTTCGAGAAATTCGTGGCCGTCGTAGCCATGGTCCCTTGACTTCGACACCACCCCGAGTATATTTCTTTTCGTAAGAAAATACTACCAGGGAGGGATCACATGGCATTCGGAGTCGTTCACCACTTCCCCGGCGGGACGAAGGAGCAGTACGAAGCTTCGATCGCCGCTGTGCACCCGGGTCCGGGCCTTCTACCCGACGGGCAGATCTTCCACGCTGCTGGGCCATCGGCGGGAGGCTGGACGATCATGGCTGTTCATGTGTCCCGTGAGAGCTGGGAGCAATTCCGTGACGGCGTCCTGCTCCCCCGGATGCAGGCGGGCATTGACGGCGGCTTCCCCACGCCACCGCAGGAGACCGAAATCGACATCGAATCGCTGATGCCTTGACCGGAGAAGCCAGTTGTGAGAGACAACAAGATCTCCGCGGTCCTGGTATCGACCGACGCTTTCTGCGGAAACCCGAGGGCGGCGGCGTCAGCTCGAAGCCGCTGCCGGGAGCTCCTCATCGGCATCGACGTAGATACTGCCGTCCTCGACCTTCAGCGGATACTCGGCAATGCGGCACCCTGGAGGATTGATGCCCTTTCCGTTCTCGGCGTTGAAGATCCAGCCATGGCCACTGCAGACGATCGTGGTTCCGTCGAAGGCGCCATCGACCAGCGGGAAGTCCTCGTGCGGGCAAATCCCGTAGAAGGCGTGGAGCCCGCGGCCGCTGTGCACCACGAGCACCTCGACGCCGATGTCTTCGAGATAGAACGACTCCATCTCACCTTGGGGGATCTCGTCGACCCCGCACACCCTGGTGAAGGCCATGTCCTATGCCCGCTCGACACGGGCTACGACGGCCGGGAGCAGCTGGTCACGGGTGCGCACGCCGGGCATATTACTGCCGGCTTACTCCCGCCCTGACGGTACCCCCTTGCGGGTCGGCAACGCGAGTATCCCGCTCCCGACCTCGTTCCCGGTGGTGCCCATGTCCGCGTTGCTTGGCCTCGTACATCGACTCGTCAGCTCGCTGGCGCGCCAGGTCGACGTCACCACCGGACGGGCAGCACGCGTGGCCGATGCTCACGGAGGCGCGCACCCCGTGCACCGTGGTCACCGCGATCGCCCGCTGCAGCCGCAAGGCGACCCGGCGAGCGTCGGACTCGTCGGCGTCCTTGATCACGGCGACGAACTCGTCTCCTCCCGTCCGCGCCAGCAGGTCGCACTCGCGCAGCTTGGACCCCGTCACCTTGGCCACGGCGACCAAGACGGCGTCGCCGACTTCGTGCCCGTGGACGTCGTTGATGTCCTTCAGACCGTCGATGTCGAGCACCAGCACGGCCAGGGCCTGCGATCCACCATCGCCGTCGAGGTAGAGGGCCAGGCCACGTCGATTGGCCAAGCCGGTGAGCGGATCCGTGTGGGCCTGCACCTCGAGCGCCTGGTGGGCCAGGGCGTTCCCCAGCGCGAGCTCGACAACGGTGCCGAAGGCCCGGCATCGGATAAAGACCTCCTCGGAGATCGGCCGGTGCCGGGTCTCGAGGATCACGATCCCGTGCCGGCTCCCCTCGGGCGCCACCGGGAGGAATGCTGCATGCACCACCGCGGTGCGGTCCACCACGGCGCGCCGGGTCGAACCCATGGCCGTCCGTTCGAGCGGCGTGGCCAGTGGCACTCCGTAGCGGACCGCTTGAGAGACGTAGGGATCATCTCGCTCGAGCCAGCTTTCGGGATCCGAACCGAGGTCGTCCACCACCACCTGCTCGGACACGACGCCATCACGCACCTGCGCGTAGGAGGTGCGGGTGCCATCAGCACCAGCCAGTTCGGCCATGACCCGGGTGCCCTCGGCGATGACGTCCCGAGGGTCGTGCAGCGAGGTGAGTGATTGAGTGGCGCCGTTGACCAGGCGGCCGCCCGAGCCAGCTCGGCCGACTCCCTGGCCTCACTTTCGAGGTTCTGGCGCAGGCGGTGGACGGCTTGCTTCCACCCGAGATCAACAGCAAGGTGACAGAGACCAGGTAACCCAGAGCCGGCCCGAGGACCACCCAACGCGGCAGGCGCTCGCCGGGGAGCAGGGCGCACAGCGCGCGAGAGGGAGAAGACCACCAGGCTGGTCCAGTAGAGACCCTGGTCGTGCGGGCCCGGCGGCAGCGCCGCCACAGCCTCGGCGACCGCGCCGAGAACGACGAAGATCGCAGCGCGGACGAAGAACCTGCGCCGCCGCCACCGTGCCCGCCTCTCGTGCTGGGGCATCGCCCTTCCGTCGCCTCCTCGATCGTGCCACTGGCTCCCGGCCGACCCAGAATGTCGGCGCGTTAGCGGGTTCGCCTCAGAGCCAAAAGGCCTCTTTCACCGGCTGTTACAGCCACCTCCCCACGGCTGGAGCCGGCTCGGGTGGCCCACCGCCGAGGGAAAACACCGGTGACCGACCCAAGGAGGGAGGCATGGCTAATCTGGGTCGCGCTCCGGCTCCCTCGCCGGAGTCGTCTCGGGGGCGCGGGCGTTAGCCGACGCGCAGTCGACGTCGGTCTCAACAGTGCACGATGAGTCCTCATGATCCCGAGAAAGACCCCGTCCACAAGGGCCTCCACGACCTTGGACGCCAAATTCGACGAGGTCGATGCGCTCTCGCCGCCGGACCCGGCGACCGGCAGCACGCCAGATATCCCGCCGGAAGTCGATTCGGCGGATCCGCAGAACCCCGTGGAGAAGGGTCTGCACGAGCTCGGGCGCCAGATCGACGAGGCGACCGGCTCCGGCCGCCGGAAGAGATGGGCCAAGAAGGATCGCGGCGCTCCCGCCCATGCCGCTCCCAAGACCCGCTCGCGGCGCCGGAAGATCGCCTGGATCGGGGGAACGATCGGGCTGGTGATGTTGCTGCTCGTGGGTGCGGTTTTCGGCTACGGCTGGTACCTCAACCACGAGATCAACCGGATCCCTCTGCACAACCTCACGTCGTCACCGGTCACGGGGCAGGACGCCGGCACCGAGAACATCTTGATGATCGGCTCGACCGATCGTTGCGCACTCAAGGTCCAGAGTGCCGCCTTCGGCTTCTGCTCGCAGGGCGTCAACGGGGTGAACAGCGACGTTGTGATGATCCTGCACCTCAACCCGGCGACCCATTCGGTGTCGGTCCTGTCCATCCCACCGCGACCTCTTCGTGCCCAACGCGCGCAAGGAGGGAGCCAACAAGATCGACGCTGCCCTCTACGAGGGTCCCGACCAGCTGATCGCCGCCGTCGAGGAGGACTTCGGCATCCCCATTCAGCATTTCGTCGAGCTCAACTTCGACAGCTTCATGAACGTGGTGAATGCCCTCGGCGGCATACGGATGTACTTCCCCGAGCCGGTGTTCGACGCCTACTCGGGGCTCAACATTCAGAGCACTGGCTGCCTCTCGCTCAACGGAACCCAGGCGCTCCAGGTGGTGCGCGCCCGCCACCTCCAGTACAAGGGGCCCGGGGTGACCAGCACGGACCCCTCCTACTGGCCCCAGGAGTCCCAGAGCGACCTGGCTCGCATCCGGCGCGACCACGAATTCCTCCGCGTGCTGGCCTCGGCGGTCAAGGCCAAGGGCCTGGGCGATCCCTTCACCGACCAGCAGCTCGTGGCCGGCGTGGTCGGACAGCTCACCGTCGACAGCGGTTGGTCCGTCACGGACATGATCGGGTTGGTGCTCGGTTACCACAACGTGGACGTGAACTCGGCGCCGCAGCTCACCGTCCCGGTGGCTGTCGACCAGTTCGGCAACTACGTGTACCAGGGTGGGGACTACGGGGACATTGAGTTCCCGGCTGAGCCGCAGGACCACGCCGCCGTCGACCAATTCCTCGGGCTCAGCTCGGCCACCGAGGACACGTACTCGGGAGGCCGGCTCCCCCTCTCCTCGAGCGTGACCGTCTCGGTGCTCAACGGATCGGGCGCGTACAACCAGGCCACCGCTACCGCCCAGAGCCTCCGGGCCCTCGGGTTCCAAATCGGCACCATCGGTGACACCCCCTCCGTCGGGCGCGAGGCCGAGACCGTCGTGTACTACGGCTCCAAGACGGCGGCCAACCTGGCCGCCGCCCAGCGAGTGGCTGACTCCATGTCGGGCGCGGTCATCATGGCCGACGACCCGAGCAAGCTGCTGTTCGGGTCCCAGATCACCGTCGTGACCGGGACCGACTTCTCCGTCGACCAGCTCCCGCCGCCGGTGCCAGCCACCGCACCGACGTCGGCCGGTTCGGGCGGGCGTGTCGCGCCAACGGCGGCCACCACGACCACGACGACCACTCTCTCGGCCGGCACCGGTGGCAACACCAGCGGCTCGACCGCCTTCCAGGCGCCGACCCCCACCGTGGAGCCCTTGGCGCCCTGGGACCCGCGCTCGTGTACGGCGAACGGCGGCGAGGGCACCTGAGCCCGAGCCCGAGGACTCCGGCGGCTCTCAGCCGCTGGCAGCTCCGCCCAGCTGCGTGACGAAGAAGTGGACGACCAGGGCTTCGATCTCCTTCGCGTCGGGCTCGCCCCCAGGGTCGGCCAGGCTGTGGCCACCTCCGTGCACCGTGACAAAGGTGACCGGGACACCGACCCTCCCGAGCGCGGCGGCCAACTCGGTGGACTGCGACAACGGGACGATTCCGTCGTTGTCGGCGTGGACGATGAGGAAAGGCGGATCATCCGGCGCCACATACGTGATGGGGCTCGCCTGGGCCAGCGCTGCCGGAAGGTCCTGCTCCGGAACCGCGCGGAGCAGTGAACGGAAGTTGGTCTTGACCAATCCGGGGAACCCCTCCTCGCCCAACGCGACCAGATCGGACACACCGGCCAAGGCGGCGACCGCCTCCACCCGGCTCGACTCGCCCGAGTACTCACCGGTGTCCCAGCCCGCCGAGGGTGGGGCGGTGCCCACCAGGCTGGCCAGATGCCCCCCGGCACTGTGGCCCCAGACGCCGATGTGGCCAGAGGCGATGCGAAGGGTCTGGGCATTCGCCCGCAGGTAACGCACCGCGCACTTCGCGTCGACGATCTGGGCCGGCCACTGGTTGGTGGGGCCCAACCGGTAGTTCACGGCGAGGGTCACGAAGCCCTTGGCGTTGAGGGCGGGGCCAATGGCGTCAATGATGAAACCGCCGGTGGTGGAGTCCCCACCGACCCAGGATCCCCCGTGGAGATAGACGACGGCCGGAGACCTCTCCGACTCGGCGCGCTCGGGCTCCGTGACCGTGGCTGTCTCGCCGTGGCAATATCTCACCGTGGCCGCCTGACCCGGGGACACCTCGGGCGTGCTCCCGCCGGGCGACGGTGACGAGCCGCCACATCCGGCCAGCGCGCAGCCCAGGGTGACGACCAGGGGCAACGCCTGCCCCACCGGGGTCCGCCCAGCCCCGCGGAACGTACGCCTCCACCGCAGCACCGGGCCAACATAGGTCGCATGCCCAAATCGTCCCTCCATGGAGCGCACCGTTCGACACGAGTCCTCGACTCCCTCGCGGTTCCCATCGTCCTGGCGCCGATGGCCGGTGGCCCGTCCACTCCCTAACTGGTGGTCGCGGTGTCACGGGCCGGCGGTCTGGGCTTCGTCGCCGCCGGATACCTCAGCGCGGACCAAGTGGCCGCCAACGTGACGGCCGTGCGGGCGGAGGTCCCCACCTTCGGTGTGAACGTCTTCGTCGGAGCGACGGACCCCGGTGACGCCGCGCTGGTGGCGTCCTACGCGGAATGCCTGAAGACCGAGGCGGAACGGGCCGGCGTCTCCTTAGGAGATCCGCGCTTCGACGATGACGCGTTCGGGGAGAAGATCGATCTCCTTCGGCACGAGCCCGTGGCGGTCGTGTCCTTCACCTTCGGGCTGCCGCCGCCGGCGGCGATCGAGCAGCTCCGATCAGCCGGGTCCGAAGTCTGGCTGACGGTGACCTCGCCCGCAGAGGCGCGCCAAGCCGCCGCGGCGGGAGCCGACGCGCTCATCGTCCAAGGGGTCGAAGCGGGTGGCCACCGCGGTGTCTTCGTGGACGACGACCGGAGCGACCTGACCCTGTTGGCAGCGCTCCAGCTCGTTCTGGTCGAGGTCGACCTCCCGCTGGTCGCCGCGGGGTCCCTCATGACCGGGCACGCCATCGCCGCGGTCCTGGCGGCCGGCGCGTCTGCCGCCCAGCTGGGCACCGCGTATCTCCGCACCCCCGAGGCGGGTACGTCGTCGGTCCAGCGCGTGGCCACCGCGGCCGATACGCCGACCGTTCTCACACGGGCCTTCAGTGGACGCACAGCGCGCGCCATTCAGAACCGGCTGCACGACGAGTACGGCGCGACGGCGCCGCGCGCCTATCCCGAGATCAACAATGTGACGTCGCCCTTGCGTGCCCACGGACGCAAAGTGGGCGATTCCGACGTGATCAACATGTGGGCGGGGCAGGCGCACCGACTCGTCGAATCACTCCCCGCCGAGGAGCTCACACGGCGCCTCGCCGCCGACATGCGAGGCGCTCTGACCCGGGCTGCCACTCGATTCGCCTGAGGGATCAGCGAGACGCGAATAGCGCACCGAGATTCGTGAACTCGTGCACTCGAATCGCTCCTACTGTTGCCTCCGCCGTCGTTGCCGAGCGGTCGACGGGGTGACCCCCTCGTCCCTCAACGCAGCACTCTCTTCGGACCGCGGGCGCATCTGCCGTTGCGGGTTCACGCTGGCGTCTTGAGTGACTCGAGACTCAAGAACGGCGGCGTTAGAGTGCGCACCGCATGGCTCCCCAACCCGAGGAATTGCGGTCGCAACAAGACAATTTGATCGTCTGCCTTCAGGCATTGGACGAGGTGCTCCTCCTCGGCCTCGGTCTTGAACGCGGCACGAGGAGCCAACCGCCAGTTCGGGGAGACGATCTCGGAGGGACGCCCCCTGCGGGACGCGTTCGCCTCCATCTCCGTTCCCGAGACCATGTCCACGCTCACCCAAGAGCTCAAGAAGCTGGAGACCGTGCGTCATCGAACGCGGATCGCCGTCTTCACGCTCGGCCTGGCCGAGGACATGAGCATCGGCGAGCTGGCGCGCCTCTACGGCTTCTCCCGTCAACTGGCGCAGCGCTACGCCCACGAAGCCCGGCAGGCGGCGATCGAACACCACGATCCTGGCCAGGTCTAACCCGTCGAAGTGCCGCCGGACCCCGCGAGCGGTTCTGTCACCCAGAGGCCTGAACTCGCTGCCTCGCTGCGAGCTTCCGGACTGCACGCGTGGACTCCTCGAACGCAGGGGTGCCTGGCGCCATCGTAACGCTCGACCCGTTGGCTCGGTAGTTGAGGAAGGAGAACGCCTCCGTCGAGCGGAATCCATAGCGCCGTTCCGCAGGGATGGCGACGCTCGTCCCTGGGCCCACGGTTCGACGCCCGAATTGGAGCGAGCCAGAGAGGACATGGATGATCTCGTCCTGGGAGTGCTCGTGCGACGGCGATGCGTAATCGGCGCTCGAGTCGATACGGAAGAAGGCAATACGGCAGGTCGGGCACGTCGAGTCGGCGTAGTAGACGTGCGAGATCGAACCGACCTCGATGGGAGCGAGCTGGTGGCCCGACAACACGTGCACTCCATGACCGTCGGCTGCTGGTGGGCCGAACAGCCCACCGCTCGAAGGAACGGCCGATGTAGGACCAACGTGCACGAGCCCAGTCGCTTCTTCGGCGTGCACCTGGGCAGGGACGCCGGACTCGACGATCACGGCTCCGCCGGCCTCGCAGGTCGTGCCATCGACGGTGAGCGCGCCCGTCGCGACGTACACGCCCTCGTCGCCGTGCGCAGCCGACCATTCCACCGTGGCGCCGGCGTCCAGCTGCGCGACGACGAGCCAGAGGCTGTAGCCGTCCGGTGCGAACACCGCGCTGGATGCGCTGCCGGTCAGCGTGCACGAAGGTGCGGCATAGCCCGGTCGGAGGGCGGCGTCGGTTTCCATGACCTCCAATCCGGTTCCCAGATTTCCTGTGGCCATGGACCTCACCTCGCTTGCTCGGAATCAGCTCGTCACGGCCCAGGGTGAGTTCAGGACCCGCTGCGAGCAATCCCCAGCATCGCTACGCGGCGACCGGGCCGTCAAGTACCACGTTTGTCAAGTATCGTGCATCGGGAAAGCGCCGGGCGAGAACCGTCGATCAAGGAGTGTTGATGGGTCGCCAAGGAGTCAGTATCGAGACCGCCGACGGTACCTGTCCGACCTCGGTGTTCACTCCGGGCGCGGGGGACGGCCCGTGGCCAGGCGTGATCTTCTACATGGACGGCCTCGGGATCCGACCAGTGCTCTTCGAGATGGCCCAACGGCTGGCGGACGTGGGATTCGTCGTGTTGCTGCCGGACCTCTACTATCGCGCCGGGTCGTACGAGCCACTCGATGTCAAAGCGGTGTTCGCGTCGGACAACGTCCGCAGTGTGCTGGGTCCACTGATGGGATCAACGGACAATCAGCGTGCCTCCCAGGACACGGCAGCGTTTCTCGATTACCTCGACGGACGAGTCGACGCGGCGGGCAAGAAGGTCGGAACGACCGGGTACTGCATGGGGGGAGCGATCTCGCTCACGGTCGCCGCGACGTACCCTGACCGGATCGCTGCCGCTGCCAGCTTCCACGGCGGTGCGCTCGCGACAGACTCCGAGCTCAGCCCACACCTGCTCGTCGAGAAGATCCAGGGGCGCATCTACGTGGCCGCGGCTGACAACGACCACTCGTATCCACCGCAGATGGCTGGCCGACTGATGGAGGAACTGATGAAGGCCAGTGTCGACCATCGCCACGACCTCTACGTCGGCGCGGCCCACGGCTGGACGATGGCAGACTTTCCGGTCTACGACGCGACCGCAGCCGAACGGCATTGGACTGAGCTGCTCCGACTCTTCGCCGAGACCCTCCAGTAAAAGCAGTCGCTGGTCGGCATCGCCCCGCGGGCATTCGCTTGTGGCTTGAGGGGGCAGCTACCATGGCGCCCAGGAAGGAGCGTCCGATGGATCGAGTGGTTGTCGCAGGTGTGGGGATCCATCCCTTCGGCCGGTTTGATGCCGATTACCGACAGATCGGGGCGGTCGCGGCGCGTGGGGCACTGGAAGATGCTGGTGTGCCTCTCGACGAGGTTGACCTCATTTTCGTGGCGAACGTCAGCGCGGAGATGGCCAAGGGTCACAACGTGATCGAGCAGATCGGTCGTCCGGGGATCCCAATCGTGAACGTCGAAGCGGCCTGTGCCTCGAGCGCGTCGAGCCTCATGCTCGCCTCGCAGTTCATCGAACGTGGCGCGGCGCGCACGATTCTCTGCGTGGGGGTCGAGAAAGCACCGCGCGGCTTTATCGCGAACTGCGGCTACGAGCCGTGGCAGAACGCAAGCGGCCTGGGGATCAATCCCATCTACTTCGTGCTCCAAGCCCAGGAGCTCTTGGAGCAAACCGATGCCACGGCGGACGACCTGGCGGACGTCAGCGTCAAGAATCACCGCCACGCCGTCCACAACCCGAATGCGATGTACCGCACCGAGCTGACCCGTGAAGCCGTATTGGCGAGCCCGATGGTCTGCCAACCACTGCACCTCCTGATGCTGTGCGCACCGAACGAGGGCGCTGCTGCCGCGGTGCTGATGGACAAGGACGAGGCCCGTCGCCGTGGCATCAAGGATCCCGTGCGCCTGGCCGGCGGTGTCGGTCGTTTCACGAGCTTCCGACGACTGGTTCCTCCCGGCGGCGTCCTTCCAGACACAAGGCCGCACGAACCTCACCGCGCGGGCTGTGCACGGGGCGTTCGAGGAGTCAGGAATCGGGCCCAGCGACGTCAACCTGGTCGAATGCCAGGACACGGATTCCGGTTCCGAGCTGGTCGTGTACCGCGACCTCGGCCTGTGCCCACCAGGTGACGAGGCGAAGTTGCTGCGCTCGGGTGCCACCGAGCTCGGAGGAGCGCAGCCCGTGAACGTGTCGGGCGGGCTCCTCTCGAAGGGCGAGCCCCTCGGAGCTTCGGGACTCGGTCAACTCCACGAGCTCGTTCGACAGCTCCAGGGTCGGTCGGGCCCCCGCCAGGTGGCCGGCGCCAGGGTGGGCATGGGTCACGTCATGGGTGCCGGCGGGACGGTGGGAGTGCTGGTGGTGCAGCGATGACTGCCTGGAACCCGGTCGACGACCGCCTTTTCGAATGGGACGGAGCGCTCGAACCCGGAGTGCCAATCGCGCTCGTTGCATCGTGCTGCGAGAGCTGTGACCGCTGCGAATTTCCGGCGACGCGAGACATGTCCGTCGTGCGGAGCACCGGCCAGTCCAGTTCGTTTGTCGCGGACAGCCCGTGTGGAGCCAGTGGACCTCGGTGAATCACCCACCACCGGGTGGCTTGGTCGACGTGCCGTATTCCGTCGTGGTGGCCGACTTCCCCGAGGGCATCTCGATACTCGGTCTGGTGAGCAAGGACGGATCGGCGGGTGTGGTTGCGCTCGGCAACCAGGTCGAAGTGGTGTCGACGGAGGTGGGCGAGCGGATCGGGTACGCGTTCAGCGTCGTCGAGAAGTAGTCGTGCGCTACACCGCGGGCTGATGGAGGTAGCTATCGGCATCGAGTGGGGGCGAGCAGCGTCATGACCAAGGTCTTTCACCCAAGCATGGTAGAGAGACGAGCCAAAGGTAAGAACGCCCGTGAGCAGGCGCCGCTGACCAGTCATGCCGGATGGGCAACGGCTCCTGACCGACCTGATCCGGTGGCATTGCTCGAAACACAGAATAGAACTCGGGAGCCAGATCTCGTACCCGTTCGTCACGGTCGCATGGTGGCGTCTCCGTTCACCTTCTACCGGGGCGCCGCCAGGATCATGGCGGCCGACCTCAAGGACACGCCCAGGGCCAGCCTGAACGTCCAGTTGTGCGGCGATGCTCATCTCTCGAACTTTGGCGCGTTCGCATCGCCCGAGCGGACGTTGCTCTTCGATCTCAACGACTTCGACGAGACTCTGCCGGGCCCGTTCGAGTACGACGTGAAGCGAATGGCAGCGAGCTTCGCCATCGCCGGACGCAACAACGGGTTCAGCGCATCTGATGTGACCTCAGCGACGCTGAATTCTGTGTCGGCATACCGCGAGGCCATGATCGAGTTCGCCGAAATGCGCAACATGGAGATCTGGTACGCCCGACTGACCGAACAAGACCTCATGGCAGCGATCAACATGGTCACCAAAGGGACGCGATCCAAGCAGACGGCGGCCCAGGCCAGAGAGGGCGCACAACGCGCAAAGAAGAACGCATCGAAGACGCATACGCGCGACAGCTTGCAGGCGCTGGCGAAGCTGGGCGAAGTGGTCAATGGCCGATACCGGATCGTGAGCCAACCGCCCGTGGTCATCCCGGCCCGCGAGCTCGAAGCCATGTACGGGTACTCCGCCGACGAGATGCAAGAGATGGTCCACCAGCAGTTCCGGGCATACCGCGAAACACTGCAGGAGGATCGTCGTCAACTCCTGGAGCGCTTCGAGATCGTCGACATGGCGCGCAAGGTGGTCGGCGTGGGCAGTGTCGGCACTCGGGCCTTCATCGTCCTGCTCCAGGGGCGCGACGAGGACGATCCCCTGTTCCTCCAGGTCAAGGAGGCGACGGCCTCAGTGCTCGAAGACCACCTCCCCAAGAGCCGGTTCAAGGAGCCCGGAGAGCGGGTGGTTCAAGGACAGCGGATGATGCAGGCGGCCAGCGACATCTTCCTGGGTTGGACCAAGGGGGTCGAGGCTGATCGCCATCTCTACTGGCGCCAGCTTCGCGACATGAAAGGTTCGGCGCTCGTCGAGGCCATGACCCCGGTTGTCCTCGGGTTCTATGGCGGTATCTGCGGCTGGACGCTGGCCCGGGCCCACGCCAGGTCGGGAGATGCCGTCGAGTTGGCGGCGTATTTGGGTAAGAGCGACAAGTTCGACCGCTCGATCACGGATTTCTCAGAACGCTACGCAGACCAGAACGAGCTGGACTATCTCGCGTTCAAGAAGGCCATCAGGTCTGGACGGCTGGAAGCGGTCGAGGGCATCGAGCTCGGCACGCAGTCAGACCGATCCCTGGCACCCTCCGAGGAGGAACGTGAACGACGCCGTGGCGAGCAAAGGCTGGCTGGCGCTCGTCGCCCTGGCCTCAGCGCAGTTCCTGATGGTGCTCGACCAGTCCGTCATGAACGTCTCGATCAGCGCATTGGTCCAGGACTTTCACACCACCGTCACCACGATCCAGGCCGTCATAACCCTCTACTGCCTGGTCATGGCGATGCTCATCCTCACCGGGGCCAAGATCGGCGACATGATCGGCCGGCGCCGGGCGTTCGTTATCGGTCTGGTCATCTATGCCTGTGGTTCGGCTCTGACTGCGGCGTCGCAATCGGTGGCGGTCCTCGCCCTCGGATGGTCGATACTCGAAGGCATCGGTGCGGCTCTCGTGCTTCCCGCGCTCGCCGCCTTGATTGCCGGCAACTTCGAAGGATCTCGGCGCAAGGTCGCCTACGCCATCATCGGGGGTGTCGCCGGCGCGGGGATCGCGGTCGGTCCCATCGTGGGCGGATGGGCGACGACGGAGGTCACTTGGCGGATCGTCTTCGTCGGCGAAGTCATCATCGTCGCCTTCATCCTGATCATGACGCCCAAAGTGAGAGATGCTTCCCGCCCAGATCCCACGCCGAAGCTCGACATCGTCGGCTCTGTGCTCTCGGCCGGCGGTCTCGGGATCTTCGTCTTCGGCGTCCTCCAGTCGAGCACCTGGGGGTGGCTCAGGCCGAAGAACCCTCCCTTCACGATCTTCGGCTTCTCACCCACTCTCTTCGTCATTGTCGCCGGCGGCATCCTGCTCTGGGGCTTCGTGACGTGGCAGCGTCACCGCGAAGCGACTCACCGGGACCCGCTTGTTCACCTTTCGCTGGCCCGGATCCCGCCGGTACGATCGGGGCTGGTCGGGCTGTTCAGTCAGAACCTCATTTTGATGGGGATCTTCTTCGTTGTCCCTCTCTACCTGCAGTTGGTCCTCGGACTCAACGCCCTCGAGACAGGGATCAAGATGCTGCCCGTCTCCATCACCATGTTCGGGACCTCGGCGATCGGTTCGAAGCTCTCCAACCGTTTCCCGGTGCGTTCCATCGTGCGGAGCGGCCTTGTCGTGACAATGATCGGAGCGGTCATCTTGCTCTCGACGGTCCAGCCCACGCTCTTCGATGCCGGGTTCGCCATCGGCATGGGGGTACTCGGCATCGGGATGGGTCTCATGGTCTCCCAATTGGGCAATGTGGTTCAGTCGTCGGTCGAGGAGTCGGGTCGGAGCGAAGCCGGTGGACTCCAGTACACGGGCCAGCAGCTCGGCTCTTCTCTCGGCGTGGCCTTCATTGGAGCCATCGTGTTGATGGGACTCACGAGCACCTTCATTTCCAATGTTGAGCACGATCCGCGGATCAGCGCCGACGTGTCGGCCCGCGTCGGCGTGGCGGCAGGCTCCAACACCAATTTCGTCTCCTCCACGCAGGTCGAGGCCGCAGCGAAGCAGTCCGGCCTCGACAAGGCGACGACAGCAGCGTTGGTCGACGACTACGAGTCAGCACAGCTCCGATCGCTCAAGGCCGGACTTCTCGCAGCTGCTCTTCTCGCACTCGTCTCGTTGGGGTTCACGGGGGAGCTGCCGCACGAACAACCAGCTTCTCGAAAGAGACCGTCCCCCGCAGATGTTGCGATTTGACCCGCGACCGTTGAAGCCGGCGTGTTCGAGGCCGGCCGCTCGATCTGGTGCCGGGGCGAGACGGGCGTCTCGGTGCTCGAGCGCATGGAGGGCGAGAGCAGCGACGACTGCGTCGTCATCCTGGTCACCACCGCGATCGCACTCGAGTCGCCGTACACGTCTGTTGGCATCAAAAGCCGCGACGACCTTCACCATGGTGGAGGTATCGTCACCACGGAATTCCAGTTATGGCTTCGGGTGCGGCCACGGGTTCTGCGGTCGTGGAGCGAGGGTCCCGCCACAGAGGCGCCAGATCGGTAGCTGTTGCTCAGCCTTTGAGGCTTGGCACCGCTAGGTTTGCGAAGATGAGCGACGTGCGGATTTATCACAACCCTGCCTGCAGCCACTCGCGGGGCGCCCTTGAGATCCTCGAACAGCGGGCTGCTGACATCGAGGTTGTGCTGTACCTGGAGACGCCACCCTCGAAGGAGGAACTCGAGCGATTGCTCAACTTGCTGGAGGATCCCGCAGCCGACCTTGTCCGCAAGGACAAGCGCTTCGAAGAGCTTGGCCTGGTGGAATCGGACTATCAGACCCCTGAGCAGGTCGCCGCCGTCCTCGTGGAGCATCCTGAGCTCATGCAGCGCCCCATCATCGTGAAAAACGAAAGTGCGGTCCTGGCGCGACCGTCCGAGAAAGTTCTGACTCTGCTGGAAGGTTGAGCACTGGCGGCGGAATTCGCTTCCAGGCCCCCCCCCAGATCTGCGCTCCCGCGCGTCCGCGACCGAGCGCGGACCCGCCGTAGGCGGTTCTCGAGTATCAGCGGCGAGCCGAGATCGGATGTTGACATCTGTATCCAGGCGTGTCTTGGTCCGGTGCTCGCCCAGGACGAGGTCCTTCGGGTGATTCTGACAATAGAGTGGAGGTGAAGGGACTCGAACCCTCGACCTACGGCTTGCAAAGCCGCCGCTCTTCCAGCTGAGCTACACCCCCGAGCGGTCCAGACACCCAGGTTCAGGGCCCGGACCCGCGGGCACTCTCCGTCATCGTACGCGGCGCCTCATGGAGCTCGCGACACCCGATGCTGTCGGAGCGACGAGACTTGTCGCGTGAACGATGCCTCCCCCCCGGGACGCCGAGGGCCGTCCACGCGCTGGATCGTGGCGTGGATGGTGCTGTTGGCCGGCCTGGCGGCGACCGGAATCGCTGTCGCCCTCGACAACAGCGCAGCGACGCCCCACGCACCATCGGAGCATCACCGGCACTCTGGGTCGGCGGCGACGACGCCACACTCCCCGAGCACTACCGGCTCCACGACGAGCACGCTTCCCCCGGCAGGACCTGGTTTCGTGCCCGGTGCAGTGACCGCGATCGGAGACTCGGTCATGCTCGACTACCAGGGCCCTTTGCGCTTCGCCCTTCCCGGGGCAGACGTCGAGGCCGCGGTCAGCCGGCAATGGTCCGACGGCGAGTCCCTCCTGAGCTCGATCAAGGCGCAGGGAAAGCTCGGAGGGGAGGTGGTGGTCGGTCTCGGCACCAACGGGCCAATTACCGACGCCGACTTCGACACCATGATGTCGATCCTTCAGGGCGCGTCCCGGGTGGTGTTCGTCAACGTCCACGTGGACCGTCCCTGGCAAGACACCAACAACGCTGTGCTCGCCCGTGGAGCTACCCGATACCCGTATGTGGTGGTGGCCGACTGGGCCTCCCTGGCGGCCCGGAATCCGCAGTGGTTCGGGGCCGACGGAACCCATCTGCCAATCAACGGACCGGGAGCCGTGGCGCTGGCCTCGTTGGTGGCCACCACGCTCACCAAGGGTTGATCGTGAGGAGGCCGCGCCGGGCCTCGACCTGGGGGGTTGTGGCCTCCACGACCACCCGATCCACGCGGCAATAGCTGAGTCGGTTAGAGCGCCGCGCTGATAAACGTTCAGAACTGACGTACCGGTCGGCGCCAGGCGGCGGCAACCGACCTGAGTAGGAGCAATGACGGCACGGGAGGGCGGCGTCAGACCCTCACCGGTCCGAGTTGTAGGAGAGGGGTCCCCGTTAGCTCGATTGGGGAACGCAGGTCGTCTTCAGTCCATACGGCATGTCGAACTTGCCGTTCTTGATGCCGGCCAGATAGAAGCAGTAGTCCGCCTCGGCCTTTCCTCGGGTGAAGGTCAAGGTGGGCGTCAAGCCATCGGCAGTGGTGGTATGCAGCGTGTACATCCCGTTGAGCAATGCTGCCGCGGTGATGGGGTTGGTCGTCCCGACCCCGCCTGCCTTCGCAGCCTCGGCGATGATGGTCCCTTCGACCCACTGCCAAACGGCCTGGTCGTTATAGGCGGGATTCTTGGTCAGCGAAGGATCGTACTTGTTGAGTGCGGCCGTCATGGTGGCGATGGCCGGCACGCTGGTGTCGAAGAACGGAACGGTCGTCTCAGAAGCGATCATCCCGTTCGTTCCCTTCGACCCAGCGAAGGACTGCTGGAAAGCCCCGGCGGAAGAGACGAGGTGCGGGGTATATCCCTGTTTCGCGCAGTCGGCCACCACCCGCTGTGCCACATCGGCGGTTGAGGCGGCCAGCAGCGAGTTGGCCCCTGCTTGCTTCGAGGCCAGGCACGGGGCCACGTAGTTGGGAGCTGATTGCGATATCGCGGTGTTGAACAGGACGGTCACGCCGTAGGTCTTTCCCAGGGCGGTGTAGAACGGGACCGCTTGCTTGCACTGCGAAAACTCCGTGCAGTACAGCAGCGCCATGTTCGTCGCCCCGATCTTCTTGGCCGCCAGGAGCTGGGCGGCCGGGCTCGCCACCAACGGCATGAAAGGACTGAACGCATCCGTGCTGCCAGCGAATGCCGAGTCGGATGACTGCGTCAAGTAGACGGGAATGCCGGCCTTCTCGACGATTGGAGCCCATGCGACGTCGTTGGCGTCGGCGTCGATCAGGGCGACGATGCCGTCGCCGACGAGCTTCTGTGCATCGGTCTCGGCAATGGCGACATTGCCGGGTTCCTGTTCGGAAATCAGCTGGGCGGGATGGCCGTTGATGCCCCCGTGGGCGTTGATCCATTTGACCCACGCCGCGAATGCGGGAACCTCGTCCGCTGCGGTCGGACCTACGCCGCTCTGAGCCAGATAGCCGATCTTGATCGGTGTCCCACTCGCCTGCGTGGCGCCCGCTGAACCTGAAGCGACTCCGACCGTTATCGCGCCAAGCGCGAACACCCCAAGCAAGCAAAGGAACCGAATGCCGCGGAACCGCACGCAACGAACCCTGCCATGTCCCCTCATGAAATGTTCACCCCGTTCGACCGACAAAAGTCAAGGCCTCATTCTTCAAATTGCAACAGGATGTAATCACGATCGAAAACAGCAACACCTGACCATCCCCAGTGATGCCTGGGCGGACTTCCCAGGCTTCCGGTATGGGGCTGGGCGAGTAGACGGGAGAAGGGTGCACGCCGACTTGGGCGAATGGACCGAGATCTGGCGCAGGGCCCTCGTAGGCGCTGATCGGGCCCATCCGGCGACCATCGAGCAGATCCTGGCCGATGAGCGGGAGGCACCGCCCAAGCAACGTCATACGGCCCGGCGCATTTCGAGCGCCTACCTGACGAGCACGGCTAACCGGCTGCTACTCCCCCCTGAAGGTTCGGTGGAGCTGGGCCGGGCTGCCTGAGACCGGATCGCCGCCGACGTATGCTCAGCCTCCATATGCCGCTGCCCTCCGGACGTTCCGCCAACTGCCCGCGCCTCGCTCCATGGGTGCCCGGCGTAGATTTGGTCGTACGACAGTAGTGGGACACCGGCAGCCGGAACGGGAGAAATCCCAGCTGGGGCTATAGCTCAGTCGGTTAGAGCGCAGCACTGATAATGCTGAGGTCGCTGGTTCGATTCCAGCTAGCCCCACCAGAGAGTGTTTTGGTCCCCACCAGAGAGCTGTTTTGGCCGGTTGGCCCTGGACAAAACAGGTCCGCCTGATCCTGGACGCAGGTCCGGGTGATGCTTTAGAGAGTTCCGCTTGATGCTTGACACCTCGGCCCTACCGTCCCTTGCTCATGTTGCCGAGTCCTTGTGGAGCTCGATTCGTGTAGCCCGTTGCATCGATCGCGGCAACGATGCATGGCGATAGGTGAGGTTGAAGGTTAGGGTCCGGTTAAGAGCGTTTGAGCCGCTCATTTGTCTAGGAGCGGTCCGGCAAAGGAGGCACGATTTGAGCGAATATGACGTACGAATGGTTGTGTTGTCCACCGACGACCTAGATGAATCGATCCAGTTTTACACCGAGACCCTCGGGATGTTGCTGAAGTTTCGCGACGGAACCCACTTTGCAGCCCTAGACGGTGGGTCGATCACCATCGCGTTGGCGACCTCGATAGATCACCCCATGCCCGGGCAGGTCGTCCTCGGCATCAAAACGACCGACGTCGACGCTGCCGCGCAGGCTATTGAGGCCAACGGTGGTGGCATCGTGAAGGCACCGTCCAACGGCGCACACGAACGCCGTGCCGTGGTCTACGACAACAAGGGCAACGGTTTGGTCCTCTACAGGCCGCTGGTCCACTGAAGGGAAGATGCCCGTAACTGCAGCGTCATTCGGCACTTTCTTTTGCCCGCCGTGAACGCCGGTTCAACTCACGGAGTTGGTGATTCAGCGCTGCGCACAGGCTCCCGCCGGCCCTGGACCAATGGCAAAGTTAGCGCTTCATCTAGACCTCCCGGCCGAACGGGCGTATCCCGCCAGCTGCTCGCTCCACTAGCTCGTCTCTTCGCTAGACGGGCAGATCGAGGAAGTTTGCAAGGTTGTCTCGCATGATCGTCCTCTTCTCGTCTTCACTAAAGCTGCTGAGTTGTGCCGGGACATACTGCTTCGGCCAAGCCAGTCCTTCACCGTGTGGGAAATCGGAACCGAACACGATGGGTTCGATTCCCACTTCATCAACAACTCGTCTTACGTTTTCTTCTGGGAACGGAGCGACGACGAAGTGACTCCTGAAGATCTCAGAAGGACGTCGATCCAGCCGCCCCGTCTCACTCCACTTGGCCTTTCGACCCATCAAGAACGCGTGATCCATCTTTCTCAGCGTGTAAGGAAGCCAGACTGTTCCTTGTTCTGACAAGCAGATTCGAATTTGGGGGAACCTTCCGAAAAGGTTGTGGAGGATTGCCGCCGATGTCAGCTCGATTGCGGGCCTGTCTCCCCAGTACATCATCCACTGAAACGCATCGAATTGCCCGAATGTGATGTCGGGGTCCTCCGACCAATCCGCTCCGTATTTTTGATAGTCAGTCCCCCCGAGATGAACTGCCACCCGGGTGTTGGATTCGTTGATCCGTGCCCAAATGGGATCATATATTGGGTCTGCAATGGAGCGGCCACCGTGCGGGTTGTCTCGTCCTCCATGACTGTGGCCCGATTTTATCTGGATGATTGGAGCTCCCTGGGCGAGAACTGTGTCGAGCTCCTTCAACGCTAAATCCACGTCGGCTAACGGCAAATAAGGGGGAAGAAAGAGTCGGTTCTCGTAGGCAAACCCCACTTCTTCATACATCCAACGGTTGAAGGCCCGCACGTTCGCGTAGATTGCGTCTACATTGTCGGCGAATTCATATTCGATGTCGTGAGCGGAAGCGGGAAACATCAGTGCCGCTTGGATTTCCTGTTCATCCATGAGAGCGAGACGAAGGTCACGATTTCCGTAAGATTCTCGCTGTTCGCGGAATAGCTCGAGCAGCGTTCTTTTCTCTGTACCGTTGAGGCCCTTTAGGGAGTTCAGTCGATTCAGGAAAATGCCCGGGGTTTCAACGGGATTGTCTTGCTCGGTGGGGTCTGTACCGAGCATTTCGACCAGGCTGTCAGCGGAAAACACGATCTGATCACCGGAGAATTTCGAAGGACGACCCGCGAACATCTGCACTGACCGGCCGTTTGAATCTTTCACGTACCGTATCGCTAGATGCCGCTGCTGAGGATCTATGTAGCGCTCGTAACAGTCGCGGGGCTCGTTGAAGTGATTGTCCGCGTCCATGATTCGATATGGCAGATCGGTTTCTGACATTGGCGATCCTTCCTTTTGCCTGGCGCGAGTCGTTTCGATCGAACTTATGGACCTGAGTCCAGCGGATTGAACGTTTCGCCCGTGTTCTCTGGAGGTGAATTGCCCGATAGATGCCGTTCTCATCGTAGACCTTCAGGTTGGAAGCTTGGCGAGCGTCCATTGCGTCGATGCCGAGATTCCGTCCAGCTCGTCAGGCTTGGCCACCGAGTTACGCCCGACGGATATACCTCCGTAGGGTCAACATAAGTAGACCGACAACTCAGAACACCGGGAAGGTTCTGAGCCATTCCTGCCGCCTTTCCCAACAGTGGCATGGCACCATTCCCACGCGTCCAACTGCTACTCGTGCCCCGCGCCCAACGTTCCATTCGTCGTTTCACATGACCGGCTATCCAACGCTGACCCTGGGCTGTCAATTGTGGACTCGGACGTTCAGCGTTAAGGTTTTAGGCGTCAACAAAGCCGTGGGGGGTAACCGATGACGACGACCGATGTCGGATGTGTGTTCACGTTTTGGGTTGATGAAAAGAACAGAGATGCGACGGACAAGGCTGCTGCGGACATCTTTGCAGCGATGGAACAAGAGGAGTTTCCCACCGGAGACGTGAAGACCTACACGGTTCACCGGGTCATCGATGAGCCCGGTACTTACATCATGTACGAGTACTTCACTGCCGCTGGATCGGAACGACACTCGTCAGGTCCGTTGATGATGAAGGCTGGCGCTCAGCTGACCTCGCTGATGGTTAAGCCGTATGACCGAGTGGTTATGGAGCCAGTCCAGGCAGTAGGGATCGGTGAACCCGTTGCCGGACATCGGAATCCCAACTTCAAACCATCGGCAAGTGACGTCGCGGTCGTGTTCACGTTCCAGGTGCACCCTCTTGAGACGGATAAGGTCGAGCCGGTCATGGCCGAACTCTTCGCCGCCATGGAGAAGGAGGAGTTTCCTTCCGGAGACGTCAAGACCTACACGGTGCATCGGCTGGACACCCCTGGCCGCTACGTCATGTACGAGTACTTCACTGCCGCTGGATCGGAACGGCACGCCTCTGGTCCACTCGTGCAGGAAGCGGGAAAGAAGCTGTCTGCCCTTTTCATGACTCCGTATGTCCGCGTGATGCTGGAGCCCGTTTTGGCTGTCGGGGTCGGGGAGCCAATCTAAGCAGGTAACCGCATGATGACTGCGTAATGCCCGCGCAGGTGTGACGACGTTCCGCGACTGGCATGACGAACTCGAGTTCCTACAAATCCGTCGTCGTTAGAAGGATTGCGGGCCTCAACGTGAGAACGGTTCACGATGTCGTGGGCCCAGAGCACGAAGAGCAGGTAGCCGTCCAGGATGCTACGAGCTAGCCTCGGGGCCCGATACGCGAAGGGGTGCGGCGGTGACCGGGAGGCAGCTGCTTTGTTCTTCGTCGTTCGAGCGAGAACCGCCGCAAAGGAGAGCTCCGTATGAAGATCCAGATCAATAGTTCGGTGTGCTCAGGTCATGGGCGTTGCTACAGCCTGGTGCCAGACTTGTTCAGCCCAGACGAGGATGGACACGGCACGTCGACAACGAAGGACCTAAGCCCCGAGCAACTAAAGCACGCAGAACTTGCCGTCCAGAACTGTCCGGAGCAAGCGATATCGCTGGTGTGATATCGCCTCTCATTGCGAAAATCCGCTAGGGACGTCCGTTGAACGATCGGCGTCTGCGGACGTTCCACGCCCAGCCAGACAGACGCCGGAGGTACGTGTCCCTCGGGCTCAACGGTTGATTGGCAGAGCCTCAAAAGGGCGCGCGGCTAGGGCATTCAAAATGGTTGACGGAGCTTCGATTAGGGCTGTACCTCGCGGCACCCGAAGATCCTGAAGTCGCTTGCGGTTGCTCTGAGATCTTCTGCAATCTCGAGACACCGGGGTTCTGCGGGAGAGTCTACTTCTATGCCGCGTACTGCAGGCCAGCACTACCTCATCTGTGCGCACACGATGGCGCGCAGAGATACGTACGGAGCGTCAAGCGCCAATAGCCGGGACATCTACCCGGCAGAGCTCGATGCTTCCCGTGCCACGGCCTTGGTGGAAATCAAAGGTCGCTTGGTCGACCGTGATGCAGTACAAGGTTCGACCGTCCTCCCCGCCCAAGGTACAGGCCACCGCCAACTTGCCCGGTGTCTCGATGACTTGAGTGACTCGTTCGCCGTCTTCTATCAACACGAATTCCGACGTGGAAAAGCTCGCGAACCAGACGCCTCCATTAGTGTCAAGGCAGATGCCATCCGGCATCCGCTGGCCGACGTCAGCGAAGACTCGGCGACCGCTGAGGTTTCCATCTTTGGCAACCGTAAATGCAGTCAGTCGATTACCGAGAGTCTCGGCGACAACGAGAGTGGAGCCGTCCGCGGTTAGACCTATTCCATTCGGGACTTGAAGGCCTTCTGCGACAACTTGTGCGCGCCCGTCTGGCTGAACCAGAAAGAGAGGAACGGTAGGGTCCGCCATGTGCGACCCGTCATCCGGCCCAATCGGGGGCTCAGGGAATGCTGAGACGTAGGCCCGTCCATGTCCATCCACAAACATGTCGTTGAGACCGCCGCGATAGATGGGGCTCAAATCCGCGAACAGTTCCTTGGCATCAGCGGTGCACTTGTAGAGGTGACGATCGTGAGTCGACACCACGAGGAATGAACCGTCTGTGTTGAAGCCGAGTCCGGATGGTTGTCCAGCAACATAGGCGCGCTGCTGGAATTTGCCCTCGGAGTTCATGCTGGTGACGGTGCGCGAGTGGAAATCGGAGAACCAGAGTTCGCCATCGTGCCATCTGGGGGCCTCGAGAAATCCTAAGCCTCCCACTACCTCGGTCAGTTCAGTTGCCATCCGACACTCCGATCATTCTCCACGTTCTTTTTGGAACGTATCACCCACTTCACCCGCTCGACAGAGGTCTTGTAACAAGATGCCCCTTCTCGTGGAGCGGACCCTTTTGACATTGAAAAGGCCGAGCGAACCGCGAAGCGTACGTATAGGACCTATGAATCTTCGTCGCCTGGCGGAGGCTGACCCACGGCTTGTGCCCGGTGGCAATCACACGCCAAATCAGCAGAAAACTACGCGGGTTCGTCGTGCTGATCGATGAAACTGGAAACGGCCTTCGCGAGGTCGTCTGGCTGTTCGACGGTGATCGCGTGGCCCGTGCCCTCGAGAATGGTAAGCGATGCGTTCGCAATCCCGGCCTCATAGGCACGCCCATGTTCGACGTCGACCAGGAGATTGGCACTTCCCCACACGACGTGCGTGGGCACGCTGATTCGGCCAAGCCTCGAGAGGAGCTGCAGGTCGTAAAACGCAGGCGGTGCCCAGCCGATACGGGCGGCGGCGTGGATGTTTGTGAAGAAGCGTTCGTTCGCCGCGTCCTCAGGGAAATCAGGCATGAATTCTTGCGCCAGTGCGGCCTCAGGTTCGACGAAGAGCATCTCCCGCACTTCTCGACGTCCGCCTAGTGGATTCGGAGCCGCCGCGTCAAAGAAGCGGGCCGTTGGATGGTCCTCGACCTTCAATCCGAAAGCATTGATGAGCGTCAGAGTCCCCAGCGCATCCGGTCGATGCACCGCCAACTCGGCTGCGATCCATCCACCCAACCCGGTCCCGACGACGTGAGGACGACCCAATGACAACGCGCCGAGCAGGTCTGCGAACACGAGGACGTAGTCCTCGACGCTAGCCACCGCTGCCAGCTCCTTCAGATCACGGAATCCCGGGAGAGCTGGGGCGTAAACCGAATGGGAGGCGGACATTAGGTCCAACACCCGCGGCACGGCGCCATCCGACGTGACCAAGTCAAAGAGTACGTCGTGCAGGTAGACGACTGGTGAACCGTTGCCAAATTCTGCTACTGAGACAGCCAACAACGGTGTCTCGACTGTCGACATTTTCGCGCTCACTTCGAAGCCATCCCTGTCGTCACCTCGGACTGCGTTCGGTTCGGGTACCGGTGGTCCAGGAATTCGTCCATCTCGCGTCGCACTATCGGCATGACCTTTTCAGCGAACAGTGTCATGCTCCGCGTAACCATCTGATGGGGCATCGTTCCCCACTGGAAAGGCATCACGACATTGCCAATCTCGAAAGCCTTCAGACGTTCAATCAGTCGTTCGGCCACAGTCTCCGGGGAGCCCATAAGTGGGGGCTCGCCCGGCATTGGCTCGGCGCTGAAAGTCTCGCGGGTTTGTCGCTCCCAGGCTGCCAATTTATCGGGTGGAAGATGGCCCGGCGGAAAGAACGTCTTGGCCGGACCACCGAAGCCCCGAGTCAGGTATCCACCGTAAGCCGCGTGCATTCCGAATTCGGCGAGGGCCTGCTCGTCACTGTCCGCCACATGGAGGTGGGTGAGCCAGCCAACCCTAGCGGGGTCGTACTGCCGCCCGTACCGCTCCGCTGACTTGCGGAAGAACTCGCATTGGCCGGCAAAGTCGGCCAGACCAGTATTGACGTTCACACCCATGTAGCCGAGGTCCTCCCGAGCGCACATCTCAAGTGTCGTCGGACTTCCCACCCCGCAGACCCAGATTGGTGGGTGCGGCTGTTGGAGTGGACGTGGCCAAGGGTTCACGCAGTCCAAGTGGTAGTACTTACCGTCCCAACGAAATGGGCCCGGCTCTGCCCAAGCTCGCCGCGCCAGCGCTAATCCTTCGGCGAACTGATCGCGAGCGACCGTCGGGGACATGGCGAAGTTGTAGTACTCGGGCCCACCTCCAACGACAAATCCTGCCTCCAATCGTCCGTTGCTCAGCAGGTCGATCATCGTGTACTCCTCGATGGAGACCAGCGGCGTAGAACGCAACGGGAGCGCATTGCCAAAAACGGCAATGCGGGCTCTTGAAGTTCGTTGCGAGATGGCGCCAGCCATGACATTGGGGCTGGGCATCGTCCCGAACGGCGTCTGGTGGTGTTCGTTCACAGCAACTCCGTCGAACCCGAGCTCGTCTGCCAAGGCCGCCTGATCCACGTAGTCGCGATAGTTCGAAGCCATAACAGCCGGGTCACATTCGGAGTTCGGCAGCGTGCACCAACCCACCCCGTATTCAGCGATGGCCTTTTCCGCGTCAAGACCCTGATAGGTCATGTAGTGGAAGGTAAAGAATCGCATGACACCCCCGGTAGTTCGGCGATTTGACCCAAACTAATGCATCTCAAGGCTGGTAGGGCAGCCATGGTGACCAACCGCGCACCATTAAGAAATCTCTCGAAGTGATCGAAATAATCGAACACTCAAGGTGCCAGGCCTCAACGCGTAGTTGTATCGCTCAGTGCATCCCATTTGACCATGGAGAATGGCCACCGACCGACGATGCGAAGCAGATGGGTTCGATCAGCCGCAAGTTTCATCGGTCCGCCAACGAAACGGAGGATGGCCAAGTCCGGCTCCAAGAGGTTGCGAGATTGTGGGCTGCTCTCCGCGGGGTGGGCACGCTCCGCGTCGACCGAGGGTATGGCGGGTCATCGATACAAACTGGCTCAGCCCACTCGAGATCGACGACGCCAGCGCACGAAAGGCAGCGCAAAAGGTGGGCGACCCAGGCAGCTCGACCAAGGATCCTTCGGTTCCACCGCGGGCCGGTCGACGACTGTCCAATTACGGCCGAATACGGTGCAACATCGACCTACGCGCCATGGGCAGCCAAGTCGCCCTTGTGACTCCTTCGGAGAACGATTTGCGCTGTCTATCCGGTCGCGTCGTCCGCATCGGGGAGATGAACCCGTCATCCTTCCATGCAGGTTGGACTCTGGTTCGAGCCCAGAGGCATATTCCTTCACTTCGGCTCGGACATCCCCCAACCGAAGCTAGACGTCCCACTCCAACGGGAGATTCTCCATCGCCAAAACGCCTCGGTGATAGAGGATGCCTTCATTTTCGACAACTCGATAGTCCGGTATGGCCTCGTGCCATAACTCAAGCCCCACTTCAAGCTCGTGGCGAGCCAGGTGCGAGCCCAGACAGCGGTGAGGACCAGCACCAAAAGCGAAATGCCGGTTGTTGGGTCGATCAAAGTTGACGACCATCGGGTCGGCGAACTCGGCGCTGTCCCTATCGGCATCAGAGATCAACACGATGACTCGATCCCCCTTTTGCATCTGGGAGCCGCCGACCTCGATGTCTTGGGTAACGCGACCGCAGCGGATTCGCCACCGAGAACCGCCGGAGAAACTCCTCGACTGCCGGGCGAATCACCCCGGGTTCCTCCACAATTCGCTGCCGGAGATCAGGGTGATCAGCTAAGTAGTGAAGGGACCACCCGATATTCGAGGGCAGGGTGTCAAGGCCACCAAGGAATACTGTCGAAGCAAGGTTGACCGCGACCTCCAGTTCAGCCAACTCGCCGTCAATGGTACCGGTGGCGATTGCGCTGAGAAGGTCATCCGCAGGTTCTTCCCGCTTCTGCTCGATCTGCTCCTGGACGATCCCTCGGATCCTATTCCATGGCTCCACCCGATCGGCGGGGCTGTTGTGCAAGTAGGCATGAGCACATTGACGAAACTCCTCGCTCCGACCTGACGGCAAACCAAAAAACGCTGTGAAAATTGCGATCGGATACTTGCGCGCAAAGTCGGCGACGGCGTCGCAACGTCCCTTGGAAACAAACGAACCAATCAACTCTTTGCAAACCACACGCATGTTCTCTTCAAGTGGAGCAACCTTGGCGGGAGTCATGCTCGGCAACAAGATGCTGCGGTACTTCTGCAGCTCCGGTGGGTCAGAGAAGGACGGCAAGAGGGGGTGTTCCATCTCATAGCCCGTTGGAGTCTGGTTGACGGATGAAAATGTTACGGGATCCTGTAAGACCCGCCGAGCATCCGCAAAGCGCGTAACCACCCAAGCACCACCCTCACCTTCAGTCCAGAACGGGGCCGACTCCGCGAACTGTGCGTGATAGACGAACGGGTCATCCTCGACGTACGCCCCCCCCTCTTCGAATTCTCGTGCTGGCGGCTTGGTTAGCGACATGACCTGTCTCCTCTTGGTTCAGATCGAATCCGTTCACCATTTGTTTGGGCGCCCCCAAGGTGCACCGTCAGCTCACCACGTAGTGACGCTCGCTTCACGGACTGACTCTTCAATCGCTCAACTCGACCGGCATGCCGGAACCAGCTCTCAGATTGGAGTGCTAGTGGTCCGTCGCGGATTGACAGACGGCGGCTGGGATGCTCTGACCAGCGCGGACACCGGTCGAACCTCGCCAGTCATTTTTGCGACAGACCACTAGCCGACACAGTGGACTTTGTTTGCTGCGGTATTCAACATGTCGACAGATTTGCCAACCTCGACGAGCTTTCCGCTCTTGTAGTGGTACAGAGCGGTGCAAGGGTTCACGGCGCGAGCCGCCAAGCCGTTCAGCACCTTACCTGGCTTCGTGTAAGTCAGCGGAATCGTCATCCCATAGGTGTTAATGCTTGGACTGGTGGAAAGGTAGTTGAGCAGCGCCGATGCCGTGGGATGCGGAACATTCTTGGCCCATCGCTGCACGATCATCGCAGCAAGCCATACCGTGCTCAGATCGGTCGAGTAGTACTTCGCCCCCGGCGCGTATTTGTTCACGTCAGCGACGAACGTGTTGTAGCCAGCGGATGTCACGCTGTAGGGCGTCTCAATATAGGCATTCGTTGGATTCCCGAAGTTGACCTTGATGGTATCTGCGTCCCACGTCGTGCCGTTGTACTCAACGGGCTCCTTAAAACCCTGCTCGAGTAGGGCCTTGCCGAGTCGAATCCCGACGGCAGTCGTGTTGCCATCGACGTAGAACCCGCCGTCGGCAACAATCTGGGAGGCGTAGGGAGACATGTCGGCCGCGGAAAACGGAACGTAAACCGCACCAGTGATATGTCCACCTACAGGGGCCACTACCGATTGGACCAGCGGCGGGTACTCACGACCTGCGGGCACATCCGCAGTCGCGATGACCATATCCTTCAGGTGAAGTTCAGTAACTCCGAGAGCTGCGCCCGCTGCTGGATCCAAAGATCCCGCACTAAAGGGAAACACCTGCGGCGACTTGAAGTCTTCTGCGCAGAAGTACTGGTCGCCGATCGAGGCCATATGTGCGCTGCCCAGGAGCTCGAGCAACTGTGATCCGCAAGTAGAGGTGTTGCCAACGACCCCCAGAACATTCGGATTGGAGGTTGCCTGCTGCCCGCACTGTGTCGCTAGATTTGGGTCGCCATTGTCGCTGCAATCCACGATCTTGAGTGGATGTCCAGCAATACCCCCGGTGGCGTTGATCGCATCACTGATCGCAGGAAGGTACTTACCCGCAGGCGTCGCACCGGTCTCGGTGTAATACAGCTCGTAGGCGCTCCCTTTGACACTGGATGCGCCCGCTGAGCTGTAGGTGGGCAACAAGACAGCTGCGGCTGTCATACAAAACGTGACCGCCACACAACATGCTCGACAGGCGGATCTAATTCCTTTTTTCACTGTGTGTCCCCCCGATGTCTTCCGATGTCGCGGCGAACTCATTGTCGCGACAACTCACTGTTCGTTTCGTCACCGGTCGGACCTTGTGCGTCTCGCTCTCCGGTTTGCGCACCGTAACATGTCCGTCATTCATTTCACTATCAGGTCACCGGAATTGTCCAGGCCGGATATCTGATTGTGCCCCTCGTCGTGTTCGCTGCTTGAGACGCCCTCTGAACAGGTATCTCGTCTCGTCACACCCACCAGGTGATACGCCACCACCCCGAGGAAAACCCTGTTTCACACCTGTCCAACCGCGGCTGATCGGCCACTTGGACAGCGATCAAAAACCACCCCATGACGGACACGAACGAGGCGACTCTACGAGCAGTTCTGCGGGACCACGCTTCGAGATCACTGCCCAGAGGTGGGGAGCTATCGACCCTTGCTTGGTTGTAACCCGTGAAGGAAGAACATTACGCACTGCGAAGCAATCTCTTCCCGGCCCTCAGCAGAACGATGCCACCAAGCAGTGAAGTTGAGAAGAGAAAAAAGAGTGCTCGAAACGATGCGCGGATCCAGCGACGGATCGAAGACCCCTTCGGCCATTCCCTCCTTCAAGATGGCGGTTACCCAGTCTCGCGTCTGGCGGCCGATAACCAGCAACTCGCCTCGTCGTTCCGCACTGAGATGCATGAGAACTCGAGGGCCGAGGCTTCCATAGTTTTCACCCTGCATGCCGATGCCCTCGATCCAGCACCTGATAAATTCTCCGAGTCGCTCAGCTGCACTTCCCCGGTCCCCGGTGTTATCAAGCTTCTCGATTACAGTTCGCCCCAATTCGTATCCTCGTAGCTCAAGTGCATAAAGGATGTCTTCTTTCGAAGCGATGTAATGATAAAGACTGGCCTTTTGAATACCTATTCGGCTGGCAATATCTTCCAACGAAGACGCGAGGTAGCCGCGTCTGCAAAACATCTCGCCCGCGACCTGCAGAATCTGCTCCCATCGCTCTTCACTCGTAAACCCACGTGAACGCCGAGTAACGGGACGAGAAGTAGCCTTTGGACCACCAATAAATGCTGGCATCAGGGGCGCACCAAGTAAAGGAGGGCCCAGGTCCACCGAGCTTCGACGAACCTCCCATTTCGAAAGACGGAACTCGCTTGTGCCCCGGCTGAAGTGAGCTGGTGGATCCGGCGGAAACCCTTCATCAGGATCGACAACAGACTTCTCACGGCATTACCGCCACACTTCCAATGCTTTCGTTGCACCTCGGGCCAAGCTGTTCGCGGCTGCATCCACTGCTTTCGCGTTCTGGGAATGCCCACAAGAGAGACCTTTCAATTCGATCTCGCCCATACCGCCCCAGGAACGGGGGATCGAGCAGTCGGGGGGGCGACTCTGCCCGTTCCAATCCGGTGCGGACGGATGGTGCTCCCATTTTGGCCGGCTCGTCGAGACCACCGCGGTCACGCCTCCCCTGGACTGTTCGAATGCCGGTTCTTCCAACTCCCCTGTGGTCAGAGTCATGACCGAGTCCGAGATAGCGGAGCCTCATGAGTTGAACCCGGAGCACGGTCTGTACTTCGGAACCGGCTGCACAGTCCACAACGTCAACGTCGAGCAAATCCATCAGCAGAGTTCCTGAATCGCTTTTGGCGGCGTCGCCCCCAGTCTCGTTGGCATCGTTCACCTCATGCTTCTTTCCGATCAAGACCGGACCCCTGGCCATCGGATTCGTTGGGAGTGCACCTCGGTCGCGTCCTGGGCGACCCCTCCCAAGATCGTTCAATCAACTCAGGGGGGCTTGCACAGGCATATCCCCCCACAGTCCGCCTCGCTTCACCTGTATCCATCATCGTCCATCGCTGTGCCCTGTCTAGCAGCCCCTTACTCACTACCTCACGGTTATGATAAACGGCGTTCATCGATCGGCACTCCTTAGTCTGACAAGGCTGCCGCATCCGATCCATTGAGCTAGTGGGGTTCTGCTCATCAGCAGGACTACGCCCTCCGAGACGCCAGAGGAGAAGAAATGGACGCCAACTTTGCGGGGTTGGGCTTCAGCCCGGGTGACGCGGCCGTCGTGACGGGAGCCGCGAATGGAATCGGTCGAGAAGTCGCACTCTTGCTGGCGCGTGCCGGACTTACCGTCTCGGCTTGGGACATCGAAGAACCTGCATTGAACGAATTGCTGAGTGAGATTGCGGCGGCGGGCGGCGCTGTGAAAGGCGTCCTCGTCGACCTCGAGGACCAGAACGCTATCGACGCCGCCTGGAATGACGCCGCATCGATGGGACTTCCCATTCCTTACCTCGTTAATAATGCCGGTCCTCCGAGCACCACCGACGTCTCCGTCGTCGAGGGCCTCCGGCTGTCCGTCGGATCCTACGTCGCCGTGACGGAAGGCTGGTTGAAACATCATTCCGACGAGGCTCGAAGCATGACCTTTACGTCTTCGATTGCCGGCAACTTCTTCGTCGGTCCGACTACCGATTGGTATCCAACGGCCAAGGCTGGCATCGCCGGCTACATGAGGCATTGCGCCGTAAAGCTACGGGGTCGTCCCCGCTCGAATGGGGTGGCTCCCACTGGAGTCGTCACGCGGAGAACTGCGGAAGCATTTGCCTCGCCAGAGATGCAACAGAGATTGAAGGCCCAACCAATGGGAAGAGCGGGCTTGGCGGACGAAGTCGCCGCCATGATCTGTTTCTTACTTTCGCCCGCAGCTTCCTTCATCAACGGTGTCTTGATACCCGTCGACGGAGCATCTACTTGGACCCAAGGTTGACGCCTGTACCTGGCCCAGGCCGCAACAGAAATCGATAGCGAAGACAGTCCAGCATTACGGATTGAATCTCACGCCGATCGGCCGAGTGTTTCACGCACTTCGCGAAAAGGGAGGTCGTTGCCGACGGATGGTTCGCGCGGAAGGCCTAATAGCCTCTCGCTAATGATGTTTCTCTGCATCTCGTTCGTCCCGCCGGCAATAGAGAGGGTCTTGGACATGAGCCAATCGGACCCAACAGGTCCGTTTGCGGTGCCATCGCTCCATATTCCGCCATCTGCTGCCGCGAGAGCGAAGGCGATCTCTGCTCGTCTATAAGCGAGCAGCGCTGCTCCAAGCTTCAGCAGGGAACCCCACTGTCCCTCGAACGCTCCCGTCCTATAACCGGTGGCCACCCGCCGTCCGAGGTGTCTCTGCACAGTGGACGCCACGGAGATCTCGGAAAGGTAGTCGGCAATGACCGTCGGTTCGGCGGGACTCACACGTGCGAGCGACTTCAGGTCTTCTAGCCCTTTGCCTACCGCCCGCCCGCCCTCCAATCCCTCGCCGTACCCCACTCCACCGGTTGCGTTCCTCTCGTGAAAGAGCAGAGTTTGTGCAACGGACCAACCCTCACCCTCTCTCCCGATCAGACTCTCCAACGGAATCGAGACATCGTCGAAAAACTCCTGGCAAAACTCGCACTCACCGTCAGCCTGTCGAATCGGTTCGACGGTGACTCCAGGCGCGCGTAGTGGAACCGCGAACATCGACAGACCTCGATGTTTGGGAACATCCCAATTGGTTCTTGCCAGGCACATACCAATGTCAGCTGTTTCGGCACCTGTACTCCACATCTTGGATCCGTTGAGTACCCATCTGTCGCCGTCACGCTCAGCCTTCGTAACCGCAGCCGCCAAATCGGATCCGCCACCTGACTCAGAGAGCAATTGAGTCCATACTTCTTGTCCCCGAATCATTCGGGGAAGGTGAAATCGCTTTTGCTCTTCTGAGCCGTGTGTGATCAAGGTGGGAGCGAGCATGCCCAGACTGACGGTGAAACCGATCGGCATGCGAAATACAGACGACTCTCTTGCAAACACGCGTTGATGATCGGATGTAAGACCTCGGCCGCCATACTCTACGGGGATCAACAAGCCAGCAAGCCCTATGGCTGCCAATCGGGCTTGAAGAGCTCGTTCGTCTTGGTCAGACAGTAGGACGGCATTGCTTTCGGTCCTGCGCTCGAAATTTTCCGCAAGCCAGCTCCGTACCTCATCGCGGAACAGCTCCAGATCAATGGACATCATGTCGCCTTCACACTCCCAACAGTTCGCCGAGCCGGCGCCCGTGCTGCTCCGGCGTTCCATACAGCATCCGATTCACACCGACACGTCGCAAAAACAGATGCATGTCGTGCTCCCAGGTGAGACCGATGCCCCCGTGCACTTGAATGCACTCCTGCACGATATCCACCGCGCGGTAACTCACAAAGACCTTCGCCGTATGCACAAGCTCAAGCGCGTCATCAGTTTGATCGTCTACGGCCATGGAGGCGCCATCACTGATAGCTCTGCACGATTCGAGCCAAAGCAACATATCCGCGATCTTGTGCTTTAGCGCCTGAAAGGAAGCTATTGGACGGCCAAAAGCGACACGATCTCGCGCGTACTGCGCATGTCCGCTCGAACGCGTGGCCGATCACCCCGACACTGTCAGCAATCTGCAATACCAATGACAGCTGAAGCAGGCGTTGAAGATCCTCGTCGGCTTCGCCCCACCCTCCAACTAGATTTTCAATGGGCACTCGAACGCTATCGAAATGTACCGTGCCAAATCTTCGGCTCAAGTCTAAGGTTCTTTGTAGTTCAACCCGCACCCCCTGACTATCCGAAGGCACAAGAACCTGCGATATCCCTTCGGGCGAGGAAACCGCTACAAGGAAGACGTTGGCAACGTCGGCTGCCTCGACGTAGCTTTTCGTGCCTTCAAGAACGACGGCACCATTGCGAAGCCTCGCTTCCACGACGAAGCGGCTGGGATTCCACTCCGACCGAGGCTCCCCAAATGCCCAACTCCCAACCAATGCACCAGTGCAGAGTCCGGGGAGGAGTTGTTCCCGCAGTTCCGAGCTGCCCGTGCGAGCTACCGCGTACGCCACAATATTCACAGGATGGAAGGGGCCGGGTGCTACAACCCGGCCGAGCTCTTCCGCGGCAATGACGGCGTCACGAACAGGTGACCCCGAAACCGACCCACCTCCCTGATCCTCGGGAACGAACATGGCGGTTAGCCCAACTTCAGCTCCGGCTCGCCACCACGAGGGCTCGAAGCCACCCACCCTTTCGAGCGAGTGTCGCGCTTGCCCAAGCGTGTCAGTGTCGGTCAAGAATCGCCGACACGTCTCTCGGAAGAGCTCTTGATCGTTCGAAAGGTCAAGATTCACAACGACGCGCTCTCCGCCCCCAGATGACTCTCGCCATCCTTGACTTCCTCAGTCTCCGCCTGCCAAATGGCGCCCTCACTCATCAACTTCTCGATCTCCTCAGGTGTTCGATTTAGCCATTGGCGAACGACCTCGACACTGTGCTCTCCGAGTCGTGGACCTCGGCGCTGAACGGCTCCGGGCGTCCGACTCATCCGATCCGGTGAGTTGGGGAACTCCACTACGCCGACATCAGGGTGCGACAATTCGACGATCGCACCGCGGGAGCGGAGTTGCGGGTCACGCCATAGATCCTCACTGTCTTGGACGGGACAACTCGCGATTCCAGCCAACTGAAGTTTAATGGCGGCTTGATATGGCCTAAGCCCAGCCGTCCATCGCGTGATCGCGCTTCGCAGTTGTTCGTGATCCTCTGGCCTGAGCGTTCGCCCGTCGCTGCTCAAGTCTGGGCGTTCCAAGGTGACACAGATGGCGTTCCAGTCATCCTCACCCTCAAGCTCGATGGCCACCCACGCGTCGTCTCCCAAACATTTCGCGACCATGGACAACAATGATCCTGGTACTTCGTTTGGTTGGGCTCGCCACGGCTCGCCGTTGCCTAGTGAATCTAGGTAGAGCGGTGCCATGACTGCTGCGCCTGACTCCGCTTGTGCCAGGTCAATGTAAACAGCCCTTTTCGACCCCTGAGCTTCTGCTAAGCCTCCAAGGATCGCGACGGCACCTTGTATTCCAGCTACATAGTCGAAATGAGTGGCATCCGGCGCCCATGCCGAACTCAGGCCGAGAAAATTGTTGATGTTGGATGCGTATGCCCGATAACTGGACCGAGGACCAGTTCTCCCATAACCGGAGATGGACAGCATCACCAATTGACCGTTGAACTCGAGTAGGTCCGCGAATGAACATCCCCAGCGATCCATTTGGCCAGGCCCGAAGTTTTCGACTACCACATCGCAGTTCGTAACGAGGTCGCGAAAGAGAATCTGGCCCGCATCGGACTTCATATCGAGGGAAAGACTGCGCATGCTCCGTGCGAGGCCCGAAAACAGCACCGTTGTCTGAATCCCCGAGGGTTCGTACAGGTACGGATGGTCGAGAGAGAAGTAAGACCGTAGGGCCTCGGGCCGTTCCCGAGACTCTATCTTGACTACGTCTGCGCCAAGCTCCGCCAGTGCCAAAGGGCAGGTGTTACCCGCCACAAACGCTCCGAAACTCAGGATGCGAATACCGTCGAGGATCCCACGGCCAAACCGATCAGATGAGGCCACTCGTTCTCCATGATGCAAGGTCGCGTCGACTATGTCCGAGCTCCTCGATATAGATCTCTTCATTATGTTCGCCAAGTGAGGGCGCTGATCTCCGGTAGGACAGAAGGTCGGGAGTTGCTCGAAAAGGACGGCCTGGGATCTCGAAGCTCCCGGTTCCTTCCCGCGTTGACTCTATAAAGAATCCCCTCTCTCTTGCCTGGGGATCGTCCAGAAACTCACTGGGCGTATACATGAGGGCGCACGGAAGTCCGGCCGCCTGCCCCCTTTCGACCAGCTCTTTTGCACTCCTCGTAGAGAGCAACTCCGCGACGAGAGTTGTGAGGAGATCGAACAGCTGCACCCGCATTCCCCGATCCTGATACATGGGATCCATGAGCATCTCTGGCTCGTCGAGTACTTGAAGGAACACATCCCAGTGGGATGGGGCGTGTGAAGCAATGTCGATCAGTCCATCTCTACATTGCCAGATGCCCCCCGGAGGAGGACCGAAATTCGTCTCTCTGGTTGCGATCCGACCCTGCAGGCCGTATCGCTCAAGCGAGATCTTGTGAAACCAACCAACCTCGTGGGCTGAAATGTCGACTACCTGCGCAGACGAACTTGGTCTGAGAAGAAGCGCTTGAACCATCATTGCCGCGTGGAGGCCGCATTCATCGTAAAGCTGCTGGCCTGGCTGCGCGAGGGGCGGGCCCTCCGGCGATCCCACTGGATGCATGAGGCCGCTCATGGCGAAGGACGTAAACGGAGTGGCGCGCCAGTTGCGAAGAGGGCCCGTCAAACCGAACGGCGAGATAAAGCATGAGTGGACGTTGCCCGGCTTCCAAGAAATGTTTGTAGATTCCGGGTCGAATCCAACCAGTGGGTGGCGAACATCGGGAGTGTGCAAGACAACATCTGCAGATCGACCGAGCTCTTCGAGCAGGCCCAGCGCATTAGGAGACGACCAATCAAGCGTGGTCCCGCGCTTGTTGTGCTGATAGTAGGCAAAGGTCAGACTCGATTCCTTGGCGCGTTTCCCACCCCGGAACGGTGGCGAGAAGCGCATCGCGCTTCCCCCGGGCGGTTCGATGTGAATCACATCCGCCCCTAGATCGGCGAGAACCTTGCCACAGTACGCAGTCAATCGGTCGCCAAACTCGAGAACCCGAAATGGGCTGAGGGGTGGCGGAACCTCACCGTCCAACATGTGGTCAGACGTGACGGTCATTGAACTCATGGTGCCCAGTCTCCAGACCTGTATGAGTGTTCGGACGCAAGTGACCGCTTCTTAGTCGGCTCCTTGGCGGGTAGGTGAGTCCGACTGTGCTCACGTTTTCGAATCGATGCAGCACACACAATCGCGTATGACTTGTTGATTCCTCGCCGTCAAGATGACTCTAACCAACTGCCGTCACGAACATCAATCATGAATGCAGCAACCAAACGACACTCGAAACCTGCTGTTCAACGGAGTAGGACCCTCTCGACGGGCGCGCACACGGTGGTTTGGGTGCGACGCCCAATACCTTCCGGCCGATGCTCCCATCCGGTGTCCAAGCGCAACAATCGGGCACTTGGACGCGCATGAGGAGGTCCTCGAGATTTCGGTCGAGGAGGAATCACCCTTTATCGAACTCCGCGGTCGAGTGTCTAAAGGCAGTCCACGTGGCCGACCGATCGGGCGGCCCAGGATTAGGCGTCAAGTCCAGGGGCGGTGAGCACCTAAGGAGCGAGGATCGAGGTACCCGATCGCTTTGGTTCGACTGGAACCGATGGGCCAAGATCGCATCGCGTGGTGTTAGGTCTTGAGTGGACTCCCGGGGTTCTGGTTCCCTCCCGGCTGGCATCCGACGTTGTCACATCATGATCCAAGGAAGTGCAATGGAGTTCGATCTCGGTAATTCGTGACGGTCTGGTGGTCGGCGGATCCGGCGCCCCAAGGCCAGGACACCCGAGTTCGACCAGGTCAGAGTGCTCTTGTCACCGTACCCGCCGAATCCCACCATTTCCGACATCGCACTCGAGCACGACTTCGGCGTGTTCCTTCTCCAGGACTTGGTCACCCAGGACGAGGACCTGCTCCCTTCGCTGATGAATCACCCGCGGACAGCAATGGGCTTCTCCGACTCGGGCGCCCCACGTCAGTCAAGTCTTCGACTCCTCCATGCACTTCCATCTGCTCGGCTACTCGGTGCGCGATCGTCCGTCGGTATCTCTGGAAGCCGCGATTGAGATGATCACATCTCGTCCCGCGGCGATATGGCGGCTCCACGATCGGGGACGACTCGTGCCCGGATTCGCTGCCGATGTCACCGTGTTCGACCCGCGTACCGTAGGGCCACGGATGCCCGAGCTCGATTTCGATCTTCCCGGAGGCACCCATCGGCTTGAGCAGAAAGCCGACGGCTTCCGGACAACGATCGTCAACGGCACGGTGCTCACCAACGAGGGCGAACCAACCGAGACCCGCCCCGGCCGCCTGTTGCGGGCATCAGCCGTACCTAGACGCCAGGCCAAGCCAGAGTCGGGTCAACGGTGGTTTATTGACACGGCCAGCCGTGAAAGCCGGCAAGGGCCATGAGTACCGTGTGGGACAACGCTCGCTGTCGGCGTCACGGCAGCCTCGGGACGTCAAAGTGACGTTGACGTTCGCGCTCTACTCTGCGGAGTGACGAGACAGCGAGTGCGTCCATTTGGGGACCGTCGATTACGGTGGTCGGCGTTGCGTCATGGAGGAGCGGCTCTCCGCTGACGGAGTTCTTGAGTGATAGCACGGTGACGACGAAGACCTCGGATATGTACTTGCCTTTGTGCAGTCAACAGGGCTACTGACGCACCCGATTGATGAGATCCCCCGGATGGAGCCGATCCGTTTCACAGCTTCTCTATGCACGGCGGACAGTACGCCGAAGACGGATTCTCGGCCAAGGCCGACGAAGCCTCTCCTCCGTCGCCTATGTCCGCCAAGTGGTGGCTGGAGTCGAGGGTGAAGCAGCTGATGCTCCCGCACCGCGACCCTGCGCACACCGACCGCGAGCTAGACAGCATCCTCAATACCGCCCACCGATCTGCAGCCAAGCTGGCAGACGACGTCCCCGTTGCGACCGCCAGGTCATCAAACTCGGGAGGGTTTAGGTGTCTTCATTGACCTCAGGCCTGGCGCAGTCCCGGTTCCGCGAGGTGCTCGGCCACTTCGCCACCGGTGTGACCATCGTCACCGCCCTCGAGGAGGGAGTGCCGGTCGGCTTCTCGTGCCAGTCTTTCTACGCCCTCTCACTCGACCCGCCGATGGTGGCGCTAGCACCCGCCCGCACCTCGACCAGCTGGCCCCGCATCCGCCAGGCTGGCGCTTTCTGCGTCAACATCCTGGGCGAGCACCAGGAGGCGATCTGCCGGGCCTTCGCTATCTCAGGCGGTGACAAGTTCGCCGGCGTGGGCTGGAAACCAGGAGTCACCGGCGCGCCGGTCATCGACGGCTCGCTCGCTGTGGTCGAGTGTGAGCTCGGAGACATTTTCGAGGGCGGTGACCACGAGATCGTTATAGGCCGCGTGGTGGCCCTCGGTGCATCCGAAGGCGCTCCCCTCCTCTTCTACCGAGGGGGATTCGGCCGTCTCGTTTCCTGAAGGCGGGCGTTCTCACGCCTTATCAGCCGCAGATCTCGCTGGGCGCTGATGACCTGCATCTGGAAGAACACCAGGCGCACCCACTGGCAATCCACCGTCGCTGCCCTTCGACACGAGGACTCGAATCGGATTGTGTGAGTAAGGTGGGAACGAGGCCGCCGTCCTTACGGGGCTGCCAGGAAGTTTTCCAAGTTGTCTCGCATGATCTGTCGCTGCTGCTCGTCGGAAAAGGATGACAGTTGCGCTTCCACGTATTTCGATGGGTAGGCGAGTCCCTCGCCGTGCGGAAAGTCCGATCCGAAAACGATGGGCTCGATTCCAATCTCGGCGACGACCCGCTCGACGTTTTCCTCAGGGAAGGGTGCAACCACAAAATGCTCGCGGAAGATCTGCGACGGGCGTCGATCGAGCCGCCCCGTCTCTGACCACTTCGCCTTGCGCCCCATCATGAATGCGTGGTCCATCTTGCGGAGGGCGTAAGGAAGCCAGACAGTTCCCTGTTCGGAGAGGACCACGTGCATGTTGGAGAACCTTCCAAAGAAATTTTGAAGGATGAGAGCGGATGTCAGCTCCATTGCTGGCCGGTCGCCCCAGTACATCATCCACTGAAATGCATCAAAGTCACCAAATACAGCGTGAGGGTCCTCGGACCAGTCAGCGCCGTACTTCTGATAGTCCGTTCCCCCGAGATGCACTGCGAGTCGAATGCCCGCCTCGTTCGCAATGTTCCAGAATCGATCATAGATGGGGTCAGCAGGCGAGCGTCCACCATGAGGGTTTTGGCGACCACCGTGAGCATGGCCTGATTTGGTTTGGATCATCGGTGCGCCAAGCTCAATCACGGTCTCTAGTTCCTTCACTGCTAGGTCCGGGTCGGCCAGAGCGATATACGGAGGCAGCCACATCCGGTTCTCGACAACGAACCCGACTTCTTCGTGCATCCAACGGTTGAAGGCACGAATATTTGCGTACAGAGCTTCAATATTGTCAGCGAACTCATACTCAATATCGTGTGCCGCTGCCGGGTACATGATGCTCTTGTCGATCCCCTGCTCACTCATCAGGGCTAGACGCAGGTCCCGATTCCCGAACGCTTCTGACTTTCCGCGGAAGTCTGCAACAAAGGCTGCTCTTTCCGCCTCAGACAGGCCCTTCAAGGGATTGAGGCGATTGAGAAGCATCCCCGGAACGACACGCAGATCCTTCTCCCCTCGTTCCTGCATGGATCCACTTCCCCGGCGAGTAGCTTCCTTTGTATTTCCCAACATCGCGTCGAGCTCGTCCTTCGAGAACGTGACTTGGTCGTCCTTCGAGCTGAGGAACTTCGATGGCTTGCCAGCGAAGAGTTGCATTTGCTTGCCATCGGGGCCCGTGACGACTCGGATAGCCAGGTCCCTCAGGGAAGGGTCGATGTACCGCTCAAAACAATCCGGCGGCTCGTTGAAGTGATTGTCGGCATCGTTGATCTCGTATGGAAGATTGCTCGTTGTTGCCATTGTTCGTGACTCCCTTTTGGTTAGTGCATTGACGTACGGTACGGAGATTGAGCGCAGCCGAGGTGATCTACCCGTAGGCAGTAAACATCGGGCTGTTCATTTGGCATCAGTCGATACGCCATCGTGATCGATGAGCGAGCACGCTGGGATCGTCGGCGGTCTCGTCAATGGACATTGTCCCGCCGCTATCACCAAGGTCGCCATCACCGAGGTAGTGAGCTTCGACTTCGTGCACTCTCGAATGAAGATCGCCTCCGCTCGTATCCATTACGATTTGTCCACGGCGGAGCACGTAGGCACGATCGCAATAGGGCAACACGAGCGCGTGCTTGCTGCTCGACCAGAAGGACCCCCAAGCCATTGTCAGCGGCCGCTCGCACGGCAACGAAGAGGCGTCTCACGATCAATGGAGCCAGCCCGATAGACAATTCGTCGGCGAGCAGGATACGAGGCTGGGCCGCAAGAGCACGGGCCAGAGTCAGCATCTGCTGTTCGCCGCCCGAGAGAAGGCCCGCCTTACGGTTGAGGAGGGACCGAAGTTCGGGAACCAGTTCCAGTGCCATGTCGACCTCACCACGTCCCAAACGAAGGTTTTGTGCGGTGGTCAAGCCCCTGAAGATTGATCGCTCCTCCGTCACATATGACAGACCCGCACGGGCTCGCTTGTGGAGGGGCTCCGTTGTGATCTGGCCGTTGAGTTCAATGGTCCCTTCCGTTGCAGGAAGCACCCCGGCGAGCATTCGCAACAAGGTTGTCTTTCCAGCTCCGTTGGCACCGAGAAGTGCGACCACCTCGCCGGGGCAGACGTTGAGACGAACGTGATCGAGTACTGGAACTTTCCCGTATCCGGCGGACGCTCCGACGGCTCTCATCACGGGCCTGGGCGATGTGGTGTCATCACGACTCTGAGCCGGCACGACGTGAACGCGCTCGCCGTTGAAGGTATCGAAGAGCTGGACGTTTGTCAGGGAGGCGATGTCTCTCGCATCCACACGGCGACTTGTTTTGGTCGGGCTGGTCTCGACCTCAATCCCCAAGTAGGCGTCGACGACCCTCTGATCGGATCGGAGCTCATTGGGTAGCCCGCTTGCCAAGGTCCTTCCTTGGTCCAGCACGACAACTCGGTCACAGGTCTGCATCACGAGAGGGACGTCGTGTTCCACCAATAAGACGGCCACGTGCCAACGGTCCGCCAAGCGTCGGATCAAGTGGCTCAGCTCCTGAGAACTCTCGTCATCGAGGCCTGCTGCTGGTTCATCAAGCAAGAGTACGGAAGCGTGCGAGGCCATCGCTCTAGCAATGCTGACCAAATGTCTTTGCGCGTAAGGGAGGTCCGATACGAGGGTGCCCAATACCTCCTCGAGCTGGAACTCGTCAATCACCGCCCTGAGTAGACCAGTGTTCGTTGACCTGGAGGGCATGACCAAATCGATCATGTAAGACCATGGGTCTCGCTTTTCAGCGGCTACAAGAATATTTTCTTCGACCGATAACGCCTCGAACAGCTCGAGAGATTGCCAAGAACGGATCAAACCCCGACGCGCCCGCGCGTGGGGGTTGAGCGTGGTGATGTCGACACCCTCCAAAACGACTCGACCACTACTGGGTCGCACGAATCCACTAGCAACATCGATCAAGGTGGTCTTACCGGCCCCATTCGGGCCGATCAGACCAACAACTTCGCCGGGTTGGACGGTGATGCTCACGTCGGTCAACGCCTGGACGGCACCAAAGGTGACCGTGATGCCCTGCAATTCGAGTGTTTTAGATTTCGGTCCCTCGACATCCGAAGAGTCTGCTTCAAGTTTGATGAAAGGTTTCTTGGGGAAGAACCTGCGACCCAATGAATCAATGGTCGTCGAGACGCTTGCCGCTACGCCGTCGGGCAATAAGGTCAGTTGCAAGAGAAGCAGAATGCCCAACACAAGGGTGAAGTAGCTGGTGGTGTTGAAGAAGTGTCCGATGATTTCAGCGCTGACACCGGCCACAACGATCATTCCACCGACGGCGGAGCCGCTGATGTATCCGATACCCCCGATCACCGCGATCGTTATGAGTGTGATGGATGAGAAAATGTCGAACTGAGAGAAGTCAACATTGGGAGCGCGGAATGCCATTAGTACTCCGGCCAATCCCGCAACTCCCGAAGCGAACGAAAAGGCATACAGCTTCGCTCCGACCACGCTGACTCCGATGCTTGCGGCCGCTCGCTCGTTGTCTCGGACTGCCAGCATTCTCCGACCTGACCGTCCTCGCCTTAGGTTTGCCACGAGTAGCCCAACGATGAGTACCGCGATTAGGCAAACGATCGCGTAGGACTTCGGGTAGTAGAACGATTCGATGTTCCACCCAAATATGTGAGGGGGGGGAATAACCGTCCCTGTGATCACCCCTCCGGTCCAATTTGGATTCCCTAGAACCACAGTTTCGATGGCGAGACCCAATCCGAGCGTGACAACGACCAAGTTCGCGCCGCGCACGCGCAGAGCCGGCAAGCCAATGAGGGCACCAGCCGCAACCGACCCCGCGACACCGATCAGAAGTGCGGGCATGAACGCAAGGTGTGCAGCGTCAGCGAGTCGACCTGCGATTAGAGCGCCAATACCGGCCATTGCGTACTGAGCAAGGCTCACTTGACCGGCGTAGCCCGTGATCACCACCAAAGAGAGACAGAGGATTGCCACGATCAAGGACGTAGTCACTGATGTCGTCCACTGCTGGGTGAAAAGCTGCATCGTGCCCAGTAGAAGAGCGCCTGCGGCAATGATCACAAGCGGCCGAGGTTGGGCCCTGCCGACATTGGGAAGCCGGTCGTTGAGGAATCCTCGAAGCGGGAGGGCACGTCCTCTGAATACAAGGATGACGATGATCACCAAGAAGGGTGCTGCCGAGGTCCATGTGGGGAAATACCACGAGGACTCCGATTCGAGAACACCGACGAGCAAACCGCCGAGGAACGTAATGGGAAATGAGGAAAAGCCGCCGACGAGGGCCGCAGCAAGAGCCGGAACGATAGTCAGAGATCCGACGGAGGGACTCAGGCCAGTCAACGGTCCGATGAGAATACCCGCGAGCCCGGCCAGCGCCCCTCCGACAATCCAATTGATGGCCATGATTCTTGGAGGCGACCATCCGAGAGCGGACGACGCTATCGAGTTCTCGGCGCTCGCAGTGGTAGCCATTCCGAAGCGGGTATACCGATAGACGGCCCATAAGCCCGCGGACAATATTGCACCGATGACTAGGAGATATATCCGATCCGACCCTACGATGATCGTGCTGGTGAAATGAAGCGCACCAGACGGCAGGAACCCGTCATAGGAATTTCCGATCGTTCCGAACTTGATCAGGAGAGCTTGTTCGATTATTGCGAGCACACCCAACGTGGCTATAACGCGCGACAGGGGGGAGGAATTCCGCTTCAGCATGGGTGTCATGACCAACACCTGGATAGCTAATCCGATCGCAGCTGCTATCAGCACCCCAATGACCACGGAGAGCCAAGCGGGCTGGTGAGGCCGGACTTCATAAAACGTGTATCCGCCCACGGTGGCGATGGCGCCTTGACTGAAGTTGATGACGCTTGAGCCCCGATAGATCACGACGAGCCCCTGAGCCAGCAGTCCGTAGAGAGCACCAGCGCCCAAACCAAGGATCAGGAACTTGATGAAGATGCTCACAAGTCCTCAACCTCCGAGGGGACAGTGGCAGAGCGAATCGTGGAATCGAACATCTGACTGCGCGCTCCGAGTATCACGTGCGACGGTTCAGACAAAACAGACAAGTTCCGCCTAGAGATCAACGTGACATCTTCTCGAGGACTAGCCATTCGACGCCACAGCCATGTAGGGGATCACGCCTCAACCTACGCTTTACTGCGCTGGCGATGACTCTGAAGACGCTGATCATAGGGAGTTTCCCGACCTGGAGACCTTCCCTTTGTCACTTGTGGCAGTTGCCGGGCCGAAAGCCTGTTCTTATTCATACCACGGCAGTCTTGGGTTTGCCGCGGGCCTCGAGCGCTCGGGCAAACGACACCCATTGCTGGGATAGCCTCATCGCTTCATCCGCTAGTTCGTAAACACGTCCCAGCGGGATCGCTTCGACAAAGTCGGGCCATCGGTCCACCACCGAGGCAGACTCAAGCCAATTCAACAAGCGCTCGCTATCCGAGCAGGAAATCAAGGCTCTATCGGTTGTGATTTGTCTAAGCGCGTTGGGCGGAGGTATCGATTGCACCTGTTGATTCACACGAGGGACGGCCTGCTCAGAGCGAAGACGCCGTTTCGTTGCGGTGACAGGGTCGACTTGCAGGAGGTTGCGAACCGTCCGAACCGTTTCTGGTGACGCGCACGCCTCGGCAGCGATCGCTCGCAACGATCCGGTTGGGTTGTGCTCGAGCGCTTTCATCACTCGTTGGCGGGTTGTGCCCGGCTCGACGGGGCGCCTTCTGCCATCGATACCGACACGTGTTGACGCGTGAGCTGCTTCAGTGGTGGAGATATCGCGTCGTACCCTCCCGACGGTCGTAGACGAGAGTGCGCATACTTTCGCGATCCGACGGTCCGACCATTCTGGGAGGATCCGTACAATTCGACGGGCGGCTCGGACGCGATCTCTGAGGGTCAGCGGGAGGCCGTGCTTTGAGTTGCGCTGTACCGATTCCACAAACGCATCGGCCATCGATCCATCGAATGATTGAGCTGGAATCGTGGTGAGCCCCAATCGTTTGGCGGCTGCGACGCGATGGGCCCCGTCCACGACCAAATTGCCGGGACCCCAGACCAGCACTGGGCTCCAGTGACCCTCAAGTTCGCTTAGGGCCTCGACGTGCCGGGGATCGATGCCGTCTTCGCGGAGACTGCAATCCACATTGAGATCGCTCAGCGAGAGGAGCCTCAGTTCCGAAAGACAGTCGCTCACGTGCGCCACGTCCGACATGCGTTCCCCTCCTTGCCCTACCTGACGTATGAATCAGAGAGCGGAAAGTCTGCGCTTTCTGATTTGCATCTCTAACCCTGTCGATTCAGAAACTTCCTGTTCAGAGGGCATAACGGACTCGAGAAGGTATCGAGCTTTCGGCTGCTCCCCTACCAGACCTCCGGAAGATTAAGATAAATCGAGTGCTTTCACTTGTCAACGCGGCATGAAGTCTTCGTCGTCGACTCGATTCCTTGTCCGGGGGACGGCAATAAAGGGCTGGGGCGGGCGATCCCGGTCGGTTGGCGCCTCCTGAGGTGACTTGAATCGGAGTCACCCATGTCGGGTCCACCAAACCGCCGGCTACGGCGTAATTCGAGTGTTGTGGCAGGGCAAATAGAGATCGCACCGCACCGTTGGCCTGGTGGATGTTGAGCTGGCTTGACCCGCTCTGAGCCTGCAGCGACCTCGACCAGATCCGCTGTTCCCCCAACATCGCCGACTGGAGCAAGGCACGGTGGACCAACCCGCTAGAACCCGGCGCGCGATGAGAGCACGCGGCGGACGGGCGTCGTCCGACTCGTTTCCTATCGCACCTCGATTGTCTATCTCGCGAGGACGAGCTTCCTCAAGCGAGAGAGCGGGCGGTCGTTGTAGCCGCCTGCCGCTATGTCTTCGAGGGAGCCGTAGCCCTGCTTGTTCCACGGCATAGCGTCACCAACCCCACAACGCTGAGGGTCAGCACTGCGTGAGACACACCGTTCGTCGACCAGGTTCAGCTTGGTATTCGACTCACACTCTTCGTCGTGACACGATCCCATCCGGGCGTGAAGACGGACCTAGATGTTCGGGTCGAGGCGCTTAAGATTCTGGAGATGTCGCTTTACCACCGACGTGTAATTCGGCTTCCCTAGTCAGGGGTCCGAGTGCCGATTGCGACGTTCCTGGCGAAGCACCTCACGGTGAGCGATTGAAAACAAATCTGCTCGCCGGAGACTCTGGTTCCAGACCCCGGGCGACAAGCGTGACGTACCAGGTAGTGATGCTATCCCATCTCATCGAATTGGCTCGGAACCAATGCCGAGTGTCATTCATCACGGTGAAGATCCAATTTGTGACGAATTGGGCGTCCAGCTCGGGGTTGAAATCGCCATGTGCCATCCCGTCTCGGATGAGCTCGAGCAAGTAGCGATTCAGCTCGTGGCGCCGAGCGATGATCTTGCTCCTCCGGTCATCGGAGAGAAAATTGGTCCAATTATCCCGCGAGCCACCGGAAGCGGCACTTAGAGCGGTGTATTGCTGCCTCTCGATCCCATCCATCCAACGCTGCATGAAGCGTTCTAGACGTTGCGACGCGTCCATTCGTTGCGTCAACGGGTCTTCGCGGATCAGCGTGAGAGCGTGGTCATGAGCTCGTTTGAGAATCTCGAAGAGAAGGTCCTCTTTCGATCGAGCGTAGTAGTAGAGGCTGCCCTTTGTGATACCGAGGCGCTCAGCAATCTCCTGAAGTGAAGCTGCTGGGTAACCTCTCTCCCCGAAGACCTCGCTCGCGACTTCTAGGACTTCCCCCCACCGCCTCTCGTTGAGGGTTCCTCGCGGCTCCACCGGCACCGAACTCGTCACCTCAATTGGCTGGGCTGAAATCTCGCATGATCACTGAGCCTATTGGCCTTCCCGCGCCAGATGGATACGTATGCTGCCCCGCGTGAAGATGTGACCGAGCCGACGGCCGGTCCCGATGGCCCGCCAACTTCATTGTGATCACTGCATTCATCGGCCTGTCCAGGGACGGTTCGAGCCACCGCTTCGCTCCGGGTCATTTCTAAACCTCCGGCTTGCCCTTGTCCAGCCTCACCTGTCGTGGGTTCGTCTGGTCCAGACGACGACCTCAGCGTTCAATGTTGGGACGACGGGAATTGTTGGGACACCGGGGGTGATTACAGGGGGGCATTCCGATGCTAGGGCCCGCCGATCTGTCCCAACTCTGTCCCGACAATTGGGTCCCGTTCCGTCCCGCTCCGTCCCACCGAATTTCACACCGGCTGCCGGAAAGGTTCCTGACCGGGACTGATTGGTACTCCGCGGGACTACGTGGGACTGGGAGAGATCACCGATACCTCCCTGATAATGCTGAGGTCGCTGGTTCGATTCCAGCTAGCCCCACCATATGACCTGGTCAAAGGTCTAGTGCGCCCCAGCGGTTCCTGGTCGCTTCACGGTTGTCCCAACAATTTCTGGTTTCAACGAAGTCACCGGCGACAGGAGTTCTTGGGGACGAATCCTCGGGCCCCGTGCTCTGCCAGAGCGTCCGACCGTATGGCAGGCTCTGGGAGATGCGCGGTATGGGGGGCTTCAATCTGGCCGTGAGGGGGTGGCCTCGTCATGGACGGCACGGGCTCCGCAGGTGGGCGTCGCCAGGTGGCCACATCGGCGGTGACCGCATGGTGATCGCCGGCACGCCCACACGGACGCACCCCGATCGTCAGTTGAGAGACCGTCCGGCTGTCACATGATCGTCGACGCCCATGTGCACGTTCTTTGCCTCGACACGGAGCGTTACCCTCGCCACCCCAGACCATTGGGTAGCGACTGGTGGGCGAAGGGAACGGATGACGCCGGCCAGCTGAGGGCGACGCTCGACGAGAACGGGGTCGACAGGGCAGTCATCGTGCAGTCCATAGGCGTCTATGCCTCCGACTGCTCGTGCGCGGCCGACACCGTGGCCGGCGATCCTTCCCGGTACGCACTCATCGGTGCTGTCGACATGAGCGACCAGGACCCAACGGCTGCAGCCGCTGCTTTGGCAGGCGCCGGCGCGACCGGAATCCGGATCTCGGCCATCGGTGATCATGGCAGGTCCTGGTTGTCGGACGGACGAGGAGCAGCGATGTGGGCCGTGGCGGACGCTTCGGGGTTGGTCATCGTCCCGTTGGGGAGCCTCACGCAGGTGGACGAAATGGCTGCCCTGTGCCGGCGCTTCCAGGCGGTCAACGTGGTACTCGACCACTGTGGTTACTACGAGCGCACCGGATCGAGCGGCTACGAGACGTTGCTTCGGTTCGCGGACATCCCTCAGGTCCACTTGAAGGTGACGCCGTCGAATCTGGCCGGGTCCGATGATCCCCCGGAATGGCTTGCTCGCACGGCGGCCGCCTTCGGGACCGACAGGCTTTGCTGGGGTTCGGATCACCCACAGCTCCAGTCTCCGTCGTACGCCGAGAAGTTGCGCTTGGCGAAGGCGGCGGCCGGGTCGCTGAGTGAATCCGACCAAAAACGGTTCTTTGCCGCCACCGCCATCCGCCTCTGGTGGCGCTGACCTCCCTGACAAACGCCCAGGTCGCGGGTTCGATTCGAACGAGCCCCACCACAACTCGCCCCGCCCTCTTCTAACGCTTGTTCACCCTGCCGGCGTCGACGGGGACCACCGTTGCGGTGACGTAACGGGCCTCGTCGGAGACCAGCCACGCAATGGCGTTTGAGATGTCGCTCGCCTCGACCATCCCGGCCGGCAACGCGTTGTTCCAGGCGTTCTCGAGTTCCAGATTCCTCAACGACTCCGTCATGCCATCGTTGACGGCCATTGGCGTGCGGACGGTCGTCGGAGTGACGCTGTTCACCTGGATGCTGTACGGGGCGAGATAGTTGGCCCACGAACGCATCAGTCCGATGACGCCGTGCTTCGACGCCAGGTACACCAGCATCGTTCCAGTCCCGTTCCGGCTCGGCCGACCCACCAGTTACCGATGCCTGCGTTCGCCAGAACGATATCGACCGATCCGAGACTCGATCAGATCGCTTCGCGGGGAGAACCCCAGGGGTGAGTCTATAGGAGGGGCCCGGGCACTAGAGCAACTCCCCAAGGACGGCACATTCGCCCTCTGTGAACGGGTCGAAAGCGCCATTGGGAGGCGCACGACCGCCTCAAGAGAGAGCTGGACAGGGCCAACCGCTGACAGCCCTAAACGGCTCGACGTCTGATTCGAACGTCGACGATGTGCGATTTCTGCATTTTGAGTCTTCTGGTCCGCAGCGCAAGATCACGGACGTAAATTGGTCAGAGGTGGATGTCCGTTTTCAACCGCCTGGCCTGGATATTAAGCCATTCAGATACTGGCTGACTCACCGCTCCCAAGTACATTTCGATAAGACTGGCTGTATAGATCTCAGTAGAAGCGGAATTAGGAGTGGTTCTTCGGGCGTTCATCTCGGCTGCCCGAAAGGCAAGCGCTTGCATGGTTTGCAACTGTGCCACCTCAACGCGTAATGGAACGAGCCGAAGGGGAATATCTGCGAGAGCCGTACGACAGAGAGCCAGGAGGCGAGCTTGGTCCTCGGTTCCCCGCCCCTCTAGTCGATGCATGTCTTCCGTGGAGATTTGCGGGCTCATAAACAGATAGGCACGTATTTGGAGGTAGTACCGAGAGCGCCGACCTCTAGTAAGTAATTCGGCATAGGGCACAACGAAGGCTTCCGCGAGTTGTCCGGGGGTGGGGTATTTTGATTCCCATAAAGGCGCCAACATCTCCGCTTCTCGAGCATGGACTTGGGGAGCGTGATCGAGAAGGACGGCCCGGATAAGTCCCTCCCGCGAGCCAAAATGGTAGTGGAGCGCAGATTCGTTGCGCTGACCCGCGGCAATGCGAATTTGGCGCAACGAGACACCATTGACTCCGTGTGTAGCAAAGAGGCGTTCAGCAGTGATGACGAGTTTGTGACGGGTCGAACTATCAACCATTTTGACCTGGAGGTAACACTATCGCAGCAGTTGTTCTCCCAACATGGCCCAACCCTTGCGGTGACGCACGTGACAAGCGTCGGGGTCCCAGGATCACCGAAAGACGGGCATCACCTCGGCCGTGACCCACTCAAGATTCTCCAAGTACTCATTGGTAGATCGAGGAATAGGCGCGATGAGCATGCTCACCACTATCGTCGGGCAATGTGGCAGTGGGCTTCTCGTCCGTCAACGAGAACGATCCGATTGGTGCCGTTGTGTCCGCGTTCGGCGCGTTACCGTCGATCCCAACGGCACGTTGACATTCCACCGCCGGTTAATGTAGTGTCATTAGCTGGCGGGGCTCGTGTACACACCTAAAAGATCACTTCGTCGGGGCAGTCCGTGTGTGACCCCGTCCGCGGTTAACTCACACGCGGCGGAGGCCCCTTGATACGGGATTTATACGGAAACGAGAAGTGATGCGATCAGGCTTCAAGATCATTGATGGTGATGGTCACATGCAAGAGCCACTGAATATTTGGGAGTGCTATCTGGAGCCCGAGCACCGTGAACGCATCAAGGTGGTAGGCGCTAAAGGTCGTATTTTCCATGAGATCGCTCCGTGTGAGGCCGTGCCTGAGGGAACGATCGGCAACCGGCCGCAGAGCGCGTTCGCTGATGTACAGAAGCGTTACGGCGAGGCGTATGAATCGTGGTGGAGCCTCGATACCCGTCTGCACGACATGGATAGTGAGGGCATCGACATCATGGTCGGATTTCCGACCAACGGTTTTCTTGCCACACGTCCGAGTATTGTTGATTCCAACTTTCAGGCGGCCCTGACCCGTGCGTATAACCGATGGGCGGCTGATTACTGCAGCGGTGCGCCTGAACGAGTCAAGTTCGTCGCGATGGTGTCTCTTCTCGACGTGCCAGCGGCGGTTGCTGAGATCGAACGGGTGGCAGGGGTCCCTGGCATCGCAGCCGTGATGCTTCCGGACCGAGGGGGCGATCTGATGTGGAACGATCCGGCCCTAGATCCCGTGTGGTCAGCGCTTGTTCATGCTGACCTTGCCGCGTGTTTCCACGGCGGCACATCACAGTTCAGCATGTTTGGGCCGTGGACGCGTGGCGGTCTCGCCGCCGTGAGCCATTCCTTGTCTTTTCCTGTCGACGCCATGATTGCCATAGGTTCCGTGATCTTCGGTGGGATCCTCGAGCGGCACCCAACCCTCCGGGTGGGCTTCTATGAGGCCAATGCCGGCTGGCTTCCTTGGTGGCTAGGACGGATGGACGACCACGCGGTTGGACGACAGTCAGGGTTTAGCTACGGCAGCAGTCTGACGAAGAGCCCGACGGAGTACTTTCGAGAGCAATGCTTCATCGCCGCTGACGTCGATGAGCCGAGGCTCCTCGAAGTGGTGGACGTCCTAAAGGGGGACAACATCGTCTTTAATACGGACTATCCACACCCGGATGCCCCGTATCCGGGCGCCGTCGATACCTTTCTGTCTCGCGGCTTAAGAGAAAATGAGGCCGAAAAGATCCTTTGGAGCAACCCTGTTCGGCTATACGGGGAGCGCGTCCTGGGTAGCCCTTCCCCGTAGAGTCCGAGATGATCGGCGTAGTTTCCCTATCCATTCGCAAAACCGAGGATGGATCGACCAAGTGGCGAAATCGTTCTTGATGGCCTGAGCACCTGGGCTTGTTGGGTCCGACTTCGTCGGACAGATCGTTGGCCGGTTGGTCGACCTCACGAAGAAGATCCCGAGTCACCAGCGCAGTTGTCATAAGTCCAGGAGAGCGTCCACGGACCGGTCTCTGAGAACACGGGAGTATTACCGCTAGATCCAACGCTCGAACTAGAAAACTTGTCCGTATCGCGAACTGGCAGAACTGATGGCCACGACCTCGATGAGTCCGCTTCCCGCCACGGCCGCCAACACGAGCGCACTAGAGCGCCGAAGAATACCTTGAACACGGGACCCTTCTGCTGGCGCCGGTAAGTGAGGATGGGAATGCAGCCTGTCATCTGAGACGGTCACGGTCTTCTTCGATGGCGTCCGCTACGACCGCCACCTCCTCGGGCGGGAGGAGGTCGCTCAGGTCGTCCGATCGCCGTGTCGCGTCCCGAATCGTGCCCCGAGAACACGCGTCCAGGAGAACCACGTCGGGCCTACCCGCTGGCACGGTCGGTCCAAGCCGCCCTCCCGCCGCGCAGCTAACCGCTCCCCGGCGGGGTGCTGAACTGGGCCCGCCCTACCGGGTGTACTGGGGCAGTCAGAGAGGCTCAGATTCCATGTGCATCGGGAGCTTCGCACTCGGAGATGACCATGATCCCTCAGCGACGGCCAATTATCTGAGCGTTGTTTCAGAAGTGGGGCCAGACCTGGGAAAAACCCTTTCGAACCCGCCTTCCTATCGGGGACCGCGGTGCCCCTGGAGAAAGTCAGGTGCTCGCAGGGGGGTGAGCATCGCATCTCTGGCGGTTCTTCCCGTTGTGAGCCAGTATCAAAGTCGACTGGCACCAAACGGACCGAGGCGACAGTGGACGGGAACCAAGAGCGAGCGGTAGATGGCTGACCCCGTCAAGACCGGAAGGATGGCTCCATCGCTGCGGCGCATGCTGCTCCCGCTTGCGTTGGCCCAGTTCATCTGCAGCTTCGCAGGCTCCAACATGAACGTGATGATCAACGACATCAGCCAGGACCTGCATACCACCGTTCAAGGCGTCCAGATTGCGATCACCCTGTTCTTGTTGGTCATGGCAGCACTCATGATCCCCGGCGGCAAACTGACGGACCGCTGGGGCCGAAAGCGCTGCTTCACGATCGGCCTGTCTATCTACGCGGTGGGCGCAGTGCTCAGTGCCGTCGCCCCCGGCTTGGGGGTCCTGATCCTCGGAAACTCGATCCTCGAGGGCGTGGGCACCGCCCTCCTCATTCCGCCCGTGTACATCCTCACGACCATGCTCTTCCACGACCTACGCTCCCGGGCCCAGGCCTTCGGCATCATCAGCGGTATGGGAGGCATCGGTGCCGCCACCGGTCCCCTCATCGGGGGGTTCATCACCACAACCATCACCTGGCGTGCTGCCTTTGTCTTCCAGGCCGTTGTCGTCGTCCTCATCGTCTTCCTCGGTCGCCGAATTCATGATCCGTTGCCCGCCGACCCCACTCGCCCTTTCGATGCGGTCGGAACGATCCTGTCGGCCGTTGGACTAGTGACACTGGTCATCGGGATCATGGCGGCCGACAACAACCTTGTGCTGTGCGCCCTCCTCATCGTCGCCGGGGCGCTGATCATTTTCGGATTCTTCGCCTGGGTCCGGAGTCGGGAACGGGTCGGGAAGGAGGCGCTGCTCTCGACCAAGCTCTTTCGCAACCGCACGTCCAACTTGGGGCTCGTGACGCAGAACGTGCAATGGCTGATGCTCATGGGCACGTCGTTCGTCGTTTCCGCCTATCTCCAGGTCGTGCGGCACTACAGCGCCATCAAGACGGGCGTGATCTTCACTGCGGCCACTTTGGGAATCTTGGTGTCCTCGCTTGCCGCCGGCGCACTGGCGAAGCGCTTCCAGCAGCGGACCTTGATCCTGATCGGGTTCGTGACCACCATCGCGGGTGTGATCTTCCTTCTCCTGATCGTCAAGCACTCGCCGAGCGAATGGGCTTTCGCTCCTGGACTGCTGCTTATCGGGTTGGGCCTCGGGGTGATGCTCACTCCCTCGGTCAATGTGGTCCAATCCGCCTTTCCCGAGGATCAGCAGAGCGAGATCTCCGGGTTGTCACGCTGCGTCTCGAACCTGGGATCGTCGCTCGGTACGGCTATTGCCGGGACGATTCTGATATCCGGACTCACCGATCCGACGCGGTCCTATGCCCTTGCCATGATTGTGGTCGCAGCCGTTGGGTTTATCGGCCTTGGGGTCACGATCTTTCTCCGCAGTCCGGAGTCCGTGTCGTCGGCGCATTGAGCTTGAGGATGGTTGATCCAGAACCGGCTCCGGATGGGGACCACTCGAAGAGTTCGCGGAGAACGGCAACTCAGTGACGTCAGCGCTACGAAGAGTCGGTTGTCGAAGATCCGGTCCCTCGGAGCAGTCGAATTCGGGGACCGCATCATCTTGTTCGGAGCGGCCCTCCTCTTATCGGTCCTGCCGCTCATCATCCTCCTCAGTGCTCTGGCCAGCCAGCGGGTGGACGACGACATCGCGAGACACCTCGTGCTGGGTAGAGAGGGGACTCGAATCGTTGAAGGACTGTTTCGGAGAGCCAGTGTCTCGTTCAATCTCGGCATCTTCGTGAGCCTCCTCCTCTCGTTCGCCGGAACGATTGCGGTGGCCCGATCGGCTCGGGTGACCTATGAGAGAACCTTCGACCAGTTACACCGCACGGGGAACACGGAACCTGCTCCGTTGCTTCGTGTGGGTCGTGGTCCTGGCTGGGTTCTCGGTTCTTGACGGCGAGATCAGTCGACCGCTGCGCAACCGCCCATCCGGTGCAGTGATCCTCGGGCTGGTCGACTTCGTCCTACTGACGTTCTTCTGGTGGTCCATTCAATTTCTCTTGGTGCGAAAATGAGTCCTGGGGACGGGTTTCCCCTCGGCGGTGTGGCGGCTGCGGTCTTTTGGATCGGGCTTGGCGTATTCGCGTTCCTCTGCATGTCCTCGACCTTGGTTTCGGACAGCAGATCGTACGGAGAGATCGCGTCCTCTTCACCCTGGTCAAGTGGTTCATTGCCATGGGAGCGGTGATCACGCTTGGTGCCGTCGTGGGCGCCGTATGGCAACGCCGGCGGTCTCCCCGTGCGGAAGTGCCAAGTGGACCAGTTTGAAGAAGCTCAACCATCTGAACCCTTTGTCTGGGGGCAATCCGCGGTCGGCGTCGAGTGACCGATGCTCGCCCGGCGCTCTTTTTCCGATGGGCTCAATCGGGCGCCCTCGTGACTCCGACCTGACGCTGGGAACAGCTGGGACGGAGCGTCATCGCCCATGGCACAGGCGAACTCATTGGAGTAGCTTCCCTTTCCAGATCGTCCAATCGCTTGCTGAATCGAAAGGTGACCTCACGATGGCAGACGACACCGGTGCCCTCGGCCCCATCAGCTACCTGATCGTCGAGGTTCCGGGCGACAGATGACGTGCTCGGCGTCATCACCACGTTCCTGAACCTCATTTGGATGAGGACGAGGCGCCGCCCCTAGCGCCCAACTGCGCTGATCGAACCACACAAAACACAGAAAGAGGATGAATGTTTGCCGCCAGCTACCAATACCCGATTCTCGATTTCTTCCTGACGATGCTGTACTTCTTCCTCTTCGTTATTTGGATCTGGCTGTTGTTCCAGGTCTTCTTCGACATCTTCCGCAGCCACGACATGGGTGGTGGGGCGAAGGCCCTGTGGGCGATCTTCGTCATCGTCCTCCCGTTCCTCGGTGTGTTCGTGTACCTGATCGCCCACGGGGACAAGATGCACGAACGGGCGGCCACGGAGGCAGCGCAGCGTCAACAGGCGTTCGACGCCCAGGTACGCCAGGCGGCAGGAACGGCGGGCGGCAGCACCGCCGATCAGCTCTCGAAGCTGGCCGACCTCAAGTCGCAGGGAATCATCACGGACACCGAGTTCGAGGCGCAGAAGTCGAAAATTCTGGCCAGCTGAGAACCCCGAGGCGACATGCGGCTTCGATTCTGGGTGTGTGAAACAAAGCCATCGGGCCGCAACGGGACACTATGCACCATTTGTCGGGTCCCTAAGGGTGGGGTTCAGAGGCTTTGGGTGAGGCCGCCATCGATTATGTAGTCGGCACCAGTGATGTTGGCGCTTCGATCGCTTGTGAGAAAGACGATGAGGTCGGCTACTTCTTGTGGCGTGGTGAACCTGCGGGTGGCGGTGTCGCGCACGGCCTTTTGTTGGTAGTCGCTCGGGTTTCCTCCCAGGGTGCTTGACAATGTCGAAGCGACCCCTTCGTTGCCGAGCCATAAGTCTGTGGCTACAGGACCGGGACTTACGGTGTTGACTCGTATCCCTTTTGGCCCGGCCTCTTTTGAGAGTGCCTTGGAGAAGTTCACGAGGGCAGCCTTTGCGGCGCCGTAGTCGATGACGAGAGGGTCGGGTAGCGAGGCGTTGACTGAGGCGGTGTTCACTATCGAACCCCGCCCGGCTTCGATCATGCCGGGCAGCGCTGTGCGGACGGTCCGAACGGCAGCCATGAGTGTGAGATTTAGCGAGTTGGCCCATTCTTCGTCGGTCACGGATCCCGATCCGCCGGTCCGGGGTGTTACTGCGCCGGCGTTGTTGATGAGGATGTCGATCGGTCCTCCATCGAGGGCGGCCTCGATGAGCTGGTTTGGGCCGGCGGCAGATGCCAGGTCTACTTGAACATCTAATGCTTGTCCCGAAGCGACTAGTTCCCTTAGTTCCTGGGAGGTGTCGCGCGATCCCGCGACGATGTAGACGCCTTCGGCTGCGAGCGTACGTGCCACTGTCAGCCCGATCCCTCTGCTCGCGCCAGTTACCACGGCTCGCTTCCCAGCCAGCCCGAGATCCATGGTGATGCCCCTTTAATCGATCCGATTGTTTCAGAGTCCGTTGTTGCCGAGCCATTCGAGAACCGCCGCAGCGACGTCTCTCCAGCCGCTGTCGATGGTCAGGGAGTGGCCCCGATCTTCGAACTCGACCAGGTTGGTCTTCGCCGGGGAGTGCCGGTATTGCTTGAGTGTCGACTTGGTGATGGATTCGGGAACGGTGTGGTCCTTGCCGCCCATGGTGAGCAAAAGCGGACCTCGGTCCGGGTTGTCGGTGTCAACCTTGTCCGGTGAATGGGGCGAGAGGCTGGCGGCCGCGGCCTCGAAGAGTGGCCGTCCAGGAGAGGGGACGGCCCATTTCTCATAGAGCTGGTTGGATTCCTCCTCCGAGATGGCGTTGCCGAAGCTGTAGCGGAACTGCTCGGCGGTGAGGGACACCGACTTGTGCTTGTTGGCCGGGTTCTTGAACACGGGCAGTGTGGCGTGCAACGCGGAGAGCGGGAGCCGCAGCACGCCCTTGATCTGGGCGGCATCGATGCCGATGGCAGCCGCTCCCTTGTTCATGCCCAGCAGTTTCTCGGCGATCATGCCCCCAAAGGAATGCCCGATGAGAATGGGTGGGGCGGGTAGGGCCTCGATGATGGCGGCATAGTGGTCGGTCACGTCGTCGATGCCCTTGTTGGCGACCGTGTCCGGGTTGGCGCGGGCCAGCTCAACGGTGTCCTGGTCACCGGGCCAGCCCGGAGCCATGGTGTCGTAGCCGGCGTTACCGAAGAAGTCCTCCCACGGCGCCCACGAGCTGGCGTGTAGCCACAAGCCATGGATGAAGACCACCGGATTCGTTTTCTGTGCCATTTCAACCTCGGTCTAGGACGAACGTCCAGGCGAGTCTGTCAGTTCCATCTAAGTTTTGCTGAAGTCGCTTCCTGGGACGCACCCTTCCCCAGTCAGACGCCCCATGGCGCCGAAGTGAGTTCACCGTCCCGCGTACGGGGCGACCCCGCCGCTTCCGGACAGAGTTGGGTACAGTCCCGTAAGGGAGCACCGCCGGAGGTGGCCCAGCCGGTGAGAAAGGAGGCCAAATGTCAGCCAAGGTCGGGTTTGTGGCTACTGACACGGTTGACCCGAATGGTCTTGCTCCGTTTTGGTGTGGCCTACTCGGTGTGCAGGTCGATACGGTCATCGGAGATGGCGACTTCCTCATCCTGACGCCGACCGAAGAGGGGCTTACGGTGGGATTTCAGCGAGTGCCCGAAGCCAAGACATGTAAGAACCGAGTGCATCTTGATCTCGTGGTCGACGACCTCGACGCCGCAACTGCAGAGGTCGAGGAACTCGGGGGTAGATGGTTGGAGCCTGGGAGCACCCGGGAGCTCGAGGGTTTCAAGTGGCGCTGCATGTCGGACCCTGAGGGCAACAAGTTCGACCTTGATATCCTCCCGAGCCCCGCCTAGGGCAGAGTCGCGGAACAGGGTCTCGCCGACTGCAAAAGCGGTCCACACTCCAAGTAGACGCGGCACACGGCTCAAAGATCGTGGGGTCGCCCGTACCGTCGATCTAGGCTCCTCAGCGGCTATCAGGGCAGAGGTTGGAAATGCAGGTTCGCGTTGCAGTAACTGAGGACGCCAGTGGGATCGCCAGTACGCTTGCCGAAGCGTTCTTCCTCGACCCCGTGTGGGGATGGGCGTTTGCCGATCCGACACATCGCAAAGTTCAGCATGAAGCCTGGTTCAGCCTGCTGATCGGAAGCGCACTTCCTCATCAATGGGTGTGGACGACCCCGAGCTATGAGGCTGTCTCAGTGTGGGTGCCGCCTGGCTGTCCCGAACTGAGCGAGTTTGACGAACAACGGCTTGGTCCGATGCTGGAGGAGTTCCTAGGCACACGAGCAGCATTGGTCATGGAGATATTCGATCGCTTTGAGGTAGCCCATCCTCGAAGTCAGGACCACTACTACCTCAGCCTGCTTGGTACTCACACCGAGCACCGTGGGTCAGGCATTGGAATGAGCTTGCTCGCGGACAATCTCGTTTGCCTCGATGCTTTACGGATGCCCGCCTACCTGGAATCCACAAATCCGGCCAATCTGCGAAGATACGAGTCGGTAGGTTTCGGGGTCTGCGGAACGTTCGACCTTCCCGACGGTGGACCCATTGTCACGACAATGTGGCGTGAACCGCCTCCTTGAACTGATTGGCGCTGTGGGTTACCAGGTCGTAGCTGTACTTCAGTGCGAGTCGTACTGAAGAACACGAGAGCAGGCGAATGACGAGTCACTGAACCAAAAAGACAAACGGCCGTTGTCCCATCTGACTGGACCAAATTCTAGGAAGAGACCCACATTCCTGCCGCTGCCCAGGTGTTTTCTAAGGCAGGTCTTCATGCAAGTGGCCCCGCAATGGCATAGTTAGCAAGAACGTGCCGAACGATACACATCCTGCCTAGTCAATCGTTGTTTCTCCATTCAGGCCGCGGCACCGATAATGCTGAGGTCGCTGGTTCGATTCCAGCGAGCCCCACCATATGACCTGGCAAGAAACCCGTTACGCCCCGTGGTTCTTGCTCGGCTCGTCGGTTGGCAACAACTTTCTCTGTTCGACGATTTCACGTTGACAGAGGTATTTCTCATCGCCCCGACAAGCCCGAGACCAGCGTCCGACCCGTTGTCCCGGGCGTGGACTACCCCTCGTGCTTTGCTCCGAGATCCTTCGCGACTTACTCTTTCCCGCCATACTGTCGATGTGCCGAGCTTGCTTGACCTGTCCGGTCGCGTTGCCATAGTCACGGGCGGAGGCACGGGGATCGGCGCCGCCACGGCAATGGTTCTAGCTGAGCACGGCGCCGATGTTGCGATCGCCGCCCGGACGACGAACGATCTCGAGCGTACGTCAACTGAAGTGCAGCGACCAACGGGTCGGCGGTGCGTTGCCATACCCACGGATGTCAAGGTCGAAGAACAGGTGGAGCACCTGATGGCTAAGACCGTCGACGAGCTGGGGCGAATCGACATCCTTGTCAACAACGCCGGCGGAACCCGGATGGGTCCACTGGCGATGCTACCAACCAGAGCCTGGGACTCGGCGTTCGATCTGAACGTGCGGGCCGCCTATTTCTGCACAAGGGCAGCCGGACGTCACTTTTTAGAGCAGGGTTCGGGGGCCATCGTGAACGTCTCGTCAGGCGCCGGGGTTGGCGGCGTCCGAGGTGGCGCGCACTATTCATCGGCCAAAGCGGCCTTACAAATGTTCACGCGGGTGACCGCGGCCGAATGGGGGCGATACGGGGTACGGGCAAACTGCGTGGCGGTGGGCGGCATTAGCTCGGAGCGAGCCGTTGAGGCGTGGCGAGTGGCTGGCATCGATCCCGAGGACATCGCGGCGGCTGCCGCTTTAGGACGGATCGGGTCTCCTCAGGAGGTGGCGAGCGCCATCTTGTTCCTCGTGAGCGATGCTTCCTCGTACGTGACCGGCCAGACCCTTTCAGTAGACGGTGGTCCGAGTCTTCCCGGCATCGCCGAGGAGTGAGACGCCCCAGTCCCCCCAGTGTCGAAGCGGCCGAATGTACCCCGAGATGGTGAAGACGTCCGGCCATGTCGTTTTGGAGATTGTCTATCAGGGCTCGACCCGATAGAGCACCCGAACCGTGGGAGTCGCGAATCTTTCTGGGCTGGACACCATGACTGCTTCCCATAAGTCAAAAGGCCTAGAGCGTAAGTCCGACGAGTTGATTCCTCCGCCTGGGCCTCTTGTGAGTCCGTCGTGAGTATCACCATGGTGCCGAACTGCCCACCGGTCCTGTTTGCTGGGACACCACGTGAAACCTGAGAATCGCAAGACTAGGTTGGGGGGGCAGCCCTCGCAGAGGAGGTTCCCGTGCCTGATTTCCCCGGCGTCACTCACGTCGCCCTACCGTCACGGATCTCGGTCGGAGTCGGCCTTGGTACCAGGAGCTTTTTGGCGCTCCACCCGTGATCGATGAGGACACGGGCCCGTTCCACCACGTCGTATGGCTTCTTGGCAACCAGACTCTGGTCGGTATTCATCAGTTCCCAGATCCTCACGGATCAGAGCCCTTCGACGAACGGCGTCCGGGTCTGGATCACTTGGCGTTCACGTGCGCGAACCGGGTGGAGCTTGAGCAGTGGGAGTCCAAGCTCAACGCGCTCGCCATCGAGAATGGCGGCGTGGTCGACGCTCCTTATGGTTCAGGCTTGTCCTTCCGTGATCCGGACAACATTGCTTTGGAGTTCTTCGCTCCCCCTGGATAAGCGGATGCGCTGAACCGTCGCTGGGCCAGCGGTTGGGATGCCGACCGTGCGGACGCGCTCCGTACCAGAGGTTGTGGGCAGTTCGGCCGGAGGATTCGACCGTCGCCCGGAGCAGGGCTCGGCCGATAAACACTTCGAGCTGGTCGGTACGCCAAGATTGAGCAGCCCAGATCGCTTTCGCGCCAAGCTGGGGATGGTGCGGATCGACTACGACCGGGAGGCCCGGCACAACCAAGCTGGTCGGGAAGTGCCTCTCGAGCAGATCGAGCCCTGGCGTCCTGTCCTCGGTACGTTCCTTCGCCCTGGAGATTCCGCCCTCGCACCCATCGCGGATGCCGAGTTCGTCGAGGGACTAAGGAACCTCGCGGGGGCGATCGCTCAAGGCGAACGTCCCGTCCGATGGACACGGATCTCGTCGTCCTGACGTAGCGCGACGTGGGCGTCATTGAAGTGCGCACCAGGCCGACGAAATGGGCAGTGGGTTCATGGGGAGAGGCCGATCTGGCCTCCCCCCGGGTTCGACCCACACTTTGGCGCTGAGTTGCCTGCCGTCTTCGGTGATCGTCGGCCAGGGGCGTCGAGGGACTTCCACGGAGTCGCCGCCGATGGTGGGCAGTCCGAAACCTTCAGCGCCGAGTCGCACGAGAACCGTAGGGCTGTCGCTCTCGGATGCAATTTCAGGTTCGAAGCCGCGTGATCGGCATGCCCGTTCGATCTCGCTTCGGGAGAAGTAGCCGTTGGTGGCGACGAGGAGGCGCTAACCGACGAGCTGCTCGACCGGGATCTCGGTCGTATGCCTCCACGGATGTCGGGCTGGCAGTGCGCATACGACGTTCGACTCATACGCAGGAAACGAATCGGTCCCTCGTAGATGGGGACCGAAGACCACATCTACCGCAGCGCTTCGAAGCGCATCTCCAAAGGCGTGCGCGGGGCGCTGAGGCCTCGGTGCAGACGTCTTTCAGGCCTCAGGACTTCGGGAGTTCCCAATCGTCCGGAATGCCCACTGACACCATCGTCAGCGGCTCGGATCCCACGACTTCCTTGCTCCAGTGGCCCTTGCTGTCGACGTCGTCGGTGAACAGGAGGTCGCCCGGCTGCAACACGACTTGGTCACCCGAGGTGGTGATGATCTCGTAGTTGCCTTTCATGATCGCGAGCATCTGCCGGCGGGTCGCCACGTGCAATCCGGAGTCCTGCAGGGGGTCGACGCACTCCGCGAACCCGAGATCGTAGGCGGCGAATGTCGGTCCCACCCGGACCCGCTTGGACGAACCAAAACTATTGCCCGCCAACTCAGAGTCATAGAGGGTGGTCTCGATGGGGGTCAGGTGCGTCTCGCCCGTGTCGTCGCCGTGAAGGTGGTAGATCGTCATGATTCGGATCCTATAGAGGGTACCCAGCAGGTGTCGAACGGTCAGACGCTCAGTTGAAACCGCCGCTCGCCGGCAATGTCGCACCGCGTGACGAACCCGGCAATGTCACAGCAACGGGGTAGCGCCGGCGCAACGATGTCGTCCATTGAACCGAAGCGGTCCCAAGGTGAGGTTCCGAGCTCTACGACGACTTCGCCACTCGGTGATCGAGCTAGCACTCGTCCAGCTGGCTGTGGCTGTCGATCCGAACGCGCTCTGAGGTTCCGAGCTACGTCGGGTCGACCTCGTAGCTCCGAAAGTGGATGAGCCACTTCCCATCGACGCGCTTTAGCTCGTCGCGGGTGTGCGCGCTCATCACGATCGCGCTCTTCGCTATGACCACGGCCGACGCCTCGCACGTGGCGTCGTCACCCTCGATGTCGATCACCAGGTTGGTGATGAAGTGGTGCCGGGAGCCCGCGGACGACGAGGTCGCGAGTGCCTTGAGCGCGTCCGCGTCCTACGACAGGATCACCCACCTGGGTGTCGAATGTGCCGTCTTCGGTGAAGAGCGCGGCGTACTCCTCGCCTCGGCCCGCGTCGAGGTACCGGGAGTAGCGGGCGACGAGGTCGCGGATGGCGTCACGATCCTCGGCAAGGGTCGGCATGCCGGGGACGGTACCAACTGCCGCGGCGCAGAAGCAAGCAGTTCGCCTCAATTGTCACGTTCACGTTGGGAGCGCTGACACCGGAGCTCCACGAGGACATGCAAACCTTCCGCCGCAACCTGTACGGCTCACGTGCCGACGCCGGCCGATGTTTCGGCCAGAGTGACGCTCGCGTTCCACGCCGGCGGAGTTTGGATGCCGGCGAAGACGGGCAACTTCATCGCCTCACTTCGGCCACCGGCACCGAGCCGTGCCCCAGATTTGACCACACCCCCACTCCGTGATCTAAGGTAGAAGGATTAACATCAGCTCGTCGCTGCGAGCGAACGCCAAGGGGTACTCAATGGAGCTTGGTGCACAGCAAGAACGTATGACGATGGCCTCGTCCGATTCGCATGCAACGATGCGTCAGGAGTCGTGGCCCGACTACCTCGAGTCGAAGTACCACGATCAGCTACCCAGACTGACTGAGGAGAACCGCGTCTACACCTCGTCGATGGGCATGATCAACGTGATGATGCGCGAGTCCGACGAAGCGCTCGCCGCCTACGACATCGACGGCGCGTTCGCCGCCGGCGGGACCCAGGGCCTCTGGGACGTCGACGTGCGCTTGCGTGAGATGGACCGGGAAGGCATCGCGGCAGAAATCGTCTACTGCGCCGACCAGCGTGTCCAAGACCTCTTCCACAGCATCACGAACCAGAAGTATCCCCTCGACGTCTGCGAAGCGGGCATTCGCGCCTGGCACCGTTGGGCCGTCGACACCTTCGGCAGCGCACAGGACCGACTCAAGTTCACCGCCCTCGTGGGGCCGGCGCACGACATGGAGGCGACGCTCGCCGAGATGCGCTGGGTCAAGAACCATGGCTTCGTCGCTGCGTACGTACCGAATTTTCGTCACGTACCCAGGCGCCAAGTCGCTCTACGACCCGTACTGGGAGCCGTACTGGCGGCTCGCCGACGAGCTCGAGCTCGTGCTCGTGGTGCACGGTGGCTACGGCATTGTCCAGGGCAGCCTCTTCCCGCACGTCCAGTCGTTCTACGACCAGCTCCAAGGAAAGGACGCGACCGCCAACCTAGCCGCCGAGATCGCGCAGACGGTGTTCACTACCGACTTCCTGGAGTACGCCGAGACGCGCCGTCCGATGTGGCAGCTCATGTTCGGCGGCGTCTTCGACCGTTATCCCAATCTCAAGCTGATGATGACCGAAGTGCGGGGCGACTGGCTCCCGGCCACCTTCGAGTTCCTCGACAACATCTACCAGCAGCACCGCGACGTCATTCCAGCGAAGCGCAAGCCGAGCGAGTACTGGAAGAGCAACTGCCTGGTGGGTCTGTCGTTCATGCACCGAGCCGAAGTACCCATGCGCTATGAGATCGGGCTCGACACCATTGCCTTCGGACGCGACTATCCACACGCGGAGAGCATGTGGCCGAACACGAAGGCGTGGCTCGGCGACGCGCTGCACGGTGTGCCCGAGGAGGACGTCCGAAAGATGTGCGGTGAGAACCTCATCCGGTTCTTCGGCTTCGACCGCGTACACCTCGACACCATCGCGCAACGGATCGGGCCCACTTACAACGAGCTCGTCATGGACGCACCGCAAATTCCCGAGACGCTCATCGGGCATTTCGACTTCCGCGGCGGTTACCTCAAGGAGGCGGAAGGCGACAAGTTGGTTCCCGCCTGCGAGACGCTTCTGAGCCAGGAGCTGGCGCAGCCTGGATTGATCTCCGCAGGTGCGCGGGGTTGAGCCCAGCTCAACCTGAGCCGAGCAGCTCGGGGTAAGACAGGCACCGCGCGTCTACGGACAGCGGCCGCGGCCGAAACCGGCGTGTCGTGAGCGACGATGAAGTCCAGCTCACTGTGAGCTGAGCAGCGCGGTCAGCATTGGCTCGGACGAGGCGTTGGGGTGCACCTTGGACGCGGCCGCGACAGACCCCAGCACTCGGCAAGGGCTGCAGCTGCCTAGGCCCATGGGCGGTCATGACGGCGGCACGTGTCCAACAGCGCGAGACACCAGTCGTTCAGACTCTGATCAGAGACCTTCCCGCACCCACGACATCCGGGCGAGCTGGCGGGCGCGGCGAGCTCGGCAAGCCGAGCATGTCGATCGCCGTCACTTCGATGGTGTTGTCGGCCACCGCACCGCCACTCCACCCTCGCCCGAACTTGGCCACGTCGAGCGGCTCCGTGACACCGGAAGGCTTGACCACGAGCGGCGGCACCTCCTCGACGCCTCGTACTCGGTACAGCGCTGGCCCCCGGGCATTCGCGGTGGCGTTGTACGGCGGCCGAAGCCTGGTCGGCCGCAGAACACACCCGTCACCGCATCCGTCGCGGCGCTGCATGGCAAGCTGTCGGGACTAATTCTGGCCTTCAGGAGGATGGAACATGGAACTCGAAGCAGGACAGGTCGCCGTCATCACCGGATCCGCGAGCGGCCTCGGGCTCGGCCTTGCCCACCGGTTCGCGTCGCGGGGCCTCGACATCGTGCTCGCCGACATTTGGACCGGCCCGCTCGAAGAGGCCCTTACTGCCGTCGCCTCGGAGCACGGGGTCTCGACCTATGGCGTTCCGACCGACGTGAGCGATCTCAAGCAGGTCGAGGCGCTCGCGAGCGCGACTCTCGACCGCTTCGGGCGCGTCGACCTGATCGTCAACGACGCCGGCGTGTCGGTGTTCGGCCCGCCCACGTGGGACGTACCCGACGACGACTGGACGTGGGTGATGTCGGTCAACCTCTACGGAGTCGTCAATGGCATCCGGGCCTTCGTACCTCACCTCATCGCCCAGGGTTCGGGGCACGTTGTCAACATCGCATCGATGGCCGGCGTCAGCGTGACGACCCTCCAGGCTCCGTACATCGCCTCGAAGTTCGCCGTCGCGGGAGTGTCGGAGGGTCTGCGCGCCGAGCTCGACATCGTGGCCCCCAACGTCGGCGTCACCGTCGCTTTCCCGGGGGTCATGATCACGAACATCTTCACCTCCGATCGCAACCGCCCGGCCTCCCTCCCCGGTAAGCCCTACGAACTCAGCAACGACGAGATGGCCGAAGTCGGACGGTGGGCCGACGAGATCAGCGGACCCGGGATGCCGGCGGCCGAAGCCGCAGAGATCATCGTGCGCGCGGTTGAGGCCGGCGCGCTGCACGTCGCGCCCAACGGCAAGGTCGCCGCGGTGCGCGCCCTGTCCGACTCGATCATCGGCGACCTCGAAGCGAGCTGAGCTCACCGCCCCGGGTCCACGAACTGCTCGTTCTCGTCGAGCAGCGCCTCGAGAGCTTCGCGACGTGGATCGGCAATCGTGAAGCGTGTCAGCGGCGGACCTTCGCGCCGTCGAGTTGCCCGACGACGCAACGCCGACCGTAGACCCCGCCGTCGTGGTGAGCCGGGACCGCAACGGGTCATAGGTCAGGCCACCCCCGCGCGCTCCTGCGCGGCGGCGCCAGAGCCCTACTTGATGGCGGCGGCCGTCAAATCGTGGTTCAGCGGCACCATCTGCCAGATGTCGGTCTCGAACCGGCGGGCGTCGATGCGCCACTCGCCATCGCGGCGTGACCAGGTATCGAGGTAGCGTCCCCGGATGCGGAACACGAGCTCCGCGTCCTTGAGCTGGCACGCCGCGGTGACGTAGGTCGAGCTCGACGCCGCGTCTCCGTCGAGTTCGATCAAAATGTTCGTTACCTGGTGCGACGTGGCGCTGTACGCTCCGCGGTGGCCATCTTGGCCGAAGTCGACAAAGTCGTGGCCCGACCCCTCGAACATGTCGACGTAGTGCGCGGTGCCGTCGGGGTGCCATACCGACTTGCCGGCCTCCGCGTCGTTCTGGTCCATTGCGTAGCAGTACCTGTGCAGGACTTCTGTGATCGCTTGCTTGTCAAGTAGGCCCTGGAGGGCTCCGGCCGTGTGATCTGATGTCATCGCGTTACCTCGATATCTCTGGGGGTCGGTGCAAATGTGCGAACTCCCGGGCGGTTTTCGACACGATCCACAAGGAGCATCCTGTGAAGGTCATCCACCTCTAGACTGTCGACAACCGGCAGCCGTACCTCGAAGACACCCACCGGAACCTTACCGGGATCGGCTTCGGCCGGCTTGAGGGGACAGACGCCGCAGGTATGCGAGGGTGTTGGGCCACTGCCCTCGCCGTGGGGCAGTGACGCCCGAAGTTCATAGTGTCGACGCCGTCGAGGGAGCGCAGGATGGCGGGGATCGAGTATCTGATGGACGCACGGTGTCGGTCAGGTCCTCGGCCACGGCGCCGACCCCATTCGAGGGCGTGGGTCTGGTCACCGTCAACAACCAGCGAGCCCGATCGAGGAGATTCACGGTCGAGGGCTAGGCGGATCCTGATGGCATGAAGGCGGCTTCGCTTGTAGCGGAGGTGGCCACGGCGAAGTGTGACACGTCCATCACCTCGTCGACAGCGGTTTGGAGCTTTTCTGGTGTGAGCGCGTTGCTCCTGTAGCCGGGAACAATGCCAAAGAACACGCGGGCGACTCGGCCGCCCCCGACGCTGAACGTCTCGCCCGTGACAGGCACTTGGTCGTGGCTGAGCCATGCCACCGCCTGACTGACCTGCTCTGGCTGGAAGTTTGACTCCAGCCACGCCTTAGTAGAGCTGTCAGGGACCAGGCCTGAGAGGCGCGTCCACGCCACTGGCATCACAACATTGGCCTTGATGCCCTTGTCGGCGCCGGCCACAGCCAGCGATCGGGCCAGACTCACCACTCCGCCCTTCGCTGCGCAGTAGTCAAAATTGTAATCGTCTCCGAGCGCCTGAGCTGACGCGGTGAGGACAAGCCGCCCGTAAGCCGCCTGTTCCATCACCGACCACGCTGGCCGCAACACGTTGAACGCGCCAACAAGGTGAGTGTCGACCACTCGGCGGAGCTGGTCGTCGGTGATCATGTCGAAGCCATGAAATGGTGACGAGATCCCGGCGTTGTGCACCACGATGTCAAGGCGACCCCAGGTATCGATGGCACGCTCGACCATGGCGCGCCCGCCCTCGCTCGTCGCCACAGTGTCGCCATTTGCAACCGCCTCACCACCTGCGGTGATGATCTCTTCCACGACCTGTTCTGCGGGCTCAATCGACGCCGCGCCGGTCCCATCGGTACCGGCGCCGGTATCGTTGATCACCACACGGGCCCCGCGGGAGGCGAGCAGCAGAGCATGAGACCGTCCAAGGCCGCGACCTCCGCCAGTGATCAGAGCGACCCGCCCATCGAAACGAAACTGCTCAGGAGCCATGTCTCCGTTATTCACGCATCCCCTCGATCGATATCGCTCGCGATCCTAGACCCGCGCTGGCCCGTCCGGCCCGCCATTTCGCTGGCGTTCCTGGGTGGTGAGAGCTTCGTCGCTCCTGCCGTCGGCCCCCCTTGGCTTATCCACACGCCCGAATGTGCGCCGAGTGGGGGCACCCTTTGGGGTGGCGGATGCACCGGCCGCGCCGATTCCTCCAGCCGCGTTCGCCATCGTCGTGGACAAGGTTGGATACCGTGATGCAAGACGTTGGGGAGGTCCTAGTGAGCGACGAGATCACGCCTTTTCGTATCGAGGTCAGCGACGCTGACATTCTCGACCTGACAGGCCGCCTAGCCCGGACCCGCTGGCCCGAGCATGAGACGGTCGCCGACTGGTCGCAGGGTGTCCCGCTCGAGTATCTGAGAGATCTCTGCCTCTACTGGGCCGACACCTACGACTGGCGACGCAGAGAGGCACGCCTCAATCTCTTCCCGCAGTTTCGCACTCAGATCGACGGGCTCGGAATCCACTTTCTTCACGTCCGCTCACCGGTCCACGATGCCACCCCCCTGGTGATGACGCATGGCTGGCCCGGATCATTCATTGAGTTCCTTGAGGTCATCGGCCCACTCACCGACCCGGTTGCTCATGGTGGGGAGGCACGCGATGCCTTCCACGTGGTGTGCCCATCTCTGCCGGGCTTCGCCTTCAGCGACAAGCCGACATCCACCGGCTGGGGAGTTGAGCGCATAGCGACTGCTTGGGCAGAGCTCATGGCGCGACTCGGCTACGACAGGTACGGCGCCCAAGGTGGCGACTGGGGGTCTGCGGTCACCTCGCGCATCGCTATCCTCGATCCGTCCCATGTTGTCGGGATTCACCTCAATATGCTCGCCGTCGGCCCGGGACGGGACCCAGGTGAGTTGACCGAGGCTGAACAGGCTGCGCTGGACTCCTTGAAGCATCATGAGGCATGGGACACGGGTTACTCGCGAGAGCAAGCCACCCGGCCTCAGACGATCGGATACTCGCTGGTTGATTCGCCGGTCGGTCAGTGCGCCTGGATCCTCGAGAAGTTCTGGAACTGGACCGACACCGATGGCGATCCGGTCAGCGCTCTTGGAGCCGACCGGATCCTTGACAACATCATGCTGTACTGGCTGACGGGTACCGGCGCATCCTCGGCACGTCTCTACTGGGAAAGCTTTCGTGATTTGCGAACTGGTCCGGTTGAGGTGCCTTTGGGCGTCTCGATCTTTCCCAAGGAGATCTACCGCCCTTCGAGGCGCTGGGCAGAGCGTCGCTACACGAACATCGTTCATTGGGACGAACTCGACCACGGGGGGCACTTCGCAGCATTTGAGCAACCGGACATCTTCGTCGACCAGGTCCGGACTTTCTTCCGTCTCGTCCCATTCGGTCAGCAGTAGGGCGGGTACGTCAGGCCTCCGAGCCTTACGCCGCTAACGCAAGGAACCTCAGGCCGTCGCTGGTTCGATTCCAGCGAGCCCCACCAGAGAATCTCTAGGTGAAGTGACATTTATCGAGCCCGGCGAGACCAACGGATCGACGAGGCTGCTGTATGACCAGCGTCGGTGGCGCTGTCCCGATCCCGACTGCACCAATGGCAGCTGGTTTCCCTATCGAACGATCGGTCTACGAAACTGAAGGGTCACCGACCCAGGACCTTTCCGATACCGATGGAAATGAAGTAAAAGAAGATCAATGGTAGGGCCAGGGCCAGCATCGAGAACGGATCGGAACTGGGAGTCGCCACTGCGGCGATAACAGTAATGATAATAATCGCCCACCTCCATGAATGAAGAAGTCCAGCTGGGCTAACCACCCGTGCCAACTCCAACGAGACGAGTACGACTGGGAACTGGAAGGTGAGCCCAAAGAGGGTCATCATCAGCAGTATTAGCCCCAGGTAAGGGATGGGGTCGTATATGGCCTGGAGGTTTGGGCCGCCGACGGACTTCAAGAATGCCAGGGCGTGCGGCAGTGTGAGGTAGGCCGTGGCCGCCCCCAGAAGGAACAAGGTGAACGCCGACAAGACGAACGGAACGGCATACTTGCGCTCTTTGGACTCAAGACCCGGAGTTACGAAACGCCACAATTGGAAGAGGATTACCGGCGAGGACATAACGAGACCACCAAAGGCGGCGATCTTCACCCGGAGCGACAGCCCGTCTAAGGGTGAGGTCACATATAAATTACAGGTCGACCCCGTCTTCGAGATCAGAGGATGACTCGATCCTGCAGCGTTTGACGCGGTTCCGGCCTGGACGCTGCACAGGGGACGAATAAGGAAGTGCAATATTGGCTCATAGGCGATGGCGGCTACCAAGGTCGTCAACGTCACCGCAATGATGCAGATCACCAGTCGATGCCGAAGTTCTCCCAGGTGCTGCCCGAGTGACATGCTGTCAGTCGAGGGCTTGTTCTTGCGTTGGGCAGTGAGGAGACTCGACATGGTCTGGTCTGCGTCCGCTTAGTTAAGGCCGGGATCGCCAGAGACGTCCGCCGGACTTCGATGCGAAACTTCTGGCTGCGGCAGTGAATGGTGAGAAGACTCACGATCCCTCGAGTGTCCTTGAACCGGTCCTTCGATACCCGCTGCGGCAGCGACGTCGGGATGCTTCGCTGAGGGGTTCGCAGCGTCGCTGGCTGTCTCACCTTCAGGTCCCATCCCCGATAGGTGGTTCAACAGCGCAGAAGGCGATCGGACCAGACGAGCGACCTCGGCGGTGGAGGGCAGATCGGGAATATTGCTCTGAACTTCCTTCTCTATGCGAGTGCGAAACTCACCAAAAGTGCGCCACGCTCCCCCGACCTGGCGAGCGACCTCGGGCAGCTTGTCTGGACCCAAAAGGATGATGGCGACGACACCAACGATTAGAAGCTTTCCCGGTTCGAGATTAAACACTTCGACTCATTGGCTCCCGATCAGAGCGGTCAAGATTGATGTTCGGCGTTGCGTTCACTATTCGGACCTGAGAGAAGTACTGGATGGGCCAGTCGCAAATCTGTGCCCGAGCGTTCAGGCCGCCCTTCCGCGAGGAGGCGACCATCGACTCGCTTCTCAGGGCATGGCCCTACGGGTCATCCATCGATGGCTGCGACATGTTGCACCAAGCCAGCTGGGACACTTCGGCGCCCTCTATGTGGAGAGCCCGGACGGGTGCGGTGGTGCCCCTAATACGGATCTCATAGTCACCAGCTAGAAGGCTCCCAAACACGGCAAAGGAACCGAGACGACCGCTGGGCCGAATGCCGGTATGTGTCCCATCCCACACGATGCCTGCCCGGCGGATTTCTATTTCTCTAGCGGTGGATTCATCGGGAATGCTGATCACGGCGGCGCCGACGTCGCCTCCAATGTCAATGACGACAGAGCCTGCCGTGAGGGCACCCGGCTGTGCTTCTGTGTGGTGCACCTTCAACTCCTTTGTATGTCGCGTCACGAGCGGCATCGCTGCTTCCGTAGGAATCCTGTCAACCTTGTCGCAGGTGTCGGGCGACTGAACGAACGACGAGCCCGGCCGGTGGGAGACCGACCCGATTGTCGTCGCATAGTTCTCGACGTCGTACTCCGTCTTGTGCGGTCAGTCTTGTGAAGGAGGATCGCTGGCCAGCGGAATGTGAGGCGAGGTGGGGACTATGCCAGCTGTTTTCGTGGCGTCCTGTGCGGTAGCAACCGGGTCCGCATTGTTCGCCTTGTCAAGTCCTTTTTCGAACTCGTTCTTCGCCGAGCCCAGATTGCGGGCCAATTTGGGGATGGCGGCACCACCGAAGAGCAGCACAACGAGGACGAGTGCCACGATGAGCAAATCGGGACCAAAAATATCTGCCAACATTGTCTTCCTTCCTCAGCCCACCTGACCGCGAAACGCAGTTTCGCGACGTCCTGCGGTACTGGACCAAAGGGGTGTCTGCACACCGATCTACGTGTACTTCGTTGCCGAGGCAGCAAGTGGATGCGTGCAATCGTGTCCGATGTCGGTGCCGGCTCAAATCGCCCTCGCCGCGCTCTTGGGCGTTTCCGATTTGGCCGCCTCGTGAGTCCCGCCAGCAGGATGAGCACCCCAAACACTGCAGCTAGCCACGTCGGCAACCCTTACGAGCCGGCTGGGTCGGCGGGTTCAGCCCCGATTCCCTCCGCCGCCTCATTTCCCAAGAACCCTTTCGTACAGTCTTCGTGGCCTATGCGGTTGGGGAGGAGCTCGACTTGATCCGGCGAGACGACTGCAGCCGACCGATGTAGCTCGTCAGCCCGGCCAGGTGCGGCAGGGGTGGCTCCAAATGATTTTCGCACGTGGGGGTGCACGAGACGGCCCCGACCGCCGCGTTGTCGAAGCAGTCCCCAGTCAAGCCCACGAACAGGCATCTCGAAATCGGAGTTCACCGGGAGACTGGAATTGGCCTCCGATAGGGCCTGCAATGCTTGGCAAGTCCTTAGGTTTCGGCCACCTTCAGTTGGGCAGTCCACTTCTCTTCCACGTGGCCGAAGCGCCACACGGCGAGCGCGCGACAGCCCACGTGAGGATGAACATGCCCACGATGACGAAACCCGCGGTGTTGAGATTGAAGCGAGCTATGTCGTCCCAGAACCGGCCGTGCAGATGCAACTCCGTGGGTAAGAGACCGAGGACCTCGATGGTTCCGATCAAGAAACAGATGGCAACAGAGAGCCCCGTGATGGCCAGGTTGTAATACACCTTGCGGACCGGGTTGAAGAGAGCCCAGCCGTAGGCGACGTTCATGAAGCAGCCGTCCAGCGTGTCCATGAGGGACATACCCGCCGTGAAGAGGATGGGGAGGCACATGATGGAGTACCAGGGCAGGGACTGTGTGGCCAGTAGGGCCGTGGTGGCCAGGAGGGCCACCTCAGTGGCGGTGTCGAAGCCCATGCCGAAAACGATTCCGACGGGGTACATCTGCCATTCCTTGGTGATCGACTTCATCCACCTTCCGAAGAATCGGTACATGAAGCCACGGTTGTCGAGCTGTCGCTCCAGCTCGGCCTCGTCGTAGGTCCCCCTGCGCATGGTGCGGAACACCTTGATGATCCCGGCCAAAATCACGAGGTTCAAGATGGCGATCACGTAGAGGAACGATGCGGAAACGATGGTCCCAAAGACGCCACCAAACTGCTCGAGACCAGAGCTGGTGTTCGAGACGGCGCCGTACACGGTCTTCTCGGCGACCACGATGCCCACGCCGATGGCGACGACGATGGTGGAGTGGCCGAGTGAGAAGAAGTAGCCCACGCTGAGTGGCTTCTTTGACCCGTCCACCCCGCGCCGCTCGTTCGTCAGCTTGCGAATTGTATTGTCGATGGCCGAGATGTGATCGGCGTCGAAGGCATGGCGGAGCCCGAGTGTGTAGGCCAGCACGCTGACCCCGATGCCGAGGCCCTTGTAGTGGCCCGGAACGACGAAGGCGATGAAGATCCCGAACCCGATCACGTGCAGGAAGAGGATCGACACCACCATCCATCTGACCCTGCGCCACTCGGCGGGACTGAGCGCCCGGTGCAACGGGCGGAACCAGCCGGCCGGTGGGGACTCCCTGGTGATGACCGTCGTCATGTTCCTCCCCGAATCGAACTCGTTCCGTTGAGTATTCGGCACCGAAGCACTTGCAGATGCGAGCCGTTTGATATTCCCTGCAATTGGGGACCATTGGGATCTCGGTTCCGGCGTTGACGCTTGACGAGTCGACGGACACAGTCGAAGGTGTCTGCCCTCTGTCGCGGCGCCAAGGCGTCGGACGAGCCACATTTCCGAAGGGTTCAGCCCGAACTCCATGCAAGAAGCCAAACGCCGAAGGACGTTGAGTTTTGCAGCTGCATAGGGCATGCCCCGGGGCCGACCTGCGCAGCGACGTCCGGCCGACGATTCGATCGCGAAACCCCAGCTTAGGGGCGGCACGCGCGGCGTCACCCGGCACTGGACAACGTGCGAAATGGGTGAGTGACACAGGAGCCCGAAAAACGCATCTGACGTCGCACTCATCCAAAGGGGGTTTCTGCCACGAAGACACAGTGGTGACTTGTCTGTCCACACTGAGCGACACTCAACTGGTCGTGGCTGTCGCAATGCAGCACGAAGACAGCGCTGGCCGAGACCTACCGGCGCCATGGCGGCGCTGTCATCGGACTGGCTCGGCGCATCATCGGTAACGCCCCGGAAGCGGAGGATGTGACCCAGGAGATCTTTCTCGGGCTCTGGCGTAATCCCGACCGGTTCGATCCATCCCGCGGATCGCTTCGAACCTTCCTCCTGACGAAATGTCACAGCCGAGCGGTCGATCTCGTGCGGTCCAATACGGCACGTCAGCTCCGGGAGCAACGCGACAGCCGGAGCATCGCTGCCGATGGCTACGACCTTGACCGTGAGGTCAACGATTTGGTCCTGGCCGACCAGGTCGGCCGGGCTATGGAGACCCTTTCGCACGACGAACGCGTAGCAATCGAGCTCGCATACTTTGAAGGGTGCACCTATCGGGAAGTGGCGGGCCTGTTGGACCAACCGGAAGGAACGGTGAAGAGCCGAATTCGCAACGGTTTGCGGCGGATGCGGCGCGTGCTTGCCGACAGCCAGGTGACGGAGCGGTGACGGCTGACCAGGCACACGAAGAGGTACGGGAGCTTCTCGGGGCATACGCCCTGGACTCGGTCGACCGCGACGAGGCCGCAGCCGTCGAGGGACACCTCTGGGTGTGCCCCGAATGTCAGGCGGAGGTGGACCAACACCGGGAGATGGCGGCGTCCCTGGGGACGGCCGTGGTGCCGCTGCCGCCCAATCTCTGGGACCGGATCGCCGATGAGATCGGCCCGCCTCAAGGGGGCGACGGCGGCCGCCGCCCGGCACCGTTCCCGGTTGCGGTCCCGTCAGGGTCCCCCGAGGACCCGAACGGCGCGACCTCGTTGACGCCTCGAAGCCCGAAGCATGACCGACCCACGGTACGACGTCACGGGCCTCGACGTATGGCTCAGCCGTGGGCGCTAGGTGCCGTGGTCGCCGCTTCCCTGGCGGTGATCGCCCTCCTATCGGTCGGCCTGATACGCGAGGACGACAGACTTGGCCAGGCTCGCGAGGCGCTCGACGGCCGTGCCTCATCCGCCGCGCTTCAGGCCGCCATGACAACCCCTGGACACCGATTGGTCTCGCTCCTCTCGCCTTCGGGATCCAAGCTCGCCGAGATGGTCGTCCTTCCGAATGGGCGCGGATACCTGGTCTCGTCGTCCATGCCCGCTCTTTCGCCGGGCCAGACTTACCAACTTTGGGCGATGTTTGGTTCGAAGGCCATCTCGCTCGGGCTCCTCGGACAGGACCCGGCCAGCGCCGCGTTCACCGTAGCCTCCGGCCACCCCACGCAGCTGGCGGTGACGGTCGAGCCGGCTGGCGGCGTCGCCGTCCCTGACCGCCTCCCGCTGGCCTCAGCAACCATCAACTAGCCGTTCACCGCCCCGTGTGCTGCCGTTGGTGAGAGTGCCTGAGTGCCCCACAGTCCCGGCAGGGTGGGGCGTGTTGCCCGTACGTCGGTCCAGCTTTCTGGGACGCGCAGGTTTGAGACGCACACAGCTGGGGCGACACCGTCGATCTGGCGCTGGCGACGATCTTCAGGCCTCCGGGATCTCGAAACCGAAGGCTTCGAGGGTGATCGCGTCCATCTCCCGGCCGCCGCGACGGCCGGTGTCCAGGCCGTCGATACCGGTCATCTCCTCGGCGGACAGCTCGAAGTCGAAGACGTTGACGTTCTCCGCAATGCGGTTGGGCTTGGTGGACTTCGGAATGACCGAACGCCCGTGCTGCAGACCCCACCGCAGCATCGCCTGGGCAGGAGTCTTGCCGTGCGCGGTGGCGATGTCTCCAATGACTGCGTCTTCAAGAGTACTGGTGTGCTTGCCATCTCGATAGAAGGTAATGCCGCCGATCGGTGACCACGCCTGTGTGACGATGCCGTGCCTCGAGCCGAAGTCCTGCACCGCTTGCTGAGCAAAGTAAGGGTGACATTCGATCTGGTTGACCGCCGGTACCACCATGGCGCGGTCCAAAAGCCTCGTGAGGTGCTCGACCATGAAGTTGCTGACCCCGATCGAGCGGACCTTGCCGTCAGCCAGCAGGGACTCCAGGGCACGGTAGGCCTCCATGGTCCGTTCGAATGCCGACGGAAGTGGCTGATGCAGGATCAGTAGGTCGATCTGTTCGATGCCGAGCTTGCGGGCGCTTTTGTCGAAGGCGTGCAGCGTCTTGTCGTATCCGTAGTCGCTGATCCAAATCTTGGTCTCCAAGAAGACCTCTGACCGGTCTAGATCCGAGCCGTGCACCGCCTCGCCGACCTGGCGCTCGTTGCCGTAAGCCGCCGCGGTGTCGATGTGGCGATATCCGCAGTCGAGCGCGTCCCGGACGGCGTCGCGAGTCTGGTCAGGTGGCGTTTGGAAGACGCCGAGACCGAGCGCGGGCATCTCGACCCCATTGTTGAGGGCGATGGTTTCCATCTTGTCCACCTTGCCATTGTTGGTGGACACGAAGCCAAGTTGCCGTTGCCGATACGGGGCAGCCCTCATCACGCTCGTTCGCGAGTGCCCTCTATTCGACGGGCGTATCGGAGGCCTTTTGGCCGTCCCTACTGGCTTTTCTCAGAAGATCGCCATCACGCCGATTAGTGCGAGGCATGCGGCGAGCACGCAGCCAGCGAGCACGGACTTCTGCCACAGGGTGGTCGAGACCTGGCTCAGGTCTTTCTGCGAGGCGACCTTTGCGGAATGCATGTCTGAGTACATCGTCCGTCAATGCCAAGGGCTTGAATCCTCGGACGGAACCCAGCCGAGCGGTGGGAGGCACCTTTTCCCGGAGCATCGTTCTGAGGCAGGAGCAATGCGTACCGGTCTTGCCAGTACTCCAGGGTCCGTCTTCGCCGGCGTAGAGGCTCAGACGATGCCTGGCCTACGAGTCCGTCTGATTTCCGATTCGCCGACGGCGAACCCAAGCTGCCCAAACCACGAAGGCCAGACCAACGACCAGCACGACAATGCCGAGAAAGGTGTACTGGCCATGCCCGCTCATCAGCTTCGATCCACTGAGAGCATTTGTTCCCTGCCCGATCCATACCAGCCCAGCGATACACAGCACGATTCCAATGATTCCTCTAGTCCACATAGTTCTCTCCAACTGGGCGAATCTCTGCCGCTGTCAACACTCCGGGCAACGTAGCGCCTGTCACGGCGACACTTGGGTTCTACGAAAGAGGGGGTGGTCGGGATTGAGGACCAAGTGGTCGGGATTGAGGACCGAGTGATCGGTCCTTGAGACCGCGGTGGCTGCTACTCGGAGCCCGAGAGCCGCTGGCCCGTGGGGTTGGGTGTCCCACCCTCCCGATGGCGTACTGGGACAGGTTCTGGAGCTCTGAGCGTCGGCTTCGCTCTCGGTACCATCGGACTATGCGCTTCGATCCCTACGCTACGGGCGGTCAGTGGTACCAAGACGTCTTGACCCTTTCCGGGCATCTGGCCCGTAGTCCGCTCGACGCTGCGATCTGTCAGCTCGTAGAGGTAAGGGTCTCGCAGATCACGGGCTGTGCCTTTTGCCTCAGTCTTCATTCAGAACTGGCAAGAAAGACTGGGGTCAATCAGGCCAAATTGGACACATTGGCTGGTTGGCGAGAGGCGTCTGGGTTCGACGACAGGGAACGCTCGGCTCTCGACCTGGCCGAGGCCATGACCCGATTGGGCGATGGCCAGCGGGTCGATGAAGCAGTGTGGTCCGCCGCACGAGAGGAGTTCAACGATGAGGAGCTTGCGGCGCTCCTCTACCTCGTTGGGCTCATCAACGTGTGGAACCGCATCAATGTCACCGTTGAGTGGCCCGCCGATCACGAACTGCCGAAACGTCAGGCTCCGATCACGATGCAGTAGCAACCTCAACCGGTGCTGCACCCGTAGCTGGCGGATGGAGGCGGTCAATAATCAAGTCTGGCTGGGTGCCCGCTATCCAAGAGAGACTTTTGAAAAGCATTGGATGTGAGCCCCATCGCCACTTCGCTTCCACAGAGGCCGTCATCGGCAAGGGACGCGAAATGGCTGTCATGACCCGCTGTCTGCCCACACGTGGAGACGACGATGTCTCCGTCGAACGGCCAGGAGCTGGGAGAGTACCGACCACGTGACGGCAGTGCACCAGATCACACACGTCACCCGAGGCGTACCATCGCACGGTGACCACCTCGGGCGGCTCAGGGCGGCCAGTGACCGTGGAACACCTTGCTGTTGCGCATTTCCCCTGCTTTGGTCAGGTCTGCAGGTCGAACACCACGGCTGCCAACCAGTTGAGCTCGTCGGGCCACCATAAAACGGGCGCCACAGACCTGCAGCACGAACTTCGACAGGCCCTGATCGACCAACTCACCGATCAGGTCTCGTAGTGGTCCGTACTCCGATGGGGACACTGATCTGCCCCGCCGTCGACGTTCGCAACTGAGACGCCCGCTCCAGATCTGAGCTTTGCCGGGCGTACCCAATGCTCAATCCGAAGTGCTCGGGGTCGATCGTCCTGCCCGCCTCCGACGCCTCCTCCTGGATCTGAGCCCTGATGGTCCCGGCCGCCCGAGGGCTGACATTCGATCCCAACCAACCATCCGCCAGTCGTCCGGCTCGGCGAACCGCCTCAGGCCCGCTTCCTCCCAACCAGATCTCCAACGGATCCTGGGCGGGCAGAACTGCAAGTCGCAGCTCGGCATCGCCGCCATCGGAACCCGCACGAACTCTCCCGCCCACCAGGACCGCAGGTCCGGAACCAGGGAGTCGAGAAGCCTTCCTCGGTGCTGCCCCGAGATCCCCAACGCTGCTCGCTCACCCGCTCTGTCGAGTCCGGGAACCAAGGTCACCAGCAGCCGGCCAGCCGCGATCTGGTCGAGCTCGGCCACCTGCCGAGCGAAGAGGAATGGCCGATAGCCGAAAGGAACCAGGTTCACACCTAGTTTCAACCGGTGCGATGCCGCCGCTGCGAAGGACACAGCCAAGAAGGGATTCGTTCCCGGCAGTACCGTGAGATCAGAGAACCAGATGCTGTCAAAACCCCCTTCCTCTGCCCCGGTAACCACCGACGCCAAGAGCACGGGATCGGGGAAGCCGATCCCAACCGATACGGCAAAGCGCACCTTCACGAACGGAAGGTTATGGGCTGGCGTCTCATGGTTGAACAATGGAGTGTCACTCCCTCCCTCGCCGGGGTCTTCTGAGCTGCGTGGATGGAGGTTTCGGCCCACGTCACTCATCGACGGGCTGATTTGTCAAGCACACAATCCGCCTTGACGAGAGAGTCGAAGTCGCCCCCTCATCTCCATCAGGGGGCGTACAGCGCTACATTCGTGGCCGTGGCGACATTTCACGGTCCCCAGAGCAGGGAAGTCTTCGGGGGTTCTCGTCAGGTGACGATTGCGCCTGGCCGCAGCGGCATCGACAAGGAAGGGAAACAGTGACGACGGCTACCAGCAGCGAACTGATCTTCGACCCGTACGACCACAGCATCATGGTCGACCCGCATGCCTTGTTCAGGCGGATCCGAGAAGAGGCGCCGCTGTACTACAACGAAGAGCACGACTTCTATGCGGTAAGTCGGTTCGACGATGTCGAAAAGGTTCTCTTGACGCGGGACGTATTCATCTCTCGCAAGGGGGTGACCCTCGGTCTTCTCAAGTCGGACTGGGAGATCCCTCCGGGCACGTTGATTTTCGACGAGCCTCCGATGCACGGCATCCATCGGGCGCTGCTGTCCAGGATGTTTACTCCGAAGCGGGTATCGGCGCTAGAGCCGAAGATACGCGAGCTCTGTGGCCAGCTGCTCGATCCCATGGTTGGAATTGATCGCTTCGACTTCGTGAGCGACCTCGGATCGATCGTACCGATGCAAGTGATCAGCATGCTCCTTGGAATTCCCGAAGAGGAGCAGGTTCGCATCCGCGACCACTTCGCCTACACGCGCGGCGAATTCGACTCATCCGAGATGGAGCCCGACTCGCACTCACTTGACGGTGGCATCTTCGCCGAGTTCATCGACTGGAGGGTGGAGCACCCATCGGATGACATCATGAGCCATCTGTTGAACGACGGAATTCGAGGACGAGAACGGCGTGATGCGTCGGCTGAGCCGCGACGAGCTGCTCTGCTACGTCAACATCATCGCTGCTGCTGGCAATGAGACGACACGGATCCTCATCGGCTGGATCGGGCGCCTCCTCGCTGAACATCCGGAGGAACGACGCAAGATCGTCGAGGACCCGTCACTCTCCGTGCGGGCCGTCGAGGAGGTCCTGCGGTACGAGCCGAACACGCTCACGAACTGCCGTTGGTGTAAAGACGATTTCGAGTTTCACGGTGAGGTCGTGCCAGCGAACAGCATTATGGTGACGCTCACGGCGTCCGCAGGTCGCGACGACCGTGTCTACCCGGATCCCGACCGCTTCGACGTCACGCGCAAGCCAGGAAAGCACATGTACTTCGGTTTCGGGGCCCACTACTGCCTGGGACAGGCGCTGGCTCGACTCGAAGGTCGCATCGTGTTGGAAGAAGTGCTCAAACGTTTCCCTGAGTGGGACGTCGATCTCGCCAACTCCCGCTTCATGTACCACACCGACAACAGGGGGTACAGTCGATTGCCGGTCGTCGTCAAGTAGACCTCCCGGAAGCGGCTCAGCTGGGATACTCAGGTCGGCTGCAGTGGTTGACCAAGTCCGAGACACACGGCAACTCGAAGCTGGAGCGGACACCTACCCTCTTCGTACTCGAAGTCTCGCGGGCCAATGAACGTGGGCTCGAACTAATACTACTCAGGTCCACGTCGATCACGTCGACGAATGTTGGCACCGGCGCGTGTGGCTTCGTCTATTTCCTCCTCAGCTCGGCTACGCGCTGCCCCGGATCATGGGCCATTGAGATCGCCCTGCAGCGTTGGGGTGCCTCTGAGCTGATGTTGTCTCGACGAACTTGCGGATGCAGTGCGCTCTCTCCAGATGCGCGCAGGTCAGATCGGGAGGACGTATGAAGGATTGGGCAAGTGCCAAAGAAAGTCCCAACTGAGACCAGTGGCGAGGAGGGTCGTGGAGAACCAAGCCCCAGTCGGTTCTGTGAACATTCCGTACCAAAGCAACTATCGGGTTGTCAGATGGATCGGAGAGAGACATGACGCTCATCCGTCTTTTGGGCCTGCCATCTTCACGGCCGCGGCGCTCTACTTCCTGATTCAGATAATCGTGGCTTGGGTCTTTATCCCTGGCTACAGTTTGGTCTCGAACTCGATCAGCGATCTGGGCGAAACCAGCTGTGGCGGCTACGGCTCTCCGGCGATGTGCTCACCTCGTTGGTGGCTGATGGATTACGTCGGATTCCTCCTGCTCGGCCTGATCATGGTGATCGGCTCGGCTCTGCTCTACCACGAGTTCACCGAGAGAGACCCTCGCGAGCGGCGCGCAGCGATGTTCGGGTTCGGTTTGATGGCATTGGGAGGCCTCGGTTCGATCCTCGTCGGATTCTTTCCCGAGAACGAGAATCGGACCATGCACATCATCGGAGCCTTTCTCGCTATCGCGGTTGGCAACGTCGCGATCCTCGTGCTTGGGAGCGTGCTCACGCTGCCGGAATCCATGCGGCGATCCATGCTGACCTTCAGCAGCCTGGCGCTGGCCGCACTGTTGTGTTTCGCTTCGCACAGGTTCTTTGGCATCGGTCGAGGAACGATGGAGCGGATCGCTGCGTACCCGGTGACGATCTGGCTGATCACCTTCGGTCTGTACATCTGGCGATTCAACCCCAAGAAGTCCCATGAATACTCCTGACGAGGAGTGGGTACTGTCAGCCAATTCGTGTTGGCCGACGACTGGAATCAGGAGATTCGGCGTGGATGAATGACGTCTGTGGAGGGTCTTGTCCGCTCGAACCAGCCCATGCTCGTCACGGGCGCCTCGACATCGATGAATCGATGTCTCTCGAAGAGATCGATGCTTGGAAGGCGCTCCTGATGCGATGTCGATCAGCGCAGGGCGGCGTTCGCCGCCGCCTGCAGGTCGGTGTGCACCGCGGGCGGCTGCGGGGATTCCCACAGTCGCTGCGTAAGCACGATGACGATCAGGTCCAAGTTCGGATCGACGAGGAACGACGTGCCGAGCCCGCCGTCCCATCCGAACGCACCCGTCCGCTCGCCGGACACGATGACCGACTGGCAGAGCGCCCAGGAGCGTTCAGCCAAGAACGCCTCCTGCCCTGTCCGCTGTGCGGGTGTGAGTTGGTCGCGCGTCATCTCACCCACCGCCTCGTAAGACAACACCGGCGCCCCGCCACGCAGGAACATCCTTGCGAAAGCGAGCAGGTCATCGACTGTCGACACCAGCCCCGCTGCACCGTCATCGAACGCTGGCTGCTCTGACCATCCGCCTTTCGGCGGGTCCCAGATCGTCAACCCGTCCGGCGTGTTGACATAGGCGGTCGCCAGCCGCGACACGTCCGACGCGCAGAACGCCGTCTGGGTCATCCCGAGCGGCTCGAGAAGGCGAGTTCGCAGCACCTCCTCATACCTTGAAGCACCCGCGGCGCGTTGACACAGCACGCCGAGGATCTGCGCACCGGTGTTGTACAGCCAGCGCTCGCCCGGCTGCGCCATCAACGGCAGCGACCCGAGACGCTCAATCCACTCATCGGGTTCCGGCGCAGTCTTCGGATCCGGCGGACCCATCGTGGCCAACTGGGCGTCGGTCGCCGCAACCACGATCGGCCACGGCGACGCCGTCTCGAACATGCCAACGTGCATCCCGAATCCTCCCGTGAAGGTCAACAGGTCACGCACGGTGATCTCGCGCTGCACAGCGATGGTTTCGTCGAGCGGTCCGTCCATTTGCTGCAAAACCCGAGGCGATGCAAGCTCTGGCAGCAGTCGTTCCACCGACTCATCGAGCGACACCAGCCCATCATCGACGAGCCCCATCGTCAACGCCCCGGTGATCGGCTTCGTGGTCGACGCGATCCGGAACAGCGAGTCGCGCCGCACCGACGGCCCACCGATCGACAATGCACCCAACGTCTCGACGTGCACGTCGTCGCCGGACGCGACGAGCGCCACCACTCCCGGTACCCGGTCCGGTCCAACGTGCGAAGCGGCAACCTCGGCCACCCGCTCCAACCCTGCCGTCGACAACCCGCTCATCTCGTTCCCCTCCCGTTTACCTCATCTCTACCGACGTGGACCGACGGTGCGATCGCAGGCTCGCTCCAACGAAGGTGAAACAGCACCCCGACGACAATGGGTGCCTTCTGCACGTCCTTGGAATCGACATCAATGGGCACCGACAGCCTGGTGTCACCCCGTGAATCGGAGATCGGTCGCCTCCAGGCAACGACGACCGGTGCAAATCGGGACCGGGCGCCGCCGCGGCCGACGCTGTCAGGCGTCGCGGCGTACCAGGACCCAGCAGCCGATCCCCAAGATCACCACGGTGTACAACACGAGGAGGGCGAAGCCCGTCCACGGGCTGAAAGCCGGCCCGATGCGATCGGGCGACCCATTGGTGGAAAACATGACCAGGCCGATGTTGGCCGGTAGGTAGCGGGCCACGGCGTTGCTGATCGACGTGGGCAAGCCTGGACGATGAGGGGCAGGACGAGCACCACCCCGACAAAGGCGGAAATGGCGCCGGCGGTGTGCCGGATGATGGTGGCCAGTCCCAACGCCAGCAGTCCGAGCACGGCCAGGTAGAGACCGGCGCCGACCACGGCTCGCAGGACGCCCGGCTGCCCCAAGGACGCGGAGCCGCTCGAGGAGAGCACGGCCTGGAGGTTGTGGGGGATCTTCACCCCGAGCTGGTGGGCGCGCTGTGCGATGGCCGTCGACGGCCCGACGGCGTTCTTGGTCGACAAGATGGCCTGGCCGATGGCGAACGCGCGTGAAAGCGAAGACCTCGCTCGCCACCACCGCCACCGTTCCGAAGACGAGGATCTTGGCGCTGAGCACAACCGGGCGGCGAGGCACGGCCGACAACGTGGCGCGGATCGTGCCCGTGCCGTACTCGGCGCTCATGACCAGCACGCCCAGGACGCCGAAGATGAGCTGACCGAGGAAGATCCCGATCAGGCTGCGGCGGGTCGGATCGTCGATGATTTCGGACCGGCTCACCGTGCCCGTGCCCAGCGCACACAAGCCGATCACAGCCACTCCCGTGGCGACGAGCGTCCACGCGGTCGAGCGGACCGACCAGAGCTTCGTCCACTCGGCCGCCATCGCCCTCCGCAACCCGACGCGGCCCGGCGGCTCCTCGATCGCGAAGGGGAGCCGGAGCGCCGAGCACCGCCGTCACCGTCCACCTCGGAACTCGACGGCTTCCTCGGTCAGCTCCATGAAGGCGTCCTCCAGCGAGGCGACGGGGGTCAGTTCGTGCAGCGCCACACGAACGGACGCGGCCAGGTCGCCGACATCTGGTGCCGACATGCCGGTGATGGTCATGGACCCGTCGGGATCCTCAATGACCGTTCCGCCGGCGTTTGTCACCGCATCGGAAAGTTGGTGCGGCGCCGGCGTGCGGACCTTGACCGACTGCCGAGAGCTCCGGGCCACGAAGTCCGCCACCGAGGTCTCGGCGATCAGCTTGCCCTTCCCGATGACGACGAGGTGGTCGGCCGTCAGCGCCATCTCGGCCATGAGGTGGCTCGACACGAACACGGTACGACCCTCGCCGGCCAGCGTCTTGCACAGCGTGCGCACCCAGCGGATGCCCTCAGGGTCGAGCCCGTTCACGGGCTCGTCGAACAGGAGTACGCCAGGGTCGCCGAGCAGGGCGGCGGCGATGCCCAGGCGTTGGCCCATACCGAGCGAGAACTTGCCCGCCCGCTTTGCCCGCCACCGAGGTGAGTCCGACCAGCTCCAACACCTCGTCGACGCGCGCCCGAGGAATGCCGTTGCTCCGGGCCAAGGTCAGCAGATGGGCCCGAGCGGAGCGACCAGGATGGATCGCCTTCGCTTCGAGGAGCCCGCCCACCTCGCGCAACGGCCAAGGAAGGTCGTGGTAGCGCCGACCCAACACCGTGACCCGGCCCGACATGGGCAGAGTCGAGGCCCATGATCATGCGCATCGTGGTCGACTTGCCCGACCCGTTGGGCCCGAGAAAGCCGGTCACCGTGCCCGGGCGCACGTCGAAGGACAGGTCGTCCACGGCCACCACGTCCCCGAAGCGCTTGGAAAGGCCTCGGGCCTCGATCACCCGGTCAGCTTGGCACGGTTCCCCCTCAGGTCGGTTTCGGGGCGGACCCTCGCCCAGGGATCTCTGACGGTCGGCGCCTCACACCGAGGTCCTCAGCGCGTGCGGCACGGAATTCATCGAACGGCGGTCCCTCGTTCATCGCAGGTTCAACAACGACTGGTATCAATGACGAGAGCTCGAGCATCACGGTTTCGAACGAAGGGTGCCCCTCCATGACCGATCGCTACCGACTGCGCGTGGCCACAACTCGGGATGCAACTGCGCTCATTCTCGTCCGCGCGCAGGTCACCGCTGCGCTGGGACAAGCAGCCGAACCCACTCTCCAAGAACTCGACTCGACCAAGTCGTTGTGGAACTCAGCGTCCCAAGTGGGATCGAGGTACCCGAAACCCCCGCCTCAATTGCACGGGCGGTAGAACACTCAAGTTCAGCGATTGAGGTTCTCGGCTCATGGCGCGAGACGCCGGCCGAGGGGATGCTCCGCCCGCGACTGCCAGAACGGTGCGCCGGTCTTCGCGAGGCAATGACAGAGCCCTTGGCGTTGCGGGCCCTGGTGGACGGAGTCCCCACGGCAGCCTGGGACCGCGAGGAACGCCGGTGGGCACTCGAGGTACCCGGCACTACGGCGAGCGGGGAACGCGCGGTTGGCACGAGCGGCCGACCGGGATACGGCCGGCGGTTCTCGGCGCGAGAGGCCGAGGGGGTTCGATTGGGGATCCGCACGGTCGCCTAATCGCTCAACCACGTCGGCTTCTTCCCCAGGGAGGTGCTGGCAATGCTCGTCGGGGACGGCCACGCCTGTGCTTGGGACCTGAAGCGCTGCAAGCAAAACGTGCACGTCTGTCGGACCCGGACCGACGGGAGCGTCAGCCTTCGGGAAGAGCGGCGAAATCACGCTTGGCCTTCCGGTACCACCCCATGCCCTTGATGGGATTCTTCCACCGGCCCTTCATCTCCTTCAAGGCGCTCTCGTGCGTCGTGTCGCCCTTCGCGACCACCTCCTTGAGGTGTCGATCTTGCGCCTTGATGACCTCGTCTGCGGTCATGCCGTGGTGCGGAAGATCGCACGGGCCACCCAATTGTCGACAGGTCATGGTCTTCATGATCCTCGCTTCCTTTCACTTTGTCGGACCTTCACGTGCGTGCCGACGTGGTCGCTCGCGCGCATCAACCTCTCAGGATCTCCCCCGAACACGGACGACGTCCATGGTCGCCAGCACGTCTGGGTCGGCGATCAGCTCGACCTCGCGCACCAGGCCCGCCTCGACGTGGAACACGAAGGCGACCTTGACCGCCCCGGCGTGGATCCAGGCGGCGCCGAGCTCGCCGTCGATGGTGACAGGTGCCGCCCCCCGGGCGCCGTTGAAGCGGGCGGCCACGGCGGCTGCGCCGTCGTAGACGGGATCCGTGCCCATCTTCTGTCCGACCAGGTCGGCACGCATGACAGCATCGGGCGCGAGGAGCGACAACAGGGTGGCGAGATCCCCGCCGCGGGCTGCAGTGAGGAACGCGTCGACGACGCGCTGGCTCTCGGCGCGCGCTGCCTGCGACGCGGCCGGCTCCGGCACGCCCTGCACCTTGCGCCGTGCCCGGCTCGCCAGCTGGCGTACGGCGGTACCCGAGCGCCCCATGACCGCGCTGATCTCGTCGAACGGATACCCGAAGACATCGTGCAGGACGAACGCCGCCCTCTCGGCCGGTGCCAGGGCGTCGAGGACGACCTGCATCGCGTCGCCCATCTGCTCGGCGAGCAGCGCGTCGGCCTCCGGGTCGACCGGCGCGGGGTCGGCGGGTGCCTCGGCCTCGGCCACCGACCTGGTGCGTCGCTTGCGCAGCTGGTCCAGGCACAACCGCGTCACGACGGTCGTCAGCCAGGCGGGCAGGTCGTCGATGTCGTCGGTGCGGCGAGAGCCGAAGCCACGCCTCCTGCAGCGACGTCGTCCGCATCGGCCTCCGACCCGAGTATCCGGATGGCGATCGCAGTCAGCCGGGGCCGCTCGGCGTCGAAGTCGGTCACTTCCATCGTGGTCACATCATGTTGACGTCGGCCGCCCCCGGAATGTGACCGCCGGGCTCACGTCCGGGAATTCGCCTGGTGGTCCTCAACGCCGCCCGCTACAGCTCGCGCTCGTACACATACATCGCCGGTCCGTGGTCCCCGTGGGCCAGCTTGCTGAAGCCCAAGCTCTCGTAAAGGCGATGGGCAACACCGTCGGTCCCGTCGGTCCCCAGGTCCATGGTGTCGGCACCGCTCCCGGGCGACCCGGAGGGCCTCCTCCATGAGCGCGCGACGACTCCACGACCCCGCCGCTCCTTCCGCACATAGAGCTCGGCCAGGTAGCACTCGAATCCTGGACTCCAAATGGCGACACGAAACCGGAGAACGGCCACGCCGTCAGGACCCGCACCGGCGAGCAGAACGACGGCGTCACCGCCTCTCATGAGCTGTTCGATCCGCTCGGCGAGCGCTGGGGCGCCGGGCGTGGGCTCCTCGAACTCGGTGTCGAAGTCATGGAGCAACTGCCCGATCTGCTCGACCTCGGCGATGCCTGCCACCCGTGCCGAACCAGGTTCCGACGTGGCCATCGCGCTCGACTGTATTGGGGCTGCGTCGCGCCGCGAGCACCGTTCACGGTCTTCGGAGCGATCACGCCCTGGGCGCCCCACCCCAGGCGTCAGGGTTGGCCAATATGCTCCAATGGAGTGGCTAGCCAAAGGGGGCGCCGTGAGCACGCAGGTCGACGTTGACGCGGTGGCAGATCGCATCGCCATCGAGGAACTCATCAACCGGTTCACCGATGCGCTGGACCAAAAACAGTGGACCTGCTCGACGACTTCTTTGCCGAGGACGCAGTCGGGGAGTTCAAGGCTCGGGATGCTCGCATGGAGCCGATGGTGATCACCGGTCGTGCCAATCTCATCGATTTCGCCCGCGGGATGATCGGAAGTGCGGAGATCGTGACCCAGCATCTGGTCGGCAACTTTCGGCCCGGATCGACGGCGACACCGCCGAGGCGCGAGTTCGGATGCGCGGGTATCACGCCGGGCTGGGCCCCCGCGAGGGGTTGTTCGAGGAGAGTATCGGCCACTACGCAGGGCGCTTCGAGCGGACCCCCGCCGGCTGGCGCTGCACGTGGTGGGAGGAGGACATCGTACATCATGCTCGGCGATCCTGCACTTCGCGCCGGAGGTCGGCGGCCGCTAGGGACGGCGGGGTGCTCGGACCGGCGGTGCCGGTCGAGGAACTGTCTCACCTCGCCCACCATCTCAATGTCCTCGGGAGCCCCACCAAAGCCTCCGTGCGGCATGGCCTCCCACACGTGGAGCTCGGCTTCGACGCCGGCGGCCCGCAGCTTGCGATGCATCCGCACCGTGTTGGACAAGAAGAGGTCTCGGGTGCCGCTCTGGAGGAACGTGGGCGGGAACCCCGTCACGTCAGCGAAGAGCGGTGAGAGGTGCGGGTCGGCCAGGTCGTGGCCGGCGGCGTACAGCCGGTTCGTTTCGATCAGGGGACGCAGCACGTCGTCCACACCGAGCAGGACCGAGAACGTGTCGCCCGACTCGGTGAGGTCCACCTCCGGGGTCAGGAGCACCAACCCGGCCGGCATCGGCAGCCCTTCCTCCTTCAGCCGCACCATCAGCGCGGCAGCCAGGTTCCCGCCGGCCGAGGCCCCGCCCACGAACACGTCCTGTGGCGCCCGCTGGTCCAGAAGCGCCCGGTACACCGCCACTCCGTCGTCCAGCGCGGCCGGGTACGGGTATCGGGGCGGCATGCGGTAGTCGATGGCCCACGTGACCATCCCCCGGGTGAGGGCGAACGGAGTGCAGATCGCTCGGCACAGGTCCCCTCCCCCGTAGACCAGTCCCCCACCGTGGAAATCGAGGAACACCGGGGTGGCTCGACCGACGGGGACATCGGAAGGGCGCAACACGTACGTGTGGACCCCGGCGATCTGGGTCTCCTCGGTCTCGACCGGAAGTCCGAGGTCGCCGATACGCTCGGCGATGGCGCGATCGGACACCTCGACATGACGGAGCCAGCCATCGACGTCATCAGCGTTCGGCAGCGGCTCGCTGCCCTCGGGCATGTACTCCGTGGCGAGGAAGCCCCGGGCCTGTTCACTCACACTCGAGGGGGGTGCCGGTCGAGAGCGAGCCTCGGCGACCCGAGCGGTTGATTGATCGGTCACGTCTGGTGATCCTCGTCCCGTGGGTGGTCCTCTGCCCACTGGGCGGGCTGCCACGATGACCCGTTGATGCTGCTGCCGCCGTCGACGAAGAGGGTGTTCCCGGTGAAGTAGCGGCAATCGTCGCTGGCGAGGAACACGGCAACGGGTCCGATGTCGGTCTCGGGATCGCCAATGCGCCCCATCGGGTTCGCCGCATCGAGCATCGCCTCGAGTTCCGGATCCTCTGTGTAGCGTCGACGCATCCCCGAGCCCTTGGCTCCCGGGCACACGGCATTGGCGACGATCCCGTAGGGGGCCCATTCACGCGCTGCCGTCCTGGTGAGGGCGCGCAGCGCCTCCTTGGCACAGTTGTACTCGAGCGTGCCCAAGAAGGCGTTCACACCGGCCGTCGAGCACATGTTGATGACACGGCCCCAGCCGTTCTCCTTCATGGAGGGAAACGCGGCTTGCATCGCCCAGAACGGTCCGTAGAACGCCAGTCCGAACCCGTGGGCGAGCTGTTCGTCAGTCTTCTCCTCGACGGATCCGAATGACGCACCGCCCCATGCGTTGTTCACCAGGATGTCGACGGAGCCCCAGGCGTCGAGGGCGGTCCGCACCATGGCGGCGGCCGTGTCCTTCTCCTTGACGTCGGCGGCCAATGGGAGGGACTCGCCTCCAATTTCGGACACGATCTCTCCCGCGACCTCTCGCGCCGTCTCCCCGTTGATGTCCGCCACGAGGACCTTGGCTCCTTCCGCGGCGAAGCGCCTCGCGATCCCGCGGCCGATTCCGTCCCCACCGCCGGTGACGATGGCCACTCGCCCGTCCAGACGCCCCACCCGGACCCTCCGTGAGCCGTTCAGCGGGCGGCGCCGTAGACCGGCATCTCGTCGGGCTCGAGGTGCGGCATGGGATATCCCACCTTGCGCAGGGTCCGAGCCGGCCCGTCCAGCGTGACGTTGGGCCGGGCGTGCTGGAGGGCGATGTTGTCCCACACCACCAGGTCACCCTGGCGCCACTCGTGCATCAGGCGAACGGAGGGGTCGTACATGTGGGCGAAGAGCTGCCCGAGCAAATCCTCACTTTCCTCCGGCTCGCAGTCGACCACCTCCTTCGTCATCTGTTCACAGGCGTACAACACCGTCTCGCCCGTACGCGGGTGGTGGTAGGCCAGCGGCTTGACGGTGGATGGAGCCCGCTCGACGGTCAACTCCAGGACGTCGGTGAGATCGCCCCGGCCGACCTCGCCGGCCGTGTGCCGGGCCCCATGCTCTCCGACGCGCGACCGAAGCTCCTCGGGCAACGTGCGCCAGGCATGGACGCCACTGACGAAGGCGGTCGGCACCGAGGGCGGCTCGACGTCCTCGCCGTAGAGCGACAGCACTTCGAAGGTCTCGTCGGCCCACATGCCGTCTGAATGGAATTGCAGGCGGCCGTGCGGAGCTGCCGCGTCCTCCTGCCGGTTCGAGATGTACCAGTTGCCGCCGTCGGGGGCCGGGGCAGCCCTTGGAGTGTCCACCCCGCCCTCCTTCCTCACGAGCATCCGAGACAGGTGCACCTGGCTCGGGTAGTCCAGGTCGAGGTCTCGGAACACGAGAACGCCCCGTCTGTCGAACGCCCGGCGCAGGCGATCGCGGGTCTGAGCGTCGAGCGGAGCGTTCGGGTCGAAGCCGACCACTTCTGCCCCGAACGCCGGAATGAGCTCTTTGAACTCCATCACCGTGGGACCGCCCCCGAGTGCGCCAGGCGGGACAGGTCCCACCGTATCGACTCGTCGGCCTCGGCCAGGCGACTCGCGCCTTCGGCGGGCTTGAGGTAACCACCCCGGACGTCGAAGTGGTGCAGCAGCTCGGGGGAGAGCTCCGCGATGCGGGCGGACAGATCCGCGAGGGTCGGACCCACCCGCTGGGCCACGGCATTGAGCCTGGTTCGGTCGAGACCGAGTCGTGCGATGGCGTTGCCGCCGAGCATCGATCTCAGCTCCGGCTCGGGAACGCCTGCGAAGGCGTCGCGGATCCACTCCCCGGTGTTGGGCCAGGTTCCCTCGGGGTGCGGGTAATCGCGCCCGAAGGCGACCGTGTCGACGCCGATCTCGTACCGCATCTCGACCTCGGCCTTGTGGGCGAAGGAGAGACACGTGGTGGCGTTGCTCTGCCAGTACTCGCTCGGCTTGCGGGCGGCGGGCAGATCGGCTCGGTGCTGTTCGAAGAGCTCGTCCAAGTGCCCGAGCATGGCCGGCAACCAATCGGCTCGGATTTCGGTCAAGAGGAGCCTCAGGTTCGGGTGACGATCGAAGACACCGCCGAGGGTCAACTGCCACAGCGGGCGACGGGTATCGAGACTGTTGAAGAACTTGGTGGTCATGGCGCTGGTGGTGAAGCGGGAGAGCAGCTCGTCGGTCAAGCCACCGGCAATCTGCATCTCGTCGTAGACGTCGGCCACCTCGCCGAAGAAGGGTCCGGCTTCGGGCCCGTACCCGGCATGGACGATCAGCGTCAGGTCGCGCTCCTCGCAGAGCGCCCAGAGGGGATCCCAATGATCGTCGTAGAGCGGAGGCTGGTCGGGATACCCCGTCATGCCCGGTGCGACCAACCCGACGAACCCGTGGTCCGAGATCCAACGGACCTCGGCCAGGGTCGCGTCCATGTCGCGGCACGGCGCGTGGCCGGTGACCCCGGCCAACAGAATCCGGTCTCCGGCCGAGCCGAACTCGTCGTAGGCCCACCGGTGGTGGGCCCGGACGCCCGCCTCGCACGCGTCGTCGGCGTACTTGGAGTTGGAGGGCTGGAAGAACAGCGCGACCTGGCGTGGCTCGCCGTTGTAGACGAACTCGCCGGCAATCCCCTCCCGGTCCATCTCCGCCAAGCGGGCGTCGCGGTCGAACATTCCTCTGAGACCCGCACGATATCCCCCGCCGCGGTCGAAGACCTCGTGCTCTGTGTGCGTGCGGTCGACCATCAGGCGGCCCATGACCTCCACCCACTTCTGGTTCTCGCCGGCCAAGCGAGGCAAGAGGTCGTGATAGGGCTTCTCGAGATAGGTCGCCCATGCGTCCTGAGGGACCTGCGCGTGTGAGTCGAGCGACACGATCGTCACTGGTTTCGTCATCATGACCTCCTACAGGTCCGCCCCGTACCGCAGGCCCTCGTCGATGGGCTGTCCATCCATCTTCCACCCTGCGGGGCACTCCCCGCCGGCTCCCGCGCCCGGTGGGCCCCCCGGTAAGCGAACCACGGGTCTTCCCTCCTGACAAGCCCAACGTGCCGGACGACCCGTTCGGGCTCACGAAAGCTCGTCGACATCCATCCACCTCCCGGGGTTCATGGGAAGACCCGAGGAGATGTCCAGTTCAGCCGGGGTGGCCCTGTAGTACGCTCGGCGCCCGACCGGAGCCGACCCAGTGGACTCTGTGGCGCACCCGCCCCGGGGGTCGGACGAGTCGGGGAGGGGTCACATCCATGTCAGGCAAGCTCGAAGGCAAGGTGGCCATCGTGACGGGCGCCGGGTCGAGCGGACCGGGTCTGGGTACCGGCAGGGCCATGGCGGTGCTCTTCGCCCGCGAAGGGGCCAAGGTGGTCCTCGTCGACAAGTTCGAGGATCGGGCCCGGGACACCCTCGAGATGATCGAAAAGGAGAGCGGCGAGGCGACCATCGTCACGGCCGACCTCAGCGATCTGAGCGAGGCCCAGCGAATCGTGGACGAGGCGGTCGCCCGGTACCAGACGGTCGACATCCTGGTGAACAACGCAGCCATCTCCTCGTCCACCAGCCTCCTCGAGACCTCGGTCGAGCTGCTCCAGAACGTGCTCACGATCAACCTGGCCGCGCCCTTCATGCTGGTCAAGGCGGTCGTGCCGGTCATGCAGAAGGGAGGTGGCGGTGCCATCGTGAACATCTCGTCCATCGCTGCGCTGCGCGGTCAGGGTGGTTCGGGACAGACTGCGTATGCGTCGGCCAAGGCCGGTCTGGAGGGCCTCATGTACGACGTCGCGGACGCGTATGGCAAGAACGGCATCCGGATCAACTGTGTGGCTCCCGGAATCATCGACACGCCGATGCGCAACCAGGCCATGGCCAAGGCGGGACTCGACCCGTCCCAGGTCGACCTGACCTACAAGGTCTCCCTGCCCGCGGAGGGAGACGCTTGGGACATCGCCCATACCGCCTTGTTCCTGGTCAGCGACGCCGGGCACTACATCACCGGGGTCATGATCCCGGTCGACGGCGGAACGATCGCTCGTTCCCACTGACACGGCATGACTGATTCCAACACGCTGGCCGAGGACGTGGAGTTCAACACCCGAGAGCTGCGACCTCTCGTCGGGTCGCTGATCGAGGCCGACGCCCCGACACTGGTCAGCGGCCGTTTCGCCAAGGACATCCGTGCTCTGCTCGAGCAGCGGAGCGTCCTGGTCTTTCCCGGAGTCGGCTTCGACGACGAGCAGCAGATCGCCTTCACGCGGACCCTGGGTACCCAGGCATTCGAGAACAACGGCACGCCGCAGGCGAACGGAGAGATGCAATCGATCTTCAAAGTCAGCCTCGACGCGGCCGTCAATCCGATCGGTGACTATCTCCGGACGTCGTTCTTCTGGCACCTCGACGGATCGATGCACGAGGTACCGATCCTGGCCTCCATCCTCAGTGCCCGGTTTCTCCCGCCAGAGGGCGGTGCGACGGAGTGGTGCAACACCTATGCCGCATACGACGCCTTGCCCGAGTCCGACAAGGAGGCGCTCGAGGGACTGAGGGTCGTGCACGCCAACTGGGCCCTCCAGCGCTACGTGAACCCCGAGCCCACCTACGACGTGTTCTCCGCGGCGCGAGGGGTACCCGCACGCGAGCAGCCGCTGGTGTGGACCCACCGCTCTGGGCGGAGGTCTCTGGTGATCGGGGCGACCGCGGCCTACGTCGTCGGCCTGCCGCCGGCCGACAGCATGGACCTCCTCGTCCGTCTGCGGGACTGGACGACCCAGCCGCAGTTCGTGTTACGGCACGATTGGAACGTCGGCGACCTCGTGATGTGGGACAACACCGGCGCCCTCCACCGTGCACTTCCCTACCAGGTGGACAGCGGGCGTCTGCTGCACCGCACCATGCTCCAAGGTGAGGAGCCGATCGCCTGAGAGGCGACGAGATCCTATTCGTCAACGATCTCATGGCACGCTCCGGACACGCCCGGACGGCGCGATCGGCTTCTTCCAAGGCGGCATCATCGGTCAGGTTGCCGTCGCCGATGACCCCGCCACACCCACGCTCATCGTCGACGATCAACCGGGGCGCCAGCGTGTAACACCGACCGTTGCCGACACAGAGGTCGGCGTGGATGACGATCCTCTTCATGCCCAAGGCTCGTCGACGGTCCGTCGACGCCCGGTCCCTTCGCGACTCCTACTCCGAGGGACCCGACCCGACCAAACTGGCCATCATGTCGTGGTTCATCGGGACGATCTGCCAGAGGTCCGTGCAGAACCGCCTCGCCTCGATGCCCCAGGCGCCCTCACGGCACGACCACGAGTCCAGGTAACGCCCACGAATGAGGTATACGAGATCGGTGTCCCGAAAGTGGCACGCCGCGGTGACGTAGCACTCGCTGTTCGCCCGGTCCCCCTCGACGGTGATGGCGACGTTCGTGATCTGGTGGGACGTGCCGTCGAAGGTGGTCTCATGCCCCCCAATTCCGAAGTCCACGAAATCGCGGCCCAGTCCCTCGAACATGCCCTCGTAGTTGGCGGTTCCATCGGGGTGCCAGACGCGGTAGGCCAGTTCCCGGTCGTTGCGGTCCATCGCGTAGCAGTACTGCTGCAGCACGTCGGTGATCGCCTGCCTGGCCAAGAGGACCTTCAGCTCGGTCATGGTGGCATTCGGCTCGGGGGCCACGGGGTTCTGATCGCTCATGAGACTCCCTCCGTCGCATCCGAAGCTAGCCCTCGCAGCCGAACACCGCCCGCCGTACCTCTCGTGTCATGCTCCCTACCGGGACTCCAGACGCGACCACACTTGAAACGACCATGCTTAAAAGAGGAGAATCATTGGCGCGCGCCGGAGCCCGCGTGGCCATCCTCGACCGTGACGAGCCAGGCAGCAATCGGGCCGTCGCGACGAGTCCTTCTCGGTGTCGATGCGAGTTCCTCGCGGCTTCGACGTCGTCTACGACTCGGCGACCCGGAGGGGCCTCGCCCTTCACGTCGCCGAGGCACCCACTGGTCAACGTCCTCAACGTCCACCCCGAATGGGGTCGCACCTCGCTCCTCCTCGACCCGATGTACTCTGCCGGGTGATGGAGCTCACGACGAGCGAGAGTCACGCGCTCCTGGCCTTCGCCATGTGGGACAACCGCTGCACGCTGCACCGGGTAGCCAGCGACCTCGAGGGCGAACACATGATGGAGGGGGCCACCGTGGCCGGACTGCCGCCCATCGGTCCGGCGCGGGTTCGGTGCGTACCGGAGGAGATCGGCTGATGCCTGCCCTCGACCCCCACCTCCAGGGATCCGAGCGCGTGCGCGAGGTGTTCACCCGCGTCGACCGGGGCGACGCCGCGGTAGCCGATCTCTACGCCGAGGACGCCGTGTTGTTCTTCGGGTCCGACGGGCGCCTGATGGGCCGGGACGCCATCCGGGCCTTCTACGCTCGGACCATCGAGACGATCCATCCCCACCCTCGGGTCCTCGAGGTGATCGAGGCAGCTCCGCGGTACGTCGCCATCGTGGACGTGCGGACGGACACGGGCCGGCAGCGCGCGCTCGATCTGTTCGAGCTCGGCGACGACGGCATCGTCAGCCTCGAGATCCACTCCCGGACGGCGCCCGAACCCGACGGCGCCGAGTAGCGACGGCCGGGGGGGCAGACATGGGCGAGGTGGCGTGGGTGACCGGCGCCAGTCGGGGAATGGGCGCCGGCGCCGCGGTCGCGCTGGCGCAGGCCGGTTTCGACGTGGCCCTCACGGCGCGCGACCAGGCGCGGCTGGACGGCGTGGCGCGGACGGTCACCGAACTCGGACGCGCCGCGCTCCCCCTGGCATCGGATCTCACCGACCGCGCGTCGGTGGCGGCCTTCGCCGACGCCGCCACGGCGCGGTTCGGGCGTTGCGACGTCCTGTGCAACATCGGCATCTACCAGGGAGAGGGGGCCATGGGCGAGCTGTTCATGGACACCCCTCTCGACGAGATGGTCCTGAGCTTCGAGGCCGACGTCGTGGCTCCGGCACTCCTGTGCCAACGAGCCATCCCCCTCATGGTGGAGGGGGGCGGAGGAACCATCCTCAACATGAGCTCGTCGTCCGTCTTCCTCGACCCGCCCGGGACAGTCAGGGAGAACGGCTGGACCCTCGCCTACGTGGCCGCCAAGGCGGGCATCGACCGATTCGCCAGCATCCTCAACGTGGAGCTGAGGTCGCGGGGCATCCGGGCCTTCAACGTGGAGCCCGGCTTCGTGGCCTACGGGGAGGAGCTGGCCACCACGCTGCGCAAGTACCCCGGCGTCCCCGTGTCGCCCCCCGAATCGATCGGGCCGGCCATGGTGTGGCTGGTGCGGTCCCCCGACGCCGACCGATTCCTCTCCAAGCGCGTGAACCTGCCTGGGCTCACCGCCAAGCAGGGCCTCCTCGAGGACTGGGACGGGCCTGGAACGATCTACCCCGCCACAGCCGCCAGAGACACGACCCCACCGGACGCCGCGGCCCCGGCCTCGTGAGCCGGGCTAGTCAGCGGACGGGGGCGGTACCGGGAGCATGTCGACGCTCAGTCGGGTGAGCACGGTGCTCCGGATGCGCCACCCACGCTCGGTCCGGACGTAGTCCTCGGTGTAGTGGCCCGCACCGCGGAAGCTGATCGTCTTGCCGCGGCTCGGCATGGTCACGTGATCCTGCATGGCCCAGATCACCTTCGCAGTGTCCGGGCCGGTGAAGATGATCTCGGGCGTGTGGCAGTGGTGCACGGTCGTGGCGTCCTTGAGGGCTGCAGACACCATGGCAATGGCCTCGTCCCGTCCCTCTTGGACCCCACCGTCGCTCTCGAAGTGGAAGTCCTCGGTCAGGACCTCGTCAGCCCACGCCTCCCAGTTCTTGGTGTCGCAGTAGCGGCAGTAGCGGCTCTTGACCAGCTTGATCTCTTCGATGTCGTTCAGCCTCTGGACCTGCGCCCGCAGCGCCTCCAGGTCGTCCTCGGCTCCCCTCTCGGTCACGTTCGTCTTCGTCACGTCGCCTCGCCCCCAGTCTGGAACATCGTCCCGTGCGCCGACTCTCGGACGGGACTCCTTCGTCACCCGATGATTGGCACCGCAGCGAAGGTCCGTCAAGCGCGCCAACCAGTTGACGACCCGCGCCCCCTGCGCCACGATGTTTCTCGGAGGTGACGGAACAGAGTGAGGGGTTGGTGAAGGATCGAGCGATCAGCCAGCTGGAGCCCTGAGCACCGCGGTCTCGAACGGCACCACCGTCGGTCCGGACGATCTCGTCACGTCGGCGAGCATCTGAGGTGCGACCGTTCCGATTCGCCGTCACCGGCGACGCCGCCTCGGCGGAGGGCTGGCGTGACCTCGCCACGAGAGCCGAGGGTCACGGCTACACCACCCTCTTCGTGGCCGACCACTACCACCTGCCGGCCGGCGGCCTCGGCTACCCGACGCAGTACCTCGCTCCCCTCGCCGCCATGACTGCCGCGGCCGCGTGGACCACGACCTTGCGGGTGGGAACGCGAGTGGCCTGTGTCGATTACCACGTTCCGGCGGCGCTGGCCAAGGAGGCCGCCACCATCGACCTGCTCTCCGGCGGTCGCCTCGTACTGGGGTTGGGGGCCGGATGGCACGGCGACGAGTACCGGTCGATGGGGCTGACGTTCGACGACGGGCCGCGCCGCGTCGAGAAGCTCGAGGACGTGGTGGCCCTGGTGAAGGCCCACTTCGTCGGCGGGCCGGTGGATCTCGACGGTGAGGCCGTCACCGTCCACGACTACGTGGGCGTGCCCGAACGCACGCCGCCCCCGCCCATCATGATCGGGGGCTCCCGGCCACGGGTGCTCGGACTGGCCGGCCGCGAAGCCGACATCGTGAGCTTGAGCAACGTGATGTCGCCCGACGTCGACACCCGCTTCGAGATCGGGCAGCAGCTCGAGCGCGTCCGGGCCGGAGCGGCGGACCGATTCGACGAGCTCGACTTCGAGCTGATGCGGATCTACGTCGACGTCACCGACGACCGGGCCGAAGGCCTGCGTCTTGCCGGACAGGCGCTGCACGTCGAGCCCTCGTTCCTGACCGACCACCCGCTCGTCCTCGTCGGCTCGGTGGAGGAGATCGCGAACCAGCTCGAAGAGCAGCGCGCCCGCTTCAGGATCAACTACGTCAGCGTCCCCCACCACTTCGTGGACGTCTTCGCCCCCGTGGTGTCCAAACTCGCCGGCTCGTAGCGGAGGCCCAAGCGGCGGCTTCCGCCGGCGACGGTGGCGCTCGCAGGGAGGTCGGGGTAGCGGGCGAGCGTGGACTGCTCCAACCTCTCAAAAGGCATGACGCGGTTGCACAACCCTCTTGAGAGGGGGTCGGAACAGAGCGGGCCCCCGGGGTGTTCCACCTTGAAGCCGCGACAAGCAAAGCCGTGACCGAGAAAGCCGTGACAGAGACGTCGCGACGAAGGAGCCCTCGATGCCTGCAGTGACCGTTCCGCACAACCTCGCCTTACCCCGAATCCCCGTACCGGAGGCGTCGAACGAGTTCCGCCCGGTGGCCAGCGTGAGCGACGCGCCGTCGGGACTGGAGGGGGAGGGGTTCCCGGTCCGCCGCGCCTTCGCCGGCGTGGCCATGGCCGACCTCGATCCGTTCATCCACATGGACCAAATGGGCGAGGTGGAGTACGCACCCGGAGAGCCCAAGGGCACACCCTGGCACCCCCACCGCGGTTTCGAGACCGTCACCTACATGATCGACGGCACCTTCCAGCACCAGGATTCGATCGGCGGGGGCGGTCTGATCACCAACGGGTCGACGCAGTGGATGACCGCGGGATCCGGGATTCTGCACATCGAGCGGCCGCCCGATCAGCTGATCGCCAGCGGCGGCCTGTTCCACGGGATCCAGCTCTGGGTGAACCTGCCGGCGACCGACAAGTGGATCGACCCTCGTTACCAGGGAATTGAGGCGCGCGACGTCCTGCTCCTGAGGTCCCCCGACGGTGGGGCGCTGGTGCGCGTCATCGCGGGGGAGGTGGCCGGGCACCGCGGGCCGGGCGCGACGCACACGCCCATCTCCCTGGTGCACGCCACGCTGGAGCCCGGAGCCGAGCTGGTCCTTCCCTGGCCCAGGGCATACAACGCCTTGGCCTACGTGCTGGGCGGTCGGGGGTCGGCGGGGCCCGGCGCCCGTCCGCTCCACAGCGGCCAGCTGGTCGTGTTCGGCCCCGGCGACACCCTGGTCATGAGGGCCGACGCCTCACAGGAGTCACGGAACCCGGCCCTCGACGTCCTGCTCCTCGGCGGCCGTCCGATCGGAGAGCCGGTGTACGCGCACGGCCCCTTCGTCATGAACACCCGGGCGGAAATCGTGCAGGCCTTCGAGGACTACGAGGCGGGCCGGCTTGGCACCGTGCCGGCCGATCACATCGGCAACGCGTGATCCCCGGAAGCGAGGCCACCGGCGCGGCCACGTGGAGCGCGGCGGACGTCGGTGACCTGACCGGACGGGTGGCGCTGGTGACCGGCGCCAACAGCGGCATCGGCTACGCCGTCGTGGCCGCGCTGGCCGAGCACGGCGCGCACGTGATCATGGCCTGTCGCGACCGCGGCCGGGGTCTCGGGGCCCGCGACACGCTCGAGAGCGAGCTCGACCGCTCTTCCCTCGAGCTCCTCGAACTCGACCTGGGTGACCGGGCCTCGGTGCACCGGGCCGCCCAGATCGTGCTGACCGACCACGCCCGGCTCGACCTGTTGGTGAACAACGCCGGAGTCATGGGGGGCCCGATGCCGGTCACCCTCGACGGGTTCGGGGTCCAGATGGGGACCAACCACCTCGGGCACTTCGCGCTCACCTGCCTGTTGCTCGACCGCATCGTCACCACCGAGCGGTCGCGGGTGGTCACGGTCAGCTCGGTCGTGCACCGGGCGGGTCACCTCGACCTGGGTGACGTGGGCGGGACCGCGTCGCGCTCGGCCTGGTCGGCCTACTCCACCTCGAAGCTGGCCAACCTCCTCTTCGCCTTCGAGCTCGCCCGCCGGCTGGAAGGCGAGGGGCTCCTCACGCGATCGGTGGCGGCGCACCCGGGCTGGGCCCGGAGCAACCTGCTGCCCAACGCGAGCGTCTTCGGGCGCGACCGGGTCCGGCGGAAGCTGGCCCGAGCCGCCGGGACGATGCTCGGGCAGTCCGCCGCGGCCGGGGCCCTCCCTGTCCTGTGCGCGGCGACCTCGGGATCGGTGCGTTCCGGTCAATACATCGGTCCCGCCCACTTCTTCGGACTGGCCGGGCCACCCCGCGTGACCAGACCCTCGGCCCGGGCCCGGGACGCTGAGGTTGCCGCCGCGCTCTGGCGCGCGTCGGAGGAACTGACCGGGGTGCGAACCTCCGTCGGCGCCGCGACCTGAACGCAGCGACCGCACCGCTCGGGCTCGGCCGCCACTGCCTCACACCGCAGGTACGCCGCGTGCAGCGCGGAACGGTCGGGCCGGAGGAGGCGGCCCAGGGCCAGGACCACGATTGAGCGGGCTCCGGCGCGCCGCACCGCCGCGGCCGCGCTCTGTGCACGCGCACCGCTGACATAGAGATCGTCGAGGAGGACGACGCGGCGTCCCGCCAGGAGGTCCCGGGCCGACCCGGGTGCCACGAACGCTTCGGGATGCGGCCGCATGTGCCCGACCGGCGCGCCACCGCGGGCGAGCAACGCGGGGTGCCAGCTCGCCCCCTCGAGTCGGTGGGCCACCAGGGCGGAGATCCCGGCCACCGCCTGCAGCGGTGACCCGTCGGGGCGCGCCGTGGAGGGAACCGGGAGCACGACGTCGGGTCGTCCGCCCGCCACCGCCGTGAGGCAGGCGGCGTGACGGGACAGGAACGTATCGACGAGGTCGTGCACCACGGTGCCGAAGTGCCGTCGGGCCTCGGGCACGACCGACTCCTTGTACCCCAGGAGCACGGTGTAGAGCGACCCCAGCCGTTCACAGCGCCTCACGGCGACGACCGGCGCCAACTCGGCCCCGAGGCGGTGCGCCACCTGCCGGCAGGCGAAACACGCGGAACGGCCGGCGGGCGCGGGCCCGCAACAGACGCGGCACGTGCTGGGGCCGGGACCAGGCAGCGGGAAGCCACCCGAAGGGGGATGCCCGGGCCGGGGTGAGGCAGTGTCCACACCAGAGAACGGTCGCCCCGCCGGGCCGGCATACGGAGAAGGCCAGGTAGAATGCGTCAGCCCGGCCCGATGCGCTCTGGAGCGCCCGGCCGGCTGATGGCCACCGATCGGAGGAACACCATGACCACCGCTGTCGTCGTCGACGCCGTCCGGACCGCGGGCGGGAAGCGCAACGGCTCGCTGCGCAACTGGCACGCCGTGGACCTGGCCTCGGAGGTCCTCACCGCGCTGGCCGAGCGCAACCAACTCGACCCGGCGCTGGTGGAGGACGTCATCATGGGGTGCGTCACCCAGATCTCGGAGCAGTCGGTCAACATCGGCCGCAACGCCGTGCTCGCCGCCGGATGGCCCGAGTCGGTCCCGGGCACCACCCTCGACCGCCAGTGCGGCTCGTCACAACAGGCGGCCCATTTCGCCGCCCAAGGGGTCATGGCCGGGGCCTACGACATCGTCGTCGCCGCCGGCGTGGAGTCCATGACCCGTACCCCCATGGGTGCCTCGGTGGTCCCCGAGTTCGGGCTGCCCTTCGGGCCCCGCATGAACGCGCGGTACGCCGAGACCGGATTGCCCGGACAGGGAATCGGGGCGGAGATGATCGCGGACAAATGGGGCATCTCGCGCCAGGAGATGGACGCCTTCTCCGTGCAGAGCCACCAGCGGGCCGCCCGGGCCACCGCCGAGGGTCGCTTCGAGAACGAGATCGTGCCCGTCCGCGTGCGCGACGACGAGGGGGTCGAGACCGAGCAGGTCTTCGCCGCCGACGAGGGCATCCGGCCTGACTCCACCGTCGAGGTGCTGGCCAAGCTCAAGCCGGCCTTCAAGGAAGACGGGAAGATCACCGCCGGGAGCTCGTCGCAGATCACCGACGGCGCGTCGGCCATGTTGATCATGAGCGAGGAGAGGGCCAATGCCCTCGGCCTACGCCCCCGCGCCCGCTTCCATGCCTTCGCCCTGGCCGGCGTCGACCCGGTCACCATGCTCACCGGTCCCATCCCAGCCACCACCGCCGTGCTCGAGCGGGCGAAGCTCACGCTCGACGACATCGACGTGGTGGAGATCAACGAGGCGTTCGCTTCGGTGGTCCTGGCCTGGAGCGCGAGCACCACCCCAACATGGAGATCGTCAACCCCAACGGCGGGGCCATCGCGCTGGGTCACCCGCTCGGGGCGTCGGGAGGCAAACTCATGGCCACCCTTCTCAACGAGCTCGAGCGCACGGGCGGACGCTATGGGCTGCTCACCATGTGCGAGGGCGGCGGGATGGCCAACGCCACCGTCATCGAGCGCCTCGGATAGCGAGTCGCTATGTCACCCCCTCGACACGCGGGGGCCGGAGCGCGCCGGGACGTCAGTGGTACCGAGTGGCGAACAGGAACCCGGCGAAGATCATGGCCAGGCCGACAACCAGGCCCCACGGTGAGCCGTGCGCCAAGAAGGGCAGGTGGGCCAGGTAGTTGACCGTGATCACCACCACGCCGCCGATCAAGAGCACCAGGATCAGCGCCCCGAACCACGGGGGGCTGTGGCGGACGCTCTTGGGAATGGGTGCGGTGTAACGACCGCTCTCCTCGGCCGTCTTGTAGCGCCCAACCTTCGAGGCGCGGCCCGTGGCCGACTTCCCCTTGCGCGATGCGCCTCCTGGACCCTTCGTGCCGGTCGCCACCGGTGAGAGGTTAGCGAGCACCGGTGGGGCGCCTCGGGCAGGGCGGATACGCTCCTCCCTCCATGGGCCCCCGGGTGCTGGTCGTCGACAATTTCGACTCCTTCGTCTACAACCTGGTCCAAGAGCTCGGAGAACTCGGGGCCGAGCCCGTGGTGTTCCGCAACGACGCCATCGACCTCTCGGGCATCCGGGCGGAGCGTCCCGACGCCGTGCTCATCTCGCCCGGCCCCGGGCGGCCCGAGGACGGCGGCGTGAGCCTGCGGGCCATCGCCGGCTTGGCCGGGGAGATCCCCGTCCTCGGGGTGTGCCTCGGACACCAGTGCATCGGCCAGGTCTTCGGCGGCCGGGTGGTGCCGGCACCCCATCTCATGCACGGCAAGACCTCGGAGATCCACCACGACGGCCGGGGCATCTTCGCCGGACTGCCCAACCCGTTCGTGGCCACACGGTACCACTCGCTCGTGGTGGATCCGGCCTCGGTGCCCGCCGAGCTGGAGGTGACCGCCACCTCGACCGACGGGGTGGTGATGGGCCTGCGCCACCGGACCCAGCGGGTCGAAGGCGTCCAGTTCCACCCCGAGTCAGTGCTCACCGCGTCCGGGCCGGCGCTGCTCGCCAACTTCTTGGCCGGGTTGGGCGTGGCGCGCTAGCGGCGTCGCGCCCCCGGCCCGGGTCGTCGTGGTGGACGAGGTCGACGTCGACGTGGACGTCGGGGTGGTCGTCGTGGTGGCGGCGGGCTGGCAGACCGAGAGCGTCACCGTGCTCCCGGGAGCGACCTGCGTGCCGGCACCGGGGTTCTGCGCGTCCACACTGCCCGGACTGGCGCCGCCGGCACAGCTCTGATCGACCGTGGTGGCCGCCATCAAGCCCTGGCCGCCGATGGCGGACTGCGCGCTCGCGGCGGTCTGTCCGACGACCCCGGGGACCGAGACACAGTTGGACACCACGAGGTTCACCGAGGTGTTGGGCTGCACGGTCGCGCCACCGCCGGGGTTCTGGGCCGCCACCAGGCCGCTCGAAACCGGGGTGGGACAGCCACTCGACGTGACGCCCACGTTCAGCCCGTCCCGGGCCAAGAGGGCGCCGGCGGTGTCCGGCGACTGCCCGACGACGCTCGGCACGGAGGTCTCGTTCTGGGTTCCCGACACGGTCAGGAGCACCTTCTCGGTGGCCTTGACGTGGGCGCCGCCGGCCGGGCTCTGCTCGAGCACGGTGCCGGTCGGCTGGTTGCTGGTGACGTACGTGAGCTTGTAGGTCAGACCGGCGGCGGTGATCTCCTGGAGGGCGGGGGTGAGCTGCTGGCCCTTCACGGACGGGACGGTGACCGTGGGCACCTGCGCCCCGGAGCTCACCACCAGGTTCACCTTGGAGTTGCGGCTCACCGACGTGCCGTTCCGAGGGCTCGTGGACAGCACCGTCCCGTTGGCCGCGATGCTGGTGTGCCGGGTGACGGTGCCGACGGCCAGATGGTCGTTCTGGAGCGTCTGGGTGGCCACGGTCTGCGTCTGGCCCACGACGTTGGGGACGGTGACGTTGCCGTCGAACACGCCCACCCGCGGAGCGAGAAGAAGGCGATCACCCCGAGCGCCACCAGGAGGAGGACGAGGAGCAACACGAGTCGACGGGTCCGCTTTTTTCGATCCGCCTCCTCGTCCATCAGGGGTGGCACCCCACGGGCCGGCACCGCCGTGGTCCGCCCCGTCGAGCTGGCCACCAGCTGGGTGGCACCCGTGTCGGACATGACGGCCATGACGGAGGTGGCACTGGGGTCGCCCGCCTCGACCGGGCGCCCCTCGGCGAAGCGCAGCAGGTCGGCCCGAAGCTCCTCGGCCGACCGGTAGCGGTCCTCGGGGTTCTTGGCCATGGCCTTCATGACCACGGCCTGGAGCGCCGGGGGTACCCCGGCGTTCACCTGGCGCGGCAGCAGCGGCTGGTCGCGTACGTGCTTGGAGGCCACCGCCACGGGGGAGTCACCCGTAAACGGTGGGCGGCCCGTCGCCATTTCGTAGAGGACCACGCCCAGCGAGTAGATGTCGCTGCGTGCGTCGACCCCCTTCCCCTCGGCCTGTTCGGGAGAGAAGTAGGCCGCCGTGCCCATGACAGCTCCGGTCTGGGTCAGGCTCTCCTCCGTGTTGACCGCCCGGGCGATGCCGAAGTCGGTGACTTTGACGTCCCCTTCGGGCGTGATGAGCACGTTGCCCGGCTTCACGTCACGGTGGATCACCCCATGGCGGTGCGCGAAGGCCAGAGCGGCGGCCACCCCGGCGCCGATGGTGGCGATCTGGCTCGGCGGCAGCGGGTCGGGGTCGCGCAAGACCGCCGAGAGGGGGCGCCCGTCGACGTATTGCATCACGATGAAGTACGCGCCGTCGTCTTCACCCAGTCGAAAACGGGGACGATGTTGGGGTGGGACAGGTTGGCTGCCGCCTGGGCCTCGCGGCGGAAGCGCTCAACGAAGGTGCGATCGACCGACAGCTCGGGGAACAGGACCTTGAGGGCGACCGGACGATCGAGCTGAAGATCAATCGCCCGGTAGACCTGGGCCATACCGCCACCGCGCCACCACGTGGGTGACCTCGTAGCGGCCCGAGTAGACACGCGGTTCCTCCACAGGTTGCATCGGGACCTGAGCCTACGCTGGGCGCCTTCGGCCGCGGGACGCGGATGGCACGTCATGGGGCCGTCGTGGTCGTGGTCGTGGTGGCGCTCGTGCCGGTCGTCGGCTTCGGCTGCGTGGTCGTAGTGGTCACCGACCCGGGTCGGCGCGGAAGACATCGTGATGTTCGCCACGTACTGCTGGGCGTCGTGCAGCGAGCTCTTCTGGACGCCCGCCTTCAACGGGACCACGGCGGTGGGAGTGACCTGGCTCCGCGTGATACCCGTGCGGTCGACCACCCTGGGGTGGAACCACAGCACACCACCGGGTTGGCCCTGGGTCACCACCACCTGGTTGCCCTGGAGCACGACGATCCAATTGTCGTAGGCGTACCACCGCAGCACGTAATAAGCCGCCACCGGCACCGCGGCGACGAGAAGGAGGAACCCGATCACCCGGGGCGTGACGCGTACGCGTGATGCCCAGCCGGCGGCGGCGCTCACCGCGGGTCTCCTTCTCGGACGCGGCGGGTGGTGGTGGGTGGTAGTGGTGGTGGTGGTGGTGGACCCGCGTCGACGAGCGCGACAGCGGCATCGAACCGGGCGCGCCGACGAAGAACTCGTCGCTGCGCGGCTCGGCCTCGGTGAGCGTCGACGTGCCGGGTCCGAACTCGAGGTGCGTGCCCCGAGCGCGAGGGTGTCGTCGGGCCGCAGCGGGCGCGAAGGCACGGCGGGGGCCCGGGGGGCGGCTGGCGGCGGCGGCGGCGGCGGGACGGTGTCACCCGTCGCCTCCACGGCGGGAACGAGGACGATCCCGGCGCTCGAGGTCTCGTCCCCGGAGAGGACGTCGACCACGACCACGGTGATGTTGTCGGCGCCTCCGTGCTCGTTGGCCACCTCCACCAAAGACCGGGCCGCCTCGGCGGGATCGGTCTCCGCGTTCCAAAATGGCCGCGATCTCCTCGGGTCCAACCTCGTTGGACAGCCCGTCGGAGCAGAGCAGCACCCGAGTTCCCCGGGGGGCTCCCAATTCCCACACGTCCACCTGGACGTCGGCGGACACCCCCAGGGCGCGGGTGAGGATGTGCCGCTGCGGGTGGACGGCGGCCTCCGCCTCGGTCATTTCGCCCAGACGCACCCGCTCCTCGGCCAGGCTGTGGTCGAAGGTGATCTGGGTGAGGGCGCCCCTCGAGAACAGGTAGGCCCGCGAGTCACCCACGTTGGCCAGGGCCAACGTGGCCTGGCCGCCCGATTCATCGACCACGGCCAGGGCGGTCAGCGTCGTCCCCATCCCGTGGAGGTCGGGGTGGACCTGGCTCTCGCGCCACACCGCAACGTTGGCCTCTTCCACCGCCTCGCGCAGCCCGACGCTGGTCGGCCATCGACCGAAGGCCGCTTCGAGCGTCTCGACGGCCAGACGGGCTGCCACCTCTCCTCCGGCATGACCTCCCATCCCGTCGGCCACCGCGTAGAGGTTGGGCCGATCGAGCACCATGTCCTGGTTGACGCTGCGGACCCGGCCCACATCGGTGGCCGAGCCGGCGCGCAGCTCGCTCACCGTGACACCTCGAAGACCGTCGAGCCGATTTGCAGCACGTCTCCCTTGCCCAGGCGCAGCGCCTGGCCGATCTGCTCGGAGTTGACGAACGTGCCGTTGGTCGAGCCGAGATCCTCCACCCAGAGCTGGTCGTTGCGCCGAAACAACCGCGCGTGGAGGGTGGAGGTGTAGATGTCGTCGGGCATGGCCACGCCGCACCCGGGCGATCGACCGATGGTCAGCTCGTCGTCGAGGTCGTAGGTCCGACCGGCGTGATCGGGAGGCTGGACCACCTTGAGGTACAGCGCACGTCGCCGCCGGGGGGGAGCTGCGGCCTCCACCGGCTTGGCCACGGCTCGCTGGTCGCGCCGTTCCTGCCGGCGAACCGACCGGGGCTTGCGGACGGTGGCCGGGCTCATCTCCACCCAGACGGCGCGGATGACCCGCAGGAAGAACAAGAAGATGAGCACGATCACACCCCACTGCATGACCCGCAGGACCGCGTTCAGGTTCTGCGTGGCGATCAGGACCGCCACCGGGCCGGCCGTGGTCACGACATCTCGAAGATGAGCTTGGTCGACCCCACGCTGATCTCGTCCCCGCTGGCGAGCAGGTGGTCGCGCACCGAGGTGCCGTTCACCTTGGTGCCGTTGGTGGACCCGAGATCGGTGACGAACACGCCGTCACCCTTCCGCCGCAGCTCGGCATGGCGGCGGCTGACGTTGGAGTCGGCCAGGACCACGTCGCACTCGGGGAGGCGGCCGATGACCAGCGGGTCGAGCCCGACGCTGACCCGGCGCCCGTCGGGCAGCACGACCTCGGCCAGGAACCCCCCGTCCTCGCTCTCTTGGACCTCGGCCGCGACGGTGAAGCGGCCGGGCTTCAGGCCAGCCCCCTCGTAGATCTCCACCTCGACCGGACCCACGAACGAGTACCCCTCAATCCGGGCGTGCTCACGGGCGGCGTCGGAGAGCTCCCGTGACAGCGCGTCAGATGAAATTGGCGAACCGGCCCACGTCGGCCGCTGACAGCGTCACGGCGAAGGCGTTCGGGGCAATCAGGCCGCGGACCCCTACGCGTCGGTGGAGGTCCATCTCCCGAGTGAGCCTCCGACCGATCTCGACCGGTTGGAGATTGCTCCGAAACGGCTTGGCCAACGTTCCCTCCACCAGACGCTCGAGGCGCTCCTCAAACTTCTGGAGTCCCATGGTCCCCCAGAGATTACCGGGCCGCAGCGCCACACCGGGAGTGGGCAACCGTCTGACCTGGTCACCTGCGCGCCGGCAGAGGGCGCCCCGGCGGTGGCCGCAGGACGAGGGACTACTGTTGGCCGGTCGCTCGGGCGAGTGGCGGAATAGGCAGACGCGCAGGATTCAGGTTCCTGTGTCCGAAAGGATGTGCGGGTTCAAGTCCCGCCTCGCCCACGCACGCACGCAGGGGGTGCCGACAGAGCTGGACACCTCCAATCGACAAAACCCAGGCCATGGAGCGCCCCAACGCTGGATTCTTGTTGAGTTGAGGGCAGAGGCCGCCTCCGAGGCCCTAGAAGCACGCCAACCTCGCTCTACCCTGCTCGCCTGCCGCCCGATGGGCGCGACGAAGCCCGGGGTGCCACGAGAAGGGGCCGCTACGCCGGGTCAGGCGATCAGCGGAGGGTCCGGGTCCGACGAGTCAGTTGCCGTGGCCGCCGACGGGCGCCAATGCGTGATGGGCGTGGTCTTGCGCCGACGAGGCCGACGGGGCTTGCTCGAGCCTCCCGCTGTTCTCGCCGCCTGGAACGACCGTATCTTCCGGACGTTGGCCGCCACGACGAGCAGGGCGACGAATAGGCCTGGGCCGCCACCCCGTGGATGCGTCGACGGTGAGGTCATCGTAAGAACGGGCTCGAGGTCTTCGCCGAGAGCTACCTTCCCCTACGTGTGGGTAAGGAATAAGAGGGCGGAGGCGATGGCGTCTCCGATCGCGGGTGTGGAAGCGGAGAGGTCGGTGAGTGATGCGCAGGCATCTCGGATGCGGCCGGCCGCTGAATCCTCACCGAGGAGGTCGAGCATCAGGGCCGCCGACAAGATGGCGGCGATGGGTTTGGCCTTGGCAAGGCCTGCGAGGCCGAGTAGTGCAATCCGCAGCGGCCCCGATGCAAAGGTTGACAGGATCAGGATTCCTACGGTCAAGAACATGAGGTAGAAGCCCCTCAGACCCCAGATCAGTGATTGGGTTCCTCGCCTGTTCCGACGCTGGCGCCGCTGCCCAGACAGATGCCATCCGTTTCTCGTTTCGGGCAGCCTTCCGCCAGTCCTTTCGCACGTAATCCGAGACATCGACACCCTTCCGCTGAAGGTCGTCTTGGGACACTCCAAACACCTGGGTGAACGTGTCGGTCGGCTCATTTGACCCTGCTTGGGGATCGACGTCGGAATAGACCATCACTATCCCTGCCGGTAGTGCATCAGTCTTCGGTGGTCCCCGCCGAAGAGTCGATCCTGAAAGCGTCAACGCTTACCCAGGGCAATTCGATAGGCGACTCGATAGCCCCGAGGGCGATCGACCGCAAGACATCGCTTAAGCGCCCCGGGAGGACAACCTCGTTTGTAGCGTCGAGCTCCTCGGTCGTCCACCATCGCCACCCTGCGTGGAGAACATGTTCCAGCGGCTCCCATCCTGCGGTCGATGGCTCAAACCGATCCGTGCGCCACGCAAAATAGGTCTCAACTGAGTAGAGATGCCGACCGCGAAAGGTCCACTCGCCTCGGCAGACAGCGACGGGGTTTCCCAGCTCTGCGGGTCCAATAAGAAGCCCCGTCTCCTCCGCGAGCTCTCGCGCCGCGGCTTTGGCGAGTGCCTCTCCCCGCTCAACCCCTCCGCCCGGAGTGATCCAGAGTGGCGGTATGGGGTCTTGAGGGTCTTCGATCCGGAAGAGCAGCACGCAGCCAGTCCCGTCGACCACGATCACACGAGCCGAAGGTCGGTCGATAGGTACAATCATCCTCCCATCGTGACCGACGGTGAGTCGCTACGCGCGGCCGGGCGTCGGACAAGGAGGCGTCATAGGTCTTGTGCGCACATTGACTGGCCCATACTGCCGAAGGGGTGGCTGCAACTGAACGGCACTTCTGAAGGCACGCGCGCTGGCCCGGGGCAAAGATCCCCTCCTGGCCTTGGCCTGGCAGGCCTGTCTCTCGCATAGGGTTTCGACGTGAACATCGAGGACGGGTTTCAGCGCATCGGCCCTGATCCGTTCGAGCTTCCCCTTGAAGAGAGGGATCACATACGGCTCCTCCGTGGACGGTTCCCCATGCCGGTCACGATCTGGACCGCCCACGGAGAGGAGGGCAGGCCCGAAGGAATCACCGTGTCTTCCGTCCTCATTGGGGAGGGTGACCCTCCATCGGTTCTTGGTTTCATTGCTCCGGATTCGTCGTTCTGGCACGCGGTGCGTGTGTCGAAGCGGTTTGTCGTACACGTGTTGGACAAGGCACAAGCACGAATGGCCGACCAGTTCGCGTTGCGATACCCGGGAGATCCGTTTGAAGGCCTTTCCGTCGTCAGGTCGGACCATGGCCCTGTGCTCAGTGATGTCGCGACCCGCTCAGCGGTCACTCTCATGGGCTTCATGGAGGGTGGTTACTCGCTATTGATCCGCGGCTCGATCGATGAAGTAGATCTCGACCCCAATCCGGTAGAGCCTCTGATCCACTACAGGGGTCGCTACTTTACGACGGGCGCCAAGACATAGAGACTGCCTCAGTACGACGCTGCCGGTTCGGGGCGAGCATAAACAGGAGAGTGGCCGGTCCCTAGGCCGCCATTTCGCCCGGCTTCCGTTTCAGTGGCTCGCTGCTCGCTGGATTCCCATGCGGGCCGCCCGTCATCTGGGTATCCGGGCCCTCGCGGAGAAAAACGCCCCGCTACCTCACCGCCTACCGCCGGCGGGATTCTCACCTTGAATCGACAAATACCCTAATCAGGGCAGTGGGGCATCGGGCGGCTTAGCGTGGGAATTCTCGAAGATGCGGAACCCGGAGCCGATCCTCTTGATGCGCTTGACGAGGTTGTTCAGCGCTTCGGTGGGGCCGTTGGACACCTTGGCCAGGTGGTAATTGCAGAGCTTGTCGAAGCACTTGAGTTAGTTCGCGGACATACGGGCTTCCGTGTTCCTCCTCGGAGGAAGCAGCAGCCCGGCGTACTTGAAGGCTGGTCTGATCTGATCAAGCTCTCGTCGGCTGGGGCGGCTCATCCGGGTCCGACCCACGCGACCGGTTCCGGTCGGCTCGGCGCTGCAGGACGGTACGTTCGCCCGCGTTCGCGGTACGCGAGGCTGCCTCGGTGAACGCCTCGCGCGCCTGCGCGTGCAGCCCGGCCCGCTCGAGCAGGTCCCCGCGCACGCTCGGAACCAGCGGTGAGTCGCCGAGTGAATCGGCGTCCACCTCCTCCAGCACGGCGAGCCCGGCGCCGGGGCCGTACGCCCGCCCGTGCGCGACCGCCCGGTTCACCTCGACGACCGGGCCGGGCGCGGCGCGGGCCAGGACGTCGTACAACCCCGCGATCCGGCGCCAGTCCGTGTCCTCGGCGCGTACCGCACGGGCGTGCTGCGCAGCGATCGAGGCCTGCAGGAAGTACCTCCCGACCGGGGTCCCGCGGGCAGCCAGCTGCCCCGCCTTCTCCAGGGCGGCCATGCCACGCCGGATCAGCAGCTGATCCCAGAGGTTCCGGTCCTGTGCCTCCAGCAGGACCGGAGCTCCGTCCTCATCGAGCCGGGCCGGCATCCGCGAGCCTTGGATCTCGAGCAGCGCCTGCAGGCCGAGCACCTCGGGCTCGTCGGGAGCGAGAGCGGCCAGCATGCGCGCGAGCCGGATCGCCTCGTTCGCCAGGTCGGGGCGCATCCACTCCTCGCCGGCGGTGGCGGTGTAGCCCTCGTTGAAGATCAGGTAGATCACCGCCATGACGTCGTCGAGCCGCTTGGTCCGCTCCGGCCCCGCGGGAAGCTCGAACTCGGCGTGCGCCTCGGACAGGGTCTTCTTCGCTCGCGAGATCCGTTGGCCCATCGTGGACTCGGTGGCCAGGAATCCCCGGGCGATCTCGGCGGTGGTGAGCCCGCCGACCAGTCGCAGCGTGAGTGCGGCCCGGGACTCGGGCGTCAGAGTCGGGTGGCAGGACAGGAAGATGAGCCGGAGTACGTCGTCCTCGATGTAGTCGACCTGGCTCTCGACGTCGGGCATCGTCTCCTCCTCTCTCCCTCGGGCATGTTCGAGCTCCGCGACCTTGCGGCGGAGGCTGTCGGCACGCCGGAAGTGATCGATGGCGCGCCGCTTCGCGGTGGTCATCAGCCATGCGACCGGGTTGTCCGGGACGCCGGTGGCAGGCCACTGCTCGAGCGCGGCGACGAGGGCGTCCTGCGCCAAGTCCTCGGCGAGGCTCACATCGCGGGTCATCCGGGTGAGGGCACCGACGAGGCGGGCCGACTCGGCCCGCCAGGCGGCGTAGATGGCCTGGTTCGGATCATCGGGACGGGTCTCTGCCGGCACCACGCCAGCGTAGTGAGCCCGGTTTCAGCCTGAATCCGCCGATCCTTGCCGCAGATGGCGAAGGATCGGCGGATCCAGGGTCACTCGCCGGGCGCCTCGGGGCCGGTCGAGATCTGGCGCAGGGTGGAGATCACGGTGATCTCGGGCCAGTACTTCGCGTGAAGCTCGGCGAACGACTGCTGGTCCGCCGCGGCCTCCTCGAGGCTGGGGTACTCCATGATGGCCCAGCCGCCGACGACCTCCTTGGCCTCGGCGTACGGCCCGTCGACGCGGGTGACCTCGCCCTGGCGGACGACGTAGTTCACGGCGTCCTCAGTCCCGTACAGACCGCCCCCGTCGAGGAACACGCCCTTGGCGGCCCGCTCGCTGATGTACTCGTCCATCGCGTCGAACAGCGCCTGCGGTGGCGTCCCGACGCCCTCTTCCATCCGCACGAATCCCATGAAACGCGGCATCTCGATCACTCCCTTGTGGTTCCTCAGAGGTACTTTCTCGCACGTACGTCGAACGGGTATGCGGTCCTTCGACATCGACCCTCGAGGTTTCTCGACCATCTTGCATTCACGGGGTCGCTCCCCGGTCTCGGAGTCTCGGTCGCGGCGTCGTGAGGGCCGTGCCGACCGGCGGTTGAGGGGGGTCGGGCCGACTGCCCACTAGGTCGAGGACGAGCACTTCACCTAGAAACTCCCTGGTCAGAGCAGTGGGAAATTCGGGCCAACAGCGTGGGAAACGCTCATTCGGCGGACGCCCGATGCCCAGGTCAGCGAGTTCTGTCGCTGGCCCACGCAACGCAGGGGTGTCGACAAAACTCGACGAATCAAATCGACAAAACCCGGTTTGAAGAGGACATCGATGCTGTTTCGGAAGTAGTTCAGCGTCCGAATCCATTGGAGCGAGGAATTTTGGGAGTTCAAAGATCGCCCATCCTCGTAATGGGCCGTTCCGAGCGCTGAGCGACGCGACTCGGGCCGCGCTCTTCTGTCGAGCGTCGAGCAGCTTTGAAACAATCCCCAGCGGCTACGCCGTCAGGGGAGGATCCGGCCCGCCGATCGCCTCACGGTCCGCGCCCGCCCGTGGGCGCCAGGTCTCGAGCGATCGGGCGCGACGACGACGGGGGCGACTGAAGTGCCCAGGAGCCTCTGCCCGGGCGGCCTCCATCGCCGAGAACGCCTGGATCTTGCGGACGTTGGCCGCCAGGAGGAGGAGCGCGGTCAGCACGCTCTGCGCCCGTGCCGTTGAGGCGGCGGCGCCGGGCGTCGTCGAGACCCTCGTGGGCCTGATCCTTGACGAAGCCGTTGAAGCCCTCGTTCAAGAATCGGTAGAAGGCCGGCTCGTCGCGCTCGATCTCGATCCACCTGATCTCCCGGTGAGCGCCGCCGTCGGCGTGCTCGTGAATCGGTTCGGAAGGAAACACAAGAGGCCAAGTGCACTCACTGTCGCGGCGGGGCGGGAGAACGGCTGCTCAAGCGCCAAACGCATAGGCATGCAACTGGCGGCTGTAAGTGCCTGCGTGGTCGGCGTTTGGCTCAGCCGTCTTGAAATCAACCACGGCGACCGTGCCATCGTCGCAGTGGACTAGGGCGTCGAGACTTCCCCGTAGCTCGCTGACCACAGAGCTCCCCGGAGGAGTCAGCCCGGCTGATCTCACCCAACGATCCGCCTGCTCAATGACACCGGCTGGCATACCATTGGCCACAACCTCGGTGCGCCAGCCCATGTAGAAGGTCTTCATGGGCTGGTCGATCGTTCCGAAGACCTTGGGGAACGGCATCCGCGATCGGGCCTCTTTGCGCACCACCTTGAGGTAGAAGCACCGCGGACATTCGTCCCACAAGAAGGCGAAATCGCTCGGCGCCAGGCCCACCCGTGCCGGCGCGCTCGAAGCGGACTCCACGTGTGTCCTCGTCCGAATATCAACGACCTCAGCCAGGCGCGGGCGCGCCTGAGTACCCTTGACCATGTCAGTACCTCCTCGAAGGTGCGCTGGCCACGGCCTTGTGAAGGTCGACTCGTCAGACCTCATTAACGCAAGCGAGGTCGCCGCTGTGCTGGGCCTTGCCCATAGGGAAGCCATTGCGACCTACAGGCGCCGCTACTCCGATTTCCGGATCCGGTGATCAAGAAAGGCACATGCGTGTTGTGGCTGGTTCGAGATGTTGAGGCTTGGGCCAAGTAGACTGGGCGCACCGCTCGCTCGTTGAACCCAGTGGAGACGTGGTTCGGATTGACCACAACCACGGTCCAGACGGCGGCTGCCGGCCACCATCGGACTATCCCCGCACTTCGGGGCTAGTCCGTCCTACAGCTGGCGGGAGCTTCAGCCAGCGAGGGGGGCGGGGCTCAGCTGCGCCTGGTTTCACCCAAAATAAAGAACAAGACCTCTGCTGGGTCTTCCGAGTTGCGCCGCCACGCGTGAAACGACCCGTTCTGGATGTACACATCCCCTGGTCCGAGGATCGTCTGGGAGCCGTCCATCGCTTCAACCGTGATACTCCCCGAGATCACGAAACCAACGTCGAATGTGTCGGTGCGATGCATCCCAGGGCGGTCAGGATCGACGACCACGCCCGCTGGCTCGGCCGCCACGAGCTCGGAGAAGCCAGGATCCCCGTCTCCGGCGGCTGAGCCCAGGTCATCGCCTTCGACCATCCGACTCACGTAGATGCGCAAACCTCCACGGGGCGGGAAGACGCTTCGCGGGAGGTACCTCTGAGTCGACCCCGCCGAAAGGTTTGGAGGGGAGTCCCAGCCCCAGACGGGCCAGTAGCGAGACTCGCCGGTGGTCAACGGTTCTATCTCTTCGACGTGGGTGAACCTCGATCCACCATCATCCGATTCCGACATGACGATCCGTCTGAAGCGCATAGTTGCCATGATTGCGGTCGTTGAAACTGTACGCAAACATTGAACGGTCGACTGAAACTCCAAACGGGCCAACTTCGTGGTCTGGGTTCGAGGTACCTGGCTGACGAGAAGCAGCGAAGCGCACTAGCCCCGTTCGGGACGGGGGGCAGGACGGCACCATGTGGGCCCACTGGACTTAGGCTGCGGGCATGGATCAAGTCAAGTTTTACTTCGACCCGCGATGCCCCTGGTGCTACCAGACCTCGCGCTGGGCCCGGCGGTTGGAGGAACTGGGGGAGATCGAACTCGACTGGGGGGTCTTCGCGTTGGAGGTGGTGAACCTCGATGAAGGCATAGACCCTGCCGAGCTCGAGCCGACGGGGAGCCCAGCGTTGCGTACCGCCGTCGGCATCGCCGGCGCCCGCGGAACCAAGGCCATCGGGCCGTTCTACGCTGCGCTGGGAAAGCGGACGTTCCTTGGGGAAGCGCCGCCGCCTGACCCGGTCGAAGCCATACGAGAGTCGCTGGTCGAAGCTGAACTCGACGCAGGGTTGTACGACGCCGCTCTCGCTGACCCCAAGACGTGGGCCAAAGTCGTCGAGGAGACACAGCAGGTCGTGGACAGGGTCGGGAAGCTTGGCGTACCGACGATCGTGCTCGACGGCGACGATGGGCCGGCCATCTTCGGTCCCGTCATCTCGCTGATGCCAAGCGACGAGGAAGCCGTCAAGTTATGGCACCACACCTCATGGCTGGTTCGGTACGGCAACTTCGGCGAGTTAAAGCGCAAGCGGTCGCCCCAGGACGATCTGCCGATAACAGCATGGTACCGGGAGCAGCGGGCAGCCAAAGAAGCCCAACGGACCCGCCCAACCGACCGGTCATAGCCTCCCTGGAAGATGCGAGGGGCGGCATCAGCCCGCGGGTGATCGCGTCCGCTGTTCTCCTCTGGAACCTGCCCCAGTTCGCTGCCGGCTGTGGGTGCCACCCTGCGGCACGAGTGGGGTAGGCGGAAAGAGGTCTCCCTCGTGCCCATGCCGGCACAAACGGCAAGATCCGCCACAAACCCCGGGGCGCATGGGTGACCAGAGTCGCTGGTCTCTCAGCCCATCGTTCGGGAGCGCTCAACGGCAAGCGCCGATCACAGGTGCTCTGCCGAGGTCCCGTGCACCACGGCCGCTTGAATGGCCGCCACCTCGGCGAGCATCCAGGACTGATAGTCGTAGCCCGGAGTGGGCATCGTCTCGTACACGCCAACAACAGGCACGCCGGCCGATTGTGCAGTTTCTCGTATCGACGTCGTGAGCGAGTCGACGACCTGTTGGTTGTAGCAGAAGGCCTTCACCGTATGGTTGGTGAAGAATCCTTTCTCCAGCGTGATGTCTTCGGGTGCGGGATCGATCCCGTTCATGATGTCGGCCTGGAAGACGAACGGAGTCAGGTTCTTCATGCCCATGGCGGAGAGCAGGTAGTCGGCCACCGGCTCGGTGGTGGCGACCGGGGTTCCGGCGTACTTCGCCTTGAAGGCGGCGATGGCATTCAGCCAGGGCCTGAGTGATGTGTCGAAGGACTGCAGTCTCGCCTCAAAGTACGCCTTGTGACTCGGGTCGAGATCGGAGAGGTCCGACTCCATCACCTTGGCCACCGCTGGCATCGTTTTCGGGCTGTACCACAGGTGGGGGTTGGGGGTGCTGTCCGGGCAGGCCGAGGACGTGCTGGGCCACGATGACCTTTCGGCTCGAATTCGGTGAGGCCGATTCGATGTCGTTCATGAAGGTGTCGTAGCCGACGCCGTTCTGAACGACGAGCTCGGCCTGGCTCACCTCCTGCGCCACGCTCGTGCTCGCCTCGAACGTGTGAGGGTCCGTGTTGGGGTTGTTCAAGATGGAGGACACCTTGATGTACTTGCCTCCGAGCTGGCTGAGCACATTGGCGTACTCGTTCTCCGCACCGACTGCGTTGATCACGCTCGACTTCGTGCTGCTGGCCGAGGTACTAGGAACACCGCTGGCCAGGAGGAGGGCAACGCCCAGGACTGCTGCCGTCGCTGTACGTCTTCCGAGAGATCGTGAGGTGTGAAGGAATCCTAAAGTGCTCATGACCCGAACCTAGAGTGAGACTGAGTCTCATTACAAGTGGGACTGAGTCTCACTCTAATGAGACGGGAGGGGGCGTCTGGGCGAAACGAGTCATTTAGAACGATGGCCGATTGGCGTTCCGCTATCGGTCGAGATATGTAGCCCAGTACATTGATACTTCTCTGAGGGTCCACCGCTTGATTGCTGGTCCTGAATAGCTTCGGGAGTGCTGGCAGGTTCGGTCTGACTTGGAGTCCCGTGACGTTGCAAGACGTCGTCGACCGAGACCTTCCAGCCGCACATTGAAAGACGGCACGTCCCGTCTCAGAGTTGGGGTGATTGGTCCGGGTTGCAGCAACAGCCCAGACCCCCGTCGCTCCGATCCGGAACGGCCGTGCCATCCCTCACACCTTTGAGAGAAAGGGATGACCATGACCATCGTAGAAGCTGGGCGTGGTGTGACCGGTGGTGTCGACACACACCTCGACGTTCATGTGGCTGCGGCCCTGGACCCGCTGGGCGGGCTGCTCGGCACCGAGCGATTCGAGACCAACTCGGCCGGTTACAAAGCGCTGCTCGCATGGCTCGAGACGTTCGGCGACGTGATCAAGATTGGGATCGAAGGCACGGGTTCCTATGGGTCCGGGTTGACCCGTTACCTGCGCCGGGTGGGTGTCGAAGTCATCGAAGTCGACCGACCGAACCGAGAAGAGCGGCGCCGCAGTGGTAAGTCCGACCCTCTCGATGCGGTTGAAGCGGCCCGCGCTGCCTTGAGCGGCCGGGCGAGTGGGAACCCCAAATCCAGAGACGGCGCCGTCGAAGCCATCCGGGTCCTGGTCGTGGCCAAGCGCTCGGCCCGCCAGGCCAGAGTCAAGGCGTTGATCCAGATGCGCCACCTCGGCTACAGCGCCCCTGAACAGCTCCGTTGCCGCCTCAAGGGTCTCTCCGTCCCGGCTCTCGTGGCTGAGGCGACGAAGCTGCGACCGACACGATCCGCTGACCCGGTCACGGCAGCCACCAAGGCTTCGTTGTCTTCGTTGGCGCATCGGATCAGCGCTCTCGACGACGAGTTGGCCGCGCTCGACGAGCGGATCGAAGCACTCCTCGAGGCAACCGTGCCCGAGCTCCTCGGCCTCTTCGGCGTCGGCCCCGACACCGCGGCTGCGCTCGTCATGGCGGCCGGCGACAACCCCGAACGCCTCCACTCCGAAGCCGCCTGGGCCCACCTCTGCGGCGTGTCGCCCATCCCAACCGGATCGGGCAAGAAGGGCAGCAAGGTCCGAGCCCACGAAGGTGGGGATCGCCAGGCCAACAGCGCGCTCTGGCGCATCGTCATTGTCCGCATCGCCCACGACCCTCGGACCCAGGTCTATTTCGAGAGTCGGGTCAAGGAGGGTCGCACCAAGCACGAGGCCATCCGCATCTTGAAGCGCTACGTCGCCCGCGAGGTCTATCGCTACTTGCCTCGCGGCTGAGTCCCCGGGCTGTCGGTCTGGCTCAGCCCAGTACTGTCGCCCGGCAGGGTTGACTTCCCAGCGACAAGCCGACCTTCAGCCCGGGCCCACGATCTCGAAAACGCGTGACCTAATAAGAGCCTGTCCTCAGCTCGAGTGACTCATCAATGTTCTGTCCGCTGTTTTCACTCCTGAACCCAAAAGAGGGGTTGACAAGTAATAGGAGCGTCGCCGGTCTGGTGCGATCGCTCGTTTGACTCGCCGCTATCTCACAGCGCCACCACCCTTGGTCGAACGGTGGACCTGTGTGCAAGGGTTGAAGTGCGATGAACCGACAAGGGAGGGCATAACCGATGATCGTCGCGATCACGCACGCAACTGGTATCAAGCTCGCGGAAGTCGGGTTCCTGCTGATCCTCATCGCCGGTGTGTGGCTAGTGGCGTCAGAGATGGCCGCTCTTGGTGCCGTCAAGTGGCATAAGTTCCGAATCTTCGTCGCAGGAGGCTGTCTCGCCGCAGCCGGAATTCTGCTTATTGTCGCGACCCATTGGGGCGGTTTTGGATAGGCAGGCGTCCGGCGCTCCCTACCTAAGGGGTGCCCCTGTTCACACATACCGGGTCAGTGGCGCTATTCGACTTACGAGAGGAAGGGACTTCCCTGGCCGTTGAGTCCGCAGGGGCGGCCGCTGCGTTCGTCGCCGAGCACCCAGACAACATCGTTTGGAAGCAAGAGGATATCAATCGATGTCGGCAACGGTGAAGCTGATCCATAAGGCAATCGGAGCGGAGGTCCGTCGTGGCGCGTACGACGTCATGGTCGACGGTGAGCGAGTCGGATCGGTCGAAATGAACGACACCATCGAGATACCGATCGAGCCTGGAAGTCATACCCTGCAGGTCCAAGATGGCCGAAAGTCGAGCAGCACTGAAACCTTCGACGCCTCCGAGGGCGAGGTCGTCGCCTTCCGGTGCACCGGAAAGAGGTTCTTGCCGATCTTTTTGGCATCCTTCATCGTTCCCAGGCTCGCACTGAAACTTGTTCGCGATTGAGTCGCCGTCGCCGTCTTGGTACTTACCAGCAGGTCGTCATCGCCGCCCGGTTCGCCTTGAGGAGCTAAATGTCCCTGTTCGCCGGCTCTGGGCGCGTTATCCGATTACTTGCTCCCACACCAATGACCGACAGACCTGGACCGACGCCGCAAGAGAGATCGTTCTGTTGCTTCGCTGTTTCCCCGCCAGCCGGGCGGCGTTCGACTCATCGTCGTGAAGATGATGTAAGACGCAAAGGTCCGAATTCGGTCGGTGACCCCGCCTCTCCTCGGGGGCCCTAGCCAGCCCTGGTACTCCGGGCGGTGGGGCCAGGAGGGCCGGGAGCCCGCTTTTCTGGTTGTCCCGGCGCCCTGCCCGATTGGAACACAACCAATGAGACGACAGACAGAACGGCGAGCGCGATTGAGCAGACGAGAACCGACCGGAAGATGCCGACCTGCTCGGAGGCGATGCCAACTCCGATGACAGGGACCGCAAGGCCCAGATAGCAGAACACAAAATAGGAGGAGACCACCTGTCCCCTCCGCTCGGCGGGGGCGAGGCGGTTGGCGGTGGAGAGACTGCCTATGAAAACGCAGCCGACCGCGACCCCTCCGACGCCGGTACCAACGAGAAAGAGGCCCAATGACGCCTGCGACAACCCGGCGACGATGAGGGCCAGGACGAACAGGAATAGGACCAGTCCGAACGAGACGACCTTCCGGTAGTCGAAGCGCCCTGCGACGACCTGAGTGGCAGCCGAAATTGCGAAGATCATGAACACGACTGCGCCGGCGACGGCGTGGTTGTGTTGATGCAAGACGTCGCCGAGGAACGTCGGTGCGAGCGCGCTGAAGATCCCCAGCAGGCTGAAAGCGGCGAACCCCGCCACCCCGGCCGCGAGAAACTCGTCTGTGCCTGAGGATGGAAAGCCGAAGCCGGCGAACCGGATGGACAGCCTTTGACGGTGCTGCACCGTCTCGGGCACCCACGCCACCGCGAGGGCCGCCGCCGCCAACAAGACCAAGTACACCTCAAACACGAGCACCGTCGGGCGAGGCAAGTACTGTGCGAACAACCCGGCAAGCAGCGGGCCCAGCCCGAGGCCAAAAGTATTAGCGACCGTGGAGACAAGAGACGCCCGTCGTGGCTTTGCCAGTCCGAGCATGTCGGTGAGCGCCGCCGTCGCCGTGCCGGTCATGAGCCCAGCGGAGAAGCCCGACAAGACCCGACCCAAGAACAGCCACCCGACGGAGGTGGCGATGATGAACACCACCGTGCTCAGCGCGCTGAACGCCAGAGCGGCCCCGAGCACTGACCTGCGCCCAACCTGGTCGGAGGCACGTCCCGCGAAGACCGAGCGCGGCAAGCACACCGGCCGCGTAGACGGCGAAGATCAAGGTCACCAGCCCTGAAGAAAAGTGCCACTGGCTCTGCCAGATCACGTACAGGGGGGTGGGCAGGGTCGTGCCCAGCATGGTGGCGGCGAACACGTAGGCGATGAACCAGAACGCCACCTGGCGCGGCGCTGCGAGCCGAGGCTGATCGACGGCGATCGCCTCGTCGAGGCAGTCGAAACAGGGTTTGCCCGCTGGCTTCAAGCGAGCTCCTCGGGTTGTTTGGGTGGTCATCGCAGGATCACTTCGTAACTGGTTGCGCTGAGGCCGCCGGTATTGACCAGCCCGGGCGCTCCATCGGGGAGGTCGTCCTCCTCCCTGTCACCGACATCCTTGTGATCCGGAGAATACGCCGTAGACGGCGAACCTGGGCGCGCCACCGCAACCACAAGCGACGGATCTCGTGGGGGCAACCCTGATCCACTGTCCGCTTCGTTATGTTGACATTGGAGACGGCAGATACGAAGAAATGCCGAATTCATCGCACACGCTCGGACTGACATTCCGATGCTTCTCGCTGAAATTTAGAGCCTCCGACAACTAACCGAGTCCAATGGCTGAGGTGTCCTCAAACGCCGTACATGAAGGGGCGGGGTCGGATCAAGACCCTTGGTTCGCAGATTCTTCCCGATTCACACATCGGCGTCCTGCACGATGGCGCGCGCCGACGAGGCACCGGGGTCAACGTCGGGCGAAGCCCGCCGGAGGCTGTGGCGTTGACGCCGGCGGCGAGTGGCGCATCCTCTTCGAGGACGCCGCTATGTCGAGGTGTTGCGAGTTCCCATCACTGTTCGGGGGGGTCCGTGACGGTCCCGTAGGGCAGCCAGCCATTCATTCGTCGATCTCCGACATGATGGGGTTCGGCCACGTCCCGACGGGCTCAATCAGGACCTCGGCCGCGCCAAGAGGCGGGCCACGGCGTTAGTCGAGCACGCATCGGTCCGTGGCCGAGACTCAGGCGGCGGTCTCGAGGCATCGGACTTCCCCGTCGCGTCACGCGTAGAAGACGAGGGTCAAGAGCTTGCGGGCGACCGCCACGCGGGCCTTGTACTTGCCGCGGCGCTCGGCAATGCGCTTGTAGTCGGCGCGCAGCTTCTCGTTGCCCTTGGCCCGGTAGTTGCCCACGGCCTCGATGGCCGCCCAGCGGACCAGGCGGTGAGCCCTGCTTATCTGTGGGGTCCTGTCAGGTCAAGAGGCCGGTTGGTTGGTTTGGCTTGGTTGGGGTGAGGTGTGGCGCAGCCGAACCTGCGTGGAAGCATCCGGCGGGAAGCCGGGGCAGGTGAGGGCGGTCAAGGCCGGGCCGAGGGCCCGCCCGTAGGGGAAGCCTTGACCGCCCGGTCAGCTGCCTCGAGCACAATGGGTGCCGGAAGCCCGACAGGGCTTCTTGGATGCTGCTGCTCGTTTTGGGGCCGACGATCCTCCTTTTGTTGGACGCTTGGGTTCGGTCCAGGGGTTGCGGGCGTCCCTGCTTATCTCGGCGCTCGGCGATGTGAGCCGGCTGCAAGATGGCGTTCGGGGTGTCCCGACGAACGTGGTGCGACCGCTCGTTCTTGGTCGGCTGTCCAGACAGGCTGGCAGCAACAGGGTTGCGGGAGCTGGCCGCAGATCATCAATGGTTGGACGCGACGCGACGGTCCGGGCTCGAGGTCAAGCGGCGACTGGGTAGGCGGCGTCGCCAACGTTGCGCAGGCTGTGATAGCAGCGTCGGGCGAGCTTCCGGGCGATGGTTATCAACGCCAAGTGCGCGTCGAGGCGTTGGCGGAGCTGACGGTAGTAGGCATAGTCGGGGGAGGTGGGTCGGGCCGCGTACACAGCAGCCTCATACAGGGCCCAGCGCAGCACCGGGGGTCCTTGTTTGGCCAGATGTCCTCGGGTTCGCTTGCCGTCGGAGGACCACACCGTCACGTCGAGACCGGTGTGGCGCACGGCGTCGTCGGAGCTGGTGAATCGGCGGCAGTCGCCGAGCTCCTCCCAGATGGCCACCGACAGCAACGGTCCGATCCCGTAATGGCACTGCAGCGCTTTGCAGCCCGGCTGACGAGAACCCGTAGCCGTGATCTGCCGGCGCAGAGGGAGCATTTCTTCGGTCAACCGCTCGACTTGGCGCATCCCGGTGTCGACCGCGTAACGGCCCGCGGCGGGCAGCTCGGCCGACGCCACTAGCTCGCGACCGGCTTTGGTCACCAGACTCCCTCCCGCGGCGGGAACGCCGTGATGGAACAAGCTGGCGTGCACCCGTTGTAGCCAACCGGTTCGTTCATCGACCAGGTCTTTGTAGAGGCGGACCAGCACTCGGGCGTCGAGGACCTCGGCCGGCGGGATCCACGACTCGGGGACCCGTCCGTCGACCAGCAGCTGGCGAAGGTGCCGGGCATCAGCCCGGTCGGTCTTAGCCCGGCTCTTCCTCCCTCGCAGAGCGGCTGTCTCCGCCGGTTCGGCCACATGAGCAGTCACGCCCGCCCGTACTAGCTCCTCGACTACGTATCGCCAGCCTGTGCATCCCTCGAGCGCGAATGCCACCTCCTCGAAACCGTCGAACCGCGCCAACCAGGCGCGGAAGTGGTCGCGGTTCGCAGGAGCCACCCGGCCGGTGTGGAACTCGCCGGTCGCGAGGTCCACGTAGTCGTAAGTGAGTTGCGCTCGATGAATGTCGAGCCCACCGATGATCGTCACAGTCACCTCCCGATGGCAGCGATCCGGCCCCCGGTGGGGCCGGCCGCCCCACATGCCATCTTGGTGATGTTGCCGCGGTGCACGACCTCGTCGGACTCGCGGTGCTTGGGGGTGAGCCCGGCCCAGCTGCACAGCTTCTTGGCCGAATCGAAGCGGCCAATGTCACCGATCTCGGCCACGAAGATGGCGGCGAGGACCTTGCCCACCCCGGGCAGGGTCATGAGGGCCCGATAGCCCGGGGTCGCCCTTGAGACCGGAGTGAATGTGCGCGTCAAGCTCGGCGATCGCCGCGGTCGTAGACGTCGAGCAGGTGGCGCAGCGACTCGAGGCGCAGGGCGTAGGCCTCGGGGAGCTCGAGGCGATCGAGTTGGGCTTCTCCGGTTGGACCCCACAGCTCGCCGACAACCGGCAGGATTCCGTTCTTGGCCATGACCCCGTGGATCTGGGCCTTGGCGCTGGTCCGGTGCCGGATCAGCGAGTAGCGATAGCGGACCAGCTCGCGCAACTCACGGACGGGTGGCGGGGCGATCCAACCTTCGGCGAGGCGCCCGATTCGGAGCATGGCGGCCAGGTCCCTGGCGTCGCGTTCGTCGTTCTTGACGCGTCGGTTCCCCCAGTTGTTGCCGAGGGCGTGGGCGAGGTGCACGTGGGCCCCGAGGTCTTGGAGCACATCGGCCGCCCAGTACCAGCCGTAGGTGGACTCGAGGACCACCTCGGGCTCGGGCCCGGCGGCGGTCATCGCCTGGGCCAGCTCGAAGGGCTGGCTCACAATGCGCTCTGTGCCAAGCATCTCGCCGTCTTCTGCCATCCGATAGAGGGTGGTGCTGCGGCGGTGCAGGTCGATTCCGACGTACTGTCGTTCCATAGGGGCCTCCTCCTCTTTCGAGGTTTTTCTTTGCAAGTCCGAGCATGCTCGGATCTCACGAGGGGCGGAGGCCCCGCCCCTTCATCGCATCAGGACGGTGGGCGAGCATCCTCGGACCACCAATAAGGCTCCTCATCAACCCATTCACGGGGCCGGGAATGGCCCGGACTGTGGTGGCGGATACCCGTGCCGTTTCCGATCAAACAGCAAGCGGCGTGTCCGCACTGCCTTTGAAACGACACCCTCATTGTGGTCCGAATAGAAGCCACGGAACAGCACGACGAATCGTCCTGACCTAACACCAAAGCGCGGAACGACCCCGCCGCTAGAGTGCGGGGTCGTTCGCACTTCACCCCGCCTCGTGACTGACGTAGGTGTGTTCTTTGTTATACCCCGCTTCGGCGGGTCGCCATGGTCGCGCGCGTTGTTGTTCACACGTTGATCGCGCCGTGTTCGGGTGAGCCGACCGAGAGTTCGAACCGAAACACGTGTCGGGGTCGAATCTTCGAATAAGGGGCCGTCAGACTGGCTCAGCTCTTCTAGACGCTGGCCTTGAACACAACGAGGAGGACATGCGCCGGTCTTACGGCGACTTGGCACCTTGGAGACACTGCCCCAAACCGCCGGGAGTGGGCACCCCCGCTTGGACCGAGAGTTCAAACTACGGCGCCTTTAGGAGTCGAAGCATCAGGAAGTAGGGGATTCGCGTGCCTCGCTCGATACCGGGCTGTGTCACCCCCACCTGCAGATCTGGTGCCGGTTCACGTACACGCTCGATAACGAGGCCCACGTTCTCGAAGGCCCACGAGTAGGACTCAAGGTCGTAGGCAAAGCCGCCACCGAAATCCATCGTGAGTCCGTCTCGATCTACCACTGCATCGAACGCTCGCCCGCCCTTATAGGACCCGCCGATCACGAACGGCGCGTTCGAGGAGAAGTCGGGGAAGGTTCCGGCATCGCAGAGGGGGTGTGTAACGCAAACTGCCATGTTGCCGTCACTTGTGAGCACACGGGCGGCCTCAAGGACAACAGCGGGCATGTCTTCGACATCCATGAGTGAGTTGTACGCGACAACGATGTCAAAGGACGAGTCGTCAAACGGCAGCTTCTCGGCTGTCGCCACTCGGTAGGTGGATCCAGTATCGGCAGCGGAAGCCGAAGCGATGAGTGTCGGGGAGGCGTCGATCGCTGTCACGACATGTCCACGGCTCGCCATATCCCTCGCAACGCGGCCCTCGCCGCAGCCGACCTCCAAAGTCGCACGACCTGGTGGGGGAAGTACCTCCTCGAGGAACGTCTGTCTATATGCCCAGTACGCGTCGAAGCGGGGGCGACGGGTCCACTCAATCCAGGTCTCGGCTCGATCCTCCCAGCCTTGGCGCATGTCTGCGATGGTACCGGTGGTCTTCAAAGCAGGAGAAGCAATCCGTTCGACGCTGAAGCCCGCGGCTCCCGTCGAGGCGACTCTGCCCGGCCATCAGAACTGGGTCCCTGACACCGAAGCGGTATCCCAGTACATTGATACTTCTCTGAGGGTCCACCGCTTGATTGCTGGTCCTGAATAGCTTCGGGAGTGCTGGCAGGTTCGGTCTGACTTGGAGTCCCGTGACGTTGCAAGACGTCGTCGACCGAGACCTTCCAGCCGCACATTGAAAGACGGCACGTCCCGTCTCAGAGTTGGGGTGATTGGTCCGGGTTGCAGCAACAGCCCAGACCCCCGTCGCTCCGATCCGGAACGGCCGTGCCATCCCTCACACCTTTGAGAGAAAGGGATGACCATGACCATCGTAGAAGCTGGGCGTGGTGTGACCGGTGGTGTCGACACACACCTCGACGTTCATGTGGCTGCGGCCCTGGACCCGCTGGGCGGGCTGCTCGGCACCGAGCGATTCGAGACCAACTCGGCCGGTTACAAAGCGCTGCTCGCATGGCTCGAGACGTTCGGCGACGTGATCAAGATTGGGATCGAAGGCACGGGTTCCTATGGGTCCGGGTTGACCCGTTACCTGCGCCGGGTGGGTGTCGAAGTCATCGAAGTCGACCGACCGAACCGAGAAGAGCGGCGCCGCAGTGGTAAGTCCGACCCTCTCGATGCGGTTGAAGCGGCCCGCGCTGCCTTGAGCGGCCGGGCGAGTGGGAACCCCAAATCCAGAGACGGCGCCGTCGAAGCCATCCGGGTCCTGGTCGTGGCCAAGCGCTCGGCCCGCCAGGCCAGAGTCAAGGCGTTGATCCAGATGCGCCACCTCGGCTACAGCGCCCCTGAACAGCTCCGTTGCCGCCTCAAGGGTCTCTCCGTCCCGGCTCTCGTGGCTGAGGCGACGAAGCTGCGACCGACACGATCCGCTGACCCGGTCACGGCAGCCACCAAGGCTTCGTTGTCTTCGTTGGCGCATCGGATCAGCGCTCTCGACGACGAGTTGGCCGCGCTCGACGAGCGGATCGAAGCACTCCTCGAGGCAACCGTGCCCGAGCTCCTCGGCCTCTTCGGCGTCGGCCCCGACACCGCGGCTGCGCTCGTCATGGCGGCCGGCGACAACCCCGAACGCCTCCACTCCGAAGCCGCCTGGGCCCACCTCTGCGGCGTGTCGCCCATCCCAACCGGATCGGGCAAGAAGGGCAGCAAGGTCCGAGCCCACGAAGGTGGGGATCGCCAGGCCAACAGCGCGCTCTGGCGCATCGTCATTGTCCGCATCGCCCACGACCCTCGGACCCAGGTCTATTTCGAGAGTCGGGTCAAGGAGGGTCGCACCAAGCACGAGGCCATCCGCATCTTGAAGCGCTACGTCGCCCACGAGGTCTATCGCTACTTGCCTCGCGGCTGAGTCCCCGGGCTGTCGGTCTGGCTCAGCCCAGTACTGTCGCCCGGCAGGGTTGACTTCCCAGCGACAAGCCGACCTTCAGCCCGGGCCCACGATCTCGAAACGCGTGACCTAATAAGAGCCTGTCCTCAGCTCGAGTGACTCATCAATGTTCTGTCCGCTGTTTCACTCCCGAACCCAAAAGAGGGGTTGACAAGTAATAGGAGCGTCGCCGGCACTGGGTGGCACCCTGCGGCACGATTGGGATACCTGCGCGAACGTCCACAGGTGCCGTCTGGATGGGGAGTAAGACCGGCGGAGCCCCGTCGACCGTTGCGTTACGTCGAAAAGCCCCGATTGCAAGGATCAACCGTTATAGGTGGCAATCTTCGTACATAAGACGGTTCGTTGGTTTCATGGCATTTCTATGGAATGCCAAATATTTAAATGCCACATACTTAGTGGTCATCAACTTTCGTAAGAAGGGCAAAACATTTTGGTCGCGTTGCATTCGCGCGTAGAAGTGGTCATGATCTCTCGGTACAAGAAACGGGAAATGGGGGGACCATGAAGCCTGTTCGATTTGTGACGGCGGCGTGCGCAGCTGCCGTGTGTTTGCCGGCGATATTCGTGGGGGGCTTGGCTACGGGAGCATCGGCCTCGGCGGCGCCACTCACGATCGCTTATGTCACGTCGGAGACCGGCGCGGGGGCGTCGGACTACACCGGCGGTGTGAGTGTGTTCAATGCAGCGCTCGATGCGCAGAACGCCAAGGGCGGGGTGAACGGCCACAAGCTCGTTGGTTTGGTCATCGACGACCAAACCAACCCGTCAACATTGGTGACCGGGGTCGACGAGGCCATCTCGAGAGGCGCCATCGGCATCGACGCGAACGACCCCATCTTCGGCGACGGGGGCTCCAAGGCCGCCCAGGAGGCGGGGATACCGGTGACCGGCGACAGTTCCGACGGTCCCGAATGGGGCACCCAGCCCAACACCAACATGTTCGGTACGGGCACGAGTGGCAGCGTGGACCCGAAATATCCGGTCAGCACGCTGTACTCGAACGCGTTGAAGCAGTTCGGCAAGGCCAACGTGGCTCTCTACGCCCTGGCCATCTCACCGGACTCGGTCCAGGCCAACTCGGCCGAATCCCAGTCGCTCGAGCGTGGCGACCCCGAGGCCAAGGTGGTCGTCAATGACACCCAGGTGCCCTACACCACGGGCACCAACTTTGGAACCGAAGCGCTGAGCGCCAAGGACGCTGGGGTCAACGTCGTGTGGTCCAACCTCGCCGGGAACGACAACGCGCCGCTCTCGATCGCCTTCAAGCAGGCCGGCGTGAAGCTCAAGGCGATGTACTTCCCCGACGGCTACAGCCCCGCCCTCATCCACACACCGGCGTGGCCCGACGTCCAAGGCGACACCTTTGAGGTACTCACCCACCCCTGGTACGAGCCCGACGCCGGCACCGAGGCGATGCAGTCGGCAATGGAGAAGTACGCCGGGTGGACCAAGAGCGACTTCCCGACGTTCACCCAGGTCGAGGCTTGGTTGGGGGCCGAACTGCTGATCCAAGGGATCCAAATGGCTGGGTCCAACGTCACCCATGCCAATGTGATCAAGGAACTGCGCAGCATCAAGTCGTGGAACGGCGACGGCCTCTTGCCCTTCAACATCGACTTCGCCACGGACTTCGGACACATGTCCTCCCCGAACTGCATCTGGCTCACCAAGGCCGAGAAGAACGGCTACGTCCCCGAGGGGAAGAACCCCGTGTGCGGGACCTACATCCCCGGCACCACCTCGGTGGCGGCCTCGTCGTAGGGCCAAGGCACCATCTAGCGACGCGATCCGGCCGGCGTCCTTACCCCTGGGGGGGAACCGAGGGTAAGGGATCGCCGGCCGGATTGTTCTCGTATTCAGTGTAAAAAGGTCCCGCTGGCGATCCCCTGGGAGTTCAGTTACTAGGCGGTTGCTTTCACAGCGCCGGTCACCGACTTCCGATACCGAAGGTGCCCCAGTACGCACCGAATGTGGGCATACGTCCCGCGATCACTCGCGAGATTCGTCCCCGAGACTCATGTGGTTACAACGGACAGCCATGCAGGTAGAGCTGGGGTGAATCGATCGACTCGCTGGCAGTCGGAACAACGATCCTCGGCGCATGACCAATGTCGCTGAACGATTCGGTCTCAGCCACCACCTTTGATCCGGGCCCAGTGTTGAACATCTGAGTCGATCTTGACGACATATCCGCCTCGCACCAGATATCGACCGATCTCTCTGCCCTTACTGCTGACAGTAAACGAGTCGCCAGCCTCGGTCACCGCATCGCCCGCCAACCCGACGAACTTTGCCGTCCCGAAGCCTTGTGGGTGCGTTTCGATGAACTTGGCCTTCGTACGACATGAAGCGGGAACGGCTCGGTAGACGGTATGACCTACCCAGATGCTCGTGACCCTACCGTCAACGATGCTCTCATAGAGATTCGAACCATTGAAGACCGACTGCTCGCTTGGATCGCTGCTCGAGATCACGACGACGCTTGAGGCGTTATTCGTCGCCGAATACGCTTCCGCGAGCTGGGCGCTGGCCGAGGCTGATTGGGATTGGGTGAGAACTCCGAGCCAGGCGGCTCCGGCAACAAGGACGGCCAATGCTCCGACAGATCCCCACGCCAAGATCCGACTTTCGCGACACTCTGCTCGATGGAAATAAGAAGCGGGATATCTGCTACAGTTGCGTCCTTATACTCGATTTCCATAGTAACGTCTGCTCTGATCGAAGCGTAGTAATAGAGACCTAGAATATCCAGCTTCAAGGCTGCCATCGTAAGCGAAGTGATAGATTCCGATCGATCAATTCTCCAGACTTAATCATTTCGAAAATATGCGCGAATGACTCCTTCCGCATTTCAGAGATCCCTTCTTCGTCCTGCTTGTTGGTTCCAGCTCTGTCTCACGTTCTTCGCAAGGAATACTTCAGCAAAATGATCCGCCGAGCCGTTCATCACCTGAAAGGAGCCCAGCTTCTCCCATTCATCCGACACGAGGCCTGCTTCTTCGAGAAGCTCGCGCTTTGCTTCTTCAATCTTATCGCCGCCTTCATAGCCGCCGCCGGGAATTTCCCATGAGAACATGTTCGTTGTATATCGATGCTGGCCAATGAGATAGGCTTCGTTGTCGCTCGTAACCGCCACGATCATGATCGCCGGCACCTTGCCCATCACATAGAACGTCCCGGGGACTACCGTCAGTACGAATGGACCTGATCTTCACGGACTTTGAAATAGGAGTCTCGTAGCTCTCTTTTGAAGAAATGGTCTTCCATTTGTTCTCACTCATAAAGAAACTATATCATTTCTAAATATGACTCAAATCGAGCCTCGATATACTACCGATACTAAATTTCAAGAGCGGGGTCTAAGGGATTCCCACCCGTAAACAGCGCCTCGGAGCCTTTGGCTTAAAATCTACTCTTTTTAGTATTCGAGAGTTTGGTTCGAATCCCGGGAAAGGGTTATCCGCTTTTTAGAGTCAGATCTATTTTTTACCAAATGCTTTCGGATCTACGCCGAGTTGTTGGAAAACACTGCTGTATCCCAATAGTATCGTTGCTCTGTGATCAGTCCTTGCGCGTCAAAACGGAAGAACGCGCCGAATGGCAATGTATAGGGGCGATTCGTCGGCGCTATGACACCCGTCGGCAACTCAAAAGGACCGGTGAAGGTAGCGGTCTCTATGACTTCGCACACCACTCGTCGTCCTCCACCGTGATACTCACAAGCTCTTCTTGTAAGTCCGGAAATGCCTTATCAAGCATCTTGAATCCCCACGCGACCTTATCTTTGCCGACAACGCGGCCGCTAAAGGGACTTTGAGAAGCAAATTCCGGGAGCGAGCGTGGCGAGCAGATCATCGACATCGTGGTCTGTCCAAGCTTTCAGATATTTGATTACTGTTTCTTTTGGAGTCATTTTATTTTTTGTGCCTTTTTGAACTCAGCGTGCGTGTAATCCATCGTCCCTGTAAGAGGCCCGTCTTTGGTTGCGTCCCTGCTGCTCTTGAGGCCTTCCGAGGCCTTCGCGCACGCTTTAGCAGCCGCATCTTGTGGCAGAAGTTGAGTCGCCTTTATGTTATCGAGCGCTTTGCCATCCCAGCCAGCCCGCATCGCGATGATCAGGGCCACCATGTCCTCGGCTTTCTCTACTTCTAGTATCCCAGTGAAGTCGTATTCGCCTAATGAATACCAAATGCCGTGGAACGTTACACCGATTTGCTTAAACAGGCCCTCCATATCAGGAGGTCTCTTAAAATCATCCGGGTCCGTAGCGGTACGGTACATCCACGTCCATGACGAATACGTTCCCTGCAGAAGGAAAAAGACGCTGGTTTTCGGGCTCGCGGCGCTTGTTGCATCCGGGGCGACTGCTGCTGTTTTTTCGGTGTTCATATATATCTTATTTTATAATTAATAATTCATAAGGGTTTGTCGAGAGACTTGGTGTTTTTATGGTTTGCTACGAGTGTGTATAAAGGAACGTACGCGCTTGTCGTCGTAGACATTGATACCTCTTTTGAGAAAAGCATTCGTGATATTCTTGAAATCAACGAAGCGCAGGAGTTCTGCATCGCTATAACGCGATAGCGCGTCTTCAAGGCCCTTTGTCATCGATTTGCGCAAACCAGAGAGCTGTGTCGGCATCTTTATCGCCTTAACGATTACTTTTCTCCTATTTATGTGGATCGACCTTGCGTGTCACCAAACCGGCGCTCTCCAATCGGTCGATGGCAGCCAGCATGGCACCGGTCGTCAGTCCGGTGACCTTTGCCAGTTGGCCCGCTGTCGCTTCTCCCGCTTCATTGAGAAAGATTACTGCCATGGCGTCTGTCGGGTGTATTCCTGCCAACGCCGAGGGCGCGGGCGCGGTGGCGGTGGCGAGCCTGCTCGGCGCCCGCCTGCCGCCGATCTCGGGGACGACGGTGGCGATCGTGTCGGGCGGCAACGTCGACAGCGGCCTGCTGGCGGGTCTGCTGCTGCGCCAGGAAACCGAGGCGGGGCGGCGCGTGCGCATCTTCACGCTCGTGCCCGATCGGCCGGGCGGCCTCGTGGAGCTGCTGGACCTGGTGGCGCGGACCCGCGCGAACCTGCTGAGCGTGGAGCACCAGCGCGAAGCGGTGCCGCTGCACGTACGCGAGACGGGCGTGCAGCTGACGCTCGAGACCCGCGGGCGCGGGCACACGGACGAGGTGCTGGCGGCGCTGGCGGACGCCGGCTACGAGGTGCGCACCGCCTAGGCCGCGGGTGTGCCGAGCACGCCGGGCGCCACGCCTCCGCCGGACAGCGCCGCGATTTCGTGTGCGCTGCCGGGGCGTCCGAGCATGAACCCCTGTGCCATCTGGCAGCCCATCTCTTCCAGCATTCGTAGCTGGGCGCGCTCCTCGATGCCCTCCGCCACGACGGTCAGCGACAGCGAGCGACCGACACCGACGATCGCCTCGAGCAGCTCCCGGCCGTGGCCGCCGTCGCTGAGCGCCGCCACGAAGCTGCGATCGATCTTGAGGATGTCCACCGGCATGCGCTGCAGCTGCGACAGCGAGGCGTAGCCCGTGCCGAAGTCGTCGATCGCGACACGCACGCCGAGGGCCCTGATCTCCAGCAGGTGATCGCAGGCGGCGCGCACGTCACGCATGAGCGCCGTCTCGGTGATCTCGAGCGTCAGCGACGAAGGCGCGATCCCGGACTCCCGCAGGGCGTGACGAACGTCCTCGGCGAAGGCTCTGCGCCCGAGCTGGTGCGCGGACACGTTCACGGAGATGCCGATCGCCAGGCCCTCGGCGGCCCAGTCCGCGGCCTGCCTGCAGGCCTCGCCGAGCACCCAGCGACCGATCGGCGTGATCAGGCCGGTCTCCTCGGCGAGCGGGATGAAGCTGTCCGGCGCTACGAGGCCGCGCGTGGGGTGCTGCCAGCGGATCAGCGCCTCGACCCCCACCACGTCGCGGCTGGGCAGGTCGAAGATCGGCTGGTAGGCGAGGAAGAACTGTTCCTCGCGCAGCGCCATGTCGAGGTCGGAGGCGAGCTCCAGGCGGCCTTCCACCCCTCCGTACATACTCGTGTCGAACAGCGCGTAGCGGTCGCGCCCCGCCGCCTTGGCGGCGTACAGCGCCAGGTCGGCGTCGCGCAGGAGGTCGTCGGGCGACTCGTAGCGCCCGACAGCCACGCCGATGCTGGCGGTCACCGAGAACACCTTGCCGCCGTCGCCGAGCTCGACGGGGGCGCGGATCGCGTCCGTGAGCCGGTCCGCGAGCACGTCCAGCGCCGCCTCGTCGGGCGTGGTCTCCACCAGCACGACGAACTCGTCGCCGCCCAGCCGCCCGACCGTGTCCTCGTCGCGCACGGCGTCCTGCAGCCGTTCGCCGGTCAGCCTCAGCAGCTGATCGCCGGCGGCGTGCCCGAGGCTGTCGTTGACGTGCTTGAAGCCGTCCACGTCGACGAACAGCGCGCCCGCGACCGCGCCCGGTTGCCGCGAGATGCGCGCGATCATCTGCTCGGCGCGGTCGAGCACCAGCGCGCGGTTGGGCAGGCCGGTGAGGGTGTCGTGGAGCGCCTGGTGGGATAGCTCGCGCGTCTTCTCGCGCACAAGCGACAGCGCCCGCGTCCGCCCCGTGGCGAGCACCAGCACCAGCACGCCCAGCAGCAGGCTCAGCAGCGTGCCGGCGGCGAGCAGGCCCAGCGCTTCGCGGTCGGCGAACATGCCGCTCGCGGGCACCGCGGCGAAGCTCTGAACGCTCCAGCCGTTGTGGAGCTCGATCGTCGCCGTCTGCGCATGGGAGGGAACGTGCCCATCGGCGAACTGCACATGGGTCGGACCGGACCGGTAGGTGAACCGCACCGCGACGCCCGAGTGTCCGTCCAGCGCGCGTCCCAGCACCACGCCGGGCACCAGCAGCTCGCCCAGCCAGCCGAGGAACGCCTGGCGTCGCCCAGCTGTGGTCTTCGGCGTAACACCGCCCCTGTACACGGGCGTCTCGACACCGAGCGCCGTCGTGCCCATGTGCACGAACGGTGCGTACGTCGCCAGACCGGTTTCACGGGCGCCCATCAGCGTTGGCGCCAGCGCGCAGTAGTCCAGCCCGACCGGCAGGTAGCTGGCCGCGTTGCGAGCCAGGCCGGCCACCGCCACGCAGTAGTACGGTCGCTTGCCCGGCGGCAGGATCCCCGGCTCCTCGTGCAGCGGCGCCGAGTTGGGGCCGAACGGTCGCACGGGGTGGGCCGCCATCTGCGCTTCGAACGCCCGCAGCCGCGATGCGGGCACGAGCGCCACCAGCCCGATGTTCTGCAGCTCCGGGTAGCGCTGCATCGCGTGTACCGCTTCCGCCCACCGGTCGAAGTCGGCCGCTGACGCGTGCGGACTGCCGGACACGAATGCGCTGGCGCTGACCACCAGGTCTTCCTCGTGCTGGATCGCGAGCTGCAGCGTCGAGGCGATCTCAGCCGAGCTCAGGTGAAACGCCAGCCTCTGTCGATCCGCCGCGCCGCGCGCGACGGCGCGCGCGCCGACCACCGCTGCGACGATGCCGCCCAGCACCACCAGCGTCGCAACCAACATCGACACGCCTCTGCGGCCGAGCGCTATCCGTGGTCTGGTCATGTGTCCCATCTCGGCCTTTGTCGCTAACGGCATTAGCGCTGGGAGCGAAAGTCGTCCACCGCGCTAAGGCAAGCGATCGGGCCTGCCGATGAGGGGTCGTGACCATGTTTGCGCGCTTGCTCTCCTCGCCGGCCGACATCCGCTCAGCGCTCGCTCGGACGCGGACCCTCGCAGCGGCCTTCGCGGTGGGCGCAACAGCGGCGCTGTCGCTCGCGGCCGCGCCCGCCGGCGCCGTGGTGACCAAAGTCGAAACGAGCCCGGGCCAGTTCGCAGAAGTGGGCCTGCAGCCGCGCAATGTGGCGTCGGTGAACGACGGATTCGTCACGGGTGAATTTCGCAACGCCGGGGACGGCCCGATCGTCTCGACGAACCAGACTTACGTGATCTACTGGGAGCCGTCGGACACCTATTACAACGTATGGCAGAAGGACATCAACGACTTCCTGGCCGGCATGGGTAGCGCCAGCGGCTCACTGGACAGCGTCTACGCGGTCGACACGCAGTACACCGACCCGGCGAACCAGCACGCCCTGTACGAGTCGGTCGCGCACGGCGCCTACACGGACATGAATCCGTACCCGACCACCGGCAACTGCACCGACCCGAGCCCGCTGCACGCAGGGAAAGCCTTGACCTGCCTGACCGACAAGCAGATCCGCGAACAGCTCGAGACGTTCATAGCGGAGCACAACCTCCCCAAGGGCCTGGGCGCGATCTACTACCTGCTGACACCCCCTGGTGTCGCCGTGTGCCTGGCCGTCGATCACTGCTCCGACTACCCGGGCACGCCGAAGCAGATCGAAGAAGACGAAGAGAACAAAACCGAACCGCTCTCCTACCAGATCTACAAGAAGAGCTTCTGCAGCTATCACTCGGACATCAACCCGGACAACGCCGTGGACGGTGATGGGAACACGGTCCTGTACGGGGTGATTCCCTGGATTGCCGGTGGCGAGGGTGACTACCACCTTGCGCCCGAGGATCGCACGCAAGCCTACGAATGCCAGGACGGCGCTTTCTACCTCAACACGGAAACCAAAGCCATCGAAAAGGAGGCCCCAAAGGTCTCCGTCAAGGAAGAATCCGAAAAGCGCCTGGCCGCGGAAAAGAAGGAAAACGAAGAACTGACCGCCTACGAAGAACAGGAAACAAAAGGACTGATCACGGAAGCGGAACTGAACACGAAACGCGCCGAACTGAAAAAAGCCAAAGAACAGCGCGAACACAACGAAACCCTCGAGCGTGAAAAGCGGGAAGAAACAGAAGACCCCCACGAGCAGGAGCCCAACCAGGATGGCAAGGGCGAAGACGCCTTCTACGAGGACGGACTGGCCGACCTGATCGTCAGTCAGATCGGGGTCGAGCAGCAGAACATCGTCACCAACCCGCTGCTCAACGGCTGGCAGGACGGCGCCGGCAACGAGTCGACCGACGAGTGCCGCAACTTCGTCGAGGAAACCTCCGGGGGTGGCGTCACGGGCCTTGAATTCACTGGGGCAGGGACCCTCTTCAACCAGACTGTTGGCGGTGTCAACGCGTACATCAACGATGCCTACAATCTCGCCGCTGCCAAGAACGAATACCCCGGCGTGCCGTGTATGACGGGAATCAACCTGGCTCCGGAATTCAACACTCCCAATGTGGTGAAGTCAGACGAAATCGTCGGCTTCGACGGGATGGAGTCGCGCATCACCCTGAACCAGGGCGTGAAGTTCTCCGCCTCGGGCAAAGAAGAACCCAACTACCCGACCTTCACGTGGAACTTCGGCGACGGATCTCCGGAAGTCTCCGGCTACGCACCGGGCTCGCCGGAAGCGAACTCGCCGGCAGTGACCCCCTGCCCCGAGCCGTGGCTCTCGCCGTGTGCCGCCAGCGCCTTCCACTCCTATCAATACGGCGGCACCTACAACGTGACGCTGACGGTCACCGACGTGGGAGGCAACACGGCGACGACCAGCCACGAAATCACCGTGCAGGGTCCGCCGCGCCCCGAAGCCGGCGGCTCTAGCTCTGGCGGAGGCTCGGGCTCGAGCGCCTCGACACAGACGCAGGGCGCGAGCGGCAGTTCGCCGGGCTCCTCGGCCCCCGGCATTGTTGCGCCGGTGGCAGCAGCGGCGATCGTCCCACAGAAGCTGAAGAGGGCCCTACGCAAGGGCCTGGTGGTCAGCTACTCCGTCAACGAGCAGGTCGCCGGCCGCTTCGAAGTGCTGCTGAGTAGCGCCATCGCCCACCGGCTCGGGATCTCCGGTACTCCGGCCACGGGGCTGCCGGCCGGCTCCGCCGCCGAGGTGATGATCGCGAAAGCGATCCTGGTCACCACCAAGGGCGGTCGCGGCGCCGTGCACATCAAGTTCTCCAAGAGCACAGCTGCTCGGCTCGCCCGCGCCAAGCAGGTCCCGCTGACACTGCGCATGATCGTTCACAACTCTGCATCGAGCAACCCCGCTACGAGTACCGTCGTCAGCGCGGTCACGCTCACCGGCTGAAGCGCGCCCGGCTGCCAAGCAGGTGCGGGCTGGCGAGCTGCGCGACCGCGACGGGGCCCGGAACTACAGCCCCGGCCAGTGCCGCACGACGTAACCTTCGTTGTCGGTGCCGCCGACCTGCCAGCGCGACGCGTAGACGCCGCTGCGCCCGGCTGTGTCGTAGAGGATCCCGTCGACGTACATGTAGGTGTGCCCGGCGTTGGCGTACACGGTGATGTACTTGCCGGGGCCTGGCGCCCCCCAGCTCTCGAGCTGGCCGGAGGTCTCGGGCGCGCTGAGCAGGCCGCCGGCTGCGAGCGCGTAGCTGACCGACCCGGAGCAGTCGTAGGCGTTGTCGATAAAGGACGCGTGGCCGCCGCCGTACACGTAGGGGAAGTCGGCGATCTCGTTGGCGCCGGCGATCACCTTCTGAATCACTTCAGGGACGTTCGTGGGGATCGGGATGGTGCCGTTGCCGGCAATCGACTCCCCTCCGGGGACGGGGGTGAGCGTGTGCTGCTGCGTCTGCTCGGCGCTCCGTTCCACTGCCTGCATCTGCTGCAGCTCCTTGCGCACTTCCGCATTGGACGGCGCCCCCGCGGCGACGATCGCCGCCCCGGCCTTGACGGGCGCGGTGGCGGCCGAGTGGTGCACCGACGCGGGCGAGGGATAGCTGTCGGCTTCCAAGGGGTCTGCGACCTCCTTGGCGACGCCGGGCGAGCGCTTCTTCGCGGAGGAGCCGGCCACCGCGCTCGCGATCTCGGTGCCGCCGGTGGTTTTGACTGTGGCGCCCGTCGCGGCCTTGCCCGGCGGGTCGCTCTTCGCTACGGGGTCCGTTCGCGAGCCGGAACCGCCGCAGCCTGCCAGCAGCAGCGCTGCAACCGCGCAAGCGCCAGCGACCGTCTGCCTGCGAAGCGCATACACCAGCTGAAGGCTAGCGACCCCGTCCGCCAGGTAGTGTCGCTACCCTGATGCGATGCCTGAGGAAGCTGGCGCGGTAGAGCTCCGCCCCCACGTCCGCCTGCTCCACGGCATGCGCCGGCCGGCCAACTGGCTGCAGCTGGTCCGCTTCGCGTTCGTCGGAGGCGTCGGGTTCCTGGTCAACCTGGCGGTGTACGCGCTGTTCGTGCACTCCGTGGGGGTCGACTTCCGCGTAGCGTCGGTGGTCGCGTGGCTGGTGGCGGTGATCAACAACTTCGTGCTGAATCGTCACTGGACGTTCGATGCCCGTGGCGGGCGAGCCCATGCCCAGGCGGTTCGCTTCTTCCTCGTCAGCCTGCTGGCGGAGATCTTCAGCCTCCTGCTGCTGACGCTGCTGGTCGAGGGTGCGAGCCTCGCCAAGGTGCCGGCGCAGGCGGTCGCGGTGGCGGCGTCCATGCCGCTGAACTTCCTTGGAAACAAGCTGTGGAGCTTCCGCTAACGAGCGGAGCTCCGTGTCCCGGTGAGCCCCGGATCGAGCCCCCGCGCCTGCGGTCGGCAGCTCACCCGGGACCTATACTCTGACTTCCCCCCTCTCGGAGGATCCTTGTGCAGGAGATGGTGATCTACGGTGTCAGCTTCGACATGGTTGGCAAGCAGCCGATCGTGTTGCTGAAGACCGTCGACGGCAACAAGTTCCTACCGATCTGGATCGGGCATCCGGAGGCCGCGTCGATCCTGATGAAGCTGCAGGGCGCGGGCACCCCCAGGCCGATGACCCACGATCTGCTGTGCGACATCCTCGGCGAGCTGGACGTCAAATGCACGCAGGTGTCGGTCACGGAGCTGCGCGAGAACACGTTCTTCGCCTCCATCACCCTCAGCGTGAACGGCCGCGAGCTCGAGATCGACTCCCGCCCGAGCGACGCCATCGCCCTGGCGGTCCGCTCCGGTGCCCCCATCTACGCCGCCGAGGAGGTCATCACCGAGTCGGCCATCGAGTTCGAGCACGACGTCGAGGAGTCCGAGGACGTCGTCGAGAAGTTCAAGGAGTTCCTCGACCAGGTCAGCCCGGAGGATTTCGCGGCCGGTGACAGCTAGCGCGTGAACGCGCTCGCAAGGATCCGCTCGACGAGCTCGTCGAAGCCGATCCCGGCGGCGTCGGCGGCGAGCGGGAGCAGGCTGGTTTCGGTCAGGCCGGGGCTGACGTTGGTCTCCAGCACGGATAGCTCACCGGTGTCGGCGTCGAGCATGAGATCGACCCGCGCCACCCCGTGGCAGCCGAGCAGCCTGTATGTCTCGAGCGCCAGCTCCTGTGCCCGCAGCGTCGTCTGCTCGGGTAGATCGGCGGGGCAGACGAACGTGGTCATGCCGATCTCGTAGCGCGACTCGTAGTTGTAGAACTCCTCTTCACGAGGGATCGCCTCGACGATTGGCAGCGCCTGCGGCGTGTTGTCGGCGCTTGCGTCGGCGTCCCCCTCACGGGGACAGGCGAGCACCGACACCGCCAGGTCGCGACCCTTGACGTAGCGCTCGATCACGACCTTCCGGTCGTAGGAGAGCGCCCCCACGATCGCTCCGGGCAGCTCCTCGCTGGAGCGCGCGAACTTCACGCCCAGCGCGGAACCCTGGCTGGCGGGCTTGACGACGAGCGGGAAGCCGAGCCTGCTCTCGATGTCCCCGAGCGCGGCCGCCACGCCGAGCTCCTTGATCGCGCTCTCCTTGATGGCGGTGAAGTCGGGCGTGGGGATGCCCGCCTCGCGCATCAGGTACTTCGCGAGCGCCTTGTCGGTGGCGCGCATGCATCCCGCCGGGCCCGAACCCGTGTACGGCACGCCAATCATCTCCAGCAGCCCCTGCACGGTCCCGTCCTCGCCGTCGCCGCCGTGCAACGCCACGAACGCGGCTTCGGGCTCGCACTCGTGCAGCTGGGCGACCAGGTCCTGTCCGGCGTCGATCGCCACCACCTCGTGGCCGAGACGGCTCAGCGCCTGCTGGACTCGCGCGCCCGAGCGCAGCGAGACCGAGCGCTCCAGCGACCCCCCACCCTTGAGCACGGCGACCTTGCGTGCGGCGCTCATCGATCCCGTCGCCGGCGGGCTGGCCGGGCGGGGTCCTCGGCGTCGCGGCGAGGCAGCGCGAGGATGTCCGCGAGCGGGCTGAGATCATCGGCCGTCGGGTCGTCCTGCTTCGCGGTGGGCGCCTCAGCGGCGGCCGCGGGAGACGATGCGGCGGGCGGGGATCCCATCAAGCTGCCCAGCAGGCCGGTGTCGCCGCCCATGGTCCTACCGATCCGCCGGATGCCCTCGCGGATGTCCTCGTCTGCGACCCCGGCGAAGTTCAGGCGCATGGAGGAGCCGCCGCGGCGGCCGTCCATGTAGGCGGCGCGTCCCGGTACGAACGCGACGCCTTCGCTGCGCGCCAACAGGTCGGTCGTGTCGACGCCGCCGTCCAGGGTCGCCCAGATGAACAGGCCGCCCTCCGGCCGCGTCCAGCTGGCGCGACCCCCGAAGTGCTCCTGCAATGCGTCGAGCATCACGTCGCGCCTGCGCCTGTAGAGATCCTTCAGGCGCTCCACGTACTCGATCCAGGCCGGCCGCGGTGGGTGGGATTCGGTTCCTGCCTCCGCGAAGTACGCCGATACGAACAGCTGGGTCATCGGCGAGCTGCACAGGTCGGATCCCTGTTTGCCGAGGTTGAGCTTCTCCAGGACCGGTCGCGGCGCAAGCGCCCAGCCGAGGCGCAGCCCGGGCGAGAGGATCTTGGAGAACGTGCCCAGGTAGATCACCAGGTCGGAGCTCGCATCTGCGCCTGCGTTGGCGGCGTCCAGCGAATACAGCGTGGGCAGCGCCTCGCCCTCGTAGCGCAACAGGCCGTAGGGGTTGTCCTCGAGCACCAGCAGCTCGCGCTCGCGGGCGACCTCGACCAGGCGCCTGCGCCGCGGCAGCGACATGGTCACCCCGCCCGGGTTCTGGAAGTTGGGGATCGTGTAGATGAACTTGGGCCGGCGGCCTTCGTTCTGGAGACGATCGAGCGTGCTCTCGAGCTCGTCGATCGGCATGCCGTCGCCGTCGATCTCGATCTGCACCACCTCCGCCTGGTAGGCGCTGAACGTGGGCACGGCGCCCGGGTAGGTGGGGGCCTCCGCGACGATCACGTCGCCCGGGTCGATCAGCGTCTTGCACACCAGGTCGATCACCTGCTGCCCGCCGGTGGTGACGATCACCTCGGAGGGGTCCGCCACGGTCCCCTCGGCGGCCATCACCTCCACGATGCAGCGCACCGTCGCGGCCATCCCCTCCGTCGGCCCGTACTGCAGGGCGCGGGCGGTCGAGTCCGCGGCCACCTGCGCCATCAGCTTCGCGTACAGCTCCGGCGCGAACGTCGTCGTATCGGGCAGCCCTCCGGCCAGCGAGATCACGTCCGGACGCTCGGTCAGCGCCATCATCTCGCGCATCGCTGAGCTTTTCATGCCGCGCGTGCGCGCCGCGAACAGGGCCTCGTAGCGAGCGAGCTCATGCGCCGCTGGACGCGCCCGCCGCCCCTCGCCTCCTGCGCTGCTCGATCGATTCATGAGCTTCTCGCCTCTATTCGCCGCCGGTGAGGGCTTACCTTGCCGCGAGCGCCTGACCTCTGGACTGGTCGTCTATCGTCCTGACCGATCCGCATCGGCCGGGCCCCCGCACGGTATCGCACCTCTACAGGCACTCTGCATGAACGGCATCTTCTTCTACATCGGCCTCGGCGTCGGACTGGCGGCGGCGTGCGGGCTGCGCCCGTTCCTGCCGCTGCTGCTCGCCGGGGCGCTCGGCGCCGACAGCGCGCTGGGAGTCACCTTCGGCGGTGACAGCTTTCACTTCCTGCAGGCGAGCTGGTGGTTGCTGGTGGTCGTGGTCGTGCTGGTGGTTGCCTATGCCCTGCAGCTACTGCTGAAGCTCACGCCGATCCTCGACCCGAGCGAGCGCAAAGGGCACAACGATCCGCTTGCGGCATCGCTGACGGGACTGGGGCTGGGCGCCGGCGCGCTCGTCTTCGCCGGCACGCTCGCTGCTCACGGCGACGCGTGGTGGCCGGGCCTGATCGGCGGTCTGCTCGCGGCGGGCCTGGCCCAGCGCGCCAGCTGGCCCGTGCTCGTGCGCGCGCGCGCACGGCTGGCCGACCGCTCCGCGCGCGAGGCACTGACGATCTATCTCGACGCGGCCGCGCTCGTGGCGGCTGCGCTGGTCGCACTGCTGCATCCGCTCGGCTATGTGCTCGTCGCGCTGCTCGCGTGGTTCGCCTGGCGCGGTCGGGCCCGCGCGGATGAAAAGTACGCGGGGCTGCGCATCCTGCGCCGCTGATGCGTCCGTCGTGAGCTCCTCGCCGCCCCATCGTCCCCGGAGGGGGAAGCTGGTCCTGTGCGTGATCGACGCGATGGCGCCCGAGATGCTCGAGCGGGCGATCGACGCCGGCGTGGCGCCCGTGCTCGAGCGGCTGGTGCGCGACGGGCGCTACGTTCCGGATTGCGTCGCCGCGTTTCCGTCTGTGACGCCCGTGTGCGCCGCCTCGATCGTGACCGGCGTCGGCCAGGACGCGCACGAGATACCGGGCATGAACTGGTTTCACCGCGATGAGCATCGCTACGTGGAGTACGGCTCGAGCTTCCGCGCGGCCCAGCGCTTCGGCATCGCGCGCCAGCTCACGGACACGGTCTACAACATGAACCGCGCCCACCTCTCGGAGAGCACGCCCACGGTGTTCGAGACGCTCGACGACGCGGACGTGCGCACCGCGGGGACCACGTATCTCATGTACCGGGGCCGCTATCGCCACGAGCCCCAGCGCGACACCGCGCTGACGCGTGTCGCCTCGGCGCTCATGCGCCACGCGGTGATGGGCCCGCGCGAGCTGTTCTACGCCGACATCTTCGCCTCGCGGCCGACCGGCTGCCGCTCGGCGCTCGGCATGCCGGGCGTGCGCGACCGCCACTCCGGCTGCGTGTCCGCCTACATGGTCGAGCACGACCTGTTCGACTTCCTGCTGCTGTCGCTCCCCGACAACGACTGGTTCTCGCACAAGCGCGGTCCCGAGGGCCAGGTCCAGTCCATCGGCCAAGCCGACATCCAGCTCGCGCGCGTCATGAACGCCGCGGGGGGCGTCGACGAGTTCCTGGCCGAGCATGCGGTGATCGTGATGGCCGACCATTCGCAGGCGCCCGTCACCGCCACCATCTCGCTGCAGGACGAGCTCGCGGAGCTGGGGGTTCTAGGTCCCACCCATCCTGCCCGCAGTGGGCGCTCCTCGCAGGGCTCCACCGGCGAGGAGCCCCGCATCGCCGTCTGCCCATCCCAGCGGGGGGCGATGGTGTATGCGTTGCACGAGTCAGAGCGCGACGCCATGCGGGCCTCGGTCGCGACCCGCGCGCTGGCCCTCGACGGCGTCGACCTCGTCCTGTGGCTGGAGCGCGACGCGCATGACGCCCCGCGCGAGGGCGTGATCTCGAGCCCGGAGCATGGCGAGCTTCGCTTCGCGCCGGGGGGGCCGCTGCTCGATCCGCGGGGCGTCGCCTGGAGCGTCGACGGCGCACTCGCTGCGATCGACGGTCGCGTCGAGGAGGGGCGCCTGCTCACCCCCGAATACCCCGATGCGCTCGCCCGTGCGTGGGCTGCGCTCAGCTGCCCCAACTCCGGCGAGGTGCTGCTGTCGGCCGCTCCGGGATTCGAGTTCCTCGACTGGGGCGGCCAGGCTCACGTGGGGGGAGGCAGCCACGGCTCGCTGCACGCCAGCGACTCGCTGGGCGCGCTGGTGCTCAACGGCGTCTCGCTCCCAGAACCCGAGCCGGAACAGTGGGCGATCCGCGATGTCGCGCCGCTGGTCCTCGCCCACTTCGGGCTCGACCCGGCCGGCTGACGCGTGGCGGGCGGCGGGCGGAAGGCCGGACCCCGTTAATCTCGCCCGATGCGCCTCATCGCCACAGCGGCGGCAGCCGCGCTTCTGAGCGTCGCGATCCCCGCCGCGTCGGCGGGAGCGGCGATGGTGTCGAGCAGAACGCACACCTCAACTCTCACCACCTCCACCAACTCCGAAACGCCGATCCCCGTCGCGCTCTCCACGGTGCCGCCGGCGGCGCACAAGCTGTCCTCCGATCAGGTGCTGGCAATCGCGAATCGCCTCCCTGAGATGAAAGCGCTGAGCCACCAGTACCGCGGCTCCTTCGCCGACGTCTACCTCAAGGGCGGCTTCCAGTGGCAGGTCAGCTACTTCACGCACAACGGCAAGAAGGAGATCGGCCTGGTCATCATCGACGATCTCTCCGGGCGCGTGGCCGAACAGTGGACGGGCTTCCAGGTCGCGTGGACGATGGCGCGCGGCTACCCCGGCGCGTTCGGCAGGCACGTCAACGCGCTGTACATCTGGCTGCCGATGTGCCTGCTGTTCTTCCTGCCGTTCTTCGACTTCCGCAGGCCCTTCTCACTGCTGCACCTGGACCTGCTGATGCTGCTGTCGTTCTCCGTCTCGCTCGCGTTCTTCAACCACGCGAACATCTGGGCTTCGGTGCCGCTGAGCTACCCGCCGCTGCTGTACCTGCTGGCGCGGATGCTCGCGCTGCTGCGACGGCGATCGCGCCACCGCACACCCGAGAAGCCACCGCCGCGGCTGCGCCTGCTCGTGCCCGCGCCATGGCTGGCGCTCGGGGTGGTGTTCCTGATCGGCTTTCGCATCGCGCTCAACGTGACCGACTCGAACGTGATCGACGTCGGCTACGCGGGCGTGATCGGCGCCAGCAAGATCGTGCACGACAAGCCTCTGTACGGCCACTATCCGTCCGACAACGAACACGGCGACACCTACGGACCGTTCAACTACGAGGCATACGTGCCGTTCGAGCAGGTCTTCGGCTGGAGCGGCACGTGGGACGACCTGCCCGCGTCGCACGCGGCGGCGATCGTGTTCGACCTGCTCGCGATGGCGCTGCTGTTCCTGATCGGCCGGCGCATGCGCGGCCCCACGCTGGGCATCGCACTCACGTATGCGTGGGCTGCCTACCCGTTCACGCTGTACGACCTCGAGAGCAACTCCAACGACACGCTCGTCGCCGTGCTCGTGCTGGCGGCGGTCCTCGCTGCCAGCTACCGCTCGAAGCTCGCGCCCGCGGCCCGTGGCGGGTTTGCGGCGTTGGCCGGCCTGACCAAGATCGCCCCGTTGGCGCTGGCGCCGATACTGGCAACGCACGGGCTGGCCGAGCTGCCGCTCGCCCGCCGGATCCGCACCCTGGCGCTCTACCTGCTCGCGTTCGCGGGCGTGGTCGCGCTCGCCTCGATCCCCGCGCTCAGCCACGATTCGCTGCACACGATCTACGAGCGCACGATCGTCTACCAGTCAAAGCGCGAATCGCCGTTCTCCGTGTGGGGGCTCTACGGCTGGCACGGGGCCGAGCGCGTCGTCGAGGTCGCCGCCGTCGTGGCGGCCATCGCGCTCGCGGTGGTGCGCCGTCGCTCCGACCTCGTCGGCCTGGCGGCCGCGTGCGCCGTGGCCATGCTGCTCGTCGAGCTCGGCCTCGAACACTGGTTCTACCTGTACATCCCCTGGTTCTTCGGGCTCGTGATAGTGGCGCTACTGGGGCGCCTCAGCGACCCCTGGGATCCTGCGCCGGCCGTGGCATCAGCACCTGCTGTATCGAGTCGGCCCGCAGCGGCTGTGAGCAGCTGATCAGCACCCCCATCAGCCAAGGGTCCTCCTCGGAGGTCTCGAAGCGGATCGGCATCTGCGTCAGCAGCGACTGGATCGCCTGCTCGCGCTTGACGCCGATGACGCCGCCCCGCGGCCCTGTCATGCCCACGTCGGTGATGTATGCGGTTCCGCCCGGCAGCACGCGCGCGTCCGCGGTGGGCACGTGCGTGTGCGTGCCCACGACGGCCGTCACCCGCCCGTCGAGATGCCAGCCCATGGCGACCTTCTCCGAGGTCGCCTCGGCGTGCACGTCGACGAGGATGTGCTCGACGTCTCCCAGTTCGCCCAGCGCGACCTCGATCTCGGTGAACGCGGAGCGGCCAGCGCGCACGTAGAGGTTGCCGCTGAGGTTGACCACGCCAAGGCGCACCCCGCCGTGCTCGACGACGCACACGCCCCTTCCGGGCTGGCTGCGCAGGAAGTTGGCGGGACGCACGATCGGCTTGTTGGAGTCCAGGTACGGGTAGATCTCGCGGCGGTGATAGGTGTGGTTGCCGAGCGTGATCGCGTCCACGCCGCCCGCGAACATCTCCTCGGCGATCTTCGGGGTGATGCCCAGGCCGCCTGCCGCGTTCTCGCCGTTGACAACGACGAACGTGGGCGCATAACGTTCGCGCAGCACGACCAGGCACTCGAGCAGCGTGCGTCGGCCGATGCCGCCCACCACGTCGCCTACGAACAGGATGCTCGTGGCATCTGCGTCCGGTGAGGAGTCGCTCGCGGAGGGGCCCGCCGCGGCCGCCCGAGAGCCCCCGGCGGCCGCCTCGGCCTCAGCCATACTCTGGCGATGGTGGTAGGCACGTGAAGCCGGTCTCGGAGGGTGCACCACCACCGGCGCCGCCGGTGGAGCAGGAGCAGGAACCGGCAGACGCGCCGCCGACGGTTCTCCCGCCGCGCGTGGTCGTGCCGCGATGGGTCCAGCTCGTCTTGCTGCCCCTGGCGCTGCTGGCGCTCTGGGCGCTCGCGAAAGCCGCGGGCAAAGTGCTCGTCATCTTCATCATCGCCGGGCTCATCGCACTGCTCCTCAATCCGGCCGTCGCCTTTCTGCACCGCTCACGCCTCCCCCGCGGGCTTGCGGTGCTGGCCGTGTACCTCGCATTCTTCCTGACGCTCACCGGCATCGGCTTCCTGCTGGCCAACCCTATCTCCAATCAGGTGCGCACGTTCAGCGACAACCTTCCGCACATCGTCAAAGAAGCAAACAAGACGATCGCGAGCTGGCAGAACGAGCTCAACCGCGAGGGCATCCACCTGAAGCTCGTCGAGCAGGGCAAAACCGCGCTGCAGAGCATCGAGGGCAAAGTGGCCAAAGAAGCCAGCAAACTCGCGTCGTTCGGCGGCGCCCTTGCGACCGAAGCTGCCGGCGCGATCTTCGACCTCGTGCTCGTGTTCGTGCTGTCGGTCTACATGCTGGTCTACGGTGCCAAGATCGGGGAGCTCGTGCGGCGGGCGATGCCCGCCGGCGACGGCTCCAAGGCGGACGACTACCCGCACCTCGTGCAGCGCGCGGTCTCCCGCTACGTCACCGGTCAGCTGCTGTTCAGCGCCCTCATGGGCGCCTCCGCGGGCGTCTCGCTCTACATATTCGGCGTCATCGGGATCTTCCCCGACGGTCGTACCTACGCCCTGGCCTTCGCCGTCTTCTACGCCGCAATGGAGCTCGTCCCCTACGTCGGCCCGCTCCTCGGCGCGATCCCACCGGTGCTCGTGGGGCTGCTGACCAAACCGATCACCGCGCTGTGGCTGGTGCTGCTGTTCATCGGCCTGCAGCAGCTCGAGGGCCACGTCGTCGCGCCGCAGATCTTCGGGCACACGCTGCGCATCAACCCGTTGCTCGTGATCCTCGCGCTGCTGCTGGGACTGCAGTTCGACGGGATCCTGGGTGCGCTGCTCGCGTTGCCGATCCTCGCCGTCCTGCGCGAGACGACCGTCTATCTGAGTCGTCACCTCACGTTGGAATCCTGGGGTCGCGACCGTAGCCCTCTGCTGTGAGCGCTGTCCTGACCGTCAACGCGCTCGCCAAGCGCTACGGCGGGACAGAGGCGCTGCGAGACGTCAGCTTCGAGGTGCGCCAGGGCGAGCTCGTGGCTCTGATCGGACCGAACGGCGCCGGCAAGACCACACTGCTGTCGATCGTCGCCGGGATCCAGAAGCCGAGCTCCGGGACGATCAGCCGCCTGCCCGGCGAGGTGGGTTGGGCGCCGCAGTACCCGGCGCTCTACTCGAAGCTATCGGTCGCCGAGAACCTCGAGCTGTTCGCGCGCCTGGAGAAGATCTCCGATCCCCACGCGGCGGTCGAGCGGATGCTCGATCAGACGGGCCTTCGCGATCGTGCCCGAACCCCGGTCGGGCGGCTCTCCGGCGGCAACCGACAGCGTGTGAACGTCGCGGTGGGCCTGATCGCCGAGCCGCCGGTGCTGCTGCTCGACGAGCCCTCGGCGTCGCTCGACCCCGAGCAGCGCGAGCGGCTCTGGGAGTTCCTCGCCGAGCTCCTCGCACACGGCAGGACGGTCGTGTTCTCCACGCACAACGTCAGCGAGGCCCAGCGCCACGCCGACCGCGTGCTCGTGCTCGCCGACGGGCGCCTCGAGTTCGACGGCGCTCCGCAGGCGCTGCTCGAAGGAGGCGGCGAGCGCGCGGGCGGCGACTTGGAGCGTGCGCTGGTGCGCTTCCTGCGGGAGCGCTCGACACCGTCCGCTCGAGCCGGCGCAGGCCAAGGGGGGCCGATGTGAGATGGCTGCTGCGCAAGGACCTGCTGATCCTCGGGCGCTCACGGCTGCTGATCGCGCTGCTGGTCATCTACCCGGTGGCGATCGCGCTGCTGATCGGCCTGGCGATATCCCGTAGCCCGGCGCGCCCGCGCGTGGCCATCCTCAACGAGGCCGCGCCCGGCGAAACCGTCCAGGTCGGCGGCCAGCGCGTCGAGGTCGGCGAGTACGCCCAGCAGCTGTTCAACCAGGTTCAGGCCGTGCCCGTGTCCACGCGTGCGCAGGCGCTCGCGAAGGTCCAGTCGGGCGCTGTCATCGCTGCTGTGGTGATCCCCGCGGATCTCGCGGCGCGGCTCGCCTCCGACATCGAGCCGGCGCGGCTGGAAGTCATCTACAACGGCAACGCACTGGAGCAGTCGCTCGTGCAATCAACGCTCGACTCTGCGCTCGCGACGGCCAATCTGGGCTTCTCCGAACAGATCCAGCAGGCCGCGGCGACGGCCATCGGCACGCTGCTGAAGGGCGGCAGCCTCGCCACCATCGGCGCACCTGAAAACCTGATCGGACTGAGCGAGATCCCCTCGACGCTGGGCGCGATCGTCGCCCGCCAGCCACGTGGCCACGACCGCAGCGAGCTCGAACGGATCGACGCGTTCGCAGGCTTCGCCGCCCAGAACCTCACGCTGGCCAAGCGGGTGCTCTCGACGATCAGCCAGCCGATCCGCGTCAACAGCGTCCTGCTGCACGGTCGCCGCACGCCGCTGAACACGTTCGCCGTAGTCGTGGCCGTGAGCGTCTCACTGATGTTCGTGTGCGTGCTGTTGGCGTCCGGCGCGGTCGCGCTCGAGCGCGAGGAGCGTGCCCTCTCGCGCCTGATTCGGGGCGCGCCGGGCGCGGGCGGACGCCTGATCTCCCGCGAGGCGCTGCTCGCCGAGAAGACGCTGCTGGCCGCCGGCTGCTCGTTCCTGCTCGCCTTCGCGATGCTCGCCGGGATCGGCGCGTTCGTCGCCTTGGACTGGGGCCGCGCCGGGTTGTGGCTGGTGGCGCTGGCGTTCGGCTCGGTCGCCTTCGCGGCGCTCGGCGTGGCGATCGGCGCGCTCGTGCGCGAGGTGCGTGCCGCCTCGCTGCTCGCGTTCCTACTCTCGCTGCCGCTCGCCTTTCTTGCGCTCGTGCCGGCGGGCTCCGTCTCGAGCGGCTTCTACGACGCGATCGACGCCATCTCGTTCGTGTTCCCGTTCAAGGCTTCCCTGCAGGCGCTCGATGCTGCGGTCAACGGAGCCTCTCCGGCGATCGGCTCCTCGCTCGTGCATCTCGCCGTCCTCGCCGTGGTTTTCGGCGGCCTGGCGCGAGCGGGTCTACAGCGCGCAGAGTGAGCCTGACGTTCTAATCTGGGAGGGCGATGGCCTTTCCACAGACGCGCATGCGCAGACTGCGAGCGAGCGCAGGCCTGCGCGGGCTCGTGCGCGAGACCGACGTCCGTGCGGGCCAGTTCGTGCTGCCGCTGTTCGTGACCGAGTCCGAGCCGCCAGCGCACGCCGGCCACGCGGCCGGTCGCGAGCCGATCGCCACGATGCCCGGCGTCGAGCGCCTGTCGCTCACGGCGCTCCTCGAGGAGGCGCGGGAGGCGGCCGCGCTGGGGATCCCCGCGGTGATGCTGTTCGGTCTGCCCGCGGAGAAGGACGAGCACGGCTCGGGGGCGTGGGACGAAGAGGGAGTCGTGCAGCTCGCCACGCGCGCCATCAAGCAGGCGCTGCCCGAGCTGCTCGTGATCACGGACGTGTGCCTGTGCGAGTACACCTCCCACGGACACTGCGGCGTGCTGCGGACCGACGGCCGGGAGCCGTCGGTTGACAACGACGCGACGCTCGAGTTGATCGCGCGCACAGCCGTCAGCCATGCGCGCGCGGGCGCTGACATCGTCGCTCCGTCGGACATGATGGACGGCCGCGTGGGCGCCATCCGCGAGGAGCTCGACGGCGAGGGCTTCTCCGACACTCCCATCCTCGCCTACTCCGCCAAGTTCGCCTCCGCCTTCTACGGCCCGTTCCGCGAGGCCGCCGACTCCGCGCCGGCGCGCGGCGACCGCCGCGGCTACCAGATGGACCCCGCCAACGGCCGCGAGGCCGTGCGCGAGGCGCTGCTCGACGTGCAGGAGGGCGCCGACATGGTGATGGTCAAGCCCGCGCTCGCCTACGGCGACCTCATCAGAGCCGTCAAGCGGGCCACGCGCCTGCCGGTGGCGGCGTACAACGTCAGCGGCGAGTATGCGATGGTCAAGGCTGCAGCCGCAGCCGGCTATCTCGACGAGCGGGCCACGGTGCTCGAGATCCTCACCTCGCTGCGCCGCGCAGGCGCCGACACGATCATCACCTACCACGCAAAGGACGCAGCCGTATGGCTAGCAGAGCAGACATGAGCACCGACCCCGAGGCGGGCGTCGCCTCGCCGCTCGCCGACGTCGCCGACCCGGACAGCCCGACGACCGCGCCGCCGAAGATCCGCAGCCGCAAGGACGGCGCCGCGATCCCGCTGGAGGAGGTCGACCGCAAGCTGCTCAATCTGATGCAGGGCAGCTTCCCGATCGCGCCACGGCCCTTCCGCCACGTGGCCGAGGCGGGCGGGGTCTCAGAGCTCGAGGTGATGGAGCGCGTGCAGCACCTGCTCGACAAGCGCATCATCCGCCAGGTAACGCCGATCTTCGACACGCGCGCTCTCGGCTACTCCTCGATGCTCGTCGCCGCCAAGGTCGACCCCGAGCACCCGCACCGCGCCGCGCAGGTCATCAACCAACACCCCGGCGTCTCGCACAACTACCTGCGCAACCACGAGTTCAACCTGTGGTTCACGATCGCCACCGAGCCCGACTCCAAGCTCGGCCTCGAGGGCACCCTGGAGGTGCTCGCACGCGAGGCCGGCGCCGAGTCCGTGCGTCAGCTGCCCACGCTGCGGCTGTTCAAGATCCGCATGGACCTGGAGATGGAGGGCGGCACCGACGCGCTCTCGAGCGCCGCCGAGGTCAAGGAGCCGATCGAGCTCGAGCCCCAGCCCTACGACGAGCTCGACATCGCCGTGATCCGCGCGCTGCAGGGCGACATGCCCGTGGTCGAGGAACCCTACGCGCCCGCCGCAGCCGCGCTGGGCATGACCCAGGAGCGCCTGCTGGATCACCTCGCGGGCATGCAGGAGCGTGGCATCCTGCGCCGCGTGGCCGCGATCCTCTACCACCGCCGCGCGGGCTTCTCCGCCAACGGCATGGGCGTCTGGAAGGTGCCCGACGAGCAGATCTTCGACATCGGCTGCCGCATGGCGGCCGTGCGCGGCGTCTCCCACTGCTACCAGCGCCCCACCTACGAGGACTGGCCGTACTCTGTCTTCACGATGGCACACGGTCGCTCCAAGGAGGAGTGCGACGCGGTGCTCGACTCGATCTCCGAGCGCACCGGCATCTCCGAGCGCGCGACGCTGTACTCCTCCACCGAGTTCAAGAAGATCCGGCTGCTGTACTTCACCGAGGACTTCAAGAACTGGGAGAGCGCGCACGCTTGAGCGCGGGGTCGTGACCGCCTCGCTCACCGACACGCGCTCAGCCGAGCTCTACAGACGCGCGCTCGCGGCGATCCCTGGCGGGGTCAACTCGCCCGTACGCGCGATGCGTTCGATCGGACGCGACCCGATCTTCATCGCCAAGGGCGAGGGCGCAGAGCTGATCGACGTCGACGGGAACAGGTTCGTCGACTACGTCTGCTCGTGGGGGCCGCTGATCCACGGTCACGCCCATCCGCACATCCTCTCCGCAGTGATCGAGGCGGCCGCGCGCGGGACGAGCTTCGGGGCGCCGACCGCCGCGGAGGTCGAGCTGGCCGAGGAGGTCGAGCGGCGGGTGCCGGGCGTGGAGATGCTGCGCATGACCTCCTCCGGCACCGAGGCGGCGATGACGGCCATCCGGCTCGCGCGCGCGGCCAGCGGACGCGAGCCGATCCTGAAGTTCGCCGGCGCCTACCACGGCCACTCCGACGGGCTGCTGGCGCAGGCCGGCTCCGGCCTGGCCACGCAGGCGCTGCCGGCTAGCCCGGGCGTGCCCGCGAGCGCAGCCGCGGGAACGATCGTCGTGCCGTGGAACGACCCGGACGCGCTTCTCGCCGCCACCGAGCGCCACGAGCTCGCAGCAATCCTCGCGGAGCCGCTGCCCGCCAACATGGGTTTGGTCCCGGCGGCAGACGGGTTCCTCGAGCTGCTGCGCGAGCGCGCCGACGCGAACGGGGCATTGCTGGTGCTCGACGAGGTGATCAGCGGCTTTCGCGTCGCCCGCGGCGGCGCTCAGGAGCTGCTGGGTATCCAGGCGGACCTGGTGATCCTGGGCAAGGTCATCGGCGGCGGACTGCCGGCGGCGGCGGTGGGCGGACGCGCGGAGCTGATGCAGATGCTCGCACCGGTGGGCGAGGTCTACCAGGCGGGGACCCTGTCCGGCAATCCTGTCGCGGTGGCGGCCGGAATCGCGACGCTGGAGCTGCTGGACGCGCAGGCGTACGAGCGCCTGGGCGCCGTGACGGAGCGGCTCGCCGCCGGCCTGCGCGAGGCCGCTGCAGCGTGTGGGCCCGACGGTCATCCCGTCCAGGTCGTCAGCGTGCCGGGGCTCGTGACGGTGTTCTTCAGCGCGGCGCCGGTGCGATGCTTCGCGGACGCGCAGGCCTGCGATCAGTCCGCCCACGCAGCCTGGTGTCGCGAGCTGCTGGCGCGAGGCGTGTATGCGCCGCCCTCTCAGTTCGAGGCCTGGTTCCCCTCGCTGGCGCACTCCGCCGAGCACATCGAGCGCACGCTCCAGGCCGCCGCCGAGGCCTTCGCGTCCCTGCCGGCTGCGGCGGCGCGCCAATGACTGCACCCCAGCCAACAGGCGATGGTGCGGTCGAGCGGCTGCGCGCGCTGCTGCTCGACGGAGGCGGTCTGATGGCGACGCTCGTGGAGTCCAGCCCGCATCCCGACGGCCACGCAGGCGCGAGCGCCACGAGCGGTCCGGCGGCCCTCGCCGCACAGGGGCCTCGGGCAGCCGGCAGGCGCGAGGACTACGAGCTGCTCGTAGAGGCGATCTACGAGGGCTACCTCCTGCACTACGGCGAGCCGCGCGTCGTGCGTGTTCCGGAGGCCGATCTGCGCCTGCTGGCCGGCGATCGCCTGTACGCGATCGGGCTGGCTCGCCTGGTGGAGCTCGGCGACACCCTCGCGGTGGCCGAGCTGGCGGACACGATCACCTTGAGCGCCCTCGCCCAGGGCGCCGGTAGCGCCAGGCTGGCAGACGCCGTGTGGGACGCCGGAGCGCGCGCCGTCGGCTGGGGCGCCAGCGAGCTCCACAGCCGGGCGAAGGAGCTCGTGCTGACCGGTGCCCCTGACGCCATCGAGGCGATGCGCACAAGCGCCACGGCGGTTTCGGCGGCGCACTGAATCGCGCGTCGGTATTGTTTGCGCGCGGTGCCAGACAAGCGCGATAAGCACAAGTCCAAGTACACGCTCGACCGGGGAATTCCCGGCGCATTCGAGGGTGAGACGATCACACGGCGGCGGTTCATGACCGGAACGGCCCACACGGCGGGAGCGGTGGCGGCCGCCTCGTTCGCCCTGCCCGCCCTCGGCTTCGCCCTCGGTCCGATCTTCGAGCGCAACACGATTCGCTGGGAAACGGTCGGGACCGTCGACCAGTTCACCGACAACAACTACGTCCCGACCGTCCTCACGGTCACGCCCGGCATCGGCGAGGCGGGCAAGACGACCGTGTACATGCGCAAGCACAACCCCGAAATCGACACCGACGTCTACGACGCCAACACGCCCTACGTCGCGATCTCCGATCGCTGCGTGCACCTCGGCTGCCCCGTCCGCTGGGTGAGCGCCGCCGAGCGCTTCATCTGCCCCTGCCACGGCGGCGTCTACGACCTGCTGGGCAAGCCCGTCGCCGGCCCGCCCGTGCGGCCGCTCGACCGCTTCTACACGCGTGTTTCGGGCGAAAACGTGGAAGTCGGCCCGCGCTTCAGCGTCAACAGCGAGCTGCGACGGTTCTCGCCGCGCGACCCCGGCGAGCCGCTGGACGGCATCGGGCAGTACCTCTACCCCTCCCGACCGGACGCCCGGAAATAGGCGAGCGAGAGACCGACCGTGCCCAAGCTGCCCAACCTACCCGCCCCCCCGCTGCCGGGACCCCTGCAGGAGCCGCCGCCGCGCCCGAGCGAGGACAACGGCAAGGGCGGCCCCTTCGAGGAGGCCAAGCAGGCGGGGATCACGACCGTCGCGTGGGTCGACGAGCGCACCTCGCTGAGCGGCGCCGCCCGCTGGATGATGTTCCGCAAGGTGCCCAAGGGCACCAACTGGTTCTACACGCTCGGCTCGGCCACGATGTTCGCGTTCCTCAACCAGGCCGTCACAGGCGTCTTCCTGGCGATGTACTACCGCCCCGACGCAAATGGCGGGGCCTACGAATCGATCCGCTACATCACCAACGACGTGTTCCTCGGCCAGTTCGTGCGCGGCATGCACAAATGGGGAGCCAGCGTGATGGTGGTGCTGGTGTTCGTGCACATGGGACGAACGTTCTTCTTCGGCGCCTACAAGTACCCGCGAGAGCTGAACTGGGTGATCGGCGTGGTGCTGCTCATCCTGACGATGGCGATGTCCTTCACCGGGTATCTGCTGCCGTTCGACGAGCGCGCCTACTGGGCGACGATCGTCGGCGTCAACATCAACGGCACCGGCCCGCTGATCGGGCCCTACCTCTCGGACTTCCTGCGCGGCGGCTCGGAAATCGGCGCGACCACGCTGTCGCGCTTCTACGCGATCCACATGCTCTTGATCCCCGGTCTGCTGGCGGCGCTGATCGGCGCCCACCTGTACCTGGTGGCGAAGCTCGGCACCACGGCCCCGCCGTGGAAAAAATCCCACACGCGCTCAGAGCTGCGCGAGACGGAGGTCTAGGGCCGTGCTCGTCCGCATAGCAGCCGGCCCGAGGCGACCGGCGGTGCTCGCCCGATGAACCAGCGCGAGAAGGAGGAGTACCTCCGCGAGTACGCGGCTCTGAAGGCGGAAGGCAAGCCGTTCTTCCCCTACGCGGTGGCCAAGGACTCGGTGATGGCCTGCGTCGTGATGGCGGTCATCATCGGCATGTCGCTCGTGCTCGGCGCGGAGCTGGGGGCCAAGGCCAACCCGACGACCACCAGCTACGACGCGCGTCCCGAGTGGTACTTCTTCTTCCTGTTCGACATCCTGCGGATCATCCGCGTGTCGGCAGTCATTCAGCTCGCCACGATCGGGCTGCCGACGCTGTTCATGATCCTGCTGTTCCTGCTGCCGTTCTACGACCGCGGGCCGGAGCGGCGGCCCGAGCGCCGGCCGGTGGCGACGATCACGGGCATCATCGTGATCTGCGCGATGGCGTACCTCACCTACAACGGGGCGACGGCTGGCACCCCCGACGCCTTGGAACTCGCGACGCCAAAAGCCGTCCAGGAAAACGGCAAAGCCGCGGTCGCGGAGTGGAACGAAGGGCGCGAGGTGGTGGCGCAGTCGGGCTGCGAGGCGTGCCACAAAATCGGCGAAAACGGGAACGTGGGGCCGGGTCCCGACCTGACCCACATCGCCTCGCGGCTCCCGCCCGACGGGATCGCGCGCACCCTGGTCAACCCGACCGCGCCGATGCCCTCGTTCAAGAGCCTGCCGGCGAAAAAGTTCAAGGCCGTCGTCGCCTTCCTGTCCACGCTCAAGTAGCGCAGGCATGCCCGCTCGGTCGCCAGGCGGCGCCGGAACGCTGGAGGCTCCTCAGGTGCGTGCGATGTTCGATCGCATCGCGGGCGTCTATGACCCACTGAACACCGCGATGACCGCCGGCCTTCACCACCGCTGGCGCGCACGTGCCGCGGATCTCGCGCTGGTGGGTCCGGGCAGCCACGTGCTCGACGTCGCCACGGGCACCGGCGATCTCGCGATCGAGCTCGCCGGTCGAGTCGGCCCGGACGGCGAGGTGGTGGGCGCCGACTTCGCCGAAGCGATGCTCGACCGGGCGCGGGCGAAGGTCGCCGCGCGCGCCTCCGCGGGCGTCAGTCCGCGCTTCGAGTGGGCGGACGCCACGGCGCTGCCGTACGCCTCGGACTCCTTCGATGCGGCGACCGTCGGCTTCGGCGCGCGCAACTTCGACGACCTCAGCCGCGGGCTCGCCGAGATGACGCGCGTTGTGCGCCCCGGCGGGCGCGTGGTGGTACTCGAGATCACCACCCCGACGCGGCCGCCGCTGTCGCTGTTCTACCGGCTGTGGTTCGACCGGATCGTCCCGGCGCTGGGCCTGCTGGCGGGCGCCGTTCTGGGCGTCTCCGCGCGCCTGCGCGATGGCCCGCCCGACTCGGCGATCGCCGACGCCTACAACTACCTGCCGAACTCGGTCAAGCGCTTCCCCGCGCCCGCGGCGCTCGCGGCGGAGATGCAGCGGGCGGGCCTGTCGGACATCACCTACGTGATCACGGCCGGCGGGATCGTGTCGATCCACGCAGGCACCGTGCCGACGGAGCGGGCATGATGGTCGTGGTGAGCGGCACGGCTACCGGCGGCTTCGCGGGGGTGGACGGCCTCGACGCGATCATGGAACGCGGCGGAGAGCGGCTGCGCGGCTGGATGAGGCGCACCGAGCGTCACCTCGAGCAGGTCACGGCTGAAGCCGGCACGCCGCTGGCCTCCCACGCAAACGCGATGGTCAGCGCCGGTGGCAAGCGGCTGCGCCCGCTCCTGGTCGTGCTGGCGGCCGAGTCGGCCGGTGGTCCACCGGACACCGCCGAGGGAGGCGAGCGCCTGGTGCGAGCGGCTGTGGCGGTCGAGCTGGTGCACTCGGCGACGCTCGTGCACGACGACCTGATCGACGGCGCTCTGCTGCGCCGTGGCCACCCGACGGTAGCCGCTGTCGCCGGCCGGCAGATGGCGGTCGCGACCGGCGACCTGCTGTTCTCGAGAGCCTTCGCCGAGCTCGCTCGAAACGACGACGTGGCGCAGCTGTCGGCGCTGTCGGACGCCAGCTCCGCGCTCGCCGAAGGCGAGCTGCTGCAGCGCGAGGACGCCTACGCCTCGCACGTGGCGGTCGAGCGTTATCTCAGACGCTGCGAGCTGAAGACGGCGGCGCTGTTCGAGGCCGCCTGCCGGCTCGGCGCGCTCACGGCGGTGGAGGCCTCGAGGGGTCTCGCGGACGCCCTCGGCGCGTTCGCGCGCCGCATCGGCCTCGCCTTCCAGATGCTCGACGACGTGCTGGACGTCTCAGGACCGGTCGAGCGGACGGGCAAGTCGCGCGGGACAGACCTGCTCGACGGGACCGTCACGCTGCCGTTCATCCTCGCGCGCGAGCGCGAGCCGGAGCTCGCGGCGTTCGACCTCACCTCGCTCGGGGGCGCGGGCGGGCCTCGACAGGCGGAGGCGCTGTGCGAGCGCATCGCCGCCACCGGTGCGCTGGTGGAGGCGCGCGAGCGCGCGCTGGCGGTGGTCGCCGAGGCTAAGGCGGCGCTTCCGGGGATGCTCCCCAACGGGCGCTCCGCGCTGCTCGGCCTGGTCGCGGACGCGGTCGTCGAGCGTTATCGCTGAGCCCCCGCGACTCAGAAGTCGCTGGGCATGATCAGCTCGGCGTCCAACGCGCGTATGAAGAACTCGATTTCCTCGGACATGTTCGCATGCGTCATGCGACGTAGATCGCCGAGCAGGGCGCTCGATCCGCGGTCGAGCTCGTCGTCGAGACGTTCCACGGCCGTCTGGTCGAACACGCCTTCGCGCCGGGACTCGCACTCGGGGCAGCGCAGGACGATGCGCCAGTGGCGCGGGCCCTCCTCGGACCAGTCCAGCGGATACACGAGCTCGCCTGCGCAGTGGAAGCAGATGTGCAGCTGTGCCGGTGAGCACGTGCCGTCGGCCACCTGGTGCTGATCGCCGTAGACGGCGTGCGCGGGCTTGCCGACTGGGGCAGTCGGGCGGCGCTCGAGGTCTGGGTCCTTCTCCGATTCCATAGCGTTCTGAGTCGTCATCGACGCGTGGAGCTAGTGCCTTTAGCCACCGGTGGCGGCAGCGGTCGCGGTGGTGGGTACATTGGTCGCATGGCTGGCGCGATCCGCACGATCGGTCACGAGGACCGACTCAGCCTCGTGGACCATCTGGAAGAGCTGCGCACGCGCCTGATCGTCAGCGCGGCGGTGCTGGTGGTCGCCTTCGGCGTTTGCATGTGGCAGAACCACGTCCTGTTGGAAGTCATGAACAAGCCGCTCACCAGCCAGACGAAGAAGCAGGTGCTGAAGGGCAACGGGACCGTCGGTCAGGCCGCGCTGGCGCAGCAGGGCCTGTTGAAAGTCGCAGCCGACACGCAGGCGGCGCTCGGGGTGCTCGCAGGCACGAGCAGTGGCCTGCCCGCCGCGTCGCGCTCGCAGCTCTCATCGCTGGCCTCGGCGCTGAAGGCCGACGTCGCCAAGATCCCGCGCAGCGCGCCGGAAGACAAGCCGGCGACGCTCGGCGTCGGCGAACCGTTCACGACCACCCTCACGGTGGCGCTGTACTTCGCCCTGATCGTCTCGCTGCCGGTGATCCTCTATGAGCTGTACGGCTTCGTGCTGCCGGCGCTCGAGCCGAATGAGAGACGCGCCGCCATGCCGCTGCTGGGCGCCGTCCCGGTCCTGTTCGCGATCGGCGTCGCGTTCGGCTACTTCGTGGTGCTTCCGGCCGCGGTGCACTTCTTCGTCAACTTCAACTCCGAACAATTCAACGTGATCGTGCAGGCAGGCCCGTACTACCGACTGGCCGCCACGATCCTGCTGGCGATGGGGCTCGTTTTCCAAGTACCCGTCGCGATTCTCGGGGCGACCCGCGTGGGACTCGTCACACCCAGACAGCTGCGCAAGGCGCGCCGCTACGCGATTGTCGCGTGCGCGGTCATCGCAGCGGTGCTGCCCGGCGAAGTGATCACGATGGTGCTGGTGGCGGTGCCGCTGTACCTGCTCTACGAGGCGAGTATCCTCCTTGCGACGCTTGTCGCTCGAAAAGATCTCGATCGCCAAGATGAGGGAAGCACAACCAACGCAGGCACCCGGCATCCCACGGAGGGCCCGGCGCCACCGACGCAGGACCCAGCGGAGCCGACCGTGCAAGAGCTGATCGACCACATAGACCCAGGGCTGTCGAGCTGATGCTGTTCGACCTGAGAGGCCGCGGCCGTCGTCGGACGGTGCGCGTGATCTACACGGGCCTGGCGCTGCTGATGGGCGTCGGCCTCGTCGGCTTCGGAATCGGCGGCGGCTTCGGCGGCGGCGGTCTGCTGAGCTCGATCGGCAAAGAAGGCGAAGGCGGCGGCGGCTCCACCTACGCGAAGGAAGTCGCCAAGTACCGCAAGCTCACGCAGGAGAAACCCACCGACGTGAGCGCGTGGGAAAACCTCGCGAAGAACCTCTACCACGAAGCGGGCAACGAACCGTATACGACGAGCGCCGGCGAAGTGACCAGCAAGGGCAAAGCACTGTTCAAGCAGGTGGCTCAGGCGTGGAGCAGCTACGTCGCCCTGAACCCGCCCAAGCCGAACACCGAACTGGCGCAGCTGATGGAGAGCGTCTACGGCGAAGCGGGGCTCAACGAACCGTCGAAGGAGGTCGAAGTCCTGCAGATCGCCGTCGCGGCCAAACCGACGGACGCTGCCCTGTATGCGGCGCTCGCGGAGTACGCCTACAAAGCCCACAACACCAGCATCGGCGACCTCGCCTCCGAGAAGGCCGTCAACCTCGCGCCGGCCTCCGATCGCGCTCGCGTGAAGGCCGAGCTGGCCGAAGTCAAGGCCAATCCGACCGGGGAAAAGACCTACACGACCACGACCAACGGCAAAACCTACACCGGCAAGCTGAACTCCAAAGGCGAACTCGAGGCCACCGAAGCGAAAACCACGTCCACGTCGAGCACAAAAACGTCCAGCGCCAAAAAATAGCCACCCGGCGGCGCTCTCGCGCGCTTGGGTAGAATCGTCGTCGTTCCAGTCGGCCGAGCAGGCCGACGTACTCGCGGGCCGTTAGCTCAACCGGCAGAGCAGGGGCCTCTTAAGCCCAAGGTTCCGGGTTCGATTCCCGGACGGCCCACTTCTTCGGACGTTGCGCAAGCTGGTCGCGAAGCGCGAGTACCGTCGCAGTCCGACCGTAGGCTTGTCGTGTGCCGAGAATCGCCAGCTTCGACGGTCTGGTCGTCAAGCTCTACTTCAACGACCACCCGCCTCCACATGTCCATGTGTACGGCGGACGCGTCGGTCGTCCCGGCGTCCAGATGGCGCGTATCTCGATCGACACAGGCGATGTCATCGACGGCCAACTCGCTCCAGCGAAGGTTGCCGCCGTCCGCAACTGGTGCGAGCGACACCGCGATGCACTGCGCTCAGATTGGCAGCGTGCCCAGCTCAATCTGCACCCAACCGGGCGCTACGATCAATAGCCATGGAGCCTTCCATTGCCCCCGAGATGGTCGCGGTGATCGCGCGGCCCGAGCATACGGTCCGCATCGTGTTCGCCGACGGCGAGGTGCGCGACGTGGATATCACGCCACTGCTCGATACCCCCGCCTTCTCGCCGCTGCGCGACCAGGCTTTGTTTGAGCAGGTCAAGGTAGACGAGCAGACGGGCACGATCGTTTGGCCCGGTGATGTGGATCTAGATCCAGACGTGATCTATGCGGCGCTCGATCTCGGGCCGGACAAGGCGCGCATCTACGTCTTGGCTCCAGACGTCGCTGCCTGACGCTTGGCGATCGATCGCAATCGCGTGCCAGCTGCGAGTGGCATGCCGAGGAGCACGCGTTCCAGCCGAAGTGGTGCAGCTCGTCCCCCACGTTGGGCATGTCCGTCCGATGCACGATCCGTCCGTACTGCGGCGAGGCCGGGTCGACGTCGATCACCGCGATGAAGTCGGGGCGGTCGATTCCCGTGCCCTCGTAGAGGCCCGCGACGTAGATGAACGGCTCCTGGGGCTGCTCTGCGGCGATCTGCGGTGAGGCATAGCCGGGTCCCGTGTGCTGCTGGTGGTTGTGCACGGCTTGCTCCCTTCGCTCGTGGTTGCTCGGCCCTCCGCGAGCCTAAAGGCAATCAAGCCAGTCGAAATTATGAGGTTTGTGCCGACCGTCCACCGAGCAGTGCCTGGGAGGGCGCTGTGAACAATCATCACAAATCTGGTTGAAATTATGGAGATTCTGCTCTAGCGTGCCTCGCGAGTCCTGAGATCTGGTCGATCGAGGGGCCTCCACATCGCAGTCAATCTCGACAAAAGGAAGGCAGAAATGCTTCAGCTAACGTCCACGAGCGCACCCCGTAGCGGGTTGCAGCGACGGCTCCAGATGCTCATCGGCGCCGTGACGATCGTCATCGGAGCCGCAGCGATAGCGCTCACCGGCGCGAGCTCCGCGCTGGCGGCGACGCCGACGGCTCCGCCACCGGTGAGCGTTCTCACGTCCTCACCGTTCGTCGCGCAGGGCGGGGACTTCTTCGTCTCGCCGTACGGCGATGCGACCACCTATGCGAACGGCCCCGAGATCGTCAACAGCCAGGGCGACGTGGTGTGGTTCAAGGCCGTTCCCGCCGGCGAGGAGGCCAGTGACTTCCGGGTCCAGAGCTATGAGGGCCAGCCGGTCCTGACCTGGTGGCAGGGGACAGGCCTGGGTGGCCTCTCGAGCGGCACCGACTACATCTACAACGACCACTACCAGCAGATCGCCACCGTCAACGCCGGCAATGGCCTCGGCGCCGACGGCCACGAGTTCCTGATCACCCCTCAGAACACGGCGCTGATCCTCTCCTACACGACGGCAACGGCGAACCTCACCTCGATCGGCGGACCGGCCGACCAGACCGTGATCAACGGCGTCGTGCAGGAGATCGACATCGCGACGGGCAAGGTGCTGTTCCAGTGGAACAGCGAGGACCACGTGCCGTTCGGCCAGAGTGAGCAGCCGCTGCCGGCCTCAGCGAGCACGCCGTGGGACTGGTTCCACATCAACGCGGTCAAGGTGGACACCAACAGCAACCTGCTGATCGACGGGCGCGACACCTGGACCACTTACGAGGTCAGCCCGCAGACGGGGAGCACCATCTGGCAGCTCGGCGGCAAGGACTCGAGCTTCAAGCTGCAGGCGGCGTCGGGACAGGTCCTCGACAGCGCGGGCGAGATCTTCGCCTGGCAGCACGATCCGGAGGCGTTGGGTGACGACACGTACACGTTCTTCGACAACGAGTCGTCTGGCACGCCGGAGCTCCCCTACAGCCGGGCGATCACGGTGAAGCTGGACCCGTGGACGAAAGTCGCCACGCTCGTCGCCTCCGAGGACCAGCCCGAGGGGCTCTCGGCGGCGTCGCAGGGCAATGCCCAGACGACACCCGAGCGCAACCTCGTGGTTGGCTGGGGAGCGCTGCCCTACTTCTCGGAGTTCAGCCCGTCCGGAGCGCTCGTCTTCAACGCCGAGTTCCCGGCAGGCGTGAACACCTACCGCGCCTACCAGTTCCCATGGCCGCCCAGCCGCGGGTTGGGAGGGCCCTTCGGTCTGTAGGGGGTCTCACATGCGATGACGGACGGTCCGGGCACGTGTTGGCGCGCGTGCCCGGACCGCGCTGCTCACGCGCGCCGCGGGACACCGCCGCCGACTCACGGGGGCCCACCGCCGAAGCCGGGCAGCGTGCCTGCGCTCGGCTGTTCGACCTGGATCGCGTTTTCCTGCCAGCTGACCGAGAAGGCTCCACCCGTGGCGGCGGGTGCGGAGGGGGTTGCGACGATCAGTGTCCGCGTGGGCGTGGTCCGCGTGGCCGACCCTACGCCGAGGCCCGTGAAGGCGCGCTGCTGCAGTTCCAGCGCGGTCGAGGACCAGTCGGGGTCGGAGATCGCTCCCGTGTGGGAGCGCGCGGTCGCGGTGGCGCTCGAGAAGAGCACGTCGCCGAAGTCGGTCAGCGCCAGCGGCTGGCAGGAGTCGCTGCTGACACAGACCGATGGCGCCTCGACGATCCACTCCGCCGAGGATCTGTCGACGCTCGACGCCCGCTTGGTGATCGTGAAGCGCCCGCCGGTGGTCAGGTCCCGGATCCTCAGCGTGACGTCGTGGCCCTTGACGGTCACCGAGGCGGACATCTCATCACCTGGGTGCGCCTTCATCGTCAGGTTGACGGGCGCGGCCGGGAGCAGCTCGTACCAGGTCTTGTAGGTGGCGCTCCCGGAACTCGAGCAGTCGGCATCCGCGCCGATCTGCTCGAGGGCGTTGGCGCCGGTGTTGTAGCCGCCCAGCCCGACCCACACCGCCGAGTAGGTCTGGCGACCGGCGCTGCACGTCGCTTTCGGCTGCTGCCACGTGCCTGAGACGCTCGTGAACGGCGAGCCGGCGCTGGTCGCGGGCAGCGCAACGTAGCCGGCCCAGTTGGCGCTGACGGTCGCGCCCTGCGCCACCCCCGTGCCGAGCGCAGCCGTCACGCCGAGCGCGCCGGTCAGGCGCAGAAGCTTGAACCAGTGCACCGTCCGATCATCGGCAGCGCACCTTAACCGCGTCTACGAAATGCGTAAGAGGAGCTTAGGAACGCAGCTGCTGCAGCCCGCCGCCGGCGACGATCGTCTGCCGTCCGGCCTCGGTCCACACGGTCTGCTCGCGGCCGGGACCGACGCCGATCAGCGTCACCGGCGCGCCCACGTGCTCGGCGATGAAGTCGAGGTACTCGCGCGCGCCGTCGGGCAGGTCCGAAAGCGCGCGGCACTCGCCGAGGCTCTCCTTCCAGCCGCGCAACTCCGTCAGCTCAGCGGTCGTGTGGTGGAGCACCGTCTGGTGGTAGGGGAAGTCCTCGAACTCAGCGCCGTCAGCGCCGCGGTAGCTCGTGCACACCTGGATGCGATCCAGCCCGGACAGCACGTCCAGCTTGGTGATCACCAGCGCCGTCAGCGTGTTCAGGCGCGCGGCGTAGCGCAGCGCGACCAGGTCGAGCCAGCCGGTGCGCCGCGCGCGACCGGTCGTGGTGCCGAACTCGCCGCCGCGCTGGCGGATCATCTCGCCCATCTCGTCGTGGAGCTCGCTCGGGAACGGCCCTGCGCCCACGCGCGTGGTGTACGCCTTGGAGATCCCCCAGATTTCGTCGATCGCCTTTGGCCCGATGCCCGTGCCGACGCACGCCGCTCCGGACAGCGGGTTGGAGGAGGTGACGAACGGATAGGTGCCGTGGTCGATGTCCAGCATCGCGCCCTGGGCGCCCTCGAGGATCACCGTCTTTCCCTCGTCCAGCATCTCCCACATCAGCTTGGAGGTGTCCGCGATGTGCTGCTCGAGGCGATGGCCGTACGTCAGGTACTCCTCCGTCATCGTGTGCAGGTCGAGTGCCGGGTCCTTCTCGAACGGCCGCAGCGACAGGCGCTTGGGCTCCATCGCCGCCACGATCTTCTTCTTCAGGATCTTCTCGTCGAGCAGGTCCTGAACGCGTATGCCCAGGCGCGCGGCCTTGTCCGCATAACAGGGGCCGATGCCCCTGCGCGTGGTGCCGATCTGCAGGCTCCCCAGCTTCGCCTCGCCGGCGGAGTCAAGCAGCAGGTGGTAGGGCATGATCAGGTGGGCGTTGGCCGATATGCGCAGGCCACTCACGTCCACCCGCCGCGCCCGCAGCGCGTCGAGCTCGTCGATCAGCACCTTCGGGTCGATCACCACGCCGTTTCCGATTACGCAGCGCTTGCCGGGATACAGGATGCCCGAGGGGATCAGGTGCAGCTTCCACTCCTGCTCTCCCCGCACGATCGTGTGGCCGGCGTTGTTGCCGCCCTGGAAGCGCACCACCGCGTCGCTGTGCTCCGCGAGCAGATCGGTGATCTTGCCCTTGCCCTCATCGCCCCACTGGGCGCCCACTATGACTATGCCTGGCATGCCGAGTGGAGTTTAGGGACGAGCGGAGCTCGACTCGGTGCGAAACTCTGTCCGCTTGTCCTCGCCGTACAGCGGGAGCGGGTCCCCGCACATCTCAACCAGGCGGGAGACTATGCGCCTGCCCACGACCTCGCTGGAGTCGTCGGAGACAACCTTGCGCTCCCGGCTGGCCTGTCCGGTGTCTCCCTCGGAGACAGTCGTCATGATGCGCCGGCCCATCTGTTCGGCAAGCTCGCCCGGCATCAGGTTGGTGGTCGCCACGATCGCCCGCCCGGCCTGATAGCGGGCGTCGACGATCGAGTACAGCTGCTCGAGGCGCCACGGCGTCGTGTGCTGCGCACCCAGATCGTCTATGTGCAGCAAGTCGACCGAGGAGAGGCTGTCGAGTAGGTCCAGCAGGCTGTTTTCAGCGCCGATCTCATCGCGGATCAGGTTGAGCAGTCGCGGCAGCGAATAGATGGCCACCGAGTACCCCGCGTCGATGGCGGCCGCAGAGACGATCATCGCGAGACTGGTCTTGCCCGTGCCGACGTCTCCCGTCAGCCACAGCCCGCGCCCCTCGGCGAGCCGCGCGTCCAGGTTGCGCACGTAGCGGCGAACCTCCGAGACGATCGCGTCCGGCATGCCCAGGACGGGTGGGCGATCGAAGGAGACTCCCTTGTACAGCTTCGGGATCCGTCCCTCGAGACTGGCCGCACGACTCGCGGAGATGCGCCCCCGTCGGCACCCGCAGTCCGTGGCGGTGTTGGTCGCCTCGTCGATCACGAAGCCGCTGCCGTCGCACACGCCCAGCGGGCAGCTCACTGGTAGCGCTCACCGGCGTAGTTCATGAACTTCGGGTACTCCTTCTGGAAGGTCAGCGTGACTTTGCCGACGGCGCCGTTGCGATGCTTGGCGATCAGCAGGTCGGCCTCGCCGGGGCGCTCGGAGTCCTCGTTGTAGTACTCGTCGCGGTAGATGAACATCACCAGATCCGAGTCCTGCTCGAGGTTCCCACTCTCACGCAGATCCGACAGCTGCGGCTTCTTGTCCGGGCGCGTCTCCACCGCGCGGCTCAGCTGCGAGAGCGCGATCACCGGCACGCCCAGCTCGCGCGCCAGGATCTTCAGCCCGCGGCTGAGCTCGCCCACGGCGGTGACGCGGCTGTCGTAGCGGCTGTCGGTGCGCATCAGCTGCAGGTAGTCGATGATGATCAGCCCCAGCCCCCCCTCGCACTGGCTGTGCAGGCGGCGCGCCTTCGCGCGGATCTCCAGCATGCCCACGTCGCTGGAGTCGTCCACCCACAGCGGCGAGGCGGCGAGGCGCTGGCTGGCGTTCAGGATCTTCGGCCAGCGCTGCTCGGCCACGCGGCCCTTGCGCAGCTCCTCGCCCTTGATCCGGGCCTGGGAGGCGACGAACCGCTGCGCGAGCTCGGCCTCCGCCATCTCCAGCGAGAACAGCGCCACCGGCCTGCCGTGTTCGACGGCGGCGTTCTCGGCGATGTTGCACACCAGCGCGCTCTTGCCCATCGCCGGGCGCGCGGCGATGATGATCAGGTTGCCCGGCTGAAAGCCGCCGGTGATCTCGTCCAGGTCTTTGAAGCCCGAGGGCGTGCCGGTCAGCGAGGTGCCCTCCATCGACAGGCGGTGCAGCTTGTCCAGCTCCTCGTGCAGCACCTCCTCGATCGCCCTGAAGTCCTGCTGGCGATCGTCGCGCGCCACCTCCAGCATCGCCTTCTCCGCCTGCTCCACCAGCTCGCGCGGCGCCGCGTCGTGGCTGAGCACGCTCTCCTGGATCTCATACGTGCTCTGCAGCAGCCGCCGCAGCAGCGCGTTCTCGCGCACGATCTGCGCGTAACGGCGCGCGTGCCCGGCAGCCGGCACGACACCTGTGAGTTCGTCGACCGTAGCCGGACCGCCGACGCCATCGAGCTTGCCCGTCTGGCGCAGGCGGTCGACGACGGTGAGCACGTCCACCGGTTCGCTTTCGTTGTACAGCGCGAGCATCGCCTCGTACACGGTGCCGTGGCGCTCGCGATAGAAGTCGTCGGGCCGCAGCCCCTCTTCGATCACCAACGCATACAGCGAGCGGTCAGAAAGCAGGATCGCCCCAAGCACCGACTGCTCCGCGTCGAGGTTGTGCGGAGGAGTGATCACGCCAGCAGAGGCGCCCGAGGAGCCGTTGGCTCGAGGACTGTCGATTATGGGCATAGCGGTGCCGAGTCTAGGTCGCGCCGGCCCCGACCCGGAACGGGATCCCGCAAATCGCGAAAGTAAAACCTGATCGGGACCAAGCACGAACAAATGTTCGCATCAAGCAAGGACGGACCCGCTACGCGCGGTGCAGCAGTCCTAGGCCAAGCGGAGCACGTGAGGCGACTCGGTCCCCCGCCGCGAAGCGGCCGGGAACGATCGAATCACGTGCGGAGCGCTGCGCTATTTCTTGGCGACGATCATGGTCTTGATAGTGGCGGTCACGTTCTCGACCACCTCGACCACGACCATGTAGGTACCGACGTTCTTGATCGGTTCCGGCAGGTGCACGTTGCGTTTGTCGATTCGCAGCCCGCGCGCTTCGCGGATCGCGCCGGCGATGTCCTGAGCGGTCACCGACCCGAACAGCCGCCCGTCCGCGCCTGCCTGCTGGGGGATCGTCAGGACGGTGCGGTTGAGCAGGTTGACGTTCTCCTGCGCCCGCTCGACAGCCTCGCGAGCGGCCCGCTCCGCTGCCGCCTGGCGCTGGCGAATCGTTTCGATGGCACCCTTCGTCGCCGGCTGGGCCAGCTTGCGGGGCATCAGGTAGTTGCGCAGGTAGCCCTTGGAGACGTCCACCACGTTGCCCTGCTCGCCGAGCGTGTCGACGTCCTTGAGGAGAATCGCTTCCGGCATCGTCGCCTAGCGTTCCCGATCGCGGTCGCCGCGCTCGCGACGACCGCCGGGGCTGTCCTCGCGGCCGCCCTCGTTGACGTAGGGCAGCAGTGCCAGCTCACGTGCGCGCTTGACCGCGCGTGCGATCTGCACCTGGTGGCGGCGGCAGGAGCCTGTGATCCTCCGCGAGCGGATCTTGCCCTTCTCGGAGATGAACTTCCGCAGCGAGGCCACGTCCTTGTAGTCGACCTGGTCGATCTTGTCGCGGCAGTGCTGGCATGGCTTGCGCCGCCCGCTGCCGGGGCCGCCCTTCTTGTCTCGCCGGCGCACCGGCTTGCCGCGACCGCGTGCCTTGGCCATCAGCTCGCCTGCTCGCTGGGGCGGTGCTGCTGGGGCATGGCTGGGGCTACGAACACAAGGACCTCGCTGTACTGGCTAGAACGGAATATCGTCGTCACCGGCGGCGCCGGCGACCGGTGCGGGCTGGAAATCCCCTTCGTCTACGGGAACGTCGCTGCCCTTGGAGGCCCCGTTTCCTGAGAAGCCTCCTCCGCCAGAGCCCTCTTCACGCGAGCCCAGGAACTGCACCGAGTCGGCAATGATATCGATGTCCTGACGTTTTGCGCCCTCCTGGGTCTCCCACTCGCGCCACTCGAGGCGCCCGTCGATCGCCACCGGGCGTCCCTTGGACAGGTAACGGGCGGCGTTCTCGCCCTGGGCGCCCCACACGGTGACGTTGAAGTAGTTGGGCTTGTCCTCCCATTCGCCCGTGCTTCCGTTCTTGCGCCTGGTGTTGCAGGCGACGCGCAGCTTGCACACGGAGTTGCCGCTCGGGAGCGAGCGCAGCTCCGGGTCTGCGGTCAGGTTTCCGGTCAGCACGACCCGGTTGATGTTGCTGGCGGCCATGGCTGCCTTCCTTTCAGCTTGTCGCTCCCGCGGCGTGCGCAGGAGCCGATCTCTCGTCGAACTGGAGCCCCGAGTCTAGAGCCGGCCGCGGGCGGGACTCTCGCGCGGACGGGTGGGCCGGGCTCCGATCCCGCTCATTGCGAAGATCGCTTCACGCGGGGAGAGGTGCGGAACACCTCGTCCCAGTAGGGCGCGCTGATCCCGAAGCCGCGGGTGTCGTCCTGGAAGTGGTGGCGCATGTGCCGCTCGCGCAGCGCCCTGCCCAGCCGCCCGCGAGGCCGGAAGTGGTGCAGGTAGTAGTGCGTCAGGTCGTACACCAGGTAGCCGGTGAAGAAGCCAGCGCCGATCGCGGGCGCGTAGCTGGAGCCGAAGATCACATAGACGATCCCGAACACCACCGCGCCCAGCGGCACGCTCACGGCGGGCGGCATCACCAGTCGCAGCGGGTCGTTGGGATGGTCGTGGTGGACCCCGTGGATGATCCAGTGCAGGCGGGCGCCGAACCCGTTCTCCGGCTCGAAGTGGAACACGAGCCGGTGCAGCCAGTACTCGAACAGCGTCCACAGCGCGTAGCCGCCCACGACCAGGCCCACCGCCACGAGCACGCTGACACCCGAGAGCGCCCACGCGAACAGGGCGACGATCGCCGGCAGGAAGATGACCACGGGCACAGCCGGATGGACTCGCGACAGGGCGTCCAGCACCCGCGAGTCGAACATCGGCGGAGACGCGCGCAGCACGTCCGTCCTGGTGGTGGAGCGGTCCGTCATGTCCTCAGCCTCTGCCCAGCCCATTGGGCGATGTTATTACGCTCGCCGCCATTGCATAAGCGACGCGCGACGTGATGTCGAGCGCGAGACGACTACGCCGGCTCGCCGAGCGCGACCTCGGCCTCGACGGCCGGCGGCGCGTCCGGCGCCGTGTCCGTGTCGGCGGGTCGGGCGACCGCGGGCGCCGAACCCATGTCGGGCGCGTCCGGCACGCCCGGCTTCAGCTTGATGATGCGGAAGCGAAGCACGCCGTCCGTGATCAGCAGCGTCCGATCGAGGCCGTCCAGCAGCTCGGTGGTTCCCGCGTGGAACTGCAGCAGGTGATACACGGCGCTCGTCTTTTTCTCGATCGGGTAGCTCAGCGCCCGCTCGCCCCACTCGTCGTGGCGCAGCAGCTCTCCCTGCGCCTCGATCGCGGCACGGACGTCGGCGAGGATCTTCGCCCGCGCGTCGTCCTCCGCCTGTGTGTCGAGCAGCAGCACGAGATCGTATGTGGGTGCGGGTAGCGTCATGTGCGTCGGCCGCAAAGACTAGCGTGTTGTGGCTGTCGTTCCTGGTGGCGCATGCGCCACCAGGCCGGGAAGTGCATGCACTTCCCGGTGGGACCGCACATGTGCGGTCCCTGAGAACGGCCGCATGCGGCCGTTCTGGCCACGCCGGATCCGGCGTGGCTCTCCGCTACTGCGAGCGGGCCTTCGCGCGGATGTCCGCCAGCTGCTCGTCGATCCAGTCGCCGGGATCGCGCTGGGTGACGATCTGCGCGAGCCCCTGCGCGCGCCGCCGGCGCTCGCGCGGGTCCATCGTCAGCGCGGCGTAGATGGAGTTGGCGAGCTCCTGGATGTCGAACGGGTTCACCGACAGCGCGTACTCCCCGAGCTCCTCGTGGGCGCCGGTGTTCTCCGAGAGGATCGACACGCCCTCGTGCTCGTTGACGATCGGCCCCTCCTTGGCGACGAGGTTCATGCCGTCGAACATCGCGTTCACCAGCAGCACGTCGTAGTGCTTGTACGCGGCCACCGCCTCCTCGAGGTCGTCGCGCAGCTTCAGCTGGATCGGCATCCAGTCGGGTGTCCCGTGGCGGTGGTTGACGACCGCCACCAGCGCCTCGATCCGCTCCAGGTACTCCGCGTACTGAGGCACGTCCGTACGCGAGGGCATCAGCTGCGCGATGAACGTCACGCGCTCGGTGAACTCGGGGTGCTCCTCCAGGAACAGGTCGAACGCCGAGAAGCCGCGCAGCACGTTCTTGCTCAGGTCCGCGCGATCGACCCTCAGGATCAGGAAGTCGCGCCGGCGGCGCAGCAGCTGCTCCTCGAACTCCTTCACGCGGGCGCTCTGGGCGATCTGCCGGGTCGCCTCGTGGTCGATCGGCAGCGGGTACGCGCGCACCCACACCTCCCGCTCTCCAAACTGCACCACGCCGCGCTCGAAGTCCACCTCCAGCTCCATCAGATCGCGGCAGCACTGCAGGAAGTTGTGCCTGTAGGAGCGCGTGTGGAAGCCGATGATGTCGTTGGCCAGCAGACCCGTGTAGATCTCCTCGCGAATCCGCGTGGGCAGCACCCGCCACGCATCCGGCTGGGTCCACGGAATGTGGATGAAGTGGTGCAGGAACACGTCCGGCCGCGCGCGGCGCACCAGATCGGGCAGCGTGTACAGGTGGTAGTCGTGCACCATCACCACCGGCTCCTCCGCGCCCTCGAGCTGCTCGACCACCGCCCGCGCCAAGTCCTCGTTGACGACGTTGTAGCCGAACTCGAACGCTTCCACCTCCTCGCGGCGGATGTCCGGCGCGTTGGACAGGTCCCACAGGTAGTGCTGGATGAACCACAGCATCGGGTTCGCGAACACGTTGTAGAAGCGGTCGTACGCGTCCGGGTCGCTGACCACCAGGCGCACGTGGTACTCGCCCCCCGCTGGCGAGCGCACCGGGAACGCGCGCCCGTCGTGCTCGCGCGAGACCTCCGCGTCCTGCTCGCTCATCGCCGAGGCGATCCAGATCACGTCGCGGTGCGACGCAAGCCCGGTCAGCGCCGTGACCAGACCGCCGGAGCCGCGCTGGACCTCGCCGTCGGCCTGGAACGTCACCGGCCCACGATTGCTCACCAGCACCAGCGGAACCCGCTGTGCCGGCTCGCCGGTCATGCCTCGGCTAGCTCGTTGAAGATCTTCAGATAGTCGCGCAGATAGCGCGGCGTGAGGAAGTGCTCGCGGACGTGCTCCTTGCCACGCCTGCCCAGGCTGCGGCCGAGCTCCGGGTCGCGCAGGAACTCGAGCGTGCGCTCGGCGCACTGCTCGGGGCTGGAGACCAGGAAGCCGGTGACGCCGTCCTCGATCTGCAGCGGGATCCCGCCGACGTTGCCGCCCACGAACGGGCGCGCCTTCCAGATCGCCTCGGAGACCGTCAGGCCGAAGCCCTCGCGGGTGGACTTCTGGATCAGCACGTCCGCGTGCGACTGGAACGCGTTGACCTCGATCGCGCCGACGTTGTTGAAGTTGTTGAGGATGTGAATGTCGGAGTCGCCGTCCGCGTGCGCGACGGTGGCGTTGAAGTAGTCCCAGCCCTCCGGGTCGTCGCTGGCCATCGAGCCCACCAGCGCCAGCTGCACCTCCGGCATCGACTCCTTCAGGAGGTGGTACGCGTCGATCACCCCCAGCGGGTCCTTCCACGGGTCGAAGCGCGAGACCTGGCAGATCAGCGGCCGATCGACGTCGATCCCGAACTGCGCGCACACGAACGCGCCGTCTTCCGGCGAGAGCGCCATGTTCTTCGGCGTCAACGGGTCGATCGCCGGCGGCACCACGTTGACGTGGCCCTTCATCCCCTCGGGAACGTACGCCTGCATGTGGAACAGCGACTGCGGGTACTCCTGGATGTAGGGCAGCAGCCGGGCGATCGTGTCCGGGTTCGGCGTGGAGACGTCGATGTGGCAGCGCCACACCCAGCCCTTGGCCTTCTCCGGCACCAGCTGGCACAGCGCCGCCGGCTGCGGGTCGTGCACCAGGCACACGTCCCAGCCGCCGGTCAGCTCACCGGCGTTCATCTCGTTGTAGCGCAGCCACGTGGCCCACTGCTCCTCGTCGAGGTCCTGCGGCGCGCCCTGGAGCGCGTTGTGCATGAGCTTGGTCGCGTTGAAGAACTCTTCGCGCCCGTAGATCACCTGCCACTCGCAGTCCAGGCCCACGTCGCGCATCAGCGGCACCAGCGTGTAAAGGATCTCCGAGACGCCGCCGCCGAAGGCGGTCGCGGAGATGTGCACCACGCGCTTGCCCTGCAGCGGCTCAGCCAGCTCGCGGATTTCCGCGATCAGCTCCCGCCCGCAGATGTGCGTGTAGTCGGAGAGTGTCTTATTGGCAACGGCTACGGGCTGGAGCACGCGGCGGCACGATACCTAAACGGGCGCCCGGACCCGCCGGTGCGCGTGCGGGCCGTGACTGCGCCCAGCCCACACGCGGAGCCGATCCGCTGGTTATGGTCTACGGATGCTCAACGGGCGCCTGTACCGAGCAGCCTTCGTGCCGTTCCTGTTCGCGCTTGCGATAGCCGCCTTCTCGCTCGGGTCCCGGCCGGGGGCCCTCAGCTCGACACTCGCCCCCGACGCGTTCGAAGGCGCGCCCGCATTCGCCGAACTGAGGTCCATGGCCGCCCACTTCCCGCAGCGCAGGCCGGGCAGCAGCGGCGATCGAGGCCTGGCACGGCATGTGGAGAGCACGCTCCAAGGGCTGGGCGGGACGAACGGCGGCGGCTTCTCCGTCCACACGTATCGCTTCGACGCCCAGACGATCGACGGCGAAAGGTCTCTGACCAACGTCGTCGCCCAGCGAGCGGGATCGACCGGCGCGCCGGCGATCCTGATCGTCGCCCACCGTGACGCCGCCGGGCAGGGCTCGCGGGCCGAGCTGTCGGGGACCGCAGCGCTGCTGGAGCTGGCGCGCGTGTTCGCCACGCGCGAGACCAAGCGCACGATCGTGCTGGCCTCCACGAGCGGCGGCAGCGGCGGCAACGCCGGCGCCGCGGAGCTGGCCTCGGAGCTGCACGAGCCCTTCGACGCGGCGATCGTGTTGGGCGACCTTGCCGGCACGAGCGTCCACCGTCCGTTCGTGGTGCCCTTCTCGGACGGGCTGGGCTCCGCTCCGCTGCAGCTCCAGAGAACCGTCGACGAAGCGATCGGGCAGGAGGCCGGCGTCAACGCCGGCGCCCCCAGCATGTCCGCCCAGCTCGCGCACCTCGTCTTCCCGATGGCGCTCGGCGAACAGGCGGTGCTGAACGCCTCCGGCGTGCCGGCCGTGCTCGTCCAGGTCTCCGGAGAACGGGGCCCCGCCGCCCGCGACGGCGTGAGCATGGAACGCCTGGAAGGCTTCGGTCGCGCGGTGCTGAGCGCCGTCGACGCGCTCGACACCTCGCCCAGCGTCTCCCCGGCGATGCAGACGGGCCTCGTGCTGTCGCACAAGACGCTGCCCATGTGGGTCCTGCGGCTGCTCGTGCTCACGCTCCTGCTGCCGTCGCTCGTCGCGGCCATGGACGGGCTCGCACGCGCCCGGCGTCGGGGCCTGCCGGTCGGGCGCCTGGTCCTGTGGACGCTCAGCTGCGCGCTGCCGTTCTTCAGCTGCGCGCTGCTGGCCTGGGTGCTCGGATTGCTGGGCGTGCTCGGCGCGGCGCCGTTGGGGCCGGTGCCCCCGGCGGCGCTCACGCTGAACGGGACGGCCATCACCGCTCTCGTGGCGGTCGCGTTGACGTTCGCGCTCGCCTGGCTGTTGTGGGGCGCGCTCATGCGGCGCCTGGGCTGGAGCGCGCCGGCGGCCCCGGAGGCGGCCGGCCTGTCGATCGTGCTGGTGGCGATCCCGCTGGCGTTCCTCACGTGGCTGGGCAACCCGCTGACCGCGCTGTTGGCCGTCCCGGCCGTCCACCTGTGGCTGGCGATCGTCTCGCCGGACGCCGTCGGGCTCGGCGGGCGCTCACGTCGGATCGCCTCGCTCGCGCTGGTCGCGCTCGGCGTGCTGCCGCTCGCGCTGCTGATCCTCTCCTACGCGGGCCAGCTCGGGCTCGGGGCCGGCCAGGTGGCGTGGACGGGCGTGCTGTTGCTGGCCGGCGGATACGTGGGCTTCTGGGCGGGGCTGCTGTGGAGCGTGGCCTTCGGCTGCGCCGCCGCGGCAGCGATGCTCGCCGTCAGGGCCGCGCCGGAGCTCCCCGTGACTCAGAGCGGCGCGCCGCTCGAGGTCACCATCCGCGGGCCCATGTCCTACGCCGGTCCAGGATCGCTTGGCGGTACGGAGTCCGCTCTGCGACTATGAGGGGGCGGTGTCAGAGCTCCAACTCACTCCATCGCCCGCCGGAGGCCTACCGAGCACGGGGGATCGCCGGCCCGCCGCCGCGCGGGCGCTGCGTGTCGCCGCGGTGGTGCTGATCGTCCTCGGCGCGCTGGCGCTGCTGGACGCGGTCGTCACGCTCGTGTGGCAGGAGCCGATCACCGCGCTGTACTCGCTGCTGGAACAGGACCACCTGAGCGGGGAGCTGCGCACGGCGGAACGCGCCGTGCCTACGCCGGTGCAGCGCCAAGCCCTCGCCAGCCTCTCAGACGAGCGCAGCCGCATCCAGTACCTCGCCAGCCAGGCCCAGCGCCACACGCCCAACGGCGCCCCGATCGGGCGCATCTGGATCCCGCGGGTGGACGCCAGCTACATCGTCGTCGACGGCACGGACACCGGAGACCTGATCAAGGGCCCGGGCATCTACAGGGAAACCCACTTCCCCGGCGTCCCGGGGACGACCGCGATCGCCGGTCACCGCACGACCTGGCTGGCGCCGTTCCGCGAAATCAACTTCCTGAAACCCGGCAACCACATCGTGCTGAAGATGCCCTACGCGCAGTTCACCTACACGGTCACCGGCCAGCGGGTCGTCTCGCCCAACGACGTCCCCGCAGCCGTCTCCGAAGTCGGCTACACGCGCCTGGTGCTGTCCGCGTGCACGCCCGTGTTCAGCGCCGCCAAACGCCTGCTCGTGTACGCGCGACTCACGCGCACCGTTCCCGAGGGCGCCGCGCGCGAGCTGCCCGGAGGAGGCATCCCGCACCCGATCGAAGCTCAGCCGAGCGCACTCCACACGCACGCCGTCGCCCGCCCGCTAGACAGCGTGCTCGTATCCCTCGATCCGCACAGCGTCTCCCCGGTCGTCTGACAGGGTCACGCCGGCCGGCCCCTCTCGGGCCTCGCCGATCCACGTGACGGCGATCTCGCCGAGCTCGCGCAGCGCGCGCTCGATCCGTTCCCGATCCTCGGCGGCGGCGCAGAAGCACAGCTCGTAGTCTTCGCCCGCTCCCGCCGCGAGCCGCCAGGCGGGCTCTCCGAGCTTCCCTGCGACCTGCGCCACGCCCTCGTCGAGCGGCAGCTTCTCCAGCTCGACGTGCAGGTGGACCCCGCTGGCACGGGCGATGTGAGCGGCGTCGGTGGCGAGCCCGTCGGAGAGGTCGATCATCGCGTGCACGCCCGCAGCGGCCAGCGCGCGACCCTCCCGCAGGCGCGGCAGCGGATGGCGGGCGCGGGCGAGCGCGGCCTGGGCGCCCCGCGTGGAGACGTCCGCGCGACCGGCGAGCACCGCCAGGGCGGCTCCGGCTGCTCCCAGCCTGCCGGTCACGCCGAGCAGGTCTCCCGCGCGCGCTCCGTCGCGCCCGACGAGCTCCTGGGCGCTGTCGGCCCAGCCGACCGCTGTGATCGCGACGGTGAGCGCGGGCGCCCGCACCACGTCGCCACCGGCGATCGCCGCGCCCGTCGCCGTGGCCAGAGCGTCGGCGCCCCGCACGAGATCCAGCGCGCGCTGCTCGCCGAAGCCGGCGGGTAGACCCAGCACCAGGTACGCCTCGCCCGCGTCCGCCCCCATGGCGGCCAGGTCCGACAGCGCGCCCGCCAGCGCGCGATGCCCGACCTCCTCGGCGCTCGCCCAGCCGTCGTCCAGACGGAAGTGGACGCCCTCGATCATCGCGTCCACCGACGTCACGCAGATCGCGCGCGCACGCACCACGGCGGCGTCGTCACCGATTCCCCGCACGAGCCTCGAGGACCGCCGCGAGCTGTTCAGCTCCGCCGCGATCGATTCGATCAGTGAGCGCTCAGCGATGCCGGTGTCAGCGGTGCCGGTAGACGATTCGCGCGCGGTCGAGGTCATACGGCGAGAGCTCGCAGCGCACGCGATCGCCGGGCAGGATGCGGATCCGGAAGCGGCGCATCTTGCCCGCCACGTGCCCGAGCACGACGTGGTCGTTGTCCAGCTTCACGCGGAACATCGCGTTGGGCAGGGCCTCGATCACCTCGCCCTCGAATTCAACCTTGTCCTCCTTCGCCACGCGGTACCCCATCTGGTCGCCGCGCTGCGCGGCCGACCGTTCGTCTTTGCCTTTATCGAGACTCAAACTACCAGCGCCGGGGCCGCGAAGGGGCCTCCTCGCCGTCGAAAGCGTCAGCCGGCCGGCGCTCCACCCGTTTGCTGTGGTGGTGGTTCGTGCGCGGTCGGAGGGACGATCGGCCCAGTCGGCGCCTGCGTGGGAGCCTGCGATTTGGTCGGTTCCGCCGGCGCGGTGGGGTTGGCGGCGCCCGGTTCTGTGGCGTGAGCGCCCCGCTTGCGGTTCGTCGGTTTGACCGACGGGCGTTCGGTGAACTGTTCGGCGGCCTGGGCTGCCTCCTGCTCGCCGGTCGTCGCGTACTTGCCGTAGAACGGTTTGTAGGAGATCGCTTCCTTGGAGGGTGGGAATTCGGTGCACGCCTGGCCTTCCGTGACGGCGGCCATGTAGTCGTGCCAGATTTCCGCGGGCAGGTAACCGCCCTGCTGGGGCTCGCCGTGGACGTCGGTCATCGGCACGTCTTTGTTGGGGTATCCCATCCACACGGCCGTCGCGTAATTTGGGGTGTAGCCGTCCAGCCACGCGTCGACCAGGTTTTCTGTCGTGCCCGTCTTGGCAGCCGTCGGGCAGTCGATCGCCGAGCGGGTCGCCGTCCCCTCCTCGACGTTTTCGTGGAGGATGCTCGTCTCAACGGCGGTGACGGCTTCGCCGAGCACCTTTACCCGGTGTGGCTTGCCCCAGTTTTCGTCGACAGTCCCGTCTGGGAATACGACCTTGGTGATCGCAATCGGGGTGTTGCGCCAGCCGCCGTCGGCGAGCGTCGCATAGACGTCTGCCATTTCCAGCGGCGTCACGCCCACTTCGAGGCCGCCGAGTGCCTGGGCGGGGTTGCCGAGCAGATGCTCTTTGACCCCCATCTCATAGGCGGTGTGGGTGATCGTTTCCTCGCCGAGGTCGGCGGCGAGCTGCGCAAAGACGGTGTTGTCGGAGGTCAGCGTCGCCTGGACGAGGTTGATCGACTTGTTCAGCGAGGTGCCCTCGAAGGTCTGCACTTTGTAGTTCGGTTCTTCGGGCAGCCAGCCCGGCTCCAGCGTGTGCGAGAAGTAGTACGTCGTGTAGGGGTCCACTCCCCGCGTGAGCGCGTCGGCCAGATCGATCGCCTTGAACGTCGAGCCCGGCTGGCGGTGACCGTCGGCGGCGAGGTTGTACTGCGACTGCTCGTAGCTCTCGGACTCGGCCATCGCTTCGATGTCGCCGTTGTGCGGGTTGAGCGTGACGATCGCCGAGGCGGGGTCTCCGGGCTCGTCGAGTATTTCCGCAATTGCGTTGTGCGCGAGGCGCTGCATGTTGAGGTCGAGCGTCGTGTACACCTTCAGCCCGCCGTGTTCGACCGTTTTGGCGCCGTAGCGTTCGATCAGCTGCTGGCGGACGTATTCGAAGAAGAACTTTTCGATCACTTCGGAGTAGTAGTAGCCGCGGTGTGTCTCCAACGGCGCGCGCTCCGTCTGCTTCGCGAGCGCCTTGCTGATGTAGTGCAGTTCGGCCATCTTGGCGAGCACCTCGTTGCGCCGTTCCCTGGCGGCGGCGGGATACAGGAGGGGGTTGTACTGCGAGGGCGCCTGCGGCAGGCCGGCGAGCAGCGCCGACTGCTCGAGGTCCAGATCTGAGACGGGCTTGTCGAAGAGGATGCGCGACGCGGCCTGAACGCCGATCGTCGTCTGCCCCCCGACGGTGCTGTACGGGACGTCGTTGAGGTAGCTGTTCAGGATTTCGTGCTTGCTGTGGTGTTCGTTGTATTCGAGCGCGAGCTTGGCCTCCGCGATCTTCTGCCTGAGCGTGTGCTCGTCTCCGCCCAGGTAGAGGTTGCGCACGAGCTGCATGGTGATCGTCGAGGCGCCCTGCAGCGCCTGGCCGTGCGTCAGGTCGCTGACGGCGGCGCGGAAGATGCCGGTCGGGTCGATGCCGTCGTCTTTGTAGAAGCGCTGGTCCTCGATCGCGATGGTCGCGTTCTTCAGATTGGCGGGGATCTCGCTCCAGCCGACGGGCGTGCGCAGTTCGTCGGACTGGATGGCGCCCAGGCGCGCGCCGTTGGCGGCGTACACCTCCGAGGTGCCTCCGCCGATGGTCGCGTGTCGCGAGGCGAGGTTCGGTGTGCCATTGGCGACGTGCAGGACGTAGCCGACCGCTCCGATCGCGCCGACGACGAGCGTCACGGCCAGGGCGCCCACGCCGACGAACAGCGCCCGCTTGCCGGTGCCGCGAGTGCGACGGCGCTTTCGTGCTTGTCGAGACATGCGCGAGAGACGAGATTACCGTGCGTCGTGTGATTTCCTGCCGCCTGCAACCGCGGCGATCTCTACGCTCGGTGCGAGCGCTATGAACTCCGACACGGCCGAGCTGGCAGCACTCGAGGACCCGGGCGAGCTGATCGGCGCCTCGGCGCCGGGCTGGTGGACCCGCCTGCGGGAGGACCCCGCGCGGATCGCCGCCGTGCGCGACACCTGGCGCGCCCTGTGGAGCTCGCGCCTGCTCGTGTGGGCGGCCGGCGTGGGCACCGTCCTCGCCTTCGGCTTCGGCCCCGAGCGCAAAGCCTTCGATCCGCCCGGCGTGACCAGGGGCTTTGGCTGGCTGGGCAACCTGCTGGCGGCTCCGGCCGCGCGCTGGGACGCCGCCTGGTACCTGGTGATCGCCCACTATGGCTACCGTCCGGAACTCGGCGCCTACACATCCTCGCGCGCGGCGTTCTTCCCGCTGTATCCGCTGGGCATCAGGACGATCGACTGGTTCGGGGTGCCGCCGGTGCTCGCCGGCGTGCTGCTGTCGGTGGCGGCGCTGGCGCTGGCGCTGTACGGGATCCACCGTCTGACCACGCTCGAGCTGCTGCGAGGGGCGCGGGCCTCGCTCGCCGACGGTCGCGTCGCCGAGGCCGCGCGCCTGGCGGTGCTCTTCACGGCGTTCGCGCCGATGGCCTTCTTCTTCTCGGCCGTCTACTCCGAGTCGCTGTACCTCGCACTGTCGGTGGGTCTGTTCTGGAGCGCCCGTCACGGGCGTTGGATGTGGGTCGGCGTGCTCGGAGCGCTCGCCGCGGCCACGCGCAGCACCGGCCTGGTGCTCCTGCTGCCGGCGCTGATGATCTACCTGTATGGGCCGCGCGAGGACCGCGCCCCGGAGATGCCGCGCGCCGGCCACTCGCGGCTGCGAGTGCCGGTCTGGGCGCGCCCGCGCTACCGCCTGCGGCGTGACGTGCTGTGGCTGGCGCTCGTGCCCGCCGGCGCGATCGTCTACGGCGCCTACCTGGGGTTCGCGGGGGGAGATCCGCTGGCGCCGCTGCGCGCGCAGAACGCCTGGGGTCGGAGCTTCGCTGGGCCCTACCTGGGCGTCTGGGACGGGTTGAAGGCGGCATTCGAGGGCGCTCGGCAACTGCTGTCGTTTCAGAGCCGGCACGTGTACTTCCCGGCGGGCACCGGCAGCCCGTCTGTGGCGGCGGCGCACAACCTGATGCTGTTCGCGTTCCTGCTGGCTGCTGTGCCGGCCACGATCGGGGTTTTGCGCAGGCTGCCGCTGGCCTATGGCGTCTACGTGCTGGTTGCCCTGGCGCTGCCGCTGTCGGACCCGGTGAGCTCGCAGCCGCTGATGTCGCTGCCGCGCTTCCTCGTGGTGCTGTTCCCGCTCGGCATCTGGCTGGCGATGTGGCTGAGCGAACATCCGCGCGCGCAGCGACCGGCGCTCGTGGCGTCGGGGGCGCTGATGGCGCTGTTCGTCGCCCAGTTCGCCACCTGGCATTGGGTGGCCTGAGATGGAGGAGCGTCAGGTGCAGGACTCAGCCACGTGGGGCGCCGAGCTCGCGCCTGCCCCGAATGGGTCATTCGGGGCACCGGTGCCGCCGCCGGCGGGTGAGCCTCCCGAGGGCGATCCGACGCGCTCCCCCAGCCCCACCTGGCCGCCGTGGACGGCGCCGGTGGCGCTGCTCGCCGGCCTTCTGCTCGCCCTGGTGGGCGGGCTCGTGGTCGACGTCATCGCGGAGATCCTGTTCGGGACGAAGATCTCGGGCGGCAATCTGCCGCCCGGCCTGTCGATCGCGGACACCGTTGTGCAGGACGTGGGCTTCGTGCTCGCCGCGGTCTACTGCGCGCATCTGGGCGGCCGCGTGGTGCGCTCGTGGCAGTTCGGGCTGCGCCGCCCGGGGGCGGGCTGGTGGCCGACCACCGGCAAGATCCTGCTGCTGTTGATCGCGTTCATCGTGATCACCGCCATCTGGGCGGCCGCGGTGCACCCGGGCGAAGAGAAGACGCTCGAACAGCTGGGGTCCAACGACGGCACGGCGCTGCTGGTGCTCAGCGCGGCCCTGACGTGCGCGATCGCGCCGATGTGCGAGGAGTTCCTGTTTCGCGGGTTCATGTTCACGGCGCTGCGCAACTGGCGCGGGACGCTGCCGGCGGCGGTGATCACCGGACTCGTGTTCGGCGCCGTGCACGGCACTTCAGCGCCGGCGCTCGACCTACTGCCGCTGGCGGCGCTGGGGTTCGGGCTGTGCCTGCTCTACCGCTACTCGGGCTCGCTGTACCCGTGCATGATCGCCCACTCGCTGAACAACTCGATCGCGTTCTCGAGCCTCGAGGGGTGGAGCTTGTTGCAGGGACTGGCGCTGACGGCGAGCGCGCTCGTGGGGATCGGCGCCGTCGTGCTGGTGTGCAAGCGCGTCGGGCTGATCGCGCCGGGCGACCGCTTCGCCCGATCGAGCGCATAGGATCGGCGGGTGATCCCCAAGCGCATAGCCGGGTTGTGCGCTGCCGTCGCATGTCTCGCCGCGCTGCCGGCAGCAGCCGCGGCGGAAACGGCTGCAACGCCCAGCTCGGCCCCGGCTGTTGCCCCGGTGTCCGGCCAGGTGAAGCTCACCTTCCGGGGGGTGGGAGGCAGCCCTCAGTTCGCGCTCGTGGGACGGCGGATCGTGCTGCGCGGCGCGGTCACGCCCTACGTGCCCGGCCAGAGCGTGAGCGTCAGCTTCTATGTCGACGGCCAGCCGATGGGCACGAAGGTCGCGAGCGTGCTCGCCGCCAGCGCCGGCACGGGCCGCTTCGACGTGGGCTTCTCCAGCAGCTACGCGGGCCTGCTTCAGGTGCGCGTCGCGCATGCCGCCAGCGCCCAGCAGAGCGCGTTCAGCGCTCGCCTGGGCGGGGTTCGCTACGTGCATCCGAACCTCGGCCTGGGGGCGCGGGGCCAGTCGGTGCGCCTGCTGCAGTCCGAGCTGAACGCACTCCACTACGCGGTGCCGCTGACGGGCGTCCTCGACGAAGGCACCGGGCAGGCGCTGATCGCCTACCGCAAGATGACCGGCCTCGAACGCATCCCCTACGCGGGCAGGCAGGTCTTCGAGCAGCTGGCTCGCCGCGCGGGCAGCTTCCACGTGCGCTATCCCCGTGACGGACGCCACGTGGAGGCCAACCTCACCAAGCAGGTGCTCGCGGAGATCGAACCGGGCGGACGCGTCCGCAAGATCTACACCACCAGCTCCGGCAAGCCCTCCACGCCGACCGTGCTCGGACGCTTCGCGGTCTACCTGAAGACCCCCGGCGAAAACAGCGATGGCATGGTCGACTCCAACTACTTCATCCGCGGATACGCGATCCACGGCTACGCCGAAGTCCCGACATACGCCGCCAGCCATGGCTGCCTGCGCGTGCCGATCCCCGACGCGCCGGCGATCTACGCGTGGGTGAGGACGGGCACGCCCGTCGACGTGTACGACGAATAGCGCCCGCGCTACACGCGGATGCGGATCGCCCGGGCCACGAAGCTGAGCCCGAAGCCGTAGACGGCGAGCGCCAGCAGCAGCTTCACCCCGTGAACGACCCATTCGCTGGTGGAGCCGGAGACGACCCCCGCGAATGGGGAGGTGAGCTTCTGAGAGGCTTCGTCGATCGCTTTGTGCAGGCTGCTTTCGTGACTGGCGGGTTTGCGGTTCGCGGCGGCGGAGGTGGGCCCCACGACGATCGCTTCCGTCTGCTGCTTCGACGCGTTGCTGGTCTTGTTGACGGCGAACAGCACGAACGACGCGATCACGATCAGGCAGATCACGAACGAGGCCAAGCGAAGCAATTTCGCGATCATGGAAATCACGCCGCTAGATTAGGTGGCTGCGTGGACACGATCGACGGATATACGGCCGAGCTCTCTGCGGCACGGGAGCGCTTGGTGGCAGAGCTTCGAGAGCATGCCCTTGTTATCGGCCAAGTCACGCTGACCAGCGGCGCGGTCGCGCAGTACTACGTGGACGCCAAGCGCGCGATCCTGCGCCCGGAGGGGTTCGCGGCGCTCGCGGCGTTGGTCGCAGCGCAGGTCTCCACGTGGGAGGCCACCGCCGTCGGCGGCATGACGATGGGCGCCGACCCGGTCGCGTGCGCGGCGCTCGCAGGCGGCGCCGACGCGAAGGCGTTCTTCGTTCGCAAGGACGCCAAGGCGCACGGCCTGCAGCGGCGGATCGAGGGACCGTTTCTCGGCCCGGAGGACCGCTGCGTGGTGGTCGAGGACGTGGTCACGACCGGCGGCTCGACGCTCGCGGCGATCGCCGCGCTGCAGGAGGCCGGACACCAGATCTGCGGTGTGATCAGCGTGCTCGACCGGCTGGCCGGCGGCGGTGAGGCGATCGAACGCGCGGCGGGTGCGCCGTACTTGGCTTTGAGCACGATCGACGAGGTCTATCCGGAGCGCCCCGACCGCTCCGCGGCCGAGAGGGACGCTGCTTGACGGGTACGGAGGGGGTGGATGGGCCTGCGCCTGCCACCGTGCGCGCGGCGCGCGCCGAGGACGTGCCGCTGCTGCTCGAGCTGTTCAGGGAGCTCGCCGTGTACGAGCACCTGGAGGACGAGCTGCATGCGACCGAGGAGCTGCTGGGCGAGGCGCTGTTCGGGGAGCGCCCGGCGGCGCAGGCGCTGATCGCGGAATGCGACTCGCAGCCCGCCGGCTACGCACTGTTCTTCCCGACGTTCTCGACCTTCCTGTCCCGGCGGGGCGTGTGGCTGGAGGACCTGTTCGTGCGCCCGGAGCACCGGGGCGCCGGTGTCGGCAGGGCGCTGCTGGCGGCCGTGGCGGCGCGCGCGTGCGAGGAGCCCGGCGGGCGTCTGGAGTGGACGGCGCTGCGCTGGAACGAGCTCGCCCTGGGCTTCTACAGGAGCCTGGGCGCGGAGACGATGGACGAGTGGATCGCCCACCGGCTGGTGGGCGAGCCGTTGGGGAGGCTCGCCGGAGAGGCCCTCGGCGATTCGGGCGGCGAGCGCCGGTAGCCTTCGCTGGGACCTGGGCAGCGCGCCCGGTCACGCCCTCGTAGTCCAATGGATAAGACGACCGCCTCCTAAGCGGTAAATCCAGGTTCGACTCCTGGCGGGGGCATCCCTCCGGAAGCCCTGTGTTCAAGCGGCGTCGCGAGCTCCCGTCCAGCGGCCGTCAGCGCCGCCGGAGCTCCAGCCACCAGTACCCCGCTCAACCCGAGTTCCTTCACCACGTCGGCTCCGCACGCCAGTTGGCCGACCACCGCGACCACCGGAACGCCCTGCTCGCGAGCCCGCCGCGCCACCACCGCAACGAGCTTGCCTTCGGCCGTCTGGTCGTCGAGGCGTCCCTCGCCCGTGACTACCAGATTCGCCCGCGCGAGACATCGATCGAGCTCCATCAGGTCGAGCACGCGCTCTGCGCCTCCCGACAGGGTCGCCCCGTGCGCCCACAGCGCGCCCGAGATGCCGCCGCCGGCGCCAGTCCGCGCGCGCCTGCGCGGGTCGCGGGGGAGCGTCGACGCGAAGTCCTCCAGACGAGCGGACAGCAGCGCGACGTCCGCCGCCGACGCCCCCTTCTGCGGGCCGAAGACAACCGCCGCGCGCTCGAACGGGGTCTCCACGTCGCACAGCACCTCCACGCTCGCGCTGCGAAACGCGTCGAGCTCGCCGATCCCTTCGAGCGCCCCGCGTCCACCGTCGACCGTCGCACTGCCGCCGATCGACACGAGCAGTCGGCGCGCGCCGGCTTTCAGCGCATGGCCGATCAGCTCGCCTGCGCCACGCGAGGATGCCACGAGCGGGTCCAACTCGTCCGGGTGCAGTTGCGCGATGCCGATCGCGGCGGCGGTCTCGATCACCGCGCAGCCGTCGTCGGCCAGGCCGATCGGCGCCTGCACCGCACGACCGAGCGCGTCGTGAGCTTCCACCGCCAGCAGCGTCAAGCCGAGCGCGCCGCGCAGGGCCTCCAGCGTCCCCTCGCCGCCATCGGCGGCCGGGCGCTCGTCGACCTCCACGCCCGCGTCGCGCAGCCCTCGTGCGATCGCCGCACTGACCTGCGCGGCTGTGAGGGTGCCCTTGAACGCATCTGGCACGACGAGGGCGCGCATCAACGCATCTTCCCTGCTCGCGAGCTCTCGGCGTCACTCCGCGACGGAGTCACGCAAGCCGTCGCGACCACCGGCTCGCAGTGTCAGCGCCCGCCGCTCACGCGACGTCCATGACCACGAGCCGCTCGAGCGTCATCTCTCGCACGGCGCTCGACGGGCCCTCTTTGCCCAGGCCGGAGGCCTTCACACCGCCGTAGGGCATGTGGTCGACTCGCCACGACGGGCTCTCGTTGACGGTCACCCCGCCGAAGGTCAGCCTGTCGACGGCCGCGTATGCGGTGTGCAGGTCGCGTGTGAAGATGCCCGCCTGCAGCCCGAAATCACTGCCGTTGCACGCGTCGATCGCCTCGTCGAGGTCGTCGTATGCGATCACGCTCACGAGCGGCCCGAACACCTCGTCCTTGCACACGCGCATCTCAGCGCTCACCGAGCCCAGCACGGTCGGCCTCAGCAGGCCGCCCTCGAGCTCGCCGCCGGCGAGCACCTCCGCGCCCGCGCTCACCGCCTCCTCGATCCACAGCCTTATGCGCTCGAGCGCCGCCGGGTCGATCACCGGGCCGACGTCGGTGGACTCGTCGTGGGGATCGCCCACTTTGAGTGCCTGCGCGAGCGGCAGGAAGCGCTCGAGGAACGCGTCGTGCACGTCGCGCTGCACGTAGATCCTCTGTACCGACGTGCACGCTTGGCCGGCGAACGCAAACGCCGTCCGTGCCAGGCGCTGCGCCGCCAGGTCGAGGTCGGCGTCCGCCGCCACGATCACCGGCGTCGTGTTGCCGAGCTCGAGCGCCACGTGCTTGCGCGGCGCGCGGTCACGCAGCATCCAGCCGACGGCGGCCGAGCCGGTGAACGTGATCATCGCCACCCGCGGATCCTCCAACAGGACGTCGCCGATCTCCGCCTCAGGGCCGAGCACGACGTTCAGCCAGCCGGCCGGCAGGCCCGCCTCGACCTCCAGCTCTGCGAGTGCGATCGCGCTCATCGGCGTCTGCGGCGCCGGCTTGAGCACCACCGGGCAGCCCGCCGCGAGCGCCGGCGCGATCTTGTGGGCGACGAGGTTCGCGGGGAAGTTGAAGGGCGTGATCGCCGCGACGACACCGATCGGCCTGCGTACAGTGAAGCCGACCTTGCCCTCGCCCAACGGCGCCGCATCGATCGCCACCTGCTCGCCGGTGAGGGTGCGCGCCTCCACCGCCGACATGCGGTAGGTGAAGCTCGCGCGCTGCACCTCGACGCGGGCCGCCTGGATCGGCTTGCCGGTCTCCTGCACCATCAGCCGCGCCAGCGACTCCGTGCGCTCGAGCAGCAGCGCCGCGGTGCGCTCGAGTATCTCCGCGCGCTGCCAGGCCGGCAGCGGGGTGCGCAGCGCGACCTCCGCTGCCGACAGCGCCTGTCGCGTCACCTCCGCGCCGACGCGCGGTACGCGCCCGACGACCTCGCCCGAGTAGGGCGAGCGGACCTCGTCCCACGCATCCGAGACGATCCACTCACCGTCCACGAGCAGGCGCTTCTCAGTTATCTCGAGCTCCTCGACAGGCGTCATCGCCGTCCCATCCTCGCGTCGGCGGGACGCCGGCGGAAGTGACCACCTGTCGCGAGAATCGGCCGAACACTGGACGGCGCGTCGGCGAATGGGGAACCGGCGCGAGCGGAACCGGGGACCGGCGAGCGAGAGGCTTGACATCAGTAGGCTGCCACCATGTACACGCATCCAGCGGGGTCGCCCGCGGGTGCGCTCACTGTGGAGGCGTCGCTCGGCCTGCCCTCGCTGCGACGCGGGGCGCCGCGAGTAGTTGCCGGGCGGGAAGGCCTGGACAGGCCGATCCGATGGGCGCACTCAGGCGAGGTTCCCAACATCGCCCGCCTGCTGAAGGGCGGAGAGCTGCTGCTCATGACCGGCATGGGAGTGGGACGCGCTGCCGTGGACCAGCGCCGCTTCATGCGCGGGCTCGTCGAGCGCCACGTCGCGGGGGTGATCGTCGAGCTCGGCCACGTCTTCTCGAGCCTGCCGTCCTCGTTCGTGGAGGCCGCGGACGCCGGCGGCGTGCCGCTGGTGGAGCTCCACCGCGAGGTCATGTTCGTCGAGGTCACCGAGGAGGTCCACTCGAACATCATCAGCCGTCAGCTGGCCCTGCTGCGGCGCGGGGACGAGCTGCACCGCCGTTTCACCGAGCTCCTGCTCGACGGCTCCGGCATCCCGGAGATCCTGTCAGTGCTCGCGACCACGATCGGCAACCCGGTCGTGCTGGAAAAGCTGGGGGAGGGAGTCCTCTACCACGCCGTCCATCGCTCCGGCGACGCCGAGGTGCTGTCCGCGTGGGAGCTGATCCGAGACGACCCGCTGCGCGAGGCGCGCGGGATCGTCCGGCCGGTCCCCGGATCGAGCTCCAAGACCTGGGGCTGGCTGGCCGCCGTGCCGGTGGACTCCCCACTGGGCGAGTTCGACGAGGTCGCGCTCGAGCGCGCCGTCGGCCTGGTCGCGCTGGCGCTGCTGCGCGTGCGTCAGGAGACGCTGCTGGCCACCCGCGAGCGGGGCAACTTCCTGTTCGACCTCATCTCCGGGCGCACTTCCATGTCCGACGCCTCCGGTCGCGCCGCGGCGCTCGGCTTCGACAGTCGCTCCGGTGCGCTGCTGCCGGTCGTGCTCGTGCCCCACAAGCCGACCGTAGAGGCGGCTTGGACGGCGGTCTGGCGGGGCTTCCGCGAGGAGATGCTGTCGCGCTCGATCCCCGTGCTGCTCGGCTCGCGAGGAGCCGACGAGCACACGCTGATCGTGCTCGGGATCGCCGCGCCCGAGCGGCGCGAGAGCGCGATCGAGCTAGCCGTCGAGGCGCTGCGGCGGCGCATCGAGCAGCATGCCGGGTCCGCCGAGAGGTGCGTGATCGCCGTCGGTCCCGCGAGCGTGGGCTGGGAGCAACTGGCCGAGGCGCTGCGGCAGGCGATCGACCTGGCCACGCTCGCGCGCTCGGCGCCCCCGCGTCCCTGGCACGACGCCGACGCGGCCAACCTCGACGGCCTGCTGCTGCGCCTGCGCGGCGACGCGCGGCTGCAGCAGTTCGCCGCGATCCGACTCGCGCCGTTGATCGACCACGATCGCCGCCGCACCTCGAAACTGATGCCGACCCTGCGCGCGCTCTGTGACCAGCGCTGGCACAAGTCCGAGGCGGCGCGCGTGCTGCACCTCAACCGCCAGTCGCTCTACCCCCGGCTCGAGCGCATCCAGGAGCTCCTGGGCGTGGACCTCGAGAGTCGAGACGATCGGCTCGCGCTCGAGCTCGCGCTGCGCATGCACGAGAACTCCTGAAGACCCCGCCCGGCCCAAAGACGGCGACAGGCTGTCCCCCGGGCTGCGGACAACTGCGACAGATTGGCACTTTCTCAGCCGTACCCCCGGGGCGAGACTGCGGCGGTGGATGCAAGTCGGCTCACGGCTGTCTCGCCGCCGGACCAGGAGACCGGCGCCGCTGTGCGGATCGTAGACGTGCGCCAGCGCGTCGTCCCGCTCAGGGACGACATCTACAACGCCTACATCGCGTTCTCCAACATGACCGTCTCCGCGGTGGCGATCGTCAGCGACGTCATCCGCGATGGGCGCCCGGTCGTCGGCTTCGGCTTCAACTCCAACGGGCGCTACGCGCAGGCGGGACTGCTCGGCGAGCGCTTCATCCCGCGGCTGCTCCAGGCGCCACCGGCCTCGCTCGTGGACGAGAGCGGGGAGAACCTCGACCCCGAGCGTGTCTGGGCGGTGCTGATGGCCGACGAGAAGCCAGGCGGGCACGGCGAGCGCGCGGTCGCGGTCGCCGCACTCGACATGGCCGTGTGGGACCTGGTGGCGAAGCTGGAGGAGAAGCCGCTGCACCGCCTGCTCGCCGAGCGTCACGGCGACGGCGAGGTCGACGAGCGCGTCTTCGTGTACGCCGCCGGCGGCTACTACTCGCCCGGCAAGTCCACCTCCGCGCTGACGGACGAGATGAGGCGCTACCTCGACGCCGGCTACTCGACCGTGAAGCTGAAGATCGGCGGGGCGGAGCTGGCGGAGGACCTGCGCCGCGTCGAGGCCGTGATCGATCTCCTCGGCGACGCCGGGCGCGTGGCCGTCGACGCGAACGGGCGCTTCGAGCTCGACCGGGCGCTCGCCTACGGCGAGGCGATCGAGCCCTACGGCCTGCGCTGGTATGAGGAGCCGGGAGATCCCCTGGACTACATGCTGCACGCGACGCTCAGCGAGCGCTATGACCCGCCGCTGGCCACCGGCGAGAACATCTTCTCCAGACAGGACGCCCAGAACCTCCTGCGCTACGGCGGCATGCGCCCCGACCGCGACGTCCTGCAGTTCGACCCCGCGCTCGCCTACGGGCTGACCGAGTTCCTGCGCATCCGCGAGCTCCTGCGCGCCCACGGGTTCTCCCCTCGCAGTTGCATTCCGCACGGTGGACACCAGTTCGCGCTCGCGATCGCGAGCGGGCTGCACCTGGGGGGCAACGAGTCCTATCCCGGTGTCTTCCAGCCCTTCGGGGGCTTCGCCGACGACACGCCCATCCGCGACGGGTTCGTCGTCGCGTGTGAGAGCCCGGGCATCGGCATCGAGGAGAAGGCCTCGCTGCTGGCGATCTTCGAGGAGATGCTGGCGTGAGCGTGGACGAGGCCACGGTCGCTGCGGCCCCCGACGGCATGAAGCTCGCTGCCGAGGCGGCGGCGCTGGAACTCACGGGCGTCACCAAGCGCTACGGCGATGTCTTGGCCGTCGACAACGTCGATCTGCAGATCGCACCGGGCGAGTTCTTCGCGATGCTCGGGCCGTCGGGCTGCGGCAAGAGCACGACGCTCAGAGCGATGGCAGGCTTCGAGAGCCTCGACGCGGGCAAGATCTACCTCGGCGGCGTGGACGTCACGGACGACCCGCCGTTTCGCCGCGATGTGAACCTGGTCTTCCAGGACTACGCGCTCTTCCCTCACCTAAACCTCCGCGACAACGTCGCTTTCAGTCTCAAGATCAAACGTGTCGGGCGGCGCGAGCGACACCGGCGCGCGGACGAGATGCTCGAGCGCGTGGCGCTGCCGGGGCTCGGCGACCGTCGCATCAAGGAGGTCTCGGGCGGTCAGCAGCAGCGTGTGGCGCTCGCGCGCGCGCTGATCAACCAGCCGAAGGTGCTGCTGCTCGACGAGCCGCTGGGCGCTCTCGACCTGAAGCTGCGAAAGACGATGCAGCTCGAGCTGAAGGCGATCCAGCGCGATGCCGGGATCAGCTTCGTCTACGTGACCCACGATCAGGAGGAGGCGCTGGCGATGGCCGACCGGATCGCGGTGATGAGCGCCGGCAGGACCCTGCAGATCGCCTCGCCAAAGGAGATCTACGACTTCCCCGCGGACCGCTTCGTGGCCGACTTCATCGGCGAGTCGAGCTTTCTCACCGGCGTTCCCGAGACCGGCGGCGAGGGAGACCTCGTTCCCTTCCGGCTGCGCTCGGGTGAGCGCATTCTCGCTCGACCCGGCCTTGCCCGGCGCGCCGATGCGGTCGCGATGGTTCGGCCCCAGCACCTGGAGTTGATGGCAAAGGACAGCGAGCCCGCGAGCGCAGCGGAGAGCTCGAATCGCATCGAGGCCACCGTCACCGAGCTGGAGTACGGCGGCAGCGACGTCCACTACTTCCTCACCACCGCCAGCGGTGAGCACCTGATGTCGCGGATGCCCGCTTCGCAGGAGATGTTCACACCGGGCACCGCGGTGGTCGCGTGCTTCCCGGTCGAGAAGACCGTCCTCGTGCAAGCGGGGACCGGCAGCGCAGGTGAGCAGCAGCCCACAACAGACCAACAGCCGAAAAAGGGGAGTCGTGCCTGAGATGAGAGATAAAAGGGGTTCCACCAGAAGCGCGAGCGGAGCGCTACGCGCTTCATGGCTGGGCGCCATGGCTGTCGGAGCGGTCGCGCTTCTGGCTGCCTGTGGAGGCAGCAGCAGCGCAAGCCAGGCAGTGGCGAGGGCAGGCAACCCGAGAGCATGCAGCGCGCTGACCCTCTACACCTGGGAAGGCGAGGCGCCGTCCACGCTGTTGAAGCCCTTCGAACAGCAGTACGGAGTTCCGGTGAAGGTCTCCTACATAACCTCAGGCGCGGAGTCGCTCGCCAAGATGGCGGCCGGAGGGGTGAAACAGTACGACATCATCTTCGATGGGTCCGAAGACACCCAGCCGATGAAGGAAGCGGGCGTGATCAAGCCGCTCGACACCTCCAAGTTCCCCGAATACAGCAAGCTCTTCCCCTTCACCACGAAGACATTCGAAGTCGGCGGCAAGGTCTACACCCTCTCCGAGGACTGGGGCAAGAACCCGTTCATCTACAACACCGAAGTGCTGAAGACGCCGCCGACGAGCTGGTCGGTCCTGTGGAGCCCGCAGCTGAAAGGCCAGGTCTCGCTCTGGGAAGACGTGTCGTTGATCTGGATCGGCGCCGCGGTTCTCGGCTACGACAAGAACCCCGACCAGCTCTTTCACCTCAGCCAGGCACAGCTGGACGCGATCCGCAACAAGATGCTCCAGCTGAAGGGCAACGTCCGCACGGTCTGGAACAGCGGGGGCGATCTGATTCAGCTGTTCGCCACCCACGAGGTCGGCGCGGCGCAGGGCTGGAGCTTCATCTACAACGAACTCAAGGCCAAACATGAGCCCGTCGCCGAAGCCAAGCTCGCCAACATGGGCGCTCAGGGTTGGGCCGAAGGCGCCTCGCTGTCATCCGACATCAGCGCCAACTGCGAAGCGGCCGCGTACGCGTTCCTGAACTGGACGATCTCCCCGAAAGGGGCGGCGGCTCTCGCCACCTCCAGTGGATACACACCGTCCAACCCGGGTGCGGCGGCGTACATGTCCAAGCAGCTGATCGAGCAGACCGGGTTGAACAATCCAAAGGCGTTCCTCGGCAGCGCGATATTCAAGCAGGCCTTGTCCGACCCGCAGGCGTACAACCAGACGATGGAGGAAATCATCGCCGGGCTGAAGTGACAAGCGCACAGCAACCCTCCGATAACGACCCCCGATGACTCTCATACGTAGACACAGATGGCTGCAGGTGCTGATCCTGATCGCGCCTGCGGCCATCTGGGGGGCCTTCTTCATCGTCTTTCCTGTGTTCGAGGCGGTGAAGATGAGCCTCTCGCAGATGGAGTACTACCACCTGGTGTCCAAGTGGACGCTCGAAAACTTTCACACTATCTTCTCCAACTCGCTTTACACCGACGCCCTCGAGCGCTCGGTCATACGCGGTCTGATCGTCGCCGTGCTCTCCGTCTCGTTGAGCCTGCCGCTCGCGCACTTCATCTCCTTCCGCGTCAAGCGACGCCAGTTCGTCTGGTTCGGCGCCGTCGTGGTCGCGCTGTGGCTCGGCTACCTGCTGTGCATCGTCGGCTGGCGCCTGCTGCTCGGTAGAGACGGCGTCATCAACGGCATCCTCACGGGGATCGGCGTGCTCGAGCACCCGACCGGAGGCCTCGTCTTCAACGAGGTCGCGGTGATCATCGTCCAGACGCACCTGGCGATGTCGTTCAGCTTCATCCCCATCTTCGTCGTCATGCAGCGCGTTCCACACCGCCTGATGCACGCGGCGGCGGATCTCGGCGCCAGCCGCTGGCGGCAGATCGTCGAGGTGGAGATGCCGCTGATCGGCGTCGGCGTGACGATCGGCGCGGTGTTCGCCTTCGTGCTCTCCTTCGGCGACTACCTCGCGCCGACGCTCGTCGGCGATCCCGGCTCGCTCGGTATCGCCAATCTCGCCGCCGGTGAGTTCGAACACGGCCTCGATTGGCCCGTCGGCGCCGCCATCGGCGTGGTGATGATCGTCGTGGTGCTGCTCGCGCTGATGCTGCCACCGTTGGTGGCCGTCATCTACAAGCAGATATCGCGCCTGCGCGTGGAGCGCAACGTTCAGCGTGTCGCGGTCCCCGCGACGCTCTCAGGGGACGCGGCGGGGAGATGAGAGCGCGTCTCTCGAGCATGGGAGTCGGGATCGGGATCGCCGCGATCATGATCTTCCTGTTCGCGCCCGCCATCGTGGTCGCTCTGTACTCGTTCAACAAGAGCTCGCTGATGGGCTGGCCGCCGGATCCGGGGACCTTGAGCTGGTACGGCAAGGTATTCGCCAACACAGCGATGATGGAAGGGCTGAAGAACTCGGCGTTCGTCGCGGTCGTCAGCGTCGCGATCGCGATCGCGTTGGGACTTCCGGCCGGGCTCGGGATCGACCGCTACGACTTCTGGGGAAAGACCACCTTCCAGCGAATCCTGATGCTGCCATTCGTGCTGCCGGGGGTGATCGGCGGCCTGACGCTGCTGACGGTCGTCCTCGACTTCCAGTTCGAACTGTCGCTGAAGACAGTGATCGTCGCCCACGCCACGATGTTGATCGCGGTCGTCGTCATCCAGATGGCGGTGGTGATGGCGCGCTGGGATCATTCGCTGGAGGAGGCCGCGGGGGATCTCGGCGCGAACGAGATTCGTACCTTCATTCATGTCACCTGGCCGAACATCAAGGCCGCGATCTTCGGCGCCGCCCTGCTGGGCGTCGCCGTCTCCCTGGAAGAGACCGCGCGCACGACGTTCGTGGTTGGCGAAAAGGACACCCTGCCGATAGTGGTGCTCTCCGGTCTGAGGCGAACGCTGACCCCGGAGATCAACGCGATCGGCACGCTCGTCCTGGTGTTCTCGCTGGTCGCGATCGGGTTCTGGTCGAAGTTCGGTGCAGCAGATCTAGCAAGGAGCTGAGCGATGAGTCCAGACACAGTCACGAAGTCAACAACGAGCGCCACGCGCGTCGGCATCGACACCGGTGGAACCTTCACCGATCTGATCGCCGCGGAGGGTGGCGTGCTGCGCATGGCCAAGACCCTCTCGACGCCGTCGGACCCGGCGCGCTCGACCGGCGAAGCGCTCACCAAGGCGGGTATCGGGGACGAGGGCCAGGTGGACACGCTCGTGCACGGGACCACGATCGCCACCAACGCGCTGATCGAGCGTCGCGGGGCGGCGGTCGGGCTGATCACGACCCTGGGCTTTCGCGATCTGCTGGAGATCCAGCGGATCTCGCGACCCCGCTCGTTCGATCTGCACTGGGTCAAGCCGAGCCACCTGGTCCCGCGCCGTCTGGTGCGGGAGGTCCGCGAGCGCATCGCCGCCGACGCCTCCGTGTCCGTTCCGATCGATCTCGACGACGTGAGCCGCGCGGCGGGTGAGCTGGTCGAGCAGGGCGTCGAGGCGATCGCCATCAGCTTCCTGTTCTCGTTCCTCAACAGCGACCACGAGCGCCAGGCGCGCGCCGCGGTGCACGAGCAGTTCCCCGAGCTGGAGGTCTCCATCTCCTCGGAGGTGTTCGGCCAGTGGCGGGAGTACGAGCGCACGAGCACGTGCGTGATCGACGCGTTCCTGAAGCCGACGGTCGCCCGCTACGCCGCCGAGCTCAGCGAGCTCGGGCGTGAGCGCGGCATCGGCGACCTGCTGGTGATGCGCTCCAACGGCGGCGTGATGACCCCCGCGGGGGCGCGCGAGAAGCCCATCTCGATGGTCCGCTCGGGGCCCGCCGGCGGCGTGATCGCCACCTCCTACGTGGCCAAGCTCGTGCAGTTCGCGAATCTGATCATCGCCGACATGGGCGGCACCAGCTTCGACACGGGGCTGGTCCGCGCCGGCGAGCCGGCGCTCACCACCTTCTCGGAGCTCGAGTGGGGCATACCGATCGCCGTGCCGATGGTCGACGTGCGCTCGGTCGGCGCCGGTGGCGGCTCGGTCGCCTGGGTCGACGCCGCGGGCATCATGCGCGTGGGCCCCGAGAGCGCCGGCGCCGACCCCGGGCCCGCCTGCTACGGGCGCGGCGGCGAGCGCGCCACCGTCACCGACGCCAACCTCGTGCTCGGCAGGCTCCCGCACGACCTGCCGCTCGCCGGCGATCTCGCCCTCGACGTCGAGGCGAGCGAGCGCGTGATCGCGGCGCTGGCCGCCGAGCTCGAGCGCGACCCCAAGGAGGTCGCGCTGGGCATCCTGCGGATCGCCGACAACAACATGGCGCAGGCCGTGCGCCTGGTGACGATCGACCGCGGCTATGACCCGCGCGAGTTCGCGCTGATGGCCTTCGGCGGCGCAGGGCCGCTGCACGCGAGCGCGATCGCGCGCGCGCTGTCGATGCGCGACGTCGTCGTGCCCATCTTCCCCGGCGCCTTCTCCGCGTTCGGGGCGCTGATCGCGGACACCCGCTTCGACTACATGCGGACCTCCGTGATGGCCGCCCGCTCGGCGGACCTCGCGCGCATCCAGTCGATCTACGCCGACCTGGAGGACCAGGCCGCCCGCGATCTCGCCCGCGAGGGCATCGTCGCCGCGCCCACATTGGTGCGCACCGTCGAGCTGCGCTACTCCGGGCAGAACTGGGAGCTGGAGGTGCCGCTGGAGGGCGAGCCGAGCGCGGAGTCGATCGACGCGGTCAAGCGTCGCTTCCACGCCGAGCACGACGCGCACTTCGGCTGGAGCCTGCCCGACGGCGATCTCGAGTTGGTGAACTTCAAGCTGGCCGCCATCGCCGCGCGCGCGACGCCCGAGCTGCCCGAGCTGCAGACCGGTCCGCTGCCGGAGCCCGTGTCGAGCCGCGGCGTCACCTTCGACGACGGCGAGACGCACGACTCCACGCCGGTCTACTGGCGCGCGGACCTGTGCGCCGAGAATCGCATCGAGGGGCCGGCGCTGATCGCCGAGCCCGACGCCACGGTCCTGCTCGCCCCCGGCGACCGGCTCGAGGTCGACAGTTTCGGAAACCTGATCATCACCGTCGGAGGGCCAACCGCATGAGCGCCACAACCACCAAATCGACCCCGCTGGATACCCGCATCGAGACCGATCCGATCCTGCTCGAGGTCATGCGCAGCCACCTGATCACGAGCTGCCGTGAGATGGGCATCGCGATGATGCGCACGTCCTACTCGCCGATCTTCAACGAGGGCCTGGACTTCTCGTGCGTGATCTTCGACGCCGCGGGGGAGATGATCGCCCAGGCCGACTTCTGCCCGGCGCAGATCGGCGCGATCCCGCATGTCGTGGAGTGGTGCATCAAGGAGGTGGGGCCGGAGAACATGAGCCCGGGCGATGTGATCCTCCACAACGACCCCTACCGCGGCGGCTGCCACCTGCCGGAGTTCATGGTGCTCAAGCCATGCTTCGTCGACGGCGAGATCGTCGCCTACACCGCCAACATCGCGCACATGGTCGACATCGGCGGGCTCGTGCCGGCGGCCTTCGGTGACACCCGCAACATCTTCCAGGAGGGCCTGCGCTTCCCGCCGGTGAAGATCTACCGCGAAGACGAGGAGGTCGAGGATCTGTTCCGCGTCCTCATCTCCAACATCCGCACCCCGCGCTTCGGCTACGGCGACCTCAAGGCGATGATCGGCTCGCTGTACGTCGCCGAGCGGCGCATCGTCGAGCTGGTCGAGAAATACGGCGAGGCGGAGTTCACCCGCTGCGCGCAGGACATCAAGACGGTCTCCGAGATTCTCGCCCGGCGCGCGATCTCAGATCTGCCCGACGGCGAGTGGACGTTCGCGGCGGTGATCGAGGACGACGGCGTCGAGCCGGATGCGGAGTGGAAGATCAACGCGACGGTCGTCGTGCGCGGCGACGAGGTGATCGTCGACTACACCGGCTCGAGCCCGCAGTCCCCCGGTCCGCCCAACCAGACGTGGGGGGTGACGGCGTCGGCGACGTACGCGGCGATGTTCAACATCTACGGCGCGATCCCGTTCAACCACGGCTGCTACCGCCCGATCTCGATCATCGCTCCGGTCGGCTCGTTCGTGAACGTCGAGTACCCCGGCTCGTGCGTGGGCGGCAACTCCGACAGCTCCCCCACCACCGTCGATGTGATCCTCGGCGCGATCTCCGAGATCGCCGGAAAGGGCACCGCCAGCGACGGCGACACCTGCGGGATCCTCAGTCTCGGCGGCATGGACCCCCGCTCCGGCGAGGCGTTCGCGCACCTGCACTTCGACGGTGGCGGCTGGGGTGGGCGCCACGATCACGACGGCAACTCCGCGCAGGTGCCCAAGACGTCCAACTGCGCCAACACGCCGATCGAGGTGCTCGAGACCCGCTACCCGCTGGAATGCGTCGAGTACAGCCTCAACACCGCCGCGACCGGACGTCCCGGCGCGGGTGAGTTCCGCGGTGGCTTCGGCACCAAGCGCGTGATGCGCGTGACGGCCGAGAGCATGACGCTGAGCGCGCACACCAACCGCAACCGCGTGCACCCCTGGGGCAAGGCCGGCGGCGAGGAGGGCGGCAACTGCACCGTACGGCTGCGTCGTCGCGGCGAAGAGGAGTGGAAAACCGCGCCCGAGCTGCTGGGGACGATCTCGTCGGGCAAGTTCGCCAACGTCGAGCTGCACGAGGGCGATGAAGTCTCGCTGGGGATGCCCGGCGGGGCCGGCTACGGAGACCCCGCCGCCCGCGACCCGCAGCTGGTCGCCGAGGACGTGCGCAACGGCCTGTACACGCGCGCCGAGGCGCTCGAGCTCTACGGCGTCGCGCTCGACCCGGCGAGCGGCGAGGTAATGCAGGCCGAGACACAGCAGAACAGGAGCTGAGCATGTATCGCGAGGTAAACGAAATGCCCAAGTGCGTCAACTGCGGGATCCTGATCCCGACGCAGGAGCTTCACTTCGAGCACCACGAGCGCCAGCTGATCAGCTGCTCGGAGCGCTGCCAGCGCATCTACGACACATACAAGTACCCGCGCTATCGCGAGGACATTGCCGCGCTCGAGCAGGTGGGCGACCCGGGGATCCGCCTCGGCTACGCGGGGGCGGGGCGATGATGTCGGAGGAGACGTACACGGACGTGCTGGACCCGATCACCTTCAGCGTGATCCTCAGCCGCTTCGACGCGATCGTCAACGAGATGACGAGGGTGCTCGAGCGCTCCGCCTGGACCTCGATCCTCGCGCTCGCGCACGACTACTCGTGCGGCATCTACGACGCCGTGCCGCGTCAGGTGTCGATGTACGACGCGTTGCCGATTCACACCACCTCGCTGCACCTCGTCGTCAAGGAGATCGCCGACGCGTTCGCGGGGAGCATCAACGAGGGCGACGTGTTCCTCTGCAACGACCCTTACTCCAACAACACGCACGTCGGCGACTACGTGACCGCCGCGCCCGTGTTCGCGGACGGTCGCCTGGTCTTCTGGTCAGTCACCAAGGGACACCAGATGGACACGGGCGCCTACATCCCCAGCAGCGTCGTCGCATCCGCCCAGGACGTCTACCAGGAGGGAGTCACGATCCCGCCGATGCGCATGGTCGAAGCGGGCGTCATGCGTGAGGACTTCCTGCGCATGCTGCTGTCCAACCTCCGTTACGCGGATCTCGTCGAGGGCGACCTGCGCGCGCAGATCGGCTCGATCGAGAAGGCGCGCCAGCGCCTGAACGAGCTGTGCGCGGAGTACGGCACGGACACCGTTCTGCGCTACGTCGATGAGATCATCGCCTACGCCGGAAGGCGCACCAGCCAGGAAATCGAGTCGATGCCGGATGGCACCTACACGGGCGAAGGCTGGATCGACAGCGACGGCTTCGACGTCGAGCACATACCCATCAGGGTGACGGTGACGATCGCCGGCGACCAGGTGAAGGTCGACTACGCCGGCAGCGGTCCCCAGGCCAGAGGCGGCGCCAACGGCAGCTTCGCGACCTCGCAGGCCGCCGGCGCGGTTCCGTTCCTGTATTACATCGACGCCGACATCCCCCACAACCACGGGGTGATCGAACACGTCGAGGTCTCCGCCGAGGAGGGCTCCGTCTGCTGGGCGAGGTACCCGGGGTGCACGAGCTGCGCCACGATCGTCCCCTCCGACGCGATGCAGGACGCGGTCAACCGCGCGATGGTCGCCGCGATGCCCGAGCGCGTCCCCGCCGGCGGCGCGCGCTGCGCCAACATCCCCCAGTTCGCGGGCAACGGCGCCGACGGCAACAGCCCGTGGGGCTTCATGCTGTTCAACAACGCCGGCGCCGGCGGCGCGGCGATGGACAACGACGGCTGGCCGCTCTGGTACAACCAGGCGGCGCTCGGCGGGATGAAGATCCAGCCGATCGAGCAGCTCGAGCTGCTCTACCCCGTGCGCATCGAGCGCGCTGAGATCGACACGGACTCCTGCGGCTTCGGGCAGTGGCTCGGCGGGCCGGGCAACGTCCTCGCGATCAAGCCGCTCGTCGACGAGATGATCACGATCACCTTCGGCGACGGCGCCTCCAACCCCCCGCACGGCGCGATGGGCGGCTCGCCCGGCAGCGGCGGCGGACAGTACGTCGAAGACCTGGAGAGCGGCAGACGGCGCTACGTGTCCTCGAGCGGGGCGTTCACCGTCGATCACCGCCGCGAGCTCTACGTCGGCATATCGACCGGCGGCGGAGGTTGGGGCGCGCCCTGTGAGCGCCCAGCCGAGCAGGTGCGCCTCGACGTGCGCGACGGCTTCATCTCGCGCGAGACCGCACGGGAGGTGTTCGGCGTCGCGCTGTCGCCGGACGCCGACCCAGTGCTGGACGAGGCGGAGACCGAGCGGCTGCGCGCGCCGCTGCGCGAGCAGGACAGCCAGCCGGTGACGCCGACGGTGCCCGACGCCTCCACGTGGCTCTCGCAGCACATGCGCGAGGGCGATGAGTACTTCCTGAACCCGCAGCTATGAGTGGAGAGGCCGACGCTATGAACTACCGAATCGGGGTCGACGTTGGTGGGACCTTCACGGACTTCACCGTGGCCCGCTCGAGCGGCGAGCTGCTGCTGTGGAAGGAGGACACGACGCCCGACGATCCCGCACGGGCGGTCCTCAGCGGCCTGCACGCGGTCGCCGAGCAGCTCGACACCGACCTCAGCGGCCTGCTCTCCGCCACCGAGCTGCTCGTCCACGGCACGACCGTGGCGACGAACATGCTGATCCAGCGCAACGGGCCGACGATCGGGCTGCTGTGCACGAAGGGCTTCCGCGACGTCCTGTACTTCCGCGACGGCTACAAGCCGCAGCGCTTCAACATGAAACTGGCGCACCCGCAGGAGCTGGTCGACCGCTGGCTGCGCGTGGGCGTCACCGAGCGCTTCGTGCCCGACGGCAGCGAGGTCGCCGAGCTCGACGAGCAGGAGGTCAGGCAGGCGGCCCAGCACTTCGCCCGGGCGGGTGTAAAGGCCGTCGCCGTCGCCTTCCTGTGGTCGATGCTGCATCCCCGGCACGAGCTGCGCGCCGCGGAGATCCTCGCCGAGGAGCTTCCCGGCGTGCAGGTCGTGTGCTCGCACGTCGTGCTGCCGGAGATCCGCGAGTGGGAGCGCACGTCCGCCACCGCGATCAGCGCCTACATCATCCCGCGCATCAGCGAGTACCTCACCAACCTCGAGCGCGAGCTCGTCCAGGCGGGGCTCGAGCGCCCACCGCTGATCATGCAGATCAACGGCGGCTGCGCGCGCATCCCGGACATCCTGCGCGTGCCCGTGAACATCCTCGCGTCGGGCCCGGCGGCAGCGCCGGCGGCAGCGATGTACTTCGCAGGCAGCGTCGGGGAGGATCTGATCACGGTCGACATGGGCGGCACGAGCCTCGACGTTTGCATGATCCAGGGGGGCCGCGCGGCGATGAGCCGCGACATCCAGGTCGAGGAGCAACCGATCGGCGTCTCCGCCGTGGACGTTCACTCGGTCGGCGCCGGCGGCGGGTCGATCGCGTGGATCGACGCGGGGGGCGCGCTGCGCGTGGGTCCGCGCAGCGCCGGATCGCGTCCCGGACCGGCCTGCTACGACTTCGGCGGCAGCGAGCCGACGGTGACCGACGCCAACGTGGTGCTCGGCTATCTCGACCCCGACGCCTTCCTCGGTGGGCGCCGGCGCCTGCGCGACGACCTCTCGGCGCAGGCCGTCGATACCCACGTGGGCGTGCCGCTGAGGCTCTCGACGGTCGACGCGGCGGCCGGCATCGTGCGTGTCGTCAACGCCAACATGGTCGGCGCGATCCGCTCGGTCTCGATCGAGCGCGGTCTCGATCCGCGCCGCTTCACGCTCGTGTGCGGCGGCGGGGCGGGCGGGCTGCACGCCACCGAGCTCGCGCGCGAGCTGGGGATGGAGCGAGTCTTCGTGCCGTTGGAGGCGGGAGTCTTCTGCGCCTTCGGGATGACGGTCACGGACGTTCGTCACGACCACCTCGCCGCGCTGCACACTGTCTCGGACACGATCGATCTGGACACGATCAACGAGCTGCTCGGCCAGCTCGAGCGTCAGGCCGCGGGCGAGCTGCTGGAGGAGGGCTTCCAGGCGTCGCAGATCAGGCTGGAGCGCTCGGTCGACGCGCGCTACCCCGGCCAGGTGCACGAGCTCACAGTCCCCGTGCCCGACAGCCCGACGCTCGACGCGCAGGACGTGGCCGAGCTCGAGCGCACCTTCCACGAGCGCCACCGCGCGCAGTTTGCGTACAGCCGCGAGAACATGCCCGTCGAGTGCCTGCACTGGCGCGTGGCGGCCGTCGGGGCGAGCCGCGGCTGGCCGCGGCAGACCGTCGAGCTCAACGGCTCGCACAGCGTCTCGCCGCAACCGGCGCGCACGCGCCAGGCGTTCTTCGCGGCCGCCGGCGGCCTCGTGGAGACCCCCGTCCACGATGTCCACGACCTCGTCGTGGGCGTCCAGGTCGAGGGCCCGGCGCTGGTGGTCGCGCCGACGACGACGATCGTGCTCCACCCCGGGGACACGCTCGCGCGCCCGACCGCAGACGGGTTCCTGATCGACGTCCGCGCGCGCTAGCGATGGCTCGCGGTCCCCTGCACGGCGTGCTCGTCGCGGCGCTCACGCCGCTCCGCGACGGCGGCGGTGAGCTCGACGATGGCGCGATCGCGCCGCTGGTCGATTTCTACGCCGATGCGGGTGTCGGCGGTGCGCTGGTAGCGGGCACGACCGGAGAGGGCCTGCTGCTCTCGCCCCCCGAGCGCGAACGCCTCACGGCGCGCTTCGTGGACGCGGCTGGCGGCCGCTTCCCCGTCGCCGTCCACGCCGGTGCGCAGAGCACCGCGGATGCGATCGCGCTGGCGGTGCATGCCGCCGAGACCGGCGCTGCGGCCGTCGCCGCCGCGGCGCCTCCGTTCTTCGCCTTCGACCAGCCGTCGCTGATCGCCCACTTCCAGGCGCTCGCGGACGCCTGCGCGCCGCTGCCGTTCTACCTGTATGAGATCCGCCAGCGCACCGGGTACTCGATCCCCGTCGTGGTGGTCGAAGCGCTGCGCGAGAGCGCCGAGAACCTCGTGGGCATCAAGGTCTCAGACCCCACCATGGGGGAGCTCGAGCGCTACCTGCTGCCCGACTTCGACGTGCTCGTCGGCACCGAGTCGCTGGTCAAGGAGGGGCTCGCGCGCGGCGCGGTGGGCGCTCTCTCGGGCCTGGCCGGCGCGCTGCCCGCGGACGTGGTGCGCTCCGTCGAGGATCCGGGCGACCGCGGCGCGACGCTCGGCGCGCTGCGGTCGGGGCTCGAGCGCTACCCCTTCCACGCGGCCGGCAAGCTCGCGCTGATCGCCCAGAACGTCGCGCTGGAGCCATGGGTGCGCCCGCCGCTGCGCCAGCTCACGCCCGCCGAGCGCACCCACCTGGAGGACTGGCTGACGGTCGTGCTCACCGGCTCGGAGTGGATCGCCACGCCCTGACGCAACGTCACGGCGGGGCCGCGATCGAGCGACGACTCGCCGGTTGAGCGCAGCTGTGGGAGCCCCGATGATCGAGACGAGCCAATCAAGGATGGTCCAATGAGCATCAGCGCTGTTCCAGCGGCCACAGCGCCGCTGCACAACTTCATCGACGGTCGCTGGCAGCCAGCGCTCGCGACAGAGACACTCGAGGATCGCGATCCGGCCAGCGGCGAGCTGATCGCGCACGTGCCGCTGAGCGGCGCCGAGGACGTCGACGCGGCCGTCACAGCCGCCGCGGGCGCGGCCGACGCCTGGCGCTCCACGCCACCGCAGCAGCGCGCGCGGGCGCTGTTCGCCCTGCGCGAGCTGCTCGTCGAGCACCGCGAGGAACTGGCGCAGCTCGTCACCCAGGACATGGGCAAGACGCTCGACGACGCCCGCGCCGAGGTCGGTCGCGGCATCGAGTCCGTCGAGGCGGCGTGCGCGGTGCCGCACCTGATGAAGGGCGAGAACCTCGAAGGCGTCGCGAGGTCGCTCGACGTGGAGATGGTGCGCCAGCCCGTGGGCGTGGTGGCCGCGATCACGCCGTTCAACTTCCCGGTGATGATCCCGCTGTGGTTCCTGCCGTACGCGCTGGCCACCGGCAACACCCTCGTGCTGAAGCCCTCCGAGCAGGACCCGCTTCCCTCGCGCCGGCTGATCGAGCTCGTCAGCGAGGTCGACGAGCTGCCCGCGGGGGTGGTGAACCTCGTCCACGGCGGGCGCAGCGCCGTCGACGCGCTGCTCGAGCACCCCCACGTCGATGCCGTCTCGTTCGTCGGCTCCACGGTCACCGCGCGCCACATCGCCGCGCGCGCGACGGCCACCGGCAAGCGGGTGCAGGCGCTCGGCGGCGCCAAGAACTCGATGATCCTGATGCCCGACGCGGACCCGCAACTGATGATCTCGGGCCTGCTCGGCTCGGCCTTCGGCGCCGCCGGCCAGCGTTGCCTGGCAGGCTCGGTGGCCGTCCTGGTGGGCACGCCTGAGCAGCAGCGGGCGACGCAGGAGCGGATCGTGCAGGCCGCGGGCGAGCTGCGCTGCGGCGCCGGCGCCGACCCGGACACGGATGTGTGCCCGCTGGTCAACTCCGCGAGTCGCGTGCGGCTGGACGGCGAGATCGACGCCGCCCTCGCTGCGGGCGCCGAGCTCGTGCTCGACGGGCGCGTACCGGACGGCGGCGAGGCGGGCACGCTGCTGGGAGCGACGATCATCGACGGGCTCGAGCCGGAGAGCCGGTGGCTGCGCGAGGAGCTGTTCGGGCCGCTGCTGTGCCTCGTGCGCGCCCCCGACCTCGACGCCGCGATCGACTGGGTCAACGGCAGCCGCTATGGCAACTCGGCGATCATCTTCACCTCCGCGGGGCGCTCCGCGCGCCGTTTCCGCGAGCGCGTGCAGGCGGGCATGCTCGGCGTGAACGTTGGCGTCGCCGCGCCGGTGGCGTGGTTCCCGTTCGCAGGCTGGAAGGACTCCTTCGCGGGCGTGCTGCACGCCAACGGCACCGACGCGTTCGAGTTCTACACGCGCAAGAAGGTCGTGACCACGAGATGGTCCTAGACGAGGTCGTCGCGGCGGCGGGCGTGCCCACGCTCGCGCATTGGATCGACGGCGAGCCCGTGCAGTCGGTCGCGGGCGCATCGCGCGAGGTCCTCAACCCGGCGACGGCGAGCGTGATCGCGCGCGTGGCCGACGGCGCCTCAGCGGACGTGGACAGCGCGGTGGCCGCGGCGCAGGGCGCGCTCGGCGCCTGGCGGCGCTTCACGCCGGCCAGCCGCTCCAACGCGCTGCTGGAGCTCGCCGAGCTGCTCGACGGGCACGCCGAGGAGCTCGCGCTGCTGGAGTCGCGCAACACCGGCAAGCCCGCCACCCTGACCGCCGAAGAACTGCCCCTATGCGTCGACAGCCTGCGCTTCTTCGCCGGCGCCGCGCGCTGCCTCGACGGGCTGCCGGCGGGCGAGTACCTCAGCGGCTACACCTCGATGGTGCGCCGCGAGGCGCTCGGCGTGGTCGGGCAGATCACGCCGTGGAACTACCCGCTGATGATGGCCGTGTGGAAGATCGGCCCGGCTCTGGCGACCGGCAACACGATCGTGCTGAAGCCCTCCGAGCTGACGCCGCTGAGCACGCTGCGCCTGGCCGAGCTGGCCGGGGAGGTGCTGCCGGCGGGCGTCCTGAACGTGGTCTGCGGAGACGGCGCGGCCGGGGCGGCTCTCGTCGAGCATCCGGACATCCGCATGGTCTCGCTGACCGGCAGCGTCGAGACGGGCAGGCGCGTGGCGGCGGCGGCCGCGCGCACGCTCAAGCGCGTGCACCTGGAGCTCGGTGGCAAGGCGCCGATGATCGTCTTCGCCGACGCCGATCTGGCGGCGGTGGTCGCGGGCGCGCGCGCGGGAGCGTTCACGAACTCCGGGCAGGACTGCACGGCGGCCACGCGCCTGCTGGTGGCCGAGGAGATCTACGACCGCGCGCTCGAGCAGATGGTCGCGGCGGCCGGCTCGCTGGTGGTTGGCGACCCGGCGGACGGCGAGAGCGTCGAGATGGGCCCCGTGATCTCCGAGCGCCAGCGCGAGCGTGTTCTCGGCTTCGTCGATCGCGCGAGCGCCGACGGGCGCGTGCTCTGCGGCGGCTCGGCCCCGCGGCGCCCGGGCTTCTTCGTAGAGCCCACCGTCGTGGCCGACGTGCGCCAGGACTCAGAGCTCGTCCAGGAGGAGGTCTTCGGCCCGGTGCTGAGCGTGCAGCGCTTCGGCGACGAGGACGAGGCGATCGCGCTCGCCAACGACGTCCGCTACGGCCTCTCGGCCTCGGTGTGGACGCAGAGCCTCGACCGCGCGATGCGCGCGACGCGCGAGCTCGAGTTCGGCGCGGTCTGGGTCAACGACCACCTCCCGTTCCTCTCGGAGATGCCCCACGGTGGCTTCAAGGAATCGGGCTACGGCAAGGACCTGTCCGTTTACGCGGTGCAGGAGTACACCGAGATCAAGCACGTGATGGTCAGGCACGACCAGAGAGAGGAGACGCTGTGAGCGGCACCCAAACCACGGCCGAGGATCTGCAGCGCGCGGCGCGCGAGCACCTGTGGATGCATTTCAGTCGCATGGGCTCCTACGGCTCCGACGCGGAGATCCCGATCATCGCCGGCGGCGATGGCTGCTACGTCATCGACCAGCACGGCAAGCGCTACCTCGACGCGCTCGCCGGCCTGTTCGCCGTCCAGATCGGCTACGGCCACGGCGAGGAGATCGGGCAGGCGGCACTCGAGCAGATGCGCGAGCTGCCCTTCTACACCGTCTGGGGCTACGGCCATCCCCGCGCGATCGAGCTCGCCAGCGAGATCTCAGCGCTCTCCGGCGGTGAGCGCAGCCGCGTGTTCTTCACCTCCGGCGGATCGGAGGCGGTCGACACCGCCTGGAAGATGGCGCGCCAGTACCACACGCTGCGCGGAGAGCGCCGCTGGAAGGCGATCTCGCGCGACGTCGCCTACCACGGCACGACGATGGGAGCGCTGTCGATCAACGGCGTGCCCGCGCTGCGCGAGCCGTTCGAACCGCTCGTGCCGTCGGTCGCGCGCGTCTCCAACACCAACTCCTTCCGCCGGCCCGACGGCGAGTCCGAGCGGGAGTTCGCCGCCTTCCTGCTGGACGAGCTCGAGCGCACGATCGTGCGCGAGGGCCCGTCGACGATCGCGATGGTGATCATGGAGCCCGTGCAGAACTCCGGCGGCGCGTTCACCGCCCCGGCCGGCTACTGGGCGGGCGTGCGCGAGCTGTGCGACCGCTACGGCATCCTGCTGTGCGCCGACGAGGTGATCACGGGCTTCGGGCGCATCGGCGAGTGGTTCGCCTCGCAGCGCTACGACATCAAACCCGACCTGATGACGATGGCCAAGGGCCTGTCCTCGGCCTACGCGTCGATCGGTGCGGTCGCGGCGAGCGAGTCGGTGATGGAGCCGTTCACCGAGCAGGGGGCGGTGTTCGCGCACGGGATCACGTTCGGCGGGCATCCGGTGCAGGCTGCGATCGCGCTGAAGAACATCGAGATCATGCGCCGCGAAGCGCTGATCCCTCGCGTGCGGGAGAACGAGCAGGCCTTCCGCGCCACGCTCGAGCAGCTGGCGGAGCTGCCGATCGTGGGGGACATCAGGGGCGCCGGCTACTTCTGGGCGATCGAGCTCGTCGCCGACAAGGAGACGCGCACGACGTTCACCGCCGAGGAGAGCGAGTGGCTGCTGCGCGGCTTCCTCTCGCAGCGCATGTACGACGCCGGGCTGATCTGTCGCGCCGACGATCGCGGCGACCCCGTCATCCAGCTCTCCCCGCCGCTGATCGCGGGCCAGCCCGAGTTCGACCGGATCGTCGCGATCCTCGGCGAGGTGCTGCTCGAGGCTCAGCAGCGGATGCAGGCCACCGGCGCCACGGCCTCCTAGCCGCCCGCGCGCTCTCACGCAATCCAGGAAAGGTGAACATGCAACCAGCACAAGGCAACGACGGCGTGCGACGCCACCGCATCGCCGTGATCGGCGGCGACGGCGTCGGTCCGGAAGTGGTCGCGGCGGGTCTGCGCGTGCTGCGCCGCGCGGCGGAGCTCGACGGCGGCTTCGAGCTGATCGCCGACGAGCTGCCCTGGGGCAGCGACTACTACGGCGAGCACGGCGCGATGGCGCCCGAGGACTTCCTCGACACCCTGCGCGGCTACGACGCGATCTACCTGGGAGCGGTCGGCTCGCCGGCGGTGCCCGACCACGTGACGCTGTGGGGTCTGTTGCTGCCGATCCGCCAGGTGTTCGACCTGTACGTGAACCTGCGCCCGGTGAAGCTGATGGCCGGCATCGACGGTCCGCTGCGCGAGAAGGGCGTCGAGGACATCCAGATGATGTGCGTGCGCGAGAACACCGAGGGCGAGTACTGCGGCGCCGGCGGGCGCGTGCACGAGGGCCTGGACATGGAGGTCGGCCTGCAGACCGACGTGTTCACGCGTGTCGGCGTCGAGCGGATCGCGCGCTACTCCTTCGAGCTGGCGCGCACGCGCTCGAAGCGCCTCGCGAGCGTGACCAAGTCCAACGCCGGCCGCCACGCGTTCGTCTTCTGGGACAAGGTCGTGGCGGACGTCGCGCGCGACTACCCCGACGTCGAGCTGGAACGCGTGCTGGTCGACGCCGCGGCGGCGCACTTCGTGACCGACCCGCGGCGGTTCGACGTCGTGGTCGGCTCGAACCTGTTCATGGATGTGCTGACCGATCTCGGCGCGGTGATCCAGGGGGGCATGGGCGTCGCCGCGAGCGCGAACGTGAACCCGCAGGGCGGCGTGCCTGGCATGTTCGAACCGGTGCACGGCTCCGCACCCGACATCGCCGGCCAGGGAATCGCCAACCCGATCGGCGCGGTGTGGTCGGGGGCGATGATGCTCGAGCACGTTGGCGAGAGCGCCGCCGGCGAGGCGGTGCGCGAGGCGATGGAGCAGGTCCTGGCGAGCCGCAGCGTCCACACCCGTGACCTTGGGGGCACCGCCAGCACGTCCGAGGTGGCGGATGCGCTCGTGGCGGCGATGGAGCAGAGCTGACATGACGACTACAGGAGCGCAATGACAACCATTGGAGTGCCGAGCGAGATCAAGCAGGACGAGTACCGCGTAGCGATCACGCCTGCCGGCGTGCGCGAGCTGACCGACCGGGGCCACCGCGTGCTGATCCAGGCGGGCGCCGGCGAGGGCTCGAGCATCGCCGACGGCGACTACGCCGAGCAGGGCGCGAGCATCGTCGCGGACGCCCCGGCGGTGTTCGCGCAGGCGGATCTGATCGTCAAGGTCAAGGAGCCCCAGCCGCAGGAGGTCGCGCTGCTGGAGGCGCGCCACACGCTGTTCACCTACCTGCACCTGGCCGCCGACGAGAGCCTGACCCGCGCGCTGATGAGCTCCGGCGCGACGTGCATCGCGTACGAGGCCGTCGAGGACAGCCACGGGCGTCTGCCACTGCTCGCGCCGATGAGCGAGGTGGCCGGCAAGATCGCCACGCAAGCGGGCGCGTTCATGCTGGAGAAGCCGCTGGGCGGGCGCGGCCTGCTGCTGGGCGGGGTGCCGGGCGTGGCCGCCGGCAAGGTGATGGTGATCGGCGGCGGCATCGTCGGGCAGAACGCCGCCCAGGTGGCGATCGGGCTCGGCGCGGAGGTGTACGTGTACGACCGCTCGATCGACCGGCTGCGCGAACTGGAGATCCAGCTCGGCGGCGCGTGCTCGACGTGCTTCGCCTCGACGCTGACGATCGAGCAGGGCCTGGCCGACGCCGACCTCGCGATCGGCGCGGTCCTGGTGCGCGGCGCGAAGGCTCCGCACGTGGTCACGCGCGCGCAGCTCGCGCTGATGAAGCCCGGCGCGGTGCTGGTCGACGTGAGCATCGACCAGGGCGGCTGCTTTGAGACCTCGCGGCCGACCACGCACTCCGACCCGACGTACGAGGTCGACGGGATCAACCACTACTGCGTCGCGAACATGCCGGGCGCGGTGCCGATCACCTCGACGTGGGCCCTGACGAACGCGACGATGCCATACGTGGTGCGACTCGCCGACGCGGATGGGGATGCGCTGACGGCGACCGCCGGCGATCCGGGCTTCCGCGAAGGGCTGAACGTGTGCGCGGGCGCGATCACCTACGGACCGGTGGCAGAGGCATTCGGCGAGATGGCGGTGCCGGCGGCGGAGGCGCTCGCGGCGGCGTAGGCACAGGACGGCCCCACTCAGGTGGGGGCGTCGGCGGCCGGGCGGCCTTCTATATGGTTTTGTTTACATTTGCAGATAGAGATGGATCAGCGCCCGAGTCCCTACACGCCCGGTTCCGGCGTCAAGCCGCTGAAGCTCGCCGGTCGCTCAGCACAGCGCCTCTACTCGTGCCGCCGGCATTCCAGTCCGCAACGCCCGCGAGGCCATCTCGATGCCGCGGCGACCCCGACGCCCGAACAGCGCATCGAGGTGAGCCAGTGCCGTCGCCGTGGGCTCACCCGCGACGGGATCCCCGCAGAGAGCGGTCAGCGTATCGGCGACATTTGCCGGCTCGGTCGTTTGCATGATGCGCAGGACGTCTGCAGCGTCCTTGTCGTCGATGCGAGTCGAACGCTCGCTCGTCACACGGTCGTGCAGCTTGTGCAGCTTTGCGACGAGCAACGCCGCCGGTCCCGCGACCTCCACCCGAACCGATCGCTGGTCACGAGAGTCGAGAGCTGAGACCACCATCGGGCTGTGATCGATGAGCGCGGCCTCCAGGCCGCGGGCACGGCGCGCCACTCGCGTGCCCTGACCTTGCAGTCGCGCGTCCCTGCGGCCGCCGCCGGTGGCCACACCATCAGGCACGATCAGGTCGACCGGTATCAGCACGTCCTCGCCGGCGACCTGCGCTCGCGCGAGCCAGATGCCCGGCTCTGCGTCGAGGTGAAAGTGGGCCGCGCGCATCGCCGCTTCGAGCGTGGGCGAGTCCGCGAGCTTTGCTGGGTCGAGCGCGAGATCGCCGTCTGTTGTGTAGGGCGCCACGACCGCAGGCTGCGGCTCCCGGTCGGGCGGGACCTCGCTCACGCCGGCTCCTTACGAAGGCGCTCGAGCGAATCCCATCTCCAGGTCGTCTCGTTTGCCTGCATCCACTCCAGGACGGCTTCTCCCTCCGCCGGCATCCGCCCGGTGCCGGTGAGGCAATCCACCGTCACCTGGGATGGGCAGGCATAACGAAGGCCTCCGTCCTGCGTGCTTCGCTCCCAGACCACCGGATCGAAAGGTGTGAGCAACACGACGTTCGCGCCCTCGTCGGCTGGAAGCAGACCTAGCTCGTTCGCGAGCGCCGCCGGATCCTCGCAGTAGACGAACAGCGACGCCGGTGCTGCCACGGGGGCCAGTCGCACCGCGGCAAACGACCCCGTGATCAGCAGCCGCTCCCCCGTCGACGTAAGGGGCGCCAGCCGCTCGAGCGGCTCGCCGGTTCCGTTGGTCGCGAGGAACGTGCTCGCGCGATTCGTCTCGAGCACGTCGTAGCTCTCGCTCCAGCGACGCAGCAAGCCGGGGAAGTCGACCGACTCCACCACGCCCCTGCGTGAGCGGCCGACGAGCGCCTCGCGGTCCAGTGCATCCAGTAGCCGCGAGACGTAGCCCGGCGTCAGCTGCGCTGCCAGCGCGAGCTCGCTCACTCCGTACGGTGGGCGCACGTCGGCCAGCAGGCGGATCAGCCGCGCAGCCTTCGGGCCTCGCACGAGCGCGCGTCCGCGGGACTCGGGCTGCGGGTTGCGCGCGGCCCCGTCGGAGCTGATGAAGATCCCGGGGCTGCTCAGACTCACGAGCGCGTTGCCCGTCAGGTCGATGTAGTTGATGCCCTGGTCGCTCAGCCGCTCGCGCGTGCGCGCGCTCAGCCATGGCGCGACCACCAGTATCTCTACGGAACCGGCGAGACTGCGTACGGTTTGCATGAGCCCAGGGAGCAGCTGCGCCACATCGCGCGGCTCCAGCGACGAACGTGCCTCCACGGCCAGCGTGCCGATCGTGCGGTTCGGGCTGCGAATCTCGATCACCGCATCTCGCGACGACGGAGCACCCGATCCAGGCGAGTCCGGCGTAGTCGAACGCTCGACCTTCCATCGCTCGGGCAGCCGCTCACCAAACCACGCAACAGCGCGGTCGATGAGATCGGTTTCGCTCAACGGCCTGTTTGCGTCCATGGCAAATCGCTTGAATTGTAGCGTCTTTTCCTTCATATACATATTTGCGTCGTCCGCAAATCATCCTGCTCAGGAAACGTCGGCACCCGCGCCCGTCCCTCCGGCAACTCACCGGACCCGCGTCCGTCCCTCCGGATAGCCTTGATTCAAGGCGCCCGCCGACCGGCCACCACCAGCCACGGCCGGGCGCTCCATAAACCGAAGGGGGGAAGCGATGTCCGCAGGGCGATTGTCGTCACTCGTCGCGGTGCTGCTCTGCGGAGCGCTCATAGCCGGGTGTGGAAGCAGCAGCTCGGGCACGACCAGCTCGACGGCCGCGACCACAACGGCAAAGATCTCGAGCGCGGCGGCCACCACGCCGCCAACGACGCCGAAGTCATCCACCTCCACCGCGACCACGACCTCCACGCCGAGCCTGCCGACGGCAGCGGCGGTGGGCACAGCGGGCGCCGCCGAGTACGCGGCCGTCTGCAAGTCGATCATCCAGCGCGATCCGACGCTCCCGGGGAACCTGAAGGGCAAGCTGGAAGGGATCTGCGCCAAAGCCGCCAGCGGCAACCTCGCGGGCGCGCGGGCTGCAGCCAAACAGGTCTGCGTGGAAGTCGTCAATGCCTCCCCGCTTCCGACGGCGGAGAAGGAAAAGACGCTGGCCGAGTGCAAGAGCAGCTAACCGGCGGGCTGCGGCCTACTCGTCGCTCTCTGTGTCCTCCGGCTCGCCGTCCTGCTCGTCCTCGTCCTCGTCGTGGTCATACAGCGACTCGCGCGCCAGCTCCCGGCCCTTGACGTCGAACAGCTTGATCTCGAGCAGGTCGTGGCGGTAGTCGTCGGGGGCGACCAGCGTGAAGCGTTCCTCGAGCAGGTCGCACTGGTCGACGGCCAGGTCGGCGAGCTCGGCGGTGACGACACGCCCGCCGGAGATCAGCGGACGACCCCAGACGAGCGTCATGGAGGCGACCGCCCCGAGGCTTCCGCGCCAGGAGCCGATGACCTCGTCGCACAGGTCGAGCTTCCAGTCGGGGTTGCGCTCGGCGGTGTCGTCGGTGAAGTCGACGTGCGCTGAGAAGTCGCTGGGCTCGCCGTCGTCAAGGGCCGGCCGGAAGCGAACGTAGCCGAACAGCTCGTAGTCGTTGGACGTCCGCGCGGTGGCGGGTACGTATGTGTGCCCGTGCCACGTGCGATCGGGGTACCACACGATCGTGCCCGGCTCGCCCAGGTCCTCCTGCTCGGCGTCCAGGCCCAGCGAGGCGGCCACGAACTCCTGGCGCAGGCGCTCCTCCCAGCGGCCGTACGGGAGCTCCTCCTGTGCGGGCTCGGCGGCGAAGCGGGGTACCAGTCGTTCCTCGGGGGGCATGCCAGCGGGCCAGCCTACGCGTCGCGCAGCGCCGCTGCGGCGTCCTCGGGGGCGACGATGTTCAGGTTCACGTCGGTCGAGAGCTCGAGCCCCGCGAGATGGGTCAGCCGCGGGAGCACGTCGATGCGCCAGCAGAAGTCCTCCGTGCCGAGCGGCGCGGTGCGCACCCACAGGTTCAGCGGCGGGCTCGACCCGAGGTGGCGGGCGAGTCGGCAGAGACCATCGTGTAGCAGCGCCGCGCCGGACGGGCCGGCGTCCTCGAAGCGCGCTCGCGGCGTGCGCGGCGCGAGCATCAGCTGGAACGGCAGCCGCGAGGCGTAGGGCGCCATCAGCACCGCCTCCTCGTCGATCGCCACGATCCGCTCGTGCCGGCGCACCTCCTCGGCGACGAGATCTCCCAGCAGGCTCTGGCCCATCGTGCGGGTGCTGTGCGCGCTCGCCCGCTCGCGCTCGCGCGCCACGGCGGTGGGCACGAAGTCCAGCGCATACAGCTGGGCGTGGGTGTGGGGCAGCGATGCGCCGGCCTCGCGCCGCTCGTTGACGATCAGCTGCAGGCAGGCGCTGGCGGCGTGAGTGCGCATTCGCTCGCGCCACGCCTCCACGGCAGCCACCACCTGCTCGACGGGAAGCTCCGCCAGCGAGAGCACCGACTGCGGGCCGTTGACGATCACCTCGTGAGCGCCGGTGGCGGGCAGCGACGCGAACAGCTCCGGCTGACCGCGGACTTCCACCGGCTGTGGCCCCCCGCCCCCGCTCGCCCCGTCCTCACCGGCGGGCGTCAGCGCGGGATACAGGTTGGGCACCACGCGTACGGTCCAGCCGGGCGAGTTCGCCGGACCGCCGCCCGGGCGCACCGCGTAGAGCTCCGGCGGCGTGCGGTCCTCGTGGCCCTCGGCGAACGGGTCCTGCTCGGGGTCGATCGGCTGGGGCGGCTCGCAGCGCGGCTCTCCCCCCGGCCGGCGCGAGCGCTCTCCGGCGACGATCGTCCGATGCCCGCTGAGCGGGTCGATCCGCAGCTCCGGCAAAGCTCAAGCGTCCAGCGCGTAGCGCTTGACGTCCTGTTCGAGCTTGGCGACGCTCGGGTAGGGGCCCTGGTGGATGTAGATCTGGCCGCGGCGGTTGTAGAACACGGTGACGGGCGTAAATGTCGAGTCGGTGATGGCTGTGCCCACCTGACCGCTCTGGTCGTAGTAGCTGGGGTAGCTCACTGGAAACGATCGCAGGAACGTCAGCGCGTCGCCGCGGCTGCTCTCGCCGGAGTCGATCCCGATGAACGCGACTTCGCGCCCGCGCGAGACGGAGACGCGCTGGAAGGCCCCGAACTCCTCGCGACAGGGGGCGCACCAGGAGGCCCACTTGTTGATCACGACGGGGGTCCCGCGCAGCGACGCCAGGCGTGCGCGCAGCGCCGGCAGGCCGCCGCCGAGCAGCTCGTTGGCCTGTGTGTGCAGGCTCGCCAGCGCAGGCGGCGAGCCCGTCAGGCCGGCGCGCATCTGCGCGAGCGTGAGCGTCGACGGCGTGCTCGTGGGGGCGCTCTCGAGCTGGAGCAGTCCCACCACCAGCAGCGTCCCGACCGCGGCGGTTGCCAGTGCCAGCGACAGGCGCTTGAGCGTCATCGCGTAAAGGGTGCCAGATACCGTTCGCTTCAATCGCGCCTCCGCGTGCTATATCCTTGGACGTACGTCGTGGTCGGGTAGCTGCAAGCGCCCGACAAACCGGCGCCGATTGGGCGCCATCCCTTTCGAGCCGCGCTGAAGCCGAGCTTCGCAGCGGCTCTGTCTCGAAGTCCAGAGCCTCTATGGCCGAGTCCACCTCAGTGGCCCTCGCGGCCGCGACCATTCCCAGTTCCGCCGACATCAAGCGCGCGGAGAAGTTCGTGCGCGAGCGCTTCCTGCACGAGGGCGAGGATCCGCAGGTTGCGCTGGCGCCGGGCACGCCGCGCAGGCGCGCGCTCGACCAGGCGCTGGCCGAGCTGCAGGCGGATCCGAAGCCCAAGAACCCATCGACGGCGTGGCGGCGCGAGTTCTCGCTGCTGCTCGGCCTCGAGCGTCTGCTCTCCGACGAGGAGCCGAAGCTCGAGGACGGCACGGTGCTCTCCGCCCACCAGGTGGACGCGCTCTCGGGCACGCTGACGGCGCTGCTGGCGGAGGCGCAGCGCCGCGAGGACGGCAACGGGCACGGCGCCGCCTCGGCCTCCCCCGAGCTGCTCGCCTCCGCGGACATCCTCGGCCCGGATGGCGCCGCTCCGAACGGAGCCGACTCCACGTCGGAGCGGGCCGCCACCCGTGACGCGGAGGCGGACGACGAGGACGAGGACGACGAGGAGGACGAGGACGAGGACATCGACGAGGACGACGACGAGCTCGGGCCGGTGCAGCGGGCGGCGCCCGACGAGGACGAGGACGACGAGGACGACGAGGACGAGTCCGACGAGGAGGACGACGAAGACGACGAGGAGGAAGAGGAGCTCGAGCAGGAGAGCGACGGGGAGGAGCCCCGCGACTGGGTGGACGAGGACGACGAGGAGGAGTCGCTGGCGGAGCAGCCGGAGGACCCGAACGCGGCCAAGCGCTTCTGGTTCGAGCACGCGACGGGCGCGGGCAAGACGGTGGCGGCGCTGGGCTTCGTGGAGGCGACGCACACGGGCGGTGTGCTGATCCTCACGCACCGACGCAACCTGGTCGACCAGTTCCTGGGCGAGCTGCGCGACCGCGGCTACTCCACGCGCATCAGCCGCCCGCTGCTGAAGGGCGAGGACTCGGTGAAGGGTCCGGTGACGGTGGAGACCTACCAGTGGTTCGTGCGCAACGCGGGCAAGATCTCGAGCGCGTACACGATCGTGATCTGCGACGAGGCGCACACGGCGCTGGGCGAGAAGACGAGCGCGGCGATCCGCGAGTGGACGGGGCCGATCTTCATCGGCATGACCGCCACGGGCGCGCTGATTGCACGCCACGTGACGGACCTGTTCCCGACGCAGACCTCGCGCTTCGACCTCGCGCAGGCGGCCAGGCGCGGCGTGATCGCGCCGCTGCGCTGCGTGCGCATCTCCCCGGGCGTGGGCGTGCGCACGATCGCGAAGGTACCGCTCAGGCGCGGCGAGGTGGACACGGAGTTCGACCAGGACGAGCTGGCGAAACTGCTCGACCAGCAGCCGTTCAACGTGGCTGTCGCCAACCTCTACAAAACGCGCTTCAACGGTGTGCCCGGCGTCGTCTACGCGGCCGGCGTGCGCCACGCTTACAACCTCGCGGAAGCGTTCCGGGCAGAGGGCATCAAGGCGGAAGGCGTCTCCGGCGAGACGCCCAAGCGCGAGCTGGCGGAGATCCTGGCGCGCTACGAGCGCGGCGACATCGACGTGCTGATCAACGCGCAGCTGCTGGCGGAGGGCTGGAACAGCCCGCGGGCGACGGTGTGCGTGCACCTGGCGCCGACGGCGTCCAAGCGCATCTACCAGCAGCGCGTGGGCCGCGTGACCCGTCGGCACCCGGGCAAGGAGGCGGGCCTGGTCGTCGACTTCGTGCACCCCGCGACCAAGCACGACGACCCGGTCGTGACGCTGCACTCGCTGCTGGATAGAGACGTTTATAGAGGGGGAGCGATCGTCGTGGGTCCCGTGCGGCGTGGGCGGGGGCGCAGGATGCGCGTCGAGCGCCGAGTGCTGCCGGTGTGCGCGGAGGAGGAGCGCCGCTTCCAGGTGTTCGAGCGCGAGCTGTGGCGCATCGCGGTGGAGCACCTGGACTACGGCGAGCAGCACCTGTGGGCGGCGCTGGCGGGCGCGCGCGTGGCGCCCAACGGCTGGCGCAGGGCGCGCGCGATGCTGCACTTCGACCGCACGGGCGAGCTCAAGGGCCGCTTCCTGATCACTGCGGTGAAGCGCAACAAGAACTCGCAGCTGCGCCTGCGCGCGCTGACGGACATCGCGGCGCTGCGCGACCCGGACGCGTTCGACGAGGCGATCGACATCATCGGCGGCTGGCCGCGCGAGGAGCGCAAGGAGGCCACGAAGATCATGCTGCGCGCGCTGGTGGAGCGGCGCATCGGCCGCCGCGACCAGGCGAACGCGTGGATCTGGCGGCTGGCGGAGTACACGCGCGACGTGCACGAGGAGTACGCGGTCCAGCGCTGGCCGGAGACCAAGCGCCTGCTGGGCCTGCTGGTCAACTCCGCCGGTGGCGCGCACGCGCGTAACGCGCGCCGCCTGATCCACGCGGCGCGCAAGCAGGACCGCCGTCTCGCCGCTGCGCTGTTGGCCGCGGCCCTCGCCCACACGCCCGAGGCGGAGGAGGCGCTGCGCGGGGCGCGCACGCGCATGGCGCGCAAGCCCCCGGCGCTCGCGCGCGAGCTGCTGCGCAACTTCCCCAAACGCCGGGCACGCAACTCCAGGCGCAGGCGCAAAGGCGGCAAAGGCGGCAGCAACGGCGCGGTCCCCAACTCGCAGCTGGCGCGCGCGAACGCTCAGAACGGGCAGCGCGAGGAGGCGTCGCCGTCGACGGCGGTCGTCGATGCGGAGGTGCGCCGCGACGTGCGCGACGCCCTCGATCAGCATCCGGCGTAGCGGCCCCCCGTTCGCCCTCGTGCCCTGCGACGGGCCGCGGTCAGGCGATCCTGTGCAGGTGGACCTCGCCTGAGCCGAGCGTGGTGGACCCGCCGTCGGCGAGCGCGACGACGAGCCGTCCGGTCCCGTCGATGCCATCGGCGCGCCCGTGCCCTCCCGACCACTCGATCTCCCGTCCACGCAGCGCGTCGCGGGCACGCCACGCCTCGAGCGTCGTGCCCGCGGGCTCGGACAGCCGGAGGTCGAGCGCGGCGAGCAGACGCGCGAGCACCGGCTCGACGTCGGTGGGCGTGAGCCCGAGGGTGGCGGCGGGCAGGCCGGAGCCCTCACCCGCGATCTGAGTCCCCCCAGGGCGCAGCTCGGCTGGCAGGTCCTCCAGGCGCACGGCGACGTTGAGCCCGATCCCGAGCACGGCCCACTGCTCCTGCGGCCGTGCCTCGACGAGGATCCCCGCGAGCTTCGCCAGCGGGGCGCCGCTGCCTTCGTCCTCGCCGCCGCCGACGGGCAGGACGACGTCGTTGGGCCACTTGATGCGCGCTTGCTCCCCGGCGGCGTCGCACACGGCCACGGCGGCCATCAGCGGCAGCAGCTCGGGCGGCTCACGCAGCAGCAGCGACATCAGCACGGAGCTGCCGGGGGGAGCCGACCAGCGCCGTCCCTGCCGGCCGCGCCCGGAGGTCTGCTCGTCGGCGGTGACGAGCGTCCCGTGGGGCGCGCCGGCGATCGCGAGCTCGCGCGCGCGCTCGTTGGTGGACCCGGTCCGCCGCAGGTGCAGGCGCGGATGGCCGAGGTTCGCGGAAGTCGGTGGGGCGTCGGCCGGCTGCGAGCCGGCGCTCACGCCGGGCGGACCGTCAGCTCGTCATCCGAGCCTGCGCCCAACAGCGCAGCTGCCGAGCCGCGGTTCACGGCGAGCGCGACCATGCGGGTCGCGTCCTCGTAGATCAGCAGTTCGCCGGGGGTGACCTCGGCGAACGTGGCGGCATAGCGCGCCGTGCGCACGGCGCCGGCGTGGCTGATCGTCAACGTGTCTCCCGGCAGTACCCCGAGCCCGGTTAGTTGCTCGTTGGTCGCATCGAGGATCAGGTTGCCGAACGTGTCGTTGCGCAGCACATGGACGGTGAGGACGCCGTCGCTCGTATGCGCCGAGGGCAGGCCGATGCGCCGCAGCTCGGAGACGGGCAGCGGATCGCCGACGGCGTCGAGCGGCTCCCCGGCGGCGAGCGCTGCGGCGACGGGCGCGAAGATGTCACGGCCGTGGAACGTGCGCGACACCGGCAGCAGGCGCTCGGGCGACTCGCCGATGTCGACGGCCTCGGTCACCCCGCCGAGGCGCTCGGCGGCCGGCATCAGCAGCCCGTTGTCGGGTCCCACGAGCAGGTGGTCGTGATCGGCCGTGCGGATCGCCACGCCGCGGCGCGCATGGCGCCCGACGGCGCTGACGCCGGGGTCGACGACGGCGAGGTGCACGCCGGCGGGCAGGAACGGCAGCGCCGAGCGCAGCACGATCGCGCCGGAGCGAACGTCGTGGCGCGGGATCGCGTGGGTCAGGTCGATGACCCTCGCGCTGGGGCAGCGCCGGGCCATTACGCCGTGGCAGACGCCGACGAACTCATCGAGCTGCCCGTAGTCGGAGAGGAACGTGATGACGGGTGTGAGCGCTCTATCGGCCATTGCTTGCCCGAGACGCCGCGTCGGCGAGCAGGGCGGCGATCATACCCTCGATGTCGTACGGATCGGCCTCCACATGAGGCTCCATTCCGCGCTCGCGCAGCGCCTCGCTGGTGACGGGCCCGATCGAGACGATGCGGGTGCCCGGCGAGAGCTCGGCGCCCGCCTCCCCCGCGGCCTCCAGGAAGAAGCGCACGGTCGAGGAGGAGGTGAAGGTGATGTAGTCGGCCCGGCTCACCGCCTGCAGCGTCTGCGGCGAGAGCGGCTCGGCGACCGTTTCGTACAGCGCCAGCACGTCGACCTCGGCGCCCCGTGCGCGCAGCGCGTCGGGGAGCACGTCGCGCGCCTCGCGGGCGCGGGCGACCAACGCTCGACTCACGGGCATCTCCGCGAGGGCTTCGACGAGCGACTCGGCGACGAAGCGCTCGGGGATCACGTCCGCGACGACGCCGCGCGCGGCCAGCTCGCGGGCGGTGCCCGGCCCGATCGCGGCGACCTTCGCGCCGGCGAGCGCGCGGGCGTCGCCGGGCGGGTGCACGTCGTCGTCGAGGCGCTCGAACAGCGCGGCGACGCCGTTGGGGCTGGTCACGCAGATCAGGTCATAGGGCGTGGGGTCGAGCGGCATCTGGCCCGCGTCGGGCAGCGGCTGGATGCGGATGGCGGGCGCCTGCAGCACGTTCGCGCCGAGCTCTTCCAGCCGCCGCGCGAGGCCGCTGGCCTGGGCGCGCGCTCGGGTTACCGCGACCGTCAGCCCGCGCAGCGGACGCGGCCCCAGCCAGGCGATCCGCTCGGCGAGCGCGGCCACTGGCCCGACGACGGTGATCGACGGCGCGCGCACGTCGTGCTCGCGTGCCAGCTCGGCGATCGTCTCGAGCGTTCCGCTCACCTCGCGCTGCCCCGGGAGCGTCCCCGCTTCGACGACCGCCGCGGGTTGGGAGCCCGGCCGCCCGGCTGCGATCAGCGAGGCGGTGATCTGCGGCAGCTGGCGCACGCCCATGTACAGCACGAGCGTCCCCGGGAAGGCTGCGAGGCCCGGCCAGTCGATGCCGCTGTCCTCCTGCTCGTCCCCGTCCCGATCGGCGGCACCTGTCGGGCGCTCCTGGCTGTGGCCGGTGACCAGCGCGACGGCGCCGGCGAGGCCGCGGTGGGTGACTGGGATGCCCGCGTAGGCGCTGGCGGCGATCCCGGCTGTCACCCCGGGCACGATCTCGAACGGGATCGCGGCGGCGCGCAACGCGAGCGCCTCCTCGCCGCCACGCCCGAACACGAACGGATCCCCGCCCTTCAGGCGCACGACCGTCCTGCCCGCCTGCGCGCGCTCGACCATCAGCGCCTCGGTCTGCTCCTGCGGCACCGACGGGCCGCCTCCCTCCTTGCCCACGAACAGCAGCTCGGCCTCGGCGCGGGCGCCGTCGAGCGCCGCGCTGGGGATCAGCCGGTCGTAGAGGATCACGTCCGCCGTCGCGATCAACTCGAGCGCGCGAGCTGTCAGCAGGCCGGGGTCGCCGGGCCCTGCCCCGACCAGGTAGACGCGGCCGCTCACTCTCCGACCGGCCAGTGGTTGACTTCGAGCTCCGTCATCGGGAAGTGCTTGGGATTGCCCGTTGCAAGCCGGGCCCCGACAGCCATGGCGGCCGCTGCGATCAGGCAGTCGGCTTGGCTGAGCGTGATCCCACGCCTGGCGAAGTCGCGACGCCAGCGCCCTGCGCGTTCGCCCTCGACCCGACCAAGGGGTGCAAGATGCAGCCCTCGCAGGAAACGCAGGACGAGTGCCTCTTTCTCGCTATTGGTCCCGCGCACCACCTCGTCCACGTTGACCGCGCATATCCACGGGACTTCGCCGACGTCGAGAGATCTCTCGATCCGCCGCGCCGCAGGTCGCTCACGCAACGCGTCGATCAAGACTGTGGTGTCGAGCAGCAGCGGCAACCCTCAGCCGACGCGGCGCGGGTCACTGAAGCGCTGCGCACGGACCCAGCCGGCCGGGTCTGCGTCCCACTCGTGCTCTTCGTCGGCGAGGGCGCCCAGCCCAGCTTCGATGTCCTCACGGCGGCGCGCATCGTCGAGTGCTCGACGCAGTGCATCAGCGATGAAGGTGCTGCGACGCCGCCTGTCTACACGCTTGTCGAGTTCCTCGACGAGGTCGTCATCGAGACTGATGTGCAACCGCATGGCCACAAGTTAGCACACAAGAAATCCGCGAGAATCGCGTATTCACGTCGCCTGTCCAGCCATCTCCTCGGCCTGCCGCAGCAGGTCCCTGCCGCCGGCCGCGCTCAGCCGCTCCGCCACCCGCCGCCCGAGCGCCTCGGGGTCGTAGAAGCCGCCTAGCAGCTCGTCGCTCGCCCACGCCGACCCGTCGGGCAGTCCCACCCACGCGCGCAGCTGCAGGCAGCCGCAGCCCGCGGGCACGGCATATGCGCCGAGCGGCGTGTGGCAGCTGGCGCCCAGCTCGTGCGCGAGCGCGCGCTCGGCGAGCAGGCACGCGAACGCGTCCTTGTCGGTGATCGCCTCCACCGCCGCTCTCGTGCTCGGGTCCTCGATACGTCCCTCGAGCGCGAGGATCCCCTGCCCTGGCGCGGGGACGAAGCGCTCGACGTCGAGCACGCCGCCCGCCTCCCCCTCGCGCCCCAGGCGAGCCAGCCCAGCGCGCGCGAGCACGATCGCGTCGAGGCCCTGCTCGGGGTCGGCCAGCTTGCGCAGCCGCGTGTCGACGTTGCCGCGGACCGTCACCACCTCGAGATCCTCGCGGGCGGCGCGCAGCTGCGCCATGCGGCGGATGCTGCTCGTGCCGACGCGCGAGCCGGCACGCAGGTCCTCCAACCCGGCGCTCCCACAGAGGGCGTCCTCGGCGGGCGCCCGCGCTGGGGCTCCGTGCAGCATGAGCCCCTCCGCGAGCTCTCCGGGGACGTCCTTGGCGGAGTGCACCGCGAGGTCGATCTGCCCCGCGAGGAGCGCGTCCTCGAGCACGGCGATCCAGCGCGACTTGTCGCTCCCGTCCGTCGCCGCGTCGCGGCCGGCCGCGCTCGCCCGGTCACCGTCGGTGGTCATGGGCACGATCTCGCAGTCTCCGTGCCCGGCGGTGCGCAGCAGCTCGGCGACCAGATCCGCCTGTGCCAAGGCGAGCGCGCTGCGCCGCGTCCCGATGCGCATCAGCGCGACGCGCGGGGCGGGCCGGGTGGGTGGGCCATCAATTTCGCCGGCGCCGGCGGAGATCGTGCACCTCGGCGAGCTCCGCCGGCTGCTCGTCGGTTGAGAGCCCGCCCGCCCCATCCTCGCGCAGGCCGAACAGCTCGCGCACGAGCTCGAGGCTCGCATGGCCGCGGTCTTCGCTGAGGCTGCGCAGGCGAATCGTCGGCTCGTGCAGCAGGCGGCTCATCACGGCCCGCGCAATGGCCTCGACGCGAGCGAGGTCGCGCTCGGAGGCGGTCTCCCAGCGCCCAGAGTTCTCGCCCACGACCTGCTGCACGATGTCATCGCCGTGCGAGCGCAGCGCGCTGATCGTGGGCAGCGCGTCCAGCTGGCCCATCCAGCGGGCGAAGCGCTGGATCTCTTCCTCCACGATCTCCAGGGCGTGTGGGGTCTCCTCCGCTCGCAGGCTCAGGTTGCGGGCGCTCACCGCCTGCAGGTCGTCGATGTCGTACAGGTTGACGCCCTCCAGCTCGCCACACGCCGGATCGACGTCGCGGGGCACGGCGATGTCGATGATGAGCAGGGGCTTGGCGCCCTGTCCGCCGCGCTCTCCCATCACGAGCTCCAGCTCGTCGCGTCCGAGGATCGGGTGGGGCGAGGAGGTCGAGGACAGCACGATGTCGGCGTGCACGAGCTGCTCTGGCAGTTTGTCCAGGCCGACGACCGAGCCGCCGAAGCGCTGCGCGAGGCTGATCGCGCGGTCGGCATGGCGGTTGGCGACGAAGATCGTGCCCGCGCCCTGCTCGGAGAGCGCGCGTGCAGTGAGCTCGCTGGCCTCGCCCGCCCCGAGGATCACGACGTTGCGGTCTTGCAGGCCGCCGAGCACGCTGAGCGCAAGATCGACGGCAACGGAGGAAACGCTCACGTGGCTGGAGCCGATGTCGGTCTCCGCGCGCACGCGCTTGCCGGTGGTGAGCGCGGCTGCGAACAGCCTGTTCGTGAGCGGCCCTGTGGCGTTCGCGCGCATGGCCACCTCGTGGGCGCGGCGCACCTGCCCCTGGATGTCCGCCTCGCCAAGAATCATCGACTCGAGGCTCGCGGTGACGCGATAGAGCTGGCGCGCTGCGTCGCAATTTCGCGGCGAGTAGATGGCGTCCGCCAGCTCGGTGGGGCGGATCTCGGCGCGCCGGGCCAGTAAGCCGAGGACGTCTGCCTCCGCGCGCACGGGATCCCCGACCACGAGGTAGATCTCCGTGCGGTTGCAGGTGGAGATCACCACCGCCTCGCGCACCTCCTCGGTGGCCGTGGCCAGGCGTGCGAACTCACCCGCCTCACGCTCGCTGAAGGCAAGGCGTTCGCGCAGCGCCACGGGCGCTGTCTTGTGGGAGATGCCCAGCGCCAGCAGCTCGCTCATGCGGGCGTCGACTCCGGCTGCTGGTCCTGCCTGCCCGCCTGTGCTCCCGAAGGCGGCGCGCCCACGGGGGTCTGCTCGCCAGAGCGCTCGCCGGCGCTCGCGGGAGGCTCGGCGGAGCGCTCGCTGAGGCTCAGCAGCTCGCCGAGGTCGCGCTCCATGCGGCTCAGGCGGATGGCCATGATCGCGACGTAGACGAGCACGATGACGAACAGCACGATGTAGGCGCCGGCGACGTACTTGCCGGCCGTGTGCAGCGGCAGCGCCGGCACTTCGGCAACCACCAGCCCGAGCGCGCTCACAGCGCCGCCCTTCCCGCCGTCCGCGCGGGCATGACCGGGCCGGTCGGCGACGGCCCGGTCGCGCCGCTCGCGGAGGCGTGCTGCACGGCGGGCACGGCGCTACGCGCCCGGGGCGCGTCCATGCTCTCGCCGGACAGGCGCCTGCGCAGGGCACGGATCTGGGAGCGGGTGTGCTTGGCGGTCAGCTCGTACTTGCAGAGCGTGGCGAACAGCAGCGCCATCGCGATCAGGGAGACGAGCAGCGTGAGCGCCATCGAGCCGGGGAGGTTGGAGGTGCTGGTGAACACGCGCGGGTGCAGGTACTGGGTGGTCTCGTTGACGGCGACGTAGTTGAGCGGCACGAACGCTCCGGCGGTGATTGCGAACACGGAGGCGTAGCGCGCCTGGCGCTCGGGATCCTCGATCGCGAAGCGCAGCGGCTGGTAGGTCGCGTACAGCAGGAAGATGATCAGGAACGAGACGAGCGTGGGCTCGCTCCACACCCACCAGTGCCCCCACGAGCCCTTCGCCCAGATGGAGCCGGTGATCAGCGTGCCGACGGCGAAGATCAGGCTCATGTGGATGACAACATAGGAGCGCATGTCCCAGCGCGGGTCGCGTGTGCGCAGGTGCTGGATCGCGAGCAGCCCGCCGAGCACGAAGCCGCACAGCGCGACGATCGCCAGCGGCACGTGGACGTAGAAGATCTTCTGCAGGAAGCCCTGTTCGGCTTCCAGCGGCGCGTAGAAGAAGACCAGACCGAGCGCGACGGCGATCGCCACGACCGTTGAGATGCTCAACGGGCGTAGGCCCCTGCCGTACTGCAGGGGTCGTGCGGCGACGCGACTCGAGGTTTCCAAGTGTCAATCCTCCAGGAGGAAGTCGAACAGGGCGAAGGCGATCAGCCCGAAGACCAGATCATAGAGACCAAGAGTAAGCAGCCAGCGCGCAGCGGGCGCCGCTGGGTGCGCCTGGACCAGCAGCGGCGCGGTCGCACGGGCGCCGGCGATCACGATCGGCACGAGCAGAGGCAGCGCCAGCAGCGGTCCGAGCAGGTCGCGCGAGCGGGTGCGGACGGCCATCGCGGCGATCAGCGTGCCGATCACCGCGATGCCGAGGTCGCCGAGGGCGAGCGTCGCCACCAGGCCTCCCAGCGCCGGCCCGAGTGGCGGGCCGAGCAGCAGCAGCGCGAACGCCGGCACGGCCACGATCTCCAGTACGAGGAGGTAGGCGAGCAGCGTCAGGATCTTGGCGAGGAGCATCGCGCTGCGGTCCACCGGTGCGAGCAGGAACGCGTCGAACCCCCCCTGGTCGGCGTCGGCCACGAACAGGCGGTTGACGCCGAGGATCGCCGCGAACAGCAGCGTCACCCACAGGATGCCGGCGCCGAGGTCGCCTTCGACGCTGTTGCGATCGAGCGCGAAGTGGAAGACGACGAACGTGCTCAGCGCGAACAGCGACATGGCGGGGACGGACTCGAGCGTGCGCAGCTCGACGAGCAGCTCCTTGCGCAGCAGCGCGCGGACCGTTGGCCACAGCCCGACGGTCCGCGGCGCGGACCGCGCCGTCTCGGGTGGCCGTTGCGGGGCCTGCACGCCGCTCACCGGTAGAGCTCCGAGATCTCCGCGGGATCGACGTCGCCGGCCGCACGCAGCAGCGCCGGACGCCCCGCGCGCAGGCCGAGCACCAGGTCCGCCTGGGTGAGGTCTCCGGTGGGATCGTGGCTGCAGATCACTCGCGTGCGGCCGGAGGTGGCGCCGATCAGCGGCGCCACGAGCTCCACGGCTGCGGGGTCGAGATTGGAGTGCGGCTCGTCGAGCAGCAACAGCTCGGGGTCGTGCAGCACGGCGCGCGCGACGGCCACGCGTTGGACCATCCCGCGCGAAAGCGTTCGCAACGGCTCTCGCGCCCGCATCGACATGGCCACCGCATCGAGCACCTCCTGCACGCGCTCGTCGCCAAGGCCGTACATGCGCGCGTGGAAATGGAGGTTCTCGCGTGCGGTCAGCTCGCGGTAGAGCAGCGGCTCGTGGCCGAGCAGTCCGACCCGCCCGCGCACCGCCCACGACTCCCCGGGCAGGCTGGAGCCGAGCACGCGCACGCTGCCGGCGTGCGGGCGCAGCAGCGTGGCGAGCACGCGCAGCAGCGTGGTCTTGCCGGCGCCGTTGGGGCCGAACACGACGAGCGTCTGCCCGTGCTCGAGCGACAGCGACACGTCCCTGAGCGCTTCGCGCTCGCCGTAGTGCCGAGCCAGCCCTTCTACCTCCAGCGCCGCCGCCATCGAGCTCAATCCCTCCTCATGTGCCAAAACGGCGTAAAGGCGCCATCTGCTTTGGACGACAGCCTCGTGATATTTGCCGCAACGCTAAGCATCGGGCTGGGTTCCTGGTTCGATGTGCTTGTTGTCCACTTCGGCTAAATGGAGATGTACGGTGGTTGCATGATGGGACCCGAAGACTGTCCACTCGATCGCGTGTCGACGGCCGCCCTGGTCGTGCGCGTGATCGACGACCTCGACGCGAGCGGCGAAGACGAGCGCGACGATCTGCTGTGCGAGCTCCTCTGCGCGGCGTGGGGAAGCATCTTGGCTCAGAACCAGTGACGGCGGCGCGCCGGCGCTAGGCCTGCACCGCGTGCGCCTGCTGCGCACGCGCGATCAGCGCGCGCACCGCCGGTTCGCCCGATTCCCCGCCGGCCCCTCCGCCGTCGCGCAACAGCTCGATCGGGTCGGGCTCGCCATTGACGATCCCCTCGAAGAACTCCTTGCGCTCCTGGTAGGTGGACAGCGTGCCCTTGGCCCAGCCGCGCACCTCGTTGAGCAGCACCGCCAGTTGGGCGTAGGCCTCGCCGAACTGCTCTTCGATCTCGCGCTTCATGCGCTTGGCCAGCGCCGGCGAGGCGCCCGCTGTGGAGATCGCGATCGCCAGCGGGCTCATGCGCACGATCGCAGGCAGGATGAAGTTGCACAGCGGCGGCACGTCCACGACGTTCACGAGCATCGCGCGGCGCTCGGCGTCGTCGTAGACGGCGATGTTGGTGTCGGTGTCGTCGGTGGCCGCGATCGCCATGAACGCGCCCTCCAGGTCGGCCGCTCCGGCATACGCGCGCCGCTCCCAGTGGATCGAGCCCTCGCGCGCATACTCCTCGAGCTCCGGCTCGGCCTCGGGCGCGATCAGCGTGACCTGACCGTCGCAGGCCAGCAGCCCCTCGACCTTCTCCAAGCCGATCTCGCCTCCTCCGATCACGACGCAGCGCCTGCCGGTGAGCTTCAGGCACGCGATGTAGAACGGGGTGTCGAGCATCCCCTGTACGCAGCTCTGGTCGCAGATGCCTCTGCGCAGTTGGCAGACGCACTCCTTGCCAGCGTAGGCTTGGGCGGGCATGAGCTAAGGGTAGCCAGCTGCGAAAGTGTGTCGCCGGTTACGAGAATCTGTAACCGGTTACGACCGCGGCAAGCCGCGCCCGAACGCCCGCGCACCCACGCGTGCGAGAGCGAGCGCCCCCTCCCGCCACGCGCGGTCGCGGTCGGAGTCGCGCCGGGAGCGCACCTTGGCGACCGTGCGCATTGCCCTGAGGCTGGTGGCGTCATACGGGCCCCACCACAGGCCGCGCATGGCGGGTGGGTCCCAGGTGATGAGCTTCTCCTGGGCGCAGGCCCGCAACCCGGCGTGTCCGAGCGTCCGCCCGAGGCCGCTGCCGGCGGCGGCGCCCCAGGGGCCGCGCGAGACGGTGGGGCCGGGGAGGTGGTCGTTGAGCCAGACCATCCCCGCGTGCAGCTCGCGTGCGATCCGCAGGCCCTGGTAGCGGTCGGCGGTCCACACGGACGCACCGAGCCCGTAGTCGCCTGCGTTGGCGGCGGCGATCGCCTCATCGACGGAGTCGACGGGCACGACCACGAGCACGGGGCCGTCGATCGGCTCGCGCATCAGGCGCATGTCGGCGCTCGCGCCGGTGATCACGGTGGGCGCGTAGAAGGCGCCGGCGTCGCAGCCGGCGGGGCTCACCGGTCCACCGCAGTGCAGCCGCGCGCCCTGGGCGAGCGCCTCTTCGACCAGTGCGCTCACGTGCTGCGCCCGCCGCGAGGACGCCAGCGGGCCGACCTGGACGCGCTCGTCGGCGGGGTCGCCGACGGTGAGCTTGCGAGCTCCGTTGACGAGGCCCGCCAGGAACCGCTCGTAGACCTCGCGCGCCACGTACACCCGCTCGATCGATCCTCGTGCCTGTCCGGCCCCGGCGAAGCCTGCCCACAGCGCGCCGCCGATCGCGCGCCGCAGGTGCGCGTCGGCGAGCACGAGCATCGCGTCCTTGCCGCCGAGCTCGACGGTGACCTCCTTCTCGCGGGAGACGCAGGCGCGCGCGACGACCCGCCCGACGGCGGGCGAGCCCGTGAACAGGACCTTGTGGACTGGCGCCTGGGCGAGCGCGACGCCGACGTCGGCCGCGCCGTGGACGATCCGCACGAGCCCCTCGGGGAGCCCGGCGCGCGCGAGCACCTGCGCGATGCGCTCGCCGGCGAGGCCGGCGCGCGGCGCCGGCTTGAACACGACGCCGTTGCCGGCCAGCAGCGCTCCGGCTATCTGCCCGAGCGGCTGCGCGAACGGCGCGCTGCCGGCTCCGATCACCCCGACCACTCCGTAGGGCTCGAAGGCGATGCTCGCGCGCTTGGCGAGGGCCAGCGAACGGTTGACGCCGACGCGCCGCGCGCTCAGCGCCTGCGCGCCGTCCTCGGCGATCCACTTCAGCGCGTCGATCGCCGCCAGCAGCTCCAGTGCGGCGACCTCGGCGCGCGGCCGCCCCTGCTCGCGCGCGAGCGCCTCCTGGAGCTCGTCGAAGTCGTCGATCACCGCCTGGGCCATCCTGCCCATGTAGCGCGCGCGATCGCGCACGCGCAGCAGCGCCCACAGCGGCTGCACCTTCGCCACCGCGGCGACCACCTCCTCGACCCGCTCGGGGGGGGTGGCTGCGACCGTGCCGAGGATCGCCCCCGTCGCCGGGTCGCGCGCGGTCAGCCGCCCCGCGGCGAGAGCGTCGCCGTCCGTCGACGCGGAGGTGTCACTCGAGAGCGCGCTCATCGCACGGCGATTATCACGCCTTCTGGCCGCGGGCCCCGCGAATCCGCTCGAGCCGCGCTGCCAGCTCGGCCTCCGCGTCGTCGGGCTCGTAGAAGCGCTCGCCCTCGACTCCATCTCCCAGCAGCTGCTGGGAGGAGAGGTGCCCGGGCTGTCCGTGGGGGTTCTCGTAGTCGGCGCGGTCCTGCCCTGGTCGCGGACCGGATCTGAGCCAGCTGGGGACGTCTCCCGCGCCGTGCTCGCGAACGTGGCGCTGGGCCGCCGACAGCGCGAGCCCGGCGGCGTCGGACTTCGGCGCCAACGCCAGGTAGATGGCGGCCTGCGCCAGCGCGTAGCGCGCTTCTGGGAGCCCGACGAGCTCGACGGCGTGGGCGGCGGCGGTTGCCACGGAGAGGGCGCCGGGGTCGGCGTTGCCGATGTCCTCGGAGGCGAGGATCACCATCCGCCGCACGATGAACCGTGGGTCCTCGCCGCCCTCGAGCATCACCGCCAGGTAGTAGAGCGACGCGTCAGGGTCCGAGCCGCGGGTCGCCTTGATCCATGCGGAGGCGTAGTCGTAGTGGCGATCCCCCTTTTTGTCGTAAAGGACGGCGCGGCGCTGCAGCGCGTCCTCCACCCGCGCGAGGCTCACGCGCTCCTCGCCCAGCTCGGCAGCGGTGCCGGCGGCCAGCTCCAGCGCGTTCAGCGCCGTGCGCGCATCGCCTTCGCTGCGTGCCGCGAGGAACTCGAGCGCGCCGTCATCGACCGGGAGCGCCTGGCCCCCGTCCGCCGCCGCCTGTGCGGCGGCGCGGCGCAGCACCACCGCCACCTCCTCCGGCGTGAGCGCCTGCAGGGCGTAGACCCGCAGGCGCGAGAGCAGGGCGCCGTTGACCTCGAACGCGGGGTTCTCGGTGGTGGCGCCGATCAGCGTCAGGAGCCCGTCCTCGACAGCCGGCAGCAGCGCGTCCTGCTGGGCCTTGTTGAAGCGGTGGATCTCGTCGAGGAACAACACCGTCTGCGCGCCGCTCGTGTCGCGGCGGTGCGCGGCGCGCTCGATCACGGCGCGAACCTCGGCGCGCCCGGCGGCGACGGCGCTCAGCTCCTCGTAGGCGGCGCCCGAGCGCTCGGCGACGATTCGCGCGAGCGTCGTCTTACCCGAGCCGGGTGGACCGTAGAGCACCATCGAGTGTGGGTGCCCCTGCTCGATCGCCGTCCGCAACGCCGAGCCGGCGCCCAGCAGATGGGACTGGCCGACGAACTGCTCGAGCTCGCTGGGCCTGACGCGCACCGCCAGCGGTCGGAGCTCTGCGGTTCCGCGAACGCCACGATTGTCCCGCGTGGCCATATCGGGGGGCGAATCTTTGGCCAGATCGTCGAGCGGATCTCCGTCAAAGAGGGTATCCATTGATGTCAGTATCGCGGCTGCCCCAGCCGCCTTCCCCGGACTGCCGTGGGAGATAGGAGGAAGGGTGCACACAAGGACTGTCGAAGGAGTAGATTCGTGTCTAACGTCACAAGATCTCAACACTTCCCGCAACAGAGAGTTCCAGGATGAGCACAGGCGTAGCTGAGGCACTACCGTCGGGCGGGGCCCCCTTCGAGTTCTTGGATGTCGGCGGCGACATCGCCGCTCGCTCGCCTCTGCAGCTCTTCTGGCGGCGCTTTCGCCAGGATCGCGTCGCGCTGGTCTCACTCGGGTTCATCGTCTTCCTGATCGTGATCGCGATCGCGGCTCCGCTGGTCGTGAGCCTCCTCGGCCTGCCGGGGCCGGACGTGCAGAACCTCAACCTCACGAACTCCTTCGGCTCGCCTCTGGGGCCGAGCCTCGCGCATCCGTTCGGCGTCGACCAGCTCGGCGAGGACGTGATGTCGCGGGTCATCTACGGCGCGCGGGTCTCACTCGAGGTCGGCATCATCGGCACCGGCGTCTCGACGTTCATCGGCGTGATCGTCGGCATGCTCGCCGGCTTCTATCGCGGCTGGGCCGACATGGTGCTCTCGCGCTTCATCGACGTCGTGCTCTCGATCCCGATCCTGCTGCTCGGCCTGGGCCTCGGTGCCGCGTGCGCGGTGCGGGGCTGCGTCAAAGGGCTGATCCAGCCTGGGGTCGGCGAGATCATCTTCATCATCTCCCTGGCCACCTGGCCGTACATCGCGCGCATCGTCCGGGGGCTCGTGCTGTCGATGCGCGAGCGCGAGTTCGTCGAGGCGTCACGCGCTCTCGGTGCGTCCGACATGCGGATCATGTTCCGCGAGATCCTGCCCAACCTGACGGCGCCGATCATCGTCTACGGGAGCCTGCTGATCCCGACGAACATCCTGTTCGAGGCCGGCCTCTCCTTCCTCGGGGTGGGTATCCGCCCACCGACGGCGAGCTGGGGCCAGATGATCGCGAACGCCACCCCGATCTTCAACACGGCGTGGTGGTACATGGTGTTCCCGGGCGTCGCACTGCTGCTGACGGTGCTCGCATTCAATCTTCTGGGCGACGGGCTGCAGGATGCCCTGAACCCGAGAAACGCCCGATGAGGGCACTCGACACACAACACAGGAGGCGTCTCTTTCATGAGGTCGACTAGAACGGTGGCCGTCGCGCTCGCCGCGGGACTCGCGCTGCTGCTGGCTGCGTGCGGTTCCAGCAGCACGAGCACTAGCACGAGCACTACCGCGAGCGCAGCGAGCGCGCTCAGCAGCGGGGGATACAAAAGCCCGCTGACCGAGTCGCTGACGGGTAAGCGGGGGGGACTCTGGAAGTGCTCCAGGAAACTGACTTCGAACACCTCGATCCAGGGATCGCCTACTTCTCGGTCGATTACGCGGTCGTGTTCGCGACGCAGCGTCCGCTCTACTCGCAGAAGCCGAACTCGACAGAAGCGACGCCGGACATGGCAGAAGGGCCGCCGGAAATCACCGATGGCGGCAAGACGGTGACGGTGCACATCAAGAAGGGCATCCACTTCAGCCCGCCGGTCAACCGCGAAGTGACCTCCGAAGACGTCGCGTACGCGATCCAGCGCGGCAAGAACCCGGACGTCGCCAACCCGTACATCGAATCGTATTTCAAAGCCGTGGAAGGTGAGCCTGCGGCGACGGGCGGCCCGATCAAGGGCATCGAAACGCCGAACAAGTACGAGATCGTCTTCCACCTCACCGAACCGAAAGGCCAGGTCGTCGCGGACGCGCTGGTGCTGCCGTTGTCGGCGGCGGTGCCCAAGGAATACGCCGAAAAATTCGACAAGAACAAGCCGTCGAACTACGCCGACTACGAGGTGGCGACCGGGCCGTACATGCTCAAGAACGACGCTGAAGGCAAGGTGCTCGGAACCGGCTACATCCCGGGCAAGTCGGCGACGCTCGTGCGCAACCCGAACTGGAACCCGAAGACGGACTACCGTCCGGCTTACCTGAACGAAATCGACATCAAGATCGGCGGGACGAGCACCGTGCTCGGACGCGAGGTGCTCGAAGGGACCAACATCGTCCAGAACGAATCGGCGGTGGCCCAGGCCGACGTCAGGCTCGCCGCGGAAAAGTTCAAGAGCCAGCTCCAGATCTCACCGGGCGGCGGGGCGCACTACATCGGTGTGAACAACAAGGTCGGGGCGTTCAAGAACGTCGACCTGCGCAAGGCTCTGTGGGCGGCGCTCGACAGGACCGCGATGGACAAGGCCCGCGGTGGTGAACTGGTGACCAACGTGGCCACCCACTTCATCTACCCGACGATCAACGGCTTCGAACAGGCCGGAGGGCTGAAGGGCCCGACGGGTCCGCAGTTCGACTTCAACGAACACCCCGAAGGCGACATCGCGATCGCGGAAAAGTACATCAAGCTGGCCGGCTACCCGAGCGGCAAATACACCGGCCACGAAACGATCACGGTCGTCGGGTCGACGGGAAGCCCGGCCGAAGAGGACGCTGAGATCGTCGAGCAGACGCTCAAGAACCTCGGCTTCCCGGTGAAATTCACGCTGGTGGAAGCCTCGACGATGTATGCGAAGTACTGCAACGTCCCCAAAGAAGAGATCACGGTGTGCCCGAACGTCGGCTGGATCGCCGACTTCCCCGATCCGCAGACCGTGCTCAACATCACGTTCAACGGCACCACGATCACGCAGACCGGCAACGTCAACTGGGGTCAGACGAACGTGCCGAAAATCAATGCGGCGATGGCGGCTGCGGAAGACGTCATCGGCACGGAAGCGCGTGCCAAGGCGTGGGCCAAGATCGACGACGAACTCGTCGAAGACGCCGCCGCGATCCCATTCGACTGGGACAAGCAGGCCGGTATCGAGGGCAGCGGCGTCAACGGCGTCGGCGACATCTGGGACGTCGGCGAGTGGGACTACAGCTATACCTCGCTGAAGTAGGAGACCGAGCCCACGCTGGTCGGTGGGGTCCCGCTGCGACGGGGCCCCACCTGCCGGCGCCCCGCCTCGTCCTCCACGCTGAGAGCTCTCTCCAGCCCTACCCGGACCACCACCTCGACGACCCCCATCACGCGATGAGCCAACGCCTCCGATGATCCGCTACATCGTCCGCAGAGTCCTGTGGGGAATCCTGATGCTGGTCATCGTGTGTGCGCTCACGTTCGTGCTCTTCAGGGTCTTCCCGACGGGCAATCCCGCGCTGCTGCGCGCGGGACGGGACCCGCAGCCGAAGCTGATCAAAGAGATCGAAGTGGTGCTCGGCCTGAACAAGCCGCTGATCGTGCAGTTCTGGGATTACCTGAAGGAAGTCTTCCTGCACTTCAACCTCGGCTACAGCTACTACAACCAGGAGTCGGTCAGGAGCCTGATCGCGGAACGTCTCCCGGCGACGCTGTCACTCACGTTGGGCGCAGCCGTCCTCTGGGTGGTGGGCGGTCTGAGCGTGGGCATCATCTCGGCGCTGCGCAGGCACTCGTTCATGGACCGCGCCGCGATGGGCACGGCGCTCGTGATGATCTCCGCGCCCACGTTCTGGCTGGGTCTCATCATGCTCTACCTGTTCTCCTCGGACATCGGCAGGTTCAAGATCTTCCCCGGCGCGGGAAGCTACGTGGGCCTCACGTATGACCCGTGGAAATGGTTCACCTCGCTGATCATGCCGTGGATGGTGCTCGCCGCGAGCTCCGCGGCGATCTATGCGCGGCTCATGCGCAGCAGCCTCAGCGAGACGATGGGCGAGGACTTCATCCGCACGGCGCGGGCAAAGGGGCTGCACGAGCGGGCGGTGGTGCAACAGGGCGTGCGCTCCGCGATCAACCCGATCTTCACCCTGTTCGGGCTGGAAGTGGGCGTCCTGTTGGGCGGCGCCGTGTTGACGGAGACCGTCTTCAACATCCCGGGCATCGGCGAGCTGAACTACAAAGCGATCGTGACCTCTGACTTCCCTGTCACCGAGGGCACCGTGCTGCTGGCCGCGATGTTCATCATCGTCGCGAACATCGTGGTGGACATCGCCTACGCCTATCTCGATCCCAGGGTGCGCTACTGATGAGCGCCGCCGCATCGTCCCCGGTGGGGGAGCCGCTGCTGCGGGTCGAGGACCTGCACGTGGAGTTCCCGAGCGAGGACGGGGTCGTCCATGCGGTCGACGGGATCACCTACCAGGTCTTCCCCGGCCGCACGCTGGGCATCGTCGGCGAGTCGGGGTCCGGCAAGACGGTGTCCTCGCTGACGACGCTGGGGCTCACGCGCCGCCAGGGCGCGCGCATCTCGGGAAAGATCCTGTTCGAGGGCAAGGACCTCGTGACACTGCCCGAAGACGAGCTGCGCGCGATTCGGGGCAATGACATCGCGATGGTCTTCCAGGACCCGCTCTCCTCGCTGCATCCTTTGTACAAGGTCGGCCGTCAGCTGACGGAGGCCGTGCGCACCCACCGCGACGTCTCCAAGGCCGAGGCCCGCGATCGGGCGATCGAGCTGCTCGGCCTCGTGGGGATCCCCGATCCGCCGAAGCGCATCGACGCCTACCCGCACGAGTTCTCCGGGGGGATGCGCCAGCGCGTGATGATCGCGATGGCGCTCGCGAACGAGCCGAAGCTGCTGATCGCCGACGAGCCGACGACGGCACTCGACGTGACCGTGCAGGCGCAGATCCTCGCGCTGCTGGAACGCCTCCAGCGGGAGCTCGGCATGGCGGTCGTGATCATCACCCACGACCTCGGCGTGGTGGCAGAGATGGCTGACGACATCGCGGTCATGTACGCGGGACGGATCGTCGAGACGGCCTCGGCGGTGCGCGTGTTCGCCGGTCCCGAGCACCCGTACACGTGGGGGCTGTTGAAGTCGATCCCGAAACTCGACGGCCCGCGCGAGGAGGACCTCGTCCCGATCCCCGGCACCCCGCCGAGCCTCATCAACCCGCCGTCGGGCTGCCACTTCCACCCACGCTGCCCCTACGCGCAGCCCGACCACGCCCGCATCGACCCGACGCTCGAGCCGGTCCCCGACGAACCGGAGCACCACGTCGCGTGCCTGCTCGAAGCAGAGGTGCGCAGGAGCCTGTGGGCGCAACTGCGCGCGGGGAGCACCCCGGAGGCCGCGCTCGCGGAGGTCGGCGTGGAAGGCATGCCGACGTGAGCAGCCCGGAGCAGGCCGCACCCGCGTCGGTTGCCTCGGGCGAGCCTCCGGCGCCATCCGCAGGCAACGGCGACGGCGATCCGCTCGTGCGCGTGAGCGGTCTCGTCAAGCACTTCCCGCTCACGAGGGGCATCATCTTCCAGCGCAAGGTGGGTGCTGTGCAGGCCGTCGACGACGTGAGCTTTGAGATCAGGCGCGGCGAGACCCTGGGGCTCGTGGGGGAGACCGGCTGCGGCAAGAGCACGACCGCGCGGCTGATCACGCGCCTGCTCGACGCGAGCGCCGGCGAGATCGACTTCGAGGGCCAGGACATCACGCGCCTGAAGGGCGCTCAGCTGAAGGCGGTCAGGCGCGAGGTGCAGATGATCTTCCAGGACCCGTACTCCTCGCTGAACCCGCGCAAGACCGTCGGCTCGATCATCGGTGAGCCGTTCGCGATTCACGGGATGCTGAAGGAGAAGGGGGAGCGCAAGCGCGAGGTCCAGCGGTTGATGGAGACAGTGGGGCTGAACCCGGAGCACTACAACCGCTATCCGCACGAGTTCTCCGGCGGGCAGCGCCAGCGCATCGGCGTGGCGCGAGCGCTCGCGCTGAATCCCAAGCTGCTGATCGCCGACGAGCCGGTGTCGGCGCTGGACGTCTCGATCCAGGCGCAGGTCCTGAACCTGCTGCGCGACCTGCAGCGGCGGTTCGGGCTGACGATCGTGTTCATCGCGCACGACCTGTCGGTCGTGCGCCACATGTGCGACCGCGTGGCGGTCATGTATCTGGGCAAGATCGTCGAGATCGGCCCGGGAGACGCTCTGTATGACTTCCCCCGCCATCCCTACACAGGGGCGCTGCTGGCGGCGGTGCCGCACGCCGACCCCACCCGTCACGGCGAGCAGCGCACGATCCTGGGCGGCGACGTGCCGAGCCCCGCCAACCCGCCGAGCGCGTGCCGCTTCCATACCCGCTGCCCGAAGGCGCAGCCGCTGTGCTCGACGCAGGCGCCCCCGCTGGAGGACAAGGGCTCGGGGACGCTGGTGGCCTGCCACTTCCCGCTGAGTCGCGAAGAGGTCGCGCAGATCGGCGTACGATCCGCGCGATGAGCACGAGCCAAGCGGAGATCGCGAGGGCTGCCGCGGAGGCCGAGGAGCTGCTGGCGCGCCTGATCCGCTTCAACACCGTCAACCCGCCCGGCAACGAGCGCGCGGCGCAGGAGTACCTCGCCGACCATCTCACGCGGGCGGGCTTCGAGTGCGAGCTGCTGGGCGCAGAGCCGGAGCGCCCAAACCTCGTCGCCAGGCTGCGCGCGACGGCGCATGACGGAGCCGCGGGTCCGACGCTCTGCTACCTCGGTCACGTGGACACGGTCCTGGCGGACCCCGCCGCGTGGACGCACGACCCGTGGTCGGGGGATCTGGCCGACGGCTTCCTGTGGGGCAGGGGCGCGCTGGACATGAAGTCGCAGGTCGCGGCGGAGATCGCTGCGGCGGCGTCGCTGGCCCGCTCGGGCTGGAGGCCGGCGAGCGGCGAGCTGCTGATCGTGGCGGTCGTGGACGAGGAGACCGGCGGGTCGCTGGGCGCCGAATGGATCACTCAGAACCACCCGGAGAAGGTGCGCTGCGACCTGTTGATAAACGAGGGCGGCGGGGCGGTGTTCGAGGTCGGCGATCGGCGCTGCTACGGGGTGTGCTGTGCGGAGAAGGGCGTGTTCCGCTTCACGGTCACGACCGATGGGGTGGCCGGCCATGCGTCGATGCCGGGCATGGGCGAGAACGCGCTGCTGAAGATGGGCCCGGTGCTGGAGCGCTTCGCCGCGCGCCAGCCGTCATACCGCCCGACCGAGGAGCCCCTGGCGTTCCTGCGCGGGATCGGCGAGGACCCGGATGACCCAGAGGGCTCGCTGCAGCGGCTGCGGGAGCTGGACCGGCGCCTGGCGATCATGTTCGAGCCGATGCTCGGCGTCACGTTCACGCCGACGCGGATCAGCGCGTCGGAGAAGATCAACGTGATACCCAGCCGGGCGGTGCTGAAAGTCGACTGCCGCGTGCCGCCGGGCCTCGGCGAGCAGGAGGTCCGCGACGGCATCGCTGAGGTGCTCGGCGATGGGATGGAGTCCGAGCCACCCGAGTGGCGGATCGAGTTCACCGAGCGCGTGGTGGGCAACCGCTCCCCGGTGGCCTCGCGGCTGATGGACACGATCTCTGCGTGGATCGCCGAGCGCGACCCTGGTGCCGAGGCGGTGCCGGTGGTCCTGCCGGGCTTCACCGACTCCCGCCACTTCCGTCAGGCGTTCCCGGAGTGCGTGGCGTACGGCTTCTTCCCCCAGCGCCACCAGTCGCTGATGCAGACCGCACCGCTGATCCACGGCGCGGACGAGCGCATCGACGTCCGCGACCTGGCGTTCGCGACGGACCTGTTCAGGGACCTCGCGGTGCGCATCCTCGGCTGAGCGTCTGCAGCGCTCGACAAGCGCACGAAAATCCCGCATAATGGCCGCCATGCCAAGGATGGTGGATTTGCTGGAGAGGGTGGACACGTGAGCAAGCCGGAAACGGCTGCGCAGCATTCGGCCCGCGTCGCCGCGTCGGTGCACGCGCCTGCGACGCGCGCCGCCAAGGCGCATGCTGCGCTCACGAAGGTCGCGGCGAAGGGCGTGGCGGCGGGGAACGCCACGGCGACGGGCACCAAGACCCATGCTGCGATCGCGCGCGCGGCAACGGTGCCCGTCGCGGCCGCGCCTCACATCTCCTTCGCGCAGGAACTGCAGAACCAGGCTCTCAACTGGGAGCCGGTGATCGCGATCCTGTTCTTCACGGCGCTGATTTTCATGATGTGGCGGATGCTGAAGGTGATGCCGCGGATCAAGCCGCAGCGCATCAAGCCATCCTCCGGGCAGTCGGTCACCTTCGCCGACATCGCCGGGGTCGACGAGGCGAAGGCGGAGCTGCAGGAGATCGTGGAGTTCCTGCGCGAGCCGAAGTCCTTCCACGCGCTCGGGGCGAAGGTCCCCAAGGGCATCCTCCTGCACGGCCCGCCGGGCACGGGCAAGACGCTGCTGGCAAAGGCGGTGGCGAACGAGTCGGGCGCGCAGTTCTTCGCGCAGTCGGCGGCGTCGTTCGTGGAGATGTTCGCGGGTCTGGGGGCGGCGCGCATCCGCCGCCTGTTCGCGATCGCGCGCAAGCACGAACCGGCGATCATCTTCATCGACGAGCTCGACGCGGTGGGCGGCCGGCGCGGAATGGACATATCGGGCGAGAAGGACCAGACGCTCAACCAGCTGCTGGTGGAGATGGACGGCTTCTCCTCCAGCGGGCGCGTGGTGGTGATCGCGGCGTCGAACCTGCTGGACAAGCTCGACCCTGCGCTGCTGCGTCCGGGGCGCTTCGACCGGCAGGTGTTCGTGGTGCCGCCGGACGTGAAAGGCCGGCTGGGGGTGCTGCAGGTGCACACGCGCGACAAGCCCATGGGCGATGTCGACCTGGGGCTGGTGGCGCAGCAGACGAGCGGGCTGACGGGCGCCGACCTGGCGAACATCTGCAACGAGGCCGCGATCTTCGCGACCCGACGCGGGGGCAGGACGATCGCTCAGGAGGACTTCGACTCGGCGCTCGAGCGCGTGATCGCGGGCGTGCAGTCGAAACGTGTGCTCAACGAGCACGAGCGGCGGGTGGTGGCCTACCACGAGGCCGGTCACGCGCTGTGCGGCGAGCTGCTGCCGTCGGTCGATCGCGTGCACAAGATCTCGATCGTGCCGCGCGGGCGCGCGCTCGGCTACACGCTGAACCTGCCGGCGGAGGACCGCTACCTGAAGACGCGCGAGGAGCTGCTGGATTACATGACGGTGCTGCTGGGAGGCCGCGTGGCGGAGCAGGTGGTGTTCGGCGCGATCACGACGGGCGCGTCCGACGATCTCAAACGCGTGGCTGACATCTCGCACTCGATGGTCCACGACTTCGCGATGGGCACCGCCGGCGTGGGACGCTCGCCGGACGGCGACGTGAGGCTCTCCGAGCAGACTCTGAGGCTGCGCGACGAGGAGCGCCAGGAGCTGATCGAGGAGGCGCGCAGGGCTGCGCAGAAGCTGATCGTCGCCCATCGCCGCCAGCTGGAGGCGCTAGCGCAGGAGCTGCTTGAGCACGAGGTGCTCGAGCGCGAGGCGATCGACAAGGTCATGGAGGGGGTGCCGCGGATGGAGCGCGCGCCGGGCGTGGGCCTGCGCGTTGTGGCCGCGGCGCAGCCGCACGCGCCATTGTTGGGCTCCCGCCCACCCGCGCCGATCCCGATTCCGCCGGCTCCCGAGGAGGGAGACCCCGGACGCCTATAGACTGCGACTGGTGTTCAGTCGCATCGATCACATAGGAGTGGCCGTCGAGGAGATCGAGACGGCGCTGGAGCTGTATCGCGACAGCTTCGAGCTGCAGGTTGCGCACCGCGAGGTGGTCGAGGAGCAGGGCGTGGAGGCGGTGCTGCTGGACGTCGGCGAGAACCACGTCGAGCTGCTGGCGCCGCTCGGGCCGGACACGCCGGTGGGCAAGTTCCTCGCGAGCAAGGGCCCGGGGCTGCACCACGTGGCCTACCAGGTGGCGGACATCGAGGCGACGCTCGAGGCGCTCACGCAGGCGGGCATGCAGCTGATCGACCGGCAGCCGCGCACGGGCATCCGCGGCTCGCGTGTGGCGTTCATGCACCCGCGGGCGACCGCCGGCGTGCTGACCGAGATCGTGCAACCGGCCGCCGGCTCGGGGGCTCACTGATGGCCTCCAGCGCGCGCCGCGTGACGCTGGGCTTCCAGGGCGGCCAGGTGCTGGCGCTGCGCGTGAGCGACAAGCAGCTGGAAGACCTGAACGGGGCGCTCGGCGGTATCGGCTGGCACGAGCTCGAAAGCGAGGACGGGCCGGTTCGCGTCGACCTCGGCCAGGTGGTCTACGTAAGCGCAGACAGCGACGAGCCCCGCGTCGGCTTCGGTTAGCGGGCGTTGAATCTCGACGAGCGCCTGCTGCGCCTGGCGCGCACGCGCGGGCACACGCCGCGGGCAGAGCGCGCGGTGGCGCAGTTCTCGAAGCTGGGGGAGCACGCGGGTGTCTGGCTGGCGATCGGGCTCGCGGGCGGGGCGCTGGACCCGGAGCGCAGGAGCGAGTGGCGCAGGGCGACGGCGACGGTCGCTGCGACGTACGCGCTGAACACGGCGATCAAGCCGCTCGTCGGTCGCCGCCGTCCTCAGCTGCCGGGCCTACCGCCGCTGACAGGAACTCCTACGGCTCTGAGCTTCCCGAGCGCGCACGCATCGACGTCGTTTGCCGGTGCGCGGCTGTATTCCCGCCTCGGGCTGCCAACCGTTCCGTTGTACGCGCTGGCCACGGGACTTGCGCTGTCGCGGCTGTATCTGGGCGTGCACCATCCGTCCGACGTGCTCGCCGGTGCGGCGTTGGGTTCGCTCGTGCCTCCCTGGAAGACGGCGTCTACGGCGCTGCAGGAGGAGGCACGGCGGTTGGTGGCCGATCCAGAAGATCGCGCCGAGCTGTCGACGCTGCGCGATGAGCTCGACGGGCTAACTCCGCCGTGGCCAGCTGATTGACGCCTGCGGGCTCTCAGGCGGCTACGCCGCGCGGCTTGTCGGGTCTCGGTAGTGCGTCGAGTATCGCTCGCGGTAGGCACTTGCTGGCTGCCCAGATCTCGACGGCCACGATCTCATCCGTGTCCTCGTCGTGATCGATCAAGCCCCACTCGACCTCCTCGCTGACGACGCGCTCCGAGTCTCCGGTGGGAAGCCATGCTATGTCGGCTTCTGGGTCGTAATAGGAGTACATGGCGATCATTCAGGATAGCTCCCCGCGGCGGCCCCTTGAGCGCCGCTGGCTCTTGCCCCAAACACTGACGATTCGAACACTGTTCAGCACCGGTGAGCGGTCGTAGACAACTACGAGGCGACCAGCATCAACACGCCATGCCGCTCGGCCTTTGTTGATTTCGCGGATGGGGTGCAGATCTCGCACGGCCTGCTCGACACGCGCTCGAGCGAGTCCGCGTTGGGAGAGCCGCTCTTCTGCATGGAATGTCCACGTAATCCGCTCAATCGTCATCGTGGAGTGAAGCTACGCGGCGCTTGGGATGGCTTAGCCCCGTGACTCTTGCGCCATCCCTGCCAAGATGCCGCGGATGAGCACCCGCATAGGAATCGTAGGAATGCCCAACGCGGGCAAGTCGTCGCTGTTCAACGCGCTGACGAAAGCGGGCGCGGAGGCGGCGAACTACCCGTTCACGACGATCGAGCCAAACGTGGCGGTGGTGCCGGTGCGCGACGAGCGCATGGTGGCGCTGGCGGAGACACTGGGCTCCTCGGAGATCGTGTGGGACACGGTGGACTTCCACGACATCGCGGGCCTGGTGGCGGGGGCGCACCAGGGCGAGGGCCTGGGCAACCGCTTCCTGGCGAACATCCGCGAGACGCACGCGATCGTGCACGTGGTGCGCGCGCACAAGGACGAAAACGTGATCCACCCGGAGGGCCGCGTGGACCCGCTGGCGGATATTGAGACGATTGAGACGGAGCTCGTGATGGCGGACCTGGAGGCAGCGGAGCGTCGTCTGGAGAAAGTCGGCAAACAAGCGCGCGGGGGCGATCGCGTCGCTGTCGCGGAGGAGGCGTGGCTGCGCGAGGTGGTCGCGGCGCTGCAGGCCGGCCGTCCAGCGCGCACGGTGCCCGTGCCGGATGAGGCGCCGAACGCGGCGCGCGACCTGGGCTCGCTGACGAGCAAGCCGGTGCTGTTCGTGGCCAACGTGGACGAGGGCTCAGAGGAGGTCCCGGTGGCGGTTGCGGAGCACGCGGCCGCGCAGGGAGCGCGCGCGGTGGCGGTGTCCTCGCGGATCGAGTCGGAGCTGGCGGAGCTCGACGACGAGGACGCGGCGGCCATGCGAGAGGAGCTCGGCGTCAGCGGATCGGATTCCCACCCACCCATTCAGCGCGTCGTGCGTGAGGCGTTCGCGCTGCTCGAGCTGATCTCGTTCTTCACCGCCGGCGAGGCGACGATCGCGCAATCGTGGCATCTGCGGCGCGGCCTCACCGCGTGGCATGCGGCGGGCGAGATCCACACGGACATCCAGAAGGGCTTCGTGCGCGCGGAGGTGATCGGCTGGAAAGAGCTCGTCGACGCAGGCGGCTATGCGGGCGCGCGCGAACGCGGCACGCTGCGCCTGGAGGGGCGGGACTACGTGATGGACGATGGGGATGTGATCACGGTCAAGTTCACGCCATAGCTACCCGCTGGGCAGGACAGCTCAATTCGGCAGGATTTCGAACGCTTGCCGACCATGCAGCCGGTAGATGTGAAAGTCGGCGTCGAGGGTAAAGATGAGTTTGAGCCCGCGCTCCTCGGCTAGCGCCACAAGGGTGGCGTCGGCGAGGTCCATCGGACGGTCGGCGTAACGCTCCATCAGGCGCGCAGCGCGTTTGTTTGCAGCCGTTGACGGGAGCGCAACGACTAGATCATCTCGCAGGGTCATACGCCACAAAGGCTCCTGCCCGCGCCAGCCGGCGGCGCGGCCGAGTAGATACATCGCCTCGGTAAACGCGGGCCAGGTCGTGACGAGCGGCAGGCTCAGTTGGGTGAGCGCTTCCAGGCACCGTGCGTGGTCGGGTTCATCCGCGTCGAGGAGCGCGACGAGCGGGCCGGCGTCGGTGAGCGTCACGTCCGGTGATCGAGGATCTCTACGAAGGCGGCCCCGGTATTGCGGGCCTGGCCCCCGCCCCCGTGAACCGCGCCGAGCACATCCGCCAAGCGCTCGCTCGCGCCGTTGGCAAGTGTGTGATCGGCGCGCTCGCTGGCGGCGCGCCTAATGAACTCCGATACCGAAGCTCCTTCTGCCGCAGCGGCCTGTCGCACACGCGTGTCAAGCTCCTCGTCCAGTCTTATGCTGCGCATTGGCCTACTGTATCACATTCTGCCGCAATGTGATACGTGGTGATCTCTGGCCTGTCAACCGTCGTCGCCCATGCCCTCCAGGCGCTCTGCCAGGCGCCTCATACCGAGCTCGCGAGCGGCGAGCGCACCCGCTGTGAAGTCGGTTGCACGATCCTCCGGGGACTGCACATCGATCCTCTGCAGCGTGGCGATCTGCTTGAAGTCGAGCAGTAGCTCGGCGTTCTCCCGCAGGGCCGCGGCGGTGCGCGGTCGCATGCCCGACGAATGGGCTGCGCTGACGCTGTTGGCGACTACGAGCATGTCCTCCAGCGAGCCGTGCTCGCGCAGCAGCTCCGCTGCCGTCTTCGCGCCGATGCCCGGCGCGCCCGGCAGGCCGTCGGAGGGGTCGCCGCGCAGGGCGATGAAGTCGGGGACCTGGTGGGGCTCCACGCCATAGCGCTCGCGCACCTGCGCCGGGCCGATCTCCCCGTGCTTGCCGCCCTTCAGCAGCTCGGCCACAGCAACCTGCTCGGTGACCGCCCCATACAGGTCGCGGTCGCCAGTCAGCAGCAGCGCCCGCCCGCCGCGCTCCTCCTCCGCACGTGCGTGGGAGAACATCACGTCGTCCGCCTCCAGATCGTCGCTCGTGGCGTACGTCCAGCCGAGGCTCTGCAGCAGTGCCGGCGCCTGCTTCCATTGCGCCGCCAGCTCCGGCGGCATCTCCTCGCGGTGGGCGTGATACGGCGGGTACAACGCCACGCGGTAGTTCGCCTGCTCTGCGCCCATGCACGCCACCACGCTGCCCGCTCCCGCCGGCAGGCGCGCATCGTAAAAAGTCAGAATCGCGTTGACCGTGCCCAGCAGCGCGTTCACCGGCTGCCCGTCGCTGCCGACGATCGATTTGGGCAGCGCGAAGTACGAGCGGTACAGCAGCCACGGAACGTCTGCGATCAGCAGCGGGGCGGGCATGGGCGCAGCGTACGCGCCCGCTCGCCGGTGCGCTACCCGGCCGCCACGCCGCCCGTGCCCGCTATGGAGGTCGTGCTCGCCGCAGTCGCCGGAGCCGCCTCGCCGCCCTGCGGCCCAGGTGTGGGCGCGGGAGCTGTGGCCGGAGGGCTTTCCGCCGTCGGCGGCGTGAACGGAGTCTGGCCGCTCGCGTCCGGCTCGCGCGTGACGCTCGCGCCGTTCTTCACGCTGAAGTACGCCCACGTGCTGTCCAGCCCCAGCCGCGCCTCGAGTTCCGGGCCGCTCACGGGGGTGTTGCCGCGCGAGCCCAGCAACTCCGCCGCCACGATTCGCGGCGAGACGCCGCGTTGGAGCACCTCGATTCCACGGAACGAGCCCTTGACCAGCCCGCTCAGACGGGCGCGGGCGGAGGCGAAGCTCATGCTCAGCTTCCATTTGGAGGAAGCGGTTTCGTAGGTGTCCGCAACGCCGCGCAGCCATGGCTCGGGGGTGGAGCCGAGGAACGAGTTCTGGTTGTCCTCGGTCATCCCGCCGGAGCTCGCGAAGTAGTACGTCACCGCAGGCCTGCCTTCGTACTCCACGATCTGCCCCGCAGTCGCCGCGATCGCCGCGTTCGTCGAGGCTGTTTCGGCCGACGTGCCTAGGTACATCTGCGAGCGCGTGTCCGAGTACACGTCGAACCTCGAGCCGCCAGCGTCGCTCGTCAGCGCATACGTGCGGCTGGCGATCGCCTGCGCCTCCAGCGCCGCCATCGGCCAGCTCGATGGCATCTCCGCGGCCACCACGCCGCGCACGTAGCGTTCCAGCGGCACCTTCACCACCTTCGAGCCCTCCAACACCTTCACCTCGAAGCTCGCCGGCGCCAGCCCCAGCGTGGTGCCCGTGTAGTAGTGCGCCAGGATCTGCGCGTCCGTCCAGCCATGCTGCGCGTAGCCCAGCGCGCCGTACTGGCTCATGCCCACGCCGTGCCCGTCGCCTGCGCCTTCGATGAGGAGCGTGGAGGCCAGCGCCGGAGCGGCCCACAGCGCCAGGCCCGCCAGCGCGCAGCCGAGCGTCCTCGAGATCGCGCGGAAGCCAAACATCAATGCTCGCAGCAACACAGCTGCGGGCCCACGGTCGCGCTCGATGGCCGAGTGTTCCATTCCTCCTCCGTCGGGCGGGCGCCGCACAGGCGTGAGCGCTGCAGGATCGCTCGCGTTTGCGTAGGACTGAGCGGTGGTAGGTTGAGATGGTGAGCGCTACCGGCACATCCACCCTGTCCCAGCGCGAACGCGACGTCCTCGACTGGGTCCCCACCGACCTGTTCATCGCCGGTCGCTGGCGCGCCGCCAGCGGCGGCGGCACGCTCGCCGTCGAGGACCCCTCCACCACCGAACCGCTCGTGGAGGTCGCCGACGCGCAGCCGCAGGACGCGATGGACGCGCTCGCCGCCGCAGCCGACGCGCAGGCGCAGTGGGGAGCGCACCCGACGCGCGAGCGCGGGGAGATCCTGCGCCGCGCGTATGAGGCGATCGTGGAGAAGACCGACGACCTGGCGCTGCTGATGACGCTGGAGATGGGCAAGTCCGTCGCCGAGTCGCGCGCGGAGATCACCTACGCGGCCGAGTTCTTCCGCTGGTTCTCCGAGGAGGCAGTGCGCATCCACGGCCGCTACATGGTCAACACGACAGGCAAAGGCCGCATCCTCACCATGCGCCAGCCCGTCGGGCCGTGCGTGTTCGTCACGCCCTGGAACTTCCCCACCGCCATGGGCACCCGCAAGATCGCCCCGGCGATCGCAGCCGGCTGCACGATGGTCGTGAAGCCGGCCAAGCAGACGCCGCTGTCGATGTTCGCGCTCGCCAGGATCCTGCAGGAGGCGGGGCTGCCCGACGGCGTGCTCAACGTCATCAGCGCCAACAGCGCCGGCGCGGTGGTCGAGCCGCTGCTGAAGGATCCCCGCACGCGCAAGCTGTCCTTCACCGGCTCCACCGAGGTGGGGCGCTCGCTGATCGAACAGTCCGCCCAGCAGGTCCTGCGCGTGTCCATGGAGCTCGGCGGCAACGCGCCCTTTCTGGTGTTCGCAGACGCAGACCTCGACGCTGCCGTCGACGGCGCGATGCTCGCCAAGATGCGCAACGTTGGTGAGGCATGCACCGCCGCCAACCGCTTCCACGTCCACGAGTCCATTGCCGCGGAGTTCGCACAGCGGCTGGCCGAGAAGATGGGCGCGCTGAAGCTCGGCCGCGGCACCGAGCCCGACGTGGACGTCGGGCCGCTGATCGACGAAGCCCAGCGCAGCAAGGTCACAGACCTCGTCGGCGACGCTGTGCAGCGCGGTGCGCACGTGCTGCTGGGCGGCGCGCGGTCCTCGGAGCCCACCCACCGCGGCTACTTCTTCGAGCCCACCGTGCTCACCGACGTCCCAGGCGACGCGCGGCTGCTCAGCGAGGAGATATTCGGGCCTGTGGCGCCCGTCGCCACGTTCAGCTCCGAGGAGCAGGCGCTCGAGGCCGCCAACCGCACCGAGTACGGCCTCGTCGCCTACGTCTACACCCAGGACCTCGCGCGGGCGTTCCGCGTGTGCGAGGGCCTCGAGACGGGGATGATCGGGCTCAACCAGGGCGTTGTGTCCAACGCCGCCGCGCCGTTCGGCGGTGTGAAGCAGTCGGGTTTCGGCCGCGAGGGCGGCTTCGAGGGCATCGGCGAGTACTTGGAGACCAAGTACGTTGCGATGAGCGTTTGACAGGGAGAGCGCCTCGACGCGGAGCCAACTAGGGTACGGCGCAAGCATGGCCAGCGCCCCAACACCCACGTCACCCGCCGGACCGCACGAGCAGCACTCGTGGGAGTCGCCCGAGCGCGACGTCCGTGCGCTATATCACAAGCACTTCAAAGATCGGCGCAAGGAGCGCCAGCTGTTCTCGACCGGGTCGTTCTTCGTCACGTTCGCCGCCGTGCGCGTCATCACGCACGCGATTCGCGCCGAACGGGGGCCTTTCAAGAACATCACCCCCGGCGGGCGCCACATCCACCACATGACCTTCGGGATCGCCGGCCTGTTGAGCGTCGGCTACCTGTGGCTGCTGGAGATCGGCGTCAACGAGCAGCGGGGGGCGTCCAAGGCGACCTCGCTCGTATACGGCGCCGGCGCCGCGCTCACGCTGGACGAGTTCGCGCTGTGGCTGAACCTCGAAGACGACTACTGGACCAAGCAGGGACGGGAGAGCATCGACGCCGTCGCGATGTTCGGCTCGGTGCTGGTGCTCAGCGTGCTCGGCAAGGGCTTCTTCAAAGAGCTCATCGGCCGGGAGGCCGGCCGCGCCGCGGGCAGCGCTCAGGCCTGATCGGCGAGCTCGACCTGCGGCAGCTCGCGCACCTGGTCCTTGCTCAGCCCCAGCCGCACGCCCTCCTCGGTCACGGCCTCGACGGCGCCGATCGGGATCGAGACCTGCTTCTTCCCCCACAGGTGGCCCTCCTGCAGCAGCACGTGCGTGACGTGATGGTCGGTGGGGTCGATCACGAGGCCCTGGATGTGGCCGATCGCGCCGTCGCTCGCGTGGACGTGTTCGCCGCGGCGCACCGCCACCTCGCCGACCGGGACACGGTCGAAGGTGATCGACTGAGGGGCCCCGCCCATGCCCATGCCTCCCATGCCTCCCATGCCGATGCCGCCGATGCCCCTGCCCAGGCCGTAGTACGGCCACGCCAGCACCTCCCCGGGGCCGTAGCCGAGCCGTTCGCTTTCGGAGAGGAAGCGCGATTCCTCAGCGGCTTCCAGCTCGTCGTACTCGGCGGTGCTGCAGCCCAGCGCGATCTCCGGGCCCGCGCTCCTCACCAGCTCGATCGGCACCAGGCGGGACAGCCCCACGTGGTGGCGCGGCTCGACCACCAGATGGGTCAGCGAGCGGGCCACCGGGTCGACGACCACACGGGCCAGCTGCCCGCACGGGCCGTCGCTGCACGTGACCTGTGAGCCGATCGTGTACTCGGCGGCGGCGCTCATCGCAGATCGTCCGGATACGTGGACAAGGATGCCAGCGTATCGCCTGCCGGCGGGGCCCGCCGCCGCGGTCCACGACGCTGAGAGGCCACGCCCGCCGGGGCGGGTCCTCGCGGGCTACAGTCTTTGACGGTCGATGCGCTCCCGCTTTGCGTCCCTCCCCGCCAGCTCGCTCGTGGTTCTCGTGGTGATCCTCGCCGGCTGCGGGTCCTCCTCCCCGCCCAGCGCAGACAACGGGGTCAGCGCCAAGACGCCCACGCAGATCCTCTCCACGGCCAAAGCCGCGGCCGCCGCCGCCGCGAGCGTGCACGTTGCAGGCTCAATTGTCAGCGAAGGCAAGCCGATATCTATTGATATGGAGCTCGTTGGCCGCAACGAAGGCAAGGGCAGCGTCACGCTCGACGGTTTCGGCATCCGGCTGATCGACGTCGACGGGGCGGTCTTCGTCAAAGGCAGCAACGCCTTCTACACGCGCTTCGCCGGCGCCAGAGCGGCCAGGCTGCTGCAGGGCAAGTGGATCGAGGGCTCGGCCGTTCACGGGCCGCTGGCGGACCTGGCGGACCTGGCGGACCTGGAGAAGGTCATCGACAGCACGCTCGCCGACCACGGGACGCTTTCGCGGGCCGGTCTCGTCACGCTCGCCGGCAAGCGGGCGGTCGGGGTGACCGACGCCACCGAGGACGGCACGCTGTATGTCGCCACCACCGGCGTGCCCTACCCCCTGGAGATACTCGAGTCCGACGCCCGCGCCGGCGCCGGGAGGATCGTTTTCGACAGATGGAACAAGCCGGTGTCGCTCGCCGCTCCGGCGGGCTCGATCGGCATCGAGCGGCTCGAGAGCGCCGGGTGATTCGCCGTGCACCATGTGTCTATCCGCCCCGATATCCAGTCAAGCCCTGCGCGCCAGGCGTCGAACCGTGCACTGGTCGCCAGCGCACATGTGGGACCGGACAAGGACGCGAGAGCTCTCAGTGAACGGTGCAATCCAAGCCAGCCTTCTTCGGCGACCCCCCGAGTCAGGGGCCGAGCGAGCCGCTGCAGCAGGCCACACACGCTCGAGGATCGGTGCGCTCGTGCGTAGAGAGGGGTCCTCGGACAGCAGCTCCGGCGGGCGTCCGCCACGCCGGCGCGTCAGGCGCCGCCACCCTGCCCTCGGCCTCGTGCCGTGGGCTCTGATCGGCGTCGCTGCGGTCGTCGGCGCGATCGTGGCGGGAGCGTCGCTGCCCGTGATCGCCTGCCTGGTGGCGCTCGCCGGCGCGGCGATCGCGCTGGGATGGCGCTTCGGCGAGAACGCCAAGTCGACCCTGGAAGAGGAGATCCAGCACCGCACCAACGAGCTCAAACGGGCCCTGTCGGAGCTCGAGATCGCTCAGGCGGAGACCGTGCAGCGGCTGTCGATGGCGGTCGAGTTCCGCGACGAGGACACCGGCGCGCACATAGAGCGGATCGGACGCTTCTCGGTGCTGCTGGCCGAACACATCGGCATGGACTCCGACTTTTGCGAGCGCCTGCGGCACGCCGCGCCGCTGCACGACGTCGGCAAGGTGGCGATCCCCGACGCGATCCTGCTGAAGCCCGGGCCGCTCACGCCTGAGGAGCGCGCGATCGTGGAGACCCACGCGGAGGAGGGCCACCGCCTGGTGCGCGGCTCGTCCTCCTCGATCCTGGACATGGCGGCGACGATCGCCCTCAGCCATCAGGAGAAGTGGGACGGGACCGGCTACCCGCGGGGCCTGAAAGGCGAGGCGATCCCGATCGAGGGCCGGATCGTGGCAGTTGCGGACGTGTTCGACGCGCTGACCAGCGACCGCGTCTACCGCAAGGCCTTCTCCGTCGAGGATGCCGTGCAGATGATGCGCGAACAGCGCGGCCGCCACTTCGACCCTGTGCTGCTGGACGCGTTCATGGAAGTGCTCGGCCGCACCGGGCCGGACGCCCGCGAACAGCTTCGCTCCGACCCCCAGGCGCTCGTGGAGAGCTCGCTGGAGACATTCGCCACGGCGTTGGAACGCGGCGACGCGGAGATGGCGGAGGGCGCGATCGCCACCGCGATCGAGGATGGCGTCACGCCGACCACGCTGCACGCGGAGGTCATCGGACCGGCGCTGCGGCGCATCAACGTGCTCTCCGAAGCGGGGCAGATCGACGCCGAGCGCGAGCATCGCGCCACCACGATCACCAGGCGCGTATTGGCGACGCTCTACCGCTACATGACCGGCTCCACCGAGCCCACCCGCGAGCGCGTGCTGCTGGCGGGCGTGGAGGGCGACGAGCACACGCTCGGCCTGCAGATGGTGCACGACCAGCTTGCGGCAGCCGGCTTCCATACGATCTTCGACACAGACCTCTCCGCGCAGCGGCTGCTGGAGATGGTCGACAGCCAGTGCCCCGACCTGGTCGTCGTGGGCGCCACCGTGTCCAGCGTCGGGGAAGCGGTGGAGCTGGCCCTGCGCGACCTGCGCTCCAACCGCCCCGAGCTGCCGATCGTGCTCGGCGGCCCAGCGGTGGGCGGCAGCCTGCCCCGCGAGCGCGGCGGCATGCGCGTGCTCGAGCGCATCGACGAGTCGGTGGAAGCGGTCGAAGACCTGCTCGCCACCGCCGCCGCCACCGCGTCCGTATAGATTCCCCCGCATGGCACTCAGCGCGATCGTGACCGGCGGCGCCGGCTTCATCGGCTCACACGTCGTCGACGCGCTGCTCGCCGACGGCTACGCGGTGACCGTGATCGACGACCTCTCCTCCGGCGACGCCAACCGGGTCGCCCCCGACGCCAAGCTCCTCGAGCTGGACATCGTCGACTTCGCTGCGCTCGACGCTGCGATCTCCGAGGTGAAGCCCCGCGCGATCTTCCACCTGGCGGCGCAGTCCAGCGTGATCGCCTCCGTCGCGGACCCCGGCCGCGACTGCGAAGTCAACGTGCGCGGCACGCTCAACGTGGTCGAGGCCGCCCGGGCCGGCGGGACGCCGGTCGTGTTCACGTCCACCGGCGGGGCGCTCTACGGCGATGAAGCCCCCATGCCCACGAACGAGCAGCGGATCCCCGCGCCCCTGTCCCCCTACGGCGCCTCCAAGTGGGCCGCTGAGGCGTACGTCAACACGTGGTCGCTGTCCTCGGACATCCCGCACGCGGTCTGTCGCCTGGGCAACGTCTACGGACCCCGTCAGAGCCCTCATGGCGAGGCGGGCGTGGTGGCGATCTTCTCCAACCACCTCTACACCGACCAGGCCCCGAAGCTGTTCGGGCACGGCACGCCCACGCGCGACTACGTCTACGTGGGAGATGTCGTCAGCGCTCTGCTGGCAGCGTCCGGGCGCTCTGGCACGTACAACATCGCCACGGGCGTCGAGACGGACGTGGCGACCGTCTGGAGTGAGCTCAGCAAGGCCGCCGGCAAGCAGATCGAGCCGCAGCTCGCGGACCTGCGCCCCGGGGAGCTCACGCACAGCCGCCTGGATATCTCGCTGGCCGAGCGCGAGCTGGGCTGGCGCCCGGAGGTGCCGATCTCCGAGGGGTTGCGGCTGACCTACGAGGCGCTCGTGGAGGAATTCGAACGGCGCGGGTAGGGCCGGCCCGGCTGCTGGCGAGCCGGTAGCATCGGGAGGGTGATCGAATACGATCAGCGGCGAGATAGCTCAGTTGGTAGAGCACACGACTGAAAATCGTGGTGTCCCGGGTTCGAATCCCGGTCTCGCCATCTCGCTTCTCGACTGCTGACGGTTCGCCGACCGGCGACCCCCAGCTTGGCGGAGTGTCAGTCGGCCTCGTCGTCGCGCCTGTAGCCGAGGCGCGCGGAGATGCGGTCTGCCGTGGAGACGAGGTGCGGCCCGAGCGCGCCGACCAGTTCGTCGAGCGTGATCACGGCGCTGGACGCCGCCAGGTTGACGGCGGCGACGACCTCACGCGCCTCGTTGCGCACTGGCGCGGCGATCGCGTACAGCTTCGCGGCGAGCTCCTGGTCGCCGACGGCGAAGCCGGCTGCCTGAATCTCCTCGAGCTCCTCGCGCAGCGCTTTCTTGCTGGTGATCGTGTTGGGGGCGCGCTTGGTGAGCTTCATCTGCGCGAGCAGCTCACGCTGCTCTGACTCTGGGAGGTTCGCGAGCAGCAGCTTGCCCATCGACGTCGCGTAGGCGGGCAGACGCGAGCCGGTGTGCAGCTCGAGGTCGATCTGGCCCTGTCCGCGGCGGTAGCTGCGCACTCGGTCCACGTAGAGCACGTCGGTGCCGTCGAGGACGCCCAGGCTCGCGGTGTAGGAGGTGCGTTGGCGGAGCTCCTCGAGGTACGGATGTGCGTGCTCGCGCAGCCCGGTGGAGTTCAATGCGGACATCCCGAGGTCGGTCACGCGCAGCCCCAGCCGGTACTTGCGCGACGCGCCCTGCTCGAGATAGCCGAGGGCCACGAGCGTGATCACGTAGCGGTGCGTGGTCGAGCGGCTCATCCCGAGCTCGTCCGCGATGTCGGCGATCCCGAGCACGGGACGCTTGGGCGTGAAGCAGCCGAGGATCGCGAGCCCGCGCTCGAGCGACTGCGAGTAGCGCGGCTCGCGTAGGCTCGGAATCGACCACGCGGCGTCGCGGTCGTCCTCCAACGCAACGGGAATAGTGCTCGGTCGCTTCGTTCCTGTAGGCACTGCAAAGCCCTCGCGGTCTGTAAAGTTCCAGATCTACTAATCAGATCATAGTGCGGCATGCCGCCGTGGCGAGTCGTCCTCGCTCAGCCGAACTCGCCGAGCAGTTCGAGGGCCGCCCCGCAGCCGAGGAATTGCTCTAGAGCATATGTTCTGCTAGGGTGCCGGGCCCGAGACGAAAGAGCGGTCTATGTCACGCAGGCGCGGTATTCGTGGGGAAGGTCGCAAGCGGCTGATCGGTGCGGCAGCCGTGTGTTACGGCAGGGGCGGTCGTGGGGCGATGACGATCAATCAGGTCTGTGCTCAGGCCGACGCCAGCGTAGGGACGGTCTATCACCATTTCCCGGGAGGGCTTCGGGATCTGGAGGATGCTCTGTATCTGGATACGCTGGCGTCCTACCAGCAGGATTTACTTTCCGAGCTGCAGCGTCACCGGTCGGCGGCCGCTGGTGTGAAGTCGATCGTGCGGTTCCATCTCGATTGGATGGCGAGTCACCTCCCGCTGGCCCACTATCTCTGCTACTTCAGCGCGAGCTGGCTCACTCTCGAGAGTCTCGCGCGGCTGGAACACATGAACGCGAGATTCGGGAGGGCGGTATCTGAGTGGCGAAAGCCTCACCTGGAATCTGGACAGCTCCGACGTTTGCCTGCGATGCTCTACGGCGCGGTCATTCTCGGGCCGGCACAAGAGTACGGAAGCGAGATGATCTCCAGGCTGGAGCCGGACCAGCTCGCTGCTGTGTTTCGCGACGCCGCCCCAGTCCTCGCGAACGCCGCCTGGCTCGCTGTCAAGGGTGACGCGAGCTAGCGAGGCTGAGCGAGCCTCGCCGGGCGGCGCTGCTCTGGCGCAGCGCGATCGTGGCGAGTGCGGCAACGGCGGATGCGCCGGCAGCGAAGGCCCAACCGTGATGGAATGCCGCAATCGCCCCAGACGGGCTCGGTGTGCCGACGATCGCCACGAACACCGCCACTCCGAGCACAGCTCCGAGCTGTCGAATCATTGCGTTGATCCCGGCACCGGCGGCCAATCGCGACGAGGGCACCGCGAGCAGTGCCGTGCTGGTCAGCGTCGGCAGGATGAACGCGATGCCAATACCGGTGAGGACGGTTCCCGGGAGATACGCGGCGACATAGCGAGGGTGGGCACCCATGTGGATGACATACCAGACGCACCCACCGGCGTATAGCGCCCCCCCGAGCCCAGCGGCCAGTCCGCTGCCGACACGGATCGCGACACGTGCTGCGGTGCTCGCCGTCGCAGCTGTCACCAGTGGGCTGGCGCTGACGGCGAGCCCTGTCCTCAGCTCGGAGTAGTGCCAGACAGACGTCATGAACAGGACGTCGCAGAGCAGCTTCGCCGCGAGGCCGATCGCGAACGCGAACACGGCGATGTTCGCGACCGTGTAGCGCCGCGCTCTGAAGAGGTCGAGCTCGATCGCCGGCAGTGGATGGTGCTCCGCTCGCCAGATCGCCGTGCCGATCAGGCATCCCGCTGCGAGGAACGCGGCGATGATGCGAGCGTCGCCCCAGCCCCACGCGTTGCCTTGGACGATCGCGAGGGCCAGCAGCCCCACGCCGAACAGCAGAAGCACCGCCCCTGCGACATCGGGTAGGCGCGAGTCGCGTGCAGACCGCTGCCGATCCGGACCGATGAGGCGGTATCCCATCGACGTCGCGAGGACCCCAATCGGGAGGTTGATCAGGAAGATCCCGCGCCATCCCACCGTGTTGATGAGTGTTCCTCCGATCGACGGGCCGGCGGCGAAGGCCACTCCCGATACCGCCGCGAGCAGAGCGATCGCCCTGATCTGCTCCTGCGGCGAGAAGGCCGGAAGGAGCAGCGCGATGCCGGTGGGGATCACGATCGCAGCACCCACTGCCTGGATCGTCCGGCAGGCGATGAGCGCTCCGAGCGACGGCGCGACGGCGCAGCATCCGGACGCGACAGTGAAGATCGCGAGTCCGCATAGAAAGAGCTTGCGCCGGTCGTAGCGTTCAGCGAGTTGCCCCGCTGGTATCAGCAACGCGGCGAACACGATGTTGTAGGCGTTGAGGACCCACGAGACGGGTGAGCTCGACTCGGCTCGGAAGGCACGCTCCAACGCCGGGAACGCGATGTTGACGATCGTCGTGTCCAGGAACGCCATGAACGCCGCGAGCGATGCGATCAGGAGCATTGCGCGCGAGCCGCTTGCTCTCGGGATCGAGGCTGGGGCGCTCATGCCGGAACGCGAGCCGTCTTGGCCCCACCGGTCGACGGAAGCTCGAGGATGTCGCCGGTGGAGCCCCGGGCGCGGCTTATCCCCTGCTGGTGGGTGGTTCTCAGGATCGCGTAGCTCAGCTCGCCGGTCGGGCCGCCGGTGCGCCCAGTTCCGCCGTGCGTGGCCAGAATCGGTACGAAGCCGACGTGGGAGTCGTTGATCTTCAGCAGGCCGCCGTTCGAGAGGCCACGGACGAACGTCTCGATCACATGCTCATCCGTTGCCCACAGCGAGTTGCGCAGTCCGTACAGGTTGGCGTTCATGAAGCGCAGCGCCTGCTCCAGCAGATCAGAGGTGGCATCTCCCGGCACGACGATCGGCAGCATCGGGAAGAACGTCTCCTCCCGCACGCACGACAGACGGCGCGCCTCCACGAGGCCGTCAACGCGGATGACAGTCGGCTGCAGGAAGAGCCCCGCCGGACTCGGGGCGCCGTCCACGCCAACCCGCTCTCCGCCGGTGAGGATCGCGCAGCCGGCCTCGCGGGCCTCCGAGAGGAAGTCGAAGAACTGGTCCTGCTTGAGCACCGGGCTCAGCACCACGCCCGGATCCTCCGGATAGCCGGGCTGGATCGCAGCGACGAGCCCCAGGAACCTCTCGATCAGCTGCTCGGCGATCTCGGGGTGGACGATCGCGTACTTCGGCACCATGCAGATCTGGCTCGAGCCGAGAAAGCACTCCGTGAGCGCCTGCGCGGCGCGATCCAGATCGGCGTCGCGCCAGACGAGGAACCCGTCGTTGCCGGAGAGCTCGAGGATCGGCTTCTTTCCAGCGGCGAAGCAGTCGGCGCCGAAGCGCAGGCCTGAGTTGCTCGACCCGAAGAACATCACGTCGTCGACGTGCGGGCTCGAGAGCCATTGCTTGAGGACGCGCTGGGTATCGCCGGCGATGAGATTGAGCGTGCCCGGCGGGGCGCCGTGGCGCTCCAACACGGGCTGGACGATCTCGCGATAGAGGAACATCAGCCCGGTGGGGGTGCTCCGCGGGACCTTCACCACGAGCGCGTTGCCCGCCAGCAGCGCGAGCGCTCCCATCCCGCCGTTCGACGCGGCCGCGTTCTGCGGCGGGTTGATGCACACCACGCCATCCGGCTTTCGCACCAGCTGCAGATCGCGTCCGCCCACCGTGAAGCTCTCGTGGAACTGGCTGTAGTACCAGTCACGGGTGATCTCATCGACCGCGTGAATGACCCCGGTGACCTCCCATTCGGCCAATCGGCGCGGATGACCCTCGACGATCAGGATCTCGACCAGCTCATCCGCGCGGGCGAGCAGCTCGCGGTGAAAGCCGGCGCCGATCTCGCGCAGCGCGGAAAGGCTGAAGCGCCCGAAGACCTCGCTCGCCCGCGCCGCAGCCTCCAGCGCCCGCGTGTTGTGCCGCCCATCACCCCAGGCGCATCGTGCGACCACGTCCCCCGCATCGTCGATCGAGGCCGGCTCGATGCTCCCGAGCTCCAGACCCCGCTTGAGGCCGAAGGCCCTCTCGGGATCCGCGATCAAGGCCGAGGCACGAACTACATAGGTCCATCCGAGACCCAGGTCGTCCTCGCCGTCGATGAGCAGCGGATAGCTCCTCATGCCATGGTCTCCACCGGCAAGGCCGAGAGATCCGGCTCCACGTCCTCGATCGCGCCGCGGTTGAACTCGCCGTACGCCCCGAGATCGAGGAGACCGTGCCCGCTCCAGCAGAACACGATGACCGCCCGACGGCGCTCCTGCTTGCAGCGCAGCGCGACGTCGATTGTCGCCTTCAGCGCGTGCGCTGCCTCCGGAGCCGGCAGGTAACCGTGCAGACGAGCCATCAGCTTCCCTGCGGCGAAGACCTCCGACTGGCGCAGTGCCACGGCGTCGATCAGACCCTCCCGCCGGAACAGCCCGATGAGCGGAGCGCAGCTGTGGTAACGCAGCCCTCCCGCGTGGATCACGGGTGGCACGAAGTCGTGACCGAGCGAATAGCTGAGGACCTTCGGTCCGCTCGCGGCAGAGTCGGCGTGGTCCCACGCATACACGCCCTTCGTCAAGGTCGGGCACGCTGCAGGCTCAGCAGCCAAGAGCGTGAGCTCCCGCCCGGCGAGCTTCTCCGCGATCCACGGGTTCACGAAGCCGCCCATGTTCGAGCCGCAGCCGACCGAGGCGATCAAGAAGTCAGGCTCACGATCGATCAGCTCGAGCTGCTCGCGAGTCTCGAGACCGACCACCGTCTGGTGCATGAGGCAGTAGTTCGAGAACGCCCCCACCGCCATGCGCGACCCGGGGTCTCCCAGGACGGTCTCCATCGACTCGCTCACGGCGGTGCCCTCGCTACCCGGATGATCGGGGGATGCCGCCAACAGCCCGCGCCCAAACTCGGTGCCCACTCCCGGGCTCGGTCGGACCTCCGCGCCGTAGGTCTCCATCAGGATGCGCCGGTAGGGCTTCTGCTCATAGCTCGCCCGGACCATGTAGACCAGCAGATCCAGCCCAAAGCGGGCGCACGCGAGCGCGATCGCCTGCCCCCACTGGCCCGCGCCCGTGTCGGTGACCAGCCGCTGGATCCCGTCGCGCTTGGCGTAGTAGGCCTGTGCCAATGCAGAGTTGAGCTTGTGGCTCCCCGCAGGCCCTGCGCCCTCGTACTTGAAGTAGATCTCCGCCGGGGTCCCCAGATAGCGCTCCAAGCCGACAGCGCGAAACAGCGGCGTCGGCCTCCACATCTCATATGCGTCTCGGACCGGCCCGGGGATCTCGACCCAGCGCTCGACGGAGCGCTCCTGGGCGACCAGCGCCGGCACGAACAAGCGCCCCCATCGATCGTCGGACAGCGGCTCGCCCGTCACCGGGTCCAGATACTCCTCCGGCATGCGCGGTAGATCGGGGAGCACGTTGTACCACCGCTCGGGTATCCGCCCAGCTGGCAAGTCGACACGCTCGAGCTGCGATGGCTGCATTGGGGCCCCTGCCGTGGAAGGACGGGTCGATTGACGCCGGTGGCTTGCGGGAGGAGAACTAACGAACCATCGGAACTCTGTCTAGATGAAAATTGCTAGACACCGACTCGCTCTAAGTTCCGATCCGTGGGACTATCCGGCTCCAGGACTAGGCAAGAAGTCCTCACGCCGCGCCTCGTACGCGGCAAAAAGTTCCCCGATTGGGAGGTCGCCACAACGTGCATTTTCCCCGAAATGTTTCTTGCTTCAGGTTGGCCTCTCGCAATTTCTCGACGGTTGCGCACGCGGGCCGGTATGCGCTTCCGCAGCGTGGCTGAGACGCGCGAGCACGTCGGTCGTGGGCGCGACCTTCGCGTTCTCGTAGGCGGACAGCCGGGATGCCGAGGTGCCGGCTGCTCGGGCGAACTGACGTAGCGTCATGCCGGACTGGGTGCGCCAGGTGCGGATCCGCGCGGCGTACTCTGCCCGTCCCTCGCGGACGATGTCCTCGCGCGCCTGGCGAATCACGCCTGTCATCAGCGCGTCGACGCCGTAGTGCTCGCCCCAGCCGACAACGATCTCGGTGGTGCGTGCGGCGGGCCCCCACGGGCTGCGCCGAATCGCCTGCGCCAGCTCGCGCCAGTCCGAGAGGGAGCCACGGTCGATGACCGTCTCGATCGCCTCGGCCGGCCAGCAGTCCAGCGGCTGTGTGGCGTCGAAGGAGAGGTTACGGAACTGCATTGTCATCGCGTCATCCTCTCCGCGAGGCTCTCGAGCACCGCCTTGACCGCAGACCAGTCGTGCCAGCGGGCATCCAGCGCCTTGTAGCTCGCGAGCTGTGTTGTGACCTCGGCGTCTCGGGGCTGTGGATCTGCGAGCTGCTTGACGAGTTGCGTCGCCACGGCCTCCGGCCGGCGGTTGATGTCGGCGTAGTAGTCGTCGATCCCCTCCAGCATGGCGGCCGCCTCGTCGAGGCCGATCTCGCTCGCGAGCGCCGCGATGTCGAGATAGTCGCGGGTCTGGTTGCGACTGAGGGCAAGCCAAGCCTTGATCCGCAGGATCTCCGGTGCAGTCGGTACCACGAGCCGCTTGCCCCGCACCTCTATCTCGGTGCTCTCCAGCGGCCGGCTGCGCAATAGCTGACGCACCCCGGTTTCGATGCCTCCCAGCTCACCGAGGATGATCTTCCCGGGCTGCGCGCGTGTCATCGACCAATCTCCGAGCGCCTCCAGGTTCTCGAGGATGGCGTCGAAGCGCTCGGCGAGGTCCGCGACGACATGGTCGTGATCGAAGGACTGCCGATGGTGCGCGTACAGCGCCGCCGCGGAGCCTCCGACCAGCACTGCGCCGGGGACCAGCTCCTGCAGCTGTGCGGCCTTCTCCCAGACGTCTTCCAGCGAAGGCTTCATCCAGTGATGTTATCGGATCCGATAACAGAGCAGTGCGCCCGTCTCAAGCTTTCTTTCGTGGCTGTCGAAAGGTGCCGAGTGGATCTGATGGAGAGGTTGAACGTCGTGGCACGCAGGTGCGTGCCTGTTCTCGCCCTGGCCGCGTTGGCGCTCGGCCCGGCGGCGTCCGGCGCCTGGGGCGCGTCGCTCTTCTCTGTGCTCCCGCATGAACTGACCGAAACGCGTGACTCCGCGATCGCCGCCGAGCTGCCCGGCGGCGAGGTGCTGATCGCCGGGGGCGACGGCAACAATGGCTACACCGACAGCGCCGAACTGTTCAACCCGGTGAGCGGCGAGTTCGAAGCGCTCGCGCACACCATGAGCGAAGCGCGCTTCGAAGGGGCGGCCGCATCGCTGCTCAGCGGCGAGGTGCTGATCGCCGGCGGCCGGGATAGCAACGGGTACCTCAGCAGCGCCGAACTGTTCAACGCGGCGAGCGGTGAATTCGAAGCGTTGTCGCATGCGATGACCTCGCAGCGTGCCGGAGCGATCGCCGCGCCGCTGCCTGATGGCAAGGTGCTGATCGCCGGCGGGAGCAATGGCAACATCCTGAACAGCGCCGAACTGTTCAACCCGGCGAGCGGTGAATTCGAAGCCCTGACGCACGGGATGACCTCGCCGCGCCTGGGAGCGATCGCTGCGCCATTGCCGGACGGCAAGGTGCTGATCGCTGGCGGCGAGAGCCGTACCGCCACCCTGAAGAGCGCCGAACTGTTCAACCCGGCTACCGGGGAATTCGAAGCGCTGCAGGGCTCATCACTGAGTTCACGCGTCCAAGGGGTCGCGGCGGGACTGCCCGACGGTGAGGTCCTGATCGCGGACGGTAGCCACGGCAGCGATCCGCTGGGAGCCGAACTCTTCAACCCGGCGAGCGGAACCTTCGAAGAACTGGCAGGCGAACAGCTGACCGAAGCGCGCAACCAGGCGTTCGCCGCCGCGCTGCCGGGCGGCAAGGTGCTGATCGCGGGCGGCGCCTATGGTGCCTTCCCGCTGAGCGCCGAAGAGGCTACGCCGGTCGTCCAAGCGCAACTCGCCGGGGGCGGGTTCGGCCATCAGGTCCTCGCCGAACCGTCAGCCGAGCAGACCGTCACAGTGACCGCTATAGGCAACCTGCCGCTCGCGATCTCCTCCGCCGCGCTCGGTGGCGCCGACGCGTCCGACTTCACGATCGAACAGGACGCTTGCGCCGGGGTGGAGCTCACCCACAGGCAGGCCTGCACGATCACGGTTGGCTTCACTCCTTCGAGCGCGGGACTGCTCACCGCGACGTTGACGCTGGGCGACAACGAGAGCGCGCCCAGCAGCATCGTCCTGTCCGGTACCGGCGTGGCGGCGGCGAGCGCCGGTGATGCTCAGGGTCCGGCGGGGTCATCCGGCAAGGAAGGGCCGTCGGGTAAAGCCGGCCCGTCCGGCACAACGGGACCCACCGGCAAGACGGGAGCTCCCGGCAGGGTCGAGATCCTCACCTGCCTCACGACGACCAACGCCGTCGTGAGAGCCGGCCGCAAGCGCTTCGTGCACGTGCGCCGCTGTACCGGCGCGCTCGCGACGACGGTCGAGCTCGCAGGCGTTGGTGTTGCCGCGCGCGCAATGCTCGAGCGAGGCAGGGTCGTCTACGCGAGCGGGACAGGCGTACTTGGCGAGCACGGTCGCACCGAGCTGCTGCTGGCCGACAAGCGCGCGCTGAGCGCCGGCAGTTACACGCTCGTCCTGCGCCGGCGTAGCGGCGGACGGTGGGTCTCCCTGCGCGAGTCGGTCACGATCGAGTGAGCCCGTCCAAGCCCGCGTGTCAACGCGAGCAGGAGCTGAAGTTCGAGCGGATCGCGCTCGCGCTGTTCCGCGCGCACGGCCTGGACTCCCCGATGTCACAGGATGATTCCTCTGACTCAAATCGGGTAAGGAGGATGGGATCCAATGTCAGCCGAGGCTCGAGAGATGGCGCATGGTCGTGTCGAGCACGTCGCTCAGTAGAGAGATGACGGGCGAGTTCTCCGCCAGTCAGGATGCGCCTGGGCGCGCGCGCCGCTTCGCCGTGGCCGCGCTGCGACGGTGGGGCCTCGATGACACGCTCGTCAGCGAGGCGGCACTCGTCCTGAGCGAGTTGGCGAACAACGCGGTGCTGCACGCCGGCTCGCCGTTCTCGATCGCGATCTCCTCACAGGATTCGACGCTGCGAATCGCCGTGGCGGACACGTGTCCGTGCCCACCGGTCGACTCGAGCGGGTCCTTGGTCGCGCGGTTCGGGCACGGGCTCGGCGTGATCGACGCGCTGGCCCGCGACTGGGGTGTCGATGACGTGCGTGACGGCAAGGTCGTCTGGGCTGAGCTCGGAGCGTTGGCTTCGATCGTCTAGACTCAGATCCACGTGAGTTCGTGACGGGCCGCCATTTCTTGCGGCGCGGACGGGAACACGGGGCTGGCGTACGGAGTCCACTCCGTCTCCTCATTTCCTTCGCCGGGCCCGGTCACAAGGGGGGGACGCGAAGGGGGACGGTCCTTGCCCGACATGCCGATCGCCCCCAAGGGTTCAGTCGCCTCAGCCATCTCCGGTGCGGTGGTGCAGTTGATGCGCGAGCACACGGGCCGCGGTCCAACGAGAGCGCGCACGTACATCAACGAGGACCTGATCACGGTCGTCCTCCAGGACACGCTGACGATGGGTGAGCGCAGTCTCGTGCGCGACGGCGAGGTCGACCTGGTGCTCGCGGGCCGCAGAGCCTTTCAGCGCACGATGAGCCGTGAGATGATCGCCGCGGTCGAGAAGCACTCCCGGCGCACCGTGCTTGCCTTCCTCGGCGACAACCACATCGAGCCGGATGTCGCGGTCGAGTCCTTCGTGCTGGTTCCCAGGAGCGACCTCGATGCTGACGCCGCTTACTGCGCGTCCGGCCAGGCTGCCTCGCCCATCACGCCGTCGCCGTCCTCCGGCTTGGGCCCGCCGATCGCGACCAGGTCGAGTCCGTCGGGGCCCGCCTCGAAGGCACGCACGACCTCAGGAGCGACACGCAGGACGTCCCACTGGCTCAACTCGCGAACCTCGCCGTCGAGCAGCACGCGTCCGGAGCCTGAGACGACCACGTAGGCCTCCTCCTGCTCGCGGTGGCTGTGGGCGAACGGGCTGCGTAGGTTGGAGGCGTAGCGGAACAGGCTGACGCCGAGGTCGCGCGAGTCCAGGTGCTTGCGCCCGAAGCGCCCCTCGATCCCTGGGGCGCGATCGCCGACCGAGTCCTCGACCTCCAACAGGTTCACTACCGAAAAGCCGGGCATCGATTCTCCTCTTTCTGAAGGGGCGGTACGGAGCAGGTGCGGAGTCAGCCTAGCCGGTACCGTTCGCCTGGAACGATGGCAGCCGGAAACGCCTCTGGCGGGCAACCGAGGAACCTGATTCTCGCGGCAATGATCTTCGCCGTCGCGATGACGTTCATCGACCAGACGATCGTGTCGATCGCCGCGCCTGAGATCCGCAAGGAACTGGGCCTGAGCAGCACGGGCGTGCAGTGGGCGGTCAACGCCTACCTGCTGTCGCTGGCGGCGCTGTTCGCGTTCGGCGGTCGCGTGGCGGACACGGTCGGGCACCGCAAGATGGTGACGCTCGGCGTGATCGTGTTCGCGGGCTCCTCGGCCATGTGCGGGCTCACCCCGAAGGGGAGCCTGGCGGAGGCGTGGATTGTCACCTTCCGCGTGATCCAGGGCGCGGGCGGCGCGATCATGTTCCCGGCAGCGCTGGCGATCGTGGTGCAGACGTTCGCTCTGCGCGAACGGGGACGGGCGCTGGCGATCTTCTTTGGCATCGCCGGCGGTCTCACTGCGATCGGCCCGATCCTCGGCGGCTATCTGACGCAGTGGACCTGGCGGGCGATCTTTTGGGTGAACATCCCCGTGGCGCTGATCGCGCTGATCCTGATCCTCATCTCCAAACCGGAAACGGTTCACCGGCCGGCGCGGATGGACTACCGCGGCCTTGTCCTGATCGCCGCCGGCGTGGCGCTCAGCGTGTTCGGCTTCCAGCAGTCGGCGATCTGGGGATGGAGCGACCCCGCCACTGGAGCGTGCATCGCCGTCGGCGCGGCGTTGCTGGTGGCGTTCTACTTCGTGGAGGTCGGAACCTCCTCGCCGCTGATCGAGGTGAGCATCTTTCGCATCCGCCCGTTTCTCGTGGAGAACCTGGTTCTGGGCATCACGATGCTGGTGTTCATTCCCGTGTTCTTCTTCGCCAGCGAGTACGCGCAGATCTCACTCGCCAAGACGCCGTCCGAAGCCGGTCTGGTTCTCCTCTACTTCTTTATAGGTTTCGTCGTAGCCGCGCAGATCGGTGGGCGGATGCTCGACAGAGTGGGTGCGAAGCGCCCGGTCGTGATCGGTTGCGTCCTTGGGGCGGTGGGGTTCTGGCTGTGGGGCGGGAAGGTCACGGGCCTGGACTTCAGCTCGCAGGAGATCGACATCATCCTGGCGGGCGCCGGCATGGGGTTCATGCTGGGCCCGGCCAGCACCGATGCGGTCAATCGCGCCTCGCGCCTGTCCTACGGCGAGGCGACGGGCATCACCCAGACCGTGCGCAACTACGCCGCCAGCCTCGGTCTGGCGATCCTCGGCACGATCGTCGTCTCGCAGACGCGCTCGCGCGTGACCACGTCTCTGCTTGCGCGCGGGTTGCCCTTCGCGCGGGCGCATGCACAGGCGTCCGTGATCGCGCAGTCGCAGGGCGGCAACGGCAGCGTCGCCTCGATCCCGCACTTCGTGCGTCTGGACTTCGCGTACGCTACGCGCTCGGTGCTGTACGTGATGGCGGCGATCATGGCTGCGGCGGCTGTGGTCGCGTTCGTCGGACTGCGGCGCGGCCCGCAGGAGGAGGCACCGGCTACGGACGGCGATCAGGGAGAGGGGGACCTGGCCGGCGCGGAGCCCGCCTGAGCGGCACGCGTGGCCGCGTAGGCGACCGCCAGGCCGAAGCGGTGGCGTGGCCGCGGCGATGGTAGGATCGGGCGCGCGCCGGGACGCTCCGGCGTGACGTTGAGCGCAGCGAAGTCCGGTCAGATCCCGGCGCTGTCCCGCAACGGTGATGCCCCTCTGGGGACGAGCCCGGTCGCCTACCTCAGCGTCGCGAATCCAGTCCCTCGGATGAAGGGCGGTTCGTGCGCCTTTGGCGCAGGGGCTCCTTCGTCCTCCAGGCCAAGGCGGAGGATGACCATCACTGCAACAACGGCGAGGATCGGATCGGCATGGCGGTCCTCGACGGGTGCGGAGCGCGCTCGCATCGCGGGGATGCTGCTGGTCATCGCCGCTGTCAACGCGCTCGGCTGGGGGATCTTCGCCGTTGCGATCTTGCCGCACCACTTCCGATACGACGGGCTGGGCGTCGGGGTTGGGGTAGCGGTCACGGCATGGACGCTCGGCTTGCGCCACGCATTCGATGCCGACCACATCGCAGCGATCGACAACTCGACACGCAAGCTGATCGCCGACGGCGGGCGCCCGCTCGGCACCGGCTTCTTCTTCGCGCTGGGGCACTCGAGCGTGATCATGGTGGTTGGTGTGGGGATCACGATCGCCGCCAAGGCAGTGTTCAAGGCGGTTGTGACTCCGCACTCGGGCTTCGAGACCGCGGGCGGCGTCGCCGGAACGCTGCTGTCGGCGACGTTCCTGTGGCTGATCGCGGCGCTGAACCTCGTGGTGCTCGTCGGGATCGTCAGGGTCTTCCGCGACATGCGCCGCGGTGTCTACGACGAACAGGAGCTGGAGGCGCAGCTGCTCGCGCGCGGGCTCATGTACCGGTTCTTCGGGCGCATGATGAGCTCGATCGAGCACACCTGGCAGCTGTTCTTCGTCGGCTTCGTGTTCGGGATCGGCTTCGACACCGCCACCGAGGTGCTGCTACTGGCCGGCACAGCCGCAGCGGTCACCGCTGGGCTTCCCTGGTACGCCGTTCTGACGCTGCCGCTGCTGTTTTCCGGCGGCATGATGCTGTGCGACAGCGTGGACGGCCTCTTCATGAACTTCGCCTATGGCTGGGCGTTCTCGCGGCCGGTGCGCAAGGTCTACTACAACATCACCATCACAGCGCTCTCCATCGGCGTGGCCTTCCTCGTGGGCGGCATCGAGATCGTGGGCGTGCTCTCCACCGAGCTGCACCTGCACGGCTGGCTGGGCGACTACCTGGCCGACTTCAACCTGAACACCGCCGGCTACCTGGTCGTGGGGCTGTTCGTCCTCGTGTGGGTCTTCGCGTTGACGATCTGGCGGTTCGGCAAAGTCGAGGCGCGCTGGGAGGCGGCCGCGGCGCGGAGCGCTGAGGAGCGCCGGTGACCGACCGTCGCCAGCCCACGCGCGCGCCGGCCCTGCCCGACGCCTGTCCGGGCGTGTTGCGCCTGCACGCCGCCGCCGACGGTCACCTCGCCCGAGTGCGGCTGCCGGGCGGCCGCCTGGACGCGCGCGCGATGGAGGCGCTCGCTGAGGCGGCGTCGCTTGGCAGCGACATCGTCGAGCTGACATCCAGGGCGGGAGTGCAGCTGCGGGGCCTGCCGGCGGATGGCGAGGACGCGCTCGCGCGTGTCCTGCGGCGCGGAGGCCTGCTGCCGTCCGCCGCACACGACCGCGTACGCAACATCCTCGCCGCGCCGCTCGCGGGACGCGCGCCCGCAGCCGTTGCCCAGGTGGATGGGATCGTCACCGAGCTCGATCGTGCGCTGTGCGAGGACGCGTCGCTCGCCGATCTGCCCGGGCGGTTCCTGTTCGCCGTCGACGACGGCACGCGAGCGCTCGATCCCCTTCGCGCCGATGTCGAGCTGACAGCCGAGCGCGACGGGTTGCGTCTGTGCGTCGACGGGCTTGCGACCAGCCTCCTCGTAACAGCCGCCCGCGCGCCGGACGCAGCGCTGCGTGCGGCGCGCGCCTTCGTCGAGCTGCGCGAGGAAGACGGCGATGGCGCCTGGCGGGTGCGCGAGCTGGAGGACGGCGCCAGGCGGGTCGCGCGCCGTCTCGGGCTCAGCCTGCTCGACCGCCCCTGCGTGCAGGCCGCCCACCGGGATCGGAACCGCGACCGCGGGCTCGGGCTTCGCCTGCAGCGCGACGGCCGGCTCGCGGTCGCCGTGCTGCCCCCGCTTGCGCGGCTCGGGCGTGCGCAGCTGCTGGAGCTCGCGAGGCTTGCACAAGCGCTCGACGCCGACGTCCGCGTCTCGCCGTGGCGGACTCTGACGTTCCTCGACGTGCCCGCATCGGCCGCGGTCGGGCTGCTGGGCGATCTTCAGCGCATCGAGATGGTCGCCTCCGAGACGTCGGGATGGGCGGGACTGTCGGCGTGCGCCGGTCTCGGGGCGTGCGCACGGGCGCTCACCGACGTCCGAGCGGCAGCCGCGCGCCGTGCAGGAGCGCGGGGGAAGGACTCACCGGCAGAGCATTGGTCGGGCTGTGAGCGACGCTGTGGCGAGGCACCCGACGTCGGCGTGAGCGTCGTCGCGCACGAGCACGCGCTGCTCGTCAGCCGCGAGCGCGGCGATGGCGCCGGTGGGGAGCGCGAGGAGCACACGGTCGCGACGACCGCCGCCGCGCTGGAGCTGCTAGCGCATGCGGGCGCGCTCGCATGAGCGCCTACGTGCGCGACGGCGCCGAGATCTACCGCCGCTCGTTCGCCACGATCCGCTCGGAGGCCGATCTCGACCCGTTCGATCCTGTGCTCGAACGCGTCGTGGTGCGCATGATCCACGCCTGCGGGATGGTCGACCTCGCCGGCGACGTGGCTGCCTCACCCGGCTTCGGCGCGGTGGCGCAGTCCGCGCTGCGCGGTGGCGCACCCATCCTGTGCGACACCTCGATGGTCGCCGCCGGTGTGACCCGCTCGCGGCTGCCGGCGGACAACGACGTCGTGTGCACGCTGTCGGACCCGGCCGTCGCCGAGCTCGCCACGCGAATGGGGTCGACGCGCACCGCGGCAGCGATGGAGCTGTGGCGCGACCGCCTGGAGGGTGCGCTGGTCGTCGTGGGCAACGCCCCCACCGCGTTGTTCAGGCTGCTCGAGATCGTCGAGGAGGGCGGTCCTCGCCCGGCAGCCGTGATCGGCATCCCCGTCGGCTTCATCGGCGCGGCGGAGTCCAAGCTCGCGCTCGCGGAGCACCCTGCCGCGCTCGAGCACCTGGTCGTCCACGGCCGGCGTGGGGGCAGCGCGATCGCGGTCGCCGCCGTCAACGCTTTGGCCAGCGAGGTCGAGTGAGCGCCATGACGGGAGCAACGGTGGGCCGGCTGTTCGGCGTCGGGGTCGGGCCCGGAGACCCGGAGCTGATGACGGTGAAGGCCTGTCAGACGATCGCGGCGGTCGACGTCATCGCCTATCCCAACGCCCGTCACGGCAACAGCGTGGCCAGGCGCATCGCCGCGCAGCATCTGCGCGCGGAGCACATCGAGGTGCCGCTCGAGTTCCCGGTGACCACTGAGATGACAGACCACCCGGGCGGCTACGAGGCGGCGCTGGACGAGTTCTACGACAGGGCTGCCGCCGAGCTCGCCGCGCACCTCGACGCGGGACGCGACGTCGCGGTGCTGTGCGAGGGCGACCCGTTCTTCTACGGCTCCTACATGTACCTCCACGAGCGGCTCTCCGGGCGCTACCGGACGAGCGTGATCCCGGGAGTGACCGGCTTCAGCGCGGCGGCGGCCAGCGCGGGCACCCCGCTGGTCAAGCGCGACGACGTGTTCATGGCGTTGCCCGGCACGCTCTCCGGCGAGGCGCTGGCGTCGCGCCTGCGCAGCGCCGACGCAGCGGTCGTGATGAAGCTCGGGCGCACGTTCGCGAAGGTGCGTCGCGCGATCGAGGCGGCCGGCGCCGGTGGGCGCGGCATCTACGTCGAGCGTGCGAGCTCCTCGGAGGAGCGGATCGCGCCGCTGCGCGAGGTCGATGGCGAGGTGCCCTACATGTCGCTTGTGCTCGTGCCGACGCTCGACCGTGTGGAGCTGGACCGCTCCGAGGCGGCCCGCCGGGAGGCCGATCGATCTCCGGATCGCAATGTGGGGCGCGGCTCGGTGGCGGTCGTGGGCCTCGGGCCGGCGGGGCCGGACTGGCTGACGCCGGAGGCGTACGGCGAGCTCGCGGGCGCTGATGATCTGGTCGGCTACGAGACCTACCTGGCGCGTGTGCCCGAGCGCCGCGGGCAGCGCAGGCACGCGAGTGACAACCGCGTGGAGGCGCAGCGGGCGCGCCATGCGCTGGAGCTGGCGGCGGCGGGCTCGCGCGTGGCGGTCGTCTCGTCGGGCGACCCGGGGATCTTCGCAATGGCCGCAGCGGTGATCGAGGCGCTCGACGAGGACGTCGCGTTCGCCGACGTCGAGGTGCGCGTCGTGCCGGGAGTCTCAGCGATGCAGGCTGCAGCGGCGCGCGTCGGGGCGCCGCTGGGCCACGACTTCTGCGTGATCTCGCTGTCGGACCAGCTCAAGCCGTGGGAGATCGTCGAGCGCCGCCTGGACGCGGCGGGCGCGGCGGACCTCGTGCTGGCGCTCTACAACCCCGCCTCGCGCACGCGCCGCGAGCAGCTGGAGCGCGCCGTCGCGGTGCTGCGCCGCCACCGAGCGGATAGAACGCCGGTGGTGGTCGCGCGGGCAGTCGGCGCGGCGGAGGAGTCGGTCACGGTGACGACGCTCGGCGAGCTCGACCTCGATGCGGTGGACATGCGCACGCTGTTGATCGTCGGCTCCTCGACCACGCGCGCGATTCCCCATGCGAGCACGGGCAACGGCGACGGGCGCCCCGCGCGGGTGTACACGCCCAGGCGCTACCCAGCGTGAAGCGGATGCCACGCGAGCACGAGCCGCTAGGCCGCGCGAGCGCGTTCTCGCGCCCAAGCCAGCGCCTCGGCCACCGTGGCGACGCTGGCCACGTCAGGCCGAGGCGGTCGGCGCACGACGATCACAGGCAGGCCGCGACGCCGGGCGGCCTCGAGCTTTGCCTGCGTGTATGTGCCGCCGCTGTCCTTGGTGACGACGAGCTCGATGCGGTGTCCGTCGACGAGCTCGAGCTCGCCGTCGATCGTGTACGGGCCTCGGTTGAGCAACAGCTCGTGTTGAGGCGGCAACGGCGGGTCGGGCTGCTCGACGCAGCGCACGAGGAACCACGTGTCCTGGACGCCCGCGAACGCAGCCAGGCCCTGGCGGCCGGTCGTGAGCAGCACACGCCCGCCAAGCGAGGGGATCGCCGCGGCCGCCCGCTCGAGGTCTGCCACCCAGTGCCAGTCATCGCCGTCCTGCTCGCTCCAGCCCGGTCGCTGCAGGCGCAACAGCGGTACGCCCGCCCGCGCGCACGCCGTGGCGGCCGAGGCGGAGATGCGCTCGGCGAACGGATGTGTGGAGTCCACCACAGCCACCGCGCGGTGCTCCGTCAGCCACCTTGCAAGCGCGTCAGGTCCGCCGAAGCCGCCGATGCGCACCGTCCCTGCGGGCAGGCGCGGACGCGACACGCGGCCGGCGAGCGAAGAGGTCACGTGCACGTCGGCGGCGTCCAATGCGCCGGCGAGCTCGCGCGCCTCGGCGGTGCCGCCGAGCACGAGGATCATGCGGCACTCTGCCCATGCGAGCGGAAGGTCGAGGCGCGAGCGCATTCGATCCGCGGGAGCGGACGATGAGGCGGCTGCTGGTCATCGGCATCGGCGCGGGCGATCCCGAGCACGTGACCATGCAGGCGGTCCGGGCGCTGAACGAGGTGGACGTGTTCTTTGTGATCGAGAAGAGTCATGACACCGATGAGCTGGTGCGCCTGCGCAGGGAGATCTGCGAGCGCTATATCGACGAGCACACCTACAGGATCGTCGAGATCCCCGATCCGCCGCGCGACCGCACGACGCCTGCCTACAGCGAGGCGGTCGAGGACTGGCGCCGTCGGCGCGCCGAGCTGTGGGAGCGTGCGATCGCGGACGAGCTCGGCGAGGACCATTGCGGCGCGTTTCTCGTGTGGGGCGACCCGTCGCTGTACGACAGCACGCTGGCGGTGCTCGATCGGATCCTCGCGCGCGGGAGGCTGGAGTTCGACCACGAGGTCGTGCCGGGGATCACGAGCGTGCAGGCACTGACTGCACGTCACCGGATCCCGCTCAACCGCGTCGGCCGCGCGGTGCAGATAACGACCGGCCGCCGACTCGCGGACGGCTTCCCCGACGGCGTCGACGAAGTCGTGGTGATGCTCGATGCTGACTGCTCGTTCAGGCATCTGCAGGACGAGGAGATCGAGATCCACTGGGGCGCCTACCTCGGGATGGACGACGAGATCCTCGTGTCCGGACTCGTGAGCGACGTCGGCGCCGAGATCGAGCGTGTGCGGAGCGAGGCGCGTGAGCGCAAGGGTTGGATCATGGACGCCTACCTGCTGCGGCGCGACGCCGGGGATTGATCGGTCGCCCCGATTGCCGGCTGCGGTTGCTCACCCCGGTGCCGGCCGCTCGCGGGCGTGGGAGTACAGGTGGCTGTCGCGAAAGCCCTCGGCCGCCAGCGCCGGGCCGACGAGGATCGTCGCGGTGCGGCGCACCCCCGATGCGTGCACCGCCTCGGCGATCGTCGCCAGCGTGCCGCGCAGGATCAGCTCGTCGGGCCAGCTCGCGCGGGCAACCACCGCGACCGGGCACCGCTCGCCATAGTGGGGCACCAGCGCAGCGACGATCTCCTCGATCGCCTGGACGCCCAGGTGGATCGCGAGCGTCGCGCCGTGGGCCGCCAGGCCCGACAGCTCCTCGCCGGGCGGCATCGCGGAGGCTCGCTTGCCGTAGCGGGTGAGGATCACGGTCTGGGCGACCTCCGGGATCGTGAGCTCGCGACCGAGCGCCGCCGCGGCGGCGGCGAACGCCGGTACGCCCGGGGTGACATCCCAGGGAATGGCGAGCGCGTCCAGGCGGCGCATCTGCTCGGCCGCCGCGCTGTAGATCGACAGGTCGCCCGAGTGCAGGCGGGCGACGTCCTCGCCGCGCTCATGCGCCGAGCGCAGCTGCTCGACGATCTGATCGAGGTCGAGCTGCTGTGTGTCGACCACGCGCGCGCCCGCCGGCGCGTGCTCGAGCACCTCGCGCGGCACCAGCGCGCCCGCGTAAAGGCACACGGGCGAGGAGGCGATCAGCCGCTGGGCGCGCAGCGTCAGCAGGTCGGGCGCGCCGGGACCCGCGCCGATGAAGTGGACGGTCACGCCGCCGCCTCGCGCGGAGCCGCGGCTGTCCGTCCGGTCACGCGCGCTCCTTGTGGGCGCTCCACTGGACGACCGGCAGTTGGGCTCGCCATGCCTCGAACGAGCCGATCGGCTCGGCGTGGGCGATCTCGATCCGCGCCAGCCCGCCGCCGCAGCGCTCGCGGATCCCCGCCAGCATCCGCTCGCCCTCGAGCGTGACCGCGTTGGCCACGATCCTGCCGCCGGGCCGCAGCGATTTCCAGCAACGGTCGATCGTCCCGACCGTGGTCAGGCCGCCTCCGATGAAGATCGCATCGGGGCCCGGCAGGTCGTGGAGCGCTTCCGGTGCCCTGCCGGTCACGACCTCGAGCTGAGGCACGCCCAGCGTGCGGGCGTTGACCCGCGCTCGCTCGGCGCGAACCTCGTCGCGCTCGACCGCGATCGCCCGCGCAGTCGGCTCGGCGCGCAGCCACTCGATCGAGATCGAGCCGCTGCCGGCGCCCACGTCCCACAGCAGCGCGCCCGGTGTGGGGGCCAGCGCGGCGAGCGTGATCGCGCGCACGTGGCGCTTGGTCAGCTGGCCGTCGCTCTCGTAGGCGTCGTCCGGCAGGCCCGCGACGAGCGGGCGCAATCCCACGCCGTCCTCGGCACGGCACTCGATCGCTACACAGTGCAGCGGCTCGGCCTCCGCGCTGCCCCACTCCTGGGCGCTGCTCTCGAGCACGCGCTCATCCGGGGCGCCCAGCTGCTCGAGCACCACGAACCGGCTGGGTCCGAAGCCCCGCTCGCGCAGAACGTGGGCGAGCGCGGCCGCGCCGTCGGCGCCTGTCGTGTAGGCGATCAGGCGCCGTCCTGGCTGCAGCAGGCGCGCTACGACCTCTGGCGGGCGCCCCACAGCGCTCACCAGCTCGACCTCAGCGGCCGGCCAGCCGAGCCGCGCACACGCCAGCGCGAACGCAGACGGGTGGGGGTGCACCGCCAGTCGGCGCGGGGCCAGCCTGCGCGCGAGCGTCGCGCCGATGCCGTGCAGCATCGGGTCGCCGCTGGCAAGCACGCACACCGCGGCGCCGGTGCCCGCTTCGGCGCGCTCGATCAGCTCATTCACGAGCGGGTCCATCGGCGACGGCCACGGCCGCAGCTTGGCGCTCGTGGCCGGTAGGAGCGCGAGCTGGCGCTCCGAGCCGACGATCTCCTCCGCCGCGAGCACCGCCGCGCGCGCCCTCTCGCCGAGCCCCGACCAGCCATCGGCGCCCACGCCGACCACCACGAGCGGCGCGGTGCTCATACGGCAACCTCCTTGGTGCTCATCGTGCACCCAGCGGGGCGCTCGCGCCCACGGCCTCGGCGAGCGCCGCCACGAGACGCTCGTTCTCGGGCGGCGTGCGTGCGGTCACCCGTAGGTCCCCTGGCCCCAGCCCCGGGAAGGAGGCCGCCGGGCGCACCGCGATCCGGCGCTCGCGCAGCGCCGCGAGCACCGCCGGTCCGTCCGCCACCTCGAGCAGGCAGAAGTTGGCCGCCGAAGGCCAGCTGCGCACGCCCACGACGGCGGCCAGCCGACCTTCCAGGTCCTCGCGCTCCGCCGCCGCCCGCACGGCGATCGCCGCGAGCTCATCCGGACGGCCTGCCGCGGCGGCCAGCGCAGCGAGCGCCAGCGCGTTGGCCGACCACGGCGGACGAACCGCGCGCAGCCGCTCGGCCAACGCTGCCGAGGCGACCGCGTAGCCCGCCCTCAGACCGGGGATCGCAAGCGCCTTGGTGAGGCTGCGCACCACGATCACGTCTTCCAGGCGCTCGCGCACGAGCGTCGCCGGTTCGCCCGGGACGAGCTCCATGAACGCCTCGTCCACCACCAGCACGCGTCCCGGGCGGCGTAGTGCGAGCAGCGCCGATGCGGGGTCGAGCGTGCCGCTGGGAGACGCCGGGTTGCCGACGATCACCATGTCGGCCTCAGCCGGCACCGCGCTCGGGTCCAGGGCGAAGCCGTCTTCGCGCTCGCGTAGCACCCGCACGATTGGCACCCCGTGGGCGCGCAGCGCCGCCTCCGCCTCAGTGAAGCCCGGGTGCACGCACGCGGCGAGCGCAGGACGCAGCGCCGCCGGCAGCAGCCACAGCGCCTCCGCGCCGCCGTTCGTCGGAACGATCTCCTCCGGCTCGCGCCCGTGCAGCGCCGCCAGCGCCGCCGTCGCCTCACCCTCGTCGGGGTAGCGGCCGGCATCGCGCTCGAACGCCACGAGCAGCGCCGTGCGCAACCACTCCGGCGGGCCGCCAGCCAGGACGTTCACAGCGTGGTCAGCGTCGCCCGGACGCACGTCGCGGTCACCGTGCATGCGCAGCGAGCCGAGGGCCGCTTCGAGCGACGCGCCAAGTCGCACAGCCCGCCCGGCGATCACCGCCTCGACCCTGGACGCATGGGCGGCCAGGCGCTGCGTCGCCTCGCCGAGCGTGTCCAGCCACGCGCGCGAGGCGCCGTCCGCGGGGAGCACGCCCTCGCCGGCCTGCTCAGCGACGACGATCAACGAGGCTGCAGGCGTCTCCTCGGCCGCGTGCAGCAGCTCGTCGATCTGGGCGAGCACCTCCTCGCGGACCTGGGCCAGCGCAGCATGGTCCGGTCCGTTGCCGTCGCCGCGCTCGAACGCGCCCGCCCGGTGCATCGCGCCGGCGATCCACACGCCCAGGCCATCGATCAGCACGCACGTCTCCTCGCTCGCGCTCACGGCGTCCGCGAGCCGGGGACCGGCGTCGACCGTAACCCAGTCCGCCGGTCGGCGCGCCGCGTGCGCTCGGATGCGCTCGGCCATCGCCGGATCTGCGCCATCGGCGGTGGCGACGTAGCGGACGGGCAGGCAGCTCGCGAGCGCCAGTCGCTCCGCGTGTGCGCTCTTGCCCGAGCGCGTGCCGCCGATCACCAGCGTCAGCGTCATGCCGCCGCGGGTGTCGCCGCGCGTGCGGCGTGCGCGAAGCGTGACGCAAGCTGCGGGTGCGCCGCCCAGTGGACGTGGAGGTAGCTCGCCTGCACACCGCCGCGCGCGAAACCCTCCGCCCGCTCGCTGCCGCGCGCCGACAGCATCCACGCCGCGGGGAGTGCCTCCGCGCCAGCCTGCGCGGACTCGACATGCGCGGGATCGGCCACGAGCGGCTCGACCTGCGTGTAGTGGAACTCATGCCCGCGCACGCGCTCACCGGCGTCGAGCCACGGCGTCGCAGTCGCCGCCACAGCCTCGCGATAGCCCAGCGCGAGCCGACCGGTAATGCGCGCGCGCAGCGCCAGCGCGCCGCACATCTCGTGGCCGTCCAGCTCGCTGCACAGATACAGCAGCCCGCCGCACTCCGCCAGCACCGGGCGGCCCGACGCCGCGAACGCCGCCACCTGCCCGCGCAGCCGCGCGTTCGCCTCCAGCTCCGCGCCGTACACCTCAGGGAAGCCGCCCGCCAACAGCAGCGCCCCCGCGTCAACCGGCAGCGCCTCGTCGCGCAGCGGGTCGAACGGCATCAGCTCCGCGCCCGCGGCGCGCAGCAGCTCCAGGTTCTCCTCGTAGTGAAACGAGAACGCTGGTCCTGCCGCCAGTGCGATGCGTGCGCATCCCCGCTGCGTCTCCTGGTCCTCGGTCGTGGCGCCTGCGGCGCGCGCGCCCGGCGACCGTGCGCTCCAGATCCCGCCCACCAACTCAGGCGCGCCACGCGCGATCCTCTCTATCCCCTCCACATCTGCGTACCGGCCCATCGCCTCCGCCAGCGCCGCCAGCGCCTCGCGTGCGCCCGCCTCGCGCTCGCCCGCCGGGACCAGGCCCAGGTGGCGCTCCGGCGTCACGATGCGCTCGTCGCGGCGCAACGCGCCCAGGACCGGGACGCCGAGCGGCTCGACCGCTTCGCGCAGGAGCTGCTCGTGATGGTCCGAGCCCACGCGGTTGAAGATCACGCCTGCCACGTCCACGTCCGGGTCGAACGTGCTGTAGCCGTGGACGATCGCCGCCGCCGAGCGCGCCATGGCCGCCGCGTCCAGCACCAGCAGCACCGGCGCCCGCAGCAGCTTTGCCACGTGTGCCGTCGACGCCAGCTCGCCGCGTCCCGACGCCCCGTCGAACAGCCCCATCACGCCCTCCACCACCGCGATGTCCGCGCCCTGCGAGCCGTGGCGCACGAGCGGCGCCATCAGCTCCGGGCCGCTGAGGAACGCGTCCAGGTTGCGCCCTGGCCGCGCCGACGCCAGCGCGTGATGGCTCGGATCGATGTAGTCGGGGCCCACCTTGAAGCCCTGCACCCGCAGCCCGCGCGCGCGCAGCGCGCCGATCAGCCCGCACGCGACCGTCGTCTTGCCCGCGCCCGAGCTCGTGCCCGCGATCACCACGCGCGGGATCGTGCTCCGCGGGATCACGCGATCACCGTTCGCTCGCGCCGCCGCTTGGGGCCCGCCGGGGTGATGCTCGCGAGGGCCGTCACCGACTGCCCCGCCACCGCCCGCTCTGTCAGCCGCTCGCCCGGCGCGCCGGCGAACGGCCAGCGCAGGCACGGCACCGGCGCGCCGTCGTGGCGGCCGGTGGCCGGGTCGCAGCCGTGGTCCGGGCACACGTGCAGCGTCGCCGTGTCCGTGCCCAGCCGCGCGTGCCGTGCCCGCAGCGCATCCGCGAGCGGCGCCAGCAGCTGCGCGTCGACGGCCTCGATCGCCGCCACCTTCGCGTGCGCGTCGAGCTCGTGCGCAGCCTCGTCGGGCGCGCCCACGTGGACCACCACGCGTGCCGCGCCCGCGTCGATCGCGGCGAGCGCCTCTGTCGCCTTGCCCGCCAGGTCGGTCCCCGGCCTGCCCGTCGCGCCCGGCGGCACGATCGTGCGTGCGCCCATCAGGCGGGCGATGCCGATCGCCGCGCCGCGCGCACCGATCGCCACGGTGTCCTCGGACAGGATGCGCGGGGGCACCGCGCCCTCCGGCCACACGAACAGCTCTGTCCCGAGCAGCCCCGCGCTGAGCTCGATGCCGAGAAGCTCGCGCCCGAGTGTGGGCGCGTGGTCCGGCCCGACGATCAGCATGCGGTGGCCCGTGAGGTGGTGCACTCGGTGGGCTGGAACGCCGTGCCGGCCGCTGACGCGCTCGGCGAGGATTCGTGCCGTTGCGGATGCGTCGGCGCGGTCGCGCCGGTCCACGCGCCACGCGCGCTCGCCGTCGCCCACCTCGACGTCGTACGCCGTCGCCTCGATCGTGGCGCGGTCCACCGGCTCGTCCGGGACCCACCCGAGCAGCGCCGGGATCGCCGTCTCCGAGCCGGCCTGCAGGCCCGGAACCACCGTGCGCAGGCGGATCACCGAGCTCTCCGCCGCGAGGCCGTCGAGGACGGGCGTGCGTGCGCGCTCGAGGCTCGTCGGGTCCTCGCCCAGCGGCTCGCTCGCGCCGTCCAGGATCACCAGCACGTCCACCGCCCGCCGCCTCACCACTCGATCCCCTGCTGTGCGCGGATGCCCGCTTCCATCGGATGCTTGACCTTGACCACCTCCGACACCAGGTCCGCCGCGTCGATCAGCTCCGGCGGCGCGTCGCGGCCCGTGATCACCACGTGCTGGAAGCCCGGGCGCTCGCGGATCGTCCGCACCAGCTCGTTCACATCGATCCAGCCCCACTTGATCGGGTAGGTGATCTCGTCCAGCAGCAGGAACTCGTAGCGCTCCTGCGCGATCGCGCGCTTGACCTCCTCCCAGCCCTCGCGCGCCAGCGCTTCCGACTCCTCGAGGTCGCGCGACAGCCACGACCAGCCGTCGCCCATCTTCTCCCAGTCGATCGCGCCACCCTCCGGGGACGATCCGAGCGCCGCTGCCGCCTTCGCCTCGCCGACCTTCCACTTGCCCGACTTCACGAACTGGAACACCCCGCAGCGATAGCCGCGCGCCCACGCTCGCAGCAGCATCCCAAACGCCGACGTGCTCTTGCCCTTGCCGTGGCCCGTCACCACGATCAGCAGGGGCTTGTCGCGCGGTTTGCGTCGCTTCGGCTCCGCGCTGCCGCGGTCGCCCGGGCCGTGCGGCACATCGACGTCCGCGGCGCTGTGGCGGGCGAGGGGGTCGTCGTCGCTCATGCTGCGCTCCTTCTCTGACCTGGGTCTCCGAGCAGCCGGTGCAGATGCGCGCCCGCGGCGTCGGCCAGCGCGCCCGCCAGCCCCAGCCTCACGGGCCCGTCCTCGATGTCCACCACGTGTACCGCAGCGGCGCTGCGCCCCAGACGCGCGGCCGCGAGCGGGATCTCGCGGGCGGGGTCGTGCACGCGCCCATCCGTCAGCACCACCGCGATCGCGCGGCGACGGGGCTCGCGCAGCGCCTCGTTGGCGATCAGACGCTCCGCCGCGTCCAGGCCGGCGGCCAGCGGCGTGCGTCCCCCTGCGGGAAGCGTGCGGATCGCCTCCGCTGCGCGCTCCAGCGGCGCGCCCGGTGCGATCACGATCTCAGCCGTTCGGTCGCGGAACGCGATCAGCCCCACGCGGTCGCGGCGCGCGTACGCGTCGCGCAGCAGCTCCAGCAGCGCGCCCTTCACACGCGCCAGGCGACGGCGGGCGCCCATCGAGCCGCTCGCGTCCACCACCAGGCACAGGAACGCGCTCTCGCGCCCCGAGCGAATCGGCGCGCGCACGTGCTCCGCCGGCGCGCCCAGCAGCCGCGCGTGCAGCGTCGCCACGATCGCCACGTCCTGTCCGTCGGCTTCCCACCCACCCTGCGCGGGACGGCTGTCGATCGTCCCCGCCTGCGGTCCGCTCGTGCGGGCGCGGCGGCCCAATGGTCCCGCGCCGTGGCCTACTAGCTCCAGCGCCGCAGCCGGTAGTCGCGCGGGCGCGGGCTGGTCGCGGCGCTGTGGGGGAGACGGCGCCGCCGGGTCGGTTGCGGTTGTGTCCCCGGTGTGGCTGTTTGTGTCCTCCGTGTGTCCGCCGGTGTTGGGTTGCTCTCTTTCAAAGTCTGTATGACCATGGCTATCGCCCTGTGCTGCGGTGTTGCCTCCCGCGTGAGCTGTATCACCATGGCTATCGCCGGCTGCTGAACCGGTAGGTGCACGGCCGTTCGTCCCGGAGGGGGGGCCGGCGCCATCCGGGGGCTCGTCGCCGTCGTCAGGACCGCCGTCGGGTGGGTTGGAGCCGGGTGGCGAGCCGTCGAGCGCACGCTCGACGTCCTCGGGGTCGGGCCGGCGGCCGTCGAGCGGGTCGCGGCGACGGCGGTGGGGGAGGGCCAGCGCGGCGGCGCGACGGACGTGGGACTCGTCCACCTCCTCGGCGCCGTCGAGTGCGGCCAGCGCTCGCGCTGTGCGCGCGGTCACGAGGTCGCCGCGCACGCCGTCGACGCCCAGCTGCGCGCACGCGCCGGCGATCCTCAGCAGCTCGCGCTCGGGTAGGCGGACTGCGTCGAGGCACTCGCGCGCGGCGGCGATGCGCGCGGCCAGCGCGCGCTCGTCGTCGGCGTAGCGCTCGACAAACGCCGCGTGATCGCGCTCGAACGCCAGGCGGCGGCGCACGATCTCGGCGCGCTCGCCGGGCTCGCGTGGCGCGCGCACCTCGACGCCCAGGCCAAAGCGGTCGAGCAGCTGTGGGCGCAGCTCGCCCTCCTCGACGTTCATCGTGCCGACGAGGATGAAGCGCGCGTCGTGCTCGACGGACACGGCCTCGCGCTCGACGCGCGCGACGCCCGACGCGGCGGCGTCGAGCAGCGCGTCGACCAGGTGGTCGGCGAGCAGGTTGACCTCGTCGACGTACAGGATCCCCTGGTGCGCACGGGCGAGGATGCCCGGCTCGAACACCTGCTCGCCGGCGAGCGCACGGCGCAGGTCGAGCGCGCCGACGAGCCGGTCGAGCGTTGCGCCGAGCGGCAGCTCCACGAGCGGCGCGGCGCGCAGCTCGACGACCACCTCCGAGGAGACGACGCCGCCGGGGGCAGACTGTCCAGGGCCAAAGGCGTATGTCTCGCCGACGGCCACCTCGACCACAGGCAGCAGCGGCGCCAGCGCGCGCACCGCCGTGGACTTCGCGGTGCCGCGCTCGCCGCGCACGAGCACGCCGCCGACCTCCGGTGAGACGGCATTGACGAGCAGCGCCTCGATCAGCGGTTGCTGCCCGACGATCGCGCTCAGCGGGAAACGCTCCGTGCCGGTCATGTCCCCGCCTCCTCGAGCTCGCCCTCTAGCGCGAGAAAGCGCTCGCGGATCTGCGCGAGCGTGTCGTCCTCGGGCGCCGCCCACAGCCCGCGCTCGGCCGCCTCGAGCAGACGCTCCGCGATCGCCCGTGCAGCCCAGGGGTTGGAGCGCGACATGAATGCGGCGACGTCCGCGTCGAGCAGGTAGCGCTCGGCGATCTGCTCGTACATCCAGTCTTCGGCGACGCCCGCGGTGGCGTCGTAGCCGAACAGGTAGTCCACCGTTGCGGACAGCTCAGCGGCGCCCTTGTAGCCGTGGCGGATCATCGACGCGATCCACCGCGGGTTGGCCACGCGCGCGCGGAACACGCGGCGCGTCTCCTCGGCGAGCGTGCGCGAGACCACGCGCGAGGGGTCCGAGCTGTCGCCGAGGTACGCCGCGGGCTCGCGGCCCGACAGCGCGCGGACGGTGGCGACCATGCCGCCGTGGTACTGGAAGTAGTCGTCCGAGTCGAGGATGTCGTGCTCCTGGGAGTCGACGTTCTTGACTGCCGCCTCGATCCGCGCGAAGCAGTCGCGCATCGACTCGCGCGCCGGCGCGCCATCCAGGCCGCGGCCGTATGCGTAGCCGCCCCACGCCTCGTACACCGCCGCGAGGTCCGCGTCTCCACGCCAGCCGGGGGGGTGGGTCCCTGATCCAAGCCCACCCGTCGCGGCGGCGCCGGCCGCCTCACCGCTGTCGAGCAGCTGCAGCAGGCCCGCGCCGTAGGTTCCCGGCTTGGAGCCGAACACGCGCGTGGTGGCGCGCCGCCACGCGCCGTCCGCGCCCAGCTCGGTGGCGAGCCGCTCGGCGTCCGCGCGAGCGTGCGCCGCGATGAAGTTGGACTCGTCCGGCTCCTCCAGCACGGCGACGGCGGCAACGGCGTCGTCCAGCAGCGCGATCAGGTGCGGGAACGCGTCGCGGAAGAAGCCCGAGATGCGCACCGTGACGTCGATGCGCGGTCGTCCCAGCTCCTGGAGCGGCACCACCTCGATGCCCGTGACACGCCGCGACTCGGGATGCCACTTCGGGCGCACGCCCAGCAGGGCGAAGATCTCAGCGATGTCATCGCCCTGCGTGCGCATCGCCGAGGTGCCCCACGCCACCAGTCCGACCATCCGCGGCAGCTCTCCCGTCTCGCGGCGGTGGCGCTCCAGCAGCGCGTCTGCCAGGCGCTGCCCCACTTCCCAAGACAGCTCCGACGGCAGCGATCGCGGATCGACGGAGTAGAAGTTGCGCCCTGTGGGAAGCACGTCGAGGCGCCCGCGCGTGGGACTTCCGGACGGCCCGGCGGGGACGTGGCGCCCGTGCAGCGCCGCGAGCACGTGCTCGAGCTCCTCGTCGGTGCGGCGGATGCGTGGCACGACCTCGCGCGCGGCGAAGCGCAGAGCGCGTTCCACTCCCGCGTCGGCGCGCCCGAGCACCTCCTCACAGATCCGCGCGACGGCATCCGCGTCCCAGTCGCTCGCGGCCAATGCGTCGAGCAGCGCCATCTGCGCGACCTCCAGGCGGTCGACCAGGTCCCCGGCGCTGGCAGCCGGCCCGTGGAAGCGCTCGATCAGCTCCGCCGGGACGGTCATCGCGGCGCCCGCATCGGTTGCGCCCTCCGTAACGGGCGTGCCGGGCGCGGCCACGAGCGCGGGCTCGTCCAGGCCGAACGCCGTCCCCACCGCCCGCCGCAGCCCCGGCACGTCCCCTGACCCGAGCCGTAGCATCGCGGCGGTCAGCCCGCGCAGCTGCTCTCCCTGGGGCGCCTGCCCGAGCACGTGCAGGCCGTCCTTGATCTGGATGTCCTTGACCTCGCACAGGTAGCCGTCGATGTGCTGCACCAGCTCTGACAGGTCGTCGGGGCGCTCATGCACATCGAGGTCGGCCTGTAGGTTGGCGCGCTCGATGGCCGACCAGATGCGCGCGGCGAGCGCGGGCAGCTTGGGCGGGTCGAGCAGCTCCAGGCGCGCGTACTCGTCGAGCAGCGCCTCCAGCTCCGCCAGCTCGTCGTAGGTGTCGGCGCGCATCATCGGCGGCACCAGGTGGTCGACGATCACCGCGTGCGCGCGGCGCTTGGCCTGCACGCCCTCGCCGGGGTCGTTGACGACGAACGGGTACACGAGCGGGATGTCGCCGAGCGCGGCGTCCGGCGCGCAGCCGGCCGACAGCGCGAGCATCTTGCCGGGCAGCCACTCGAGCGTGCCGTGCTTGCCCAGGTGCACGATCGCGTCCGCCCCCCACACTGCGTCGAGCCAGCGGTAGCACGCGAGGTAGTGGTGGGTGGGCGGCAGCTCGGGGTCGTGGTAGATGCCCACCGGGTCCTCTCCGTAGCCGCGCGGCGGTTGGATCGCGACGAGCACGTTGCCGAGCTCCAGGCCCGCGATGACGAAATCGTCGCCGTCGAGGTACCGGTCGCCGGGCGGCGGGCCCCACCGCTCCTCGATCCCCTCGCGGAGCGTGTCGGGCAGCGTGCGATACCAGTCGATGTAGTCGGCGACGGGCAGGCGCAGCGTCGACTCGGTGAGCTGCTCGTCGGTGAGGAACTCGGGGTCGTGCCCGCCGCTGGCGATCAGCGCGTGCATCAGCTCGTCGCCGTGCTCGAACGGCTGCTCGACTTGCATGCCGTCGGCGCGCATTGCGTCGAGCAGTGCGAGCGCGCTCGCGGGCGTATCCAACCCAACGGCCATGCCGACCTTGGCGTGCTTGGTGGGAAAGCTGGTCAGCAGCAGCGCCACGCGCCGGCGCTCAGAGGGCAGGTGGCGCAGCCGCGCGCTGCGCACGGCCAGCCGCGCGACGCGCGTGCAGCGCTCGGCGTCGGGCACGTAGCGGGGCACGGCGGTACCCACGGGCGAGCCCTCGCTGTGGCGCTCCTTGAACGAGATCACACCGCCGAGGATGCGCCCGTCGAACTCGGGGATGGCGACCTGCGTGGCGGCGTCCAGCGGCGCGAGGCCCGAGTCGGACTCCAGCCAGGCGGCGCGCGAGGCGGTGGCGCAGACGGCCTGGATCACCGGCACGTCCAGAGCGGCGAGGGCGGTGGCGTCCCATTCCTGCCACTGCTCGCCGACGCCCTCGCCATCTCCCGCGGCGGCGTCCGCGGCCCCGGAGCCGCCGGTGGCGAGCATCGTCACGACCAACGCGTCGACGTGGCCTGCGATCAGCGCCAGCGCGGGCACGTTGCCGCCCGGCCCCTCCGCGGTGGCTGGTTCGCGGCGCAGCGTGTAGCTCCACACTGCCAGCGCGTTGGCGCCGGCGTCCTCGATGGCCGCGCAGATGGCGTCCACGAACGCGGTGTTGCCGGTCAGCCGATGCGAGCGGTAGAAGCAGAAGCCGACAGTGGGACGCTCCGGATCGTGGCCGGCGAGCGCGCGCTCGAGCTCCACGTCGCCGACGCCCGGGAGGTACACGCCGAGATCGGCGACGTCGTGCGGCGGCTCGAAGCCGTGACCCTCGAGCAGGAACGTGTCGGCGAGGAACCGCAACAGCTGCTCCACATTGTCGACATCGCCGTGGCGCAGATACTCGCCCGCCTGGGCGACCGCGCCCGCGGGCGCCAGCGACAGCCCGGTCATCTCCGCGTCCGGCGCTGCCTCGCCGCCGAGCGCCAGCAGCGCGATCCCCAGCTCGCTGCAACGCTCGCGCAGCAGGTCGAACCCGCCCGGCCAGCCGCGTCGCCCGCCGAGGATCCTGCACAGCACCACGCGCGCGCCGTCGAGGAGATCGTCTATGAGAGCCTCCGCTGGCGCTCCGGCTGGGTTGGCGCAGCGAACCTCCGGAAAGTCGCCCGGGAGGCGTTCGACGGCCGTGGCGGTGGCCAGGATCTCGGTGTCGGCGGTCGTTATGAAGCGCAGCATCGGCGCACCTCCTTCGTGGTGGCGGGCAGCCGGGATGCGCCGGTTGCCGTGCGCGGCCTGGATGCGCCTATTGCGAGGTGGGGCATCACGAAACGCATGGGCGCACCTCCGTGGCGATGGAGGGCAGGTCCGCGGGCACGCCACCTTCGATCAGCGCGGATAGTCGCTCGGTATCGAGGTTGTTCTCCACGAGGTCGCCAAGCACGTCCAGGCGCGCCTCGCGCGCGGCGGCGAATGAGCCGGTGCCGGGCACGAACCGCCGTCCACGGGCGGCGGCCACGTGCTGCAGCAACGCGCGGCGAAACGCGTCGTGCTCGAGCACGCCGTGCCAGGAGGTGCCGATCACAGATCCCGCGCGACAGCCATCCGGCTCGCCATCGTCGGCGACAAAGAGCCAATTGCCAGCTACGCGGTGACGTTGACGATCACGATCGCCATGTCCATCGCGAGCGTGAGCGTCAACGGCATCCGCGCGTTCGACACGCCCATGGCGGATCTCATAGCCACCGACCTCGGTGTCGAGCCACGCACAATGCCCGCCACGCCTACGCAGCACCTTGTCCGCCGCGAACCTCGTTGTCGCTGGCAGCACGCCGAGTCCCGCCACCTCGCCATCCCCAGACTCAAAATCATCGACGATCCGTTCGCCCAACAGCTGGTATCCGCCACAGATCCCCAGGATCGGCCCGCCGGCGGCTGCGCGGGCGATCAGGGCATCCGCGAGCCCTGAGCTGCGCAGGCGCGCCAGGTCCTCGACGGTGGCCTTCGTGCCCGGCACCACCACCAGGTCCGCGCGCTCGATGTCGGCGGCGGAGCGGGTGAAGCGCACGCGCACGCCCGGCTCGGTCGCGAGCGCGTCCAGGTCGGTGAAGTTGCTCATCCAGCGCAAGCGGATCACCGCCACGTCCAGCGTGTCCGCCGACGCCGGCGCCTCCGGGCGCGGCGCGTCCAGCGCGAGCGAGTCCTCCACGTCCATCCACAGGTCCTCCACGTGCCCCAGCACGCCCAGCGTCGGGCGTCCCGTCAGCTCCGTCAGCTGCTCGATGCCCGGATCGAGGATCGACCGATCGCCGCGGAACTTGTTCACCACGAAGCCCGCCACGTGCGCCTGGTCGGCCGCCTCCAGCAGCGCCAGCGTGCCGAACAGCGACGCGAACATGCCGCCGCGGTCGATGTCCGCCACCAGCAGCACCGGCAGCCCCGCCGCGCGCGCCAAGCCCATGTTCGTCAGGTCCGCGTGGCGCAGGTTGATCTCCGCCGGGCTGCCAGCGCCCTCGCACACCACCACGTCGAAGCGCGCGCGCAGGTCCGCCAGCGCATCCGCCACGATCGGGCGCAGCTCGTGCTTGAGCTGCTGGTAGGAGCGCGCGCTCGCGTCCGTGTACGGCTTGCCCATCACGATCACCTGGCTGTGGCGCTCGCCCGACGGCTTGATCAGGATCGGGTTCATCGCCGCCTCTGGCTCCACGCCCGCCGCCTGCGCCTGCACCGCCTGCGAGCGGCCGATCTCGTTGCCGTCGCGCGTGACCACCGAGTTGAGCGCCATGTTCTGCGCCTTGAACGGCGCCACGCTCACGCCTTTGCGGTGCAGCCAGCGGCAGATGCCCGCCGTCACCACCGACTTGCCCGCGTCCGATTGGGTGCCGCAGACGAGCAGCGCGCCCTTCATCGCGCGCTCCAGACGAGTCCGCGGGGCAGGGACGCTGCGGCCAGGGCGCACACCGCGGCGGCGGCTATGCCCACGGCCAGCGACAGGCGCGCTGCGCGGTGCACATCCTCGACGCCCGGGGCGCCTCCGTCTCCGAGCTGTGGGCGAGCCTCGACGCTCCCGTTGTACGTGATGGTGCCGCCGAGGGACAGGCCCAGCGCTCCAGCGAATGCCGCCTCCACGGGTCCCGCGTTGGGGCTTGGGTGCGCGCTGCAGTCGCGGCGCACCGTGGCGGCGGCCTCTCGCGGCGAGCCGCCGACGAGCGGCGCGGTGAGGCATGCGAGCGCCGCGGCCAGCCTCGCAGCGGGCCAGCTCATGGCGTCGTCGAGCCGCGCGGCCGCCCAGCCGAAGCGCAGGTAGCGCTCGCTTCGGTGACCGAACATCGCGTCGAGCGTGTTCGCCGAGCGGTAGGCAACGACCCCTGCCGGCCCTGCCAGCGCACCCCACAGCAACGCGCCCACGACCGCGTCGCTGGTGTTCTCAGCGACGGACTCCACCGCCGCGCGACACAGCCCGCTCGCGTCGAGCTCCGCCGCGTCGCGACCGCACAGCGCGCGCAGCGCGCCGCGCGCCTCGTCGAGCTGTTCGCGCGCCACCAGGTCGGAGACGTTGAGTGCCTCGCGGCGCAGCGAGCGTCCTCCCAGAGCGACCCACGTCAGCATCGCGAGCACCAGCTCTCGGCCGAGGCCGCGACGCGAAAGCCTCCGCGCCAGCAGCTCCGCGGCGATCGCGGGAGCCGCCACCAGCACCGCCACGACAGCCGCGCCGCGTAGGCGCGTGGGCGCGTAGGCGGCGCGCTCGAGCGCGAGCGCCGTGTGCCCGAGCCCGGCCACCGGATGCCAGCGGGCGGGGTCGCCCACAGCCGCATCGACGGCGTAGCCGGCGAGGAGCGCGACGCCGCTCATGTGACTGCCGCTCACGCCCGGCGGGCGGGGCTTCGAACTGAGGTCGTGTGCATCTGCGCCTCCTCGGGATCGTGCGTCCCGTTCTCGGAAGGGTCCGCGGCGGACGAGTCTCTGGCTTCCCGGGTACTTGTCCCGGTCACAGTGGCGCGACCGCCCCGGTCTCTCACCGGGTTCCCCGCACCGCCACGCTGACACGCCGATGCTACCGGGTGGGGAGCGAGCGCCGAGCTTCGGCCGCGAACACAACAGCTCCGGCGCGCTCGATCGCGTCGATCAGCTCCTCGATGGTACGTCCGCCTGCCCACGTGCTCGCCTGCAGCACAAGCAGGTCGAGCATGCCGTGGGGCTGATCTTCGAGTACGCCGACGAGGAACGAATCGGGGCTGGCAACGTTGACTCCGTGGGCCAGCAGGCCATCGCGCAGGTAACCGCGGTCGTGCGTAAAGAGATAGTCGGCCCCCGACGCTATCGCCAGCGCGCATATGTGACGGTCGCCTGGGTCCGTAGTGAGGTTGTCGAGCTCGGCGGACGCGAGCGCTTCCTCGATGTCGGTTCGGCCGGCGGGGAAAGCCGCTGGTAGGTAGTCGACCCACCGTTTGGCGACGGCCTCGGCCAGTCCCTTGCGCTCAACGAGCACTCGCGTGGCCTCGGCAAGCAACTGATCGCTCCAGACGAGATCGAGCTTGCGTAGGTCGTCTGCAACGCGCCCCATCAGCTCGTGCAGTACGCGCGAGTAGATGATGTCGGCGTCGAGAATCGCGCGCAGCGAGGCTGTGCGATTCACTCGGGCGGAGCGCCCATTGCGTCAAGGTCGCGTGACCATTGGGCTACTAGCTCGCGGCCCTTTTCGCGGCGCTCCTCGAATGCCAGAACTGACGTGAGCGGGATCTTCCAGTAACTCGAGCCGGGCAGCTTCTGTGCCTCGAGCTCGCCGTATCCAATCAGTCGCACTACGTGCTGGCGCGAGAACCCCAAACGCTCAGCCACCTGCTGGGGGGAGAGAAGCTCACACTCCTCGGCGACGGTGACCGCAACGCACTTGCCCTCAGCGAGTAGACGATCGATCTCCTCGGTGACCTCTGACGCTTGGCCGCTCGCACGAGGATCGAGACGAATCGTCTTCATGCGTTAACTCTATCGCAACCTGTCCTACCTGCACAAGGGCCTCGCTGATCTAATGTTGCCAGCGATGAGCACAGAGCGCTTTCTGCGTCCGTCGACGCCGGCGGGCTTCGATCGCTCGCGCGCAGCCGAGCGCGCCGCGGACCCGCGCGGCTGGCGCTACGACGAGGCCGAGCGCGAGACCGTGCACCGCGTGATCGCCGAGCGCCGCGACGTGCGGCGTTTCCGCCCCGACGCGGTGCCGGACGACGTCCTGCAGCGCGTGCTGGAGGCAGCCCACCGCGCTCCTTCCGTCGGTCTGATGCAGCCGTGGCGGCTGATCGTCATCCGCGACATCGACACACGGGTCTCCGTGCGACGCCTGGCCCAGCGCGAGCGCCTGCGCCAGGCCGACGGCTTCGACGAGCGCACCCGCCACTTCCTCGACCAGAAGGTCGAGGGCATCGTCGAGGCGCCGCTCGGCGTGTGCGTGTGCTGCGACCACGGCGACCCCCACGTGGAGGTCCTCGGACGCGGGACCATCCCCGCGACCGACATCTACAGCGCCGCGTGTGCCGTGGAGAACCTGTGGCTGGCCGCGCGCGCCGAGGGGCTGGGCGTCGGCTGGGTGAGCTTCTATCGCCCCGAGGATCTGCGCGCGCTGCTGGGTATCCCCGCACGCGTGGACCCCATCGCCTATCTGTGCCTCGGCTGGCCGGACGAGCGCCCCGTGCGCCCAGGCCTCGAGGCGGCCGGCTGGTCGTCGCGTATGGCGCTCGACGCGGTGGTGATGGACGAGCGCTGGCGCGAGGACGCGGAGCCGGGTTCGGGGCCTGAGTCGGGTTCGTTGTCTGCCGTGGCTGCCGAGGCGATTGGGGTCGACCGCGGTGCGAGCATCGCGGCGCCAGAGGACACGGTGCAGGGGGACCGCCCGGACCGGGCTGCGGCGATCGCGGCGCGCGATCGCCTGGACCAGCTGGTCAAGCCGGGAGGGAGCCTTGGCGTGCTCGAGCTGCTCATCGAGCGCTGGGCCGGAATCACAGGTGCAGCTCCCGCCTCGAGCATGCGAGCGGGGGTACTCGTCTGCGCGGCCGATCATGGCCACGTCAGCCACGGCACGAGCCTGTTCGACAGCGAGGTATCCGCGCAGGTCGCCGCTGCGGCGGCGCGCGGCGAGACGGCCGTGGGCGTGCTCGCGCGCCGCGGCGGGCACGAGCTGCTGGTCGTGGACGTGGGCCTGGCGGGCCAGACGCCCGCGGGCGTGCGAGACGCGAAGATCGCCGCAGGCAGCGCGGACATGACCGTGGGACCGGCGCTGTCCGTCACCGACCTGGACGCGGCGCTGGCCACGGGGGCGGAGCTGGCGCGGGAGCTGGCGGCGCGCGATGTCGACTGCCTGGTGCTCGGCGAGATCGGGATCGGGAACACGGCTACTGCGGCGGCGCTGGCCTGTGCGCTGACGGGCGCCTCACCCGAGCTGGCGGTCGGGCGCGGCACCGGTGTGGACAGCGCCGGGATCGAGCGCAAGCGCGCCACGGTGGCCGCTGCGCTCGAGCTGCATGGAGCGTCGCATGCCGGCGGGGTTGACCAGGTCGCTCGCGAGGCCCTGTGCAGCGTTGGCGGGCTGGAGCTCGCGGCGCTTGCGGGTGCCGCATGCGAGGCGGCTCGGCTGCGCCTGCCCGTGCTCCTCGACGGCTACGCCGTCACCGCCGCCGCGCTGGCCGCCGTCGGGCTCGACCCTGCGGTCGGCGAGATCATCGTCGCCGGCCATCGCTCCGCCGAGCCGGGACACGACCTTCTGCTCGCCGAGCTCGGGCTGGAGCCGCTGCTCGACCTGCGGCTTCGGCTCGGCGAGGCATCGGGCGCGCTGCTCGCGCTGCCGCTGATCGAGGCCGCGGGCGCGCTGCAGGAGGGGATGGGCACGTTCGAGGAGTCGGGTGTTGCGCGCCCGCGCTGACGGGCCGAGCGGCGTCGAGCCGGTGCTTGCAGCTGAGGTTGGCGTGACCCGCTCGCCTCGCCCGTGGGACGGTCTCGCGAGCGCAATCGCCTTGCTGACGATCGTGCCGGTGCCCGTCGCCGTCGATGGGCTGGACGGCGCCGCCGCCTGGTTCCCGCTGGTCGGCGCCGCCGTGGGCGCGCTCGCGGGTGGGGTGCGCCTGCTGTGCGGGGAGGCGCTGGGAGCGAGCGTCGCCACCGTGCTGGCGATGATCGTGCTGGTGGTCGCTACCGGCGCGCTTCACCAGGATGGGCTGGCGGACACCGCCGACGGGCTCGGCGTGCGCACCGATCGAGCGCGTCGCCTGGAGGTCATGCGCGACTCCTCCACTGGGGTGTTCGGAGCGCTCGCGCTGATCGCGTGGGCATTGCTGCTGTTCACTACCGTCTCCTCGCTCGATGGCGACCGGGCGCTGCGCGCGCTGGTGATCGCGTGCGCCCTTGGGCGATGGGCCGCCTTGCTGCATGCGGCTGGTACGCCGCCGGCTCGCAGTGGCGGCCTCGGTGCGGCTCTGCGCGTGAGTCGTATCGCGCTCGCGGTGGCAACTGCTCTATCGGCGATCGCCGCGCTTGCCATTGGCGGGCTCGTCGCCGGTGCGGCCACCCTCGGCACAACCCTGCTCGTCGCCGGGCTCTCGGTCGCGTTCGCGCGACGCACCCTCGGTGGTCGCACCGGAGATACGCTCGGCGCGACCGTCGCAATCGCCGAGGTCGCCGTGTGCGTTGTGCTGCTGGGGGTCTGGCGGGGCTGAGGGCAGCCCCGCTGCGTGCTGGGCCAGGCCGGCCAGCTCGGGGTCCGGACCGCAGCCGGCGAGGACTTCGGCGTCGCGGGCGGCGAGTGCTCGCCGGTGCTCGCGCCTTGCGCGAAGCTCACCCGGTGGGACAGAGTGCTCAAGAAGCCGTCCGGCGATATTTGGTGGTGGGCGAGCGCGCCGGGGCGTCGGTCGTCAGCCATCCTTCCTCGACGAGCTTGTCGAGACGGTAACTGGCTGACTTGCTCGTGATGGACAGGAGCTTCTCGATCTCGGCCCGGCCCAGCTCCTCATGGGAGTCGAACAGGTCATGGACCTCGCGGAGTGCGCGCGTCCTCGGACCAGTGACCACCCGCGGGCCTGCGAGGTGCCCCTTCGCCGCCACGCCGGTGCCGTCTGCCGAGGCGTGAGCCCCCGTCCCGGAGGGGACTGCATAGCGGTCGCCTACCACGTACTCCGTGCCGCCACGCACGCCCTCCTGCCTGAGCACCCCGAGATCGACGAGCTGCGCGAGTTCTCTGAGGGCATCGCGGCTATCGATCCCACTCAGGCGGCGGTAGATGGCGTTCGTTAGCGCTTCGCCGCTCCGCGCATAGGCCAAGGCCGTCTGCTGGCTGCTCGTGAGCCCAAGTTCCGAGAACTGCGCCAGCCACGTGACCGTCTCGGGGTCGAGCAGCGAGTGGCTGGAGAAGGCCACCTCGAAGTTGGAGATGCGATCCCTGAACTGGGGCGGTCGCAACCTCGCGGCCCTGAGCGCAGCCAGCATCACCATCAGGCCCGAGCCTCGGTTCTGGCAGACCGGGTTGCCTGTGTCCTCGGCAGGGGCGTCCTCCAGGATGCGGACAAGGGCCTCGTTGCGGGTCGAGGAGACGCCTTGGTCGCCCAGCTGGTCGATCGTTATCGGGCCGAAGAGCCCACCGGGGTTGCGCACCAGGAGCCGGTCGGGGTATAGCTCGATCTGTACGGAGGTGCCATGCGAGGCGGGGCTGAGGTCACGATGGACGAGAGCATTGACGATGCACTCGCGCAAGGCGTCCTGGGGGTATTCCCACTGCTCGTAGCTCCCGCCGCCGAACGCCGCCTTCGCCATCGCCGCGCGCAGCTTGTAGAGCGCGTCGCTGATGAGCTTGGGCACGGGCCCGATGAAGCCGGTCTCGTCGAGGAATCGCTCGCCTCCCGGCCCCAGCTCTCCCGCCTCGGGCGTTGGGTAATGGACGAAGGTCAAGTTGAGGTTGGGAAAGAAGCGCTGTGGAAAGGTGCCGAGTGAGAGGAGGCCTGCGATGGAGGGGACATGAGCGCCTTCATGGGACACGAGCACGCTCACTTGGCGCAGCAGCTCCTCGTCGCTCATGCGCCCGAAGACGTGAGGGATGCGCTCGCGGACCCGCCCGCAGTAGGTGGTGATGAGGTCGGGGTCGAGGTCGTCCAGCGTCGCGCCGGGGACCGGGGCGAGATCGTTCTCCGAGCGACCGCGCGAGGCGATCATCATCTGCACCTCGTACTGCGAGAGCCGCTGGTCGGCGTCGCCGACACGAACGTAGGACCCATTGCTCATCCCAGCCCCGCCGTAGTAGCAGGGCTTCTCGGCCGCGGTGAGCTCCGGCACCTCAGCGACGATCACGGTCTTGCCCTCGATTGTGTGCGAGGCGATCATCGGCCTCACGGGCGGGAACATCTCAGCGCACATGGAGGACAGATCGGCCTGGACCTTCTTCGGGTCATCGACGCCTGTGACCGGGAAGCCGCTGGCCTCATCGACCCCCAAGAGCACCACGCCCCCTCCGGGGGTGTTCGAGAACGAGGAGAGAGTGTGGCGGATCGACTTCGGCAGGGCTTTCTCCGAGCGCTTGGCCTCCACGTTCGCGGTGTCCGTGGTCGTCTGGCGCAGAGCCTCGATGTGTTCGATCACCTCGTCGTCGATCATGGAGTCGCGCCCAGCTTACCCCATTTTCGGCGGGCTTACCTCATTTCCCACTCAACTTCCCTCATGTTTTGAGGTATGTTCTCGGGTAACTGGTCGTTTTCAGGTAAGCTCACGAGGAGAGATGGCGCGGACTCCCCTCTGAGCGCGGCACTAACGCGCTCAGCGCAGGCGCGGTTGCGGGCGATCTTCTCCGATCGGCTCATACCGGCGCGTTTATGGCCGCGAGCGCTGCCAGGAAGGGCGCGCGTGCAGTCGCGTCACAGTGCTCGCGCTCGAGCGCCTGCAGCTCTGCGTCAGGATCTGCTCCGGCCGGGTAGTCGCGTCCTGGGCTGCACGCGAGCGCCAGCGGCGATCTTCCATCCCACGGCTCTCCCGAGACTGTCACATCGAGCTCGATGCGCCGCCCCTCGACCGCGATCGTGAGATAGCGGTGCACGTCCGTGAGTCCTCCGTCGGGGATCGCCTCAGCGATCGCGCTGCCGAACAGCTCCAGCGCGCGAGCGCGATCGAGGCGGTACACGCGGTGGACGAGCGCCGGCTCGGTGCTCGGGAAGCGCTGCGCCAGCACTTGCGCGAGGAACAGGTGCTTGCCGGCGCTCGTACCGCGGGCCTCTAGCAGCATGCTGTCCACGGTCGGCTCGCTCGGAAGGCCGTGGGGCAGGGCGCGCATCGCTTCCACCAGCTCGACGATCGAGCAGTCCGCGCGAAATAGAGCGCCCAGGGCGGCGCGTTCCGCCGGGCTCAGATGCGGCCACAGAGCCTCGTAGCCGATGAAGTCGAACAGCTTCACCCCCCGCTGCAGCGGCCCGGGCGCCCGCTGCAGGCGGTTGGCGCCGATGCCGAACGGAGGCGCGTCCTCGAACGCCACCTCGGCGAAGCCCGCCTGCTGGAAGGTCTCGCGAATGCGCGGCACGAGGTCCGGCGCTCGGCGGTGACGGGTCCAGATGACGGTCGCCTGTGGAGCGCACAGCTGCCCGAGCTGCTCGATCGTATTGGCGATGTCCGCCGCCGCGATGTTGCCGAACACCCCGCACACGAGCACCAGATCGGCCGGGACGGCGCCGATGTAGGCATCGGTGAGCGACGCGTCCGCCGCGAGCGCTTCGACGCCGTCGAGCCCGGAGGCGCGCGCAGCGCTTTGGGCGAGCGCCACGTTCTGCGGATCGAGCTCCACCAGGCGAGCGCTCACGTCGAACCGCCGCGGGTGCTCGGCCAGGACGCCGATGATGTCGTGGCCCTGCCCCGCGCACACGCTGATCGCGCGGATCCGCCCGGGTGGCAGGCGGTCCAGCGCGTCGCGCAGCTGACGTTGCACCACCGCCAGGCGCCGTCCCAACTCGGAGTTGGGGTTCTCGTAGCCCGCGTGCCACGCCCGCCAGTCGACGGACGCCTGAGATGCCGTGCCGGCGCCTGTCACCGAGCCGACTCTACATGGCGCTCAGGCCGCTGCAGCGCTGACCGCACGGCGCTGATACTTGTGTTCATTCGCACCCTGTCCGCTCAAGCTGGTGCTCGCCGGGTCGATGACTCCGCATGCCTCGCGCTGTCTCGCGTCAGGACAAGCCTGTGGATCGCAAGCCTGTGGATCGGAGCCACGCGCGGAGCCGCGCCGTCGCGGCGCGCCGTCCGAAGGACCGGGCCGGCAACGGCTCGATCTACCTCGGTCGGGCGTTCGAGCTCGCCGCGCTGCTCGAGTCGACGAGCGACGCGGTCGTCGGCGTCTCTCCGGACGGTCTGATCACGGGCTGGGGCGAGGGAGCCCGGCGACTGTTCGGGTACTCCGTCGCAGAGGTCCTTGGAAGAGAGATAGCCATCCTCGCGCCCGCGGAGCGCTCGCTCGAGGCCCGCGGCCTGATCGAGCGCGTCATGTCGGGCGCCCGCATCGAGCGGGTCGAGACCACGCGAGTGACCAAGGACGGCAGGCTGTTGAACGTGCTGCTCTCCGTCGCGCCGATCTGGGGCGAGGACCAGGAGCTCGCCGGCGCCGTCGGGATCTACCGAGACCTGAGCGCACAGCGCAGCGCAGAAGAGGCGCTGCGAGCCAGCGAGCAGCGCTATCACTCGGTCGTGGAAGCATTGAGCGAGGGCGTCGTGATGCAGGGTCGCGACGGTCGCATCCTCGCCTCCAACAGGAGCGCAGAGCGGATCTTCGGACTCTCCGCTCAGGAGCTCGCAGCGGGCTCCACGCATCGTCCGGCCAGCCCGCTGCTCCACGAGGACGGCTCCGAGTTCCGAGTCGAGGAGCATCCGTCGATCGTGAGCCTTCGCACAGGCGAGCCACAGCGCGACGTGGTCCTCGGCGTCGGCGGCCTCGGGCCCGCGACCCGCTGGATCTCCGTCAACAGCTGCCCGCTCGTGCGGCCCGGAGAGGACGAGCCCTACGCGACCGTGTCCTCGTTCACGGACATCACCGAGATGCGGCGAACCGTCGCGGAACTCCACGAAGCGAGGTTCGAGGATCTGAGGCGCCTCGCGCTGATGGCCGAGTACCGTGACGACGACACCAACAAACACACCGAACGGGTCGCGCACGCTGCGGCGCTGCTCGCCACCGAGCTGAACCTGGACAGCGAGCTGGTGCGGACGATTCGCCGTGCGGCGCCGCTGCACGACGTCGGCAAGGTCGGCGTCCCCGACGAGATCCTGTTGAAGCCCGGCCGGCTCACGCTCGAGGAGTTCGAGGTGATCAAGACGCACACGGTCATCGGCGGGCGGATCCTCTCTGAAAGCCGCTTCCCGGTTGTGCGGATGGCCATGGAGATCGCCTTCACCCACCACGAGCATTGGGACGGCGGTGGCTATCCGAGCGGTCTGCAGGCAGACGGCATCCCCATCTCCGGTCGGATCGTCGCGGTAGCGGACGCCTTCGACGCGATGACCCATGCTCGTCCCTACAAGGAAGCGCTGCCCGTGGAGCATGCGGTTGGTGAGATCGTGCGCTGCCGCGCCAGCCAGTTCGACCCGCGTGTCGTGGACGCGTTCCTGAAGCTCGACCACCACGCGCTCGTGGACGCCACCTGCTGCTGAACGCGTCCGGAGCCGACCGCGCCCGGTGACTCAGCCTGCGCCTGCGGCGGCCGGCTCCCGGCTTCGCGCCGTCGTCGCCGGCGAGACCAGGCGGGCGGCGAGCGGCAGTCCGAGCAGGGACACGGCAGCCATCGCCAGGAACGCCGCGAGCGGGTCGTGGACGAGGATCTGCACGATCAGCGCGACCACCAGGCCGCCCAGGTTGCCGGCCATCCACACGATCGCGCCGGCCGTGCCCGCGGCCGCTCCCGCGAGCTGCTCGGCTGCGGTCAGGATCACGGGCAGCGCGGGCAGCAGCACGACCCCCATCGCCACGACCGCCAGCGCGCGCACTCCAAGCCAGGGAGCCACGCCCAGGACTACGCAGCCGAGGCATGCCACGATCACGACCGTGCGCATGAAGCCGCGCTCGGTGTTGCGGCGCGCGATCAGCGGCGGCAGCACCGCGCACCCGATGACGCCGGCGACGATCATCCCGACGAGCAGTCCGCCCGAAGCCGCTTCGGAGACGCCCGAGGGCTGAAGCAGCGTCTGCAGCCACGTCGCCAGCGCGACGAACACGCCGAAGCCGAGGAACACCAGGCCGCACAGGATGCGCATCGGCGGTAGATCCCACAACGCCCGTGCGGCGTTGCCCTCGATCGCCGCATGCTCCTCGCTCGCGTGTCCCGGCCTGCGCAGGACGATCGCCAGCGCGACAGCCGGGATCACAGCCAGCACCGCCTCCACCACGAGCAGCCGCTCCAGCTGCCCGTGGGCTCCCAGGGTCGGTCCCAGCAGCAGCGCCAACAGCATCCCCACGAAGCTGCCCGCCGAGCCCACCGCGATGCCGTCCGCGCGCTGCTCGGCCGGCAGGTACTCGCCGGCGAGCTTGCTCACAGCGCTGAGCACGATCGGCTGCGCGACCGCCACCAGTACCTGCCCCGCCATCGCCCAGGCGAATGTCTCCCCGCCCAGGCGCAGCAGCCCACCGAGCGCCACCATCGCTCCACCGGCCGTCAGCGCCGGGCGAAACCAGCGGTCGAGCAGCATCCCCGCCGGGATCGCCAGCACCACGTACAGCAGCGGGAAGATCTCCGCCAGCCAGCCGACAGCGCTCACCGAGACCCCGTAGCGCCTGGCGGTGGCGGTCGTGATCGCCGCGTACGTCAGCCACAGCACCTGCGTCGCCGCGCACACCAGCCCGTAGGCCACGATCACGTGCCAGCCGCCGGTCTTCATGGAGTTGTGCCCCGCGGGGTCTTGCATCGACTCCTTCGCCGCCTCGATCGCGGCGCGAAAGCCTATTGCACGTGCCCGGATGCTGGGATCGTTGGCGCGAGCGGTCTCGTGGCGCGCGCTACGCTGCGGACATGTCACTCGGCTGGCCGTCCTTGCCCGCCTACGAGGAGTGGAGCGCTACGTGCGACACGCTGCACGCGCACACGCAGGTCCTCGGCAAGTTGGCGGTCGCGTGCGCGCCGCCCGAGCCCGAGCTGCAGCACGCCGCGCTGCAACTCACGGCGCGGGGTTGGGAGACGAATCCGCTGCCCGCGCCGGACGGCTCAGGGGCGTTCGTGGCGGCGCTCGACCTGCGCACCCACGAGGCGCTCGTCGAGCACAGCGGCGGCGGGGTGCGACGGGTCGCGCTCGCTCCCGACCGGGCCGTAGGCGAGGTCACGCGTGAGCTGCTCGACGCCGTCTGCGGCCTCGCCGGCCCCGTGGAGATCAACGCAACGCCCCAGGAGGTCGCTTGGAGCGTGCCGCTGGACGAGGACCGCGAGCATGCGACGTATGACGCCGATCGGGTCGCCGACTACTTCGCGGCCGCCACTCAGGCGGCGCTGATACTGGGCGCGTTCCGCGCCCCCTATCGTGGTCGCTCGACGCCCGTGAACGCATGGTGGGGCTCGTTCGACCTTGCGGTCAACCTGTTCTCAGGTGTGCCAGCCGACCCTCCGTCGAACGACTTCATCATGCGCAACGCCATGGACGCGCAGGAGGTCGCCGTCGGCTGGTGGCCCGGCGACGCCCGCTACAGCCGTGCGGCGTTCTACGCCTACGCACACCCCGCGCCCGAGGGGTTCGCGCAGGCGACGCTGCAACCCGCTGCTGCGCGCTGGGAGTCGGAGCTCGGCGAGTACGTGCTGGACTGGGACGATGTCGCCGCCGGCGACGATCCGCACGCGGCGGGCCTTGCCTTCGCCCGCTCAGCCTTCCGCCACGCATGCATCGTGTGCGAGTGGGACCCTGCGCTCGCCGGCAGCGCCGAGGGCTCGCCTCCGCCGGTTGTGTGACCCGATAACGGTCATACGAAGGCCTATGATCCAAGTGTGCTGGAACTCGCCGAGCTCGCTCGAGACCTGGATGTGGACACGCGTACGCTGCGCCGCGCGGCTGCGGATGGGACGATCCGTTGTGAGCGTGTCAGCGAGCGCCGCCAAGGTGTCGGGGAGGATGAGCGGCGTTACGCGGTGGAGCATTGGCCACTCCTGTCAGCGCTGCGACGTGCGCTGAGAACTGAGCCCAATGTCCGCCTCGCGGTCGTCTATGGCTCGGTTGCGCGGGGCGATGACACACCGGACTCCGACCTCGATCTGCTGGTATCTCTCGCAGAGGATCGTCCCGACGCGGCGGTCAAGCTCGCCGTACGTCTCGAGCGCGCGGTAGGCCGCGAGGTGGACGTGGCGCGGCTGAACCGCATACAGGACACTGCGCCGTTGCTACTGCTGAGGGCTCTCGACGAGGGCAGGGTCGCGCTCGACCGCGACGGGGAGTGGGCTGGGTTGAAGACGTGTCGAAGCGAGATCGCCTGCCTCGCCAGCCGTGCACACCAGGCTCGACGCCGGCGCGCACGCGCCTCCGTCCGCGAGCTGCTGGCCGCCGAGCGGTGACAGACGAGCAGACGGAGACCGCGGCGCACTCCGCGCAGCTCGACCGGCTGAGCGCCAAGCTCGAGCGGCTTTCAGCCCAGCGGACGGCGCTGCGCAAGGCGATGAGTCAGTTCGGTGGGGACTTCGACGCGAAAGCATGGAAGCAGGCGTTCGACTCTCCGGACCCGGACGACATCAACCGAGTGTTCGCCGTCACAGGCGGCTACCTGGCGCTCGTAAACAACACGGCCGAGGCGATCAGGGCAGGCGCCAAGCTGACCGGCCTGAAGTCGACGGCGGGATTGCCGGGCGTGCCAGGGATGATCGATGCGATCCGGGGGGACGGAGGCTTCACCAACAGGCAGGCAGAGACCTTCACCGAGCTCTACCGCACTCGCAACCGCCTCCAGCACTCCTCTCCCGACATACAGGCCGACGAAATTCAAAAGCAAGTTCGTCGCCTGCTTCGGCACCTACCGAGGTTTGTCGAGAGCTACCTCGCGTGGCTCGAGAGGCGCGGTGTCCAGATCTAACGCCGCGCTTTCAGTTTCGACCACTCCGCCTTGTGGATGCGCTTGGCGGCCTGGTAGTCGGTGAGCGCCTGGGGGGAGTCGACGTCGCCGAGCGTGGGGTGTGCCGGCACGAGCTCCGCGGCGGACCCGACGCCGAAGCGCTTGGCGAGCACCGCGCTAAGCGACTTGACCTTCATCTCGCCGAAGCCGGGAAGGGCGGCCAGGTTGCTGCGAAGCGTCTCCGGGTCGGGTGCGTCGCTCCACACACGCTCGGCGTGACCGTCGTAGTTGTCGCGGACGTGCACCGCGAGCTCGTGCACGCGCTGGGCCATCGAGCCGGGGAAGCGATGAATGGCGGGTTTCTCCCGGAAGGCGGCCTCCAGGTCGAGCTGGGCGAGTTGCGCGGGGTCGAGCGTGCCCAACCGCTCCCGAATGGCCAGCGGTCCGGCGAACGCCTTCTGCACGGAGACCTGCTGATCCAGCGCGAAGCCGATCAGCAGCGCCATCGGGTCCGACGCGATCAGCGCGTTGGCCTCGTCGGAGGCAGTGAAGTACAGGCGGTCGGGCACTGGGCGCATCGTATCGGTGACTCGTTCAAGGCGATGGAACGGAGGACAGTGCCGCCGCGATGTAAAGGACGGCCTGCGTGCGCGCGACCGCCCCGACGGCCTCGTCGGGCGGCAGCAGCTCGGGATGGTGCAGCGGGCGCACCGTGAACCCGGCGGCGCCGTCGAGCCCCACGAAGCCCATCGCCAGCGGCGCGATCGCCCCGAAGAAGGCAAAGTCGTCCGAGCCACACGAGCGCCACTCCTCGGCCGCCACCAGGCCGGCGCCCTCCAGCAGCTCGCGCGAGTTAGAGACGATACGTGGGTCGTTCTCGAGCGCCGGCTCGCCCGGCACGAGCGCGACAGTTCCGCGGCAGCCGTGAGCCGCGGCGATTCCCGCGACCACATCCTCGACCATCGCGCGTAGAGCCAGGCGGTCCTCAGGCCGGTGTGCGCGCAGCGCCACGCGCGCGTGCGCCGTGCCCGGGACGATGTTCTCCGCGCTCCCGCCCTCCAACACGCCCACCGTCAGAGACGCCGCGTGCACGGGGTCGATTCGTCTGCCGAGCTCCGCGTGCAGCGCCACGACCACGTTTGCGATCGCGAGGATCGGGTCGCGTCCGCGGTGCGGGTAGGCCCCGTGCGTGGGCTCGCCCTCGACGGTGATCTCGACCGCGTCGCACGACGCGTTGACCGCGCCGGCGTCGAGCGCCACGGTGCCCCACGGCAGTTCGGGGTGGACGTGCGCGGCCACGATCGCCGCCGGCGCGATCGCCGCGAGCTCGTCGGCCAGCTGCTCGGCGCCCGACGGATATGCCTCCTCGCTCGGCTGGAAGACGGCCAGCAGCGGCGCCGGCAGCGCTGCGCCCAGCTCCTCAGCGGCGCGGCTGAGCGCCACGAGGGCAGCCATGTGAACGTCGTGCCCGCAAGCGTGCATCACGCCGCCACGCGCGGCGAACGCTGCTCCTGTTCGCTCCTCGATCGGCAGGCCGTCGAGCTCCGCGCGCACAGCGATGGGCGCGGGGCCACTGCTCCCAGCAACGTCATCGACACCCACGCGCGCGAGCAGGCCCGTGCCGGCGACGCGCTGAGAGGAGACCGGCAACTCGTCGGCCACAGCCGCCGAGGTCTCCTGCTCCAAGTGCGCCAGCTCGGGTTGGGCATGCAGCCGGTGGCGCAGTGCGACCGCCCGCGGGAGCTCCTGCTCGATGCCGTCGAGCAGGAGCTGCAGCAACGCTCCGTCGAGCGGCGCTCCGTCAGTAGATGGCGGCATAGCGCCGGCAGACCTCCTGCAGGTCCATGTCAGCGGCCGCCTCGAGCTCGGCGTGCTTGACGCTCACGTAGGCGTCGTCGAGCAGCGGGCCCAGCCACCCCCTGACGACGTCGTCCTCGGCCAGCGCGTTCAGCGCCTCCTCGAGCGTCGCCGGCAGTGCGCCCACGCCGAAACGTTCCGCCCCTGCGGCGTCGAGCTGCGCGGGGTCGCGGTCGAGGAGCGGCGGCACGGGCAGGCCTGAGCGCACCCCCTCCAGACCCGCTCGGACGATCGCGCCGAGGGCCAGGTATGGGTTGGCGGTGGCGTCCGCGCCGCGGTACTCGAGGTGCAGCTGGCTCGATGGGTCTACTCCGCCGAAGGTGAGCACGGGCGGTATGCGCAGCAGCGCCTCGCGGTTGCGATCGGCGAGGCAGACCGCTCCCGCGCTCCAGCGGTGGGGCGTCAGGCGCGCACCGGAGACTGGGCTGGCGGCCGTTAGCGCGCTCAGCGCCCGCGCGTGTCGCAGGATCCCAGCGGCGAAGCGTCCGCCGATCTCGCTCAGGGATCCCGGCCGGGCGCTGTCGTAGAGCAGCGAGACGCCGTCGGCGGCGAGCAGGTTCAAGTGGATGTGCAGGCCATTGCCCGCCTGCTGTGGGTCGAGCAGCGGCACGAAGCTCGCACGCATACCCTCGCGGCGGGCGACCTCGCGCACGACCTCCCTGAGGACGACGCTGCGATCGGCGCTCGCCACTCCGTCGACGGGTGCGACGGGGATCTCGAACTGGTGTGCGGCGTACTCGGCGAAGAACCGCTCGGGCTCCACGCCCGCCTCCACGAGCGCGCCCATCGCACGCGCGGGGAAAGGCTCCACGAGCCGCTGCTCCTCGAGCGTGAACGGCAGCGGCGGCGGCGAGTCCCCCTTTGGGGACGATGCGAGCAGCAGCTGGAACTCGTGCTCGAAGCTCGCGCTCAGGCGGGCGCCGAGCTCCCGCTCGAGCTCGACCAGGGCCCTGCGCAGGAAGTTCCGCGGGCAGCACTCCCACGGCGTGCCATCGGTCTCGACGAGGTCGCACAGGACCATCTCCAGCGCACCGGCCTTGTCGTCCGCGCGGACCAGGATGCGCGTCTCGGCGTCGGGCATCAGGCGCAGATCGCCGGTCGACCCGAACGGGTTGGGCTCGGCGACCGGACCAAGCGGCGTGAGCGCGTGGTTGGCGGGTACCCAGCCCACGCCCGTCTGCAGATGTTCGCCGAGGTCGGCGGAGAACACCGAGCGCCCGCGCACGATCGAGCCGAGATCGCAGCACACCAGCGCGACCAGCTCGGTCGTGCTCACCGCGTCGTCTCCTGGGTCACGGTCCCGTTGTCCCACATGCCTTCGGCGAGCCCCAGCGCACTGGCACCGGAGCGAACGGCCCCGGCGTCCTGAGCGGACAAGACTACGAGCATGCCTCCCGCCGGCATGTCGCGCCGCTCCAATGCCGCGGAGAGCCGCTCCTGAGGCTGCACGTGCACTCCGCCGTCGCCGAGCGCGGGGTAGGTGTCGGCAACGCAATAGAGGCTCCCGCGCGGGCCGCTCACGCGACCGAAGACGCATGCGAAGTGCCCGACGTCCCAGTCCGGCGGCGGGCCATCCTGCGCGCCACCGAGCAGGTAGCCGAGCAGCTGGTCGACGCTCGGCCGTCCGCCCCACAGATGGTGTGTGGCGAAGTTCGCCACCAGCGTCACCGGACGCTCGAGCGCCGCGACGAGGTCGAACAGGCCGCCGAGGGTGCTCGCGTCCCACGGGCCCGTGTAGGGGATGACAGCGAGCTCGTTGCCCGAAAGCCGGGCGATCGCGTCGAGCAGCCCGGCGGCGGTCGTTCCCGACGCGTCCGAGTCCGCGATCGACGGCAGCGCGATGCGGTAGTCACGCCGGCCGGGCTCGCCGTGCGGGAGCGTGCCCGCCTCGCGCATCCCCGAGATGACGCTCCCGGCGGCCAGGGCGACCGCGTCCTGGTCGAGCGGCTCGCCGTTGCGCTCCAGGAGGCCCGCCGCGCCCAGGGCCAGCGCGCCGCAGAACGCTCCGCAGAGGTCGTCGCGCTGCGGCAGCTCGCGAGCATGAAGCGCGAGCAGCTCCCGCGCGCCCGGGAGCAGCGTTACATCGAGCGAATCTGGCCTCGCCATGGGCCCAATCTACATGGGCCCGGCTGCCGATCTACCCAGGCTCGGGCGGCGATCTGGCCTCTGCGGTTTTTCCGTCCGATTGGCCTGCAAAAGTCCAACCTCTGGTACGTCGATCAACGCGGGCCGTTCGTCGTGATGGGCTGCCTGCTTCCGCTTGACAGAACAAGCAGTGTCTGTGATAGTGCGGGCCGATATAGCCCGAAGAGCCAAATCCTCCCAGAGCATGGCAAAAGTGTACTAAGGCGTTCTCGATCGACAAGCTCGGCACTGTGGGGGCCAGTTATCAATCGACAAAGGAGCAGGAGAGACCATGCGGCGCATCGTGATTCTGGGGGTGGCCTTGGCGGCGGTGTTTGCAGTCGTCGCCGTCGACGCCATCTCAGTCTCTGCTTCGGGCGATGAATTCGTTTCCAGCAAAGCTGGCAAAATCAAGAGCAAGGGGACCTCGCAGAGATTCAAAACCTCCGCCGGGACGATCGAATGCTCGGAAGTCTTGGGCAAAAGTGAAGTGACTTCATCGGAACTGAAATCGGTGACGCACAAAGAAGTCCTGACCTTCGTCAACTGCACCGGCTTCGGTAGCACCATCACGATCTCGGCGGCGTACCTCGAACTCAACGCCAACGGATCCGCGAAACTCGAAAAACGGGTGTCGATCAAGCCCGAAGGCGCCGGCTGCGAAGTGCGGATCGAACCGCAGACGCTCGAAAGCTTTGGATACAGCAACGCTTCTGGCGGCAAGGTGACGGTATCCCCCGATGTCTTGAACATCACCTCCAAGGGCACAGGCGGCGCGTGCGGTGGGGAAAACACGGAAGGGTCCTACAGCGGCTCGATCGCCAGCGAACTCGAAGGTGGCACCGTCGAATGGAAATCGTAGGCCGCACGTAGCCACAAGGGCACGGGTAGGTCGAGGCTGGCGGGGCGCCAATTTGGCGCCCCGCCTTGGCGTCACCGGCTCCTCTGGACGAACAGGCACCGTACTCCCAGCGGCCAGCTAGACTACGGCGCGCAGAGGAGGTGTCAATGCGCGGAAAGCCGCTACGCGGTCGATCGATGAGCAGCAGGCCCCGCGTGTGCGGTGTATGTCTGGTCGTGCTTGCCGGCATATGGCTGGGCGGTGCATCGGCTCCGTCGGCGGGCGCGTGGACGTGTCCGAATGCCCAGTTTCGCTCGGGGCCATCCGAACGTCTGCCGGATTGCCGCGCCTACGAGCAAGTATCGCCGGTCGAAAAGGGCGGGCAGGATGCCGTCACGCTCCAGCAAATGCTGCCCGCCCAGGCCTCTCCATGCGAAGGCGCAGAACCATGCGGGATCGTCTACATGAACGTCGTAGCCGCGTTCGCCGGGGCTCCGGGCAACGAGTACCCCAACGCATATCTCGCGACGAGGAGCGCGGACGGTTGGCAGACTACGCCTCTTTCTCCGCCGACACCGCAGGCTCCCGCGAGCAGCTACCCGAAGGTGCGCTACGCCTTCTCGGAAGATCTGTCGCAGGCTGTACTTCGCGTTCCGCTGCAGCAGCTGACCGAAGGCGCACCGGCGGGCGTCTACAACCTCTATCTGCGCGGTCCGGGCGGCGCCTACTCGCTGCTCACGACTACCGCCCCGCCGGAACCGCCGCAGGCCGGCTGCGGTCGATGCTTCGAACAGCAGGACGTGCCGGCGTTCGCCGGCGCCTCCAGCGAATTCAGCCACGTCATATTCGAGGCGAATGACAGCCTCGTAGCAGGCGCTCCCGGCGGTGGCGTGCAGAACCTCTACGAAGCCGCGGCGGGGCAGGTGCGGCTGGTCGGAATCCTCCCCGATGGACGGGTCGCGACCGGTGGCGCTGCGCCCGGTGGTGGCATCGAAGCCTCCGGAGAACACGCGAGCGAGCTAGGGCACGCGATATCGCAAGACGGGTCGGACGTTCTGTTCGAGGCCGCAGCCGACGGCGGTGCTCCCGATCCACAGCAGCAGGGCGACACCGAGCTCTACGACCGCATCGACGGCGCCGAAACGGTTGAGGTCTCGGCCCCCGCGTCAGGCGCTCAGCCGTCCAAATGCGAAACCGAAGGGGGCCTCTGTGACCCGCAGCCAGCGCAGTTCTGGGCGGCGTCTGCGAATGGATCGGTTGTGTACTTCACGAGCAAAGCCGCCCTCACGAAGGAATCGCATACGGGCGCGGAACCTACAAATCCTGGTAACGACCTCTACCGCTACGAAGTGGGCAGCGGCACGCTGAGAGACCTCACGCCCGACGCCTACAACCCCGAAGAACGCGCAGAGGAACCGAATGGCGCGAGCGTTCTGGGCGTGGTCGGCACCTCCGAAGACGGCTCCTACGTCTACTTCGTCGCCGACGGGCATCTTGCGGAAGGAGCACTGGGCGGCGAGCCCAATCTATATGTGTGGCACGAAGGGGCCGAAGGTAAGAGCAGCCTGCAGTTCATCGCAACACTGGCGGCGCCCGAAAAGGAAGAACCGGAGAACATCGAAGAAATGGTCCAAGGAGCGGCGTTCCCGTATCACAGCGACGTTGAGGATTGGACGAGGTGGCCGAGCGAGTCGCAGGCCTACGTGACGCCCAACGGAACGCATCTCGCCTTCATGTCGGTCGAGCCGCTCACTGGTTACGAGAACACCGACGAAACAGGGGAGGCGGTGCACGAGGTCTTCGAGTACAGCGCAGAATCGGGCCAGCTCGTGTGCGCGTCGTGCGACCCGAGCGGCGCGCCGCCGCTTGGCAGCGCCTTCATCGGCGCGCGGTTGGGCGAACGGGCGAGCACTGCCTTTCACCAGCCACGCAGCTTGAGCGACGACGGCAGTCGCCTGTTCTTCTCCTCGCCGGACGCGCTCGTGCCCGGAGTGGAAGGCGGCAGCGTCAAGCTCTTCGAGTACGAGGACGGCACGATCCAGCCGATGTCGGGAGCTGAAGCCGGCCGCGAAGCGGTCTTTCTCGACGCGAGCGCCAGCGGGAACGACGTCTTCTTCGCGACCCGAGAACGCCTCTCGCCGACAGATACGGACGAACTCATAGACGTCTACGACGCGCGTGTGGATGGAGGTCTGCCGACTCTCAGCCAGCCCTCGTCTTGCGAAGGCGGTGGGTGTCAGGAACCGCTAACTCCGCCGCCGTTGCTCAGCTCACCGCTATCGGCCTCTTTCGCCGGCGCCGGAAATCTGGTCCCGTCGCCATCCAAGCCGCCCGTAAAGCTGACGCGCAGGCAGCTCCTGTCCCGCGCGCTGGCGAAGTGCCGGAAGCTGAGAGCCGGCAAACGGCGTTCGGTATGCGTCGCTCTGGCGATGCGGCGCTACGGGCCAAAGACCAAGGGACGGCGTCGGGCGCCCGCGACGAAGCGACCTCGGTCTCGCACGTGAGTCGGCTGAGCCGTCTGTGTGAGGGCACAATGCCGCTTCGTATCCTGCGGCTCGCGCCGTTGCTCGCGACGCTGCTCATCGTCGGCCCTCTGGGGGCGGCCCCATCGCTGGCCGCGCCCGCGAGCCCGCATTGGGGCATCGTCTCCGAGTCGCAGCCGACATACTTCAAGGCCGGAGACACGTCCGACGCCTATGTGCTCATCGTTCGCAACGATGGCGGCATGGCGACGACGCCGGGCAGCAAGGTGACGATCAGCGACAGTCTTCCAAAAGGTGTCACGGCGACGACGGTCACTGCGAAGGGCGAAGGGGCCAACAGCATAGGCTCCCCGACCTACGAACTGGCGTGTCCCGATACACCGGGCGCGGAACTCGTCACCTGCACCTACGAAGAAGACCCCGAAGAAGGTCCGGTCCTGGCCGGATCGACGATCGTAGTCACGATCACTGTCGCCGTTCCCGAAGGAGTAGAAGCCCTTCATGCGAACTCCGCAACCGTGTCGGGCGGCGGTGCGCCGAGCGCGTCCACTGCCGAGGTGACGCCGATCGACGACGAACCAGCCCCTTTCGGCCTCTCTTTCTTCGACATCGATACCGCCGAGGAAAGCGGCGAAGCCGACACCCAAGCTGGAACGCACCCATTCGAGCTGACCACGAGCTTCGCGTTCAACGTCAGCGCCCGGGAATCGCCCTCGGCAAGGAATGGAGACGCCGAACGGCCTCTCGCCAGCGCCGCCCCCAAGGACATCGAAGTCGCACTTCCGCCGGGGCTGGTAGGCGATCCGAACGCCGTACCGCAATGCAGCCAGCAGGCCTTCCTGGAAGGCGAACACCTCAGCTGTCCGGTCGACACGCAGGTCGGAACGGTAAAGCCATTCTTCTACGGCGCGTTCCCCTCAGCGGTCTACCCCGTCTACAACCTCGTCCCGCCTGCGGGCGAGCCCGCCGAGCTCGGCTTCTCCGTGTCGCAGATAGGGCGCGTCACGATCTTCTTCCGCCTGCGCCCGAACGAACGCGGAGAATACGGCCTAGCAGCGTCGCTGAACGGCATCCCGGAGACCGGTCCGCTGCAGGGCACGATCCTGACGCTCTGGGGAGTCCCGGCGGAAGCGAGCCACGACCTCGAACGAGAAGGAACCCTCGGAGAGGGGGGCCAGGAGGCGAGCGAGTTCTGCAAACCGTCGGTCAAGGTGAAGGGTGGAGTCGAAACGCAGACACGCTGCCCAAGCGACGCACCTGCCAAGCCGTTCCTGACACTGCCGAGCCAATGTCAGCAGGAGCAGCCCTTCACGATCACGACCGACTCCTGGGAGAGCCCGGGCCAGTTCCAGACCTACTCGTTCCCCGAGCCCGAAACGGCCGAAGCGATCACCGGCTGCGAACAGCTCTCCTTCACCCCATCGCTGACGCTCACGCCCCAAATGACCCAGGCGAACACGCCCAGCGGCTACACGGTCGAACTGCACGTGCCGCAGAACGAAGATCCAAGCGGCCTCGCCACACCCGACCTACGCGACGCCGTGGTGAGCCTGCCGGCCGGTGTCGTTGTCTCCCCGTCGGCCACCAACGGCCTGCAGGGCTGCTCGCAGGCCCAGTTCGATCAGAGCTCTTCCTCCGCGGCGTCCTGTCCGCCCCAATCGCAGATCGGGGCGGTGAAGATCACGACGCCAATCCTGTCCAGCCCGCTGGAAGGCCAGATCTTCCTGGGCGAACCGGAATGCCATCCGTGCATCCCGGCCCAGGCGCACGAAGGCAAGCTGATCCGCCTTCAGCTGCAGGCTCAGGGCTCGGGCGTGACGGTCAAGCTGGAAGGCTCCGGCTCGATCGACCAGGCCACGGGCCAGCTGACGGTGACGTTCAGGGAAAGCCCACAGCTGCCGTTCGAAGACCTGAAGTTGTCGCTCAACGGCGGTGCCCGGGCGCCGCTCGCCAATGCCTCCACCTGCGGCGTGCCGCTCGCGGCGAGCTCCACGCTGACGCCGTACAGCAGCGAAACGCCGGCGCAGCCATCGAGCGAACCGTTCGAGCTCAGCGGCTGCCCGTCGCCTCACTTCCAGCCGTCGTTCGTCGCTGGAACGACCAACAACCAGGCCGGAGCCTTCAGCCCGCTGACGCTCACGCTGTCGCGGACCGACCAGGACGAGGACCTGCAGTCGCTGACCGTGCACATGCCGCCCGGCCTGCTCGGCATGATCTCCAAGGTCCAGCTCTGCCCGCAGGCGCAGGCGCAGGCGGGCGCCTGCGGTGCGCAGAGTGAGATCGGCAGCGCGACCGTCGGAGCGGGCCCCGGCCCGGAACCGGTGTTCGTCGACGGGAGCGTCTACCTCACCGGCCCCTACGAAGGCGCGCCGTTCGGGCTGTCGATCGTGGTGCCGGCAACCGTGGGGCCGTTCGACCTGGGCACGATCGTCGTGGGCGCGAAGATCGATGTGAACCCGACCACGGCGGCATTGACGATCGCGAGCGGCCGGCTGCCGCAGAGCCTGGACGGCATACCGCTGCAGCTCGAGACCGTCAACCTCGACATCGACCGCGAAGGCTTCATGCTCAACCCGACCGACTGCCAGGCGCTGGCCTTCGAAGGCACGGTGCAGAGCAGCCAGTCACTGGCGGCGCCCGTCTCCTCGCGCTTTCAGGCGGCCAACTGCGCAGCGCTGGCGTTCAAGCCGAAGCTCAGTGGGCTGACGCACGCCAAGACGAGCAAACCAAACGGCGCCTACCTGCACATGAGGATCGTCTCCTCGCCGGGTCAGGCGAACATCGCGAAGCTCGAGGTCGACCTTCCCAAGCAGCTGACCCCGCGCCTGTCGACGCTGCAGCACGCCTGCCTGGCAACGGTGATCGAAGCCAACCCGGCCGGCTGCCCCGCGGCGTCGGTCGTGGGCAGCGTCACGATCATCACTCCCGTGCTGCGCCAGCCGCTCGTGGGGCCGGTCTACGTCGTCTCCCACGGCCGTGCCGCCACGCCCGATCTGGAGTTCGTCGTGCAGGGCGAAGGCGTGACCGTCGATGTGGTCGGGCGGACGAGCATCCAGCACGGGATCCTCGCGAGTGCATTCTCCTCGCTGCCCGACGTCCCGTTCTCCACGCTCGGCCTGGTCCTCACCGAAGGACCGCACTCGCTGTTCGCGGCGAACCTGCCGGCGAGGGCCGGGCGCAGCATGTGCGGGCAGAGCCTCGAGATGCCCACCGAGATCACCGGCCAGAACGGCGCGGTGCTCAAACAGACGACGAAGCTCGGCGTCTACGGCTGTCCGCGGCATAGGCGCGCACGGCGATGAGCCTCTACGCACGGTTTCCCGTCTATCGACTCCGCGGTGGCTTGGTCGCCACGCGCGCTGCCTGCGCTGCGCCGAGGAACGGGGCAAGCGCGATGTAGGTGGCTGCCACCATCTGGCCCGGCAGCTCCTGGATGCTCCCCTGCAGGGCTTGGTGGAGGCAGAGCTCGAAGATCCCGCCCGCGATCGCCTCGATCATCACGGCTGGCGGGCGGGCGTCCTTCGGGATGTTGTCCATCCCTGGGAGGAGCAGCCGCGCGAATGCGCTCACGCCCGCGTTGGAGCGCTCTGCGGTGCGGGAGGTGGCCGTTTTGGCGTCCACGAGCGCAATGTGCGCGAATGCGGGCTCCGAGGCGAGGAAGCGGAAGAGGGCCTCGATTGCCGCCCGCACCGCGTTTGGCCACTTCTCCTGTGAGGAGTACGCGCGCTGCACGATCGCAAGGCCCTTGGCGTGGCCAAGCTCGTAGGCCACGAGCAGGGCGTCCTCCTTGTCGGCGAAGTGCTCGTAGAAGGCGTGCAGCGAGACGGCGGCCTCCTCGGCGATGTCGTTGATGCCCACGGCTGCGTACCCTCTGGCGGCGGTGAGATTCGCCACGGCGTCGAGGATGCGCTCGCGCTGGCTATGTATGACGAAGCTGCGCGACACGTTCTGGTTTCCTCGTGCGAGGCCTCGCCGAGCGCTCAAGGCGGAGCGGGGCGCGAGCGTGCCGGGCGCGCGGCCTCCATCGAGGCGCGCGCGCGTTTGAGCATCGCGAGGTGGGGAGTCGGCGATCCCCGTCGGGGCGGGGTAGTAGGAGGTCGCCCACCTCGCGAGATCGGGCACGAGCTCGAGCAGCTCTGCACGATTGCCTGGGGACACCAGCTGGTAGAGGAGCCGGTTGAGCCCGCCGACCACCGCCCGCGCGGCGGCGTCCGGGAGCGTTCCCTCGCCTGGGGCCAGCTCACCCGCGTCGGTGACGAAGCGCTGGTAGGCGACGATCGACTTCTCGCGACGCTCGATCCCGACCGACCCCAGCGCGCCGATCTCGACCATGCCCAGACGCAAGGCCTCGGGGCTCTCGATCGCCCCTTCGAACAGCGCCCCGATTGCCGCCTGCGCGCGGGCAACCCGGCCCTCGGCCGCTCGATAGGCGCGTGCGACCCTACGCAGCCCCTCGGCCGCGATCAGGTCGTAGGTGGTCAGGAAGCACTCCTGCTTGTTGGCGAAGTGCTGGTAGAAGGTCTTGCGCGACACTCCCGCACGGACGATCACATCGGCCACAGTCGTCGCGGGATAGCCGTTCTGCCCGACCGCGTCGATCATGGCCATCACCAGACGCAGGCGCTGCTCGACTACGACCTGCTCGCGACCCGGCGCACGCGGAGTAGGCCTGGGTTTGGGGGAGGGACTGCCGGCTGGCCTGGTCATCGATGTCATCGTGATAGGCAGGGAGTCATCGCTTGCGCTGCGCAAGGCGACGTTTGAAGCGCTGCGTGCAGGGTACAGGCCGCGATCACCGTCGGAGCGTCTCCGAACTCAGGCGAACGCCCCCAGCGCCGATCAACCCAACCCCACGCCTATCGCAAGACCGGCGGAGTGTCTCCAGCATGCGCCTGGGTAACCACAGGCAGTGTACACGCGCCAGGACGGGACCTGGAAACGCTCTCCTACTTAGTGCTTGACATCGTCCCGCGCGATGTGGTAGACCAGTAGCCGACTGCTGTCAGCTCGCACTTGGCCGACAGACAGTATCGGGTAGGCGAAGCGATCTCGCTCTCAAGGCGAGAGCTTCGAGTGGCTCGACCAAATCCACAAAAGGCTGTACTTGCCATCAGCGCAGTCGTGAACCGACGGCTCACTCTTCGAACGGAGGACCCAAGCTCCAGCCATCACGACGCACAGCACCGCCGGCAGGTCCGTTCTCCGGCTGTGCGGCCTCGAACGCTCTGACGGCGCCGGACCAGTCGATAGCGACGGGTCGAGGCACCACAGAACCAGCCCCCACGTACGTGCCAAAGCCTGGAAGCAGCATAGGCCCCCGTGCATCACGCGGGGAGCAGCACTCACAAGAAACGCCGGTGTCAGGACACCATGTATCGGGATAAGCGCCCCGCCACCGGCGACCCAGAGCCACAGGAGTCTCACATTATGAGTGCCTTATCTAGCTATCGGAACACGGCGCCGGATGACACCCGACCAATAACATAATGAGAAACAGGGGTCTACTTTGCCCTCGTAAGCTGATAACCTCTTCATGTGGGACTATTCCGGCTATCCGGACTACCCGCGGATGATAAGAACTGGTGAGAACTGGTCTTCGTGGCTTCTGGTCTGCACAGGCGAGCACCACCGAGACAGGTCTGCCAACATCAATAAAGGAGACTGTAACAAATGTTACGTGTACAAATGATAGGAGTGGCTCTCGTGGCTGTCTTCGCGATGAGCGCGGTTGCGGCGACTGGCGCGTCGGCGCATGAATGGTTACTCGGGGGCAAACCGATCACAGCGGCCAAAACGATCATGTCCAAAGGCACACTCGAACTGACCGACGACGCTGCCACAGGTGGCGCCGTTGCTGTGAGTTGCGCAGGTTTCGATACTGGGACAGTCGGCCCCGGCGCAGCAGACTTAATATCCAAAGTCACCGCAGAAGAATTAGGAACCAACAATAGCATCACCTGCACCTTCGTGAAAAAGGGTGCGTGTGAAGGTACGACCGCGAAAGCTGTAGCGCTCGCGCTGCCATGGAAAACCGAAATCTACTCAGAAGGCACAGAAACGCGTGACATGATCACGTCGGACGGGGCGGGCAGTCCGGGCTGGGGGGTCACGTGCAAAACGCTCCTTGGCAGCATGGAAGATAAATGCACGGTTGCATTAGGCAGTACGGCGCTGGCAAACGTCACGGGCGGCGTGGACGCGACGTTCGAAAAAAAATCGCAAAAGGCTAGCTGCTCCCTCGGCAACTCGACGTCTGGTTTAGTGAGCGGAGCCGATTTCCTGGAAAGTCCAGCCGGGGAAACACTGACGTTCTTCTGATCGCGACATAGCAAGAGTGCGCTCTCCGTGCTGTCTCGGTGAGCGCCGTGTGGGTGGTGCGGCGTATGCCGCACCACCCACAATCGAATCATGACGGTCGCCGGCGGCCATGGCGGTGCACAAACGGAGCACAGAGAGAGGGAGCAGAGGGGGATGAGACAACTAGTGAGCGCTAATCGGTCTGGGTCGATGATGGGTGTGACCCCACTATGTGGCGTCCTTGCCGCGATAGTTCGTGATCTGGGTGGGCGCCTTCCCCGTCGCACGCTTCCCGCGTTCGCGCTGAGCGTGGCCGCCCTGCTCGCTCTCTCCGCCGGAGTCGCGCGGGCCGCGGCTCCCGGCCTCGTCGCAAACGGCCAATTCCAAGTAGATGGCGCCGTCGGTGTTGCCGTCGACAACTCGTGCTTGTCGCATGTACCGCCGCTGACTGGCTCAGCGTGCACGGCATTTGATCAGTCCAGCGGCGACGTCTACGTAGCCGGAAACTTCTACTCCCCGGCGGAAGGAGGATTCGAACTCGGGCACGTCAACAAGTTCGGCCCTTCCGGCAACCTCCTCTCCCCGCCCTCGCCCTTCGGTGAAGAGGTCACCTACTCGGGCGCCGCTGTCAACCCCGCCACCGGCGACGTCTACGCCTTGGAATCAAAAAGCAGCGAAATTGATACCTTCGACCCCGCCACCGGCATCTTGATCTCCTCGTTCTCAGTTCCGCCCTCCGACAACTTCGAAGACGAGGTGCCCCTGACTACGGTGGGCATCGCAACCGACTCTGTCGGCGACGTCTACGTTCCCGTCGCGCCCAAAAACGAGGTGCTCGAGTACAGCCCCACTGGCACCCTTCTTGAAACGTTCACGGGCGGCTCTGGCCCCCTGAAGGGACCGACCGCCGTCGCGGTCGACCCCCACGGCAACCTCTGGGTCGCCGACACGGGCAACGAACGCATCGAGGAGCTCAGCCCCGCCGACGCCCCGATCGGCGAAATCTACACCGCAGGCCTCGTCCAGTCGGTCGCGGTCGATACCCACGGCCACGTCTTCGCTACCGTCAAGAACAGCGCCGACTTCTGCGGCTCGATCGAGCCGCCGTGCTCTCACCTTGTCGAGTACGGCTCGGCCGGCGCCCAGCTCTTCGATTTCGGCGCCGGAGACTTCGGTGCCGGCGAAGGCGGCGGGAAGGCCGAAACCACCCGCCGCCCCCCCAACATGGTCGCGGTAAATGACTCGACGGGCGGCGTGTATGTCACCGACGCCCAGCTCCAAGCGGGGGGCCACGGCCGCGTCTTCATCTTCACCCCCCCGACCCCGCCCAAGCTCGAAAGCGAGCTCGCCGTCGGCGTCACCACCTCGGAAGCAAAGCTAGGCGCGCTGGTCAACCCGGGCGGCATCGGCGCCTCCTACCGCTTCGAATACGGCACCACCACCGCCTACGGCAGTACCGCCCCCTTCCCCGAAGGGAACGCCGGCGCCGGCTTCAACTCCAGAACCGTCTGGGCCGGTCTCTCCGGGCTGCAGCCCGGCACGGCCTACCACTACCGCGTTGTCGTCACAACCGAACTCGGGGAAGCGCATGGAGAAGACAGGACGTTCACGACCGAGAGCGCCGCCCAGGCCACCTGTCCCAACGAACAGCTCCGCACTGGCCTCTCCGCCGCGCTTCCCGACTGCCGCGCCTACGAGCTCGTCACCCCCCCCAACAAGTTCAGCGCCCAGGCGGTCAAGGATGCCTGCGGCAATAGCCCCGGGGAATGCTCTATCGAAAAAACCCTCCTCGGTACTCTTGCAGCACCCGACGGCAACCGCCTCATGTTCACTACGGAGGATGTCTTCCCCGGCTCCCAGAGCGGTAGCGAAGACTACCTCGCCACCCGCGGTCCCGCCGGGTGGTCGGTCGAAAACGAGATCCCGCCGCAGAACTATGAGGTCCGCGAAGGTTGCACGTCAGGTCACGACTTGCACTCCGAAGACCTCTCCAAGGCGATCTTCTCGCTCCCCAGCGGCGGGATCTGCGGCCTCGAACCGGAATTGATCAGCGGCGAACCGCGCGGCACCGAGAACATCTACCTCCGCGACAGCACCACCGGCGCCTACCAGCTCATCAACCTGACCCCCGCCGGCGTCACCCCCGCCAACGCCAGCCTGGCCGGCGAGTCGAGCGACTTCAGCCATGTCGTCTTCACGGAGGAAGCTCAGCTCACCCCCGGCGCGCCCGCCGGCGCCGAGGACCTCTACGAATGGAGCGCCGGCGACGTCCGCCTCGTTACCATACTGCCGAACACCGAAAGCCCCGTCGCTGGCTCGTTCGTGGCCATCTCCGCCGACGGCTCGCGCGTCTTCTTCAAGGCGGGTGGCGAGCTCTATGCGCGGGTCGACGGCGTCGAAACCGTCCAGCTGGACGCCTCTCAAGCCGCCGGCCCGGGCGGCGGCGGCGAGTTCCTCGCCGCCAGCCAAGACGGCTCCCAGGTGCTCTTCACCGACGATGCCTCTGCCGCCCTCACCGCCGACACTGTCCCCGGTAGCGGCACCAACCTCTACCTCTACGACTCGGCCGCGCCGTCCGGCCAGCGCCTGGCTGATCTCACTCCGGTGGGCAACGCCGGCACGCCGGCCCTCGGCGGTCTCAGCAAGGACGGCTCAGAGGTGTTCTTCACCGACGATGCCTCCGCCGCCCTCACCGCCGACACCGTTCCGGGCAGTGCCACCAACCTCTACCTCTACGACGCGGGCGCTCCCGCCGGCCAGCGTCTGACCGACCTCACCCCCGCCGGCCACGCCGAAGTCCAGGGGGTGGACAGCGTCAGCGAAGACGGCTCCTCCCTCTACTTCAAGGCCGCAGGTGTCCTCACCGGGTCGCAGGCCAACCAGTACGGCGAAACGGCTCACAGTGGCCAGCCCAACCTTTACCTCTGGCACGCCGGTGCTACCACCTTCATCGCTAACGGCGCCGAAGGCGGCGCCGGCTCCTTCGGAAGGATCAAGGTGTCTTCCAACGGCGCCTTCTTCGCCTTCGAATCGACCCTGCGCCTCACTGCCTACGACAACACCGACCAGAACACCGGCGAACCCGATAACGAGATCTACCTCTACGACGCCGCCGCGGGCAGTCTCGTCTGCCCCTCCTGCAACCCCAGCGGCGAACCCCCCACCGCTGGCGGTCCTAGCTTCGGCCTTGAAAAAGGATTGGGAGTGGGCGCCTTCGAAGGCGGCGAGCACCCTGCGCGCAACCTCACAGAAAGCGGCCGTCTGTTCTTCGACACCGCCGAAGCGCTACTGCCTGCCGACACCAACGGCTCCGGCGCCTGTCCGGAGCCGAATGGAAACCCGTCCTGTACCGATGTCTACGAGTTCGAGCCCGCTGGCGTCGGTACCTGCGCCGAACTCGCCGGGTGCCTGTTCCTCATCTCCACCGGCACCAGCACCCGCGAAACCGATTTCGTCGACGCGAGCGCCAACGGCAACGACGTCTTCATCCGCGAGTATCAGAAGCTTGTCCCGAGGGACACCCAGGAAGGAGCGCCGACCATCTACGACGTGCGTGTGGATGGCGGCTTTCCCGAACCGCCGCCGCCGCCGCCGTGCGTCACGGCCGATGCGTGCCGCTCGGCGCCCGCGCCACAGCCCTCGATCTTCGGGGCGCCGGCGAGCCAGACGTTCGCGGGCGTGGGGAATCTCGCGCCGCTCCCACCGACGATCAAAACAGCGGTGAAGCCTGAGAAATGCAAGAAGGGCTTCGTGAAGAAGAAGGGCAAGTGCGTGAAGCGCAAGAAGAAGAAGGGGAAAAAGTCCACTGCTAAAAAGGCCGGCAACGACGGAAGGGTTAAGTCATGAGGGTTCCTATGCAGTCTGGGCTCCGCGCCACGCTTGCTGTCTTCGCGATCACTGGTGTCGCTGCGTCCCCGGCGCTGGCTGAAACCCACCCCTTCCTGGAACCGCTCGGTGGGAGCTCTAGCCCCGATATGTTCACCAATCCGAACGGGATCGCGGTGGAAGAATCGACGGGGGATGTCTATGTCGCGCAGCTCGGTACGAGCGCGCAGCAGACCATCAGTATCCAGGGTGGCCCCGAAGGCGGCGGCTTCACGCTCGAATTCAACGGGAAGAAGACTTCGGCGTTGAGTGTCAGCGGCACGAGCGCGCCCAGCGCTGAAGCGGTGCAGACGGCGCTGCGTGAACTGAGTACGATCGGCCCCGCCAACACCAGCAACGTCACAGTCGCAGAAGAAGGCGCGCTGCCCAGCACGGTCACCTACACGGTCAGCTTTCAGGGCGAACTCGCGACCGTGAGCCTGCCGCAGCTGGCCTGCGACGGCTCGGCACTGACCGGCGGCACAAGCCCAGCCTGCGCGGTTGCGACCACGGTCCCGGGCGTCGACAGCAAGGTCTCCAAGTTCGACGCGAGCGGCAACCCGATTGAAAGCTGGGGCACCAAAGGGACCCTCAACGGCGGCACGACAACCGCCGGCTCATTCGCCATCCCAAACGCTCCGGGCAACCCTGCCGCGATCGCCGTCGATGACTCCTGCGCCCAGCAGCAGCCCGCGCTGTCAGGGTCAGCCTGCGAGGCCTTCGACCCCTCGTTCGGCGACCTCTACGTGATGGATGCCGGCCACAACGTGATCGACAAGTTCAACGCCGCGGGCGAAACTCTCAAACCGATCACCGGCCCCTTCGAGGGCGAACTTCTCGGCCTCGGCGTCGACGCCACCGGCGACGTGCTGGTTGATGTTCAATCCGGAGGATCTGCCTCCGACGTTTTCGACAACTCCCCGGCCAACAGCTTCGTCACGTATCTCCAGCTGGAAGGAGGCGTGCAAAGCGTTGCACCGGGCGCGCAGCAGTATGGTTTCGCTGCCGCCGGTGAGTCGGGGGATGGCTATTTCCTCCTCTCTTGTGGCTGCACCGAGAAGACCGGTCCCAACGGCGAACAGCTTGGCACGGTCGGCCCCGGCTCCGTCGCCGCCCCCGCCGCCGGCGTCGCCGCAGCCGTCGATCCCGCCACGGGCCACGTCTACCTCGACGAACAGACTTCCGTCACCGAGTGGGACACCGGCCAGATGAACGGGACGCCAGAATCCGGACAGGACACGGGCTCGCTTGTCTCGAGCTTCGGGTCCCCGCAGCTGACGAGCTCATCGGGGCAGGGCGGGATCGCCGTCGACGGCGCAAGCGGGAGGATCTACGTCTCGAACCCCGCCGCGGGCAACGTCTATGTCTTCGCCAGCACGGCCCCCGCCGCGGCCGCCGCCCCGGCCACGGGCGTCACCAAGACCGAAGCCACCCTCCACGCTACCGTGAACCCCAACGGCGGCGAACTCACCAGCTGCAAGTTCGAATACGACACCAGCCCCTCCAACAACCTAACCGTCCCGATCGCCCGCCTCGACCACAGCGTCCCCTGCGAACAGACGCCCGAGCAGATCGGCGCCGGTGACGAACCGGTCGCGGTCGGTGCCCATGTCATCGACCTTCAGCCTGGCTCCCTCTACCGCTTCCGCCTCGTCGCCGCAAACGCCGCGGGTGTCGCTCCTAGCTCTGGCCTGTTCCCCACCGCCGCTCCGGGCTTCGGCATCAAGAACTTCGAAGTCGCGTTCCTCAATCAGGACGGCACCCCCGACACCCAGGCCGGCTCCCACCCCTACAAGCTGGTCAACAACATCGAATTCAACACCCAGGTCATACGAAAAGGAGTTCACAACCTGACCTACATTGCCATGCCCGCCGGCAACGTCAAGGACGTCACCGTGGACCTCCCGCCCGGTTTCATCGGCGATCCCAACGCGACCGCGAAGAAGTGCACGCTCGAGGCACTCTCGGAAGCCGGGCTCGGAGACAACTGTCCGGCCGAATCGGAAATCGGCTCGATCTCAGCGGAAGTTAACGGAGAATTCAATGTCCCCGGCTTGTACCCGGAAGTAGTTGGCTCGGGTCTGCTCAGCATCGTGCCGCCCCCTGGCGTCGCTTTCCAGATGGCGGGGCACATCCTCGTCCCCAACGCCTTCATCGACGTCGGCCTCCCCGCCGGCGGGGATTCCGGGTTGAGCGCGACCGCCTTCGGGCTCCCCGTCACGGCCCCGGTTTTCAAGTCTCTGCTGACCGTCTACGGCGTCCCGCCGAACGGTGCGACGGCGCCCTTGCTGACAATGCCCACCGCCTGCAACGGCCCGCTGACTTCGACTATCTCCGCCGATTCCTACCAGGAACCCGGCCAATTCGCCACCGCCAGCTCCGTCACCCGCGACGCCGAGGGCGCCCCGGCTGGGATGAGCGGCTGCGCCAAGCTGCTGTTCCCGCCGGCGATCGAAGTCAAACCGGATGTTCCCGACGCGAGCAGCTCCTCGGGGTTGACCGTCGGCGTGCACGTCTCGCAGAAGGCGGCGCTGAACCCCAACGGCCTGGCCGAGTCGGGCGTCAGGGACCTGACGGTGACGCTGCCCGAAGGCGTGGCGATCAACCCGGCGGACGCGGATGGGCTGGAAGCGTGCTCGGAGGGGCTGGCCGGTTTCACGGGCTTCGCGGAATTCAATTCCGCGAACGAACCAGGAGACAAGACGGCGACGTTCACGCCAGAACTGCCCGAACCGCCGCAGCCGGGCGCGAACTTTTGTCCGACCGGGTCGAAGATCGGGACCGTCAGAATCAAGACGCCGTTGCTTGAACACGAACTGGAAGGCGCGGTGTACCTCGCGGCGCAGAATGCGAACCCGTTCGGGAACTTCATGGCGCTCTATCTGATCGCGGAAGACCCCGTCTCGGGCACGATCATCAAGCAGACGGGCGAAATTAGCTTGACTGCAGCTGGGCAGATCGTAACGACGTTTAAAAACCTCCCGGACGATCCCTTCGAAGAAGCCGAACTGCACTTCTTCGGCGGGGAACGCGCGCCGCTGAGCACCCCCACGCGCTGCGGGACATACACGACCCAGGCATCGTTCGTGCCGTGGGACGGCAACGGTCCGGTGAACACGTCCTCGTCCTTCCAGATCACCTCCGGCCCGAACGGTAGCCCGTGTCCTGGTGCGAGCCTACCGTTCAGTCCGTCGCTGGCGGGTGGCGCGACGAACATCCAGGCTGGTGCGTTCTCGCCGTTCACGCTGACGATGAGCCGCAAAGACGGTGAACAGAACCTTCAGTCCGTGGAAGCGCACCTCCCGCCGGGCCTGTCGGGGATCCTCTCGAACATCGAACTGTGTCCCGAACCGCACGCCAACGAAGGCAAATGCGGCCCGAACAGCCTCATAGGAGAAACCACGGTCTCGGTCGGGGTGGGTGGGGATCCATTTACGGTCAGTGGCGGGAAGTTCTACCTCACCGGCCCGTATAACGGCTCGGGAGGCTGCACTGTCGGGCAACAAGGGTGCGCGCCATTCGGTATCACGTTTGAGGTGCCGGCAAAGGCCGGCCCGTTCGACTTGGAGCGCAACAGTGCGAACCCCGCGGGCGAGGATCCTTGCGATTGCGTGCTCGTCAGAGGCAAGATCGAAATCAATCCCGTGACCGCTGCGCTGACGATCACCTCAAACCCGCCGGGCACGCCGGACGCGATTCCGACGAGCATCGAAGGGATCCCCCTGGAAATCCAGCACATCAATGCGATCACGACGCGCGGGAACTTCCAATTCAACCCGACCAACTGCAACAAGATGGAAGTCACCGGCACGATCCGCTCCGGCGAAGGCGGCCTGGACACGATCGGCGTTCCCTTCCAGGTCGCCAACTGCGCCGCGCTTAAGTTCGAACCGAAACTCAGCGTCTCCACGTCGGGCAAGACGAGCAAAGCAGACGGTGCGAGCCTGACGGCGAAGGTCACCTACCCGAACGTGCCGCAGGGCACCGACGCGGACCTCGCGACGGTCAAGGTGGACTTGCCCAAGCAGCTCCCGTCGAGGTTGACGACGTTGCAGAAGGCGTGCACGGCCAAGCAGTTCGAAGCCGACCCGGCGCGGTGCCCGGCGGAATCGAACATCGGCTATGCGGTCGTGCACACGCCGATCCTGCCGGTGCCGCTGGTGGGCCCCGCGATCTTCGTCAGTCACGGCGGCGAAGCGTTCCCCAGCCTGACGATGGTGTTGCAGGGCGACGGGGTGACGATCGACCTCGTCGGCACGACGTTCATCAGCAGAGCCGGGATCACCTCGACGACGTTCAAGACGGTCCCCGACCAGCCGTTCTCGAGCTTCGAACTGACCCTCCCCGAGGGCAAGTACTCCGCGCTCGCGGCCATCGGCGACCTCTGCACAAGCAAACTGGCAATGCCCACTGCGTTCATCGCTCAGAACGGCGCGGAAATCCACGAGTCCACGCCGATAAGCGTCACCGGGTGCGCGAAGGTCAAGGCCCTCACCCGCGCCCAAAAGCTCGCCAAAGCGCTGAACGCGTGCCACAAGAAGTCAAAGGGCAAGCGCGCCGCGTGCGTGCGCCAGGCGCGGAAGAAGTTCGGTCCGATCAAGCGGAAGAAGACGCGCTGAGGGGCTCGGTCGCGACCCACGCCGCCTCGTGGGCGCCGATGAACGGCGCGAGCGCGAAGTACGTGGCGCGGGGCGCGAGCTCGGGCAGCTCGGCGATGCGTTCACGCTGGGCGTAGCTCGCGCACAGCTCGAACAGCCCACCGGTGATCGCTTCGATCGTCATGGCCGGCGGCCCTGCCCCTTTCGTCGCCTGCCCCAGGCCGGGAAGCAGCATCTGCGCGTAAGCGCCCACCCCCAGCCGGGAGCGCTCGGCGCTGCGGCGGGTGGCGATCATGGCCTCCACCAGAGCCAGGTGCGCGAAGGACGGCTCGGCTGCGAGGAAGTCGAACAGCGCCGAGATCCCCGCTCGCACGGCGGCTCTCCAGCTCCTCTCCGCCACGAACGCGCGCTCGACGATCGCCATGCCCTTTGCGTGCCCCAGCTCGTAGGCCACGAGGAACGCGTCCTCCCTGTCGGCGAACTGCTCGTGGAAGGCCGCTGCTGAGACGCCCGCCCCCTGTGCGATGCGCTCGACCGTGAGGGCGGCGTACCCGCACTCTGTCGTCAGATTCGCGACGGCATCGAGGATCCGCTCGCGGCGAGAGTGAACGAGGAAGCTGCGCGAGATGCCGCGCTCGTGGATCGTTCGATCGCCGGTCCGTCCCGCCGGTGCGCCCAGCGACAGCGTTCCCGGAGCCCGCCCGCCCCACGGGCCATCGGGCATTCCGGGACGACTTGGTTTGGGGTCGCGGAAGTCGATCGTGGTCGCGGGCACGGCATACGAGGTGGCCCAGCGCACGAGGTCCTCAACGAGCTGCGGGAGGTCGGTGTGCTCGCCGCTCTGCGCGTGCGTGTACATGACCCCGACAACTCCTCCTACGATCGCCCGCAGGATGGGGTTGGCGATCGTGCCGGGGCGCGGGGCCAGGGCCAGGCTTTTGCGCAGGAACGCTTCGCAGCTGCCGATCAGCTTCTCGCGGCGTGCAATTCCCTCCTCACCGGCGCCAGCGATCTCGATCGTCACCGTGCGCATGGCGCTCGGGTCTGCCGAAGCTCTCTCGAGCAGCGCCCTGAGGCCCGCCTGCGCGCGCCGGGAGGGGTCCGAGACCGTGCGGTAGGCGCTCGCGGCCGCCGCCGTGTACTCGGCCACGATCGCGTCGTAGGTGGCCAGGAGGCACTCCCGCTTGCCGGCGAAGTGCTGGTAGAAGGTCTTGCGCGAGACACCGGCGCGCGTCACGACATCCGCGACGGTCGTGTTCGAGTATCCCTCCTCGGCGATCGTCTCTGCCATCGCGCGCAGGAGCCGGTCGCGCGGCTTCGCGCCCGCGGGTGGCATCGTGAGATCATAAGAGCATGACCTGGGATTTCTCCACCGACCCGGCCTTCCAGGAGCAGCTCGACTGGATGGGGGAGTTCGTGCGGCGGGAGATCTGGCCGTTGGAGTCGATCTGGCACGAGCTCGGCCTCGACGGCCTGCGCCGGGCGATTGCGCCGCTGCAGGAGCAGGTCAAGGAGCGCGGCCTGTGGGCGACGCACCTGCCACCGGAGCTCGGGGGTCAGGGCATGGGCCAGGTGCGCATGGGGCTGATGCACGAGATCCTCGGCACCTCGCCGATCGCGCCGCTGGCGTTCGGCAACGCGGCGCCCGACTCCGGCAACTCGGAGCTGCTGGCGCTGGCGGGCACGCCGGAGCAGAAGGACCGCTGGCTGCACCCGCTGCTGGCGGGCGATCTGCGCAGCGCGTTCAGCATGACCGAGCCGGACACCCCTGGCTCGGATCCCACGCAGCTGCGTACGCGAGCGGTGCGCGACGGCGATGAGTGGGTGATCGACGGGCGCAAGTGGTTCTCCTCCAACGGCTCGATCGCGGACTTCCTGATCGTGATGGCGGTCACCAATCCCGACGCGCGCCCGTCGCAGCGGGCGTCGATGTTCGTCGTCCCTACCGACACGCCAGGCGTGGAGATCCTGCGCGACGTGCCCACCATGGAGCATCCGTGGGAGCAGTTCGGCGCATACGGTGGGCACGCTGAAATCGCCTACGAGGGCGTGCGCGTCCCAGGCGAGGCGCTGCTCGGCGGCGAGGGCGAGGGCTTTCTGCTCGCGCAGCATCGGCTGGTGCCGGGCCGTATCCACCACTGCATGCGCTGGCTGGGCGTCGCGCGGCGGGCGTTCGACATGATGTGCGAGCGCGCCACCTACCGCCACGCGCACGGATCCGTGCTGGCGGACAAGCAGACGGTCCAGAACTGGATCGCGGACAGCGCGGCGGAGATGCAGGCGGCGCGGCTGATGACGCTCCACGCGGCGTGGGTGATGGACACGCAGGGCGCGAGCGCGGCGCGCACGGATGTGGCGCTGGTCAAGTTCTACGGCGCGAAGGTGCTGCACGACGTGGTCGACCGCGCGCTGCAGGTACATGGCTCGCTGGGCTACTCGACCGACCTGCCGCTCGAGCAGATGTACCGCTTCGCGCGCGCGGCGCGCATCTACGACGGCCCCGACGAGGTCCATCGCCAGTCGGTCGCGCGTCAGCTGCTGCGTGGCTACGAGCCTCCTGCCGACGGCGTGCCCAGCGAGCACCTGCCCACCCGTCGCGAGCATGCGCGCGAGCGCTTCAGCGAGCTGCTTCAGGCCGTCACCGCCAACGACTAGCGAGCCTGCAGCGCACCCGCCTGTTCCTCACCTCAGGATCGCCGGGTTGTTTCCCATCGGTCCCGATCGTTCCAAAGCGGGACTAACGGCGTTTGCTGGTGAAACCACCCGTTTCGCGCTCACCCGCCATGGGTGCCCGACCCCGCCATTGACAAATATTCGCGCCGTTGCAAGTTCGCCGCTACGGTCACTCCCAATTGGGAGATCGCAGGTCATACGTCGAGCGAGGTGTGCGGGTGTCAGTGGCAGTGGAGAAGCACGCAAACGAGGACGTGGGCGGCTAGATGGGTGGCGCGCTCTCACCGACGCCGGAGCTGGGGAGCTCCCGTCGTCGGGAACAGCAGACAGCACGGCCGGTCAATGGTTCCGAGCTCACCCGGGTGGGATGGATGCCGAGCACGAACCTGGGCTTGGCCGAGTGGTCGGCGGTCGGTCGTCGCTTCGGTGAGATCGGGCGTTGCAGTCAGTGGTGGCTGGGCGACTGGATCCACTATGGCAACGCGAAGTTCGGCGAACGCTATGCGCGGGCGGTGAAGCTCACCGGTTACGACGTACAGTCGCTGATGAACATGGTGTACGTCGCGTCTCGATTCGAGATCTCCCGACGTCGGGAGAACCTGTCCTGGAGTCACCACGCGACGCTCGCCGCGCTGGACGTGGACGAGCAGGACTACTGGCTCCTACGGGCGATCGTCGACAAGCTGTCGGTGGCGGATCTCCGCGTCGAGTTGCGCGGTTCGCACCGCACGCGTTCTGTGGGCACAGTTGCAAGCGACACGGACGGCGAGTCCTCCGCGCGCCACGGGGATGGGCAGATCCTCGTGTGCCCGAATTGCGGAGAGGCGGTTCCACTGTCACATTGACGGTCTATGGAAGCCGATCTGCTCGTCCTCGGCGCCGGCGCCAAGGGCGCAGCAATCGCGATGAAGGCCCACGCCTTGAACTCCGTCGGTCTGGGGCCCGTCGCGGTGACGATCGTGGAGTCAGTCGGTCCGGCGGCGGCGTGGCGCGACGGCGACGGAGTCACCTCCAGCCGTGAGATACTGGGGCTCGGCCCGTCGAAAGACGTTGGCTTCCCCTACCAGGGCAAGCGCGCGTTCGGCGAGCACGGCGCGGCCGTAGATCGGGCCGCGCTCGAGTTCTCCTGGCAGAGCTACCTGGTCGAGAAGGGCCGCTACGCGGAGTGGATCGACGCGGGTGGGCCTGCGGTGCAGCGCCGGGTGTTCGGTGACTACCTGGGATGGGTGCTGGCGCGGGCGAGGGACGGCGTGAGCGTCGTGCGCGGCCGCGTCGCCCGCGTCGGGCTCACCCCCGAGCGCGAGCGCTGGGTGGTCGAGGTGGCCGAACGCGGGGGAAGCTCGCGCGTGAGGTGTCGCGCGCTTGCGCTCACCGGCCAGGGAGCGCAGCGCCGGATCGCCCATGACGCGGAGGCTGCTCCGCGCGTCCTCGACTGTGAGAGCGGTCGCATGCAGATCGCCCGCGTCCCCGACGAGCAGAGCTCTGACATCGCGATCGTGGGCGGCGGGGAGAGCGCCCTCAGCTGCATGGACTTCGTGCGCTCCCGCCGCCCGGATGCCTGCCTGACGATCTACACAGCGAACCTTCCGATGAGCAGGGTGGAGAGCTTCCTGGAGAACCGGATCTTCTCCAGGCCCGACGAGGTCGACTGGGCGGCCCTGAGCGTGAGCGCGCGCCGGGAGTTCATCGCCCGCAGCGATCGTGGCGTGTTCGGCGCCGATCGCGTGGCGCCGTTCGGCTATGACCCGCGCTGCCGCTTCGTCGCCGGCCGTGTGACGCGCGTGTCCTCGGGCTCCGACCGGCGCAAGGTGAGCGTCGCCTACACCTCGCCGGTGGGCGCGATGCGCAGCGAGCACGACTACGTGATCAACTGCACCGGCTATGACCCGCTCGAGCAGCTGCGGCTGCTGCTGACACCGGACGCGCGCGCGGAGGTCGAGCGTCAGGTGGGTCCGCTCTGGCAAGGCGCGATCGACGCTGACGCGACCCCGATCGGGCGATCGCTCGAGCTCGAGGGCATGCGCCCGAGGGTGCACATCCCCGGGCTGGCGGCATTGAGCCAGGGGCCGGGCTTCTCGACCCTGGGCGCCCTCGGCCTGCTGGGCGATCGCGTGCTCGAGCCGTTCGTCAGAGCTGAGACGCAGCCGTCGCGGCCCGAGCCGCTGGCGCTCGGCGCGTGACGATCGCGAGCGCCTGGTCGCCAGGTGCGAATGCCACCGAGCTCCTGGTCGAGCCTCCGGAGCTCGGGCCGCCGGCGGGCCGCAGCTCCACCTCGCTGAGCACGGTCTGGATCACGCGCTTGATCGTCAGCTGGGCGAAGCTGGCGGCCAGGCAGCGGCGCACGCCGCCCCCGAACGGGATCCACGAGTAGGGGGGCGCCGGCGTGCCGAGGAAACGCTCGGGCATGAACGTGCGGGCCCCTGGGTAGATGTCCTCGCGGCGGTGGATCAGGTAAGGGCACGGCGCGGCTGTGGCGCCAGCGGGAATCGTGCGCCCGTCGAGCTCCATCGGCTCCAGCAGCTTGCGCATGATCAGGGGCACGACGGGGCACAGCCGCAGCGTCTCCTTCATGACGGCCTCCGCGTAGGAGTCGTCCTGCCCGCGCAGCGTCTCCTCGCGCAGCCGCTCGAGCTTCTCGGGGTGGCGCATCAGCCGCTCGAACGCCCAGGCGAGCGATGTGGAGGTTGGCCCGTCCGAGAGCAGCGTCACCAGTTCGTCGCGCAGTTCCTGCTCGTCCATCGGCGAGCCGCTGCGGGCGTGGGCGCGCTCGAGCATCGTCAGGACGTCCTCGCTGTCCGCCGGCGTTGTGCGGGCGCGGCGGCGGCGAACCTCCTCGAGCACAGCCGCCTCGACGGGCTCCATCACGGCGCGGAAGCCGCGGCTGTGAGACATCCAGCCGGGGCCGGCGGCCGTGGTGAACGCGAGCCGGCGCGGATCGTTCAGCCACGCGGTGAGGCGCCGCAGCAGATCGCTCAGCCGCCGCAGCGACTCGGTCTCGACGGGGCCGAACGTCGAGCGCATCAGCACCTCGGAGCTGATCGCCTGCATGCGCGGCCACAGCGCGATGCGCTCGCCCCGAGGCCAGGTGGCGATCTCCCGGCGCGTGACGTCCACGACCATCTCCCCGTATGAGCTCATCCGCTCCCCGTGGAAGGAGGGGAGCATCAGCTTGCGGTGGGTCATGTGCTCGGGCTCCTCGAGCAGCATCACCGAGCGCGGGCCGAGCAGCGGCCCCAGCGTCGGGCTGGCCTCCACTGCGCTGGCGGCGACCGCATCCGCGTCGGCGGTGAACACCGCCTTCACGTCCTCGGGGCGGGTGAGGATCACCCAGGGGTTCCCGTGACGGACGCGCAGCGTGAACGTGTCGCCATAGCGGCGTGCGCAGCGCTCGAGGAACGGCAGCGGGCGCGAAGCCCAGCCGAGTGCCTGAACCGCGCTTGGCATCCGCGGGCCGGGCGGGAACCCGCGCGGAACTACCGTCGTTGAAAAGGTGCGCTCGGCCACAACGAATCGTATGGTGGCGTTCACAGTCCCAGCGACGCAACTGCCCGGGAGGTCCGCTTCGGGGTGCGTGGCCGGGTGCTTTGCACCAGTGCCCTAATCGGTTAAGGGGGCGGCCTTAAAAGCCGTAGATCCGGGTTCGAGCCCCGGCTGGTGCATCGGTTTGACCGAGGTTCACGAACACCGTCGACTCATCGAGACACGAGGACTATGGACACCAACCTGTTCGACTACTTCGAGGAGCTTTCACAGAGCGCCGGCGCCGGCCCGCATTGGGCCGCTCGCACACCGCTGCGTCCTAGTGAGCGCTTCGACATGAAGCTGGTGCCGCGATCGCCGAACTGGAGGGACGAGCCCGCTTCGCTGCAGGCGCTGGAACGCGTCGAGCGCGAGCCGTGGGTCGATCGGTTGGTTCGCAATGAGACGTCGGTCGAGCTGCGCCTGGACGATCGCTGGATCGAGCGCCTCGGCGCGGCCCTGCAGGACGGCGAGTGCGCCGAGCAGGAGCTCTCGGACCTCGCCCACGGCCAGCGCTTCTCGGTGCAGTTCTGGGATGCGAACGCGACCAAGGCGCTGCACGTCGGTCACCTGCGCAACCTCGCGATCGGCAACGCGCTGGCGGCGGCGCTCGCCCAGGCGGGCGGCCAGGTGGAGCGCCGCGCGCTGATCTCAGACGCGGGGCGCAGCATGGGGGAGGCGATGGCGGGCGTGATGCGCAGCGGCCGCCACGCCCAAGCGTGGCCGGACCGCAACGAGAAGAGCGACCACTTCGTCGGCTGCTGCTACGCGGAGTATGTGGCCGCAGGGCGCTCCTACAACTCCAACGGCAACGGGGATCGCAACGGCCACGGCGCGGAGCCGCCGGAGGCGTCGCTGACGCGCGAGCTGAGCGTGCGCGACGACGAGGCGGATGAGCTGCTGCGGCGTGTCCTTTCCGGGGACCGCGAGGCGCTGGAGCTCTGGTACAAGACCCGCGCGTGGGTGATCGCGGGTCAGCGCAAGACGCTGCAGCGGCTGGGGATCGCCTTCGACAGGGTGTTCTTCGAGTCGGACTTCCTCTCGGAGGTGGCGGAGCTGACGGCGTGCGGCCTGCGCGACGGCCTGCTGCAGAGGCGCGAGGACGGCGTGGTCATCTACCCGACAGAGCGCGAGGACTTCGATGAGTTCCCGCTGGTGCGCGGCGATGACCTGCCCACGCAGCACATGCGCGCGCTGGCCTACTGGATGGCTGCGCCGGGCCTGGAGGGGATGACCTCTGTGCAGGTGTGCGGCTCGGAGTGGGTGTCGCACGTCAGCTGCAGGCGCCAGCTCATGGGCCAGCTGATGGCGGACGGCGGCAAGGGCATGCACCCGAGCAGCGACATCTTCCACGGCATGGTCTCCCGCCAGAAGCGGGCGATCGCCTCCAGCGAGGAGGGCGCGCTGCTGATCGACGAGCTGACCGAGTGGCTGCAGGCGCAGATCGAGTCAGATCCAGGGAGCGAACAGGTGATCGACAAGCTCGGCTCGGCGGAGCGGATCGCAGGCCAGGTGGCGCTGGGCTTCTTCGTGCCGCGACCGGTCACCCCGCGTGTGGACTTCCAGCCGGAGAAGCTGCTGGACGTGCGCGAAAGCCCCGGTTGGGAGCTGGTGCTCGCGCGAGCGCGCGACGGTGGGGCGCCGACGCCGGCGGGTGCGATCGCGCACGACCCCGACTACCGCTTCGCGGTCGTGCAGTCCGAGCTGCACAGGCGTCATCTGCGCATCGCGGTAGAGCGCTTGGACCCGGGGCCGCTGGCGCGCTACGTCGTGCACCTCGCGCGCTGGTACTTGGAGCACGATCGCAGCGAGCCGGTTCAACGGGTCGTTCACACGCTACTGGCGCGCGGCGCGCGCGGCCTGGGATTGGAGGAGGCTTGATGACCACGCTGCTGGTCGACAACTACGACTCATACACCTACAACGTCTTTCACCTACTCGCGGCGGTCTCGGGCGAGGAGCCGATCGTGATCCAGAACGACGCGGTCTCCTGGAGCGCGTTGTCGCGCTGGGACTTCGACGCGATCGTCATCTCGCCGGGTCCCGGTCGTCCGGAGCGCTGGCACGACTTCGGCGTCTGCTCGGACATCCTGCGCTGGAGCGAGGTTCCGATCCTCGGCGTGTGCCTCGGCCATCAGGGCCTGGGCCAGCTGCTGGAGGGGACGGTGACGGCGGCGCCGATGCCGATGCACGGACGCGTCAGCCACGTGCGCCACGTGGGTCACGGCCTGTTCGCCGGGATTCCGCAGAACTTCTCCGTCGTGCGCTACCACTCGCTGGCGGTGACCGGCACGATGAGCCCCGACGGTCGCGTCACGGCGTGGACGGATGACGGCGTGGTGATGGGCATCGAACATCGTCACCGCCCGATGTGGGGCGTGCAGTTTCACCCGGAGTCGATCTCCACGGAGTACGGCCGCGTGCTGATCGAGAACTTCTACGCGCTGGCGCACCACCACAAGCCGGCGCGCGCGCCTGGGGCGCGCAGGCTGATGACGCCATCGCAGACGCCGTCCGCTCCCGCTCCACGATCCACGCCTGCGCCCATGCGCCTGCAGGTGCGCGCGATCGAGGGGGAACCATCGACGGAGCTCGTGTTCGAGCGCCTGTTCGGTGCTGCGGACTACGCCTTCTGGCTCGACAGCGCCGATGCGCCGACGCGACTGGCGCAGTGCTCGTACATGGGCACGACGATGGGCGAGGGTCACTGCCTGCTGGAGTACGACGTGGAGGAGTCGGCGGTGACGATCCGCCGCGGCGAGCAGACCACGGTCGTGCACGAGTCGATCTTCGACACGCTCGAGCGCGAGCTGGCCGCCGGCGCGATCGAGCCTCCGGAGGATCTCGCGGAGGGGCTGATCGGCGGTTTCGTGGGCTATCTCGGCTATGAGTGCAAGGCCGACTGCGGCTCGCGCAACGTCCACCGCTCGGACATGCCGGACGCGGCGATGATGCTGGCGAACCGCGTGGTGGCGGTGGACCACATCGCCAAGCGCACGTATGTGCTGGCGCTTTGCTCGGGCGAGGAGGATTTCGAGGCGGAGCGCTGGCTGAGCGACGCGGAGTTGCTGGTGCGCGACCTGCTCTCCCAGCCGTCCGACGCGGCGGTGCCGTTATCGGCGGAGCGCGAGGCGGCGAGCGGCGAGGAGCCGATCGCACCGGTGACGTTCCGTTGCGGGCGCGGGCGGCGCCAGTACCTCGCGGACATCGCCCGCTGCCAGGCGGCGCTGGCGGCCGGCGAGTCCTACGAGGTCTGCCTCACCGACCAGATCTCCACCTCGGAGAGCCCGGATCCATGGAGCCTCTATCGCCAGCTACGCCGTTCGAACGCGGCGCCGTTCGCGGCCTATCTGAAGCTCGGCGAGATGGCCGTCGTGAGCTCCTCGCCGGAGCGCTTCCTGTCGGTGGATCGCGAGCGCCGCGTGCAGGCGCGCCCGATCAAGGGGACGGCCCCGCGCTCGCCCGACCAGGAGCGCGACGAGCAGATCCGCGCGGAGCTCCTGAGCGACGAGAAGACGTTCGCTGAGCACCTGATGATCGTGGACCTGCTGCGCAACGACCTGGGGCGCGTGTGCGAGGTGGACAGCGTGCGCGTGTCGGAGTTCATGGCGGGCGAGCGCTACAGAACCGTGCACCAGCTGACCTCGACGATCACGGGCCTGTTGGCGGCGGGCCGCAGCCCTGTGGACTGCGTGCGCGCGTGCTTCCCGGGCGGCTCGATGACGGGTGCGCCGAAGCTGCGCACGATGGAGATCATCGACGACATCGAGCGCGAGGCGCGCGGGGTGTACTCGGGGGCGCTGGGCTACTTCGGCCTGGACGGCAACGTCGACCTGTCGATCGTGATCCGCACGATCGTGATCCGGGCGGGTGCCACCACGATCGGCGCGGGCGGGGCGATCGTGACGCAGTCGGACCCGGTGGAGGAGTTCGACGAGATCCTGCTGAAGGCGCGCGCGCCGATGGCGGCGATCGCGCAGGCGGTCGCTGGCAGCGCCTCGCCGGACGCGTGGACGGTCGAGCTCGAGCCCTCCTACGAGGTGGCGGGGGCGCCATGAGCGAGACCTCGTCGGCGAGCATGTCTGTGAGCTCGGAGCCGCCGGCGAACGGCCCGCCCGCGCGGGCGTGGACGGTCCGTCGCGCGGTCCTGGCCGACGCGCCGGCGGTCGCGGCGGCGGTGCGTGAGCTCCTGCTCGAGCTGGACGGCACGCCGGGCGCGCCTCTGGCGATGCAGGACGCCGCGAGCACCCTGATCGTGAGCCCGTGGGCGGGCGCGGTGCTCGTCGCGGAGGCGAGCGCGGACCTGGTGGGGGTGCTGGCGGCAAGCTGGCAGATGGCGATCCACGTGCCGGGCTCCTACGCGCTGATCCAGGATCTGTGGGTCCAGCGGCAGTGGCGCAGCAGGTCGGTGGGAAACGACCTGCTGGAGGCACTGTTCGAGCTCGCGCGCGCCAAGCGCTTGGAGCGCGTGGAGGTCGGCCTGCCGCGCGAGAGCTTCGCCCGCTTCGCCTCAACGGAGTCCTTCTACCTGGACAACGGCTTCGCGGCCAACGGCCCGCGGATGCGCAGGATCCTGTCGTGAGCGGGATGCTGATCGTCGAGCAGCGAAGCGGCTGCGACGCTCAGCCGTGGATACGCGACGAGCACGGGCGCTGGATGCGCGGTCACGACGACGACCGGCGGCTGCGGGAGCTGCGGGCGGGCCTGATGCGCCACCCGCGAGTCAGCGTCTCCTGCGCACGGGTAGGCGAGGAGGAGCTCGACCGGACGGTGAGCACGCTGCACGACCGCGACTACCTGACTGCGCTGGCGCATGCGCCCTCGAGCGAGTCGGTGCTGATGTCCGCGTTCGCGGCGCCGGGGATGGCGCCCGACACGCCTGTGTGCGCAGACATCGCGGCGGTCGCCTACGAGGGCGTGCGCACGGCGATCGCGGCCGCCAAGCTCCTTACCGAGGGCAACCGCTACACGTACGCGCTGTGCCGCCCGCCGGGGCATCACGCGGGACCGAGGTGGCTGGGCGGTTACTGCTATCTGAACAACGCGGCGGCGGCGGCGCACACGCTGCGGGCAGCGGGCTCGGGGCCCGTGGGGATCCTCGACCTGGACATCCACTACCCGAACGGCACGGCGGCGATCGTGGAGCGCATGACCGACACGAGCCTGCACTCGCTGCACTCGTGGCCGGTGGTCAACATCCCGTCACGCTCCGCGCAGCCGTGCTGTGAGCGCGAGCAGGTCGTGGAGTTCGCGAGCGCGCCCCGCGAGGAGTCCTACCTCGACGCGCTTGCCGGCTCGCTCGATGCGCTGGTCGAGCAGGCCGAGACGCTCGTGCTGTCGCTGGGCTATGACACGGTCGCGGGCGACCCGCATGGGTGCTGGGACTTCCCACCGGAGATCTTCGCCCGGATCGGGCGGCTGCTCGCGGCGGCGGGCATGCCGGTGTGCGTCGTGCAGGAGGGCGGCTACGCATTGGACACGCTGGCCGCCTGCAGCTATGCATTCGCTGGCGGACTGCTGAGAACAGAGGAGGTGTGCGATGGGCGGCCTGGAGTCTTTCAGGCAGAGGCTGGACGGGCTGGATGAGGAGATCACGCGGCTGCTGGGCGAACGTTTCGAGGTGTGCCGCGAAATAGCGCTGTACAAGCGCGGACACGACATCCCGATGATGCAGCCGGATCGCGTGGCGGCGGTGCGTCAGCGCTACCGCGAGCGCGGCGTGGTGCTGCAGCTGCCGCCGGAATTCACGGCGGCGCTGTTCGACCTGCTGATCGAGGCGACGTGCAGGATGGAGGACGAGCTGATGGAGTCGCTGCCGGAGGGTATGACGATCGAGTCGCTGCCTGACGACGAGCTTGACGAGGCGCCGGCGAACCCGAGGGTGGATGCGTGATGACGCGCCCGACGTTCATCACGCTGGGGCCGTCGGGCACCTGCCACGAGGCGGCGCTGCGCCGCTACCTGGAGTTCCAGGGCCTGGCGGACGTGCGGATCGTTCTGGTGGAAGACCTGCTGGGGGCGATCGAGCAGGTGCGCGATGGGCGGGACACGTTCCTGGTGCAGTGCAGCGCGCACCTGCACGTGCACCTGGTGACGGAGCGCTACTTCCGCGAGGTGTTCGTGGCGGACACGTTCATCTACCCGACGAAGGAGCTGGCGCTGCTGATCCGCACCGACGCGGAGCATCCGAGCAGCCTGGGGATCGTGTCGGCGACGCGCGGCTACACGGACCTAACGCGCTGGCCGGAGATCGTGGACGAGCCCTCCAAGCCGGTCGTCGCGCGCCATCTGCTGGCGGGCGACTACGACGCGGGCCTGACGCATCTGCACTATGCGCGCGAACACCCGCAGGTGCTGCGCGTGGAGGAGGTCTACGGCGCGGTGGACACGACATGGGTGGTGTACGGCCGGCGCAAGCGCTTCCACGGCGCGGTCATCGGCACGCGGATCCCATGGATGTTCACGGGCGAGCCCGAGCCACAGGAGGAGTTCGCTCTAGGCTAAGCCGATGGCGGCAGATGCCAAGCAGTCCCCCGCGCTGTTCGATCCCACCGCATTCCAGACCTTTCGCTTCGTCAGCCGTGAGCTGGACGCGCATGGCCATGTGACGCTGCGCTACGCGCTGGACGACGAGATCTATTTTGTTGAGGAGCTCGACCTGCCGGTCGAGAGCGGCGTGCGCGAGGTCGATCGCGAGCGACTGGACGGCCTGCTCTCGCTGCTGCATTGGGTGGCTGGTGTGAGTTACTTCAAGACCGCGCTGCCGGCCCTCGTCAGCTGCGAGATGGGCGCGCCCCCACCGGCCGCTGCGGCGCTGCAGGAGGCGCTCTACTCGGAGGGCCTCGCGGAGCTCGCGTATACGAACGCCCGCGCTGGCCTGCCGCGCCCGAGCTTTTCCGCTGGGCAGCGGCCACGCACCGCAGACGCCGATCCGGCAGCCGGCGAGGAGGGCCCGCTCGAGCGCGTGCTGGTGCCTGTGGGCGGCGGCAAGGACTCGGCGGTGGCGCTGGAGATCGTGCGCCGCTCGAGCGTGGAGCTGGCGCTGTTCTCGCTGGGCGACGCGCCGCCGATCGCGCGCACGGTGGAGGTGGCGGGGCTCCCCCGACTGCTCGCCACGCGGCGGCTGGACCCGGGCCTGGCAGCGCTGAACCGGGCGGGAGCGATCAACGGCCACGTCCCGATCACGGCGATCGTGTCGTGCGTTGCACTGCTCACGGCTGCTCTGAACGGCTTCGACGCGGTGGCTATGGCGAACGAGCGCTCGGCGTCGGCGGGCAACGTCAGCTGGGACGGCGTGGAGGTCAACCACCAGTTCAGCAAGGGGCTGCGCGCGGAGCGGCTGTTGAGCGCGGCGGCCGCGGAGGCGGGCGGCCCGCGCCTGTTCTCCGTCCTGCGCCCGGCGTCGGAGCTGGCGATCGCGCGCGCGTTCGCGCGGATGGAGCGCTACCACCGGGCGTTCACGAGCTGCAACGCGATCTTCCGCATCGACCCGGCGCTGCGCGCCAAGTCGTGGTGCTGTGAGTGCCCGAAGTGCCGCTTCGTGTTCCTGGCGCTCGCGCCGTTCAGCTCGCCGGCGCACCTGAGAGAGATCTTCGGTCGCGACCTGCTCGACGAGGAGGGCCAGTTCGAGGGCTTCGCGCTGCTGACGGCGACGGGCGGCCACAAGCCGTTCGAGTGCGTGGGCGAGGAGCAGGAGAGCCTCGCGGCGATCCGCCTGCTCGCCGATGATCCTCGTTGGAGCGGGCACCGCGTGGTGCGGCGGTTGGTGGAGGAGGTGCTGGCGCTGTATCCACCCGACGCCGGCGACCCCGAGCGGGTGCTGGCGCTGAGCGACGAGCACGACGTGCCGGCGGCGCTGCTGGCGGATGCCCGTGCGGTTCTCGGAGCTTGACGGCGCCCGGATCGGCGTGTGGGGCGCCGGCCGGGAGCTCCGCTCGTTCGCCCAGCAGCTGAGCCGCCGCCTCCCTGGGGCTTCGATCGGCGTTGCGGCCTTCGACACCGCTCCGCCAGAGGACGTCCGCGAGACGCTGAGGGCACCGGCGGCGCAGGTGGTCACGGCTGCGGACGATGACGTGGCGGTGGCGCTGTCAGGCTGCGACGTGGTGGTGCGCTCGCCGGGCGTGTCGATCCACCGTCCGGAGATGCTGGCGCTGCGCGAGGCGGGGGTGCCGGTCACGACGGCGACCTCGCTGTGGCTGTCCGAGCGCGGCGGCGCGGGGGTGATCGGCGTTACGGGCACGAAGGGCAAGAGCACCACCGCTGCGCTGGCCTTCCACCTCGCACGCGCGGCCGGCAGAACGGCGCGGCTGGCGGGCAACATCGGCGTGCCCGCGCTCGACCTGCTGGACGAGGAGCCCGTCGAGATCGCCGTCCTCGAGCTGTCGAGCTACCAGACAGCCGACTTGGAGACGGGCCCCGAGGTGGCGCTGGTGACGAACCTGTTCAAGGAGCACACCGACTGGCACGGCTCCGAGCAGGCCTACCGGACCGAGAAGCTGCGTCTCCTCGAGCTGCCGGGCGTGCGCGTGGGCGTCGTGAATGCTCGCGACGAGCAACTGATGGCGGCGGGCGAGCGGATCGCCGGCCGTGGAGTCGAGGTGAGACGCTTCGGTGTGCCGGACGGCTGGGACTCGATCGCCGGGGGTGTCGCGCTCAACCGCGAGCTGGTCGTTGCCGGAGCCAAGCTGCCGTTGCTGGGCGAGCACAACGCGCTCAACCTGTGCGCGGCGCTGAGCGGGCTGGAGGCGCTGGGCGTTGCCGCACCGCCCCTACCCGAGTCGCTGGAAGGGTTCCAGACGCTGCCGCATCGGCTGGAGGCCGTCGTCGAGCGCGCGGGCGTGCTGTGGGTCAACGACAGCATCTCGACCACTCCCGAGTCCGCGCTGGCGGCGCTCGCGAGCTTCCCCGCCCGCGAGATCGTGCTGATCGGCGGTGGTCAGGACAGGGGCCAGGACTACACGCAGCTCGGCAGAGCGCTGGCCGAGGTTGGCGCCACCGTCATCGGCGTGCCCACGACAGGTCCGCGCCTGCTCGCGGCAGCCCGAGATGCCGGCACGCCGCCAGCACGAACAATCGACGCGGTCGACATGCGGGCGGCGGTGGCCGTCGCCGACGAGCTGGCGCCAGAGGGTGGCGTTGTGCTGCTCTCCCCCGCAGCACCCAGCTATGACAGCTACCGCAACTTCGAGGAGCGCGGCGAGCGTTTTCGCGACCTGGTCGAAGCCCGCTAGCGCGCGGCGCCGATTGCCACTTTCACGAGCACTTGTCGCGTAGTGTCTCCCACCGGCCGCGCCGTTTCTCCAAATCGGGATAGTCGCGATTTGCCGGGGTATCCACCGTCTGTCCGCCGACGTACGTCGGCCGTCTGGCGGTAGCTGGCTATCGCGAGCTTGACGCGTTCCAGGCAGTCGCAGAGACTGACGCCGTCCGACAGGCGAAACAGCGGGATCGAGGCGTTGGAGGCTGCAAGTGAACGCATGAGAGCTGTAAGGGTCGTCAAGTTGACGCTCGGCGTCGGCGTTGTGCTCCTGATCGCCGTCTGCTCCTACGCCCTCACCCGCACACCGCCGCGGGTTCTACGCGCCGGGCCGAGGGCGACCGGCTATCTGACGGCGTTCGCCGGCGATGCCGCAGCGTGCCAGACCGGCGAAACGCTGCCGGCTGGCGCCACGGCGCTCCGCCTCTCGATCGTCGCGTACGTCGGGGCGAGGATCCAGGTCGCGGTCTACTCGGGCGCGCACGCCATCGCGAAAGGCAGCCGCAATCCCGATTGGTCGGGCACGTCGGTGACGGTGCCAGTCACTCCGCTGCGCCACAGTGCGTCGGGCGTGGTTGTGTGCTTCAACATTTCACCCAACAGCGAGGCGCTGTTCCTCTTGGGGAGGGAAGTGCCGGCGTCGGAAGCCCTGATCGCGCCTGACGGCGGAAAGCTCAGCGGTCGGCTCGACATCGAATACCTGGGCGCGGGCCAGGGGTCCTGGTGGTCGCGCATCCTGCCGGTTGCAAGGCACATGGGGCTGGGCCGTGCCTTCAGCGGAACGTGGATCGTGTTGCTGATCGCCGCGATGGTGGCCGCCGTCGGAATTCTTGCGGGCGGGCTCGCGCTCCGGGAGCTCTCATGAGTCGGTTGGCGCTCGCCGTGCGCTCGCCGATCGTGCGTGCACGGGTCAGGCGTGTGGAGCGCCGGCAGCCGAGACGTGCGAGTGCGCTGCTCAGGCGCGTTCCCACCGCCGCCTGGGTTTGTGCCGCGATCGCGCTCTTGAACGCGGTCACCTGGTCGCTGATAGTCCCCCCGTTCGAGGGCAAGGACGAGGCCGACCACTTCGCGTATGTCGAGCAGATCGTCGAAAACGGCAGCCTGCCCGAAAACGGGCAGCAGAACGGGAACTACTCCACGCAGGAGAACCTCGTGCTTGGGGGCCTGCGCGCGGGAGAAGTGCTCCACTCGCCGCAGTCGACATCGATCTCCTCGGAGGCGGAGCAGCGGGCCCTGATCGAAGCCGACCACGCAGGGGCCTCGCGCAGGGGCTCCGGTGAAGCCGGCATCGCCACCGCCGAGCCGCCCCTCTACTACACGATTCAGGCGATCCCCTATCTGCTCGCTCGCGGCAACATACTCGTCGAGCTGCAACTGATGCGGCTCCTCGGCGCGCTGTTCGGGGCGATGACGGCGCTGTTCGCCTTCCTCTTCCTTCGCGAGATCCTGCCACGCTCGCCGTGGGCCGCCACCGTCGGCGCGCTCGCGGTCGCCCTGCAGCCGCTGCTCGGGTTCATGTCCGGCAGCGTGAACCCCGACTCGATGCTGATCGCGGTCTCGGCGGCCGTCTTCTACTGTCTCGCGCGAGCGTTCCGGCGCGGGCTCACGCGGCGTCTCGCGATCGTCCTGGGGATGTTCATCGCCGTCGGCTTCCTCACGAAGCTCAACTTCGTTGGCCTTGCATTCGGCGTGTACGCAGGGTTGGTCGTGCTCGCGGTGCGCGAAGCGAGGGCCCGGGGTCGCGTCGCCCTCCGTCTGCCGTTGCTCGCCGCCGTGATCGGAGCCTCTCCCGTTGCCCTCTACGTGCTCCGCAACGTCCTGTCGAATCACCAGACGCTGGGAATCGCTTCCAACGGCGGAAGCCTGCTCGCCCCGGAAGAACTGCTCCACACGCTCAGCTACATATGGCAGTTCTACCTACCGCGCCTACCGGGCATGACCCACTACTTCGAGGGGCTTGCGACCTACAAGGACATCTGGTTCGACCGCTCCGTCGGCTTCTATGGCTGGATGGACACGATGTTCCCCACGTGGGTCGACAACGTAGCTCTACTGCCGGCGGCCCTGGTCGCCGCGCTGTTCGTACGTGGGGTCGTCGTCCGACGCAACGCCTTGCGCAGGCGCTTGCCGGAGCTCGCCGTCTACATCGCGATCGTGCTGGGGCTGCTCGTACTGATCGGTGCCGACTCCTATGACAGCGACGCCTTGCATCACAGCCCTGCATTCGGCGAGCCGCGTTACCTGCTTCCCCTGCTCCCCCTGATGGGGGCAGTGTTCACCCTGGCGGTGCGCGGAGCGGGGCGCCGCTGGGCCCCCGTGGCGGGCGCCGCGTTGATCGTCCTCGTCTTCGGGTACGACATCGTCAGCCAGTTGCAGGTCATAGCCCGCTACTACGGCTGACGACGTCTACCCGGCACCGCCGCCACCCCCCTTGCAGGAGAGCGGCGGCGGTCGTCCTGTCCGAGCTCAGGTGCGCGCAAGCCAGGCGCTCATGGGCACAGCGGGTCTCTTGGCGCCCCTTCACACGGGTTGGGCATCGTTTCCTGTGCCGGCGGCGCAGGCTGCCCTTTGACTTCGGCGAATTCTTCCCTGTGTTCTGAGACGTACTGCAATTCCAGCAGATATTCGATCGGCTTCAACGGTTCTTCCGACGAATAGCCGATGTCCGCGTTGGGGGTGTGCTTGTTCTGGCAGCCCCACATGCCTTCGATGTCCGCCGGGTAGGTGGCGTCGGTGAACGTGTTGGCGCTGAGGCAGTTGTTCGTCGATTCTTGGCTCCCGAACAGGCCGCCCTCGAGCATCACGTCGCCCGCGAACGTCCCGCCCGCGTAGCCGTTGGCGGCGAACACGTTGTCTGCCACCTCGTTCCCGGCCAGCTGGAAGTAGATCGTGTCCGCTTCGGGCGGGAACGGGTTGGGGTACTCGAACGCGAGCACGCCGTCCGTCGGGTTGCCCTCGATTTCGTTGTGTTCGATCAGGTCTGCATAGTCGCCCGGGAGCTCGACCCCAGTACCCCACGGGGCAGCTGCGGCCGACGTGTTGGCCGGTACCGTCAGGTTGTTGTTTTCGCTGATCGTGTTGTCGCGGATGATCGTGCAGCGCTTGATCCTGGTGCTCGCGATGTGCGGCGTCGGGTTCGGGTCTTCCACGTTTTGGCGGTGGCACTGCCCGTCCTGTGGCGGTGGCCCGTCACCCGGGTTTTCCGAGTTGGGAGCGATGCCGTCCGTGTTGTGGACGAACTTGGACTTTTCGATGATCAGCTTGCCGCCGGCGTTGGAGCCGGAGTAGCCGAGCGCGTTGTTTTCCATCACCGCTTCGCTCACGCGCGCCTTGCATTCCTGGCAGGCGCCGATGTACATGCCCGAGTCGTTGAACCCCGAGGCGTAGATCTTTTCCCAGGAGCCGTCGATCTCGTTGTTGGTGAAGATCCCGTAGCCGCCGTCGAAGCCCGTGTCGTAGGCGGTCAGGTAGCTTCCGTACCAGCCCTTGGCCCCGATTTTGTGAGACTCGGCGCCTCCGTTCCACCAGATCTCGTTGCCGCCCGCGCCGTTGACGCCTTCGCGGTCGAAGTTCGCGACGGTCAGGTTTTCGATCCACACGTTGCTGGTCTCGAACACTTCGATGCCGTTGCTGCCTTCTGGGCAGGGCGAGTGTTTGCACGGTTCGTTTTTGCCGTCGATCACCACCGTGTTGCGGTTCATGCCCCTGATGTAGATGTCTTCGTGTCCGGGCTCGACCTTCACTTCTTCGTCGTACACGCCCGGCTCGATCAGCACCCAGTCGCCCTTTGTCGCGTCGTTGACGGCCGCCTGGATCGTCGTGAAGTAGGCCGTGCTCCTCGGGATGTTCCCCGGCGGCGGCCCGGACTGGCTGACGATGTTGACCTTCGCGGCCAGCGCACTGCCGGCTGTGGCCGCGAGCGCCACGGCGATGAGCGCGAGCACCCCTCCGACTCTTGATGCCAGCTTCGCCCGCTCCCTGGAACCTCGCATGGGTCGCATGCTTGATGTCTCCTCCCTCTTTGGCCGGCGGGAGGCGCCCTATGGGCTGCTGCGACGGGCTCGTGGTCGACGTGAGTCGCCGACGGCGGGTCCGCCTCACCGGGAGGCGCACTGCCGCGCTCCAGGGATGACCCCTGGACCGTCGCGAGTCTATACCGCCGGCAGAGCCAGATCAACCACCGCTCAGGGATCCGTGGGCGGGTCCGTGGGGGGCTTCGCGGGCAGCGCGTCGGCGTTCGCCTCGGCGGCTGCGCGGTTCTCCTCCATGACCGCCAACCAGATCTCCTCGCGGTAGATCGGGATTCCCTCCGGCGCGGCGATGCCGAGCCGAACCGTGTGGCCGCTGACGCCCATCACCGTCACGAGGATGTCGTCGCCGATGACGACGCGCTCTCCAGGACGACGCGTCAGGATCAGCATCGAGGCCGATTATGAAGCAATCTGCGACTGCGTGGGCAGCGCGAACAGCGGCGCCTGCAGTTGAGCGTCCTCGTCGACGTTGATCACCTGATAGCCGCGACCCTCGCGGATCACGAGTGGGGCGCGGAGGTTGGCGGTGATGTCCAGCGGGTCGGGCATCGCGCGCACGGTGACGTACAGCTCGGCCGGCTCCGCGTCCTCGATCCCGGTGCGCTCGCGGTCCTCCGGCGCGATCTCGAGCGAGAAGGACGAGAAGAACTGCTGCGGGCTCACGACGGGCAGCGCCAGCGCTGCGTTGTCGACGGCGTGCAGCCACAGGAAGCCGGTTCCCGGGTTGCGGTCGATCAGCGCGTAGTGCAGGCCGCCGAGGCCGATCAACCCGAACGGGAACTCGATCACGTCCTGCTCGTCGATCTCGACGGCGCCGAAACGGATGCTCTGGAATTTTACGGACATGCTTGCGTCTCCTTGGTGTTCTTCTACTGCAGGAAGTTCAGCAGGGATTCCTGGACGATCGTCGCGGCGGCGCGCAACGCGGCCTCATAGGCGGCCTGCTCATTCGAGTACGCGATCGACGCGGTCGCGATGTTCGTGCCGTCGACGCTGGTGAGGGCGCCGGTGATCGATGTCTGGAGATCTTCGTTGCGGGTCAGGGCGGTCTGCAGCTGGTCGGTGGCGCTGCCCGCGGTCGCCTGCAGCCCCCGCAGCGCTTGCATGTTCGCTTCCAGTTTCTGCAGGTCGGCGTCGCCGAGTTCGCTCCGGGCTTCGGCTGTGCCGCTGCGCATCGTCTTCGCGATCGTCCGCAGCGTGTCGAGCAGCTTGCCGTCTTCGGAGGCTTCGCCGTTTCCGAGCAGCGATGAGATGTTGGTGGTGATCGTCACCGATGCTCCCGGCCCGACCGCGCGGCTCACGCTTTCGGCGTTGCCCTTGTATTCGTCGTCTTCACCCTGTTCGTAGGGCGCCGTCGTGGTCGCGGTGCCGGAGAAGACGTACTGGCCGGCGTACTGCGTGTTGGCGTCCTGCTTGATGCTTTCGGTCAGCTGTTCCACCTGCAGCGCCATCGCTTCCAGGTCGCTCTCGTTGTAGGTGCCGTTGGCGCCCTGCACCAGCAGTTCGCGCACGCGTCCGGTGACTTCGTTCATGTTCGCCATGGCGCTGCTGGCCACGTTCTCCCACGCGATCCCGTCCTGGGCGTTGCTTTCGTAGGCGCTCAACCCGTCGAGCTGGCTCTGCAGGTCGATCACCTGGCTGGCGCCGTACGGGTTGTCCGACGGTTCGAGGATCGTCTTGCCGGAGGACAGTTCGTCGGTCGTGCGCGACATCGCGGCCAGCGAGGAGTTGAGGTCGTTGAGCGTCGCGCTCGTGACCATCGCGGGTGTGATCCGGTCGCTCATCGCCTACAGCCCTACCACGCCGGTGTGCTCGATCAGGGTTTCCAGCATTTCGCTCATCGCCGTCAGCGTCCGCGCCGATGCCTGGTAGCCGCGCTGGAAGGTGATCAGGTTGGTCATTTCTTCATCGAGCGACACGCCTGAGACGCTCTGGCGCTGGTCGCTGATCGCCGTGACCGTCGTCTGCAGGTTGCTCTCGTCGTTCTTGGCCGTCTGTACGTCGTTGCCGACCTTCTCGACGAGCGCCGCGTAGTCCTGTTCGGCGGCGCCGCCGCGCAGCGCGGCGATTGCCTGGGCCACTTTGTTGTCGCCCGCGAATTCGGTCCCCGAGGCCTGGACTTCGGCGGACTTGACGGCCACCGCCAGCGTGGCGGCGCCAACGCCTGAGAAGAACGGCTTGGCGAGGTGTTCGTTGACGGTGCTCGCGAGCGTCTGTGCGACGCCGTCCAGCCCCGTCTGCAGCTGGGTCAGGGCGCCCTGGGGGCCTCTCAGCGCGAGCAGCGCGCCGAGCCGCCCGCCGGAGGATTCGGTGAGTTCCTGGGGCCAGTTGACTTTCGTACCTTGCACCAGCGGCTTGGCCGCTTCGCCGAAGCTCACCGTGTCGGTGTGGTCGGGCTCTTCGGTGACCGTGATGTTCGCCAGGCTGGAGAGCTTGTCCAGCAGCAGATCGCGACGGTCGAGCATCTCGTTGGGCGGCGTTCCCGCTTCTTCGGAGAGCTTGATCTGACCGTTGAGCTGCGCGACCTGTTCGGCGATGCTCGCGACTTCGCCCGACGGCCCGGTGAGCGCTTCGTACTGTTCGCTGACTTGGCTGGAGATCGTGGCGAGCTGCCCGCTGAGCTGGTTGACCGTCGTGGCCAGCTGTTCGCCTGCCGCCACCACGGCCTCTTTGGCCGCTTCGCTGGTGGGCGAGGTGGCCAGGCTGTTCCACGCCGACCAGAAGTTCGAGAGCTGGCTGGCGATGCCGGCGCTGGAGGGTTCGTTGAATGCGCTCTGGGCCTGTTCCAGCACTTCCGCATCGGCGGTCGCGGCGCTCAGCGAGCTGTTCTGGGAGCGGTATTGAGCGTCCAGGTAGTCGTTGCGCACGCGGGTGATCGTTGTGACGCTGACGCCGGTGCCGAGCTGCGCGCCGAGGCCCGTGTTCGAGGACAGCGCGGAGATCGTGAGCGGCTGCTGCGGTTCCAGCAGCGCCGTCTCGCGCGTGTAGCCTTCCGTGTTCGCGTTGGCGATGTTGTTGCCGGTCGTGTCCATCGCCGTCTGCTCGGCGATCAGGCCGCTGAGCGCGGTCTGCAGTCCTTGCAATGAAGGGATCGGCATGGCGTTAGGCGCGCAGGTCGAGGACGTGCAGGGCGCCGTGCGGGCGTGAGCGCGTGATCGCCCTGGAGGAGCCGTGGGTGTCGTAGCCGTTGACCCCGTCGAGCGAGAGCATGCCCATCAGGTGGTCGAGGAAGCCGAGCTCGATCTGCATCAGCGCCCGGTTGCAGGAGTGCTCGCGTTGGAGCTCGTGCAGCAGGCCTCGCAGCTCGGCGCTGCGCGCGCTCGCGCGCTCGGAGCCGGCGTCGTCCATCAGCGTGCTCAGCAGCCCCAGCGTCACGGACTCGGCCGGCACGCCCAGTCGCTCGCCGCTGCGCGCCAGCAGGCTCGCGCGCTGCTCCTCGAGCATCTGGCGGCGGCCCATCTCCCCGCGCAGGATGCCCGCCAGGCGCACGACGGTGTGCACGTCGCGCGCGCGAATCGCCGCTCCCTGCTCGAGCACGACCCCCAGCAGGCTCCGCGCCGAGGCGAGCTGCGCGTCGAGATGCTCGAGCACGTCCGCAATGAGCGCGCGGTCGCGCTGGAAGCCCTCGCGCGTTGCCAGCGGAGCGGATCTCATGCGCTGGAGCCGCCTGTGGTCTTTGTCTGTGCGGCGGACTGCACGCCTTCGAGATTGCGGGTCATCTGTGCCGCCAGACCAAGCCCGCCGGCGTCCATGACGCTGGTGGTGAGCGCCTGCGGCAGCATCGAGGAGAGCTGAGAGCCGCCCGCGCCGCTGCTCGAGGAGCCGCCTTCTTCGGAGCCCGATTGGCCTTCGGATTCGCCGCTGAGGCCACTTGTGCTCGCGAGCGACTGCGAGAGCTGTTCGACGAGCGTCTCTTCGAAGGACAGCGCGCTCTGGTAGGCCTTCTGGGTGGCAGCCGAGCCCTTGCGAACCCACTCGGGCTCGGTCGCCTGGTTGACGATCGGCAGTCCGGTGGATCCCGTGGCGGCTTCGATGCTCATGACCCCGGCGGCCTCAACTGGTTGGCGATCGACATCATCTGGCTCTCCGTCTGGATCGCCGAGCTGTTCATCTGGTAGGCGCGCTGGGTGCTCACCATCTGCGCCATCTCGCTGGCCATGTTCACGTTGGAGGCCTCCAGGGCGCCTTGGTGGATCTTGCCCGTGGTGGGGTGCGGCGCGCCGCTGGCCTTGGTTGGCGTCAGCGTTCCGCTGCCGTCGGCCAGCAGGTGTTCGGGCGAGGTCACCGTCACGAGCTTGACCTGCCCCAGCTTGCGGGCGCCGGCGGTGACCGTGCCGTCGGAGGAGATCGCGACTTCGCTGGGGGTGACCCCCGCGGGCAGCTTGATCGGCGGCGAGAGCCGGTTGCCTTCCGCGTTGGTGATCGTGCCGTTCGCGTCGACGCCGAAGTCGCCGTTGCGCGTGAGCGCCTTCTGCCCGTTGGCGAGGGTGACCTCGAAGTAGCCGGGGCCTTCGATCGCCATGTTCAGGGGATCGCCCGTTTCCGCGATCGCGCCCTGCGTTTCGCTGCGCCCGATCGTCTGTGCGCTCGCGCCCGAGCCGTCGGTGGTGACGGTACCGGCGATGTTCACCGGGTTGTAGAGCAGGTCCTTGAACGCGACTCGCTCGGACTTGTAGCCGTTCGTCGACAGGTTCGCGAGATCGTTGCCGATCGCGTTGAGCTGTTCCTGCTGCGCTTCCATGCCTGCTGCTGCGGAATAGAGACCTTCGAGCATCAGCCCGTCCTGTGTTCGTGGTCCTCGGCGGGTCGGGCTTTCCGCATGGCGGTCCAGCCCGACTCGGAGCTTTTCGTCCCAGTGATCGGCCGCCCCCGGGGGGACTTGAGCCGCGGGATCAGCCGGTGCTGATCGAGCCGACCTGAGACGCCGCCTCCTGCAGCGTCTCGCCGATCGCCTGGACCGCCTGCTGGCCCGACTGGAAGCTGCGCAGCGAGGTGATCATTTCGACCATCACCTTCGCGGTGTCCACGCCGGAGCCCTCGAGCGATCCCTGGCGCACGGTGCCGGTGGGCTTGCCCGCGGCGGTGCCCGTGTACAGGTCTTCGCCCTGCTTCACCGCGCCGGGCACTTCGAAGACGCCGACCGAGCTGGCGGGCACGGTGCCCGTCGAGCTGACCTTGATCTGCGCTCCGCGCTGATTGAGGACGGGATCGCCGTTGGTGTCGGTGAGCACGCCCGCAGAGGAGGTCGTGAACTGTCCGTCGCGCGTGTAGCGCACGCCCTGAGCCGTCTTGACCGCGAAGAAGCCGCTGCCCTGGATCGCGAAGTCGAGCGGTTCGCCCGTTTCCTGCATCGAGCCGGGCGTCATGTTCGTATAGGCCTTGCCCAGGGCCACGCCCTCGTTGACCGAGCCGACCGCGGCGCCGCCCTCGGTGTTGGCCATCAGCACCGCCCCGAAGCTGTGCTGGGTCGATTCGTCGGGCTTGAAGCCGGGCGTTGAGGCGTTGGCGAGGTCGTTGGCCAGCTGGTCCTGGCGGACCTGCTCGGCGACCATGCCCGACGCGGCGATGTAAAGGCCGAGATCCATCTCCCTCGGGTGTTCGACCGGGACGGGGGATTCTTGAGGCCGGCGCGGCGCTCAACCGACGGCGGGCGCTCAGCCGACGGCGGTGAACAGCGGCAGCTCGCTGGAGAGCTGTTCGTACAGGCGCCGGCGCAGCTGCGTGTGGATCTGCGAGACGCGGCTCTCGGACACGCCGATGCGTTCGCCGATCTCGCGCAGGTTCCAGTCCTCGACGTACAGCAGCACCGCGATTTCGCGCTCCTGCTTGGAGAGGCGGGCGAAGGCCTTGCGAAAGCGCGCCTTGGCTTCCTTGCGCTCGGCCTGCACGATCGGATCGCAGTCCTCGTCTGAGCTCTCCAGCGTGTCGATCCGCTCGATCGTGGCGCTCTCGTCCGAGCGCACGATCCGGTTGAGCGAGCCCACCTCCGCCAGCGCTACCTGGTCGAGGCGCTTGCGCAGCTCGGTCGGGGTCATGTCCACCTGCGCGGCGAGCTCCTCGTTCGAGGGCTGGCGTTCGAAGGCGGTGGCGAAGCGCTCGCGCGCGCCGTTGATCGCCCGCTCGTCGCGGCGCAGCGAGCGGGGAGCCCAGTCGTGGCGGCGCAGCTCGTCGAGCACCGCGCCGTGGATGCGCGTCCACGCGTACTGCTCGAGCGTTGCGCCCTTGTCGGGGTCGTAGCGCTCGATCGAGCGGATCAGCGCCTCCAGGCCGCACGACAGGAAGTCGTCCACCTCGCATTGCGCCGGCACCTCGCGGACCTTGCGGTAGACGATGTAGCGCACCATCGGCATGAACATGAACACCAGCCGGTCGCGTATCTCACGATCTCCGGTGAGCCTGTACTCGTTCCACGTCGCCAGCACCTCGGCCGCGGGTGCCCTGGCTGCGCGCTTTGTGACGATTGCCATCGGCAGTGGATTCGAGGCCGCCGCGATATCCCCTGCCGCCGCCGGGCCCGATTCTTGGCGCGTGCGCGGGCGCGCGCGCCCCGCGGGGAGACGCTCAGACATCGTCGGGAGTCGCTCAGACATCGTCGCGTGTGGTCGATCACCTGGGCAAGGCAATGGTTCTCCGTCCCCCAGGCTCTGCCCCCGCGCACACTGCCGTCTCGGCGCCCGCCCGCCGCCGCGCGTTCGATTCGCGCAAGGCGTGTCGCACTCGCGGACGATTCTTCAAGTTTCTCCGACCCGCGTCGATGACAGCGGTGAACGTAAGCGCGAGGCGGCCCAGGGACTGGACCGCGCCAATTGTTTTCAGGGAGAAAACGCTATATGAGCTCGCCGAGCCTGCCTATAAACGGCCCTTTGGGGTCATTGACTGACATGCCGACCGCAGACAGCAGCACCGAGGGCATCGTGGTGTTCGCATCGGAGCTGACAGCCGACGAGACCACACTCGCGCTCGCCGTCAGCAGGGGCGGCCCGCCGCCTGAGGTGCTCGACCGGATCGCCTCGGCGAGCCGGATCGAGACGCAGCTTCGCGAAAGCGGCCAGCACGTGCGCTTCCTCGCCGCGGGAGCGGGACAGCCCACGGAGATCGCGATCCACGACCGCGAGGGCAACGCCGTGAGAACGCTCACGATCGCCGAGGCGATCGCGCTGGCCGCCGGCGAGCCGCTGGGTTAGGCCGGCTCGATGTCCACCTCATCGCTCGGCGTCGGCTCCACAGCCGGCTCTCCGATCACGATCTCGGGGCTGGCCTCCGGTCTGGAAACGTCCAAGATCATCGGCGCGCTGATGGAAGCCGAACGCGAGCCCGTGACGCACCTGACCGATCAGGAGGACAAGCTGAAGGCCGGGCAGACCGAGCTTCAGAGCATCCAGAGCAGCCTGCGCCAGCTCGCGCTCGCGGTCTCCGAATTCAGCCTCCCCGCCCTGTTCGAAGACTCGCAGACGGTCACCTCCAACGAACCGGCGCGGGTGAGCGCCGCCACCACCTCGGGTGCCGGCGTCGGCGGCTACGAGGTCGAAGTCACGCAGCTCGCCAACTCCGCGCAGCGCACCTTCACGTTCACGAGTCCCGCGAGCGAAGAAACGGTCACGATCGGTGGCAAGGAATTCGAGATCAAAGCCGGCGAGAGCGCCAAGGAATTCGCCAGAGCCATCAACTCCGACAGCACCGCCACCGTCTATGCGGCGGTGCTCGAAGGCGAAACCGTGGTGCTGTCGAGTCGTGCCACCGGCACTGCGGGCGGCGAACTCATGGAAGTCAGCGCCCCCGGTGGATCCCTGGTCGAAGTGGCGGAAACGGCGAAGGAAGGCCAGGACGCCGAATTCAAGGTCGACGGGGTGGCTGGGAGCTCCAGCTCGAACACGGTCACCGACGCGATCGCCGGCGTCACGCTGACCTTGGGCGGCCTGACCCCCACCGGCCCGGTGACGATCGACGTCCAGGCTCCCGGCCCGAGCACCAGCGCTGTGGAAGCCCAGGTGCAGGCGTTCGTCAAGCTCTACAACTCGACGGTCGAAGCGATCCAGACACAGCTCAACACCCGTCCTGTGGCAAAGGTGCAGAACACGAGCGAATACGCCACGGGGACCCTGTTCGGCGACGTGGAACTCTCGAGCTTGCTCGACGGTCTGCGCGACACCATGTACGAACCGATCGCGGGGCTGGAAGGCGAAATGTCGAGCCCGTTCAACATCGGCATCGGCACGGGTGCCGCCAGCGGCGGCGGGGAATCCTCGCAGGCCTCGATCGAAGGACTGCTCACGCTCGACCCGACCAAGCTCGCGGAAGCCATCCAGTCGAACTCGGCCGGCGCCCAGAAGATGCTCGAGCAGTGGTCGCAGAAGGTCCAGGGGCTGGTCGAAAACGCCGGCGGTCCCGGTGGAACGATCGAAGCCAGGGTCAACGGAGACAGCGCCCAGATCACCGAGCTGAGCAGTCAGATCAAGACGATGAACGAAATGCTCGTGCAGCGCGAAAAAGCTCTCCAGGCGACGTATGCGGCGCTGGAAGCCGTGATCTCCAAAAACACGGCGCAGGGCAACTGGCTGACCGAACAGTCCGAATCGCTGAGCAAGTCCGGCGTGTAGTGAGCGCCCGCTGCTCGAGTGCGCGGCGAGCGCCAGCTCTCAGCTTTTTCCGCCGCGCGCCGATCATGGAAGCGAGATGAACAACGTCGCAGCCTCTCACGCCGCCTACCGCAGGGGCACGGTGCTGGCGGCGACGCCCGGACAGCTCGTGGTGCTGCTCTATGACGGTGCGCGCCGCTTTCTGCGCCAGGCCGCCGTTGCGATGGGCGACGGCGAAGTCGAGCGCGCGCACAAGTCGCTGCGCAACTCCGAGCGGATCATCCGCCACCTGGACAGCACGCTCGACTTCGAGCAGGGCGAGATCCCGCAGCGCCTGCACGCGATCTACCTGTTCTCGCTCTCCCACCTGAATGCCGCCCGCATGAGCCAGGACCCGAGCAAGGTGGAAGCGGTCGGCGAGCTGCTGGGTGAGCTGCGCGACGCCTGGAGTCAGGTCGTGGCCGAGGTGGAGGGCGGGTGAGCCGCCCGCCGGTGCCAGACGGGAGCCCCGAGGCCCTGCTGCGCCGCTACGAGGCGATCGCCGAGCACGCGGAGCTCGAGCTGGAGCTCGCCGGCTCCGGGGAGATCGATCGTCTCGCCGCGCTCGGCGCGCGCTGGGAGGAGCTGATCGCCGGTCTGCCGGCGCAGCCGCCGGTGGCTGCTGCTGCGCTGCTGCAACGGGCACGGATGATTCACGAGCGCACGCGCATCGAGCTCCTACGCGTGCGCGAGACGCTGCTGTCGGACGTCGCCACGACCGCGCGCGGCCGACGGGCGGCCGACGGCTACGCCGGCCAGCTGCGTCGCAGGCCGCGCCTGGATCGCAGCGCGTAGCTCGCATCCGCAGCCGTCGCCGCGAGGAGCCTCTAAAGATCCGCCGGCCGGCGCCGATCACGGGAGCCATGGCTCTCGTCGACTCCACCCAGCAGTTGCTGCAGGCTGCCATGCGCGGCTCCTGGCAGCGTGAGACGGCGCTCACGAACAACATCGCCAACGCCGACACGCCCGGCTACAAGCCCCAGGAAGTCAGCTTCGAGTCCGCGCTGCAGAGCGCCGTCAGCACCGGCGAATCGCCCGAAGAACTTCAGTTCCAGACCGAAACCAAGGCGGTGGAAGCCGGGCCGAACGGCGAAGCCGTCAGCGTCGATCAGGAATCCGCGAAGCTCGCAGAAAACGGTCTCGACTACCAGGCGCTCACGCAGGTCATGGGGGCTCGCAACGACATCCTGCGCTCGGCGATGGGGTCGCCGACTGCCTGATGGCACTGTTCGACGCCATCGGCATCGCTGGCAGCGGTCTCACGGCCGAGCGCATCCGCATGGATGTCACCGCGGAGAACCTCGCCAACGCCGACACCACCAAAGCCGCCAACGGCAAGCCCTACCAGCGCCAGGAGGTGCAGCTCGCGCAGGTCGGCTCCAGCAGCTTCGGCGGCGCTCTCTCCAGCGCGATCGACAGCAGCGCCTCCGGCTCGCCGCCGGGTGGGGTCCAGGTCACCGGGATCGTCAGCGACGCCACGCCCGACCAGCAGGTCTATGACCCGGGCAGCCCCGAAGCCAACGCTCAGGGCTACGTGAAGATGCCGAACATCAGCACCGTCACGGAAATGACCGACCTGATCTCCGAGTCGCAGTCCTACCAGTCCGACGTGACCGCCATGCAGACGGCCAAGTCGATGTTCACCTCGACCCTCGGGCTGCTCAAGTGATCGTCCCGCCGGTCGGTGGACTGGGAAGCCTGTCGTTGGGCTCGACGGAAGCCGCGACCCAGGCCGGTCAGTCCGGCGGCGTGGGCACCGGCGGCGAAGCGGGCGGCTTCGGCGGCGAGCTCACCGAAGCGATCTCCTCGCTCGAGAAGACCCAGGACAGCGGCTCCAGCGCCTCGCAGGCGCTCGCCACCGGGAACGTCAGCGACCCCGAGAGCGCCGTCGTGACGGTCGAGAACGCCCAGATGGCGATGGAACTGGCATCGCAGATCCGCACAAAGGCCACGGAAGCGGCCACGAGCATCTTCAGCACGCAGGTCTGATCGATGCCCACCGCCGCACTCGTTTCCAGGCTCACCCCCCGCGGCTGGCTGATCGCCGGCGCCGCCGCCGTCGTGTCGATCCTGTTCGTCTACCTGTTCGTCAACACCGTCTCCAAGCCCAGCTACACGACGCTCGTGAGCGGCGTGGAACCGTCACAGACTGGGAAGATGACGAGCACCCTCGCCGCCCAGGGGATCGCCTACGAGCTGCAGAACAACGGCACCGCGATCGCCGTTCAGGCCAACGAGTCCTCCAAGGCGCGCGTGGCGCTGGCGGGCGCGAACCTGCTCGGCAACACCCAGCCGGGCTTCTCGCTGTTCGAAAAACAGAACCTCGGCGAAAGCAACTTCCAGCAGCAGGTCACCTACCAGCGAGCGCTGCAGGGCCAGCTCGAGGAAACGATCAACAGTGTCCAGGGCGTCTCCGGCGCGCAGGTCGAGCTCGTGCTGCCGAGCTCCCAGAACCAGATCTTCGGCGAAAACCAGAACGCCTCCTCGGCCGCGGTGCTGCTGTCGGGGACGAGCTCGCTGTCCGCGAGCTCCGTCCGCGGGATCGCCCAGCTCGTCACCTCCAGCGTCTCCGGCCTGCAGCTGAGCAAGGTCACGATCACCGACGCCTCCGGCGAACTGCTGTGGCCACAGTCCGGCGGTGCCGGCGGCGGCTCGGGCACGAGCGTGCAGGAAGCCGAGCAGCGCTACGACCAGAGCACCGAGGCGAGCCTCGACGCGATGCTTGCACAGACGCTCGGCGCCGGCAAGGCGCAGGTCCTCGTCTACGCGAACATGAACGTCGATGAGACGACCAAGGAATCGCTCGAATACGGCAAGGCCGGCACGCCGCTGCAGCAGAGCAAGTCCGTGGAAACGCTGGCCGGGAACGGGACGACCGCGGGCGGCACGACCGGCACCGCGAACCTCACCACGACCGGCGCCGGCGGCAAGTCCAACTACAAACACGAAACGACCACCTCCTCGCTGGGGGTGTCGAAGACCGTCACACACTCGACGATCGCCCCCGGCACCGTCGAAAGCCAGCACGTCTCCGTGCTGCTCGACAAATCCGTGCCCGCCTCGGCGCTGCCGGCGATCCGCGAAGCGATCACGAACGCCGCCGGCATCCAGACCAAGCGCGGGGACACCATCTCGATCGGGCAGGTCGCGTTCGCCAAGACCACCACCGCCGCAGCCGCCGCGAGCAGCCCGTTGAGCATGGCCAAGTACGTGCTGCTCGGGCTCGGCGCGATCCTGTTCCTGTTCTTCACCACGCGCTCGCTGCGCAAGCGCGAGAAGGAGACGATCGGCGAGCCGGTGTGGCTACGCGAGCTCGATGCCCCGATGCGGCTGTCCGAGCTCGAACGCGAAACCTCGCCACGCACGCCCGCGGCGATGGCCGCGGTCGGCCCCGCCAACGGCGGCGGTGCCGCCAACGGACAGGCCAGGAACGGCGAGAGCATCCGCGAGCAGGTCGAGCAGCTCGTCGACTCCGAGCCGGACCGCGTGGCCCAGCAGCTGCGCAGCTGGATGCAGGAGGGCTGATCCGCGATGGCCGGCGAGTCTGCGGCGGACACGGTGCCGGAGCTGCCGGCCGTCCCCACCGAGCGCCTGCCCGCGATCGCCGGGCCGATCGTCGGCCCGCGCAAGGCGGCCGTCCTGATGGCGGCGCTGGGACCCGAGCGGGCCGCCAGGCTGCTGCAACGGATGGGCGAGCACGAGATCGAAAGCCTGTCGATGGAGATGGCGAGCTTGACCTCCGTCGGCCCCGAGGCGACGGAGTCGATCTTCACCGAGCTCGCCGCGCTGGCCAACGCCGGGGAGGTGGGCACCTCCGGCGGCCTCGACTACGCGCGCGGCGTGATCGAGCGCGCGCTGGGGCCCGAGCGCGCGGCGGAGGTGCTCGGCCGTCTCGCCGAGCGCACGGACACGCCGCCGTTCGACTTCCTGCAGCGCGTGCCCCCCGAGCGCACCGCCGCGCTGCTGCGCAGCGAGTCGCCGCAGACGATCGCTTTGATCCTCGCCTCGCTGCAGACCACGCTCGCCGCGCAGGTGCTGACACGGCTGCCCGAGCGCCAGCAGCCGGACATCGCGCTGCGCATCGCGCGCATGGGGGAAACCAGCGCGCAGGTGGTCGAGCAGGTCGAGGAGGTGATCCGCCACAAGCTGACCGCCGTGGCCGAGCGCGAGTACTCCGCGGCCGGAGGCGTCAAGACGCTCGCGGAGATCCTCAACCACTCCGACCGCACCACCGAGCGCAACGTGCTCGAGAAGCTCGCCGCCGAAGACAAGGACCTGGCGGAGGAGGTGCGCAGCATGCTGTTCGTCTTCGAGGACATCGTCAAGCTCGAAGAGCGTGCCGTCCAGCAGGTCCTGCGCGAGGCCGACCAGAAGGACCTCGTGCTGGCGCTGCGCGGCGCGCCCGAGAACGTCAAGGAGGTCGTGCTCTCCAACATGTCCGAGCGCGGCGCCGAGATGATCAAGGAAGAGATGGAGATCCAGCCGCCGCAGCGCAAGCGCGACATCGACGCGGCGCAGAGCCGGATCGTGGCGGTCGTGCGCAAGCTCGAGGAGACGGGCGCGATCGTGATCGCCAGCGACAGCGAGGACGAGAGCGAAGCAGTTGTCTGACGCGGCCGTCAGCTACGACTTCGAGCCGCTGGAGCCCTCGGCGCCGCCGCCGCGCGACGCGGCCGCGCGGCTGCTCGCCAAGGCGATGGCCGACGCCGAACGCATCCGCGAGAGCGCGCGCACGGAGGGCTTCGAGCAGGGGCGCGCCGCCGGGCACGCACAGGGCGCCGCCGAGATCGCCGCCGGCTCCTGCGCGTTGGACGAGGCGGTCCAGGGGATCGAGGCGCTCCGCGGCGAGATCGTGCAGGCGATCGAAGTCGACGCGATCGACCTCGCCCTGCGGCTTGCCGGAAAGGTCCTGGCCGGCGCCCAGCAGGCGCGCCCGGAGCTGGTGGTGGAGGTCGTGCAGGGAGCGCTGCGGCGGATCGTCGATCGCCACAGGATCGTCGTGATGGTCAACCCCGCCGACCTCGCGGTCGTCAAGGCAGCGGTCGGCGAGATCACCGCGCAGGGGAGCGGCGTCGAGCTGTGCGACCTGCAGTCCGATGAGCGCGTCGGCCCCGGCAGCGCGATCGTGCGCACGTCCGAGGGCGAGGTGGACGCGAGCGTGCACACGCAGCTCGAGCGCGCGCGCGAGGTCGTCGAGCTCTCCATGCAGAGCGTCGAGAGCGCCGCCCTGTGAGCCACGGGATCCTGCTCGGCAGCGCCGGCGAGGCCATCCTCGAGGCCGACCTGGCCAGGCGCCACGGCTTCGTCAGCAACCTCATCGGGCTGATCATCGAGGCCACCGGCCTGCAGGCCGAGGTCGGCGAGGTGTGCCTCGTGGGCACCGACCGCAGCCGCGCGTCCGGGCGGGGCGGGCGGGATCCGGTACCTGCGGAGGTCGTCGGCTTCCGCGACGGGCGCACGCTGCTGATGCCGCTCGGGGAGCTGCACGGCATCGGACCGGGCACGCGCGTGCTGGCGACCGGCGCGCCGTTTCGCGTCGCTGTCGGCGACGGTCTGCTCGGCAGAATCGTGGACGGCCTCGGCATCCCCGAGGACGGGCAGACGGTGCCCCGCGCGATCGCGCGCTCGACGATCGCCGCGCCGCCGAGCGCGCTCTCCCGGCCGCGCATCCGCGAGCGCGTCGGGCTGGGGGTGCGCGCGCTGGACGGCCTCGTGCCCTGCGGGACAGGGCAGCGACTCGGCATCTTCGCGGGCTCGGGCGTGGGCAAGTCCTCGCTGCTGGGCATGATCGCCCGCTCGACCAGCGCGTCGATCAACGTGATCGCGCTCGTCGGCGAGCGCGGGCGCGAGGTGCGCGAGTTCGTCGAGCGCGATCTCGGCGACGCGCTCGAGCGCTCGGTCGTCGTCGTCGCCACCTCCGACCAGCCGGCGCTCGTGCGGATCAAGGCCGCCTTCACGGCCACCACGATCGCCGAGTACTTCCGCGACCAGGGCCACGACGTGATGCTGATGATGGACTCCGTCACGCGCTTCGCCATGGCCCAGCGCGAGGTCGGCCTGGCGATCGGCGAGCCGCCGGCCACGCGCGGATACACGCCCAGCGTGTTCGCGCTGCTGCCGCGGCTGCTCGAGCGCGCCGGCACCAGCACCACCGGCTCGATCACAGGCCTCTACACGGTGCTCGTGGACGGCGACGACATGAACGAGCCGATCGCCGACGCCGTGCGCTCGATTCTCGACGGGCACGTCGTCCTCACCCGGGCGCTTGCCCACGCCGGCCACTACCCCGCGATCGACGTTCTGCAGAGCGTCTCGCGGCTGGTGGGCGAGATCGTCTCGCCCGAGGTGGAGCAGGCCGGCCAGCAGCTGCGCGCGGCGCTGGCGGTGCTGCACGAGAAGGAAGACCTCGTCTCGATCGGCGCCTACCAGGCGGGCAGCGATCCAGCGCTGGACACAGCCCTCTCGCATCGGGCGAGGATCGAGCGCTTCCTGCGCCAGCACGTGCAGGAGCACAGCGATCCGCAGCAGACCGACGCGCGGCTCCTCGAGCTCAGCTCCTCGATCGCGCGCGAGCTCGAGCAGGCCGTCGGCGAGATCCCCGACGCCGAGGTGCTTTCCTCCGAGCCCGCCGCCGGCGGGCCCATCGCGGCCGCCTACGCCGCCTCCGATCAGCCCGCGATACCCGCGCTCGGGCTGAGCATCTGAGACCGCTCAAGAACCCGATGCCCCGACCGATAACCAGACCGTGACCGGATCGGCATTTCGCTTCCGTCTCGAGCGCGTGCGCGCCGTGCGCGAGCGTAAGGAGAAGCTCGCCCAGCGCGAGCTGGCCAGCGCGATCTCGCGCCAGTCGAGCAGCGCCAGCGAGCTGCGCACGGCCGATGCGCGCCTCGAGCATGCACGCGAGGAACAGCGGAGCGTGGCCACCGGGGAGAGGACGGTCAGCGCCACCGACCTGCTGGCCCGCCAGACGTTCCTCGAGCGCGTGGAGGCGCAGCGCAGGCTGCGTGTACGCGAGCTCGAGCAGCGTGAGGTGGAGGTTGCTCAGCGTGACGCGGAGCTGACCACTGCCGCCGGCGAGCACGAGATGCTCAACCGGCTCCGCGAGCGCCACCGCGGCGAGCACGAGCGCGAGGCGGCGCGCCTGGAACAGGGCGCCCTCGACGAGATCGCCGTGACCGGCTTTCGCAGGAGCCACGCATGAGCGCACAGGCGCTCGCCGGTTCCACCGGAGTGCCCGCCGGCGAGCTCGCGATCATGCAGCGCGTGCAGCAGCTGCAGGGCCTGATCGAAAGCGCGCGACAGGTTTCATCGCCGAGCTTCACGGGCACCGCCACGACAGGCTCCTCCTACACGCCCAGCTCATACTCCGACTTCGCCTCCGCGCTGCAGGCGGCCACGAGCGCCGACGCCGCCGGCGCCTCGACCAGCGCCACCGCGGCGGACGCCTCGCCGGGCATCGACTACAGCGCCGTCCAGGGCGCCGGCTCGGGCGGCGAATCGAGCGAATACGACGCGCTGATCGAACAGGCGGCCGCGCGCAACGGCGTCAACCCGGCGGTGCTGCACGGCCTGATCCAGCAGGAGTCCGGCTTTGACCCGAACGCCGTCAGCAGCGCCGGCGCGTCCGGTCTCACGCAGCTGATGCCCGGCACCGCGTCAACGCTCGGCGTCGCCAACCCGCTCGATCCCGCCGAATCGATCGAAGGCGGCGCGCGCTACCTCGGCGAGCTGATGTCCCAGTTCGGCGGCAACACCGAAGACGCCCTCGCCGCCTACAACGCCGGCCCCGGTGCGGTCGAGCAGTACGGCGGCATCCCGCCGTACGCCGAAACCCAGAGCTACGTCGCCAACGTGCTCGGCGACGCGCAGGCCTACCAGCAGTCGCACCCAACCACCGAGATGGCGGGGCTGGCATGACAGTCGCACCCACGATGCCCGCGACCGCGCCGGCCGCCCAGCCGCCCACCTCCGGCGCGCCGCCGGGGGCCGATCCGCCACCGGGCGGCGCGCTCTTCCAGAGCACGCTCGCCGAATACTCGGCCCGGACCGCAAACGCGGAAGGCCATCAAAACAAGAGCGCCGAAGGCAGCGGCGGCGAAACGTCCAACGGGCGCCGCTCCGCGCACACCGGAGAAGCCGATGCAGCCGCGGGCGCCGAAGCAGGCGCAGGCGCTCAGGCGAGCGCCCCTCAGCCCGTTGTCAACCCCGCCAGCGCCGCATCCTCGGCGTCAACCGAAGCACCTTCCAGCAGGCAGGCCGGCCCGGCCGCCGGCGCTCACGGGCGCGGCGCCTCCACAGCCCTCCAGGGCGCGCTCGCCACCGCGTCCGCCGAAGTAGGGCAGCCCGGTGCGTCCGTCGAAGTAGGCCAGCCCGGCGCGTCCGCTGAAGCAGGCCAGCCCGGCGTGTCCGCTGAAGCAGGCCAGCCGGGTGCGTCCGGCACAGCCGCCGGCGAGGAAACACCAGCGGGCGTCGAAAGCGCGTCGCAGGTCGCCTCCGGCGCAGCTTCGGCTGCTGCCACGGCGCTCGAAGAAGTCCCGGCGGCCCCGGCCGCATCAGCGACGGCGCTCGAAGAAGTCACGGCGACCAGCGTCGGGTCAGCTGCCACGCAGCCGTCCTCCTCGGCCAAGGCCGCGCCCACGCCGCCCGTCGCAGCTAGGTCGGCCGGCGCCGAACCGCCGTCCGCCGGTACACCCACCGCCGAACCGGCCGCGAGCACACCCGCCGGGGAACCGACTGTCGCGGGCACACCCGCCAAGGAATCGCCAGCCGCTGGGACACCCGCCGCGGAACCGACGGCCGCGGGCACACCCGCCAAGGAACCGCCGGCCGCGGGGACACCGGTCGAGGAACCGGGAGCCGCCTCCGCACAGCCCGTGACGGGCACCGAAGGCGCCAGTCCGGCTGCAGCCAACGGGGCCGCCGGCTCCGTGGGTCCCGGCGCGTCCGCTCCGGGTGCCGCGACTCAGGCGCCGCTCTCCGCGAGCGAAGCCGCGGTCGTGGCCGCCGCGCAGACTCCCAGCGCCGCGGGCGCACGGTCGGATCAGCAGCGCGTCGGCTCCACACCCGCGGCGGGAGCAACCGCGCACGCCGCAAATCTCTCATCCTCATTGCCCGCCGGTCAGGCTCAGGCTGGTGGCCAGCCCGGCGCCGGAGGCGCTCAGACCGGAGAAAACGGCTCGGCGGCCGGGCAGAGCGCCGGCGGCTCCTCCCAGGCGAGCAGCGCGCCCGCTGCTGTGCCCGCACCCACCGCCGCGCAGGCGAGCCCAGCGTCGATCGGCGTGGAATCGAGCTCACTCGGGGCCTCCCTGGCCCAGCTGCAGGCGCAGACCGGCGCGAGCCCCGCGACCACGGGTGCGCCTGCGCCATCCGCCTCGGGTGTTGGCATGCACGAAGTGATCGAGTCCATCCGCGCCACCGTCGACATCGCCGTCAGGCAGGGCCAGGCCCAGGCGCGGATCGCGTTGCACCCCGAAGAGCTCGGCCAGATCAGCATCCGCATCAGCCAGACCAGCGAGGGCCTGCTGGCGCGCGTCAGCGCGGACACGCCCGCCGCCGCGCAGGCGCTCGCCGACGGGCGCTCGGAACTGCGCCAGTCGCTGAGCTCGCTCGGCCTGCCGGTGCGGCTCGACATCAGCGCGTACGGCCAGTCCGAGGCGCGCGAACGCCAGGAACGCTTCACGCCTGAGGCCGGCGGCTCGAGCTCCTCCTCCAACCAATCCTCCGAACAGGGCGATGGCACCGAGTCCGTAGCGGCTCCCGCCGGCGCCGCAACGCCCGCAGCGATCGACGGCGGCACGCTCGTCGACGTGCTCGCCTGAACCCACGAAAGGACTACGTCATGACCGCCAGCCCACTAGCAATCGCAGCCGCAGCCACGGCCCCCACGAGCAACCCCTCTCCCGAGAAGACCCCCGAAAACCCCAGCGCCATGCTCGGCCAGAACGAATTCCTGAAACTGATGATCGCGCAGCTGCAGGCGCAGAACCCGCTGGAACCGGGCAACAGCAACGAATTCGTCAACGAGCTCGCGCAGCTGACGCAGACCGAGCAGACGACCAACATGGCCAACGCCACCGAGCTCTCCAGCGCCGTGGAGATGATCGGCCGCAAGGTCTCCTACAACGCCTCCGACGGGCAGGCCGTGAGCGGCACCGTGGAAAGCGTCCAGTCGAGCGCCTCCGGCACCACCGTGACCGTCGAAGGCGCCGCCGGGATCACCCTCTCCAGCATCACCAACGTCGAATGAACCCCATCTCCAACCCGGCGCTCGTGCCCCCCGGCGGGGTGGGCGGGATCCTATCTCCGGGCGGGACCGTCTCCCCCGCCGGCGGGGCCGGCAAGCCCGGCGCTCCCGCCCCCGCCTCGGGCAAGGGAGCGGTCCCGAGGACGTCCTTCGCCGATGCGCTCCAGCAGGCCGACTCCTCTCAGCAGCTGCAGTTCTCCAAGCACGCGCTCGCGCGCGTCGAACGCCGTGGGATCGAGCTCGACTCGGCCACGCTCGGAAGGCTTTCACAGGGTGTGCAACGCGCCGCCAGCAAGGGCTCGCGCGACTCCCTCGTTCTTGTCGACAACACCGCTTTCGTGGTGTCCGTCAGCAATCGCACCGTCATAACGGCGGTCGGATCCGAACACATGAAGGACAACGTGTTCACCAACATCGACAGTGCCGTGATCGCATGAGAACAGCGGCAATCGACAACCACGGCTGGACCTCTTCGAGGAGGCCGCGAAAGGAAGGGCAGCAACGATGATGGGTGGAATGTATGCCGCGATCAGCGGCCTCGACGCAAACCAGTCAATGCTCAACGAGACCGCGAACGACCTGGCCAACGTCAACACCGTGGGCTACAAGGCCGCGAGCATCACGTTCGCGGACTCGCTCACGCAGGTCATGCACGGCTCCTCCGGGCCGACCAGTACCAACGGGGGCACCAACACCGAGCAGATCGGGCTCGGCGTGCAGATCAGCGGGACCCAGAACGAAATGACCGAGGGCTCCTTCCAGACCACCGGCAACCCGCTCGACGTCGCGATCGAGGGCGACGGCTTCATCCGTGTCGGCGAGGGCGAACCCAAAGAAGCCGAACTCACCGCCAACACGCCCGTCAAAGTCCTGTACACGCGAGCCGGCGATCTGACGACCGACGCGGGCGGCTACCTGACCACGCAATCGGGCGAATACGTGATCGGCCGTAACGCCGAAGTGGCCACCGAAGGCGAAACGGGCGACACCTACAAAGCGGGCGAAAAAGACACCTACATCAAGATCCCGCCAGGCTCCTCCAACGTGTCGATCGGCCAGGACGGCTCGGTCGCCTACACCGACGAGGAAGTCGGCTCCGCGCAGTTCGAAAAGCGGGTCACCGCCGGCTACATCTCGGTGGCGACGTTCGCCAACGAATCCGGGCTCGAACGCCTCGGCGGCTCGCTGTGGGCCCAGACGGCCAACTCGGGGACGCCGATCGTCGGCACCCCCGACACCTCCGGCTTCGGCGCCACCATCGGCGGCGAGCTCGAGATGTCGAACGTCGACATGGCCACCGAGATGACCAACATGATCACCGCCGAGCGCGGCTACCAGGCCAACTCGCGCGTCATCTCCACGGCGGACGAAATGCTGGGGACGCTCGTGCAGATCCAGTAGCCGTTAGGAGCTTCGCCGCACGAGGAGCGGCGGACGCTGATCCACACATCGCCGTGAAAGGACGGCGCACACACGCAGGGAAGACTCCGAGGAGCCCGGGGTGGGGCGGCCATGCAGGAAGCCGTCCCACCCTGTGGCTAATGTATTTGCGAGGGGGGTGTGCCGATGATCACGCTCAACCGGCTCGGCCACAACGACGAGCCGTTCCATCTGAATATCGACATGATCGTGACGGTCGAATCGACGCCCGACACCGTCATCACGCTCGCCACCGGCGCCAAGGTCGTCGTCGCCGAGACGCCCGCCGAGGTGGCCGCTGCCGTCCACGCCTACAAGGCGGCGATCCTCGGCGACGCGCTCAGGCGGCGCGGCACCCAACAGCACCCCTCGACGCTGGCGCCCCTGCATCGCGAGCCGCCGCGGCTGTCCGCGGTCGAGGACGAGCCCTAATTCGACGAAAGATGCACGCGTATCCGGCAGGACTGAAGGATTTGCCGGCCGCAGCCGATGTAGCGCGCAATGAAGGCTTCTACGGCCATCGGCATCGGGGTGGCCTTCGGCGCCCTGATGATGAGCTCGCTGATGGGCGGGACGAGTCCGGCTTCCTTCATCGACATCCCCGCGCTGATGATCATCCTCGGCGGGACCGGCGGCGTGACGCTCGCGAGCGTCGGCATGACCTCGATGAAGCGCGTCCCCAGCCTGTACAAGCTCGTCTTCTCGGCTGAACCGCCCGACATGCGCGGCCAGCTCGACCGGCTCGTGTCGCTCGCCGACAAGGCCCGGCGGGAGGGGCTGCTCGCCCTCGACGCGCAGCTGGCGGAGATCGAGGACCCGTTCACGCGCAACGCGCTGCAGCTGGTCGTCGACGGGACCGACCCGGAGATGGTCCACGCGATCCTCGAGGCCGAGGTCGACGGGATGGCCGCGCGCCACGAGGCCTCCGCCGCTCCGTTCGAGAAGGCCGGCGGCTTCGCGCCGACGATGGGGATCATCGGCACCGTGCTCGGGCTCGTGCACGTGCTGCAGAACCTCGCCGCGCCGGCGACGCTCGGGCCCTCGATCTCCGCGGCGTTCATCGCCACCCTGATGGGCGTCGGCTCCGCGAACGTCGTGTTCCTGCCGATCGCCAACCGCCTGAAGGCGATCTCAGCGGAAGAGATCGAGCTGCGCATGATGACGCTCGAGGGGATCCTCTCGATTCAGGCCGGCGACAACCCGCGGCTGGTCTCCGAAAAGCTGATGTCCTACCTGCCGCCCGCCGAACGCTCCACCGGTGAGGAAGACAACGTGGCGCGGTTGGACGTCGAGGCGAAGGCGGCCTAGTCGTGCCCCGCGGACACGGCCGTGGTCGACGTCGTCACAGCGGCGGCGGGGAGGAGGGCGGCGGCGAGCGCTGGCTGTTGACCTACGCGGACATGATCACGCTGTTGATGGCGCTGTTCATGGTCCTGTTCTCGATCTCCTCCATCAACATCTCCAAGTACCAGACGTTGCAGAAGTCGCTGAAGGCGGCCTTCTCCGGCAACATCCTCCCCGGCGGCAAGGACATCGAGCAGCAGGGATCGACGGTCAACGCCGCCCAGGCCCCCACCACCGTCCAACTGCAGGCGCTCGAGCCCCTCGTCAGCGAAGGCTCGAGCTCCCCGCAGAACAGCACCGCGCACGGCGCGAGCGCCAGCGCGCCCACCGCCTCCACCGCGGCCGCGGCTGCCGCTCGCGAAACCGCCGCGCAACGCGAGGCGGCCGAGTTCGCGCGCATCAAGCGGGAGCTCGACGCCTACGCGGCCTCGCACGGCTTCGCCAAGAGCGTGCAGACCTCGATCGAAGCGCGCGGGCTCGTGATCCGCGTGCTCACCGACGACCTCCTGTTCGCCTCCGGCCAGGCGACGATCGAAGGCCGCGCCGATGGGCTCCTGGACGAGATCTCCCAGCTCTTGAACGTCGATCAGACGCACCCGATCTCCGTCGAAGGCAACACCGACAACGTGCCCATCCACTCGAGCGAGTTCCCGAGCAACTGGCAGCTGTCGACCGCGCGCGCCAGCACAGTCGTGCAGTTCCTGATCGCCCATGGGGTCAGCTCGAGCAGGCTCACGGCCACGGGCAACGCCGAACAGCGTCCGGTCGACAGCAACGCGACGGCCGCTGGGCGCGCCCGCAACCGCCGGGTGGAGATCGTGATGCGACGGATCTACGGGCCCGAAGGCGAAGGCGAAACCGCACCAGAAAACGCACCATAGTCGAGGACGACCAGACCATGCTCAAGAACAAAAAGCTAATGCTCGCAGTGGCCCTGCCGATTCTCATACTGGGAGTCGGCTACAAGATGACCAGGCCGGCACCAGTCAACAAGGACAAGATCAAGGGGACCATCTACGTGCTGCCCGCGCCGTTCCTGCTCAACCTCCAAGACGGACGCTACGCGAAGCTGACGGTCGGGCTCGAGCTCGCGCCCGGGCAGAGCGACGGCGCCACCGCCGCCTCGAGTTCCTCCAGCGGCGAAAACGCCGTCGGCACGCTGCCCGAGGAACCGATCGTCCGTGAAATCGTGACCGACTCGATCACCAACCAGAACGGCGAAAGCCTCGTCAGCGAATCGGGCCGCAAGGCGGTCAAGCGCCAGATCCAGAAGGCGATCGAAAAGCAGACCGACGTCAAGATCGAAGCCGTCCTGATTCCAGACCTCACCGTCCAGTAGGAGAGAGCGTGGCCGAGACGATCGAGTACGAGCAGTTCGAGCAGAGCGCGCAGCCTTCGGGCGGCTCCTCCGACGTCGACCTCTCTCGTCTCAGCGACATCCCCATGGAGCTCAGCGTCGAGATCGGGCGCACGCACATGACCGTCGGTGAGACGCTCGACCTGCGCGTCGGCTCGGTCGTCACGCTCGAGCGCCTCTCCGGTGAGGCCGCGGACCTGCTCGTCAACGGCAGCGCCATCGCCCGCGGCGAGGTCGTCGTCATCGACGAGCAGTACGGTCTGCGCGTCACCGAGATCCTCGACGGCCACGCCGACGCGGCATCGTTCCCGGAGGGGGAGCTCGCCGAGTCCCCCGCGCAGGCGCCAGCCGATGAGCCTTCCGACGATGGCGGCGAGGGCGCAGCCGAGGCATGAGCGTGAGCCAGGAGCAGAGCGACGCGCCAGAGCTCGCATCGTCCCCGGAGGGGGAGACCGAGCAGATCCGCACGCTCGACTTCTCCCAGCCGACGAAGTTCACCACCGAGCTCAGGCGCCGCATCGTGCGGGCGCTCGACCTGTACTGCGATGCGCTCGGCAACTGGCTGGCCGGCGAGCTGAAAGCCGAGGTCGAGCTGATCGTCACCGACATCAGCCAGCACACGTGGGCCGCCGCCAAGGCCCAGCTGCCCGCCGACTCGATCGCCGTGGCCGTCGAGGCCCGATCGATCGAACGCCACATGCTGATGAGCGTCGAGCTGCCGCTGGTCCTGCAGGCGCTCGAATGCCTGCTCGGGGGCGAGGCCTCCCACGCTCCCGCCGAGCGGCACCTGACTGAGATCGACTGGGTGCTCACGCGGGGCGTGCTCGACGCGGTCGTGCACCATCTCTCGGTTGCCTGGGACGAGCTCGGCGGCCAGGAGCTGGTGCGTGGCGATCTCGACATCGAGGGCGACGCCGGGGTGCTCACCCCGATCGGCGAGCCCACGCTGGCTGTGAACTTCGAGGTCAAGGTCGATGCGCTGGCCTCGGCGATGTCGCTGCTGATCCCGTGGGCCGCGATCGAGCCGATCACCGAGCGCATCCGCGGCGGCGGCAGCGAGCTGGGCGCTGTCGACCCGCAGGGGGCCGAGGCTCTGCGCCGCGGCGTCGCCGGCGCAGGCGTGCTGCTGCGCGCCGAGGTGGGCTCCGTGCAGATGCCGATCGAGCACATGCTCCAACTGGCCCCCGGCTCGCTGCTGGTGCTCGAAGAGAGCTCCGAGGACGGCGTGCTGCTGTTCGCGGAGGGTGTGTCGCTCGGCCGTGGACGCCCAGGGCGAAGCGGGGCTCGGCGCGTGGTCAAGCTGACCTCGACCGGCGGACCGCCGATCCACTCCGACAAGTACGCGAAGCTCGGACGCGGCGAGCTCGAACGCGCCCGCGCGCACCTCGATCAGACGCGCGAGAGCCCCGAGGGTCGCGAGATCCTGCGCAGCATCTTCGTACGCGTGTGGGCCGAGCTCGGACGCACGCACCTGCCGCTCGGGCGTGCGCTCGAGCTGGCGCAGGGAGCGCTGGTGGAGCTCGACCAGAAGGCCGACGCGCCGATCGAGCTGTTCGCCAACGGTCTGTGCTTCGCCAACGGCAGCCTCGTCGTCACTGCCGAGGGCATGTGGGCCGTGCAGCTCGCCGAACTGCTGCAGTAGCGCCGCCGCCGCGCGCCTGAGCGGTTCCTCAAGACCGCCGTAGCAGGGCCGATAACCAGGGCGACTCTTCCTCGGAGTCAGTCCCTCGATGACTAAGCCGATCCTGCTTTCCCGTGCGCTGGCACCGGTGTTCGCGGTGCTGTGCGCCTGCCTGCTCGCATTCGCGGGTCCCGCGTCTGCGTTCACGCCCGCCATCAAGGGCAAGGGCGCCAGCGGCGAAAACACGCCGTTGGACCTGAGCTCCCCGAGCGCTACCTCGCACACGAGCAGCACCGCCACCAGCGGCGGCGCCAGCATCGTGCGCACGATCGTCGGGCTCGCGATCGTCATCGCCGTGATCTGGGGGCTCGCGTGGATCCTGCGCCAGGTCAAGAGCGGGCGCGAACCGAACGTCTCCAGCACCGGCCTTGCGAGCGTCGCCGCGCTGACGCTCGGCTCGGGCCGCTCGGTGCACCTCGTGCGCGCCGGCAACGACTACGTGCTGCTCGGGAGCACCGAGCACGGCGTCGCGCCGATCCACCGCTACACCGAGGAGCAGGCGATCGACGCCGGGCTGCTCCCCGCCTCCGGCGCGCTCCCCGCGGAGCCCCCCAAGCGCTCGACCGCATCAACCGGGCTGCGCGCGGCCACGCTCGCCGGTCGGCTCCTGACCGGGGCAGGCCAGGGCGGGCGCCACAGCCAGCGGGTGCTGAGCGAAGCCGTCGCCCATGACGAGGGTGCGATCCCTGGCTCGCACGAATACACCGCGCGCGAGCCCATCGCTAGCGGATGGGACTCCCACCCGCCCTCCCACCCGCCCTCCCGCCCCGACCCCATGCGCATGCCCTCGCCGTCCTCCGGGTTGATCGAGCGCATGCGCGAACTGACGGTGCGCCGATGATCGCCGCCGCCGCCGCGCTGCCCGGCGTGAACTCCAGCAACGCCGTGCAGATCCTGCTGCTCGTGGGCGGCCTCACGCTCGTGCCGGCGATTCTGTTCACCGTCACCGGCTTCAGCCGCATCCTGATCGTCCTCGGCTTCATCCGCACCGCCGTCGGCACGACCACCGCGCCCCCCAACCAGGTGCTCGTGGGCATCGCGCTGTTCCTGACCATCTTCGTGATGGCCCCCACCGTCGGCGCCATCAAGAAGGACGCCGTCGAACCGCTGGAGGCGAACAAAATCAGCACCACCGTCGCGCTCGAGCGCGCCGAGCAGCCGCTGCGCGAATTCATGTTCCGTCAGACGCGCGACGAGGACATCTCGCTGTTCGTGAGCCTCGCCCACGCCAAGGAGCCGCACACGCGCGCGGAAGTGCCCACCGAGGTGCTGATCCCCGCGTTCATCGTCTCCGAGCTCAAGACCGCCTTCCAGATCGGCTTTTTGATCTTCCTGCCGTTCCTGCTGATCGACCTGATCGTCTCATCCGTGCTGATGAGCATGGGCATGATCATGCTCCCGCCCACGTTCATCTCGCTGCCTTTCAAGATCCTGCTGTTCGTGCTCGTCGACGGCTGGGAACTCGTCATCAAGGCCCTCGTCCAGAGCTTCCACTGATGAACCAGGACACCGTCGTCAACCTCGCCACGCAGGCCATGAGCCTCGCGCTGAAGATCGCCGGCCCGCTGCTGCTCGCCGCGCTCGTCGTCGGCCTGCTGATCAGCGTCTTCCAGGCAGTCACCCAGATCCAGGAGCAGAGCCTCTCGCTTATCCCCAAGATCGCCGCAGTAGCCGTTGTGATCGTCCTGCTCGGCCCGTGGATGCTCGGGCAGATGGTCTCCTACACGACCGCCCTGTACACGTCCATCCCCACGATGGTCGGCTCGTGATCGAGCTGCTGAGCAAGCTGGAGGGCGGCGAGCTGGTCGGCTTCATCCTGGTGCTCGCGCGCGTCACGCCGCTGTTCTTCCTCGCGCCCCTGTTCTCCTCGCAGATGATCCCCGCGCACGTGCGCGGGCTGGTCGCCGTCGGCATCTCGATCGGCCTCGCGCCGATCGCGTTGCACGGCCAGCACGTGCCGACCGACCCGCTCGTGCTCGCTGGGCTGATCGTCGAGGGCATGCTCGTCGGGCTCGGCTTCGCGTTCACGCTGAGCATGTTGATGGCCGCCGTCGAATCGGCGGGTGGGGTGATCGACGTGCTCTCCGGCTTCTCCTACGGCAGCCTGATCAACCCCATCAACGGCGAAGAAAGCGCCGTCATCACCCGCTTCTACTCGCTGGTGGGAACGCTGATCTTCCTTGTCATCGGCGGCGACGCCTGGACGCTGCGGGGCCTGGATCGCACGTTCGAACTGGTTCCGCTGACGAGCGCCCCGAAGCTGTCCTCGCTCGTGGGCGGCGCCGAGCAGGTCTTCACCACCGTCTTCACCGGCGCGCTGGAGGTGGCCGCCCCGGTGCTCGTGGCGCTGCTGATCACAGACGTCGCCTTCGGCATCGTCTCGCGCGTGGTGCCGCAGCTGAACGTGTTCGCCGTCGGCTTCCCCACGAAGGTCGCCGTCGCGCTGCTCGTGGTCGGCGCCTCGCTGCCGTTCACCGCCAACTGGATCTCCAACCAGCTCTCCGTGAGCGTGGGCGACGCGCTCGGCGCGCTGCACGTGGCCTGACAGATGCCCCGCGACGAGCGCACCGAGAAGCCCACCCCCAAGCACCGCAAACGCGCGCGCGAGAAGGGGCAGGTCGCACGCAGCCCCGACCTCGGCGGCTCCGTCGTGGTCGTCGCCGGCCTGTTCGCGCTCAGCCTGATGGGCCCGCGGATCGTCGACGCCGGCGCCTCCATGTTCCGCCTCGCGTTCGGCCAGATCGCCCAGCCCAACCACGCCACCAGCGCAGCCGGGCTCGACGACCTGCTGCACTCCGCCGTCTCCACCGTCGGCCTCGCGATGGCGCCCGTCGCCGGGGTGTGCCTCGTCGCGGGCCTCGTCGCGGGCGTCGGCCAGGTCGGCTTCAGGCCGACCCCGCAGGCGCTCAAACCCGACTTCCGCCGCATCAACCCCGCGTCCGGACTGAAGAACCTGCTCGGGCCCAACGCCGTCTTCGAAGCGCTCAAGACGATCGTCAAGGTCGCCGTCGTCGGCGCCGTCGCCGCGCTGGCGCTGCTGCCCGGCCTCACCGGTCTCGCCTCGATCGTCGGCATCTCCGCCGGTGGGCTCGCCGCGATGTCCGTGGGCAAGGCCTTCGGCGTCGCCGAGGACGCCGCCTTCGCCTACATCCTGATCGGGGTCGTGGACTACGCCTGGAAGCGCCACCGCCACGAGAAGCAGCTGAAGATGACCAAGCAGGAAGTCAAGGACGAGAGCCGCCAGTACGGGGTCTCCGCCGAGGTCAAGTCTGCGCTGCGGCGCCGCGCGATGCAGGCGGCGCGCGCGCGGATGATGGCCGCCGTGCCCGACGCCGACGTGGTCGTCACCAACCCCACGCACTTCGCTGTCGCGCTCTCCTACGACGGCAGCCGCACCGCCCCTGTCGTCGTCGCCAAGGGCAAGGACCTGATCGCCGCGCAGATCAGGCGCGTCGCCGAAGAACACGACGTACCCGTCATCGGCGACCCGCCGCTCGCGCGCGCGCTGCACGCATCCGTCGAGATCGGGCAGGTGATCCCGGAGGAGCTCTACGCGGCCGTCGCGCGAGTGCTCGCGTTCGTCTATCGGCTCGCCGGGCGCGCGCGCCGGGCCGGTGGCATCCGCCCGTCCGGCGTCACCGCCCTGCCCGCACCCACGCCAACGAGGCTCGCGTCGTGAACGAAAACGGCCTGCGCAGGATGCTGCGCCACACCGACCTGCTGGCGGCGGTCTCGGTCGTGCTCGTCGTGACGATGCTCGTCGTGCCGCTGCCGTCGGAGCTGCTGAGCCTGTTGATCACGCTCAACATCGCCGGCGCGCTGACGATCGTGTGCGCCACGATGTACCTCGGCAAGGCGCTCGACTTCGCGGCGTTCCCGAGCCTGCTGCTCCTGACGACCATGTTCCGCCTGGCGATCAACGTGTCCGTCACGCGGCTGATCCTCACCACCGGCGACGCCGGCAGCGTCGTGAAGTCCTTCGGGGAATTCGTCGTCAGCGGCAACGTCGTCGTCGGCCTGGTCATCTTCCTGATCCTCGTCGTGATCCAGTTCGTGGTCGTCACCAACGGCGCCGGGCGCGTCGCCGAGGTCGGCGCTCGCTTCACGCTCGACGCGATGCCCGGCAAGCAGATGGCGATCGACGCCGACCTCAACGCCGGCCTGATCACCGACCAGCAGGCGCGCGAACGCCGCAGTGAGATCGCTCGCGAGGCCGACTTCTACGGCGCCATGGACGGCGCCTCCAAGTTCGTCAAAGGCGACGCCATGGCCGCGTTGATCATCACCGCCATCAACCTCGTCGGCGGGATCATCGTCGGCATGCTGCAGCGCCACCTGGGCTTCAGCGAAGCCACCCACCAGTACTCGCTGCTGACCGTCGGAGACGGCCTGGCCGCGCAGATCCCCGCGCTGCTGATCTCCGTGGCCACCGGCATCATCGTCACCCGCGCTGCCTCCGACCGCGACCTCGGCTCGGACATCGCCAACCAGATCCTCGGCCAGCGCAAGGCGCCGCTAGTCGCCGCCGGCGCGATCGGCCTGTTCGCGCTGATCCCCGGCCTGCCGAAGCTGCCGTTCCTGTTCATCGCGGCGATCTTCGGGGCGATCGCGTGGGCGGTGCGCAACGGCATGCCCGGCGCCACCGATGCGGACAAAGAGGCCAGCGCGGCGGCCGCCAAGGCGGCGCTGCCAAAGGCCGGCGAGGAACCGATGTCCGAGGTCGGCATCGACGCGCTCGAGCTCGCCATCGGCTTCGGCCTCGTGCCACTCGTCGACGTCGGCCAGGGGAATACCGGATCGTCCTCCCTGCTCCGGCGCGTGAGCCAGATCCGCCGCCAGATCGCCGGCGACCTCGGACTCGTCGTCCCGCCAGTGCGCATCCACGACGAGCTCGGCCTCGAGTCGCACGAGTACATGGTCAAGGTTCGCGGCTCGGAGGTCACGCGCGGGCGCATCATGCCCGGGCACCTGCTCGCGATGGACCCCGGCGACGCCAGCGGCAAGCTGCAGGGGATCCCCACACGGGAGCCCGCTTTCGGCCTGGATGCGGTGTGGATCGGAGAGTCCGCACGCGGCGAGGCCGAGGCGCTCGGCTACACCGTCGTGGATGCCGAGTCGATGATCGTCACCCATCTCACGGAGACGATCCGCTCGCACGCCGCCGAGCTGCTGACGCGCCAGGACGTCCGTGCGCTGCTCGACAAGCTCAAGGAGACCAACGCCGCGGTCGTCGAAGAGGTCGTACCCGACGCGCTGTCGCTCGGCGAGATCCAGCGCGTGCTGCAATCGCTGCTCGCCGAGGGCGTGCCGATCCGCGATCTCGGCACGATCGTGGAGGCGATTGGCGACAAGGCGCGAACAACACGTGACACAAGTCTCCTATCGGAGTACGCTCGCCAGGCGCTGGGCCGGGCGATCACGGCTCCCCATCTGGACGAGCGGTTGCGACTGCAAGCGATAACCCTGGATCCCGCGATCGAGCAGGAGGTCTCCACCTCGATCACACAGACGACCGACGGGGAGTACCTCGCCATGGATCCGCCGCGCGCGCAGGCGATCGTCACCGCGCTGCGCGCCCAGGTCGAGCACGCCGCCGCCCACGGCGCGCATGGTGCGCGGGCGGGTGGGGGAGGACCGGTTCTTCTGTGCTCCGCGCGCATCCGCCGACACCTGCGCCGCCTGATCGCCCAGGCTCAGCCGCATCTCGCCGTGTGCTCGTACAACGAGATCGCCCCGGGCATCGACGTCGAAACGATCGGTGTGATCCACGCATGAGCACGCCGGGGGAGCTGCTCGAAGCGCTCGGACGCGAGGCTCGCGCGCGGATCGGCAGCGGCCGCGATACCGCCACACGCGTCTACCGCGGACGCTCCGTCGAGGAGCTGGTGCCGCAGATCCAGCGCGACCTGGGCGCCGACGCGATCATCCTGCGCCGGCGCGAGGGGCTGACCGGCGGCGTGCTCGGCTTCTTCCAGCGCGCGTTCGTGGAGATCGAGGCGATGCCCGGCGGCCCCGGCGTCGACGTCTACGACGAAGCGGCGGGCCAGGAGCCTCTTGCCCAGCCGGCGCCGGCGCCGGCTGCGCCGCAGTACGAGCTGCCGCCCGCGCTCGAGGCACCGCCCCAAGGCGCTCCCGCGGCCGCGTACTCACCAGGCGCCGCGCCGGCACCGCCTCCCGCGCCCGCTCCCGCGACCCCGACACCGCCGTCCTTCCCGACGAGCGCGCCCTCACCGACGAGCCCGCCGCTCCAGCCCGCCCCCTACCTCCAGCGCCCCGGCGGTCCCGGCTACGAGCCCTATCCGCCCATCCGTCCCGCGCCGGAGCGCTCGCCCATGCCGGCGCCGGCGCCCGCACCAACCTCCGCGCTGCCCCAGACGCCGCCGGCAGCACCCGAGCCGTTCTACTCGCGCGAGCCCGCCGCGCCCGCGCCAGCCGGTGGCAGCGCCTATGTCACCGCCCACCTGGCAGCGCTCGCGCGCGCGGATCGCGCGAAGATCCCCCCGCGCGGCTCGGTCCCACGCCCACGCGAGGACCCGCTGGGATGGGCCGCGGAGCTCCCGGAGCTGGTCCCGCGAGCGCAGCCCGAGCCGCTCCCGTCGCCGCTTACGCGCGCGCCCTCGCCAAGGGCGGGCGAGAGCGCCGGCGAGCGCCGCGTGGTGGCTCCCGGCTCGAATGCTCGCGCACGCGCCGGCGTGGCGAGGAGCCTCAGGCGCTGCGGCATCGGCGAGGAGCTGGCCGCCGAGCTGATCGACGGAGCGAGCGCGCACGCGCTCGCGCTGGCGCCCCGCGCCGGGCTCGCGCAGGCCGTGCGCACGACGCTCGCGCAGCGGATTCCCGTTGCGCCGCCGCTCCCCACCAAGGGCGCCGCGATCGTCCTCGTCGGCGCGGGCGGCGCCGGCAAGACGACCATCTGCGCGGCGCTGCTGGGCGCCTACCGCAAGAGCAGCTCGCTCCCCGCCAGCTTTGCCACGATCATGCGCAGCCCGGACCGCGTCGGCCGGGTCGTCAGCGCGGCGCAGGAGGAGCGTGGCGAGCTGCGGATGCTGCTCAGCCCCTACGTGATGAAGCCCACGCCGGCGGGCTCCGCACGGGCGCTGCGGGCGCTGCGCAGGGCTCGCGGCGATGGGGTGGCGGTGGTGGACACGCCGAGCCTCTCGCCATCCGACCGTGCGGGCGTGCGCGAGCTCGCGAAGCTGCTCGGCGAGCTCGCGCCCGAGCGTGTCGTTGTCGCGCTCCCGGCCACGCTGGGCGCCACCGCGGCCGCGCAACTGCTCCAGGCGCTGCGTCCGCTTGGCGCCAACGCGCTGGCGTTGACGCATGCGGATGAGACCGATCAGTTCGGCGTCGCCGTCGAAGCCGCCTGTCGCTTCGGTCTCGCCCCCGAGTACATGCTCGAGCGGAGCCGCGGCGGCGGTTGGAGGCTGCGCCAGCTCGCGCCGAGTGAGCTCGCCGAAAGGCTGCTGCCATGAAGTTCGGCCGGGGGAGCGCGGAGAAGTCCAAGCCGGTGGAGCTGCCCGAGCGCTCGCAGACGGTGAAGCTCGTGCCCGTCCGCGGCGAGACGATCCCCGCCCGCGTGCTCGAGAGCAGCGCGGCCTCGATGCTCGTGGCGATCATGGTGCCCACCCAGCCGCTCAGCTACCAGCAGCTCGAAGGGATGACGCTTCAGTTCGTGGGCCCGCGCGGGCGCGTGCGATTGTCCGGCACGGTGAGCATCGAGGACCCTGCCGACCCGGACGTGCTGCGCTTCGAGAACCCGCGCTCGATCGAGGTCGTCCAGGAGCGCGAATACGTTCGCATCGGGTCCACGCGCCCCGTGCTCGTGTACGGCGGGCCGGACAAGATGCCCGTCCAGAGCTTCACGGTGGACCTCAGCGGTGGCGGGCTCCTGCTCGCGGGCCCAGACTCGCTGAAGATCGGCGACGAGGTCGAGTTCCAGCTCACGCTCACCCCCGGCGTCCTGCTGATCAGCGGCAAGGGCAGGGTCGTACGGATCGACGACCGCGCCCGCCGGGCGGTCGAGTTCACGTCGATCAGCGAGCTCGACCGCCGCCGCCTGATCCGCTTCATCTTCGAGTGCCAGCGCGACGAACGCCAGCGCGGTCTGGACGCGGGACGTTAGACGTGGCCGCTGAGACCGAGGCCCCCGTGGCACCCGACGCGACGCCCCCCACCGAGGAGGCACCGACGGCTGCGCCCATGAAGGCGCCCAAGCCGCCCAAGGAGAAGGCCGCGAAGGGGAAGGACGCAAAGGCCGGCAAGGGGAAGGAGGGGAAGGACGCCAAGAAGAATGGCAAGAAGGGCAAGAAGGGGGATGAGGAGCCCGAGGAGGAGGATGGCGGCGGGCCGAGCGTGGCCGCGCACCCGCGGGCCGCGCGCGCAGTCGCGCGCGCCAAGGGCTGGGGCGGGCTCATCGGGTTCGTGCTCGGCGGCTACCTGTCGCTGCCCACCAACACGCTCGCGGCCGCGGGTCTGCGCGCCCTGATCGCCGGAGTCGTCTGCTACGTGGCCACGTGGGCCGGTGCGGTGTTCCTGTGGCGGCGGCTGGTGATACTCGAGATCAAGGGCCGTGAACAGCAGCTGCACACAGCCGTTCAAGCCGCCGCCGCACGACGCCAGCTGCCCGCGGCGCCACCCGACCGAGCCGGCGCGAGGAACGCGTCCTAGGAACAGGAGCTACGCATGGACCCGATCCATCCCATCGCCCCCGGCCCGCCGACGATCTCGCCGGCCAACCGACCGGCGGTGGACCGGCTCGAGCGAATCACGCGCGAGGGCGACCGGCCCTCCAAGGACGCGCAGCAGCGCCAGCGTCGAGAGCCTCCGCGCAGTCCCGAGATCCCGCCTGAGGACGGCGAGGACGGCGGCCCGGACGACGGAGGGCGCCCGCACATAGACGTGCGCGTCTGAACGCGCATACCCGCAGGAATTCTTGCCGCGAAGAAGAATCCCGTGGGCAAGAGGAAATCGGCCTCAAGTTTCCCGCCTCGCTGACGATAATCGGCGTGGGTCGACACGGAGTCGGCTCGGGACCTAACCAAATAACGTCATCAAGGAGATGAACGCATGGCCCTCACGATCAACACCAACCTGGAGGCGCTGGACGCCAGCAGGAACCTGAACAGCACCGAGAACATGCTCGCAACGTCGATGGAACGGCTGTCCTCGGGTCTGAAGATCAACTCGGCAGCCGACGACGTCGCCGGCTACGCCATCAGCGAGAACCTGACCAGCCAGGTCAATGGCCTGAACCAGGCCTCGGAAAACATCCAGGACGCGGTTGCCCTCACCCAGACCGCCCAGGGCGCTCTCAACGACATCGAGCAGATGCTCCAGCGCGTGCGCGAGCTCTCGGTCGAGAAGGAAAACGGCACGACCTCCACCGAAGGCAAGGCGGCGATCGAAGAAGAGCAGGAAGACCTGCTCAAAGAGATCGAACGAGTCGCGAAAACGACCACGTTCAACGGCACCGAACTGCTTGAAGGCGGAGCAGCGATCGCGTTCCAGGTCGGCCCCAACTCGGGCACCGAAGAAAAAATCGAAGTGACGGCCGGCACAGTCGGCACAATCGTCACGACGATCGGCGCAGCGTCCGCCCTGACGCTGGAAACGGTCACCACCGGCATCGAAGAAGTGGCGAAAGTCGCCGGTGAATTCGGTGCTGCTCAGGACCGCATCCAGTACACCCAGTCGAACCTGGAAGTCTACAGCCAGAACCTGACCTCGGCGCAGAGTGCGCTGCAGGACGTCAACATGGCCACGGAAATGACCCAGTTCACCAAGAACGAGGTCCTCCAGCAGGCCGGCGTGGCGATCCTGGCCCAGGCGAACCAGCTGCCCGATGCGGCACTGAAGCTCCTGGAATAGTCCTAAACCTTCCTCAGCGGTGGCGCCTAGAGGACGCCACCGCTGCAGCGAAGCCCATCTGACCCGATTGGTCGATGTTTTGCACCGGCCGCCTGCGGGCAGACGGGTCACAACGCTTCGGCGGTCAGGCAACGGACCGGCGCAAGCCATATACCGCCGCTTCATCGAGGGAACGGTGGTCGGACGGGCGGCGACGGCCGCCCGTCCACATTTAATAGACTGGTCGCAATGGCTGACAAGCCGACTCCGCAGCCGGCCCCAGCGCCCCCGCGCCCAGAGCCTGTGCGTCCTAGTCCGATGGTCGGCGAGACACGCGGCGGGGGCAACTCGGGTCGTTAGCTCCGCGCGGCAGTCGCAGCGCCTCATGTAGCCGCTCGATCGCCTCGACAGCCGCCCGATTCCGGAGGCCGTCCACTCGGGCTACACCTCAACCACCCCCGCCCCCTGCCGATTACCCGGGCGATGAGCATCGAAGCCACGCTGGCGCGTGTCACCGCGATCAGGCAGGCGCTGGCCGACCCCGCCGCGCTGATCGGCTCGGGTGGAGCGCTCACGGGCGGGACCGAAGCGCCGTCGGCGAGCAGCGCGACGGCCGCCGCCACCGGATCGACGTTCGCGGCGGCCCTCGAGCAGGCGAGCGCGGGCTATGAAAGTCCCACGGAAGGCTCCTCCGCGGCGACGGCAGCCGCCCTGGACGGCGTCGCGGGCTCCTCGGGGCTGTCGGCAACCGGCACCGCCGACACGAGCTCTCCGGGTGCGCGCATCGTGGCGATCGCGGAAAGCCAGCTGGGCCAGACGGAGCAGCCTCCGGGCTCCAACGAATCGCCGGCGATCGCCCAGTACCGCACGGCGACGGCGGGGGCGGTCCCGGGCGCGCCCTGGTGCGCGTACTTCGCCTCCTGGGCGGCAAGCCAGGCGGGTGAGCCGATCGGCGAAGGGGGACAGGGCGCGGGCGCCGTCTCCGATGTCTGGTCGTGGGCGCAGAGCACCGGGCGGGCGATACCCAACGGACCGGGTGTGGTGCCCCAGCCGGGGGACCTGATCGTGTTCGGCGACGAACACGTGGGGATCGTCAAGGACGTGCTGCCCAACGGCGACATCCAGACGATCGAGGGCAACTACGAAAACAAGGTTGCAGCCAACGTTCGCACCCCCACGGAAGCGACCGGTTACGTGAACATGAGTTGAGCGCCGGCGATAAACTCGGGGCGAGGCGGAGCGGATGAGCGAGCAGACGACCAGCCCCGGCAACGCGGCTCCCAAGCGGATGTGGCTGAAGGTGTTGCCGGTGCTCGTGTTGGTGCTCGTGGTGGCGGCCCTCGCCAGCTACCTGTTCGTGAAGGGGCCGGCCACCCAGGCGCTGCCGGGAGGGGCACACCAAGCGCCGGCGGGCGAGGGCTACTACGGGACGCTCGCGCTGCCCGCCGAGCAGGCGCCGGCGATCCACCTGCGCAACTATCTCGGACGGCCGGTGACCCTGAGCCAGTACCGCGGCAAGGCGGTGCTGGTCACGTTCCTGTACGCCAACTGTCCGGAGATCTGCCCGCTGATCGCGTCCAACCTGCGCGTCGCGCTGAACATGCTCGGCCGCCGCGCCTCGGAGGTGCAGGTGATCGCCGTATCGGTCGATCCGCGTGGCGACACGCCCGCGAATGTCGCCAGGTTCGTGCGCGACCACGAGATGGTGGGAAGGATGCAGTACCTGATCGGCTCGGCGGGCGAACTGGCGCCGACGTGGGCGGCGTGGAACGTGGGGTCCAAGCGCGAGGTCGGTCAGCCCAACCTGGTGGCGCACTCCGCGCTCGTTTACGGGGTCAGCGCCACCGGCAAGCTGACGACGATCTATCCGGCGAGCTTCGAACCGAGCGAGATCGTCCACGACGTGCCCAAACTCGCCGCGCAGTAGCGGCTGGGCCGCGCAGCAGCGGCCGGGCGGTCGCTCAGCGTTCGCCTGAGCCCTGTTTCCACATCACGACGTACCAGATCACGACGCAGATCAGGACGCCCAGCGGCAGCACCAGCGTCAGGACCGATCCGGTGAGGAAGTGGCTGTCGAGTGCGGCTGCGAGCTCCGGCATCGGTCCCCCTTAGACGAGGTACAGGATCACGTAGGTTATGACACCGATCGCAGCGAGGAACGTCCAGTAGAAGACCGCCGCGTCGAGGGCGGGCGCGATCATCTTGTCGGGATCCGCGATGTCACCCTCGTGGCTCGCGGGGGTGCGGCGCGCTCGGAACTCCGTGGCGACCTGCGTCTCCAGCCAGTACATGGTGAACAGCACGGCGATCAGGTAGAACGCGCTCCAGGCGCAGAACACGCTGGCGTAGGCGCCGTTGGTCGGCCCGAAGTGCTGGACGGTGTACTCGATGCACTGGATCGCCACCGCAGCTAGGCCGAGCACCACGCCGGCGATGCCAGGTGCCAGCCAGCTGGGCGATGAGACCTTCATCCGCCGCCCGGCGAGGATCGTGGCCAGCGCGCTGAGCACCACACACGCTACGAACGCCGCCCCGAGCCCCTGGTTGGGGTGGACGTGCGGCGGGTGCCATTTGTGGTCGGCGTCGATCGAGCGCAGGTAGAAATACGCGAACACGAACGCCAGGAAGAAGAACGTCGAGGCGCCGCACAGCATCCGTGAGGCCACCGACAGCGCGCGCGCGCCGACGTCTGGGGACTCGGGCGGGATCTCGTGGCCCTCCGGGACGACCGGCGCCGCCAGGCCGAACGGTAGATTTTCGCTGGGAGACGCCATCGCTCAGGCCCCCGCTGTCGCGGGCAGGCCGCCGGCCTCGAGCGGTAGCGGCGTGCCGTAGTCGTAGGGGTCGGAGTCGAACACGGGGATCTGCTCGAAGTTGTGGACGGGCACCGGTGTGGGCACCTGCCACTCCATCGACTTCGAGCGCCACGGGTTGGCCTCCGCGGCCTCGCGCACGAAGATCAGCGAGTAGATCGTGTTGTAGAGGAAGATCAGCATCGAGAAGCCGAGCACGAAGGCCGAGATCGAGACCCAGTCGTTGAGGCCCTGCAGGCTCGGTTCATACGTGCTCACGCGCCGGGGCATGCCCTCCAGGCCGAGCGCGAACAGCGGCATGAAGGTGGAGTTGAAGGCGAGGAACATCAGCCAGAAGTGCCACTTGGCCAGGCGCTCGTTGAAGCGCAGGCCGGTCATCTTGGGCACCCAGTAGTAGATGCCGGCAAAGAAGCTGAAGATCAGCCCGCCCATGATCGTGTAGTGGAAGTGGGCCATCACGAAGAAGCTGCCGTGCAGTCCCGTGTCGGTGGGGACGTCGGAGAGCACCACGCCGGAGGCGCCGCCGATCAGGAAGTTGAACGCCCACGCCATACAGAACAACATCGGCACGGTGAACGTCATCCGCCCCTTCCACAGGGTCCCCATGAAGCACAGGAAGATGAAGCCGGTGGGCACGGAGATGATCTCCGTGGAGAGCATGTAGAACGGGCGCAGGTCGGCGTTGATGCCGCTGACGAACAGGTGGTGCTGCCACACGAAGAAGCTCATCAGGCTGACGCCGAGCATCCCTGCGACGGCCAGCCGGTAGCCCCACAGCGGCTTGCGTGTGAACACGGGGATCAGCTCGAGCACGATCCCAAAGCCGGGCAGCGCGAGGATGTAGACCTCGGGGTGCCCGAAGAACCAGAACAGGTTCTCGAACAGGTAGGAGCTCCCGCCGCCGCCGGTCACGAAGAACGTGGTGCCGATCGTGCGGTCGAGCGCGGCCATCGCGAGCGTCGCGACGAGCATCGGCGCGGCCAGCACCATCAGCACGGCGGTGGCGAAGACGGACCACACGAAGATCGGCAGTCGCGACCACGTCAGGCCTGGTGCGCGCATGGTGATGATCGTGGCCATCATGTTCAGCCCCAGCAGGCACATGGAGATGCCGACGAGCGCGAAGAACACGATGTAGGAGTCCATTCCCATCACGGCCTCTTCGTTCAATGGCGCGTAGCCGGTCCAGCCGGTGGGGAAGCCGCCGAAGAAGATCGTGGAGACGAGGATGAAGCCGGCGGCCATCAGCAGCCAGAACGTCAGCGCCTCGATCCGTGGGAAGGCCATGCGCCTGGCGCCGATCATCAGCGGCACGAAGTAGTTGGCGAACGGGCCGAGGATGCCCGAGGTCATCATCCCCATCATCATCGTGCCGTGCATGCCCACCAGGGACAGGTACTGGTTGGGGCCGATGAGCGTTGGCACCGGTTTCAGGAGCTCGGCGCGGATCAGCATCGCGTTGACGCCGCCGACGAAGAAGAACACGCCGATCCCCACGAGGTACTGCATCCCTACGACCTTGTGGTCGGTGCACAGGCCGAAGTAGCGCCCGATGCCCTCGCTCTCCTTCTCGCGCAGCGAGGCCGGACGTCCGAGCAGTCGCGAGAAGGGGTAGTTGGCGAAGCCGAGGCCGATCAGGAAGCCGATCACGCCGAACACGTAGCCGAGCAGCAGGGCGACGTCGTTCTCGTCGGTCGCCGTCTCGTATTCGAAGGAGGGGCCGTTGATCAGGTGGCCGATCCACCAGCCCAGGTAGTAGCCGCCGACGCCGAGGATCACGGCGGTCAGCAGGTTGAAGCCGATGAGGCGGCGCCACATCGGCGCTCGGATCGGCTGCGGGGCGGCTGCGGCTTGGCTAATCGCGCTCATTCTGGTTCCGCTCGCTTGCTCGGTTCAGGGAGGTAGGTGGTGCTGTACTTCGGAAGGACCTTCGTCGCAGGTGCGAAGTGCTTCTGCTGTGCGTGGATCCAGGTGGCGAACTGGCTCGGCGTCACGACCTTGCCGGCGTTGGACATGTAGCCGTGCCACACGCCGCACAGCTCGGCGCAGCGCACGGTGAAGTTCTCGAGCTTGGTGGGCTTGACGAACGCGATGTTGTCCACGCCCGGGTTGGCATCGGCCTTGACGCCCAGCTTGTAAGCCCAGAAGGAGTGGATGACGTCGAGCGAGGTCACGTGGAATTCGACCATCTCGTTGTTCGGGAGATACAGTTCGGTCGTCTCCACCCCGCCGTAGCCCGGATAGCGGTAGGTGAACAGCCACTGCTGGGCGATCACCTGAACCTGCAGCTTCGGTCCTTTGGGGACGGTCAGGGGGCTGGGCCCGGAGCCCGAGCCCGCGCCGTAGTCGGACTCCAGACGTACGGTCCCGAAGACCGCGATCGACAGCACCATCAGTGAGGTGACGACGATCCAGACGATCTGCAGACGCGCGTGACCGCGCAGGGCCGGGCCTTCCAGCACCGCGCCACGAGGCTGGCGGAAGAAGATCGAGGCGTAGATCATGTAGAGCACGACGAGCGTGAACACCGGCGTGGCGAGCGCCGCCAGGACGGTGTCGTCGGTTGTCTGCCCGAGCGCCTGTTCGCTGCCGCTGCCCGGCCCGATCAGCGGGCCGATGACCCAGATCACCAGCGGCAGCGCGATCAGGGTGCCGACGCCCCACAGAATCCCGAAGCGGAGCGTGTGGTTGGGTTCGGCGCCGCCCTCTGCCGCGGGGCCGCCGGATGCTGCAGCCGGGTTAGACGACATTCAGGAAACCGTCCATGTAGCCCACCGTCTGCATCGGGCCGCCCAGTCCGTAGGCGAAGCCGGCCGCGCAGGGAACGAAGCACTGCCAGCGGTAGCGCCCCTTCTTGCCCGAGTAGAAGCTGAATTCGACCGTCCTGTGTGCGGCACCTTCGCAGGGCGCGAATTCGCAGGCGCCCTTCGTTTCTTCCGGCACGCCCGGCAGCGGGATGTATATCCCCAGCTGGGGGACGACCCACGTGTGCGAGGTTTCTTCGGGGGGGATCGAGGTGACTGCCTTGCCGTCGACTGTCTCAGTGCCCCCGATCGTGCCTTGGACCTGCGACAGGAACGGGTTGCGCAGGCCGGTGGGCGAGTCGTACTGGTAGATGGTGACGTGGATGACCGAGTTGGCGGGCACCGTGTAGATCGTGCTGTGGATCCACTTGCCGTTCTTGTTGACGAGGTAGGAGACCCAGTCGGGGTGGGTGGGGCTGTACTTGGGCCCGATCGCCGCGACGGTCATGAGCGTCAGATGCGTCCCGCCGCTCGAGGCAGGCTTTGTGGTCGCCGTGATCGTGGGCGGTGCGCTGGTTGCCCAGGCGGCCACATACAGGCCGAGCAGCACTCCGAGCAGCGCCGTCGCAGCACCGACTCCCAAGAGCTTCTTCGCGAACAGGCTCACGCGTCCCCCCACCGGCTCGTGCGACCGGGCCAGACGCCGCCGTCGCTCCCCAAAAAGCTCACCGCGCCTCCTATTGGTGCTGCGCTCACCCGCTCCTCTAAGACACGGCAACTCTATAGCCGCGTCTGCACAAACGTACACCTTTCTGAGAGAACTCTCATAAAAACTTTCATCGTCGTTCGGTGTCGTGCGCTGGGCGCCCGGCTCGGGGCATTCGAGGCGCCCGCTGCCCGCGCCCGGTGCGGGCGGATACGATCAACGGCTTGTCCCAGTCACAGGCATCTGAGAGCGCGCTCGGCGACGATCCGTCCGCCCAGCGGACGGCGCCGGCGGGTGCTGCACCGAGCGTGCCCGAGCGGCCGTCGCTGGAGGGCCTCGAGGCGAAGTGGAGCGCCGTGTGGGAGCGTGACGGCGTCTACCGCTTCGACCGCTCCGCGCCACGCGAGCGCGTGTTCGCGATCGACACGCCGCCGCCGACGGTAAGCGGTTCGCTGCACGTGGGGCACGTCTTCTCCTACACGCATACGGACACGATCGCCCGCTACCAGCGGATGCGCGGCAGGGAGGTCTTCTACCCGATGGGCTGGGACGACAACGGCCTGCCGACCGAGCGCCGGGTGCAGAACCACTTCGGCGTGCGCTGCGACCCGTCCGTCGCCTACGACCCCGACTTCACGCCCCCGGCGGAGCCGTCCGAAAAGGAGCCGATATCGGTCTCCCGCCCCAACTTCGTGGAGCTGTGTCTCCAGCTGACGGAGAGCGACGAGCAGGCGTTCGAGGCGCTGTGGCGCACTTTGGGCCTGTCGGTGGACTGGTCGATGACGTACACCACCATCGGCCCGCTGGCCCAGCGCGTCTCCCAGCGCTCGTTCCTGGGCCTGCTGAAGCGTGGGGCCGCCTACCAGCTGGAGGCGCCGACGCTGTGGGACGTGGACTTCCAGACGGCGGTCGCGCAGGCGGAGCTGGAGGATCGCGAGCGCCCGGGGGCGATGCACCGCGTGCGTTTCGCGCCGGACGCGCTGATCGAAACCACCCGCCCGGAGCTGATCCCGGCGTGCGTGGCGCTGCTGGCCCACCCCGACGACGAGCGCCACAGCGCGATCGTGGGCACGGAGGTGCTGACTCCCCTGTTCGCGACGCGAGTGCCGGTGCTGACGCACCCGCTGGTGGAGCGGGAGAAGGGCACGGGCCTGGTGATGGTGTGCACGTTCGGCGACCTGACTGACGTGACGTGGTGGCGCGAGCTGTCGCTGCCGGTGCGCTCGGTGCTGGGGCCGGACGGGCGCCTGGCTGAGGTGCCGTGGGGCACGCCGGGCTGGGAGAGCGAGGACCTGGAGTCGGCGCGCGCGGCGTACGCGCCGCTGCAGGGCCGCACGATCGTCCAGGCGCGCCGGCAGATCGTGGAGCAGCTGCAGGCCTCGGGCGAGCTGGTGGGCGAGCCGACGCCGGTGACCAGGGCGGTGAAGTTCTTCGAGAAGGGCGAGCGCCCGGTGGAGATCGTGACGAGCCGCCAGTGGTTCATCCGCACGATCGAGCACCGCGACGCGCTGATCGCGCGCGGCCGCGAGCTGAAATGGCATCCCCCTTACATGCGCGCGCGCTTCGAGGACTGGGTGAACGGCCTGACGGGCGACTGGTGCGTCAGCCGCCAGCGCTTCTTCGGCGTGCCGTTCCCGCTGTGGTACCCGGTCGACGCGGACGGCAACGTCCTGTACGACCAGCCGATTGCGGCGCTCGAGCAGGACCTGCCGGTGGACCCCTCGACGGACGTGCCGGACGGCTACGTGGCCTCCCAGCGCGGCCAGCCGAAGGGCTTTGTGGGCGATCCGGACATCATGGACACGTGGGCGACGTCCTCACTGACGCCGCAGATCGCGGGGCACACGCCGCCGCCGGGCGAGACGGGCGAGGACGGTGAGCTGTTCGCGAAGGTGTTCCCGATGGACGTACGCCCGCAGGCGCACGACATCATCAGGACGTGGCTGTTCTCGACGATCCTGCGTTCGCACCTGGACTACGGCGAGCTGCCGTGGACGAACGCGGCGATCTCCGGCTGGGTGCTGGACCCGGACCGCAAGAAGATGTCGAAGTCGAAGGGCAACGTGGTGACGCCGATGCACCTGCTCGAGGAGCACGGCGCGGACGCGGCGCGCTACTGGGCGGCGAACGGCCGCCCGGGGACGGACACGGCGTTCGACCCCCAGCAGATGAAGGTGGGCAGGCGCCTGGCGGTGAAGCTGCTGAACGCGTCGAAGTTCGCGCTGGCGGATCTGCCCGCGCCGGGCGAGTCACTCACCCATCCGCTGGACCGCGCGCTGATCGCGCGCCTGGCGGCGGTGGCGGCGGAGGCGACTGACTGCTTCGAGGACTACGACTACGCGCGCGCACTGGAGCGCGCGGAGAGCTTCTTCTGGTGGTACTGCGACTTCTACCTGGAGCTGGTGAAGGGCCGGCGCTACGACGCGGACCCGGAGGTGAGCGCGTCGGTGAGCCTGGCGCTGCGGGTATCGCTGTCGGCCTTCCAGCGGCTGTTTGCGCCGTTCCTTCCGTTCGTGTGCGAGGAGGTGTGGTCGTGGTGGCAGGAGGGCTCGGTGCACCGCGCGCAGTGGCCACAGGCGGCCGAGCTGGCGGCGCTGGCGGGCGATGCCGGCACAATGGAGGATGTGGCGCTGGAGGTGACGGCTGACGTGTTGCGCGAGGTGCGCAAGGCGAAGTCGCAGGCACGCAGGCCGATGCGCGCGCCGGTCACGCGCGTGGTCGTCCACGACACGGCCGAGCGCCTGGCTGCGTTGAAGCTGGGAGAGGACGACCTGCTGGCAGCGGGCACGATCGAGCTGCTGGAGCGGGTGCAGGACGGCGAGTTCTCCGTACAGGTGGAGTTGTCAGACGTTGCCTCGGACTGAGTAGGAGAGGGAGGGCAACGTTGAGCGAGGACATGAGCGCGGGGTCTCAGGCGGTCCTGGTTCTCGGTGACGCGGGAGGGCTGGGTGAGGCTCTGGCGCGACGGCTGGAGCAGGGCGCGACGGCGGTGGAGCGGGCGATGGCGCTGAGCGACAGCCAGGTCTCGGCGCTGCTGGCGGAGCGTCGATGGACGGCGGTGGTGGTGGTCACGCGCGAGGACGTGTTGGCGCTGCGTCTGACGCTGCTGGTGAAGCACCTGCTCCCCGATGTACCGCTGTGGGTGACGTTGTTCGACAAGACGATCGCGCGGGAGCTCCACCACGAGATGCCGGCGGTGCAGGTGGTCTCGCCGTCGGAACTGGTGGCGGCGGATCTGGCGGAGAAGGTGGGCGCGGCGGTGGGGCCGCGGGCGAGGCGCAGGCGCACGGGGACCGCCCTGGTGGACGACGCGCTGCGCCTGCTGGCGCGCGCGGGCGCGGGCATCGTGGCGGCGCTGATCGTGGAGGGCACGATCGGGGCGATCGCCCTGCACGAGAGCTTCGTGAACGCGCTGTACTTCAGCACCAGGTCGGTGGCGACGGTGGCGGGCACGCCGGGGGCCGAACGTGCGGCGGCGTGGTACAAGGTGATCTCGGTCCTGGACACGCTGGCGGCGCTGGCGCTGGTGGCGGTGTTCACGGCTGCGCTCGTTCGCAGATTGAGCCGCCCGCGGCTGACGACACTGGTGGGGGCGCGCGCGGCACCGGCTCGCAACCACGTGCTGCTCATCGGCTTCGGCCAGGTGGGCTTCCGCTTGGCGCAGGAGCTGCGCAGGCGCGGCGTGGCGGTGCTGGGGGTGGAGCGCGACCCGGACGCGCCGTGCGTGCGCCTGGCGCGGGCGGCGGGGATCCCGGTGGCGATCGGCCGCGGCGACGACCGCGAGACGCTCGAACGCGTGGGCATCCGCCGCTGCGCGGCGGTGGCGGCGGTGACGTCGGACGACCTGGTGAACGTGGCGGTGGGTCTCGCCGCGACCGACCTCGCGCCGGGCGTGCCGCTGGTGCTGCGTCTGGGCGACGGCGAGGTGGCGGCGGAGACCGACTCGCTGCTGCACCTGGGCCAGATCTGCGACGCGCACAAGATCGCGGCGGACACGCTGATGCGCGGGCTGAGCGGAGCGGCGCCCGCGCCCGCGTCGGCCCCTGGGACGGTCCTCGATTAGCGGCGCGAAGCCGTCGGGCTTCGGCTCAGTGGCACTAGCCCAGGCTGCCTCGGGTTGCTGCCCATACGCTGTTGAACGAGAGTGACGTGTGCTGCTCGATCGTGTCGTAGTCATGGTCGTAATGAAGCACCCCGACGTCTTCCGCGGCGGCGATGGCGGCGATCAGGAGATCCACGGGCTTGACGCGGTGTGAGATGCCGGCGACGGCAGCAAGCTCGGCTTGGGCGGTGACGGCCGAGGCGGCCGACTCTGCGCTCAGCGGGGCGTGGGGCAAGGCGTCGAGTCGCGCCGCGGTCAGCCCGAACCCCTTGCCGTCACGAGCGCTGTAGCGCATCTCCAGCAGCGTCGGCGGACAGGTCCAGAGCGCGCCGGCGCCCAGCGCGGCCTCGACCTTCTCGCGTGCCCGTCCCGCCAGTCGGCCGTCGAGCAGCCTCGCCCATACGGAGTTGTCGAGGATGAGCGGCTGGTCGTAGCCGGTCAATGCGTCCAGCCGCGCTCGCTGACCTCGTACGCTGCGTCGATGTCGAGGCCGTCGCCCGAACGGAGCTGCTCTATCAGCTGCTGTCGAAGCTCTGCAGCGTGCGCGTTGGACGCGCGGGCGGCCTCCACCTCGCGAAGTCTCTCACGGGCTCCGAGGATTACGAGATCGTCGAGTCGCACGCGCTCTCCCCGGCGCCGCAGCGCGTCCAGTGCCTCCCGGACGGGCGGCGTTTCAGTGACCGAGTGACGTGGATGGCGGGTAGGCACAGCCCGAGTGTAGCACCAGGTGCAGCACCTAAGAAGCCGGCTCGGAGAGCCTTGCCGTCGCTCAGCCCGGCGCGCCGCTCGCCTGGCGGTGCTCGAGGAAGTGCTTGCTGAGCATCGTCAGCTGGCCCTGGTAGTTGGAGCCGATGTCCGCGCCGTAGAGGACGTCGGGCTCCTCGGCCATGCGCTCGAAGGCGAGCTTGCAGACGGGTTGGCGGTGCTCGACCATGAACGACACGTCGCGCGCCCTGACCTCCAGCGCGGCGCGGCTGCCGTGCGCGGCGCCTGGGCGCTCGCTCGCGTAGCCGAAGCCGGGGTCGAAGAAGCCGGCGTAGTGGGTGCGCAGCTCGCCGGCTGTTGGGTCGTAGGCCAGCATCTCCGCCGCGTAGGACGGCGGGATGCTGACTCCCTCGGCCGACAGCAGCAGGTAGAAGATCTCAGGCTCGAGCACTATCCGCTTGCCCTTCTCCGGATGCACAGGCTCCCAATAGTCGCGCCAGCGCAGCGCGCCGACCTTGGTGAGGTCGATCGGCAGGCTGTTCTTCTTGGCACGGTAGCCGACGATCGCCTCTGCGTCGCCGGACACGTCGAGGCTCACGAACAGCCCGTCGGCGAGCGACAGCTCGGTCTCCGAGACGGGCTGGGAGTCCAGGTAGAGCAGCGGAGAGCGCGCGTGCAGCGCCAGCAGCTCCTCGTCGCTGAGGCGCGCGTCGGCGGACATCAGCCGCACCTGGTTGAGCGCCAGGCCCGTCTTCACGCGAATGGCGAACGTCCGCGGGACGACCTCAAGGTAGAGCTTGCCGTGGTATCCGGGCGCGATCTCGTCGAAGCGGTTGTTGCGGTCGGTGAGCACCCGCGTGAACACGTCCAGGCGCCCGGTAGAGCTCTTGGGGTTGGCCTTCGCGCGGATGTCTGCGGGCAGCCGCAGCTCCTCGATCAGGGGGACCAGGTAGGGGCGGTCGCGCTCGAGCGTGGCGCCGTCGCGCAGGTCGATCCGTTCGAACGCCAGGTCCTCGATCTTCTGCTCGACTGTGGAGTCGCTGTCTGGCAGGAAGCTGCAGCGCAGCGCCCACGCGTGCTCGCCCAGGCGCAGGTCCACGCTCGCCGGCTGCACGGACTCGCTGGGTATCCGCCAGGGGTCCGCGACCATCCATTCCTCCGCGATGGCCTCGCGCAGCCGCTGCGCTGGGAGCACGCCGGCCGACTGACTTGCGCGCTCGGTGGACATAGCGGCGAGCATAACGCCGACGTTTGTCTCCTGCTCCGCAGTTGGAAACGGGACTGGTACTGGTCGTGTGGGTGGAACTACAGTTTGACGCGGGGGGTCGTATGAGCTTGGGCATCGTCCCACCTCTCCGACGATGCTCGGGGAGGGACCGAGGCGTCCCCCGGCGTCAGGTCTCCGCGGGCGCCGCAGCTCTCACCGGCCGCGGCGTCCGTGAAGGCCTGCTCCTCCGCACATCGCGCACCTGCTCCGCCGAGAAATGAGAGAAACAAACCGTTCATTCCATTGACATCGCCCGGCGTCGCGAACTAGCGTCCGCCAGAGCCGATGTCGCCCTCTCGCTCACGCCAGGCACGCCGCGCAGAGGCCCGCCGCGCCGACACCCAGCGCGCACAGGCGCGCCGAAGCCAGCGGCGAGCGCCGCGCACGCCTGGTGGTGGCGGCCCGGGGTTCGACCTTGGGTTCCTTGGGAGGATCCCGCGCGCCGCGTGGCTCGCGGCGGGGGCCGTGCTGATCGTGGTGGTTGCGGCCGTGGCGCTGAGCTCAGGAGGCTCGTCGTCCTCCCCGGAAAGCGACCTGCTGACGGGCTCGGGCTACCCGAACGCGAACACATCGAACACGCGCGACGTGGGCGGTCCGATCGACAGCTCGAGCGTGTCGAAGCTGGGCGTTGCGTGGACGCTGCCACTGAGCGCGAAAAGCGAGTACGGCAGCTACTCCTCTGCGCCGGTGATCGCCAACGGCGTCATCTACTCGCAGGACCTCGAGTCCAACGTGCAGGCGATCGGCCTGAAGACGGGCAAGGTGATCTGGACGAAGACCTACGACTCGCCGGATCAGGGGCCCAACGGCCTGGTGGTGCAGGGCGGACGCGTGTACGGCGCGACCACGAACGCGGCATTCGCGCTCGACGAGAAGACGGGCCAGCAGGTCTGGTCGGTGACGCTGGTGCGAAACGAACACGAAGGCATCGACATGGCGCCCGGCTACCACGACGGCATCGTGTACGTCTCGACGGTGCCCGGGAGCACCACCCAGTTCTATGAGGGAGAAGGCGGTGGCACGCTGTGGGCGCTGGAAGGCGCCACGGGCCGCAGGCTGTGGCACTTCAACACGGTCCCCGAAGACCTGTGGTCCTCGGAAGACGGGCACCTCAACTCGGGCGGTGGCCTGTGGTACACGCCGGCGTTCGACGAACACGGCTACATGTACATCGGCACCGGCAACCCGGGGCCGTTCCCGGGTACGAGCCAGTTCCCTTGGGGGTCGAGCAGGCCGGGGCCGGACCTGTACACCGACTCGATCGTCAAGCTCAACGCGAGCACGGGCAAGCTGCAGTGGTACTACCAGCTGACGCCTCACGACCTCTATGACCGCGACCTGCAGGATCCCCCGATCCTCGCCAATGTGGGAGGCAGGCAGGTGGTGCTCGCCGCGGGCAAGGCAGGGTTCGTGATCGCGCTGGACGCCCAGAGCGGGAAGCTCTTGTGGAAGCGCTCGGTGGGGGTCCACAACGGTCACGACGACGATGGCCTGTATGCGATGCGACACGAATACTCGAAGCTGCACCTGCCGGAGACGGTCTACCCGGGGCTGCTGGGAGGGGTGATCGCCCCGATGGCCACGGACGGCTCGACGGTGTTCGTGCCTGTGGTGAACCACTCGGTGACCTACACCAGCCAGACCGAACCCCAGGAATCGGGACCGTCGACGGGCGAACTGGTCGCCCTCGACACGGCGACCGGTGCCGTCAAGTGGGACCGCAAGCTCCCGTCCTCGGCCTTCGGTGCCGCCACGGCGGTGAACGACCTGGCGTTCGCGACGACTTTCGAAGGCAAGCTGTACGCGTTCGACGCGAGCAGCGGCGCGACGGTCTGGGAAAGTCAGCTGCCGGCGGGGAGCAACACGGGAGTGGCGGTTAGCGGCGACACGCTGCTCGCTCCTGCGGGACTCGCCTTCGCGAGCGGGCAGAGCCCCGGCCTCGTGGCATATCGCCTGCCGGGCGCCGGCGCGACACCGTAGAGGCGCATTCAGCCGGATTGGGCGCCTGCGCCTGGCGGTCAGCTGTATCGGCCAGCCGGCTGTGTCTCGCGCGCGGCTCCTCGCCGTCGGTGCTCGAGAGAAACAACGCGCTGTTTCCCTTGACACGAATCGTGCCTTCAGCTATGGGCCCATAGCGAGCTACTGGCACTGAAAACGCTCTTATGTGGAATTTATGCGTAACATCTGTTTTGCTCCACCGGTTAAGGCCGGGGGGGATTGGTCGGGACGGCGCCGGGAACCTGTCTTCAGGTCGGAGACCCCCGGCGCCGGCCCAGTTTGCACTGCGTCGTGCGACCCTGTCCTATCAGTCCCAATCGGACGAGTCAACGGTTGCCCTGGCGGCTGCCCGATCCCTGGCAGACGTGCTGTCTGCCCCGCGGCGACTTTGCGGCCAGATCGTGTGTTCCGAGAGCGACGCCAATGTGGCGTTGAGGCAGCGTGGGAGCGGGGGAGGCGTCCCACCAGCCTCGCCGCCGGCAGCCGGCCTCGAGCCGGGTCTGGCTAGTGATCTGACGGGCTCTCCGGGCTGCCAATTTGGTCGCGTACTGTCTCCAACTCTCGGGCCTGGCAGGCGCTGGTCGACGTCGATCGAGCGATCGACGGCAGCGCGTTCTTTGCCAGCGGATCCGTGCCTGGCGATCCGGGCGAGGGTGCCGAGATCGCCGAGTCCTCGGCGCCCGCCCGCGAAGCCGCCTGAATCTCCGCAAATAGCGGGGCGGCGATTCGGTCGTGCGGTATCCGTCTCCCCGCCGGCTTCTATCTTTGTGTGTCGATGGCAAAGGACACCGAGAAGCTGATCCGCCAGCTGTCGCTGATCTCGTATCTGATGGCCGAGCGTCGACCGGTCACGGCCCTGGAGATACGGCGCGACGTGGAGGGCTACAGCGGCATGAACGAGGACGCGTTCGCGCGCCGCTTCTACGCGGATCGCTCGGAGCTGGAATCGCTTCGAATCCAGCTGACGGTCGAGCGCCCGGCGGACGGCGCGGCTGAGCAGGAGAACTACTCGTTGCGCCCGGAGAACTTCCACCTCCCCGCAATCGCGTTCACGGACAAGGAGCTCGCGGCGCTGCAGACGGCTCTCAGCCTGCTGGACGGCGAATTCGCGTACGCCGAGCCATTGCGCTTGGCGTTGCAGCAGATCACGTGGGGACGACCCAGCCCGCTGCAGGCGCCCGAGCAGCGCTCGGTTGCGCTCGGCATTACGGCGTCTGCCGGTGGCCACGAGCTCTCGGCGCGCCTGGCGAAGGTGGAGACGGCGATCTTCCGCAACAAGACGATCGTGTTCGAGTACTACACGATGGAGCGCGACGAGCTGAGCACGCGCCGCGTGGACCCCTACCACCTGCTGTTCCAGGGCGGTCAGTTCTACCTGCTCGGCTACGCGCACGAGCGCAAGGCGATCCGCGTGTTCCGCCTGTCGCGGATCCGCGGCAAGGTCTCCTACGCGACGAAGGCCGAGCACGACTTCCACCGGCCTGCGGACTTCGACCCGCGCGCTTACGCCAACCGCGCCGATTGGCAGCTCGGGGATGAGCGCGCCGTGGCGAGGGTTCTCGTATCCGAGCGGATCGCGTGGCAGGTGGAACGCCACTTCGGCCGCTACGGGGAGATCTGCAGCAACGCTGAGGGCGTGGAGGAGGACGGCGCATCGTCCCCGGAGGGGGAGACGGTCTTCCTCACCGGCTATTCGAGCCCCCGCAGCGTGATCTCGTGGGTATTCGGACTGGGAGCGAACGCACGCATGCTCGGCCCCGAGGAGCTGGTGGCCGAGTTCCAGCGCCGACTCGAGCTGCTGCACGAGCGCCACGGCGACGCCCCCCCGGTGGCTCCGCGTGGCGGCGGCTCGGCAGCGGCTGCCGGCGGCGTCTCCGCGAGGGCCCGGATCGCCAGTCCGCCCCGCTCGCGCTCGCGGCGTGGCGGCGACGCGGCACGGGGCTCGGAGGAGGACGGCGGCTCTGTGCGGCCGGAGGCGGCGATCCGCCCTGAGCGGTTCGCGCGTCTGGTGACGCTGGCGAGCATCCTCATCAGGGCGGGCCGCCTGGGTGAGCGCGTGGTCATCGCCGAGGTGTGCGAGCGCCTGCAGATCAGCGAGGAGGAGCTGCGGGAGGACGTGAACGTCCTGAACGTCGTGAACTTCGGCGGCGGCTCCTATGTGCTGTATGCGGAGTTCAAGGAGGAGGACGGCGAGATCGAGGTCGACCCGGAGCCCTACAGCGACAACTTCGACCGCCCGGCCCGTCTGCTGCCCGTCGAGGCCAAGGCTCTAGTTGCCGCGATCGACCTGATCGGCGAGCACATCCCGGAGGGCTCGCTGACGTCGGCTCGCGAGAAGATCGTGGCGGCGCTGGGCGAGGACCCGATGGAGCAGGGCCTGCAGGTGGCGCCGACGGCGGGCGACGACTCGGACGTGGCGCGCCTGGTCTCCAACGCGATTGTGCAGCGCCAGCTGATCGAGCTCGAGTACTACAAGGAGAACGAGGACGAGCTCACGCCACGCACGGTCGAGCCGTATGCCCTCACCAACGGTCGCGAGGGCTGGTACGTGGCGTCGTTCGACCCCGAGCGCGACGGTGTGCGTCATTTCCGCCTCGATCGGATCAAGCGCGTCACTGTCACCGACCAGAAGTTCGAGCCGCGCCCCGAGGTGGATCCAGCCGGCGAGGTCGATGGTTGGCTGCGCACTGGCGAGGTCCCGGCATCGGCTACCGCGCGCGTGTGGGTGTCGCCGGAGCGCGCGCGCTGGGCCCGCGAGGCACGGCGCGTGGTTGAGGAGTGGAGCGATGGCGCAGTCGTGGTCGAGCTGAGCTTCGCAGGCGTCGACTGGCTGGTGCGCGAGATTCTCAAGGAAGCCGGCGACGCCGCCGTGCTGGAGCCCGAGGACGCCCGCGAGGCGGTGCGTGTGGCGGTGGCGCGCCTGCGCGAGGCCAATGCCGCGCCGACTCCTGCCTGAGTGCCTACAACTCCGTAGGCCCGACCACGAACCCAAGCCGGTCGGCGCCGCGACGCAGGCGGCCGTCGACGGTGACCAACCGGCAGCCCACCAGCGAGGCGAGCGCGACGTACTCCGCATCGTAGGTTTTGGCCCAGCCGAGCTGGTCGGCGATGCGCCATGCCTCCTCCGCCAGGCGCCGGTGGGTCCGTGCCTTCACCTCGATGCGATCGAGCCGAGCTCGCGCCACACGAGCGGCTTCAACCTCGAGATCGCGACGCCAGGCGAGTTCGTGCAGCGCCGAGTACGCCTCGGACCACATTATTTGCGGAGCGAGCAGTTCGTCGGAAAGCAGCTCGCTCAGCGTCTTGTCGCCGGGTGCGAGAGACCACTCGACAATGAGACTCGCATCGACGACCAGCACTCAGTGGCCAGCCCGTGACTCCCTGATCCAGGCCGCGACGTTTGGCATCGGCGCGCCCCAGAAGGTCTTCTCCCAGCCCCACTCCTTCGGCAGTGGCAGCATGTCGGGCGGCTCCACCGCGTCGAGATCCTGCTCCTCGATCACGTGTTGCGTGCCGATCTTGTGCGCACGCAGCTTTCCCTCGCGGATCCAGCGGCGGACGGTCTCGGGGTTGCGGCCCGTGCGCTTCGCCGCTTCTGGGACGGTCAGCATTGTTGTAGCATCGTACACCATCATCCGGCAACGTCCGGCACGGCTACGCGATGGGTAGTGTCGCCACCTCGTGAGCCGCCGCGACCAGATCAAGATGACGAAGGCGGAGGTCGCCGCCTTCCTCGCCGAGGACCGAACTATCACCTGCGCGACCGCGGGCCCGCGCGGCTGGCCGCACCTGATGCCCCTGTGGTACGTCGTCTCGCTGGTCGGCCACGTCATATAGCCGTTCCGGGCGCCACGTCGGAAGGCTGGGCGTGGCGTCCAATTGACAAACCCCCACTAAATTCGCCTTGATACGGGCGCCACGTTAGGACTGCGCGGCGCGTGCGCTAAAAGTAGGGACCGGCGAGCCCTAAAGCCCTAAACGTCGTTGGTAGCGACGCACCGGCCCCTGTGCTGACCGACTATACACGCCTAACCCTCAGACGCAACCGCTGTTTCTCGCGTGCAATGGGCTGTTCACAGCCGGTAAGAAGCCGGACAAGCCGAAACAGACCGAGCCCAGCAGCCCACCGAATCCCGATCGGGTAGCGCATACCCGGAGCGCCCGCCTCTGTATAGCCATAGTAAGACAGAACTTTTTTGGGACAACATCCCCTCCCCTCCTTTACAAATGCCGTAGGCCGCGCCCCCCGGCCAAACGCCCCAAGCGGCGCCCTCGCCAAACGCCGCAGGCCGCGCCCCCAGTAGGCTCCACACGCGATGGAGCCGCTCAAGGGACTGATCCTCTCCGGGGGCAAGGGCACGCGCCTGCGCCCGATCACGCACACGAGCGCCAAGCAGCTGGTGCCGGTGGCGAACAAGCCGGTGCTGTTCTACGGCATCGAGGCGATGGCGGAGGCGGGCATCGCGGACGTGGGCATCATCATCGCGCCGGAGACGGGCCCGGAGATCGAAGCGGAGGCGGGTGACGGCTCGCGCTTCGGCCTGCGCATCACCTACATCCTCCAGGACGAGCCGCTGGGCCTGGCACACGCGGTCCTGACAGCGGAGCCGTTCCTCGCGGAGAGCCCGTTCGTGATGTACCTCGGCGACAACCTCCTGCAGGGCGGGATCTCAGACCTGGTGGCGGCCTTCCGCGAGCACGAGCCGGACGCGCTGATCCTGCTGACGCCGGTGCCCGACCCGGAGAACTACGGCGTGGCGGAGCTCGCGCCCGCGGAGCCTGGCGAGGTGGGCCGGGTGGTGCGCCTGGTGGAGAAGCCGGCTGAGCCGGCGACGGACCTGGCGCTGGTGGGCGTGTACATGTTCACGGCGGGCGTGCACGACGCGGCACGCGCGATCGAGCCGTCACCGCGCGGAGAGCTGGAGATCACGGACGCGATCCAGCACCTGGTCGACTCGGGGCTGCGCGTGGAGCCGCATGTGGTGCGCGGCTGGTGGAAGGACACGGGGCGCCTCGAGGACATGCTGGAGGCCAACCGCCTGATCCTGGACAACCTGGAGGAGCGCATCGAGGGCGAGCTGATCGACTCGCAGGTGGACGGGCGCGTAGTGATCGAGCGGGGCGCGCGCCTCGAGCGAACAACAGTGAGGGGCCCGGCGATCGTGGGGGCGGACGCGCGCCTGACCGACTGTTACATAGGTCCGTACACGGCGATCGGCGAGCGTTGCACGATCTCGGGCGCGGAGGTGGAGCACTCGATCCTGCTGGCGGGCTCGAGCGTGTGCGATCTGGACGGGCGGATGGAGTCCTCGCTGCTGGGTCGCAACGTGACGATCCGCCGCGGCGACCGCCAGCCGCGTGCGTACCGCTTCATGGTGGGGGACAACTCCGACATCTCGATCCTGTGAGGCGGCGCATGACCGCCGCGTCGAGTAGGCCCCGTCTACCCGTTCGGCCAGTCGATGCGCTCGTTGAGGACGGATGCGTCGAGATCGAGGATCTCGCTTCCGTCGACCGGTCGGTACTCGCCCTCGCGCAGTGCGAGCCATATGACGGAGCGGCCGGGCGGATCGACGATCAGCAGCTCGGCGACGTCGTGTTGGGCGTAGAACGGCAGCTTCTTCCAGGTGTCGTCGTCGGGGGAAAGGATCTCCACGGCGATGGCCGCGGTGGGCACCCACACTGCGACCTGTGGGTCGCGGTGGACGCCGAGATCGGGGACGCGGTAGTTATCTTTGCCGCCGAGGTTGAACTCGGCGCCGACGAGGAGCCCGCTGGCGCGAGCGGGCGCGTCGAGCAGGACCGCGAGTTGCGCTGCGATCAGCGAGTGGACGATGCCAGCGACGGGGATCACGTGATAGACGCCCTCCCAGACCTCGTCGTGCCGGTCGGTGCCGGTGCGACGGCGCTGGTCGAGGAACGCCTCCAGCTGCGGAGGCGGGGGGTCCAACACGAGTGTGCGCATGGGCTGTTCAAGGGTAGCGACGCATGAGGCTGCTGGTAACAGGCGCGGCGGGCATGCTCGGCCTCGACGTGATGCGAGCGGGCGGGCGGGCGGGCCACGAGCTCGTGGGGCTGACGCACGCAGAGCTGGACATAGCCGATGCGCCGGCTGTGGCACAGGCCTTCGCGCGCATACGCCCGGAGGCGGCGCTGAACTGCGCGGCGTGGACGGACGTGGACGGAGCGGAGACGCATGTGGAGCAGGCGCACGCGGTCAACGCGACCGGCGCGGGCAACCTCGCGCGCGCTGCGGCGCAGGCGGGGGTGCCCCTGGTGCACGTCTCGTCCGATTACGTCTTTGATGGGGAGGCGTGCGTAGATCGTTCGGGCGCGCAGCGTCCGTACGTGGAGTCCGACCCGACGGCCCCCCGCTCGGTCTATGGTCAGAGCAAGTTGGCGGGAGAGCAGCAGGTGCTGGGCGCCTCCAAGCGCCACACGGTCGCGCGCAGCGCGTGGGTGTTCGGTACGGGCGGACGCAACTTCGCGGAGACGATGCTCAAACTTGCGTCCGAGCGCGACGCTGTGCAGGTGGTGACCGACCAAGTGGGCTGCCCGACGTGGACGGGCCACCTTGCCCCGGCGCTCCTCGGGCTGCTCGAGCGCGAGGTCTCGGGTCTGGTGCACCTGGCGGGCACGGGCTACGTCTCCTGGAACGGCTTCGCCGCGGAGATCTTCCGCCAGGCCGAGCTCCCATGTCGCGTGGAGGCAACCACTACGGACCAGATGCCCCGCCCCGCCCCGCGCCCGGCGTGGTCGGCCTTGGAGTCAGAGCGTGACGATGTCCTGCCGTTGCCGCCGTGGCAGGATGGTCTTGCGGGCTACCTGGCGGCACGCGAGGGGGTCCTACGCACGTGACGTCGATCGAACCGCGCTGTCTGTCAAGAGCCTTCGCCGGACGGGCTCTCAGGGAACGGGAAGATGCGTGCGACGTCCAACGCGAAGCCCGTCAGTAGTTCACTGCGCAGCGTCATCCCCTCGCGAAGCACCTCGTCCGGGCTGACGTCGGGCCGCGCCCGCACGACGGTGCGCGCATCGGGGTCCACGAGCCACAGCTCGCGCACGCCCGAGGCCATATACCGCTCGCGCTTGATGCCGAGGTCGTTCGTGCGGGTGCTCGGCGAGAGCACCTCGACGACGAGATCGGGGACGCCGCGTCTCATACCCCACTGCAATCCCTGAGGCTCGGACGGGCGGTGCTCTGCGCTCCACCAGGAGATGTCAGGCGCAGGGCGGGTGTCTCCGGGGAGGGCGACGAACACGTCCTGCAGGACGAGGCCCTGGTCGGCGGCCTCCTCCTGCCAGCGGCGCAGGGCGAGGTACAGCTCTCCCTGCGCCGACGACGCATGTTCCCCTATGGGCGGCACGAGTACCGCCTCGCCGGCGATGAGCTCCATGTCGAGGATCCAGCCGGCGTTTTCCTGGAGAGCCTCGAATTCCCAGGTCTCGACGTGAGGATGGACGACGCGAGAATGGACGACGGCGGCCATGGACTCATGCTAGCCGAGGAAGGCGCTGTGCGGCAACGCTGCCGCGCGTCGCGGGCCGGGATGCGTTGGTTCGGGCATGCGGCCAATGCAACAGCGCGCTTGGGACGAAACGCTCGCGCGACCCCAAGCGGGCACGCCGACCGAGCGCCTGGGATGATGCGCGCATGAAACTTCTCGTCTGCGGCGGCGCGGGCTTCATCGGCTCGACCTTCGCGCGCCAGCGCCTTCGCGAGCACGGAGACGACGTCACGGTGCTGGACAAGCTCACCTACGCAGGGCGCGAGGAGAACTTCCACGACCTCGCCGACGACCCAGGCTTCCGCTTTATCCGTGGCGCGATCGAGGACGCGGAGGCGGTGACCTCCGCGGTCGAGTTGGCAGCGCCGGAGGCGATCGTCAACTTCGCGGCGGAGACGCACGTGGACCGCTCGATCGCCGAGCCGGACGCCTTTGTGTCAACCCACGCCCTTGGCACCTACGTCCTCCTGGAGGCTGCCCGCGCGCACGACCTGCGCTACGTGCAGGTCTCCACCGACGAGGTGTACGGCTCGATCGAGGAGGGCACGTTCACCGAGCAGAGCCCGCTGGCTCCGTCCTCGCCGTACTCGGCGACGAAGGCGGGCGCGGACCTGCTCGTGCAGAGCTATTTCCACACCTACGGCCTGCAGGCGCTGATCTGCCGCGGCTCCAACAACTACGGCCCCTACCAGTACCCGGAGAAGCTGATCCCGCTGATGATCCTCAACGCGCTGCACGGCGACATGTTGCCGGTGTACGGCGACGGGATGCAGGTGCGCAACTGGATCCACGCGACCGACTTCGCGGCGGCGATCGGACACGTCCTCGAGCACGGCCGGCCGGGCGAGGTCTACAACGCGGGCGGCCCCGACGAGGAGGCCAACATGACGGTCGTCACCCGCATCGTCGAGCTGACCGGAGCGCAGGAGTCCCAGATCGAGCACGTGACCGACCGACCGGGCCACGACCGCCGCTACTCGCTGTCCTCCGAGAAGGTGCGCGCGCTCGGCTGGGCCCCGCGCGTGCGCTTCGAGGAGGGCCTGGAGCAGACGGTCGCGTGGTATCGCGATAACGCGTGGTGGTGGGAGCCGATCCGCTCGGGCGACTACCGCGCCTACTACGAGCGCCAGTACGGGCGCTCGCTGCAGCCCTGAGAGATCCGGCATGCGGAACGCTTCCGCCGCCCCTCGCAAGTGTCAACAAATGGCTGCGGACAATTGTCCGTAGACAGATGTCTGTCAATCGATCATTGTGCAGCCATGGACGACATCCGAGAGCAGCTCGGCCGCAACCTCCGCGACCATCGTGAACGCGTAGGCCTCTCCCAGGAGGAACTGGCGGAGCTCTGCGATCTGGACCGCACGGAGATCAGCCTGCTGGAGCGCGGCCTGCGCTTCCCGCGCCTGGATACGCTCGTCAGGCTCTCGCGCGGCCTGAAGCTGGACTCCGCGGCTCTGCTGCTCGAGAACATCCGCTGAGCAGTCCGAGCCGGCTGGCGATCCCCACCTCCGGGCCTACAGCCCGGCGATCTTCCAGTGCTTGCCTTCTTTGACGAGCGAGAGCTTGCCGGCGCGCGTCTTGCCTTCGTAGATGCTGCTGACGTCTGCGGTGGCGGTGGCGTTTCCGGGCGCCACCTTCACCGACTGGACGCTCACCTGGAGGTTGTCGATCTCGGCGAGCTGGTTTTTGATCGCCGTTTCGCAGCCTTTGGCGCCACCGAGACGCGCGACGGCGGTGGCGGACAGCAGTTCGCCGCAGATCTTCTTCTGTTCCCCGGTGGTCGCCTCGCCCTGCAGGTCGGAGATCGTCTGCGCGACTTCGTGCTGTTCGCCTTTGAAGGCGGACGTCGAGACGGTGCTGCCGCATGCCGCTAGCCCGAGGGCGGCCAGCGGCAGGCAAAGCAGGGCTAGGGGGCGGCGCATGGCCGCGAAGCGTATTGCTTAGTTGGCCTCGTCGTCGCGTCTGTAGCCGAGGCGTGCGGAGATGCGGTCTGCCGTGGAGACGAGGTGCGGACCGAGCGCGTCCACCAGCTCCTCGAGCGTGATCATGGCGCTGGACGCGGCCAGGTTGACTGCGGCGACGACCTCGCGGGCCTCGTTGCGTACGGGTGCGGCGATCGCGTACAGCTCGGCGGCGAGCTCCTGGTCGCCGACGGCGAAGCCGGCTGCCTGAATCTCCTCGAGCTCCTCGCGCAGCGCTTTCTTTGAGGTGATCGTGTTGGGGCCGCGCTTGGTGAGCTTCATCTGCGCGATCAGCTCGCGCTGCTCTGACTCGGGGAGGTTCGCGAGCAGCAGCTTGCCCATCGACGTCGCGTAGGCGGGCAGACGCGAGCCGGTGTGGAGATTCAGGTCGGTGCTCCCCTGTCCGCGGCGGAAGCTGCGCACGCGGTCGACGTAGAGGACGTCGGTGCCGTCGAGGACGCCGAGGCTGGTGGTGTAGGAGGTGCGTTGCCGGAGCTCCTCCAGGTAGGGGTGGGCGTGCTCGCGTAGACCTGTGGAGTTCAGCGCGGACATCCCGAGGTCTGTGACGCGTAGCCCGAGCCGGTACTTGCGCGAGGCGCCCTGCTCGAGGTAGCCGAGGGCTACGAGCGTGATCACGTAGCGGTGCGTGGTGGAGCGGCTCATCCCGAGCTCGTCCGCGATGTCGGCGATCCCGAGCACGGGACGCTTTGGCGTGAAGCAGCCGAGGATCGCGAGCCCGCGCTCCAGCGATTGGCTGTACCGCGGCTCGCGCAGGCTCGGAATCGACCACGCGGGCTCTTGCTCGTCGTTGCTGGCTTTCGCGGCTGCGCTCGTCCTCGGCATTGGCATCTCGTCCCTGTCTCGGTCTCGCCGAACCCCCGAAAGTCGGAAGTTCAACTGGTGGATCAATCCACCATAGATCCCACCGACCCCCACACCAAACAGAAACACTAGAGTTTCAAGTGAGTCAGCACTGGGCAGGTGCGCGCCCGGACGTCGTGCTTGAGCGCCCACAGCGCCACCTCGACCGTATGGCGAGCCGACCGGCCACCGCCCCTGGCACGCCGGTCGCTGTGCTGCGACCACAATGCCGTAGCCCAGTCCAACAACAGGAGTTAGTGTTCATGAGCACAAACCCCGCTACCTGGGAACAGACGAGTAGCGCCAGAAGAACGCGCTCGGCGGGGTCTAGCCCTCCATCATCTGCGCGCGCTGGCACATGCTCGCCAGGGGCGGGCTCTACACCGACCTCGGCGGAGACCACTTACGCAAGCGCGACCCCGAGCGTGCCACCGAGCGCCTGATCGCCAAGCTCCAAAGCGCTTGGGCACAGTGTCGCGCTACAGGAGGAGGAGGAGGAGGAGGAGGAGGAGGAGGAGGAGGAGGAGGAGGCCTGAACGCAACTTTCGTGTCGGGCGCTCGGTAGTCAGAAACGCTCCTCGACGCGACTCAACCAAAGGAGCATCATGAAAGCTGCGGCTCGTGGTCCCAGCAGCTAGCTACTGGCGATACAGGGCGACGGCAGGCAGAAGTAGCACATCGTCGTGGGGGCCCCGGGACACGCTACTAAGCGTCACTAGTTCACTGTTAAGGAGGCAACATGAAGATCGTGCGATTAGCGGGCTTGGTGCTCGCAGCCGCGATGGCGTTGGGCCTCGTGGCGGTGTCTGCCGCTGCGGCAGAAGAGCCGTTCTTCTTACCCACGACCGGCACATTCACTGCCACAGGCGGTACAGCAACACTTGCGGGGCCATCTGGAGTCGAATCAGTTACGTGCCCCAAACTGAACGCCCCAAATGGGACGATTGCGACCAAGGACTTAGTCAGGTTCGTCGTACACTTCTTAGAATGTAAGTACAAAAGTGGGACTACAGAATGTTCAGCTATGAGTCCTGGTGCGCCGCTAGAAAACTTAATCTTAACGAAAACGCTTCACGGTATCCTCGGTTTAATCTTACCAAATACACCCGCGCTGTTGATATTACCCGAATCGGGTAGTGAATGGGTGAAACTATTAGGCTCGTGCTTCCCCGAGTCCACGGTGACGGGTAACGTTACTGGAGCAATATCACCGGTCGGGTCGTCGCAGACAACGGCGAAACTGTCAACAGGCGAATGTAGCGCGCATTTCATCGCCTCGTTAGGAGGCTTAACGATAGCGAAACTGACCGCCTTTGCCAGCACGGCGACTGAGACGACTGAAGCGTCGATTGCATGGGGACAAGCGACCGAAATAATGCCCTAATATAGAGTGAAATGTCTGTTGAGCTCCGCTGCCGCGTGGGGGCGTTGGTGTCTCCGCGTGGCAGTGTTATTGCTGGGGTGGGTTGCGTGTTGATGGTGATGCCCCAACCTGTTCGACGTTCCTATAGCTGCCAAGGGTCGGCGGCGACTGATTTGAGGTCCCTGGCGTACACCTCGCGGGTGATGTAGCGCTTAACGCAGCGGATGATCTCTTCCTCGGTCTTGTCTTCGCTGGTGCGTCGTGTGGCGTAGGCGGGGAGTCAGAGACACTCCTCGACGCGACTCAACCGAAGAGGCATGATCGCCTATGCGCGTCGTGGTCCTCGCAGCAAACTACTGCCAATACTGGGTGGCGATGAGCAAAGAAACATCGTCATGGGGCCTCGGGACACGCTAGCAAGATCAATGAACTCACTGTTAAGGAGACAACATGAAGATCGTTCGATTAACGGGCCTTGCGCTCGCAGCTGTGATGGCATTGAGCCTCGTGGCGGTGTCTGCTGCCTCGGCAGAAGAGCCTTTCTTCTTACCCACGACCGGCACATTTACTGCCACAGGCGGTGAAGCAACACTTGCGGGGGTAGGTGGACTCGAAAGAATTATATGCCTCAAAAGTAACACCTCAAATGGAAGCATTGTGACTAGAGACTTAGAAGGTCTTTCAAAATGGAGGGTTGTGGGTTGGGGTCTTGAATCTTTGGGGTGTGTCCCCGAGGATTGGAGGCGGTGGAGGTGCCCTCAAGGTTCGAGATCACTGACGAGTTGTGGCGGGAGGTCGAGCCGTTGATCCCGGCTCGTGTTCGTCGTCGCAGGAACCCTGGTCGTAAGGCGATCGATGATCGGCTGGTCCTCAACGGGATCTTGCACGTGCTGCATACCGGGATCGCGTGGGAGGACCTCCCACGCGAGTATGGGTACGGCTCAGGGGTGACTTGTTGGCGGCGGCTGCGGACTTGGCAGAAGGCCGGGGTGTGGGATGCGCTGCATCAAAAGCTGCTGGTGAAGCTGAACGCCGCGGGGAAGATCGACTGGTCCCGCGCCTCGGTTGATGCCAGCCATATACGTGCTCTTTTGGGGGGCTCCTGACGGGGCCATCCCCGGTAGATCGTGCCCGCACGGGCTCAAAGCACCACTTGCTCGTCGACGCGAGCGGCATCCCGCTCGCGGTTTCTTTGACTGGCGGGAACCGCAACGACGTCACCCAGCTGCTCCCTCTGATCGAAGACCTCCACCGCCGGCCCGTCACGGGGAAGATCGGCCGGCCACGCCAGAAGCCCGACCGTCTCCTGGCCGATCGTGGCTATGACCACGACAAGCACCGTCGGCTACTGCGAGCGCTCGGGATCACGCCCGTGATCGCCAGACGCGCGACAGCGCACGGCTCCGGCCTGGGCCGCGAGCGCTGGGTCGTGGAGCGCGGCTTCGCCCACCTCCACAACTTCCGCAGACTCAGAATCCGCTACGAGCGCGACCCCGACATGCACACCGCGTTCCTCACACTCGCCTGCAGCATCCTCTGCTGGCGACGCCTCAACTCATTTTGAAAGACCTTCTTAGTCAGGTTTAGTATCCACTTCTTAGAATGCACATTCAAATCCAGCACTACAGAATGTCCAGCCATGAGTCCCGGCGCGCCGCTGGAAAACTTAAATCTTAACCAAAACGCTCCACGGTATCCTCGGCTTAGCCTTACCAAATACCCCAGCGCTGCTGCTCTTACCCGAATCGGGTAGTCAATTCGTGAAACTGTTAGGCACGTGCTTCGGCGAGGAAACGTGGACGGGTAACGTCGTCGGGGAAATATCACCGACGGAGTCCAAACAGAAAACCGGGAAACTTGTACTCACCTCAGCCGTCAGCCAGCACTTCATCGCCTCGTTAGGCGGCTTAACGCAAGCGAAACTGCTCGGGGTCGGCGAGCGGACGATTGCTGAGGAAACTGAAATAGCGATTGCATGGGGGCAAGAAACTGAAGTAATGCCCTGAAACACGTAGCTTGGACTGTCCTGTCGCGCGGGGGCGTTGTACCTCCGCGCGACAGCGAGCCAGGCCGGCTTTCACGGGGGCTCTGTTCCGTCGTTTCGGCCGCGGGTGTGAAGAGGCTTCTCGCACTCCACGAGCGGAGAAGTACCCCGAGGAGTTGTTGGAACGCGCGACGCGGGATGTGGTCTGCGAGTCGGGGCGCCCGGTCGGGTATGTCGCGGGTGATCTGGCTGTCCCGCTGAGACGCTAACGGTGTACGTGCGTCGAGCCGAAGCGAACGCGGGCGGACGCAAAGACATGCTGAGCGATCGGAAGCGTGAGGAGGTCCGCACGCTCAGGCGGGAGAACTGCGAGCTGCGTCCCGCAAACAAGATTATGAGCGCTTCGGGGTCGAGCCGATCAGCAGCACCGTGAGCGTCTCGGCGTCCGCTTACTACCAGCGCTACGGGCGAGCGCGCAGCCCGACAGGTGTAGGTCGAGCGGCTTGCCGGCACGGATCCGTCGGGCGCACGAGGCGACCAGCTACTACGGCGTGCGCGACGGAGAGATCCGTTGCCTGGCGCGCCGCACCGGGCGAACGCGAAAGCGAAGTTGGCGGCAGCCGCATGGACGCCGCCGTGCATGCGACGGCGTCGGGCTCGCGCCCCATGGTCCAGGCGCGAGCGGAACGCTCGGCCGGGCTCGCTGTGTGTCGTGGCCTCGCTCAGACAGGACGGCCGCCCACCCCCCGCGAGCCCCGCAAGGCACTCTGGTCCGCCCGGCACGCCCGAATGGATGAACTCGAGCACTTCCGCGATGGGAACGCCGCAAGCGAACCGGGCTCCCGGCCTGTCGCGAACTGGTGGGAATTAGCTGCCTACTATGTTGGCCGCTTGAAGGCGTCCACGACGCGATCTGGCAGCTCGAAGCGATCGACGCCGCTTCCTCCCTCCCGCGCTTAAGGCCGACCTCATCATGATCCGCAAGCGCACGCAGAACCCACGGCGCGAAACAAGCAAGCTCGCCTCTTCCGGCTACGCGCTTGGGGAGTCAGAAACGCCCCTCGACGCGCCCCACTCAAAGGGGTATAGTCGCTATCGCGGCTCGTGGTCCTAGCAGCAAACTACTGCTTTGAGCAACGATGGGCGAAGAGGCGCATGGTCATGGGTCGTGCCTTAAGTTTACCAATTCACTGTTAAGGAGACAACATGAAGATCGTTCGATTAGCGGGCCTTGTGCTCGTAGCCGTGATGGCATTGAGCCTCGCGGCGGTGTCTGCTGCTTCGGCAGAAGAGCCGTTCTTCTTACCCACGACCGGCACATTCACTGCCACAGGCGGTACAGCAAAACTTGTGGGGACAGGTGGGGCCGAAGTAATTACATGCCTCAAAAGTAACACCTCAAATGGAAGCATTGTGACTAGAGATTTAGTCAGGTTTAGTACCCACTTCTTAGAATGCACATACAAAGCCGGCACTACAGAATGTTCAGCCATGAGTCCTGGCGCGCCGCTGGAAAACTTAATCTTAACGAAAACGCTCCACGGTATCCTCGGCTTAGCGTTACCAAATACTCCAGCACTGCTGATCTTACCCGAATCGGGTGCCGAATTCGTGAAACTGTTAGGCACGTGCTTCCCTACGGCCACGGTGACGGGTAACGTCGTCGGGGAAATATCACCGACGGGGTCCAAGCAGGCAACCGGGAAACTGACTCTCACCGAAGGCGTCAGCCAACACTTCATCGCCTCGTTAGGAGGCTTAACGGCAGCGAAACTGCTCGGCCTCGGCGCCGGCACGAATACTGAGATAACTGAAGCAGCGATTGCATGGGGGCAAGAAACCGAAGTAATGCCCTGAAACACGTAGCAGTTGTTGGTTGTCCTGTCGCGCGGGGGCCGTTGTGCTCCTGCGCGACAGTGTTATCGATGGGCGTTCTCTGCGCAGGTGGTTGGCGCGAGCGGCCATGATCGCGAACGCGAACATAATCGGTGTGGGAGGGGTTGGGATGAGTTGGGGCTTTGGGTCGGGACGTGGGGCAAATGCTCGTGCGTTTTCGGGGCTCGTTTTGGGTCGCGAGGGGGTGTCGGGTGTGGAAGTGTCGGCAGCGGCGACCGACGAGGAAATCACACCGGAGGGCGCGTCTAAAATCGGCCGGGGAAGTGGTGGGTCTAAAACCGCTCGTCGGCTGATCCTGCCGGTGCTCCTAGTGAGTCTGGGTGCGCTGATATTTATGACTACCCCCGCTCTGGCCGAAACCCCCGAAACCCCCGAAACCGGCAAAGCGAACCCGGCTTCCGTCACCGCCACCACCGCAACCCTTGAAGACGGCGTGTTGAACCCCCACGCCGCGTTGGGTGAACTTGCTGAATACGAATACCGGTTCAAGGTCTCCGCGACGGAATGCGAAGGGGAAAGCGGGACGGCCGGAATGGCGGCGGGGGAAGTAAACGAAGTTGTGTCCCCGGTGGAATTGACGAATCTGCAGCCGAACGTGGAGTACACGTTCTGTCTGGTTGAGCGCAGCCTCGCGACGGGCGAAACGAGTCCCGCGAGCACGCCTGCGCACTTCACAACCAAACCCGCCCCGGCCACGATCGACAGCGCGTCCGTCTCGAACATCAAGTCCTCCGAAGCAACGCTCGAAGGCACAGTCAACCCGAACAACCAGTTCACCGAATGTCACTTCCAGTACGGCTCGTCCTCGGTCGAAGAAAACACGATCCCGTGCAGCCCGGAACAGTTGAAGGGCTACGGCGAACAGAGCGTCTCGCCGACGAAGAGCGAAGTCGTAGTCAATTATGAAGGCAACCCCGAAATCGTCACGGTTCCCTCGCCGATCAGCGTTAGCCCGGGCACGGAATACAAATACCAAATCGTGACGAAGAACGGCGACGGCGAAGAATCTAACGAGGAGAAGACTTTCAAGACCGCCGAAGAACCGGAAAAGCAGCCCGCGGAACAGGTCAAGGGAACCGAAGCGACGCTAAAGGGGGTCCTCAACCCCCACAGCGAATTCGAAGCGGGGACCTACGAATTCCTCTACAAGCAGTCCGCCGGCGAATGCCAGCTCGATGAAGCTGAACGCAATAAAAGGCTTTCGCAGAGCGCGACGCCCGCGGAACCGTCGACGACGGCATCTCCGCAACCCGTCTCGGCGACGATCGCGGGGCTGCAGCCGGGCGCAACGTACACCTTCTGCCTGCTGGAGCGCAACTCGTCCGGACAGCAGGCTGCTATCAGCGCGCTCGAAACGTTCACGACCCTCGCTGCCGCTCCGACGGTCGCGGGCGAGTCGGCGTCCCGCGTCACGGCCACGGAAGCGACACTGAACGCGCAGATCGACCCCAACGGAGCGGAAACGCACTATTACTTTCAGTACGGCACGACCGAAGCCTACGGTGCCAGCACCCCCCTGACCGAGCTTGAAGGGTCGCTTACGGCGACGGACGCCGCGATCGCCACGGTCACCACTGGCCTTGAGCCCGGCACCACCTACCACTACCGCGTCGTCGCGACGAACTCGCAGAGTCCCGGCGGCATACCTGGCGAAGCCATGACCTTCACTACGCCCGAAACGCCCACGACCGCGGAAACGTGCCCCAATGCCCAGGTTCGTGCAGAACAGCCGTCTGGGTCTGGGCTGCCCGACTGCCGCGCGTATGAGATGGTCTCACCGCCGGAAACGAACGGGCAGGACGCAACCCACGCGACGAGTCTTAGGACGGGGCCGCGGGCGGCCCCGTCGGGTGAAGCTATCGCCTACGCCTCGGCGGGGTCCTTCGGCGCCCCGTCGGGCGCGGGCTTCGAAAGCGAGCTAGTCTCGCGGCGCAACGCCGAGAAGGGCCGCTGGGAAACACAGAACATCACGCCGCCGCTGGACCCAAGGGCGGTCGAAACCGAGAGTTCGTATGAGACGCTCGCGTTCACCCCCGACTTGGGTGAAGGACTCGCGATCACGAGCGCGTCGCTGACGAGCGAAGCGCCCACGCCGACACACAACGAGTTCGACCTATATCTGGCGGACTTCGCGACGGGCCAATACCGGTATGTGGCGGAGACGCCGTTTCCGATGGGCGCCTCGACGGATCTGAGCCGGGTTGTGACCGGCGAACAGGGCGAAGTGTCTGAGTGGCTCGACGGGAGCACGGTCCCGGTCAGCGTCGGCAACGAAGAAGGCGAGTCCCTGAGCGCGAGCGTCGGCAACGAAGCGAACAGCATTGATATCATCGGCCTTGGGAGGAACAAAGATACGTGGCATGCGGTGTCTGGGGATGGCACGCGCGTGTACTTCACGAGCCCAGCGTCCCTCGAAGGCGCGCTGCCAGGTGTCCGGCAGCTGTATGTGCGGGTCAACGTTGGCCAGCGGCAGAGCCCGCTCGCGGGTCCTGAAGCCAACGGCACGGGCACGCTCACAAAAGGGTCCAATGCAGTCGCATCTCTCGTTACGGCGGCCGCTTCTATCGCCAACGCGCACCGCGCCCCGTCGGGCTCTACCGAATTGCTCGTGGAAACGGGGGTCGGTCGGTTCGTCGTCGGTCAACCGATCTCTGCCGGGTCCGCTATCGCGCCGGGTACGACGATCACCAGCATCTCCGATGTAATCGTCGAAGGCGGGTTCGGTGGAAAATGGACCGTCTCCAAGCTCACCCTCTCCCGGCCGACCGTCGCGAACTTGTACGCAGGGGAACTGGTTTCATCCGCGGGCCCGGCGCCGTTCGTGGTCGGCCAGAGCCTCTCCGGTAACGGAATCTCGCCGGGGACGACCATCGAAGCCCTCGCCGCCGGGTCGCTCACTCTTTCCAAGCCCGCCGTATCCTCCGGCGGCGCCGTCGAACTGCGCGCCGGGGGGGAATGCGCCGTGCCGGCGGATGCCTGCACGGTCGATGTGTCTGCTTCGCAGCGTCAGCTCGAAAACCCAGCCGGCCCGCAGCCGGCGCGCTACTGGGGCGCGAGCGCGGACGGGTCGAAAGTGTTCTTCACGAGCAACGCGGAGCTGACTGAAGAAGCGTACACAGGCCCACACGGTGAAGGCGCGAACCTCTACGAATACGATCTGCAAACGGGCAAACTGAACGATCTGACGGGCGAAGAAACAGACGCATCGGGGGAAGGCGCTGCCGTGCAGGGCGTCGTGCAGATCTCAGAAGCTGGCCAGTACATCTACTTCGTCGCCAAGGGCGCACTTGCCGCCGGTGGGCGCGAGCAGCAGTGCCGAGCGGAAACCGAAGGGGAACAAACGGGGACAGAACCAAAACAGGACAACCTTGGCTGCAACCTGTATGTGGTCCACGAAGGCGGCGCGCCGGTGTTCGTGGCGACACTCGCCTACAGCGACCGGCTCAACTGGACCACGAAAGAATCGGAAGCGGCCGGTCCGGTGGACACGACGGCGGTCGTGAGCCCTGGTGGGGGGCACCTGGCGTTCGTCTCTGGGGAAAGGCTGAAGACGGTCAACTTTCCCGAAGGCTACGACAACGAACAGGCCCACCACGGCGAGTGCGAAGCGAACCTTCACCTGCGCGCCAACTACCGCGGAGAACCAGAAACCGAAGCCGGACGCTGTCGCGAGATCTACATCTACGACGCTGAAGGCGGCGGCTTGCTCTGCGCGTCGTGTGACCCCACGGGTGCGCGTCCCGTCGGCCCGTCGGGACTCCCGGAAGACGAGTCGTTCGCGGAGTATCGGCCGCGCGACCTGCTGGAAGACGGCACGCTGTTCTTCGACAGCAGCGATACGCTCGTGCCGAACGCGAGCGGCGGGCAGCGGAACGTGTATGAGAATGAGGGTGGGCATGTGTATGCGATCTCCGATGTCGCTGGTGCGCACGAATCCTTCTTCATGGACGCGAGCGCGGACGGGAGCGATGTGTTCTTCGCGACCTCGGATGATCTCGTGCCGCAGGACACGGGGGCCAACGTCGTGGTGTATGACGCGAGGGTGGAAGGCGGGTTCCCGGCGTCGAGTGCTCCGTCGGCGTGTTCCAGCAGCGACACTTGCCTGCCGCCGTCGTCGCCTCAGCCGGGTGTGTTCGGGGCGGCGGGGAGTGCGACTTTCTCGGGGCCAGGGAACGTGGTGGAGCCCGCCACTGTGAAAGGCGCGACGAAGCCGGAAACGAGGGCGCAGAAGCTCGCGAAGGCTTTGCGGCTGTGCAGGAAGAAGAAGGTCAAGCGCAGGCGGGTGTCGTGCGAGCGGGTGGCGCGGCAGCGCTATGGGCCGCTGAAGGCGAAGAAGGGTGCGGCTGGCAAAGTGGGCGGCGAGCGGAGGGCGGGGCGATGATCTTGGGGCGGATAAGCCGGCGTGGCCGGGTTGTGGTGATGGGTTGCTCGGCGTTGTTGGGTGTGTTTGCGTTCATGTTCGGGTCTCCGGCGGAGTCGGCGATCGCGGCGTTTGGTTTGCAGAAGCTCGCGGTGTCCGTGCGTAACCAGGATGGGTCGGTGGATGTGCAGGCTGGGTCGCACCCGTACTCGTTGACGACGACATTTGTGTTGGAACCGGGGGAGGGTGATCTGAAGGACGCGCGGCTGGAACTGCCTCCTGGCCTGATCGGTAACCCGGACGCGACACCGCGGTGCACCTACCAGGAATTCGCCAAGGCGGAGCAAGACGAACCTTCGTGCGAGAACGCGACGGCGGTGGGGGTCGCCACGACCTACCTGTACGGAGAAGCCGGGCCCGAAAACGCACAGCCGTTCACGGAGCCGGTGTACAACTTGGTGCCGTCGAAGGGGGTGGCGGCGGAGTTCGGGTTCGTCGCGGCGAAAGACACGCCAGTGCTCTTGGCGTCGTCCGTGAGGACCGGTACGGACTATGGTCTGACCACGGCGGTGTCTGATGTGAACCAGGCGGCGTTGGTGCTGGCGAGCAAGGTCACCATCTGGGGGATCCCAGCAGAAGAGTCGCACAACGCGATCCGGGGGGAATGCGAGAAGGTGCAGGGCGGTCAGGCAAGCGTCCCCGTGTATGCGCCCGGGAGGGGCTTGGGGGAAGGCGAAGACGAACTGGAAACGCCGAGCCACGCGGAATCAGAACCGGGGTATAACTCGGAAATCGACACGGGTCTCCCGGAACCGGTTAGTGTAGGCGCAGACTGCCCGGCTGGGGGGGCGTTGGTACCGTTGTTGACGAACCCGACGTCGTGTGGGGTGCCGAGGACCGCGAGCTTGGCTATCGATTCATGGCAGGAACCGGGTGCGTTCGAGTCCAAACTGGTGTCGATGCCTGAGATCGAGGGTTGCGGCAGTCTTGATTTCAGCCCGACGGTTGGGTTCTCGATGGAAAAGAGCGCTGGGAGCACCCCGTCTGGGTTGGTGGGGGATGTGCGGGTGCCGCAGGAAGCGACGGAAAACCCGAACGGGTTGGCGGAGGGGACGGTGAGGGACACGACGGTGAGCCTGCCTGTGGGTGTGCAGGTGAACGTGAGTTCCGCGGACGGCCTGCAGGCATGCACCGAGACACAGATCGGCTACACCGGGCAGGCCGAACTGGACCCCGCTGGTGAACCAGGGATGCTGACGGCGCAGTTCACGCCGTATCTGCCGGGGAGCGCGGCGGCGAAGGAAGCCGTTGCTGCGGGTAAGGCTCCGGAAAGCGAGGGGACGCTTCAGCCGGGTGTGAATTTCTGTCCGGAAGCGGCGAAGATCGCGAACGTGCGGGTCAAGACGCCGGATTTGGAAGGCGAACTGGAAGGCGGCATTTATCTGGCGTCGCCGCAGAACTTCGCGGGTATCCCGGAAAACCCGTTCTCCTCGCTACTCGCGGTCTATCTGGTGGCTGAAGAACCGAAGACGGGTGTGCTCGTGAAGCTCGCGGGGAAGGTCACGCCGAATGAAGCGACGGGGCAGCTGACGACGAGCTTCCAGCAGACACCGGCGCTGCCGTTCAGCGACCTGCACTTCGAATTCTTCGGGGGGGAACGCGCGTCGTTCGCGACCCCAGCGTTGTGCAACACCTACCAGACCGATGTGTCGTTGACACCGTGGTCCTCCACAACATCGCTGGAACGCACGTCGAGTTTCGCCGTCACATCCGGGCCCGGCGGTGGCGCGTGTAGCAGCAGCCCGTTGCCGTTCGCGCCGTCGATGGCGGCGGACACCCAGAACGTGACCGCGGGTGGGTTCACGTCGCTATCGACGAGCGTCCGACGCGAAGACGGCCAGCAGACCCTTCGTAATGTGTCGGTGAGCTACCCACCGGGGATATCCGCGGTACTTACGGGTGTCCCGCTGTGCCCGGAAGCGCAGGCGAACGCGGGGACCTGTAGCTCTGCTAGTCAGATCGGCGAAGCGACCGCGAGCGCCGGCGTCGGCAGCGACCCCTACACCGTCACCGGCGGGAAGGTCTATCTGACCGAACACTACGATGGCGCACCGTTTGGCGTGTCGATCGTGACACCGGCCGTCGCGGGCCCGTTCAACCTCGGGAACGTGATCGTGCGCGCGAAGATCGAAGTGAACCGCCTCACCGGGGCGGTGACGGTCGCGACGACCGGGGAAATCCCGCACATCCTCGACGGGATACCTCTGGAGATCAAGCACGTGAACGTGACCGTGAACCGGACGGGATTCAGCATTAACCCCACAAACTGCGCTCCGATGTCGGTGACGGGCACGGTGGGCGGCGGCGAAGGCGCAAGCAGCCTTGTTTCGAGCCCGTTTCAGGTCGGTGGCTGCGCTGGCCTCAACTTCCAGCCGAAGGTCGCGATATCGACGAGCGGGCACTCGAGCAAAAAGGACGGGGCGAGCCTGATCTTCAAGATCAGCTACCCCAAAGCACCGCTTGGCACCCAATCCTGGTTCAGCGAGGCCAAATTCGTGATCCCCGAGCAGCTGCCCGCGCAACTGAAAACGATCCAGCAAGCCTGCCCCGCGAGCACGTTCGAAACGGATCGGGCCGCGTGCCCGGCGCACTCGATCATCGGCCACGCGACAGTCCACACCCAGCTGATACCCGAACCGCTCACCGGACCGGTGTATTTCGTGTCGTTCGGCGGCGCGAAGTTCCCCGACGCCGTGATGGTGCTCAATGGGTACGGCATCACAGTCGAACTACGCGGCGAAACCTACATCCACAACGGCATCACCAGCGCCACGTTCCGCGGCACCCCCGACGTCCCATTCGAATCGATCGAAGTGAACCTACCCCAAGGCGAATACTCCGAGTTCGGCACCAACCTCGGCCTCGGCAAGTACGACTTCTGCGGTCACAACCTCAAAGTCCCCACCGAACTCAAAGCCCAGAATGGGCTCGAACAACACCAGGAAACGCCCGTCTCGGTCACGGGCTGCCCGAGCACGCTCTCCGTCGAGTCCTCGACCGTGAAGCAGCGCACGCTGACCCTGACGGTCTACGTGCCCGCGGCCGGCAGGCTCACGGCTTCGGGCAAGGGACTCCCGACCGGCTCCAAAGCGGCCACCGGACAGCAGTTGCTCACCTTCAGCCTCACCCCGAAGAAGGCCAGTCGACTGAGCACCAAGATCAAGCTCACCTACACGCCAACCAAGGGTAAGAAGCAGACGAAGACGCTCAAGGCGAACTTCGCGCGCTGAGCAGCGGTGAAATCGCAGACGCGGAACTAGTCGCGGAATCAGAAGGCTAGGCACGCGCCTCGCAGGGTGGGCGGAATAGGCAGGATGGGTCCGTCGCAGCGTTTGCTGCGGCGGACCAGCTCGCGTTGAGGCATGGCTGAGGCCGAGGAGACGGCGATCTATTGCCACGGGTGCGGAGAGCGGAAGAATGGAATAATGTCAGAAACGCGGGTTTGCAGAAAGGTCCTGTGGCGTTAAGCTACGGCGCGTAGTAGGACTCACTAACGAGACGAAAGTGAGAGTAAAATGAGAAAACTGTTCCTTGGAGTGACGGTGATCGCGTCCTTGGCGATCGTCGGTGTCCCGGCCGCGATGGCGACCCCCACAGGCGGGTACGCTGTCTTCGCGCAATGCCCCGTCAAAGGGGCCGGCGTAGACGGTTGTATCTACTCGCCGACGGAAAGCGGCTACGTCACGATCGGCAAAGCGGAAGTGCCGATCGAAAAAACGCAGGTCCTGCAAGGCGGCCTGCTGGAAGAACCAGCACCGTTCGTCAAACCCATGGCAGGCGCGCTCAACGGCGAAACGTTGACGAAAACCCCCCAGAAGGTTTCCGGAGGGCTTCTCGGCATAAAATGCAAAGAAATCAAAGGCGAAGGTACCCACGAAAAAGAACTACGCAAAAAATGTGAAAAAACCTTCGAAGAAGGTGCTCTCGGCGTGTATGCGACAACGGAACTGGCGGCGCCGGCAAGTTCGATCGTCCTCAATACGTTCTCCGAGGCTACGGGACTCGGCCCGGCCGAGGGATACCCCCCGGCTCTCGCGTTGCCGGTGAAGTTCAAGTTGGAAAACGCGTTGTTTGGAAACGAATGCTACATCGGCTCCAACGCAGAACCGGTCACGCTCGAACTGATAACCGGGGCGACGACCGGCGGCCCCACGGGCAACCCGGGCACAAGGTCGAGCAAAGAAGAAGGCGGGATCCTGGAACTCAGCGGAGTCTCGCTGGTGACCAACACGTTCTCGGCACCGAAGGCGAGCGGCTGTGGCCTCTTCGGACTGCTCGATGGGTTGATCGACGAAAAAGAGGGCCTTCCGTCGGCAGCAGGCAAAAACACCGCCGTCCTCAACGGGAGGGTGGAGATCGCCATCTCCGCCCTAGTGGAAGAATCGGAAGGGTAGTGGTAGAAGTCGCGAAGTGATGTGAGGCTGGGCGGGCCCCCGCGGCGATGGCTGCGGGGGCCCGCTCGCGCTTCGGCTACCGTGCTCTGAGCATGGACGGTCGATTGGGCGAGACAGCGCGGGCGATCCCCGCAGCCGCGCACTTCACGCCGCAGACGCGGCAGTGGTTCGAGCGGGCGTTCACCGCGCCCACGCCCGCGCAGGCGGAGGCGTGGCCCGCCATCGCCCGTGGCGAGCATGTGCTCGTGTCCGCGCCGACTGGGTCCGGAAAGACACTCGCCGCCTTTCTTTGGGCGCTCGACCGGCTTGGTAGCGACCACCGCGCCGAGCGGCCCGGGACGCGCGTCGTATACGTCAGCCCGCTCAAGGCGCTCGCCTACGACATCGAGCGCAACCTGCGCGTCCCGCTGCGCGGGATTGGCGCGGACGGCGTGAGCGTGGGGATCCGCACAGGCGACACGCCGCAGCGCGAGCGCGTGGCGATGGTGCGCAATCCGCCCGACATTCTCGTCACCACGCCCGAGTCGCTGTACCTGATGCTCACCTCGCGCGCGCGAGAGACGTTGCTCGGCGTCGAGGCCGTGATCGTCGATGAGATCCACGCCGTCGCCGGCTCCAAGCGCGGGGCGCACCTGGCGCTCACGCTCGAGCGCCTCACAGCGCAGGTGGAGGGCGAAGGCGGCTCCCTGCAGCGGATCGGCCTCAGCGCCACCCAGAGCCCGCTCGAGGAGATCGGGCGCTTTCTCGTCGGCCCCGGGCGGGAGGTCACGATCGTCGACGCAGGCATCCGGCAAGCGACTCGACCTGCGCATCGAGGTTCCAGTTGAGTCGATGGCAGAACCCGGGGCGGCCGTCGGGGCGGACGGGCTCCCGGCCGATTCGCTCGAGCCAATCGCCGGCGGGGAGTCCACACGCGGGTCCATATGGCCGGCGATCTACCCCGAGCTGCTGGCGCTCGTGCGCGAGCACAACTCCACGATCGTGTTCGTCAACAGCCGGCGCTCCGCAGAGCGCGTCGCGTTGAGGTTGAACGAGCTCGCCCGGGAGGAGATCGCCCGCGCGCACCACGGCTCGCTCGCGCGCGAGGAGCGCACCAAGGTCGAGGAGCTGCTCAAGGCCGGTGAGCTGCCCTGCCTCGTCGCCACCAGCTCGCTCGAGCTCGGCATCGACATGGGCGCCGTCGACCTCGTCGTGCAGATCGAGTCCCCCAAGTCCGTCGCCCACGGGCTGCAGCGGATCGGACGCGCTGGACACGGTGTAGACGAGGTCAGCTCCGGGCGGATCTTCCCCAAGTTCCGCGGCGATCTGCTCGAGTGCGCCGTCGTCGCCCGGCGCATGCACGAAGGGCTGATCGAGCCCACCGTCGTGCCCCGCAACGCGCTCGACGTGCTCGCCCAGCAGATCGTCGCCATCGCCGTCGCCCACGAGCCCGATGACGGCGTCCGCGTCGACGACCTCTACGCGCTGGTCACCAAGACGTACTCCTACTCAACGCTCTCCCGTGCGCTGTTCGAGAACGTGCTCGACATGCTCGACGGACGCTATCCCTCCAAGGAGTTCGGCGAGTTGCGCGCGCGCATCGTCTGGGACCGGCTCGCCGGAACCATCCGCGCGCGCAAGGGCTCACGCGGGCTCGCCGTCGCCAACGCCGGCACCATCCCCGACCGCGGCCTGTACTCCGTTGTCCTCCCCGACGGGCGCCGCGTCGGTGAGCTCGACGAGGAGATGGTCTACGAGGCCCGTCCCGGGCAGGCGTTCCTGCTCGGCGCCTCCAGCTGGCGGATCGAGGAGATCACGCGCGACCGCGTGATCGTCACCCCCGCCCCCGGTGCTCCCGGAGCCGTGCCCTTCTGGAAGGGAGACTCCGTAGGACGCCCCGTCGAGCTCGGCAAGGCGATCGGCGAGTTCTCGCGCTGGGCCGTCGAGCAGGAGCCCGCCACGCTGCAGCGCGACTACGACCTCGACGCGCGCGCCGCACGCAACCTGCTCGCCTACCTGCGCGAGCAGCAGGCCGCCACGCGCGTGCTGCCCAGCGAGCGCACGATCGTGCTCGAGCGCTTTCGCGACGAGATCGGCGACTGGCGCCTGTGCATCCTCTCCCCCTACGGCCGGCGCGTGCACGCCGCCTGGGGGCTCGCGCTGTCCGCGCGCGTGAGGGATCGTCTCGGGTTCGAGGCCGACGTCATCTCCTCCGACGACGGCATCGTCATGCACCTCCCCGACCTCGACCTGAGGACGTGGACTCCTGGGGTGGGTGGGGATCGATCGGCGAGCTCGTGCTGCTCGAGCCCAACGAGGTGCAGGACGCCGTCACCGCCGAGCTCGGCGACTCCGCGCTGTTCGGCGCGCGCTTTCGTGAGAACGCCGCGCGCGCGCTGCTCATCCCCCGCGCCTACCCCGGGCGGCGCACGCCGCTGTGGCAGCAGCGGTTGAAGGCCCAGAACCTGCTCGAGGTCGCCCGGCGCTACGAGGACTTCCCGATCGTGCTCGAGACCTACCGCGAGTGCCTGCGAGACGTGTTGGATGTCCCCGCCCTACAGGAGCTGCTGCGCGGCCTCTCCACCCGCGAGATCTCGCTCGTCGAGGTCGAGACCCAGACCGCCTCGCCGTTTGCCTCCTCGCTGCTGTTCGACTACGTCGCCACCTACATGTACGAGGGCGACACGCCCAGCGCCGAGCGGCGCGCCGCCGCGCTGTCGCTCGACCGCGATCTGCTGCGCGAGCTGCTCGGACAGGAGGAGCTGCGCGAGCTGATCGACCCCGGCGCGCTCGCGCGCGTCGAAGACGACCTGCAGCATCGCTCGGAGATGACGCGTGCAACCGGGCGCGATGGCTTGCACGACGTGCTGCGTCGCGTCGGGGACCTGAGTCGGGTGGAGGTTGCCGACCGTGTCTTCGCCGGCGTGGATGCCGATGGGTTGCTGAGCGAGCTCGAGCGCGAACGGCGCGCTGTTCGGGTGCGCGTCGGCGGCGAGGAGCGCTTCATCGCCGCCGACGAGGCCGGGCTCTACCGCGACGCGCTCGGCGTCGTGCCGCCCGGCGGGCTGCCCGAGGCGTTTCTCGCCGACGTGCCGGGCGCGCTGGGGGAGCTGGTCGCGCGGTTCGCTCGGACCCATGGGCCCTTTACTCCCGACGAGCTCTTTGTGCGCTATCGCATCGACACGAGTTCGGTGTTGCGGGAGCTCGAACGAGACGGCGAGCTGGTTCGAGGCGAGCTGCGTCCCGGCGGAACCGAGCGCGAGTGGTGCGACGTCGAGGTTCTGCGGCGGCTGCGGCGCGCCTCTCTCGCCGCTTTGCGCAAGGAGATCGAGCCCGCCGATCAGAGGCGCCTCGCGGGCTTCCTCCCGTCCTGGCAGGGCATCGACAGGCATTCCAGCTCCGGAGCCGGTGTGGACCGCCTACGGGAGGTTCTCGTGCCGCTCCAGGGGCTTGCGCTGCCCGTTGAGATCTGGGAGCGCGACGTGCTGCCGCGGCGCGTCGGTGCCTACTCCCCGTCCTGGATGGACAGCCTCTGTGCCAGCGGCGAGGTGGTTTGGGTCGGCGCCGGGCCGCTCGGGCGCGCCGGGCGCGTTGCGCTGTACTTCCGCGAGGACGCCGCTGCCGTTGGGCCTCCGCCGAGTGGCTCCTCCGCGCGCGCCGGTGCTTTGCCGCCCGCTGGGGCCGAGCACGGGCTCCTGCGCGCTCGCCTTGGACAGGGGCCCGCCTTCTTCACGGACCTGCTCGCCGAGATCGACTCGTCAGCAGAGCCGCTGCGCGAGGCGCTTTGGGATCTCGTGTGGGCCGGCGAGGTCACCAACGACGCCTGGGCTCCGCTGCGCGCTCCGCGCCTCTCGCTTGCTCGCTCACAGGCAACTGCGGGACGTACGTCGGGGTCGGCTCGCTCGCGCTTCAGTGGGCGCCGTCGTACCGGTGCGCAGTCGCAGGTTCAGGGTCGCTGGTCGCTCACCGACGCCGTGTTCCGCGGTGCTGCCGACGGGCCCGCCGGCTGCAGCCGAACGGCGCCGTGCGCTCGCCGAGCTGCTGCTGGAGCGCTACGGGATCGTCACGCGCGAGCAGGTCCTCGCCGAGGGCATCAAGGGCGGCTTCGCAATGCTCTACGACACCTTCGCCAACCTCGAGACGCTCGGCATCTGCCGCCGCGGCTACTTCATCGAGGGGATGGGCGGCGCGCAATTCGCGCTTCCCGGCGCCGTCGAGCGGCTGCGTGCGCTTCCTGGTCAGAGTGGCGAGAGCGGGCGGGGGGGTGCGGTCGTGCTCGCGGCTGCAGATCCGGCGCAGCCCTACGGTGCCGCGCTGCCGTGGCCCAAGCGCGAGGAGGGGCAGTCACGGCCCTCACGCGTGGCCGGCGCATATGTGGTGCTGGTGGCGGACGAGCCAGTTCTCTATGTCGAGCGAGGCGGACGGGGCCTCGTGACGCTCGCCGGAGCGTCGGCCCGACACGAGCCGAACGTGCTGCGAGAGGCGCTCGCGGCGCTCGCCGACGCGGTGCGCGCGGGGCGGGTCGGGAAGCTCGCTTTCGAGCGGATCGATGGCCGGCCGGCGGTCGCCTCGGGCCTCTCCGACGTCCTCGTCGAGCTCGGATTTCAGCTCGGCCCGCGTCGGCTGACGCTCACGGCCTGAGCGTCAGCGTCCTCGAGCGGACGTTTGTTCTGTCCGCTCGATTGCCGTCCGGCAGGCCGAATTCGCAATATCCATGGGCATTTGCCCGTTCCTCCGAATCTCTTTGTCTGTCGGACGCTTGAGCCCATGAGAGACACCGGTAGCAATGCGTCCGCGAGCTTGTTATTAAAAGTCGAGAAACATTTGCACCCGGAGAAAATTTCAACTATCTTTCGGAACAGTGGGGATGAGCAGAACAGGGAGCCAAGTAGCACCTCTATACCGCCGGTTGCCACACGGGCCGAGCGGTATGGACCGTGAGGAGGTCGCCCGCAACCAGCGGGCGCGCCTCTACGGTGCGATGATCGAGGCGATCGCCCAGCGCGGCTACCAGGCGACCACGGTCGCCCACGTGATCGCCCTCGCCGGCGTCTCGCGCAGGGCCTTCTACGAGCTGTTCATCAACAAGGAAGCGTGCTTCCTCGCGACCTACGACATCGTCGTCGCACGCACCCGCAAGCGCGTGATCGACGCATGGACCGCGGAGCGCGGCTGGGCCAACCGGCTCCACGCCGGCTGCAAGGCGATGCTCGACGACGTCGCCGAATCGCCCAACGGGCCGCGGCTCGTGCTCGTGGACTCGCTCGGGATCGGACCCAAGGTCAGGGAGCGCATGCAGCTCGCCGGCTTCACGTTCGAGCGTCTCATCTCAGGCGCCTTCCAGGTGGCGCCGGACGGCGTCGGCTTCTCGCGGCTGACCTCGCGCGGAGTCGTCGGCGGCGTGCGCCACGTCGCGTTCACGCGCGTGCACCAGGGACGCGAGCGCGAGCTGCTCACGCTGAGCGACGAAGTGCTCGACTGGATCGAGTCCTACCGCACGCCCGCAGCTGCCCGGCTCGGGCTGCTCAGCCTCGCCTCCAGCACGCGCGTGCCGCCGATGCCCGCCGAGTTCCTCGCCCGCGACGACAGGCGTGCGCGGGTGCTCGGCTCGGTCGTGCACCTGACGCTCGACGAGGGCTACTCACGACTCACCGATCCGCAGATCGCGCAGTTCGCGGGCATGTCCACCGAGGCCTTCCACAAGCAGTTCCCCAACAAGGAGGAGTGCTTCCTCGCCGTGCTCGACGAATTCGTCGCCGAAGCGCTCGGCACCGTCCGCGAGAGCTTCGACAGCGGCTCCACGTGGCCGGAGGCGGTCTACCGGGCGATGGCCGCGTTCGTCGACTACCTGGTCGCCCACCAGGCTCTGCTGCGGATCGCGTTCATCGACATCTTCGAAGTCGGGCCCGCGATCATCGGGCGCATGGGCCGCTCGGTAGAAGCCTTCACCGGACTGCTCGCCGAGCAGGGCCCCGCGCCCCGCCGCGGGCCCGAGATCGCTCAGGAGGCGATCGCCGGCGCGATCTGGTCGATCATCTCCAGCTACGTCGCCAACGACCGTGTAGCGCGGCTGCCCTGCCTCGTCGATCACCTCGCGTTCATCGTCCTCGCGCCCTACATCGGCTCGAAGGCCGCCGTCGAGGAGATCCAGGCCGCGCGCCGACCGCTGCGCTCCGTCTGAGCGCACTCGCTGGGCGCTGTCTGAGCGCACTCTGCCATCGTTGGCGGCGATGATCGAGTCACGTCCACCGGAGGCGAAGCGCCCACGCCGCGTGGGCCACAAGGGCGCCGCCGACATCGAGCGCGGCAACACGCTCGCGAGCTTCGACGCCGCGCTGCGCCACGGCGTGGACATGATCGAGCTCGACGTGCTCAGCGAGCATTCCGACGGCAGCGGCCGCCTGCTCGTCGCGCACGACTACGAGGACGCTCGGGTGCGCTCGCCGCTGACGTTCGAGCAGGCGCTCGAGCACCTCAGCCAGGACGAGTTCGCCGGCCTCGACTTCGACGTCGACGTCAAGCTGCCCGGCTATGAGCTGCGCGTGCTCGAGCTGCTGCGCGAGCACGGGCTCGTGCAGCGCAGCCTCGTCAGCGGCATGTATCCGTCCGGGCTCGCGCAGATCCGCGCCGCCGAGCCCGGGCTGCGCCTCGGCTGGTCGGTGCCGCGCGTGCGCCGCGACTACACCACCGACATGCTCACCGCCATACCAGCGCTCGCGATGCTCACCGGCTACCGCGCCACGCTCCCGCGCCGCGCGCGCACGGCCCTGCAGGAAGGGCGCTTCGACGCGATCATGGCGCACTGGCGGGTCGTCACGCCGGCGCTCGTGCGCGCAGTGGCCGAGGGTGGCGGCGAGCTCTACGTGTGGACCGTCGACGACGCGCGCATGATCGAGCGCCTCACCGCCATGGGCGTCGACGGGATCGTCACCAACGACCCGCGGCTGTTCAGCAGCCGCTGAAGGGGTTCTCGACGCGCATGCCAGCGTAGTCCTGTTCGTCGCGGCCTGCTCGTGGGTCAGGCGATCTGCGCGGCTGTCGCGGGTCGCCTGGACGTAGAACTCCTTATCAACGAACCGCACGCCCGTGCAGCTCCTCGCGATCGAGTCGGTCGTGGGCGCTGAACCGATCGATCTCGCTCTGGATGCGTCGTTGCTGAGCCTCGAGCCTCGCGAACTTGGCCTCCCGCTCCGAGAGCGAGCGCAGGTACTCGGCCAGTGACCTCCTGGCTGCACGAGCAAGCGCTCTCAACTTGAAGCGCACGTAGTCTCCTAGCCGATGACGCAGGTTTCCGCGCTGAAGCCTGCCGGGTCCGCGCCGGCAAGGCTCTTGTGTCCAACCGCGGTCGTCCGCGTGGCCGAGAGGATCGTCGTCTTTGCGTGGCGCCACTCGAAGTCCACAACCCCGCGCAGCGTCACCGCTGCTTGGCCCGCCACCGGCTTCAGTTCGAAGCTCGTGCCGCCCTGGCGCGCGGAGGCGGCGCCGCCGACCGCCACGAAGCCTGAGCTCGCGGCGCTCGACAGGTCGACCCACTGCTTGCTCGCGTTCAGGTACTGCAGGCGGAAGCTCATGTACATCTTCTGGTTGGTCTGGCCGTCGCCTGGCATCGAGCCGCGGATCCCCACCGTGTCCGGCTCGTCGGCCGGGTCGCACACGTCGATCGTCGCCCACAGTTCGTGCGACTGCAGGAGCTTGTGCTCCGCCGGTGTCGTGTGGCTCGACTGCGCTGAGGCCGATGCGGTGAGCGCGAGCGCCGGCACGAGCGCCGCCACGGCGGCCAGACAGATAGAGAGGCGCGTTGGACGAACCACGCTCTGACGATAGCGCCGCCGGTGGCGCGCGGCGCCGATGAGGCCGGCTCGGCGGCCTGCGTTGTGGTATCTCCTGGCGTGATGGGGGCGACTCGCTCAGCGGACGTTGTCGAGCTGCTCGGGCGGGTGCCTGCATTCTCGACGCTCGAGCCCGCCGACCTCCAGCGCATCGCCGAGATGGCGCTGTCCACGGCGCTTCGAGCCGGGTGAGGCCGTATTCCGCGAGGGCGACTCGAGCGACACCTGCTACGTCGTTCGCGAGGGCCACGCGCGGGCGGTGCGCACCCATGGGGACGGGCGCACGATCACGCTGGCCACGTTCGGGCCTGGAGACATCTTCGGCGAGCTGGCCATGTTCGAGGACGAGCGCCGCTCGGCCACCGTCGAAGCGATCGAGACCACCAGCGTCGTCGGCGTGCTCGGCCCGGACATGCGCAGGCTGATGAAACAGCACCCCGAGATCGCCGCGCGTCTGGTGATCGCGCTCGGCCGGCGCCTGCGTGAGATGAACGAGCGCCTCTCGCGCCAGTCCTTCCAGACGGTGCAGAGCCGCGTGGCGGTCGTCCTCTCGGATCTCGTCGTGCAGGAGATCGCCGCGGGCAAGGAGGGCACGGACGTGCTCGTGACCGCCACCCAGGCAGACCTCGCGCAGCTCGCCGGCTCCTCGCGCGAGTCCGCCAGCCGCTTCCTCGCGGTGCTCGAGCGCGCCGGCGTCATCTCCAGGGCCGCGGGCGGCTCGTCGTCCACAACCCGCAGGCGCTGGATCAGTATGTCTTCTGAGCCCCGCAAGAAGTCGTCGCAGTCCTCGAGGCGGCCAAGTCCAAGGCGAAGCCAAAGCCCGCCGGGAGCTCCAAGCGCCCGTCCAAAGCGCAGGCGCGCGAGTTCTCCGCCGGCGGCGTCGTCGTGCGCGGCGAGGAGGTCGTGACCGATCGTGCCCACGCGCCGCGCCGCTGACGGCTCGCGCGTGCTGGCGCTGCCCAAGGGGCACGTCGACCCCGGCGAGACGCCGTCGAGGCGGCCACGCGCGAGGTGCGCGAGGAGACGGGGATCGTCGGCGAGCCCGTGTGCGAGCTGGGCGAGTCGCGCTACTGGTACCGGCGCTCCGGGCGCACCGTCGGCAAGACCGTCACGTTCTTCCTGTTTCGCCACGTCGAAGGCGACACCGCCGATCACGACGACGAGGTCGAGGAGGTCCGCTGGCTCGCCCTGCGCGAAGCCGAGCGCGAGCTCACGCACGAGGCCGAGCGCGAGATGGTGACCCTCGCGCTGGCCTATTTGCACAAAGCCCGATAGCCTGCTGGCGCGATGCAGGTCCTCAACTTCTACTCCACGATCTTCGCCGACGAGCTCAAGCGCGGGCGCAAGACCGCCACGATCCGCCTGGGCGACAAGTCCGGCAAGTACCGCAAGAACCAGGCGGTGCTCGTCACGATCGGCTACCAGTACTCGCCGCGCGAACGCATCTTCGAAGCGGTCATCGACCAGGTCGAGGTGATGAAGCTCGCCGACCTCTCCCCGCGCGACATCAAGCACGACAACCCCGAGTTCCGCCGCCACGAGGAGCTGATCAAGTTCCTCGAACAGATCTACGGCCGCGCGGTCTCCACCGAGGACACCGTCACCGTCGTGCGCTTCTCGCAGATCCTCGAGAACCCCACCGGGATGACCGAGGCGATCAAGGGGTTCGGCGGCGCGCAGAATTAGCGCGGGGCGAGTTGACGTTTGCGCTACGCCGTGGCAGCTGCGCGCGACCGCGCGTGTGCGTACAGCGTCTCTGGGGCGATGTCGGCGTTGCTAGGCCAGACGATCGTGCCAGCCTCGCTGTCCGCGCGGAGTTGCGCGAAGTAGGCTGAGTCGCGCAGCGGCTCGAACACGCCGCCATAGTCGAGCAGGTAGGAGAGGTCTACGTCGCGGTAGTGCCGTCCTCGAACCGGACGTGCACCGTGTACCCGTCTAGCGGCTGGGCCTCGATGAGAATGGGAGTGCTGCGCATGCTCGCAATGTTAGAGCGCCCCGCTCGACTGCTGACATAGTTGGCAGTCCTGCTACCAGACTGCCAATTGGCCTTGATTTCAGCCGAGTTTCGTCTATATTGAGCCTGCAGTTGGCACTCTCCTGGTGAGAGTGCCAAAAAGAGGCGGTTCGCCCAGTCGATAGAGGGCCGCGAGCCGCCGGTGGCATTCCTAGACGGAGGTTTTCAACATGAAGCTCAAGCCCCTGGGCGATCGGCTGATCGTGCGGGCGATCGAGGAGGAGCAGACCACCGCGAGTGGCATCGTCCTCCCCGAGACAGCCAAGGAGAAGCCGCAGAAGGGCAAGGTCCTCGCCGTCGGCGACGGCAAGCTCGACGAGGACGGCAAGCGCATCCCGCTCGACGTGAAGAAGGACGACGAGGTCCTCTACAGCAAGTACGGCGGGACCGAGATCAAAGACCCCGACTCTGGTGAGGACCTGCTCGTGCTGCGCGAGTCGGACGTCCTGGCCAAGGTCGCCTAGAGCGTGGCGCGGCCGGCCGTAGGCCGGCAAGCCGGGCCCCTCGTTTTAATCAAGGAGATCTGACAGACATGGCTCAAAAGGAACTGAAGTACGGCTCTGAGGCGCGCAAATCGCTGGAGGCGGGCGTGGACGCGGTCGCCAACGCGGTCAAGGTCACGCTCGGCCCCAAGGGCCGCTACGTGGTGCTCGACAAGAAGTTCGGCGCACCCACCATCACCAACGACGGCGTCACGATCGCCCGCGAGATCGAGGTCGAGGACGTCTTCGAGAACCAGGGCGCACAGCTGGTGCGTGAGGTGGCCACCGCCACCAACGACGTGGCCGGCGACGGCACGACGACCGCGACGGTGCTCGCCCAGGCGATCGTTCGCCAGGGCCTGAAGAACGTCGCCGCCGGCGCGAACCCGCTGGCGCTCAAGCGCGGCATCGAGAAAGCGGTCGACGAGGTCGTCAAGAACATCGCCTCGCAGTCCAAGGAGGTCTCCGGCAAGGACCAGATCGCCCGCGTGGCGACGATCTCCGCCGGCGACGAGGAGATCGGCGACGTGATCGCGGACGCGATCGAGAAGGTCGGCAAGGACGGCGTGGTCAACGTCGAGGAGGGCCAGACGTTCGGCATGGACCTCGAGTTCACCGAGGGCATGCAGTTCGACAAGGGCTACATCTCGCCCTACATGGTCACCGACCAGGACCGCATGGAGGCGACCCTCGAGGACCCCTACATCCTGATCGCCAACCAGAAGATCGGCTCCGTCCGCGACGTGCTGCCGGTGCTCGAGGCGGTCATCCAGTCGGGCAAGCCGATCCTGATCATCGCCGAGGACGTCGAGGGCGAGTCCCTTGCGACGCTCGTCGTCAACAAGCTCCGCGGTACGTTCACCGGCGTGGCCGTCAAGGCGCCTGGCTTCGGCGACCGCCGCAAGCGGATGCTCGAGGACATCGCGATCCTGACCAAGGCCGAGGTGATCACCGAGGAGATGGGCCTGAAGCTGGAGAACACCCAGATCTCCCAGCTCGGACGCGCCCGTCGTGTGGTCGTGGCGAAGGACACCACCACGATCGTCGACGGCGCCGGTGACGCGGAGGCGATCAAGGGCCGCATCAACCAGATCAAAGCCGAAATCGAGAACACCGACTCGGACTTCGACCGCGAGAAGCTCCAGGAGCGCCTGGCAAAGCTCTCCGGCGGCGTCGCCGTGGTGAAGGTCGGCGCGGCAACCGAGACGGAGATGAAGGAGAAGAAGCACCGTGTCGAGGACGCGCTGCAGGCAACTCGCGCGGCGCTCGAGGAGGGCATCGTGCCCGGCGGTGGCGTCGCGCTGCTGCAGGCCTCCGCGGCCGTCAGCATCAGCGAGAACGGCGCGTCGGTCGACGGCTCGGACGACGAGCGCACAGGTGCGCGGATCGTGCTGCGGGCGCTCGAGGAGCCGCTGCGTCAGCTGGCCGAGAACGCGGGCCTCGAGGGCTCCGTTGTCGTCAACGACGTGCGCAAGGCCAAGAAAGGCCACGGCCTGAACGCCTCCACGAACGAGATCGTCGATCTCGTCGCCGCAGGCGTGATCGACCCGGCGATGGTCACGCGCTCTGCGCTGCAGAACGCGGCGTCGATCGCCAAGAACATCCTCACCACCGAGGCGATCGTCGCCGAGGTTCCCGAGAAGGAAGGCGCCGGTCCCGGCGGCGGCATGCCGGACATGAGCGGCATGATGTAAGAAGCGTCGTTCGCCGCGCCGGCTCTTTCCGTAGGAGTCGTGCGCGGCAGTCGATTTTGAGCACCGGGGGCCCGGCATCGTGCCGGGCCCCCGGTCGCCCGGTCGCCTACCGCCGCTTGACGACCGCGGTGAACGACCCCACGGCAGGCGACTCGTCCTGCGGGTTCGGGCCGGTCAGGTTGCCGAAAAGTGCGGTGCCTGGGAGGTGCGGCGAGGCCCGAGCGCCCGCCGGCAAGGCCAACACGGCGAAGCTGTAACTCGCGGCTTGGCCCCGCGCCGGGCAGATCGAGTAGCCCTTGCGCCCGTTGCTACCGGCCACCTCGAAGGCGCCGCGCGGAACTTCGCCCGCCCGCAGAGCATGCAGCCCCGGCTTGATGCCGGCGAGCGCCCATTCGATACTCAGCACCGGCCGGCCTTCCTTGCCGGGGTGCGTGCCGAGCAGGAACAGCGCCAGTTCTTCGACGTTGGCCGGTACGGCACCCCATGACACGGGAGGGGAGATGTTCCTGCCATCGCAGGTGTAGAGCGCCGGAAGCTTCTTGTCGTGTACCGCAGCGCTGCTGACCGTCACGTGAACCGGTTTGACCGCGGCGAGGCCGTTGGTCGTGGTGCTGGCGACGTTGCTGCAGCCGCTCGGCACAACGGCCGCAAGTGCTGCGAGCGCGAGCGCGGAGGTCCACGGCCGACCCACGCCGCGGCTGCGCGTGGGGCGACGGACGAGCGAGCTCGATGCCCGGTAGCCGACGGCAATGCACGCCGCAAAGCTACTTCTGGATGGCTCGCATTCCAAGCGATTTGGGGAAGTGTCTCCGACCGTTCGTCAGTACAGCAGTGCCAGCACCAGGCTGACCGCCGCGAGCGTCATTTCACGGCGCTGGCCGGCCGCGGACCCTCGCCCACGTACTTGGCGGTCGGCCTGATCAGCTTGGCCTCGCGCTTCTGCTCGAGGATGTGCGCGGACCAGCCCGCGACGCGCGCGCAGGTGAACATCGGCGTGAACAGATCCGGCGGGACTTCGGCGAGGTCGAGGACGACCGCCGACCAGAACTCGACGTTCGTGGCGAGCACCCGGTCGGGCCTGCGCGCGTGGAGCTCCGCGAGCGCCGCCTTCTCGAGCGCCTCGGCGGCCTCGAAGCGCGGCGAGCCCAGTTCGGAGCAGGTGCGCCGCAGGACGCGTGCGCGGGGGTCTTCGGCGCGGTAGATGCGGTGGCCGAAGCCCATCAGGCGCTCGCCGCGGTCGAGCGCGTCCGAGACCCACTTCTCGGCGTTGCCACTCTGTTCGACCTCGTCGAGCATCTTCAGCACGCGCGAGGGCGCGCCGCCGTGCAGCGGCCCGGACAGCGCGCCGACCGCTGCGGACAGTGCCGCGGCGACGTCGGCGCCCGTCGAGGCGACGACGCGGGCGGTGAACGTGGAGGCGTTCATGCCGTGCTCGGCCGCCGAGACCCAGTAGGCGTCGATCGCCTTGACATGATCCGGGTCGGCTTCGCCGCGCCAGCGGATCAGGAAGCGCTCGGGGATCGTCCTGCCTTCGTCGATCTCCGACTGGGGCACCGGCGGCTGGCCCGCTTCGCGCGCGGACTGCGCGACGAACGACAGCGCCATCACGGACGCGCGTGCGAGGTTGTCGCGGGCCTCCTCGTCGGTGATGTCGATCAGCTGCGCGAAGCCCCACTCCGGCGCGAGCATCGCGAGCGCCGACTGCACGTCGACGCGGTGATCGCCCGAGCGCACCGTCAGCGCGTGCGGTTCGGCAGGCGGCAGCCCTGGTTTGAGGCGGCCGTCGACGAGCAGTCCCCACACCTGCTCGTAGGGGACGGCCCCGACCAGCTCCTCGATGTTGACGCCGCGGTAGCGCAGCGCGCCACCCTCTCTGTCGGGCTCGGCGATCTCGGTGGCGAAGGCGACGACGCCCTCGAGGCCCGCCTGGACCTCAGTTGGTGACTGAACCGCGCTCATGGCACTCGCTTTCTGGGCTTGATGCTTGACCGGTGGCCGCCTTGTGGGCAGAGCTACATCTTCGCAGGCCTGGCCGCGCGGGTAGCCGCAACCCGCACTCAGGCGCTGCCGAGCACTGTGGCCATCCGCTGTGGGGAGACGCCGAGCGTTTCGGCGTCGGCGGCTCCCCGCGTCGAGGTCATCGCGCTCTCCATCAGCTCGGCCTCGTCCCAGGTCGCGAACGCGCGCGGGCCGCTCACGCGCTCGAGCATCCGCAGCGCGCGCGAGACGATCGGGGTGGGCACGTGCACGAGCGGGCGCATGCGGTTGCGCGCGCTCAGCAGCGTGCGCACGATCTCGCTGTGGCTGAGCGTCTCCGGGCCAGCCAGCTCGTAGCGCCGGTGCTCGCGCCCAGCGCCGTCCGCGGCGTCGAGCGTCGTCCGCAGCGCGGCGAGCACGCACGCCGCGACATCCTCGGCCCAGATCGGCTGGAAGGCCGCGCGGCCGCGGCCCGAGACGGGCATCACCGGCAACAGCGCCATGCGTTCCAGCAGCGTCAGCCATGGGTCTCCGGGCGCGTAGACGATCGACGGCGCGAACACGATCGAGCGCACGTCCGCGTCGCGAACCGCCTGCTCGGCGAGCGCCTTCGCGCGCAGCAGGCGCGTGCGGTGGTGCGTGGAGGCGCCGAGCGCGGAGAAGAACACGAAGCGCTCGACTCCCTGGCGCTCTGCCGCCTCGACCATGCGCCACGTCGCGATGCCGCCCAGCTCCTCGATCGACCCGCGCGGCTGGTCGCGGATCGACGCGGCCAGATGCACGACCGTGTGCACGCCGCGCAGCGCGTTGCGAAACGACGGCGGATCGGTGAGGTCGCCGAGGGCGATCTGCACGCGCACGCGCTGGGATCCCAGGCGCCGGGGGTCGCGCACGAGGCAGCGGACCTCCGCGCCTTCGGCGAGCAGCCGGCCGAGCAGCGTCGAGCCCACGAGACCGGTCGCGCCGGTCAGCAGCAGCATGATTCGTACAATATGCCTCTCCCCCCGGGGACCCCGCGCAAACCGACCCAAGAAAGAAGCAAATGGCCTACGTGATCGCCGAGCCGTGCATTGGCACCAAGGACAACTCCTGTGTCGAGGTCTGCCCCGTGGACTGCATCCACCCGACGCCCGACGAGCCCGGATACGACGCGGCCGAGATGCTCTACATCGACCCCGAGGAGTGCATCGACTGCGACGCCTGCGTCGAGGCCTGCCCCGTCGACGCCTGCTTCGCCGAGGACCAGCTGCCGGAGGAGTGGCAGAAGTACACGCAGATCAACGCCGACTACTTCGCCAACACGGAGTGCGAGAGCGCGCCAGACGGCGCACCTAGACGTAGAAGCGCCCGACCACGAGCATCTGGCTGAATACGTCGTGGGCGAGGAACAGAACCACGATCAACGCGCCCACGGCAGGGCCCCAGCGGCGGCCCGCGCCGCGGGCGGCGAGGGCGAGCAGGACGCCGAGCAGCGGAGCAGCGGCAGCAGGTAGCGCGCCTGCGCCTAGCCCGTCCTCGGGTTCGGTTCGTGTAGGAGTCCTGCGCGACGAGCGCCATCAGGCCGAGGCTCATGGCGAGGTAGACGAGGATCTCGGCCGGCGGGCCCGCAGCGCGGCCCGGCGGCCGATCAACGTGCGAAGTGCCAGCGCCGCGATCACGCCGCGGGGATCAGCGCGAGGTAGTCACCCAGACGGGGAAGGTCGTGTCGAGCCAGCCGTAGAGGCCGACGTAGCCCTGTCGAACCACAGCTGGCGGACCGTGAAGAGGCGGGGAAGTCGTTGATCGTCCCCGGCAGGCGCGGCAGGTAGAGCTGCCAGATGTAGTTGAGCTCTGCGAGCAGCGAGCCGGCCGCACTCGTTTTCTGAACGCCGTTCGAGAGCAGCCCGAGCGCCGGATGGTGCTCCAGCACGTTGATCGCCACGTACACGCAGACCGGGCTGAAACCGATCGCGATCGCGATCGCGAGCCAGCCGAATGCGCGCCGTGACCGATGGGCCTCTGGACCGGTGCGACCCCCCGGACGGCGAGGATCGCCAGCCCGAGCATCACGCCGGGCGCCAAGCCGATGAAGTTGAGCTTGGTCAGAAAGCCGACGGCGATGAGGGCGCCCAGCGCGACCGCGCGCCTGCGTGTGAGCCCGCGCTGAAGGCGCGCGCAAGACAGAAGAAGACCGCCGCGGAGACGGCGAACAGCATCGCTTCGGGGGTCACCGCGCCGGAGGCGAACCCGAGCAGCGGCGCGAGCGCGGCACCCAGACCGCCGACCGTCCACGCCCACGGCACCCCGGGAAGCGCACTCGCGTACGAAGAGGAACACGAACAGCGCCGTGAATCCCGCCATCAGCGCGCTCAGCAGCCGCATCAGCTCGAGGCGATCGAGCACCGTGCCGTCCGACCCCAGGTCGTAGGGGATGCTCGCTAGCGCGTAGTAGAGCGGCGGCTCCGATGCCGCCACTCCTGCCCCGCCCGGGCCAACCCTGTCAAACGGGGCTGCGAGGTCCTCGTTCAGTTCTTGCTGCGCTGCGGGTGAGGCGAGCACCCCTACTTCGGGGTGCCACTCGATCTGGCTCTGATGCAGGCCTTCCATGACCCGAACCTGCTCCTGGGAGACGGCCCCCGAGCTCGAGCGGGGAGTCGTCCGGTTTCCGCCAGCAGCTGGGCGTAGGCGAAGTGGAGGGCTCGTCCGGCGCCTGGAACGGCGGTGTGATCAGCGTCCAGCAGGCCGCGCTGAGCACCCGACGAGCGCACACGTCCAGGCGGCCCGCGGGACTCGGCGCAGCGCTCGGGTGCGGCGATCGAGCAGCGCCAACCTTCGCCCGACGGGTTTCTCAGCCTACGTCGGGCGGGTGGTCGCGCGGTCGCTTCGCGGAGGATCAGGCGCGAGGCGAGAACGGCGACCGCGAGCATTGCCGCAATCACAAGGTAGGCGCCCCAGATACCGCCTGGTGCGTCGGTCGAGCCCCATGGCTCGCGCCGCCGACGGCGCGAGCGACAGCCATGAACGTCGGCCCGGACGCAGGTATTCCATTCGCAGTAGGACAGCGATGGCGCCGGCTGGAGGTCCGCACCCGAGAGCCGTTGACCTGGAGCGGTTCCACAACCTCCGTGACCGACGCGCAGATGCGTGCTCGATGGATCGTTCGCGGAACGCGCTTCACGGGCACCGTGACGGTTTCGTCGATCCCCACCCGGCGTCGTGCTCGCCTTCAGTGATGAGCGTTGAGCCGGAGAAGACCTCGAGCGTCACCTTCGGACCGGTGTTCGCCGACAAGGACACTCGGATCGCCTGAGTGCCCGGCGGCACCTGTCCCGCCCTCCTCGCAGCTGGCTTCGGCATGCCCGATGAGCTTCACGGCGAGCTTCGCCGGTACGCCGTTACTGGCGGCCGGCGTCAACGGCGAGCGCGACAGCAAGATGCCGAGCGCTACGGCCACTACTGTGAGTCCCGCGGTGAGCGCCAGGCACACGAATGGCAGCCGTCGCCAGGGCCGGACACGCGGGTTTCCCTTGCTCGACCCGCTGCCCATTGGCCCCGTGGTCGCCGTGGTGGGCGCGTCTAGCTCATCGCCCGCAGGCGTCGCCCCTACGGCGAACGCCTTCCGCACGCCGCGCATCAGCTGCGGCGCAGGCCAAGGAGTAGCAAGAACGAGCCGAACACGTGCTCGTCACTGACATCTACGTTCTCGGTGATCGTCCTCATGGGGTGGCGCCACGTGACCTCGATATCGCGCCAGCGCGCGCACTCGCAGGCGAGGACCCTGTCTGGTCGGGTGAGCAGCGGCCACTATCTCGACGTGCGGGGCAGCGGTCAAGCGCACGCTGCCGGGTCCGTTGCCCCCATCCGCGCACACGCGACCGGTGCCGAGCATGGACCTGCACAGAGCAATGTTCCGGGCGTGGAGGATCGCGACAGGACCTGCCGCAACAGCTGGAAACGAACGGCGACATCTGCGGCTCTCTCCGACGGTTGAGTCTCGGGGTAGGGGCGCTCGCGGCCGCCAAACGCGTGGCCACCCACGCCCATGCACACGCCGCACGTCATCGCCACCGCGCACGCGGATGGCCCGAGCGCTTCATCCCGTCCAACGCGCACGCACGCGGCCCGTGACTCGGTTTCCAGCGCTAGGCAGGCACCTCCTCAAGTCAGAAACACAGGTAGACACAAGACCAAGGCCTGGGTAAGTTCACGGACGGCTAGCATGGGTCACTGTGGTGTCTACATCCATTGTGCCTCGGGAGCCGACTTCCAAGATGCCCTGCCAGGTAGGTTGGGCAAGTCGGAGTTCGTAGCAAAATTACCAATCCCTTACCAAGGAGCATTCTCACATGAAGCTCTCACGATTAGTTGGGCTGATTTTCGCGGCCGTCCTCGCAGTGAACCTGATCGCAGTCGCGATGGCGTCGGCCGCCGCGCCCGAATTCAACCCGGGTACCGCTACCGCGCTCACCACAACAACTGGAACTGCGTCACTCTGTAAACGGCTTCGACCGACGCAGTTACGTGCTCGAGCAGCGTTACGACAGGCGAAAGTCACAAGCGTGAAGACGGTCGGCAACTTGAAAGTCACCTTCTCGGGCTGCAGTGATAAAGAAGGAAGCGGATGAGCGTTAAAGGTGGTGGCGGTGGCACCGGAACGATCGTAACCACCACGCTGGACGGCGCGCTGGGTACTGTCAAAACAACCGAAGCCGCATCTGGCGTCGGGCTTCTACTCTTACCAACGACCGGCACGGTATTCGTGACACTTGAAGGCTCGCGCGTTCCCGGTAGCCCGGCGAAAGTTGACGGGTCGGTAGCGGGAGAAGCCACTCCCAAAGTCAATCCACTGACCGGCAAACCAATCCTCACAGGGTCCGAAGGGACACAGAGCATTAAAAAATCAGCGTAGCAGCAGGGGCAGTGGTAGAACCCAAACTACTGGCACTGGGCCTCCTGGCTTCTTCGGAGAACGCTTCGGGTGAAGTCAAATACGCCGCCGAAGTAGAAGTGACGTGACGCAAACTAGCAATAGCTAGCATCAATTAGCAGGTCAAGCATTGTCTGGGCCGCGTGGGGCGTTTCGGCGTCCCACGCAGCCGCTATCGTCGGGGGGCGCGAGATCAGAGGCCGAGGCCTAGATCGGGCGCTAGATAGTAGGTCCGCTGGTGGCGAATAGTGACAGTGAAATGTCAGGGGTGATCCGAGGGAGGGGTTTTGTTGATGTCACGGGTGAGCGGGGCATGGGTGGGGCGGGTTGCGGTGCTGGTGGCTGCTATTGGTCTGGCCGTCTCTGCCTCAGCTATGGCCGCAGGTGATGCCAACGAGCGGGAATGTTCCGCCGGAACCGAATCGTCCCCCGGCTTTCGCCCGTATCCGTATCTGCCCGACTGTCGAGCGTATGAGCTCGTGAACCCGCCCTTTACCGGTGGTGCCGTGCCGCTCGCGGTGGAAGCAAGGACCGAAGTCCCGCAGATCTCAGCGGACGGTGAGCATGTCCTCGGCAAGGTCCTCGGGGGCTTCGCGGGAGCGGAATCGCTGGAACAAAAAGGCGTGGACCTCGGGGGGATTTACGAGTTCTCTCGTACCGAAAGCGGCTGGAGCGCTGAAGCCCTGGATCCGCCGGCTTCGCTCTATACGCGGTCGGAATTCGAGTTCGCGAGCTCTGATTTCAGCCGGTCGCTCTGGGCGGTGCAGCAGCCTGCGGTCGCGCAGGAAGAACTCCCGATCGGTCCCCGCACGGGTAATGGGTTCAGCTACCCAAATAATGGCATGCTCGTGATTCGCGAAGCTGCGGGCGCCGGGAAGGGGCGCGTCGTACCGGTAGGGCCGGTGAGCGCGCCCGGACACGTCCCGTCATCCGAGGACCCGGAGGTAGGTAGGGCTTTTTACCCGGAGGCCGCGTCTGCTGACCTGTCGCACATCGTGATGAGTGTTGAGGCGGAAGAAAACCAGCTCTGGCCGGGTGATGACACGGATGAGTACGATGCCTCGCTGTACGAGTATGTGGGTACGGGCAATCGCGAACCTGTACTCGTGGGCGTCCGCAACGAAGGGCCTTTGCAGGGAGCGCCGTATCTGAATGACGGCGCTCAGCTCGTGAGCCAGTGCGGCACCGAGCTGGGAGGACAGGAGGTGGGTGGCACGCTCGCGAACGCGGTATCGACGAGCGGCGAAATAGTGTTCTTCACGGCACTCGCGTGCGGGGCATCGCCTCGCGTCAACGAACTTTATGCTCGGGTCGACGGGGAACGGACAGTCGACATTTCAGAGCCGAGCACGGGGCCGGGGGGACTGCGAGGCATGCGATGAGAGCGAACCGGCGCCGGCGGTGTTCCAGGGGGCCTCCGAAGACGGCTCCAAGGTGTTCTTCACCTCAGAACAGGAACTGCTGACAGGCGCGCGCGGCGACAGCTTGTACGAGTATGACTTCAACGCAGCGCACCAGCACGAACGGCTGACTCTGCTCGCTCCGGAAGTGGAACGGGTTGCAGCGAGCTCCGAGGATGGCGGGCGTGTCTATTTCCAATCCTCGACCGTGCTGACGGGCGCCGCGAACGGCAACGGCGAAACGGCAGAAGCCGGCAAGCCAAACCTGTACGTGTATGACACCGACGCGGGCGACAGCGCCTTCGTGGCTCAGGAAGCGAGTGTTGGGGGCACGACGCGCGACGGAGCACTTCTGGTGTTCACGAGCGGGAGGCACGTAGCGCACACCAATGATACGAGTGGCGTGGCGCAGATCTTCGAGTATGAAGCCGAAGCGGGCCGGATCGCGCGTGTCTCGGTGGGCCAGACCTCGCCCACGGGCTATGAATGCGAAGCGACGCATGTCGTCGAAGCAGGCTTCAACTGCGACGGGAACGCGACGAGCGGCGGCTCCAGGCTCCCCTATTCGTTGAGCGCCAGCGAGGGCTCGCAGTGGGCTCCGACCGACGCGACATCGGGGCTGGCGGTGGCTGCGGACGGAACGGTCGAGTTCGAGAGCACAATCCCGTTGACGCCGCTGGCGGTCGCGGGCCAGGAAAATGTTTACGAGTACCGCAACGGCGACGTCTACTTGATATCGCCGGGCACAGAAGCGGTACCCGCGGTTCTACCGGGCGATGCAGGAGACGGGGCGACGCGCGCGCTGGGGATCAGCGAATCGGCAGAAAATAGCGAATTGGGGCAAGGTGTGTTCTTCGCGACCACGGAAGCACTCGTGCCGCAGGACGTAGACGGTCAGACCAGCTGGTATGACGCGCGCGTGCAAGGCGGCTTCCCGGCCCCGGCCGCGTCGCCGGCGTGCGAAGGCGAAACCTGCCAAGGCCCTGTCCCCGCAACTCCGGTCGTCGCGACCCCTGGGAGCAATGTCCTGACGGGCTCGGGGAATCTCGCACCGCCCACGGAATCCAACCCTGGACTCGGGCCGGCGGTGAGGCCCTCCGCGAAACCCACGGCCAAACCCTGCAAGAAGGGGTTTGTCAGACGAAAAGGCAAGTGCATTAGAGCGTCCAAGTCCAAGAAGGCAAAGAAAGCCGGTATCGAGCGGGGGTCGAAGTGATGACGAACACACTGTCACAACAGACCGCGGGAGGGACGCTCGCGGACCGCAGGCCACGGCGCGGCTTGTGGCGTAGCGCGACGTAGGCTGCTCCCCGTTGCAACGGTGTCCATTGCCCGGTCTCTCTCTCGGTCGCCTCGGCCTCGGCGGACGTGGCGGGGCCGGCGTGGGCGATTCGCTCGATCGCGCTGCCGACCAACTTCGCCCAGGCAGACAGCGACGCGTGTACGGCCTACGAACAGGCCGGGCGTGGGTTCGTCTGTGATGGCTATCAGCTGGTCGTCACGAATGTCGGCAGTGAGCCCTCGTCGGGTCCCCTGACGGTCCGGGACACGCTGCCTCCAGGCGTGGTCGTCGCCTCGATTCACGAAAATCATTGCACGGCGGCGGTCGGTTCCTCGACGGTAACGTGCACGGAAGGGGTCCTGGCGCCGGGCGCCAGCTTCACAACGGCCATCTTCGTGCGGGTCGAGTCGGGCGTCGCCGCCTCGGTGGTGAACTTCGCGGAAGTGGAAGGCGGTGGCGCAGCGCCGGCGGTGACGGCGCCGCCCACGACGACCGCGAACACCGTAAACGTCACCACGCCGGCGTTTGGCGTGCAGGACTTCGGTGCCGGCGTGTATGGCGATAATGGCTTGCCGGATGTCGTGGCGGGCGGCCATCCGGCGTCGTTGTCGACGACCATCAACTACACCACGCTGCTCGATCCGCGGGCTACCACCGAAGAAGTCGCCGCTCTCCCGATCCAGGAACCCAAGACCGAGATTGTCGACCTGCCGTTCGGGCTCGTCGGCGACCCGCTCGCGGCGGCGCAGTGCCCAGAGGCACTGCTGCGGAACACCGAACAAGAATCCGGGCGGTGTCCCGCGGCGAGCGTGGTGGGGGAAGCGGAGATCGAACGAGGCACCGCGGAATTGGCCGGAGCCGTGATCTATAACCTTGTGCCGGAAGCGGGCTACCCGGCGTTGTTCGGATTTGAATATAGAGAAGCCATGTTCTATTTGCGCCCGCGCGTCCTCCCGACCGCCGGTGGGTATGTATTGAGTGTGTCGGTGCCCGACATCACCCGGTCCACGAATGTCAAAGTGTCAGGCGTGACCATTACGTTCTTTGGCGATCCGACCGCTCATGACGGTGTCGGCAATGGGTTGGAGTTCTTCTCCGACCCGGATGACTGTGGGGCAGGGCCGTCGTCGGCACGGCTCGAAATGGATTCGTGGGTTGACCCGGAACGGTGGGTCTCTGCGGAAGCGCCGATGTTCGAAGCCGGTGCGGGGCAGGCGGTTCAGGGCTGCGGTGCGCTCGCGTTTGACCCTTCGTTGGTGGTCGCGCCTGGACCTGAAGAACACACGGTTGACACGCCGGCGGGCTACGAAGTGGCTTTGCAGGTTCCACAAGCGGCGGATCTGCCCGGGGTTGCTGCGACGCCAGACTTGCGGGATGCGGTCGTGCAACTCCCTCCAGGTGTTGCGGTGTCGCCGTCGGCGGCGAACGGGCTCCTCGGCTGTCAGGCCAGCGGCCCGGAAGGCATCGAACTTGGCGATCATGATGTTCTGGCCGGTGAAAACAAGGTGCAGGAAGGCGAGGAGATGGGTGTTGACGGCTTGGTCCATGCAGCGCCTGGGCATTGCCCGCCGGGGTCGCAGATCGGCGAAGTGGAAGTCGTCACCCCACTGCTTGCAAGCCCGTTGAAGGGGCACGTATATGTGGCTGAGCCTTCGTGTGGCGGCGAAGGGCAGCGGGCGTGCACGGAAGCGATGGCCGCCGACGGGGAATTGTTTGGGCTGTACTTGGAACTGGCCGGATCGGGAGTGATCGTAAAGCTGAAGGGCACGGTCGCGGCGAACCCGCAAACGGGCCAGCTGACGACGACCTTCACCGAAGCGCCGCAGCTGCCGTTCAGCGAAGTGCTGCTACGGTTGACTCATGGGCCGCGGGCGCCGCTGGCAAACCCGCAGGAGTGCGGGTCCGGGTCGTTTACGGCGACAGCGGATCTGACGCCGTGGAGCGCACCCGAGACACCGGATGCGACACCAAGCTCTAGCTTCAATGTAACCGGCTGCAACGGAGATGCGTTCAGCCCAGTGTTTAGAGCCGGCACCGTCTCGCCGACCGCAGGCGCCTACAGCCCGTTCACGCTTACGTTCTCCCGCAAAGACGGTGAACAGGACCTGTCGGGCTTGTCCGTCGACATGCCGGAGGGCCTGCTCGGCAAGATCGCCGGTTTCGCGCAGTGCGGTGAAGCGGAAGTCAAGGCCGCGGAAGCCGACACCGGAGGTGGGGCGGGCGGGTGTCCTGAAAATTCGAAGCTCGGCACGGCCACGGCCGCGGTCGGCGCCGGCTCGGATCCGCTCTACCAGTCTGGCCCGCTACCTCACCGGCCCCTACGACGGCGCTCCGTTCGGCCTTGCGGTCGTCGTGCCTGCCGACGCCGGCCCGTTCCATCTCGGCAACGTCGTCGTCAGAGCAGCGATCCATATCAACCCGAGCACCGCGCAGGTCACGGTGGTCAGTGCTCCATTGCCGCAGAGCATCGACGGCGTTCCACTCAGGGTCAAATCCGTGAACGTGACGGTCGGCAGCGCAGCGAACTTCACGTTCAATCCGACCGACTGCAACCAGCAGTCGATCGGCGCGACGATTTCGAGCGCTCAGGGCGCCGCAGCCGGCGTATCCAGCCCGTTCCAGGCGCAGGGCTGCGCGAGCCTGCCGTTCCGGCCGGTGTTCGCGGCGTCGACGCTGGGCAAGGCCAGCAAAGCCGGCGGCGCGAGCCTGGACGTGAAGGTCACCTCGAGCGCGGGGCAGGCGAATGTCGCGAAGGTCGATCTGCAGTTGCCCAAGCAGCTCTCCTCGCGGTTGACGACGTTGCAGCAGGCCTGTACGGCGGCGCAGTTCGAAAGCAACCCGGCCGGCTGTCCTTCGGCGGCGAACATCGGTAGCGCAAGGGTGTCGACACCGTTGTTGAACAGCCCGCTCGCGGGCCCTGTGTATCTGGTCAGCCACGGTGGCGCGGCGTTCCCTGATGTGGAGATCATCCTCCAGGGCGAAGGCGTGGAGCTCGTTCTGGACGGCAAGACGCAGATCAAGAACGGGATCACCTACAGCCACTTCGAAACGGTGCCGGACGCGCCGTTCACTAGCTTCGAAACGAAGCTCCCGACAGGGAAGTACTCGATCTTCGCGGCGAACCTCCCCGCAAAGGACGACTACAACCTCTGCGGGCAGTCCCTCAACATGCCCATCGCGCTTACAGGCCAAAACGGCGCCGTGGTCAAGCAGACCACCAAACTCAGCGTCACGGGTTGCCCGAAAGCAAAGAAGGCCACCAAGAAGAAGCATAAGAAAAAGAAGAAGGCGACCAAGTCAAACCGGGGGGCAAAGTAGATGTCTGCGAAGCGAGTGGGACAGCCAACCGCTGCCGGCAGGCGCACGAGCCCCCGGTCAGCACACCGTCGTGGCGTAGTCAGAGTGGCCGTCGCGCTCATAGTGGGTGTGCCCACCCTGGCGTGCTCGGCGGCACCCGCCCTTGCGGCCGCCCCGGAAGCCCCGGTGACCAGGGAAGCAAAGGAAGTCAAAGGCACTTCCGCGCTACTGCGCGGCGAGCTGAACCCGTACGCTGCGTTCGTCGAAGAAGAGGAATATCACTTCACCTACGCCCAGTCACCGAACGAATGCACAGGGCTTGCCACGCCCGAACCGGCGCTCCTCGCCACCGGGGCGGAAAAGGAGCCTGTCTCCAGTGCCGTCAGCGGCCTGCAGCCGGACAGGCAGTACACGTTCTGTCTGGTGGCGTTCCACACCCCCCTCGGTGGAGCCCCCGAAGAATCGCCGCCGGGCTCGCCGATCACGTTCACGACGTCGCCGATGCCCCCGACCGTCCCGACCGTCACCACGCCGGCTCCGACTCCGTTCGAAGTACGCCTCGAAGGCGCCGTAAACCCCGACAACGAGCCGACCACCTGTGTCTTCGAATACGGCAACACGACCGCGTACGGCGCAAGCGTCCCCTGTGAACAGGGCAGCCTCGAAGGCTACGAAGAACACGGTCAGGTCGTCAGCGCGAACGTCTCCCGCCTGACGCCGGGCACCATCTATCACTTCCGCCTGCGGGGAACGAACCAGACCGGCGACAGCCCCGCAGGCGAAGGCACCGGCGAATTCACCACCCAGTCTGCCCTCGCGCCGAGCATTGAACCGGGAACGGAGCATGCCCCCTCGGTCACAGCGGACGCGGCGACGCTCGAAGCTCAGCTCAACGCGAACTACCAGACGACGAAGTACGCCTTCGAATACTCGACGAGTGCAACCGGCGAAACCCTCGAAGGTGAAGTCACGACCGTCAGGGATACGAGCCGCCTCGCCCCGACCGCCGGCGCCCAGGGCGCGAGCGTCCTCACAGGCTCGGTGCTCACGCCCGGCACGACCTACTACTACCGTGCCGTAGCCGAAAACGCGACGGGCGCGGCGACGCCCGGCCCAGTACGGTCGTTCACGACCGTCCCCACGCCGGTCACCGAAGCAGCCTCCGCGTTCACCGCCACCACGGCCACGTTCGCCGGCACGCTCGCGCCCCTGAACGAAGACGTTGCGACGAAATACTACTTCGAATACAACCAGGGCGCGCAGTGTAGCGGCGGCTCCACGACCACACCCGAAGGCGAAGCCGGCACGGGAGCGGGAACCCGGGCGTCAGCTACGTTCAACGCCACAGGACTACAGCCAGCGGCTGAATACACCGTGTGCCTCGTCGCTGCGAACGAATTCGCGGCCGGCGAATCCGCCCACCAGCAGGGCCCGGCGGTCCACTTCAACACGCCCGCCGGCCCGCCGAGGATCGACAGTGAGAGCGCACCGGAACTCTGGCCATTGGAAGCGAAGCTCGAAGCGCAGATCGACCCCGACGGCCAGACCACGACATACACGTTCGAATACTCCACTCAGGAAACGGGCGGAGTCCTCGAAGGGACGATCACGAAGGTCGCGGGCTCCAAAGCCCTTCCCGCCGGTGCCGCCGACCAGTCCGCAAGCGTCGTCACGGAACCGCTCGTTCCCGCCGCCACCTACTACTACCGTGTGGTTGCGACAAACGATGCTGGGACCACCCCCGGGCCCGTCGAACAGTTCGCAACCCCGGCCGAGCAGGCCCCTGAAATCCAGGGCGAAGGCGTCTCGAACATCACCCCGACCGGCGCGACCCTCGAAGCACAGATCGAAGCCCACCAGCAGGAAACGGGATACTCCTTCGAATACTCCCCTGAAGAATCCGTCATCGAAGAAGGCAACGGCACCGTGGTGCCAGGCGGCGAGCTCACCGGCGACATCGCCGCCGGATTCCAGAACCACGCCACCGCCGAGGTCGCGGTCCTGCAGCCGGGCACGCTCTACTACTACCGCGTGCGTGCCGCCAACGGCGCGGGCGCCGCCCCCGAATTCAGCCCCATCATCCAGAGCTTCAGGACCTCGAGTGTTCCGCTCGTGAGCACCGGCTCCTCCCAGGGCGTGACGGCGAGCACCGTGACGCTGTCGGGAACGGTCGACCCCGACGGTCTGCCCACCATCTACTACTTCCAATACGGCGGCACCAGCGCCTACGGTCAGCAGTCCCCCATCGGGGAAGCAGGAGGAGCAACCAGCAGCGCGCCGCACGCGATCTTCGTGAACGGCCTGGCACCGGGCCACACCTACCACTACCGCATCGTCGCGTCCAACGAGAACGACGGCACGCTACAGACCGCCTACGGGCAGGATCAGACGTTCACGACGCCCTCCACACCACCGATCCTGACCGGCACGGCGGTGTCGAACATAACCCAGAGCTCAGCGACGATCACCGCCACACTCGAATCGCAGGGTCTGCCCACGCGCTACGAACTACAGCTCGGCAGCACACCAGGCGAGTTGCAGGAGCAGACGTCGGGTAATACCACCGGAGTCCTCCCGCTCGAACTGCGCATCGGATCGCTGAGCCCGGGCACGACCTACTATTACAGGCTGATCGCCACCAGCCTCAGCGGCTCAAGCGAACCCGAAGGAGCATTCACGACGGTCCCCGGCCCGGCGGCGGCCACGCCCGCTGCCACGCTGGCGCTGATCCCCTACCAGTCGATCGCGCAACTCAACGCAAAAGAAGCCGAGGAAGACAAGAAGCTGCCGGGCCCCGGCGCACCACAACGCTGACAAACGCCGAAAAGCTAAAGAAAGCGCTAAAGGCCTGCAAGAAGAAAAAGGGCACCAAACGTGCCAAATGCGAAGCAACCGCGCGAAAGAAATACCCGACGGCAAAGCACAAGAAGGCGAAGCAATGATGCCCGTCTGATGCGAGTGCGCGCGAGCAGAACGGCGAGCTCGGCCACGAGCACGGCCGCTCCGATGAGGGTAAGAATCCGTCCGAGGACAACCGGCAGGCTCTCGGCGGGAGTGATGGACACGCGGATACGTGTCGGCGGCGTGTTCGGACGTGCGGACGGAGGCGCTCCGGCGCCGGGGTCCAGGGCGAGCACGAGGTGGTACCCAACGTCGCGTCCCACGACTCTCGCACCGGTTATGTGCAGCAGATCGGGGCCGCCGCCGATGTTGGTGTCGACCATCTGACCCGGATGCGCGGCCAGCGTCACCGTGACGCTGCTGCCGTGTATCTGACTGGGGTAGATGGTCAGGTGCGGAAGCGCTGGCCCGGCGACTAGAGGCAGCGGCACGTAAGCATAGTCGTTGAACACCTCTGCGAATACTTCGCCGCGGCTTCCGAGTACCGCTTCGCGGGGGAGCAGCGTGCGCCGATGTGCGTCGACCTGCTGCACCGCTCCTACTGACGACAGAACGAGAACAGGGAGAAAGGTCCACCACCAGATCCGGATGCGGGACGAGTCCGAGCGGGTCCTCGCCAGGATCGCCAGGACAGCCGCGGTGACGCCCATCAGCACGTACGTCTCCAGTCGATAGCTGAACTGCAGGAGGGTGTAGGGCTTTGGCAACGCAAGCAACAGCCCGGCATGTGTCATGAGGACGACGATGGCGGTGCTCGCAAGCGAGAAGATCGCGAGCATCCGCACCCAGGGCCCCCTCCGCGGATGGATCAGCAGGATGGCGATGCTGACGAGTACCCAGGCGATGGCCGCGGTGGGCAGCGCAAGGGCGTAGTCGGGAGTCTGAGGCACGGTGGACGCGCGCGAGAGGGTGAAAAGATGCGCGACGGACACCAGAGGCATGGTTTGGTGCAGGGTTTCGCGCGCGATGGCGTAGTTGCTTCCGATCTTCGTGTGCGAGGCATAGGCAAGCGTGGGCAGCAGGAACCAGGCGTTCACCAATGCGGCCGGTATGACAAGCGCCGCCAGGCGTACGAGGCCCCTCCTGCTCGCCAGTCGACGAACGCCCGGCACGCAGATCAGAAGCACCACTCCCATGAGGAGCGCAAAGCTGGAGGCCCACAGCACCGTCAGGTCGTGACTGCCGAAGAACACGATGCTGCTGGCGGCGAGCGCGAGGGCCGGGGCAAAGCAAAGGCGTTCGGCTCGCAGGACGCTAACGCCGGCGCCGAGCATGAGTGGGATCGTCGACATGCCGAGGAACTCGGCCCAGTCGCCCTCACCGTACACGAGCGTCAGGTAACAGGCGGACGTTACGAACAACAGCGCGGGAGCATGCGCGAGCCAGCGACCTACGCCGGCACTGCGTGAGAGCCAATACCAGCCGCCGTAGGCGGCAGCGAAGCCGAGGATGTAGGTCAGCACGTAGGCTGCGATCGGGGATTCGCCGAAGACGAGCGTGAGCGCTCCAGCGAGCGCGTTGATGGTGCCACCGTAGAACGCGTATTGCGGGTAGAAAACCGAGTACGGAGTGTTGAGGAAGAAGCTCGGAGCGCCGTTGGCGCGGATCGACAAGCTCTGCTGCCACACGTACCACAGGTGATGCTCCCAGTCGCCGCCCAGGCCGGAGCTCGTGAGGAGCATCGGCCATGCGAGGACGCCCACGACTACGGCCGCAGCGCAGCATGCGACCGGAGTGTGCAGCCGCCGACTCCATCCAAGGCGCCTCGTACGGACGGTCCCACGCCCCCGCGCGGGTGGCATTCGACTCCCGAGCGTAACGCTCATCGGCGCGACACTATCGGCGCTGCGACGACCGTCAAAGATGTCTTTGCGGACAGGCGACAGATCCCCTCTGCGCGGTCGCTTGTGCGCCCAGTGGTCAGGCGACCGTGTCTCCGACCCGTTGGCGGATCGCTCAGGCCACAGTGCTGTAATGCCTTGGTTAGCCGTAGTAGCGGGCGACGACTTGAAGCTGGCTGAAGAGGTCGTGGCCCAGGAACAACACTACGATCCCAGCCCCGAGGACCGGCCCCCACCGCCGTCCCGCTCCGCGCGCGGCCAGCGCGAGCACCGCGCCGAGCAGCGGGAGCAGAGGGAGGAGGTAGCGGGCCTGCCCATATTCCGCGTTCACCTCGGGGAACGAGCGATAGGAGTCGGCTCCAATCAGCACCATGAGCCCCGCGCTCATCACGACGTACACTGCGAGCTCGCCGACGCGACCTCGCGGTGCCGCTCGGCCTGCGAGCAGGGCACGAACGCAGAACGCGGCAATCAACCCCGCTGGGAGCAGCGCAGCGTCATACACCCACCCGGGGAACGGAGTATCGAGCCAGCCGTACAGGCCGACGTAGCCGTCGAGCCAGATCTGGCGTGCAGTGAACAGCCCCGGGAAGTCGCTGCTCATCGCTGGCAGGCGGGGAAGGTACAGCTGCCATATGTAGTCGAGCTCGTCGAGCAACGAGCCGCGGGTCGCGTCGATCCCGCTCGACACGACGCCGAGCGGCGGATGGCCCGCTGCGAGATGGATGGCCACGAACACCCCGATCGGGACGAGCGCGACCCCGAGCGCGAGCGCAAGCGAGCGCAATTCGGCACGTCGCTCGGACGCGCGCGCAGCGCGCAGCGCGAGCACCGCCAGTCCCGCCAGCACTCCAGGCGCCAGGCCGACGAAGTTGAGCTTCGTGAGAAACCCCGCCGCCGTCACGACCCCGAGCAGCAGCGCCAGCCGCCGCGTGAGCCCGCGCCGGAATGCGCGCGCCAAGCAGTAGAAGACCGCCGCAGACAGCGCGAACAGCAGCGCGTCGGGGTTCACCGAGCCCGACATGAAGCCGAAGAGCGGCGCGAGTGCGATGCCGAGCGCACCAACTGTCCACGCCCACGGTACCGAAGGGAGCGCTTCGCGGATGAACAGGAACCCGAACAGCGCTGTGATGCCTGCCATCAGCGACGATAGGAGCCGCATGAGCTGGAGACGGCCAAGCAGCGTGCCGCCCGAGTCCAGGTCGTAGGGGATCACCTGCAGCGCGTAGTACAGCGGCGGCTCGTCGGTCGCGACGCCGGCGCTGGTGCTGCCCCTTTCCGGAAACCGCGCGGCACCCGTGATTTCGCGATCGAGTTCCTCCTGTTCGAGCGGCGAGGAGATCGTGTCGTGCTCCGGCTGCTCGCGAACCTCTTCGAAGTGGAGGTACCTCAGCACGACCAGCTCCTCGGGTGACAGAGCGCCGCTGCTCGAGCTCGGCAGCCGGCCGGTTTCTGCGAGCTGCTTTACGTAGGCGAAGTGCTCCGGCTCGTCGGGTGCCTGAAAGGGTGGAGTGACGATCGACCAGCACGCAGCGTTGAGACACGCGACCGCCGCGCAGACGACGGCGGCCCGCGGAATCCGGCGCACGATGCGTGCCGGCCCGAATGTCCGCTTCCGAGTCTTCGCCTCAGCGACTGCCGAGCCTCTCATCTGAGCTCTAGGAGCGTCAGCACGGTGGCAAGCACGGCCACGGCGATCATCGACGCGATCGCGACGAGCACGATCCAGACTCCGCTGGTGGCACGGCCGAGCCCCATGTGCGTGGCCACCGACGAGACGACTGACCACCACGAGTCGCCAAGGCCGAGATATTCAATCCTCACCCTCCCCGGGAGAGCTGTCCCATCCCGGGCGTGTGCGGCGAGCGAGCGAGCAGTCGTCTGCCCGTCGAGCCTGACGACCCCGGCTGCTCGCTCGAGGGCAAAGCAGACATTCACGTCGCGGTACGGCCGCGAGACCCGGCTGACCGGAACGGTCACGACGTCCGCGGTCCAGCCGCTGCCTCTTTCGCCTGCGGTTATCACGTCCGCTCCCGAGGATGCGGTGACTGTCACCTTCGGACCGTAGACGCCACTGATCGACAGGCGCATCGCGACAGTGCCTTTGGGAAGCGTTTCGCTCGACTGGCATGCCGTGAGGCCGTGATTGGCGACGGTCAGTTCTCGGTTCACCTCCACCGGGCTTGCGCGCAGCACGGTGAGCCTAGCCTCCGACAGCACCACCGCGACCGCGACCGCAATCGCCACGAGACCGAGCGCGAACGCGAGCTTCACGTTGCGCTCGGTGGGCGCCAGCTTGCGGGATCCCCGCATAGTAGGGAGGGGCTGCGGCGTAGTTGCTCCCGACGGGTGAGCGTCTACGTGCGCCGGTAGCTGGCGACGAACGCGCCGCCGGCGTCGGCGCTGTCCCGAGATTGTGGATCCGCGATCACCTCCAGTAGTTTGATGCCTACGAACCTGGCAGGAATCGTGATCGAAGGCGGGATGGCATACAGCGCGAACTGATAGTGCTTGGCCGTGCCCTTCGCTGGACAGATCGAGTAGCGCTGCCTCTTTCCCTTCTTGGTGAGCCCTACGTGAGCACCGGGTGGCAGCTTGCCGGCGCTGAGCGAGTGCAACGCCGGGTTGACGCCCGCGACCGACCATTCGACGGTTGTCGAGTATCCGCCCTTGGATCTGTTCGGCGTCAAGCCAAGGATGAACAGGGCGAGTTCCTTGGTGGTAGACGGCACGGCGCCCCATTCCATCGGGGGAGCGATGTTCTTCCCGTCGCAAGTGTAGATCGCTGGAAGCGAGGTGTTGACGATCGCCGGGCTTTTGAACGGGATCGTGATGCTCGCGGGGGCAGAGGAGTCCGAGCAGCCGGCCAGGGCAAGCGCCGACAGCAGCACGGCACCTGAGGTCGCTTTCACTCGTCGTTGCATCGGCGCTCCTCCTTCGAGTCGTCTGGCGACTCGCTCGTGTGGGACGAGGGAAAGCTACTTCTCGGTCTGCTGGATGCCAAGCGAATCGAAGAAGTGTTTCCAACCCCCGCCTGAGACAACCCAGTCAGGTCGTGGACTTTGCACGATCGCAATTAGCGGCACTGTCGCCACAATGGGAAACAAGGCTTGTCAAGGGAGTGGGTTGGATGGTAGGAATGATTGAGTACTCGTCTAACCAGATAAGAAAGTGGGATTCATGACAAACGCAGGTAACCCTCGGGCGAAGGATACGCGCCCGCGACGGGCAGCGGTAGTGATGGCGCTGGCAGCGGCGCTACTATCGGCTCTGTGTAGCGTCTCGCCGGCTCTCGCCACACCGACCGGTGAATTCGAAGTGTTCGCACAATGCCCTCTGAGCAACCCGGATGTAACCGCATGCATCAACGCAAGCACGTCCAGCGGTGAATTCACGGTCGGCAGCAGGACCGTGCCGATCAAGCACACCATCAGGCTCCAAGGCGGCCTCGCCGAAAATAGCGAAACCGGTGCCGTGACCTTCGTTGGCGCGGCGAACGGCGAAACGCTGTCAAAGACGCCCCAGACCGTCCCGGGCGGGCTCGTGGGCATCGAAGGGCTCGGTGGTGAAGTCACAGCGACGACCGAACTTGCGGGCCCTGCGGACTCGATTGGCATCAGCGAGACTGCCCTGCTCGATGAAACAGGCACGGCGCTGTCGCTACCGATCAAGGTAAAGCTGAGCAACCCCATCCTTGGCAACAGCTGCTACGTCGGCTCCAACGCGCACCCGATCATGCTCGAGCTCACGACGGGCACTACCAGCCCGCCGAAACCCAACAGCCCGATAAAAGGGGCTCGCGGGGAAGTCGCGCTGACCGGCGAATACGACATCGTCAATTTCGTCAAAAACTCGCTGGTCAACAACTCGTTCGCGGCGCCAGGTGTCCAAGGCTGCGGACTGATCCCCTTCCTGGTCGACCCGATCGTGGACCTGGACCTCGCCGTTCCGGCGCCTGCGGGCCACAACACCGCGGTCCTCGACGGCACGATCCAGCTGGCGGGAGCAGGCGCGGTCGACGAACACTAGTCGGCGCGGACAGTGGAAGGCCGCAGCCATAGCACCTATGGGGCTCGCCGCGTAAGCGGCGGGCCCCAGTTGCATGTGCGTTGCCGCTTCGTCCGCCATCCGCGAGGAGGCAGCGGGGTTGCGAGTTGCTTGACATAGGCGAAGTGATCGGTTCGTCCGGAACCTCGAATGGCGGGGTGATGAAAGACCAGCTCGCGGCGTTCAAGCAAGCGACCAGAGCGCAGATCAGGCGCCGTCGGGATGAGTCGGAAGAAGCTCCAGTGCTGAGCGGGGGGCCTCTGGCGCTTGCGTGCGTGAACGACACGTTCGTGTTCCGTCGGCATCCCACACCCGTGCTCGTCGACTGTCGCCTCCCCAATCCCCCCGCGGGCACAGCCGGGGCCGTCCTGGTGATGCGCTCACCCATCGAGCTCTCGGCGGATCAGTCGAGACGTCGTGATCGTGGCGGCGAGCATCAGCATCGCCACCAGGGGGGCAATCCAGATGCCGCTCCAAGCGCGGCCGAGTCCCATGTGCCTTGCGACTGAGGCAGAAGCGACAGCCACGAAGAGCGTCCTTCCTGCAGATATTCGATCCTCAACCGACCCGCGAGCGCTGCGCCGCTTCTGGTTCGAGCCGCGAGCGACGGAGCGGTGCTGCCGCCAAAGACCGTCACCTGTTCGTCTCCGACCACGGGATCGAGAAGCAGATCTTCACCGGAGAGATCGTGCGAGACACGGCCGTCACCGGAACCGTCACCGTTTGCCCGGCCCAGCCCGAGCCGCGCTCTCCGGAGACGACGACACGGCTGCGGAGATTGCCTTGACTGCTACTGCGGCCGGTGAACGCGCCAAGCGACAGACGGATCGCAGTAGTGCCGCGTGGAAGACTTTCACCAGACTGACAGGCGTCGGCCTTGTAGTCGGTGGTGGCCAGCTGTTCGTTTTGGTGGATCGAGTTGGTTGCCAGAACGGTCATCGAGCCCCCGCCATGACCACTGCTACGCGACAGCAGTGATACCAGCCCCCCTCACGCTGCGCATCAGTTGCGGCGCAGGCCAAGGATGCTGAGCAGGAAGGAGGTGAACACGATCTGAATGCCGAGCACGAGCAGCGTGGCGGCGAAGATCGCGGCGCGTTCCTGGGCGAGGCTGCCGAAGCCGCGCGCGATCCAGTCGATCACGATCACGGCGATCATCACGAGGCCCACGAGCGCGACCGCACTGCCCAGCATCAACCCGTGCTCGAGTCGCAGGCGTTCGCGCGCGCGGTCGAACCAAGCATCGCGCTCGCCCATGAAGTAGGTGGCGTAGGCGTGGGCGCAGAGGCCGAGGCCAACCAGCTGGGCGCCGACGATCAGCAGTAGCGAGCCGCCGATCAGCGTGTGCAGATCCCACGCGCGCTGCAGGATGTGGAGGTGCGCGAGCACGGTCAGCGTCGTCAGGCCCCCGAGCGCGGCGATCAGCGCGCCGGGAAGGATGAACAGGTGGTTGGGCGAGTGCAGGAGCAGGAAGCGCAGGTGTCGCCAGCCGTCCCGGAAGCTCGAGAGCTTCGATTCGCCGCCGCGCGGTCGGTACTCGATCGGGATCTCGCGGATGTCCAGCTTCTCCTTGGCCGCTCGAACGATCATCTCCGAGGCGAACTCCATGCCGGTCGTGCGCAGCTGCAGCTGCTCGAGGCGGTCGCGCCTGAAGCCCCGCATCCCGCAGTGCGCGTCGTTGACACCGGTGTGGAACAGCGCGTTCAGGAAGCCGGAGAGCAGCGGGTTGCCGATGTAGCGGTGAAGCCATGGCATGGCGCCGTCGTGGATGTTGCTCATGCGATCGCCCACGATCATGTCCGCGCCGTCCTGCAGGCCCGCGAGGAACCTGGGGATCTCGGCGAAGTCGTACGTGAGGTCAGCGTCCGCCATCACGATGTACTCGCCGCTAGCCGCTGCGAAACCGGCGCGGTAGGCGCTGCCATAGCCGCGGATCGGCTGGTGCACGACATGAGCGCCCGCGCGCTCGGCAAGTTCCGCGCTGCCGTCTTCAGAGCCGTTGTCGGCGACGATCACCTCGCCGTCTATTCGCGCACCTGCCATCGCGGCCAGCGCTAAGGCGACGCACAGCTCGATGTTCTCCGCCTCGTTCAGGCAGGGGATCACGACCGAGAGCAGCCGAGTGGAGCGCTCGTGCTCGTCGCTGACATTTGGGCTCTCGGTGGTCGTGCTCATCATGCGGCCACTATCTAGATACGCCCGAGGGGCGTCAAGCAGAGGTCGCTCGGGACCCGGGGCTCGTCAGTGGGCGGGTCCGTCGTGCCTCGGACATCGGCCTGCACAGGCCGATGTTCCAGCTTGGGAGGATCGGTTGAAGGCCTGTTGCTCCGGCTGGAGACAGACCGGCAGACTCGTTGCGATGTCTCCCACGAGGACTCGGCCGAGCGCGAGTCTCAGACGGCCGGCACCGGCTGGCGCTCACCTGCGTAATCGGGATGCAGCACGTCGAACGTCGGCACGTCGGCGATCGCCTCCCGCAGGAGCGCACGCAGCTCAGCGGAGTCGAAGCGGTGCGACTGGGGGGCGACGGGGTTGACCGTCAGCGCATCCAGGTGGATGTCTTTCAGCGTCTGCAGATGGATGCCCTGGCGCCGGTACCAGTCGGGGCCCCGTTTCCACAGAAAGACCTTCGTGGCGTCGCTGACGACGACGACGAGCTCGCGGCGGCGGTGGTGCACCGGGTGCACGAGGCTGCGCAGGAACCTGTCTGGCACCGCGCCGGGGACGGTCAGCCAGCGCGCGGTGGGGTTGGCGTCGAGCGCCTGCGCGATCTGCTCCGCGTCGCTCGTCAGGACGAAGCGCGGGGGCAGCGCCACCGACTCGAGGTCCTCGCCCACGAGCATGCTCGCGCGGTTCGTGTTGGGCGCCTCGTCGGCGTGGAGTGTGAGCTCCCGCAGCCTGCGGCCTGAGGCGGAGTCGTCGTCGGCGCTCGGCAGGCGTACGAGGTCGACGGCGTCTCGGGTCTGTAAGACGACCTCGGAGATCTCGCGGCTGAGGACGGCGCCCGTCGACATGAGGAGGCCGTCGGCAACATCAGGGGATGAGGCCGCGCGGCGATCGACCGCGCCGTCGATCAGCACCTGCTCGGCACCGTGGGCGAGCATCGCGTCGCTGACCGCGCGCACGTCACCCGCGGCGCTCGGCCCCGCGACCTCGATCGTGCCGGCGCCGCGTAGGCGTGCGATCACCACCCTGCCCAGGGGTGTGCGCACCCCCGTCTCCTCGAGCAGCGCGTGGGGGATGCCGCTCGCCCGCAGCAGACCGTCTGTCGTCGCGACGAGGCTCCCTGCGGCAAGGTGCACGCTCGGCTTCTCGATGCGGGCGTCGATCACGTCGTGCTCCTCACCGTCGCGCCCGACGGAGGTCACGCCTACGGGCCGGCCCTGGTCCTGGAGCTCCCTCAACAGCGCGGCGAGCGCGACGGTCTTGCCGGTGTTCTTCGCGAGCCCCACCAGCGCGAGGCGCCTCCTCGATGCGGTCAGCTCGCTGAGCATCGCGCGAGTGGCCCGCAGCTCAGCTGGGCGCTGAGGTCGCGGACACCCGTGCCGCGAGCTCGCGCACGATGAACGTCGCCAGGTGATGCGGTTCGGTGCCTTTGGAGAAGCCCGCGTCGTAGCCGAGCTCCTTGGCGAGCTCGTTCGACACGCGCGGCCCGCCACACGCGAGGATCATACGACCCGCGCAGGCCCTCCGCCTCGACCATCTCGACCAGCTCCGTCAGGTTGTGCACGTGCAGGTTCTGCTGGGTGACGGTCTGGGAGACGAGGATCGCGTCCGCGCCCACCTCGATCGCCTTCGCCAGCAGCACGCTGTTGGGGATCTGGCTGCCGAGGTTGTACGTCTCGAAGGAGCGATAGCCCTCCAGGCCGTGGTGGCCGTGATAGCCCTTCAGGTTGAGCATCGCATCGATGCCCACGCTGTGCGTGTCCGAGCCGGTGCTCGCGCCCACGACCACGACCCTGCGGCCGAGGTGCTCGTGCGCGAAGGCTTCGATCTCATCCTCGCTCATGTACTCGATGTCGAAGCCCTCTCCCTGCAGCGCCTGGAAGTCGACCGTCTGGGTGCAGCGGCCGAACATCACGAAGTAGGTGTAGCCCTCCGTCAGCTGCTCGTAGTGGACGACCTCCGGCTCGGAGAAGCCCATCTTCGAGGCCAGCTCGAGCGCTGCCCGGCGGGCGGCCAGCGAGTAGGGGACCGGCAGCGTGAAGCTCATCTGCACGAGGCCGTCGCCCAGGTGGTCCGCGTAGGGCTTCACGGCCGTCAGGTCCACGGCGTCACGCATGGTTGCGCACCTGGCGGATCCATTCATGCATAAGTTGTCTCGCGCATCAGATCCACGACCGGGTTGAAGTAGCCCTCCTCCGTGTCCACGATCCCCGGGATCCCGCGGCCGTCGTCGAGCTTGCGGCTGACGTCGCCGAACGTGGCGTCCTCGATCGCCTTGAACAGCCCCGTCTGCGCGATCCGCTCGAGCAGCGCGTGCGCGCCCGCGAGCACCTCCTGCGCGCGCGTCTGGATGATGCCGCCGCGCTTGAACTCGATCTCATCGCCCAGGTCGCGGGCGGCGTTGAAGACGTAGTCGACGTTCTGCAGGCCCAGCACGCGGTCGTGGATGTGGGGCGTGAAGATCCCCTCGGTGGGCACGCCGATCGTCTGGATGCCCTGGTGCGTGGCGACGGTGACGAGGTTGAACAGCGTGTCCGCCGCGTGCGTGCGGAACAGGTTGCCGTCCATGTGCCTGGTGGGGGGCATGTACTTGACGGGGCAGTCGGGGAACAGCTCGCGCGTGAGCTGCGCCTGCGCCCACTCGTACAACAGACTGTTCGTGACGGGGACGTCGATCTCGAACGCGTCGCCGAGCGCGATCTGCGTGTCGGGGACGCCGGAGCTGCGTGCCAGCTGGTGGTTGATGAACTGCGACGCCGTCACCGACGGGGCGGCCTCGATCGCGTCCGCGGTGCGCAGGTAGTTGTCCTCGCCGGTGTTGATCACCACGCCGAAGTAGCCGTTGATCATGCGCGAGACGCGCTGGTCGATCAGCCCGCGCACGATGTTGATGTCGCGGTAGAGGATCCCGTACAGGGCGTCGTTGACCATGTTGTCGAAGCCCTCCCACGCGCCCATCACCGCGATCTCCGACATGCACAGCCCCGAGCAGAAGCTCGACAGGCGGACGTAGCGGCCGTGCGACTCCGACCACTCGTCCATCGCTTCGCGCATGATGCGGAAGTTGGCCTGCGTGGCGAACGTGCCGCCGTAGCCCTCCGTGGTGGGTCCGTAGGGGACGTAGTCGAGCAGGCTCTGCGCGGTCGAGCGGATGACCGCGACGATGTCGCCGCCCGCCTCGGCGACAGCCTTGGCGTGCACGACGTCCTCATACACGTCGCCCGTGGCCGTCAACACGTAGCGCAGCGGGGTCGCGGCTTCGCCCAGGCGCTCGCGCATCGCCCGGCGCTCCTCGAAGCGGCGGGAGATCTCGCCCAGCCGTGCGGCGCACTCCTCGGTCACGCGCTCGCGGATCGCACCCTCCTCGGCGGTCTCCAGCGCGAACAGGTCGAGCTCGCCGGCGCTGACCGCCTCTGCGATCTGCTGCGGTGAGCGGCCGGTCTGCAGCATCGCGTTGCCCACCCAGTAAGCGACGCCACGGCGGAGGCCGCCACCGTCGTGCACGTGATCCACGAGCACGTTCGGCAGCGGTACCTCCAGGCCGTCGGCGCCGTCCATCCCCAACAGTCTTGTGATGCTGCGCTCGACCGACACAGTAGTGCGTCCGGCGGTCTGCTTGCTCACCTGCGCCGCGATCTGCGCGGCCGCCTCGCGGCAGGCAGCGACGACGCCTGGGTCGAGGTCGAGCTTTGAGCTTGCCGGCGCGGCACTCATCCGATGTCCTTGACGATCGGGAAGGGGATGACCTCGCGCAGCGTGTCGCGTTCGGTGAGGATCATGACCAGGCGGTCCACGCCCATGCCGCCCCCCGCCGTCGGCGAGTAGCCGTACTCGAGCGCGCGCGTGTACTCCTCGTCGTTGGGGTGCGGCACGTCACCGTCGTCCACCGCGCGGCGCTTGCGCTGGTCGACGAAGCGCTGCCACTCGTCCACCGGGTCGTTGAGCTCCGTGTCGCCGCTGACGAGCTCGATGCCGCCGATGACCGCGTCGAAGTGCTCCCCCAGCTCAGGGTGGACCGAGTGGCGCTTGGTGATCGGGAACGGCTCCAGCGGGAAGTCGAACACGTGCGTGGGCTGGACGATCGTCGACTCGATTTTCTCGGAGTAGATGTCCGCGACGACGTCCGCCCACGTGGCGTTGGGATCGACCGGGTCGTCGAGCAGCTCCGCGAGCTGCTCTCGCGTCGACTCCATGAAGTCCAGGCCGAAGCGCTCGAGGATCAGCTCGCGCATCGTCACGCGCCGCCACGGCTTGGCGAGGTCGATGTCTTCTCCATTGCGTTTGATCGTGGTCCGCCCGAGTGCTCTTTGCGCGACGTCGCGGAACATCTCTTCGGTCGCTGTGGCCACGTCGTTGTAATCCGCGTAGGCCATCATGAACTCGATGATCGTGAACTCGGGGCTGTGCTTGGGGGAGATGCCCTCGTTGCGGAACACCTTGCCCATGTCGTACACGTTCTCCATGCCGCCCACGATGCAGCGGTTGAGGAACAGCTCCACCGAGATGCGCAGGTAGAGGTCGCGGTCCAGCGCATTGTGGTGCGTCGTGAACGGCCGCGAGCCGGCGCCGCCCGCGAGCGACTGCAGCGCCGGCGTTTCGACCTCGATGAAGTGGCGTTCGTTGAGCCACTTGCGGATCTCGAACACGATCTTGTGGCGAGTGACGAACAGCTCGCGCGTGTCCTCGTTGGCGAGCAGGTCGAGCTCGCGGTAGCGGTAGCGGGTGCCGGTGTCTGCCAGGCCGTGGTGCTTGTCCGGCGGCGGGCGCAGCGTCTTGGTCAGCAGGGTCAGCTCACCAACCGCCAACACCAGCTGGCCCCTCTTGGTCTTGTAGATGAAGCCCTCCACGCCGACGATGTCCCCGATGTCGAGGTTCATGATCCGCTTGTAGGTGTCCTCGCCGAGGTCGTCCAGGCGGACGACAATCTGGATCGAGCCGGAGATGTCGCGCAGGTCCAGGAATGAGGTGTTGGGGTGCTCCCGGCGTGAAATCAGCCGGCCGGCCACCTGGTAGCGGAGATCCTGGTGCCCGCCCTCCTCGAGCTCATCCGGATCGTGCGCGGCGAGCACGTCGGCGATGCGCGTTCGCGAGTCCCACAGGCTGACAGGCGGGTAGGGGTCGATGCCGGCGGCGCGCAGGCGATCGAGCTTGGCGCGGCGTTCGTCGAATTCCCCCTCCCCCTCCGGGGACGACGCGACCACGCCGTTCTCGGGCGCCGTCGCTACGGCCGGCGCCGCGTCGTCCTGCTCCTCCTGTCGATCCTGTATGGGCATGCCAAAGACGATCCTCTCAGGTGCCCGGGGCTTGTCAAGCCCGCCAGGCGATCACACTTCGGAGAGTACGTTAGCGGCGCGCAGACCGTCTCAGCTTCGCGTGTCGTGGTGAAGGGCGTGACACGCGCGACCGAGACGCGCGGGAATCAGCTCTTGACCCCGCAGTACGTGAAGCCGTCGCGTGTGGCGATTTCGGTGAGGCCTTCGCGCAGCTTCCGGCCGCTGGCTGTGAGCGACGTCACGTCCTTGTACTCGCCGGCCTTCGCGTCAGTGCCGATTGCGGTGGCGTCGGTGGCCAGTTGCTCGATCCCGGTGAGCAGCTTCTGCCAGTCGGAGGCGAGCGAGGCGGGAGCCTCGATGGCGCGCAGTCGCACGACGGCCCGGCGCTCGTCAGCCGCGACCGGCGGCGCGACCCGCGCCAGTGTCTGCAGCACTTTCGACGTCGAGGAACCGGCATTCGCGACAGCCGTGTTGGCTGCCGTGCGCTCGACATCCACCTGCTTGCAGATCGGGTCCGCCTCGGCGACGAGGTGCTTGGCCGCGGCGGTATGAACACTGCCACTGCCACTGCCACTGCCGGTGTTTGTGCTGGTGTTTGTGCTGGTGCTGCCACCGCAGCCGGCAACGACGCTGGCAACGACTATGGCGATCGAGGCGAGGCGAAGCTTGCGTGGCATGGCGGCTGAGGACTCCCTTGCAATGGCTGGACGGGCAATGGGTCCAACCTACAAACGGGATATCGCCGTTGCGAGCGATTGCGAGAATCGTTTCCGACCTACAAGCCGCCTCAGTGGGCGGCGATCGCCTCAGGCCATCGGCAGGGACATGCCCACCGGCCGTGCGCTGTCAGCCGGTGTGGGGGGTGCCGGCGCCACCTCGACGAGCGGCAGCACGGGCAGCTCGTAGGGGGCCATCGCGATCAGACCGCGCGCGATCTGGTGGATGGCTCGCGAGGCCGGGTCGTCGGGGTCCTCGATCACGAGCGGCACGCCGTCGTCCGCCTGCTCGCGTAGGGGCATCGTCAGTGGGACCTTGCCCAGCAGCGGCACGTCGAGCTCGTCCGCCAGCTCCTTGCCGCCGCCCTCGCCGAAGATCGTGAAGCGCTCGCCCGACGGCGTGGTGAAGCTCGACATGTTCTCGATCACGCCGCCGATCTCCAGGTCGACCTTGTGCGCCATGTGGGCCGAGCGCCGCGCGACTTTCTGTGCGGTCGCCTGCGGCGTGGTGACGATCATGAACTTGGCCTGAGGCAGCAGCTGCGCGAGCGTCATAGAGACGTCGCCCGTGCCCGGCGGCAGGTCCACGAGCAGGTAGTCCAGCACGCCCCAGTCCACGTCCTGCAGGAACTGCGTGAGCGCCTTGTGCAGCATCGGCCCGCGCCAGACGACCGCGGCGTCCTCCTCGACGAAGAAGCCGATCGACATCACCTTCACGCCGTGGGACTCCAGCGGGATGATCTTGCGCTCGGCCGACACCGGCGGGCGGGTGGCGCCGAGTCCGTACATGCGCGGGATCGAGTAGCCCCACACGTCCGCGTCCAGGATGCCCACGCGCTTGCCCTCGCCGGTGAGGGCGGCGGCCAGGTTGGCCGTGAGCGTCGACTTGCCGACGCCGCCCTTGCCCGAGCCGATGCACAGGACGTTCGAGACCTGTGCGAGCGAGCCGGCGGGGAGCGAGCCGCGTCCGAGCTTCTGCTGCAGCGCCGACTTCTGGGTGTCGGTGAGGACGTCGAAGTAGACGTTCACGTGGGTCACGCCCTCCAGCGCTGAGACCGCCTGTGCGACGGCGGTCTGGAAGTGGCCCTTGATCGGGCAGCCAGGGGTCGTCAGCGAGACGGTCACGTCCACCACGCCGTTGGCGCTGGGCTCGATCGAGCGCACCATGTCCAGCTCCACGATCGAGCGGTGCAGCTCCGGGTCGATGACGACCTCGAGCGCCCTAAGGATCTCGTCTCTGCTGGCCACGGCCCCCATTGTGCCAAACCCCGGTCGAGCTCCCCGGCAGGGCGTCCGTATGACGCGTTCCCCAGCGTGCAAGTGCCTCGGCGATCGGGATGAGCTCTCGCCCGGCGTCCGTCAGCTCGAGTTCCACGCGCGGTGGCTTTTCCTTGAAGCGGGTGCGCGTCACGAGACCGAGACCGACCATGTGCGAAAGCCCTCGCGCGAGCACGCCCGTGCTGATACCGGGGAGGCGTTCGCGCAGATGCGTCAGTCGCGTGCTGCCGGGGGCGAGCGCCAGCACGATGGCCAGCGTCCAGCGATCGCCCGTCGCCTCCAGGGCGCGCGCGAGTGGAGCCCACGCGCGACTGACGCGGGGCTTTGTGCTGCTGCCACTGTCGCTCTCGGCCTGATCGGCCACCAGAGGGTTCGACATCAGTGCCGAGTCTAGGTTTGGCTGCGTGGCGAAAGCGAGCGAATCGCTCGTTTGTTCCCGTCTTTTCCGCTTGTGCCGAGAGCGCGAACAGGCTGGCGGCTTTGCTCGGGAACGACCCCTTAAAGTGACCCGCGGGCAGTGGGGGCCGCCCGCGGGTCGAGGGGAGGAGAGGGTGCTACTACTGCCGGCGGGATATGAGGCCGGCAGACTTTCCCGAGGCGGCCTCTCCGGACCGCTCGGGGGAAGATCGTCGATCTAGACGAGGCTCAGGATCCGCTCCTGGACCTTGTTGGCGATGTCCGGCACGCGGTTGGCGATCTCGTTGCCGTTCTTCGTGATCGCGTCGCGGCGCTCCTCGAGGTCGCTCACCGTGCTCTCGATCGAGCGGCGGCGCTGGCGCAGGTCGCGCTCGACGCGCACGCGCGCTTTGCGGACCTCGCGCTCGAGGCGGTTGCGCGCCGTCGCGCCGCGGCGCTCGAACTTGCGCAGCTGCGCCTGGGTCTTCGTCGGGGAGGAGTAGGTCGAGACCGTGTCGCTGACCGTTGAGACGATCCGCTCCCGGGCGATCAAGGCCGCGCCCACGGGGATCAGGACCGCGCGCTCGGCGTAGTCGCCGAACACGTCAGCGGTCTCTTTCGTGGCCGTCTGTGCCTGGCGCACGGCGGACTCGCCCGTGTGCAGGGCCCGAGTGCGGGCGCCCTTCGCGTGGCTGGCTTTCGCCTGCGTGGTGCCGGCACGGCGGCCAGAGGCCGAACGGGCGGTGGAGGCTTTCGCCGAAGCCGGCTTTTTGGCGGCTTTCGTGCGGGCTTTGGGCCCGGTGGGTGAAGTTTTGGGGGCGGTTGGCATCTTGGAGTTCTCCTGTCTCCCTCGCCGGCTGCGAGGAATGGCTGGTGGGGGCTGATTGTCGGAGTTGACTGCTGTCTCAGCCGTCGAACACCTGTTTGTACCCCGCCTGTGGGAGATCGTTACAGGAGGATCCTAGCATGCCGCAAAAACCCCGTAGCCATCGATGATCGTCGGTCACGACTTTGTAACAGGAGGAACGTGCGTTCGGCCCGCATTTGCGGGCTTCGGCCCGTCCCGTCGCTCAGCTGGGGCTGCCGGCGGGGCTTGCGCCCGGAACGCGCGCGATCCAAAGAGACGGCTCCTGGAGCTCGGCAGGGGTCGGGAGCTCCTCCGGACCCCTCCATGCCAGCGCAAGAGCCTGCGGGCCGCCGTCCGCGACGACCGCGTCGCAGAAGCGCCTGCCCATCTCGTACTGCTTCATCTTCAGCTCCAGGCCCAGCAGCCGCTCCAGCACCCGCCACGGCAGGCCGCGGTTCTCGCGGCGGTGGTTCATCGCCGCGCGCAGGCGCGGCAGCGAGGGGAGGACCTCCGCGCCCACCTCGTCCATCACGTGCTCCGCGTGCCCCTCGATCAGCGACATCGCCGCCTGCATCCGCTCCACCAGCGCCCAGCGGTCCTCGCCTAGCGTCAGCCGCAGCAGCTCGCCGCGACGCGCGCGCTCGATCATCTCGCGCAGCTCCGTCTGGTCCGGCAGCTTCGGGAGGCTCAAGTTCGGCATCCAGCCGTTTCGCTCGCCGTCACTGCTCGATCCGTCCTTGCCGTCGTCCTCCGAGGACTTGCCCGTGAGCGTCACCTGCAGGCCCTCGATCAGCTCCTTCAGCATGCCCCCCAGGTACTCGCGCAGCCACGGAGCGCCCATGAACTGCACCGCATGCGTGATCTCATGGATGCTCACCCACAGCACCAGCTCGTCGCGATCCACGTTCAACGTGCGCGCCGCCTGCGCCAGGTTGGGGGCCAGCAGCAGCAGCCGCGGCTTCACCGACGCGTCCAGCAGCGCCAGGTCGTACTGGCCCAGCACGCGCTGGGAGAGCATGCCCGCCAGCGCCCCCACCTGCACGCCCATCAACAGCCCCGACGCCGAGCGCAGCGGGCCCGCCAGTGGGCCTTTGCCCGACCCCATCGCCTCCGTCAGCGGCGCCAGCATCGGCTGCATGCCCTTCAGGTTCGCCGCTATCCAGCCCGGGCGGTCCACCAGCTCCAGTACCGGCAGCTCGCCTGAGATACGCAGGCCGCTGTAGTCGCCCACCTTTCCCGCGAACTCGCGTGCGAGCGGCTCCACCGACGCCGCGCGCACCCCCCCGAACGGCGGCGAGCCCGCTATCAGCTCGCCGGTCCTCTGGGCTGCGCTCCAATCGACCACGTTCACCGCTCAAGCGTAGCCGCGGCGCGTAAACGTCCCATGAGCTTGGCATGACCCGCACAATCTCCGCGCGTATCCTTGAACGGGTGTCCAGCCCCAGAATCGCCTCTGCGCCGACGGCCCGCCCGCCGGATGGCTCTCCGGAGGCGGGGGGCGGCGTGGACACAGAGGCGCGGCCCACGGTTGGCATAGAACCGGCGCGCGCGTTTCTCAAGCGCGCCGAGGTGCGCGACGTGCTCGCCTGGCTGCGGCTGCTCGTCGATCCCGGCGATGCCGCCGCCGTCGTGCGCGCGCTCTCCAGACCACCCATCGAGCTGCGCCAGGTCGAGCTAGCGCGCGTCATCCAGGTCGCGCGGCGGCGCAAGCTCGACCTCGTGCTCGGGCTCAGCGCCGCCACCGAGTCTCCGCAGGTGCCGCCCGAGGCACGCGAACGGATCCAGCGGTTCCTCGAGCTGCACCGCAGCGCCGCCGCCGAGCTTGGCGCGCTCGCCCCCGACGCGTTCGTCGCGCGGCTGGTCGAGCGGCTCGGCGTACGAGGACGAGCGCTGCTCGCGCCCCAAGATGCCGCCGAGCAGCGGGCCAGCCTCGAGCAGCTGCAGCAGCTCGCCGGCGAGTTCGTTCGCGAACGGCCCGACGCCGGTGTTCGCGAGCTCTCCCGGCACCTCGCCACCGTTGTGCGCGACTCGGTCGAGGTGGTCGATGCGCGTGTCGGGGCAGCGGCCGTGGAGGAATCGCCAGCGGCCGCCGGCGAGCCCTCGGGCGTGGGCGACGACGCGGGCGAGGGCGACCACGCGTACGCGGACCTTCAAGATCAACAGCTCGGGGAAACGGCGGGCCGACTAGCCGACACGCTGCGGCTGCTACGTGAGGAGGTGCTCGACGGGGTCACGCGCATCGGTGGGCGCCTCGGCGAGCTGCGGCTCGACACCGACCTCGACATCTCCCACGGAGTCGCACGCTACCTCGAGCTACTGAAGCTGTCTGCCGTGCTCCAGCGCCCCGAGGGGCAGAGCCTCGCCGACGCGCTTGCCGACGTCAACGTGCGGCTGCTCGCCGCCGCCACGCCGCTGCAGCGCGAGATCCTGCAGACCTCCACGCTCGACGATGCGCTGCTCGCGGCCGAGGGGGATGCTCAGGGTGACGAGCGAGCACGCGCGCAGGCGGTCGCCCCGCGCGAGGAGCACTCGCTCGGGCCGTTCCTGCCGCGGCGCGGGGTCGGCCTCGCGCTGTCCGCCTCCGACATCCAGACCTACCGTGCCTGCCCGCTTCGCTACAAGTTCGCGCGGGTTTTGCGCATCCCGACCGAGCAGACCGTCCACCAGCGCTTCGGCATCGTCGTGCACCAGGTCTTGGAGCGTTATCACGCCGATGGGGGGCAGACGCTTGCTCAGATGCTCGAGCTGCTCGATGCTCGCTGGCGGCGTGCCGGGTTTGGCGAGAGCGAGCGCGACCGGGAGCTGTTCGAGAAGGCGCAGGTTGCGCTCACCCGCTACCACGCGCGGCTGCTCGGACAGGACTCACAGCCCGTTTGGTTCGAGCGGCAGTTCGACTTTCGCATTGGGCCGCACCATGTCCGGGGGCGGGTCGATCGGGTGGATCGCCTTGGCGGTACTGGCAGCGTCGCTGTGGGCGGTGACGCGGACCGCGCGGGCGTCGAGTACGAGCTGATCGACTACAAGACCTCACGGCCCAAGACCGCCGAGCAATTGCGCGATGACATCCAGCTGTCGCTCTATGCGCTCGCCGCTCGCGAGGACTGGAAGCTCGAGTGCTCGCAGCAGGCCTACTACTACGTGCTCGATGACCTCAAGGTGCCGGTTGCACGCGATCAGCGCGATGCCGAGTCGGTGAAGGACATTGTGCTTCAAGTGGGCGACGGGATCCTTGCGCAGGAGTTCGAGGCCACTCCCTCGCGCAGCGCCTGCTCGATCTGCGACTACCGGATCGTCTGTCCCGCCGCTGAGGCGTAGCGGCGAGGACAGCGAGATCGGTGTCAGCCGCCATGCCCCTTGCGAAGGGCCGCGATGCAGTGATGTACCACTGTCTTGAACTGGGGTGTGCTCTCGTTGATGCCTTTGGTGTCAAACTGGCCTGCGGCGTTGGGTTCCGGAACATCGATACCGGACCGTCGCATACACCTTGCAAGCAGCTCGCTCACCTGGAGCTGGGAGGATCCACTCGCTGAGGTCGCGCCTGTCGTCGGCTGTGTCGTCCCTGTGGCGGTCGTCGTGACGGGAGCAGATGTGGAGGCGCCGGCGGCAGATGTTGAACTGGTGGAGGAAGAGCCGCTCGAGGAGCTGCCGCACGCCGCCAGTCCCAAGCATGCGAGTGACATCAATAGTGCCGCGGGCGTCTGTATGCGGCCCTTGAAGCCGGTGTGAGGCATAATTCTCCTTTGGTGGCTTGTCTCGCTCGGCGGGATCATTACCCACGTGGCGAGCAGAGCCTGGGACTTCTGCCTCGCGTCCGCAGTTGTGCCTAGCCTGCTTGGCATAATTTCCGGGTCGTGTTTCTGACCGGACTGCACCGTTGACCTCATCCAGGTGGGCGCATGCCTCGATCTGGAGTTTCGCTTGCAGATGGTGGAGCGGTACTCTCAGGCAGGAGCTCGGCGCACTGGGCCTCCCAGAGGTCGACCGTGTTGTGGAGGCCCCGCATGTCGGTGTCCTCGACGACTTGGAGTCCGCTTTTCTGAGCAGTCGCTGCTCGAGCGTGAGCGTGCCCGGATTGACCCCTCGGGCACGGGCGAAGCGTAGGGCGAATCCCTGTCGGTTCGATTAGCCTGATCGCCGAAAAATCGACTTCACCGCGAACTCGGGATGTTCGGGGTAGACGCGCTCGAGCAGCTCAATGAACCCAGCGATGCTTCTCCATTCAACGGCGGTACCGCAGCCCGTCGCGCCGCTACTTCCCGTCGCGCCCCCGTTGCCGCAAGAACCGCTGGAATTCACTGGCAATGATGTCCCCAGAAGGCAACTCCTCAGGCGTCTCCTGCTCTTCGCTGTCAGCGGCCTGCTCCAGCCGTTCCACGAACGCCTGGATATCAGGATCGCTGCGCACCGCCATCCCAACCTGGCGCTCGTAGTCGGCAGCCGCCACTTCGAGCTCGGACACATCCACCGACACCCCGATCAGCACTTCCACCCGCCGTAGCAGCGCCAGCGCCGCCTTCGGATTGGTAGCCGCCGCCACGTAGTGCGGCACGGCAGCCCAAAGGCTCGCCGCCGGCAACCCCGCGCGAGCACACGCCGTGTGCAGCACGCCAACGATCCCCGTAGGCCCCTCGTAGCTCGACGCCTGGATCCCGAGCCGCTCCAAGAGCGCCGCGTCGGAAGCATGCCCACTCATGGCCACAGGGCGCGTGTGCGGCACGTCTCCCAGCAGCGCGCCCAGGGAGACGACCACCTGCACCCCCAGCGCCTCCGCCAGGTCCACCAGGTGCGTGCTGAACGCGCGCCAGCGCATCGACGGCTCGATGCCCTGAACCAGCACCAGATCGCGCGGCGCGCGCGGCGCCTGCGCTTCGAAGATCTCCACCGTAGGCCACACGATCTCCCGCGTCTGCTGCTCGTCGAAGCGGATGCACGGCCGGTTGGCCTGGAAGTCGTAGAACTCCTCCGAGTCGATCCGCGCGAAGCTGCGCGCCTTCAGAGAGGAGGCCAGGAACGACACAGCGCTCGACGCCGCGTCGCCCGCGTCGTTCCAGCCCTGAAACGCGCACACCATAGCCGGGGCCCTCAGGCCGTCCGGGCGGCGGTCCCAAATGAGCGGCTGCATCCGAACCACCGTACATCATGAGGCCATGGCTTCCGCCACCGTTGGCCCCCAATCCGAGCACGTCCAGACAGTCGCAACGCTGCGCTGCGACGAGGACGTGGACGCCGTTTTCGCGTGCACGCGCAAGGAGCGCCAGATCTCCCGCTCCGGCGCGCCCTACCTGACGCTCGAGCTGCGCGACAGCACCGGCGCGATCCTCGCCCGCGCGTTCCGCGACGCGGACGTGCTCGCCGGGCGCTTCGAGCGGGGCGAGCTCGTACGCGTGCGCGGGCGCGTGCAGCGCTTTCGCGACGAGCTGCAGGTCGAGCTGCGGGCGATCGAGCGCGCCGAGGGCAAGGACGCCGACCCCGCGCGCTTCCTGCCCACCGCCTATCGCGACCGCGAAGAGCTCGAAGGGTTCCTCGAGCACCTCGCTCGCGAGGTCTACGACCCCGCGCTGAAGGCGCTGCTCGAGCGACTGCTCCGCGACGAGCCGCTGCGGGAGCAGATCCGCCTCGCGCCCTGCTCGCTGCCCGGGCCCGCGGTCGGTGGGCCGCCCGGCGCGCGTCCCTCCGGCCCGGCGCGCTCAGCGCGCACACCCTCCGGCCACCACGCCTACCTGGGGGGCCTGCTCGAGCACACCGTCGCCGTGGCCACGCTCGCCCTGGAGGTCTGCACGCTGCACCCGCGCCTGGATCGCGACCTGCTGCTCGCCGCCGCCATCGTCCACGACCTCGGCAAGACGCGCGAGTTCACCTACGGCGCCGAGATCCAGCGCAGCCGCGAGGGCACGCTGCTGGGGCACGTGGAGCTTGGGCTGCGCGTGATCGCCGAGCACGTCCCCGCGACGCTCGACGGCGAGCGCAGGCTTGCGCTCGAGCACTGCGTGATCCTCCACCACGGGCCCGACCAGGCCTCCGGGCAGCGCTTTGCCTCGCCCGAGGCGCTCGCTCTCTATCGGGTAAATGCGCTCGACGCTCAAGTCAAGGGCGTGCTCGAGCACGGAGGCAGCGGGATCATCGCCTGACGGCAGGCCCCGCCGGGGCCGGAACGGCCCGAGAATCCGGGTCAAGCGGGCCCTCGCGGATGCCGATAGAAGCCTGTGATGGGTGATATCGCCACGCCAACCGTTGGCTCCCCCGAGGATGCCGCGCCCGACGCGGACGTGGACGCGGACAACCGCCGCAAGGACGGACCGCGAACGGGCGAAGAAGAGCAGAAGGGCCTCTACCCGCCGCGCACCACCGGGCGCTCCACGCGGATGATCGGCGAGGTGGTCGTCGACCTCGGCCTGTCCGACCGCGAGACCGTCGAGGAGGGCGTCGCCGCCGCCCGCGAGCAGGGCCGCCCCACGGGAGTGGTGCTCGTCGAGCGCGGGATCCTGCGCCACGACCAGCTCGCGCGTGTCGTCGCCGAGCGCTTCGGCCTGGACTTCGTCGACCTCACCCTCTACGACCTCGACATGGGCGCCGTCAGCACGATCAGCATCAAGGCCGCCAAGCGCTACCAGGCGGTGCCCGTCGGCTTCACCGACGACGGTGCGCTCCTGCTGGCGATGGCCAACCCCACCAACGTCCTCACGATCGACGACATCGGGATGATGACCGGCCGGCGAATCAAGCCCGCCGCCGCCTCCGTCGAGGACCTCAACCTGCTGCTCACCCGCCTCGCACGGATGGACGAGTCGATCGAGGACATCGTCGACGAGGACGAGGAGGAGCAGCGCGAACGCGACGTCTCCGTCGACGAGGCCGACGCCGACGCGCCCGTCATCAAGCTCGTGCACTCGATCGTCGCCCAGGCAGTCCAGCAGGGCGCCTCCGACATCCACATCAACCCGGAGGAGGGCGACACGAAGGTGCTGTTCCGGGTCGACGGCGTGCTCGCCCCGGCTGCAACCGTCAAGCGCAGGATGGCCATGGGGGTCGTCTCGCGCATCAAGATCATGGGCGACCTCGACATCTCCGAGCGGCGTGTGCCCCAGGACGGGCGCTTCGCGCTCAACCTCGAAGGACGGCGAGTGGACATCCGCGTGGTCACGCTCCCGCTGGTCAACGGCGAGGGGGTCGTCATGCGCATCCTCGACCAGGGCAGCGGCGCCGCCGTGATGGTCGACGCGCTCGACTCGATCGGGATGCAGCCCGCGGAGCTCGAGCGCTTCGACCGCGCCATCCACCGCCCCAACGGTGCTGTGCTCGTCACCGGCCCCACCGGCTCCGGCAAGTCGACCACGCTGTATGCCGCGCTGCAGGCGCTCAACGACGGCGAACGCAGCATCCTCACGATCGAGGACCCCGTCGAGAAGCGCATCGCGGGCATCAAGCAGATGCAGATCGCGCCCAAGGCGGGCGTCACCTTCGACGTCGGGCTGCGCTCGATGCTGCGCGCCGACCCCGACGTGATCATGGTCGGCGAGATCCGCGACCGCGAGACCGCCCACATCGCCGTCGAGGCCGCCATGACCGGCCACCTCGTGCTCTCCACGCTGCACACCCGAGACGCGCCCAGCGCGCTCGGCCGGCTGATCGACATGGGCATCGAGCCCTTCCTCGTGTCCTCCGCCGTCGACTGCATCGTCGCCCAACGGCTCGTGCGGATGCTCTGCACCCACTGCAAGCGCCCGCAGAACGTCTCCGAGGCGGTCCTCGCCGAACACGACCTCGCCGGCGCCGAACCCTACGAGCCCGTCGGCTGCTCGCGCTGCGCTGGCTCCGGCTATCGCGGGCGCCTGGGGCTCTATGAGGTCATGACCGTCAGTGAGCCCATCCGTGCGCTGATCCTCGAGCGCGCCTCCGTCGACGACATGGTCGCCGTCGCGCTCGGCGAAGGCATGCGACGTCTGCGCGACGACGGCCTCACGAAGGTGCGCAACGGGCTCACCTCGATCGCCGAGATCGAACGCATGACCAACAGCCTGCTTTAGGCGGGGATCAGCAGCGATATGCGCAGCGGGCCCGACGGGAACGCTTCAGCGGCGAACGAGTACGCCTCGTAGCTGCGCCCCGCGTAGCTGACGCGCCCGCGCGCCGGCACGCTCGCGGGGCCCGGGCTGAGCGTGCCCTGGACCTGGTTGCCCTCGACGCGCATGAGAACTTCAGCGCCAGTAAACAGGTGCGCCAGCTCGAGGTAGCCCGCGTCGTCCTGGATCGACGTCTCGAAGTTCCCCACCACGCGACCCCCGCTGCGCAGGGTGCCGTGCACCGGTGCCAGCACGTACGGGCCGCCGAGGTCGTACAACAGGCGCCCTGCGACCGTCACGCGCACGCGCACCACGTGGATGTGCGAGGCGAAGAAGCCGACGATCGCCGCGCGCACGGCTGTGGTGCTGCGCGCGGTCACGGCGTCGATGAATGCGGGGGTGTGTTCCATCCGGTGCAGGGTTGTCAGCACCGTGGGGCTGTCCGTCTCCTCCTCATAGATACGTTCGCCCACCCGCCCCAGCGTGTCAACGCGCGTCTGTCCGGTGGAGCCCGGGCAGGAGGGCCCGCCCGAAGGGATCAGCAGCGCGATGCGCAGCGCCCCCGACGGATACGTCGCGCCGGACACGGATGCGACCTGGTAGCTCTCGCCCGCGTAGTTGACCGTGCCGCTCGTCGGGACGGCCGAGGCGGCCGGGCCGGCGAACGTTCCTGCCAGGCGCCGGTCGCCCGAGAGCAGCAGCACCTGGGCGCCCGTGATCTGGTGGGCGACCTGCAGGTAGTCCTCGTCTGACTGCACCGACAGCACGTACGTGGCGCCCGTACCGGAGATCGAGCCGCGAACGGGCGCCACCGCCGGCCCCGCGCCCGCGCCCGCCAGCAGGTGGCCGTCGCGCAGAACCTCGATGCGCACGACCTGGCCCCTCAGGAGCGCCCGCAGGGCTGCGCCGGCCGCGCTTGCGCTATCGCCGCGAATCGCGCTCGCCAGGGCCGTGGAGCTCTGCACGCGGCCAACCGCCTGGGCGATGTCATCGCCGCTCGCCGCCGCGTCGTAGACGCGTCCGGCTACCTGGCCGAGCGTGCCTGCCACAGTCGGTGCGCACGTCGCAGTCGGCAGCGGGGCCGCAACCGGCGTGGTTGGGGTCTGTGTAGTGGCGGCGGTCGACGTGGTCGCGGGGACTGTGGGTCTCTTGCCGGTAGCCGTGGCTTTCGTCGAGCCGCACGCGGCTAGGCCGACCGTCAGGACGGCGCTCGCGCAGGCCAGCAGCAGGCGAGGTCCCACATCTCAAGCGTAGAGACGGGGCCTCGGAGGTAGCGGAGGTTGACTGCCGCATACCGGACGCTCCGACGGCGGCGGCGCGTATGCTGCGCGCCGCCGCCTGGAGACGTCGATCGGCTGCTCAGCGGGCTCGCCCTCCCCGCTGAGCAGTTGCTTCTGAGCAGCTACTTCTTCGCGGCGGCTTTCTTGGCCGTTGCCTTCGTCTTCTTCTTGGTGGACTTCTTGGAGGACTTCTTCTTGTGCGTGACGATCAGCGGTTTGGGGTTCAGCCTGGTGCTGCCCGAGTACGCGTCAGGCGGGCAGCCCGTTGGGCGACCGAGGTCGAACGGCCCCGAGATCGCCTGCGTGACCACGCCCTTTTCCAGGTACGCGTATGTGACCGTGAGCAGCGGATCGACGCGCGGCTCCTTGCAGAGCTTCTTGCCGATCGCGAACTGCCCGGTGATCGTCTCGTAGCCGGATTTCGCCAGGCCGACGCAGTTGAGCGCGTAGCCGGGAACTTCTCCGGAGCACGAGAACGTTTCAGCCAGCGGCTTCAACGTCGCGTTGGAGGTGACCACCGGCGGCTGGCCGGCGATGCCCGTCATTGGGACCTGCGCCTGCAGCTGGTAGCCGGTGATAGGCCCGTCGCAGTAGAACTGGTACTTGACCTGCTGTTCTTCGCTGCCTTCTTCGACTTCCCCGGCGCCGATGCTGCCGAGACAGTTGTATGTGTTGGGGTTGCTTTCTTCAGCATGGCTGATAGCCGGGGTCGCGAGAAGCAGGGCGAGAAAGCCCACGATCGCGGCAAGCCACCATGTCGCTTTGCGGTGGGCTGGTTGGAATGCGTGCAACGGGGGTCTCCGTTCGTTGGTTGGTGATGGATCGCTCATCGCCGCAGCAGCTCTTCGAGGCTCTGCTTCGGTGAAGTCGGGTTGAAGCTCGCGGCGGACTTCGCGCCCACCCCCACGAACGGCGAGATCAACAGCACGCCCGCCGGGGGCTGGGAGGTGAGGGTCGCGGTCGTGGCGCCCGCGGGCAGGCCGGTCTCGGTTGCCGAGGCGACCGACGCGAACGTGACCACGATCAGCCCGTTTTCGCGGAAGGCCGCGCTGGAGGCGATCGTGGGGATCGTCGCCTTCAGGAATTCATCCGCCGTGGTCAGCTCGCCGGTTTCCGATGTGCACGCAGCGCCCGCCGCCCCTTCGGGGCAAGGCGGCTGCACGATCGTGTCGAGCAGTTGCGGCGGACTGCCGGCCAACAATGCGGCGTCGGTGGCGAAGCCTGAGCCGTCGATGCCCGACCAGCCGCTGAGCAGCGTTCCGGCTGCGATCGCTTCCGTATCTATGTACGGCGCCGCCGCCGGCTGGGCGAGCGCCTGCGCGAAGGACGGCCCCGCGAGCTCGATCAGCCACACGTGGGTGACGGGCGCCAGCGTGCTCGCTTTGGTCGTGCTCTTGGGCTTCGTCGCAGCCGGCGTGGTCGTTTCTGTTTCCGCCGGCGTGGTCGTCGCCGCGCTCGTCGCTTCTTCCGAGCTCGCCGCTTTGCGCACGCGTCTGCGTCGTTTCCTCGTGGGCGCGGCTTCGGCGGTGCTCGCCGTCGGCTGCGTCGAGGCGCTGGAGGCCTGCTGGGCCGCCGCTCTTGCTGACGCCGCCCGCGCAAGCGTCGCGAGCAGCCCCGGGAGGCTCGAGCTCGCCTGCGACGGGCTCGGCGCCGGACCGATCGCAGCGCCCACGGCTACGCCGATCCCAAGCATCGCCGCCGCGAGCGCGGCGGTCACGCGAGCCGAGGGCGCGCGAAAGGGCGACTTTTGGTTGTCGGGCGTGTTGTTCATTGAGTGGAGCGGAATTCTCGTAAACCAAGAACACGGTCTGGACCCCAGGGGTTCCGGACCTTATCCATAAAATAGCTAATGTCGATCGGTTCTATGGGGATATGCTATGTTCGCCCCTCCACGTTGTCAACTCTTTGTCAATCGAACTCGAAACGGAGCCTCTCTTCAATGCATGGAATTCGCCGTCTCTCCGTCGCCCTCACGGTGGCTGGCGTGGTCGGGGTTGCGGCGCCTGCGGCCGCCAGCGCCACCTCGCTCATCACCATCAGCGGCGCCACGTCCTCCTATCCGCTGGTATCTCTGCTTGCGGCCAAGTACGTCAAGCTGCACCCGAAAAAGATCCGCTTCAAGATCGCGCAGGGTGGTACGACGATCGGCCTGAACGACGTCAAAGCCGGCAGCGTCACGATCGCCGACGTGGCTCAGGAACCCACCAGCGCCGACGCCGGCCTGGACTTCTACCCGATCGCCAAGTACGCGATCTGCGTCGTTACGAACAAGGCGAACACGCTCAGCAACCTCACGCCGAGCCAGGTGACGTCGATCTTCACCGGCAAGACAAAGACGTGGAGCAGCGTGCCGGGTGCCACCGCAACCGGTCCGATCGAAGTCTTCACCCGTACGTCGGTCGCCGGGGTGCTGACCAGCTTCAAGTCGCTGCTGCTGGAAGGTAAGAGCGTCGAGTCCGCCGCCACCGAAGAGGCCACCGAGGGTCTGATGCGCCAGGCGGTCGAAAGCGCACCGAGCGGGATCGGCTTCCTGTCCAACTACCAGGCGGACAAAGGCGGCCTGAACTCGGTCTCCTACAACGGCGTCGCCTGCAACAAGACGACCGCTGCGTCCGGCCAGTACGCCGGCGTGTCGGTGTTCTTCGAGGTGACCAAAGGCCCCGCCACCGGCGCAGCCGCCACGTTCATCAACTGGGTCGACAAGTCACCCGCGGCGAAGAAGATCATCGCCAGCGAGTGGGTCGTGATCGGCTAGAGCAGCCGATCGAGCGGCACAGAAGGCGAAATGATCGAGCGGCTGCGAAAGCCGTGGCCGGACCACCGCGCCGAGCGTATGCTCGGCGCGGTGTCGTTGCTCGTGTGCGTGGCGGTCGTGGCGATGGTCGTGTTCGTCGCCACCAAGTCGGGGCCGATCTTCGGGCACAACGGGCTCAGCTGGCTGCTGGGCGGCGGGGACTTCGAAACCGAGGTCAACCACATGACCACGGCGACCACCAACCCGCCGGCTTCCGTTTTTCACCTGCGGGCCTGGCCGCTGATCTACGGCACGCTGCTGACGACCTCGATCGCGGTCGCCCTGGGCCTCGTGATCTCGGTGCTCTCCTCGGTGTTCATCGTGGAGCTCGCGCCGGCCCGCGCGCGCAGGGTGGCGATCCCGATGATCCGCCTGCTCGCGTCGGTCCCGTCGGTCATCTACGGGCTGATCGGGATCCTGGTGCTGGTGCCGTTCGTCGGCAACCACATCATCACCACCCACGAGAAAGAATCGGTGCAGAACGTCGTCCAGCTGACGGGAGCCGGACTGGCTGTGACCGTGGTGATCCTCACGGTCATGATCACGCCGATCATGATCGCGTTGATCTGCGAGGCGCTCGCCTCGGTGCCGCCGTCGTGGCGTGAGGGGGCCGTGGCGCTGGGACTGAACCCCCTGCGCGCGATTCGTGCGGTGACGCTGAAGGCGGTCCGCCCGGCGATCGTCGCCGCCGCAGTGCTTGCGAGCGCGCGCGCTCTCGGCGAGGCAGTGATGATCCAGATGGTCTCCGGCGGCAAGACCTTCAGCCCCAAGCCGGTCGACGGGCTCGTGTTCTTCTTCGAGCCGCTGCGCACGCTCGCCTCGGCGATCGTCGACTACCGCGAAGGCGTGGCCTCGCCGGCGCTGGGACCGGCCGTGTACTCGTGGGCGCTGCTGCTCCTGTTCTCGGCGTTCGTGCTGTCGGTGTCGGGCTACCTCGTCAAGCTTCCGCTGCGCAAGTACCAGACCCGCGGATGAGCACGTTCGCGCCCCCAGCCTCCAGCGGCCGCGGCAGGCGCTCCTCGCCGATGAGCTGGCGCTGGGGCGACAGGCTGGTGCTGCTCGCCGCGTGGACCGCCGGGATCATGCTCTGTGCGATCGCCGGGGCGATCGTCCTCTACATGGGCGTACGGGGCATCCAGTTCCTGCGCCCGGATCTGATCTTCAGCCGCCCGCAGACCAGCGCCAACCAGGCCGGCTCGGGTGGGTTCCTCGACCCGCTGCTCGGGACGATCGTGCTCACGATCATCGGCATCGCGCTCGCGCTGCCGCTGGCCATCTCCAGCGCTGTGTGGGTGGCGGAGTACGGTCGGCCGAGCTGGCTCGCGCGCGTGGTCGAGTCGAGCATCGAGGTCGTCGCGGGCACCCCCGACATCGTGATCGCGATCTTCGGGCTCGCGCTCTTCCAGCTGTCGCTCCTCGCCCCGTTCTCGTTCACCGCCGAAGGCGGCGGCGTGTTCGGCCGCTCGTTCATAGCCGCGGGCTCGATGATGTCGCTGCTCGCGCTGCCGTCCGTGTACGCGGCCACCCGCGACGGGTTGCAGGCCGTCCCCGGGCACCAGCGCGAGGCGGCCTTCGCGCTGGGCAAGACGCGCATCACGACGATCCGGCGGGTGCTGATCCCCAGTGTGCGCTCGAACATCGCCACCGGCGTGACGCTCGGTGTCAGCCGCATCATCGGCTCGACGGCGATCGTGCTGATCCTGCTCGGCGGCACCATGCGTATCGAAACGCAGGGATCGATCCCCGGGCTCAACCTGCTGCGTGGCACCGGCTCGTCGCTGACCTACTACATCTACGAAAACTCGCCGGCCGGCGAAGGTCAGGCCCCGCAGAAGGCCTACGCGGCGGCGTTCGTGCTGCTGATCTTCGTGCTGGTGCTGAACCTGATCGTGGACAGGATCGGGCGGGCCCAGTCGGACTCGACCGGGCTGACGGTGGTCGGGGCGGTCGTCTGAGCGATGGCGCAGAAGTTTTCACAAATCCTTGTAAAAGCCGCTAATCTCAGTGTTCTGATGGCCAAAGTCATGTCGATGGAGATTGTGGCCGATGACTCCTGAGGAGATGGTCATGGAGCCCTTGAGCCTGGTCGGAGACGGCGCGGAGGCGCGCAACCTCGGCGGGCGCTGGCCCGGCGTCTCGCGGGCGTCCGAGCCGACGGCGCCCGAGCCGACGGCGGCGGACGGCGACTCCGCGATCGTGCCCCCCGTGCGCACGATCGTCCTCGACCGCCCGCCCACGCCCGTGCGCCCGTTGCAGGAACGCGAGGCGGTCCGCAGGCCGTCCTACGCGGCCGGGCCGGAGCGCCTGAGCGTGCGCGACGTCAGCATCTCCTACGCCGGCAAGCCTGCTGTCAAGTCGGTGTCGCTGTCGATCCACCAGGGCGAGGTGCTCGCGCTGATCGGGCCCTCGGGCTGCGGCAAGACGACGCTGTTGCGCACGCTCAACCGGCTGACCGAGCTGACGGCCAGCGCATCGCGCTCGGGCGAGATCCTGCTCGACGGCGAGGACATCCACGACCTGGTCGACACCACACTGCGCTCGCGCGTGGCGATGGTCTTCCAGCAGCCCAACCCCTTCCCGATGTCGATCTTCGACAACGTGGCGTTCGCGCTGCGCGAGCAGGGGCGCAGGCGTCCCGGCCGTCGCGAGCTCGAGCCGCTCGTGGTGGATGCGCTGCGCCGGGCGGGCCTGTACGACGAGGTCCGCGACGACCTCGACCGGCCGGCACTGCGCCTGTCCGGCGGCCAGCAGCAGCGGCTGTGCATCGCGCGCGCGATCGCGCCGCGCCCTGAGGTGCTGCTGATGGACGAGCCGTGCAGCGCACTGGACCCGATCTCCACGGGCGTGATCGAGGAGCTGATCGGCGAACTGCGCCGCGACCTTGCAGTGGTGATCGTCACCCACAACCTCGCGCAAGCGCATCGCGTCGCCGACAAGGTCGCGTTCATGTACCTGGGAGACCTCGTCGAGTACGGCACGACCGAGGACCTGTTCGAGGACCCCCGCGCAGAGCGCACACGCGAATACGTCCGGGGAGCATTTGGATGAGCACGCGTGCCCGCGCTGTCCCGGGTTCCGGGGCGGCGCGGATGAGGCGGGCGCTCGCCCTTGCCGGCTGTGGTGTGCTGAGCGTGGGCCTGTGCGCGTGCGAGAGCACCGAGCAGGAAAGCGCCCGCATCGGGCGTGAAAGCACGGCCGCCGCCAGGGCCGCGGCACCGAAGACGACCGCCAAGGCTCACGCCCGCGGGCGCTCGCACAGCCCCAGTCACAGCGCGGCTCACGCAAACGATGGAAAGGCATCCACGTCGCCATGACCAACCTCGCTCCTGTGCCCTCCGAAAGCTCCACCTGCCCCAACTGCTCCGCGCCCCTGGTCGCCGACCAGCGCTACTGCCTCTCCTGCGGGCAGCCGACCTCGCCGGTACGGCTCGCGTTCCTGGACGTGCTCGAGACCGAGCGCCAGCCGCAGCTCAGCCCCGGCGGGATGGGCACGGCGCCCGTGGCCTACGCGTCCTACGTCGAACCGGCTGCCGGTCCCGCATGGCTGCGCCGCTACGCGCCGCTGTTCGCGGTGCTGTCGGTGCTGCTGCTGGCGATGATCGTCGGCCTGCTCGTCGGTCACTGGGTGACCCAGAGCAAGCCCACCGCCCCGGGCCCGCAGGTGATCAAAGTGGAAGGCCTCGGCGCGCTGGGAGCCGCGAGCACGACGCCGACCTCCACCTCGGCGACGAGCACCACCCCCGCCGCCAGCGGGAAGTCCAGCACGTCGGCCAAGAGCGAAGAAGAAAAGGAAGTGGCCGAAGCCAAGGCTGAAGAAAAGGCCGAAGAAAAGACGCCTGCGAAAGCGCCCGAAGCCAAGAAAACCAGCAGCGCGACGATCACCAAACTCGAAAAATCGACCGGCAAGACGCACGAGCAGGAACTGAGCAAACTCAGCACCGCGCCGATCGAAGTCAAATGAGCTCCCAGGGCGGAAACGGCAGCAGGCCGCCCGCGCCCGCGCAGCCCCCGGGGCCGGACGTGAATCCGGATTCCGAGGCTGGCGGTCCTGCGGACGCTCCCACCGGAGGGATCGTGTTGCCCGCGGGCGGCCTGCCGACGCCCAGCGGCTCGATGTCCGAGCTGCGCCGTCGGCGCCTGGAGCTCGCCGAGCGCGTCGCTGCGCTCACGTGGGATCTGGGCGGCCTCGCCTACGAGATGGCGATCCGCGACCACTACCGCCTGGACGTGCTCGCGCGCAAAGCGTCAGAGCTCCAGGAGGTGGATGCGCAGCTGGGAGAGGTGCAGCGGCTGCTCGCGACCGCCGAGGCGGGCATCCACGGGCAATGCCGCTCCTGTGGCGCCGTTCACAGTCGTGGCGCCGCCTACTGCTGGCACTGCGGCGCGCCGCTGATGCAGGAGGCGCGTCCGTCGGTGCTGCAGGGCGAGCAGCCGGCTGGCTGACCGGCCGAGTCGGCGAAGCAGCCGCAACAGTCGTCCAAACGGTCGTCCCGCGGGCGCTCACCGGGTAGCGTGTGCTGGTGGCGCCCGTGTCCTGTCACAAAGCCGTCGCGGTCATCGCGGTCGCAAGCGCACTCGCCGGCGCCCTTGCGGGCCCCGCATCGGCGGCGTCCGCGCGAGGGCGCAAGGCGGGCACGCCGCAGGAGTACGGCTGCCCGATCCTCCCGGCGGAAGACCCGCTCAACCAGGAAATCGCCGACGCACCGGTCAACCCCAACTCGGCCGCCTACGTCGCAAGCATCGGGCTGAGCGCGCACCTGCACCCCGACTTCGGCACCAAGCCCACCTACGGCATCCCCTACACGGTCGTGGGCCCCGAACAGAAGCAGGTCCCGATCAAGTTCACCGCCTACGGCAGCGAATCCAACCCCGGCCCCTACCCGATCCCTCCAAACGCCCCGATCGAGGGGGGCGGGAAGAAGGGCCACGGCGACAAACACGTGCTGGTCGTTCAGGAAGGCACGTGCAAGCTGTTCGAGCTCTACGACGCCCACCGCAAGGGCGCCGGGTGGGCTGCCGCCTCGGGCTCCGTGTTCAACCTGCGCAGCGATGCGCTGCGCCCGGAAGGATGGACCTCCGCGGACGCCGCCGGCCTGCCGATCTTTCCGCTACTCGCCCGCTACCCGGAGGTCGCCACAGGTCAGATCGACCACGCGCTGCGAGTGACCGTGCCTGAGACTCAGGACGGCTACATCCACCCGGCCACGCACTACGCATCCACCAGTTCCAGCCCTGACCTGCCGCCGATGGGGCTGCGGCTGCGGCTGAAGGCCAGCTACAGCCTCGTCGGCTTTACCGGCGAGTCGCTCGTGATCCTCGAAGCGCTCGAGCGCTACGGGCTGATCGTCGCCGACAACGGCTCGCCCTGGTTCATCACCGGTGCGCCCAACCCGCACTGGAACGACGAAAACCTCGAACAGATCAAGCGCGTCCCCGGCTCCGAATTCGAAGCCGTCGAAACTGGGCCGATCCTGCGCGGGTAGTCAGCCCCGGTGCGCCGGCTCGACCGGAGCTTGGGCCGGCGCCGGCTGTGCCGGGGCGGGCGCTGCGGGTGCGGCAGCGGGCTGCGCGGGCGCCTGCCCCCCGATCGGCTGCGCCTGTGCCGGCGGAACGCCGGGTTGAGCCACCGGCTGCGCTGCGGGCTGAGCCACCGGCTGCGCCGGCATCTGCTGCGGCTGCTGCTGGGTGCTCTGCGGCAGCGTCGGCGTGGCGCCGCTGATCGAGTCCTTGAACTCGCGCATGCCGGTCCCGATCGACCGCCCCATTTCCGGTAGCCGCTTCGCCCCGAACACGAGCAACAGGAGAACCACCAGCAGAGCTATGTGCAGTGGATTGTCGAGTCCCATGGTGATTCCAGTCTACGACTTTTTCTCTGCTTGCCGACTGGTCTGCGTCCTGTGCACCAGCTGTGCCGCCACGAGCACCATCAGGCCGGCGAACGCGTAACGCAGGACGGCGCCCGACAGCGCGTTCGCGAGTGCCACCCCGCCGGCCGCTCCGGCGAGCGAGAGGACGCCCATACGCAGCGCGTCGCCGCGGTGCACGTTGCCGTAGCGGTCGTGTCTGTAGGTGCCGACGATCGCCACGGGCACGATCGCCAGCAGCGACGTCGCCTCGGCGTGATGCTGACTGAGTCCCACGAACAGGACGAGTCCGGGGACGAACAGCACCCCGCCGCCGACGCCGAGCAGGCCGGCGACCACGCCCGCGGCCAACCCGATGACGATCGCGCCGATCACCTGACGACCAGCTCGACCGCGCTCGCCACCAGCACCGCCGCGAACAGCAGTGCGATGGAGCGCGTCTGCAGGCGCTGCTGCAGCCAGGTGCCGATCAGCACGCCGAACAGCGCCGGCACCCCGACGAGCGCCGCGTCGAGCAGGTTCACGTTGCCGTAGACGCCCTGCACGCCAGCGGCAAAGGCGGCGATGAAGACGATCGCCGCCAGCGAGGTGGCGGTCGCGGCGCGCTCGTCGTAGCCGAGCCACAGCACCAGCAGCGGCACGATCACGCTGCCGCCGCCGACACCGAACAGCCCGCTGAAAAGACCGGCTAGCGTGCCGATCGTCATCAACTTCAGCGACCGGTGCGACGAGCGCTCAGCGGCCACTTGCACGAGCGGACGGGCCGGCCACCATGATCGCCATACTAGACCCCGTGTCACCAGCCGCAACGCTCGTGGAGGCGCTCGAGCCGATCCGCGCCGATCCCAGCCGCTCGGCCGTTCTGCTCGACATCGACGGCACGCTGGCGCCGATCGTGCGCCACGCGGCGGACGCCCACGTGCCCGAGGCGACGCGCAGCGTCCTGATCGAGATCGCACGCCGCTACCGCGTCGTCGGCTGTGTCAGCGGCCGGCGCGCCAGCACCGCGCGCCAGATCGTCGCGATCGGCACGATCGCCTACGTCGGCAACCACGGTGGCGAGCTGCTGCGCCCGCGCGCCACGAGCCCCGAGGTGGATCCCGAGCTCGCGGCGTGGACCGCGCGCGTGCGGGAGTTCGCCGACCGTGCGTACACGAGCGAGCATCAGCGCCTGCGCGTTCGCAGCGAGGACAAGGACACGATCGCTGCGTTCCACTGGCGTGGGGCGCCCGACGAGGAGGCGGCCGAGCAGGCGGTCAGGGAGATCGCCGGGCAGGCAGAGGAGGAGGGCTTTGCGGTGCACTGGGGGCGCAAGGTGCTCGAGGTGCGCCCACCGGTCGTGCTCGACAAGGGCCTCGGGATCGCCACCCTGTTGCGCGGCGGGGACGTCAGCGCGGCCGTGTACGTCGGCGACGACACGACCGACCTCGACGCGTTTCGCGGCCTGCGCGCGCTCGTGGAGTCGGGCGCGCTCGCCAGCGCCGTGTGCGTGGCGGTCAGCTCCGACGAAGCTCCGCCCGGCCTGGCGCAGGAGGCCGACGTGACCGTCGACGGCCCCGGCGGCGTGCGGGAGCTGCTCGAGGCGCTGCTGTAGCGTCGTGCGGTTCGTCGACTTCCTCAGGACAACCGTACTGCTGAGCGCCGGCGCGGCCACGGCCCTGGCGTTGATCGCGGTCCTGGCTGCGAGCGCCAAATCCGACACCACGCTGGCGGAGGTCGCGGTGGGATGGTGGATCCTCGCCATCGCCTTGGGGCTGCGCATGGGCCGACGCGCGCACACCAATCCGCCGATCGCTCGCCTGCTCTCGGCGGCGCAGGCGAGCACCACCCTCCCCGAGCACCGCCCGACCGCGATCCTGATCAACCGCCTGTGGCCGCTGCTCGTGTTCACGCTGCTCTCCGGCGGCCTGGCTTTCCTCGCCCCGCAGATCCCCGGCATCGCGGCCGGCTTCGCGATCGTCTGGTCGCTCGCCTGGCGACGACAGGACGCCGCTGTGGAGGCGATCGAGGAGCGCGACGGAGCGACCTTCTACGTGCGTCGCACCTCGCCTGTGCGCCCGATCGCCCTGCTGCGCACGCCCGGGTTCAAGGCCGCGCGCCCGGAGCGCATCGGCGACGCCGTCCGCTGAGATGCCCTCGGCGCAGCGGCCCGACGTGCTGATCGTCTCGCTCGGCTCGACCGAAGGGCTGCGCATCGCCGACGGGCAGTTGCACGACTCGCTGGAGCGCGCGGGCGCGCGAGTCGCAATCGCCCGGGCGCAGCCGCCGGTGCCGACGCGCACCCTGATGCTCACCGACCTCGCCTGGGCCCGGGCAGCCAGGGCAGCGGCCGGGGCGGCGCTGGCGGAGCTCAGAGACTCGCCCCCGAAGGCCGTCATCTACTCGAGTACCACCGCCGCGCTCTTGTGGCCGCGCCCGGGGGCGATCCGCTTCGATGCTCCCTCGGCGGGCAACCGCCCGGGGCGCCACGGCCTCTGGCAGCGCCCGCTCGAGCGGCGCAGGCTCGGCGAAGCCCCGCTGCTGCTGCCATGGAGCGAGGGGGGGCTGCAGTGAGACCCAGTCGGTGGCCGCGCGCGCCGCCGATGAGGCCCTCGTGCTGCCCGTGCACGTCGAGCCGTCCGGACCGCCGGAGCCCGTGCGCGACATCACCGCGATCACATACGCGGCCAACCCCTCCAAGAAGGGGCTCGATCGGGTGCTTGCGGCCTGGCGCGGCGTGTATGGCGAGCTGCCGGCCGGCGAGCCGCGCGAGCTCGTGGTGACGGGAGCCTCGGCGCAGACGCTGCGAGCGGCCGGGCTGGACCTCGACTCCGCGCCCGGGGTGCGCGTCGTGGGCGCGCTCGCCGCGGACGACTACCGCGCGCTCGTGCGTCGCTCGCGCGTGTTCGTGTGTGCGCCGCGCCGCGAGGACTACGGGATCGCGCAGCTGGAGGCGCTGGCCGACGGCTGCGTGCTCGCGAGCACTCCCGCGCCCGGGCCCTACGCGGCGCTCCCGATCGCACGTGCGCTGGACTCTCGCACGGTCAGCGACGACCTCCAGGACGCGCTGCGCACCGCGCTGTTGGATCCACCCGGCGACTACGCGTCGCGAGCGCTGGAGGCGCTCACTCCGTTTCGGCGAGCGGCCGTCGACCGGCTGGTGGCCGACGAGCTGCTGCCGCGGCTGCTCCTCCCGCTCCCCTGAAAAGACGGAGACATGGCTGCCTGAATCGCCCCGTTAAGTGGAATTGGAGGGGGCGCTGGGCTACGGTCGGCCGGTGTCGGCCCCCGATCATGCCAATGCGCCTGCGCGTCAGCGCCGGCGCGTCCTGACTGGGCCCCGTCGCGTCTCCCGCCGGGCACTCCGCGGCGGCGCCGCCTCGCCGACCGCGCGGGTTGGCACACCGGGCGTGAGCGCCTACGCCTGTGGCGCGATCGGCGCGGTGGCGGTCTTCATCGCGATCACCTGCTGGTGGCTGACGCAGGATCGCGGGATACCGATCTACGACGCCGGCGACCAGCTGGAAACGGCGCTGCTGTATCGCGGCATGCTGCACGCCGGGAACATCCTCGGTCCGTTCACCTACGACAACATCTACCCGATCCTCGTACACGTGGTGGGGGCGGTGGCAGCGCTCATCGGCGGTGCGAACGTCGCCTCGCCGATCATCGGCGAGAACGTCGTCTTCGTCCCTGTGCTGGCGCTCGGCTGTTACCAGGCGGGCAAGCTCCTGTACGGACCGCTGGCCGGGCTGCTGGCGGTGCTGTTCGTGCTCGGCTCGCCGCTGCTGATCTCCACGTTCCACGTGTTCCTGCTCGATGCTCCGCTCACCGCTGCCGTCGCGATTGCGCTGTGGCTGGTGCTCGCCAGCGAGGACTTCAGCCGCCCGGGGATATCGGCCGCGGCCGGTCTCGCAGTCGGCCTGGGGGTCAACGTCAAGGTTTCGTTCGCCCTGTTCCTCGGGGTACTCGTGCTCGTCGCTCTGGCGCACGGAGGCTGGCGCAACTGGCGCGGCTTTGCGATCTTCGCAGTGGTAGCGCTCGCCGTCGGTTTGCCCTGGTACGTCGAGCACTCCTCCGAGCTCGAGGAAATGCTCGAACTGGCGAGCTCCGGCGGCGGCACGCCTCCGGGCAACATCCCGGTGAGGTACTCCACCACGAACCTGCTCTGGTACTTCTGGAGCGTCCTGAACTCGCAGTTGCTCCTGCCGCTGTTCGTGCTGGCGGTCACCGGCTTCTTCTGGACGCTCGTCTCGGTCGTGCGCAGACCGCGCGAGCAGTACCTTCGACTGGAGTTCCTCGCGGGCGGCTTTGGCGCCTGGTTCGTGATCACGTTCGTGACGATCCATCACGACATCCGCTACGGCATGCCGATGCTCGGCTACCTGGCGGTGGTGGGGGCCGGCTGGATCGCCTGCGTGGGGCGCAGGGCTAGGATCGTGGGCATCGCGATCCTCGCGATCGGCGTGGTCGGCAACATGCTCGCGGATGACTTCGGCGTGGGCGGGGAAGTCAAAGTCGCGCTCGTGCACCGGCTGCCCGAAACGGAGCAGCTTCCCGATCGCATCGTGTTCGACTCCACGACGGACTTCCTGGCGGGTGCGCCCAACCGTGACGGTGACGTGCCGGGGCTGCTCGAAGCGCTGCGCCGCGACGGCGTGCGCACCGTCACGTTCAGCATCGAACAAAGTCAGCTTCCCGAATTCTCATACGCAGGGCTGACTCCGTTGGCACGGATCGCCGGTCTCTCACCGGTACTCACGGAAAGGCCTGAGTTCGCTCCCTCGGCGAGCGTAGCCACGCTGCTGCACGAGCCCGTGGCCGCAGGCGGCCCGCCGCCATGCGCCCGCATGAGCAACGGCCCCAGCACCTTGATCACACGCGTTCGCAACCCCACGGGGGTCTGGGTCGTTCGCTACGACACGGCCGCTCGCAAGCTGGCGCTCTACTGCCCAACTCGTCACCCGCAGTACTACGATATCGGCGCCGGCGGGTTGACCGGGTAGCGGCCCTGCCCTCAGGGGTGTTGCCCTGCCCGGCGCCCACGACGCCGCTCGAGCTCGCGCCAGGGCCTCGTGTTGGCGACCTCGGCGGCACTCAGCCACGCCCGACGCGCCGTGGCGACGCCCCAGCGCATGTTGTCGAGCGTGGCGGTGCGGTGAGCGTCGGAGTCGATCGCCAGCATGACGCCGGCGCGGGCGGCGGCGCGCGCGTTGACGTCCGACAGGTCGCGCCGGTCGGGATTGGCGTTGATCTCGAGCATCGTGCCAGTCCTTGCAGCCGCCTCGAACACGGCGCCCAAGTCGAGCGCGTAGGGCTCGCGGCGCTCGATCAGCCGGCCGGTGGGGTGGCCGATCAGATCGACGAGCGGGTGCTCGATCGCGGCGATCATGCGCTCGGTCATCGCCTGCTCGCCCATGCCGAAAGACGTGTGGACGCTCGCCACGATCCAGTCGAGTTGCACGAGGAGCTCGTCCTCGTAGTCGAGCGAGCCGTCGGGGAGGACGTTGACCTCGCTGCCAGCGAGCAGGCGGATGCCCTCGATCCGCTCATCGGCTTCACGCACGAGCTCGATCTGGCGGCGCAGCTGCTCGGGGGAGACGTCGTTGCCGAAGCCGTGCGTCGCGGAGTGGTCGGTGATCGCCAGGTACTCGTAGCCGCGCTCGCGGGCGGCAAGCGCCATCTCCTCGATCGTGTTGTGCCCGTCTGAGGCGATCGTGTGGCTGTGCAGGTCGCCGCGGATGTCGCGCAGCTCGAGGAGCTTCGGAAGCCCGTCAGCCGTCCGCGCGGCCTCGAGCTCGCCGCGATTCTCGCGCAGCTCCGGCTCGATGTAGGCGAGCCCCAGGCGCTCGTAGACCTCCTGCTCGCTCGCGTACTTGGCGCTCGCACCGGTGGCGTCGTCGAGGATGCCGTACTCGGACACGTGCAGCCCGCCGCGGACCGCCCCTTCGCGCAGGGCCGCGTTGTGTGCGCCCGAGCCGGTGAAGTGCTGCAGCAGGTTGCCGAGCTGCCCTGGCGCCGCGATCCTCAGATCGACGCTCACTCCCGAGTGCGTACGTGCCCTGGCGCCGGCCTTGCCGGCTGAGCTCACGCGCTCGATCTCCGCGAGCTCGTCGAGGCTCTTGGCGAGCTTGGTTGGACTTGTGGTGGTGGCGATCAGATCGATGTCCTTTATGGAGTCCGCCTGCCGGCGGACGGAGCCGGCGAGCTGGATGTGAGCACCGTCTCCAGCGAGCGCCTGCAGGCCGGTGAGCAGCTCCTCGCCGATCTCGATCGCGCGCGGCAGCAGGATGCGCCGCGAGGGGCCGGTGGAAGGGTTCGCCTCCAGCTCATCCAACGCCACGAGCACGCTTTCCTCGAGCTTGGGGCCGAGGCCGCGCACCGTGCGCAGGCGCTGCGCGAGCGCCGCCTCGCGCAGCGCCTGCAGCGAGTCGATCCCCAGCTCCGAGTGCAGCAGCCGCGCGCGCTTGGGACCGAGGCCGGGCAGCCTGGTGATCGCGATCAATCCCGGCGGGAACTTCGCGCGCAGCCGCTCGGCCGCGGGGATCGCACCGGTCTGCACGAGCGCGAGGATCTTCTCCTGCAGCGTCTTGCCGATCCCCGGAAGCTCGCTCGCGCGGCCTTCGAGTGCGAGCTTCGCCACCGACACCGACGCCTCGCGCACGGCCTTGGCGGCCGTCCGGTAGGCGAGCACGCGGTGGACGATCGCGCCGTCGAGCTCGTACAGGTCGCCGAGTTCCTCCAGCGCGTCGGCGATCGTGGCGTTGGAGGGCTCGGGCACGGCCACGGCACTCAGCGTAGGGGCATGGACGGGGCTCGCGCGATGAGCCGGACGCTGTCGGTCGCGGCTGCGCCCAGTCGAGGTCTCGGCGCACCCCAACCGCGCCACGGACTAGGGTACCCCGGCCCATGTCTGGCGAGCCCTGGCTGATACTCCCCACCTACAACGAGATCGAGAACCTGGAGGCGATCGCCGCGGCCGCGGCGAAAGCGCTGACGGGAGCGGCGCCCGACGGGTTTCGCATCCTGGTGGTCGACGACGGATCGCCCGACGGCACGGGCGAGCTCGCGGATCGCCTGTCTCGCGAACACGACTGGCTGCACGTGCTCCACCGCTCGGAGAAGAACGGCATCGGCCCCGCGTATCTGGCCGGCTTCCGCCACGCGCTCGATCAGGGGGCGGGCTACGTGATGGAGATGGACTCGGACTTCTCCCACGACCCCGCGGATCTGGCCCGGTTGCTGCAGGCTGTCTACGACGGCGCCGACCTGGCTCTCGGCTCACGCTACGTGCCCGGCGGCGGCGTCACCGAATGGGGCCTCTTGAGGCGCTTCATCAGCGAGGGCGGCTCCACGTACGCGCGGGTGGTGCTGGGTCTGCGCGTGCGCGACCTGACGGGTGGCTTCAAGTGCTTTCGGCGGGAGGTGCTCGAGGCGATCCACTTCGACGGCGTGCGCTCGCAGGGCTACGCGTTTCAGGTCGAGCTCACCTACCGGGCCGTGCAGGCGGGCTTCCGGGTGGTTGAGGTGCCGATCGTGTTCCGCGACCGCCAGCAGGGCACGAGCAAGATGTCCTGGCGGATCGCCGCCGAGGCGATGTGGCTGGTGCCGCTCCTGCGCTTCAGGTAGCACGCGCCCGCGTCGATGCATCGGGGATGGATGCCTCTGCCTACGCGTTCGCCCATGGCGTGCGCCAGACGCGCGCGACGTTGCGCGCGTGGCAGCGCACGCCGCTGGAGGTGGTGGGCCGCTGGGTCGCGGGCTCGGCGCTAGCCGCGACGGGCCTGCTGGCGGCGGTATGGGTGGTCGCCTCGCTGGATGACGGCTATCAGCAGGTCATCACGCTGCAGCCGCCGTTCGCCGTGGGGAGCTTCTCCAACGTGCTGGGGATCCTGGGCAGCAACCTGCTGGTGCTCGCACTGCACGCGATGGCGTGCGTGGCCGGCTTCATCGCGGGCAGCTCGCTGCCGTTGCAGGCACGCCAGCACCGGGGCGTCTCACGCTGGGTGCACGAGCACGGAGGGCGCCTGGCGATCGGGTTCGTGGTCTGCGCGACCGCCTTCTCGCTGAGCGCACAGGCATACGTGATCGGCCACACGCTCGCCGGCGTGTCCGACTTCCTGCGCGTCTCGCCCGCGATCCTGCTGCTGGGCGTGCTGCCCCACGCGATCCCGGAGCTCGTAGCGCTGTTCCTGCCGCTGGCCGCGTGGATCGTCGCCAGCCGCAAAGGCGAGTGGGACCAGCTGCTGGCCGCCACGTTCGTGACCGTTGCGGTGGCCATTCCGGTCCTGGTGGTGGCGGCGTTCGTGGAGGTCTACGTCTCGCCGCACCTGTTCACCGCGCTGACCAACATCCATCCGCCGATCGTGCGCAACTCCGAAGGCTGGATCGTGACCGTCCGCTGAGCCGCGGCTCAGCGATCTCGCTGGTCGGGCGCAGCGCCGTTGTCCGGCGCTGCCTCTTCGCCGTCCTCGTCGCTTGCCTCCTGGCGCAGCAGCCACCACAGGAACACACCCGAGCCGATGACCGCAACGGCGATGATGGCGGACCCGCTGGCGGAGGCGAGCGGAAGCATGGTCGGACACCATACCGGTCACGATCCCGCCGATCTTTGACTCGATCCCGCCAGGCCCGAGGGTGCGTGGCTCGGACCCCGGCCATACCGTCCTTCATTTTGTATAGTGAGTGATAAGCGACCAAGGAGACCACGATGGCAGGCACTCTCACCCAGATAACCGACACGAACTTCGACGCCGAGGTGCTGGAGGCCGAGGGGCCGGTGCTCGTCGACTTCTGGGCCCCGTGGTGCGGTCCCTGCCGCGTCGTGGCACCGGTGCTCGAGGAGATCGCCTCCGAGCGCCCGGACCTGCGGATCGTCAAGCTCGACATCGACGAGAACCCGCAGACCGCCGCCCGCTACCAGGTGCTCTCGATCCCGACCATGATCCTGTTCAAAGCCGGCGAGCCGGTCAAGACGGTCGTGGGCGCCTATCCGAAGAAGAAGCTCGAGGCAGAGTTGGAGCCGGCGCTCGCCTGAGGCACTCCTGTGGGTCAGTCGATCGACCCAGGTTTAGCCAGCCGTACGCAGGCCGATGCTCAGCGGTAGGCCGTCGACCTCGGCCTGCTCGGTGTAGTCCATCGAGGGGGCGGCCTGCGCGGCGCCCGCGCCGAGGTGAAGCTCCACTGCGAGCGTCTCTCCGACCAGGTAGTCGCGGTGGGTCTCGGCGGCGTCGATCAGCGCGGGGTCGCCATCGAGCACCAGCTCGATGCGGTCCTCCACCTGCAGGCCGGCGCTCTTCCGCGCGTTCTGCACCGCATGCACGATCTCTCGCGAGCGACCCTCGCGGCGCAGGTCCCCGTCGATCGCCAGGTCCAGCGCCACCGCGTGCGCGCCCTCGCGCTCGACGCTGTAGCCGTCGGGGGCGCGCATCGTCAGGAGCAGGTCGGCAGCTGAGAGCGTGTGATCGCGTCCGGCCACCGCGATCCCGATCGTCCCGTCAGCGCCGGTGTCGCCGTCAGCGCCGGCCAGCACCGCCGCGGCCACGCGTGCGGGGTCGAGCGCCGCGATCGCCTCGGCCGCCAGCGGCATGTCCTTGCCGAACAGCGGCCCGAGCGTGCGGTAGTTGGCCTTCACCTCGTAGCTGCCGAGCTCGTCCGCCGCTGCCACGAAGCGCACACGGCGGACGTTGAGCTCCTCGCGCACCACGTCGCTCAGGCGTTCAATCGCCTCGCGCTCGCGTCCGTCGGCAACGACCACTACCTCGCTGAGCGGCTGGCGCACCTTGATCTTGGCCTTTCCCCGCGCGCCAAGGCCCATGCGCACCGTCTCGCGCGCGAGCGCCATCGCCTGCTCGAGGCCCTCGTCGCGCGTCCCGATCTCCTCGCCGGTCGGGAAGTCGCACAGGTGCACGCTTGCCAGCGTGCCGTCGAGGTTGTCGTAGATCTCATCCGCGATGAACGGGCACAACGGGGCGAGCAGCTTGGAGATCGTGAGCAGGCAGGTGCGCAGCGTCTGAAACGCAGCCGCATCGCCATCCCAAAAGCGCCGCCGCGAGCGGCGCACGTACCAGTTGGACAGCTCGTCCACCAGGCTCGCGATCGCCCTGCCCGCGGAGGTCGCGTCGTAGGCGTCCAGGCGCTCGGCCACCAATTCGGCAGTCCCTGCCGTGCGCGACAGTGCCCAGCGGTCGAGGTCGCCCGCCGGGCCGTCGGCCGCGGACGCGCCGTTGGGCCCGCCGGCGACATTCGCGGCCGGCGCGTGCTCTAGCTCCTGCGCCGCCGCGTTCGCGTAGAGCACGTAGAAGTAGTACGTCGACCACAGCTGCTTGAGGAACAGGCGTACCCCCTCGCCGATCGTCTGCGCCGAGAAGCGGTAGCCGTCCCACGGCTGCTTGGACGTGAAGAAGTACCAGCGGAAGGCATCTGCGCCGTAGGAGTCCAGAACCTGCCACGGCTCGACCGTATTGCCCTTGGACTTGGACATCTTCTGACCCTCCTCGTCGAGGATCAGGCCCAGGCACACCACGTTGCGGTACGGCGCGTCGATGGAGGAGTCGTCCCCCAATGGTTTCGTCAGCGTGGCCACAGCCAGCAGCGAGTAGAACCAGCCGCGCGTCTGGTCCTGCGCCTCGCACACGAAGTCCGCCGGGAAGCTCTCCTGCAGGAGCTCGCGGTTCTCGAACGGGAAGTGGTGCTGGGCGAACGGCACCGCGCCCGAGTCGAACCACACGTCGATCACCTCCGGCACTCGCGTCATCGGCTCGCCGCACGGCTCGCCCGAGCCCTCCGCGTCGTGCCGGCAGGGAAACGTCAGCTCGTCCACATACGGCCGGTGGTGGTCCTCGAGAGCCGCCCCTGAGAGCTCCTCGAGTTCCAGGAACGAGCCGATCGTGTGCACGTGCCCGCTCGGGCAGCGCCACACCGGCAGGGGAGTGCCCCAGTAGCGCTCGCGCGAGAGCGCCCAATCGACGTTGTTCTTCAGCCAGTCGCCGAAGCGCCCGTGCTTGACGTGCGGCGGGTGCCAACTGACCGTCTCGTTCGCCGCCAGCAGCTCATCGCGCAGCCTCGACGTCGCTATGTACCACGACGGTTTCGCGTAGTACAGAAGCGGCGTGCCGCAGCGCCAGCAGTGCGGGTAGGAGTGCTCGTAGTCCTGCACCCGGAACAGCAGCCCGCGCGCGCGCAGATCCTCGATCAGCTCCTGTGTCAGCTCGGGGTCCTTCACGAAGCGGCCCTCGTAGGTTGCGCCGTCGCGGCTGCGGACGCGATCGTCGTAGGTCCCGTCGGGCCGCACCGGGTTGTACAGCGTCTCCGCGCGCGTCGGGTCGAACGGCACCCGCTCGGACGCGCCCGCCACGCGGTAGTCGTCCTCGCCGAACGCCGGCGCCAGGTGCACGATGCCCGTCCCGTCCTCCGTGGTCACGAACCCGTCCGCCAGGATCGGCAGCGGGCCGACCTCGCGGTCGCTCGCCGCGAAGATCGGTCCGTCATACGAGCCATAGCGCTCCACCAGTTCATCGCCAGTGAAGCGGTCTGTCACCTCCGCACCCTCGCCGATCACCGACCCAAGGCGCGCCTCGGCTACGACGAAATGATCATCGCCCACGCGCGCCTTCACGTATGTGGCCGTCGGCGACACCGCCACCGCCACGTTTCCCGGCAGCGTCCACGGCGTCGTCGTCCACACCAGCAGTTGCTCCTCTGCATCCGTGATCGGGAGCTTCAGGAAGACGCTCGGGTCGACCACGTCGCGGTAGCCCAGCGCCACCTCGTGCGAGGACAGCGTCGTCTCACAGCGCGGGCAGTACGGCACCACCTTGCGGCCCTCGTACAGCAGGCCGCGCGCGTCGATCTGCTGGAGCGCCCACCACACCGACTCGATGTACGTCTCATCCAGCGTGCGGTACGCGTGGTCGAGGTCCAGCCAGAAGCCAATCCGCTCCGTCAGCCGGTTCCACTCGTCGAGGAACGCGAACACCGACTCGCGGCACTTCGCGTTGAACGCAGCGATCCCATACTTCTCGATCTCCGACTTGTGGTGGATGCCCAGCTCCTGTTCCACCGCGATCTCCACCGGCAGCCCGTGGCAGTCCCAGCCGCCCTTGCGCTCCACGCGATAGCCGCGCATCGTCTGAAAGCGCGGGTAGATGTCCTTGAACACGCGCGAGAGCACGTGGTGGGAGCCCGGCGGGCCGTTGGCGGTGGGGGGGCCCTCATAGAAGACCCACTGCTTGGCGCCCTCGCGCGCTCGCAGCGACGCTCCGAACACGTCGCGTGCTCGCCAGCGCTCCAGGATCTCCAGCTCCAGCGCGGGGAGCTCTTGCTGGGGATCGACCTCGTGGGCGGGGATCAGGGGATGTCGGGGGCGGGCCGTCACGGGCGGCCCATTCTAGGTGGCGCCCGTGTGTACCAGCGGGTCGGCGCCGCGACGCTTTGGGCTCGAGCAGCAGTGGTCGGAGACACGCGCGGTCGATCTGAGGGGCGCTGGGAGGAGCGGCAGGGCATCGGCGCCGGTCGAGAAGAGCGAGATTTTTCGCCGTACTTGCGGCAGGTTGATCGAGACTGGGGATCCCCGGGCGAGCAAGGGCCCGTCGGATACGCCAACTCCTCTGGTCAGAGACATTCACATCAAACCCGTCTTTGTATCTTGGGCGCGATGGGGACGGATCTCGCTCAGGAGCCCACGCTCGATTCGACCGCAGGCTTAGAGAGCCTCGCGGCCAGCGCCTTCGTGCGCGCCAACAGCGCGAACGGCAAGTCGTCCAAGCGGCTGCTCAGCGTCGTCATCCCCGCATACAACGAGCAGGAAAACGTCACTCAGATGTATGCGCGCCTCAGCCGCGCGTTGGATGGCGTCGAACTCGAATGGGAGCTGATCTTCAGCGTCGATCCGTGCACCGATCGCACCGAAGAGCTGATCGTGCAGCTGTGCCACCAAGACGCGCGCGTGAAGATGCTGCGCTTCTCTCGGCGCTTCGGCCAGCCGATGGCCACGATCGCGGGGATGGAGGCAGCGCGCGGCGATGCCGTCGTCGTCGTCGACTGCGATCTCCAGGACCCGCCCGAGCTGATCCCCGAGCTGGTCCGACGCTGGCAGGAGGGCTACGACGTGGTCTACGCGCAACGGCGGACGCGCGCCGGCGAGACGCTGCCCAAGCGGATCGTCTCCGCCGCCGGCTACCGGCTGATCAAGCGAATCGCCGACGTCGAGATCCCCCCCAACACGGGGGACTTCAGGCTCATGAGTCGCCGCGTCGTCGACAACGTCGTCTCGCTCAAGGAGGGACACGGCTTTCTCCGCGGGCTCGTGGGGCTCGTCGGGTTTCGCCAGGTGAGCGTGCTCTACGATCGCGACCCGCGCGCCGCGGGCAATACGAAGTACAACCGCTTTATGGGCTCGCTCCTGATCGGCCTGAACGGGATCGTAGGCTTCTCTCGCTATCCGCTGCAGCTGATCTCGCTGATCGGCATGGTGCTCTCGGGGTTCGCCTTTGCGCTCGCACTTGCCTACTTGGGTTTGAAGCTCAGCGGCGACCAGTTCCCCGTTGGAAATCCCACGGTTGTGATCGTCATATCCCTCTTCAGCGGTATACAGCTGCTCTCGCTCGGGGTGATCGGCGAGTACGTCGGGCGCATCTACGACGAATCGCGCAACCGCCCCAAGTACATAGTCGAGTCTCGGCACGGCTGGGACGAGCAGGCGTGAGCGCCGGGAGTCGCTCCACGCCTCTGGTAGGAGACATCAGCTCCTATCTCACGGCTGGAACAGAGGTTGCAGGATGCTAGACGGCACACCGGTCCTCGCGTCGGTCGACGACGGCGGGGGGGCTGATACTGCGTCCAGGGAGCCGTTCCTCGAGTGCGTGTCCGACGAGTACGCCGTCAACTGGTCCGAGGACTTGGAGGAGATGCACGAGGAGAGCAGCCACTCGCACTTCATAGAGGTGTGGACCCGTCGCGCGATGCTTGCCCGCCTCGCCGGTGCGCTGCCCGCAAACCCGACAATCGTGGACGTTGGATGCTCAACGGGCTATCTTCTCGCTGATCTGCGCTCGCGTCTGCCCGACGCAAAGCTCATAGGGGTCGATCTCGTGGCCAGCGGGCTGCGCAAGGCGCATGTGCACGTTCCGGATGCGCTCCTCTTGCACGCCGATGCCTGCTCGCTCCCGCTGCAGGACTCATCCGTGGATGGCGTCCTCAGCGCGAACCTCCTCGAGCACGTGCCCGACGATCGGCGAGCGCTTGCAGAGATCTTCCGAATCCTACGTCCCGGCGGACGTGCGGTCGTCGTTGTCCCGGTGAGCCCCGGAAACTATGACTGCTACGACCGCCTACTCGGCCATGAGCGTCGCTACGGCCGGCGCGAGATGTCGCTGAAGGCGCGCGAGGCAGGGATGCTGGTCCTCCAGGACATTCACCTCGGTGCCCCTCTCTACCCTGCGTTCTGGGCGGTCAAGCAGCGGAACCGCAGGCGCCACGAGCAGCTTCACGGACATGCGCTCGAACGGAAGGTTAGGGGTGACATGGAGCGAACCTCCAACTCTTCGCTCGGGCGCCTGGCCTGCCGGCTCGAGGAGCTCCTGCTAATGGGCGGCGTGAGGCTGCCGTTCGGGATACGTGGTCTGACCGTGCTCGAACGGCCCGGGACGGACTCATGAGCCCGATCGAGAGAGCGGCCAGATGGGAAGACGCGTGAACGCCGCGGCCGCCGGGAGTCGGCGTGAAATCGCACACGCGTTCCTTCGCGACATCCGCTCGCCCGAGTGGGGGCTCGCCGGCCAGGGCTTGCGCTTCGCGATATCTGGAACAATCGTCGCGCTCGTCTACGTGGCGGTCACCACCGTCCTGCACGATCTATTCGACGTGCGCTTCCAGATCGCCCTCGCGATCGGCTTCGTCGTCAGCGTGTCGCTGCATTTCACCCTCCAGCGCCTGTTCGTGTGGCGCCACTACGAGCGCTTCGCGCTCAGAGCCCACCACCAGGCGGCACGCTACCTGTCCGTGTGCGGGATCCAGTACGGGATCACCGCCCTGTCCACAGCTCAGCTGCCGCAGCTGGTTGGGCTTCCTGTGGAGGTCGTCTATCTCCTGACGATGCTGACCGTGGCTGGGGTCAACTTCATCGTCTTCCGGGGCCGCGTGTTCCATGCGGACTCACCTGCGGCGAGCGAGGCGGGCGCAGCGGGAGAAGACCAGCCCGCTTAGAAGCGCGAGCCAGCCTTCTAGTCCTCTTTGGGCCCCAGTCGCGTGGCGAGGTCGTACGGGTATACGTACATGCGCATCGCCCCGATCGCATATGTCGCCAGTGGCTTGCCGAGGCCCGCAGGGAGGGTGTGCACCCACGTTTCTTCGCCATCGACCAGCAAGAACGTGTGGCGTTCTGCGGGTACGTACCACGACGGGACGGCCGCCATGTAGAACGGGCACAGGTCGGTGCCCTGGGGGTTGGAGCATTCCATCAACGGTCTCACCCGCAGCTGCCCGTCGCTGTTCCAAGTCATGCTCGAGCCAACCCAGTAGCCGCCGTAGCCGACCGTCACATGGTTTGCCCGCGCGATCTTCGCGACCGTCGGCTCGGCGTGCGCGACCCAGGGGAAGACGGTCATGTAGTTGCTCGTCAACCCCACCAGGCTCGCCAGGAAGAAGATCGACGCGCCCATCGGGATCAACAAGTGGGCGGGGGAGCGGCCGCGGAGCAGCAGCGGGACGATCGCCGCCACCGAGAAGATCGTCGTCGCGTAATACGATTCGTGCAGGTTCGTACCCCCGCCCGTTTCGCCCGCGATCCAGAACGCACCGCACGCCGCCGCCGCCGAGCCGACCCAGTAGATCACGTGCAGTGAGCGTGCCAGCTGCAGTGGTGTCTGCGAGGCGTCCTTTCGCAGCCCGCTCCACACGAACCGCGTGACGGTCACCGCACCGACCACGACGAGCGCCCAGAGCGCCGCCGACATCACGATCGTGCTCGCGACCCCCAGCTCTGCGTGCAGTGTGCCCGGCCGGCCGGGGCCCAGATAGCCGTTGAAGAGCGCCTTCAGACCCCTGAACAGCAGACCTGCCCGTTCCGGGAGCTCAGAGAGTGGCACAACTTTTGCCGGGAGTTCAAGCGTCGCGAAGCCCAGGGAGTGCATCACCGACGTCGTCAGTTTCCCCACCGGGACCGCCACTGCCAGCGTGACGATCGCCGAGGCCGCGACGAGCCGCGAGCGCCGTTCGCGTCGGATGCCCGCGAGGCCGGCCGTCACGCCGAGGGGGACGAGCGCCGTGGCCGCCAGCAGCGGGTCGGATGCCAGGCACGTGCCAATCGCCACGCCCACCAGCGGTGGCACCGCGACGCTCAACAACCGTCTGCGCTCGTGGATGCGGGTTAGCCAGATCAGATACGCACCTAGCAGGGCCGTGCACGGATAGACCGTGTTGTGTGCCACCGCCGCCATGAAGAACACGAGCGCCAGCGGCGAAGCAACGACCGCGAGCAGCGCCGCCAGCAGCGCCGCGCGGCGGCCCGCCAGTTGCGCGACCGACCAGCCCACCACCAGGGCCGACGCGAGGAACAGAAGCGTCGGCGCGACGTCCCAGAGCTCGCGGTGCAGAGGGAGGCTCGCCGTCAACAGGCCGAACCACAGCAACACCCACTGGCCGGCCGAGCCCATCACCATGTTGCCCGCCGTCCCGGTCTTCGCCAGCGCTTCGGGCACTGTGTAGCCGCCCGCGTAGTCGCTGTTCCAGGTGAGTGAGACCACATTGTGCGGCAGCTGCACAACGAACACCACGAGGTAGGTGGCGGCGAGCGCCAGCGGGAGCAGCCATACGAGACTCGTGAGATCCCGCGAGCGAGCGCGACGTCCGACCGCAGGCGCGCCGCGGCGCGTGTCCTCCTCGCGTCCGTTGCGCCCGTCGCGAGCGTAGGGCCGCGGAGTGACACTCGCATCGGTCGAAGGGGGAGTCCCGTGCGACGCCATGGTCGGGGAGTGTAAGCGGCGCTGAGAGCAGCGCAACGACGCGGTGCCAGATCTAATCGGAAACACCACGAGAACAGCTGAAGCCAGCGTTGATCCTGACCTGGTGAGACAAATTAGTCGGAGACAACTTCTCTGGTTTGTGGCGCGAATGGGTGGCCGCGACTTACCATCGGCTCACCAACAGGCGAGCGGAAGCAGAGGGCGAGCGAAATGAGTGAAGACGGTCACAGTGTCAGCTACCTGGCCGCGGCGGGTGACCTCGCGCAGGCTGTCGATCCCCGGTTGCTGGACGCGATGGCGTTGGGAATCGCCGGCGTCCGCGAGCGCGGTGGGCGACTTTTCATCCTCGGCGTCGGGGGCGGGGCGGGGCACGCCTCGCATGCGGTCAACGACTTTCGCAAGCTCTGTGCGCTGGAGAGCTATGCGCCGACCGACAACGTCTCTGAGCTCACCGCGCGCACCAACGACGACGGCTGGGAGACTTCCTTCAGCGCGTGGCTAGAGGTCTCGCGCCTGTCGGAGGCCGACGCGCTGCTCGTCTTCTCCGTCGGTGGCGGCTCGCGCGAGCGGGGCGTATCGGTCAACCTCGTGCGCGCGATGGAGCTCGCACGTGCACGGGGGGCCTCGCTGTTCGGGGTGGTCGGCGCGCCCGGTGGCACTCTGGCCGAGCTCGCCGACGTCGCGATCCTCGTCGAGCCCCCGCCGCAGGCTGCGAACGCCGCTCGTCGAGTCATTCCAGGCTGTGGTCTGGCACGGCCTGGTCTCGCACCCCGACCTGGCCGTCAAACAGGGACACTGGGAGTCGCTCGCCGCCGCCAGGCCATGAGGGGGGCTGTCTTCCTCGACCGTGACGGCGTGCTCAACGAGCTGGTCGACGATCCCGCCTCCGGAGCGCCCGAGTCGCCGCTCACGGTCGAGCAGGTCCGCCTGGTGCCCGGCGTGGCGGCCGCCGCCGCTGGACTCGCGCGCGCAGGCTATCTGCTGGTGTGCGTCTCCAACCAACCCGCGGCGGCGAAGGGACGGGTCTCGGTCTCCCGGCTGCTCGCCGTGCACGCCCGGGTGAGCGCGCTGCTCGCGCACGAGGGCGTGGTGCTCGCTGCCTCCCGGCTCTGCCTGCACCACGAGGAGGGCATCGTGCCGGGACTCAGCGGACCGTGCGACTGCCGCAAGCCGGCCCCCGGCATGCTCCTCGAGGCGGCCGCGTCGCTCGAGCTCGATCTGAGCGTCTCTTGGATGGTGGGAGACACAGACGCGGATATAGAGGCGGGTAGGGCGGCGGGATGCAGGACGCTCTTGATCCGCAATCCGGCCAGCGTTCACAAGCGTTTGCAGGCGATCGGCGCGGACCTCGTCGCTGACAGCCTCGCCGACGCAGCGCACCGGCTGGGATTCCCCGGGAGAGAAACATCTGGTGAAAATCCACCTCGTTATGGTGGCCCGCAGTTGGGGAGTCACCACCATGCTCGATCAGATCTCGACACGAATATTCGCGGACGGAGCGGACCTCGACGGCATCCTCGCCCTCGCCGCTGACCCGCGCATCTCCGGGTTCACCACCAACCCCACGCTGATGCACAAGGTCGGCCTGACCGACTACGCGCGCTTTGCAAAGGAGCTGCTCGAGCACGTCACCGAGCACCCGATCTCCTTCGAGGTGTTCGCCGACGAGGTCGGGGAGATGCGCCGCCAGGCTCGCGAGATCGCGTCCTGGGGTGAGAACGTCTACGTGAAGATCCCCGTCACCTCGACGACCGGGGAGTCGATGGCACCACTCGCACGCGAGCTCTCCGAGCAGGGCGTGAAGGTGAACGTCACCGCCCTGTTCACCACCGCGCAGGTCGAGCTGATCGCCGCGGCGGTCGCCGACGGCGCGCCCTCCTACATCTCGGTCTTCGCCGGGCGGATCGCCGACGCGGGGGTGGACCCGATGCCGATCGTCGCCCGCTCGGTGGAGATCATGGAGGAGCAGGCTCCCCGCTCGGAGCTGATCTGGGCCTCGCCACGCGAGATCCTCAATCTCGTCCAGGCCGACGAGATGGGCTGCCACATCATCACGATCACGCACGACCTGCTGAAGAAGCTCGACGGTCTCGGGAAGAGCCTCGAGCAGTACTCGCTGGAGACGGTCCGCATGTTCCACGACGACGCGCTCGCTGCGGGCTTCACCCTGTGAAGAGAGCCTGCATCACCGGGGGCGCCGGGTTCATCGGCAGCAATCTCGCAGACCGTCTGATCGACCGTGGTGTCGAGGTCGTGGTCCTCGACAGCTTCGCCACCGGCCGGCGCGAGTTCATCGACCGCGCGCTTGGAGCGGGCGTGACGCTGGTCGAGGGCGACGCGCTCGACACGGGAATCCTCGAACGGGCCCTCGATGGTTGCGACTGGGTCTTCCACCTGCAGGCCAACGCCGACCTGCGCCGGGGCCTGGAGCATCCGCGGCGCGATCTGGAGCAGAACACGATCGCCACGTCCAACGTGCTCGAGGCGATGCGCGCGCAGGGCGTCAGGCAGATCGTGTTCTCCTCGACCGGCTCCGTCTATGGCGAGCCCGAGGTGTTCCCCACCCCGGAGGACGCCCCCTTCCCGATCCAGACCTCGCTGTACGCGGCGTCCAAGCTCGCCGGCGAGGCGCTGATCGGCGCCTACGCGCACGGTTTCGGCTTCACCGGGGTGATCTGCCGCTTCGTCTCGGTGCTCGGCGAGCGCTACACCCACGGGCATGTGTTCGACTTCTTCCGCGCCCTCAAGCGCGACCCCACGCGCCTGCAGGTGCTCGGCGACGGTCGCCAGGAGAAGTCCTATCTATACGTGCAGGACTGCATCGACGCGATCCTCACCGCCGTCGAGCGCCACGAGGCCGAGGCCGAACCTGCGGCCCACATCTACAACCTCGGCACCGACGAAACACTCGTCGTCGATGACTCCGTCGCGATCATCACCGAGCACCTCGCCCTCTCACCCGAGATCGAGCACACCGGTGGGCACAGGGGCTGGGCCGGCGACAGCCCGCTGATCCGCCTGGACACCTCGCGGATCCGTGCGCTCGGGTGGAGCCCGCAGCTGACGATCGCGCAGGCGCTCGTGCGCACGCTCGACTGGCTGGACGCCAACGAGTACGCGTGGCGCGACGAGGCCATGCAGGGGGCGCTCTCATGAGACGCGGGCGCAGGGGATGAGCGTCATCTTCAGCCGCGCGCCGCTGCGCATCTCGCTCGGCGGCGGCGGTACCGACCTGCCCTCCTACTACAGCGAGCACGGGGGCTTCCTCGTCTCCGGCGCGATCGACAAGTACGCCTACATGCTCACGCACACCACCTTCCAGCGCCGCTACCGCATGAAGTACACCGAGCTCGAGGAGGTCGAGGAGCCCAGCCAGATCCGTCACCCGATCCTCCGCGAGAGCCTGTTGCGTCACTGGTGCGGCAGCCCGCTGGAGATCGCCTCGGTGGCCGACGTCCCCGCGGGTACCGGCATGGGCTCCTCCGGCGCCTACACCGTCTGTCTGCTCAAGGGCCTCGCACGCGCTCGCTGCACAGCCATCACCCCCGGGGACCTCGCGGAGGCGGCATGCGAGATCGAGATGGATGTCCTCGGGGAGCCCGTCGGCAAGCAGGACCCCTACGTCGCCGCGCACGGCGGCATCTGCGCGTACACGTTCGCCACCGACGGCAGCGTCCAGGTCGAATCGCTCGAGCTCAACGCCACCGCGCTACGGCGCATGCGCGATCAGCTGCTGCTGTTCTACACCGGCGAGGCGCGCGCCGCGTCGCACATCCTGGCCGACCAGGACACGCGATCCAAGGCCGGCGACACGGAGATGCTCGAGAACCTCCACCGCACCAAGGAGCTCGGCCAGCGCAGCCGCGAGCTGCTCAGCGGCGGCAGGCTCGAGGAGTACGCCGAGCTGATGCACGAGCACTGGGAGCACAAGCGCAGGCGCTCGCCCGGGATGAGCGACGAGCGCATCGACGGCCTGTACGCACTCGCCCGTCGCAACGGCGTCATCGGTGGCAAGCTCGTCGGCGCCGGCGGCGGCGGCTTCCTGCTCGTCTACACCCGTCGCCCCGAGGACACACGTCGGGCGATGGCCGCGATGAACGCGCCCGAGCTCGCGTTCGACTTCGAGTTCAGCGGCGCCTACGCGAGCGAGTACGCATGAGCGCGAGGCGGGGAGTGTCCGTGGGGATACTGGGATGCGGGCGCATCGGTGCCAAGCGCGCCGACGCGCTCGCCCCCCAGGACAGGCTCGTTGGGTGCTTCGACGTGGCGAGCCGGGCCGCCGAGGAGCTCGCTCGGCGCCACGGGGGCGAGGCGTGCGCGACCGTGGACGCTCTGCTCGAACGCGAGCCCGAGATCGTCGTCGTCGCCACCGTGCACGATCGGCTCGCCGAGCTCGCCGAGCTGGCGCTCGCCGCCGGGGCACATGTCCTGGTCGAGAAGCCCGCCGGGGTCTCCACGGCGCAGATCGAGCGGCTGAGCGAGTCCCAGAGCGCCGCCGGGCGCCTCGTGAAGGTGGGCTTCAACCATCGCTTCCACCCCGGGATCGCGCGAGCGGTCGAGGAGGTCCACTCCGGCCGCCACGGCGAGCTCATGCATCTGCGTGCCCGCTACGGGCACGGCGGCCGTCCCGGATATGACCGCGAGTGGCGCGCCGAGCCCGAGCGCTCGGGTGGCGGCGAGCTCGTCGACCAGGGCATGCACCTGCTCGATCTCAGCAACTGGCTGGCCGGCCCGCTGCCGCTGCACTCGGCGCTCCTGCGGACCCAGTTCTGGGACGCCGAGGTCGAGGACAACGCCGCGCTGCTGCTCGGCGAGGCCGGCTCGCGCACCGATCCCTGGGCGATGCTGCACGTCAGCTGGACAGAGTGGAAGAACCTCTTCTCGCTGGAGATCTACTGCCTCACCGCCAAGATCCAGATCGACGGTCTCGTCGGCTCGTACGGGCCGCAGCGTCTGCGGATCTACCGGATGGGGCCCGAGCTCGGTCCCCCCGCGCTCGAGGAGGTGCACTATCCCGATGTCGACCACACGTGGACGGCCGAATGGGAGCACTTCGCCGAGGCGATCGTCGCGGCCGACGGACGGCCGCTGTGCGGCGACCTGGACGCGGCCCGCCACGCCTGGGAGCAGGTGGAGGCCGCCTACGCGGTCAGCGGGCCCTACGCCGGGATGCGCTCGCTCGCGAGGCTGAGATAGTGGAGCGGCTCCCCGCCACTCGCGCCAATCGAGGCGAGCCGATCGGGGTGGTGGGTCTGTGGCACCTCGGGAGCGTCACCGCGGCATGCGTGGCCGACGCCGGCAACCACGTGATCGGCATCGACCCAGACCCAGCGATCGTCGAGGGCCTGCTCGCCGGCCGCCCGCCCGTGTCCGAGCCCGGGCTCGCGGAGCTGCTCGCGAGCAACGCATCGCGCCTCGACTTCACCTGCGAGCCGTGGGCCCTCGCAGGCGTACGCCGCGCCTGGGTGACCTTCGACACGCCCGTGGACGACGACGACGGCGCGGACGTCGAGTGGGTGCTGGAACGCGCGGTGGAGCTGCTCGCCGAGCTGCCGGAGGACTCGCTCGTGGTCGTCTCCTCGCAGCTGCCGGTGGGCAGCATCGCGACGCTTCAGGAACGCTGCGCCGAGCGCCGCGGCGATGGCGGTCTGCGCTTCGCCTGCGTGCCCGAGAACCTGCGTCTCGGGCGAGCGTTGGAGTCATTCCGCGCGCGCGACCGGATCGTGGCGGGCGTCCGCGACGAGCGCGATCGCGCCGAGCTGGCCGAGCTGCTCGCCCCCTTCACCGATCGGATCCAGTGGATGCGCGTCGAGTCCGCCGAGATGACCAAGCACGCGCTCAACGGCTTCCTCGCCACTTCTGTCGCGTTCATCAACGAGATCGCCGAGATCTGCGAGTCCGTGGGCGCCGACGCCGAGGAGGTCTCGCGCGGGCTCAAGAGCGAGCAGCGGATCGGGCAGCGCGCGTACCTGGGTCCTGGGGACGCCTTCGCTGGAGGCACGCTTGCCCGCGACATCGGCTTCTTGCGTGGGCTGGCTGAGCGCCGCGGCCTCCCCGCCCACGTGTTCACCGGCGTGGCCGACGGAAACGCAGCACACAGGCACTGGACACGCCGCAAGCTGCTCGAGCTGCTGGGTGAGGCCGGCGCCGAGGAGCGGGATGCTCTCCGCGGGCGCCGCGTCGCCGTCTGGGGGCTGACCTACAAGCCGGGTACCGACACGCTGCGGCGCTCCAGCGCGGTCGAGCTCTGCCGGTGGCTGGCCTCTGTCGGCGCTGAGGTCAGCGCTCACGACCCCGCGGTCAGCGTGCTGCCCCCCGATCTGGCCGCGGAGGTGCATCTGTGCGCGAGCCCCCTGTGTGCGCTCGAGGAGGCGGATGCGCTCGTGGTGTGCACCGCTTGGCCGGACTACCTGCAGGTGCCCGTCGAGGACATCGTCGCCAAGCTTGCCGCGGGGCTGATCGTAGACCCAGCCGGCGTGCTGCGCGGCGTGCTCGCATTCCGTCCGGGAGTGCGTTACGTGCGTGTCGGCTCGCCCGCCGAGATCCTTGCCGGCAGGGGCTCCGTCGCACCCTCCCGAGAGAGGGCTCGCGCGTGAGCGACGCGTTGGCGGGGCGCAGCGCGCTGATCACCGGAGCCAGCCAGGGGCTGGGGCTGGAGATCGCCCGCGCCTATCTCGACGCCGGGGTCGCAGGTCTATGTGTCTGCGGGCGCGACCCCCTGGTGCTGGAGAGTGCGCTCGTAGAGCTGCGCGCGCACGCGTCGCCGGACCAGCACGTCGTCGGCCGGGCCTCGGACGTATCCAAGCCGGAGGACGTGAAGGCTCTCGTCGAGCTCGCGCTGGAGGCGCTCGGTGAGCTGACGATCCTCGTATGCAACGCCGGCGTCTACGGCCCGAAGGGTGGGGTCGGTCAGGCGGACTGGGCGCAATGGACGCGTGCCGTCGAGATCAACCTGTATGGCTCCGTGCTTCCCGCGCGCGAGCTGCTCTCATACTTCACCGAGCGAGGCTACGGCAAGATCGTGCAACTTTCGGGGGGTGGGGCAACCGGACCGTTGCCGGGACTGAGCGCCTACGCCGCGTCCAAGGCCGCCGTCGTCCGCTTCGCCGAGACCCTCGCCGAGGAGCTGCGTGAGCAGCGCGTTGACGTCAACGCGATCGCCCCCGGCCCTCTGAACACGAGGATGCTCGACGAGGTCCTGCGCGCCGGCCCCGAGTGCGTGGGGGAGGCGTTCTACGAGAAGGCGCTCGAGCAGCAGCGCAGTGGTGGGATCCCGCTGCGCGAGGGGGCCAAGCTCGCCGTGTTCCTCGGCTCACTCGCCAGCGACGGCATCACCGGCAAGCTGCTGAGCGCCGTGTGGGATCCGTGGTCGGAGCTGCCCCAGCACCTCGACGATCTCGCCTCAGACGTCTACACGCTGCGAAGGATCGTGCCCGGCGACCGAGGGTTCGACTGGGGGGAGAGCTGAGATGAGCGAGCAGGGGCCTGCGCCCGTGTGCATTCTTGCGGGCGGACGGGGCACTCGTCTGGGAGCGCGCTCGCGCGAGGTGCCCAAGCCGCTGCTCGAAGTGGCCGGAGAGCCGTTCCTGATCCACCAGCTGCGTCTGCTCGCCGAGCACCAAGTGCGAGAGGTGGTCATCTGCGTGGGCCACCTGGGGGAGATGATCGAGTCCCGAATCGGGACCGAGCGCTTCGGCATCCGCATCGCCTACAGTCACGACAGCCCTGGACTGGACGGCACGCTAGGGGCCATCCGCCGCGCGCTGGCGCTGCTGCCGGGGCGCTTCCTGGTGCTCTACGGCGACACCTACCTGCGCATCGACTACCAGGCCGTCAGCCGCGCGTGGTGCGCGAGCGGGCTGCCTGCGCTGATGGTCGTGTTGCGCAACGAAGGTCGTTGGGAGCGTTCCAACGCTCTCTACGCGCACAATCGGGTCCTGGCCTACGAGAAGCGGTCACCGCGTAGCGACATGGCGTGGATCGACTACGGCCTCGGCGGGCTGACCGCCGCTGCGCTCGCCCGCGTCGAGGACGGTGAGGTCGAGCTCGCTGTGCTCTACAGCGCCCTTGCACGTAGCGGCCAGCTGTTCGGCTACCCGGCTTCCCAGCGGTTCTTCGATATCGGTACCCCGGCTGCTCTGGAGGAGACCGAGGTGTTCCTCGCCAGCAGCCCGCCGTGAGCGCCCTCCCCAACGTGTCCGATACGTCCGCGGCATCCTCTGTGGCGGACGTGCTCGACACACCCGCCGCCGGCGTGGCCGCGATCCGCGGCGGTGCGCTGAGGATCGCCGGATATGTGGCCGGGATCGCGGTGAGCGTCGTCTCCTCGGCCCTGCTGCTGAGACATCTAGGGGTCGTACAGACCGGCGATTATGTGACTGTCATGTCGCTGGTCGCCCTGGTCGGTGGCGTGACTGAAACGGGACTCGCCGCCATCGGCGTACGCGAACTGAGCACCCTGGCGCCAGGTCGCGCACAGAGCTTCTTCCGAAGCCTCGCGGGGCTGCGCCTCCTCTTCATCTTCGGCGGCGTCCTCGTCGCCATCGGCTTCGCTGCGCTCAGCGGGTACTCCTCCACGCTGGTGCTCGGGACAGTGCTCGCCGGGGGTGGCTACGTGCTGATCACCACCCAGACCACCTACATGCTGCCGCTGCTGGCACAGCTGCGACTGAACTGGGTGACGCTCGTCGAGGCGACGAGAGCGCTCGGCACCGCGCTCGCGATCGTCGTGCTGGCGCTGGTCGGTGCGCCGCTACTGCCGTTCTGGGCGGCGACCGTCCCGGCCGGAGTTGCCGCGACCGCGATGGCTGCGCTTCTGATCCGCCGCTCGATGCCTCTGCTGCCCGCATTCGACCCTGAGATCTGGCGTCCGATCCTGCGCCGGACGCTGCCCTACTCGATGGCGGCCGCCGTCGGAGCCGTGTACTTCCGACTGGCGATCCTGATCATGTCGCACGTCGCCAGCCCCCAGCAGACCGGCTATTACGGTGCCTCGTTTCGCATCATCGAAGTTCTGTTCATCCTTCCTCAGCTGATCGTCGGGTCGACACTGCCGATCTTCGCGAGGGCCGCACGAGACGACCGCGAGCGCTTGGACTATGCGCTCGGTCGCACGTTCGACGTATGCCTGCTGTTGGGGCTGGCGGTGGGGTTGTCGCTGATCACCGGTGCGAGCTTCATCGTCGCTGTGATCGCCGGGCCGAAATTCGGACCCGCAGCCAACGTGCTGCGCATTCAGGGGTTCGCGCTGATCGCCACCTTCGTTGGCGCGCTGCTCGGATATGCGCTGCTCAGCCTCGGGCGCTATCGCGAGGTGCTGCTGATCAACCTCGCTGTGCTGGCGCTCAGCGGCGCGCTCACAAGCGTGCTCGCGTCCCGGTTCGGGGCGCTGGGTGCCGCGAGCGCCACCACCGTCGTCGAGTTGCTGTACACGGGGATGCTCGCGTTTGCCGTCGTGCGAACCGGGACGCGCCCGCGGATCTCCCTGTCGCGGGTCGCTCGTACCTGGATCTCGGCGCTGCTCGGGGCGCTCGTGCTGCTGCCGCCGGACCTACCCGACATCGCCAGGCCGGTGCTCGCCATGACGATCTACTGCGCCTGCCTGCTCGTGCTTGGAGCCGTGCCGAGCGAGCTGCTCGATCAGATCCCGCGTCTGCGTCGGTCGCCGGCCTCGTGAACGGCGCCGCTGACAGAAACACCGGAAGTACCTGTTTTGCGCTGGATAGTGCTCGATCGAGCGCCCGCTCGACCCCGCGGGGGCGCAGTGTTAGCTTCACCGTGCAATGCCGTTAGCCAAAGCTTCACGGGGATGCTCGTTGTCAGGCAGGCTGCTCAGGTCGGGCCTCGGTCGCACGCAATGAAGGCGGTGATCCTTGCCGGCGGACTGGGTTCGCGGCTCAGCGAGGAGACAACGGTCCGGCCCAAGCCGATGGTCGAGATCGGCGGCAAGCCGATCCTGTGGCACATCATGAAGATCTACGCCGCGCACGGCGTCGAGGAGTTCGTGATCTGCCTCGGCTACAAGGGGTACGTGATCAAGGAGTTCTTCGCCAACTACCACCTGCACACGTGCGATCTCTCCTTCGACCTCAGCCAGGGAGAGGTCAAAGTGCACCGCTCGAGCACCGAGCCGTGGAAGGTGACGCTCGTGGACACCGGCGAGGGCACGATGACCGGCGGACGTCTCAAGCGGGTGCTGCGCTATGTCGGCGACGAGCCGTTCTGCTTCACCTACGGCGACGGCCTGGCCGACATCGACATCACGGCGCTGATCGACTACCACAACGAACAGGGTGCGCTCGCAACCGTCACCGCCGTGCAGCCCCCCGGCCGCTTCGGCGCGGTCGAGCTGAACGGTACGCGCGTGCTCAGATTCGAGGAGAAGCCGCGTGGAGACGGTGCCTGGCTGAACGGTGGCTACTTCGTGCTCTCCCCCGAGATCGGCCGCTACATCCAGGACGACGAAACCGTCTGGGAGGACGGGCCGTTGCGCACGTTGACGCGCGACGGGGAGCTCGCGTCGTTCCGCCACCAGGGCTTCTGGCAAGCGATGGACACGCTGCGCGACCGCAACCAGCTCGAGCACATGTGGAACTCCGGTCACGCCCCGTGGCGGGTGTGGGAATGAGCTGGTTATCGTGACCGCGCCCGCCGGGACGGCGCTTGCAACACCGCTCGTAGATGCGCCCGTCGCAGCGGCGCCCGAGCGGACATGTCCGCCCTCCGCGCTCGACGGCACGGTGGACCGTGACTTCTGGCGGGGGCGCAGGGTGCTCCTGACCGGCCACACCGGCTTCAAGGGCTCCTGGCTTGCGATCTGGCTACGCGCGCTCGGAGCGCGGGTCACCGGGTTCTCCTCGGGGGTGCCCACGCAGCCATCGCTCTACGAGCTGGCGCGCGTCGGCGGAGGCATCGAGAGCGTCCACGGCGACGTGCGCGACTTCCGCGCGCTGTCCGCCGCGTTCGCCGAAGCTCGCCCGGAGGTCGTCATCCACATGGCCGCGCAGTCGCTCGTGCGCCGATCGTTCTCCGAGCCGCGCCTCACCTATGAGGTGAACGTGATGGGCACCGTCAACCTGCTCGACGCCGCGCGTCGTGACGGCAACGTGCGCGTCGTCGTCAATGTCACATCCGACAAGTGCTACGAGAACCGCGAGTGGGAGTGGGCCTACCGCGAGCACGAGCCGATGGGCGGGCACGACCCATACTCGAGCTCCAAGGGCTGCTCGGAGCTGGTCACCGATGCCTTTCGCCGCTCGTTCTGCGCCGGCGGCGATGCGCCGCGGCTGGCCTCGGCTCGCGCGGGCAACGTCATCGGCGGCGGCGACTGGGCCCAGGACCGCCTGGTCCCGGACCTGATGCGCGCCGCCCTCGACGGACGCGGGTTGCGGGTGCGCAATCCCGACGCCGTTCGACCGTGGCAGCACGTGCTCAACCCGCTCTGTGGCTACCTCGTGCTCGCCCAGGCGCTGTGGTCCTCGGAGGAGCTCGCCGGCGGGTGGAACTTCGGTCCCGCCGACGAGGATGCGCGCTCGGTTGGCTGGATCGCGCGGCGCATCGCCGCGCTGTGGCCGGGAGAGCTGTCGCTCGTCGAGGACGCTGCGTCGGCAGCCTCCGCTCCGCACGAGGCCAGGTATCTGAAGCTCGACTCCTCGCGCGCGCGCTCGCGCCTCGGCTGGCACCCGCGGTGGGATCTCGACGAGGGACTGGACGCGACGATCTCCTGGTACCGCGCGCTCGGCGCTGGCGAGGACGTGTCGGCCCTTACCGGGGCGCAGATCGAGGCCTACGAGCGGGCGGTCGCGCTCGTATGAGCCAGTCCTCGGAAGGCTGCTCTCAGTGCAGGTTCTGTGCTGCTCCGCTCGAGCAGGTCTTCGCGGACCTCGGCTCGTCGCCGCTGGCCAACTCCTACGTCTCGCCCGATCGTGCCGGTGCGATGGAGCCCTTCTACCCGCTGCGTGCGCTCGTGTGCGGGCGCTGCTTTTTGGTGCAGCTCGAGGAGTTCGAGACCCCGCAGGAGATCTTCTCCGACTACGCCTACTTCTCCTCATACTCCGAGAGCTGGTTGGAGCACTGCCGGCGCTACACCGAGCAGATGAGCGAGCGCCTGGGGCTGGGCGAGCACAGCCGCGTGGTGGAGCTCGCCTCCAACGATGGCTATCTGCTGCAGTACTTCCAGGAGCGCGGGATCCCCGTGCTCGGGGTCGAGCCCGCAGCCAACGTCGCCGAGGTCGCGCTCGAGAAGGGCGTCCCCACGCTGGTGGAGTTCTTCGGTGCTCGCGTCGCACGCGAACTGGCAGCCGAGTCACGGGCCGATCTGCTGCTGGGCAACAACGTGCTCGCCCACGTCCCCGATCTCAACGACTTCGTCGCCGGCATGAAGATCCTGCTCGCTCCCAACGGCACGATCACGATGGAGTTCCCCCACCTGATGCGCCTGCTGGCGGACAGGCAGTGGGACACCATCTACCACGAGCACTTCTCGTATTTCTCCTTCCTCACCGTCAGTCGTGTGTTCGCAGCGCATGGCCTGCGCCTGTTCGACGTCGAAGAGCTGCCCACGCACGGAGGCTCGCTGCGGGTCTACGGCGCTCACCACGACGACGCCGCCAAGCTCGACACCGCCCGCGCCCTCGAGATGCGCGAGCGCGAGCGCGAGGCGGGCTATGAACGGCTCGAGACATACACGTGCTACGGCGCGCGCGTCGAGGCCGACAAGCGCCGCATCCTGGAGTTCTTGATCGGCCTCAAGAACGACGGGCGACGCGTCGTCGGCTATGGCGCGCCGGCAAAGGGCAACACGCTGCTCAACTACTGCGGCGTGCGTCGCGACTTCCTGGACTACACGGTCGACCTCAGTCCGCACAAGCAGGGGCGACTGCTGCCCGGGAGCCACATCCCGATTCGCGCTCCCCAGGCAATCAGGGAGGACCGCCCGGACGTGGTGATGATCCTGCCTTGGAACCTCAAGGAGGAGATCGTGCAGCAGCTGCGCTTCATTGAGGAGTGGGGAGGACGATTCGCGGTGCGCACGCCCGAGCTGTCGCTGCTCTGAGGAGGGCGCCGCGAGGACGCCGGATCACCGCCGACGCCGGCTCAGCGTGCCGTCTCGGCCGGTTTGTAGGCGCGGTGACGCAGGGCCAGCGAGTCCCAGAAGGCTATGTCGCGGTCGATCGCCTCCGCGGGTGGCCATGGGCGGCGCTCCTCGCCGGCGCCCGCCCGCCAGCCCTCCAGTCGTCCACGCAGCGATGTGAGGTCGCGAGACAGCAGCGCGTCGACCGCGACCACGATGCCCTCGGTCAGCAGAGCGCGTGGGGCCGCGCGGCACCGCAGTACGCCATAGCGACGCATCACGTAACCGCGGCCGAAGCCCGCCAGCCGCCTGTGTCCACGAGACAGGAAGCCGTATGTGGCAGAGCCCAGATGTACCGCGACCGCCTGCGGGGCGCAGGTTGTTCCCCATCCGGCGTGTCGCAGTCGCAGGGCGAGATCGAAGATGTCCATGTGGGCGGGAATCGCCTCGTCCATGCCACCGATCTGCTCCCAGGCCGAGCGACGGTAGGCGCCTGCCGTGCCCTCTGGTCCGATCAACAGCGGCCGTGGGTCGGCCGCGTCCTCCAGCGGTCTGCCGCGCAGCCGCTGGAACCCGGCGAGCGTCACATCGGCGGTGATGCCGACACTGTCGATCGATCGCTCGTCGCGCTGGATCACCAGTGACGCAACAGACCCCACGGCCGGGTCCTTCAGCGGCGGGACCAGTTGCTCGAGAAAGTCGGGACGGCAGTTGACGTCGTTGTTGAGCAGAACCACGATCTCGCTGGAGCCCGCTGCCACGCCCTGGTTGCACGCTTTGGGGAAGCCGTCGTTCTCCTCCACGCACTCGAGCTGCACGTCCGGCCAATCGCTACGCAGTCGAGCCCGAGTGTCGTCTGTCGAGCCATTGTCGACGACGATCGTGTGGTGGTCGAGGGTCTGTGCCTGCAGGTGGCGCAGGCAGTCATCGACGAGGTCGTATCGGTTGTAGGTGACAACCACGACATCGATCGACCTGGACACCGAATCAGTATAAGCGCCCATGTGTGCAATTCAGTAGGGATCGGCGTCAACGTTTCTAGTTAATTCTCCGCGGGCTTCGCTGCTGTCCTCCGGGTCGCGGCGCGTCTCGCGCGCACCTCGACCTACCATGCGTAGGTGGCTCGCGTCAGCGACAGATCTCGATGAGGCTCCGCCTCTACCACCACTCCGACGGCGCCCGCGTCGCCTACCGCGAGCTCGGCACCGGGCCGCCGCTCGCGCTGCTGCACTCGGGGATGCTCTCCTACAAGGAGTGGGAGCCCGCCGTCGAGGGGCTCGCCGACCGCTTTCGCGTGGTGCTCCCCGACCTGCCGCTGCACGGTGACTCCGAGGACCGGCCGCGACACCCGTACACGCTCGACTGGTTCGCGGAGGTGCTCGGCGGGTTCGCCGCCGAGGTGCTCGGCCCGCGCCCGCTGCTCGCCGGCCACGGCGCCGGCGCCGAGGTGCTGCTGCAGGCGGTGCTCACAGGGCGCACGCGGCCCTCGCGGCTCGTGCTGATGCCCAACCGCATGCACGCGCCGCCCGCCCGCCCGCGCGCTCGCGCGGCCTGGCAGCTGACAGCGCAGGCCGCCGCCGTGCCCGGCCTGGACCGCCTGCTCTCCCACGGCGCCGGAGCTCTGTTCGCGCCGCGCCGCGGGCCGCTGCTGTCTGTACGCGGCAACCCGGCCGCCGCCGACCTGTTCCGACAGGCGTTCGCCGACGTGCCCGGCAACTCCAGCCTCGCCCGCTCGTGGGCCAAGTGCGCCCGCGCCTGGCCGCGAGGGGCGCAAACACAGCTGCTGGAGCAGTATTCGCGCCTGGAGATGCCCGTGTTGCTGCTGTGGGCGGACCAGGATCGCATGCACCCGCTGGCGAGCGCCGAAGAGGCGCTCGCGCGGCTGCCCGACGGCCAGCTTCGCGTGCTCGAGAGCGTCGGCTTCCTCGTGGCCTACGACGACCCCGTCGGGCTGGCGCGCGAGCTGGCGGCCTTCTGCGGATAGAGTCCCGCGGGCCCAATCTTCAGCAGAAAAAGGAGAACGCATGCCGGACAAGCAGCTGTGGGGCGGGGAGACCGCCAAGGCCGTCGAGAACTTCCCGATCTCCGGCGAGACCGTGCCGGTGTCGGTCGTGCACTGGCTCGCGCGCATCAAGGGCGCCGCCGCGGCCGTCAACGGCGAGCTCGGGCTGCTGTCCAAACGGAGCGCTACGAAGATCGAGAAAGCGGCCGCGGAGATCGCCGCCGGCAAGCACGACCAGCAGTTCCCGATCGACGTCTTCCAGACCGGCTCCGGGACCTCCACGAACATGAATGCAAACGAGGTCATCGCGGCCTTGGCCGGCGAGGGCGTGCACCCCAACGACCACGTCAACATGGGCCAGTCATCCAACGACGTGTTTCCCTCTGCCGTGCATCTGGCGGCGCTCGACGTCGCCCAGAACGAGCTGCTGCCGGCGCTCAAACAGCTCGAGCGCTCGTTCGCGAAGAAGGCCAAAAGCTTCCAGAACGTCGTCAAGTCCGGGCGCACCCACCTGATGGACGCCGTGCCCGTGACGCTCGGCCAGGAGTTCGCCGGCTACGCCGCCCAGATGGCCCTCGCGCAGGAGCGCGTAGCCTCGACGCTAGTCCACGTCGGTCAGATCCCGCTCGGCGGCACCGCCACCGGCACCGGCCTGAACACGCACCCGCGCTTCGCCGAGAAGGTGCGCGCGCGCCTGAAGAAGGACTCCGGGCTCAAACAGATCGCGCCGCCGCTGGACCCCTTCGAGGCGCAGGCCAACCGCGACGCGCTCGTCGAGCTCTCCGGCGCGCTGAAGGTCGTGGCCGTATCGCTCACCAAGATCGCCAACGACCTCGCGCTGATGGGCTCCGGCCCGCGCGCCGGCATCGGCGAGCTGCTGCTGCCCGAGCTGCAGAAGGGTTCCTCGATCATGCCTGGCAAGGTCAACCCCGTCCTGCCTGAGGTCGTCCTGCAGGTCTCAGCGCAGGTGATCGGCAACGACACCGCCATCACCGTCGGCGGCATGCAGGGCCAGTTCGAGCTGAACGTGCGGATCCCGCTGATCGCCCGCAACCTGCTGCAGTCGCTGCGCCTGCTGTCCTCGGCCTCGCGCGCGTTCGCGGAGAAGTGCGTCGACGGGATCGAGGTCAACAAGGCCGGGGCTGCTGCCTCCGCCGGCGCCACGCTCGCTGTTGCGACCGCGCTCAACGGCGCGATCGGCTACGACAAGGGGGCCGCGATCGTCAAGAAGGCCACCGAGTCCGGGCGCCCGCTGCGCGAGGTCGCGCTCGAGGAGGGCGTCGACGCGAAGCTGTACGACCAGACGATCGACCTGCGCAAGATCGCGCGCGGGAATCAGATCTGAGCGGCTAGCGCGCCCAGGTCATTCCTTAGGTAGCGCTTTATAGAGCCGCGCAACGGTATTGACCACCCCAGGCTTGGGCCGCCCCCCATAAGTGAACAACCCCTTCTGGTTGAGCCCTTCGATCAGTTTCAGCTTGGGCAGCACGCTTTTGATCGATCCCCCCTCGAACGTGGGCGTGAGCGGATAGTCGCGCAGGACCCAGATCATCATCGCCGTGAGGTGGGGGTCGGCTTCGTACACGGCGATGTGCTCGGCCAGCAGCTTCGCCTGGTAGGCATAGCTCCCCGGGCTGCCGGGCGGGTTCAGGGCGTTTGATTCGGCCCCGAACTCGCTGACGACGAGCACCTTGCCGGGGAACGTCCTTTCCATGGCGGTCAGGCGCGCGCGCATCTTGACCTCCATCTGGGCGGCGCTGTCGTGGGGGTAGTCATACCAGCCGGAGTAGTCCGTCTCGGCGACGGCGTCCACTTCGGAGTACAGCGGCCCGGCGTGCGTGGGGGGGTGATCGCCCCACACGTCGACGGCGACCATGCGGCCGGGGTCCTGCTGGTGCAGCCAGTGGGAGATCGTGCGCACGTAGTCGACCTCCTGCGCGTCGCGCCCGTTCTCGGCGATCTCATCGACGAGGTTCCAGGCGAAGATCGACGGGTGCAGCTGCTCGGCCAACACGGCGGTACGCGCCTGCTGCTCGGCTTCGGCAAGCAGCTTGGGGGTGGTCGAGTACCACATGGCGGCTCCTTCGACTGGCCCGATCCCCTGCCACACGAGGATGCCGGCTTCGTCGAGCTTTTCCAGCAGTTCCGGGTACAGCGGGTGCTGGGAGCGCACGACGTTCGCGCCGACGGCCTTGATCTCTTCGACGATCTTGTTGTCGTCGGCGGGCGTGAGCGCGTCGCCGTGCCCCTGAGCGTCCTCCTGGATCGAGACGCCGTGCAGGCTCAGCTGCTGCCCGTTGAGGTAGAGGCCCCCGCCGTGCCAGGTCAGCTGGCGCAGCCCCACGCGCGCGGAGTAGCTGCTCTGCGTCCCGACAGAGAGGGTGAGCTGGTAGAGGTTGGGGCTCGTCGGGGACCACAGAGCCGGCTGGGCGACGGTGGCGGTGCTCGTGTCGGTGACGACCTGGTCGTGCCCGACGGCGACGGCGGGGAAGCTCAGCGCGACCGTCTGCGAGCCGCGCACGAGCGAGCCTTCGGGCGTGATCGTGCGGCTGGGGCCGTAGTTGTGGACCTGCACGCCGACGGTGACGCTCGCCTGCTTGGCGTTCGAGCTGTCCGGAGAGAGCGTCGTCTGCACCGTCGGGTCGGAGAGTTCGCTTTCGCCGATCGGGCGCACGTCCACCGGCCCGTCGATACCGCCCCAGTTGAACCACGTGCGGTGAAAGCCTTCGCGCGCCTGCTGGGCGGGGTCCTCCCAGTCCACGCGCACGACGACCGTGTGTCTGCCGGCGGCGAGCGTGGCGCGCTCTTCGAAGGGCAGGTAGGAGCCGTGGTGGGAGCCGAGCTTGCGCCCGTCGACCCACACTGTCGCGAGGTAGTTGGCGGATTGGAAGTCGAGCGCGTAGGTGCCGGCGGTGGCGGCCTGGAAGCTCGTGCGATACCAGGCGATCGAGCCTTCGTAGTTGGCGGCGCCGGCGTGGCCGGTGTAGGGGGTCGGGTTGACGACGTTGGGCACGCTGACTGTGCTCCCGGTGAAGCCGCCACGCGACCAGCCGAGCGACAGGCCGCGGTTGTTGGGGTCCCGGCGCAGGACCCAGCTCGTCAGCGCGGTGCGCCCGCCGGGCCCTTCGGAGGTGATGGGCTTGCTGCCGGGCGCTTGCGCGGCGGCGGCGTGCCCGGCGGCGAGCGCCGCGCAGGCGAGCGCGAGCGCGCATATGGGCTTGCTCAGCATGCTGCTCATACTCTCGCGATCGCGGCCTCGGTGGCGCCGGTAAGCAGGCGCGCCAGCAACGCATGCGCGCCCGCCTTGTGCAGCGGTTCGTTGAGGTTGCCGCACTTGGGCGACTGCACGCACGAGGGGCAGCCGCTCGCGCACGGGCACTCGGCGATCAAACGCAGCGCGTCCTCGCACAGCTCCTCGAAGCGTGCGAAGGCGGTGCGGGCGATGCCGATGCCGCCGGGATGCCCGTCGTAGATGAAGATCGTGGGCACGCCCGTCTGCGGGTGGAAGTTGGTGGAAAGGCCGCCGATGTCCCAGCGGTCGCACATGGCGATCAGCGGCAGCACGGCGATCTGGGCGTGCTCGGTGGCGTGCAGCGCCCCCAGCAGCGTCTCCATGGGCAGCGTGTCGGCGAAGCCTCCCGGGCCTGCGCCGCGCCCGGCGCGAACGCCTGACTCGAGCGGAAGCTCGAACCACAGCGCCTGCGTGGCGAAGCTCGAGGGGGGAAGGTCGAGCGCGACGATGTCCACGGCGGCGTGATCGGACAGGCGCCGGCGCTGGTAGGCGAGGACGGTGTCGGTGACGCTGACCTCGCCGAAGGACAGGCTCACGCCGAGCGTCTCGCGGCGCTCGAGCAGGCGCATGATCTCGGTGTCGGTCTCGACCTTGGGCTGCGTGTACCAGTCGCCGCTGAAGGCGGACACGAGCGCCTGCCTGCGCTCGAGGTCGAGCTCGCGCACCTCGTAGGAGCGACCCTGGTGCATGTAGATGGCGCCTTCGTGCACGGTCGAGTGTGCGCGCGCGGCCTCGGTGGAGCCGAGCAGCTCGCCGGAGGAGACCTCGACGATCGCGAAGCTGTCGGGGGAGGCGGAGCGCAGCGAGACCTGCGCGGCGGGGTAGCCTCCGGGTCGCCGCGGCACGTAGCTGTCACGCCCGACGGTCCCGCTGCGGCGGCGCAGCTCGCCGGTGCTCTCGAGCATTTCGGCGTGGGCCTGCCAGCGCGGGCCCAGGAACTCGGCGTCGGTGTGGGAGAGCGGGCCCTCGTGCGCGGCGCACAGGAGGTGCGCGCGGTAGATGAGCGGGCTCTCGTGGTCGAGGATGGCCGCCTCCACTGCGCGTTCGAGGAACTCCTCGGGGTTGCGGCAGAAGAACTGGTCGAGCGCATCCTCGCCGGCGACGTACACCGCCAGGCCACGCCCGCGCCGTCCGGCGCGACCCCACATCTGGCGCAGCGACGCGACGGTGCCCGGGAAGGTGACGACGAGCGCGGCGTCGAGCTCGCCGATGTCGATGCCGAGCTCGAGCGCGTCGGTGGTGATCACGGCGCGCAGCTCGCCGCGGGTGAGGCGCTGCTCGAGCTCGCGCCGCTGTTGGGGGGTGTAGCCGGCACGGTATGGCTCGACCTGCTCGGCCAGCTCGGGGTGGCTGTCCTGGAGGTCCTGCTTGACCAGGCGAGCGAGCACCTCGACGCCCTTGCGCGACTTCATGAAGCAGATCGCGCGTGCGCCGTCGCGCACGAGGCGGGCGAGTATCTCGGCGGCCTCTGCCAGTGAGGAGCGGCGCGTGCCGAGTGCCTCGTCGGTGAGCGGCGGGTTCCACACGGCGATCCGCCGCTGGGGTGTGGGAGAGGCGTCGCTGTCGATCAGCTGCACGTCCTCGAGGCCGGTGAGGCGCTCGGCCAGCTCGACTGGGTTGGCGATGGTGGCGGAGGTGAGCATGAAGATCGGCTGGGTGCCATACGCGGCGGCGATCCGCCGCAGCCGTCTGAGGACATTGCCGACGTGCGAGCCGAACACGCCGCGGTAGACGTGCGCCTCGTCGATCACGACTACGGCGAGGTTGGAGAACATCTCCGCCCAGGCGGCGTGGTTGGGCAGGATGCCGACGTGCAGCATGTCGGGGTTGGTGAGCACCACGTTGGCGCTCTTGCGGATCTCACGCCGCGCCTCACGGGGCGTGTCGCCGTCGTAGATCGCGGGGCGCACGCGCTTGGTCAGCCCGAACGCGCTCAGCGCGCGCGCCTGGTCCTGGGCGAGCGCCTTGGTCGGATACAGGTACAGCGCCCGGGCTGGCCCCTGCTCGCAGAGGATGTGCAGGGTGGGCAGGTTGAAGCACATGGACTTGCCGGAGGCGGTACCGGTGGTGACGATCGTGGGTCCCTGCGTGGCTGCGTGCAGGGCCTGCGCCTGATGGGCGTACAGGCTCTCGATGCCCATGCGCTCCAGCGCGCCGAGCACTTCGGGGTGCAGCTCGTGCGGCAGCTCGACGAGCTTCGCGCGACCGGGCCCTTCGTTTACCTCGCGCACGAGTCGCCCGTCCTCGCGCCCCGCGTCCAGCAGCGCGCTCCACGGCTCGGTTCTGCGGTCGATGGCCAAGACTCGAGATAGTAGAGGCGATGTCCGAGACGGCCGCCGAGCGCTGGGCGAAAGCCCGCTCCTTCCACCATTCGCTGTATCCGGCGCAGCGGATCGCCGCGGAGCGCCGCTGTGGCGTGTCAGTGTGCCTGCCCGCGCGCGAGTGCGCGGCGACGATCGGCGAGATCGTGCGCACGCTGGTGGGGCTGCGGGAGGCGGGCGCGATAGACGAGGTGGTGGTCGTGGATGCCGCGTCGGCGGACGGCACGGCTGCGCTGGCGCAGGACGCGGGTGCGATCGTCCGTCAGGAGGCCGATCTGCTGCCCGCGCACGGCCGTGTGCTGGGCAAGGGCGATGCGATGTGGCGGGCGCTGTCGGTGCTGGACGGAGAGCTGGTGTGCTTCGTGGACGCGGACACGGAGGACTTCTCGGCGCACTTCGTCACGGGCCTGTTGGGTCCGCTGGTGTGCGAGGAGGGCGTGTCGTTCGTAAAGGGCTTCTACCGCCGCCCGCTGGCGGGCGGGGGCGCGAACGATGGGGAGGGGGGCGGTCGCGTGAACCACCTGACGGCGCGGCCGGCGCTGTCGCTGTTCTACCCGGAGCTGGCGGGCGTGCGCCAGCCGCTCGCGGGGGAGGTGGCTGCGCGGCGGGATCTGCTGGAGGCGCTGCCATTCGTGACCGGCTATGGCGTTGAGATCGCGATGCTGATCGACGTCTGGCGCAGGCTCGGCCTGGACGGGCTCGCGCAGGTGGACCTGGACGAGCACCGCAACCCCCACCAGCCGCTGTCGGCGCTGGCGCCGATGGCGCGCACGGTGCTGGCGACGGTGGCGCGTCGCCTCGAGCAGGAGGGCCGGCTGGGAGCGGTTGACGGCGTGCCGGTGGAACGCCCGCCGCTGAACAGCTCGACGGTCGCGTGAGCGTGCGCTGCCTATACCTGGACCTCGACGGCACGCTGCTGGGGCAGGGTGCGTCGATGCTCCACGACGGCGAGGGGAACGTGACGATCGACGGCGTGCGCGCGGTGCAGGCGTGCCTGCGCGCGGGCGTTGAGGTCGTGCTGATGTCGGGCCGCCGTCGCGCGCAGCTGGCGGAGGACGCGCGGCTGCTGGGTCAGGGCTCTTACATCTTTGAGGCTGGGGCGTGCGTGGTGCTGAACGGGGAGGAGCATTGGCTCACGGGGGAGCTGCTTCCCGGGGAGCTGACGATCGCGCAGCAGATCGAGCGCTCGGGGGCGCCGGCGCTGCTGCTGGAGCGCTACCAGGGCCGCCTGGAGTACCACGAGCCGTGGCACCTGGACCGCGAGGTCTCACACCTCTTCCGCGGCCTGGTCGACGCGGCGGAGGTCGACCGGCTGCTGTCGGAGTCCGGCCACGGGAACCTGCGGCTGGTGGACAACGGCGTCGTCAACAGGCGCTCCGAGGCGCTGGCGGCGCTGCCGCACGTCCGCGGCTATCACCTCGTCCCGGCGATCGCGTCAAAGGCGAGCGCGGTGGCGTTCCATCGCCGCGTCAGCGGCTACGCGCGGGAGGAGACCTTCGCGGTGGGCGACTCGCGCGAGGACCTGGCGTGCGCGAGCGAGGTGGGAGTGCTGTGGCTGGTCGCCAACGCGCTCGAGCGCGATCCTTCGATGCGCGAGGCGATGGCCGCGCATCCGAATGTGCGTGTCGCCGAGGCGGGCCACGGCCCGGGTGTGAACGAGGCCGTCATCAGCACGCTGATGGGGACCTGATCGACGATGCCGCCTCGCGCCGCCCAACGGGCTAGATGATGCCTTCGCGTTTCTCCTCCTCGTAGAGGCGCTCGATCACGAACTCCTTCAGCAGCGTCTGGTAGCCGGTGTTACGCAGCGCGGCCAGCGCCTTGAGGCGTTTGAGCGTGAACTGGTCGAAGCGGATGGCGATCGGCGTCGTGCGGCCTGGGCGGATCTTGTCTTGCATGCGAAGCGCCTGCTCGCGCCTGGCATCCTGCGCGAGGAACTCGTCGGGGTCGAGCGACAGGCCTTTGACGGGGTCTACTTCGCCGGGGCGTGTGCGTGGCGACATGCGGCCTCCTTTGTCGGGTGGCGTCCTAGTAAAGGGCTTGTTCATACCATAGGTATACCGACCGACCGGGGGATATTGGCTTTGGGGGGCCAAATCCAGGCAACCCATCCAAGTTAGTCCAAATTAGTCCAAAGATTTGGAGTTCGCGCTAAACTCCAAGGCCTTGGCTCAATTTGGAGTACTTTGGAAATAGCGATCCCGTGCATGTAACCACCGCCCCAACCATTGACGAGATGATCGGCAACGTCGTAGCGCATGGTCAGGATCGCCTGTCGGGGATCCTGCGGCTGGGCTTGGCCGAAGATGGACGCGAGTACGTCCACTGGGACCAGCTCAGGCATCTGGAGCCGCCAGCTGGCTTGAGTCCAGAAGAGTGGTGGTTCCTGATCAAGTGGGGCCGACAGAGCATGCAGCGGCAGATCCCGCTCACGGATCCCACCGGGGACCATTTCGTCTACGGCGTACCGGACCTCGTCGCGCGGAGGCTCCATTACGTTGACCAGCGCTGCGCGGGAGAGGTAGCGATGTCTGAGGTCGTCACGGCAGACGCCCAAGCGCGGCAGCACTACCTCGTCAACTCGCTCATGGAGGAGGCGATCCGGTCCAGTCAGCTCGAGGGGGCCACGACAACCCGCCGGGTAGCCAAGGAGCTTCTGCAGACCGGACGGGAGCCGAAGGACCGGAGCGAGCGCATGATCATCAACAACTATCGGGCACTCCAGTACATGCGCGACGACATGCCGGCCAAGCTCACGCCCAAGGCTGTCATCGAGCTACAGCGCATCCTGACCGAGGGCACCCTCGACAACCCGGAGGCTGCCGGCCGTGTACAGCAGCTTGGCGAAGAGCGCATCGCCGTTGTGGACGGTATCGACGGAACCCTCATCCATTCGCCGCCGCCGGCCGAGCAGCTGCCCGGCCGTCTCCAGGCGCTGTGCGACTTCGCGAACGAAGGTGACAGTCCCGACCGATTCATCCATCCGGTCCTGCGAGCGATCTTGCTTCACTTCTGGCTGGCTTACGACCATCCCTTCGAAGATGGCAACGGCCGTACGGCCAGGGCCCTCTTCTACTGGTACATGCGCACCCACGGCTATTGGCTGGTCGAGTACTTGTCCATATCGCGGATCCTGCGCCACGCACCGAGTAAGTACACCCGCTCATTTCTTCACACTGAGACGGATGATCGCGACGCGACCTACTTCATCGTCTATCAGCTGGAGGTCATCCAGCGGGCGGTAGAGCAGCTACACACCTATCTTCGGCAGAAGATCAAGGACGTCCGCGACGTCGAAGTGTTGCTCGAGGGCTCGGAACGCTTCAACCACAGGCAGCTGGCGCTGCTCGCCAACGCTTTGCGCGTACCAGACGCCATCTACGCGTTCCAGACGCACGCCGCCAGCCACGGCGTGACGCACGAGACCGCGAGAACCGACCTGATCGCACTGGTAGAGATGGGCTTGCTCGTGCAACGCCGTCAGGGGCGCCGCTACACGTTCACGCCGCCGATAGACCTCGCGGAGCAGCTAAAGGACACCCACTAAAGGGAGTGGAGGGAGCTGTCGCGCGGTTCGCGGTTGACGGTTACCTCAACCCATGCGCAACGAGATGGCTCTGGGTGAGCGCGTGCCGGGCGAAGTCCTTGACCAGTCGCTGCCGCGCCCGCTTGGGCGTCGAGTGGACGAGATCGCCGGCCATCTTGGCGCGTGCGGGAAGGCCGACCAGGTGCGCGGCCGTCAAGCGCTTTAACGGGAACGACACGACCTTGGCGAAGCCGACGGTTTCGAGCATGCCTAGGACGGCCGCCCGGTTGGGCCCCCACCAGTTGCTCTTCTCTGTGCGCGTCTCGGAGGGATAGAAGGCGGCGGCGGGAGAGCGAAGGAAGGTCATGTCCACGAGCGTCTCCACGACGAGCAGTTCCTTGCTCACACTGGCCACGCGTTCCAGTGCCAGGAGCGGATGGCGCATGTGAAAGAGCACTCCCAGGAACAGCACGACGTCGTACCGACCGACCGCCTCCGGCGAGAGATCCAGCACGTCCAGCTCGAGATCCTCCACGCGCGAAGCGAGTGCCTTCCGGGAGCGCTCGAAGCTCCGCTTCCCGCCCGGCTTGCCCCAGTTGCCCTTGTCGATCGCGAGGACTCGCGATGCGCCGAAGCGCTCCGCTGCGAACGAGAAGTAGCCGTCGCGGGCCCCCACGTCGAGCACCGTCTTACCGGTGAGGTCGGGCAGGTTCAGCGCGAGCAGCTGCTCGAAGTGATGCCACCACTGCATCGGCTCCGACGATCCCGAGAAATTCGCCTGCACAGTGGCCATTTCGCCATCGTAAGGCGAGCGTTTCTCCGTGGCAAGGAGTGGGAGACGACGCGGTCGATCACCGTCGCTGAGTGCCGGCGAGCCGCTGCCATGCGCGCCGCCAGAAGCCGGGTTTCGGGCGCCTGCGCCAGAGCGCGGGCGGCGGCACGGTCGCGCGCACCAGCGCCACCCACTCGTCCAGCGGGAGCTCTCCGGAGATCAGGCGGGCGAGGGCGCTGGTGACGGGGGCGGCAACGTTGGCTGCCTCCAACGCGCGCGCGAGCAGCGGCACGGACTCGAGCGCCTCGACCGCCTGGCCGATGCGCGCGGGGATCTCCGCGGCGGACACCCCGGCGGCCAGCAGCTCGCCGGCGCGGCGGTTGCGACTCTCTCGCGCCAGCGCCGTTGCGAGCAGGTCACCGGCCCCGGCGAGGCCGATCATCGACTCTGGCCGTGCCCCCAGGCCCTCGGCGTAGCGCCAGACCTCGGCGAAGATGTGCCCGGCGGCGGCGCCGGCGGCGTTCAGGCCCTGAGCCTCCGTTGCACCCGCTGCAAGCGCTGCCGCGTTCTTGGCGGCACCGGCGAGCTCGACGCCGATCGGGTCGTTCGACAGCTCGCAAACGACGCCGGCACGGGTGAAGACCTGGGCGATCGCGCGCGCGAGCTCCTCCTCGGCGCAGGCCGCCACGAGCCCGGCGCCGGCATGCACCATCTCCTGCGCATGAGCGGGGCCGCCCAGGCAGGCGACACGGTCGGCGCCGAAACGTTCGGTGAGCAAGATCGTCGGTGGCGTCCCGTGCGGCGGGACGAGGCCCTTGGCGGCGGAGACGATTGCGGTGCGTTTGCCAAGGCCGGAGGCGGTGAGGTTCTCGATCACCTCGCCCAGGCCGCGCGACGGGACCGCCAGGAAGACGTAGTCGGCGCGGGCCACCCCCGTTGAGGCGGGCTCGATGCGGAGCTGCGCGGGCAGCTCCACGCCGGGCAGGTACTGGCGGTTCTCTCGCTGCTGATCGATCGAGCTGGCCTGCTCGGCAGTACGCGTCTGCAGCGTCGTGCGCAGCCCTCCGCGCGAGAGCAGGAGCGCCAGCGCCGTCCCGAACGATCCCGCGCCGATCACCGTGGCGCGCCGGCTGGCCGGCGAGAGCGAGCGCACACGCGGCGCGCGACCGCTGGGATGGGGCTCGGGCTCGGTTGCCATGCGCCGGGCGAGCGTAGCTCAGGCCAGCTCGGCGAGCTCGCGCCCGGCAGCGACGAGCCTGTGGCGCGTGCGCGCCTCCAGGATCAGCTGCAGGTCGAGGATGCGCGCGTCGAACGCCACGAGCGTGCTCGCGGCGGCGATCGCGTAGGCGGGCACGCCGCCCTGGCGGGCCCTGGTGGCGATCTCGAACGCGACGCTGCCGGCGAGCGTCTGCTCGTGCAGTCGCGCGGCGGCGATCACGACCGCCCGCGCGCTGCGCATGCGGGCATCGAAGCCCAGATCGTCCAGCAGCTGGCGCACGTCGACCGCCGCCTGCGCCTCGGGCGCCAGGAGGCAGACGTCGGGCTCGGGCATACCGCCGGCCTGGACGCCGCGGGCGATCGCTTCGGCCACGGCGGCGCCCGGCAGGCGCGGCCCGAACGCCTCGCAGGCGAGGAGCAGCCTGTGGGGTATGCCGACTGTGAGGGTGCGGGACGGCACGATCGGGCATCCTTCCAGCAATGGCCGCCAAGAGGGGGGAGCACGTCGTCGTCGAGGTCTGCGGGCAGGAGCTGCGCGTGAGCAACCCCGGCAAGTTGTTCTTCCCGGACGTGGGGCTGACGAAGATCGATCTCGTCAACTACTACGTGGAGTGCCAGGAGGCGGTCGTTCGCCATCTGCGCGAGCGACCGACGGTGATGAAGCGCTGGGTCGACGGGGTTGCCGGCAAGCCGTTCTTCCAGAAGCGGGTGCCGGACGGCGCGCCGGAGTGGCTGCAGACGGCGACGGTGACGTTCCCCAGCGGACGCCACGCGCGCGAGCTCGTGCCCAACGACGCCGCGCACCTCGTGTGGGGCGTGAACCTGGGCGTGATCGACTGGAACCCGTGGCCGGTGCGTCGCGAGGATCTCGACCATCCGGACGAGCTGCGCGTCGATCTCGACCCGGGCCCGGGTGTTCCGTTCGCGGAGGTGCGCGAGGTCGCGCTGGGGGTCCGCGCCGTCCTGGAGGAGCACGACCTGCTGGGCTTTCCCAAGACCTCCGGCTCGCGCGGCATCCACATCTACGTGCGCGTGGAGCCGAGCGAGAGCTTCGAAGAAGTGCGCCGCGCGGCGCTGGCACTGGCGCGAGAGGTCGAGCGACGGATGCCCGGTCGCGCGACCAGCCGCTGGTGGAAGGAGGAGCGCGAAGGGGTGTTCATCGACTACAACCAGAACGCGCGCGACCGCACGGTCGCCTCCGCGTACTCCGTAAGGGCGGTCGCCGACGCGCGCGTCTCCTGCCCGCTGGAGTGGGACGAGGTGGCAGACGCCGAGCCGGCGGAGCTGACGATGACGACTGTTCCCGCGCGCCTGCGCGAGCGCGGCGACCCGTCGGCCACGATCGACGAGCACGCCGGCCGCCTCGACGGCCTGCTCGAGCTGGCCGCGCGCGACGAGCGCGAGGGCCTGGGCGACGCGCCCTGGCCGCCGCACTTTCGCAAGCAGAAGGGCGAGCCACCGCGCGTGCAGCCGAGCAGGGCGCGCAAGGCCGACGCCAAACCGGCTGGCGCGAGCAAAGCGGCTGCAGCGAAGGAGAAGGACGCTTGAGCCTCCCGCTGGCGCCCCCGATCAAGCCGCAGCTGGCGCTCTCGCGCAAGGAGCTCCCCGCAGGCGACGACTACAGCTACGAGATCAAGCTCGACGGCTTCCGCTGCCTGGCGTTCGTGGACGGCAGCGAGATCTTCCTGCAGTCGCGCAACGGCAAGCCACTTGGCCGCTACTTCCCTGAGCTCACGCTCCCGGCCGGTCGCTACGTGCTCGATGGAGAGATCGTCGTGCGCGACGCCGACGGCCGCGAGGACTTCGACGCGCTCGGCCAGCGGATCCATCCGGCGGTCTCGCGCATAGAGCGCCTGGCGGTGGAGACGCCGGCGGTCTACGTGGCCTTCGACCTACTCGCGCACGAACAGGAATCGCTGCTCGAGCGCCCCTTCTCCGAGCGCCGCTCGGCGCTCGAGGCGCTGCTGGCGGGCGAGGCGTTCGCCCGCGCGCCGGTGGACCTCATGCGGACGGTCGGGAGCGCCGAGGAGGCGGAGGTTTGGCTGCAACGCGCTGAGGGCGCCATCGCCAAGGAACGCTCGGCGCCGTACCGCCCGGGCGAGCGCAAAGGAATGGCGAAGGTCAAGCGCGTGCGCACGATCGACGCGGTGGTCGTCGGCTGGCGGCCGGGCAAGGAGCCGGAGACGGTCGGCGCCTTGATCCTCGGCCTCTACGCCGAGGGCGAGCTGCGAGTGGTGGGGCACTGCTCGGGCCTGAGCGTCGCTGAGAAGAAGCGCCTGGTGGGCTTCCTCGCGCCGTATGAGTCGGGGGAACGCGGCTCCGCCGAGCCCAGTCGTTGGAGCGCGGGCAAGGATCTGGAGTGGGTGGCGCTGCGCCCAGAGCTGGTCGTCGAGATCGACTTCGACCACGTCTCGGCGGGCCGCATTCGCCACGGCGCAAAGCTGCGCCGCTGGCGCGAGGACAAGCCCCCGCGCGAGTGCACGTTCGATCAGCTCTACAGCTGAGCGCCGGCCGCGCAGGGCGTCGTCTAGCATCACCGTCGTGAACAGCGAGGAGAGCCACACGACGGCGACCGTCGCCGAGGAGGAGTACCTGCAGAGCCTGTTCTGGCTGCAGGAGGCGGGGCTGCCGATGACCGGCGCGAACGTCTCGCGCGCGATGCAGCTCTCGGCGCCGACCGTCCACGAGATGATCGGGCGGCTCGAGCGCGACGGCTACATCACGCGCGGCAGCAATCGCGCCATCGCCTTCACCGCGAGCGGCGCCGCGCACGCCGAGGGGATCGTGCGCAGGCACCGTCTGATCGAGCGCTTCCTCACCGACGTTCTGGGGGTGCCATGGGACGAGGTGCACGAGGAGGCAGAGCGCCTCGAGCACGCGATGTCGCCGGTGCTCGAGGAGCGCATGCTCGCGGCCATCGGCGATGCCAAGACATGCCCGCACGGACACCCGATCGTCGCCGGAGCGCGCCTAGCGGGCGTACCGCTGGCGGACGTCGAGCTTGGAGCCTCCGTGCGCATACTGCGCTTCGAGAACGAGGCCGAGGATCTCCTTCACTACCTGAAGGCTTCGGGCCTGGAGCCCGGGCTCAGGGGCACGCTGGCGGAGCGCGACGACGCGCATGTGGCCGTGCGCGCGGACGACGGGACGCTCATAGGCGTGACGGCCAGCGTCGCGGAGACAGTCTCGGTGATCGCCGATCCATCGCCTCCGGCTCGCACCGCGTTGCCTGAGCAGCTGGTGCTCGGCCAGCGCTACGGACGCTAGAGCGAGCGGTAGGCCTCAGCCAGCCGCGAGACGCCCGTGTGGATCTGCTCGGGCGTCACGCCGGAGTAGGCGAGGCGCAGCGTGTTCTCGCCGCCCTCCAGCAGGAAGTCGGTGCCCTTCACGAAGGCGACGCCGCGGTCGGCGGCGGCCTTGTACAGAGCGGCGACGTCGGTGCCCTGTGGCATCGTCACCCACATGAAGTAGCCGCCTTGGGGTTGGACGAACTGGGCGTCCGCGAGCTCGCTGCGCAGTGCGTCCGCGAGCGTCTGCGCGCGCTCGGCCAGCGCGGCCTTGACCGTCTCGATCGAGCGGTCGATCGCTCCGGAGGCGCAGAACTCGTACACGATCGACTGGGAGACCATGTTCGGTGAGATGTACGTGTTGGTGGCGAGCTGGGCGATCGAGGAGATCAGTTCCGGTGGGCCCACGAGGTAACCGACGCGGATGCCCGGGCAGACCGTCTTGGAGAACGACGACGCGTACACCACGCGCTCGGGGTCCATCGAGAGCATCGTCGGCAGGGTCTCGCCGCTGAAGCGCAGATCCACGTACGGGTCGTCCTCGAACACCATGAAGCCGTGGTCGGCCGCCAGCTCGAGCAGCCGCGTGCGCTTCTGCAGCGACAGCGTGTAGCCGGCGGGGTTCTGGAAGTTGGGGATGATGTGCGCAAGCGTCGGGTGGGCAGCGCCACCGCTGGGACTGAGCAGCTCCGCGAGCGCGTCCGTGTCGATCCCATCGGGCTGCAGCTCCACCGCGTGCAGCCGAGCCCCGCGCCCGCGTAGCGACAGCAGCGTGCGGTCGTATGTGGGGCGCTCCACGATCACCTCGTCGCCCGAGCGCACGAGCTGCTCGAACAGGAACGCGTCCGCCTGCATCGAGCCGTTGGTCACCAGCACGCGCTCCGGCTCCACGCCGTGGCGATCTGCGATCCAGCTGCGCAGGCGCGGGTAGCCGACGGCGGTCCCGTATGCGGTCGTGCCCGCAGGGTCGCTCTCGAAGGCGCGCACGGCGGCGTCGCGCAGGCCGTCCACGTCGACGATGTCGAGCGATGGAGCGCCGCGGGCGAAGGAGATGGTGGGTCCGGTCGTGGTTGCCACAGCGGCGTAGGATAGGCGTCCGAGCAGCTCGTCGTAGTCGTGGGTCAGCTCACGGGCCGCCTGCTCCAGCCGATCGCGGAAGCGCAGCAGCTCCACAGGGCTCGGCGGATTGGGGGCACGTGGGGGTTTCTGGGGGGCACGTGGGGGTTGCGAGGCGGGCGGCGGAGGGGCCTGGGCTGATGGTGCGACCGCGGTCGTTGCTCGCGACACGCTCGAGGGTGTCGGCGTTGGTGTCGGCGGAGCGGCAGGTGCGGAGAGCTCGATCGTCTCATCCACGATCCTGCTCGAGCCGAAGCCCCGCGGCGCCGGCGTCGGCGGAGGCTCGCGGGCTGGCGGTGGCTGCGGCGGCGAGGGCGGCCGCTCGTCGCCGCGCATGGACTCGAGGGTGTGTTCGAGCTCGAGGAGCTTTCGCTCCAGTTCGCCAAGTGTCCTCGCGACCTCCTGGTCCATCGAGGCCAAGCGTACCGGCCGGCACGAGGCGCGGTCGGGCGCTCAGGAGGCGCCGACGGAGCTGCCGCCAAGCACCTCGACGGCGATGCCGGCGGTCTCGGTGGGGGTACGTCCTACGCGTACGCCCTTCGCTTCGAACGCCTCCGCCTTGGCGGCGGCGGTGCCGGCGCTGCCGGACACGATCGCGCCGGCGTGGCCCATCTGCTTGCCGGCCGGCGCGGTGAAGCCGGCGATGTAGGCGACCACCGGCTTGCTCATGTGCTCGGCGATGTAGTCCGCTGCCTCTTCCTCGGCCGATCCGCCGATCTCCCCGGAGAGCACGACCAGCTCGGTTTCGGGGTCGGCCTCGAACAGGCCAAGCACGTCGACGAACGAGGAGCCGGGCACGGGGTCGCCGCCGATCCCCACGATCGAGCTGCAGCCGAAGCCGGCCTGGGCGATCTCGTTTCCGATCTGGTAGGTGAGCGTGCCCGAGCGCGAGACCACGCCGACGTTGCCCGCCTTGAAGAACGACGCGGGGATGATCCCCACGTTCGCCTTGCCCGGCGAGAGGATGCCCGGGCAGTTGGGGCCGATGAGCCTTGTTTTCGGATGGTCCCGCTCGAGCGTGTTGTAGACGCGCAGCTCGTCGTGAGCGGGGATGCCCTCGGTGATCGCGATCACGAGCGCGACCCCCGCCGCTGCAGCCTCCAGGATGGAGTCGGCGGCGAAGCGCGGCGGCACGAAGATCATCGCCGTGTTCGGCTGGGCCTCCGCCATCGCCTGCTCCCAGCTGTCGAACACAGGGATCCCGTCGACGTCCTGGCCGCCCTTACCGGGGGTCACGCCGCCGACCACGTTCGTGCCGTAGTTGCGGTTGTTGAGCGTGTGGAAGGTGCCCTCGCGGCCGGTGATGCCGGCCACGCACAGGCGCGTGCTCTCGTCGACGAGGACGGACATCAGGCGCTCCCTCCCACTGCGTTGCCGGCGGCAAGTGCAACGACCATCTCCGCGGCCTCGTTCATCGTCTTGGCAGCGTGCACGTTGGGCAGCGCCGCCTCCTGCAGCAGCCTGCGTCCCTCGACGTCGTTGGTTCCATCCAGGCGGACGACGAACGGGACCGACGGTTTGATCTCCTCGAAGGCGGCGATCAGCCCGGTGGCTACCTCGTCGCAGCGGGTGATGCCGCCGAAGATGTTGAACAGCACCGCCTTGACGGCGTCGTTGGCGAGCAGCAGGTCGACGGCCTGCTTGATCTTCTCGGCGTTCGAGCCGCCGCCCGCGTCGAGGAAGTTGGCGGGCGCGCCGCCCGCCTGCGCGACCACGTCGAGCGTGGACATGACCAGCCCGGCGCCGTTGCCGAGGATGCCGATGTCGCCGTCGAGCTTGACGTACTGGACGCCCTCGTCCTTGGCGCGGCGCTCGATCGGGTCTTCGTTCTCGCTGTCGGAGAGGTTCTGGTTCTCGGGGTGACGGTAGAGCGCGTTGCCGTCGAGCGAGACCTTCGAGTCGAGCGCCTTGACTTCTCTGTCCGGCGTCACGATCAGCGGGTTGATCTCCGCGAGGGTGGCGTCCTCCTGGAGCCACACCTCATACAGCGCCACAAGAGCGTCGGCGACGCCATCGATCACGTCGGAGTCGACTCCGCCCTTGGTGGCGATCTCGACCGCCTCCCCGCGCGAGAGGCCGCTCAGCGCGTCCACGTGGTGTCGGATCAGCTTCTCCGGCGTCTTCTCGGCGACCTCTTCGATGTCCACGCCGCCCTCCGTGCTGAACATCACCAGCGGCTGCTTGGCGGAGCGGTCGAGCAGCACCGACGCGTAGTACTCGGAGGCGATGTCCGAGGCGTGCTCGATCCAGACTTTGCGGACGATGTGGCCCTTGATGTCCATCCCGAGGATGTTGCCGGCGTGCTCGCGCAGGGCGCTCTCGTCGGCTGCGAGCTTCACGCCGCCGGCCTTTCCGCGTCCGCCGATCAGCACCTGCGCCTTGACGACCACGGGGTAGCCCACCTCGGCCGCCGCGGTAACGGCGTCCTCGACGGTGGTGACGGGCTTGCCCTGAGAGACCCGCAATCCGTGGCGGGCGAACAGCTGCTTGCCCTGGTACTCCAAGAGGTCCATTAGCGGCGCGGGACTCTAACGCAACGTGAACGATCGCGTGCCGCCAGCCCCGCCCGAGGGTGGCGCACCGCGCCGAGGGGGCCCGGCACGGCATAATGCCCGCCGATGCCCATCCCAAAGAACGTCACATTCGTCACCTTCGACGTATACGGCACGCTGATCGACTGGGAGAGCGGGATCTACGACGCCTTCGCCAAAGAGGCCGCCAGAGATGGCGTGCAGATCGATCGCGCCGTCCTGCTGCCGATGTTCCACGAGATCTCACGCGAAATCGAGGGAGGCTCCTACGAGCTCTACGCGGAGGTCCTGCGTCGCACCGCCATCGAGATCGCCAAACGCCTGGAGTGGGCGTTGGAGCCCTCGCGTTCGGGCTTCCTGCCCGACTCGGTGCAGCGCTGGATGCCGTTCAAGGAAACCGCGCCGCAGCTGCAGAAGCTGTCCAAGAAGTACCAGCTGGGCCTGCTGTCGAACATCGACGACAAGCTGCTGGGGCAGACGCGCCGGCACATTGCAACGGACTTCGACCTGGTCGTGACCGCCCAGCAGGTGCGTTCCTACAAGCCGGAACTGCCCCACTTCACCGAGTGCGCCAGGCGCATGGGCGGCAAGCGCGGCTGGGTGCACGTGGCCGCCAGCCACTACCACGACGTGGTCCCGTGCATCAAACAGCGGGTGCCCGTGATCTGGGTCAACCGCAACAAGGAGACGCTCGACTCCTCCCAGAAGAAGCCCACTGCCGAGGTGACCAGCCTCAAAGAGGCGGCCAAACTCCTCGGCGTCGCCTAACGTCCCGCGCGTGCGGGCCGTATCGCTCCACCGCGACGTCCTCGTGGTCACGAGCGCGTTGCTGCAGGTCAACTGCGTGGTCGTTCGCGGCACGGTCGCGGGCGCCGAGGGCGGCGACAGCGCCGGTGAGACGTTCGTGATCGACTCGCCCGTTCTCCCCGACGAGCTGGACGCGCTGCCCACGCTGCTCGAGCAGGCCCAGTTTCCGCAGCCCAGCGGGCTGCTGGCTACCCATGGGGACTGGGACCACCTGCTCGGGCGCCTCGCGTTTCCTGCCGTTGCGCTCGGCTGCGCGGAAAGCACGGCGGAGCGGCTGCAGGCGGCGCCGGGGGAGGCTCAGCGCGGGCTGCGAACGTTCGATGAAGAGCTGATGATCGATCGGCCGCGCCCGCTGGCGCTCGGGTCGTTGCAGGCGCTGCCAGTGCCAGGGCGCTGCGAGATCGGCGACAGCGAGCTCGAGCTGCACCAGGCGGACGGCCACACGATCGACGGTACGGCCATCAACATGCCGTGGGCGGGCGTGCTCGTCGTTGGGGACTACCTGTCCAGCGTCGAGATCCCGGCTCTCAACGCAGGCGACACCGTAGAGGCGTACGTGGCGACCCTCGAGCGTCTGCGCCCGCTGGTGCGCCAGGCGGAGCACGTGGTGCCAGGACACGGTCCTGTGACGGACGGCGCTCGTGCGCTCGTAATCCTCGAGGAGGATCTCATTTACCTCGACCAGCTTCGCGAGCGCGGAGCCGAGGCCGAGCTGCCGAGCGGTCGGCGTTCGCGCCAGCAACGCGCAATTCACGCGGAGAACGTCGTGGCGGTAGGAAAACGCTGAACAGGAAGCCTGAGGTAGCGCTGGCGTCTTACGAGCACCACCTCCCACTAACGCAGAGCGATCCTGTGCAAAGCTACCGGTGCGGGGCGCGAAGAATAAAGGGTGTGTCTCTATCTGGGGGTGGAGGCCAACCGCTCAGGATTCGAGTTGTTTGCAGGACTGTGGTGGGGTGGGCCGAGTTATGGCGCGGGCGCGACCATTCGCTGGTCTTGCGCCGGTGAGCCATATCTGCTATCACCGCCCAGCCTACGTAGGCAGCCAGCAGTCTGAGGCTGGCCGATAGCTATAGGAAAGCACACCGTGGTGGGTCCGGGTATCTCACTGACGGCTCGCGTCTCCGCTGCCTTGTGCTCCGCACAGAAGGGGGTAACACAGATGCGATGCATTACAAGGTATATGACTGTCCTCGTAATCGGCTCGGTGCTTAGTGTTCTCATGGCCTCCACGGCGCTCGCGCATGGTGGTCAGGAATTCATCAAAGCAAGCACGAAAAATGGGTTCAAAGGCGAAAAAGGGACGTTTACCTTCTTTACGATCGATGCGATGATACCGTGTAATAAAGAGAAGTTCAGTGGGGAAGACGGTGGCGACAAAACTATGAGCGTAAAAAACGTCAAATTCAAATGGGAAGAATGTACAGCGGAAAACTTAGAAACCGGACAACGGTGCAGTGCCAAAAGCAAAGGCGCAAGTGGAGCGGAAGAAATAGTGACCAATACGCTGATGGGTCAGCTCGGCTGGTCGCCCTACGCCCAGGTCGAAAGCTTAGTGAGTCTAGAATTCTTACCGACAAGCGGAAGGCAGTGGCTCACTATCGAAGGCTCATGTATAACAGAAACAGCTGTAACAGGGTCGGTGGCCGCTGGGGTTAGGATTTACACCGCGAAACAGTTGCCAGGGGAATTCGTATTCGCGCTCCTATCAGGCAAACAGGCGATCAAAACCGTGTGCTTATTAGGGACGCTCTGCGAAGGCGCCGAACTGATGTTACCCAAATTGACAGCGTTCGGTGAAGAAGGATGGATCTCCTCCACGGAGAACTTCGAATACGAAGAAGCGACGTTAATAACAAAAGGCACCTAGCGCACGGTGAGCTTGGCGGAATCAGTGAACTGGTGTGGGGCTCGCAGTGGGCCCCACACCGCATGCGACTTGGACCCAGTTGCTCATGAGCTCGAGACCTCCGGCAGCACGGGTGTCCCCCGGAGCCAGCTAACTGGACTCCGCTGAGACGATCGTGGCGATCGGCGCGCCGGCCTGGATCGGCGCGCCCTCCGTGATGGGCAGCTCGGTGATCTTGCCCGACTTGTGTGCGGTGATCTCGTTCTCCATCTTCATGGCCTCGATGATGCACAGCAGCTGGCCCTCCTGCACCTCATCGCCCTGTTTGACGAGCACCTTCCACATGTTTCCCTGCAGCGGCGAGGGAAGGGTGTCCGGCCCGCCGCCGCTGGATGACTTGCGCTCGCCGCGCTTGGGGGCCTTGCGTGTCGCGCTACCACCACCGCCGTTCTGGGCGGCAGCGCCGAGCACGACCCCGCCACCGAACGGGGGGCCGACGACACGTACATCGAAGCGCTTGCCGGAGACCTCCACCTCGTAGGTCTGCTCGACGTTCTCCGGCTCGTCGTCGTCGGTAGGCGGCATGGGCGGTGCGAAGGCGAGCGTCTTCAGCCACTTCTTGTCCTCCAGCAGGTCGCGGCAGGTCTCGCCCTTGGCCCACTGCTTCGTGGCCAGCAGCGCCTGGTGGAAGGGGATCAGCGTCTTCAGGCCCTCGATCTCGTATTCGCCCAGCGCGCGGAGCATCCGCGCGGTGGCCTGCTCGCGGTCGGCGTCCCACACGATCAGCTTGGCGACCATGGGGTCGTACATGGGCGAGACTTCGCCGCCTTCCTCCACGCCCGAGTCGACGCGCACGCCGGGGCCGCGCGGCTCGCGGTAGACGCCGATCTTGCCGGGGGCGGGGGCGAAGTTCTTGGAGGCGTCCTCGGCGTTGATGCGGCACTCGATGGCGTGCCCGCGCAGCTCGATGTCGGCCTGCGCGTATGCGAGTTCCTCGCCGGCTGCCGCTTTGATGCCCTCCTTGACGATGTCTACGCCGGTGGTCATCTCGGTGACGCAGTGCTCGACCTGTACGCGCGTGTTCATCTCGAGGAAGAAATATTGGGGCTCGGATGCACCTTCGCCGACCGAGAAGAGGCCCTCGATGGTGCCGGCGCCGACGTAGTTGACCGCCTTGGCTGCCTCCACGCCGATCTTGCCGATGCGCTCGCGCATCTGCGGATCGACGACCCATTCGGGCGCGGGAGACTCCTCGATGACCTTCTGGTGGCGGCGCTGGATGGAGCAGTCGCGCTCGCCGAGGTGGATGACGTTGCCGTGGCGGTCGGCCAGCACCTGGACCTCCACGTGGCGGGGGTCGTGCATGTAGCGCTCGAGGTAGACGGTGGGGTCGGAGAAGAATTTCTCGCCTTCGCGGCTGGATCCCTCGAAGGCGCCCTCGAGCTCGTCCTCGGACAGCGCCACGCGAAAGCCCTTGCCGCCGCCCCCGCCGGCGGCCTTGACGGCGACGGGGAAGCCGATCTCCTCCTTGGCGATGCGCAGCGCGTCGGCGACGGTGGCGACCGGCTCGGTGGTGCCGGGCACGATCGGCACGCCCGCGGCCTGCATCAGCTCGCGGGCGCGCGTCTTTGAGCCCATCGCCTCGATGGCGCTGGCGGGTGGCCCGATGAAGACGACGCCTGCGTCCTCGCATGCCTGGGCAAACGGCGCGTTCTCGGCCAGGAACCCATAGCCGGGGTGGATCGCCTCGGCGCCTGAGCGCTTGGCGACGTCCAGGATCTTCTCGACGCTCAGGTAGTTCTCGGAGGCGGGGCCCTCCCCGAGGTTGTAGGCCTCGGTGGCGCGCTTGACGTGTGGCGCGTCGCGGTCGATCTCCGAGTACACGGCGACGCTTGCGACGCCGAGCTCGTCGAGCGCGCGAATGATGCGCACGGCAATCTCGCCGCGGTTGGCTATGAGGACCTTGGAGAACATCTGGCCCGACAGCTTATTTAAGAGGCGGCCCGGAGGGCCTCACCGCAGAGTCGCGGGCTGGCTTCGAGCTGGCGCATGTCAGATCGTTCCGGGCGGAGCGATCCATACGCTCTCGAAGCCGAGCGCGTCGGCGAGCGTGTCGTAGTGGTGGTCGTAGTGGAGCACGCCGAAACCCCGCTCGGCGGCCGCGGCGGCGATCAGGTAGTCGGCGACGGGCACGCGAGGATGGTTCGCGCTCGCCAGCTCGCCAGAGGCGGTCAGGGCCGCAGCGCAGACTCCTTGTGTGATGGGCGCTTGGCGCAGCGAGCTCAGGCGCTTGGCGAGCAAGTCGTGCTCGGCCTCGTCCTTTGCCGTGGTGAGAAGCTCGAGCGCCACAACCGGGCAACCAACCAGTAGATCTGCCTGTGCCGTGTCGCGGAAGTGTGCGGCGACCTTCGGATGATGCTGGCGCGCCCAAGCTGAGGTGTCCACGACGAGCGCGACGCCTGTGCCATACCTCACGTTGGTCGTGACCGCTGCGACGGGGGCAGCTTGTCCGGCAGGTCCGATTCGCGTTTCGCGACGACATCGCCGAGCTGCGAGAAGTCATACACGAGCAACTCCTCGATCGCCTGTGTACGAGCTCGTGTCTCGCTGTCGGCTTGGCGGGAGATCTCCTCGGCGCCGCGCAACGCCAGTGTGCGTATCAGCCCAGCGCGCCCGTGAGCGCTGTCGAGATGTGCGCCGGCACGGTCGACGGCGCTCGCGAACTCGGGGTCGAGCGTGACTTGGATACGAGGGTGGGAAGTGGGCACGGGCGACAGTGTACCACCAGGATCACCACCCGGATGGCAAGCTCGCGGGCGGCGAGCAGATCGTGAATTGCACGCCTGTGCTCATCAACCCTCGATCTTGAAGCTCTTCTCGACCGGCTTGCCGTTGCCGGCGGCGTCGTGCGCAACGGCCTGCAGCTCGTATGTGCCGGCCGGCAGCTTCTTTCCCTTGATGCGTCCGCTGAAGTGCAGGCTGTTGGTGCCGGCTATGTCGGTGTGGGCGAAGGTCCCGACCTTCTTCAGCAGCGTGCAGCGCTTGCCGTGTTTGTTCTTGCTGGAGGGCTTTTGGCAGGTCTTGCCGTGCTTGCGGCCGCTCGTCTCCAGCAGCACCGTGAACGTCGTGGTGGCGGCCTGGCTGTCGCGGTAGGTGATCTTGGTGCCGTACTTCCTCTTGCTCGCCGCCACGGCAGAGACAGTGGCGCCGGAGCGGGCTGCGAAGAACGCGCTTGGCGAGAGCGTCAAGGTGGTGAGAATGCCCGTGAGCGGTTTCGTCAGGGTCGGGGTGGCGCTCGGGGGACCGGTGGAGCTCGACGGGGGAGCGCTCGGGCAGACCTTCCCTTGGCCGGGCAGCTCCAGCGCTCCCTTGTCCTGCAGCAGCACGCAGTTCACGCCTTCGAACCGCGGGTTGCCTTCGAGGTCCGTGCTCGACGGCATCAGGCCGAACGGCAGAGTGATGGCACTGACGGGCACGCTGTCGATCGCGCTGGAGGACGCGCTCAGCTCGCGGTTTTTGAGCGGTTCAGCGAACAGCGGGGTGGTTTCGGAGCTCGAGTTGGTGTTGCCGTTGGAGCCGGCACCGCAGCCGATTTCGCCCTCGTGTGCGGCTGTGTTCGCCGTCTGGATCTGGCTCGGCACCGCGGAATAGGTGCAAGACACCGTCGCGTGATCCCCGGCGGCTGTAGTCGCGACCTGCGCCTCGGGCACGATCGAGCCCTCGATCGTGACGTTCACAGAACTCCCGTGCGTCCCGAGGGCTTCGGCGCCGACTCCGACCACACCCGGTTTTTCGGCGCTGAATCCAGGCGGTGCGTCCATCGTCGAGGCGGCGAGCGTCAGCGTGGTTGTAGCTTCGGCTTCGCTCTTGAAGGACACGCCGTCCGTGCCGCCGAAGATCTCCGAGGAGTCGATCGTAGCGTTGCCGTCGATGGCGACGAGTGCTCCGGGGGTAGCTTGCTCACCGGCCTGCAGGACGCTTCGTCGCACCACGAGGCCCGTGTCTTCCGCGATCCCGACGTACTCCAGCGCCGGCACCTCCGCGGCGGCGTTCGCGGACAGGCGGCTGTCGCTGAGCGATATATCTCCACCTATGCCGAGAAACGGCGGTCCCTGCCACGTCCCGCCAACTTCGAGGTGCTCGAAGGTCGCGCTCGCGACGGAGGTGCCAACTCCCTCGACTTTGCTCGCCGCGTCTTCCATTTTGACATTGAGACCGTTGACGGTCGTCGGCGACTGTTCCAAGGCGACGCCGAGCGCGGCACCCTCCTGACGCACAGTGTCTTCCTGCAGCGAGACCGAGGTGTCTTCTTCGGCGACGATCCCGACGTCTTCTACGGTCCCGCCGCCTTCCACGGTCACGCTCGAGCTCTGCGCCGACACCGTCGATTTCTGGCTCTTGATCCCGCCAGCTTGACCGAGGCCTTCGTCGACTACGGTCACGCCGCTGAGCGAGAGCTGCGCTTCGTCGGCTTCAACCGCGTAGCCCGCCGCGCCGTCTTCCATCACCACCCTGCCGCCGTTGATCGTCAAGGAGCCGTGTTCGCTCGCTGTAACGCCGCTCAAACCTTCCGACGCCTGGTTTTCTACGACATCGTCATCGAGCGTCAGTTCACCTCCGTGATCGGCGATCGCCATTTTGGAGGATTCTGGAGCCAGCAGCTGCGTGATCTCGAGGTTCGACAGCGTGATCGCTCCTTTCACGTGAGTGCTGACGGCCGGCGCTTTTTTGCTCTCGATCTCGACCCCATCCCCTGCTGCTTCGGGATCGCTAACGATCGTGAGACCGGCGTCGCTGGGGGCGTTGAGGTTCAGCGATTCGGCGTACAGCTCGTCTGCTTCCTCGGTTTCGACCTCGATCGTGTTCGGGGGAGCCGCTTTTTGGGCGCGCGCGACCGCTTCGTTGATCGTCAGGCACGCTTCGCTGCCTTTGGCGAGGCATGTCGTGGTCGTCGTGCCGCGTTGGTTCACATAGAACGTCGCCGCCGAGGCGGCGCTCGCGCCAACCGCCATCGGGCACGCCGCCACGCAAGCGCAAATGAGCCGTCGAAACCGTGCCATGCCAATCCCCGCATTCGCCCGCACTGCACCGGTGATGTGGTCCCGGCGACCCCTGTGAACGCGAGCATACACACGGCTCCAGCCAGAACATGGCCGTCCGTCCAGAGGGAGCTTCGCCGTCGCGCTCGGCGATTACCGCGTCAGGCGGCGGCGGCCGCGATCATCCCCGCGCCGACCGTCCCATTAGTGGACTCGTCGATCAGGATGAAGCTGCCCGTGCGGCGGTTGCTCGCATACGGGTCGAACACCAGCGGCGCGCTCGTGCGCAGGCGCACGCGGCCGATGTCGTTCAGGCCCAGCTCCTGCGGTGAGGCGATGCGCTCCAGCGTGTGCACGTCCAGCATGTCCGCAATCGTGTCGATCACCGCGGTTGCGCTGCGCGAGGTCTGCTTGATCAGGTAGCGCGAGCCCGGGCGCAGCAGCTCGTCCGTCATCCAGCACACGTCCGCCTCCAGCTCGCGGGCCACCGCCGGCGACTCGTCCGGGTGGCAGATCAGCTCGCCGCGCGAGACGTCCACGTCGTCCTCCAGGCGCAGCGTCAGCGACATCGGCGCCGTCGCCTCCGCCAACTCCCCGTCGTAGGTGTCGATCGCCGCGATGCGAGTGCGCGTGCCCGATGGCAGCACCGCCACCTCGTCGCCCAGACGCAGCGCGCCGCTCGCCAGCTGCCCCGCGTAGCCGCGGTAGTCCTCGCACGTGCCGTTGCTCGTCGCCGGGCGGATCACCCACTGCACCGGGAAGCGCGCCGGCCTGTCGTCGGGATGGTCGTAGGCCACCTCCACCTGCTCCAGCCACTCCAGCAGCGGTGGGCCGTCGTGCCACGCCATCCGCGGTGAGCGCTCCACCACGTTGTCGCCGTTCAGCGCCGACATCGGCAGGTAGGAGATCTCCACCTGGCGCGGGTTCTTGCCACCGCGCAGCTTGCGCGCGAACGCCTCGAACTCCGCCACCAGCTCCTCGTAGCGCTCCCGCGAGTAGTCCACCAGGTCCATCTTGTTGATCGCCACAACCATCTGCGGGATGCCCAGCAGCGCGCTGATGAACGCGTGGCGCTTGGACTGCTCCAGCACGCCCCTGCGCGCATCGATCAGCACCACCGACACGTCCGCCGTCGACGCGCCCGTCACCATGTTGCGCGTGTACTGGCGGTGGCCCGGGCAGTCCGCGATGATGAAGCGCCGCTTCGCCGTCGCGAAATAGCGGTACGCCACGTCGATCGTGATGCCCTGCTCGCGCTCCGCACGCAGGCCGTCCGTCAGCAGCGCCAGATCCAGCGTGCCCTCGCCGCCGCGGCGCTCCGAGGCCTGCGCGACCTGAGCCAGCTGGTCCTCGAACACCTGCTTGGAGTCGTACAGCAGCCGGCCGATCAGCGTGCTCTTGCCGTCATCCACCGACCCCGCCGTCGTAAAGCGCAACAGGTCGAGGGTCACCGTGCGCTCCGTGTGGCCGCGCGAACGCCTCCAGGCGCGCGGAGCGCGCCCACATAAAAGGCGCTCTCACGCATCAGAAGTAGCCGGCCTTCTTGCGATCCTCCATCGCCGCCTCCGACACGCGGTCATCCGCACGCGTCTCGCCGCGCTCGGTGATGCGCGTCGCCGCGATCTCCAGGACCACTTCCTCCAGCGTCGCCGCATGTGAGCGCACGCCGCCCGTGCAGCTCATGTCGCCCACCGTGCGGTAGCGCACCGTCTCCGGGAACACCGTCTCGCCCTCGATCAGCTCCGTGCCCTCGCGCCACGCGTACAGCATGTCGTCGCGCTCGAACACCTTGCGCTCGTGGGCGAAGTAGATCGACGGGACCTCCAGCTGCTCCTGGTCGATGTACTCCCACACGTCCAGCTCAGTCCAGTTCGACAGCGGGAACACGCGCACGTTCTCGCCCTTTTTGATGCGCCCGTTGTACAGGTTCCACAGCTCCGGGCGCTGGTTCTTCGGGTCCCACTGACCGAAGTCGTCGCGGAAGGAGAACACGCGCTCCTTCGCCCGCGCGCGCTCCTCGTCGCGGCGCGCGCCGCCAAACGCCGCGTCGAAGCTGTGCTCCTCGATCGCGTCCAGCAGAGTCACCGTCTGCAGCTTGTTGCGCGACGCCCGCGGGCCAGTCTCCTCCACCGCGCGGCCCTTGTCGATCGAGTCCTGCACGCTCGCCACGATCAAGCGCTCGCCCAGTTCCGCCACGCGGCGGTCGCGGTACTCGATCACCTCCGGGAAGTTGTGCTCCGTGTCCACGTGCATCAGCGGGAACGGGAACGGCGCCGGGCGAAACGCCTTCTCCGCCAGGCGCAGCAGCACGATCGAGTCCTTGCCGCCGCTGAACAGCAGCACCGGTTTCTCGAATTCCGCCGCCACCTCGCGCATCACATGGATCGCCTCGGACTCCAGCGCGCGCAGGTGGCTCAGCTGGGGGCGCGTCGCCACGCTCACGGTTCCACTACCTCTACGTGCAAACCGCACTCCGTCTTGTCGGTTCCCGCCCAGCGGCCCTCGCGGCCGGAGCCCGGCTGCGTGCACGGGGCGCAGCCGATCGACTCATAGCCCTGGTCGTGCAGCCGGTTGTACGGCAGGTTGCGCTCGTGGATCCGACGCCACAGGTCCTTGTCCGTCCAGTGCGCCAGTGGGTTGTACTTCCACAGGTCGCGTTTCGCGTCTCGTTCGATCAGCTCCGTGGCAGCCCGTGTCGGGCCCTGCTCGCGGCGGATGCCCGTGATCCAGCCCTCAGCGTCCGCCAGCGAGCTTTCCAGCGCCGCCACCTTCGCCGCCGAGCAGCAGTGCTCCGGACCGCTCCACGGATTGTCCGGGTTGCTCGCGTCCTGCACCTCGATCTTCACGCCAAAGCGCTGCTCGAACGCGCGCCACGTCTCCAGCGTCTCCGGGAACAGCACGCCCGTGTCGATCGTCACGATCCGCACCGCCTCACCGGGGGCGGTGGGGGTCATCTCCTCGTTGAGGCGCAGCAGCTCGTCGATCAGCACCGACTCCTCCTTCTGGAAGGAGCACAGCAGCACCGCGCGCTCGCCGTGGCGAGCAGCCTCGCGCAGTGTGTGCGTGAGGCTGAATGTCGGATCGATCTTGGAGGAGGTCACCGGCTCGATATGGGTGTCTAGTTGGGGCATCTGATCTGGTCGTCTCGTTTCATGGAGTTCTTGAAGTCTGTGACGCGTCCTTGCCCTATACCGCGCACTCGCCCTCACCCCGCTGCACTTCAAACGGGACGCTTCTGTTCCAGTCGATGAACTCGTTCATGGTCTCCAGCGAGAAGTCCACCGGCAGCGACAGGTCCTTCACCAGCGCCTCCAGCTCGCCCGTGCCCACCCGCTGCGCGAACGGCCCCCATGCCTCGCCCTCCTCGCGGTTGGACTCGTAGTGGCGGATCCAGCGCTCGATCGCCTCCGGCACGCGCTTCGCCGGCAGCCGCAGTTTCAGCCGTGTGCCGAACGCAACCGGCGCGCCTTCGTACACCCCGCCCACGTGGGGGATGTACGCCGGAATCGTGTGGTCGCCCACTTTGATCGACGCACCGTAGAAGCCGATGTCCGCCACGTGGTGCTGCGCGCAGCCGTTCGGGCAGCCGCTCATCTTGATGTGGATGTCGCGCGTCAGCGGGTCCGTGATGTCCATCGCCTGGACGCGCTCCTGAACCGCCTGGTTCAGGCCCATCGAGCTCGTGATCCCCAGCTTGCACGAGTCCGTGCCCGGGCACGACACCACGTCTGTGATCTCGCGCGTGCCCGCGTCAGCCAGGCCCAGCTCGCCTAGCGCGCGCCACACCTCGTACACGCTCTCGTGGCGCACCCAGCGCAGCAGCAGGTTCTGCTGCACCGTCGTGCGCGCGTAGCCGCCTGCGTAGTCGCGCACGATCTGCGCCAGGCCGCGGAGCTGCTCCGGGTCCAGGTCGCCGCGCGTGATCTTGACCTCGACGGTGACGAAGCCCTCCTGCTTCTGGGGCGCCACGTTCGCCGAGTGGAAGCGCTCGAACTCCGAGCTGTCGCCGTTGGGGCTCGTGTAGCTGGGCCGCGGCGCCGGCGCCGACTCGCGCTCGTCGTCCACGAACAGGCGGTGCTCCACCGAGAAGTCGCGTTCGTTGACCCAGTCGCCTTCCAGCTCCTCCTCCACCTGGCGTCGCAGCTCCTCGATGCCGAACTTGTCCACGAACACCTTGATGCGCGCCCGCGCGCGGTTCACGCGCAGCCAGTCCTGGCGGTCGAAGATCCTGAACACCGCCTCTGCGATCCTCAGGTAGTCGCCGTTGTCCAGCTCCACGAACTCGTACAGCGCAGGCGCCACACGCGGCATGATCGACGTGCCGCCGCCCACCAGCATCTGCGCGCCGCGGACCTCGCCCCGGCCGTCGATCTGCTTCACACGCGCACGGTAGGCGATGTCGTGGATCTCGCTGATCGCGCGGCCCTGCTCCGAGCCGTCGAACGCCGTCTTGATCTTGCGCGGCATCGCCTGCGTCGTCGGGTGGCGCACGAAGTAGCGCACGTAAGCGCCAACGTAGGGGGTCATGTCGAACAGCTCGTCTGCCGCCACACCCGCCCATGGATCGCCCGTCACGTTTCTCACCGTGTTGCCGCAGCCCTCGCGGCTGGACAGCCCCGACTCCGAGAGCTCGCGGATCGCCTTCTCCACCTCCGGCAGCGGGATGTGGTGCATCTGGATGTTCTGGCGGGTCGTGATGTGGCCCTTGTTCAGCGGCACGTACTTCTCGATCACGTTCGCAAACGACTCCAGCTGCTCAGGCGTGATCCCGCCGAACGGCAGCTTCACGCGGATCATCTGCACGTCCGGCTGGCGCTGGCCGTACACGCCCTGCTTCAGGCGGAACTTGATGAACTCGTCTTCCGGCATGTCGCCCGCCAGGAACTTGCCCGCCTCCGTCTTGAAGTCGTCGAACTCCTGCTCGAGGATCGGGATCAGGTGCCCCGGCACGTTCTGCAGGACCTCCGGGTCCTCCAGCGTGCCGCGTTGGGCGGAGATGGAACCTGGCTCCATGGGTGCGAAAACCTCCTCGTCCGAACGTGCTCCGTCCGAACTGCGTTCGACTACACGGGTCGGTGGACAGTTATTGCGCTAAAGCCTAGCGGCTTTTAGGTATTTATCCAGGGGTGGCGCCGAGCCACTCGTCTGAGGTGCTCGTGGCCCACGGATCCCGAGATACGCCTTCCAGGAGGGCCGCCGCGTGCCAGCCGTCCGGGTCGGTGGGCGCGTTCCTCGCGGGCGGTGGGGCTGTCGCGCGCATGAAGCGCTCCAGCGCCGCCACGATTGCTGCCGCCTCCTCCGGCGTGGGCGAGGAGCCGCCGCGACCGCCGGTCTTCAGGGTTGTGGCTTTTCTAAAGGAGGAGGGGTGGGTGTGTGTCGTCATGAAGTTGGTGCGCGATGGTAGTTACGAGGTGTGTCCTAGGCGCGTTTGTGTGACCTAGGTGTGTCCGGTGTCCGCGCGCTCGCGCCGGCGTGGCCTGTGTCCTTCTACAGCGGAATGTTGCCGTGCTTGCGTTTTGGCCCGGGCTCGCGCTTGCCCTGCAGCGTGCGCAGCGCCACGATCAGCCTCGGCCGCGTCTCGTGTGGCACGAGCACGTCGTCGATGTAGCCGCGCTCCGCTGCCGTATACGGGTTGGCGAAGCGCGCCTTGTAGTCCTCCATCAGCTTGGTGCGGCGCTCCTGCGGGGTGGGGCTCCCGGCGATGTCGCGGCGGTAGATGATGTTCACCGCGCCCTCCGGCCCCATCACCGCCACCTCGGAAGTCGGCCATGCGAAGTTGAAGTCCGCGCCCAGGTGCTTCGAGGACATCACGTCGTACGCGCCGCCGTATGCCTTGCGCGTGATGATCGTGACCTTCGGCACCGTCGCCTCCGCGAACGCGTACAGCAGCTTCGCGCCGTGGCGGATGATGCCGCCCCACTCCTGCGCCGTTCCCGGGAGGAAGCCCGGCACGTCGCAGAACGTCAGCAGCGGGATGTTGAACGCGTCGCACGTGCGCACGAAGCGCGCCGCCTTCTCCGAGGCCGCGATGTCCAGCACGCCCGCCAGCTGCGCCGGCTGGTTGCCCACGATCCCCACCGTGTAGCCGTCCAGGCGCGAGAAGCCGCAGATGATGTTCTTCGCGTAGTGCTCGTGCACCTCGAAGAACTCCTCGTCATCGACGATCCTCTTGACCACCTCGCGCATGTCGTAGGGCTTGTTGGGGTTGTCCGGCACCACGTGGTCGAGCTCCGGGTCCATCCGCTCGGGGTCGTCCGTCGGCTGCACGCGCGGCGTGCTCTGCAGGTTGTTCGACGGCAGGAAGCTCAGCAGGTAGCGGCAGTCCTCCAGGCACGCGTCCTCGTCCTCGGAGGCGAACTGCGCCACGCCCGACTTCGAGTTGTGCGTCATCGCCCCGCCCAGCTCCTCGAAGCCCACTTCCTCGCCCGTGACCGTCTTGATCACGTCAGGGCCCGTGATGAACATGTGCGAGGTCTCCTTCACCATGAAGATGAAGTCCGTGATCGCCGGCGAGTACACCGCTCCGCCCGCGCACGGCCCCATCACCAGGCTGATCTGCGGGATCACGCCCGAGCAGCGCACGTTGCGCAGGAACACGTCGCCGTAGGAGCCCAGCGAGACGACGCCCTCCTGGATGCGCGCGCCGCCCGAGTCGTTGATGCCGATCACCGGGCAGCCGATCTTCGCCGCCAGATCCATGATCTTGCACATCTTCTCGCCCATCACCTCGCCCAGCGAGCCGCCGAACACCGTGAAGTCCTGGCTGAACACGCAAACCGTGCGACCGTCGATCGTGCCGTGGCCGGTCACCACCGCGTCGCCCCATGGGCGGTTTTTCTGCATGTCGAAGTCGTATGTGCGGTGGCGTACGAACGTGTCCAGCTCCTGGAAGGAGCCCGGGTCGAGCAGCTTCTCCACGCGCTCGCGTGCCGTGTACTTGCCGCGCGCATGCTGCTTCTCCTCCGCCTCAGGAGCCGAGTGCAGCGCCGCCGTGCGCAGCTCCTCCAGCTGTGCCAGCTTCTCCTCGTAGGTCTCCGGAGCCTTCTGGCGTGGCGGTTTGCGGTGGCCGCTGCGCGAGGTCGCCAGCAGCGCTGCGTCCGTCTGCCGATTGTGGGGCGTGCTTGCCATTCGGCGCCGGATGTTATCCGCGCCCGGCGTCCGGACGCGCCCAACAGGCGCGCTAAGAGCGCGAGAAGGGGCGGTGGTGCGCCGCTCCCAGGCGGTCCAGCACCGCTGCCAGCACCGCCGTCACCTCTTCCGCAGCGACCTCCTCCGCGGCTACTTCCTCCGCTGCCATCAGCTCCGCCGCGATGTCGGCGCTCTGGTCCAGCTGCGCCTCGCTCTCGGGTACCGACGCCTCCGCGGGCTCTGCGTGGTCGGTCTGCCGCGACGGTTCGGCTGCCGGTGCGTGCCCAGGAGGATCTGCGAACGCGTGGCTCTCCAGCGCCTCCAGCGCCAGCGCCTCGCTCACGGCCGCAAAGGCGGCGCTCGGCTCCGGTACAAGCGGCTCCGTCGCGACTGGCTCTGATGCGACCGGGTCCGGTGTAACCGGCTCCCGCGGGACGGCGGCAGGCGCTTCCGGCTCCGTGATCTCCTCGCGGCGGCGTCGACCAAAGAGGCGCGCAAAGAAACCGCGGCGGGGCGCTGGCTGCGTCGGCTCGGGGGTCTCGAGGTTGGTCGGCTCAGTCGCTTGGTCGGCAGTTGGCTCAGGTTCGCTCAGGGCGGGCTCGGTCTCGGCGGCGGGCTCGAGCTCGACGGCCGGCTTGAGCTCGACGGCCGGCTCGATCTCAGCGGCTTCGGGCTCGGCAGGCGCGGCGGTCTGCGCAGGCGCGGCCTGCGACTCCGAGTCGGGTGCAGGTGTCACCAGCTCGCGGGTCACGCTCAGCGTCACCTTCGTTCCCCACCCCGACGGCTGGATCGAGACCGTGCCTGTGGTGTTCTCGGCCTCCCACTCCACCGTCTTTTCAGGCTCGACGCGGACGATGCGAATCTCGCCGAGCTCACCGAGGTGGCGGGCCAGGGCGGCTGGGTCGCTCAGCTCCGACCAGAGCTCCGGTGGCGACTTGACCAGCGTGCGCTGCACCTCCGAGGAGATCATCACTCGAGACATTCGAGCGATCGCCCGCGATTCCTTTCTATGCAGCGGAGGGCGCGCCCCGTGCGCTCAGGAGGCCGCGCTCGTGCAACAGCTCTGCCACCTGCACCGCGTTGGTGGCGGCGCCCTTGCGCAGGTTGTCCGACACGATCCACATGTCCAGTGCGCGCTCGTGCCCCGGGTCGCGCCGGATGCGCCCCACGAACACCTCGTCGCTGCCGGAGGCGTCGATCGCCAGCGGATACAGCGCCGCGTCGGGATCGTCGAGCACGCTCACGCCGGGCGCCGCTGCCAGCAGCTCGCGGGCGCGCTCCGGGCTGAGCTCGCGGCGCGTCTGCACGTTGACCGCCTCAGAGTGCCCGTTGACCACAGGCACCCTCACGCACGTCGCGGAGATGCGGATGGAGGGGTCGCCGAGGATCTTGCGGGTCTCGTTGATGAGCTTGCGCTCCTCGTCGGTGTGGTCGTCTCCCGCCGCGAACGAGCCCGCGTGAGGGAGAGCGTTGAACGCGATCTGGTGCGCGTACGCGCTCGGAGGCTCGATCTCGCGCTCGTGCAACAGGGCGTGAGACTGGTCGAGCAGCTCGTCCACCGCCCGCTTGCCGCTGCCCGAGACCGCTTGGTATGTGTTGACCACCAGACGCTCGATGCCCGCCTCGTCGTAGAGCGGCTTCAGCGCCACCACCATCTGCATCGTCGAGCAGTTCGGGTTGGCCACGATCCCGTGGTGGGACGCCAGCGCCTCCGGGTTGACCTCGCTGACGACCAGCGGCACGTCGTCCTGCATGCGCCAGCGCGAGGAGTTGTCCACCACGATCGCCCCCGCCGCTGCGAACTTCGGCGCCCACTCCCCGGATGTGGAGCCGCCGGCGGAGAACAGGGCTATGTCGAAACCCTGGATCGACTCGTCGCTCAGCTCCTGCACCACCAGGCCGTCCTGGAGCTCCTTGCCCACCGAGCGCTCGGACGCGAACGCGACGATCTCGTCGGCCGGGAACGCGCGCTCGCGCAGCAGCGTCAGCATCAGCGTGCCCACCTGGCCGGTCGCTCCCACGACCGCAACTCGATAGCCGTCAGACATGCCGTCAGAGTAACGCCCGGGCGACGCTCGTAACGGGTGGAGCCGCTCGTGGCGCCGGCGCGCTGCTAACCGATCACGAGGTCACGAGCGCAAGCGCGAAGCCGTCGTAACCCTTTTCGCCGACCGTCTGGATCGCCGTCGCGCTCAGGCGCGGCTCCGCGCCCAGCAGCTCATAGAAGTCACGCACGCCTCCCACGCCACCGTCTTCGCCCCACGGGTTGCGCGCGTCGGCGTCGATGATCGCCCCGCCACCCACTACGTTGTCCGCGATTATCAAGCTTCCAGGACGCGACAGCTTCAGCGACCACTCCAGGTAGCTCGCATCGTTCTTCTTGTCCGCGTCGATGAAGATCAGATCGAAACGGTCGCCCTCCGCCTCCAGGGCGGACAGCGTCTCCAGCGCCGGGCCCTGGCGCAGCTGCACGCGCTCCGACAGCCCCGCCGCGGCGATGTTCGCCAGGGCCACCTCCGCGTTGCGCGGGTCGTACTCGAGCGTCACCAGCTGACCGTCCGGCGGAAGGCCCCGCGCGAGCCAGATCGTGCCATAGCCGCCCAGCGTGCCCAGCTCGAGGATGCGTTTCGCTCCGTGCACGCGGACGATCAGCTCCAGCAGCTTGCCCTGCGTCGCGCTCGAAGCGATCGGCGGCAGCCCCGCCGCTGCACTGGCCGCCAGCGCGGCGTCCAGCACCGGGTCCTGCGGGATGATCCGATCGCAGATGTAGCGATCGACGGCGGTCCACAGTTCCTCGTTGCTCGCCGGGGATGACCCCATCAACCACCGCGCCAAGCGCGCACGCCCCCGAACTCTCACCGTCACGCAATGATATATCCTCGCCGCGTGCGGACGCAGGTCGGCATCGTCGGTGCCGGGCCGGCTGGGCTGACGCTTGCGTTGATGCTCCAACGCTCGGGCATCGAGTCCGTGGTGCTCGAGTCCCGCTCCCGCGCCTACGTAGAGCAGCGGGTGCGCGCCGGCCTGCTCGAGCACAACACCGTCCAGCTGCTGGAGGACCTCGGAGTCGGTGCGCGGCTAGCACGCGAGGGCCTCGTGCACAGCGGCGTGTACCTGCGCCAGCCGGGCTACACGCAGCACATCGACATGGCCGAGCTCACCGGCAGGCGGATCGTCATCTACGGACAGCAGGAGCTCGTCAAGGATCTGATCGCCGCTCGCCTGCAGCGCGGAGGAGCGCTGCACTTCGACGTCTCAGACGTCGCCGTCCACGACCTCGACAGCCCGCAGCCGCGCATCGCCTACGCCCAGGATGGCGAGGAGCAGGAGCTGCAGTGCGACGTGATCGCCGGCTGCGACGGGTTCCATGGGGTATGCCGACCGTCGATTCCCGCCGGCGTGCTCACGGAGCACGAGTTCGTCTACCCGTTCAGCTGGCTGGGGATCCTGGCGGAGGCCGAGCCGGCGACCGACGAGCTGATCTACGCGTGGCACGAGCGCGGCTTCGCGCTCTACTCGATGCGCTCCCCTCGCATCAGCCGCCTGTATCTGCAGGTTCCCGCAGACGAGCGCATCGGGGACTGGCCCGACGAGCGCATCTGGGCGGAGCTGCAGGTCCGCCTGGCCAGCGAGGGATGGCGCGTGAACGAGGGCCCCGTCCTCGAGAAGGGCATCACCCCGATGCGCAGCTTCGTCTGCGAGCCGTTGCGTCACGGCAGGCTGTTCCTCCTGGGCGACGCCGCCCACATCGTGCCTCCCACCGGCGCCAAGGGCCTGAACCTCGCGCTCAACGACGCGCGCCTGCTCGCGCCCGCCATCGCCGACTGGTACGCCGGCGGATCCACAGCCGCCCTGGACGCCTACTCCGAGACGGCCCTGCGCAGGGTGTGGCGGGCGCAGGACTTCTCCAACTACATGACCGAGCTCCTGCACGATCTTGGTGGCAGTCCATCTCAGCGACGCCTGCAGCTCGCCCGCCTCGCATACCTGTCGCGCTCGCCCGCAGCCGCGCGCAGCCTCGCCGAGAACTACGTCGGTCTGCCCGCGACGCCCGACTTCTGATGCGCCCGCGGCGCAGGCCCAGATGGGCGGCGGCTGTCAGGTGGGCGTGGGGCGAGCGGGAGCGACCCATGCCTGCGGGCTCGCGCCGTCCTCCCAGCCGGAGCGACGCGGGTCCTCCATCGCGGCGGGGTCCTCGAGGATCCAGCGCTCGTGCACCGCAGCAAGCGCGTTGTGCAGCTCCTCCACGCCCGTCAGCTCCCGCGGGTCCAGCGCCTTTGCGGCATCCACCCACACGCGGTGGCCGACGCGCCGTGTGCGCATCGGCAGGACGAGCGCGTCGGTGCGAACCGCAAGCTGGGCGTTGCCTTCCGCCATCTCCGCCCGCTTGCCCAAGAAGCGGGTCGCTCTCGGGCCGGGCATGTCGAAGAACAGGAACACGGCCTCACCCCGTTCGAGCAGTGCCTGGATCAGCCGGAAGGACCCCCTGGCTGGGACGGGCCGACTCTTCATGCCTTTGTGCCAGCGCGCGAGTCTGCGTCCCCAGTAGCCAGGCTTCGGCTGCTCGAAGAACCACGGTCCCGGAACCAGGTAGGTGACACGATCGTCGAACGTGCGAGCACACTGCAAGCGGTAAAAGGGGCCGACGTGGCACGCGCTGAGCAGCACACCACGTCGCTCCGCCAGGGCCTCTCGCACCCGTAGCGCTGACAGCGCATCGAGCTTCGTGGACCACGGCTGGGCCCAGAACAGCGCTCGGTCCACGCTGCGCTCGATCACATGCTGGCGCGCAAGCTCCTGCAGCTCGTCCTCGCGCGCGGTGCCTGCGACGATCGTCTCCATCGCGGCGAGTGCGTCCTCGCGCTCCTCTGCGCTGTGCTCCCACATCTGCCGACCTCTGCTTTCCGCGCGGCTGACAGCCACGCGTGTTGGCAGCAGGCTGCGCAGCCATGGCGAGGTCTTGATGCGAATCGCCAGTGGGGCCGACGGCATACGCGGCGGGGACGGGTCGCGTGTGACCGACTCCAGCGCCCGGGTCAGGTAGGCGTCCTGCCCTTCGTCACGGCCGCTGTCTGGCCTGCTCGGCGATCGTCCGTTGACCTGCTTCCACTCGCCCGTGAGCGGCTCGTGCCCTTCCGCGCGAGAGCGCAGGAGCTGCGCCAGCGCCTGCGGTGTCGGGTAATCGAAGGTCAGCGTGGAGAGCAGCGCCAGTCCCGTGGCGCTCTCCAGGCGATTGCGCAGCTCAACTCCGGTGAGCGAGTCGAAGCCGAGCTCCTCAAACGCGCGCTGTGCGTCGCCGGCCTCGACCGAGGTCTGACCCAGCACCGCCGAGACGTGCGCCAGCACGAGCTCCACAACCGCCTGCTCGCGCTCGCTCTCATCCAGGTCGTGCAGTCTCTGCGCCAGCGAGCCGGCGGCGCCCTCGAGGGTGGCGCTCCCGGTCTGGGACGCCCGGGCCGGGCCGCTCGACTCGCTCAATTCACGCTCGATCCTCTCCCGCAGCATGAAGCGCCGCGCCTTGCCGGTGAGTGTCTGCGGCAGCTCCTCCACGAAGCGGATCACGTGCGGGTACTCGTAGTCGCGCATGCGCTCTCTGCACCACTTGCGCAACAGGTCTTCGAGCCGGTCGTCTGGGGTCACGGTGGCGCTGCACTTGACGAACGCGGCGACGCGATTGTGGTCGTTGACCGCCACCCCCACCACGCCCACCTGTGCGACCGCAGGGTGTTCCATCAGGACCTGCTCCATGTCCACCGGCGACACCCACAGCCCGCCGATCTTGAGCATGTCGTCGGCGCGGCCTTCATAGACGTAGGTGCCGTCCTCGCGGCGCCTGAAGCGGTCTCCCGTCATCAACCAGCCGTCGTGCATGTTGCGCGCGGTCTGCTCCTGCTCGTGCCAGTAGTAGGCCGCGCGGGAGCCGCCGCGAACCTCCATCGTCCCCGCCTCCGGCCCCTCGAGCTCGTGGCCGTCCGCGTCGATCAGCCTGATCTCATACCCGGGCACCGGTCGGCCGGTCGTTCCCGGCACGACTTCGCCGGGCATGTTCGAGCAGTAAGCCGTGAACATCTCCGTCGAGCCGATGCCGTCCACGATCTCCAGGCCGAAGCGCTCCCGCCAGCGATCGAACGTCCGCAGCGGCAGCGGCTCGGCCGCCGAGATGCACAGTCGCACGGAGTCGAGCGCGCCCTCTGCGTCGCGGTCCTCGACCAGTTGCTTGTACAGCGCGGGCACCGAGAAATACACGCTCGGGCTCAGCTCGCGCAGGGTGCGCAGCAGTCGCTCGGGTGTCGGCGCGCCGTCGAGCAGGATGGACGTCGCGCCGAAGTACAGCGGGTAGGAGAGGCTGTTGCCCAGGCCGTATGAGTGGTAGAGCTTCGTCGAGGAGAACAGCCGGTCTTCCTCGCGGACCGCCAGCACCTCGCGTCCGAAGGTCTCGCATGTCACCTCCATGTCGTGGTGCAGGTGAACGACGCCCTTCGGTTTGCCTGTCGAGCCCGATGTGTAGAGCCAGAACGCCATGTCGTCGGGGTGCATGCTCACGACCGCCAGCTCCCGATCCTGTGCAGCGAGCGCGCCGTCGAGCTCGATCGCCCCCTCAGGCGCGCCGCGCGCGAGGAAGCGCACGTCGTGGTTGGCCAGCGCGTCCTTCAGCGTTCCGAGCATCGCTCTGTCGCACACCACGACCTCCGCGTAGGAGTCCTCCACGAAGTGACCGAAGTTCGCCGGCGTCTCGCGGACGCTGACCGGGACGGGAACGGCGCCGATACGCATCGCCCCCAAGAATGCGATCGGGAATGCTGTCGTGTCGTCGAGCACGAGCAGAAGCCGCTGTTCGCGTGTCACTCCGAGGCTGAGCAGCAGGTGGCCCATGCGATTCACCTGTTCGCGCAGCTGCTCGTATGTCAACGATTCGCACTCGCTCACGTATGCGAGCTTGTCGCTGCCGGCCGCCTCGAGGCCGCGCTCGATCACCAGGCTGGCGTTGGCGCGATCGCTCACCGCCATGTCAACCCGCGGCGGATGCCGGAGCCCTGAGGTGGTAATGGCTCGCGCCCATCTCCACCGCGAACGCCTCACAGATCAACAGGGCCGGAAGGCCCTGCGTCACGACGCGATACGCGCGCGTGAGGGTCGTCGTCGCCGCCGACGCTTCGGCGGCCCATCGCGGGGGCGCGCCGAGCCCGAACCACAGCAGCTCGCGCCTGCTCTCCAGCTTCAGCTGTTGGATCGACCCGCCGATGCCCTGCGAGTCACCGCTCAGCCGGGTGAGGAACTCCGGCGGAAGTCGCTGGGGCACCACGTAGGACTCCGCCCACACCGATGTAAGGCGCGACCCCCCGATCCTCATCACCACGCGTCGCCGCAGACATTGGTCGCTGCTCGCGAGCTCCAGGTGGCGCGCGATTCGCGCGGGCGTAGGGCCTGGCTCCTGCTCGACCGGTTCGACCGCTACCCGGCACAGGGTGTGCGCTTCGAGCGCCCGGCTCACCGTCCCGTCGGTGAACAGCAGGCCGCGTAGAAACGAGTCCAGCTGGGGGATCTGCACCTCGCGCAGGTCCTCAACCTCGTGCTGGGCGGCGAAATGCAGAGCGATCAGATGCTCTGCGAGGGCCGCCTGGGCGGCTCGCCCATCATCCGGCTCGACCGTGTCCGGGGACGGGGAGGAGCGCTGCAGCTCGGGCTGCTCGACGGCGGCGGTGGGGGTCGTCCGTGGGGAGTGCATTCCGATGGTTCGTGTCTCGCTATATCCCTCCGGAGGTCAGGACACCCCCCCGGGTACCAGGCTTAGAAGCCACCTAAGAATACGGTAAGAGTCAGAGAAGTGCTGAGAACGTGTCAAGAAATCGCAGCAAAGACGCGTGTCGCGCTGCGGCGCACACACCGTAAGGGGGGTCTGCCCGGCCGACTAAGCGCCGATGTGCGCGACCATGAAGAAGATCGTCAGCAGCACGAGCGCGCTGAGCGATCCACCCACGAGCGTCAGACGGCGGGTCTGCGCGCCGTACTCGTCGCTCAGTTCGATCTCGCCGTCCCCCGATGCCGCCACGTCGCGCTGAGCGAGCGCCTCCGCGCGTTTCGCCGTTGGGATCGTCACTGCTCCGATCGACGCCCCGATCGCGATCGCCACGCCCAGACCCCACTGCACGAAGAAGTCGCTCCAGTAGTGGCCCTTGCTGGCAAGGTAGATCCCCGCGATCACGACGAGTGCCAGCCCTGGGTTGATCAGCACGCGCTCGAGCGTGTACTCGATGCGGTGCAGTGTCGGCAGCGAACGTGGATCGTGGCGCGCTGCCACCGCGAACACGATCGGGAACGCGAACGTCACGCCGAAGGCCACCACCACGGCCATCACGTGAACCGCCAGGACCACTTCGTAGAAGACGACGGCGGGGGCGGCGAGCACAGAGCGCACCCTAGCCATTCACGTGCGCCATGCGCGCGCTCGCCGGCCGGATGGTCAGAACGTGGGCGCGTACTGCCCGAACACGTCCTGCATCGCGCCGCACACCTCGCCCAGCGAGCAACGGTCCTCGAGCGCCTGGCGGATCGCCGGCAGCAGGTTCTCCGAGCCGCGCGCCACCTCACGCAGCTCCTCCAGCCGGCGCGCGACGAGCGCCTGGTCACGATCGGCCTTGAACGCCGCCAGGCGCGAGAGCTGTTCGCGCTCAGACTCGGGGTCCACCCGCAGCAGGTCCGGGACCTCGATGTCGTCCTCCTGGTAGGAGTTCACACCGACGACCTTGTCCTGTCCGATGCGGTAGCGCTCCTGGTATCCCCACGCCGACTCGTCGATCTCGCCGGTGATGAACTCGATCGCGTTGACCGAGCCGCCGAGCGCGTCCACCTTCTCGATCAGCTCCTTCGCCCGCGCTTCGATCTCATCGGTCAGCGACTCGACGAAGTAGGAGCCCGCGAACGGGTCCACCGTGTCGGTCGCGCCCGACTCGTCGGCCAGGATCTGCTGGGTGCGCAGCGCGATTTTGGCGGCGCGCTCCGTCGGCAGCGCCAGCGCCTCGTCGAAGCCGTTGGTGTGCAGCGACTGCGTGCCGCCGCACACCGCCGCGAAGCCCTGCAGCGCCACGCGCACGATGTTGTTCTCCGGCTGCTGCGCGGTCAGCGTCACACCGCCCGTCTGCGTGTGGAAGCGCAGCATCGTCGCCTTGGGGTTGGTGGCGCCAAAGCGCTCACGCATGATGTGCGCCCACATGCGCCGCGCCGCGCGGAACTTGGCGACCTCCTGGAAGACGTTGTTGTGCCCGTTGAAGAAGAACGCCAGGCGCGGCGCGAAGTCGTTGACGTCGAGGCCCGCGTCGATCGCCGCCTGCACGTAGGCGACCCCCGACGACAGCGTGAACGCCACCTCCTGGACGGCCGAGCAGCCCTTCTCGCGGAAGTGGTAGCCGGAGATCGAGATCGTGTTCCAGCGCGGCACGCGCTCGTGGCAGTAGCGGAACAGGTCGGTCGTCAGGCGCATCGTGGGACCGGGCGGATAGATGTAGTTGCCGCGCGCGATGTACTCCTTCAGCACGTCGTTCTGGGTGGTCCCGCGCAGCTTCTCGCTCGGCACGCCCTGCTCCTCGCCGACGAGCTCGTACAGCAGCAGCAGGCACGCCGCGGGAGCGTTGATCGTCATCGACGTGGACACCTGATCGAGCGGGATCCCGTCGAAGGCGGTGCGCATGTCGTCGATCGTGTCGATCGCCACGCCCGTGCGCCCGACCTCGCCCAGGCAGCGCGGGTTGTCCGAGTCCAGGCCGAGCTGCGTCGGCAGGTCGAAGGCCATCGACAGCCCCGTGGAGCCCTTGGAGATCAGATAGCGGTAGCGCTCGTTTGACTCCTTCGCCGACGCGTAGCCCGCGTACTGGCGCATCGTCCACGTCTGCTTGCGGTACATCTCGCGGTGTACGCCGCGCGTGTAGGGGAACTCGCCCGGCTCGCCGAGGTCGAGGCTCTCGGGGAGATCGTCCTGCGTGTAGAGCTCCGCGATCTCGATGCCCGAGTCGGTGAAGCGGCGCGGATCGTCGGGTCCCACGATCGGCGCGACTGTCAGATGCTCCTCCGTTGCGGCCATGACAGAAAGCATAGAGGCGTCGATCACTAAGCTTCCTCACGATGGCTACCTGCTTGATCACCGGCGGCGCCGGCTTCCTGGGCTCGCACCTTTGCGACGAGCTGCTCGCGCGGGGCAACCGCGTGATCTGCGTGGACAACTTCGAGACGGGGTCGTTGGCCAACATCGAGCACATCCGCGACCCGGAGCGCTTCGTCCACGTGGGCGCGGACATCATCGAGCCGTACTTCATCGAGGAGGACGTCGACTTCGTCTACCACCTCGCCTCGCCCGCCTCGCCGATCGACTACCTGCGCCTGCCGCTGCACACGCTCAAGGTGGGCTCCTACGGCACTCACCACACGCTCGGCCTGGCCAAGGCCAAGCGCGCGCGCTTCCTGATCGCCTCCACCAGCGAGGTCTACGGCGACCCGCTCGAACACCCGCAGTCGGAGAGCTACTGGGGGCACGTCAACCCGATCGGCCCGCGCGGCGTCTACGACGAGGCCAAGCGCTACGCCGAGGCGCTGACCATGGCCTACCACCGCCAGCAGGGGGTTGACACGGCGATCATGAGGATCTTCAACACGTACGGGTCGAGGATGCGTCCGCACGACGGCCGCGCGATCCCGACGTTCCTGCGACAGGCGCTCGCCAACCGCCCGATCACGGTGTTCGGCGACGGCAGCCAGACTCGGTCCTTCTGCTACGTCAGCGATCTCATCAGAGGCATGATCGCGCTGGCGGAGTCCGGCTACCACAACCCGGTGAACATCGGCAACCCGGACGAGTTCACGCTGCTCGAGCTCGCCGAGATCGTGAAAGAGCTGACCGGCTCCACCGCGGAGATCGTGTACGAGGCGCTGCCCACCGACGACCCCAAGCAGCGCAAGCCGAACACCAAGCTCGCGAACGAGCTGCTCGGGTGGTCGCCGGAGGTCTCGTTGCGTGAGGGGCTTCAGCGAACGATCGACCAGTCGGGGATCGAGATGCTGATGGGCGGCGGCGCCATCTGAGCGACAGGGCTCGATCTGGATGCAAGAGCGCTTGCGCGGCCCCTGCTGTCCAGCCGCGCAACCGCTCCGTCTGCGAGTGTGCGGTGTTGTGAGCAGTGAGATGGGACCACGCCCGGCGGGAACCTCCACTCCGGCAGCTCCCCCGACGCGCACTCGCCCGAAGCTGTCCGCCTCGGCACCGGGGCGGGCGCCAGCGGCGCCGCGCGTGCCGCTGAGCGCGGCCGTTCAGCGCATCGATCGCTCCGAGCAGGACATCCGGCGCAAGCGTCCGCCGGCGCTGTCGTTCCTGCTGCGTATGTCCACCGTGCGGCGCCTCTCGCGGGTCGCCTCGCTGCTCGCTCTCGACTTCGCCGGCGTGGCGCTGGCCATCTTCACGGCGCTCGTGCTCAAGGAAGCGGTCCACGGACCCGTGCAGCCGTCGAACGCGATCGAAACGGCCAAGCACTTCCTGCCGTTCGCCTACCTGCTCACGGCGCTGCTGTTCGCGCGCTCGGGCCTGTACGCCGAGCGCGCCCTGCGGCCGGGACTCTCGCGGATCGTGGGATCGCTCTTCCAGGTGGCGTTCGTGGCGGTGATCTTCGCGCTCGTCAACGGCGAAACGTTCTCCAGCTATTACATCTTCTGGAGCTCGCTGGGGTTCTCGATCCTCTATATCGCCTCCGCGCGAGCCGCCTACGAATGGTTGACGGGCGCGATCCTGCGCGCCGCCGGCTACCAGCGTCGTGCGGTGCTCGTGGGACGGGGCAAGCACATCGGCGATGTCGCCAAGGCGCTCGGCGACGCGCAGCACTTCCCGATCCAGATCGTGGGCTTCCTCGCACCCACGCCGCTGCCGGCCAACGGCCTGAACCCGCTGGGCTCGCTGGGGGATCTCGACCGGGTGCTGAGCCACGAGCGTGTGGACGAGGTGATCATCGCCGACCCCGACTTCCCGCAGGACGACGCGGTGGAGCTCGTCGACCAGTGCCATCGGCGCGGGGTGCGCGTGCGCCTGGCGCCCTCCACGATGGAGATCCTGATCCAGCGCGCGGAATTCGTGCCCGGCCAGTCGGTGCCGCTGTTCGAGCTCGGACCGCCCGTTTTCGAGGGCGTGGACTTCGCGCTCAAGCGCACCTTCGACATCGTGGGCGCCACGCTGCTGCTGGTCGTGCTGAGTCCGCTGCTCGCCGTGATCTCGCTGGCCGTCCGCGTCAGCTCGCGCGGCCCCGTGCTGTTCCACTCGATGCGCCGCGGCATCGGCCAGCGCCCGTTCGCGTGCTTGAAGTTCCGCACGATGCACACCGACGCCGAGGAGCGTCAGGCAGAGCTGGAAGAGTTCAACGAGGCCTCCGGTGCGCTGTTCAAGATCCGCGAGGATCCCCGCCTGACGCGGGTCGGGCGGCTGCTGCGGCGCTTCTCGCTCGACGAGCTGCCGCAGCTGGTGAACGTTGTGCGCGGCGAGATGTCGCTCGTGGGTCCGCGCCCGCTGCCCGAACGCGACTACGCGATGCTCGAGGACTGGCACCGCAAGCGCTACCTGGTGCTGCCGGGGATCACCGGGCTGTGGCAGGTCTCCGGTCGCTCGGAGCTCGACTTCGACGACCTCGTGAACCTCGACTTCATCTACCTGGAGCGCTGGTCGCTGGCGCTCGACCTGACGATCCTCCTGAAGACGATCCCCGCCGTGTTCTCGCGGCGGGGCGCCTACTGAGGCTCGAGGCCCTCGATCCCGCCGGCGCCGGCCGGGCGGTGGCCCAGCTCGAGGCCCGCCATGCGCGGCTGCTCGGCGGACGCCGCTGCCTGCGCGTACACCCCCCAGGTGGCGCGCGCGGCGTCGCGCCAGCTCCATTGCGCCGGCTTCGGCGCGGGCCGGCGCAACGCCTGGGCGGCCGCGATCAGACCCTGCATGTCCCCCGGCGCCACGAACGTCGCCCGCCCTGCCAGGACCTCGCGCAGCGCGGGGGACTCGCACGCCGCCACAGGCGTGCCGCACGCCAGCGCCTCGACCGCCGGCAGTCCGAAGCCCTCCTCCTTGGAGGAGAGCATCAGCGCGTGCGCGCCGCTGTAGATGGCCGCCAGCTGGTCGTCTGAGACCTGGCCGGTGAGGATCACGTTGGGCAGCTCGCGTGCCCACGGCCGTGTGGAGCCGACGAGCACCAGCGGCATCTCGCGGGCCGCGGCGGCCAGCTTGGCGACGTGCTTGCCCGGTTCGGGGTGCTGCAGGCCGCCGACCCACACGAGGAAGCGCTCGGGCAGTCCGTGCTGCGCCCTCACGGCTTCGATCTCCGCGGGCGAGCGCGGGTACATCGACGCGTCTGCCGCCTCCGGGATCACGACCACGCGCTCGCGCTCGAGCCGCAGGTGGGTGACCGTGTCGCGCGCAACCGCCTCGCTCGGCACGATCACCTGAACCGCGCGCTGGACCGCCAGCAGCCGCAGGCGCAGGCGCAGGCCGCCGCGCAGGTGCTCACTGCGGCGCTTCAGCGCCGCGAGGTCGTGGATCGTGACGATCATCGGACAGGGGCTGTGGAGCATCGCCCCGTTCATCCACGGCGAGTGGAAGACGTCGGCGCTGCGCGAGCGGGCCATCACCGACGGCCGGTGCGTCTCGACGATCTGATCGTTGGCCGCGACGGTGTCGCGAAGCGCCGCCAGCAGGCAGCGCGAGTACCGTCCGACGCCGTCCGGGTCGGACACCGGCCGGCTGTCGAACGCGACGTTCACGTCCTTGTGCTCGCCTTCACTTCCTACCCCGCGCGGCCATTGCGCCAACACTAATCGCTTTGCCGACGTCTAGATAGATGTGAGAGCCATACTGCACTCCCGATGCCCTCGCTCGAGTACCACGAAGGCCTCTGGCATGGCGTGCCGGAGGGGCTCGAGCCGAGCGACTTCGCGCTGCGCGGGCGCTTCCTGCTGGAGCGCGTGTCGGCGGGCGAGCGTGTGCTGGACATCGGCTGCGGCGAGGGCCGATTCGCGGTCGAGCTGCTCGGCGCGGGCGCGCAGGTCGTGGGCATCGACGTGGCCGAGGAGCCACTGCGGCGGGCGCGGGCGCGCCACCCCGAGCTGGATCTGCGGCTGGTGAGCGACGCGGGACCGTGGGAGCTGGAGGACTCGAGCTTCGACGTCGTCTGGGCCGGCGAGGTGCTCGAGCACGTCGCCGACACCTCAGCGTGGCTCTCGGAGGTCCGTCGCGTGCTGCGCTCGGGAGGGAGCCTCCTGCTGAGCACGCCCGCTCACGAGCGCCTCACGATGCTGCGCGTGGCGCTCTCCGGGCGCGCGTTCGCGGAGCGCTTCGAGCCGCGCGGGGATCACCTGCGCTTCTACAACCGCGACACGCTCACGCGGCTGCTCGGCGACTTCGGCTTCGAGCAGATCAGCGTGCGCGGCGCCGGCGGCCTGCCCGGCGCCCGGCGGCTGCTGCTCGCGCACGCGATTCGCGCTCGCTTTTGAGCGCTGCCGCCCGCCGCGCCGCGGCTGCTCGCGCGGCACTCTGGCGCGCCGCCGCTTCCAGCGCCTGGATGTAGTCGTTGTGGATCTCGATCGCTTCGCGCTCGCCGTCTGCGAGCGCTTCAGGCGAGATCGACTCGGGATCGAGGTAGATCGCCGCCTGCAGCTCGTGGACGGCCGCCTGCGGGTTGCCGTCTGTCAGGTCGTATCGCCCTAACACCAGCCACGTCTGCGGGTTGGACGGCTGTATGCGCACAGCCTTCGCGAGCGTGTCGTGCGCGAGGGTCGGGTGGCCCGCGACCTGCTGGACGCTCGCGAGCGTGAACAGCGCTTCCACGGACAGCGGATCGCGCGAGACGGCGCTCTTGGCCGCGGCGGTGGCCGCCGCGGTGCGGTTCGCGTCGAGCAGCGACTCGGCTTCCTGGCGGGCTTCTTCGGAGCGAAGCGGCTGCCACTGCGACCACGCGGCGAGCAGCGCCGCGACGATCGCCGCGCCGGCGAGCGCCAGGCGGACGCCGCTCGGCCGCGCCGAACGCCGGCCCCACCCGTGGCCGGTCACCACCGTCTGGTCGGGGTCGCCGCCGGCGAGGCCGGCGAACGCGTAGGAGGCGCCGGCCTCGCGGCTCACGCTCAGCGGCCCGCGGCCGGCGAGCCAGCCCGCGCACAGAAGCGCCACGCACGCGTCGCCGGGCACGTACCAAGTCCAGTCGACCAACGAATGCGCGCCGAACACCACCACCAGGCACAGCATGCTCAACATCCCGATTCGCTCGGGCGTGTAGCGAGAGCGCCGGTTGAAGGGGTGCGTCGCGCGCCCGGCAGCGGCCATCCAGCAGGCCAGCAGCGCAAGCGCCGCGAGCAGGCCCACGAGGCCCAGGTCGGCGAGCGTCTGCACGATGAAGCCGTGGGCGTGCCTGACGTTGAGCGTCTCCGTTTCGTAGCGCAGGTGCGCGGTCGCGTACCCTTCCGCGCCGGCGCCGAACAGCGGATGGGCGCTGAAGACCTGCAGCGCCTCCTTCCAGTAGCGCGCCCGGACGCTCGCCACGGCCGTCAGGCGCCCTGGAGTGTTGGGCGGCGGTTTGGCGTTGGGGTTGGTGAGGTCGTTGAAGACGTGCGAGACGCTCCCTGTCACCCCACGGTGGCTCGCGGCCAGCCCCCCCACGCCGACGAGGACCGCCAGTGCGATCGCCGCCAGCAGCGCCGCTCCCGCACGGCGCCGGGCGAGCAGCGACGGCGGCCGGCGGCCGGTGAGGAAGCCGACGGCGACGCCGAGGACCGTGAGCACCAGGAGCATGGCCACGATCAGCGCGCCCAATTGGTGTCCCGCGGTCGTACGTTCCGCCAGCGGCACGCCTTCGGAGCTGAGCGCGCTCTTGGAGAAGTCCCACGCGACGACCGCCACGGCCCCCAGCGCCCCCACGATCAGCAGTGTCGCGCCGCGCAGGCGCAGCGGCACCACGCAGAACCACAGCGCCACACCGATCAGGAGCGCCGCGAGCGCGCCGCGCGAGTAGGCGAGCACGAGCGTCAGCAGCAGCAGGCCCATCGCTGGGTAGGCGAGCGCGCGCAGCAGCGCGTGCCCGGTGCGGCGGGCGCCCAGCCACAGGCAGCAGATGGCGCCCATCGCGGCGCTCAGCCCGACCGCGTTCCAGTACCCGTACGGTTCCTTCAGGCGAGCGAACGTGACGGATGGCGCGAGACTGGCTGGGAAGACCTTCGTCGCCAGTGCGTAGCCGCAGACGACGACCGCGGCCAGCGCCAGTCCGCCGAGGACGGCCGGCCACCGCTCGGGCGCGACGCGCACCAGCGCCACTCCCGCGGCGAAGACGCCGCTGTAGGCGAGCATCCGCCCGGCGTCCTGCCAGCTGTCCTCGGGCTGGACCGACCACACGATCGAGATCGCTGTCAGGACGGTGAACGCCAGCAGCAGACCCACGGTCCACAACCCGTACGTGCGCCTGCCGACGGGAGCGAGGACGATGGCGCCCGCCACGAGCACGCCGGCGCCGAGCGTGAGCGCCATCTCGGTGGTGGTCATCGATTCGAGGTTCAGCCCGCCCTTGGCGTGGAACGTGACGAAGCAGAAGATCGCGGCGATCGCCAGCGTCACCCACCACAGGCCCTGCGTCGCACGGCGAAGGGAGCTCGACGGAGCCGCGCGCGGCCGTACGGCCGCGGAGGCCGCCGGCGGGGGCGCCCGTACGCCAAGCGTCGGCGGCGGCTCAGTCGGAGCGGCCGGCACGGACACGTTTGCGCAGTGCGCCGCCTGCAACGAAGAGCAGGCACGCGAGTAGGAAGGCGAGGGTCACGAGCAGCGGCGTCGGCAGCGAGCTGAGGGCGGAGGCGACGCCGACGTGCACCACGCCGGGATGGACGACCCCGCCGCCGAGCTCGACCGCTTCGGGCCGCGAGCTCGTGGCTTTGGCGATCGAGCGCTGCTCAGACGGCGTGGCCGTGACCGCCACCGGCGCAGCCGTGCTCTGGCCGGCGCCCACTGCTGTGCCATGCCCGCCGCCCGCGGCCGCCGCGCGCTCGGCTTCGCTGATCTGCGAGGCGCATGGGCTGTACTCTTCGAGGTCCGCTTCCAGTTCTTTCAGCGCCTGCCGATATGCGCTCTGGCTGAACCCGCTGAGCGATTCGTTGTGGGTGCAGCGCAGGATGATCTGTTCACCGGGGTCCGCATATGCGGGTGCGACGACGGTGAGCGTCAGTGCGATGGTCGCCACGAGCGCGCCCAGTAGCGCCGTGGTCTCGAGACGCGGGATTCTCATAGATCGACTATTCAACGCTACCAACGCTCCCGGGAGACACCGAGGCTGACGAGCGCGCGGGAGAATCCCTCAGCCCAGGCCTCGTGGCTGTAGGCGAGCACGTCCTGCCCGCCGGCACGGCCCAGTCGGTCGCGCAGCGCAGGGTCCTTCGCGAGCCGCGCGATCGCGCCGGCCAGCGCGTGGCTGTCGCCGGCGGGGACGATCAGGCCGTTGTGGCCGTCACGCACCAGCCCGCCGGCGGCGGCTCCGACTGAGTCTGTGGCGATCGTGGCTAGCTGCTGGTTCATGGCCTCGTTCACAACCAACCCCCACGGCTCGCGAAAAGTGCGGGTCGTCACAGAGGGCACGACGAGCACGTCGCTGGCCGCGTATACGTCGCGCAGACCTTCGGGCGCGAGTGGGCCCAGACAGACGACCGGTGCCGGGGCGTAGCCGTCTCCCACTCCGGCGAGCGCCAGCGCGGCGCTGGAGGGATCGAGGTCGGCGGCGCGCCACGCGTCCAGGAGCACCGCAGCGCCCTTCTCGGGGACCCGCCGCCCCACGAACAGGAAGCGCGTGCCGGCGGTGGCCGGCCAGCGCGGATCGCCGGGGGGCGAGACCTCGGCCGATCTCCAGAAGTCGTTGTCGACCGCCTGCGGCGCGACGTGCACGTTGCGCGCGCCATGAGCGCTGACGTAGGCGCTGACGTGCGGGCCGTAGGTGACCACGGCATCGGCGGAGCGGTACAGGCGCATCAGCGCCAGGTAGCTGAGCGCGTGCGCGGCGGTCCTGGGGTGCGCCCACAGCGACGCCCACAGGATCAGCGGCACGCGCGCGCGCCGCGCGCCGGTCCACGCGGCCAGGGGCGCGAGGCGCCCGCCGGTGGGGCACACGACCGCGCGGTAGCGCCCGCTGGCCGCGAGCGCGTAGAGCTCGCGGGGCTGCACGCGCCGGTGCGGGAAGGGCAGCTCGCCCTTGAAGTCGGCGCCGCCGTGCATCGAGCGCCCCCCGAACAGCGCGAGCTCGATCTGCTCGCGCTCGTGCAGCCGCGCCAGTGCGCCCACGCGGTAGGCGGGCGCGTGCCCGGTGACGAACAGGACGGGCTTCAAGCCAGCACTTGCCGGTAGGCGGCCAGCGTCTGCTCGCCGCAGCGCTCCCACGTGAAGTTGGCTTCGACGGTCGCGCGGGCGCGCTGCCCGGCCTCGCGCAGCCGCCGGGGGTCGGAGAGGAGCTCGTCGATCCGCTGCGTGAGCCGCTCGATGTCGCCGGGGGGCACCAGCAGGAAGCCGTCGCCCGCGGCCGCGATCTCCTCCGGTCCGGGCTCGCCGCGACAACCGATGGCGGGCACGCCGGCGGCCATCGCCTCGACGTAGGCGACGCCGAAGGCCTCCTCGGTGGAGGGCATCACGAACAGCGTGCAGCGGCGCGCCTGGAGGATCGCCTCCTCGGGTCCCAGCTGGCCGCGGAAGTCGACCCGCTCGGAGACCCCCAGGCGGGCGGCGAGCCCTTCCAGCGCGATCCGCTCGGGGCCGTCGCCGATGATCGCGTAGCGCAGCGTGGGGTGGCGCGCTCCGAGCACCGCCAGCGCGCGCAGCACGTCGGCGTGACGCTTGCGGGCGATCAGGTGCGCGACCGTGACCAGCGACGGCGCCTCGTCCCGACGCTCGTGGCGGGGGTGGCGGCTGGGGGCGGGGAGCTCGGTGCCGAGGTGCACCACCCGCGTCTCGCGGGCGCCGTGCGCGCGCGAGAGCTCCGCGATGCCCTGGCTGTTGGCGAGCACGAGCGTGGCGGCACCGAGTCCGCGGGCGACAGCTTCCGCGCCGGCCTGGCCGCTTCCGGCGGTATGGAGCACGTCGCCGCCGTGTACGGAGACGATCAGGGGGCGGGCCAGGCTCGCCCGGCGGACGGCGTCGCCGGCCGGCACGGCGTTGTGGGCGTGTACGAGCTCGAACGGGAAGGACCGCGCGAGCCGGCGCAGGGCGAGCGCCAGCGTCGGCGCGGCCCAGGCGCCCCAGGCGGGGTAGGAGCCCTCCCGCGGGGGAGAGATGAACGGGACATATGTGACGCTCAGCCCATCGCGCGTCTGCGCGCGCGGCTCTCGCATACGTGCTGCCAGCGCGGACGCGGCGCCTCTCGGCCCGGCGGCGAGCGAGGACCTGGGGGGCACGAGGCGGTGCAGCACGAGCACGCGCACCTGCGCGCCCGCGTCGCGCGCGGCCAGCGCCTGGCGGTGGGCCCACACCCCGAGCACGGGGTCGCGATGGCTGGGGTAGAACTCGGCCACCACCGCCACCTTCGGTCCGGTGCGGGCGCTCGTGCTCACCAGCTGCGGTGGGTCGTGAGGGTGCGTCCGGCCTCGCGCGCGCTCAGATACGGACGCTCGGCGAGGAACGAGCGCGCCTCGGCGATGGCGTCCTGACGCGGGTAGTCGGCGGCGGCGGGAGCGACCTGGTGGCGGATGGCGACGGCGTCGACGATGCCGCAGCGCCAACCCTGCTCGCGCGCGAGCGCCGCCCAGTGGACGTCCAGGCCCCAGCCCATGCGCAGCTCGGGGAACGGCAGCAGCGTCGCGAACGTGGGACGAGCGAAAGCCGTGACGGGCCCGATCTCCACGAAGCACGTCTCGCGCACGACGCTCCCCGGCCGGCGCCGGGTGACCGGCCAGGCGGCGTGCGAGTGCAGCCTGTGGGCGGGCTGTGCCAGTACGAGCGAGAAGCGCTCGCACAGGAACAGGAAGCGGTCGAGGAAGCCCCGCGGCAGCTCCACGTCGTCGTCGAACACCAGCAGCCAGTCGTGGTCCGGGATCGGAATCCCGCCCGCCCGCCCGCCACCCTGGGCCGCGAGCAGCAGGTTGAGGTTCTCGAACTTGCCGCGCCCGCCTGCCGGGCAGGTGTGCAGCTCGACGTCGTGGCGCGAGCTCAGCAGCTCCGCTTCGATCGCCCGCGCGAGCATGCGGCGCTCGGGGCGCACAACTCCCAGGGCGAGCACGCGGCGCAACGATGGCGCGTGGCGTGCTGCCAGCTCCAGGCGCAGGCGGCGGGCGCTGAGGATCTCCCACGCGTCCACCGCCTCGTCGCTCGCGGCGCGGCGCAGACCGTCGAGGCCGCCGACGGTGCCGCTGGCGCCGGACAGGAAGTCGTCCGCCGTGCCGGAAGGGCCGTCCGAGTCCGTCATCGCCGCCGGATCGCCGCTTGCGGAGCCGGCGGGTCGCTGCGCCCGTTCGCGGAGGCCTTCGCGCAGCCGCCCCCAGCTGTGCGCCGCCATCGTCAGCCCCGCGGGGCAGCGGCGGCGCACGACGTGCCCCAGGCAGCCGGCGAGCGTCCTGAGCTCAGCTGCCGGCGATGGGGCCTGGCCGCGGCGGACGTCGAAGCGGCGGGCGGCGCGGCCGCGCCGATAAGCGCCGCGGGCGAGGGACCGCAGGCGGGCATCGTCGCCGGACCGCCGGTGCTCGACGGACGCGTCGGCCACATACAGCACGCGCGCGCCGGGATCGAGCGCGCGCATTCGTTCCTGCCACTCCTGCTCGTCGCCGCCTTCCTCGAGTGAGATGTCGAACGGCCCCACCCGCTCGAGCGCCGCGCGGCGGATGGCCATGTTGGCGCCCCACGCGAAGCGGGCGTCGGTGTCGTGCGCTCCCAGGTCCAGCGTGGTGATCGGCGGCTGCTCGCGCCCGCAGGAACGAGAACCCCACCCGCCCTGCCCTTCCAGGCGGGCCGTGATGGGACCGGTGAAGACGTCCACATCCGGGTGCTCGCCAGAGGCGCGCAGCAGCGCCGCCAGCCAGTCGGGGCCGACCCGCACGTCGTCGTCGACGAACACCACCAGCTCGCCGGTGGACAGGCGTACGCCGGTGTTGCGGGCGACGTTCAGCCCGAGTGGACTGGAGTGCGGCTCGTAGCGAGCGCCGAAGCGCTCGGCCAGCTCGCGCGCTGCGTGGGAGGGCCCGGCGTCGTCCACCACGAGCACCTCCACGCCGGCCCGGGCGGCGGCGGGCGCGATCGAGGCCAGCGCCACCTCGAGGTAGGGCAGGCGCGCGCGCGTGGGGATCACGATCGATGCGGGCGGTGGCATGACTGGCAGAGAGTCTAGGTTTGACGCCGGGATGGTCCTGTTCCTGCACAACCGCTACCGCAGCACCGGCGGCGAGGAGCGCGCGGTGGAGGACCTGCTGTGGCTGGTGCGCGAGCACCTGGGGGAGCCGGCGGAGCTGCTCGAGCGCGACTCCGCGGGCATCGGCCGCGCGGGTGCCGCGGCGGGGCTGCTGCGCGGGGGGCTCGCTCCTAGGGACGTCACCCGGGCGGTGCAGCTGAGCGGCGCGCGTGTGGTGCACGCGCACAACCTGCAGCCGGCGCTCGGCTGGCGCGCGCTGGCGGCGGCGCGAGCGGCGGGAGCGCGGGTGGTGCTGCACCTGCACCAGTACCGCCTGGTGTGCGCGATCGGCGTGTGCTTCACGCGCGGCGCCGAGTGCACCCGCTGCCACGGGCGCGACACGCTGCCGGGGGTGCGCCTGAACTGCCGCGAGAGCCTCCCGGAGGCGCTCGCCTACGGCGCGGCGCTGGCGCTGTGGCAGCGACGGCTGGTGGAGCAGGCGGACGCGGTGATCGTCCCCAGCCGCTTCGCGCGCGAGCGGCTGCGGGACCTTGGCGCGCCGCTCGACTGGGAGCGCGTACACGTGCTCCCGCCGCCCTTGCGCGAGCCGCTCGCCGGGGCTGACTTGGATGGGTTCGAGAGATCGGATCCGCCGGCTGGGTCGAGCTCGCCCCTGGGCTCGTACGCACTCGTGGTGGCGCGCCTGGCGCCGGAGAAGGGCGTGGACGTGGCGATCGACGCCTGCGGGATGGCGGGCATGCCGCTGGTGGTGGCCGGCGATGGGCCGGATCGCGCGGAGCTGATCGCGCGCGGGGCGTCCGGCGACGTGCGCTTCGTCGGACACGTCCAGGACGCGGAGCTGGCGCGGCTGCGTGCGGGGGCGGCGATCGCGCTGGCGCCGTCGCGCTCGGCGGAGACGTTCGGGTTGGCGGTGGCAGAGGCGATGGCGGCTGGGGTGCCGGTGGCCGCCAGTCGCGTGGGCGCGCTCCCGGAGCTGCTCGAGCCGCAGGCGCTGGTGGCGCCCGGCGATGCGGCCGCGTTGGCCGGTGCGATCGAGCGTCTGGCAGGAGACCGCGCGGCGGGCGAGCGCGGCCGCGAGCGTGTGCGGGCGCTCGCCGCGCCGGAGGTCATCGCCCGCGCGCTGTCGGCGATCTACGACGGCCGTTAGCCGCGTAAGCTGCGGCCGTGAGCTCCGTCCCCAGCGCCCTCATCACGGGCATCACAGGCCAGGATGGCTCGTTCCTGGCGGAGCTCGTGCTCGAGAAGGGCTACAGCGTCACCGGCCTGATGCGCGGCCACCCCGAGGACTCACTCGGCTGCTCCGAGCACCTGCGCGGGCGGATCGAGCTGATGAGCGGCGATCTGCTGCGGCCGGATACGCTGCGCGAGGCCGTCGAGCGGGTGCATCCGAGTGAGATCTACCACCTGGCCTCGCCCTCGTTCGTGCCCGACTCGTGGAAGCGCCCCGGCGTGACGATGGCCGAGATCGTGGGCTCGAGCGCCGCAATCCTGGACGCCGTGCGCGAGCTGGACGTCCCGGCGCGAGTGTTCGTGTCGGCGTCCGGTGCGATCTACGGCGACACCCCGGAGAGTCCCCAGCGCGAGGACACGCCGTGCCGGCCGACCAACCCGTACTCGATCGCCAAGCTGGCCGCGCACCAGCTCCTGGGTGCGCTTCGAGAGCACTACGGGCTCCACGCCAGCTCGGGCATCGTCTACAACCACGAGTCCGAGCGCAGGCCTGAGCAGTTCGTGACGCGCAGGATCACCCGCGCGGCGGCGGCGATCAGCCTCGGCCTGCAGCAGGAGGTGACCCTGGGGTCCCTGGACGCGGTTCGCGACTGGTCGTTCGCCGGCGACATCGTTTACGGCGCCTGGTTGATGCTCCAGCAGGATCGCCCCGGCGACTACATCCTCGCCAGCGGCATTCCCCACACGGTGGCCGAGCTGGCAAGCACGGCGTTCGCATGCGTGGGCCTCGACGCGGAGCGCTACCTGCGCGTGGACCCGTCGCTGCTGCGCCCGGCGGAGCGCAGTCCGAGCGTGGGCGACCCGACCAGGGCGCGCGAGCAGCTCGGATGGGAGCCGCGCGTGAGCTTCCAGGAGCTGGTGGAGCGGATGGTGCTCGCGGACGTGCGCTCGCTGCGCGCCGCTGCAGCCGCGTCCCAATGAGCGCCTAGACTGGCGGTTCTGGTGAGAACCGTTGGCGTAATAGGACTGGGCTATGTGGGCCTGCCGCTCGCGGTGGCCTTCGCGCGCGAGGGCTGCGACGTGATCGCGGTCGACGTCGATCAACACAAGATCGAGGCGATCGCCGCAGGCGACTCCTACATCGAGGACGTCCCATCCGAGATGCTGGCGGAGGTGTCCGGGCAGATCCACGCCACGACCCGCTACGCGCAGCTGGCGCAGGCGGACGCGGTGCTCATCTGCGTTCCCACACCGCTGACGCGCAACCGCGAGCCCGACCTGGGGCCGCTGATCGAAGCCACGCGCTCGCTTGCGGGCGTGCTGCGCAGCGAGCAGCTGGTGGTGCTCGAGTCGACCACCTACCCGGGCACCACCCGCGAGCGCGTGGCGCCGCTGCTGGAGGAGTCCGGCCTGGCGGCCGGCCGCGACTTCCACCTGGCGTTCTCGCCCGAGCGCGTGGACCCGGGCCGCACGGACTTCACGCTGCGCAGCACGCCCAAGGTGATCGGCGGGCTGACCGACGCGTGCGCCGATCGCGCGGAGGAGCTCTATGGCCTGGTGTGCGACCGCGTGGTACGCGTGTCCACTCCCGACGCCGCCGAGATGACGAAGCTGTTGGAGAACATCTTCCGCTCGGTGAACATCGCGCTGGTGAACGAGCTGGCGATGCTGAGCGACCGCATGGGCATCGACATCTGGGAGGTCGTCGAGGCGGCGTCCACAAAGCCGTATGGCTTCATGCCGTTCGAGCCCGGTCCGGGGATGGGCGGGCACTGCCTGCCGGTGGACCCCTTCTACCTGAGCTGGCGCGCGCGCGAGTTCGACATGGCCACGGAGTTCATCGAGCTGGCGGGCAAGGTCAACCAGCAGATGCCCTATCACTGCGTGGCGAAGGCCCAGCGCGTGCTCAACGACGCAGGGCTGTCCGTCAAAGGCGCGCGCATCGCGCTGCTGGGCGTCAGCTACAAGCCGGGCGTGGGGGATACGCGCGAGTCGCCCGCGCTGAAGATCGTCTCGCTGCTCACGGAGCTGGGCGCGAACGTCAGCTACCACGACCCGCATGTGCCCGTGCTGGCGGACTACGGGCTGGTGAGCGTCCCCTTGGACGACGTGGCCGCGGACGCCGACCTGGTGCTGGTTGTGACCGCTCACCCGAGCGTCGATTACGACCTCGTGGCCAGGCGCGCGCGACTGATGCTGGATCTGCGCGGGGTGACGCGCTCCTCGCGGATGGACAGCGTCGTGAGGCTGTGAGAGCGTCGTGAGGCTGTGAGTTCGCTGACGCCCAGCTCCGCTGCACCCGGCCTGATGCTTGGGGAGGGCGTGCAGATCGGCGCGGACGTGTCGTTCGGCGCGTACGTTGTGGTGCACGAAGGCACCGTCATCGGCGACGGCTGCACGATCGAGGATCACGTGGTGCTCGGCAAGCGTCCGCGCCTGGCGCCCCGCTCTGGTGCGCAGGGAGGCGTCGGCTCGCTGCGGCTGGGCGCCGGCGTCACCGTGTGCGCGGGCGCGGTGGTATTCGCGGGCGCAACCGTCGGCGACGGGACGATCCTGGGCGACCAGTCGTTCGTGCGCGAGCGCGCCTGGATCGGCGCTGAGTCGGTGATCGGCCGTGGCAGCGTGGTCGACAACGACGTGCGCGTGGGCGCACGGGTGCGCGTCCAGACGAGCGTCTACCTGTCTGCGTTCAGCGTGGTGGAGGACGACGTGTTCGTCGGCCCCGGCGTGACCACCACCAACGACGACACCATGGCCCGGCACGGCGCTGAGATGCCGCTGCGGGGCGCGATACTCAGGCGCGCGTGCCGTGTGGGCGGCGGCGTGGTGCTCACCCCTGGCGTGGAGATCGGCGAGGAGGCGTTCCTGGCCTCCGGCGCGGTTGTCACGCACGACGTGCGCCCGCGCGCGGTCGTGATGGGCGTGCCCGCGCGCGTGGTGCGCGAGGTGCCCGACGAGGATCTGCTCGAGCGCTGGCGTTAGCGGGTCGCCGCCGGTCCGACGCGCTGCGTCAGGGGGCCGTGTCTGAGCGTGTCCTGATCGCGCCGAAGCGGTCCGCCGCGTTCGGCAGGACCTTGGCGGGGACGCCGCCCACGACCGCGCCCGCTGGTACGTCGTGCACCACCACTGCGCCGGCGCCCACCACTGCGTCGTCGCCGATCGTGATCGGGCCCAGCACCACCGCGTTCGCGCCGATCCGCACCCGATCGCCGAGCGTGGGAGACCCGCCGCGGTCGTCGTAGCCGATCGTCACCTGCTGGGCCACCTGGCAGTCGCTGCCGATCCGCTGCGCGGTGATGATCGTGGCGAAGCCGTGCATCAGCATCAGCCCCGGGCCGATGTCCTCGCAGGTGATGAACAGCGCCGGCTCGCCCTTGTAGAAGATCGCCAGCAGCACCGCAAGCAGTCGCTGCGCCTGCCCCGTCAGGCGCATGCGGTGGTAGAGCACGCTGCGAAACGGGCGGTGCGCGAGCACTCGCGTGAGCTCCTGCCCGGTGTAGGAGCTGGCCAGTGGCCGGTCCAGCCGCGGCTGCATCTGGCGACGGATGTCGCGCTCGGTGGCCGCACCTCCGAGCGGCAGAGCCAGGCGCAGCGGCAGGTAGGCGATCGAACGCAGGAGCCTTGGCAGGGCTCGCATGGGGCGCGGCTAGCGTGCCCGCGCGGCCGCCGTCACCTGCTCGGCTTGCTCCCGCGTGAGCGTCGGGTTCATGGGGATCGCCAGGTGCGTGCGTGCCGCCTGCTCGGTCGCCGGCAGCTCCACGCCCGCGCCCCACTCGCGCATCGCCTCCTGGCGGTGCACTGGCGTGCGGTAGTAGGGCTTGCAGCCGATCTCCGCCGCGCCCAATGCCGTTTCCAGGCGCTCGACCTGCTCATCCGCCACCACATACAGGTGCCACGCCGGCGAGGCACCGGCAACTGGCTTCGGGAGCTTCACGATCTCACCCAGGCCAGACTCCTCGTAGTAGCTGCCCGCCTGCCTGCGCGCGTCCGCCCACGTGTCCAGGTGCGGCAGCTGCACGCGCAGGATCGCCGCCTGCAGCTCGTCCAGGCGCGAGTTGTAGCCCACCTGCTCGTAGGTCACCTTGTCGTGGGAGCCGTGGAAGCGCAGCGTGCGCGCCAGCTCCGCCACGTCGGCGTCGGAGGTGGTGATCATGCCGCCGTCGCCAAACGCGCCGAGGTTCTTGGAGGGGAAGAACGAGAACGTCGCCGCCGTGCCCAGCGCTCCCGGGCGCCCGTCCGCGCAGGTGGAGCCCGCCGCCTGGGCCGCGTCCTCCAGCACCGGCACTCCAAGCTCCTCGATTTGCGCGATCGGAGCCACGTTGCCGAAAAGATGCACAGCTATGACGGCCTTCGTGCGCGGTGTCAGCGCTGCGCGAACCGTCTCAGCAGTGATGCAGTACGTATCCGGGTCCACGTCGCAGAACACCGGCCGCGCGCCTGTCGGCGGGATCGCCTCAGCGGAGGCGTAGAACGTGAACGAGGGGACCACAACCTCGTCTCCCGGCCCCACGCCCATCGCCCGCAGCGCGATCGTGATCGCATCCGTGCCGTTCGCCACCCCGATCGCGTGCTCGCAGCCGCAATAGGCGGCGAACTCGCGCTCGAACGCCGCCACCTCCGGGCCGAGGATGTAGCGCTCGGAGTCCAGCACCCGCGCCACCGCCGCGCGCAGCTCCTCCCGCAGGGGGGCCAGTGGCGAGGAGGTGTCGAACAGTGCCACCCCCATCGCGTCAGCGAGGCGCCAGCAGCTCGAGATCCGCGCGCGTCATCAGCCTGATCAGTTCCTCGAAGCTCGTCCGCGGCTTCCAGCCCAGGTCGCGCTCGGCCTTCCCAGGGTCGCCGATCAGGTGATCCACCTCAGCCGGGCGCACGAACGCCGGGTCGATCGTCACGTACTGCTCGAAGTCGCCCAGCCCCGCCTCCTCGAACGCCACCTCGCAGCACTCGCGCACCGAGTTCGCCTTCCCCGTCGCGATCACGTAGTCCTCAGGCGTGTCGCGCTGGAGCATCAGCCACATCGCTTCCACGTAGTCCTTCGCATAGCCCCAGTCGCGCTCCGCGTCCAGGTTGCCCAGGCGCAGCTCCTTTGCCAGACCGTGCTTGATCGCCGCTGCATGCCATGTGATCTTGCGGGTCACGAACTCCAGGCCACGGCGGGGGCTCTCGTGGTTAAAAAGTATGCCTGACACAGCATGCAGGTCATAGGACTCGCGGTAGTTCACCGTGATGAAGTGCCCGTAGGCCTTGGCCACGCCGTAGGGCGAGCGCGGATAGAACGGCGTGGTCTCCGTCTGCGGGACCTCCAGCACCTTGCCGAACATCTCGCTGGAGGAGGCCTGGTAGAAGCGCGCCTCGGGGCACACTTCGCGCATCGCCTCGAGCATCCGCGTGACGCCCGTGCCCGTGAACTCGGCCGTGAGCGTCGGCTGGATCCAGGAGACCGCCACGAACGACATCGCGGCCAGGTTGTAGATCTCCGCCGGTTTGGACGCCCGCAGCGCGTCCACCAGCGAGCGCTGGTCGAGCAGGTCGCCCTGGTGCAGCGTCAGCTGGTCGCGGATGTGCTCGATCCGGTCGAACTTCTCCGTGGAGGCGCGGCGCACCATGCCGTGGACGTCGTAACCCTTCTCCAGCAGCAGCTCTGCCAGATAGGAGCCGTCCTGGCCGGTGACGCCGGTGATCAGCGCTGAGGGGCGGTCGGGCATTGGCGCGGAAGCCTATCGACCGCCGGCGATGGGGCCGCCGAGTCGGTCCGCATCCCTCACGCCGCGAAGCCAGCGAGCTGTCGCTGCGATCCCGTCCTCGAGCGCGATCTGTGCCTGCCAGCCCAGCAGGCTCCGGGCCTTCTCGACCGATGGCCAGCGCCGCTGCACGTCCTGCGGGAACGGCGGCAGACGATCGAGCTCCAATGTCTCGGAGTCCTCGCCGCAGGCCTCCCACACGATCGCTGCCAGCTCCGCGACGCTCACCTCGCGCGACGCGGAGATGTTGAAGTCCTCGTTCAGCCCCGCCGGCGAGCTCATCGCCGTGACGATCCCGTCGGCCACGTCCTCCACGTGCGTAAGCGTTCTCGTCTGCTCGCCCGAGCCGAAGATCTCCAGCGGGCGCTGACCGGCGAGCACCTTCTCGATCAGGTCCGGCACCACGTGCGCGACGCCCGGCTCTGCGTCCGGCAGCTCGCCAGGGCCGTACGCGTTGAACGCCCGGCAGATCGTAAACGGCAGCCCGTGCTCGTCGTACGCCGCGCGGCAGTACATCTCGCCAGTGAGCTTCGAGAACCCGTACGCGGAGGTGGGCGTGGGGCACTGCTGCAGGTAGTCCTCGGGTGTGGGGAACAGCTCCGCGCGCTCGAACACCGCCGCGGAGGACACGTACACGAAGCGCTCGACCTCCACTCCCAGGGCAGCGCGTATCACGGCGTTGTAAAGGGCGTTGTTGGCCTCCATCAGAGCGTGCGGCAGCCTGCGGCGTCCCACCGTCCCCCCGCCCAGCGCAGCCAGGTGGATCACGTGCGCGCACCCATACGTCGCCGCGCGCGCATCTCGGGGAACCCGCAGGTCTCCCGTATGGACCTCGCAGCCCTCGCGCATCCATTGCGGTGCCGGGCGCCGATCGGAGACCCGCACCTCGTAGGCGGGGTCGGCCAGCAGACGCCTCACCACCGACGCCCCGATCGTGCCGGTGCCCCCGGTGACCAGAACGCGGCTCATCCCGTCCCTGAGGTTAGCGGTCCCGCTGGCGACGGTGGCGTACGTACTGGCGTGCGAAACCGGCTACGAACAGGGGGTTGTAACGCGCGTAGCGCCGCCACAGGCGACGCGGCTCGCGCGCCAGCCGGTAGGTCCACTCCAGGCCGTTGCGCTGCATCCACGGCGGCGCCTGCCGCACCAGGCCCGCATGGAAGTCGAACGCAGCGCCCACTCCCACCAGCAGCGGCGGCGACAGCCGCGCGCGCATGCGGTGCATCCACTGCTCCTGGCGCGGCTGCCCGGTGCCCACCCACACGACCGCCGCGCCCGACCGGTTGATCAGATCGATCTCGTGCTCGTCCTCCTGTGCGGTGAGCGGGCGAAACGGTGGGGAGGAGCGGCCCACGATCCGCAGCCCGGGAAAGCGCTCGAGCAGCCGCCGCTCCAGCAGCGCGCTGCCCTCGGGGTGGCGCCCGCCATACAAGTACATGGGGGTTCCGTTGCGTGCGGCGCGCGCGCAGAAGGCGGCCATCAGGTCGGGGCCGTAAACGCGCGTGGCGCGGGGGTGGCCGAGCGCATGCAGCGCCCATACCAGCGGCATGCCGTCCGGCACCGCCAGCGTCGCCGCCAGCACCGCCTCGAGCGTCTCCGGTTCCTCGTGCGCGGACATCACCAGATTGACCGCAGCGGCCGTCACGTAGCCGCGCGCGTCCGCTGCGATCGTCGCGTCCATCCAGTCGAGCACCTCCTCGTAGTCGGAGATCGCCAGCGGGATGCCCAGGATCTCCGCGCGTTCGGGAAGCGCCGGCGGTGAGGACGAGCGTGGGGTGCGGGCGGGAGGTGTGGAGATTGCGTGAAGATACCCGGCCCCGTGGAGCTCGACCTCGACTTCTGGAAGCGCCGACGCGTGCTCGTCACCGGTCACACCGGTTTCAAGGGCGCGTGGCTGTCGCTGTGGCTGCAGTCGCTGGGCGCCGACGTCACCGGCCTGGCGCGCAGCGTGCCCACCAGCCCGTCGCTGTACGAGCTGGCGTGTGTGGGCGCCGGCATGCGCGAGCTGACCGCGGACGTGTGCGACGCGACGGCTGTGCGCGAGGCCGTGCGCGCGGCGCGCCCGGAGGTGGTGCTGCACCTGGCGGCCCAGCCGATGGTCAGGCGCTCGCTGCGCGACCCAGCGGGCACGTATGCCGTCAACGTGATCGGCACGGTCAACGTCCTCGAGGCGGTCCGCCAGGCCGGCGACGGCGTGCTGGCGGTGGTGGTGGTCACGTCGGACAAGTGCTACGAGAACGCCGACCAGCGCTCGCGGCGCTTCGTGGAGGAGGACCCGCTGGGCGGCTCCGACCCGTACTCCAGCTCCAAGGCGTGCGCCGAGCTGGTGACCGCCGCCTACCGGCGGTCGTTCTTCGGCGAGGTGAGCTCGCCCGCGATCGGGAGCGCGCGTGCGGGCAACGTGCTCGGCGGCGGCGACTGGGGCGAGGACAGGCTCGTGCCGGACACCGTCCGCGCTGTGGAACGCGGCGAGCCGCTGAAGGTGCGCAACCCGGGCGCGGTGCGCCCGTGGCAGCACGTTCTCAGCCCGCTCAGCGGCTACCTGCGCCTGGCGGAGGAGCTCGCGCAGGGTCCCCCGCGCGAGGCTGCGCGCGCGTGGAACTTCGGCCCGTCCGCAGGCGACGAGCGGCCGGTCAGCTGGATCATCGAGCGCCTGCAGGAGCTGTGGCAGGGCGAGCTGGAGTGGCAGCAGGACGAGCGGGAGAACCCGCCGGAGGCGGGCCATCTCGCGCTCGACTCGAGCGCCGCCGAAGCGCTGCTCGGCTGGCGCCCCGCGTGGCAGCTGAGCGAGGCGCTGGAGCTGGTCGTTGCCTGGCACCGTGCTCACCGCCGGGGAGAGGACATGCGCCAGGTCGGCCTCGAGCAGATCGCGCGGCTGGGGTAGCGCCCGGCGGGTTGGGCCCGGTCGCAGGTGCGATCGTATGGTCGCGATGGAGCCCTGCAAACCGCTGCTTTGCAGGCACATTCGGAAAGACCACATAACAGAATGCTGCGGGCCAACGATATCCATAATCTTCCCGTGGATGAGCCCGTTGACCCTTCGTCGCTACCGCGCCGAACGGCTGTTGCGCGACGAGTTCGAGGCGCTGCGGGGACGGGTGCTGGCGAACGTGAAGGGGCGGCTGCGAGCCGGCGGCGCGAGCCTCGACCAGGGCGACCTCGATGGGTGCTACGCGCAGGCCTGGCAAGGACTCTACGCGGCAATCCTGGAAGGCCAGGAGATCGAGAACCCCGCCGGCTGGCTCGCGCTGGTGACGTTCCGCCGCGCGATCGAAGAGCTGCGAGCGCAGGGCCGCGCCCATCGCGGCGGGATCCTGCGGGCACAGGGAGACGGCGTCCGGGATGGTGGCGCGCAGTCCGAGCCGGAGACAATCGATCGTGTCTGCGCGGCCGAGCGCGACCTCGCCTCCGAGCTGGACGACCGCATGCGGCTGCGCCAGCTGTTCGAGGGGCTCTGCCGGCGCCTGGACGGGCGCGAGCGCGAGGCCGCGACGCTGTGTTACCTGCAGGGCCTGTCACGCTCGGAGGCGGCCGCCCGCATGGGCGTGAGCGACGCGCGGATGCGTAAGCTGATGGAGGGCGGCGGACGAGGACGGCCCGGGGTGGCCGGCAAGGTGGGCGCGCTCGTCCAGACCATTCGCGAGGGCCAGTGGTGCGAGGAGCAGGGCTCGCTGATGCGCGCCTTCGCCTACGGCATCCTCGACAGCGAAGGTGAGCGCTACCGCCTGGCGATCATGCACAGCGATCAGTGCTCCGCCTGCCGCGCCTACGTCGCCTCGTTGCGTGGCCTGGCGGTGGTTCTGCCGCCCGTGTTCATGCCCTGGGGCCTCGGCGCCAGCGTGCTCGCCGGCGCCGGCGAGGGCGTCCGTGCCGGCGGTGCGTCCGGTGCGGGCCTTCAGGCGGGAGGTGGGATCGGCGGTGCTGCCGCGGCCTCCGGCGCTGCCGGTGCGGGCGGCGCCGCAGGCGGGGGCTGGCTGATCGGCGCGGGGTCGCTCGGCGGGAAGTTTGCCGTCGGGTGCCTGCTCGCGCTCGGTGTCGGCGCCGGCTGCGTCGCGATCGAGGGCGATCGCGTCTCGTCGCCGGCGCCGCGTCATCGACAGCACGCCGTCTTCGCGTCCCGCGCCGGCGTGCAGGCGAGTGACCAGACGCTTGTCGGATACCCGCCTGACGAGACCGTTGCAGGCACCTCTGGCGTGGGTTCCCCTGCGACCGCGGACGGCAGCGGTGCGCTGACGCCGGCCACGCGGGCCAGCCGCGAGTTCGGGCCCGAGCAGGCGTTGGCCTCCGCCGCGTCCTCCACCGGCAGCGGGGCCGACTCCCCGGCTGCACGCCAGGGCGCCACCGCGCGTGCCGCGTCCTCTGATGCCGGGCAGGCTGCCGTGAGCGCTACCGACGGCGAAGCGGGGATCTCCGCGACCTCCGGCAGCCAGTCGGCCTCTGTTTCCGGTTCGGCGTCGTCTGCCGGCGGCGATTCAGCTGCGGCCGAGCGCGAGTTCTCGCCCGGGTAGTCCCGGCTGGATGGGTGTTCGCCCGAAAAGGTGCATCAGTTTGAATCAAGGCGCCCGGACCGCCGGTTATGCTGAGCACTCGCCTGTCGTACGCTGAGGGGAAGATATGACCGACTGGACCTATGAGCCAAGGAAGTTTCGGGAGTTGATCCTGTTTATCGCGGAAAAGTCCGCGGATGACGGCTTTTTCGCCGACACGCACATGAACAAGGTTCTCTACTGGTCGGATGCGTATGCCCTCCAGTACCTGGGTCGCCCGATAACCGGCGCTCGGTATCAGAAGCTCCAAGGCGGTCCCGGAGCCGTTGCGTTGGTGCCGGCACGTCGGGCGATGGTTGGCGCCGGCGATGTGGAGGTCAAGAAGGTTCACAAAAAAACGGTCACGAAGGCTCGCCGTAAACCGGACACGACGCTCTTTACGGATGACGAGCTGAGGCTGGTCGAACGCGTCATCGCGAGAATCGGGGGACGGCCCGCGGAGGACGTGAGCGACGAGGCTCACAAGCTCATTCCCGGCTGGAAGATGATGGAGCTGAAAGAGGACATCCCTATCGGCACTCAGATGCTCGACACCGCACCAGTCGCGGCGCCGACAAAACGCCGTGTCGAGAGGTTCGCGGCGAGGTACGGCTGGTAGGAGAGGGCGGTGCTCGCCCGCTGGACCGTCAAGTACGGTCCCGAGTTCGATAGGTCGAAGGCGGATTGTGTGCTCCCGCCCCAGCGACTGCAGTTGCATCTCGACAACTTTAAGATCGGCCTGGAACGCGACCCGTTCACGATCGCAGAGGCTTACGGCAGTCGTTCGCGTTGCGTGATCGAAGCAAAGGACTACGCGTACCGGGTACTTGTGACGGCGTATGTCGTCCTGTATGAAGGGCTTATCGCGGAGATCCGGTGGGTTGCTGAAAGCCCGTTGGCCGAGGACGACGTAGGCTTTCTGGGCGGCGACTAAACGGTACGCATACCTGATTACTCGCGCAAGCCTCGGCATGATCCGAACCAACTCGGCAAGCTAATCGGACTCATCGATAGTCGGATCGACTCAGGGGTCCACCGATCAGGGCCGCGGGAAGACCTTGCCCAGCCGCGCGAACGCGAGCGGGTTGCCGCGCGGGCGCAGCCTGCCGGTCGCGACGGCGCGCACCGGGTCCAGGCGTTCGCCGACGATGTCCACCCAGTCCTGGTAGCTGAGGCGCAGGCGCAGGTCGGGCTTGCTCGCCTCTCCCTGCGCGACGGTGCTGGAGCCGTTGTCGACCGTCAGGTGCCAGGTGGGCACGTCGGGATCGGTGAACTCCCACTGGAAGGTCATCGGTCGCGTCAGCCCGTGATTGGGATCGACCTGACGGCGGATCGTGTCGAACAGCAGCCCCAGCGTCTGCTCGTCGCGCCGGGTGGGCCCTTCGCGCACGCCGATCACGCCGGCCTGCGCGAGCGACCGTCCGCGCTGGGATATCTCCAGCGGCGAGAGGCCGGGCGGGAGCAGCGGCGGCCCCGGCAGGGTGTCGATGGCGAGGCCGGCGGAGCGCAGCTTTGTGGTCATCGACGTGAGCCCCTCGACCCCGACGTCGTCGTAGGTCGCTCCGAAGACGGTTATGTAGCGTTCGTCCCAGTTTGGGGGCATCAGCACCTGGGCGGTGTAGCGCGTGACGTCGCGCAGGATGCGGGCTACGGCCTTGGGCACGCCGACGGGGTCTTCGCGGTTGAGGTCCGACAGCAGCTTGACGCCGAAGCCGATGTGGCGCTGCTCGTCGGCGGCGATGTTGGCCATGCCCTGGCGGAACGCCGGCAGCTGGTCGCGCTGCTCCAGATAGCCGCAGATGAAGTGTTGGCCGGGCTGGGCGAGCGCTGCCTCCACGACGACGTGGTAGAGCGTCACCGCTGCGGCGAGTTTGGCGGGGGAGTGATCGCCGCGCAGTTCTTCTGCCATCGCGTCGAGGCGGTCGAAGATCTTGCGAAAGCCGGAGGTGAGCTGCGGCTCGACCGCCTGCAGGCCGCTGGCCATGGAGCCGTCGCCGATGCCGCAGACCTCCTGCATGAAGCGCTTGAAGAAGATCGCGTGGCGGGCCTCGTCGACCTGCTGGGTGGCGAGGAAGTACTTCTGCTCCTCGCGCGGCGCCGCGTCGATGTACGGGGAGAGGTTGTCGGCCACCGCGTCCTCGCCCCAGAAGAACAGGCAGTAGTTCCAGAGTGCGGCGGTGCGCTCGAACTCGGTGAAGTCCTCGCGCCATTGGCGGGCGTCCTCGGTGAAGTCGAGCTCGGTGGCCGACCAGTTGCCCCGCTCCCAGCGTGAGTAGAGGTCCTCGTAGGAGATCGCATCCGTGGGCAGGCTCGCCAAGCCGTCGTCGTGGGTCGGTGTCGGGCTCGTCACGGTCGCCATCGTCGTCTCTCCTCCACTCCGCTGACTCGAATCGGATAATGGACGTTATCGGCATAGCGACTGCTCTGTCAAGTACGATTTGGCGATGGAGAGCAGGCTCACGCGCGAGCAGAGTCGGGCGCACACCCGCGACCGCCTGCTGGCGGCAGCGCGCAGGGTGTTCGCGCGCAGCGGCTTCCACGGCGCTAGCGTCGAGGAGATCGCCTCGGAGGCGGGCTTCTCGACCGGCGCGCTGTACTCGAACTTCGACGGCAAGGAGGATCTGTTCCTGGCGCTGATGGAGCGCGAGATCGACGAGCACGCACGCGAGATCGCCGACGCGGTGCGCGAGCGGGCGTCGATCGCCGAACGGGCCACGGGCGGCGCACGCCGGTGGATGACGATGATCGACCGCGAGCCGGAGCTGCTGCTGCTGTTCATGGAGTTCTGGGCGTACGGGGTGCGCGACCCCGAGGTGCGCCCGAAGGTGGCAGAGCGCTTCGCGCAGATGCGCCAGGCGCTGACGCAGCTGATCGCAGACGGCGTGCGCGAGTTCGACCTCGAGCTCGCGCTGCCCGCGGAGCAGCTGGCGGTCGCGATCGACGCGCTGGCCGACGGCATCGCCCGCCAGAAGCTGGCAGATCCGGATGCTGTCCCGGACGATCTGATGGGCAGGGTGCTCTCGCTGCTGTTCTCCGCCGCTACTCGCCCTGCGGGAGGCACAGGCACGCGTAGTGCAGCGTGAACGCCCGCCGCGCGGCGGCGGGGGCGACACGGTGAACCGCAGCGCGCACGGCCCACTTGGCGGTCCCCTTCGCGCGCGCCGCCCGCGTGGTCGCGAAGAAGCGGTGGACCTGCGGCGGCAGTGGGTCCTCGAGCTCCGCGGCGATCGACAGACCGGCTCGTGCGGCGATCGCGCGCGCCGCCGCGCGGTCCAGGCGCTGGAGGTGCCCGACCTCCGCGGCGTGCTCGCGCTTGCCGGCCCGCCGCGCCGACCAGTTGGCCTCGAGCGGCACCTCCACGACCACCGCCCGGCAGGCGCGCGACACCTCTCTGAGCAGCGCCGCCGGGTCGTGGACGTGCTCGAGCACGTGGGAGAGCACCCCGAGCTCATACGTGCTGTCGGCGACCGGCAGGTGCAGCCCGTCGTAGAGCTCCACCGAGGAGATCTCCGTGCGCCGGCGTGCGATGTCCACGGCCGCCTGTGCGATCTCCACGCCTGCGAGCGTGCCGCCGAAGCCGCGGCGGTGCAGCTCGCACAGCAGCGCGCCATCCCCGCAACCGACCTCGAGCGTGTTGATTGGATGCCCGCCCGCCGACAGGCCCGCGCGCGCACACAGCGCGATCACGTGGTCGGCCTTGCCCACGGCTCCCAGCGCCCTCCAGCGCGCGTAGCGAACCGCGTCGGCGGGATCGCGCGTGTAGGCGTCGTCGTAGAAGCGAACGAGATCGGCGGAGTCCTCCACAGCGATGATTATTGTGCGCTCGATGACAGCGAAGCTCACGGCACCGCTGCGAGCGGTGCCGGCTACGGTGCCAGCGCTCGCTGCGATCGCCCTGTTCGTCGTGTGGGCGACCAGTCAGGCGGGCTACCCCGTCACGCACTGGGGTCCCGGCGCGCTGATCGTGCTGGCCCTGCTCGCGATCGCGCTCGCCGCCGTGCCGCTGCGCCTGGCGGAGGTGCCGCGGCCGGTGTGGATCGCGCTCGGCGCGCTGGCCGCCTACACCGCGCTCAGCTACCTGTCCATCCTGTGGGCGACGAACACGGGCGATGCATGGGAAGGGGCGAACCGGACGCTGCTGTACCTGCTGGTGTTCGCGCTGTTCGCCCTGTGGCGCCAGCGCGGCGCAAGCGCTGCGCTGCTTTTGTGCGTATGGGTGCTCGCCCTGGTCGGGCTCGCGGCGTTCACCGCGCTGCACCTCGACGCCGCCAGTGGCGCGACGCTGCAGTCGCTGCTGCCGGGCGGGCGCCTCGACTACCCGAGCGGCTATCCCAACGCCAACGCCGCGCAGTGGCTGATGGCGTTCTGGCCGGCACTGCTGCTCGCGCGTAGCGAGCGCCTGCCGTGGGGCCTGCGGGGCCTACTGGCCGGCGGGGCGGTGCTGCTGGCGGAGGTGGCGCTGCTCAGCCAGAGCCGCGGCTCGCTGTACGCGACGCCTGTGATGCTCGTGCTGGTGTTCGCGCTGCTTCCCGGGCGCACGCGCACGTTCGCGCTGCTCGTCCCTGTGGCGGCCGGCATCGCAGCGGCCGCCCCGGCGGTGCTGCGGGTGGGCGATGACCTGAAGAACGAAGCGGTGACGCCGGCTGCGGTGCACAGCGCCACCGCAGCGATGTTCGCGGCAGCCGTCGTCGTCGCGATCGTGGTGGCGCTCGGGGCGGCTGTGGAGAGCCGGCGCAGCTTCTCCGAGCGCTCGCTGACGTTGATGCGCAACGGCACCCGCGCGACGGCGCTGGCGACGCTCCTCGCGGTCATGGTCGGCGGGCTGGCCGTCGCGGGCAATCCGGTCGCCCGCATCGAAAAAGGCTGGCAGAGCTTCAAGGGCGGCTACACCTCCGACAGCGCGACCGGCAGCCGTCTCGTGAGCGGCCTGGGCAGCAATCGATACGACTTCTACCGGGTCGCGCTCGACGAATTTCTCGCCCATCCCGTGCTGGGTATCGGTGTGGACAACTTCCAGCAGCAGTACCTGCTTCGTGGCCGCAGCGATGAGACCCCCCACTACCCCCACAGCGTCGAGCTGCGAACGCTCTCCCAGACGGGCGTCGTGGGCGCGCTGCTGGCGCTGATCGGGCTGGGGGCCGCGCTGCTCGCGTCCGCGCGCGCGCTGCGACGCTCCGACCCGCTCGCGCGCTCGGTGGCCGCGGCGGCGCTGGCCGGCTTTGGCTACTGGGCGGTGCACGGCTCCTTCGATTGGTTCTGGGAGTTCGCGGGGCTCGGTGCCCCGGCGTTCGCGCTGCTGGGCATCGCCTGCGCGCTCGCCCCGTCGCGCCTGGCAGGCGTGGCGCCCGGGCAAGAGCCGGTCTCCGGCCCGCGGCGGGTGCGCCGGAGGACCCTGGCTCTCGCCGCGGGCGCGATCGTGGCGCTTGCCGCCGCAGTCTCGCTGGCGGCCCCGTGGCTCAGCCAGCTGGAGGTGCAGAGCGCCGCTCGCATCTGGACCACTGCGCCACAGACCGCCTATGCGCGCCTGCGGGACGCCGCGGACCTCAACCCGCTCAGCGACGAGGCCGAGCTCGTGGCAGGCAGCATCGCGTTGCGCTACGGCGAGCTCTCGCGCGCCGGGGAGCAGTTCTCCTCGGCGCTCGACCGCGACCGCGGGGACGCATACGCGACGCTCGAGCTGGGCGCGATCGCATCGGCCAAAGGCGAACGCGCCCGGGCGCTGGGGCTGCTCCAGAAGGCCGTGCTCCTGGAGCCGCGCGAAGCGCTCGCCCGGCAGGCGCTGGGCGTGGTGCGCGAAGGGCACAGCTTGAGTCTGGACGAACTGAACCGCCTGATCCTCCTCAAAGGTGAGCAACTCGAATAGGTACATTCGGTTTTTTCATCCAAAACGGGGGAAATTGCCTCGACATACAAGCCCGGCTCCGGTACCGTTTGAGCGGATATCGTCGATTCGTCGATGCGGAGCGTCTGCGCTCACACAAACCTGGCGATCGGGGGGTCGAGGCGAACGCGAATGCGTGGCACGGATTGGAGCACATCTTGCTCGGGCCGGAAGGGACACGAGAGCACGGACGCATGAGACGCACACGACGCACCATCACGATTCTCGCCTCCCTCGCGCTGGCTATCTCCAGCCTGAGCTCGGCGGCTGCTGACGCCGGCTCGCTCCTCAGTGGCTACGGCGGCCCCGGGCAGGGCAACCAGGCGATCCTCGGCTCCGCGCTGATCAACGGCCCGTCCGGTAAAGGAGGCTCCGGCGGAAGCCGCTCGTCGAGCCCTGGTGGCCCAACCTCCATCCAGGCCACATCCGGCAGTGGGTCGTTGATCGCCCCGTCGAGCACCGCGGGTGCGGGGCGCGTCACGACTCCCGCCGGCCGCACGGGCAGAGCTTCAACCGGTGCTCCCGGTGTGGCTCGCCGCTCCGGCGCCGCCGGGAAAGGTGCGGGAAGGACATCCGCCCGCGGTTCTCGCGCGTATACGAAGTCATCCGAGCCGGCGCGCGCAGCCGGCGGTTCGCAGCCGTTGGGCCTGTCGGGCGCCGACCTCGGATACGTATTGCTGGCGCTCGCCGTACTCGCCTTCACGGGCGTTCTCACGAGGAGGTTGGCGCGCCAACCTGTGTCGGGATGACACGTCGGCTCAAGCGATGCGACCCAGAACCCGAGTAAGTACCTAGAGGCACAGGAAGCCGCGTTTCATGGACAGCACGCGAATTACCCAACAGACATCGACGATCCTCCCCCTGCGGGGCGAGCTGGGGCACGACGCGCCGGCGCCGACCGCCCTGTGGCGGCGCAGCTTCGCCGGTCCCCTGCAGTGGGCCTTGGAGGGCCCCGGCTGGGAGGTGATACGGCCGGCGCTGGACTTCGTGCTGTTGTGGGCGGCGCTGATCGTCGCGCTCGGCGGGGTGGACGCGACCCTGCACGTGTCCTCGGTCCGCGCGCCGCTGCTGGCGCTGCCGCCGCTGGTCATGGGCCTGTTCTATCTGCGTGGCCTGTACCGCACGCGCCTGCGCGCGCTGGTTCTCGACGGCATCGTCCCGGTGCTCAGCGGGGTGTCGGTGGCGGCGATGGCGGTGGCGACGCTCGGGATGCTCTTCAACGGCGACGTGCCCAGTCAGGGTGCCTGGGTGCGCGCCTGGCTGTTCTCGCTGGTGGCTGTCGGCCTCGGGCGCATCGTGCTGTCCTTCGCGCAGCGATGGGCGCGCAAGCGCCACCTCGTTGGCAAGTCGGTACTGATCATGGGCGCCGGTGTGGTGGGGGCTCAGGTCGCGCGTCGACTGGACTCTCATCCGGAATACGGGCTCGTGCCGATCGGCTTCCTGGACGAGGACCCGCGCTCGGTTGCGGAGGTCGGCGGGCGCGATGTCCCGGTGCTCGGCACGATCGACGATCTCGACGAAACCGTCGCGCACACGGGCGTCAAGTACCTGATCGTGGCCTTCTCGTCGGTCGCCGACGCCCGCGTCAGCCGCCTGATCCAGCGTTGCCAGGAGCTCGGGGTGGAGGTCTCGGTGGTGCCAAGGATGTTCGACACGATCAACGACCGGGTGGGCTATGACACGGTCGGCGGCCTGCCGCTCCTGTCGTTCAACGCCGTCGATCCCAAGGGACTGCAGTTCGCGGTCAAGCACGCTGTCGACCGCGTGCTGGCGCTGACGCTGCTGGTGGTCTTCGCTCCCGTGATCGTGCTGGCGGCGATCGCCGTGCGCTTCAGCTCAGCGGGGCCCGCGTTCTTCCGCCAGCGTCGCGTCGGGCGTGACGGGAGGGAGTTCGAGTTCTACAAGTTCCGCTCCATGCGCGAGGTGCCCGCCGAGGCCATGGTGCAGCCGGGGGGCGCCGGCGCGGTCGACTTCCTGCTGGCGGGCGACGTCGCGCCTGGAGGTGTCGAGGGCGAGGATCGCCGGACAGCGGTGGGGCGCTTCCTTCGTGGCACCTCCCTCGATGAGCTGCCGCAGCTCTTCAATGTGCTGCGCGGCGACATGAGCCTCGTGGGCCCGCGTCCCGAGCGTCCCGAGTTCGTGGAGCTGTTCAGGCAGGACATCATGCGCTACGGCGACCGTCACCGCGTCAAGTCGGGGATCACCGGCTGGGCGCAGGTGCACGGCCTGCGCGGACAGACCTCGCTGGCCGAGCGGGTCGAGTGGGACAACTACTACATCGCGCACTGGTCGCTCGGGCTCGACCTGAAGATCCTCGCCCTGACGTTCGTGGCGCTGTTCCGCAACGCGGAGTGACCGGCTCTGACTTCAGTAGGGCTCTGAGCAAGCAACGGCGACTGTCGTGACCGTTGTGGTCGAGGCCGTCGTGAACGCCGCATAGGCTCTCCCGATTCTGCTGTCCATCTCCACCTCGGAACGCCCGGCGGCGAAGCCCGAGAGCCAAGCGGCGAAGCCGGGCAGCGTCTCGCGCAACGAGGCATCGGTGCTCGTCGCGCTCACGGTGCTCGCGCTGCTGCTGCGAGTAACGAGCCTTTCGCGCAGCTTGTTCACCGACGAGACATACTCGCTGGCGCTCGCGCAGCGCGGTTTCGGCCACATGCTCGCGCTATTCGGCTACGAAGCCAATGGCACCCCCTACTCGATCGTGCTGTGGCCGCTCATCCGGATCTTTGGTACCGGCGTGACGCTGCTACGGCTCCCGGCGGTCATCGCGGGGACGCTCAGCGTGCCGGCGCTCTGGTGGGCGGCCCGCCGGTTCACCGCGCCGGCCGCAGCGGTCCTCGCCGCCGGATTGCTCGCGCTCAACCCGATGGCCATCTGGTACAGCCAGGAGGCGCGCGCCTACGCGTTCGTGGTGCTGGCTGCGTGCCTGGCGTTCGGCGCCCTGCCCAGGGCCCTGGAGCATCGCAGCGGGCGCGGCGCCTGGGTCGGTTACGTCGCGGCGATGACCCTGCTGGCGTACTCGGAGATATTTGCGGCGCCGCTGGCGCTGCCCGCACAGGCGCTGATCGCGTGGCGCGCGGGGCGCGAGGCCTTCAGGCGCTGGCTGCTGTCGCTGGCAGCGGTGCTCGTGTGCTGCCTGCCGCTGCTCGTCGCCGCCGCCGTCTCACGCAGCCGGCGCGACGCGCTGTACTGGCTGCCAAAGACCGATCGCGCTCTGGTCACGCTCGGCGTGCAGGAATTCACCGCTGGCTTCTCGGGGTTGACGGCCGTGCGCTGGGCGATGCTCTTCGCGGCGGTCGTGCTCGTCGCAGGAGCTCTGGCGGTGGCTCGGCGCCGTCGCGACGCAGCCTTGGGCGGCACGCTCGCCATGGCGCTCTGCTGGGGCCTGCTGCCTGCCGTCGCGCTGCTTGCGATCTCGTCCGTGGAGCCGGTCTTCTGGCCGCGCTACGCGATCCTCTCGGTCCCCGGCCTCTGCCTCGCGCTGGCGCTGGGTGCCGAGCGAGTCTGGCGCGCGCCGCACGGGGCCGTGGCGGTCTTGGCCTGCGTGGCGGTCATCGCCGTGGCAGCAGGTGTCGCGGACGCGCACCAGCGGAGGTATCTACAGGAGGACTGGCCGCCGATCGCGGCGTGGCTGCGCTCCGAGCGCACCGCGGGGCAGCCGACGATCGTCGACAACGCCACCGTGCTGCCATCGCTCGGCTACTACGACCCAGCCTTCCGCGCGCCGAACGGTGAGCTGGCCGTGCAGGAATGGCACGATCAGCCGCTTCCCGGCGGGTTCGTAGGCTTCAAGGACCGCACCGGCTACGGAAGCGTCCCCAACGGGCCGCCGAGCGCCGCAACGTTTGCCCGTCTGGCCCATCTGGGGCATGGGACGGTCTGGATGATCGTCTCCGAGGTGGACGAGGAGCTGCAGGCGAATCCGCGCGAAGGGGCGGCTGTCGCGTGGGCTCGCAGCCATTGCCGCGTGCAGGTGCGCGAAAGCGTCGGTGTCTGGGCCATGCGCGCCAGCGGCTGCACGCTTGCGGGCGACGGCTGAGCGTCACAGGCGTCGGTCAGCCGAGCTTCTGGGCGGCTTTCAAGGCGTCGTTGGCGTACTCCGAGATACGCACCCGCAGGCCGCGCGTCCCCAGCACTGAAGGCAGCGCTATCGAGTAGCGGTTGAAGCGGTCGAGCGTGAACAGCGCCCTGTAGCGCAGCACCTTGCCCCTGAAGGCTTCCAACTGCATGAAGTCGCCCACGGGAGCGGAGCCGCTGGCAACCAGCTTCGCGCCCTTGCGGCGGAGGCTGAGCACGATCGGGCTGATCGCCCCGAACGGCAACGTCAGGGCGCTCGCGAACGCGGCGAACGCCGGCTTGCGCGCCCCGCCCGCCGAGGTCAATCCGAAGTCTTCGTCGCTCGAGTCGTCGAGCTTGTAGGCGACGGCGGCAGCCACGTAGGGCATGCGCGCGAGCTCGCGGTACATGTCCCGCAGGTTTCTCCCTTGCATCTGCGGGGTCACGCAGCCCTGTTCCTGCTCGATCGACTGTGATGGCCAGCAGCTGCTCCAGCCGAACTCGTCCAGCCACAGCGGCGTGGTGTCGCCGTTGGCCATCTGCACTTCGCGGATCGAGCGCAGCGAGGCGATCGTCAGGTTGTAGTAGTGGACCGCGAGGCCGTTGTAGTAGCCCTTGATGCCCGCTGCGTAGAGCGCGCGCAGAAAGGCGCCATTGGAGCCGACCAGCGAGCCTGCGAGCACCGGCAGGCTCGGGTCGACCGCCTTGATGGCGGGGTAGGCGGCGCGCTGCAGGGCCGCGTCGTGTTCGGCTTTGTTGGGGCCTGCCAGATAGTCTTCGTTGGCCTGATCGGGCTCGTTCCAGATCTCGATCGCCGCGAGCGTCGCGCTGTAGCGCTGGGCGAGATAGGCGACAAACGCGGCGTAGCTGGTCGGATCGACCGGCGGCCAGGCGTTGGCTTCGCTTTCGTGGTTGGGGGCGCAGCGTGCCAGGATCGAGCTCGGCGCCGAGGAGGCCCAGCAGGGCGTGCTGTCGACGGACACGATCACGCGTATGCCCGCGGCGCTCGCGTCGCTCATCAGCCGGTCGGCGACGGCCAGCGAGCTCGCGTCCATGTGTCCCGGTTCCGTCGGTTCGAACGCCGACCAGGCGACGTTGGTGCGTACGACCTTCGCGTGCAGCGCCCGCGCCTCCTCGATCGCGTGGTCCACCTCGGCAGGCGTCGCGCTGCCGTCGAGGCTGATGATGTTCACTCCGCCCAGCAGCGAGGACTGCCCCGGGGCGCCCTTGGCCTTGGCCGAGACGGCGCCCGGCGCGAACGCACACGACGCGAGCAGCAGGGAGACCATTCCCGTGAAGATGCGCCTGCGCATGTCCGAATACGTTAGTCGTCGCCGCAGCGGAGCCGGCCGGTTGCCGCACGTTTCTGCAGGTAGGCTGTTCATCTTCATGTCGCCCACCTGGATATGGATGCAGATCGCGATCGTTGTATTCGTCGTGATCGGCATGATCGTGGCGATCACAAAGCTCGTGTGAGCGGGCTTCAGCGGCGCAGGGACCAACCGCGCCTGCGTCGCGGGCGCCCGAGCGCGCGATCGGGCCGCGGTGGGATCTGGCCGCCGTCCAACACCGCCACCGGTACCGCCCGCGTGAGCCAGTCTGCGAGCGGGGTCAGTCCCGCCTGGCGCATCTCGCCCGCCAGTCCGGGCGGGCGACGCACGCTGTCGTGGGCGTCGGAGGTCACGTTGTGGATCAGCCCCTCCTGCGCGAGCTCCAGCGCGTAGCTGCGGACCTCGCCGCCGAAGCGCCCGATGAGCGACCCCGCGGTGATCGACATCAGCACGCCGGCCGCGACCAGCGAGCGCACCACCTCTCGGTCGCGTTGCAGTGCTGGACAGCGCTCGGGATGGGCCAGCACGACGCGGTGACCCTGGCGCTGCAGGCTCATCACGAGGCTCGCCAGACCGGGTGCCACAAGCGTGAACGGCGGCTCCAACAGGAGCCACTCGCCGCCGCCAAGCGTCAAGCGTGAGAGCTCAGCCGGCTCGATCTCTGCCAGGTGGGTGATCGCGATCTCCGCGCCGGGCAGGACCTCGATGTCCACGTGGTCCTCCGTCAGGCGCGCGTTCAGCTCGTACACCAGTCCCGCGATCGTATGGGCGTCGTTGGGGGTGCGAGCGTTGACGTGGGGCGTGGCGACGAGCGTGTCGATGCCCGCGGTGCGCGCCGCACGGGCGAGTGCCATCGAGCCCTCGATCGTCTGGGGGCCGTCGTCGATCCCTGGCAGGACATGGCAATGCAGATCTATCATCGGCGAGGCCGAAGGGTACGCTCCGTGGGGCGCGGGCATCGAACCGGACGGTGTGCTGCAGGTATGATCGCGTGGCCCGGGCCTGGTGAGGACGCCGGCGCCGAGAACGCAAAGGGGAGCGGTGATGTTCAAATCGATCGTGGTCGGAACCGACGGATCTGACACCGCCGAGCAGGCTGTACGCCAAGCCGTGGACATCGCCCGTGCCATCGGCGCCAAGCTCGAGCTCGTGAGCGCCTACGAGCCGGTGCCCAGGCAGCGTCTGAGCGAGGAGCGCCGGGAGGCACCGGAGGACCTCCAGTGGGCGATCAACCCACGCGAGGACGTCGACGCGACGCTCGAGGCGGCAGCGGCGATCGGCCGCGAGGCGGGCCTGGAGGTCGGCGTCTACCCGCGCCAGGGCGACCCGGCGGACGCGATCCTGGACATCGCCGAGGAGCTCGACGCCGATCTGATCGTGGTAGGCAACAAGGGCATGACCGGCGCCAAGCGGTTCCTGTTGGGCTCGGTGCCCAACAAGGTCTCCCATCACGCGCCCTGCTCGGTCCTGATCATCCGCACGACCTGAGACGCCCGCCTCGCCGACGTGCCTGCCCTAGTGCGAGCGCAGGGCCGACCGCGCGGCGCTGCGGATGCGCTGCGTGGCGATCCAGCTGTCGTCGCGGAGCCTGCGCGGCAACCCGTTTCCGACCACGTTGAAGCGTCGCGCCGCTCGCACTGGGTCGCATAGGTCCCTGCGCACCCGGTCGGTGTCGCCCTTGCGGATCTGACGAGCCGTGCGCCGGAGGCTGAGGCCCTTCTCCGAGGGCAGGTGCCACAAGCCGATCGACAGCGGGTCAGCGACGCGGACGGCTTTGGTGCGGGGGCCCGTGGGCATCCGTCTCGCGACCTCCGATAGGTCGCGGAAGCGCACGCGCCCGATAGCGCCAGCCAACGACAGTATCTGCTCCTCGTTCGGCAGCGTCTTGCCTGCGTCAGCCAGTTGCCTGTCGAGCTCCTCGCAGGTCTTCACCATCGCGCGCAGCGTGTCCGGGACGCCGCACAGGAGCTCTCCCCCGACCCAGGGGGGCACCCCATCGGTGCCCCCCATGCCCACCGCGATGTCCCCGATCGCGCGGCGCGTCAGGCCGTGGACGTTGAAGCCCACGGTGTCCCAGTCGGGCGGGTAGGGGATGTAGACGCAGCCAACTTCCGACGGGTCCGGCGCATGCGCGAACACACGCTCGGGGTCGACCCAGACACAGTCGAGGTCGGTCAGCCACAGCTGCCTGTCGGCCGGCTGACCCTCGCTGGCGGCGAGGATCGCGTCGAGCACGTAGCGCGAGGACACGTAGATCTCCGTTCCCGGCTCGGGTCGATGCCTGTACTCGGCCAGCAGGATGCGCACGCCTAGGTCCTCCATGCTGCGCAGCAGCTCCGCGCCCTCGCGTCCGAGCACGCTTCGATCTGTGATGTTCATCGCCAGCGCCAGATCGCATGGCGCCTTGCGCAGTCGCAGCGAGGCCGCCTGCGTCAGCGCGCACTCCAGGTAGCGCACGGCCACTCGCGCGGCTGAGGAGTCCGCGCGCGCGGTCGGGTAGCTGAACGTCTCGTCCCGGTCGTGGACGTACAGGTACTGGATGACGAGTGGGGCTGACGAGGGGCTCATCGAGATACTTATCGGTAGTTCGCTGCGAGTTCCTGTAGCGCGGCGTGGCGGCGTCATCCTGCTGGCCAGAGATAATGATCTGATGAAGATCGTGAGCGTGATGACGACCGACTCCAGCGGAGGCGCTGAGTTTGCCGCGGTGGAGATGTTGGAAGCGCTGCGCCAGCGCGGTCATCGGACGGTGATGCTCACGGATATGCCGGGGATCGGCAGGGACACAGAGGTCGAGGTGCAGCCGATCACGATCGGACCGAAGCTGTCCACTCGCAGCTGGTCCGATCTGACGCTGCGTTCGCCGCTGCTGCTCAGCCGCCTGCGCACCGCGCTGCGCGCCCAGGCGCCATATGACGTATTGCTGGTCCACTACAAGAAGGAGCAGCTGCTGGCCCGCTTGCTGCCGTCGAGTCTCGCCAGGACGGTGGTGTGGGCCGAGTGGGGACCCGTCCCGTTCCCCCTGCGCAAGGGGCTGCCGCGCAGGGCCTACCTTGCGGCGGCTGCTCGCGTCCCGCTGGTGATGGCCGTCTCGGAGGGCACCCGGCGGTCGGTCACCGATGTCGGCGTCGACTCGCAGAAGGTGGTGGTGGTGCCCAATGTGCTGCGCACCGACGAGATCCACTACACCGAGGAGGGCCGCGCGCGTGTGCGAGCTGAGCTGGGCATCCCGGCGGAGGCGTTCGTGGTCGGCTGCATATCGCGCTTTCATCCCAAGAAGCGAAACGACGTCGTCGTCAGCGCCGTGCGCGACCTCGACGACCCCCGCGTGCACCTGATCTTGGCCGGAGACGGCGAGACCGAAGCAGAGCTGCGCTCGCTTGCTGCCCCGTTGGGCGAGCGTGCCCACTTCATCGCCACGCCCGGCAGCGAGGTCCCGGACGTGCTGTCTGCCTTTGACGTGTCGGTCTTCTGCCCGAGCCCCACCGAGGGCGCGCCGCGCGCGGTGATCCTGGGCATGTTGGCGAACCGGCCTTGTCTGTCGACCGGCGCCGAGGGGGTCTCCGACATGATCACTCCGGAGATCGGCGGTATCGCCGATCCCGAGAACGACCCTGCCTCGCTGCGCGCACTGCTCGTGCGCTATCTCGACGATCCACAGCGAGCCGCGCGCGAGGGCGCCGCCGCGCGGGCCCATGCCGAGCGCACCTACGCCGCTCCGGTGGTGGCGGAGCTGATCGAGGGGCTGTTGGAAGACGCGATCGCATCTGGCGGCGCGCGCTCGCACACGCTCGCATGAGCGCCGCCTCGGGCAAACGCCTGCTGATGATCGAGCAGGGAGGGCGCGGCGGCGTGAGCGACTACACCGTCGAGCTGCTCCGCGGGCTCGTGGCAGAGGGCTGGTCGATCACGCTTGCGAGCGCCGACGATCACCTCTACCCATCGATCCCAGGGGTGGTGACACGACCGGTCTTCCACTATCTGCGCGGCACCGGTTCGGTCGGGCGCGCGCTCCGGCGGCGCGGGCTCGGGCGGATCGTCAACGGCGCGCGCTTCCTGCTGTCGGTGCCTGTCCTCATGCGCTCGTCGAGACGGACGGACCTTGTGCACACGCAGGGCTGGGAGCTGCCCGAGCTCGGGCTCGTGGCGATCGTCGGCCTACGCCTGGCGGGAGCCACCGTCGTGCAGACCTCGCACAGCACCTTCGAGCGCTATGGCCGGTTCGCCCGCTCGCGGCGGCTGGTCAGGCGGCTCACGGCGCGCCTCACCGCCGCGACGATCGTCCACACAGAGGCCGATCTTGCCCGGCTGCCGGCGGATGCCCGTGCCCAGGCGGTGGTCATCCCCCATGGCGAGTATGGCGGGCTGGCTCGCACCGGCGGCGAGGCCGATCGCACCGCCTCGCGCGCCGCGCTGGGCATACCCGCGGGCGCGGCCGTGACGCTGCTGTTCGGCCAGCTCAGGGCCGACAAGGGTCTCGGCGACCTCGTCCAGGCGCTACAGCGACTGCCCGCTCTGCACCTGCTGGTCGGCGGCAAGGACCTTGGAGCCCTGGCAGAAGTGGCAGAGCAGCTCGAGAGCACGCGGCTGGCAGGGCGCGTGACTGTGCGCGAGGGGTTCCTGGAGATGCGCGAGGCGGCCCAGCTGTTTGCCGCAGCGGACACGGTCGCCCTGCCGTACCCCACCGCGAGCCAGAGCGGCGTGCTGCTGCTCGCCTACGGCTTTCACCGGCCGGTGGTCGTCTACCCGGTCGGCGGGCTGCCCGAGGCGGTGATCGACGGCGAGACCGGGTGGATCTGCGAGCGCGCGGACGTCGAGGCGCTCGTCGGCGCCCTGGCCGCCAGCATCGAGGCCGGCTCGGCGGAGTGCCTGCGTCGCGGCGAGGCGGGAGCGAGGCTCGCCGACGAGCGCTTTGCGTGGCCGGCGATCGCCCGCCGTACCAGTGAGCTGTATCTGCGGGTGCTGGCGCGCGGCTGACGGCGTCCACGCGCGTCCGTATCGTTCGCGCCGTGTACGGGCCCCTCCACCACCGCGACTCATGAAGCGCGCCGTGATCCTCGCCGGCGGCGAGGGCACCCGGTTGCGTCCGTACACGACGGTCCTGCCCAAGCCGCTCATGCCCATCGGCGACCGCCCTGTGCTCGACATCGTCGTACGCCAGCTGAAGGCGCACGGCTTCGAGCGGATCACGATCGCCACCGGCTACCTCGCCGAGCTGATCGAGGCCTTCTTCCGCGACGGCGAGAGCTACGGCATCCCGATCGACTACTACCGCGAGCACGAGCCACTGGGCACCGTCGGTGCGCTGGCGCTGATCGAGGGGCTGGTGGCGGACGACGTGCTGGTGATGAACGGCGACGTGCTCACCGATATCGACTACGGTGCGCTGCTCGAGCGCCACCGTGCCAGCGACGCCGCGGCGACGATCGCCACGAAGACGCGTCAGATCCAGGTCTCCCTCGGCGTGCTGCGCTTCGGCGACGACGGCGATCCCACTCGCCTGACCGGCTATGACGAGAAGCCCGCAATCGACTACATCGCAAGCATGGGCGTCTACTGCTTTGCTCCCCGCGCGCTGTCGTTCATCGAGGCCGGCAGGCGTCTGGACTTTCCGGACCTGATCCTGCGGCTGATCGCCGCCGGCGAGGTCGTGCGCGCGTGGCCGAGCGATGACTACTGGCTGGACATCGGGCGTCACGACGACTACGAGCAGGCCCAGGAGGAGTTCGAGTCCGTTCGCCACCGGCTGATTCCAGCTGAACCCTAGAGCCGCCACGCGCCACGCGCCACGCGCTGGGCGCCAGCGGTCAGGCGAGGGCGTTGCGCACGGCGTCCACGACCATCTCGACTTCGCTCTCGGTGGTGGAGGAGCTGAGTGGCAGCGCGCAGTGGCGCTGAGCGGTCTCGGTGGCTCTCGGCAGCCCGTCGGCGGGGGCGTAGCGCTGGTACTCGGTGAACGTGTGCAGCGCCGGATACCAGGTCGTCTGGATCCCGTTGTCTTTGAGGTGGTCGCGAAAGCGGTCGCGCGTCTCGCGGTCGGCGAGTAGCACCGGGAAGGCAAAGTGCGAGGAGCGCTCGACGTCCTCGTCGGTGAACGGAAGCTCGATGCCGGGAACCTCGGCGAGGCGCTCGCGGTAGGCGCGGACGCTCGCGCGGCGCGCCTCGATGCTCTGCGCAAGCCGTGCCAGGCGGCTCAGCCCGAGTGCTGCCCGCGGCTCGTCCAGCCGGTAGTTGAAGCCGATGTCGACAACGTCGTAGGCGGGGTCGTGGCCGCGGTGGCGATCCCACGTGCTGCTCGTCATCGCGTGCGAGCGAAACAGCCGCACCCGCTCGGCCATCTGGTCGTCGGCGGTCGTGACCATACCGCCCTCGCCTACGCACAGCTGCTTCTTGGAGAAGAAGCTGAACGCTCCGAGCTCGCCGACCGTGCCCGCCTGGCGCCCGCTGTCGTCGAGGCGCGCGCCGATCGCCTGCGCGCAGTCCTCGATCAGCACGAGCTCGTGCTCGTCGCACAGCGTGCGCAGGGCGGCCACGTCGGCCGGGTAGCCGCAGAAGTGGACTGCGACGACGGCGCGCGTACGTGGGGTGATCCGGCGCGCGACGTCCGCCGGATCGATGTTGAAGTCGTGGACGCTGCGCACGTCGCACAGCACCGGCTCGGCGCCGACGTAGCGGGCGGCGGCGGCGCTCGCCACGAACGTGAACGCCGGCACGATCACCTCGTCGCCGGCACCGAGTCCCGCTGCCACGCAGGCGAGGTGCAGGGCCGCGGTGCCGCTGGAGACGGTGATGGCGTGGGGCGTGTCAACGTAGGCGGCGAGCGCGTCCTCGAACGCTTTCGTGCGCGGCCCCATCGTCAACCAGCCGGACTCCAGGCAGTCGAGCACCGCCTGCACGTCCTCCTCGGGGACCGCGATCTCGGTCAGCGGTACGCGCCAGCCACTCATTGCGCGACCGCCTCGGCCAGCGCCGTGACGACCCGGTCCTGGTCCTCGTGCGTCATGTGCGGATAGAACGGCAGCGTCAACTCCGTCCTCGACGCAAGCTCGGTGATCGGCAGCGAGACGTCGGGGAACCGCTCGCGGTAGGCGGTGAAGCGGTGGATCGAGGGGTAGAAGATGCTCGTCTGGATGCCGCGCTCGCGCATGCTGCTGGATACCTCAGCCTGGCGGCCGTCCTGCTCGATCATGATCGGGATCACGTAGCAGGAGGAGCCGGGGACATCCGCGTCCTCGAACGGCACGATGATGCCCTCGACCTGCGCCAGCAGCGAGCGGTAGCGGACCGTCAGCTCGCGGCGACGCTCGATTTCCGCCTCCAGGCGCTCCAAGCGCGAGAGCAGCAGCGCCGAACGTGGCTCGTCCAGGCGATAGTTGAAGCCGAGGCCGACCACGTCGTAGGTGTCGGTGCGCCCGCTATGGCGATCCCAGGTGCCGCTGGTCATCGCGTGCGAGCGGTGGGAGCGTACGAACGCCGCCACCTCGTCGTCATCCGTGCACAAAAGGCCGCCCTCGCCGACCGACAGGACCTTGTTGGAGAAGAAGCTGAACGCGCCCGCCAGACCCCAGGTGCCGAGCTTGCGCCCGCCGAGCGTGGCGCTCGGCGCGTGCGCCACGTCCTCGATCAGCGCGATGCCGCGCTCGTCGCACAGCGTCTTCAGGCGGTCCACCGCGGCGGGGTAGCCGGCGTAGTGCACAGCGCACACGGCCTTCGTGCGTGGCGTGATGCGCCGCTCGACGTCCTCAGGATCGAGGCTGGGGTTCTTGCGGGAGACGATCTCCGCGAACACCGGCGTCGCGCCGCAGTACAGCGCCGCGGCCGCGGTAGCCGCAAACGTGAACGACGGCACGATCACCTCGTCGCCGGGGCCGGCCCCCGCGGCCAGGTATGCGAGGTGGAGAGCTGCTGTGCAGCTGGACACCGCGACCGCGTGTCGTGCGCCCAGCTGTGCGGCGAACGCCTCCTCGAACGCCGCCGTCCTCGGACCCAGCGTCAGCCAGCCCGAGCGCAGCGTCTCCGCTACCGCCGCCAGGTCCTGCGGCTGCAGCTGCAGGTCGAACAGCGGTAGCTCGGGGAAGGTCTCGGTGCTGGCCATGGGTGATCGGAGCGCGCGGCCGTCGCTCAGGGGATGTTCTTGTAGCGGCCGTCGAACGGATCGCCGAAGGCTTTGGCGTCGAGCGCCTCGATGATCTCGGCGATCCCATCGGGGACCGTCATCAGCGTCTCGAAGCCGAGCTCCGCGCGGATCTTGTCGAAGCTCACCTTGTAGTCGCGGGGGTCCTCGTCGCGCTTGACGTAGGAGACGCTGCCGCGGTCGATCTGCTTGCCGATCTCCTCCACTAGGTCGAGCTTGCGGTAGTTCTCGCCCGAGCGGCCCGCGTTGAAGACGTTGCCCGCGACCGTCTCCTCGGGTGCTTCGAGCACGGTGCGAACGGCTCGGCCGGCGTCGCGCACGTGGATGTAGGGACGCCAGAACTGCTCGCCGAAGACTTCCAGCTCACGGTCGGCCCACAGTTCGCGCGTGAACTCGTTGACGGTCAGGTCGAAGCGCATGCGCCGTCCTACGCCATAGACGGTGGCGAAGCGCAGGCAGGTCGGTTTGACGCTGCTGGTCTCGCCGCCCAGGATCAGCTTCTCCATGCTGACCTTCTGTTCGGCGTACAGGGACACCGGGCTCAGCTCGCCGTCCTCGGTGATCGGCACGGTCGGGTCTGCCATGCGCCCGTAGTTGGAGCACGTGGAGGCGAACACCAGCCGCTGCACGCCGGCCTCGCCGGCGTCGGCCACGAGCCCCTTGGTGGCCTGGACGTTGACTTCGTCGGAGAGCTCTGGGTCGCGCCCGCAGGCGGGGTCGCCCACGATCGCGGCGAGATGCACGACGGAGTCGGCGCCGTCGAGGGCGCGCTTGCGCGCGGCGCCGTCGCGAATGTCCCCGCGAATCACCCGAACTCCGGCGCTCTCCTGCTCGACGGCGATGTCCTCCTGGCCGTGGAGCAGCGAGTCGAGCACGCGCACCTCGTGCTGTGCGTCGAGCAGCTCTTTGACGAGCAGCGCGCCGATATAGCCGCTGCCGCCGGTCACTAGTGTCGTCCTGGCCACTGAAGGTCCTCTCGATCGTTTGCTGGCTGCAGTATCGGTCGCGGTCGCCGGAAGCCCGCCGTCGGGCGGATCGCCGGAGTGCTGCCAGGTGCGGCAACGCCACCGTAGAAGCGCATCGGCAGCCGCTCCGGCGCGCTTGAGCGCGAAGCGGGTGAAGGGATTGTGTCACTGTGGGCCGAACGGGGAACACGTCAGCATGCCGACCCTAGCTCGCGAAACCACGCAGCATCGCGCCGCGCGCGACATCGCGATGCAGATCGCGGTACGCATCGGCAATCTGGCTGTCGGCGGTGTCGTGACGGCGCTCGTCGTGCGCACGTTGGGCGAGACCGGCTACGGCGAATGGTCGACGAGCTTCGTCTCGCTGGTGCTCGTGGGGTACTTCGCGAACTTCGGCATGGAGGGCGTGGCGCTGCGCGAAGCCGCACGCGACCCCGAGCACGAGCACGAGTGGCTCGGCGCGGTCATGTTTCTGCGGCTGTTGATGCTGGCGCCGATAATGCTCGCGTCGATTGTCGTGATCGTGGTGCTGCACCGCAGCCACGAGATGCTCATCGGCGGGATCATCCTGGTCGTCACGATGCCCTTCGACGGGGTAGGTGCGCTGAGCATGCTCTTCCAGCTGCGCGTCGACAACCGCGTGCCGATGATGGTGCTGACGATTCGGAGTGTCCTGTGGGGCGTGGCGGTGCTGATCATCTACCTGCACCACGGGCACCTGATCGCGTTGGCGATCGCGATGGCCTCGACGAACGCGGTCGGGTCGATCTTTCAGGCGGTGGCGGCACTGAAACTGGACGCGCGCGTCCCGCGGCCGTCGCGCAAGCGCCTGCGCGAGGTGGTGCGCATCGGGCTGCCGATCGGCGTCGCCGGCGTGCTGGTCATCTCCTACGCGAAGATCGATCAGGTCATCGTCTACGTCGTCGCCGGTAGCAATTCCGCAGGTCTCTATGGCGCCGTCTACAACCTCCTCGACCAGGCGCACTTCGTGCCGATCTCGGTTCTGACGACGCTCGCGCCGGTGATCGCCGCTTCCTGGCCTGCCAATCCCGAACGCCTACTGCGGACCGCGAGGTTGACCGCCGAGCTGCTGGCGCTCACGTCGCTGGGCGGGCTGGCGTTTACGATCGCCGCGGCCGCGCCGACCGTGCGTCTGATCTTCGGGCAAGAGTTTGTGCGCGGGGCGCCCGCGCTGCCGGTGCTGGCAGCGTCGTTCGTGTTCGTCTCGTTCGGCTACCTCAACGGAAACCTGCTCGTCGTCCTCGGGCAGCAGCGGCGGCTGCTGCGGATCAGCCTGCTGGCGCTCGTAGTCAACCTCGTCGGGAACCTGATCCTCGTGCCGCTCGTGGGCTTTATGGGAGCGGCATGGATGACGCTGGCCACCGAGGTGATCGTCTGCGCCGCGAGCCTGCGGGTGATCCTGGAGACGCTGGAGAGACCGATGCCAAAGCTCGGGCGGATCGGGCGCACGGTGCTCGCGGCAGCCGCGCTCACGGCCGTGCTGGAGGCGCTGCGACTGGCGGATGCGTCGCTAGCGATCCTGGTGCTGGCAGCCTGCGTTTGCTACCCAGTGCTGCTATATGCGCTGCGGGCGTTCGGGCCTGCGGACGTTCAGATCCTGCTGCGCCGCCGCGTGCCGGCCTGATTGGCGCACTCCAGCAGCTCGCGTAGGCGCTCGGCCAGGCGCGGCAGCTGTCGGCGAGCGTCGTAGCGTTCCTCGCAGCGCTCGCGCGCACGGGCGGCCAGCGACGCTCGCGCCTGCGGATCGGCAAGCAGGCTGCCGAGGCTGGATCGCAGGGCGCGGGAATCGCCCACCGCTACCAGCGCCCCCGCGCGGCCCTCCTCGAGCAGGTCTGGGATCCCGCCCACGCGGGTGGCGAGCACCGGCGTGCCACACGCCATCGCCTCGAGCACCGCCCACGGCACCGCATCCCCACGGGTGGGCAGGCACATCAGGTCGGCTTGCTGGCTCAGGTCCAGCAGCAGCGGGTCTGAGGGGCCGAGCTTGTGGACGCGCACACCCGGGCGCTGTGGCACCGGCTCGGGGGTGACGATGTCCAACTCGACGCTCTCGCCGAGCTGCTCCCCCAGCGCCGCCAACAGGTCGTTGCCGCCCTTCCCGGCGAAGCGGCCGCCGATGAACAGCACGCGCAGGCGCTCGCGCGTCCGGTGCGCGGCGGGGCGGTAGCGCTCGAGGTCGAGACCAGGATGGTGCTCTATCACGTGGGCACCCGGCGCCGAGCGTTCGACAGCGCGGCGCGACCAGTCGGTCCAGGCGAGCGTCAGCGCAGCGTCTTGGAACGCTCGCCGCTCGAGCGCGGCGCTCGGCGCGATCGTGATCTCGCCGTGGGCGTGCTGGGCATCGTGCCATGAGGGCATGGACCACCAGTCGCGCACAGTCGTGTCCACCGACAGCACAACCGGCACCGCGCGCATTGTGGGGCGCATCGTCAGGGCGATCGAGTGGCTGTGTACGTGCACCACGTCCGCCGGCCACGCCCGCAGCTCAGCGTGCACGGCGCGCCGCGCACGCAGTGACTGCACGAGATGCCAGCGCAACGTACGGAAGTCCAGACCGGCGCCGGCCAGCGCCTTGATCGGTCGCGTGGCCGCAGCGCGGGCGAGGTCTCCCATCGGGCCGAGCGAAGCGAAGCGTGCCTCCATCTCGGGCGCGAACGGCAGCCCCGTGTCGATGGCCTCATCCAGCTGCCCCTGCCCCATGATGCGGGTGCCGAGGTTGCCCTCGTTGAGGAACAGAACGCGCACTCAGTCGGCGCCGAGGGCGGATCGCTGGAGGCCGGGTGCCGACGGCACCGGCTGCGGCGCATCCTGCCGGCCCCGCGTCCATTCGTGCTCGCTTGCCGCGTTCTCCCACGCGCCCGCCCGGTTGGGGTCCTCGAGCGTCTCTGGGAGCTCGAGAATCGAGCGCTCGTGGACGGCTGCCAGGGCCGTATGGAGCTCGTCGGGCCCGTCGAAGTCGCGCGCGTCGAGCGGCTCGAACACATCGGTCCAGACGCGGCTGCCCGCACGTCGAGCGCGCAGCGGCAAGACGAGCGCCTGCGCTTGGAAGGCGAGTCGCGCGCTGCCGCTGGCGAGCATCACGGGCTTGCCCAGGATCTGGGTACGCGTGCCTCCCGGCATGTCGAAGTAGATCATCACCAGCTCGCCGTCTCCCAGCAGCTTTTGTAGGACTGGGAAGGAGCCGACGGAATACACGAGCCGCTCGTTGCGCTTGGCGATTCCCTGCCACCAGCGTGCCAGGCGCCGGCCCCAGTAATCCGGGGCCGGGTCCTCGAAGAACCACGGCGCTGCGACCGCCAGCGGGCGGTGGCCCAAGGACGTGATGGGCGATATCTGCAGGAAGTAAGGGCCGAGATGGCAGGCGCTGACGAGCACGCCGCGGTCCGAACCGAGGGCTCGCTCGAGGTTGGCGTTGGAGGTCTCGCTCATGCTTGAAGTGCGCCACGGCTCCCAGTACAGCGCGCGATTGATCTCTTCCTCGATCAGGCGGCACCGGGCGAGCTCTTCGATCTCGCCGGCACGGGGCGTTCCCGAGAGGATTGCGGTCATCGCGGCCAGCGCACGCTGACGATCGCTCGGGCTCTCCCACGCCGCTCGGGCCTTGGCGGCTGCTCTGGCGAGCACCAGGCCCGTCGGCAGGAGTCCCCGCAGGCGCGTCGAGGTCCGCAGGCGCAGGCGCAGGTCGACCGCGGGCATCGCAGGCGCGTTCAGCGGCCGTCTGGCGGCCTCGACAGCTCTCGCCAGCTCGTCCGTATGCGCTTCGTTCATATCTCCTATCTCGGCCGGGATCATCCCATCCTTGACGTACTCACGCGCCGGTCTGACTGTTCTATGACCGGGCGCGCAGCCTCGCCTCACCGGTACCGTTTACCGTCTGGCCCGATGCGCGTCCTCGTGGTCTCGACGCTGTACCCACCGTTTGCCCTCGGCGGCTACGAGGTCGAGTGCTCCGGTGTGGTCGAGCGCCTGCGTGAGCGCCACGAGGTGCTGGTGCTGACCGGCGAGCACGATCAGGCGGCACTCGCCGACGGGCCGGGTGTCAGGCGCGAGCTGCCCCTGCTGACGCCCGATTGGCACGGGGCGATTCGTGCTCCTCGCGCGTCACTGCAGGCAGTGCGCAGCGCGCGCAGGGCGCTCGCATGGGGTCCCGATCTCGTCTATTGCTGGAACGGCTCATCGATCCCCCAGGCGGCTCTGCGGGTGTTCGCCGACAGCTGCGCGCCGCTCGCGTTCCGCGTGTGCGAGCACTGGTTCGGGGGTATCTTCGTGAACGACCAGTATCTGCGCGAGCTGCTGCCGGGAAAGCGCTCCCCGGCGCGGACAGTGTGGGCAGCGGGCTGCCGCGGGCTGAACCGGCTGCCGTCGTTGCGCCTGCGGCCGGAGGCGCCGCTGCGTACGGCGATCTCGTGGAACTCCGAGGCGATCAGGCGGATGGTCGAGCTGCGGCCGTTCGTGGAGCCGGTGCTGGAGCGTGTCACGCACTCCGTGCCCCGTCACGGCGACCTGTACGCCAAGGTCGTGCGCGCCCCGGCGCCGGAGCCGGAGATCATGTTCCTGGGGCGCGTCACCCCCTACAAGGGCTTGTCGGTGGCTATCGAGGCGCTCGCGCTGCTGCGCTCCGAGCACAGCATTGGCGCGCGCCTGGCGGTCGTCGGTCCCGAGGACAGCGAGCACGGCGCGGATATGCGGGCGCTCGCCGAGCGCTTGGGGATTTCCGACGCGGTCAGCTGGCTGGGGCCGTCGGCGCCCGAGCAGGTGCTCGCCGGTCTGGCACGCGCGCATGTCTTGATCGTTCCGTCCGTCTGGGAAGAGCCGTTTCCGCTCGTCACGATCGAGGGAGCACTCGCGCGCGTGCCGCTCGTGGCCGCTGACGTCGGCGGGATCGGCGAGGGCATGCACGACGAGCAGCACGCTCTGCTGTTCGCAGGCGGCGACGCCCGCGCGGCTGCCCGTGCGCTGGCACGCACGCTCACTGAGATCGAGCAGACCGCCGCGCGCGTGGACCGCGCCCACCACCGTGCGCAGGCCTTCAGGCTCGGACCCTACCTCCACGAGCAGGAGCAGTTCGTCAGCGATGCCCTCGACGCCCTGCGCGGACCTGCGCAGCCGTTGGCTCGGGGCTCGAGCGCCGAGCGCGCGTAGGCTGCGCAACGCGCAGATCGGCACGCCAGTACGAGCCGGCCGCCCCGATCTCAAGGCTTGCGGCGTCTCGGTCGATACCACCGAAGGTATGCGAACAGCCACGGCGAAGGTATGAGGACTGTCACGGTCTACTACCGGGAGCGACGTATCATTGACCCGGTGCACCATACGACGGCAGCAGACAGATAGCTGTGGCCGACCCGGATCTCATCAACAAAGCTCCCACCGCGCCCACGGTCTCGCCGTTCGAGCTCTTGTCCGTCCTGTGGCGGCGCAGGCTGATCGTGGTCACCGTGGTGATCGTCAGCGTCGCTGTTGCCGTCGCGCTGTCGCTGCGCTCTCCCAAGCAGTACTCGGCGTCGGCTGAGCTGTTGTTTCGCGAACCGGGGTTCGCGCAGGCGCTGTTCGGGAGCAACCTGTTCGCCACATCGGGAGCCGAAGAACCGGAGCGGACGACTCAGACGAGCATCGACGTCGTCACCTCGCTCGCGGTAGGCCAAGAGGCGGAGAGCATCTTGAAGATCAAAGAACCTGTGGGCTCGCTGGTCGAATCGATCGCTGTGAGCCCGAACACGGACGCCAACATCGCGACGATCAAGGCGACCCGCTCCGACCCGCGCGAAGCAGCGGCGGTGGCCAATGCGTTCGCCGAAGGCTACATAACCTATCGCCGCCAGACCGATCGCAATACGGTCGCGCAGGCCGAAGAACTCGTGGGCCAGTCGATCAAGACGGCTGACCCGGCGGAGCAGGCCAAACTCGCTGAAAGCCTGCGCCAACTGGGAGTTCTGCGCTCGCTGCAGACCGGTGACGCCGAAGTCGTAGCGCACGCGGAACCCGACCCGACGGCGGTATCGCCGAAGCCGAAACGTGACGGGATCCTCGGATTCGTCATTGGCATCTTCCTGGGGGCCGCGCTGGCGCTGCTGGTCGACTTCCTCGACAGGAGGCTCAAGACGATCGACGACTTCGAACGGGCGTGTCCCGATTATCCGATCATCGCGAGTGTCCCGCACAGCCCACATCAGGGCGTGGCCGCTCAGCAGCTGGCCGGTCCGATCGGCGAGTCCTACAGGATGTTGCGCGAGGGGCTGCGCTTCCTGGACTCGACGGGCAGGGCGCGTTGCTTTGTGATCACCAGCGCGGAGGAGAGCGAGGGCAAGAGCACGGTGGCCGTCAACCTCGCCCTCGCGCTCACGGCCAGCGGGCGTCGGGTGATCCTCGTGGAGGCCGACATGCGTCGACCCGCGGCCGCGTCGCAGCTGGGAATTCCGCGCCACCTGCCTGGCCTGTCCGACACGCTCGTCTCCAACGGAGAGCTCGACGAGTTCCTGGTGAGCATCGAGGACGAGCCGAATCTGGCGGTCCTGCCCAGCGGCACGATCCCGCCGAACGCCGCCGACCTGCTCAGCGTCGGGCGGATGGGCGAGGTGCTGTCGTTCATGCGCGCCTCCGCGGACGTCGTGATCGTCGACTCCCCACCGCTGCTGCCCGTCGCCGACACACGCGTGCTCCTACGCCTGTCCGAGGTGGACGGCGTGATCATGGTCGCGCGCGGCGGGTTCAGCAGGCGCGACCGCGTCAAGGCGGCCAGTCGCGTGCTGGCCGCGAGCGGCCGGCGGGTCTTCGGGATGGTCCTGACCGAAATGAAATCCTCGACCGAGAGCGGCTACTACTACTACGAGGACGAGCCCAGCCAGCCCAACGGACGCTCGGGCTCGGGCCAGCGCGGCGTCAAGTCGCCCGTCTGACGCTCCTGCCCACCACCCTCGCCGTTGGGCGCGAGCTCGGTCAGCGGCTGTGCGATGCGCCCGACACGCACCGATAGAACGCCTCCCATCGCGCCCAGCAGGATGTCGAGCTGCGCCCAGTAGAAGCTGTCGTAGAAGACAGCGACGACGGCCATCCCCACGATCCCCAGGGCAAGGGCGAGCTCATGTGTAGGAGTCGCCCCCAGGCGCAGGCAGCGAACCAGCACCCGCAGGCCCACTGCGATCGGGATGAATGCCGCGATCAGCCCCACCAGACCCATGTCCACGGCGACCGACAGATAGCCGTTGTCGACAGCCCCGATGTTCGTTTTGGTGGCCGATTCTTTCGCCGAGAAGCCTGGTTCCTCGGCGCCGAACACCGGTTTTTCGCCGACCGCGTGGATTCCGTAGCTGTAGCTGAACTCGCGGTGGGTCACCGACTGGCTCGAGGAGACCTTCGAGCTCAGCTTTTCTTCAACGAGTTTGTGCAACGAGCTCGTGCTCAGGATCAGTGCCGCGAGCAGGACGAGGCTCGCGCCGATTGCCCGCAGCGCGCGGAAGTTTCCGGCCCGCGCCTGGATCAGCGCCACGGCGAGCAGCTCGACCGTGACCGCCGCCCACGAGCTGCGCGACTGGCTGAAGATCAGCAGCGCCACGGTGGCTGCGACGATGCCCGCTGCGAGCAGTCGCGAGCGCTGGTAGGCGAACAGCAGTCCGCACGGCAATAGGCCTGCGACGAGGGCGCCGTAGGTGATCGGGTAGCCGGTGAAGTAGCCGATTCGTTTCGCCGGGGACTGCAGGTAGGCGTCGGCGCCCATCAAGAGCAGGATTGCGAGTCCCGCGAACGACGCTCCCAGCCAGCCGCCGCTGTCGCCGAACCGCCGCGCGCACAGGAACGTGACCCCGATGAAGATGTAGCCGACGATCCCGGCCTGGATCAGCGCCGTCAGGCCGTGGAGGTTCTCGTGGATGATGATCGCCAGGCCGAGGAACAGGACGCCCATCAGCAGCGCGGCGCGGCTCGGGCGCGTCCTACGTCCGCCCACCGCCAGCGACCACAGCCACGGCGCGAGCGGAGCGGCGGCGATCGCGGCGCACAGGACCTTCTGCTTGACGATCGGCGCTTCGGCAGCTTCCGCGACGAACGGGTACCACGGCGCCACCGCGACGATCACGATCGCCCAGGGGAACGCCTTCTCGCCGAGCGTCCCAACAGCGAGGATCGCGACCACGGCTATGCACAGCAGGATGGCGGTGCTGGGTTCGTGATGCACGAGCAGCCCGCCGAGCAGGCCGAGCACGATCGCTGCGCCCGCCACGATCGGCCGGTAGCCAAGAGCGCCCAGCGCCTGCTGGCGAAGCCCGATCTTCTTTGTGACCGTCACCAGCGGCCTCTGTTCCTGCCCTCGATCACAGCCATATGATGGTGCATCGCGCCGACGGGGCCGGGGATGTCCCCGGCCCCTTGGCACATTGATCGGCAGCCTGGCCTAGGTGCTGTAGGCCGCTCTCCCTGCGCTACTTGAACGCTGCCAGCGCCGTGTAGGAGAGCTTGTGGACGCCCGACGCGGTCTCGATGCCGTAGTAGTCGTTCGTTCCATAGTCGCGGTAGTTGAAGATCGTCACGTCCGCGATGTAGCCGGTGCCTTTGGCCCAGGTGATGAAGTTGGTGATGTTCTGGGCCTGTTCGGCTTCCGTCCACTGGAACGAGTCTCCCGTCGACGGTTGGCCAACAGCCGTCGGCCAGCCGACCTCGGTGACATAGATCGGGATGTTGGGGTGCTGTGCATGGGCGTTTTCGATCTGTTCACGATCGCCGAGCGCCGAGTGAGTCCGGTTGCTCGTGCCCCCGTAGGAGTGCATCGTGATCCCGTTGATGTAGTTGCCCACGTTTGGTTCCGCAGCCCACATCTCCTGGCCCCACGTGGTCGGGCCCTCGCCGCCATCGTAGGAGGCGAGGATCGGCGGGTAGTTGCTGCCGAAGTTGGCCACGAACGCTTCGTGGACGACCTTCAGCAGGTGGTCGTAAGCGGCGGCGTTCGCCGCGTCGCCCGCGTTCGACCCCCAGCCCATCCACTCGTTGCCGGGCTCGTTGAGGACCTCGATGGCCGCGATCGCTGGGTTGGCCTTGACCGTCGCGACTGCCTTCGCGGCCCATTCGGTGGCGTTGACCGCGGCGACGCCGCCGCTGGTCACGGGCCCTGCCATGCAGTCGATCACCTTCACCCCCGCCGCGGTCCAGCCGGCGATGCTCGACGGCGATTCCAGGCGGACGTATGAGGCCGCTCCGGCGACGTCAGCGGCGAACGAGGAGGGCCACCCTCCGGCGTCCACACCCACCCACATCGGGCCGGTCAGAGGCGAGCCGGGCTGCGTCTGTTCCTTTTCCGGTTCGCTTGGCTTCGGGGGCGTCGGCGGGGGAGTGCTCTTGGCGGGATAGGAGATCGTCACTTCCGGCGACCAAGCGCTGCCGTCGACGGCGGTGCGCACGCTGTAGCCGACGATCGAGCCCGGTACGGCGGTCGGCGTCACGGATGTCCCGCTGACCTCGGTGAACTGTTCTTCCTTGCCCGCCACCCTGGTCGCGAGCACGTATGTCGCGACGTCGCCGACGGGAGCCCACGAGAGCGTCAGCCCGGAGACGGTCACCTTCGGGGCGGCCTGCGTGTCGACGACGGGTTCGGTCGGCACCGGTTCGCTCACCGGTGCTTCAGTGGGGGACGTCTCGAACGGTTCCGGGTAGGAGATCGACCGTTCGCCGGCCCACGAGCTGCCGTTGACGGCCGTGCGCACGCTGTATTTGACGGTGAAGCCGGGCACGGGCGGCGGGGTCGTGGAGGTGCCCTTGATGGTCGAGTATTCATCCGGCTGCCCGGGGACCTTGCGCACGAACACGTAGCTGTCGACGCCCGCCACCTGGTTCCAGCTCAGCTTCTCGCCGCTGACGGTCAGCTTCGGTGCCTGTAGGGACCCGTATGAGCCGAACCGGTTGTAGTCGGTTCTGGCGCCTGAGTTGCCCGCGATGCTCGCGAGCTTGCTCTCGTCGCGCTTGAGCTCGCTGCCTGCGTACTGGAGCGCGCCCCGCAGCGCGTTACACGCGGAGGGCTTGCTGCGGTGCGCGGCCAGGCACTTCTCGAGCGCCTTGGCCTTGGCGACGAGGCTGCGGTCGGCGTTGCGGCTGACCCGTGCTGCGACGGCCAGTGTGCGGGGCACGCTGCGGCTCGCGACGGCGGTGTAGCGACGGGCTGTCGTGTGTGTGCCGCGGCCGTTGGATGCCAACGCGGCATGGCCTGCACCGGCCAGAGTCAGGAGCGCGAGAAGCGCCACCAGCGTGGTTGCCGCCAGTGTTCTGATCGCACCGGCGGGACGAGACTGAGACGGTTTCATGCTTTCTCCTTCGGTGACCGGGCTGTCTGCGGGAGACCCCTGGCTTTGCGAACCCGCCTCGCGACGGGAGTGCCTTTTTCGGGATGTGGCAAAGACGCGTCTTGCGCTTCCCTCTTGGGAGCGGAGTAATCACGCCTTCACTTGAGCTCTGCAAGTGATCTGTCGGACGGTAGCGCGCGTGCTGTAGCTGGCAGAGTGGCCCTGGACGCATGTCTGTCGGGCCGGGCGAGGGCCTGTCAGGGTGCCACGAGCAAGCTGAGCGCCTCGACCGAGTAACGCTCACGAGCCAGCTCGCGCCCGGCACGAGCAAGCTCGGGGGCGCCGTCGCGTAGGACGCGCACGAGCGCCGTGGCGAACTCCTCAGGGCCGGCGGCGGTCAGGCAGTGCTCGCCGTCGCGGAGCCCCAGCGTCGCAGCTGCCCGCGTGGTGGCGATCACCGGCAGCCCGTATGCCAGCGCCTCGATCAGCTTCAGGGGCGTCCCTCCCCCCTGCAGCAGGGGAACGACCGCGCAGGACGATCTCGCGTAGGCGTCGCGCAGATCGTCCACGAAGCCGAGCGTCTCCACACGCGGGTCGGGGCTCGCGGGCCGCTCCAGCCCGCCGCCCACGAGCGCGAGCCGCGCATCCGCAAGCTGCTCCCAGACCAACGGCAGCACCTCCTCCAGCAGGAAGCGAAGGCCGCGGCGGTTCGGCTCGTAGGTGAAGTTCGCGACGAACACCGCGCGTCGCTCGCCGGACGGCGGCTGGACGGGCTCGATGGCGGCTACGTCGACGACGTTGGGCACGTAGCGCAACTTCGCCTGCGGGCACAGCTCGCGGGCGCCCGCGAGGTCGCTCTCGCTGACCATCCACGACTCCGCGGCTCGCGCCAGTAGGCCACGCTCGAACCGACGCAAGTCCTGGTGCGGGCTCTCGGCGGCGCCGCTGAGCTCGCCGCGAAAGGCGGACTCGAGATTGTGGGCGTTGTAGATGACCGGGCGCCGGCGTGCCAAGCGGCTGAGCGCGGCGGCCACGATCGGCCCGTCCGCGATCACGCGCCCGCATTCGCGGTCGCCGGCCATCGCGCCGGCGACCCGCATGAGCTCGGGGGAGATCCCGCGCGCGAACCCTGTGGGCACGCCGCCGGCGCGCGCTCGGGCGTACGCGAGCAGGCGTGCCAGCCCACGGGAGGGCACGAGCTCGTGCAGCGCGACTCCCGGGATCGAGAGGAAGGCGTCATCGGGCGCTGTGGCCCCGAAGCGCAGATAGAGCAGATCGAGCTCGCGGTGCGCAGCCAGTGCGCGCGCGACGCCATACGTGCGCATCGCCTGGCCACTGCGCAGCGCGGGAGTGTGTGTGGTGACGAGGAGGTCCCTCACAGCGCCTCGATGGCCGCTGCGATCTCTTCCAGGCGCCGATCCCATGAGTGCTCACGTGCCGCTCGCGAGCGCCCGGCTCGGTGCTCCGGGCTGTCCTCGGACAGCGCCTGCTCGAGCAGCGCGACAACGCCCTCGGCGTCAGGCGCGGTGCGGACGGCGGCGACGTTCGCGAGCGCGGGCAGCGGCGTGGCGATGACGGGCAGTCCCGCGGCCAGATACTCATAGACCTTCATCGGGAAGATGCTGTTGGTCAGCTCGTTGCGTGCATATGGGATCAGGCCCGCGTCGGCGGCCCGCAGCACGGCGGGCAGCTGCGTGTATGAGCGCAGCCCCAGCAGGTGGACGTTGGGCTCGGACGCGAGCGCGGAGACGTCGGTGTGTGGGTCGCCAGTGCCGACTGGCCCGACCAGCGCAAACGACCAGGACGGGCGCAGGCGTGCCATCCGCGCCAGCATCGTGAGGTCCAGCTTGGCGGCGGCGATCGCGCCGGTGAACACGATCCTGGGCGTGGGTAGCGCCGCCATGCCCGGGTCCAGCGGTCCCGGCTCGAGCGCGCGGCAGAAGAGGTCGGTGTCGGCCACGTTGGGCGCGTCCATGACGTTCGCGGAGATCGTCCGCAGGCGCTCGGCTAGCGCGGGCGCGCTCGCCAGCACGAGATCGGCGCGGGCGGCAAAGCGCGCCTCGGCCGCGCGAAAGCTCGCCGTGTCGATCAGCTCGTGGGCTGCGATGTCATCGACGCAGTGGTACACGACCAGCGAGGGCCCGATCGCCTCGATCAGCACCTCCGCCTGCGGGACATACGCCCACAGGATCGGTGCGCGTAGCCCCAGGCGCCGGACGGCGCGGCGCACGAGCCACGGCAGCAGGCGGGCGTTGAGCGCGCGCACCAGCCGGCTGCGGTGCAGCGGCACCACGAGCGGCGAGAGCACGTGCAGGCCGTCGACCTCGCGCGGCGCCTGCAGGCCGCGCCGCAGGCGCCGGGCGATGCGCGCCAGGTCGCGTCCGGCCAGCTGTGGACGGCGCAGGCCCAGCGACTCCACGAACAGCACACGGTTCTCGCGAGCCAACCTCGACATCAGGTGGTGCTGGTTGGTCCACAACTCGGTGTCCCAGTCGGCGAAGCCGACACACACGATGTCGCGGCGGTGGAGAGTGGGCGAGTCGGGCATCCGGCGGCATGATCCCAGGCGCCGGGGCGTGTAGTCTCGGATCGGTGGCCGCAGGAGCTCAAACCGCCGGGGAGCCGCTGCTGGAAGGCTTGCGCCGGCGCTTCCCGCGCGTGGCGGTCGTCCACGACTGGCTCACGGTCCCCGGCGGCTCCGAGCAGGTCGTGCTGGAGCTGTTGGAGATGTTCCCGCAGGCCGAGCTGTTCACCTCCGTCTACGACCCCGCGCCGTGGCCGGCGCAGATCACCGAGCGCCCGGTTCACAGCTCGTTCCTGAGCCGTCTGCCCGGCGCGGCGCGCCACTATCCGAAGCTCCTGCCGCTGATGAACCGCGCATTCTGCTCGTTCGACCTGTCGGGCTTCGACCTCGTCCTGTCGAGCAGCCACGCGTGCGCCAAGAACGTGCGCGCGCCGCAGGGGGCGCTGCACGTCTGCTACTGCCACACGCCGATGCGCTACGCGTGGGACGAGAGCTTCCTCGAGGGCGAGGAAGTAGGCCTCGCCATGCGCCTGATGCTGCCGCCGCTGCTGGCGCGTCTGCGACGTCAGGATCTCGCGGGAGCGGGCGGCCCGGACGTGTTCGTGGCCAACTCCCGCCACGTGGCCGATCGCATCGAGCGCTACTACGGGCGCTCAGCGGAGGTCGTCCATCCACCCGTCGATGTGGATCACTTCCTCGGGATCGAGCGACGAGAAGCCGACGACTACTACCTCGTCTTCGGACGGGTGGTTCCCTACAAGCGCGTCGACCTCGCGGTCGCGGCCTGCGCGCGGCTGGAAAGAAAGCTCGAGGTTGCAGGAGATGGACGCGCCCTGGAGGCCACGCGGGCAGCCGCCGTGGAGGGCACGCAGTTCCTCGGCAAGGTCTCTGAGCAGAAGCGCGACAGCCTGCTGGCCGGCGCCAAGGCGCTGCTGTTCCCGGGTGAGGAGGATTTTGGGATCGTGCCGGTCGAGGCTCAGGCAGCCGGGCTGCCAGTGATCGCCTACGGGGTGGGGGGCGCCGGCGAGTCGGTGCTCGACGGGAGTACGGGCGTGCTGTTCGCTGAGCAGAGCGTTGACGGGCTGGTTGGCGGGATCGAGCGCTTCGAGGCGCTCGAGCTCGACCCGGCGGCGGTGCGCGAGAACGCCGTCCGCTTCGGCAAGGATCGCTTTCGCGCGGAGATGGCGAACGTGATCGAGCGGGCGCTCACGCGTCGACCGACGGGCTCGACTCGTAAGGAATGATCCGGCTCGGCTCGGGGAGCACCACGGCTTTCGCAGGGACGTCCCCGGTGACGATCGCACCGGCGCCGATCACGGCTTCCTCTCCGATTGTCAGCATGCGTTCGCTCGGACACATGATCAGCGCGTGCGCGCCGATGACGGCGCCGCGTCCGACGCGCACACCCGTGTGCATGTGCGTCTCCTTGTCGTTGTTGGCGGCGATTGTCACGTACTGCCAGATCTGGACCCAATCTCCCAGCACAGTCGTGCCATGGATGACGACGCCCAGTCCGCGGTGAGCGAAGTTGACGTGGCCTTCGAGCCGAACCTCCGGCTCCAGGATCGCTCCGAAAGCGAGGAAGATGATCGTCTTGAGCAGGCGGGCGCTGCGGCGATGTCCGTGCCGGTGACACCACATGCTGGTCTTCCAGAGACGGAACGCGATCACGGCGTACATGATGGTGGACGTGGGGGCCGGAGGGTCGGCCGGCCTTGGGCACGCCCCGCCGCCGGCGTAGTCTGTGCTCCATGCATGAGGTGCTTCCCGGCGTATTCCACTGGACGGCGCGACACCCGAAGATCGGCGCGGAGGTGTCCTCTTACTGGCTCGAGGGTCAGGGGGTGCTGTTCGACCCGCTGGTGCCGCGCGATCAGGGGCTCGACTGGTTCGCGGCGCGCGAGGTCGAGCCGACGGCGATCCTGCTGTCCAACCGCCACCACTACCGCGACTCAACCCGCTTTGTAGAGCGCTTCGGCTGCTCGGTCCAATGCAACGCGGCGGGCTTGCACGAGTTCACCGACGGTGAGCCCGTGCGGGGCTTTGAGATCGGCGACATCCTTCCCGGCGGGGTGGTGGCGTGCGAGGTCGACGCGATCTGTCCCGACGAGACCGCCCTGCACGTGCGCGCCAAGCGCGCGCTGGTGATGGCGGACGCCGTGGTGCGCGGCGGCCAGCACGGCCAGGGCGGCCCGCTCGGGTTCGTACCGGACTCGCTGATGGACGACCCGCCCGCCACCAAGCGCGGCCTGTTGGATGCGTGCGAGCGTCTGCTCGCGGAGCTCGACTTCGAGCACCTGCTGCTCGCCCATGGAGGCCCGGTGATCGGCGACGGCCGAGAGCTGCTCCAGGACCTGGTTGACTCCGGCGGGCGCACCGCGTTTGAGATGTAGATGTGGGCACTCGTGGCCGGCGCGACCGCATGCGGGTGCGGTGTCCGGGCTGCGGTTGCTCAGCCCACCGTCGAGAAGCGCACGTACTGCGTATGCCCACGGAGCCCCGACGGCGAGATCGGCGTCGCCTGCAGACGGTAGTCCCCGGCGCTGAGCGTAGCGAGGCTCAGCGCCAAACTGTTCGCTCCGCGACGTCCGACTACATTGCGCTTGATACCGGCCGGGATCCAGCGATGGCACGTCCTTGCGCCGTCCGTGCAGCGATGGCTGAGCGTCTGGCGGTAGACGGTCAGCTCGACAGTTGCTCGCGTAGAAAGCGTGTAACTGACGCGCGCGCGCAGCGTGTGAGCATTGCTCGCGGCTCGTGCGCGAATCTGCAGTCGCGTCAGGCTCGGCAGCGGCTCCTTGGATTCGGTGAAAGAGAGCAGGCCGGTCAGTTGTGTTACTAGGCCGATTGGAGGCGTGACAGTCGTCGCGCTCGAGGTAGTAGCGGTGGCCGAGAGCGCAATGATGGTTTCGCCAGCCTGGGCTTTGAGAGCGAGTGAGTCGTTGAAGGTGCCGGCTGTGGTCGACCGGAACACGACTTCCACCAGGACCGCTTCACCTGGCGCCAGCATGGTGCCGCGCGCCGGCAGGCCGATGGCTCTGAACGGCGGCGACGGACTCTGCGTGCCTTCAATTTCGAGGGGCGTTTCGCCAGCATTGGTGAACGTCATCCTGCCGTCCAGTTCGGCGGCTGTGGACGTGGAGCCGAGCGCCAGCGATGCTGTCGAGGCTGTGAGCGTTGGTGGAGCAACGCCTTCGCCCTTGAACCTGACTTCGTGCAGGCCGGTCGTGTCTTCGCCGTTGATCGGCCACACATCGGTTGCCGGCCCCGTCTTCGTGGGCGTGAACGTGACCGTCTCGGTGAGGGTTTCCCCTGGTCTGATCGTCGTTCCCTCGGGGAGCGAGGTGGTCGCTGTGAACTCTCCGCCGATCGGCGGCTTGGACTTCAGGATCGGGACGGCGACGCCGCCGGTGTTGGTCACCTTGAAGCTCTCGCCCCTGCTGGAGCCGACCACCACCTTGCCGTATTCGACCGATTCGGGTTCGACCTCGATGGCCCCGGGAAGTCCTGCGCTCCCCGATAGACCGACGGCTTCACTGCCGGCGGTGGTTTCCATGCTGATTTCGCCACTGAAGGTCCCTGGCGAGGTCGGCTCGAAGGTCACCGTGATCGTGATCGAGTGACCCGGTTCGATTTTTGTGCCGGCTGCGGGCACGCCTTCCGCGGCAAATGGAGCCGACGGCAGGTTCACGTTCTCGATGGTCAGCGCTTCGCTGCCCACGTTGCGGAAGGTCGCTCCCGCGGACGCACGATCGCCGACGGCGGTGCCGGCGAACGTTACGACCAAGGGCGTCACTTCCAGCTTTGCCCCGTTCGCCTGACCAGTGCCGGAGAGCCCGAAGTTGACGGTTTTGCCGGCGCTGGTGGTGGCGGTGAGCGTTGCGCCGATCGGACCAGAGCCAGTAGGCGTGAAGGTGATCGGTATTTCGACCGTCTGGCCCGTGCTGAGCACGTCGGGCAACGGACTGGACGGGGTGCCGATCGCGAACTGGGGCGAGCTCGACCTGAGGCCGGAGAGCGTGAGCGGTTCGGTCGCGGTGAGCGTCAGCGTCCGTTCCGAGGACGCGCCGACGGTGGTGGTGGGGAACGCGGTCGTCGCACCGCTGAGGATCGGCGTGACCGGTGAGCCGAAGGCCATCACGTGGCCGTCGCGAGTCCCGACGTACAGGCGGCCGGCGCCGACACCGGGCACGGCGAACTTCGCCGAGGTGCCGACCGGTGCGCTCCAGCGCAGAACTGGTTCACCGTCGACGGGGATCGGGTCGTACGCGCGCAGTTCGGCGCCTTCGCCGCCAGCGTTCGGCGCCCACACGACCCAGACGAGCGCGGAGCCCGGCGTCGTTCCGTTGGACGTGATGACGGGTGCGCTCGAGGAGAAGCCGAATTCTTCAGATGAGGTCGCCCGCAGCGAAAGCGTGGGGCTGCCGCTGCCGGATAGGCCGTACTGGTAGACGCGCAGGTTGCCGGAGGATCCAGTGGGGCTCGTGCCTCCTGACGCCGTGGGTATGTACACCCAGCCGCCTTCGCCGGGCCAGACGCCCGGTCGGGACCAAACGCCGCCATACGGACCGATTCGCTGGACGACGTCGTCGGAGCCGGACGGCCCCTCGCCGATGCCCCCGAGCGCTTCGCTGTTGAGCAGGTACACATAGCCGTCCTTGCCGACGGCCACGATCAGGTGCGGCACGGCTGGTGTGCCGAAGTATTCTTCGGGCAGCCCGGTGACGCCTCCCGAGGCGAAGTCGGCGTCCCAGGTGTCGAGATAGGTGGCGTTGTAGGGCGCGAAGAAGTCGACCGCCTTCAGCGAGCCGTCGGGCTGCACGGCCAGGCGCACGATCGACTCACCGAGGTCGCCGGGCGGTTCGTCACCGAGCGTCGGCGTCGAAGGTGCTTCGCCATTGCCGGTGCTCACCATGATCGTACCCGGGGCGTCGGATGCGAGCCCGGAGCCCGACTGCCAGATCCCTGCTCCGTTGCCGGTCTCATCGGCCACCCAGCGTGCCTTCACTTCGCCTGTGGTGGAGACGCCGAACACCCAACCCTGCCACGGGGGGTGGTCGCAGTCCGAGCCGAATCCCGCGTAGACGACCCCTTCCATCAGCAGCAGGCCCGGGCGCTGCAGCTCGCCGCGGGGTTGGAACTCCTGGTCGGGCGCGTTTTGCGCGGTGCCGCTCAGCAGTACCGGAAATCCCGGCTGCTGCTGTCCTGTCGAGACGTTTACGGCGTCCATGAACCACTCCGGGTCAACCGCTTTTTCCTTATAGGTCTTGTACGTGAGGTAGGCGACGTGCGTTTCGGGGTCGATCACGGGGGTTGCGGTCACACCGACGTCGGGAGCGAGATCGGCACAGCTGATTTCCCCAGGGTTCCACGGTTCACCGAGGCCCTGTGACCACTCGACGGAGCCCGTGGCCGGGTTCAGGCCGTAGAGGTGGTTCTCCTCGGTGCCAACGAACAGCGTGCCGTCATCCAGCAGCGGCTGCGCGTAGACCTGGCCTTCCACGGGCGTCGTCCACAGCCGGCCGAAAGTGCCACTGCTGACCAGTTCTGGTGTGATCTCGGGCTCGTTCGGATACCAGCCGGTGCGCAGGTCACCGCCGGAGGCGGTGGTCTCCGAGCCGGGGGTTTCCGCGGCCCATGCCCGCCCGGCAAGTGAGAACGTCACCACTACAAGCGTGCAAAGCACACGCACCAAGCGCATCCTGCGCATCGAACTCCCCCCGCCCAAGCGACCGCCCACCATGAGGCTGTTTATCCGTATCGCGCAATGCTACAGGTGGGTGTGGCTCACGGCAAACGGACGCTCAGGCGCCGCCGAACGCCCGCTGCGCCTCGTCGGCCACGTATCGCGCGATGGCGAGCGATGAGGTGGCGGCAGGCGAAGGGGCGTTGCGCACGTGCAGCGCGCGCTCGGTGTGAGAGAAGACGAAGTCGTCAACGAGCCTGCCGTCGCGGGCGAGCGCCTGTGCGCGCACGCCGGCGAACGCGGGCTGTACATCGGCCACCCGCAGCTCGGGCACGTAGCGAGCGGCGGCGCGCACGAACGCCGAGCGCAGCGCCGCGTGACGCAACTCGGTCACGCCGGTGCTCCACCACCTCAGGAGCATCCGCCACGTGCCCGGCCAGCCCAGCGTGTCGAGCAGATCCCGGCGACGCACCGTGGCGAGTCGGTAGGCGTCCCGGGCGCCGGCCATCAGCGCGGTCGGCCCGATCAGCACCTCGCCGTCGATGTGCCTGGTCAGGTGAACCCCCAGGAATGGCAGCGACGGGTTGGGCACTGGATAGATCAGCGAGCGCACTAGCTGGCGGCGCTCGGGCACGAGGCGCAGGTAGGCGCCACGGAACGGCACGATCCGTGGGTCTGGGTCGGCGCCGGCTGCGACGGCCAGGCGGTCGGCCCAGGCGCCGGCGCAGAACACGGCGTGGCCGGCGGTGGTGGCGCCGTGCGAGTGGATGAGCCGCAGCGATCGGCCTTCGACGTCGACCCCGTGCACGTCGCAGCCGGTGGTCACGGTGCCGCCCGCCTCCAGCACGTCCCGGGCGTAGGATCGCGCCACCGCGGGGAAGTCCGCGATGCCGGTGTCCGGCGAGTGCAGCCCGGCGATCCCGCGGGCGTGGGGCTCGAGCTCCTCGATCCCGGCGGCGTCGATGCGCCGCAGGCCCGGCACGCCGTTGGCCCGGCCCCGCCGCTCGAGCTCGTCGAGCCGGTCGAGCTCGGAGGCGTCGGTCGCCACTATCACCTTCCCGCAGCGCTCGCTCGCGATGCCCCGCTGCTCGCAGTACTCGTATAGCTCGCGAGCGCCCTCGACGCACAGGCGTGCCTTCAGCGAGCCGGGCACGTAGTAGACGCCGGCGTGGATCACACCGGAGTTGTGGCCGGTCTGGTGCGTGCCGATCTCGCGCTCGCGCTCGAGCACGCACACGGATGCCTGCGGGTTGCGTCGAGTCAGCTCGCGCGCCACCGCCAGGCCGACGATCCCGCCCCCCACGATCGCCAGGTCACAGCTGCTGGGCGGCTGGGCGTCCTGGGGGATGGCGCTCGACACTGTGCTCAGGCTATCCATCCACGCCGCCTGGTCCGCCCGACGCCGTGGCGGCGGCCGCGTTGAGGAGTCCGGCGCCGTAGAGGCGTTCGTCGCCGCCGCCGCCGAGTTTGGTCGCGGTGTCCTGGAGGCGTGCGGTGATCTGCGCGGTGGTGGGATGGGGACCCAGCACGCCGCTGGCGATGATCAAGGCCGCCGTCGCAGCCACGTGCGGAGTGGCCATCGAGGTGCCTTCGTAGCCGGACGGGATACCGAACTTGGCGTAGGAGCTGCCGGTGAACGTGACCTGGAAGACATCCCTTCCGGGCGCCAGTTCTGGGTGGCAGTTGGGGTCTCCGGGGAGGTTCGCGTCGGCTCCGCCGCCGGGCGCCACGAGTGTCAGCTGCGAGCCGTAGTTGGAGTAGTCGGCGAGGCAGCCGTGTTCGGTGGTGGCGCCGACGGCGACCACGTTGGGCGCACGGGCGGGGTAGTCGACCGCACGGTCGCCCTCGTTGCCGGCGGCGGCGACGACGAGCACGTTGTGACGATGGGCGTAGCGGAGCGCTTCCATCAGCTCTGGGATGTCCACAGCGGTCACGCCCGGTGAGAACTCGAGGCTGAGGTTGATCACCTGAGCGTGGTGCTCGACCGCGAACATGACGCCTTCGGCGATCGTGGAGGCTTCGCCTTCGCCCGCGCCGTCCAGCACCCGCACTGGCATGATCCGCGCGCCGTAGGCCAGGCCGGTGAGGCCGTAGCCATTGTCGGTGGCCTCGGCGATCGTGGAAGCGACGAACGTTCCATGGCCGTTGCGGTCGTTGGCGTAGGGGCCCTTGGCGATGAAGTCATAGCCTTTGACGAACGTGTACGGGTTGAGGTCGGGCGAGCGGCGGAATCGGCCGCGGTTGGCATAGGCGACGCCGGTGTCGAGGACCGCAACGGTGACGCCCTGCCCGCCGGCATGGCCGTCGGCGATGAGGTTCGCCCACGCTTCGGGGGCGTTCACGCCGAAGGGCCCGTCGAAGTTCCATTGCAGCTTCTGCCAGCCGCCGGGTTCGTTGGCGGTGCCTTCGTCGTCCGGGATCCAGGTGCCGGCGGCGTGGGCGGTGTAGTCGGGGACCGCCCACTGCACGCCGTGCTCGGCGCGAACGTGGCGCAGCGCGGCTGCGACGCTCTCGCCCGCGGGCAGCCGCAGCAGCTTGGTGTGGGCGCTTGCGGATGCCTCGAGCGAAGCGCCGTGGACGCGGGCGTCGACCGCGTGGACGACCGCGGGGGCGTACCTGACGACGATCTCGTTGGATACGTACGCCGGCGCGCCGTCCGCCTGGGAGGCTGGTGCGCACAGGCCGCACAGGGCGGCGGCGATGGCGAGCGCCAGCAGCGTCGCGATCCGGCGCGCGGAGGGGCAGGGGGTTGGGCGGCCGGTGCGGGAGAGCATGGGGTTTGGGTAATGATGGTGTGCCCAGGACGGACGCGACGCCGGAGGCACTGTCGCAGACTTCGCGGGCGAGACCGATGAGCGAGCGCTTCTTCCCACGCGATGACTACTTCATGCGTCTGGCCCTGCGCGAGGCCGAGCGTGCGTTGGAACACGAGGACGTGCCAATTGGCGCGGTCTTGGTGCGCAACGGCGAGGTCGTGGCGGCGGCGCACAACGAGCGCGAGCTGCGCCAGGACCCCACCGCCCACGCGGAGACCATCGTGCTGCGGGAGGCGGCCCTGGCGGCGGGCAGCTGGCGCGTGCTCGACGCGGTGCTGTACGTGACGCTCGAGCCGTGCGCGATGTGCGCGGGCGCGATCGTGCTCGCTCGCGTGCCGCGCGTCGTCTACGGCGCCGCCGACCCGAAGGCGGGCGCTTGCGGGAGCGTGCTGGACGTGCTCGGGGAGCCGCGGCTGAACCATCGCCCAGTGGTTGCCGGCGGACTGCTCGCACAGGAGTGCGGGGAGTTGCTCAGCGCGTTCTTCGCGTCGCGGCGTTAGCTGTTGTGCCCGGCGTGGTCGCCGCGCTTCGTGGGGACGCGAGCCGGTCGACGTTGACACTTTGGCGTCCGACCTACCACTATGGATCAGTGCGATCGTCGGGGCCGGCACATCGTTGGTGCTTCTCACTGCGAGCAGCAGGCGTATCGGCGCGTCGCGGGTGATGGCCGCGGCGGGCCCCGAATCCGGAAGTCGCCGTTGGTCGGTGTTGGCGCTGCTGGGCGTCGCGCAGCTGATGGTGGTGCTCGATGCGACCATCGTGAACATAGCGCTGCCCTCCGCGCAGCGGGCGCTGGGCTTCTCCACCGATAGCCGACAGTGGGTGGTCACCGCATACGCACTTGCGTTCGGCAGCCTGCTGTTGCTCGGCGGCAAGCTTGGCGATCTGTTTGGCCGCAAGTGGACGTTCGTCGTCGGGCTCGTCGGTTTCGCCGTCGCCTCCGGGATCGGCGGGTTGGCCCAGTCGTTCGGGACGCTCGTCGGCGCTCGCGCGCTGCAGGGCGCGTTCGGGGCTCTGCTTGCGCCGTCGGCGCTCTCGCTGCTGACCGTCACGTTCGCCGGCTCGCCCGATCGAGCGAAGGCGTTCGGCATCTTCGGGGCGATTGCCGGCGGCGGCGCCTCGGTCGGGCTCGTCCTCGGCGGGGTGCTCACGCAGACGCTCTCCTGGCGGTGGTGCCTGTACGTCAACGTGGCGATTGCGGTGCCCACCCTGTTGGTGGCGCTGAGGCTCTTGCAGAACCAGCCGCCCGACGGGCGCCCCCGCATCGACGTTCCGGGTGTTCTGCTCGCCTGCGGGGGCCTGTTCGCACTCGTCTACGGCTTCTCCAACGCCGAGACGCATTCATGGTCTGCACCGCTGACGATCATCGCGCTCGCCGCCAGCGTGATCTTGCTGGCCGCGTTCGTGGCAGTCGAGCGAGTCAGGAGAGATCCGCTCCTGCCGCTGCACATCGTGCTCGACCGTGCTCGCGGCGGCTCCTACCTGTCGATCACACTGGCGGGTGCCGGGATCTTCGCCGTGTTCCTCTTCCTGACCTACTACATGCAGGAGAACCTTGGCTTCTCTCCGGTGAAGACCGGCCTGGCCTTCCTGCCGATGACAGCGGTCCTGGTGGTCGCCTCGACGACGGTGCAGACCAGAGTGCTCCACCGGACCGGCGTCAAGCCGCTGGTCGCTGGAGGCATGGCACTCGGGCTGATCGCGATGCTCCTGCTGACCCGCCTCTCCCCCGGCGCTGGGTACGCAGGCCACGTGCTGCCCTCTCTGGTCATCATCGGCGTCGGGATGGGTTGCATCTTCGCGCCTGCGTTCAGTACGGCCACGCTCGGAGTTGACCGTTCGGAGGCAGGGGTGGCGGCTGCGATGGTCAACACCTCTCAGCAGGTGGGTGGCTCGGTCGGCACCGCGCTGCTCAGCACGATGTTCGCCAGCGCTGCCGCCAGCTATGCGACCAGTCACGTCCACACGCCCGACCTCGTCAACGCGGCGGCGATCCACGGCTACACGGTGGCGTTCTCGTGGGCCGCAGGAATCTTCGCCCTCGGCCTGGTGCTCGCACTGGTCGTCCTTCCCCCGAAAGGCGGGGTGGGTGTGTCCGCGCGGAAGAGCATCACGGACGACGCGGTCGTGCCGGCGGGGGAGAGGACCCCAGCGCCAGCGACCGCCATGCTGGTCACGGGGCCCTGCTGCCACTTCGGCACAGCGCCGCTCATCGAGCGCGCCGCGCTGCTGGTGGACGGCGTCCCCGAGCATTGAGCTATGCCGCTACCGCCGTGGTCGGAGCACTGCTGGCCCGTCGGCACGCCGCCCGCACCCGGCGCCCGATCCATTAGCCTGTTCGGCGAGTCACCCTGGAGGGGTGGCAGAGCGGTTGAATGCGGCGGTCTCGAAAACCGTTGTGCGCCTGATTGGCGTACCGAGAGTTCGAATCTCTCCCCCTCCGTTTTGAGCAAAAACCAGCGCGTTTGCAGCGGCCTTTGGCCACATAGCGGGTCTTCGCGAGCCGCGCCAACAGCCGCTGGAGGTTGCTGGAAACCGTCCGCGTCGGATTAGGACTGGCGCGCAACTGGCGCGCATATGCCGAAGTTGGTTGAGGCTTTGCGACGAGCCGCTCAAGAACGGGTCTGAGCCCGTAGGCGTATCGGCCTTGCAGGGCTGTGAGATCTCACGCGGCTTCGTCCTTCGGTCGGGCGTTGGTGTCCACCGCGCAGATCGCAGTGATCACAGCGAGCAAGCGTATCGAGGAGCGTGTGGGGCGCTCGCGATCAGCGCACCTGCATCGATACCAAGCCCTCGGACGGTTCTGCAGTGGTCCGCGAGCTCCTCGGAAGAACCATGGCAAAATCCCATGTACTTGCCCGAGCTGCTAGGTTGTAGCCAAGGAGGTAGTATGGGAAAACTCCATAGCTCCTCCGTTAGATCGATGCCAGGACGTGTCTTCACCCAGCTCCTCGAGGTCGCCCAGGACCAGCACGGCTACGTGACGCCGCGGGATGCCCGCGCGCTGAACGTCAATCCGCTGCGGCTGCAGGATCTGGTCCGCCAAGGGCTGGCCGAACATGTCGCCCACGGCGTCTACCGGATCGCGCTGGTGCCTGTGACGGCGCTTGACCAGTACATGGAGGCGAGCCTCTGGCCGCAGGCCGCCCGAGGCGTCCTCTGCGCCGAGACGGCGCTCGACTTGCACGAGCTTTGCCACGTGAACCCGGCGAAGATCCACGTGACCGTGCCCACTGGCTATCGGCCGCGGCGGGATGTTCCGAAGCTCTACACGCTTCACTACCGCGACCTCGACGATCGCGACGTGACCAGACATGAAGGAATTCCCATCGTGACGCCTTATCGCGCGATCCTCGACGGTATCGACAGCCATCTGGGGCAGCGGCTGCTCGGCCAGGCAATCGACAATGCCAAGGCACGGGGGTTGCTGACGCGTGAGCAACTCGCTGAAGTGAGGCGTCGCATGAAGGTCCCGGCTCCGGCCTGATGGCGATGTCCGAAGCCCGGCGTAAGGCGCCGCACAGCGCGGGCGTCATCGAACGATGGGTGAACGAATACGCCCGCGAGCAGGGCATGGTCGTTGGTCGTCTCCAACGGTGGGTCTGGTTCATGATCGTCCTCGCGGTACTCGATCGAGTCCGCGATGAGGCCGGCGAGCCGCTCTTCATCCTCAAGGGCGGTGCGGCTATGGAGCTGCGCCTGCGCCTCCAGGCCGCACCACGAAGGACATCGACACGATCTTCCGTGAGTCGACCGAGTCGATGCTGGAACGCCTCGACGAAGCATTGCAAGCGGGCTGGAATGACTTCACGTTCGAGCGCACCCCGCCCGTGCCGATCAAGAACACACGCTCGATGCGCCTGCAGATCAAGCTCGCCTACCGCGGCCGACGCTGGGGAACTGTGCCATTCGAGGTGGCGCCAGCCGAGGGCGAAGCCGGCGATGATGTCGAGATGCTCGATGCGGTCGCGATCGAGCAGTTCGGTCTGGACGGCCCCACGCGTGTTCCCTCCCTGGGTGTGCGATACCAGATCGCCCAGAAGATCCATGCGTGCACCGAGCCGCCGCCCGACGGCAAGCAGGAGAACCCACGCTTTCACGACCTGTTGGACCTGATCCTCCTGCGAGAGCTGGTGGGCCGGGACTGGGCCAGGGTTCGGAGTGCCTGCGTCGACACATTCACGGTCCGTAATAAGCAGCCGTGGCCCCCAGAGCTCGTCATACACCCATCATGGCCCCAAGCCTTCGCAGCTCTCGCCGCAGAACACAGCTTCGACGTCACCGACGTCCACGAGGCCGCGCAACAGGTAAGCGAGATGATCGCGCGGATCGACGCGGCAAGCGACGATGCATAGAGATAGCAACAGTCCACGGTGCCGCGTATCTCATCACCGGGTGGGATTCCACGTCGCCGAGCGTAAGATCTTGGAGAGATCATGACGCCCTCCCACCCAGACCCTTTGCCGGGTGACTTCGACGAGGAGCTCGGCAATCTGGACTCCTCTGACGTCCAGGTGGTCCAGCCTTCGCGCGCGCACCATCTGATCGTGCAGCTTCAGCCAAAGCTGCCTGACCGCAGCTGGCAGTGCTGAGAGCTGCCCAACTGCACGCTGCACCGGGCGAACCGCAGCTGCCTAGCTCACATACCCGCTTCGCGGCGCAGCACTGGCTCGACGTTGCCGAAGCCGCCGTCGATGACGAAGTCTGACCCGGTGGCAAAGCTCGACTGGCTGCTCAGCAGCCACGCGACAGCGTCGGCGATCTCCTCAGGGCGGCCGATCCGCCCGATCGGCGCGACTTCTGCGGCTAGCTGCGGGAGTGTTGTCATCTGCGTGTCGATCCAGCCGGGGCTCACAGAGTTGACGCGGATGTGCGACCGGGCGAGCAGGTTGGCGAGGCTGCGTGTGGCGCTCACGAGCGCTGCCTTGCTCGCTGCGTAGGCGGCGGAGCTGTAGGAGCCGATGCGCGCGTCGGTGCTCGCGACGTTCACGACGGCGCCGCCCTCGAGTCGGTGCTCCAAGGCTCGGGTCAGCGCGACAGGCGCCATCAGATTCAAGGCGAATGTCCGCTCCCAGACATCGCCGGCGAACCGATCGAGCGGTTCCTCGAGCGCGCACCCAGCATTGTTTACGAGGGATTGGAGCGGACCGTCCGGCAGCGCCGCGACCAAACTCTCTACGCCGTCGTCGGCGGCGAGGTCGACGCGGTGGAGCGTCAAGGCGGCCAGCTCGGCTGCGAGCGCGTTGGCCTCGCGCTCGTGGCTCAGGTAGGTGCCGTGCACCTCGTAGCCGTCCGTGGCGAGCCTTCGCGCGATGGCTCGCCCGATACCGACCGACACTCCGGTCACGAGGGCGCGCGGCGGGCTCACGCCGTTAGCTTCTCACAGCGACTGTGCAGCTGTCTGGCTCATGAGGACGGGCATACGAGTGGTTGCGTACCCGCTGGGTTGAGGCACGTGTCGGTGCGTTCGGGCGGCTTCGCGCGGCGCACTTTCACGCGGGTGTACTTGCCGATCTCGCCGGGCTTGGAGATCAGGATTTCGAGTGTCACGCCGGCGGGTAGCGGGCGCTCGAACCCTCTCAGTTCGATTGGGGCGACGCCCTGCTTGGTCTGAATGGCGAGGCGACTCGCAGACTTGCGCGGGCAGCCGCGGCCCTTGCATCGCACAGTGACCCGTGCCCCTGCCGGCATCTGCTGCACCCTCAGCAGCCGGAGCTCGACCCCCGCGGCATCGTAGCTGCCGGCGATCCGCACGACGGGGAACGGCTGCATCAGGGGCGTAATGTGACCGACCACGTCGATCGTTTCAGTGGCCACGCTTGCAAGGCCTGCGGCGTTGGTCACGCGCAGCCGCACGACGTGAGCCCCAGGCGTGGAGAACGAGGTGCCCAGCACGCTGCCGCCGTCTTGGAAGGCGCCCGCGCTCGTGAGCGCCCAGGCGAAGGCCGTGATCGGGCTGGTGGCATCGGTGGAGCTCGACACGAGCGAGACCGCTTCGCCTGTCTCTGGCATGGGCGGGAACCACTTGAAGGAGGCCAGCGGGGGCGCGGGCGGGGGGATGACCGCGGGCGCGAGAACCGGCGGGGACGTGACCGTGAACGTGACCGGTCCGCTCCTTCCGGCGGGGTTTCCGAGAGAGCTGTCCTGGACGGCGAGCGCCGTGTATTCCCCAGCCGACAATGCAGGACTCGCATCGCTGGACTTCCAGCCGGCGCCGGTGCCTGCCGCAATCGCGGTGGAGACGAGCGTCCCGGCCGCCGTGGCTCCATCATGAATGGTGACGGTGACCGGCGTGATATCGCTCGCGGTGCCGGTAAAAGACGGCGTGGCGTTATCCGAGGGCGATTCGGGGGAGTCCAGCGTCACGGTCGGGGCGACGGTATCTACGGTGAACGTGACCGTGCTGACCCCGGTTTCCGAGGCAGTATTGGTCTGCGTTGCTTGCGCGGTGTACGTCCCGTCCGTCAGCGCCTGTGGCAGTTCGAGCGACCACATACCTATGGAGAACAGCTCGGTGCTCAATTCTTGAACGACGGCTCCGCCGGTGGTGGGTCCTTCATGGATCTCGAGCTTCACAGCTCCAGCGCCTTCTTCCTCGAGCCCGCTGAAGGTCGGTGTTTGGTTGTTGCCGCGGCTCCCGTTGAGCGGACTGACGATCGTGACGCTTGGCGGCGCGGCGCCCGCAATTCCTACCTGCCCCAGGGCGATTACAGCCGAGGAGACCAAGGCGACTCGCAAGAGCCGCATTCCCGCCAATCTCCTGGGCTGGAACTTCGCAGGCACCCCACACTTCTTTCTGCCGCCTACCCGTTCAGGCTAGCAAGGCGCGCCTGGCGTGACACGCCGCAGTCTCAGTGGTCACGAGATCCCCCGTCTGATATAAGACGCGAAGTGATTGGCTAGCCGGAACTTGGGGGGTCACATGAGCGCTGATGCAGGGGCAGCAGGACCTCAGCAGCTGACGGCCGACGGGGTGTTCTCTGGCGGCGGCATCAAGGGCCTCGCGTTCGCGGGCGCGCTCACGGCCACCGAAGAAGCCGGCTATACCGAGTGGCACGAGCTGGCGGGCACGTCCGCGGGGGCGATCACGGCGATGGCGCTGGCCGCGGGCTACGACGCGGGGCTGCTGACGAAGACGCTGGATGCGTTCGACTTCGGCCGGATCGCCGACTACGGAAGCCCGATCCATGTGCTCGGTGCCGTGCGGGACCTGATCTTCCACGAGTCGATCGTCAAAGGCGATGAGCTCACCAACTGGATAGAAGAACTGCTGGACGGCTCGCCGGTGCAGGGCATCGGCAGGACGACCACGTTCGGAGAGCTGACCGCGCTCACGGGGCGAACGCTGGTGGTCGTGGGCACCGATCTGGCCCACTCGCGGATGGTGGAGTTCCCGCGCGACGTCGCGCTGTACGAGGACAAGCGCGGCAAGCAGCTCGATCCGGACGAGTTCCCGGTCGCCAAGGCGGTGCGCATCAGCGCCGGCTACCCATACTTCTTCCCACCCACGGGCGGCCTGTGGGACCGTTTCACGAAGAAGGAAGGCGTGTTCGTAGACGGCGGCGTGGCGGCGGCGTTCCCGGTGTTCGTGTTCGACAAGCGCGAACCAGAGCACCCCACGTGGGGCTATCACCTCCACGGCGGCATGGACGCTAAGGAGAACGAACCGTCGTACACCAAGATCGGCGGCATCGAGTGGCCCAAGCAGATGCTCGAAGGCATCCTGGACACGGCGATGAACGCGCTCGACAAGTTCACCGAGCGGCGCTTTGAACAGCGCGTGATCCCGATCCCCACGGGCGAGGTCTCGACGCTGAACTTCAACCTCTCATCGCACGAAAAGAAATACCTGTACGACTCGGGCTTGAAATCGGCGAAGGAATTCTTCGCCCGCTCGCCCGAACCTGAAAACAGCTACGGAAAGCTGCCGGCGCGGTAGGGTCAAGCGCCAAACACCGTCCGGGAGGCGCCTGTAGAGATGTCGAGCAGTAGAGACGCAGTGATCTGCCAACCCCTGCGCACGCCCGTGGGGCGGTTTGGTGGCGTGTTCCGCGACGTGAGCGCGGCGACGCTGGCCTCGACCGTCGTGCGCGAGCTGGTGGGGCGCACGGGCCTGAGCGGCGAGCACGTGGACGACGTGATCATGGGCCAGTGCTACGCCAGCGGCGAGGCGCCGGCGATCGGCCGCGTGGCGGCGCTGGACGCGGGCCTGTCGGTGGACGTGCCGGGCCTGCAGATCGACCGTCGCTGCGGCTCGGGCCTGCAGGCGGTGCTGTACGGCTGCATGCAGGTGCAGACGGGCGCGGCGGAGCTGGTGCTGGCGGGCGGCGCGGACAGCATGAGCCAGGCGGAGTTCTACTCCACGCGACCGCGCTGGGGCGTGAAGGGCGGGGCGATCGCGCTCGAGGACCGCCTGGAACGCGCGCGGGTGAACGCGGGCGGAGTCAACCACCCGGTCCCCGGCGGGATGCTGGAGACGGCGGAGAACGTCAGGCGCGAGTACGCGATCCCCAGAGACGAGCAGGACGCGCTGGCGCTGCGCTCGCACCAGCGCGCGGTGGCTGCTCAGCAGAGCGGCGCGTTCGCGCAGGAGATCGTGCCGGTCTCCGTCCCCGGTCGTAGCGGCGAGGTGCTGGTTGAGCTCGACGAGCACCCGCGGGCGGACACGACGCTGGAGGCGTTGGGAAAGCTGCGCGCGATCATGGGCAGGGACGACCCGGCGGCGACGGTGACGGCGGGCAACAGCAGCGGTCAGAACGACGGCGCTGCGCTCTGTGTGGTCACGCACCCCGACAAGGCGGCGGAGCTGGGGCTGCAGCCGCTGGCGCGCCTGGTCTCATGGGGCGTGGCGGGGGTGGCGCCGGAGACGATGGGGATCGGGCCGGTGCCGGCGACGAAGCTGGCGCTCCAGCGCGCGGGCCTGACGTTGGAGCAGCTGGACCTGATCGAGCTGAACGAGGCGTTCGCCGCTCAGGTGCTGGCTGTGCTCGGCGAGTGGCAGTTGCAGGACGGCTTGGAGCGGGTGAACGTCAACGGCTCGGGCATCTCGCTCGGCCACCCCGTCGGCGCCACCGGCGCCAGGATCCTTGCCACGCTCCTATATGAGATGCAGCGGCGCGACGCGCGCTTCGGCCTTGAGACGATGTGCATCGGCGGCGGCCAGGGTCTGGCAGCGATCTTCGAGCGCGTGGACGCATGACCGCCTCGCTCTAGGACGCGAGCTCGACGTCGACGCTGTGCACGAACGACCGTTCCGCGCGGGCGGCGCTGTGCGTGGGGCAGTACACGCCCCGCACGCTGCCGTCGCTGATGCCGAACGCAAACCACACCCCGCCGCGCCAGGCGAAGCGGAAGAAGCGGTCCTCGTGCGCGCCGAGCAGTTCCTGCTCGCTGGTCCAGGCGGCGGTGACGACGGTGCTGGGGATGGTCGCCTGGCAGGAGCACTCGTCGGCCAGGTAGCCGGAGGACACGCACCGCAGCAGGCCGTCCAGGCGGCTGGGGCGCAGTTGCTGAATGGGCTGTGTCTGGGTTGGCATGTGGTGGCTCTGTTGGGACGACACCGGTCTGCCCGTATCGGGCAATCCTTGTCGTACTTTTCGGGCAATAGGGTCATAGTGGGCGCCCGCGCGGCAGAAGTCCAGGCCACTGGACGCGTATATGACCAGCGCATGCGGCGCATGCGGCGCGTGCGACGGCGTTCGAACCGGGACCCGCAGGCGGGCCAGGCGCGGCGCGGGCTGGTGATGGTCAGTACTGCGCGGCTCGGCCGATGCCGGCTCGCCGCGGAGCGGCGCGCCTGACGGTCCGGCTGGTGAGGCGTATGAGCAGGTCGCGCTCGGCTTCGGCGCCTTTGCGGGTCATGGCGCCGGCGAGATCGACGCCGCCACGCCTGACGGTCCAGTAGCCGGTGGCGGTCTGCTTGATGGTGAGCTGCTCTGATTGGTACATGCTCGACCTCCCTCGGGGGAGCGTACCGCTCAGCCGCGTCCGCGGGAGCTGTCGCGGCGCATGCGGTGCATGCGCCGCAGTTCTTCGACGGCCTCGTCGCGGCCGCCCAGCGCGGCGTGCGGCCCGTCGCCGAGCAGTTCCACGTCCAGGCGCGTGCGCAGCAGCTCGCCGGCGATGGCGTCGGCGCGCTGCGCCTCTGCTCCGGGGCGCGAGCTGACGGCGCGGTCCAGGCGCTGGCCGCGGAACAGCAGCCCGACGCCGTCGTCGAGCGCCCAGCCGCCGGGCAGCGTGCCGTCGCGCACGGCCGCCAGCCACACGGGCAGCCGCTCGGGCTCGCCGTCGGCGTGCACGGTGAGCGAGCCTTCCAGCACGCCCAGCCCGTCGATCGGCTCGGGCGGTCCGCTGGAGCGCGTGACGCCGCCCTGGAACCAGCACATGGCGCCGGCGCTGAGGCCTGCGAGCACGGTGCCGCGCTGCCACGCCTGCACGAGCAGCTCGTCCAGCCCGTGGGCGTGCCACAGCGCCAGCAGGTTGCGCATGGAGCCGCCGCCCACGTACACGATGTCCTGCTCGAGCACGATTTCGGCGAGCGGGCGGGTGGCGTCGCGCAGGTGAAACAGGGAGACGTGCTCGGGCACGCACGCACGCTCCATGAAGCGCCCTTTGAAGGCGTTGATCTGCGAGGTGATGTCGCCGGAGGCGGTGGGCAGGAACAGGATCCGCGGTTCGCCCACGTCGGCGAGCGACAGTACGAAGTCGTCGAGCAGCGGGTTGGCGGGCTCCATGGTGAAGCCGCCTCCGCCCATGGCGAAGGTCAGCCGCGACTCGATCGGGACGACCGCGCGGGCGCTGCTCATGCTGCGACCGCCTGTCGTGCGCTCAGCGCGGGTGGACCGCCACCGGCGGCATGCGCGCCCGACGGCGGCCCGGCGGCGTCGGGCGCGACGAGCGGTTGAGGGGACGGCAGCTGGCTGGAGTCTCCGAGGAAGTCGACCTCCAGCCGCGTCTCGCGCACGCGCTTGCCGTCGTGCTCGACGAGGAAGGCGGCGCCGGCGGCGCGCGAGCTGACGACCCGCTCGAGGCTGGTGCCGCGGAAGTGCAGCGCGACGCCGTCCTCGGCGGCGAACCCGGGACGCATGCCGTCGGCGACGAAGCGGTGGTACTCGGCGCGGCGCTCGGGCTCGGCGTCGTAGTGCACACAGTTGGAGTAGGGCAGCAGGCCGAGCCCGCGCACGATCCGCGGCGCGCCGTGGAAGGCGCTGAGCGCCTGCTCGAACCAGCACAGCGACCCGGCGGAGGGGCCGCACAGGACGATGCCCCGGCGCCAGGCTTTGCGCAGGATGGCGTCGAGCCCGTGCGCGCGCCAGGCGCCGAGCATGCTGAGCATGTTGCCGCCGCCGACGTAGATGAGGTCCTGGCTGAGCAGGTGGGTGGCGAGGTCGTCCTCGACTCCGTCGGTTCCCTGGTCGCGGCGGAACAGCGACAGGTGGCTTGCGTCGCAGGTTGGCGAGAAGCGGCGGTAGAAGCGCACCACGTAGTGGTCCGCGTCGCCGCTTGCGGTGGGCAGGAAGCACACGCGCGGCCTGCCAGCGCCGGTGAGTGAGAGTACGTAGTCGTCGAGCAGCGAGCTGTCGCGCTCCATTGAGAACCCGCCGCCCCCGAGGGCGACGATCTGGGGAGCTCTGTTTGGCATGACCCTCTCCCTCGGCTGGGATGCGATTCGAACAGCCTCAGCGAGCATGGAGCAGTCGAAGCCCTTGCCATATGGACCGTCGTCCCAGATGGCGGGGCTCGGCAATCGACATCCGCACATGCAGCCGGCCGTTTAGGCAACTTTGAGGTTCCTCACACACTGCTCCTACACGCCGCGGCGATGCTGCCCGCGTGAGCTATTCGTGGGAGACGAGCTCGGCCGCGGTTCCTCCAGCGTCTGCGGCACCGGTCGCCACACCTGGCGGCGCTTCGTGGGCGTGTCGTACTCGCGCGCGCTCGCTGGCTGAGCGAATCCCCCACCCGGAGCTGCTGGCGCTGATGGCCCTGGCGGGCGTGCTGAACCTGTGGGATCTGAGCCGCAACGGCTGGGCGAACGAATACTACGCGGCGGCAGTGCGCTCGATGAGCACCAGCTGGCACGACTTCCTGTTCGCGTCGCTGGACAAGGGCGGCGTGATGACGGTGGACAAGCCGCCGCTGGCGCTGTGGGTGCAGGCGTTGTCGGTGCGCGTGTTCGGCTACCACTCGCTGAGCATCCTGGTGCCGCAGGCGCTGATGGGCGTGGCGAGCGTGGCGCTGGTGTACGACCTGGTGCGCCGCCGCTTCGGTCGGGTGGGCGGCTTCGTTGCGGGCCTGACGCTGGCGCTGACGCCGATCGCGGTGGCGATCTCCCGGCACAACAACCCGGACTCGCTGCTGATCCTGTGCTGCGTGGCGGCGCTGTGGTGCGTGGTGCGTGCGTTCGAGTCCGCCCCCGCTCGCGCGGGCACTCGCTGGCTGGTGGCGGCGGGCGTGCTGGTGGGGCTGGGCTTCGAGACGAAGATGCTGGTGGCGCTGGTGGTGGTGCCGGGAATCGTGGCGGCGTGGCTGTTCCTCGTCCCGGCGGCGCGCGGGCGCTGGCACGCGCTGCGCCAGCTGCTGGCGGGAGGTGGCGCGATGCTGCTGGTGGGCGGCGCGTGGCCGTTGCTGGTGGAACTGACCCCGGCGGCGGACCGCCCGTGGGTGTCGGGCACGAGCAACAACACGATCCTGTCGCTGATCTTCGAATACAACGGCCTGGGGCGCGTGGGCGGTGAGGCGGGTGGGCCGGGTGGCGCTGGCGGCGGCGGCAGCGTGTTCGGCGGCTCCCCCGGGCCACTGCGCCTGCTGAACTCGGCGCTGGGCGGCCAGGCGGGCTGGCTGCTGGGCTTTGCGATCGTCAGCGGCCTGGGCATCCTGGTGGCCAGCCGCCTGCGCCGCGTGGACGCGCGCAGCGGCTGGCTGATGGCGGTGGGCGGCGCGTTTGCGACGACCGCGGTGCTGTTCAGCGTGGCGAGCGGCATCTTCCACCCCTACTACGTGTCGCTGCTGGCGCCGTTCTCCGCCGCGCTGGTGGGCGCGGGCGCGGCACAGCTGATTCACGGGAAGGTGAGCGTCCGCGTCGTGGGTCCGCTGGCGGTGCTGGCGGGCGTGGGCACGGAGCTGGTGGTCCTGGGCGACTACCCCGGTCAGCTGCGGTGGCTGGTGCCGGTGCTGATCGTGGTGGGCGTGCTGGCGGCGCTCGCGCTGGCGGCGTTCAGCTCGCGGACGGTGCACGTGGCGGCGGTGGGCGCAGCGCTGGCGGCGCTGCTGGTGGCGCCGTCGGTATGGGCGGTGGACACGCTGGGACACGCGACCAGCGGCACCTTCCCCGCGGGCGGCCCGACCTCAGCTGAGACGGTCGGCTTCGGCGGCCCCGGAGGCGGCGGAGGCGGCGGGCGCGGTGGCTTCGGCGGACGCGGTGGCTTCGGCGGAGCCCGCACGGGCCGGCTGGGCGCTGGCGGTCCGGGCGGCGTGCGGCTGTTCGGCCCGGCCGGCGGCTCCTCGTCGGGCGCCGGCACCGGGACCCGCATCGGCGAAGCGCAAGGCGTGCCGCAGGCGGGCGCTCCTCCGACGGGCGCAGGCGGCATTCCCGGCGCGGGCAACACGACGGGCGCGGGCGCCGCGCTGCCGAGCCTGCCGCGCGGCGGCGGCTTCTTCGGCGGCGCGGGGCCGGGCGCGGGCGGTGCGTTCGGCGGCGAGGGCTCGCTGACGAGCGTTCTGTCCTACATCTCCGAGCACGGCGGCGGCACGCTGGCGGTGTCCAGCCAGTCGACGGCGGCGACGGCGATCATCCACGGCGACGCGAACGTGGCGGGCATCGGCGGCTTCTCTGGGCGCGAGAGCGACCCGAGCGTGTCGTGGCTGGCGCAGGAGGTGCGCGACGGCCAGATCCGCTGGGTGCTCGACGAACAGGACGGCGGCTTCGGCGGCGGCGCTCCGGGAGGCGGACGCGGCGAAACCCGCGTGGGGTCGAAACCGGCGATGGCAGCGGTGGCGAAGGCGTGCGCGAAGGTGACGCTGTCCACGGAAGGCTCGGGCACGTCGGGCGCCTCGGCGGGAGTGGCCGCGGGTGGCACGCTGTACGACTGCCAGGGCGACGCGGCGGCGCTGGCGAGCGTGAGCACGCAACAATCCAAATCGTGAGACTCCTGGTCGTCGACGATGACCGCGCTGTGCGCGAAGCGCTGCGGCGAACGCTGACCCTCGCGGGCTACGAGGTGGAGATGGCGGAGGACGGCGAGCGGGCGCTCGAGCAGATCGTCACGGCGGTGCCGGATGCTGTTGTGCTGGACGTGGGCCTGCCTGGGATGGACGGCCTGGAGGTGTGCAGGCGGGTGCGACGCCTGGGCAACCGCGTACCGATCCTGGTGCTGACGGCGAGAGACGCGGTGAGCGACCGCATCGACGGCTTGGACGTTGGCGCGGACGACTACATGGTCAAGCCATTTGACGTGGGCGAGTTGAAGGCGCGCCTGCGCGCGCTGCTGCGCCGCTCGCAGGCACAGTCGCCGGCGCAGGCGGACGTTGACGGGGCGCTGTCGTTCGCGGAGCTCCACCTGGATCCGACGCGCCACGGGGTGGCGGTGGGCGAGGGACTCGTGGAGCTGACCCGCACGGAGTACCAGCTGCTGGAGCTGTTGATGCTCAACCCGCGCGTGGTGCTGTCGCACAGCGTGATCTACGACCGCGTGTGGGGCTATGACTTCGGGCCGACTTCAAACGCACTGCGCGTGTACGTGGGCTACCTGCGCCGCAAGTTGGAGGACGCGGGCGCGCGCAACCTGATCCACACGGTTCGCGGCGTGGGCTATTCGCTGCGCGAGCCCTGATGCTCTTTGATGGGCGATGACTCTGCGCACGCGCATAGCGGCTGTGGCGAGCGTGTCGGTGGCGGTGGCGGTGCTGGCGGCGGCGACCGGGCTGTACGCCGCGGTTCGCTCGGACCTGGACGGGGAAATCAACAGCGCCCTGCGCGCCCGCGCCGGGGCACTGGCCCACGCCTCATCCGCTGCCACAGGGCCGCCGGCAGCGGGCGGCTCGCCGGAAGGCGCGTACCCGGGCGGCGGCCCGCCGCCGGCCACCGGCTACCCCGGGGGCGGCGGCGGTGGCCGCTTCCCCGGCCAGGTGGAGCCGGAGCCGTTCGGGGCGGCGTCGGGCTACGTGCAGTTCATCTCGCCGCAGGGCGAAGTGTCGGTGCCGGGCGGCCAGGGCTCCGCGCCCACGCGGATCGCGCTGACGGCGTCAGATCGCGCGATCGCTGCGAGCGGCAGCGGCAGCACGCTCACGAACAGGACGGTGGCGGGCACGAAGCTGCGCGTGCTGACGCTGGGGTCGGGCGCGGCGGGAGCGGTGCTGGTGGCCCAGCCGCTGACGCAGGTGGAAAACGAGCTCAGCCACCTGTTGCTGATCCTGGCGCTGATCGGCGCGGGTGGCGTGTTGCTGGCGGCGCTGCTGGGGACGCTGGTGGCGCGCACGGCGCTGGCGCCGATCGCGCGCTTCACTCGTCGCACAGAGACGCTGACGGGGAACCTCGACCTCTCGCGCCGCCTGGAGGTCGAGGGGCGCGACGAGCTGGCGCGCCTGGCGGAGAGCTTCAACGGCACGCTGGACGCGCTGGAGCGCTCGGTCGAGGCACAGCGCCACCTGATAGCGGACGCCAGTCACGAGCTGCGAACGCCGATCTCTTCATTGCGGGCGAACATCCAGATCCTGGGCGAGGCGGACCGGCTGCCGGCGCACGAGCAGCAGAGTCTGCGCGAGGACATCGTGGCGGAGCTGGACGAGCTGACGGCGTTGGTGGGCGACGTAGTGGAGCTCGCCCGCGGCGCGGCGCGCGACGGCGCTGCTGAAGATGTGCGCCTGGACGAGGTGGTGGAGGGGACGGTGGCAAGCGCGCGCCGGCGCGGCGATCTGCACTTCGAGCTGAGCCTGGAGCCGACGATGGTGCTCGGCCAGGCCGACCGCATCGGCCGGGCGGTGTCCAACCTGGTGGACAACGCGCGCAAGTGGAGCCCCGCAGGCGCGAGCGTGGAGGTGGAGCTGAAGGACGGCGTGCTCAGCGTGCGCGACCACGGTCCCGGGTTCCAGGAGGCGGACCTGCCGTTCGTGTTCGACCGCTTCTACCGCGCGGACGACGCGCGCAAGCTGCCAGGCTCGGGTCTGGGCCTGGCGATCGTGCGCCAGGCGGCGGAGGCATGCGGCGGATTCGCCGAAGCCCAGAACGCGCCGGGGGGCGGCGCGCTGCTGCGCGTCGGCTTCGGAGCTCCGGTGGAGTTCGCGCCCGCCGCTTCGCAGGATTAGCCGCGGGCGACGCAGCCAGCCCGCGGCACGCGGAGCCTTGCGCCGGGCCGGCGCAAGCCTACAGTCACGAGCAACACTCGTTGAGCAGCGCCGGATTGCTCTACCTAGGCATCTAGCGTGAAGGACTCGCCCAAGGACCGTCGAACAACGCCGGTGGCCCACCGCAACTTTTCTGCGTGGGTGGAGTCCCAGGGGGGTAGAGAGTATTTAGATATCGCCAGTTCCGATAGGGGAGGTAGTCGTGAGGTCTCAGTTCCGAGTTTGGCTGGTAGCGCTGGTCGTGAGCGCGCTATCGCTCGCAGCCCTATCGGCGACGGTGGCTCAGGCCGCGCCGCTCGAAGTCGAACGATTCGTCGCGACCAACTGCAAGTCGGAAGCGGAACACGCGGAATCCAAGAAGTGCGGCAGCGAAGAATTCACGCTGGTGCCTTTTGGTCCCTACTCGATCCCCAAGGCGGAAGTCACTGTCGCCGAAGCCCACGAACAGGGCTTCACGGTGGCGGGCGGGCGCGTCCCGTTCGGGGTCACGGACTTCAAGGTCAAGACCGAAGGCACCTACCCGAACGCGAAACCGGAAGGCGGCGTGGCCGTGAACCACGTCAGGGTCGACGTGGCGACGGGCCTCGCTACGGCGCCAGACGCTGTGCCGACGTGCTCAGCCAAAGAATTCGGCGAAGCAGAAGCGATCCCCACGACCGGCCTCTATACGAAACCCGAATGCAAACCCGAAACCGTAATCGGGGAAGAAAAAGTCACGTTGTACGTCGCAGCTCTGAAAGAAGAGGGATTCACCGATCTGCCGCTGCAGGGCACCGTCTACAACCTCGAACAGCCGGAAGGCCTGGCTTCCTACTACGGAGTTGCGCTCAAATTCCCGAAAGAAATCACCGAAGCCGAGCTCTTCGAAGTCTTCAAAGGTAGTGAGTCCGCGATCGAAAAAGAACAGTACTACGTGCACTCCTTCGTCAAAGGAAGCGTCGAATGGGGCAAGGAAACGAAGGGCACCGACGAAGGTGACTACCACGACTACTTCGAAGTCGAAGCCAGCCCAGCGGATCCGCTGATCAGCTCTAGGCAGGTGCTCTACGGGACGAATGGCAATGGCGCCTTCATCACCAACGCCACGAGCTGTCCGGGCGACAACACCACCTACGTGACGCTGGAAGACACCGCACACGAAACGGCGCGCAAGTCATTCAAAACGCCAATTGGGCTCGAAGGCTGCGAAGGCCTCGCGTTCAATCCCGAATTCAAGTTGCCCCACGGATCGACGACGATCAGTGACGAACCCGACGAATTGACGACGGAAGTCACCGAGAAGAATGAACCAACAGAAAGATCTCCGTCCCAGGTCAAGACGGCATCGATCACTTTGCCCGAAGGTATGACGCTGAACCCGTCGGCCGCTAACGAAGTTGAAGCATGCACGAAGAAGCAAGCCAGGATTCACACCGATGAATTCGGTGTGGAATGCCCGGCGAAGTCCGAGCTTGGAACCGTCAGCCTCGAAGTGCCAACGCTGCCCGCCGGGTCGTTCACCGGGAACGTGTACCTGGGCGCTTCCGAATCGGGTACCGCCTCCGAATCGAACAAGATCACGGGCGGACCGCCATACATCATGTACGTCGTCGCCAACTCGAAACGGTATGGCATCTCGGTACGCATCAAAGGCGAAGTGATACCGAATGCCATCACAGGTCAGGTCACGACGGTCTTCAACGAAAACCCCGAACAGCCGTTCACGAACCTGACCATCAAGTTCAACAGGGGAGCATTGACGCCGATCGCGAACCCGCTTGTATGTGGGAGCGCTCCCGGCTCAGCCGCCTTCACACCGGTCAGTGCTCAGACAGGCTCCACAGGAAACCCGTTCGCATTCACGACCACTGGGTGCGCATCGTCGATTCCCTTCGCACTCACCCAGAGCACCGGGAGCGGAACCTCCAACGCTGGTGCTCACACGTCCTTCACGTTCAGTCTCGGACGTGAAAACGGCCAGCAGTATCTCTCCAAAGTGAGTACCACCCTCCCTGAGGGCCTCGTCGGCGAGATCCCCGCTGTGAAGCAGTGCAGCGAAGCGGAAGTCAAAGCCGCGGAAGCGAACACCGGGGGATGCTCAGCCGAAACTCAGATCGGCACGGCGACGGTGCTTGCCGGGTCCGGCTCGAAGCCGTACACGTTCACCGGCAACGTCTACCTCACGGGGCCGTACAACGGAGCGCCCTATGGCATGGCGGTCGTGGTCCCGGCCACCGCCCTGCCGTTCGAACTCGGCAACGTGGTCACGCGGGCGACGATCAACATCAACCCGGAAACGACGCGGGTGACGATCGCCAGCACCCTACCCACGATCTACAAGGGCATTCCATTGCGTGTGCGCAACATCACCATTGCCGTAACCAAGCAGGGCTTCGCGCTCAACCCGACCAACTGCACCACGCCGTTGGCCACCGAATCCATGCTGACCTCGACGATGGGTGCGACGCAAAGCCTGTCGACTGGGTTCCCGGTCACCAACTGCAGCGCGCTGGCGTTCAAGCCGACGTTCGCTGCGAAAACGAGCGCGAAGACGTCCAAAGCGAACGGGGCGAGCCTCGAAACGACGCTCAACCTGCCGCTGGGAGACGGCAACGTGAAGTCGGCGATCGTGCAGCTGCCGCTGCAGCTGCCCTCGCGTCTGACCACGCTGCAGAAAGCGTGTCCGGAAGCGACGTTCGCCGCGAACCCGTACAGCTGTCCCGCCGGATCGTTCGTCGGTGGTGCACGGGCCAACACGCCAGTGCTGCCGAGCAAACTGACCGGGCCTGCGATCCTCGTGTCTCACGGCGGGGAGGCGTTCCCGGATCTCGACCTCGTGATGGAAGCAGACAACGTGCGCGTGATCCTGGTCGGTCACACCAAAATCACCAAGGGCATCACCACGACCGACTTCGCGACCACGCCTGACGCGCCGGTCACGAGCATCACCGTAAACCTGCCCGTCGGTTCCCACTCGGCGCTCACCAACTACGGCGGACTGTGCCCCAAGCCGCTGGTGATGCCGACCACGGTCACCGGGCAGAACGGTGTTGTGTTCAAACAGAACACGATCATCAAAGTCGCCGGCTGCGGCGTGCGGATCGTGGGCCACAAGGTCGTCGGCAACACCGCCTACATCACCGTGCAGACCTTTGCCGCCGGCCGTGTGAGCGGTAGCGGCAAGAGCCTGTCCACTGTCTATGAGCACTTCAACGCGGCGAAGAAAACCGCCACGCTGAAGGTGCCGCTCTCAGGCGCCGGAAGGCGCAGGGGACGGCCGTTCAAAGTCAAGCTCCGCGTGGGCTTCCTGCCCAAGCAGAAGGGCTTGTCGACGTCGGCCTCCTTCGCGACGCTCAGCTTCAGGTAGCAGCACCGCCGTGGGTGGGGGCGACGCGACGTCGCCCCCACCCACCAAGGTGAAGCGCGCGCTCGGTCGGGCGGCTCGGGCGAGTGAGCGGCACAGCAGCGCTTGGCGCCGCCCAGCGCATGCCGTACCCTGTCGGTATGGATGTCGCTGCGGGTAAGGATGCCTCAGCGTCGGCAGCGGGGGTCGACCGGCTGCTGGCGGGCATCCGCCATCTGACTGCACTCGCCGACAGCGCCGGCGACGCCGACACGATGTTCCGCGCGCTGGCCGGCGAGCTGCTGTCGGTGCCCGGCGCAGACGAGGTGCACGTCCATCATCTGCTCGCCGACGGCGAGGACGGGCAGGAGCTGGTGACCGTGTACATGTTCGAGGGCAGCGGCCGGCTGAGCTATCTGCTGCCCCGCTCCGAGCGCCCGCCGGGCGTCAGCTGGGTGGCGAGCACGCGACAAAGCTTTCTTGCCGGCGATGCCGACGAGCTCGCGGCCAGCGTGCCGCGCCTGTCTGCCACCGGACCCGTCAGCTGCGCCCTGCTGCTACCGCTGGTCGAGCGCGGCGAGACCGAGGCGGTGGTAGTTCTCGTGCGCAGGGACGCCGAGCTGCTCCCGCCCTCGGCTGTCGAGCTGGCAGTGGCGCTCGTCGACCAGGCCGCCACCGCGCTCGCGCTCACGCGGGCGCGCGCCGAGGCCGGCACAGACGCTGTCACCGGCTGCATGAACCACCGCGCCATGCGCCGGCGCCTGGACGAGGAGATCGGCCGCGCGGCGCGCACCGGTGGCTCGCTGTCCTGCCTGCTGATCGACCTCGACGACTTCAAGCTCGTCAACGACGTTCACGGCCACCAGGCCGGCGATGCGATGCTGCGCGCCGTCGTGCATGCGCTTGTAGGGGAGTTCCGCGCGTTCGATCGCGTGGCGCGCTATGGCGGCGACGAGTTCGTGGTGATCCTCCCCAACGCTGCGCTGGAAAGCGCCGCCGCAGCTGCCGGTCGTGCGCTCGAGCGTCTGCGCGCGATCCCCACGCCGGACAGCGCCGGCGTGTCGGCGTCGATCGGCGTGTCTCAATGGCAGGCGCCGATGAGCACCGACGAGCTGCTCGAAGCGTGCGACATCGCGCTGCTGCGCTCCAAGCGCCAGGGCAAGGGTCGCGTCACCCGCGCGTCCGAGCTCGCGCGCTGAGCGACGCTGCGTCTCGGGCTCGTCGCGGCGACTCTGCGAGACTGCGGGAGTCCCTGTAGACCCGCATACGTACGGGAGATCACCATGTCGGAGAACAGCTTTGGCGCCAAGGACACGCTCGAGGTGGGCGGGCGAACGTACGAGATCTTCCGCCTCGACGCCCTGCAGCAGCGCTTCGACGTGGCGCGGCTGCCGTTCTCGCTGAAGGTCCTGCTCGAGAACCTGCTCCGCACCGAGGGCAGCGGCTCTGTGTCCGCCGCTGACATCGAGGCGCTCGCCGGCTGGGACGCCAAGGCGCAGCCGAGCAAGGAGATCGCCTTCACGCCCGCCCGCGTGCTCATGCAGGACTTCACCGGCGTGCCCGCCGTCGTGGACCTCGCGGCGATGCGAGACGCGATGGCCGACATGGGCGGCGACCCCGCCGCGATCAACCCACTCGCGCCGGCAGAGCTGGTGATCGACCACTCCGTGCAGGTCGACGCGTTCGGCACGCGCGACTCCTTCCGCTTCAACGCAGAGCGCGAGTTCGAGCGTAACCAGGAGCGCTACGCCTTCCTGCGCTGGGGCCAGGGTGCCTTCGACGACTTCGCGGTCGTCCCGCCCGACACGGGGATCGTCCACCAGGTCAACCTCGAGTACCTCGCCCGCGTGGTCTTCCCCAATGAGAAGACCGGACAGGCCTACCCGGACACGCTCGTGGGCACCGACTCGCACACGACGATGGTCAACGGGCTCGGCGTGCTCGGCTGGGGCGTCGGCGGGATCGAGGCCGAGGCGGCGATGCTCGGCCAGCCGATGTCGATGCTGATTCCCCAGGTGCTGGGCTTCCGGTTGCACGGCGAGCTGCCCGCGGGCACCACCGCTACGGACCTCGTGCTCACCGTCACGCAGATGCTGCGCGAGCGCGGCGTTGTGGGCAAGTTCGTCGAGTTCTACGGCGCCGGGCTGATCGGCCTGCCGATCGCCGACCGCGCCACGATCGGCAACATGTCGCCCGAGTTCGGCTCCACCTGCGCGATCTTCCCAATCGACACGGAGACGCTCAAGTACCTGGAGCTCTCGGGCAGGCCCGCTGAGCAGATCGCCCTCGTGGAGGCCTACGCCAAGGAGCAGGGTCTATGGCACGACGAGGACTCCGAGGAACCCACGTTCTCGGACACGATCGAGCTCGACCTCGCCACCGTCGAGCCGAGCCTGGCCGGGCCCAAGCGTCCGCAGGATCGGGTGTCGCTCAGCGACGCCAAGCGCTCGTTCGCCCGCGCGCTCCTGGACTACGTGCCCACCAACGGCGAGCAGCGCGACGCGATCGACGAGGGCGTGGCCGAGTCCTACCCGGCGTCCGACCCGCCCGCCGATGTCTCGCCCGGCTCGAGCGAAGGGGAGAGGATTCCCGTCTCGCAGGCGGCCGCCACCGCCACGCTCCCCCACAACGGCACGTCCCGGTCCGTGACGCTCGACGGTGAGAGCTTCCAGCTAGACCACGGCCACGTGGTGATCGCGGCCATCACCAGCTGCACCAACACCTCCAACCCATCCGTCATGATCGGCGCGGGCATCCTCGCCCGAAACGCGCTCGCGCGCGGGCTGCGCTCGAAGCCGTGGGTCAAGACCTCGCTTGCGCCCGGCTCGAAGGTCGTCACCGAATACCTCGACCGCGCCGGGCTCACAGAGTCGCTGGAAGGGCTCGGCTTCAACCTCGTCGGCTACGGCTGCACGACCTGCATCGGTAACTCAGGCCCGCTGCCCGACGAGATCTCAGCGGCCGTCGACGAGGGCGACCTCGCGGTCGTCTCGGTGCTCTCCGGCAACCGCAACTTCGAGGGCCGCATCAACCCCGACGTGAAGATGAACTATCTCGCCTCGCCGCCGCTGTGCGTCGCCTACGCGCTTGCGGGCACGATGGACATCGACATCGTCGGTGAGCCGCTCGGCCAGGACGAGAGTGGGGAGGACGTCTACCTGCACGACATCTGGCCCTCCGAGCAGGAGGTCGCCGAGACGATCGGCGAAGCGGTGCGCGCGGACATGTTCCGCAAGAGCTACGGCGAGGTGTTCGCCGGCGACGAGCGCTGGAACGGCCTGTCGGTGCCCGAGGGCGAGCGCTTCGCTTGGGACGAGCGCTCGACCTACGTGCGCCTGCCCCCCTACTTCCAGGGGATGCCGGCCGAGCCGCAGGAGGTCCGCGACATCCAGGGCGCGCGTGTGCTGGCGCTACTCGGCGACAGCGTCACCACCGACCACATCTCCCCCGCCGGCTCGATCAAGCGCGACGGTCCCGCGGGCACATACCTTCAGGAACAGGGCGTCGAGCCGCGCGACTTCAACTCCTACGGCGCGCGTCGTGGCAACCACGAGGTGATGATGCGCGGCACCTTCGCCAACATCCGCCTGCGCAACACGCTCGGCGGTCCGGATGACGCGTCGCTGCCGGAAGGCGGCTTCACGCGCTACCTGGCAGACGGCTCGCACGAGCAGATGTCGATCTACGACGCCGCCATGCGCTACATCGAGGAGGGGATCGACCTCGTCGTGCTCGCCGGCAAGGAGTACGGATCGGGCTCCTCGCGCGACTGGGCCGCCAAGGGCACCAAGCTGCTGGGAGTGCGGGCCGTGATCGCGGAGAGCTTCGAGCGCATCCACCGCTCCAACCTCGTCGGCATGGGCGTCCTGCCGTTGCAGTTCCCACCGGGCGAGAGCGCCAAGTCGCTCGGGCTGACGGGCGAGGAGACCTTCTCGATCGCCGGTCTCGCCGAGGCGATGGCCGGCGGCGGCGGCGCGCCGAGCGAGGTGCACGTCACGGCCAAGCGCGCCGAGGGGGAGTCCGTGCGCTTCGACGCGCGCGTGCGTATCGACACCCCGCGCGAGGCCGAGTACTTCCGCCACGGCGGCATCCTCCAGTACGTGCTGCGCGGGCTGCTCGCCCGATGAGCCCCGCCACGCGCAAAGCCGCCGCGAAACGCCGCGGGCGCCCCGCCGTGGGCGTGCCGCAGGTTCTGCGCGACCTGCTCCTCGCGCGCGGGCCGTCCGGCTACGAGACTGCCCCCGCCCGCGTGTGGCGCGATGCGGCGAGCGAGTTCGCTGAGGTCAGCACCGACGTGGTCGGCACGCCGCGCGCGCTGGTGGCGCCCAAGCACGGCTATGAGAACGGGCCGCGTCGACTGCTCGTGATGGGACACATCGACGAGATCGGGCTGATCGTCACCCACATCGACGACGACGGCTACCTCTGGTTCCGCGAGGTCGGCGGCTGGGACGCGCAGATCCTCGTCGGCCAGCGCGTTGTGCTCGACACGAGCGACGGCCCGGTGGCGGGCGTCGTCGGCAAGAAGCCGATCCACCTGCTGCGCGATGAGGAGCGCAAGAAGGTCGCCCAGATCCGCGACCTGCACATCGACATCGGCGCGCGCGACGGCGAGCAGGCCCGCGGGCTGGTGCGTGTCGGCGACGTCGCTGTGATCGACGCCCAGCCGATCGAGCTCCCCAACGGGCGGCTGACGGCGCGCGCGCTCGACAACCGCCTGGGTTCGTTCGTCGCGCTCGAGGCAGCGCGTCTGATCGCCGAGGCCGGCGGTGCGCAGTGGGAGGTCGCGGCGGTGGCCGCCGCTCAGGAGGAGACCACCTTTGGCGGCTCGCGCACCAGCGCGTTCGCACTCGAGCCCGATGCTGCGATCGTCGTTGACGTCACCCACGCCACCGATGCTCCCGGGATCGACGTCAAGGAGGCCGGCAAGCACGAGCTCGGCTCGGGCCCCGTGATCACGCGTGGCTCGACGCTCAACAACGCCGTCTTCGAGTTGCTCGTCGAGGCGGGCGAGGCCGAGAAGATCCCCTTCACCGTCGAGGCCTCCGGGCGCGCCACCGGCACCGACGCGGACGCCGTACACCTCAGCCGCGGCGGCGTGCCAACTGGGCTGGTGTCGATCCCCATTCGCTACATGCACTCGCCGGTCGAGCTCGTCCAGCTCGAGGACGTCCACGCCGGCGCCCGCCTGATCGCCGCCGCGGCGCTCGCGCTCACGCGCGATGCGTCGTTCGCCCAGTAGCGCGACTGTCAGTAATTACCCCGTAGTTGGTCCTGGTCAGGGACGGTTTTTGCCTACTGGGCAGCAGGAGTCTCTTGGCGTGGATCGTATTTAACGCCGTTAAGGGGGTCGCGCGACGCAAGCGCCAATAGATGGCGAGATTCGCCATATTGCAATCAATCGGCCGTCGCTCGAGCATGATCGCAATCCTCGCTCTCACCTTCGCATTCGGCTTCCCGGCGGGGCCGCTGCTCGCCGGCCAAGGTCCGTCCAGCGCCAGCAACGCCGGTGCCCATACAGGGCTTCTGCTCGTGAGCAGCGCGCACCGTGCCCGCGCCGCTCAAAAGCGCCATGCCGGTGCAGCGAAGGGAACCGGCGGTCTCAGGGGGCCGCGCGGGCCCTCCGGACCTGCCGGCTCAGTCGGACCAGCGGGCGCCCAGGGTAACGAAGGCCCCCGGGGCGCCACCGGCGCAACTGGCTCACCGGGGACGCAAGGCGAAAAGGGCTCAGATGGCACTGAAGGCAAGCAGGGCGCCAACGGCGCGCCCGGCATCGCGGGCCCTGAAGGCAAGGCCGGTGCCGCCGGCGCTGCCGGTCCGGAAGGCAAACAGGGTGTCGCCGGCGTGCAGGGCGTCAAAGGCGAAACTGGTGCCGCGGGTCCGGAAGGCAAACGGGGCGTGGCCGGCGTGCAGGGCGTCAAAGGCGAAACTGGTGCCGCCGGTCCGGAAGGCAGGGAGGGGCCGCAGGGCCCGGAAGGCCCCCAGGGAGCGGAAGGTCCCCAAGGTGCGGAAGGCTCCCAGGGAGCGGAAGGTCCCACCGGTATTGAAGGTCCCCAGGGTCCGGAAGGCTCTCAGGGTCCGGAAGGTTCGCGGGGTCCGGAAGGTCCGCAAGGCCTCGAAGGCAGAGAAGGGCAGCAGGGTGCAAGCGGTCCGCAGGGTATCGCTGGCGAAACTGGTGCCGCTGGTCCGGAAGGGCCAGAAGGGCCGCAGGGCGCGACCGGTCACGAAGGCAAAGAAGGACCCAAAGGCATCCAGGGCATCAAAGGCGAAACGGGCGCCACAGGAGCCGAAGGCGCAGAAGGGGCCAAGGGCGCCACCGGCGAAACCGGCCCCACCGGACCGCCGGGCGCCAAAGGTGAAACGGGGGCCACGGGTCTAGAAGGTAGAGAAGGCCAGCAGGGCTTCATCGGTCCGCAGGGTTCCGAAGGCAGAGAAGGTGCTCAAGGTATCCAGGGCGTCAAAGGCGAAACTGGTGCCGAAGGTAAAGAAGGGCCCCAAGGCGCGACGGGCGTCACGGGCGAAACCGGTGCCGAAGGTCAAGAAGGGCCGAAAGGCGCGACGGGTGCCAAAGGCGAAGCGGGTGCCAGAGGTGCCGAAGGCAAAGAAGGGAAAGAAGGGAAAGAAGGCAAAACGGGAGCGACCGGTGCCACGGGAGCCAAAGGCGAAACTGGTGCCAAAGGCGAAGCGGGTGCCAAAGGCGCGGAAGGTAAAGAAGGCAAAGAAGGCAAAACGGGGGCCACCGGCGCGACGGGTGCCAAAGGCGAAGCGGGTGCCAAAGGCGCGGAAGGTAAAGAAGGCAAAGAAGGCAAAACGGGGGCCACCGGCGCGACGGGTGCCAAAGGCGAAACGGGTGCCAAAGGCGCCGAAGGGAAAGAAGGGAAAGAAGGAAAACTCGCAGCGGAATCCGTCACCACGGCCGATCTGGCTAAAGAAGCCATCACGTTCGCGAAGCTCGCGGCGCCGACCGGCAAGCCTGCGAAACCCGCGGAAGGTGCGATCACGGTCGCTGCTGCGTCCCCGGCTCGTAAGGTGTCGGCGGCGATCGTCGGCAACGGTGTCAAAAAAGAATGGGTGATCGAACACGGCCTCGAAACGAGGCTCGTCGCGGTCACGGTGCAGGTCAGCGAAGGCGAAGAACCGGCCGAAGTGGAACCGAGCGCCAACTACAAAGTCAAGGCCATCAGCGCGAAAGCGGTCGAAGTCGTGTTCACCACGGCTCCCGCCGCGAAAGAGCTCCTGTACATCACCGTGGTGGGTTGACGCGATGAATGGCGGATCGCGACTGTTCCTCGCCAAGCTCACGGGTGTCGCCACGGTTCTGCTCGCAAGCGTCGGCGTGTCCGCGTGTGGGTCGAGTACGCGGAACCTCGACAGCGTTACGGTCGAGCGTGCGATCGCCAAGTCGATCCTGACGGAGCGTGGTCTGTACACGACGGTCGCGTGCCCGTCGAAGGTCCCGCAGCTGGCGCGTCGCGTGTTCACGTGCACGGCGCGCCTGGATGTGGGCCGCTACCCGGTCATGGTCACCGAGATCAACGGCAGCGGTCGCGTTGGCTTTCGGGATGAGAGACCGCTGGTCGTATTGAACGTGGCCAAAGTCCAGCGGGCGATCGAGGCGTCGGTGTTCCACCAGAGACATCTGCGCGCGACCGCCTCCTGTCCAGCCGAGGTGCTGCAGCGAGCGGGACTCGTCTTCCAGTGCACGGCCGTGATCGACGGCGAGGCGCATCGCTACCCGTTCGTGGTCAGCGAGCTCGACGATGCAGGTCACGTGCGATACGTCGGCACATGAGGCCAAACGTCCGTGACTGCCAAGAACTACGAGGGCCTAGGCCGTCGTAGAGAGCTCGGTCATCGCCGGGATCTTGTACGGCTCGCCCGGACAGCCGCCGATCACGAGCATCCGCAGGCCCTCCGGCCCCGAATGGACCTTGCGCTTCGGCTCCGGCCCCACCCGTACGAAAGTCTCTTGGTCGAGGTTGACGCGCTCGCCGTCGATCTCCATCCAGCCGGAGCCGCCGATCGGCACGAAGACCTCCTCCTGGCCGCTCTCCGCGTGATCGTGCTCGGGGTAGTCGCTGTAATCCGGCGGCAGCTGTATCACCTGGAAGCCAAAGGCCGTGACGCCCAGCTCGGCTCTCGCCTTCACGAAGCCGCCCCCGAATGCGGCCTCCATCTCGCTGATGCGCTTGGCGCTGTAGTCAGCCATCGACTGGGAGACTACCGCTTGGAGAACGGAATCACGATCGCGAGTTGCCGCGACTGTGCAAGCAGCGTGCCGTCGCTCGCCCAGATCGCCCCGTCCTCCACGAAGAAGCCGTCGTGGATCAGCTCCGTTCGCGTCCGCGCCAGGCACAGCTCGCGCGGATCCCCCTGCGGGGACGATGCGGCGTCGGCCTCGCGCGGCATGTGCTCCTGAAAGTGGACCGTCAGGTCGACCGTCGGCACCGCGGCCGGCTCGGGCAGGCGCATGTACGGCGCGGGGATCAGCGCGTCGGCGAAGAACGCCAGCGACAGCGCGTCGATCGGCCGCGGCTCGGCCAGCCCCATCCAGGCGCGCACCTCCATCGGCTGCTCGCCCTGCGCGAACAGCGCGCCCTCGATGCGCGGCTGCAGCACCAGGTGGCGGGCGAACTCGGGACCGCCGTGCTCGATCAGCTTGACCCCTTCGCGCGAGGGGTCCGCCGGCTCCACGTTCGGCATCTGCACCTGGGAGATCTCAGGGCCGCCCCACGGGACGGAGAACGCTCCGAGGACGAGCGCGATCAGCTCCTCGCCCTGGTGCATCCGCGCTGAGAGCGTGCTCAGCGAGCGGCCCTGGCGCTCGATGGTAGTGGCGATCTGGACTGGCCCGGGCTTCGGTGCCTGCGCGTAGTGGATCGTCAGCGAGCGCGGCGCGCGTGTCTCGTCCGCCACCGACTCGATCAGTGCGCGCAGCAGGATCGCAGCGAGGTAGCCGCCGTGGGGCCCGCGCCCGGCGCGCCAGTCGGGCGCGATCTCCGCGCCGAACAGCGCCCGGCCGCGGCCGCTCCCGGCGCCTTCCTCCGCGTCCTCGCGCCACACGGCCGTGTCGCGGTCGAACTTGGTGAGCGACGCAGCCGGCTCGTCCGCGAGCGAGGAGCCGCCTGAGGGCAGGTCAGCCACGCACGAGCCGCTTGTAGGTGATGCGGTGCGGACGGTCGGCCGCCGGGTGGGCGGGATCATCATTCTCGTGGCGATGCTCCTCGTATGCCTCGAAGTTCCCCTCGAACCAGGTGACCTGCGAGTCGCCCTCGAACGCGAGCACGTGCGTGGCCACACGGTCCAGGAACCAGCGGTCGTGGGAGATCACGATCGCGCATCCGGGGAACGCCAGCAGCGCGTTCTCCAGCGCGCGCAGCGTGTCCACGTCGAGGTCGTTCGTGGGCTCGTCCAGCAGCAGCAGGTTGCCGCCACTGCGCAGCAGCTTGGCCAGGTGCACGCGGTTGCGCTCGCCGCCTGAGAGCTTGCCGATGCGCGCCTGCTGCGATGAGCCCTTGAAGTTGAAGCCGGCCGTGTACTGGCGCGAGTTGACCTCGCGATCGCCCACCTTGATGTGCTCGTAGCCTTCGGAGATCTCCTCCCACACGGTCTTCTCCGGGTTCAGCGAGTCACGCGACTGGTCGACGTAGGCGAGCTGGACCGTGTCGCCCAGCTCGAGCTTCCCGCTGTCGGGGCTCTCCTCGCCGGTGATCATCCTGAACAGCGTCGTCTTGCCCGCGCCGTTGGCTCCGATCACGCCGACGATCCCCGCGCGCGGCAGGTCGAACGACAGCGACTCGATCAGCAGCCGATCCCCGAAGCCCTTCGACACCTCGGTCGCCGTCAGAACCTTGTCGCCCAGGCGCGGCCCGGGCGGGATGTGGATCTGGACCTCGTCGAGCTTGATGTTGCGGTCCTCTGCGATCAGCTCCTCGTAGCGGGCCAGGCGCGCCTTGGACTTCGTGCGTTTGCCCTTCGGGTTCGTGCGCACCCATTCGAGCTCCGCCGCGATCGTGCGCTCGCGGCCCTTTTCCGAGCGCTCTTCCTGGGCCATGCGTTCCTGCTTCTGCTCGAGCCAGCTCGAGTAGTTGCCCTGGTAGGGGATGCCCTTGCCGCGGTCGAGCTCGAGGATCCAGCCGGCGACGTTGTCGAGGAAGTAGCGGTCGTGGGTGACCGCCACGATCGCGCCCTTGTACTCGGAGAGGTGCTGCTCCAGCCAGGCGACCGACTCGGCGTCGAGGTGGTTGGTGGGCTCGTCCAGCAGCAGCAGGTCCGGTGCGCGCAGCAGCAGGCGGCAGAGCGCCACCCGCCGGCGCTCGCCGCCGGAGAGGGTGCTCACATCCGCGTCCGGCGGCGGCAGGCGCAGCGCGTCCATCGCGTATTCGAGCTGCGTCTCCAGGTTCCACGCGTCCGCCGCTTCGATTTTCGCCTGGATCTTGCCGAACTCCTCAGCGGTCTCGTCGGAGTAGTTGGCGGCCAGCTCGTTGAAGCGGTCGAGCAGCGCCTTCGTCTCGGCGACGCCGTCCTCGACGTTGCCTTTGACGTCCTTGGACTCATCCAGGTGCGGCTCCTGCTCGAGCATCCCCACGGTCGCGCCCGGCGCGAGCGCCGCCTCGCCGCGGTACTCCTGATCGACGCCAGCCATGATCCGCAGCAGCGTCGACTTGCCGGCGCCGTTGTAGCCCAGCACGCCGATCTTCGCGCCGGGGTAGAACGCGAGGGACACATTGTCGAGCACCGTTTTGTCCGGCGGGTGGAGCTTGGACAGGCGGTGCATCGTAAAGATGTATTGAGAAGACATTCGCACGCAGGATAGGACCTCGCCAGCCTCGCTAACGTTGTCGGGTCATGCCTACCACCGTCCTGGATGTCGAGCAGCACCTGCTCCTGCTGGAGCTCGACGCGCCGTTCACCAAGCGCGACGTGCAGCTCGCCCGCCGTCGGATGGCCAAGCGCTGGCATCCGGATGTGGCGCCGCAGGGGCGCCAGTACGAGCACGAGCGACACCTCAAGGCGATCAACGAGGCGGCCGATCAGCTCGAGCGACTGGCCGAGGGCTCGCGCGGCGGGAAAGTGACAGCCAACGCTGTCAAAGTCAGCGCCGCCGCCGCTCGCAGAGAGCGAGAGGAGGCCGGCCGGCGCGCGTATGAGGCCGAGCAGCGCGCGCGTTCAGCCGCCAAAGACCGAGCGGAGAACGATCCCTTCGGCAGCCGCGTGCCGGATCACTCGGTCGTCCACCGCTACGCGCGCTGCATCTCCTATCCCGAGTGGGGAGTGGGGACGGTCGCGGGCATCTACTTCTCATCCGAGCCCGTCGCGGCCGGCGAGGAGGTCCAGCAGTGGGCGCGCGTGAAGTTCAGCCACGGGATCCGCACCGTGCCCGCCGGCAGCATGAAATTCGTGGACTTCTCAAAGCCCGACCCCGCTGAGGAGCGGGTCGAGCGCTTCCTCGTCGCCGCCCAGCGCGCGATGGCCGAAGGCGAGTACCTGCTCGCCGCCCAGCGGCTGATCTACGCGCGCGATGCCGAGCCGCGCAACGTGGCGGTGCTGCGTCTGATGACGCTCGCCTTCTGGAACGCCGGCAAGCTCGAGGAGGCCGGCCGCGCGGTCCGCGACTGGGCGCGAGTGGACGGCGACCGTCCCGCCGCTCACCGCTTCGCGGCCAGGATCTACGAAGACATGGGCGCCGTCGACCTCGCCGAGGAGGCCGCCCACCGAGCGGCGCTGCGCGGCCCGTCCGACGCCGGCGCCTGGGAGCGCCTGGGACGGCTGCGTTTGAAGCTGATGGACCGCGAGGGCGCCCTGGAGGCGCTCAGGCGGGCGCTCGCGCTGGGCGCGGGCGAGGACGTGCACGGGCTGGTCGCGCAGGCGCTTGCGATCGAGCCCAGCCTCGCGGGCTAAAGGATGTTGATCGCGCGCGAGACGATCAGCCCGACCGTGACAGCCGAGACGACCGACTGCAGGCCCATGACGCCCTTCGCCTTCAGGGTGAGCGGCATCGTGTCCGTGGGGGAGAACGCGATGGCGTTCGTCAGCGACACGTACAGGTAGTCGAAGAACTGCGGGCGCCAATAGCGTGGTTGGATGCGGTCGTCTGCCATCTGCGGGAACAGGAAGTCCGGGGGTCCGTCGTGGCCCGCAGCTCTACGGCCGGGCCCGCCCCGGTCCAGCTCCCAGTGCCACAGCGCGAAGATCAGGAAGTTCGTCAGCCAGATCAGCACGCCAGAGACGATCAGCGTGCGCCCATCTTCGACGTTGCGGTGCAGCAGCAGGTTGGTGAGCTCCACGAGCGAGAAGATGTTGGCGGCGCTCACGAACGCGGTCAGTGCGATTGCTGTCCGGCGGCGCGCCCGGTGCTCGTGCTCGAGCTGCCGCGGCGTCGCCACCGACAGGCCGATCAGCAGGACGCCCTCGAGCGTCGGCACCAACCAGGTGGGGCCCACGGTGAGCCGTTTGGACAGCCCGATCTGCAGTCCGATCGCGACGAGAACCGTGAGCTGCACCGGCCAGAACGCCTCCGGGCCCGGCGGCGGGGGGTAGGGACGGCCCTGCGGGGTCGACGACGGCGCGGCCACGAACCGAGAGAGTAGGGGGCGCCCCGGAGGTCGCTACGCTGAACGGGATGGGCCTCGAGAATCCCGTGCATCTGATCTTCATCGCCGCAGTTGCGCTGATCGTGCTCGGGCCCAAACGCCTTCCCGAAATCGCCAGGGCGCTCGGAAACGGCATCCGCGAGTTCCGCGAGTCGGTCAGCCAGCCGCCCGCGCCCCACGTGCCGCCGGGCGCTCCGCACGAGCCCGTCGGTCAGCACCAGACCCAGGAGGATCGCTAGCAGCGAGCTTCGAGTCCGCCGCGCTCGCTAGATTCGGGCGGTGCGCCTGATCGTCGCCCGCTGCCAGGTCTCCTACGCCGGCCGCCTCAGCACCGTCCTGCCCGAGGCGGTCAGGCTGCTGATGGTCAAGGCCGACGGTACCTTCATGGTCTGGGCCGACGGCGGCGGCTCGAGCGTCAAGCCGCTCAACTGGATGTCCGCGCCGACGGTGATCGAGGAAGAGCTCGACGAGGGCGGCGCCCTGCAGCGGCTGCTCGTGCGCAAGCGCAGCCAGGAGGATCGGCTCGAGATCGCCGTCGCCGAGGTACTCTCAGACTCCGATCACGAGCTCGACACGCAGTCGACGCTCGAGAAGGAGGGGGTCGAGCGCGAACTCCAAGAGCTGCTGGCCGGCGCCCCCGAGTGGTGTGGGGAGGGGCTGCGGCTGGTCCGCCGAGAGTGGCCCACCGACATCGGTCCCGTGGATCTGATGTGCAGGGACGGCGAGGACGAATGGATCGCCGTGGAGATCAAGCGGGTGGGCACGATCGACGCCGTCGAGCAGCTGACGCGCTACCTGCAGCGCATCCGCCTGGATCCCGCGCTCGGCTCCTGCCGCGGCGTGCTGGCCGCCCAGATCATCAAGCCGCAGGCGCGCGTGCTCGCCAACTCGCGCGGGATCGACTGCGTGGAGGTCGACCCGGAGGTCCTGCGCGGGGAGCGCGAGCCGGAGCTGAAGCTCTTCGCCGCCTGACCATCGGGCCGCTAGGCTGCTGTGGTCACCGAGCGAGGAGAGCCGCGATGAGTGCAGCTGAAGCAGGCGTTTCAACCGCATCGTCCCCGGAGGGGGAGCCCGTCCTCACAGAGCGCCGCGGGAACGTGCTGCTGATCACGCTCAACCGGCCCGAGGTTCGCAACGCCGTCAACGCGGCTCTCGCAGCCGGCGTCGCCGGTGCGCTCGAGGAGCTCGACGGTGACGACAGCCTGGCCGTCGGCGTGCTCACCGGGGCCGGCGGCTTCTTCTGCGCTGGCATGGACCTGGGGGCGTTCGTCAAGGGCGAGTCGCCCTGGTTCGGCGACCGCGGCTTCGCCGGCATCGCCCAGCGCTCCGCGCGCAAGCCGCTGATCGCCGCCATCGAGGGCTTCGCCGTGGCGGGCGGCATGGAGATCGCGCTCGCCTGCGACCTGATCGTCGCCGCCAACGGCGCCAAAATGGGCATCCCCGAGGCCAAGCGCTCGCTCGTGGCCGCCGGCGGCGCGCTGCTGCGTCTGCCGCGCAGGATGCCCTACCACGTCGTCATGGAGCTGGCGCTCACCGGCGACACCATGCCCGCCGAGCGCTTCCACGAGTTCGGCGTCGTCAACAGCCTCGCCGAGCCCGGCTCCGCCGTCGACGTCGCGCTCGAGCTTGCCGGGCGGCTCGCCAAGAACGGGCCGCTGGCGCTGATCGCCTCCAAGCAGATCCTGCAGGAGCAGTTCGACTGGTCGAGCGCCGAGATGTGGGAGAAGCAGGGCGCAATCACCGGACCCGTGTTCACCTCCGAGGACTCCAAGGAGGGCGCCAGCGCCTTCAAGGAGAAGCGCGAGCCCGTGTGGAAGGGGCGCTAGAAGCCGCGACGCTTGCGCTTGCGCTGCCTGCGGATCGCCAGGAAGCGTCGCCACAGAGCCCACATCTCAGCGCTCTCCCGGTGTCTTTCGCGGGTACTGGGAGATCGGTTGGCGCAGGTCGATGGCCGTTGTCACGATCCGGTTCTGTTCGTCGATGTGAGCGGCCGGGTAGCCCTCGCCCGGGCTCGCACGCTCGGGCCGGCCGATGTAGCCGAAGTGCATGCCCTCGGGCATGATCTGCATCAGGCGAGGGAACATGTGCGCCCGCGCGCCCATGTTGCGCGGCTCCTCCTGCACCCACAGCACCTCGCGCAGGTTCGGATAGCGGCCCATCAGCTCCAGTATCTGGCGTTCGGGGAACGGGTACAGCAGCTCCACGCGGGCCACCGCCAGACCCGTGTGCGCCGCACGATCGGGGTGACCCACCAGGTCGTAGTAGATCTTGCCCGTGCACAGCACCAGGCGTGTCACCTGATCGTCCTGTGCGCCCGGCTCCGCCAGCACCGGCTGGAAGCTCGTGCCCTCCGCCATGTCCTGCACCGAGCTGGCCGCCTGCGCCAGGCGCAGCAGCGACTTCGGCGTCATCACCACGAGCGGACGCTGCTTGGCCACACGCGCCTGGCGGCGCAGCAGGTGGAAGTACTGAGCCGGCGTGGTCGGGCTCGCCACGCGGATGTTGCCCTCCGCGGCCGCGCGCAGGAAGCGCTCCAGGCGCGCCGAGGAGTGCTCGGGACCCGAGCCCTCGTAGCCGTGCGGGAGCAATAGCGTCAGACGCGAGGTCTGGCCCCACTTGGCCAGGCCCGACACGATGAACTGGTCGATGATCACCTGCGCCGAGTTCACGAAGTCGCCGAACTGCGCCTCCCACAGCACGAGCGTCTCCGGCGCCTCCTGGCTGTAGCCGTACTCGAAGCCCATGCACGCGAGCTCCGACAGCGGGCTGTTGTGCAGCTCCAGCGGCGCCAGCGCATCCGGCAGGCTCTGGATCGGGCACACCGTCTGACCGGTCTTCGCGTCGTGCAGAACCATGTGGCGCTGGCTGAACGTGCCGCGCTCGGTGTCCTGCCCGGTCAGACGCAGCGGCGTGCCCTCCGTCAAGCAGCGAAGCGAACGCCAGCGCCTCCGCGTGGGCCCAGTCGATTCCCGGCGCCGCGCCCTCGGCCAGCGCGTCGTGGCGACGCTCCAGCTGTTTGACGAGCTTCGGGTGCACCGTGAAGCCGTCAGGTACACGCAGCAGCTGCTCGCCCAGCTCGCGCAGGCGTGTCGCCGGCACCGCCGTGTCCACGTCCGGGCTCGGCGAGCGGTCGAGCTGGTACTCGCCCGTCGTGTGCTCGGACTCGTGCTCCGCCGCCGCCGCGATCTTCGCCTTCAGGCGCTGGTGCAGCAGCGTCAGGTTGTCCCACACCTCCTGCGCCTGGCGCTCCACCTCCTCCTTGGAGACGATGCCCTCGGTCACCAGGCGATCGGCCCACAGCTCGGACACACGCTTCTTGGTCTTGATCTTCGCGTACATCTCCGGCTGCGTGTAAGCGGGCTCGTCCGACTCGTTGTGCCCGAAGCGCCGGTAGCCGATCAGGTCGATCAGCACGTCGTGGCCGAACTCCTGGCGGAACGCGAACGCCAGGCGCACAGCGCTGATGCACGCCGGCACGTCGTCCGCGTTGACGTGGATGATCGGCACGTCGAAGCCCTTCGCCAGGTCAGAGGCCCAGCGCGTCGAGCGCGCGTCGTCCGGGTCGGTCGTGAAGCCCACCTGGTTGTTCGTGATGATGTGCACCGTGCCGCCGACCTTGTAGCCGTCCAGCGCCTGCAGGTTGAACGTCTCCGACACCACGCCCTGAGCCGGGAACGACGCGTCGCCGTGGATCACGATCGGCACCGCCGAGTTCGTGTCCTGGTGGGCGTGCGGGCCCTTGCGTGTCGTCTGCGCCGCGCGCGTCGCACCCTCGACCACCGGCGAGACGTACTCGAGGTGGCTCGGGTTGGACTCGAGGTTCACGCGGATCGTGCCGCCGTCCGGCAGCTGGTAGGTGCCCTGCGTGCCGTGGTGGTACTTGACGTCGCCCGTGCCGCCCTGCGGGATCGTCGTCACCGCCTCCAGCGTCGAGGCGCCCTCGAACTCCGCGAAGATCGTGTCGTAGGAGCGGCCCAGGTTGTGCGCCAGCACGTTCAGACGGCCGCGGTGGGCCATGCCCACCACCACCTCCTGGCCGCCGTGGGCCGCCGAGAGCTGGATCAGCTCGTCGAGCATCGGCACCGTCATGTCCAGGCCCTCGATCGAGAACTGGTGCTGGCCGAGGTACGCCTTGTGCATGAAGCGCTCCAGCGCGTCAACCTCGACCAGGCGCTTGAGCAGCGTCCTGCGCTCGTCGTTCGTCAGCTCGTGACGGAACGCGCCCGACTCGATGTGCTCGCGCAGCCACACGCGCTGGCGGTGCGAGGCGATGTGCTCGATCTCATACGCGATCGTGCCGCAGTAGGTCTCGCGCAGGTGCGGCAGCGCGTCGGCCAGCGTCGCGCCGGGCACGTACATCTGGAAGATCCGTCGCCGGCAGGCGCGCCTGGATCTCCGGGGTCAGTCCCAGCGCCTCCGGGTCCAGGCCCGGGTCGCCCTCGGGCTCTGAGCCCAGCGGGTCGAGGTGCGCGGCCAGGTGCCCGTGGCTGCGCACGCGGCTCACGAACGTGCTCGCCGCCTGCACCGCCTGCAGGATCTCTTCCCCGCCCGTGTACGGCGCCGCGCCCGGAGCCTGCGCGGCCGCTCCGGCCGCGGCAGATGCGGCGGCTGCGGGCGCCGGCAGCGGCGGCGGAGGTCCCAGCTCCACGCCCAACGACGCGAACACGCTCCTCGTAGAAGCCGTTCTCGCCCTGTAGGTACTGCTCGATCTGCGCCAGGAAGCGCCCCGACTCCGCGCCCTGGATCACGCGGTGGTCGTACGTGGAGGTCATCGTCATGACCTTCTCAGCGCCGATCATCTCGCCGATGTTCCCCAGGCCCACCGGGTAGCCGATCGATCCGGTCGCCACGATCGTGCCCTGGCCGGGCATCAGGCGCGGCACCGAGGCCACCGTGCCCAGGCCGCCCGGGTTGGTCAGAGTGACGTTCGCGCCCACCAGGTCGTCCGCCGTCAGCGCGTTCGTGCGTGCCTTCTCCACCAGCGCGTCATACGCCGCCAGGAACTCCTCGAAGCTCAGGCTGCCCGCGTTCACGATCACCGGCACCATCAGCGTGCGCGAGCCGTCCTTCTTCTGCACGTCCACCGCCAGCCCCAGGTTCACGCCGCCGTCCACCACCCGGTGGGGCTTGCCGTCGATCTCCGCGAAGTGGTTTGCCATCACCGGCATGTCCTGCGCACGCGCGCACGATCGCGTAGGCGATCAGGTGCGTGAACGAGACCTTGCGCGACGCCGCCTTCAGCTCGCGCCTGCGCGCGTCCAGCCGCGTCACCGCCAGCGTGCGGAAGCTCGTCGCCGTCGGGATCGAGCGCGACTCCTCCATGTAGCGCACCAGCATCGCTGCGCCGCCGCGCATCGGCTGGGAGCGCGGCTCGCTCTCAGGGGTGTGCGCATGGCCATTGCTGCCGACGCCGTTCGTGGCGTGCGCGCCGTCCGTCGCCGTCGCGCCTCCGTTCGCAGCTCCCAGCACGTCCGACTTGGTGATCCGGCCCGCCGGTCCGCTGCCCGACACCTCCGCCAGGTTCACGCCCTCGACCGCCGCCGCGCGCGCTGCGACGGGGGAGACCTTCGTGCCCTCCGGCGGCGCGCTTGCCGTCGCGCTCGTGTCGCTCGTTGCGTCACCGTCTCCGGGGCCGGCGGATGCGGGCTCCTCGCCCGTCGACGGCTGTGTGCCCGTCGTCGGCGCCGCGCCGTTCAGCGCGATCCGCGCGATCAGTTGTCCCACGGTGACCGTGTCGCCCTCCGCCACCAGGATCTCGCTGACCGTGCCCGTCGCCGGAGCCGGCAGCTCCAGGTCCACCTTGTCGGTGGAGATCTCGACGATCGTCTCGTCCACCTTGATCGGGTCGCCGACCTTCACGCGCCATTCGAGGATCGTTCCCTCCGTCACCGACTCGCCCGCAGCGGGCGTCAGAACATCGACCGTCTTCGTCGCAGAGCCGTTGGTGGCGGGCTCGTCGAGCTCGGGCTCCTCCGCCGGCTTGACAGCAGGCACGCCGCCGTTGACCGAGATGCGCGCGATCACCTGCCCGACGGTGACCGTCTCGCCCTCATCGACCAGGATCTCGCTCACCACGCCGCTGCCCGGCGAGGGCAGCTCCACGTCCACCTTGTCGGTGGAGATCTCAACGATCGTGTCGTCGAGCTTGATCGGATCGCCGACCTTGACACGCCATTCGAGGATCGTTCCCTCGGTCACCGACTCACCCGCAGCAGGGGTTACGACGTCTATCGTCTGCACTGCCGTGGTGCCGGTTGCCATTGATCTCTCACTTTAGCGCGGCCAGTGTGCCGGCACGCTGACGCTGCTCGCGGATGAACTCATAGCTGCCAAAGAACGGCCCGATGCCACCGAGCACCGCCACCGCCACGGCGAGCCTCAGCGACACCACCCGCAGTCGCGCCGCCGTGATGCACACCAGCGACATGAAGATCCACAGCAGCCCGTGCGTCATCCCCAGCACGAACGTGAGCGGTTCCGGCTTGCCCGCCGCGAACGCGCTCACGAGCAGCGCTGTGTAAACGCACGAATGTGTGAAGGACATCCACTTCAGCCGGGTGAACGTCAGCGGGCCCGCTGCGGCGCGCAACTGCGCGGTCACTGAGACAGCCAGTGCGCCATGCGCGGCAGCGCCTCGCCCGCCTCGGCAGGCCACTGGTCGATCTCGCGCGGCCACCACGCATACGCGTCGTGCTCGTCGTCCGGCGTGACCTCCTCCTCCGCGCCCTCCGCCAGCCACGCCTGTCCCACGAACATCACCAATCTGTGCGGCAGGCACAGCAGCGCCTCGCCGCGCACGCGTTCGGGCGAGACCGACCACTCCTCCTTCAGCTCGCGCACGAGCGTGTCCGCCGGGCTCTCGCCGAGGTCCACCGCGCCGCCGGCGCCCAGCGCCCAGCGCCCGGCCCACGAGGAGACCCAAGGCGCACGGCGACCCGCGAGCCAGCGTCCGTCCGCCGCGCGGGTCACGCACAGCGCCGCGATGCTCTGCGAAGCGTCGCCTTCCACCAGACGCAGCGCCCAGCGCAGGGGCTGCAGCTCGATTGCGATCCCCTCATCGCCCTCGCTGTAGTCGACCAGGCGCGCCGCCATCCCGTCGTGGCTCGGCGAGCCGCGCCGTTGCAGCTCCCTGATCGCCTCGTCCGCCGCCTCGGTGTGCTCCTGCGAGGGCTCGAACTGGGCGTCCTGCCAGCGCGCTGTGATGTTCTCCAGCGCCCACGGCCCGCGGGCGAGGATCTGCGGTGCATTGGTGGGGGGCTCCGGTCGATCGGACACTTCACTCGAAGGCTAGTGAATCTGGCCAAAGCGCCGATCGACAGGTGCTCGGCATAATGGTCGCGCGTGCCGATCGATCCATTCACATGAGGGTCGCCATCCTCGGTCCCGGCGGCGTCGGCGGGCTGCTGGCGGCGGCGCTCCAGCGCAGCGGCACCGACGTGCTCGTCGTGGCGCGCGAGTCGACCGCAGCCGTCATCGCCGAGCGTGGCGTGCAGGTGCAGAGCGTCACTCTCGGCGACTTCATCGCCCATCCACAGGCCGTCGTGCTGCTCGAGGAGCCAGTGGACGCGCTGATCGTCGCCACCAAGGCAGCCGGCCTCGAGCCCGCGCTCGCGCGCATCGCCGTCGAGCCGCCAGTCGTCCTGCCGCTGCTCAACGGCCTCGATCACCTCGCCGTACTGCGCCGGCGCTTCCCCGCCGACACGGTGCTCGCCGGCGCGATTCGCGTCGAGGCCGACAGGCCGCAGCCGGGCGTCGTCGTGCATACGAGCCCGTTCCTGCGTGTCGACATGGCCAGCGACCGACACACGGCACCCGGCATGCAGACACTCGCCGACGCTCTCTCGCGGGCCGGTGTGTCCGCGCGGGTGTCGGACTCCGAGGCGAACGTCATGTGGTCGAAGCTCGTGCGACTCAACGCGCTCGCGTGTACAACGAGCGCCTACGACGTGCTGCTCGACGAGATCCGCTCCACGCCCGCGCTGCGCGCCGACCTCGAGGGCGCGATCGAGGAGGCATGTGCCGTGGGCAGAGCCGAGGGGGCGACGGACATCGATCCCGCCAAGGCGATCGCCGAACTGGAGGCCGCGCACGACACCCTCGGCAGCTCCATGCAGCGTGACATCGCCGCCGGGCGCGAGCCCGAGCTCGACGCGATCGCGGGCGCCGTGCTGCGGGCCGGCGCACGGCATGGGATCCCGTGTCCGACGATCGAGCGGCTCGCCGCCATGATCGCCGCGCGGGTCGAAGTGGCCTAGATGATTGATTCCACGGTGGAGCCCGTGGTTATTGGGGGTTTATGGGCAGCAGGGTCGAAGTCGGCGGTGCTCTGAAGCATCGCCGACCAAAGGGGGCCTCGATGGACGCCGACCTCGACCTGCTGCTCACTGCCGTTTATGTCACGGCTGACGATCTCCTGCCCGCGAGGCCGGGGAACGCCAGGAGAAGCGTCACAGACGCGGAGGTCGTCACGCTCTGCGTTGCGCAGGCGATCATGGGGATACCGTCTGATCGGCGGTTTCTCGCTGTCGCTTCTAAGCATTTGCGTCACTTGTTCCCGAGGATCCCCGGGCAGGCCGGCTACTACAAGCGCCGCCGGCGCCTGGCTGACACGCTGGAGTGGCTGATGGGCGTGTTCGCCAGCCAGAGCCCCGGGATCGAAGACGACCTGCTGCTGATCGACTCCACACCGGTGGAGTGCGCCAGGAGCCGCGAGACGGTCAAGCGCTCCCAGCTCGCCGACGCCGCCGACTACGGGTACTGCGCTAGTCACAGCCGGTTCTTTTGGGGTTTCCGGCTGCACGCACTGTGCTCCCCCGACGGCACCCCGAGAGCGATCGCCTTGACGTCCCCCAAGCTCGATGAGCGCGAGGTCGCGCTCAAGCTGCTCGCTCGCGCAAAGCGGCGAGGCGCGGTCACCGTGATCGGCGATAAGGGCTACGCAGGCAAAGAGTTCGCCACCAAGGCCGGCGAACTCCACGCCACGATCGTGCGACCGCGCCGCAAAGACGAGCCCGGACACGGGCCACACCTAGCCCAGATCCGCCAAAGGATCGAGTCGATCTTCTGGACCTGCAAGGACATCCTCACGCTCGAGCGCCACGGAGCCAGAACCCTTTCCGGCCTCCGAGAGCGCATCCTTCAGCGCTTCCTCTGCCTCGCCGCCGCGATCACCCTCAACCACCAACTCGGCCGACCCAGCCGCGCACTCGTCAACTACTGCGCCTAACCCCCCGTGGAATCAATCATCTAGTCGCTCGACGCGGTCTCGCGATCGTGGCGGAGCACCTGCAGGAGCTCCGCGTAGGGACCTACCAGGTAGGCGTCGTCGTCCGGTGCCAGGCGCGTGTCGCGCCGCGGCGGGTACTCCAGCGCCATCGCGTCCGCCGCCCGGCGGATCGCCACCACGCGCACGCTCGCCGGCAGCTCGCGCATCGCTTGGCCGTCGAGACCGCCGCCGGCACTGACGCGCAGACGGGCGAGCAGGAACGGGTGGCTGCCGACGTAGAAGGTGAAGAGCACTTCCAGCCCCAGCACCGCCCCGACGAACCACGGCGCTGCGATCGCAGAGGTCGACCACACGTAGCGAAAGCCGAACGACTCCTCGAGGCGATGCCCCAGCTGGCGGTCGAAGACCCGCAGCACCACCGGCACGTCGGTCCAACGCTCGCCGAGCCGGTCGCGGACGGCCAGTCCGGTCTCGATGTTCGTGAGGTCATCGGAGGTGAGGATCGCCACCGCGGCAGCGCTCGTGAGGTTCACCGATTCCAGCGTCTGGGACATCGTGGCGTCGCCCAGTACCAACGGCACCTCCAGCGCCCGTGCCCGTGCCAAGTAGCTGTTGCTCTCCGTGCGCTCGATCACCACCGCCTCGCGTCCCTGCGCGATCAGTCCTTCCAGCACGTGCATGCCGACCGTCCCCAGCCCCACGATCACGACGTGGCCACGCATGTCGGGGATGCGCTCGCGGCCCAGCGACTGGGCGATCCGCCGGCTGACCAGCGCGTTGGTCAACAGCGCGAACAGCGTCGTCACGAGCGTCGTGCCGGCGACGATCAGGCAGATGCCGAACACCTCGACCGACGTCGGCTCGTTCGAGAACGAGAAGTCGCCGAAACCGACCGTCGCGACCGTCTCCACGGTGAAGTAGATCGAGTCGAGCACCGGCAGGTGATGCGAGCCGTGGCCGGACCAGTGATAGCCGAAGTGCAGGACCAACGTGGAGACCGCCAGCAGCACGAGGCCCAGCGCCCCCGCCACGCGCAGGGGGCGGTCGACGATGCTCAGCACCGTTCTCGCCACCCGCCTCGTCTTCATCCGCACGCGGGTGCCCATGTCCGATATCTCGCGCGCGAGCACGTGCCGGTGGCTGAGTCCCGCCTCGTCCAGTTCCTCGTGGGTGCCGAGCAGCGTCACCCGATCGCCGGCGCTGACCCGCTGGTCGCGCCCGGGACAGGCGATCAGCTCGTCGTCGGCCTCCGTCACCACGCCGATCGGCGCGAGGCTTCCGTAGAGCTCGCGCAGCGTCCCATCGCGAGCCGCCGGCACCTCGGCGGTCACGAACAGCGTGTCGCCCACCAGGATGTCGCGCGCGCGGCGGCCGAGGCAGACTTCGACGACCGACGGCGCGAACAGTGCGCCCACGTCCAGCACCCCCACCGAGCCGAGCACCTCCTCGACCGCGTGCGCCACCGCCGGGTTGTCCAGGTCGGCCACGATGCGCACCTCGGGGCGCAGGTCGCGGATCAGCAGGACCGTCTCCAGCGTGCGCAGGTCGGTCCTCTCCGCGCACACCACCGCCGCGGCGCCCTCGATGCCCGCACCGTAGAGGGGCTCTGTGAGATGGTGGGAGCCACGCGGGATGTGCGGGATCCCCCAGCCCCGCAGGATGTGCGCCAGGCGCTCGTCCGGGTCGTCGTCCAGGACCACCACGCGCGCGCCCGCCAGGTGCAGCTGCTCCACCGTGCGCAGGCCCACCGGGTTCAGGCCGCAGACCAGGACGTGGTCGACCCACTTCCGACAATGCTCTGTGCTTACAGGCCAGTCACCTGTGCTGATGGCCACTTGGGCAGTTTGCTTTGACGCTCCCGGCTTGGCGTTAGCCGGGCGTCCAAGATGAGCGTCGCTACTGCGCTTCGAATGGAGAGCGGCCCGGGCCCGGCGAGAAGGCGGGGATCGACTGCGTGGCGATCGCCTCGACCGCCTGCTCCTCGGCCTCCGTCAGCTCCTCCTCGTGGTCGCCGTCGCACAGCACGCGGAAGTTGCCCGTCACGCCCTGATCGGCGTGGATCGTGATGCCCGGGAGGATCTCCTCGCCCTCGTCGAGTCCCAGCCGCTCCATGTCGAAGTGCGCCAGCCCGATCCCGTACGCCGTGTGTGTCGGGTTCTCGCGGTCGTGCGCCGCCACCGCCTGCGCGAAGCGCTCGAGGTTCTTGGCGATCTTGCCCGTGTCAGCCATCGCTTCCGGGAGGGTAGCGCGAGCGCTATAGATTGTGGGCGATGGCCGGCACCCCACCCCTCGACCTCGCACCGCCGGCTCCAGGCCCGGCGGGCGAGCGCTCGGGCGACGGTCGCGACGACGAGGTCATCCGCACCGTCGAGCTGACCAAGGTCTACGCGGGCACCGACTTCGCCGCGGTCGACCGGCTCGACCTGAGCGTTCACGCGGGGGAGATATTCGGCCTGCTCGGGCCCAACGGCGCCGGCAAGACCACCACCGCCGGGATGCTCACCACGCGGGTGGTCCCCACCTCTGGATCCGCATACGTGGGGGGCATAGACGTCGTCGCCCACCCCGCGCTGGCCAAGCAGCTGCTGGGCATCGTCTCCCAGCAGAACACGCTCGACCGCCAGCTGACCGTTTGGGAGAACCTCTACTTCCACGGGCGTCTGTTCGGGATATCCGCCGCCGAGTCGCGCCAGGTCTCCGACAGGCTGCTCGAGCAGTTCCAGCTCGCCAAGTGGGCCAAGGCGTCGGTGTTCGCGCTCTCCGGCGGGATGGCCCAGCGCCTGATGATGGCGCGCGCGATCTTCCACCGGCCCGCCGTGCTGTTCCTCGACGAGCCCACCGCCGGCCTCGACCCGCAGAGCCGCCTCGCGCTGTGGGAGATCCTCGGTGAGCTCAACGGCGAGGGCCAGACGGTGCTGCTGACCACGCACTACATGGAGGAGGCCGACGAGCTCTGCGATCGCGTGGCGATCATGGACCACGGCAAGATCCTCGCACTGGACACGCCCGAGGCGCTCAAGCGCTCCGTCGGGGCCGACACGATCGTCACCGTCAAGGCCGACGCGGATCAAGACGCGCTCGCCGCGCGGCTCTCGCAGGAGCTCAGCGAGGTCACGCGCACGCGGCCGGTGGACGGCGGCGTCGAGCTGCACGTAAAGGGCGCCGAGCGGCTCGTGCCGCGGGTCGTGACCGCGGCGGAGAGCGGCGGCTTCGACGTGATCGACCTGTCCGTGTCCGAGCCGAGCCTGGAAACGGTCTTCATCAAACTCACGGGCAAGGAGCTGCGCGAGTAATGGCTGTCACCACGACCTCGCCCACCGCGCCTGACAGGCAGGGGCGCGACCGAATAGAGATCAAGCCCACGCGCTCGGTCACGATGGCCAGCCGCACCGCGCTGCGGGCGCTGATCCTGCGGGACCTGGTCGTGCTTTGGAAGAACAAGGGCGAGTTCGTCGTGCGCACGCTGATCCAGCCGTTCCTGCTCGTGTTCGTGTTCCTGTACGTGTTCCCGTCGATCGGCCAGGGCATCGGCGGGGGCGCCGGCCGAGCCTCCGACTCGGCGTTCGCGACGGTGCTCGTTCCCGGCGTGGTCGGGATCTCGATCATGTTCCAGGGGATCCAGGCGGTTGCGATGCAGCTGTCCACCGAGTTCGGCTACACGCGCGAGATCGAGGACCGCGTGCAGGCGCCGTGTCCGATCTGGCTGGTCGCAGTCTCGAAGGTCCTCTCGGGGGCCGCCCAGGGTCTGATCGCGGCTGTGATCGTGTTCCCGATCGCCGCCGTCGTGCACGCCTCGGGCGTCCAAGCCCACCTGTCGGTCCACTGGTTGGTGGTGCTGACGCTCATCCCCCTCGCGTGCGTGACGATGACCTCGCTGGGGCTGCTGCTGGGGACGGTGTTCGAGCCGCGCAACATCGGGCTGATGTTCGGCTTCGTCGTGCTGCCGCTGACGTTCCTCGGCGGCACCTACTACCAGTGGACACGCCTGTCGCCCGTGCAGGTCGACGGGATCCACTGGCTGCAGATCATCGTGCTGATCAACCCCCTGATCTACGTCAACGAGGGCATGCGCGCCGGTCTCACGCAGGCCTCGCACATGCACCTCTACATCGTCTACCCAGTTCTACTCGGCTTCTGTGCCACCTTCCTCACGCTCGGCCTGCGGAAGTTCAGTGGCCGGGTGCTGTCCTGACCTTTCACCCGCGGAGAGCCGACATGCCCAGACTGCAGATCGTCATCGCCAGCACCCGTCCCGGCCGCGTCGGCCTGCCTGTGGCCCGTTGGTTCGAGGGGCGGGCGCGAGCGCACGGGGCGTTCGACGTCGAAGTCGCCGACCTGCTCGAGCTGGGCCTGCCGTTCGTGGACGAGCCCAACCATCCGCGGCTGCGCCAGTACACCCAGCAGCACACCAAGGACTGGAGTGCCAAGGTCGATGCTGCCGACGCGTTCGCGTTCGTCATGCCCGAGTACAACTACGGCTTCAACGCACCGCTCAAGAACGCCATCGACTTCCTGCACCACGAGTGGCGCTACAAGCCCGTCGGCTTCGTCTCCTACGGCGGCGTCTCCGCCGGCACCCGCGCCGTGCAGATGATCAAGCAGGTGGTCACCGCGCTCAACATGTTCGCTCTCAACGAAGCCGTCTCCATCCCGTTCGTCGCCCAGTTCATCGACGACGAAGGCGAGGTCGATGCGAACGAGACGATGGAGAAGGCAGCCGACGCGCTGCTCGACGGACTCGCGCGGATGAGCGAGGCTCTGGCCGTCATGCGCGCTCAGGCGTAGGGGACCGCGCTCAGCCCTTCGCGGGCAGCGAGCGCGCATAGCTGACGCCGCGCTCGACCCAGCGCTCGAGCTGGCGCTTGGTGCGCAGGCCGTCCGGGTGAACGCGCAGCCAGCCGTTCATCTCCCGACCGCGCATCTCGAATGGGGCGGCGTGCGGCCTGCCGAGCAGCGTCTCGGTCTCCGCGGGGTCGCAGCGGAGCAGCAGGCCGCCGCTGCCGCTGACGCTCACCGACATGTTGCCGCCGATCAGGAACGCCAGGCCGCCGAACATGCGCTGCTCGACCACGCCCGGCTGGGCTGCGATCAGCTCGCGGATGCGGTTGGCTAGGTCCTCGTCGTAGGGCATTGGGTCAGCTCGAGAACTCGAGACTCAGTTCCCTAGTAAACAACAGAGTCGTCGCTCGCCTAGCCTTGATGCGAGCCGAGTTCATGAGGCTTGTCGAGCGCTACGATCTCAGATTGGAAGACAAGCCATGAGCGACTACCACATCAACGTCTTCTACAGCGAGGAGGATGCGGCCTACGTGGCCGACATCCCCGACTTGGAGGCGTGCTCCGCGATCGGGGCAACGGCCGAGAAGGCTCTAGCCGAGGTGGAGCGCGCCAAGCAAGCCTGGCTCGTCGCCGCACGCGAGGCGGGCAGGCCGGTCCCCGAGCCGCGCTTCCGGCCGGCGATCTATACGCGCTAGCAAGCGAAGCACAGAGGAGCATTCGCCAGCTGACCACTCTGCCGTGTGATCCTCGTCATCCACTCACTGGAGGGCGGGTCCTCACCACTCCGCAGCCGCTGTTCGCGTATAGGAAGTCGAGCATCAGCCGACGTGGCAGATCCTCAAAGGCGATGCCGTGCCGGCTCGCCGTCGAGATGATCCTGCGGAGCGCGGTCCGGCTGTGCCGGAGGTATGCGAGGGGAGTTGCGGTCGCGCTCAGCGGTCGCATGCGCTTCAACCGCACTTCGGTGTGAGTGTCCACCTGCTCGCTTTCTCGAGCCGCTTCGGCGATCAGGTGGCCGAACACGGAAGCCTGTGGGACGAGCTTGTGCCGATCGATCGTGTCGAGTTCGCGGAAGCCTTCCTTGCAAACCGAGTGTGCCGTCGGGGGCGAGGCGGCGATGGCAGTCTTTGCGTGCGACCCACTGCCACATCCCACGATGCCCGCTGCCATGAGCACCGCAAGGCCAGCGAGGCACGTTCGCATGGTGCGTTCAGGGGGGCTCAATTATCTCAATCCGATATCCGTCGAGCTAGTGGATGGTTTGCAAACTAGACGCGGCCGGGGAGGAGGTTGAACGCCTCAACGTGGCGCGGGCGTACCACGGTGAAGTGGCGGCGATCGAGTGTCGCCACTTCGGTCGCGCCAAGGCGCTCGGCGGCAGCGATGACCGATGCATCGACGGTGCCAAGGGGAAGGTCGTGGTAACGGGCGACCAGCTCTGCGGTTCGCAGGATGTCCTTGGAGTCGACCGGCTCCAGGCTCATCTCGCCGGCCGCGAGGTCGCCGAGGAATCGAGTCTCGGCCTGCCAACCGAGGCGACTTGCGATCAGGTATACGACCTCGGTAATGACGAGGGTCGGGACGATCAGGGGACCCGGATGAGTCTCCAGCAACTCGAGGCACGCCTCGTGATGAGCGTCGTCGCCGTCCACATAGGCGTAGAGTGGCCCGGCGTCAACGATGAGCGCTATGGCCCAGCTCCGCGCTGATGATTTGCTCGATCTGCTCGGAGATGTCGGTGTTGCCGCTGTGGCCGGCGGCAGCGGCTCGCAGTTGGCGACGTCCGCCTCGTAGGTGGGCTTCGAGCGCTGAGCGCGTGACGTCTGAGATGGTGCTGCCGCGTCGTCTCGCCTCGTGTCGCAGCTGCTCGTCGAGCTCCTCGGGGATCTTTACCGTCGTGCGTACCACGTATGCCAGCATACCACTTCAAGGCCCCGGCTGGCTTCAGTTATCGATGAACTCGATTCCACCAGAATCAGATCTTCGATCCTGGGCCGACGTAAACTACGTCTCAATTATCTCAATTCGATACCCATCGGGGTCCCGAACGAAGCAAAGCCGCGAACCGCCCTCGCGCACCGAGTAGGGCGGCTTCTCCGGCTGGATCCCCTGTGCGGCCAGGCGCTCCAGCGTGCCGTCGAGGTCAGCTGCGGTAATCGCGATGTGCCCGTAGCCGGTGCCGATCTCGTAGCTGTCGATGCCGTAGTTGTACGTCAGCTCCAGGCGGGGCATGTCGCCGTCTCCGGGCTGGTTCATGAAGACGTTGACCGCCTCGTCTTTGATCGGCAGGCGACCGACCTCCTGGAAGCCCAACGCCTCGTAGAACGCCACCGAGCGGTCGATGTCGGTGATGCGGTAGCAGGTGTGGATCAGGGCCATGCGGTGAGTCTAGGCAACGGAGGCTGCCAACGCCCGCGGCCCGACGGTCTCAGCGGAGCGATCAGCTGGCCGCGCGCTGTTCGCGCGTCTCAGCGCGGCGCGCTTCGCGTTCGGCGCGTTCGTTCTCGTGGAGTTCGTTCGCGGCCCTGCGCTGGCGCAGCTTTTCCTGCGCTGCGGCTTCCCGCTGCGAGGCTCGACTGTGCTTCGGCTCTGCGTCTGCAGTGTGCTGCCCGCTGCCGGTCGTGGTTCTCGGTGTGGCCTTGACGGGAGCCTTGGATCTCGTGTTGGTATTCGCTGCCCGCTTGCCGCCCCCTTTGCCCTTCTGGCCTGCTCTGGCGGCCGCCCGTTCGCGCGCCTTGCGCACGCGAGCCTGCGCCCTGCTGGCCCTGGCCTTCACGCGCAGAGCGTTCCTCGCCTGCCGTTCCCGCGCCTTGGCCGCCTTGGCGGTGGCCTGCGCCACCTGTGCCGGGGTCTCTTCGCTCTGGAGGTGCGACTGCGATGACGACGGCGAGGACTGCACGGCGCTCGCCGGCGGGTGGTCCGCGGTGCTCGATTGCGGCTGCAGCCCGAGGAGCAGTCCGGCGGCGACGGCCGCCCCAGCCAACAAGGCTGCAGCGATGAGAGTCCAGTGCCTCATGGTCCACCCGGTAGACGGCCAGCCTACAGTGCGCCCCGCCGGTCAAAGCTCGAGGCGCCGCCGTTCGTGGCTCGGCTCGGCTTCCAGCCGGCGCCACCGTGCGCTGGACCGCGCCTCTACACTGGCGGCGTGCGAACCCTGATCGTCGGCCATGGCGGGCGCGAGAGCGCGCTTGCCGCTGCGATGGCCGAGCACAGCCGGTTGTTCGCGTTCGTTGGACACGAGAACCCCACGATCGTCCGCCACGCGGCCGCATCCGGCGGCGGCCACCTCGTGGGTGACGTCTGCGACGCGGCCGCCGTCGCGGCTTTCGCCCGCGCGCAGGAGGTCGACATCGCCATGGTCAGCGCCGACGAGCCGCTCGCCGCCGGGGTCGTCGATGCGCTGCTCGCCCAGGGCACGCGCGCCGTCGGTCCCACGGCGGCCGGTGCCGAGATCGAGTGGAACAAGGCGTACGCGCGCTCGATCCTCGACGAGGTCGCACCCGAGGCTGGGTCGCTGCTGAAGGTCGTGCACAGCGCGCGCGAGGTCGACGAGGCGATCGCGTGGTTCGGATCGACCCCCGTCGCCGTCAAGCCGTCCGGTCTCACCGGAGGCAAGGGGGTCAAGGTCATGGGCCCGCACCTCGCCGACCACCAGGCCGCGCGGGAGTACGCGCTCAGCCTGATCGAGCGCTGCCGGGCAGGCGAGTCGGTGCTGATCGAGGAGAAGGTCGTCGGCGCCGAGTTCACCATCCAGGCGATCAGCGACGGCAAGACGGTCGTCTTCCCGCACTCCACCTACGACTATCCCTATCGCTACGACGGCGATGAGGGGCCGGGGACCGGTGGGATGGGCTCGCTGTCGATGCCCACCGCGACGCTGCCGTTCATGACACAGAGCCACTACGAGGAAGCCTGCTCGATCGTCGAGCGCGTGATCGCCCGGCTGGGAGAGCACGGTCGCCACTTCAGCGGCGTCATGAACAGCGGCTTCTTCGCCACCGCCGACGGCGTCAAGGTGATCGAGTTCAATGCGCGCTTCGGCGACCCCGAGTGCATGAACATCATGAGCCTGTTCGACGGCAGCTGGGCGGAGACGATGGAGCGCATCGCCGCGGGCTCGCTCACCAGCGCGGACGTGCCGCTGCGCGAGGAGGCCTCCGTCGTCCTGTACCTGGTCTCGCCCGACTACGCGCTCAAAAGAGGCCCCGCGTACGACTTCACGCTCGGGCGCGAGCGGATCGAAGCGGACGGCTGCCGCGTGTTCTTCTCCTCCGCCGTGCAGACCGGGACCGACGCCTACCGCACCGTCGGCACCTCGCGGGCGGTGGCGCTCGTGAGCACCGCGCCCACGCTCGAGCAGGCACGCCTGCTGGTGAGCGAGGCCGCCGCGTCGGTGCCTGTGCTCGAGTGGCGCAGAGACGTGGGCGACGAGCGCTACCTGAACGGTTTGCGCCGGCTTCTCGACGGCGGAGCAGCCGCCGGCGGAGGGCTCGCGGAGGCGCCGTTGCTGCCAAACGTCAGTTGACTCATTCGTGCAAGGATGGCGCGATGCTCGTCCAGCACGCCACCCATCCGCAGTTCCTCTCCAACACCTACCTCGTCGCCGACGGCGTTGGAGGTCCCGCCTTCTTCGTCGACGCCGGTGGACCGGTCGAGCCGCTGATCGCCGCCGCTGAGCGCCTCGAGCTGACGCCAACCCACGTGCTGCTCACCCACCACCACTTCGACCACGTCAGCGAGGTCGGCAAGCTGCGGGAGCGCTGGCCCAAGCTGGAGGTGCTGATCAGCGACCGCGAGCGCCAGCTCCTGGAAGGCGGCGTCGCCGGCGCTCACGATGACGCGACGGGGGCCGTCCCACCGGCGAAGATGGGCTCGATCGAGGCCGGTCAGACACTCCGCTTCGGGGAGCTCGAGCTGCGCCCGCTGCACACTCCCGGGCACACCGCCGGGATGCTGTCGTTCCTCGTGGGCGAGCGCCCGCACGCCGGTGGCGGCGATGGGGTCACCACTCGTTCGCCCCGGAGCATCGTCCCCGGCGGCCTCGCCGGCTCGGGGCTCGTCGTGTTCACCGGCGACACGCTCTTCAAAGACTCCGTCGGCGGCGTCAGGGCGCCCGGTCACACCACCTACACCGACCTGCGCGACTCGATCATGGGCACGCTCATGGAGCTGCCGCCGGACACCGTCATCTACCCCGGTCACGCCGAGCAGAGCACCGTGGCCCGGGAGTGGGACTCCAACGCGTTCATCCGCGTCTGGCGGGGTCTCGACCCGGAGGGCTCGCAGCTGTGCTCCGCGCTCGGCCAGCCCGCCACGCTGGTGCTGCTGGGCGCCGACTACGACGGCGGCACCAAGGCGTGGGTGCGCTGGGAGGACGGTTCGGATGACATCGTTCCCGGCTCGCGGGTGCAGCGGAGCTCCTAGCTGCAAGGGACCTCTCCCCGCCGGCGGCGCCCAGCTCCTAGCATGCAGGACATGGCGCGCGAGAACGAGAAGATCCCCACCTCGCGTGCGCGGCGCACGGCGACCGTAGCCACGCTCGCCGCCAGCGAGGCCGTCAAGCAGTTCGGGACGCGCGCCGCCAACGTCACGCGCGGCGAGGATGCCTCAGAGGAGGCCATGGCCCGGCGCCAGCTGGAGACCGCCAAGCAGATCGTCGCCGTGCTGGGGACGATGAAGGGCGCGGCCATGAAGCTCGGGCAGGTGATGTCCTTCCTCGACGTCGGTCTCGTGCCCGAGCAGCACCGCGAGGAGTTCCAGCAGGAGCTCGCCAAGCTGCGCGACGCCGCACCCACGGTCTCCTTCAAGCAGATGCGGCGCGTGATCGAGGAGGACCTGGAAGAGCCGATCGCCGAGGTGTTCGCGTCCTTCGAGGAGGAGCCCATCGCCGCCGCGTCGATCGGACAGGTCTACCGCGCGACCCTGCACGACGGGCGCGAGGTCGCCGTCAAGGTCCAGTACCCGGGTGTCGCCGGCGCGGTGCGCGCTGACCTGCAGAACCTGGACATGATCCTGCGACTGCTCAAGCGCATGACCCCCGCGCTCGACGTCAAGGGGATCGCCGAGGAGATCAAGGAGCGGATCGTCGAGGAGCTCGACTACGAGCTCGAGGCGCAGAACCAGCGTTCGCTCGCGCGGATCTTCGCCGGGCACCCGTTCATCGTCGTGCCCGACGTCGTCAGCTCGCTCTCGCGCGAGCGGGTGCTCGTCAGCGACTACGTCGAGGGCGTCGGCTTCGAGGATCTCAAGGGTCGTTCCCAGGCCGAGCGCAATCGCATCGGCGAGATCATCTTTCGCTTCTTCCTCGGCTGCCTGTACCGCCACCGCCAGTTCTCCGGCGACCCGCATCCCGGCAACTTCCTCGCGCTCGACGACGGCCGCGTGGCGTTCCTGGACTTCGGCCTGTTCAAGCGCCTGGACGCCGAGCCCGTGGAACTGGAGCTCGCTGCCCAGCGTGCCGTCACCGAGGGCGACGCGGCCAAGCTGCACGAGCTGCTCGGCACCTCCGGCTTCCTACCGGAACCCGAGCGCGTCGACCCCGACAACCTGCTCGCGTTCATCAGGGATGCGATCTGGTGGTACACGACCGCCGACGAAGAGGTCCCGCTCTCGCCCGAGATCGCCACGCAGGTGATGATCGAGAGCTCAGACCCGCGCTCCAGCCACTTCCGCCAGATGCGCCATCAGACGATCCGCCCCGAGCACCTGTTCGGCCGGCGCATGGAGATGCTCACGCTCGCCGTGCTCTCGCAGCTGCGCGCCAGCGCCAACTGGCACCGGATCGCCCGCGAGTGGATGTACGGCGACGACCCCGTCACCGAGCTCGGCCGCGAGGAGGCCGAGTTCTACGGTCGCAGCGGCGTCGCCGCGCGCTGAGGCGGCGGGCCGCCAGGGCCTCGCGCTGTGGTGCCGGCGCCGCTCAGAACCCGGTGTTCGTCTTCACGCGCTTGCGCTCCGCCGGGTGCAGGCCGCCCTTGGCGGTGAGCGTCGCGCATGCCTGCGTGATGTCCGCGCCGAGCGTCTGTATGAGCGTCTGCCCGAGCGTCTCCTTGACGAGCACGCGCATGATCTTCACGTGTTCCGCGTTCGGTGGCAGCGTGTACGCGGGGATCATCCAGCCGCGCTCCGCCGCGACCTGCGCAGCGATGTCGAACTCGTCGTACGGGTGCTCGCCGGTCAGTTTGAACGCCACCAGCGGCAGCTGCTCGTCCTCCTCGCCGCCCACCAGCTCGAAGTCCCCGCACCCTTTGATCTCCTTCGCCAGCGCTCGCGCGTTGTAGTTCATCGTCTCCATCACGTAGCGGTAGCCCGCGTGGCCCAGCCGCGCGAAGTTGTAGTACTGGGCCAGCACCATCGCCGCCCCCGTCGAGAAGTTCAGCGTGAACGTCGCGTCGCGCTTGCCCAGGTAGTTCTCGTAGAACACCAGGTCCTCCGACAGGTCGGACTTCTCGCGGAAGATCAGCCAGCCGATCCCTGGGTAGACCAGGCCGAACTTGTGGCCCGAGACGTTGATCGAGCGGACCTGCTCGAGGCGGAAGTCCCACTCGGAGTGGGGGTAGAGAAAAGGCCACACGAAGCCGCCGCTGGCCGCGTCCACGTGCAATGGCACGTCCAGGCCCTGGGTCTCCTTGAGGGCCACGAGGAAGTCGTTGATCCCGCGGATGTCATCCGCATGGCCCGTGAACGTCGTGCCCAGCACCGCCGCCACGCCGATCGTGTTCTCGTCGATGTGGGGCTCCACGTCCTGCGGGCCGATCGTGTACTTGTCCGGCTTCAGCGGCACGATCCGCGGCTCCACATCGAAGTAGCGGCAGAACTTCTCCCACACCACGTGCACGTCGCCGCCGAACACCAGGTTCGGCCGGTCGGTCGCCTTGCCCGCCGCCTCCCTGCGCTCGCGCCACTTCCACTTCAGCGACAGCGCCCCCAGCATGATCGCCTCGGAGGATCCCTGCGTGCGCGCTCCCGTCGTCTCGCCCGGTGCGTTGAACAGGTCCGCCAGCATCCGGATGCAGCGCTGCTCGATCTCCGCCGACTGCGGGTACTCCGCGTGGTCGATGAAGTTCACCTGCAGCGTCTGGCGGATGATCTCCTCCGCCTCCGGCTCCATCCACGTGGTCACGAACGTCGCCAGGTTGCGCTGGGGCAGCCCGTCCAGCACGATCTCCTCTTCGATCAGGCCCTTCGCTTCCTGCGCCGACATCCCCACCTTCGGCAGTTTGTGGTCGGGGGCCGGCTCCAGCAGGTAGCGGTTGCCGTAGATGCTCTCCAGTTTCTCGATCTGGCCGCGGGTGAGCTCCGGCGCTGCGCTGTCGGGTCGCTCGCTTGGGGTCAGGGGCTCTGATGGCATGGTCGTCCTCCTGTTCTTGGGCGGCGGGACACCGCTCAGGGCTCGACCCACGGGCCGTGCCATTGACCGAAGCCCTCGATCAGGTCCTCGGCCGCGGCAGGGCCCCACGAGCCGGGCGCGTAGCGGTGCACGGGGGGTGGCTCTCGCAGCAGCGGTTCGAAGATGCGCCATGCCTCTTCCACGCCGTCCTGGCGGGTGAAGCGCTCGCTGTCGCCGCGCATGGCGTCGAGCAGGAGCACCTCATACGGCGTCGGCGCTTCGCCGCCCTGCTCGGCGAACTCCACGTCGAGGTGGACCGCCTCCGGGCCGGCGAGATCGGCGCGGTGGGCGTCGAGGGTCACGCGCGTGCCCGTCGCCGGGTCGAGCTTGACGACGAACTGGTTCGGCTCCGGGCGGCGCCTGCCGTGCTCCATGAATCCCAGGCGCGGCGGATCGCGGAACACCGCCCGCAGCTCCGTCTGCGTGATCGGCAGCTTCTTGCCCGTGCGGATGAACCACGGCACCCCCGACCAGCGCCAGTTGTCGATGTCCAGGCGCATCGCCGCATACGTCTCCGTGGTCGAGTCCTTCGCCACGCCGTCGATGTCCAGGTAGCCCTCGTACTGCCCGCGAACGTAGTGCGCCGGCTTGGCGTCCGCGATCGAGCGGAACACCGCGAACTTGGCGTCCTGCAGCGTTTCCGCGTCGTTGCCCGCAGGCGCCTCCATCGCCGCCAGCGCCACCAGCTGCATCAGGTGGTTGACGACCACGTCGCGCAGCGCGCCCACCGGATCGTAGAAGTGGCCGCGATCCTCAACGCCGAACCTCTCCGCCATCGTGATCTGCACGTAGGCGATGTGGTTGCGGTTCCAGATCGGCTCGATCATCGTGTTCGCGAACCGCAGGTACAGGAGCTCGTCCGTGCCCATCTTGCCCAGGAAGTGGTCGATCCGGTAGAGCTGGGACTCCTCGATGTACTGGTGGATCTCCGCCGCCAGCGCGCGCGCCGAGGCCAGGTCGTGGCCGAACGGCTTCTCCACCACCACGCGCGCGCTCTTCGTCAGTCCCGCGCCTGCCAGCTCCTTGATCACCGCCCCGAACAGGAAAGGCGGGATCTCCAGGTAGAAGACCGGGCTGTGCGCGTCGCCGATCGCCTTCCCCAGCTTCTCGTATGTGGCCGCGTCGGTGAAGTCGCCGCTGACGTAGGACAGTCGCTTGGCCAGGCGCTCGAACACGTCCGACTCGAGCTTCTCGCCCGTGCCTTCGATGCATTCGCGCGCGTGCTCGCGCAGCTTCTCCACGCTCCAGTCGTCCACCGCCACGCCCACGATCGGGCACTCCAGCAGGCCCCGCTTCTCGAGCCTGTACAGCGAGCGGAAGGTCATCACCTTCGCCAGATCGCCAGTGATCCCGAAGATCACCAGTACGTCCGCGCTCTTTCCCTCCACGTTTGCCATCACAGCACCTGGATCTGGAACAGGCTCGTCGTGCCCGGGCGCCCCGACGGCAGGCCCGCGGTGATGCCCACCCGCTGGCCGCGCTCGCACCAGCCCAGCTCCACCACGCGGCGGGCCGCGTCCGCGATCAGCGCCTCCGTGGTCTCGTGGCGCGGCATCGACGCCGCCTGCACGCCCCACATCAGACAGCAGCGCCGCACCGTCTCTTTGCCCGGTGACAGCGCGTAGATCGGCACCGTCGGGCGGTGTGCCGAGACCAGTCGCGCCGAGCGGCCGGACAGCGTCGGGATCACCAGCGCGTCCAGGCGCAGCTCGCGCGCCGCGTCGCACAGGTTGTGCGCGATCGTGTATGCCGGATCGGAGTGGGTGCGGCGCACGCGCGACTGGTTCCAGCGCTCATACGGCGCGATCGACTCCGCCTGCACCGCCACCGCCGCCATCATCTCCACCGCCTCAACCGGGTAGGCGCCCACGGCCGTCTCCTGGGAGAGCATCACCGCGTCCGTGCCGTCCAGGATCGCGTTCGCCACGTCCGCCACCTCCGCGCGGGTCGGGCGCGAGGAGCTCACCATCGAGTCCAGCATCTGCGTAGCCGTGATCGATGGCCGCGCCTTCCAGCCGGCCAGCTCCAGCAGCTGCTTCTGCACCAGCGGCACCCGCTCGATCGGCAGCTCGATGCCCAGGTCGCCGCGCGCCACCATCACGCAGTCCGCCACGGCCAGGATGTCCGCCGCTCGCTCCACCGCCTGCGGCTTCTCCATCTTCGCCACCAGCGGCAGGCGCGTGTGGTCGCGCACGAATTCCACGTCCTGCGGCGTCTGCACGAACGACAGCGCCACCATGTCCACGCCGATCGACTCTCCGTGTGCCAGCAGGTGCAGGTCCTCCTCCGGCACCGCCGGCAGCGAGGCAACAGGTCCCGGGATGTTCAGCCCCTGTCGCGAGGCCACCGCGCCGCCCACTTCGATCTCCGTGTCCACCTCGTGCGCCGCGGCGCGAACGTCCGTCACGCGCAGGCGCACCGAGCCGTCCGCCAGATACAGGATCGAGCCCTCCTCCACGGCGTCCGCCAGCCCCGCCCACGAGATGCTCATCTCGCGCGCGTCGCCCGCCAGCTCGCCGTCCCCGCACGAGAACGTCAGCCGCTCGCCCGGCGTCAGCTCCACCACGTCCTCGCGCAGCGGGCCGATCCGCAGCTTCGGGCCCGGCAGATCCTGCAGGATCGCCACCGGTCGCCCGACCCTGCCGGCCGCGTCGCGTACGCGACGCGCCGTCTCCGCATGCTCGTCCAGCGTGCCGTGCGAGTAGTTCAGGCGCGCCACGTCCATGCCCGCTTCCACCATGCGCCTGAGCACCTCCGGCTCGCGGGAGGCGGGGCCGATCGTGGCGACGATCTTCGTGCGGCGCATGAGCGCAAGGTATCGGTCGCCGCCCGCGTCTGCGCTGGGCAGGCACGCCGTTGTTGCTGAGCTGTTGCCGGCCGTCCTCTAGCATCGAGGCGTGCTGGGTCCGTCAAGGCCATTGCCACACGTGGGCGCCCGGGCGCGGATCGCGCACTTCGGCGGCAGCTACGAGCACTGCATCGTGCTCGCCGTGCACGACGACGGACGTCGTCTGGAGGTTCGCAACGAGGCCGGTGAGGTGGTCGAGTTCCTGCTCAACCCCGCCACCGCGCGGTTCCTCGCCGGCGGGAGCGTCGGCGGGGCGCGCTTGGAGCTGCTGGGGGAGTGACGGGCGTGAGGCTGGGGCCGTGCGTGCATGTGCGTGGCGGTCAGCCCAGCTGAACGGGGGCCACCTCCAAGCCGGGTATCCGGTCGAAGTGACGGATGTTGCCCGTTCCCACTCGCCACCCGACCGACACGGCCGTGGCAGCGACGAGTCGGTCGTGGGCGCCGACCTCAGCCCCGGATGACGCCAATCCGGCCCACAGCCGAGCGTGGACGCGCGCCACGAGAAGATCGAAGGAGAGCGTGGGAAACGCCGAGAGCACGCCCTCGACGAACGCTGCACGTCTCGCGCGATGCTCATCCGTCGCCCTGTGCACTCCGTGCAAGAGCTCTGAAGCGGTGATCGCCGCGATCCCTACTTCCTCGCTCTCGCCCAGTTGCGACTCCAGACGCTCGGCGACCTCGATCGAAGCCCGTGCGGCCGGCAGGCCCCGCATCGCCCGCTCGAGCTCGATGAAGACAGTTGTGTCTAGGACTGTGCCCATGGATCGGCCGGTGCTGGTCCAACAGCATCGAGCACTGCTTCCATGTCCTCGGCGAAAGCTGGGTCAGGCGGCGCAGCTTGCGTGAGTAGCGCCAGCGCCTCCCTCAGGGGACGTCCGCGGTGCCCGCCAACCGTCCGCCGGTGATCGTCGGGATGAACGATCACGTACGCCGGGCGCTCTCGGTTGAAGACCACGACCTCCTCGTGGTGGGCAACCGCCTCGCGCGCCCGACGGGGGATCCTGATTTCCTCAGCTTTGATGGTCGCCATCGCCAAACGGTACCAAATCCGTACGGAAGCGGACGGAATCGTACGGAGAGGGCCGAGCAGTGCTGCCGGCGGTTTGCACGCGCGGCCGCCTCTGCGCTCTACAACGGTTCCGGGCTGACTTCCTGCGCTCCCGGTCGATGCTCTTCGTAGACCCTCAGCGCCTCGCGTTCTTCGAACGCGTAGTACTTGCCCAATGCGTCACGCCGAGCCGGCTCCAGCGCGAACGGCAGCGGCGCGCGCAACTCGTTCGGGATCGCGACCTCCTCGAGCGTCTGGCGCAGTTCTTCTTCCAGCTGCGATCCGCGCTGGTCCTGGGCGGAGAGCTCCAGGAGGCCCTGTTCGTCTGCGTAGTCGTAGAGCTCCTGTTCCTGCCCGGCTGGTTCCGCCTCGATCGTGCCTGGCTGCCAGTTGGAGTACAGCGCGAGCTTGCCCGCCGGCGAGCGCAGCGCCACGACGTGGCGCGGGGCGATGGATGCGTACGGTTCGGTGGCGAACTCCGTGACGTCCTCGTCGGTCGTGTGCAGAACCCAGTCGCGACCGGGCGCCTGCGGGTCCTGGCAGATCTTCGCCAGGTCCAGGCGCGTCGCCAGGTGCTCGTACTCGCGCTCCGCTCGCCAGCTGGAGGACCCGGAGGCGATCGTCAGCATCAGCGCCGCCACGTCGGCGCTGGAGGTGAGCTGCGTACGGGGCTGTTCGGGGGCGCTGGTGAGCAGGCCGCGCGGGTCGTAGACCTCGAGCGGCACGCGAATCGCCTCCTCGTAGGCGGCCGCTCCCTTTCCGCGCAGTCCGTGCGAGCCCCCGTACTCGCCGTGGTCGGAGGTGAAGATCACCACCGTGTTCGCCGCGACCTCCGGCCGGCTGGCCAACGCTTCCAGGACTCGGCCGATCTGCACGTCCACGTAGCTCTGCAGCAGCAGGTAGGTGTCCATCATCCCCGTCCAGGAGCGCAGCACTTCCGGGCCCGTGAACGGCACCGCTCCAAACGACCTCGCTGCGGTGTCCTGCAGCGCGCGCTGCAGCGCAGGCTTGCCCTTTTCGATGAGCTGTTCGGGGGTCTCGTAGTTCGCGGGCAGCGTCACCGCCCGCTGCGGGGCGTTGGCCTCCGCTTCGATGCGTTCGGTGTAGCGGTGCCACCAGGCGATGTCGTGCGGGTTGACGAACGACACCGTGGTCGCCCAAGGCGCCTTGCTCTCGTTGCCGTCGAACCAGTGGATGAACTGTTCGGCGATCGACGGATCCATCAGCGTTCCCTGTCCTGGTGCGCCGTTGGGCGAGGGGTAGGTGCCGCCCGAGAAGCCGTACTGGGCCAGCGACGCGTTGGGGTCGGGGTTCAGGTGCCACTTGCCGTAGTAGGCGGTCTCGTAGCCCATCGTGCGCAGCAGCGTGCCCCACGTGGGAAAGCGCGGGTCCAGCCAGCCCGCGCCGGTGATCATCACGCTCGTCTGGTGGGTGTAGAGCCCGGTCAGCAGCACGCTGCGCGACGGCGAGCAGTCGTTGGCGGCGGTGTAGTGGCCTTCGAAGCTCACCGAGCGCGCGCTGAGCGCTGCCAGGTTGGGCATCACCGACGCTGCGGTGACGGACGGGGGCATCCACATCGGCGTGCGCAGCTGGTCGACGACGATCGTGAGGATGTTCGGCGCGGAGGGGCGCGCCGCGTGCTCGGCGCTGCCGCGCCGGCGCTTTCGCTTGACGGGCGGGCGAGCATGATGCGACCGCAGGCCGAGCACGCTCGCGCCGGCCAGCGCTCCTTGCTTGATGAACGTCCGCCTGTCCCAGCGGTGCTCTGCGGCGGGGTTGGTCATTAGACCCCGAACAGCCTAGGAGGCCTGACGATGCGCTGCGTCGCGATCGTCGGCGGCGAGGTCTCGCGCGAGGACGCGCGGAGGCTCAGGGCGCCTGCACGTCGGGGAAGTGCTCGGCGCAGTGCTCGCGCAGCGCCTGGCGCACCCACCGGCGCTCCGCGGCGGAGGCGACGCGCAAGCGCGCCAACAGCTCGCGCTGGCGCTCGATGGGCGCGCCGGCGATCACCCAACGGACCGCCAGGCGCTCGAACAGCAGCTCGGCGGCTCGCTGCCAGGCGTCCTCCTGGGTTCCCGACGGGCGGCTGGTGGCGCCGGAGAGCGCCTGGGCGTACTGGAGCCTGGAGCCCGGTGTGAGCGAGCCGCGCAGCGTCAGCACGTTGCCCTCCGCGTCGGTGTAGTCGCTGTTCGGTGCGGTCGGCTTCTCCCGCCGGCGGCTGCGCTTGGCCACGCCCGGACCGTGTCAGACCGTGTCGGCAGCTCGTTCGAGCTGGCTGCGCACGTCGCCCGTCACCGGCTTGGCGTGGCCCGGCCACGCCACGGCGGGCTCCATCGCGGCGAGCTTGCGGATGCTCGCGCGCGCCTGCTCGGTGTCGAAGTTGTAGATGTGCTCGGGCAGGCGGGGCGCACAGTCGCGGCCCCACATGTCGAGTGTGTAGAAGCAGTCGCTGCTCAGCGCCAGGCGGTCGGAAGCCCGCCACAGCCCGATCTGGCCGGGTGCGTGGCCGGGGAGCTCGATCACGCTGAACCCGGCCACGGCATCGCCCTCGCCGAGCGTGTCCGCGATCGTCACCGGGCCGGCATCCCAGGCGTAGCGGTGCAGCAGCCGGTGGATCTGGCGCACGGGTGTGGGTAGCCCGGCGAGGTTCTGCGGCCAGTAGCGAAAGCCGCCGCTGCCCTCGGCGTCCTGCACCTCGTCGGCGTGGCACAGGACGGGCACGCCCAGTGCCGGCGCCGTGCCGCGGTGGTCGGTGTGCCCGTGGCCGAGCACCACGCGGCGGATGCCGCCGAGCTTCGCTCCGGCGCTGGCGACGGCGCGCGTCATCGTGCGCGCGCCTGCGTCGAACAGCGTCACGCCTCCGTCGTCCTCGAGCAGATAGACGTTGCAGCGACCCGGCTGGCCCTGCACCACCCAAACGCCCTCGGCGACGAGCTCGGCCTCGCCTGCGCCCAGGCGTGCGGTCAGTCGGGTCTTGGCGTTGAACGCTCCCGTCATGCGCTGCTCTGCGCCGGATCCCTGCGGCGGCAGCATCCCGATCTGGCGCGCGAACGTCATCGAGTCGGAGAACGCGTCGTTGCTCTCGATCAGGCCGTCACGGACGGTGATCAGGTCGAAGCCCTCGAGCTCGATGGGATTGCCGGTGGGCGCCACGCCGGCGAAGCTGCCAGGCCCGGCGAACGTGCCGGTGAGCCGCCACTGCACGCCGCAGCGGTCGGCCTCGGTGGTGGTGGAGACGATCTGCATGCTCAGGTCGGGAATCGCGTCGATCAGCGCGCCGATGAACTCACGCACGCCCTCCGGCGCTCGGGTATCCACCTGGCCGCGCACGTTCTCGCGCCCGTCCTGCGCCCACAGGGACACGGCCTGCTCCAGATCGCGCGCGTCGATCGCCGCGAAGTAGCGCCGCGCGATCGACTCCGCCTTACGCCCTGTGATGCGTTTGCGCGTGGCCGCGGCCTGTTGCATGTTGGCGGCGACCTCCTGCACCTTGGTGCTCGCCTCGCTGGCACTCTCCCGCTCTGGCATGCCGCCTCCTTTAACCGCTGAACGGCCTTAGTCTAGTCTCCGCTGCATGCCCGATGTGGTCAGCAGGCGCGAAGGCAAGCCCACCCTCGCCCGCGGCGAGCGCGTGCTGCCGGGACTGTTCCGCCTGCGCCTGCCGCTGCCGTGGCCGGGCGTGCCTCACTGCAACGCCTGGGCGGTCACCTCAGGCGACGGTTTCGTGCTGTTCGACACGGGAATGCACCAGCCCGACTCGATCTTGCACCTGGAACGCGCGCTGGAGATGTGCAACCTGCGTCTGGAGGATGCGCGGTTGGTGGTGTGCACGCATGCTCATACCGATCACTGCGGCCAGGCGCCCACCGTCGTCGAGCGCGCTGGCTGCGAGGTGTGGATGCACCCCAACCACGAGCACCTGAACCGGATGATCGAGGATCCCGACGCGGTGTTCGCGCGGCGCCTGGAGGTCGCTCGCCAGAGCGGCGTGCCCGAGGAGCCGTTGCGGCGCTACGCGGCGGAGCGCAGCGCGCGCGGCACCGGCATCGCCGGCCCGATCGAGCCCGACCGCGACCTGCTGGGAGGCGTGAGCATCGGCTCCGACCTGGGCGAATGGGTGGTGTACGAGACGCCCGGTCACGCCCCCTCACACGTGTGCATGTTCCAGCCCGAGCGCCGCCTGCTGATCTCCGGAGATCACCTGCTGGGTCGCATATCGCTGTACTTCGACTACGGATACTCCCCCGATCCGGTGGGCGAGTTCCTGAGCTCGCTGGACGTCGTCGAGAGACTGGGCGCGCGCCTGTGCCTGGCCGGGCACGGCCGTACGTTCACCGACGTGCACGCCCACATCCGCGGCAACCGCACGCTCGTGGACGAACGCCTGGCGCGGGTGCGCGATGCGCTCGACGGACGCGAGCTCACGGGCTTTCAGGTCGTGCCGTACGTGTACGGCGAGGAGCTCTCACAGCAGAACGCGCACTGGCTGCTGTCGGAGATCCTCTGCTACCTGACCCACCTCCAGGCGCTCGGCGAGGCCCGGCGGATCGCTGGTGAGCCGGAGCGGTGGGCGGCATAATCAGACGATGCGCATCGACCAGATACTCGCGGGCGACGGCCCGGTGTTCTCCTTCGAGTTCTTCCCGCCGAAGACTCCGGACGGCGAGCGCAACCTGTATGCGGCGCTGGCAGAGCTGAAGACGCTCGACCCTTCGTTCGTGTCGGTCACCTACGGCGCGGGCGGCTCCACCAGGGAGAAGACGATCGAGATCGTCAAGCGGATCCGCGACCAGTACGGCCTGGAGGCGATGGCGCACTTCACCTGCGTTGGCGCGACCGTGCCGCAGCTGCAAGGCACCCTCGAGGAGATGCGAGAGGCGGGCATCGACAACGTGCTCGCGCTGCGTGGCGACCCGCCGGCGGGGGAGGAGGAGTGGATCAGGACGGATGGCGGCCTGGAGTACTCGGGCGAGCTGGTCTCGCTCATCGCCGCTGACTATCCGTTTGCGATTGGGGCGGCGTGCTTCCCGGAGACCCACATCCATGCTGAGAACCCCGAGGCGGACCTGCGCCACCTGGGCGAGAAGGTGGCGGCCGGCGTGGACTTCCTGATCACGCAGCTGTTCTTCGACAACGCTGTGTACTTCGACTTCGTCGAGCGCGCGCGGGCGGCGGGGATCGAGGTGCCGATCATCCCGGGCGTGATGCCGATCACCAGGGTCGGTCAGGTCGAGCGCATGGCGGGCATGTGCGGCGCGTCGATTCCCGGCGGGCTGCGCCGCGAGCTGCACGCGCGCGGGGAGGACCCCGAGGCGGTGCTCGACTTCGGCGTGGCCTACGCGACGCTGCAGTGCGCGGAGCTGCTCGCCGCGGGCGCGCCTGGGATCCACTTCTACACGCTCAACCGCTCCCCCGCCACGCGCGCGATCCTGAGCGCGCTGAAGCTGGCGAAGCCGTGGGCCTAGCTCGGCGCGCCGCGGCGGCGCTGCAGATGCCCGTAGGCGCGGCGGCGCTCGTGCGCCGCATCGACGATCTCGCAGACCTTGGATGGATCGTCCACGAGGTGCAGCTCGGCCAGGTCTTGGGCCTCGATCCGTCCGTCGGCCAGCGCCCGTGCTCTCAGCCACTGCACCAGGCCGTCCCACTCGCCGTCGCCCGCAAGGACCACGGGGACGTGGCGGATCGTCCGCGTCTGGATCAGCGTGAGGCATTCGAACAGCTCGTCCAGCGTGCCATAGCCGCCGGGACAGATCACGAACGCGCTTGCATAGCGGACGAACATCACCTTGCGGGCGAAGAAGTGGCGGAAGCGCAGTCCGATGTCCACGTAGGAGTTCAGCGCCTGCTCGTGGGGGAGCTCGATGTTGCAGCCGATCGACAGCGCTCCAGCGTCGCGCGCGCCGCAGTTGGCGGCCTCCATGATGCCCGCGCCGCCGCCGGTGATCACCGCGTAGCCGCTGCGCCCCAGTGCGGCGCCCATCTCGCGCGCCAGCAGGTAGTGGGGATGCTCGGGCGGGGTGCGCGCGGAGCCGAACACGGTGACCGCACGCCCGACGCCCGACAGCGCGTCGAAACCGTGAGCGAGCTCGGCGGCGATGTCGCGCACGCGCCCGGTGTCCGCTGCCCGCACCCCATCCGGCTCATCGCCGAGCCACAGTAGGAGCTCCTCGTCGAAGGTCGGGTCACGGCGCCGCTCGGGCTCTGTGGGCTGCGGCTGCACCGCTGAAGCCTATGTCGCTATGCGCTCTCTCGCCCGCGCCGGTGCGTAGGCTTGACTCGATGAGCCCTCCCGCTCAGGAGCCCCCGATTCCCTACACCGTCCGGCGCTCGGCGCGCGCGCGGCGGGTGCGGGTGAACGTCCACGCGCACACGGGTGTGGAGGTCGTGCTCCCGCAGCGAGCGCCCGAGCGCGCGGCAGCGGCGGCGGTCAGCGAGCTGCGGCCTTGGATCGAGCGGCGCCTGCGGGAGGCACGCGACGTGCTCGACAGCGTGGCTGCCCGGGCGGGCACGGTGCCCTACCTGGACGCCTCGCTGGAGCTCGTCGCGCAGCCGGGGCGCGAGCGCGTGCATCGCGACGGCGAGCGCCTGCTGGTTCCGGTGGGCGACTCGCGTCCGGCCCTGGAGCGCTTCTACCGACGAGCCGCGCGCGCCGAGATAGCTCCCCGGCTGGATCGCGCGACGCACGCGGCGGGCAGCTCATACAGCGGCCTCGACATCCGCGGTCAGCGCACCCGCTGGGCATCGTGCTCGGCGAACGGGCGCATGAGCTTCAACTGGCGGCTGCTGCTGGCGCCCGAGCGGGTGCTCGAATACGTCGTCTGGCACGAGGTCTGCCACCTGGAGATCCTCGACCACTCACCACGCTTCTGGGCGTTGGTGGCGCGCCGCTGGCCCGGCTATCAGCACGATCGCGCGTGGCTGCGCCAGCACGGCGCGACGCTCGTGCTGTAGCAACCGCGCCGCTAGCGCTGCTCGATTGGGACGTAGTCCAGATCCCGCGCGCCGGTGTAGATCTGGCGCGGGCGCGCGATCTTCTGCTCTGGGTCCTCGACCATCTCCTTCCATTGGGCGATCCAGCCACTGGTGCGCCCGATGGCGAACATCACCGGGAACATCGCCACGGGCAGGCCGAGCGCCTCGTAGATCAGGCCGGAGTAGAAGTCGACGTTCGGGTACAGCTTGCGCGAGGTGAAGTACTCGTCGTCCAGCGCTCGTTTCTCGAGCTCGGTGGCAATGTCGAGCAGCGGGCTCTTGCCGCGCACCTCGAACACGTCGTCCAGGTATTTGCGGATGATCCGCGCGCGGGGGTCGTAGTTCTTGTAGACGCGGTGGCCGAAGCCCATCAGGCGCTCGTTGCCGGCCTTGACGCCCTCGAGGAAGTCGGGGATGTTCTCGACCTTCTCGATGCGGGCGAGCATGCGCAGCGCCTGCTCGTTGGCGCCTCCGTGCAGCGGCCCGTACAGCGCGGCCACACCGGCGGCGACGGCCGAGTAGGGGTCGACCTGGGTGGAGCCGACCGAGCGTACGGCGCTGGTGGAGGCGTTCTGTTCGTGGTCCGCGTGCAGGATGAACAGGACGTCCAGCGCGCGCTCCAAGCGTGGATCTGGCTCGTATTTGAGCTCGGTCATTTTGTACATCATCCCGAGGAAGTTGCCCGCGTAATCGAGGTCGTTGTCGGGATAGACGTAGGGCTGGCCCATGTTGTGGCGGAACGCGAACGCCGCCAGCGTGGGCATCTTCGCCAGCAGCCGGATGATCTGGATCGCGCGGATGCGCTCCTCGTGGATCTTGTTGGCGTCCGGGTAGAACGTCGAGAGCGCGCCCACGGAGGCCACGAGCATGCCCATCGGGTTGGCGTCGTAGCGAAAGCCCTGCATGAAGTCCTTGACGTTCTCGTGCACGAACGTGTGGATCGTGATCTCGTCCACCCACCCGTCCAGCTCGACCTTGTTGGGCAGTCGGCCGTTGATCAGCAGGTAGGCGACCTCCAGGTAGGAGGAGTGCTCGCACAGCTGCTCGATCGGGTAGCCGCGGTGCTGCAGGATGCCAGCGTCGCCGTCGATGTAGGTGATCGAGCTGCGGCAGGAGGCGGTGTTCATGTAGGCGGGGTCGTAGGACATCATCCCGAATTCGTCCTCGTCGACCTTGATCTGGCGCAGATCGCTCGCGCGCACCGTGCCGTCCTCGATCGCCAGCTCGTAGCTCTTGCCGGTGCGGTTGTCGGTCACCGTGAGCGTGTCCTGCGCTGCGCCCGTGTTCTGGCCGTTGCCTGCCGCGCCGGTATCACCGATCGTCGACTGCTCGCTGCTCATGAGTGTCTCCTGTCCGCGGTTTCCGGTGCTCTACATCGATTATGAGCAACCTAGCGCGCGGGGGCGTCAGCCCCGCAGGGCCAGCGGCGCGCCGCTGAACTGCGTCATCGCGTGCAGCTCCTGGATGCGAGCCGCGATCTCGCTGCCCTGCAGGCGCTCGATCCGAGCCGTCCCGAACTCCTCCACGTTGAAGGACGCGAGCACGGTCGCGTGGGCCATCGCGCGCCGCAGCAGCGCATCGGAGAGGTCCTCGTCGGGATGCGCGGCGATGTAACCCACGAGCCCCCCCGCGAACGTGTCGCCGGCGCCGGTGGGGTCGATCACCTCCTCCAGCGGGTAGGCGGGGAGCGCGAAGAACCCCTCCCCGGTGACCAGTGCCGCCCCGTACTCGCCCTGCTTGGCCACTACTACCCGTGGGCCCCACGAAAGGATCTCCCGCGCCGCCGCGACGAGGTTGGGCTTGCCGGTCAGCTGGCGCAGCTCGGCGTCGTTGAGGATCACGCAGTCGACGCTCTCGATCGCCTTCACCAGCGAGTCGCGCGCGATGTCGATCCACAGGTTCATCGAGTCCAGCGCCACGAAGCGCGCCTGCGGGAGCTGGCGGCGCACCTGCTGCTGCAGGTCGGGCTGGATGTTGGCCAGGAACAGCACGTCGCTGGAGCGCGAGCCCTCGGACAGCTTCGGCTCGAAGCCCTCGAACACACCGAGCTGCGTGTCGATCGTCTCGCGCGAGTTCAGATCCCAGCCGTACTCGCCCTCCCAGAAGAACGTCTTGCCGTCGCTCACGCGCTCGATGTCGCTGACGTCCACGTCGCGAGCGCGCATCACGTCGAGCTGCTCCTCGCCGAAGTCCTCGCCCACGGGGCCGACGACGCGCACGTCGTCGAAGAACGAGGCGGCCAGCGAGAAATGCACCGCGGCGCCGCCGAGCATCCGCTCGCGCTTGCCGAACGGCGTCGTCACGGTGTCGTATGCGATCGATCCAACAACGGTTATGGGCATGGGCGCGCACCTTAGAGCACCCGCTAGCCTGGAGCCGCGATGCGTGCGATCCAGATGACCGAGTTCGGCGGCCCGGAGGTGCTCAGGCTGGCCGAGCTGCCTACGCCCCAGCCGGGACCGGAGGAGGTTCTGATCAGGGTCGCCCGCGCTGGGCTGAACTTCGCGGACACGCACACGCGCACCAACTCCTACGTGCAGAAGGCCACGCTGCCGCTGGTACCCGGCGGGGAGGTGGCGGGCGTGCGCGAGGACACCGGCGAGCGCGTGGTGGCGCTCACCGGCAGCGGCGGCTACGCCGAGTACGCGATCGCGCCGGCGGACCGCGTCTTCACGATCCCGGAGGAGGTGGATGACGGCGCCGCGCTCGCGCTGATCATCCAGGGGACGACCGCATGGCACCTGTATCGGACCGCCGCGCGGGTGCAGGAGGGCGAGAGCGTGGTCGTCCACGGCGCTGCCGGCGGTGTCGGCTCGATCGCGGTGCAGCTCGGCCGACGGATGGGCGCCGGACGCGTGATCGCCACGGCTACCGGCGAGGACAGGCGCGCGCTGGCGCTGGAGCTCGGCGCCGACGTCGCCGTCGACCCCACGCCGGAGGGCCTGACCGAGCGGCTGATCGAGGCCAACGAGGGCCGTGACACGGACGTCGTGTTCGACATGTCCGGCGGCGAGGTCTTCGACGCCTCCTATCGGACGCTCGCGCCGTTCGGGCGGATCGTGGTGTGCGGCATCGCCACGGGCGAGCCCAACGAGGTGCGCACCGGCTCGCTGCTGCGCCACTCGCGCTCGGTCGTCGGTTTCTACCTGTTCCACTGCCTGACCCGGCCGGGCATGTTCGCGCACGCATTGACGGACCTTTTCGCCCTCGCCGCACGCGGCGAGCTGAGGGCGATCGTCGGACATACGTATCCTCTGGGGCAGGCGGCGCAGGCGCAGATGGATTTGCGCGCCCGGCGGACCACCGGCAAGCTCCTGCTCGACCCGTCCGCCTAACTAAGCTCCATCACTGTCATGGCCAAGTCCTTTTCCGAGCTCGGGCTCTCCGAGTCCACTCTTCAAGCGCTGCGCGACGTCGGCTACGAGTCGCCCAGCCCGATCCAGGAACAGGCGATCCCGGCGCTGCTGGCGGGGCGCGACGTGATCGGCCAGGCGCAGACGGGGACCGGCAAGACGGCGGCGTTCGGCCTGCCGATCATGGAGTACATCGACTCCTCCGAGCAGTCCGTGCAGGCGCTCGTGCTGACCCCCACGCGCGAGCTCTGCATCCAGGTCACGCAGGCGCTGCGGACCTACGGCGCGCACAGCGGCATCGACGTGGTGGCGGTCTTCGGCGGCGCCCCGATCCGCACGCAGCAGGCCCAGCTGCGCGCCGGCGGGCACGTCGTGGTCGGCACCGTGGGCCGCGTGCTCGACCTGATCTCGCGCCACTCGCTGGTGCTGCACGACTGCCGCTTCATGGTGCTCGACGAGGCCGACGAGATGCTCGACCTGGGCTTCCTCGAGGACGTCGAGAAGATCCTCTCGCTGACGCCCTCCAGCCGCCAGACGGCGTTGTTCTCAGCAACGATGCCGCCGCCGATCCGCACGCTGGCCGACCGCTACATGTACGACCCGGAGATCATCCAGGTCGAGGCCGAGACGCTGACGATCGACACCGTCGCCCAGTTCCAGCTCCCGGTCGAGACCAAGGCCAAGCCGGACAAGCTCGTGGAGGTCCTGCGCGCTGAGGCGCCCGAGCAGGCGATCGTGTTCGTGCGCACGAAGATCCGCTGCGACCAGCTGTTTCGCACGCTGCGCGACCGCGGCATGAACGTGCGCGCGCTGCACGGCGACATGTCGCAGGGCTCGCGCGACGGCGTGATGCTCGCGTTCAAGGGCGGGCGCGTGCCGATCCTGGTCGCGACCGATGTGGCGGCGCGCGGCCTGGACATCTCCACGGTGACGCACGTGATCAACTACGACGTGCCCACGAGCCCCGACACCTACGTGCACCGCATCGGACGGACCGGGCGCGTCGGGCGCTCGGGCCGGGCGATCACGTTCGTCGAGGATCGCCAAAAGCGCGAGCTGGAGGCGATCGAACGCCACATCGGCACCCACATCGCGCAGTGGGAGCAGGGCGCGGTGGCGCCGCCGACCCCAGTGCGAGAGCGCCCACGGCGGCACTCCAAGCCCCGCATCTCCCGCCGCGACGAGCAGGAGTCCTACGCCAAGCTGGTGCTCGGCGGCGGGCGTGCGGCGGGATTGAGCGTCGCTGACATCGTCGCCGCCGTCACGTCCTCGGCTGGATTGGACGGCGAGGCGGTGCGCGACGTGCTCGTGCTGGACCGGTTCTCCTTCCTGTCGGTCCCCGCCGCGGAGGCCGACCGTGTGATCGAGGCGCTGGACGGCAACTCGATCGGCTCCCGCCGCTCTGAGCCGCTCAGCCTCGAGCGGGTGAAGGTGCGGTAGGCGCAACGTCGTCGCGGTTGATCTACAGCCACTCCTCGCCGCTCCCGCTCGGGGCAGTCTTGACGACCTCATGTGTTACATGTAACATCGTGGGTGTGCCGTCAACTCGTGATCGGGTGCGCCAACACCGTGAGCGTCTGCGCAATCAGGGGCTGCGCCCACTCCAGATCTGGGTTCCAGACGTTCGAGCCCCCGAGTTCATCGCTGAGGCGCACCGCCAGTCGGTTGCGATCTCGACGAGCGAACGCGAGGCGGATGACCAAGCCTTCGTCGACGCGATCTCCTCCACGTGGGACGCCGAGGACGAAGAAACTGCCTCTCGGTGACGCGCGGCGAGATCTACACGGCCGCAGCGCGAGGACCCTACACCGGCAAGCCCCGGCCCGTCGTCATTCTTCAGGACGATCGCTTCGACGCCACCGCGTCGGTCACGGTCTGCCCGTTCACCACGAATCCTGTCGAGGCCCCACTCGTCAGACTTCCGATCGATCCATCCGCGGACAACGGCCTCCAACAGCCCAGTCAGCTCATGGTCGACAAGGTCACCACCGTCCCGAGGTCCGGCCTCGGCGAACGTCTCGGCAAGCTACGCGACGAGGAGCTCCTAGCCTTGAACCGGTCGTTGATCGTGTTCCTCGGGCTCGCCTCCGCCCACGAGTAGTCGCCCGGGTATTACGGCCCGATACAGTAGCCCGATGCCTACGAAAGCCACCATGCAGACCACAGAGGGACCGATCGTCTTCGAGCTGTTCGACGAGGACGCGCCGAAAACCGTCGAGAACTTCCGCAAGCTCGCCTCCGAGGGCTTCTACGACGGGCTCACCTTCCACCGCGTGATCAAAGACTTCATGATCCAGGGGGGCTGTCCGCTGGGGACTGGCACCGGCGGGCCGGGCTACACCTTCGAGGACGAGATCAACCCTCACAAGATCGTGCGCGGCGCGCTGGCGATGGCCAACGCCGGGCCCGACACCAACGGCTCGCAGTTCTTCATCGTCACCACCGAGGCGGCCTCCTGGTTGGACGGCAAGCACACCGTCTTCGGCCAGGTGACCGATGGGATGGACGTGGTGGACAAGCTCGAGGGCGTCTCGACCGACGGCTCGGATCGGCCTTCAGAGCCGATCGGGATCGACTCGATAGAGCTATCCAGCTGAGACTTGCTTATGAGCTAGCCTTGTTCGTTACAAGCCTTCAGCGAACAGGGGAGCGGAGATGGCGAGTGTCGAGCAGCACGTCGAGCAGGAGATACTGCAGGCCGAGAGCCCAGGCTCCCATCCAGGCGACGATATAGCGGTCGAGAACCCCGCCACCGGGGAGACGGTACGCACCGTACCCGACCTCGGCGCAGAGGCTGTGAAGGAGATGGCCGCCCGCGGGCGCAGGGCGCAGCCGGAGTGGGACGCATACGGCTTCGACGGACGCGCGCGGGTGCTCTTGCGTGCGCAGAAGTGGCTGATGGACAACTCCCAGCGCGTGGCTGAGACGATCGTCTCGGAGACGGGCAAGACCTACGAGGACGCCAACCTCGCCGAGATCGGCTACGCGGGCAACGCGTTCGGCTTCTGGGCCAAGCAGGGCCCCGAGTACCTCGCCGACGAGTCGGTCAAGTCGAGCCAGGTGCTGGTCAAGGGCAAGAAGCTGATCCTGCGCCACCGCCCGCTGGGGCTGATCGGCGTGATCGGCCCGTGGAACTACCCGTTGACGAACTCCTTCGGCGACTGCATCCCCGCGCTGATGGCCGGTAACAGCGTGATCCTCAAGCCCTCCGAGATCACGCCGCTGACCTCGCTGCTGATGGCCGAAGGCCTACGCGAGTGCGGGCTGCCGGAGGACGTGCTGCAGATCGCCACCGGGCGGGGTCAGACGGGCTCGGCGCTGGTGGAGGAGGTGGACATGATCATGTTCACGGGCTCCACGCGCACGGGCAGGAAGGTCGCGGAGGCCGCCGCCAGACGGTTGATCCCCGCGTCGCTGGAGCTGGGCGGCAAGGACCCGATGATCGTGCTCGCCGACGCCGACCTCGAGCGGGCGGCCAACTTCGCCACGTACTTCTCGATGCAGAACGCCGGCCAGACGTGCATCTCGATCGAGCGGGTGTACGTGGAGGAGCCGGTGTACGACGAGTTCGTCGCGAAGGTCTCCGCGAAGGTGCGCGCGCTGCGCGTGGGCAACCCCGCGGGAGGCTTCGGCACGGTCGAGGTGGGCGCGATCACCTTCCCGCCCCAGCTGGACACGATCAAGGACCACGTCGAGGATGCCGTGCAGAAGGGCGCCCGCGTGCTCGCGGGCGGTCAGCAGGTGCCCGGAGCGGGGCGCTTCTACGAGCCCACGGTGCTCGTGGACGTGGACCACACGATGAAGTGCATGACCGAGGAGACGTTCGGGCCGACGCTGCCGATCATGAAGGTCGCCGACGCTGACGAGGCGGTGCGCCTGGCCAACGACTCTCCCTACGGCCTCGGTGCCTCCGTGTTCTCACGCGACGCCGCGCGCGGCGAGGCGATCGCACGGCGCCTGGAGGCGGGCGCGGCCAACGTCAACGACGCGATGATCAACTACACCGTGCTCGAGCTGCCGATGGGCGGCGCCAAGGCGTCCGGCATCGGCTCGCGCCACGGCGCCGGCGGGATCCGCAAGTACTGCTCCCAGCAGGCGATCGTCGTCACCGGGAAACTGGCCATGAAGAAGGAACTCTTCATGTACCCGTACAAGTCGCGCACGTCGCGGCTGCTGGCCGGGCTGTTCAAACTGCTCTACGGCCGCGGCAAGAGAGCATAGCTACACGGTAGATGCTTGGCTGAGGTGTGCGAGCGCCGCCTGGGCGTGCTCGCCGTCGCGCTCGAGGACGGCCAGAAACGCGTTGACCACGCGCGGATCGAACTGGGTGCCGGCACAGCGCTCGAGCTCCGCGCCGGCGGCGGAATGTCCGATCGAAGGGCTGTACGCGCGGTCGCTGGTCATGGCCTCGTATGAGTCGGCCACCGCCAGGATGCGTGCCTCGATGGCGATCCCCTCACCGGATAGCCCCAGCGGATAGCCGCGGCCGTCGGGGCGCTCGTGATGTGCTCGCACCCACCCGCGCACATCGGCGAGGCTCGGGTGTTCCAGAATCTGGGCGCCGAGCTCAGGGTGGCGCTCGATGATCGCGAACTCCTCCTCGGTGAGCTTGGCCGGCTTGCCGAGGATGCTGTCCGGGACACCCACCTTGCCGATGTCGTGCAGCCGGCCCGCCAGCTGCACACGGGTTGCGCGCTGCTCGGACAGGCCGAGCTCGCGGGCCATCATCTCGGCGTACCGTCCCACGGTCTCTGAGTGTCGCGCGCTGCCGCTGAAGCGTAGGTCGACCGTCTCGGCCAGGTCGAGGACGACCGCGATGAAGCGCTCCGCTTGGATGTCGCGCGACTGCGCGTCTGAGCGCGGCGCCTCCTGGAGCGTGTGGCTGTACAGCACGGTCATGTCGCGGCCATTCGCCTTCGCCGCGTAGAGCGCCTCGTCGGCCGTCCGCAGCAGCGAAGCGGCGGTCTCGCCGTGCTGCCCGTAGCTCGCCACGCCAAAGCTGATGGTCACCGCCACGGCGTCCCTGGCGAACTCGTCGCGCACCTCACAGCGCAGTCGCTCGGCGATCGCCAACGCAGCGTGAAGATCGCTGTCCGGCAGGATCAACGCGAACTCCTCGCCGCCCACCCGCGCGAGACCGTCGATCGAACGCTTGCCGGCTTCCAAGACGCGTGCCACCCGCTGCAGGGCGGCGTCGCCCGCGCGGTGGCCAGAGCGATCGTTGACTTCCTTGAAGTGGTCCATGTCCCCGACGACCAACGTCATCTGTCCCGTGCCGCGGCGCGCGCGCTCGAGCTCGAGGTCGAGCAGTTCACGAAAGCCGCGCCGGTTCGGTAGCTTCGTGAGCGGGTCGGTGCGGGCGGCGTCATAGAGACTCGCGATCAGCAGCTCGACCCGATCGCGCATCGAGCGAATCAGGATCGCGGCGACGAGCAGCGTGCCCATGCCGACCAGCCACCACGCGGGGATCCCGCTGGACGGTGGCCTGGCGGCCAGCAGAGCGGCGAACGCGAGCCCGACGTAGACGATCTGGGCCACCATCTCCCTGCTGCTGAAGAAGTACGCCGAGTAGAGGAAGACCCACAGGTAGAAGAAGACCAGAGGGCTGGGGCTCTGCGCAGAGAAATACGCGACGCCCGTGATCAGCGTGCTGCCCAGCGCCAGCGCCACGCGCAAGATCCAGCCGGGAACGGTGTCCGCACGCCAGAACAGGACTCCGGCGACGATGTAGGCGATGCCCACGATCGTGAGCAGGCCGACATTGCTCGCGTGCGCGGAATGTGGAAGTGCCACAGTGATCAGCGCCAGCGTCGCTCCCGCCGCGAACAGGCCGGCGAGCGCCCTCGTCATCAGGCTCGGATCGAAGCCTCCGTCGACGTTCGTTGTCGTCCCCATCCGAGCGCGATGCTCGTTGGCAATAAGCATCGTCATCGTCCATATTTCGGCGCGAGCACGCCCACACATGAGCGTTGACGAGCCTCGGCGGCGATTGGCGTGAGCGGCGGGAGCTACTCGCTCAAGGTGACGCCCAGCAGCTCTTCGAGCTCGGGGATCGTCTTCTCGGCGCTCGTGTGGTGCACGGTGGCCATGCCGAGATCCTGGGCGGGGGTGAGGTTGAAGGGCAGGTCGTCCACGTAGACGCACTCGGCGGCCTCCGCGCCGGCGCGCTCGGCGCCCAGCTCGTACATGCGCCGCGTCGGCTTGCGCATACCCTCCTCAGCGGAGATCACCACTCCGTCGAACAGCTCGTCGAACAGCTCGTGCGGATAGCGGTGAACGCCCCAGGAGTTCGAGACGAGCGCCGTGCGTACCCCGGCGGCACGCGCCATGCGAACGGCCTCCACCATCGCCTTGTCGGGGTGCACGCCCGCGAACAGCCCGTCGATGAGACCATCGGGCGCGACGCCGAGCTGCGCGGCGAACTGCAGCTCGAACGCATCCTCCTCCAGCTCTCCCTTCTCCAGCGCGATCAGGAGCTCGCGCGCGGCCGGGTCGGTCCGGAAGCGCCCCATCAGGGTCTCCGGGGGGATGCCCGCGCGCAGGCAGTACGCGTGAAACGACTCGAACAGGTTGCTCGTGAGCACCCCGCCCCAGTCGATCAGCAGGGCGCTGCGTGCGGCCCGGTCAGGGCTCTGGGCCGGCTCAGCCACCGAGCGCCACCTCCTCGGCGCGTTGCGCCAGCTCGAGCACTCCCTCACCGAACTGGGCCAGGTAGGGGTCGTCGGTCGTGCCGGCGATCGCGCGCTTGTAGTTGCCCTCCATGAACACGATGCTCTTCCACACCGCCAGCGTCGTGTACCAGCGCATGTCGCTCATCGAGCGGCCCGAGCGCTCCTCGTAGCGCGCGATCAGCTCGCCGCGGGTGGGGAAGCCCTCGGCGCGCGTCACCCTGCCGAGCTGCTCGCGCAGGCCGCCAGCGGGATCGCTCGCCTCGGTCCACATCATGCACAGGTAGCCCAGGTCGGCCAGCGGGTCGCCGATCGTGGCCATCTCCCAGTCGAGCACCGCCGCCAGCCGGGCAGGGGTCTCGTCGGCGAACAGCGTGTTGCCCAACCGGTAGTCGCCGTGTACGATCGTCGCCGGTCCGGAGCTGGGCATGTGCTCGGCCAGCCAGCTCCCCACCGTCTCCACAGATGGGATCTCACGCGTCTTGTTGAGCTCCCACAACCCGGAGAAGCGCCGCAGCTGGCGTTCGAGGTAGCCCGTCGGTTTGCCGAAGCCCTCCAGGCCCGCGGAGCGCCAGTCGACGGCGTGGATCTCCACGAGCGAGTCGATCAGCTGCTCGCCGATACGGCGGCGCTCGGCCCGCGTGTCCAGGCTCTCGGGGACGCTCGCGACGATCACCTCGCCCTCGACCAGCTCCATCACGTAGAACGGCGATCCGATCGTCGTGCTGTCCTCGCACACCGCCAGCACGGCCGGCACGCGCGCAGGCGTGTCGTGCAGCGCCCGCAGCAGGCGCGCCTCGCGCAGCACGTCGTGCGCGCTCGGGGGCAGCGGCGGGCGTGGAGGCCGGCGCAGGACGAGTTGCGCCTCGCCCCGCTCGATCAGGTAGGTGACGTTCGAATGCCCCTCGCCGATCGGCGAGGCGCGGATCTCGCCGTCGCCCAGCCCGTGGGCATCCAGAAAGGCGAGCAGCGGCTCCAGGACGAGCAGTGGGGGGCGGCTGTTAGCCTCCGCCTCCGCAGGGGTCTGGACGATGTCGTCTGGCGCAATCGGAGTGCTCACGGCCCCCAACCTACAAAGACCGCAACCTTCTCTGCGCTGAGGTGTCTCAAGCGACCATGCCCAAACTCCGCACACTCCTCCTCTCACTGCTCGCCACGGCGCTCGTGGCGGGCTCTGCCGGCGCCTCTCAGGCGCTGGCCTCGAACAACCAGACCACCTACTTCGAGGGCGCCGCCGTGCTGCTCAACCCCAGCACGCGCCCGCATGCGATGGAACAGATGCAGCACCTCGGCGTAAAAGCCCTGCGCGTCGAGCTCAACTGGGACTCCGTGGCTCCCGATCCCACCAGCGCCACCACGCCCAAGTTCGAAGCGACCAACCCCGGCAGCTACGACTGGGGGCAGTACGCGGTCCTGCTCGCCGAAGCTCAGGCTCGCAAATGGCCGGTGCTGCTGACCGTCACCGCGCCCGCGCCCCGGTGGGCCACCTCCAACCACACAGCACCGTACGTGACCCGTCCGGATCCCAAGGACTTCGAAGAATTCATGACCGCTGTCGCTCGTGAGTTCGGCTCGGAGGTCTCCGTCTACGCGATCTGGAACGAGCCCAACGAGTCGGTGTTCCTGATGCCGCAGTGGAACTCCAACGGAACGCCCGCCTCCGGGCGGATCTACCGCGGCCTCTACCAGGCCGGCTACGCGGGTCTCAAAGCGGCAGGACTGGCTCACCCGAAGGTCCTGTTCGGCGAAACGGCGCCTGCCGGCTATGACTCTGTCAAGAGCCTCCTGCGCAGCGAAAAAGCCAAGGCGCTGAAACACCCGGTGGCGCCGCTCGCCTTCATGCGCGAAGCGCTGTGCCTGAACGCGAAGTACAAGAAATCGAGCTCCTGCAGCGAGCTGCAGATGGCGGGCTACTCACACCACGCATACACGCTGCCTGCCGGCCCGTACTACGTCTTCCCGCAGCGCGACGACGTGTCGATCGGCTCGCTCTCGCGGCTGACCAACGCGCTCAACTCCGCCGCTCGAGCGCACGCCATCCCGGCGAACGTGCCGATCTACCTGACCGAGTTCGGAGTTCAGAGCAAGCCGAACAAGTACCTCGGCGTCTCAGCTTCCAAGCAGGCGGAATACGACGCGATCGCCGAACGCATCGCCTACGACAACCCTCGCGTGGCAGCGTTCTCCCAGTACCTGCTCGAGGACGACCCGATAGGCGGCTCGGAACCAGGCGCCAGCTTCCAGACCGGCCTGGAGTACATCAACGGCACTCCCAAGCCGCTCTACTACAGCTGGCCGATACCGCTCACGGTGACCAAGCAGAAGCACGGCGTGTCGCTGTGGGGTCTGGTGCGCCCGGCGAGCGGAGCCACCAAAGTGACGGTGCTCGTGCAGCGCAAGGGCGCCAAGCGCTTCACCACGCTGAAGACCGTCACCACCAACAGCCATGGCTACTGGAGCTTCAACTCCTCCACCGCGGGCAAGTACTGGCGCGTGCGCTGGACCAGCCCGGCGGGCGTCAAGTACGAAGGGCCGTCGATCAGCGCGTACTGAGTGGCGCGCGGATTGTCACATGTAGACAAGCCGTCTGGGGCGGATCGTAGGATCCGTCCCAGATGGGGGGGATGACGACAGCAGGCGATCGCGTCGTGGCGCGTTGAGGCGCGCGCTGTTCGCGGTCGTGCTTGCGACGGCTCTCGGCGGCGTGTTCAGCGCGTCCGCGGCGGCGGCGACCTGCACCGACGAGTTCACCGGGCCCAACGACGGTCAGTGGTGGGAAGGGGCGTTCTGGTCAGCCGGGCGTCCCACGTCGTCCTCTGTTGCCTGCTGGCCGGCCGACATCACGGTCCGTATCACGCAGCCGTTCACCGGCGGTGAAGCGGGATCGATCCAGGGCGGGGGACTCGAAATCTCCGAAGAAGATGCGATCTACTTTGGCAACCCTGCCGCAGTCTCGACACTGACCTCTCTCACCCAGGCCGTCAAGGGCTACATGCGCGGACCCCAGATCCTTGAACTGAGCGGTCCCGTGAAGTGGTCCAGTGGACAGGAGGAAAAAATCGAACTGCGCCAGGACGCGGGTAGCACCTTCTCGATCGAACCGGGCCTGTATCCGGATCTCGATCCGGGCAGCACGATCAGGACTGAAAGCCCGATCACGATCGAAAATCCGGACTTCGAGTTCGGTGGCGGCTCCAGCTTCGTGACCACGACGAGCACGATCACGCTGGCTCACGGGCTCAGGCTCTACACAGGAGGGGGCGACGACGGCACCTTCACCGCCGCGGGAATCGGACCGAACTCCGGACCCACATACGGCCTGGGCGGGGACAGCCTCGTATTGACGGGTGGCACGACGACGGTCGCCAGCGGCACCACCCTGGAAACCGGACCTCTCACGATCGAAGGCGGAAGCCTTCAGGACGCCGGCACCGTCGGTCAGTTCACCTTCGAAGAAGCCACCACGCCGGTCCCGATCACGCTCGCGGCGGGCACCCTCAGCGGCACCGGAACGGTGGCTGGATCGCTGACCGACACAGGCGGAGTCCTCGCCCCGGGCGATGCCCCCGGCCCGCTGACGATCGCGGGCGACTACACCGAGGAAAGCGGTGGCACGCTCGCGATCGGGATTGCGGGCCCGACGCCGGGCACCGAATTCGATCAGCTGCTCGTCGGCGGTAGCGCGTCGCTCGCGGGCGCCCTCTCGGTGACCGACGAAGGCGGATACGAACCTCCGCTCGGGCAGACCTTCAAGATCATGAGCCACGCGTCTCCCAGCAGGGGATCGTTCTCGTCGATCGGTGGTCCGAGCGCGGCCATCTTCGGGGTTGCATACGAACCCGAAGCCGTCACGCTCACGACGGACGTTGCGCCGGTCGTTCATGGCGGCGGGACCACCACGACGGGGGGCACGACGACGACGACCGTCACACCAACCACGACGGCCGGCATAGCCTCAACTCCCAAGGCGATCGAAGAGCTACGGTTGGGCTGCAGCAACGCGCAGCTGGTCCTCAACGATGTCTACATCCACGGGAGTCGCGTGCTGCTCGGCGGCAGCGCCGCCGCGAGCCTCGTGGGCAAGAAGGTCAAGCTTCTCTTCGGCACGAAGAACAAGCAGGTGGCGACCGCCACGGTCAGCGCAAACGGCGAGTTCACAACCACCGCGCCCCTGCCTCCGGCGAAGCTCCGGGAAAGCGTCGACACCCGCTACACCGCCGCGATCGGCAAGCTGCGCTCGCTGGGGCTCAAGCTCACGAGGCGCCTGCTGCTCGAATCGCCAAAGGCCACCGGCACGACGGTCACGCTCTCCGGGCAGGTGACGCTCCCGCTGACCAAGCCGATCGCGCCCGTGATCGTCGAACAGCAGCTCGAATGCGGCAAGACGACGATCGCCAAGACCTTCATCCCGCCCACCAGCGGTCGCTTCCGCATCGTCCTCACCGTCCCGGCGAATGCCAAGGCTGCGATCTACAGGCTGAAGAGCGAGGTTGCGGCCAACGCCCACGCCACCAGGCACGGCTTCGCGACCTTCAGCCTGCCGCTGCCAGTTGCGTTGGGCTGAGGCCTCGGGCGCCATCCTAGGATGAAAGGACCATGCCCGAGCTGCCAGAGGTGGAGATCACCGCCCGCCTGCTCGACTCCGCCCTGGCCGGCGCCCGCATCGAGTCGGCGCGGGCGACGGGCATAAACGCGCTGAAGACCTTCGACCCGCCGCTGTCGGCGCTCGAGGGCGGGCGGGTGTCGGGCGTGCGCCGCCGCGGCAAGCACCTGATCGTGGAGGTCGACGGGGATGACGGGTCCTCGCCGGGGCTGGCGCTGCTGATCCATCTGATGTCCGCCGGGCGCCTGCAGCTCTACGACAAGCCCGCCGGGCCCCGAGACCGCACCTCGCGGCTGCTCGTGGGCCTGGACGACGGGCGTGAGCTGCGCCTGCGCGAGTTCGGCTCCAAGCAGGCCGCATGGGTGAAGCTGCTGCGCGCGGAGGAGCTCGAGCGCGACGACTCGCTCGCCACGCTCGGTCCGGAAGCGTGGCCGCAGCCGGGTGGGTGGGAGCGGTTGAAGCCGCTGCTCGACGCGCCGCGGCCGCTCCACGCGCTGCTGCGCGACCAGCACGCGATCGCCGGCATCGGGCGCTCGTGGGTCGATGAGATCCTCTGGACGGCGAAGCTGTCGCCGTACAAGCGCGGCGCGGATCTCGACGAGCAGGAGGCGCAGCGGCTGCGCGATGCAATTGTCGGGACGCTCGGCGAGGCGATCGCCCACTACGAGCAGACGGTCACTCTGCCGATCCCCGACAAGCTGCCGATGCCGCTGCGCGTCCATCGCCACGAGGGCGAGCCGTGCCCGCGTTGCGCTAGCACCCTGCAGGCAGTCCACTTCGAGGACTACGTGATCGCCTATTGCCCCGTATGCCAGACGGAGGGTCGGGTCCTCAAGGACCGGCGCCTGTCGCGGCTGCTGCGCTAGCAGCGCCGAGCTCCGCGCCTGCGGGCCTGGCTCGACGGGGCGCGGCTACGAGGGCTCAGCGGGCGGGTCCTCGCCCTCGGCGAGGGTGCGCTGCGTCCAGGCGACGTCGTGCCAGGCGCCGTGCTTGAAGCCGATGCGCCTGTAGACGCCGACCTGCTCGAATCCCATCGCCCGGTGCAGGCCCACGCTGGCATCGTTGGGAAGCGTCATGCCTGCGGTCGCCACGCGGAACCCCCGCTCGGCGAGCCGCGGGAGCAGCGCGCTGTAGAGGGCCCTGCCCCCGCCCGTGCGCCGGCGGCCGAGCTCGAGGTAGACGCTGACTTCGCACGCCCAGCGATACGCGGCCCGCGCGCTGAAGGTGCCTCCGTACGCATAGCCGACGATCCGCCCGCGATGCTCGAGCACCAGCCACGCATGGCGCTGTGACGCGGCCAGGATGCGCTGCGCCATCTCCTCGCCCGACGGCGGCTCGGTCTCGAACGTGATCGCTGTGTCCGTCACATACGGCGCGTAGATGGCCGCGCACGCCGCGCCGTCGCGCTGAGATGCATCCCGTACGTGCAGATCGTCGCTCTCGGCTGCCATCGCGCGAGGATGATCGCAAAGCCGAGCTGCCCGACCTCCGATACGGGGCGTCGTTATTGGAGGTTGTATACTAAACTCCACTAAGGTTAGACCATGTCGAAGCTTTTGAACCGTCGTTGGCAAAGCAATGTCGTGGGCAGCGGGGTGTCGCGTCGCGACCGTCGCTTCTGCGATTACGCTGCCTACCTCCCCGACCCGCTGGTCGGCCGCCGTTTCGTGCTCGACGGAGACGTTGCCGCCGACATAGCCGACGCCGAGGCCGCAATCGCCAGGTTGAACGCCGAGGCGAGGGCCCTTGTTGACACTGAGGCCCTCGCGCGGATTCTGCTGCGTGCTGAGTCCGTGGCCTCATCGCGCATCGAGGGGCTCGAGATCGGGGCGCGGCGGCTCCTTCGTGCTGAGGCTGTCCGTTCGCTGCACGAGACGTCGTCTGATGTAACGGCTACTGAGGTGCTGGGCAACATCGACGCGATGCTCTACGGCGTTGAGCAGATCGGGTCAGGAGACGAGATCACGGTGGACCTGCTCTTGGAGCTCCACCGACGCCTTCTCGCTGGCACGCGTCTGGATGTCTACGGAGGCAGCCTCAGGCAGGTCCAGAACTGGATCGGCGGCAGCGGCTACAACCCATGCTCGGCGGACTATGTTCCGCCGCCCCACGAGTTCGTCCCGGATCTCATGGAGGACCTTTGCGCGTTCTGCAACACCGAGGACCTGCCTGCAGTCGCACAGGCCGCAATCGCCCATGCTCAGTTCGAGACCATCCACCCGTTTGTGGACGGCAACGGTCGCACAGGCCGCGCGATCATCCACCTCGTGCTGCGTCGCAGAGGGCTCGCTGCACGCGTACTGCCACCAGTGTCGCTCGTCCTCGCCACGCTCGCACGCGACTATGTAGGCGGGCTCGGGGCGTCTCGGTACGTAGGCTCGCCAAGCTCATCCGATGCCATCGCGGGCGCGAATGCTTGGTTGGCGACCTTCGCCGGGGCCTGCGTCCGCTCAGTGGCCGACGCCGCCACCTTCGAGTCCCGTGCCGTCGCCCTCGAGCGGGAGTGGCGCGAACGTCTCGGCCGGGTCCGGGCCAACTCAGCGACTGATCTGCTGCTTCACTGCATCCCCGGCGCGCCGGTGCTCACGGCCGAGAGCGCAGCAAATCTAGTCGGTCGTACATTCAAGCCGGCGAACGACGCGATCCAGCGCCTCGTCCAGGCGGGAATCCTGCACCAGATCACGCTTGGCCGCCGCAACCGCGCATACGAGGCCCCTGACATCATAGAAGCGTTCACGGACCTCGAGCGGCAGCTCGCAAGTCCCGCGGGCGACACGCGTACATCGCCTCCCGCCCGCGCTGTGCCTTACCGGCGAGGGCGTTCGGCGAGTTAGACCGAGGCGGGGGTGACTCGATCGAGTGCTTGGAGCACCAGTTCGTCGTGCTGGGCCGGCTTGACCTTGCGCAGCACGTCGGCGACCTTGCCGGCGGGATCGATGATGAAGGTCGTGCGCTCGTTGCCGAGATAGGTGCGCCCGTACATGCTCTTGGTGACCCAGACCCCATAGCGCTCGGCAACGGCGTGATCCTCGTCGGCCAGTAGCGCGAAGTTGAGCCCCTCCTTGTCGTGGAACTTCTTGACCTTCGCTACCGGGTCGGGGGAGACCCCGAGCACAACGGCGTCCGCCTTCGCGTAGTCGGCGCGGTGATCGCGAACGCCGCACGCCTGGGTGGTACACCCGGGCGTGGACGCCTTGGGGTAGAAGTAGAGGACAACTGGACGTCCACGGAGGCTCGAGAGCTCGACCGGGTTGCCGTCCTGGTCGGGAAGCTCGAAATCGGGAGCGGTGTCTCCTTGGCTGATCACGCTGGAAGCGTAGCGAGGAGTGCCCGGTCGCGGTTATTCGGAGGCATTCTCCACTTGCTGGAGCCACCCGGGAGGCGATGACCTCCGAAGTGAGAGACATCGAGGACCATCTATCTCCCCCGCTGAGGCCGTTCGAGCCCGTTTCCTCGGGCTGAGGAGCCTCCGACGGCGGCCGGCACTGGACAGACAATTGAAAACCTACTATGTTTTTATCTGCTCGGCTAGCTGCAAAGTTTGGAATGACCGGTACGATATCGGTCGAATTGGGATCGGATGGTCGGTGTTCGGAGGAGTCGGCGGTGCCTGGCGAGCATGTTTTCGAGGAACGGACGGGGGATCTAGCGGGGTTCGCCGCGCTGCGATCGCAGGTCGCGTGCGCGGTTCTTGGCCTTGTGATCGAGAAGCCGAGTCACGGCTATGAGATCGGCCAGCGCTTCGAGGCGCGGTTCGGCGCCTTCCTGAGCGCGGGCCGCTCCTCGATCTACGCCGCGCTGGGGAGTCTGATGGACGCGGGGTTGATAGAGAAGATGGCCGGCCGTTCGACCACCGGTGCGCGGCGCGGCGCGAAGGCGGGCGCCCCCTACCGGGCGACCGCCCGCGGCGCGCGCGCATATCGGGGATGGCTGGCCGAGCGCGTCCGCACCGATCCGCAACGTGTCGAGATGCTCGGACGGATGACGCTGGCCGGCGTGCAGAGCATCGACGCAGCGGTGGACTTCATCGCGCGCTACGAGCAGGAATGCGTTCGCGAGGCTCAGGAACTGGCCAGACCGCAGCGCGGCGAGGGAGCAGCGTCGTTTGGGGTCGCCGGCGTGGTGGAGCGCCTGCTGATCGAGGAGCGCCGAAGGATGATCGACGCGCAGCTCGCGTGGATCAGCTACGCACGCGCTGAGCTTCGCGCAGCGGAGTTCGAGCCGCAAGCGGAGCACAACGCGCGATGAGCCTGCTTTCCATTGAGCACGCGACCAAGCGGTATCGGCGTGGGAGGCTCGAGCACGTGGCCATCAAAGACGTCTCGCTGTCCATCGAACCGGGCGAGCTCATCGCCGTATGGGGCGCCCGGCGTTCGGGTCGCAGCACGCTCCTGCGCGTGGCCGCTGGGATCGAGCGACCCGAAGAAGGCACCGTCAGCTTCGAAGGTCGGGATCTTGCTCGCTGGCGCAACAGCGTCCTGGGCAGGCGCATCGGCTACTGCCAGACGTGCTTCTCCTCCGGGGACGGCGGTCTCGTGGTCGAGCACATCGCCGCCGGGCTGCTCGCCCAACGTGCCTCGCCGACCGATGCGATGCGTCGCGCGCAGGAGATGCTCGTCCGTGTCGGCGCGGAGCCGTGCGGTCAGCTCGAGTGTCACGAGCTCGATGGCGCGGAGGTCGCACACGTGGCGATCGCCAGCGCGCTGGTCACCTCGCCGGCGTTGCTCGTGATCGACGAGCCGACCAATGGCGTCGATCTACTCGAGCGCGATCCGCTCCTGACGCTGCTGCGATCGATCGCCAACGAAGGCACAGCCGTGCTGATGAGCACCGGCGAAGCCCAGGGCTTGTCGGGCGTCGACCGCGCGCTGTCGATCGACAACGGCGAACTGCGTGGAGAGGTCGAGCCTCACGACGCGGACGTCGTCCCGTTGCGGCGCACGAATCGGCGTGCGGACGTGGCGGAACCTGGAGCGCGCTGGCGGTGAGCGGTCGTGCGCTCGGCGTCGTCCTCGAGCTCCAGGACGTCGTCAAGCACTACCCAGGCTTTGGCGGTCAGGTCGTACGCGCCGTCGACGGCGTGAGTCTCTCCATCGACTCGGGCGAGATCGTTGCTCTGCATGGCCCCAGCGGCTCCGGCAAGAGCACCATGCTGATGCTGGCTGCGGGGATGGCGGAGCCCGACTCGGGAGTCGTGCTCTTCGAGGGCCGGGACCTCGCTGCGCTCTCGGCGAGCGACGCGGCCGACTACCAGCGCCAGAAGATCGGCTTCGTCTACCAGTCCTTTCATCTCATGGCCGGCGTGCCGGCGGTCGAGAACGCGGCGATCAAGCTGCTCGCGGACCGCGTTCCGCTCGGCAAGGCCCGCAAGGCCGCGATCCCATGGCTCGAGCGCGTGGGGCTGGGCGAGCGTCTGAATCACACGCCCGATCAGCTCTCCGGCGGTGAGCGCCAGCGGGTGGCGATCGCCCGCGCTCTGATCAACGAGCCGCGGCTGATCCTCGCCGATGAGCCGACCGGGAGCCTGGATAGCCAGCGCGGAGGGGAAATCCTCGCGCTGCTCGCCGACATCGCTCGCCAGCAGCAGGTCGCCGTGCTGCTCGTCACCCACGATCCGCAGGCTGCCGCCATCGCCGATCGGGTTTGCACGTTGCGCGACGGCAAGCTCCTTCCGCCCAGCTCCGAGCACGATATGCCGTCCTTCCTGCCCCGCCAGGCTTTGGGGTAGGCGCAGTGCGCTTCTCAGGGCTCCTCTACTTCTACGGCAGGCGGTTGCGCACGCGTCCCGTGCAGGAGCTGCTCGCCGGCGCTGGGATCGCGATCGGCGTGGCCCTCGTGTTCGCTGTGCAGATCGCGAACAGCAGCATCACCGACGCCTCCAGCGCGATCGTCCGCGGCATCGCGGGAACGGCGAGCCTGCAGTTGCTCTCGCGCGACGCCAATGGCCTGGACGAACACCTGTTGCGGCGCGTGCAGCGGCTGCCGGGTGTGGCGCTGGCCGCGCCCATCCTCGACCAGAACGCATCGCTGGTCGGAAAAAACGGCCGCCGCGTCGCGGTAGACCTCGCGAGTGCGGCGCCGAGCCTGCTGGCGCTCGGCGGAGGCATAACGCACAGCATCTCGCTTCACGATCTCCACGTTCCCGGCGTGATCCTGCCGAGCGAGACGGCCGAAGCGCTCGGGCTGTCACGAGACGCCTCGCAGGCGTCCGGCGGCCCCTCCGGGCGGGTGACCGTCGAGCTGCGCGGGCGCGCCAGCCCCGCGGCTGTCGTCGCGGTCCTGGGCCCGGAAGCGCTCGGTGGCCTCTCGGGCGCGATGGCCGCGATCGCCCCGCTCGCCTTCGTCCAGAAGATCGCGGGCCTCGCGGGAAGGGTCACCCGTATCGTCGTCACGACCGCGCCCGGTCGGCAGGCTGAGGTTCGCAAGGAGCTGACTGTGCTGGCAGCCGGACGACTGACCGTCGCTCCCGCCGACCAAGAAGTGGGGCTCATCGAGCAGGCGGTCGCTCCGAACACCGAGGCGACCGGCTTCTTCGCCCTCGTCAGCGGCATCGTGGGGCTGCTGCTGGCGTTCAACGCGATGCTGTTGACCGTGCCCGAGCGCAGGCGCATGATCGCCGACCTGCGCATGCAGGGCGTCAAGCCATGGCAGCTCGTCAAGCTGCTCCTCTTCCAGGCGGTCTGCCTGGGCATGGTGGCGTCGCTCGTCGGGTTGGCGATCGGCGACTTCCTCTCTCGCACGATCTTCCATGCGACCCCCAGCTACCTGGCCGTGGCCTTTCCCCTGGGCACAGAGACGGTGATCGGTGTACGCGCGTTGCTGGTCTCCTTCGCGGGGGGAGTGCTGGCAACGTGCTTGGCGGCCGCGCCGCCGCTGCTCGACCTGCGTCGCAGCCGTGCGGTCGACGCGGTGTACTTCGAGGACGGCGAACCCGGCCAGGCCTTGAATGCCGGCGCGCATCTGCGGCTTTCGCTGGCGAGCGCGGCGCTGATCGCCGCGAGCATCGGACTGCTCCTGTTCTGGCCCTCCGCGATCGTCGCGGCGATCATCGGGCTGGCTTTGGCGACGCTGCTCGCCATCCCGCTGTGCTTCCAGCTCGCGCTGAAGCTCGCCGAGCGCATCGCCTCCCGCACGTCGCGGCTGAACATGCTGACGGTGGCTGTGCGCGCGCTGCGGGCAACCACCGTGCGCTCTCTGGCGCTCGCAGCGACGGGCGCCATCGCCGTCTTTGGCTGTGTGGCCGCCGAAGACTCCCACCACGATCTGCTGCATGGCCTGTATCGCGACTACTCCGAATACGTCTCCACCGCGGACATGTGGGTCGTCAACGGCAATGACGAGCTCGCCACGAGCAGCTTCGTGGCCGGGCGACTTCCGGCTCGCATCGCGGCGATCCCGGGCGTCGCCAGCGTGCGTCCCTACCAGGGAGGGTTCCTGGACTTCGACGGCCGGCGCCTGTGGGTGATCGCCCGCGCCGCCTCCACACCAACGCCGATCCCGGCGAGCCAGGTCCAAGAAGGCGATGTCACGACCGCGACCGAACGCCTGCGCCACGGCGGCTGGATAACCGTCTCCCAGCAGGTCGCCGAAGCTCATCACGTCGGGCCCGGTGGCGTGCTCGTCCTGCCAACGCCAACCGGGGAGGTCGCCTACCGCATAGCTGCGACCACCACCAACCTGGGGTGGAGCTCCGGCGCGATCATCATGAACAGCTCCGACTACCGGCACGCCTGGGCCACCTCGGAAGTGAGCGCCCTCGAAGTCACCACCCGGCCCGGCGCGAATGCGCCGGCGGTGCAGCATGCGGCGCAGAGGCTCCTTGGCGGCGACGCGGCGCTGACAGTCGAAACGAGCGCTGAACGATCCGCCAAAGCGGACACCCTCGCGCGCGAAGGTCTCAGCCGCATGAGTCAGATAACGCTGCTGTTGATGATCGCGGCCGGTCTGGCGATGGCGGCTGCGATGGGCGCGGGAATCTGGCAGCGGCGCTCGTCGCTGGCGTCGCTGCGCATCAACAGCTTCAGCCCGTCGCAGCTCCGTGCAGTGCTCGCGTACGAGTCGGTGCTGGTGCTGCTGACGGGCGCTCTCACCGGCGCGGTTGCCGGTGTTTACGGGCATCTTCTGATCGACCGGTTCCTGAGGCTCACCACTGGCTTCCCCGTTCCCTTCGCAGTGGAAGGCGTCCATACAGTTCAGACGATCCTGCTGATCGTAATAGGCGCTCTGCTGGTGCTGACCATTCCTGGGTATGTCGCATCGCAGGTCTCGCCCCAGCTGGCGTTGCAGGACTAGAACATTGATCGGTTGCGCCTACTAGAACATTGATTTAGTCCGCTTAAGATGCGTCCGCCCTCCATACAAGCATGGGGGGTATGCAAACCACACCCATCGCCGCCGCACGGGAGGTCCTCGCGCTCGTGATGACCGGCATCGAGTACTGGCTGACGATCTATCCCCGTGCCAGACGCGAGATCCGTCGTTGGACGCGTCGCGCTCGCCGCATCCCCGATCCGGCGCTGCGCGCCGCAGCTCTTGCCACGCTGAACAGCGAGCATCTGAACCCCGAGGCCGCGGCCTTCTTCGCCGTCCTCGCGTCTCGTCGATGCAAGGGGTCGCTCGTGCGCCTGATCGTGGATTTTCAGATCGCGTACGACTATCTGGATTCGATCAACGAGGACGACGCCACGGCGCCGTTGCGCAACGGGCTGCAGTTGCACCGGGCGCTCAGCGACGCGGTGAGCCCGGGGGCGTCCTGCGCCGACTACTACGAGCATCACCCGCAGAGCGACGACGGCGGATATCTCACGGATCTCGTGCGCTCCTGCCAGGACGCGATCGGCGATCTACCGTCCACTGCCACGATCGAGCCGGTGCTGATCTCCGCGGCCGAGCGCTGCGGTCAGGCCCAGAGTCGAAACCACGCAATGCTGGTGGAAGGCGAAACGCAGCTGGTCGAGTGGACGGCGACGCAGGCGGGACGCGGCGGCTACCTGTGGTGGGAGCTGGCCGCGGCCGGTATCTCGTGCCTGTCGCTCCACGCGCTGTTCGCCGCAGCGGCGTGCAAGACCACGCGCGCGGAAGCCGAGCGTGTGGACGAAGCGTACTTCCGCCCGATCTGCGCAATCAGCGCACTCCTGGACAGCCTCGTCGATGCTCCGCGCGACGTGGGGACGACGAACCACAACTTCGTCGGTCACTACGACACGTGCAACCAGGCCGCCGAGCGATTCGCTGCGATCACCGCGGAAGCGCGTGCGCTGCTGGGCGCGCTGCGCAACCACTGCCGTCACATGGTCATCCTCGCCGGCATTGCCAGCTTCTACCTCTCAGCCCCTGAGGCGAGCACTGACTTCGCTCGGCCTGTCGCAATGCGCACACTCGACTGTCTCGGACCAACCAGCGTGCCCATCCTGGCAGTGATGCGACTGAGGCGCCGGAGTGCCGGCTGATGGCAGCGACGCAGCGCCGGCGCGAGCCGCAGCTGCTGCGCCCGAAATGCGCGCGACCGTTCATCGCGGGAGCCGATACTTGCGTGTGGAGGGGTCCTGCACGAGCAGCCCAAAAGCCACGAGCGTCGATATGTAGCGGTGCGTGGTGCTGGGGCTCAGCCCGAGCTGTCGCGCGACTTCCACGACGCCGCGGCCCTCTTCGCCGGATATGAACAGCGCCAGTATCAGCAGGCCGCGGAACAACGAGTGCGACAGCCGTCCGCTCTCCAGCTCGACCCAGTAGCGCTCTTCCAGGGAGCTCTCCGAGATCGTCTGCTCGGCGATCAGCCCGGAGAGCAGCAGGTTGAGGCTCGGGCCGCGGGCGTCGACAGTGGAGCGGACGATGCCTTCGACTTGGGCGTTCGTCAACTCCAGCGAAACCTGCCCCGCGCTGGCGCGCCCTGCACCCCGGGCAGCGCGCCCGCCCCGAGTACGGGATCCCGCGAGGGCGTCACTGGCATCGTCATCGAGCATCTCGCAAATGGATGATGCCGCTTCGTCGTCGGCCCGATAAGGCGGGGCTTGAATATTCCCAGCCTGGACTATTCGAACGATCTTGCACGGCGCGTCGCGCCTCGCGGCGGGAGACGTCGCGGTTGCAGCGGCGATCCCCGATATCGTCAGCCGTAATGGTGACAGAGAGCGATGGCGCCGACGACGACTGGCGCCTGACGGCGGAGCTCGAAGTCGCAGACGGCGGCGGCGAGCTGCACAAGCTGATCGGGCGGCTGCGCGGCGGCGGGCACGGTGGCATCGTCGATGAGGTCGAGGCGGCCGTCCCGCGCGACGCAGTGATCACACACGACGGCAGGCTGCTGTTCGCTTACGCGGCTGACCAGGCCACGCTTGCGGCCGCGCGCAGCGCGATCGAAACTGTCCTCGCCCGCGAGCAGACAGCCGTGAGCGTGCGCATCAGCAGATGGGACGAGGAGCTCGACCGGTGGGTTCAGACCGATCCGCCGCTCAGCTCAGAGCAGGCACGGGCGGATACCGACGCCGAGCGCGACGCGCAGCAGCCGGAAACGCGCACGATGGTCGCGACCGCGGGCAGGCCCGTGCGGGCTGAATTCGAGCGGACGATGAGCGCTTGGGCGCAAAGACTGAGCTTGGAATGCAAGATCGTCGAGCACCCGCATCTGCTCAACGCACAGGTCGCCTTCACCGTCACCGGCCCGAAATTCAAGGTCGACGAGTTCGCCCGGGGCCTCGACGCGGAGGGTTGGGCGTACGTGCGCGCGGAGACAGGGGTGATGTTGAGCCCGCTGTGAGGCTTGACGACTGACGGCCCAGCGTCATTGCGCCGATGGCGCCATAGGCGTATTTTATGTTCAAGCCGATGGGGACCTCGGGGGGTCTTGCCATTGGACGGGCCGAGAGGGAGGCGACGGGGATGCTCGAGGATCTGGGGAGGTCGTTCACGCGGGGCAGGCTGGCATTGGCCGCGATCGCGTCGCTGGCCGCGTGTACGGCGATCGTTCCGGGGGCCGGCGCCGCCCCGGTCAGCGTGCAGAGGATCGTCGTCGAGGTGCACGAGACGCGGGCCGAACGCACAGCGGAAACGATCTCGACCCCACAGCTCGGGACTACCACGTTGGACAAGATCGGGATCATCAAGATCCGCCCCGAAGGCGAAGAAGCAAAGAACGTGTTGGTGCTCGAGCCGGGAACGTCGGCGGCTGCCGCCTACTTCGTGCCGTTCGCCAAGTCGCTGGTCGCGGCCACCCCGGGCTGGCAGGTGTGGGCGGTCGAACGCCGGGAGAACTTCCTCGAGGACCAGCAGGAGCTCACCAAGTACAAGTTCGGCGAACTGCCGGCAGAGCTCCGGAACGAGAACACGGGAGAAGAGGAAACCCCGACGGAACAGTTCTTCAACTACTACCTCGGCTACAACCAGCAGGATCAAGCCCGGGCCACCAAGGAAGCCCAGGCGCAGATCGAAGCGAAAGTCGCCGCGATCGTGACTCCGCAGGCCGAAGCGGAGGTCCACGCCAAAGTGAACAGGATCGTGGGAGAAGAGGTTGAAGCGTACGTGATCGAACAGGTCTTTCCGCAGGCCTACGCGGAAAGCGCGGGCGCAGAACCGGCACTCGCCGAAGACATCCGCAGAGACGCCGGCGAATACTCCGCGACGCACGCTGAAGAGATCGCGGAAGTCGAGTATCGGGACGCGGGTCGCTATCTCGCCGAAAATGGGGAGAAACTCGAGCAGGAAGGCGAGGCGATCGGGCTGGAGCTCGGCGCCTCCTATGCGGCCGAACACGCCACGGAACTCCAGGCGGAAGGCCTGGAGCTGGGCGAACGGATCTTCGCCGAACTTGTTGGGAGGTACACGAACCACTACGAACCCGTGCCGAACGCGCTGGTGGAGTTCGCGAAGAACTGGGGCATGGCGCGCACCGTCAAGGATCTGGAGCTCGTGATTCACAAAGCGAAAGCACTCGGCGGCAAGGTCGTGCTCGGTGGCCACTCGCTCGGCGGGTCGGTCGTCACGGCATACGCCACGTGGAACTTCAACGGGCACCCGGGAGCCAAGGGACTCTCCGGACTGGTCTACGACGACGGCGGCAGCGGTCCGGCGTCGATCGCCTCAGAAGCGGAAGCCCAGGCAAGGCTGGAAGCGCTGGACGCGCCTGGGGAAACCCCGTGGCTGGCGTTCGGCGGCATCCCCGCGCCGGATCTCGGGCTCTTCTCGTTGACCGGTTCGGCGCTCACGACAGTGGAACCGAAAGGTCCGTCGCAGCTCGAAAAGTTCTCGTTCCTGCCCGAAGATCTCAGAGCGCCCGCCAAGGACTCGCCGGCGACGAACGAAGCCGGGTTCGGCTACTCGGTGAACTACAAGACCTCGCCGACGTCTCTCGCCGCCGCTCAGATACACGGCGGAGAAGGGATCGAAGAAGAAGCTGAAGCCGACGGCCTGCACGGCTGGAACGGCGCGAACGCGCTGACCCCGGTCGGCCGCTACGCGGAAATGCTGTCGGGGACGGGACTGCGCGAAGCAAGCGGCAGCGAGTGGTACTTCCCGGCTCGCCTGACGCTCGACACCGGCGCGGTCAACAACGGCGTGGAGACCCCGTCGCAGAAGGTTCTGGGCCTGCGAACGACGATGGGCCGCGACCTGAAAGACGTAGCGCCTCACCGTTCGCAGCTGCACATCCTGGCGATCGACACGGAACTGGACACGCTCCTTGGCGCAGGAGGGAAAGAAACGACGCTCACGGAGGCCGAAGCGCTTGCGGCGCAGAACGGCATACCGTCCTCCGACGTCACGTTGATCGATCGACTGGACTCGTATTCGCACAACGATCCAGCTGGAGCTCTGCCGGAAGCTCATGAAGGGGTCGAAGGCAACGTCTTCTTCAGGGAACTCAAACCGTTCCTCGAGCGCATAGGCGGGTAGCGACCGGGTCGAAAGATAGGCAAAACGTCCTATGTTCCAGGGCGGGGCGAGAGGCTAGGCTCACACGCTCGCCCAAGAGAGAAAGGAACATCGGGATGTTGCACCGCTTGAATCTCCGCGCGTCTCTGGGTAGCCGACTGTCCGTGGCGCCGCTCGCCTTCAGTGCGCTGTTCGCCCTCGCGGGCACGCTGCTCGTTGCCGGCACCGCGCAAGCATCGACGCTCCCCACACTGACGCTCGCACTGACGAAGTCCTCGATTACGGTCGGGGGGACAACGCAGTCAGGCGCGGTCAATGTCGTCTCGACCGCCTCGGGCGTCAAGGAAGGCGCGGCGATCCTCTTCGAGCTGAAGCCCGGCTACACCGTCGCGGAAGTCGAAGCTGCGTTGAAGGCCGGTGCGGGGAAGGATCCCAACAAGGCGAGCAAGTACGGCTCGATCGTGTTCGACGCCGAAGTCAACCCCGGTAAGACCAGCGAAGCCCAGACGGTCCTGGCGCCGGGCCAATACGTTGCGCTCGGCGGTGCGGGCGAAGGCGGACCGAAGCTCAAAGCGCCGTTCACGGTGACGGCCGCCCCGTCCCCTGCGACGCTGCCGGCGCCGCAGGCCACGATCCGCTCGATCGAGTTCGACTTCCGCGGGCCGACGACGCTGCACGACGGCGAGCTGGTGCGCTTCGAAAACGAAGGCTTCCTGGTGCACATGGACGTGGCGTTCCCCGCCAAGAGCCTGAGCGCCGCCAAGAAGATCGTCAAAGGCCTCCTGACAGGCAAGGAAAAGGGGCTGGAAAAGCTCGTCAGTGGAGCACCGTTCGAGTTCGCGGGCCCGATCTCGCACGAAGCCTTCCAGCAGGAGACGATCACGGCCAAGCCGGGCTGGTACGTGCAGGCGTGCTTCATGGAAACCCAGGAGGGCGTTCCCCACACGCGCCTGGGCATGGAGCGAATTCTCGAGATCGTCAAGTAACTTCGAAGGGGGGGCCGGAGCGGCGGGTCGTCCCGCGCCGTGGGGTTTGCAAGCCCTGCGGCGCGGCGTCCTTCGCGTGCCTGGCCGGCGCCGCTGAGGCCTACTGCCCGTTGTCGGGCGCGACGCGTGCGGCCGCGGTCATCCCGCCGACGAGCACCCCCGATCCGAGGTGGGCTCCGAGCACGGGTCCGACCTCGGTGCAGAACAGCGGCGGGAAGCCGAACACGGCGGTTCCCTCCGCCACCAGCCGCTCGGCGTCGTCGCTCGACTGGGCATGCTGCACGATCCATTGGGTGGCGCCGCGCTCCTGCAGCTCGCGCAGGTAGGCGATCATCCGCTCGAGCGCACGCCGGTGGGTGCGTACGCGTCCCACAGGCGCGATCTCGGTGCCGAACGTGAGGATCGGCTTGATCTTCAGCGCCGTGCCGACCATCGCCTGCGCCGCGCCGATCCGCCCGCCGCGGCGAAGGTACTCGAGCGTGTCCAGGCAGAACCAGATGTCCAGGCTCTCCCGTCCCCGCTGCACGCTGTCGAGCACCTGCTCGAGCGAGGCGCCCTGAGCGGCGACACCGGCGGCCGCCAGCACCAGGCAGCCGAGGCCGCCGGCGCCCGTCTGGCTGTCGAGCACGTGCACCCGGCCAGGAAGCTGCTCCTCGGCGGCGCTTCGCGCGGCTTCGCGCGCGCTCTCGCAGGTACCGGACAGACCGCCGGCGATGTGCACGGAGACGATGTCGTGTCCGGCCAGCAGCAGCGGCCGATAGCAGGCCAGGAAGTCGCCAACCGAGGGCTGGGAGGTCGTCGGCAGCTGCGGCGACTCGTGCAGCCTGGCGTAGAAGGCGTCGAGGTCGTGGTAGCTGCTCTCCGGCTGCAGATCGCCGTTCCAGCCGACGTACAGGCTCACCTGCTCGATCCCCCAGCGCTCGATCAGCGACTGGGGAAGGTAGGGGGTGCTGTCGGTCACCACAGCGACGCTGCGGCGCGCGGGCGTGCTGTCTGTAGCCTCCTCGGCAAACACGGGGTCGTAGCCTACGCGGCACGGGGTGCAGCCGCCGTCAACCCCTAACGAATCAGGCTGTCCATCCGGGTCTCGGCGATCGTCTCGCGCAGGGTGTGAAGCGCGTCGTGTCGGGGGCGCCAGCCGAGCTCTCGCCGCGCCTTGGCGGCGCTCATGATGACCGGCTCGCGGAAGGCCGCGATCCACTGGGCCTGCGCGGGCAGGAAGCCGAGGCGCCCGACCAGCTGCGCCGCCGCGTCCACGGCCAGCTCGGGCACCGGGATCGAGTACCAGCCGAGCTCCTCGGCGAGCGCCTTGACCGTCAGCTGGCCGGGCCCGGCGAGGTTGTAGACGCCGGGTGCACCGCGGCCGAGGACCGCCGCGCGCATCGCGCTGGCCACGTCGTCGTGATGCACCAGCTGGAAGGGCACGCCAGGGTCGGGCAGCACGGGCTTGAGGATCGGCACTCCCTCGAGCAGCGCCAGCACCGGCCCGGGCAGCCGCTCGGAGATCTGCGTGTAGGGCAGGCTGTCGATCAGCAGCGGCGCCTGCGGCCCGGCGACGATGCACGGGCGAAAGACATAGCTCGCGGTGGAGCTGCCTATGAGCGTGCGCGCGAGCAGCTCCTCGACCTCGGCCTTCTGCGCCGAGTAGTAGTGGGCGGCGGTGCCGCGCGCGGGGACCTCCTCGGTCAGCGGCTGCGGGTTGTCGCGATGGAAGCCGTACGCGGCGACCGACGACGCGTACACCAGCCGTTTCACCTTCGCTGCGACGGTCGCCTCGAACACGTTGCGCGAGCCGACGAGGTTGACCGCGCGGCTCTCGTTGGCGCTGCCCATGATCATGAACGCCAGGTGCACGACCACGTCGGCCTGCTCGACCAGCGAGCTCACAGCGCGTGGATCGAGCACGTCGCCGCGCCGGTAGGAGACCTTCTTCCAACCCCGCGCGTCCGGGTCGAACGGCCTGCGCGCCATGCCCACGATCCGTCCCACCTCACGCGAGCGCTCCAGCGCCCCAACCACCGCCTGGCCGATCTCCCCCGTGGGGCCGGTGACGGCGACCGTGAGGCGACCACCTGCGGTTCGCGGTTGTGCCATCGATCACTTTGTAGCGCATCCCCGTGGCAGGCAGGGGCTGGCGGGGTGGTGGGCCGCGCCAGCGGATAGCGTGCGCGGTGGATGTATGGCCGGCTCGCGGGCGCTCTGCTGATCCCACTCGCCCTGTTGCTCGACTTCGATGCCGCGCGCTCCGCTATCGCACAGGCGTGGCCGCCGTTCGTGCTCGTGGCAGGCCTCCTGCTGATCGGGTGCGTGGCGGGCAACGACGGCCTGTTCGACGCGGCCGCCTCGCGCCTGGTGCGCCTGCCCGGTCCGCCGGTGGTCCTGCTGCTCGCGTGCCTCGCGCTGGTGGCACTGGTGACGGCGCTGCTCAACCTGGACACCGCGGCTGTGTTCCTCACGCCGGTGCTCGTGAAGACGGCGCGGCGCCGCGGCGCGGATGTTGGGCCTTTTCTCTATGGGGCCATCTTCATGGCCAACGCGTCCTCGCTGTTCCTGCCGGGCTCGAACCTCACCAACCTGCTGGTGCTCTCCGGCGAGCACGTGTCTGGCGCGACGTTCTTCGCGCGCATGCTCCCGGTGGCGCTGGCCGCGCCCACGATCACGGCGGCGGGGCTGCTCGCGATCCATCGCCGCGGGCTGTTCGGGCGTAGCGGTCGGGGTGCCGGGCCCGACGAGGAGCCTGCGGTCGGTCTGCGGCTGGGGCTCGGCTTTTGGGGGGCGCTGCTCGCGGCGGGCCTGATCGTGGCGCTGCACAACGCTGCCCTGCCGGTGCTCGCGGTCGGGCTGCTCCTGATCGTGTGGCGCGCATACGGCGGGGAGCTGGCGTGGCGTGAGAGCCTGCGGTGGCTCGACGTCCCGACGCTCGTGGGACTGTTCTCGCTGGCGGTCGCGCTGGGGACGCTGGCGCGCGCGAGCGCGTTCCCGGCAGATGTCCTTCACTCGCCGGGGAGCGTTGCGACGGCGACGATCGCTGCGCTGGCGAGCGTCGCGGTCAACAACCTGCCGGCCGCGGTGCTGCTGTCCTCGGGCGCGCACCTGCCGATGCGCGCGCTGCTGCTCGGCCTCAACGTCGGTCCCAACCTGGCGGTCACGGGCTCGCTGGCGGTGCTGCTGTGGTGGCGCTCGGCCCGCCAAGCGGGAGCCACACCCTCGGCGATCGCGTACACCCGCCAAGGGCTCATTCTGGCGCCGCTGGCGCTGGCGGGTGCGCTCGTGCTCGGCGCGCTGTAATGCGCGCCCCGTACGCTAGGTGCCGTGCCTCTCGCGTCAGCCTCGCTCGGCCAGAGCATCTCCTCGTTCTTCGACGCGGTCGGTCAGTTCTTCTCGGACCTGGCGGCGGTCCACTGGAGCACGCTGGCGCTCGGGCTGGCGTTCTTCGGGCTGAACCTGACGCTGCGCTCGCGCGGCTTCTTCAACAGCCTGCGCGCCGCGTACCCGTCGGTCAGCTTCCAGTGGCGCCGGATCTGGGGGGCGTACTTCGCGGCGGTCGGCTTCAACAACATCGTCCCCGCGCGCGGCGGGGACGTGATCAAGCTGTTCCTCACGCGCTCCTCGATTCCCGGCTCGCGCTACCCGACGGTGGCGGCGGCGTTCTTCGTGGAGTCGATCTTCGATGCCAGCGTGGGCGTGCTCGTGTTGATCTTCGCCTTCACGCAGGGCGTGTTCCCCAAGCCGCCCGACTTCTCCAAACTCAGCTCCTTCGACATCTCCTACCTCGCCGAGCACTTTCGCCTGACGCTCTTCTTGATCACCACGCTCGGCGTGCTCGGCCTGGTCGCGTTCGCGTTGCTGTCCGAGCGCGTGAAGTCGTTCTGGGCGCGCGTGCGCCAGGGATTGACGATCCTCGGGGACAGGCGGCGCTACCTGCGCGAAGTGGCGTCGCTGCAGGCAGTGGCGTGGATCTGCCGCTTCGCCGCCTTCTGGTGTCTGCTCGACGCCTTCCGCGTCGGCGGCTCCGTCGAGAACGTGCTGCTCGTGTTCGCCGTCAACCAGGTCGCGGGGGCGGTCCCGTTCACGCCGGGCGGCGCGGGGGTGCAGCAGGCGCTGCTCGTGAAGGTGTTCGCGTCCAACGCCCCCACGGCGGTGGTGGCCGCCTACTCGGTGGGGCAGCAGATCGCGGTAGCGGCGTTCACCGCGATCGTGGGGCTGGGCGCGGTCGTGTTCATCTTCCGCTTTCGCTCCTTCAAAGAGGTGCTCCACGCCGGGCGCGCATCGCGCGAGGCCGAGCGCGCCGCGGAGCAGGCCGGCGCGGCGGGGTATTGAGATTCCGTCCTGGACGACGCTTCGCGCTCCGCGCTACGCGCCGGCAGGACTGATTACTGAAGCCCCTCGCGCGCCTCGCGCACGAGGGCGACGGCCTCGGGAAAGACGCGGGCGATGACGGTGCGGATCTGCTCGGCCTGCGCCTCGGCGTTGCCCTGGACGTTGACGCGGTTGACGGCGGCGACGGTCATGTCGACGGCGAGCTTGATGGCGTTGTCGGCCCAGGCGAGGCGCTGGTTGCCCTGCATCTGTTCTGCGAACTCGGTCAGGCGCCGCTGGAGCTCGTCTGGGTCGCCAAACAGGTCTCCGAGTCCGCCACTTTCCATGCTCACATCATAGACTGCCCTGCTCATGCCCAGTACGGGAGATATGTCCGAGCAGGTCGCAAGGGAGACGGCGCGCCGCAACCGGCTGGCCGTGCCCGCGTTCGCGGGCGGGTTCCTGTACCTGCTGAGCGCGATCATCATCACCGAGACGATCAACGGCGCGCCGACGGTGGGCCTGATCCAGGGTCTGACACCGGCGCTGTCGGGCGTGGCAAACCCGGCGGTGAGCCCGCGCACGCCGTGGATGAGGTTCGTGAGCCACCGCGCGGCTGCTCTGATCGGCGGCGGCGTGCTCTCGGCGGTGTCGCTGGCGATGTTGACGCTGATCCTGCTGCTGCTTGGCGGCGCGGTCAGCTTCCGTCGACCCCAGAGCTGGCGCCCGACCAGGACGCTGGTGATCGGCGGTGGGGTCGGCCTGGTGTTGACGAGCTTCGGCCACGAGGTCGTGACGGCGGTCGAAACGCACAACTTCTCGGTCGGCCACAACCACTCCAACCACGCGGTGGAACAGGCTCTGTTGACGAGCACGGCCAACGGCGTGGTCGGCTACGTCGAGCTGCTTGCGGGGTTGGCGCTCGTGGCGGGGATGATCGCGACGATGATCAACTCCCAGCGGGTTGGGCTGCTCCCGCGCTGGATGGCCACCCTGGGGATCTTCGCTGCGCTGCTCATCTTCCTGCCGGACATCAGCGCTGAGCTGCAGGTGATCCCGGCCTTCTGGATGGTGATGATGGGCATCCTGCTGCTCGGCCGCTGGCCCCAGCCGACCGGTGACCCACCGGCGTGGGCTGCGGGCGTTGCGATCCCATGGCCATCGCGGGGCGGACGGATGCGCTCCTCGGCGCAGCCGGCGGCGTCGACGGCGGGAGCAGGCGTGGCACCGGCTCCGGTGGCGCCCTCCTCGGGCGGCTCCACCCGCAAGCGCCGCAAGCGCGGCGCGCGCGGCTGACCGCGGGGGCCGTGCAGGGCGGCCAGCTCCTTTCGGACGCTCTCCGAGATCAGCAGCGGGCTTCCATTCGATGATTAGGAAACCGCCCGAGCGGGAAAAATCCAAGAGCAGGAACCGGGAGTACGTCCCGGGCAGGATTGGGGCACGTCTCCGGGTTCGAGAGGGATAACAGGCGTCATGTCGCCACCGAGCGTGGCGGCGTAAAGGAGGCTCTCATGGCGGCAGCAACGGTTGAGCGCGACGCGCGGGGAGACAGGGGCGCGCGCGAGGATCCGACACGCCCGGTGGTGGCGGGCTGGAAACCGGCCGATCCCGGGCCATTGGGGCTTGGGGCGTTCGCGATGACCACGTTCGTGCTCTCGATGTTCAACGCGAACCTCGTAAACGCAAAGGGACTGCCGGTGGTGCTGGGGTTGGCCTTGGCCTACGGCGGGATCGTGCAGTTGATCGCGGGTGTGTGGGAGTTCCGTACGGGTAACACGTTCGGCGCGGTCGCGTTCTGCTCGTTCGGTGCGTTCTGGATCTCCTTCTGGGCGCTGAACGTCTTCTATGCCAAGCAGATCGGCGGCAACGCCGGGCACGCGGTGGGCGTGTATCTGTGGGCGTGGGCGATCTTCACGACCTACATGGCGGTGGCGGCGCTGCGCACGAGCGGCGCGGTGCTGCTGGTGTTCGTGTTGCTGGCGGCGACGTTCATCCTGCTGGCGATCGGCAACGACGGCGCGAACACGACGGTGCTCCACTGGGGTGGCTATCTCGGCCTCGCGACCGCGGCTGCCGCGTGGTATGCGTCGTTTGCTGCGGTCCTGAACTCCACCTTCGGGCGTTCGGTCCTGCCGGTGATGCCGCTCGGCTGACGGCGATGCGCACGAGCGGCGGCGTCTGCGCGTTCCAGCGTCGCCGCTGCGGTGGAAGAATGCGCTGCCGCGCAACGGCATGACGGGGACCTCGAGCTAGGGAGTGGACAGAATGGCAAGCGAATCGAAGACGGCGGAGGGCGAGGAGCTGGACGTGGAGCTCGCCTCTCTGCTCGATGTCGAGAAGTTCGAGCCGCCGCCTGCGTTTCGCGAGCAGGCGTTGCTGAAAGACCCCGAGGTGTACGAGCGGGCGGCGGCGGACCCGCTGGGCTGGTGGACGGCGCAGGCGGAGGAGCTCGACTGGTTTCAGCGCTGGAGCCGCGTCCTCGACGACGACGATCCGCCGTTCTACAAGTGGTTCGTGGGCGGCACGCTGAACGTCTCCTACAACTGTCTGGATCGCCATGTGATCGCGGGTCGCGGGGAGCGTGTGGCGTTCCACTGGCGTGGAGAGGAGGGTGAGGAGCGCGACATCACCTACGCGGAGCTGCTGGCGCAGGTGGAACGCTTCGCGAGCGCCCTGAAGGAGCTGGGGGTGCAGAAGGGCGATGTGGTGGGGATCTACCTGCCGATGATCCCGGAGGTGGTGGTGGCGATGCTCGCGTGCGCGCGGATCGGCGCGCCGCACAACGTGGTCTTCGGTGGCTTCTCGGCGGAGGCGGTACGCGAGCGCATGGAGTTCTCCGAGGCGAAGGTGCTGATCACGGTGGACGGCGCGGCGCGCAAGGGCAGGACGGCGCCGGTGAAGGACCGCGTGGATGAGGTGATGGGCGAGCTGCCCAGCCTCCAGAAGATCGTGGTGGTCAGGAGCAAGGGCACGCCGTGTGAGATGCAAGAGGGACGCGACGTGTACTACGAGGACATCGTGGCGGCGGCGGCGGAGAGCTGCCCGCCGGAGCCGCTGGACGCTGAGCACCCGCTGTACATCCTGTACACGTCGGGCTCGACGGCCAAGCCGAAGGGCATCCTGCACACGACGGGCGGCTATCTGACGGGAGTCTCGGCAACTCACCGCTACGTGTTCGACCTCAAGCCGGAGACAGATGTGTACTGGTGCGCGGCGGACGTGGGCTGGGTGACGGGTCACTCCTACATCGTCTACGGGCCGTTGTGCAACGGCGCGACGTCGGTGATGTGGGAGGGGGCGCCGGACTACCCGCATCAGGGGATCTGGTGGGAGATCGTGGAGCGCTACGGCGTGACGACCCTCTACTGCGCGCCGACGGCGATCCGGGCGTGCATCAAGTGGGGCGCGCAGTGGCCGAACAAATACGACCTGTCGACGCTGCGCCTGCTGGGGTCGGTGGGTGAGCCGATCAACCCGAAGGCGTGGCTGTGGTACCACAAGGTGATCGGCTCAGGGCGCTGCCCGATCGTGGATACGTGGTGGCAGACGGAGACTGGCGCGATCATGATCACGCCGCTGCCGGGGATCACGGCGACGAAGCCGGGGTCGGCGACGCAGCCGTTCCCGGGGGTGTTCGCTGAGGTGCGCGACGAGTCAACGGGCGAGCCGATCGAGGAGGGCCAGGGCCTGCTGGTGCTGACGCAACCGTGGCCGTCGATGCTGCGCACCCTGTACAAGGAGGATGAGCGCTTCATCGAGACGTACTTCAAGCGCTTCGGCCGCGAGACCTATCTGGTGGGCGACGCGTCGCGCCGGGACCGTGACGGCTACCTGTGGGTGATCGGGCGCATCGACGACGTGGTGAACGTCTCCGGTCACCGCCTGTCGACGGCGGAAGTGGAGTCGGCGATCGTGGCGTACGTGGATGTGGCGGAGGCGGCGGTGATCGGCCAGCACGACGAGGACTCGGGTCAGGCGATCGTGGCGTTCGTGACACTGCAGGGCGAGCTGGAGGGCGACGCGGGCACGGTGGAGGGCATCCGCGACACGGTGGCGGAGCGGATCGGCAAGTTCGCGCGTCCCAAGCGCATCATCTGGACGGACGATCTGCCGAAGACGCGCTCGGGCAAGATCATGCGCCGCCTGCTGCGCGACATCGCGGAGGGCCGCGCGCTGGGTGACGTGACGACGCTGCGCGACCCGGCGGTGATGGGTCAGCTGGAGGAGCAGGTCAAGGCGATGCAGGCCCAGGAGGACTGAGAGGGAGGCGGCTGGACCCTCCGCAGAGGCCGTCCCTTCTTTTAAGGGGCGGCCTCCCGGCCGCAGGAGGCGTGCGCGAGGTGAATCGACGCGTAGGGGTAATCCCCTACGTGCGCTCGAGATTGCGCTGCGATGATTTGAGCGATGGCCTCCGCGCAAGCACCGGCAGGGCAGCGTCGAGCTCATGCGGCCCAGCCTTTGCGCCGGCCGCTCGACAGGGCGCTGCTGGGCGGGGTGTGCGCGGGCCTGGCGGATCGCATCGGCATCGAGCCGCTGGTGGTGCGCGTGATCATGGTGATGGCGAGCACCGTCGGCGGCGTGGGGGTGGCGGTGTATGCGGTGGCGTGGGCGCTGATCCCTGTGACCCCGGAGAGCGCGGTGAGCGGTCGCCGGCCGGGGTCGTGGCGCCAGGTCCCTCTGATCGGGCTGGCGGTGGCGGCGCTGTTCGCGGGCGTGCACCTCGCTGGCTCGCACGTGGGCGAGGGCCTGTGGCCGCTGGTGCTCGGCGCGTGCGGCATGGCGCTGCTGTGGCGCCCGGCGATCGCGGTGGAGGGCGCGGGGGTGCGACGTCGTCCGACGCTGCGCGAGTACCTGAACCGTCCCGCCCAGGTGGGCGCGCCGCGGCTGATCGCGGGCGCGCTGTTCGTGGCGTTCGGCTCGGCGGCGCTGCTGCACGCGGTGGGCGTCCAGCACAGCCTGGGCAAGGCGATCTGGGCGGTGGCGATCATGGCGGCGGTGCTGGGGCTGGTGGCGGGCCCGATGGTCGTGCGGCTGGCTAGCAGCCTGTCGTGGGAGCGCTCGGCGCGCATCCGCGAGCAGGAGCGCGCGGAGGTGGCGGCGCACCTGCACGACTCGGTCCTGCAGACGCTGGCGCTGATCCAGAAGCGCGCGGGCGACCCGCGTGAGGTGGCGGGCCTCGCGCGCCGTCAGGAGCGCGAGCTGCGCAGCTGGCTGCTGGCGCGCCCGGACGACGCGGAGCAGGAAACGGTGGCTGGCGCGCTGGAACGCGCGGCGGCGGAGGTGGAGGAGCTGCACCGGGTGCCGATCGAGGTGGTGACGGTCGGTGACACGTCACTGAACGGAAGGCTCGAGGCGGTGGTCCAGGCTGCCCGCGAGGCGATGACGAACGCGGCGAAGTTCGCGGGCAGCGAGCGCGTGGACCTGTACGCGGAGGTGGAGGCCGACCGCGTGGAGGTGTTCGTGCGCGACCGTGGCGTGGGCTTCGACGCGGAGGCGATCCCGCAGGACCGCCGGGGCGTGCGCGACTCGATCGTCGCTCGCATGGAACGCCACGGTGGACGTGCGGCTGTGCGCAGCAGCCCGGGCGAGGGCACTGAGGTCGAGCTGGCGATGGGGAAGGAGACGGTCGCGTGAGCGCGGAGGTGTGTCCGCGAGTGGTGATCGTGGACGACCACCGCCTGTTCAGGGCGGGAGTGCGCGCGGAGCTGGGCGAGGAGGTGGCTGTGGTGGGTGACGCCGGCTCGGTGGATGAGGCGGTGGCGATCATCCGCGAGGAGCAGCCCGACGTGGTGCTCGTGGACGTGCACATGCCCGATGGCGGCGGCGTCGAGGTGATCGCCCGCGTGGCGGGCGAGCAACCGGAGGTGCGCTTCCTGGCGCTGTCGGTGTCGGACGCCGCGGAGGACGTGATCGCGGTGATCCGTGCGGGCGCCCGCGGGTATGTGACGAAGACGATCTCCGGGGCTGAGCTGGCTGACGCGGTCCGGCGGGTGGCGGGCGGCGACGCGGTGTTCTCGCCGCGACTGGCTGGCTTCGTGCTGGACGCGTTCGCGCAGGACGGCGCGGCCGGCGGCGCGGGCGCGGCGCAGGAGCCGGCGGAGGATCGCGAGCTCGACCAGCTGACCCCACGCGAGCGTGAGGTGCTGCGCCACATCGCGCGCGGCTACATGTACAAGGAGGTCGCCCAGCGCCTGGGCATATCGGTCAAGACGGTCGAGGCGCACGTGTCGGCGGTACTGCGCAAGCTGCAGCTCTCCAGCCGCCACGAGCTGAGCCGCTGGGCTGTGCAGCGGCGGCTGGTGAGCCTCGACGGGCCGTAGGTTGCCGGATGCCACGGTCCTGTGGCTGTGGGCTGTGGGGGGACGTCGGGCCTGTGGGGTAGACGGCGAAATATGTACCGGACTCACGGGCCAAATCTGTACCGGCTAGGTGGTACACTCAAGCCGTGCCGAGCGTGCTCAACCCCTTCATCTGGGATCGCCCGCTGGATGACCCGTCGAAGATCGTCGGCATGGAGGCGTTTGCCAACAAGGTGGCGCTGACGCTGAAGGGGCAGACGAACGTTGCGCTGTTCGGGCCACGCGACACGGGCAAGACGACGTTCGTCAACCAGCTGGCGCTCGACCTCGCGAAAGGCCACGGCGAGGATGCGCCGCCGTTCGATGTGGTCAAGGTCAACCTCCAGCGCGTTGTCAGCATCCCAGGGTTCATCGGGTGCGTGCACGACGCGATGATCGGCCACCCGGTCAAGCATCTGCGGCGTGCCGCGCAGCGGCAGATCGGCGCGCTGGAGAAGGAGATCGGCTTCGACATCAAGGTGGTCAAGGGCTCCGTCAAGAGCGCCGCTGTCAATCCGGCGCAGGACGCAGAGACGCTTCACGCGCAGCTGCTGGCGCTGCGCTCGCTGTCAGATCACCTCGTCGTCGTGTTCGATGAGTTTCAGCGACTGCGCCACTGCCCGGGCGATCCTCTGGCGATCATCCGCTCTGCGCTGATGAGCTCCGGCTCCAATCACGTCTCGCTCCTGCTCACCGGATCGATCCGCAACGCGTTGAAGATGATGCTGGAGGACTCTCACCAGCCGATCTTCGGGGAGGCGGCGCAGATGCAGCTGCCGGCCATCAGCCGCATCGACTTCCTCGAGTACCTCGACTTCCAGTTCGACGCCACGGGCAAGCCCGCGGACGACGATGCGCTCAACTACCTGCTCAGCGCCACCGGCGTGCATCCCCGCAGCACTCAGCAGCTGGCATGGGAGTGTTGGGCTGCCACGCCGGCCGGCGAGCGCGTGACGCTCGGGACGGCCATCGATGCCCACGACCGGCTCGTGCAGACGATCGAGCGATCGGAGTTCGCCTCCGTCCTCAACGTGTTGATGAGCGGAGACGAGGCTGAGGTGAACGAGGTTCGCGCGCTGCAGCTGCTGGCGGACCGCGGCGGCGACACGGTCACCAGTCGCCCGCTGGCCAGACGCTACGGGTTCTCCAGCCACTCGCGAGTGCGCCCCGCGCTGGTGCGCCTGCAGGGACGTGGGCTCGTGGATCAAAGAGACGGCAGCTGGTACATGGTCGACCCGTTGTTCGGCGAGTGGCTGCGCCGGGCATCGCCACTGGCGGATCGTCCCGAACGGTAACCCATGCCACATCGCCTGCCGCGCGCTATGTTGTACCGGGCCTTAGGTACAATCATGGACCTAGTAAGCGGTACAACGACAGCGGGTCCCGGGCCGGGTCGCTGTCTCGGCGCAGGACCCTAAGGGCAATCCCTGATTGCTGAGGGCGAGAGCTGCCGATAACAATGGGTAGCGATGGACATGAGCTCCTCACCGGCGATCGAGACCGTCGGCCTGACCAAGCGCTTCGGCGAGCGCACGGCGCTGGACGGTATCGACCTGCAGGTCCCCCGCGGCGTGGCGTTTGGCTTCCTGGGGCCCAACGGCGCAGGCAAGACGACGATCATCCGCACGCTGCTGGGTCTGACGCCGGCGAGCGCGGGAACGATGAACGTGCTTGGCCACCCGGTACCCGCGGAGCGGGCGCAGGCGCTGCAGCGTGTCGGTGCGATCGTTGAGGAGCCGCGCTTTCACATGCACCTGACCGGGCGGGAGAACCTGAAGGTCGTCGCCGCGGTACGCGGCCCGGAGACGCTGGAGCGGATCGAGCCGGCGCTCGCGCGCGTCGGCCTGGCAGACCGGGCCGGCGAGAAGGTCAAGAGCTACTCGATGGGCATGCGCCAGCGTCTGGGCGTCGCGCGCTGTCTGCTGGCCGATCCGCTGCTGCTGATCCTCGACGAGCCGACGAACGGTCTGGACCCGGGCGGCATCCAGGAGTTCAGGGAAATGATCCGCGCGATGGTCGAGCAGGAGGGGCGCACGGTTTTCATCTCCTCGCACCTGCTCGACGAGGTAGAAAAGACGTGCGACGCGGCGGCGATCGTGGACCGCGGCAAGATCGTCACACAGGGCGCTATCGCCGATCTCGCGGCCGGCGGTGGCGCGCGCCACGAGCTGATCGTCAGCGTCGACGACGCCGAGCGGGCGCTGAGCCTGCTCGAAGCGAGCGCGCTCGTGGCCGAGGCGCGCCGCGATGACGAAGGCATTCGCGTGGTGCTCGCCGGAGAGCCGCAGACGGCCGCGCAGGTGAACGCCTCACTCGTGCAGGCTGGGATCGGCGTGACGCGCCTGGAGCCGGTGCGCCACAGCCTCGAGCAGCGCTTCCTGCAGATCACCTCGCGCCTGGACGCGAATCTCGTGCCAGAGGAGGTGAAGGTATGAGCTCTGCGATCGCGCTCCGCATGGTCGGGGCGGACTTCCTGAAGCTGCGCAAGAAGCGCAGCACGCTGATCTGGGCGCTCGTGCTGACGGTGGCGCCGCTCGTGGTCTACTTCATCGTCAAAGGCGTGCAGCACTCCTCCAGTCCGGCGGAACACGGTCCGGCGGGCGGCATCGGCGGCTTCAAAGACGCGATGCCGGTACTGGCCCTGTTCTTCGGGCCGCTGGCCGCGATCATGATCGGCACGGACGCGGGTGCGGGCGATCTCGCGGCGGGGCTGTTCCGCGACCTCGTCGTGACGGGCCGCTCGCGCGTGGCGCTGTTCGCCGCGCGCGTCCCGGCGGCGCTGGGACTGTGTTGGCTGGTGATGCTCGCGGGCTACGCGGTGATGCTCGTCGGCACGTACGCGCTCGCGTCGGGTTCGCCCACGCCCAGTGGCGCGCTCGCGATCAACGGCCTGCTGTTCACGCTTTTCGCGACGGGCATCGTGTGCGTGGTGGCCGTCGGCTTCTCCTCGCTCACCGGCTCGCGCCCGGCGGCGCTGACGGTGCTGATCGGCTGGCAGCTGGTGGCGAGTCGGATCCTCGAAAACATCGAATCGCTCGGCAGCTCGCGCAAGCTGATCCTCAGCCAAGCGGTCGCGCACTTCAGCCCGATCGACCTCGAAGGGCACCACGGTCCGCGCGGCGGGGCGACGGTGACGATGTCCACGGGCACGGCGGTGATCGTGGCGCTCGTCTGGATCGCGGTGTTCCTCGCGCTGGGCGCGTGGCGCACGCGCACGATGGACGCCTGAACGCCGCGAGCGAGCCCAAGGGGCGTTCGAGCGACGGCGTCCCGCGCGTCAGTGGCTACTCTTGAAGCAAGATGATGACCACCGCCGAGCCGATGACAGCACGTGGCGCCCACTACACGGCGCTGGTCGAGACGATCGACCGCCAGGGGGCGACGAAGCTGCACCAGAAGGAGCGCGAGCAGCTCCTCGAGGCGGCCGATGCCCTGCTGTTCGGCGAGCCGGAGGGGGAACAGCTCCTGCGAGCGGCGGAGAGCCTGATCGAGTCCCTGGAGACGAGCGAGCGGTGGTCGGCTGAGACGTGCGACCAGCTGCGCGAACACCTGTATGGCTGTGATGCTGCGCCCGGCGTAGTCTGACGCGCCGCCTTCGGCAGCTCTGCGGAGGGCTCTATCGTCCGTAGCCGATGCCGAAGCAGCCTGGGATCCGGCGCGCGTCGCCGGACGATCGATCGGGAGTCGTGGCGAACGTCGCGGCGGCCTTTGCGCAGGACCCCGCGTGGGCCTTCATCCTGGGCGAGGAGTACGAGCGGCTGGTAGCGGGGTTCGCCGGCGCGTTGTTCGACGTCAGGGCCGTCTCGGGAAGCGTGTGGGTGAGCGACGATCTGGCGGCGGTGGCGATGTGGGATCCGCCGGAGCGCAGCGAGGCGGCGGCGCGCTGCTCGGAACGCGTGTGGGCCGGCTACCGCGCGTTCGCCGGCGAGGCGGCGTTCGATCGCCTCCAGCGCTACAACACGGCCGTTGCCGGTGCGTCTGCGCGCGATCCGCACTGGTATCTCGGTGTGCTGGCCACTGAGCCATCGCGTCAGCGTCGGGGGCTTGCCAGCGCGGTGCTTCGGCCGGGCATCGAAGAGGCCGAACGGCTCGGACTGCCGTGTTGCCTGGAGACCTCGACCACAGCCAATCGGCGCTTCTACGAACGGCGCGGCTTTACGCAGGCCACAGATGTCGTCCTGCCGGGCGGTCCCGTCACCTGGTGGCTACGTCGGGACTCGGGCCACAGATCGACATAGGTGGGGATGACCGCCGACTGCGCGTAGGGCCGTCAGCTCCTGGCAGGCTCGCCGCCGGACCGACCGGCGCGCGCCCATACGACCGGCGCACTGCGACGTTCGTCCGCCACTAGGGTTCGTGTCGTGACGCCGACGCTCATTGCCGCCGTGCACCACGCACACGGGCTGGCGAATGCTCTCGGCCTGCCCGGACGCCTTGTGGAGCGTCTGCGCGAGCGACTTGGGCGCGCCTATATCCCGGCGATCGTGATCGTCGAGTCCCTTGTGGGGGCTGCCTTCTATGCCCTCTCGTCGGTTCTGGAGCATCAGGCAGCGAGGCAGGAGCCGGGGGAGGACTCGATGCGTGTCACCCTGCTCGTCTCGCTCGTGCAGCGACGGCGTTGGCTGCTGGGCATGGCGGCCGGGGCGGCTGGCTACGCGATGCAGTTCATCGCCCTGCGCAAGGGCTCGCTCGCGCTGGTGCAGCCGATCTTCGTGACCGGTCTCGTGATGGCGCTGGCCGGCAGCGCGTTCGCCGCGCATCGCAGGCTCTCGCCGGGCGAGTGGCTGGCGAACGCGGCGATACTCGGCGGGGTAGCGTTGTTCATCGCTGCCGCCCAGCCGGGGCCAGGCTCTCCGCGGGGCTCGACTGTGGGCTGGGTGCTCCTCGCGGTCATCTTGACGGCGACGGTGTTGGCGCTGGTCGTTTTCAGTCGAGGGTCGCCGCGGCGGCGCTCGCTCGCGCTCGGTGCGGCGACGGGCATAGTGTTCGCGACGACCTCGGCGATCACCGAGCGGACGAGTCACCGGCTCGGTATCTCACTCGCCCACGCACTCAGCGACTGGTCGCCCTACGTCCTGGTTGTCGTGAGCGCTGGTGGACTGCTACTCAACCAGAGCGCGTTTCAGGCCGGCGATCTGAAATGGTCGCTGCCGGCGATCACGGTGTTCGAGCCTCTCGTGGCGATCCTCATCGGCCAGACCCTCTTTCACGAGCACATCGCGACTGGTGCGCTGCATGTGGCGGGGGAGACCGTCGGACTCCTGTCGATGGTGATCGGCGTGCTGGTCCTGGCAACAGGTCCGGCGCTTACACGCCTCGAGCCCGTAGCGGACGGTGGGACAATCGTCAGCCATGGCTGACTACAGGCTCATCAATCGCGCCGCGTGGGACGAGCGCGCTCCCGCCCACGCCGAGTCCCCGGACTACGCGGTGAAGCGCTTCCTGGAAGATCCCACGTTCCTCAGCGGAGTGGTCCGCTTCGATCTACCGCGGTTGGGCAGCATCAGCGACCTGAAGGCAGTGCATCTGCAGTGCCACATCGGCACCGACACTGTTTCGCTGGCGCGTCTGGGAGCCCGGATGGTGGGCCTGGACTTCTCGAGCGCGTCGCTGGAGCAGGCCCGCAGGCTGGCGTCTTCCACGGGCGCCAACATCGACTTCGTGGAGGCTGACGTCTACGCCGCCCCAGCCGTGCTGGGAACGGGCTGCTTCGATCTCGTGTACACCGGCATTGGGGCGCTGTGCTGGCTGCCTGACATCGACCGCTGGGCGGCCACCGTCGCCGAGCTGCTGGCGCCCGGCGGCCGCCTGTTCATCCGCGAGGGCCATCCAATGCTGTGGTCACTCGACGAGAAGCACCAGGACCAGTTGGTCGTCGACTACCCGTACTTCCAGCGCGAGGAGCCGCTCGTGGAGAGCGACGGCGGCACGTACGTCCAAACGGACGCGGTGTTCCAGCAGACGACCACGCACTCGTGGAACCACGGCCTCGGCGAGGTCGTGACCGCGCTGATCGCGAGTGGCCTTCAGATCACCGGCCTCGCCGAGCACGACAGCGTCCCCTGGGATGCGCTGCCGGGCCAGATGGAGCTGTTGGAGACGGGGGAGTTCCGCTTGGCCGACCGCCCTTGGCGCCTGGCTCACAGCTACACGCTGCAAGCGGTCAGTCGAGCTGTATCGCCTGGCTCCCAAGCGAGATGACGTCCCCGGCGCGGAGCGTGGTCCGACCCACGCGCTCACCGTTGACGCTGGTCCCGTTCGTTGACGCGAGGTCCTGCAGCATCCACACGCCGTCGCGAAAAGTCAGCTGCGCGTGGCGACGTGACACGCTCTGATCCGCAAGTACCACGTCGCAAGCGGGGTGGCGTCCCACCAGCAGTCGGTCGCTGTCGGCCCGGTCGAGCAGAAGCAGCAACGGCATCGTCGGCGAGGTGCCGAGTGCGGTGGCGCGCACGCTCGCAGACAGAGCGCTCCACGCGCGCCGGGCCGCAACAAGCGGGCGTTGGCGTGTAGGGCGAAGTGTGAGGTCGCCCACCAGGCGCTGCGGGTCGATCAGACGAGGACCGAACAGCAGGCCCAGCCGGTGAGCGTGCGTCTGCTCGCTCAGGAGGCCCTCGGCGAAGGCCGAGCTCAGGACCCCCGCAAGGCGTTGGCGGGAACCGGACACCGGGAGAGTATCCCCCCAAAACGCGCCACTGTCGAGGCCGGCGTGGGACGAGCGTCCTCTGAAGATCGCGAGCCGGACTCCAAGGACAAGTTGATCATCCGTTCCGTCCTTTGGTCTTTGCCTGTGACCTCGTCTTGGGCATTTGCAGGCCGCGGTCCAGGGTTGCGATGAGCCGCTCGAACGTCTCATCGAGTGAGAGCTCGATCGCGAACCCCTCCTGGGCCTCTAGTGCAACGAAGCCGTGAAGTGCCACACGGATAATGCGGGCGGCGTGCACCGCGTCCTCGCCGTCGAGGCCGAACCCGCGCATGACGGCCAACACGACGTCGGTCGCCTCTCTGCTGGCCGCGACGGCTTCGTCGTTCTTCTGAAGCTCACGAGCGCGTTGGGCGGCTGCATAGGTTCCGGGGTGCTGGTGCCCGTACTCGCGATACGCACATGCGACCGCGTAGAGCGCGTCGCCGCCCGCTCGGCCCGCCGCGGCGCGACCAAGTAGCGCCGTGAGCTCGCGTGCGCCACGGGCGCCGATCCGCCGCCGGAGGTCCTCGACGCCGTCGACGTGCGCGTAAAGCGATGGGGGTCGGACGCCGAGCACAGTGGCGAGCCGCGCGAGGGTGACCGACTCGAGTCCCTCGGTGTCGGCGAGCTTCGCGGCGGCGTCGACAACTGCGGCCGTGTCGAGCCCCGCGCGCGGCATCAGCGGCCGCCGGCGCGTGAGATCGCGGCGTCGATGGCGTTGACGGGCGAGTGAACGGCCGGACCGTGGCCGCACACCAACACGGTCGGGTCCAGCGCACGTAGTGCGCTGGCCGACTCGACGACCTTGTCCCGGTCTTGCGTTCCCATCGTCGCGAGTGGGAAACCCTGAAGCATGCGGTTGGGGATCTCGGTTCGCCAGTACGTCGTGAACGTGTCGCCGGCGATCAGCGCGCGGTCGCGCGTGTCGAGGAAAGCGACGTGTCCAGGGGTGTGTCCGGGAGCGGGGATCACCTCGAGGCTGCCAATCCGCTCGCCGCCTTTCAGGAGCGTGTCGGGCCTGGTGGTGATCTTCGGCCAGGAGCCGCGGAGCTTGCCGTCCACGACCCGCTCACCGGCGAGGATGCGCGCATCGAGCTCGCCCATCAGCACCTCCACGTCCTCCCCGAGCTGCGCGCGAAGCGCATCGAGCGAGCCCGCGTGGTCGCTGTGCCCGTGCGTCAGCGCGATCCGGCGGATCTGCTCACCGGCCTCGCGCGCTGCTGTGACGAGCTTGTCGGCGGCCCCGCCGAGAGTCGTGTCGATGAGCGTGAACCCATCGGCCTCGCGTACCAGGTAGGCGTTTACGAAGTGCAGCCGGTCGAGCTGGATCACGTTCTCGGTGACGCGAGTGGTCTTCATGGGTGACTATGCCTCCTAGGAGATAACCTAATGCTCGTAGGTTAGCACTTGAAGCGAGCGCTCTCGATAGAGGCACAATGTCCTCGGTGGCCACGATCCTCTACCACGTCAGCTCGAGCGTCAACCGTGACTCCATCGCTGAGTACGGTCTCGATTGGCAGCGTATGCGTGGCGAGCCCAGCGCGTAGCGAGCGCCCGCAGGGGTGCAGCGCGTTAGCTCTGCGCGCGGTGGCGCAGGCTGCGGTAGGCGACGTAGAAATGCGCGGCTGCTGCCGGGACCAGGAGCACTCCCAACCAGCCGTCCACGCCGTGGCCGTACAGGATGACGGTGAGGGCCACCAACCAGATCCCGCTGAGAACGCGCACGGGAACGGTTACACGCCAGTGCCTGTACTCCCATGCCCATGAAGTTCGCCACCTGCTTCGCAGCCGCGTGGATGTCGCGCTTCCAAGCAGATCGGCGACCTCCGCCGGTCGAGGCCAGCGCTGTCCCTCCTCGGCGCCGGCCATCAACACCGCGAGCATCTCCTGCTCATGCTCACCGCGAAACGCGGCGGGGTAGCACGCGAGCAGACGCCGGTAGCGGCGCTCGAGGTCAGGATCGTCATTCATAGCGCCCCGACCGCGTCCAGCCGCGACATCGCGACGACCGCATTAGCCTGCAGACGAGCTGCCTCGGCGGCGAGGCGCTCTTCGCCCGTGGCGGTGAGACGGTAGTAGCGGCGCAACCGGCTATCCACGATCTCCTCGCGGTCCACCTCGATCAGTTCGTCCGCGCGGAGACGCTCCAGAGCCGTATACAAGGTTCCGGCGCGCAGTCGCACGCGCCGCTCGGAGATCTGCTCGACGTCCGTGATGATCCCGTACCCGTGCTGGCTGCCTCCGGCGAGCGCGGTGAGGATCAGGAACGTCGCCTCCTGCATCGCGCGCTTCCTCACCGGAGCAGTATATATCGCACAACTGTCGATGTCAAAGCGTGAGGGTGACGAACCGACGGCCGACAGACCGGGTGATGAGCTGCCCTGAGCCAAGATGTGCGGGCTTTTGCGCTACCGGGATCGCCCGCGCGAGACCTATATCCGCATAATGCATTCCATCGAACACAACGACCAGATCACCGCCCTCCTCACCGGCATCCCGCAAGGCGGGAACGCTCTAGGTCAGGCGGGAGCCCCGGTCACTCTCGAGTACTTCGGCGACTTGCAGTGTCCCTACTGCCGGGCTTTCTCGCTCGGCGCGCTGGCTTCGATCATCCAGCGGTGGGTCCGTGCTGGCATGCTGCGAATCGAGTGCCGCGCTCTGCAGACAGCGACTCACGAGCCGGATGTGTTCGTCGCCCAGCAGGTGGCTGCGCTGGCGGCAGGCAAGCAGGCCAAGGCCTGGCATTTCGTCGAGACCTTCTACGACGAGCAGGGGGAGGAGGGCTCCGGCTATGTGACCGACGAGTACCTCCATGGCATCGCTTCGCAGATCGCTGGTCTGAACCCCGAGCAATGGGCCAGCGACCGCACCGACACGGAGCTGATCAGAGAGATCGCCGCCGACGAGCAGGATGCTGAGAATGCCGGCCTCACGGGAACCCCCTCGTTCCTGATCGGCCCGAGCGGAGGCGCGATGACGCGGTTCTCGGCGACCGATTCGGCATCGTTCGACGAGGCGATCGAAGGGCTCGTGCAGAAATAAAGCCGGTTGCGTCGGCGCGCCGCGATCTCGGCCGGCCGAGATCAACCTCCCGTTTTCTTCAGACGGCGGGCGACTCGATCTCACGGTCGTCGTCCGCTTGGCCGCTTCGTCGCACCAAGTAGACCGCTACGGCGAGCGCAAGCGTCAGGACGCCGAGCAGCCCGAGCTCGAGTAGCTCGTTGGTGAGGGCGCGGCCCCCCTGGCGCCAGGCCCTCGAGCCCGGCCGTGATGATGAGAACCCATCTTCAACGATCCGCCCTACGGCAACTCGATGCTCACGCACGACAAGATCCCATAGCCCACCGCTCAGAGCCTGCTCGCCTCCCTCGGCCGGAGCCTGACCGCGTCAGCCCCCAGTTACGATGGCGAGGACAAGCGATGGCGAGGAAGCGGAGACACCAATGAGAGACTTGCAAGGCCGCACTGCGCTCGTGACCGGCGCCTCTGGAGGGATCGGTACCTACATCGCGCGAGCCCTAGCCAGAGCGGGGATGAACGTCGTGGCCTCCGGCCGACGCGAGGATGCGCTTGCATCGGTCGTCGCGGAGCTGCGCGGGATGGGAGCACGGGCGGAGGCGGTTCCCGCCGATCTGTCCGACCTGGGGCAGGTCGACTCGCTGATCGACCGCAGCGAAACGGCACTGGGTCCGCTGGATGTTCTGATCAACAACGCTGGCGTGGAGACTGCCGCGGCGTTTACCCAGTACACGCGCGATGAGCTGACAACGATGGTCGATCTCAACCTCACCGCGCCGCTGCTGCTCACCCACGCCGTCGTCCCGGGGATGCTCGAACGCGACCGCGGACACGTCGTTTTCATCTCCTCGATGGCCGGCAAGCTCGGCCCGGCTTATCAGGCGCCATACGCAGCGACGAAGGCTGGCCTCATAGGCCTCACGCAGTCCCTACGGGCGCAGTATCTTGACTCACCCGTCGGCTTCTCGGTTGTTTGCCCCGGGTTTGTCGCCGGGGAGGGCATGTACCAGCGCATGGCCGAGCAGGGGCACGTGTCGAATCGATTGCTCGGAGAAACTACCGTCGAGAAGGTGGCAGACGGCGTGGTCGAAGCGATACACCGCAATCGCCCCGAGGTGATCGAGAGCGGCACTCCGATCCGGCCGATACTTGCCTTGAGTCAGCTCGCGCCACGGCTTGTGGAGCGCGTCGCGCCACGCACCGGCGCGACTGAGCTGTTCCGCGGCGTCGCTGCGGAACAGGGCCGTGCCGGCTGAGGTCCGCGGCGGGCGCCTGCCAAGCGCAGCCTCGAGCGGGCTGACCGCAGGCTTCGACGAGCGAGCGTCTCACGACCCGCGCGGCAGACGCTCGCAGCGGACGACGAACAGCACGCATCGAAGATCATCGACTGCCTAGCGCTTCCGCCCGCATGCCGGCGGTCATGCCCGAGACCCGCTACGCCTTACCGATTGCCGCGTGCTCGCTTTAGCCGATCAGCCCTTGATCTCGTTGTGAACCCGAGCCACCATCGGCTCGTTCATCTCGACGCCCGCCGCCGCGAGGATCGGCAAAAGGGTTACCCCAAATGCGTCGAATGCCTCCTGCGACTCCCAAACGTCGAAGACCTGTATCTCGCCGTCCGTCTCGAGGGCGACATGGGAGATACGTCCGTCGGGGGCTCCTGCACCCGCTTCCTCAAGCTGGACGAGCGTCGTGTCGTACCGCTCCTGCGTAAAGCCTTTGGCAGTGATATAGAACCCGAGCGCCATTCGATCCCCCTTTGCGCTGTCTACGCGGTGGTCTGCCCAGCGATACCGTGGACTGTACTCCGCCGCCAGCTGCCCGTGACCTGCTCGAGAAGTGGCCGCCCACCGACTAGCAACCGGCCACCCGCCACGCGCCCGGCGACGTCTCATGGCCACAAAAACAGGCGTCTCGCGATGCGCTGCCGACGCCAGCGCTTTGAACCACATCCCGATCGTCAAGGGCTGCCGATCCGATTCCATGAGGGTGGGGCCGTCCGATCACATGTGGTGGCCTATCGTTGTGCGAATCCCAGATCATCGCGGTATCGGCGGTAGACCCCGTCGGTAAGCGGGGTGTGAGTCCCAACCAGAGGAGGTGGCAGATGGCCGAAGTCAGCCCATCAGCAGAGGGCATTGTGCTGACCCACTTCATCGTCTCGGACGACGTCGAGCGCTCTCGGCGCTTCTACACCGACGTGCTCGGCGGCACGGTGGCCCGCTCGGGAGAGCCGACCAACGTCGCGCTCGCCAACAGCTGGATCGTCATCAATCGGGGCGGAGGCCCGACCGACGACAAGCCCGCGGTCACCCTGGAGACGCCACGCGACCTCGACCGGGTCAGCAGCTTCCTCAATATCCGGGTCAAAGACATCGACGCCGTGTACGCCGAATGGAGCGCCCGTGGTGCTCAATTCCTGACGCCGCCGAAGCAGCACCAGTACGAGATCCGTTGCTACATCCGCGATCCCGATGGTCACCTGATCGAGGTGGGGCAAACCACGGACCCAGAGGGCGACTGGACCCCCCCTCAGTGGCTGTCGAGTGCGGCCGGCTGGGAGCACTCAGACGCCGAGGAGCAGTAGCTCGGCCACCCCACCACGGGGATGCCTCGAGGTACGTCGCGTGGCCGGTAGGCCTCATCTCGGCGCTCTCGCACCGGAGCCCGCGGTGCCAGCTCGGATCGATGCGGCACGGTCGAGCCGTCGCGCACGATCACGGCTTTCGCTCTCTTGCTGATCGTCCGTCGCGAGCGTGAGTGCGGCCAGGCTGGACGCAGCCGCGTGCGGTCGCGATGAGCTGCAAACTCCAGGGTGCCGACAGCACCGCGCAGCCGCCTCGGAGAACCCATGCTGCTCTCAACCGGCCGGCGAGCGCGTTACCGCTAGCGCGGGCGAACCTGCGAGCGTCTGGAGGACGACGCAGTAGCGCTCGGTCAAGCGCAGCAGGGTCGCCAGCTGATCCTCGTCAGCCTCGGTCTGGAGCGTGAAGTTCAGCCTGATCGCCGTGAAGCCAACCGGAGCATCCTTATCAACCGACAGGGTGCCGCGAAAGTCGAGGTCCCCCTCGGCGTGGACGGAGCCGCTGATGGCCAGACCGAGAGACGTCGCGACCGCGCGCATCGTGACCCCGGCACATGCGACCAACGCCTGTAGCAGCATGTCCCCCGAGCAGGCCAGCAACCCATCGCCGCCGGTCGCCGGATGGAGACCGGCCTGCACCAGTGCTCGTCCCGTGTTCACCGTGCACGCCACCCCGTCATCCAACGATCCGTCGGCCTCGAGCGTGACGAGGGCTGCTGCAGGCTCATCGCGATAGCGCTGCTTCAAGGGCTCCTGGATCGCGCGAAGCTCCTCTGTCGTAGTGCCGCTCATCCCTACCAAAAGCCTACAGCTGGGAGCAGGTCCCAGACCAACCGCGCGGGGGGCGCTTGCTTTCCGCGCGTTGCGGGACCGCTTACGTCGCCGGCTTGGTGCTCTCCCCGCACCGGAAACAGGTGTCCCGTTTCCCGATCCTCGAACGAGGCATGGGTCGGCCTGACGAACCGATGGGGCTAAGCTTCAGCGGTCGTGTCGCTGACCGCCCTGACGTCCGCGGAGATCTCGCTGCCGGCCGAGGCCGATGGCGCGCGCGTCAGCGACCGGATCGCTGTTCTGGCCGACACCGTCGACGTCGTCGGGTTGACCGACAATCACGCCGGCCTGGCGCGGATGTCGCCGCTGGCTGCGGTGGCGCTCGCGCGGGAGCAGGGCGTGGGGACGATCGTCCACGTTTCCTGCCGCGATCGCAACCGGCTTGCCCTGCAGTCCCAGGTCGTGGGTGCGGCGGCGCTCGGCGCGGAGGCGGTCCTCTGCATGCAGGGCGATCCCGTGCCTGGCATCGAACGTGTGGGCGACATGACCGCCACGCAGCTCATTGCGAGCGCGTCGGCATGGGGCGCCCCGCACCCGCTGGCGGTCGGGGCGGTCGTCAATCCCTTCGCCGATGACGTCGACCGGGAGTTGCGGCTCCTGCGGCGCAAGATCGACGCTGGAGCAACCTTCCTGCAGTCGCAGATGATCTTCGACCTCGGGCGCCTCGAAGCGTTCCTCTCGGCCGCCGAGGACATCCTCGTGGACGTGCGGTTCTACGCAAGCGTCGCGCTGCTCCGCAGCGCGCGCATGGCAGAGCGCGCCTGCGCGCTACCGGGGGTCGCGATTCCTCAGCGAGCCCTGGCGCAGATCAGTCGCGGCGGCGGCATCGACCTGGCGCGCGAACTGGCGGCCGGCGTCGCCAGTATCTCGCGCGTAGATGCGCTCCACGTATTTCCGCTCGGAGCCGAGGCGGCGACACGCGAGGTCGCCGCGGAGTTCCGCGTCGCGCGGGGTGTCAGCGCCCAGCGCCTGGCAGGGACCGGTCAGTAACCGGAACGTCTCCTAGCAACGCCCCCCGCAGTTCGGGACCTTCACACCGGTCCGGTGTTCCGACGTCTCGCAAGACCCGTTCGGAAGCGCGTACCGGGACCGGAAGGCTGTACCGACGCTATCGCGGGGCACCAAGAGCGACGAGACGCGTGGTATGGACGACAAGCAGCACTCATCGAAGCTCGCCGACCCGCTAGCGCTTCGACCCAGAAGCGACGCCGCGACGATGGCCGAGCGCGTTCTGCGGACAACCAGCGGCAATATCCGCCTCCGCCAACAACCGCGCCTCTTCAGACCTTGCGGTACTCCGGGACCCAGGACCCGTCGTCCTGGCGGACGAAGTCCTGGAACAGCCCAGGCGCCTCGGCGAGCATGATCCGCGCGATCTGGTCGAACACGAGACGCAGCTCCTCCTCGGCGCCGTCGGCGGTTCGCATCTCGATCACGTGACGCAGTGTGCGCGCGTTGGCCGTCCACAGGATGTCCGTGCTCAGGCCGATTGGGGCCAGCCGGCGCAGCGCGGAGGTGACCTCCTTCTTGACGTGGAACGGCACGCCCTCCTCGTCGATCCCCAGCTCCTTGGCGGCGCTCACCTGGAACTCCTCAAGCTGCTCCACGATCGCCAGCACCTGCTCGCGCACGGGCTCCAGCGCCGGCGGCACGCGAAAGCCGATGTCGGTGAGGCGCACGTAGCGCAGGCTCTCCTGGCTGAAGGCCGAGCCGGCTCGATGTCTAACGAGCTCGTGGGTGAAAACTCTCGAACAGTTCCTAATAGCGAAGCTGTAGGTGGCATGCTCGAGGACGCTGCCGTGAGCTGAGCGCAGGATGTTCGCGAAGTACTCGCGCTGGTCCGTGCGGACCCTCGTCACGTTCGGGTTCAGGCCCGGCTCCCAGCTGCGGTAGCACGCGCGCCCGCCGAACTCGATGATCAGCTCGCCGCCGTTGGGGTCGCCGTCGGCCTCCTCCAGGCGACGCTCCAGCCACGACTCTCCCCCCACATCGCGCAGGTAGGCGCGCATCCCCTCGAGATCGAGAGACGGGCGGGCGAGGAGGAAAACTTGGGGGCTCGTCTCGTGCATCGGGCGCACGATGCTAGGAGGTCTCCCGGACGGCCGCAGCCACCCTGGGTGGGGGGCGCTGCCGGGGCGAGCGTCGCGCTGGCCGACCTCAGCTCGAGGGCGAGACGGCGAGCACGCTGTTCGGCGCGACCGTCAGCTCGATGCGGTCCCGCGGCGAGGTCAGCTCGGCGCTCAACAGCCCCGTGCGCGTGGGGCCCAGCGTCTGGATGCTCGCGCTGCTCACCCCCCGCAGGACCACCGACTGTGATGTCCGGTGCTCGTTGTCGAGGATCAGCAGGCCCGGTCCTGTTGGCTTGCTGACAGCGGTGGCGACGAGCCCCCGCACATCCAGCGAGCGCAGGGAGGAGCCGATCGGCAGCCACTGGTTGAGCGCGACCAGAGCGCTCTCCAGGGGCTGGCTGAGCACTTCTTCGCCATTGACGACGAACGGGTCGTACGGGCCTCCGCTGAGGTGGAAGCGCACCTCGTGGAAGCCTGTCTTCAGGGCAGAGAGCACGAAGCGCACAGCCCACACGGCCGACGCGGGGCTGTCGGACACGCCCGCCACGCCGCCGCACGAAGCGGAGTTGGCCTCGGAGATGATCGCCGGCACCTGCGCCGCACTTGCGTCGGCGACCACCCACGCCAGGCTGCGCGGCGTGTCGGCCGCCTCGGCCGAGAGCAGGCCGGAGATCGTCACCGCCTTCGGCGTCGCGCAGGAGGTCAGCGGGTACAGGTGCACGCCCACCGTCTGCTCGTGTAGCTGCGCGATCACCCGTGGCAGTTCGTGCTGCCAGTGCGCGGGTCTCGCCAGTTCCGGCCCGATCGTCGGGGCTTCGCCGATCGCCGGCTTGAGTTGTTCGGCGATCTGCAAATAGGTGTCGACGGCCACCGCTTCTTCATCCGCCTGCGGTTTGTCCAGCTCCGAGTAGTTGGGCAGGGGGTACAGGTCCGGCTCGTTGCCCAGGGAGAAGTCGAGGCCGTTCGTCGCGGCGCTCGCTGCGCCAGCCACCATCTGCGCCGCCCACGAGAGCTGCCCCGTGCGCGCGTCCAGGCCCACCGTGAGCGGGTCTCGCGTGCTGGTGAGCAGGCAGTGCAACTGAGTCCAGAACGACGCCGGCAGCGTGTACAGCGTCGCCGTTTCCCACGATTGGGACGCGCCGGACAGCACGCCGCTGGGAACAGTCTCATCCTGGCTGTCGCCCGCGAGCGCCAGCGGCGGCGAGCCCAGCTGCTGCAGCTCGGAGATCAGGGCAGCTGGAGCGCACGCGCCCGTCCCCATGTCATGCGCCATCACGGGGTACTCCAGCGACAGGCCCACTGGCGCCATCGTGACCCCTACGCCGCCCGCTGCGATCGTCGGCGTCAACGTGACTTCAGGTGGAGGCGGCGCCTTGTGCTTGGACTGCGCAGCGGGGTGGTGGCCGGGCTTCGTCGCCGCGGACGCGGTCCCGGTCCAGGCGCCGGCGCAGAGCACGAGGCCGAGCGACAGCGCCAGCATTCGAGTCCCCATGCGCGCACGGTAGCGCTTGACCGGGGGACTGCGCTTCACCCCGCGATTGGAGCCTCTAAGCTGGGCGACCATGGCCACCGCAGCCCCCGCCGAGCCGAGCGACCCCGAGCTGGAGGCGACGGCCTGGGATCTCGAGCCGCTCGTCGACGGAGAGGGGGAGGAGGGGGTCGAGCGGCGACTCAGCGAGGCGCTCGAGCGCGCACAGAAGTTCGCCGCCAGCCATGCCGGGCGACTCGGCGAGCTCGACAGCTCCGGCCTGGGGGAGGCGATGGGCGAGCTGGCGGTCATCCACGAGCTGGTCGCTCGCGCCGGCTACTACGCGGCCCTGCGTTTCTCCACCGACACCGCCACCCCTGCCAACGGCGCATTGCTGCAGCGCGTGCAGGAGCAGGAGACCGCGATCCAGACGACGCTGCTGTTCTTCGAGCTCGAGTGGGCGGCGCTGTCCGACGAGCGGGCGCAGGAGCTGCTCGAGGGCGAGGGCCTGGAGTTCTGCGCGCACTACCTGCGCAACGTGCGCCGCTATCGCGATCACCTGCTGAGCGAGCCCGAGGAGAAGATCCTCGCCGAGAAGGCGCTCACCGGCGCGAGCGCGTGGACGCGCCTGTTCGAGGAGCTCACCTCCGCGATCGAGGTGGAGCTCCCGGGGAACGACGGCGGCGAGCCGGTTGCGCTCGACGTGGCGCTCAGCCGCCTGTCGCTCGCCGACCGCGAGGTCCGTCGCGGCACCGCTGAGGCGGTCACCGCCGCGCTCGCTCCAGGGCTGCGCACGCGCGCCTACCTGTTCAACACGTTGCTCGCCGACAAGGCCACCGACGACCGCCTGCGCAGCTATCCCCACTGGCTGGCCGCGCGCAACCTCTCCAACGAGGCCAGCGACGAGTCCGTGGGCGCGCTGATCGAGGCCGTGCGCGAGCGCTATGAGATTCCCCGCCGCTGGTATCGACTGAAGGCGAGGCTGCTCGGCGTCGAGCGGCTGGCGGACTACGACCGCATGGCGTCGGTCACCGAGGACGAAGCCACCTACACGTTTGCGCAGGCGCGCGAGATCGTGCTCGACTGCTACTCCTCGTTCTCACCCCAGCTCGGGGCGGTGGCGAAACGCTTCTTCGACGAGCGGCGCATCGACGCCCCCGTGCGTCCCGCCAAGCGCGGCGGGGCGTTCTGCGCCGCCGCCGTGCCCTCCGTCTTCCCCTACGTGCTGCTCAACTACACCGCGCGCCGTCGGGACGTGCTCACGCTCGCGCACGAGCTCGGCCACGGCGTGCACTTCGCGCTGGCCGCACAGCAGGGCGTCTTTCACCAGAGCACGCCGCTGACGCTCGCCGAGACCGCCTCGGTGTTCGGCGAGACGATCGTCTTCGGACGGCTGCTGGAGGAGGACTCCCAGCCCGCCTCCCGGCTGGCCCTGCTGGCGGAGAACCTCGAGGACACGATCGCAACCGTCTTTCGCCAGGTGGCCATGAACCGCTTCGAGGACCTCGTCCACACCGCCAGGCGCGAGCAGGGCGAGATCTCCTCCCAGCGCTTTGGCGAGCTGTGGAGGGAGAGCCAATCGGAGATGCTCGGCGACTCGGTCGAGCTGACCGACGGCTACAGCACCTGGTGGTCCTACATCCCGCATTTCATCGGTAGCCCCGGGTACGTGTACGCGTACGCCTACGGGCAGCTGCTGGCGCTGTCCGTCTACGAGCGCTACGAGCAGATCGGCCCGGAGATGGTCCCGCGCTACCTGGAGCTGCTCGCCGCCGGCGGCTCGCGCAGCCCGCAGGAGCTCGGTGAGATCGTCGGCGTTGACCTGGCCGACCCCGGCTTCTGGTCGGCGGGACTGGATCTCGTCGAGCGCCAGCTGCAGGAGGCCGAAGCCGCCGCCGCGGCTTCGGGACGTCTCGAGTGAGCTCCTCGCTGTCGGGCAAGACCGTCCTCGTGACCGGGGCATCCCGCGGCATCGGCCTCGCCACCGCGAAGCGCTTCGCCGCGCTGGGCGCGAAGGTGGGCCTCGTTGCCAGCAACGCACAACTGCTGGCGGAGGTGGACGAGCAGATCGAGGGCGCTCACCACGTGGTGAGCGCCGACCTCACCGACCCCGCTGAGTGCTCCCGCGCCGTCTCCGAGATCAGCGCCGCGCTGGGGCCGATCGACGTGCTCGTCAGCTGCGCCGGAGTGCTGCGGCGCGACTTCGTCGAGGACGTCGAGCCCGAGGACTTCGAGCAGAGCTTCCGCCTGAACGTCGGCGCTGCCATCTGGCTCACGCAGGGTGTGCTTCCGGGCATGCGCGAGCGCGGCTTCGGGAGGATCGTGCTCGTCTCCTCAGAGCTCGGGCTGATCGGCGGCCCCTCCTACACCTCCTACTGCACGAGCAAGTGGGGGATGGTCGGATTGGGTGAGGTGCTCGCGCACGAGCTGGCGGGCAGCGGTGTGCGCGCCACCGTGGTGTGCCCCGGCGACGTGCGCACAGACCAGCTCGAAGAGGAGCACGCGTGGGGGCCGACCGGCGGCGTGACGCCCGAGAAGGCCATGTCCGCCGACTACGCAGCCCGCGCGATCGTGCGCGCCGCCGAGCGCGGCAAGCCTGTCGTGGTCGTCGACCGCCCGCACCTGCGTGCCGCCTTCTGGGTGATGCGCCGCGCGCCGCGCCTGCGCGTGCCGATCGTCGCCGACGCCTACAAGCAGCTCGTGCGCGAGCGCCACGCGTCGCCGCCCACCGTCGGCGTCTCCGACTGAACCGCAGTCGGCGGCGTTCTAGAAAAGCCCGCTGAGCGCGCTGCCGGCGTGGTTCACGAGGTCGAACAGCGGCTGGGGGATGATGCCGAAGAAGATCGTGGCCGCCGCGGCGATCACGGCGACGAAGAGGACCTCCGGCTGCAGGCCGCCCTTGGTCGGCGCGCTGTGGGCGACGTCGCCGCCGGCAGGCGCCAGCGCGGGCTCGTCGTCGAGCTCCGGCGAGCCTCCGGCCAGCGCCGGCAGCGGACCGCCGGCGGGGGCCGGGGCTCCGGCCGGCGCTTCGCGCATCCACATGGCGGCGATCACCGGCAGGTAGTAGCCCAGCGAGATCATCGAGCCGATCACGATCACCACGCCAAGCCACGTGTAGCCGCCGGACACGGCCGCGTCGATCAGGTAGAACTTGCCGATGAAGCCGCCGGTCGCGGGAATGCCTGCCAGACCGAGCATCGAGATCGTCATCGGCCAGGCCAGCCACGGCCGCTCGCGTCCAAGGCCGGCGAGCGCCTGCATACCGTCTCCGAGGCCGGTTTCGCGCTCGCGCGCGACGATCACGGCGAACGCGGCCATGTTCATGCACAGATACACCGCCAGGTAGAACACGGTCGCCGCCACGCCCAGCTGCGTGGCCACCACGACGCCCGCGAGCATGTATCCCGCCTGCCCAACCGAGGAGTAGGCGAGCATTCGCTTCAGCGAGGACTGTCCCAGCGCGCCCACGTTGCCTACGACGATCGTGATCGTGGCAAGCACCGCCAGCGCTGGGCCCCAGCTGCTCTGCGTGGAGATCAGCGCAACGTCGAAGAAGCGCAGGAACACACCCAGCGCAGCGACCTTGGTCGTGACCGCCATGAACGCCGTGATCGGCGTCGGTGCTCCCTCGTACACATCCGGCGTCCACTGGTGGAAGGGCGCCACCGAGGACTTGAAGCACAGGCCCGCCACGCACAGCGCGATCCCCGTCAGCGTCAGCGGGTCGGTAGCGAGGCTGCCGCTGCCGAGCGCTGTTGCGATCCCGCCGAAGTCGGTCGAGCCGGTTGCCCCGTAGATCATCGCCAGCCCATACAGCAGCGTCGCCGAGCCGACGGAGCCGACGATCAGGTACTTCAGCCCCGACTCCAGCGAGTGCTCGCGCCGCAGTTCGGTCGCGCACAGCACGTACAGCGGGATCGACAGGAGCTCCAGGCCGACGAACAGGGCGATCGTGTTCTGGGCGCTGGCCAGCAGCGACATCCCGGCGATGGAGGTGAGCAGCAGCGCATGGAACTCGCCGTGCGCGGCTTCGTGCGCCGCCAGCGAGCGCCACGCCAGCAGCACCGTGCACGCGCCGCCGACGATCAGGATCATGTTCAGCACGAGCGACAGGTCGTCGATCCGCAACGCTCCCGAGACGATCGACTTGTCCGCGTTCCACTGCCAGATCGTCAGGCCGAGCGCTGCGCCGAGCGTCAGCAGGCTGAGCGCGGGCACGAGCTGCGAGCGCACCCAGCGCGAGCCGATCAGCCCGAACAACAGCACGATCACGGCGCCACCCAGCAGTGCGATCAACGGCGAGAGGCCCGCGAAGTCGATGTGCGGGCCTTTCAGGTGCGCGGTGGCGAGGATCGGGAAGGCGGAGCTCATCGCGTCGAGCTTTCCGATTCGCCCGTCGCCGCTTCGGCGGCTTCGCTCCCTGAGCCTGAGCCTTCGCCTTCACCCGATTCGGTCGTGACTACTTGCGGCGATTCGCCCGTGGTCACGGGGGTCGCGGCTGTCCGGCTCGCAGCGAGCGCAGGGGTGCTCGCCGTCCCGCTGAAGAAATGGAGCTGGACGTGCGGATGGGCCGCGAAGGCCTGCGCCCGAAACACGGCATTCTTGACCGATTCTTCGCTGCGGTGCAGGGCCAGCTGCGGGTAGAGCGCCAGGAACAGGATCACGAGTACCAGCGGCACGAGCACCGCCCCGTCGCGGAGGGAGATCTCGCGCGACTGCACGCGCGAGCCGACGCGGTTGTGCATCGCGCGGATGAACAGGCGCAGGGCGTACACGCTCGCCATCACCACGCCGCTGAAGGCGATGATCGCGATCACGAGCTTGGCTTTGAAGACGCCCAGCAGGATCAGGAACTCGCCCACGAAGTTAGAGGAGCCGGGCATCGCGAGCGTCGCCAGCGAGACGATCAGGAAGATGCTCGCCAGCACCGGCGCGCGGAACGCGATCCCGCCCATGTCGCGGACGTCTTCCGAGCCGCCTGCGCGGCGCGCGAGCACCGCGACGATGAACAGCGCCGGCGCCACCACCAGGCCGTGGTTGACCATCTGCAGCAGCGCGCCCTGGGCGCCCTGCGGGTTCAGCGCGAAGATGCCCAGCGTGATGAACCCCAGCTGCGCCACCGACGAGTATCCGAGGATCAGCCGTGCGTTGGTCTGACTGAACGCCTGCACGGAGCCGTACACGATCGAGACCAGCGCGATCAGCAGCATCAGCGTCTGGAAGTGCACCGCAGCCTGCGGATACAGCGGCAGCGCGATCGCCAGGAAGCCGTAGGCGCCCACCTTGGAGAGCACGCCCGAGAAGACCATCAGCACCTCGATGGGCATCGCGCGGTAGCCGTCGGGCATCCAGCCGTGCAGCGGGAAGGCCGGCATCTTGACCAGGAAGGCGGCGGCGAAGAACAGGAAGATCCACTCCTGCGAGCCCTTGCTGAGCGGCAGGTGCTGCAGCGAGGAGAGCACGAACGTGATGTGCCCGCCACCCTGCTGGGCTGCCAGCACTCCGGTCGCGATCGCCGCGGCGAGCATCAGCAGCGAGCCGACGAGCGTGTAGATGACGAGCTTGATCGTCGCTTTCACGCGATCCGGCCCCTGACCCCAGCCGCCGATCAGGAAGTAGAAGGGGATCAGCATCAGATCGAAGAACGCCACGAACAACGCGAGGTCCTGCGCGAGGAACGCTCCCAGCACGGCCGACTCGGCGAGCATGAAGTTGAAGTAGAAGAGCCGCGGCCGATCGACCGCGGGACTCTCGCTACGCAAGTTGGTGGCGAGCGTGGCCGCCGCGAACAGCAGCGTCGTGAGGCCGATCAGGAACACGTTCAGCCCGGTGACCGCGAGCTTGTAGTGGATGCCGAGGGTGGCGATCCACACGACGTCGGTCACGTGCTGCAGGCCCCCGCCCGCTTTGTAGTCGGCGATGTAGCCGATCGCAAGCCCCAGCGCGACCAGCGAGCCGAGCAGCGCCAGCGCTCCCGGCAGGCTCCACGCGCCCCGCCGGCCGGCGCCGCTGCCCTCTCCTGCCTTGCCGGCACCGGCGCCCGCGACGCCGCCGATCAGCGCGCCGAGCAGGCCGCAGGCCGCTGGGATCCAGATCAGTATCGAAAGAGGGGGCATGGTCAGGTTCGGATCAGGGTCAGGTCTGCAGCAGGAAGTAGAGGCCTACGCCGGTGACGCCGAGTACGAGCAGGGCGGCGTAGTAGCGCACGAAGCCGCTCTGCGCGGCGCGCACGGCGGCCGATCCGGCGCGCACGATGCCGGTGGTGCCGCCGACGAGGGTGTCATCGACGAACACGCGCTCGAACGTGTCGCGTGCGAACGCGCCCGTCGCCGCCATCGGGCGGACGACCAGCAGGTCGATCGCCTCGTCGAAGTACCACTTGTTGACGAACAGCTCATACAACGGCCGCGTGCGCTCGCGAATCGCCACAGCGGCCGGATAGCGGCCCTCCGCGTCGCGCCCGCCCACTACCCAGATGCGGTAGGCCAGCGCGATGCCGGCCAGGCCGATCAGCGTGCCGAGCGTCAACCCGATCACCAGCAGCCCAGTTTTGGTGTGCGGTTCATATTCTTTGGCGGTGGCGAACGACGGGCGCAGGAAGTCGTCGACCACGAAGTCCACTTTCGGGATCTGGATCAGCCCGGCGCCGACCGCCCCGAGCGCCAGCAGGCCCATCGCGATGCGCATCGGCAGCGCGCGTTCGGCGATCGCGTGGGTGGGGCCGGGGAAGCCGACGTCCGGGTCCTCCTCTTCGCCGTTTGCGGGGTTGCGCGGCACCTCCGCGTGGTGCAGGTGTCCTCCTTCGAGCTCGCGCGCCTCAGCCACGGGCTCGCCGTGGAAGGCGCGGAAGATCATCCGGAACGTGTAGACGGCGGTCAGGAAGGCGCCGATGTAGCCGGCGACATACAGGGCCCAGTGCCAGCCGCCGCGCTCGCCTGTGACGAGCAGGATCTCGTCCTTGGAGAAGAAGCCCGAGAACGGAGGGATGCCCGACAGCGCGAGGCCGCCGATGATGAAGCAGGCGTACGTGAACGGCATCGCCTTGCGAAAGCCGCCCATCTTCTGGAGCGACTGCTCGCCCCCCATCGCGCCGATCAGCGACCCAGCGGCCATGAACAGCAGCGCCTTGAAGAACGCGTGCGTCATCAGGTGGAACAGACCGGCCGCATAGGCGCCCACCGAGACACCCATGATCATGTAGCCGATCTGCGACATCGTCGAGTAGGCGATCACCCGCTTGATGTCCGTCTGCGCCAGGCCGATCGTGCCCGCGATCAGCAGCGTGGCGGCGCCGACGACCGCCCCCACGTCCTGCGCGGCGGGCGCGCGTTCGAACAGCGGATGCATGCGCGCGATCAGGTACACGCCCGCCGTGACCATCGTCGCCGCGTGGATCAGCGAGCTGACGGGGGTGGGGCCCTCCATCGCGTCCGGCAGCCACGTGTGCAGCGGGATCTGCGCGGACTTGGCGAACGCTCCCACCAGCAGCAGGATGCAGCCCGCAACGAGATCGCCCTCGTTCGTGCCGTGCCCGAACGCCCCGGTTTCAGCCGCATGGAAGGTCTTCAGGAAGTCGAGCGTGTGCGTGTGCTTGAAGATGAAGTACGTGCCGAGCACGAGGCCCGCGTCGCCGACGACGTTGATCACGAACGCCTTGATGCCGGCTTTGGTGGCCGTCGTGCGCCGGTACCAGAACGAGATCAGCATGTAGGACGCCGCGCCCACGAACGCCCACCCGACGATCAGCAGCAGGAAGTTGCCGGCGAGAACCAGCAGCAGCATCGAGAACACGAAGAAGTTCAGGTAGGAGAAGTACCGGACGAAGCCGCGGTCCTTTTCCATGTAGGAGATCGAGTACAGGTGGATCAGCGTGGAGACGCTGGTGACGACGAGGATCATGAACACCGACAGCGGGTCCACGAGGATCGACATCTGCGCGTCGACGCCCACCGTCGAGGCGTAGTTCCACAGCGAGGAGACGATCTGACGATGGTCGGATGCATGGCCCTGCAGCGAGATCAGCGCGCCGAGCGCGGCCAGGAAGGCGAGGAAGATCGCGGCTGTGCCGATCCAGCCGGCGAGGTTGCCCGGCAGCCTGCGGTAGCCGAGTGCCGTGATCAGCATGCCGAGCAGGGGAAAGGCCAGCACGAGCCAGCCGTACGTGGTCGTGCTCATCTAGCCCTGGAGCTCCCGCAGCTCGTCTACGTCGATCGGCAGGTGGCGGCGGTAGATGGCGACGATCATGCCCAGGCCGATGCACACCTCGCAGGCGGCGACGGTCATCACGACGATCGCCAGGATCTGCCCGTCGCCGTTGCCCCACATGCGCGAGAACGCGATCAGCGCGAGGTTGCCGCCGTTGAGCATCAGCTCCAGGCACAGCAGCACCACGAGCGGGTTGCGCCGTGTCATCACGCCGACCGCGCCGAGCGAGAAGACGATCGCCGAGACGGCCAGGTACCAGTCGATGCTCACGACGGGTACCTCGAGCCGGCGCCCGCGCCGGTCCTGGCTCCAACGCCCTCCGCGGTGGTGCCCGTGCCCAGCGGTCGCAGCAGGTCCATCGGCGTCAGCCGGTCGCTCTCGTCCTCCTCGCCCAGCCCGCCGCGGCGGCGCGCGAGAACGACGCCGCCGACGGCGGCGATCAGCAGCAGGAAGGAGGCGAGCTCGAACACGACGAGGAAGCGCGTGAGCAGCAGGTTGCCGATGTACGCGGGAGTGCCAAACGTGCGCGGTCCGGGGACGTAGGGGGCGCCGTAGCCGCTTGTGGCCTCCAGGCCCGTCCCCAGCAGCGCGATCAAGAGCTCCACGAGCAGCGCGCCGCCAACGATCGCCCCGCCGAGGCGCAGCCCCGAGCCGATCGGTCCCGGCCCGCGCAGGCGCTCGCCGATCGTGTCGCCCTCGCCGCCGACGTAGGCAACGACGAACACGTACAGCACCATCACGGCGCCGGCGTAGACCACGACCTGCACAGCCGCCACGAACTCAGCGCGCAACAGGAGGAACAGCACGGCGAGGGAGATCAGGTGTGCAACGAGCGCGAGCACGCAGTAGAAGGGGTTGCGCAGCACGACCACGCCGACCGCTCCAGTGATCACGCCGATCCCGGCAAGGAAGAACAACACGGCGCTCATCGGCGGACCTTCACTCCCCCTCGTTCCTCAGCGGGGTCCGCTCGAGCGGCTCCGCGAGCAGCATCTCCTTGGTGAAGATCAGGTCGCTGCGGTCGTAATCGGAGAGCTCGTAGTCGTGGCCCATCGTGATCGCGTCGAAGGGACAGGCGACCTCGCAGTAGCCGCAGAAGATGCAGCGCGACAGGTTGATCTCATAGACCGCCGCGTAGCGCTCGCCCGCCGAGACCCGGTTTTCGGGCGTGTTCTCGGCGGCCACGACGCGGATGCAGTCGGCGGGGCACGCGGCGGCGCACAGCGAGCAGCCGACGCACTTCTCCAAGCCGGTGTCCTCGAAGCGGTGCAGCTTGTGCCGTCCGCGGAAGCGCGGGTAGACGGGCACCTTCTCCTCGGGGTAGGAGATCGTGTTGGTCCCCTCCGCGATGCGCCCGAACGTGGTCTTCAGGCCGCGCGCTGTCTCCACGAAGGTGCGCCATGCGTTGCGTGCCGCGCCCGGCGCGGGCGGGCGCTGGACCTCGATCATGTCCTCGCCCGGGCTCCAGCGGCTGACGTTCAGCGTCGCGGCCGCGGAGGCGCTCGACGGGTCCGTCGCGGCGGGCTGCTCGCGCTCTGAGGTGGGCTCGCTCATCAGTGGGTGACGACCACGAGGATCGCGGTTACGAGGGCGTTGACGGTGGCCAGTGGCAGCAGCACCTTCCAGCCGAAGCTCATCAGCTGGTCATACCGCAGGCGCGGGAGCGTAGCGCGCACCCAGATGAAGAAGAACGTGAACAGCGACATCTTGAAGAGGACGACGAACGGATCGACCCAGCCGGGGGGGTGGATGCCGAACGGCAGCAGCCAGCCGCCGAAGAAGACGGTCGTGACGATGCCGGAGACCACCAGCACGTTGAGGTACTCGGCGAAGTAATAGGAGGCGAAGCGCCCGCCGCCGTACTCGGTGTTGTAGCCGCCGACGAGCTCCGCGTCGGCCTCGGTGAGATCGAACGGGGCGCGGTTGGTCTCGGCGAAGCTGGCGGTGAGGAAGATCAGGAAGCCGACGAACTGCGGCACGAAGTACCACATGCCTTTCTGGGCATTGACGATCCCCGTCAGCGAGAGCGTCTGCGCGGTCATGATCACGCCGAGGAGCGCGAGGCCCTGGGAGACCTCGTAGGAGATCAGCTGCGCCGCGCCGCGCATGGCGCCGAGGAACGAGTACTTGGAGCCCGAGGACCAGCCGCCGAGCATGATCCCGTAGAAGGCGATCGCGCCGAACGCGAACAGGTACAGCGGGCCGATCGACACGTCCACGCCGTACAGCCCCACGCGTTCGCCGAAGATGTGCTGGACGTCGCCGAAGGGGATGATCGCGAACGCCGCCACCGCGGTGAGGATCGAGATCAGCGGGGCGAACGCGAACAGGAAGCCGACGGACGTCGTCGGGCGAAACTGCTCCTTGGTGAGCAGCTTGAGGATGTCAGCCAGCGGCTGCAGCGCGCCGTAGGGGCCGACGCGGTTGGGGCCGTAGCGGCCCTGCATCCGGCCCATGATCTTGCGCTCGGCGATCAGCACCACTGGGACGAGCTGCAACCCCACGGCGAAGATCACGATCGCCTTGAGGATCTGCACCCACCATGCTTCGTAGTAGCCGACCAGCGCGAGCATGCTCAGGGCCTCTCCCCGCCGCTGTAGGACAGTGGCAGCACGGCCTTCTCGCGAGGGAACAGGAACTCCAGCGCAGGCGAGAACTCGACCTCCTGCGCGTCCCACACCGAGCGCCAGCCGGCGAGATCGGCCGCGTCCGGGCCGGCATCGGCCGCATCGGCTCCTGCCTCGGCGGGCTCGGGCGCGCTCGCCCGCGCCGCTGCGGCGTCCGCGCCGGGGAATGCGCGGGCGCCGTCGCGATCCTGCCAGCGCACACCGCGGCCGCCGATCTCCTCGAGCGTCAGGCCGGCGTAGAAGGGCACGGCTGCGAGCAGCTGCTTGGAGGCCATCGCACCGCTGAGCACGTCGAGGTCGAGGCCGACGCGCAGGGCGAGCTCCGCGATCAGCTGCCAGTCGGCGCGCACCTGGCCCGGCCGCGCGATCGCGGGGCGCAGGCGCTGCACGCGCCCGTCGGGGTGCACGATCGTGCCCTCCTTCTCCGGGTAGGCCTCGGCCGGGAAGATGACCGTCGCGTGCTCGCGGATGCCCTCCGTCAGGAACGACGCGTGGGCGATGACCGTGCTCGCACCCGCCAGCGCGCGCTCCCACAGCTCGCGGTCGGCCAGCTCGCGCAACGGGTCGCACTGCAGCAGGTACAGCGCCGCCAGCTCGCCGTCGGCGAGTCCCTCGGCGATCGCGTGGGTGTCGCGCGCGCTCTGCCCGCCCGACTCGGAGAGCCCTGGGCCGGCATTGGGCAGCACACCCGCCTCGCGCAGGCCGCGGCCGTTGCTGGCGGCTGGCAGTTCGAGCAGCCCCGCGCCGTCGACACCGGCCACGCCGAGGTTGCCGGCGAGCTCCAGCAGCGCCTGCGCGCCGGCGGCGCCGGTGGCACCCGCCGTCAGGCGCTCGCCCCACAGGACCACCACCTCGCGTGGGGGCGCCTCCTCGCTGCCCTCCCCATCCTCACCCTTCAAAAGCGTTGCCAGCGCGCGCACCGCGTCCGGCTCGGCACCCGCCTGACGGGCGAGCTGCTCGGCGTCGCCCGTGCCCGTGAGCGCCGCGCTCAGGGCCGCGGCGAAGGCGCCGCCGGCGCCCACCGCGTAGCGCACCGACAGCGCCGCGCTGCCGTCGAGGGAGCTCGCGTGCGGCGAGGCGACAGCGAGCTGCAGTCCGCGCAGGCGCGCGCCCTTGCGCAGGCGCAGGTCGAGGATCGGAGCGTCGTTGACGGGCTCTGCGTCCAGCACCAGCACCGCGTGGGCGAACTCGAGGTCTGAGACCTTTGCCTGCAGGCCCGGATCGCCGAGCGCGCGGTGCAGCTCCAACGGCAGGCTGCCGGCGCGACGCGAGTCGAGGTGCGGCGAGCCGAGGCCCTCGCGCATCAGCCGGCTCAGCAGGAAGCCCTCCTCGTTCGTCGCCTGGCCCCCCACGATCGCGCCCGTGTTCGCGCCCGCGCGGCCGAGGCTCGCGGCGGCCGCTTCCAGCGCGCGCTCCCAGGAGACCGTGCGCAGCTGCGCCGCCGTCGCGCACCATCGGCTCGACGATGCGCTCGTCGACGTGGAAGGACTGGTAGGCGAAGCGGCCCTTGTCGCACAGCCAGCCGTCGTCCACCTCCACGTTGTCGCGCTGCGAGCACGCGCAGCGCGCGCTCGTCGCGAACGGTGATCGTGACGTTGCACTGGGCGGGGCACAGCGTGCACACCGAGCCCGCGCCCTCGATGTCCCACGGGCGCGCGCGGAAGCGGTAGGGGCGCGAGGTGAGCGCGCCGACGGGGCACAGCTCGACGATGTTGCCGCTGAACGGCGCCACGTACGGGTGCCCGTCGAACGTCGAGACGTAGGAGTGGGCGCCGCGCTCGAGCAGCACCAGCTGGTAGTCCTCGGCAACCTCCTGGGAGAAGCGCACGCAGCGGTAGCAGAGGATGCAGCGCTCGCGGTCGATCGCGATCAGCGGCGAGAGCTCCAGCGGCTTGACGAAGTGGCGCTTGGGCTCGATGAAGCGCGAGATGCCGCCGCCCCAGCCGAAGGTGATGTCCTGCAGCGGGCACTCGCCGCCCTTGTCGCACACGGGGCAGTCGAGCGGGTGGTTGATCAGCAGGAACTCCACCACCGACTGCTGCGCGGTCTTCACCCGATCGGTCTGCGTGTAGACGACCATGCCGTCCTTGACCGGCGTCGAGCAGCCCGTCTGAAGCTTGGGGATGCCCTCGATTTCCACCAGGCACATGCGGCAGGCGCCCACCGGGTGCCCGAGCTTGGGCTCGTAGCAGAACACCGGGATCTCGATGTCGCCGTTCTTGGCGGCGTCGACGAGCATCGTGTTCTCCGGAACCTGCACCTCGCGGCCGTCGATCGTGAAGGTGATGATGCGCGGCTCGGGTCTAGGCATCGAGCCGCGCCGCTTCCATGTGCGCTTCGAACTCGTCTTTGAACTTCGCGATCATCGAGCCGATCGGCATCGCCATCGCGTCGCCCAGCACGCACAGGCAGTTGCCGATGATGTGCTCCTGAACGGAGGCCATGATCTCCAGGTCCATCGGCGTGGCCTCGCCCCTGTCGATCCGTTCGAGCATCTTCACCGTCCAGTTGGTGCCCTCGCGGCAGGGCGTGCACTTGCCGCAGGACTCGTGGCGGTAGAACTTCGCCGTCTTCATCGCCACGTCCAGGATCGGCGTGGAGTCGTCGACGACGATGATCGCGCCCGAGCCGAGCATCGAGCCGGCTTTGGCGAGCGAGTCGAAGTCGTAGGGGACGTCGAGGTCCTCCTCCTCGAGCACCGGCGCGGAGGAGCCGCCGGGGAACCAGCACTTGACCCTGCGCCCCTCCGGCGGGCCGCCGGCCAGCCCGTAGATGATCTCGCGCGAGGGAATGCCCAGCTCGACCTCGTAGTTGCCCGGGCGCTGCACGTGGCCGGAGACGGATACGAGCTTGGTGCCGGTGGAGGTTTCCACGCCGAGCTTGGCGTACTCCTCGCCGCCCATCTCGATGATCGCGGGGACCGTGGACAGCGTCTCCACGTTGTTGATCAGCGTTGGGCCCTGGTAGAGGCCCTGGTTGGCCGGGAACGGCGGCTTCAGTCGTGGGTTGCCGCGCTTGCCTTCCAGCGAGTCGAGCAGGCCGGTCTCCTCGCCGCAGATGTAGGCGCCGGCGCCGCGGTGCACGATCAGCGACAGCGAGTGCCCGGAGTCGAGGATGTTCTCGCCGACGTAGCCCGCCTCGCGCGCTTCGTGCAGCGCCGCGTCGAGCATGTCCGCCTGCAGCACGTACTCGCCGCGGATGTAGATGAACGAGCGGTTGGCGCCGGCCGCGTAGGAGGCGATGACGATCCCCTCGATCAGCGTGTGCGGCGTCTTCTGCATCAGTTCGCGGTCCTTGAACGTCCCCGGCTCGGACTCGTCGGCGTTGCACACGAGGTACTTGTCCATCGAGCCCTTCGGCAGGAACGAGACCTTGGTGCCCATCGCGAAGCCCGCGCCGCCGCGTCCGCTGATCTTCGATGCTTTCAGCTGCTCCAGGACCTCTTCCGGGGTCATCGCCATCGCGGCGCGCAGCGACTTGTAGCCGCCGCGGCGTTCGTAGACCTCCAGGGTGTTCAGGCCGGGCTCGTCGATGTCGCGGAAGAGCAGCAGTGGAGATGCAGCCGGTGCAGCCATGTCTATGAGCCTCCCTCCGCCGGGGATCGAGTCCCGCCCACCCACTCCTGGCTGTTCGCGTGCGGGTCGGCGACGAGCCGCCGTGCGAGCTGCTTCTCCGGCAACACCGGGCGCCCCGCGCGGATGTCGTCGAGCAGCTGCGGGACGTCGGCGACCGTGAGCGGGCCGACGTACACGCCGTCGACCGAGGCCATCGGCGCGATGTCGCACGCGCCGAGGCACTCGAACGAGCGCACGTTGAAGTCCGGATCGGAGCCGGCCGCGGCGCTGACGGCCTCATAAAGCTCGTCCGCGCCGCGCAGCGAGCAGGAGATGTTCGTGCACACGTACACGCTGTGGCGCCCCACGGGGGTGGTCTCGAGCATGTCGTAGAACGTCGCCACCGACTCCAGGTAGGCGGGCGTCACGCGCATCACGCACGCCACCTGCTCGATCGCCTCCGGCGAGCACCAGCCGTGCACCCGCTGGGCCGCCGCCAGCGCCGGCAGCGCCGCCGAACGGCGGTCAGGGTAGTTGGCCAGGTGCGCCTCGAGCTCAGCGCGCAGGTCCTCCGGCACCGGGGTCGTGGCCGGGTCGGGGATCTCCGCGGGGTCCTTCTCGAGGTCCGCCGGCTCGTCCCAGCCGGGGACGCGCGAGCCATGGGCGAAGCGAGGAACGGTGCTCATCTATCTATTCCTCCGAGGATCGGATCCAGCATCGCGAGGGTGGCGATCATGTCGGCGATGTAGGCGCCCTTGACCATCGGGGCCGTGGCCTGCAGGTTCACGAACGAGGGGTCGCGCATGTGCACGCGCGCGGGCTTGGAGGAGCCGTCGGAGCGCACGAAGCAGCCGAGCTCCCCGCGCGGGGACTCGATCGGGTAGTAGACCTCGCCCGGCGGCACGCGCATGCCCTCGGTGACCAGCTTGAAGTGGTGGATCAGCGCCTCCATCGAGGTGGCCAGCTCGTGGCGCGGCGGCAGCGCGATCTTGCGGTCCTCGGTTATGTGCGGTCCCTCCGGCAGGCCGTCGAGCGCCTGCTGGACGATCTTCACCGACTCGTACATCTCCGCCAGGCGCACCGCGTAGCGGTCGTAGTTGTCGCCGTGCGTGCCCACAGGGATCTTGAACTCGAAGTCGTCATACGAGCAGTAGGGGGCGGCCTTGCGCAGGTCCCAAGGGTTGCCCGCGGCGCGCAGCAGCGGGCCCGTGACACCCAGCGTCAGCAGCGTCTCCGCGTCCAGCGGGCAGGTGCCGCGCAGGCGGTGCAGCACGATCTCGTTGCGGTTCAGCAGCGCCCCGTACTGGTCGATGCGCGAGGGCATTTCTTTTAGGAATGCGGACAGCTTCTCGGCGAACCCTTGCGGGATGTCCTCGATCACGCCGCCCACCTGGAAGTAGCGCGTGTGCATCCGCTGCCCGGAGGACATCTCGAACAGGTCGAGGATCTTCTCGCGCTCGCGGAAGCAGTACCAGAACATCGAGATCGCCCCCAGGTCCAGGGCGCTCGTTCCCAGCCACACCAGGTGGGACATGATGCGGTTGAGCTCCAGGTGGATCACCCGCAGGTACTGCGCGCGCTTGGGCACCTCGACGTCGCACAGCGTCTCCACCGCGCCGCAGAACGCCAGCGCGTTGAAGTAGTAGGACAGGTAGTCCATCCGCTCGATCACCGGGATGACCTTCCAGTAGGACTTGTCCTCTGCCGTCTTTTCGATGCCGGTGTGGACGTAGCCGATGATCGGTTTGACGTCGCGCACGATCTCGCCCTGGAGCGTCACCAGCAGCCGCAGCACGCCGTGCGTGGCCGGGTGGTGCGGTCCGAAGTTCAGCGTCAGCAGCTCCTGCGTGGAGCCCTCGCCGGCCGCCTCGCCATGCTCGCCGAGCTGCTCCTCCAGGGGCGAGAGCGTGATGCTCTGCTCGCGCCTGCGGTACTCCGAGATCGACGACTGGTCTGTCGGGCTCACTCGGACGTTCCCAGCGACTCGGCCTCGTTGAACGTGAAGATCACCGGTTCGCCGCCGATCGGGAAGTCGCGACGCTGCGGGTGGCCCTCGTAGTCCTCCGGCATCAGGATCCTGCGCAGGTCGGGGTGCCCGCGAAAGACCACGCCGAACATGTCGTAGACCTCGCGCTCCTGGTGGTTGGCCGTCGGCCATTCCTCGGTCACCGACTCGAGCACCGGCTCCTCGCTGCCCACACGCACCTTGACCGCGATGCGGTCCACGCGGCTCATGTCGAGCATCTCGTAGATCACCCCCAGCCGGGGCTCCTGCGGGTAGTAGTCGACGCCGTGGAGGCTCGCCAGGAACGCGTATCCCTTCTCGCGCAGGTGCGTCAGGACCGCGCGGATCGACGCGGGCTCGACGCTCAGCGTCGCCTGGTTGCGGAAGAACGTCGTGTCGACGATCACGGCCTCCCCCTGCGCCTCGCGCAGCTCCTGGGCGATCAGCTCCAGGCCTGTCGCGTCAGGCACCGGCCATGTCCTGGATGGATTCCCCGCCCACCCCGTCCACCACCGCCGGCAGCGCTGTCGTGGCGTTCAGCTCCGGCACGACCTCCTCGGTGCCCTGCGCCTCGTAGCGCTCGCGCCAGCCCATGTCGGGGTCCTCCTGGACCATCTTGCGGAGCTTCAGCACCCCGTGCATCAAAGCCTCGGGGCGGGGCGGGCAGCCGGGGACGTGCACGTCGATCGGCATGAACTTGTCGGCTGGGACGAGCGCGTAGTTGTTGAACACGCCCATCGAGCTGCAGCACGCGCCCATCGAGATCGCCCACTTGGGCTCGAGCATCTGGTCGTAGATGCGGCGCACGATCGGCGCCATCTTGATCGACACGCGCCCGGAGAGGATCAGCAGGTCCGCCTGGCGCGGGGAGGCACGGAAGGCCTCGAAGCCGAAGCGCGCCACGTCCACGCGCGCGGCCACGATCGACATCATCTCGATCGCGCAGCACGCCAGGCCGAACGTGGCCGGGAAGAAGGAGTTCGAGCGCGCCCACGCGACCGCCTTGTCGAGCGTGGTGGTCATGATGCTTTCTTCGACGTGGCGTTCGAAGTCGGCGCCCTCGAGGTGGGACGACGGGTTGGGTCCCTCGATCTCCCCGCCGCGCAGCAGCTGACGCGAGTTCAGCGAGCGCACCCGCAGGGCGTCGGGGTTGACGTGGACTCCTGTCCCGACCGGATCGCGTTTCACTTCCACTCGAGCGCACCCCTGCGCCACACGTACGCGAACGCCACGAACAGCAGCATGATGAACACGATGATCTCCACCATCGCGTAGCTGCCGTACGCGCGCAGCTCGATCGCGATCGGGTACAGGAACACGACCTCGATGTCGAACAGGATGAACAGCATCGCGATCAGGTAGAAGCTGATCCCGAAGCGCAGGCCGCGCTTGACCTCCGACGGCAGGCCGCACTCGTAGGGGTCCTGCTTGTGTGGGGTCGCGCGGCGCGGCCCCATGACCGAGTTCAGGACGGCGAAGGCGCCGCCCACGGCGCCACCGAGAACGAGGAATACGATCGCCGGGAGATAAGTGCGCAGCACCGAGCGCTGTTATATCACTGCTTGTGTCAGGGTGTTACTAGTGGCAATCGGCTCGAAATCGACCCCGTGACGGAGGCCGTAGTCGCAGGCGCGATCACGGTCGCCGCGCTGAACCTCATTCCCGCCGTGCTCGGCGCATCCGTCTGGTATTGGAGCCCGCTCGAGAGCGATCCCGCCTCCACGAGCCGGCCGGTCGGCGCGTTCTGGGCGATGTTGCGCGTCGGGCAGGGCTCCGCGCTGCTGCTCGCGATAGCCGTCGGCTCGCTCGCCGCCGCCGGCAAGTACTCGACCGAACACCTCTTCTACCTCTACGCGCTCGTGCCGCTCGCCGTCGCGTTCGTCGCCGAGCAGCTGCGCGTGGCCTCAGCGCAGACGATCCTCGACCAGCGCGGTCTCGAGGACGCCGCGGCCGTCGGCGAGCTGCCCGAGGCCGAGCAGCATGCGGTGGTCGGCTCGATCGTGCGCCGGGAGATAGGCGTGATGGCGCTTTCCGCGCTCGTCGTGGTGTTCCTCGCGCTGCGCGCGGCGAGCACCGCCCACGGCTTCTGAGCCCGCCTGGCGACCCCGCTCGGACGCCCACCGTACGCTCCTCGCGGATCGGCCCTATATATTCCCGGCGCATGAAGGTCCTAGCCATGACGATCGCCGCGTTTGCCTGCGCGGTGCTGTTGGGCGCCTGCGGGTCGCAGGGGATCCAGATCCCCAAGAGCAGCCCGTACTACCGTGGCGCGGTGGTCTTCCGCGACCACTGCGCCGGTTGTCACACGCTTGGGGTGGTGGGCGCCGAGGGCTCCGCCACGAGCATCTCCAACCGCGTCAAGACCAACGGCCCCAACTTCAACTTTCGCAAAGAGGACGTCGAACAGGTCCTCTACGCGCTCCGCAACGGCGGCTTCTCCGGCGAGATCATGCCCGAGAACGTGGTCGTCGGCGAAAACGCGCAGGCGGTAGCTGCGTTTCTTGCCAAGTACTCCGGGCTCAAAGCCGAAAAGGTGCCGTCTACCAACATCGCGCAGTCGACGAAGTAACGCGGGTGGGTTGACGTCGTCCCGTCCGCGACGCTTCGCGTGGGCGGTCGGGCCGCCGTCAACCCACCCGCTTTGGCTTGGTGGCTCGATATTGGTAGACCGTCGGGAGCTGGGACGGACGGACAGGTAGGCTGCTCGCGTGCTTGATCTGAGGCTGATCCGCGAGGACCCTGATGGCGTTCGGGCTGCCCTTGCTCGGCGGGGGGACGCGGCGGCTGGCGGACTTGATCGGGTGATTGAGCTCGATCGTCGACGGCGCGAGCTGCTTCCTGAGCTGGAGGGGCTGCGCGCTGAGCAGAACGAGGCGAACGGGCGCATCCGCGCTGCTGCCGACGCGGGTGAGCGCGAGCGCGAGATCGCGGCCATGCGCGGCGTGTCCGCGCGCGCCAAGGCGCTCGAGCTCGAGGTGGCCGAGGTCGAACAGCAGCTGCAGGAGGCGCTCGCGCCGCTGCCCAACCTTCCGGACCCGACTGCCGCCTCCGGCCCTGAGGACGAGGTTCTGCGGGAGGTTGGCGCCGTGCCGGAGCTCGACTTCCAGCCGCGCGACCACCTCGAGCTGGCCGGCGATCGGATCGACATGGACCGCGCCGCCAACCTCTCCGGCTCGCGCTTCGCCTACCTGAAAGGCGACCTCGTGATGCTCGAGCTCGCGCTCGTGCGCTGGGTCCTGGAGAAGCTGCGCGCGGCTGGCTTCGAGCCGGTGATCCCGCCCGTGCTGGTGCGCGAGCGGGCGCTCTACGGGACGGGCTTCCTGCCCGACACCGAGCAGCAGATCTACAGCCTGCCCGAGGACGAGCTGTTCCTCGTCGGGACCTCCGAGGTCGCGCTGGCCTCTCTGCACGACGGCGAGATCCTCGACGCCGAGCGCCTGCCGCTGCGCTACGCGGGCTTCTCGCCGTGCTTTCGGCGCGAGGCCGGCGCCGCGGGCAAGGACACGCGCGGCATCTTCCGGGTGCACCAGTTCGACAAGGTCGAGATGTTCAGCTTCGTCGCGCCCGAGGACTCCCAGGCCGAGCACGAGCGGATCCTCGCCATGGAGGAGCAGATACTTGGTGAGCTCGGGCTGCCCTACCGCATCCTCAACATCGCCGTCAACGACCTGGGCAACTCCGCCGCCAAGAAGTACGACTGCGAGGCGTGGATCCCCAGTCAGGAGCGCTACCGCGAGCTGACCTCGTGCTCCAACACCACCGACTACCAGGCCCGGCGCCTGAACATTCGCGTGCGCCGCGACAAGCGCACACAGACCGTGCACACGCTCAACGGCACCGCCGTCGCGGTCGGACGGACGATCGTGGCGCTGCTCGAGAACGGCCAGCGCGCCGACGCCAGCGTCGAGCTGCCGCAGTGCCTGCAGTCCTACGGCGCGCCCGCCGTGCTCGCGCCGGCGTAGCGTTACGCCAGCGTCGCGTTACTAGACAATAAGAAGATAGTCTCCCTGGTCATTGTCAAGTAGACGCAGGGAGCGCGGTGGCGTGGAAGAAGTTCAGCGGATCAGAATTCTTGAGGCGATGGCGGAGACCATGTCCGACCGTGGCGCCGGCGGCGCCACGGTCACGCTCGCCGACGTGATCGAGCGCGCGGGCGTCTCCAGCGGTGCGTTCCACGAGGCGTTCGTCGATCGCGAAGCCTGCCTGCTCGCGGCGTTCGACCTCGGCGTGCAGCGTGCGCGTATGCGCCTGAGCGCCGCCTACGACGCCGAGCCGCGCTGGATCGACGCGGTCAAGGCCGGGCTCGCCGAGTTCCTGCGCTTCCTCGAAGACGAGCCCGCGCTGGGGCGGCTGCTGGTCGTGTACTCGATGAGCGGCGGAGAGCAGGTCCTGCGCCGTCGCGTGGAGATCCTCGAAGCGCTCGCCGCCGTCGTCGATCGCGGCCGTCTCGAGGGCCCGGCCGGCAGGCAGGCGCCCGACGCCGTCGTCGCCGAGGGCGTTGTCGGTGCTGTTCTCGCCGTCCTGCACAACCGGTTGCTGTCCGACGAGCACCGCCCCGCGATCGAGCTGTTCGGCTCGCTCGTCAGCATCGTCGTGCTGCCCTACCTCGGCGTGGGGGTCGCTCGCCGGGAGCTCACCCGCCCAGCGCCGCCGCCCCGCGGCTCCGTCGCACGTGGATCTGGGGGCGCGGACAGCCCGTTCGAGGATCGCGCCGCCGTGCGGCTCACCTACCGCACCAGGCGCGTCCTCAGTGCGATCGCCGACTATCCGGGGGCGAGCAACCGCGAGGTCGCCGACCGCGCCGGGATCGTCGATCAAGGGCAGATCTCAAAGCTCCTCTCGCGTCTGCAGGCGGCCCAGATGATCGTCAAGATCGCCGACGGGCGTCCGTCTCGCGGGGCGCCCAACTCGTGGGGGCTGACCGAGCGCGGAGAGGCGCTGCTCGCCATCGCCATGTCCGGCGAGGTCTACCGGTAGGCCTCCGTCGGCAGGCCCAGACGTCGGCGTTAGCCGATGTCGAACACGATCGAGCTCGCCGTGCCGCCAGAGGGCGCGAGCGTTAGGCGATAGGCGTCGGGGCTGAGCCGTTTGCTCCCTCCCAGCCGCCGGCTGTTGTGCCCGCTTACGGCTGCGATCGCGGGCGGGCGCTGCAGCAGCTTCCAGTGCCGGTGTCCGCGCTTGCCGGCCCGCTCTTCCAGCGACGCGCGAACGCGCACTGAGACCGTCAGCGTGAACTCGAATGCGAGCGCTGAGATCTTCGGCCGGCTCCTGTTCAGCGCGATGAGGGCTCGGGGGGTGAGCGCGAGCCCGGACAGCTGCACCGAGGGCGTTCGCGTACTCGTGGTGCCAGTCGGCGCCGGCCAGGCGGTGGGGGTGCCCGAGGTCGTGTTCGAGTTGACGGGGGGCGGAAACGGGCTGGGTTCGCTCGCTTCCGGGGGTGCCTCGAAGGCCGCGATCCCGTCCGGCGTTCCCACCCCGGTCGGGCCGTCGTAGCCGGGGGCGGCGAGGCAGATCAGGCGCGCTTCGCAGCTCGCTTCAGCCTCTTCGCTGCTCATGCAAGGCGATTCGCCGGTTTCCACTTCAGTGAATGGCAGGGAGCATTGGCCGTTGGAGCCTTTCGTCACGTCGTGCAGCGATCCGGGCGATTTGACTGCGTTTTCATACAGCGTACGCGCCGGGTACCTGACGGCCTGCGCACCTCCTGCGAGCGCGTAGATCGAGGCCACGAGCGGAGAGGCGAGGCTCGTGCCGCCGATCGTGCACCAGTCTTCCAGCACCTGTTCTTCGCCGGGTTCCCCATACCGCGTGGCGCATTCTTTACTCGAGGAGTCATAGACCGCGACGCCGGAGTAGGGGTCTGCGTCCGCGGAGACATCAGCCACCGCGCGCTTGCTTCCGCAGCCGACCTGAGACCAGTCCGACACGGCCGTCTGCCAGGGCTTGGCGCTGAACTGAGTGCTGCAGCCGCCGCCGCCGGCGCCGTATCCCTCCTTGAAGCCTTCTTCGCTTTCGCCGCCGTCGTTCCACACGCTCTCGCCGGTCCATCCGCCGCTTTCGGTGAGCGGGCTCAGCCGGGTACCGCCGACGGCGACCACCTGCGGCAGGTCGGCGGGGAAGTCTGGATAGGGCGATTCCGGTTCCTCCAGCCAGTTGAGGTAGCCGTCGTCGCCGGCGGCGGCGGTAATGACCACGCCCGGGTGATTGAACGCCGGGCTTTCGCCCACGCACAGGACCAGGCTTTCTTCATCTTCTTGACATTCCGGGCCGCCCCAAGAGTTAGAGACCTCGTTTGCGGGCAGGCGCACGGCCGCTTCCTCGGCCGATTCGAAGGCTTCATATTCCGTCGAGTCGGCCTCGACTAGGGCGATGTGGCAGTTCTGACAGGTTGCGTGGGCCGTCTCGATGTCCAGCGACATCTCGACCGACCAGCCTTCGGCTTCTTTGACGAGGAAGCAGGCTTCTTTTTCTGCTTTTCCTTTGCCTTTGTTGCACAGCGTCTTCGCGTTCTTGAGGTTCGCTTCGCTCGCCGGAAACGGCAGCGGCGAGGGCTGTCCGTTCTGATTGACCTGCTCGAAGCAGCCGTTCGCTTTGGTGCATTCTGGAAGACGGAACTCGGTGTCGTAGCGTTCCAGGTCCGCTTCGGCGTTCAGGTCGTTGTAGGCGTCGACCAGAGCGATCGTCTGCGTGGAGGACGCTTTGGTTGGCAGCACGTACGCGGAGTGGAGATCCTGCGGTGTCAGCCCAAGTTCGCCGCCAGCCGGCGAGGGCGGCGCGGGAGGGGTAGCTCTGGCAGCCGCGCGAGTGATCCCGATCGGGCGCGTGTACGCGCGCGCCGCGGCCGTGCGTGCCACGAGCCTCAGCGCCATGCAGGCCGCATGGCCGGGCGCGGGGGCGGGACAGGCTGCCTTGACGGTGTAGGCGGAGGGCGGCAGTGGAGACACGGTGCCCGCGGCCATGGCCTGTGCGCAGGCGAGCAGGAGCCCAGCCGCGATCGCGACCAGGCCAAGCGCTGCGGTTTGGCGCATGCGTGTCGTCATCGTCGTTTGTGCTCTCGGTCACTGATCGGGCCGAACGGAGCTCAGCTTGAGGGCGGCGCCGCCGACGGCCGATCCGTCCAGTGGCGGTGGCTTGCTCCCGCTACGCGAATGGGTCGCGTGCGTCGACCATCTCGTAGCGGCGCAGGTCTCTGTCGCGGGTGTAGATGATGCTGACGCCGTGCTGGCGCATCAGCGCGGCGAGGTGCGCGTCGGGTACGTGGTTGCCGCGGGTTTGGCTCTCGGCTGTGGCGAGGTAGATGTCCCAGAATCCGTCCTGCTCGGCGGGTGCGCGAACGTTGGGCCGCTGCAGGAGCCCGGTGATCGCGCCGGCGGCCTCCTCGGGGGTGTGGGGGTCGTCGAAGATCGCTGGGTGCGTGCTGATCCGCAGGAACCCCATGATCGTGGGCCAGAACAGATAGAGCAGGTCAGGTCCGCCGGCGAGACGCTCGAGCAGGTCGCGCGCCACCTGGTGTGACTCGTCGTCGGCGTTGGCGGCGTAGAGCAGGATGTTGGTGTCGACGGTCGCGCTCATTCCAAGGTCTTGCGGACGGCTTCCTTGTCTGCGAGGTCGATCCTCGGTTTGCCCATCCGCTTGGTCGGCCAGTTCGCGGGCGCGGGCTGGGCTGTCTGCTCACGCAGAGCGACGGCGAGCCGCTCGGAGGCCAGTTGGCCCATGCTCTTGTGCTCGATCGCGGCGCGTCGTCGCAGTTGCTCGAGTACGGAGGCGTCGAGGTCGATCGTTGTGCGTGCCATGATGTGTGATGATATCGCGTGTAACATCTGATGCGTCCGCGAGGTACCGCGGTGCTTGGCCCGCCCACGCGCCATTAGGCTGGTGCACGGTGTCCTCCCCGCTCGGCTCTCTGCTGGCTTCAGGGCAACCGCCTCGCCGGGCGGGTGCGATCGCCGCGATCGTCGCGGTGGCGCTGTCGACGTCGATCGTCTATCCGCTGGCGCAGGTCGCGCCGGTGGCCTCGCTGAGCGTCGTCTACTTCCCGGCGGTGCTGGTCGTGTCGGTCATCTGGGGTGCATGGCTGGGGGTCGGCACAGCGATCCTCAGCGCGGCGGCGTTCAACTTCTTCCACCTACCGCCTGTCGGGCGCTTCACGCTGCAGCACTCGAGCAACTGGGTTGCGCTGGCGGCGTTCCTGGTGGTCGCCTCGCTTGCCAGCTCGGTCGCTGAGGTCACCCGCGCGCGCACGCGTGACGCGGAGCAGCGCCGACGCGAGGCCGACCTCGCTGCGGAGATGGCGCGGCTGCTGCTGCGGGGTGACGATCTCGCTGAGGTCCTGCCGACCGCCGCGGCGCGTCTCGCGCAGACACTCGAGCTGAGCTCCGCAGCGATCGAGATGGATGCGGTCGAGGCGGACGAGCGCAGCATCGCCTTCCCGCTGCGCGAAGGGACCAACCGCCTGGGCACACTGCTGGTGGGCGCGGGCACCTCGGAGGCCAGCCTGCGCAGGCTGCAGGAGCGTGTTGTGCCTGCGCTGGAGGCCCTGCTGAGCGCGGCGCTCGAGCGCGAGACGTTGCTGGGCGGGGTCGTCGAGACCGCCTCCCTGCGCAGGGCGGACACCGTCAAGACGGCGCTGCTGCGGGCCGTGTCGCACGACCTGCGATCGCCTCTGACGGCGATCTCGGCAGCGGGCGCGGCGGTTGGCTCCCCGTCGCTGTCGCCGGAGGAGCGGGCGGAGATGGCCAGCGTGATCCAGGAGGAGACGAAGCGGCTCGCGCGGTTGGTGGACAACCTGCTCGATCTCTCGCGGTTGGAAGCAGGGGCTGCGGAGCCCCGCAGGGAGTGGACCTCGATCGAGGAGCTGATCCGCGCCGCCCTCGACGAGGTGGGCGCGCCGAGCGACGCGTTCGCGCTGTCGATCGACTCGGACCTGCCGCTGGTGAGCGTCGATCCGGTGCAGCTCGAGCGCGCCTTCGTCAACGTGCTGGAGAACGCCCTGCGTCACTCCGGAGGTCACCCGGTATCAGTTCGTGCGCGCGCCGTGCGCCAGCTCTCGGGCGCGCGCGCTCGCGCGGGGGGCGGCGGGGGAGGGGGCGAGCAGCGCGCGGAGGGCATGCGTCCGACGGGAGACCGGGTGATCGTACGGATCGTCGATCGCGGCCCGGGGATCCCCCCGGCGCAGCTCGAGCGCGTGTTCGAGCCGTTCTACCGCGCCGGAACCGCCGGAGGCGGTCACCGCGGATCTGGTCTGGGCCTGGCGATCGCACGCGGCTTCACCGAGGCGAACGCCGGCTGGCTGCACGTCGAGTCGCTGCCTGGACAGGGCGCGACGTTCGTGTTCGAGCTGCCAATGGGAGACCCGGACGCGTGAACGCGCGCGAGCCGGCCGAGTCGCCGCGGGCGCCGCGGGTGCTGGTGGTGGACGACGAGCCGCAGATCGTGCGCGCGCTGAAGGTGCTGCTGCGCGAGGCCGGTTACGAGGCCGTTCCCGCGGAAACCGTCTCGCAAGCACTCGACCTGGCCGCCGTGCGCCCGCCGGAGGCGGCGATCCTCGACCTCGTGCTGCCCGACGGCGACGGCATCGAGCTGACGCGCAGCCTGCGCGCCTGGAGCGCCATGCCGATCCTGGTGCTGTCGGCCGTGGGCGAGGAGGAGCAGAAGGTCAGGGCGCTGGAGGCCGGCGCCGACGACTACATAACCAAGCCGTTCGGTGCACGCGAGCTGATTGCCCGGCTGCATGCTGCGCTGCGCCGCGCCGCGCGCGAGGAGGACGAGCCGCGTATCGAGGCGGACGGGCTGGAGATCGACCTGGCTGCGCGGGTCGTGCGTCGCGACGGCGAGCCGGTGCACCTGACGCCGATCGAGTTCGATCTACTGCGCACGCTCGCGCGCAATCGCGGCCGGCTGATGACCCACCGCAAGCTGCTCGCGGAGGTGTGGGGCGCGGAGTACGTCGATGACATCCAGCCGTTGCGCACACACATAGCCCGGTTGCGCGCCAAGATCGAGCCGGACGGCCCCTCCGGTGCGGCCGGGCATCGCTACATCGTGACCGACCCGGGGGTGGGGTACAGGTTCTCGGAGTGAGCGGCCAGTACGCTTCGAGGCACATGGCTGCCAAGCCGACGTTTATGGCAGGCGCTGCGCAAGGGCTTTGAGTCGGAGTCTGCACGGAGCCGTGAGAGACCAGTGGACGAGATCAGCCTCTGATCATGCGGGCTTGCCGAGCGCAGCGAGGCCTCCGTCCCGGCGCTCGAACATTCGCGGGATGCGGGACACCCTCGTCCACGCATTCGTTTACACTCGGCAGCGTCATGAAAGGGGAGCGTGACGCGCAACCGGGTCCAATGCATTCGCAGGTCAACTGGGCCCTGCTCGGTCTGGTGATCGAGCGCCCCAGTTACGCCTACGAGCTCGCTCGACGCTTCGAACGCACCTACGACGGGGTGTTGGCGCTCAGCAGCGTCTCGCATGTGTACACGGCGCTCGCGACTCTCAGGGATCGCGCGCTGATCGAAGAGCTCCCCGGAACCAGGGCGGGCCGCCAGCCCAGGCCACACTATCGGGCGACTCCCGGCGGCTTTGAGGAGTACGGGCGGTGGCTGGTCGGGCAGGTTGGCGAAGACCGCCGCCGCCAGCGGTTGTTCGTGCTGGCACTGGCCAGGTTCACCCGCAAGCCGGATGCGGCGCTCGAGATCCTGGCGCGGTATGAGCGGGAGTGCCTCACCGAGGCTCAAAGCACGCCGGTCCAGCCACGGGAAGGAGTGTGTGCCGGCGGGGCGCCGGAGCTCGCCTCGCGCCTCGTCGCCGAGGAGGCGCGTCTTGCACTCGGTGCGAAGCTCGCCTGGCTGGAATACGTGCGCCGGGAGCTGAACGCGCTGGCCAATGCCGGGACCGTGGGACGATGAGCGTGCTCGAACTGGAGCGGGTCAGCAAGCGCTATCGCGACGGCCAGCTCGAGCAGGTGGTCCTCCAGGACGTGTCGCTTCAGATCGGGAGCGGCGAGCTGGCGGTCGTGTGGGGCCTGCGTGGCTGTGGTCGCTCGACGCTGCTGCGAGTAGCGGCCGGCATCGAGACCCCCGACGACGGTGCGGTGCGCTTCGACGGGCGTGACCTTTCAGACCATGGCGAGGAGATTCTGGGGACCGGGATCGGCTACTGCCAGCGGCTTCCCAAAGCTGGCTCCCAGCAGGTCCTCGAGGTCGTGATGGTGCCCCTGCTCGCCAGTGGCGTCCCCCCCGCACAGGCTCGCTCGCACGCCCGTGAGGCGCTCGAGCGCACGGGCACAGACGACTGCGCTGCGCTGCGCGTCTGCGCCCTCGACACCGCTGAGACGGTGCGGGTGTCGCTTGCGCGAGTGCTCGCACACGAGCCGCAATTGGTGGTCATCGACGATCCGATCCAGGGGGTCGATCTCCTCGAGCGCGACGGCATCCTCGCGCTGTTGCGCTCGCTGGCCGCCGATGGGGTCGCGGTGCTCGCGAGCACCGCCGATGCGACGGGCCTCTCCGGCGCAGACCGGGCGCTGACACTCGGCGCCGGTGAGCTGCGCGGGGGACCGCCGGCCGAGCTCGCTCCCGTGCTGGAGCTGCGCCGGGCGGCGGCGCGTCGAGCCAGCGGTTGAGCATGCTCGAGCTGGAGAGCGTCGTCAAGCACTACCGCGCGGCCGGCGAGGAGGTCCGCGCCGTGGACGGGATCAGCCTGCATGTTCCCGCTGGGGAGATCGTCGCCGTCCAGGGGCCGTCCGGGTCTGGAAAGACGACGCTGCTGCTGCTGATCGCGGGGCTGCTCAACCCCGAGCGAGGGACGATCCGCTTTGCCGGACGCGACCTCTCCGAGCTGTCCGAAGACGAGGTCTCGGATTATCTGCTGCGCGATGTCGGCTTCATCTATCAGAGTTACCGTCTGATGCCGCGAGTGTCTGCGTTGGAGAACGCCGCGCTGAAGCTGCTCGTCGGCGGCATGGGACTGCGTGAGGCCAAGGCGCACGCGCTCCCGTGGCTACGGCGTCTCGGACTCGGGGACCGTCTCGAGCACCCGCCCGAGGAGCTCTCCGGCGGGGAGCGTCAGCGAGTCGCGATCGCACGCGCGCTCACGGGTGAGCCGAGGCTGATCCTCGCCGATGAGCCGACCGGCAACCTCGATACTGCCCGCAGCCTCGAGACGGTCGGGCTGCTTGCCGGCCTCGCGCACGAGCAGAACGCCGCGGTGGTGCTCGTCACCCACGACGCCGAGGCCGCTCGGCTAGCCGACCGTGGCTACACGCTGCGCGACGGAAAGCTGCTCGAGGCGGCGGTGACGGTGCCGTGACAAGCACAGGTACACCCCACACACGAACGCTGCGTCCCTACACGCTGCTCTATATCTACCGGCGGCGGCTGCGCGCGCACGCGGTCGCGGAGCTGTTGGCCGGTGTTGGCATCGCGGTCGCGGTCGCGCTGGTCCTCGCTGCAACCGTCGCGCAGGGCAGCATCGCCGGCTCCACGAGTCAGGTGGTGCAGGCGGTCGTGGGACACGCCGACCTGCAGCTGCGCGCACAGGACGGCGCGGGCTTCGACGACAGCCTGCTCGCGAAGGTGGAAGCGATCCCGGGCGTTGAGCAGGCGGCGCCGCTGTTGGAGCAGCCCGCGACGTTGCTCGCCCCGGGCGGGCGACATGTGACGGTCGACCTTGCCGGCACCGACGTCAGCCTCGCGGTGCTCGACGGGCTCGCGGCCACGCTCCCCTTGGACGCGCTCGCGCCGGGCGGCATCGGCATCAGTCGGGCTGCCGCCAAGGCGCTGGGAGTCAGCGCGCCCGGGTCGAGAGCCGGCAACGTGACGCTGCAGCTCCGCGGCCGCTCGATTCCGCTGCGCGTCTCCGCTGTGCTCGGCCCCGAAGCCGCCGGTGCGATCTCAGGGGCGCTGGTGGCCGTCATGCCGCTCGCGTCCCTGCAGCGTCTCGCCGGGTTGCCCGGGCGCATAACTCGCATCCTCGTCCAGAGCAAGCCGGGCCGCGCGAGCACGGTTCGCCGTGGACTGCAGGCGCTCGCGGCGGGGCGCCTGACGGTGGCCCCCGCCGAGCAGGACGTCACGCTGCTCGACCAGGCGTTGCGCCCCAGCGCCCTCGCGAGCCAGCTGTTCGCTGCGATCGGTGCGCTGCTGGGCTTCCTGCTGGCGTTCAACGCGATGCTGCTGACGGTGCCCGAGCGCCGCGAGGCGATCGCCGATCTGCGCCTGGCGGGCACCAGACGCAGCGCGGTCGTCCAGATCGTGCTGTTTCAGGCCGTGTGTCTCGGTGTGCTCGCGAGCGCCGTCGGCCTGGCCGCGGGCTACGCGCTGTCGGTGTGGGTCTTCCACCAGCCGACGGGCTATCTCGCCGAGGCGTTCACGCTGTCGAGTGCAACGGTCGTCGGCGCCGGGCCGCTGCTGCTCGCCGGCCTCGGCGGGGTGGCGGCGACGTGCCTGGCATCCGGCGTGCCGCTGCTGGATCTGCGTCGCGGTCGCGCTCGCGATGCCGTCTATCGAGATGCGGGGGACCCCGGCAACGCGCTTGGGGAGCGCACACGGCAGGCGTTGTTCGTGGCGGCGCTCGCGGTGCTCATCGCGGCAACCGCGATATTCGCGCTCGCGCCGTCGGCGGCGATTCTCGCCGGGGCCATGCTCGCGCTGGCGACCGTGCTCGCGGTGCCGCTGGCGTTCGCGGCGGTGCTGTCCGTCGCTCGTTGGATCGTCGGGCGCTGCCAGCGGCTCACCTCTCTGCCGGTTGCGCTCGCCTCGCTGCAGGCGACGACGCTGCGCTCGCTGGCGCTTGCCGCGACGGGCGCGGTCGCGCTGTTCGGCAGCGTCGCGCTGGGAGGGGCCCGCGACGATCTGCTCCGGGGAATCCGCTCGTTCTCCTCGAGCTACGTGGCTGATGCCGACCTCTGGGTCTCAAACCCCGGGGACAACCAGGCGGTGGACGAATTCTCCTCTGCCGGCCAGCTCGACGCCATTGCTCGCGTGCCGGGCGTGGCGAGCGTGAGCGCCTTCCAGGGTGGCTTCATGCAGCTGGGGGACCGGCGCGTGTGGGTGATTGCCCGTCCACCTGGCGCCAGCCGCGAAGTGCTGAGGACGCAGGTCGTCTCCGGCACGCCGCAGCAGGCGAACGCTCGCCTCGCGCAGGGCGGCTGGATCGCTGTCTCTGCGCAGATCGCCGCCGAATACCACACGCGCGTGGGAGGCGGCTTGACGCTGCAGACCCCGACGGGCGAGCGCCGCTTCCGGATCGCCGCGACGACCACCAACCTCGCGTGGCCACCGGGTGTGATCTTCATCGGCGCCGGTGACTACACCCGCTACTGGGCAACTTCTGAGCCCACCGCCCTCGGCGTGGACCTGCAGCCGGGCGCTAACCCCACGTCTGTGCGTAGTGCGATCCAAGGCGCGCTCGGCCCCGCCAGCGGCCTGGAAGTAGCGTCGGCGTCGCTTCGCGCTGCGCGCATCGACACGCTCGCCGGCGAAGGGCTTGGCCAGCTCGGGGAGATCGCGACGCTGCTGCTGGTTGCGGCGATCGCCGCGATGGCCGCCGCGCTGGCCTCGAGCATCTGGCAGCGACGCCCGATCCTGGCAAGCCTGCGGCTGCTCGGAGTCAAGCCGATGCGCCTGCGCCGCATCCTGCTGCTGGAAGCCTCTTTGATGCTGGGCGCCGGCTGCATCACCGGCGCACTCGCGGGTGTCTATGGACAGCTGGTGCTCGACGGCTACCTCAAGCATGTCACCGGCTTTCCGTTGGCGCGCGTCGCCACGGGCGGGCGCCCGTTTGAGATCTTCGTGCTCGTGCTCGTGATCGCACTCGCGCTCGTCGCGCTGCCCGGCTGGCTCGCCTCGCGCGTCCCGCCCGCGCTCGCGCTGGAGGACCGCTAGCAGTGCGCTACGTGGCGATCATCGCCGACGGCAACAAGCGCTGGGCCGCCACGCAGGGACTGACGACCGCCGCGGGCCACTCCGCGGCGGCGGACACGCTCAAGGCTCGCGTGTCGGATGCGATCGAGCTCGGCGTCGAGGAGCTGGCTGTGTACGTGTTCTCGACCGAGAACTGGTCTCGTCCCGCGGGCGAGGTGAGCGAGCTGATGGAGATGTTCTCCCGGCGCATCGCGTTGGAGGCGCCAGCGCTGCACCGGCAGGGTGTTCGCGTGCGCTTCCTGGGACGGCGGGAGGGCCTGTCGGTCGAGCTGGTCGAGCAGATGGAGCGGATGCAGTCGCTGACCAAGGCCAACAATCGGTTGATGCTGTTCCTCGCCTTCAACTACGGCGGCCGCGCTGAGATCCTCAGCGCGGCCAAGAGCTTCGACGGCGGCGATGAGGAGGACTTCAGGCGCTGCCTGTACGCGCCGGACATGCACGACCCCGAAGTGATCATCCGCACCGGTGGCGAGCAGCGCCTCTCCAACTACCTCCTGTGGCAGTCGGCATACTCGGAGCTCGTGTTCAGAGACGAGCTGTGGCCTGACTTCACGCGTGGCGCCCTGCAGGAGTCGCTGTCCGAGTTCGATGAGCGCGCACGCCGCTTCGGTGGACGCTGAGGCCGCTTTGCTTGACCAGCGAATCGACATTGACCGGGCGCTGCGGGGCAGATCTTCGCCACCGGTGTTCGCGCGTACCGACACGGCCCTCGTGGCCAGAGCCGCCCTGTCGTTGGTGGTGGCGAATGTGCGCTACTGGAGCACCGTCGCACCTGTCGTGCGCAGCGAGCTTGGGCGCTGGCGCGAGCGCGCGCTGGCGATCCCCGACCCGGAGATGCGAGAGCTCGCACTCGGAAAGCTGGACGGCGAGCGCTTCAATGCCGAGGCCGGAGCGATGCTCGCTACGCTCGCGCCCCGTGCCCATCGCAGAGATGCGGTCGAGGCGATCGTTGCACTGCAGGTGCTCTTCGACGTTCTCGATGGGCTCACGGAGAGGCCGCTGCAGGACCCGCTAGGGGACGGCGAGCGGGCCTTCGCCGTTTTCGTGGACGCCGTCTCTGGGCGCCTGCAGCCATACTCGCAGCCGCCTGCGACGGGGGACTACTTGCAGGAGCTCTCGGGTGCTGTGCGCAGCGCGCTCGCGCAGCTCCCGGCGTGCAGCTCCGTGATCGAGCTCGCCACAGCCAGCGCCCAGCGTGCCGCACAGGCACAGATCCGCATGCACGCGGCGCCGCAGCTCGGGATCGGCCAGCTGCGGGGTTGGGCGCAGGAGCAGGCGCCTGGGACGGGACTTCAGTGGCGCGAGCTGGTCGCGGGCGCCGCCTCCTCGGTGCTGGCGGTGCACGCACTGATAGCGGCTGCCGCGGATGCCCGCACGACCGGCGCGCACGCGGCGCGGATCGAGGGCGCCTACCTCTCGATCTGTGTCCTGCTGACCCTGCTCGACAGCCTCATCGACCAGGAGCGCGACGAGCTTGCCGGCGAAGCCGGATACGTCTCGCTCTATGAGGACCCCGCGCTGCTGGCGCAGACGCTGGCCGAGACTGCCCGCCGCGCGACCGGCCAGGCGCGCGAGCTTTCGGGAGGCGCCAGCCACGTGATGATGCTGACGGGCGTAGTTGCCTACTACACCTCGACGCCTGACGCGCGCAACAAGCGCGCCCGTCCGCTGGTTGCGCAGCTGCATCGCGACCTGGCTCCCCTCATCGGACCGACGCTCGTCTTCATGCGGGCGTGGCGTATGGCCGGACGGTTACGACCGGGGAAGACTTGACATGACGCTCAGATCGACCGAGAGGACTATCATGGCTGGGACGTTTCGCGCTCGTGGGGTGGCGTTGCCCCCAGACGGTTTCTGGGGATCAAGAACGGGATGGGGAGGGAGATGACTTCCGGACGATTCGGACGAGCCAATCGCTTCGCCGCGGCGGTGGCGTTGGCCCTCCTCGCGTGCGCGCTGTCGGTTGCAATCGCCGGTGCCGTCGATGCACGCAAGCCCGCCGGTCAGCCCTCCACGGCGCACGCGGCCGGAGTGCTGAACGTCCGCGACGAAGGACACCTGCGCTTCGTCCACGCATCCGGCTCGGTGATCATCGACGAAGGCGCGGTGTCTGGGACCTTTCCCGGCTCGGTGCGAGTGCGGTTTCTCTACGACGGCGAACCGGAGGTCAGCGCCCAGTTCACGATCACCAGCCACTCCGGCTCGATCAGTGCGCGCGCCACGGGCAAGCTGAGCAGCCCCACCAGCACCAGCCCGAGCTTCAGCGGCCACATGACGATCACCGGTGGCAGCGGCCGCTACGCGCACGTCCATGGCAGCGGGAATCTATTCGGCGTCTACGATCGTCGCAGCTACGCGCTGACCGTTCAGGCGATCGGCAAGCTGCCCTACTGAGCCGGGGCGCGGTGCGGAGGACTTTGTCCCGGTCAGCTGTCTCCCCCATGCTGGTGCTCGCGCTGTGCGTATGCCTGTTGCCCGGCGCGGCCGCTGCGCAGGGTGCGAAGATCAACGCACGATTCACCCCCGAGCGGCTGGGCTCCGCCACGACGGTGTCCTTGGGCTTTCAGCTCGCCTCACACGGCGGGCACGCGCCTGCGCCGCTGAGTGCGATGCAGCTTGCCTACCCAGCCAATCTCGGGCTGGCCACGAGCGGTCTCGGTCTGGCATCCTGCGCTCCCAGTCAGTTGGAAGAAGTCGGGGGAGAAGCTTGCCCGCCGAACTCGAGGATGGGTTCCGGCACCGCCACCGTCGAGCTTCCCCTGAAGATCGAGACCGTCACAGAGCGCATCGCACTCGAATTGTTCGCGGGGCCCTCCACCGACGGCTACCTCCACGTCCTGGTGTATGCCTCGGGCGTGTTTCCTGTGTACGCGCAGGTGGTCCTCTCCGGGGTGCTGATGCGCGGGAGGCTGAAGATTGTCGTGCCGCCCATCCCCAGCTTCCCGGAAGCCCCCGATGTCGTGATGACGCAGATGCAGCTGACGCTGGGTGGACCTCTTACCTACTACGAACACGTTGCCGGCAAGCTCGTTCCTTATCACCCAGCGGGTGTAGGCTTGCCCGGCAGCTGCCCGAGCGGCGGCTTCCCGTTCGCGGCGACGTTCGAATTCGTCGACGGCGGCCAGACGAGCGCCCGCACCGCCGTGCCCTGCCCCGGCGCTGCGTAGCGACTCAACGCTCGGGGCAGCGCATCCACAGTCAAGGCTTAGAACGTTGTATGCCTTGACTTGGCGAGAACGTCTGTCGGCTAGATGATCAACTGTATGGAACGGCGCAGGCATGCTGGGGCACCTCCCAGGCCGCGGCGGCCGGCGGCGAGGGTGACATCCGACGTTCCGGCGTCTCGTCGATCGAGCCAACGTCAGCGGCTGCTCGGCGCGATTACGCAGCTCTCGATCGACGAGGGATACTCGGCCGTAACGATCGGACAGCTCATCGCCCTGGCAGGCGTTTCCCGGGCGACGTTCTACGAGTACTTCAACGACAGGGAAGAGTGCTTCGCGGCGGCGCTGGCGCCCATCCGTGGTCAATTGCTGGCCGGCATCCGCACGTCGGTAGCGAGCGATCGCCCGGAGCACACCATCTCGCGCGCCATCCATACCCTCGTTGCGTTCGCGAGCTCGCGCTCGGGGATGGCGCGACTGCTGATGAGCGACTCGCTGACCGGTGGTGATCGGCTGCGTGACGTCCGTGACGGGCTCGTCGACGAGGTGGCCCGGATCGTCGGGGAGGCTCACGATCTGTTGCCCTCGGGTGCGGTCGTCGCGGACCTGCCGCCACGCCTCGTCTGCGGCGTCGCGTGCCGGCTGCTCGGCTCCCGGCTGCGCAGCAGCCAGCCGCAGCTGGATAGCCTGGGTGAAGAGCTTCGCGGCTGGATCGCAGCCTACGAGACGCCCGTCGCTCGCCACCGCTGGCGCGCCCTTTCAGCGCTCAGCCTGCCGCCTCGCTCGCCGTTCCTTCCCCCCACAGCTCTGCATGCACCCCCGGCGCCGACACCCGGGAGCCCCAGAGTTTCAGAGGACGCGCTCATGGAAAACCAATGGCTGCGAATCGTCTTCGCGACGGCAGAGGTCATCCGTCGCGATGGTTATGCGGAGGCAACCGTCGCTCAGATCGCAGAGACGGCCGGGATGGACGCGCGTGCGTTCTATCGCCTGTTCGCGTCCAAGCAGCAGGCGCTCGCCGCCGCTGGTGAGCTGCTGTTCAGGAACGCGATGGCGGTCGCCGCGGGCGCCTTCGTCGCCGGCGAGGACTGGCCAGAGCATGTCTGGGAGGCGGTGCGCGCGCTCGTGCAGTACGCCGAGCAGAACCCGACGCTCACGTATGTCTCGCTTGTTGAGAGCCTCGCCGCCGGCTCGAGCGCCATCGGTCGCGTCGAGGAGCTCACGCGCGCTTTCACGATCTTCCTGCAGGAAGGCACGTTCCGTCCCCAGGATCGGGCCGAACGCGCGCACGCCGGTCCGTCTGAGGTCGCGCTCGAGGCGATCGCCACGGCTGGGTTCGAGCTCGTGTATCGACACGCTCGCGCGGGCAACGAGACACCGCTGCCGAGCCTGCTGGCGCCGATCGTCTTCATCTCGCTGGCGCCGTTCATCGGAACGGATCCGGCGAACGAGTTCGTCTGCGGACAGCAGCAGGGTCACGAGCACCCGCTCCTGGCGAGCGCCGCCTAACTCGTTCCATCCTCGGTCAGCTGCTCGATCAGCTCACCGGCCTTCGCCGCACCCACGAATGGCGTGAGAGAGATGTGGGCGAGATGGGCCAGCAGCCCTGATATGTCCGGGCGCGCGCTGCTGCGTACTTGCCGGTAGACGATCTCGAAGCTCGCCTGGGCGACCGCCTCCAGCGCCACGCGCGACGGCGTGCCGCCGCGTCGTGGCTGGTACTCGTAGCCCTCCTGCAGGAAGATCGTGAAACCCGCGATCAGATCCTGCAACCGCGTTTCCGTCTCGGTGCCGCCCGCGTGACTTTCCACGACGCAGGCGTGGGTGAGCACGGGATTGTCCTGCAGGTACTGCGTGAACGCCGCTCCTGCCTCCCACACCCGTCGCGGCCAGTCGCCGGCGGCGAAGAACGCGCCCGCTGTAACGGCCATGGCATGCTGGAACATGAACTCGCGGACGGCTGCGAAGGCGTCCTGCTTACCTGTGAACAGCTTGTAGAAGACGCGCCCGTCGACGCTGGCGGCGCGAGTGATCTCAGCCACGCTGGCGGCGGCGTATCCGTCGCGTCTCACGACCTCCGCCGTCGCGAAGATGATCCGCAGTCGCTGGTTTTCGGAGACCTCCGCCGCGAAACGGCGAGGGCGTCCGGGTCCGAGCGCAGGCGGAGGCCGCAGCGGGGCGCGCCTGAGAAGCGGTGAGCGTGCCGGGGTGGCCGCGGGCGTCAGGCTGCGCCACTTTCGCTCACCCGCGGGAGACTCGTAGCCTGCGATCCAGTCCAGCAGACCGGTCTGGAGCGCGGCCAGCTCGTGGTCACCATGGGCCAGACGCGATGCCAGCAGCCTGTATGTCGCGCCGATCAGGATCTCGCCGGGCAGCGCGGGGACAAGGGTGCCGGCGCTCACCCGGCGATGTGCGTTGTCGATCAGCCGCGCGATCTCCCTGACGCCCTCATCGCGCGCATCGAGAGCCTGTCGTCCTGCCGCCATCGTCTCGTTCGTGAGAAACAGGGCATCGACTGGGCGCTCCCGCGCGAAGGAGACGAGCGCTGAGATCGCCGCCGCGGCAGCGTTTTGCGGCGGCCGATCTTCGATGCTGAGCCGCGCTGCGCCCAGCACGTCACGTTGGACGTTCTCGAGCGCAGCGAGGAAGCATGCCTCCTTGCGGGCGAAATGCTCATAGAAGGTGGGTCGCGAGACGCCCGCGCGGCCGATCACCCTGGCGATCGTCGTGTCTTCATATCCGTGCTCGCAGCTGACGGTTACGATCGCCGCGAGAAGTCGCTCCCGCTGTGTGCTCTTGTCGCGCCTAGCTCGCAACGGGCTATCTGCGCCCTGCCCGCAGCCGGGGCTGAGGAGCGTGTGGCGCATGGATGCACCCTGGTCCGGGCTTAATGCCAGTGGTGTTGTTTACCGGGGCGCAAAGTGCAGGTACCGGCGCCCGATTGGGAAATCGCGTTTCTGCATTTTTGCAGGGAGAATCTGTCCAAATATGGGGATCCGGGACCAGCATTGGGCGGGGAGGCTATCGTGAATGACCACGTTTATGCAGCCCCACGCGCGTGGGGTAGCGTGGGCATCGCGGCGTTTACCGTGTCTTGCGCCGTGCGCCGCCGGCTCGGCTGCCTGTCCCCACTGCGGGAGGGGGCACGCGAGTACCCTTGCCGGGCGGCCGTGTCCGGGCGAGTTGCTCGTCGATGAAAGTGTTCGTCGCCGTGGCCCCGATGAAGGGCGCCAGGCAGAGATGGACGAAATGCGCCAGCAGGCGTGCGGTCTCGGGCTGTGCGCTCGTGCGGGTCTGCACGTAGACGATCTCGAAGATCGTGGTGATGATCGCCTCCAGCGCCAGTCGCGAGGGCGGCTCCTCGCCCTCGGCCTGGCAGCGGTAGCCCTCCTGCAGGAAGATCGTGAACGCGATGTGGCTGTCCTCGACCCGCTGGATCCCGCGCGGCCCGACGGCGTAGGCCTCGACGAACGCGACATGCGCGAATGTGGGCGTGTCATCGATGCTCTGTGTCCCGGCGCGAAACGCCTCCCAGATGCGCTCGGGCCAACTCTTGCCGGCGAAGAAGGCACCGGCTGTGGCCGCCATCAGATATTGGAAGCCGAACTCGTGGATGGCGCTGAACGCCTCCTGCTTGTCTGCGAACAGACGGTAGAACGCGCGGCCGTCGACACCGGCCGCGCGAGTGATCTCAGAGACGGTTGCCGCGGTATAGCCGTGTTGCTGCACGACCTGGGAGGTCGCGAACATGATGCGCTGACGGTGGTTTTCGGCGACTTCCTCCTCAGACAGGCGCGGTCGGCCAGGTCCCAGCGGCGGCGGCGCGCGCAGCGTGGTGGGTGGCAGATACGGTGAGCGTGCGGGCGCCGGCATCGGCGTCAGCTTGCGCCAACGTTGCTCGCCGGAGCTCTGCTCGTAGCCGGCGATCCAGTCGAGCAGATCCTGCTCCAGCCCACCGAGCGCACGTTCACCGCGCCGCAGCCTGGAGGCGAGCAGCCTGTGGATCGCGCCTAGCACGGCCGCGACCGGCGCCTGGGGAACAGCGACGCTGCCAGACGCGCGCTGGAAAGCGTCCTCGATCAGCTTTGCGGTCTGCGCGATCCCCTCGTCGCGCGCATCCAGTGCCTTGGGGCCGCCGGCGAGCGTCTCCTTCATCAGGAACCGCGCCTCGACCGGCCGGGAGCTCGCGAAGCTCAGCGTTGCTCTGGTCACAGCAGCCAAGGCCCGCTGTGGTGGCTCTTGCGCGATAGCGTGGCGCACCTCCTCGAGCAGCCGTTTTTGGACATCGACGACCGCGGCCACGAAGCAGTCGTCGCGATCGTCGAAGTAGTCGTAGAAGGTCGGACGAGACACCCCGGCCTCGCCGATCACCGCGGAGACGTTCGCGCCGGCGTACCCATCGCGAGTTGCGGCGGCGATCATGCCATTGAGCAGCCGCTCGCGCTGGGTCGCCTTGCGGCGGTTCTGCAACGGCGTGTTTATGGCCTCGTTGGTCGCTGGGCGTCGTGGCATGAGGCGCTAGACCCTACCGCGGATACCAGCAGATCGCTCGAAAACACGGGCAATCTGGCCCGAGGGGCGGCTCACGGGACGCCATCACGGAAGGATGGCGTCGCCACCCCGTTTGCGACCTAGAAGCGACTAATCACATCGCATCTGTTTACTCGCGCGGGCGCTCAGGCGCACAGCGACGAAACGAGCGACTCCTGACCAGCGTCACCGCCTGCGTTTATTCAGGCTCGCGTTCCCTTGGTCGCGCAAACTTGGGAGGGTTCTGGCTGGCGAGACGGATCTAGCCGGCAAGCTGCTGCTCGATGAAGCGGTTGGCATCGTCGGCTCCCAGGAACGGCGCGAGCGCCAAGAACGCCATTGGCCCGAGCATGCCGCTCACATGCGGCTGCTTCCTGCCGCGTGCCTCGCGGTAGACGAGCTCGAAGATGCTGGTGATGATGGCCTCCAGGGTCAAGCGCGACGGTTGTGGGCGCTCGGGCCTCTGCTGGTAGCCCTCCTGCAGGAAGATCGTGAACGTGACGTGGCTGTCCTCCACCCGCTGCACCGCTCCCGGCCCGACGGCGTACGCCTCGACGAACCCCACATGCGCGATCATCGGGTTGCTCTCGAGGAACCCGGAGAACGCCTGTCCGGCTGCCCACATTCGCTCGGGCCAGCAGTCCCTGGTGAAGAAAGCCCCTGCAGTCGCGCTCATGACCTGCTGGACCCCCAGCTCATGCACTGCCATGAACGCGTCCTGCTTATCGGCAAATGCCGCGTAGAACGTGCGCCCGTCGACCCCGGCCAGGCGCGTGACGTCTGCGATCGTGGTCGCGTTGTAGCCCTTTTGCTCCGCCAGCTGCGCGGCGGCATAGAGGATCCGCTCACGCTGGTTGGCGGCGAGCTCCTCCTTGGACGCGCCTCGTCCGCAGTAGGACAACCTGGCAGGTGCTGGCAGCGGCGGCCATAGCCGCACTGACCGTCTCGAGCGTGCGCGCGTGCGCTCGCGGCTCGGTCGGGACCGCACGCCGGCCGGCTGCTCATAGCTGGTGAGCCAGGCGCTGAGATCGTCGGTCATCCTGCTCATCCCGGGCTCGCCGCGCCGAAGTCGGGAGGCGAGCAGTCGGTAGAGCCCGCCGAGCACGATCTGGGGGTCGACGTGTGGAATCAGCGAGGTGGGGGGGACACGCGAATGCGCCTCGTGGATCGCCCGCCCGATCTCAGCGATCCCCGCGTCGCGCGCGTCAAGCGCCTTCGGTCCGGCGCCCATCGCCTGGCTGGTCAGGAACAGCGCCTGGGCCGGCTCGGCGCTCGCAAATGCGACGATCGCTGCGACGCTGGCCCGCATCGCGAGCTCCGGCGGAGCGCCGGCGACCGCCTGACGCACCTGCGTCATAAGCCGTTCATGAATGTCGCTCAAGGCGGCGAGGAAACAATCGTCCTTGTCGCTGAAGTACTCGTAGAACGTCGGTCTGGAGACGCCTGCCTCGATAATGACCTTCGAAACGCTGGCGCTCGCGTAGCCGCCTCGCCCGACCGTCGCCACCATGCCCGCCAGGAGCCGTGCGCGCTGCGTGCTTTTACGGCCCCCCGGTCGGGCCGCGCCCTCCGCGCCCACCCGCGGTACGCGCGGAGTCATGATCGCGCGACCCTCGTTGGGCCGTCGGCAGAAACGCTGGCACTGCAGCACACCGGTCGTGCTCGCACGAGCGTGCCGCTGGTGCCCGGCAAGAGTCGCTGTACCCGTGCGATCACACCATCCCCCGCCCATCGAACTCCACTGCAACAGTTTACAGATGTGCCGCCGCCTGCGCAAGCCCAGTTTTCCTACTCCACATTTGAGCCGGACCATTGTGCACGGACGCGAGTCGCCGCAGCGCGAGTTGGTGCGTGGCTCTCATGGCCTTGTCGCGTTTATCTCGCTGAGGTCGCCCGACGTGATCCTGGCTGCCCGTGACGGCTCGCGCTGAACACGACGTCGCGTCCCGCCGTCTGACCAAAAACGCGCCAGCGCGAGTATCGTGCAGCGTTGGCGTCGGTCTGTCCCGCAGCCACCTCACCGGATGGCTGAGCGTCGCCCAAACGTTCTACCTCTTGACTTATCAGACCACTCTCGGTCCGCGACTATCTAACGCGTGGAGAGGGAGGATCAGCGGCGCGTCCTTGCGCGCAGCCAGCCTGTGGTGTCGGAGGTCCCCGCACCAGTGACGCGCCACCTCTCGTCTGTTTCCAGTAGACCCATGGCCCACGTTTATCGTGCGCGCCAAGGCCAGTCGTCGCACTTCCCGTGGGACCCCGCGATCCGCGCCCCAAGCCGCATCCTAGAGCCATTTTGCGGCCCGCGCGTGGGACTTAAGCACGACGTTTCTTGTTGCTCCATCGGTTCCCCCTTGACTTCCTTCATCGAAATGCTATAGCGTGCTTGACAACGTTTATGCGAGCATGAGGAGCACGGCGCGGCTAGTGGGTGAGGAGCGTCGTGATGCCCATGGAGAGAGGCAGGGAGGAGTGGGAGAGGGGATGCGGCCAGCGGTACCAAGTAATGACGTCCGCGCGAGTTCGACGCGCCGCGTCTGTGCGAGCACCCGACTCACACGCCCCTCCCGGCTCGCCTCGGATGGGGCGTGCACCCCGGCGCGGGTATACAAACCGCGGTGGTCTCTGAGCCTGCGTCCCACCCGTTCGCGGGGCTGCGAGATGCTCGCTCGGTCCGTTACGCAGCAGTCGATCCTCAGTACCAAGCCTCGAACAGGATCGGTCGGTCACTCAGGGATGCAGCCCGATCGTGTCATTCGCAGCGCACTCGCGCGGAGTCTTCCAGTGCCCGGCCGCCCGCGGGCATCGCGATGTGCGTCTTGGAGGGGCAGTCTGCCCCGCTCGGGCGCGCTGGCAGCAACAAGGCCGGCGCCGGATCGCATCCTCTGCGAGGGCGGTCGCGGTGCTGAACGAGACGAAACGAAAGGCACCATCTACATGCAATTCAGATCACGAAGGACGTTTCTCGCGTTGGTGGCGATCCTCGCCATGAGCGCCGTGACGGCATCGGCGGCGTCAGCAGCGGCGCCGGAATTCAAACCGAGCACCAAACAGGCGTTCACCGGTAGCACTGGCACCATCGCCCTCGAAAGAGCGCTCGTTCTCTCCGGTGACCTGCTCGAAAGGCGCGAGCACGGGTGAAATCACCGGGGCGAGCACCGTCGGTTCGCTGGTGTTGACACTCACCGGATGCGAAACAAAAGAAGGTAGTGGCTGTAAGTTCAAAAGCGTGGGCGCCAAAAACAGCGGCGAAATCATCACGAAAGCGCTGGTCGGCGAACTGGGCGAAGTCACCACAACGGAAGCAACGTCCGGTGTTGGGCTGCTCCTGAAGCCGGCATCGGGCAGCGAATGGGCGAAAATCGAAGGTACCTGCATCCTTGCCTCACCGGCACCGATTAGTGGCGCCCTCGCGGCTGAAGTCACCCCGATCAAGACGTTGGCGAAAACGATCAAGCTCGTCTTGGTGGGAAAAAGTGGAAGCCAGCGGATCAAAGAGATCACCATCAAAGGCAAAGTCAACGAACCTAACTTCCACTTTCGAATCGCTGCAAAGCCAACTGGGACGCGACCGAAACACTTGCCTTCACGGGCAACGAAGTCGAAATAACGTGACGCCGATGAGCGTAGACGCGTAGTTGTTGGAGAGGGTTGCGTGGGGCCGCCTCGGTCCCACGCAGCGATATTCGTAAAGACGCCCCGTGTAGCAATGAACAACCACACATCACCACAGGAAGGCACGACAGTGATCAACACAGAGCACTCATTGAAGGCGCCGTACAGCACCGGTATCTTCGCGGCGCTCCGTGCCCTTCTCCATGTCCAAGGGAGCGGTGCGCCTGCGGCCGGCCTGTTGTTTTTGCCCGCTGCCCTCCTCGCCACCCTCGCCGTGACCACTGCCGTGCCCACCTCCGCGTCCGCCTACGCCATCCTCGAAGGCCCCCCGACCTACTCCTCCGCTTCTGGCCTCCCCGACGGCCGCGTCTACGAACAGGTCTCCCCGGCGGACAAGGATGGCAACCAGGCGGGCGCGGGAACGGACGAAGAGAGCTATGGAGCTGGGACTGGCAAGGAACGCTATGCCCTCGCTGCGCCCGACGGCGATTCTGTGCTGTTCGAAGGGACCGGTCCGATGGGCGAAACCGCTGCCGGCTACAACCTGTTTTTCGTAGCGACGCGGTCAAGCGGCGGGTGGAGCACACGATCAGTCATGCCGAGTGCACAACAGTCGGGTGCGGAAATCGGAGGGACGCTAGGAGCTAAGCCCAGGTATGTCGATCCCTCCTTGGACCTCTCCCATGTCATGTTCGGGAGCAATAGGCAGTCGGTTGCAACGTTTGCGGCGGATATGCCCAGCGACAACGCCTGTAAGGGTCAAGCGTACCTCAGCGGTCCTGATCCGTTCCTCCCCGCGCTTTGGCTGGATCGGCCCGAGATCCCGAATCCGATCGCGAGTTGCCCGAGCAGCACTTTCGCCGTCGGCGGCACGCCGGACTTCAGCACCGTCTACTTCACCTCCCCCGGCCCGCTGCTGCCCGAAGACGCCTCTCGGATAGGCGGTGGCGGCTTCTACGAAGATTCCGGAGGCATACTGCGCGAGGCCGGTGTCCTGCCCGACGGGTCGCTCTCCCCGTTTGGCGCGTCGTCCGCCGCCCTCCCGAGAGAAGGCGTCGGGGCATCGGAAGGCAACGGGATTTCGGCCGATGGGTCGCGCGCGTTCTTCGTGAGCCCCGACCCGGCGTCGTGTGAACAGAACGGTGGCCAGAACAACTGCACCGTCGATCCGCCAGAGCTGTATGTGCGTGAAGAGGGGGCCAGGAGCGTGCTTGTGTCGCAGGACACGTTGTTGCCCGATGTCGGCGGGCTGCCCGCTCCTGCGCCGGACGGGCTAAATCCGACCAATACGACATTGGCACCGAATCACAGGGCCTTTGTGAGCGGCTATGTCTTCGCCTCGCCGGATGGTTCGCAGGCGTTCTTTCAGAGCGAGGACCAACTCACCAGCAATGCGCCCGCCGGGCCGCCCGGGAATACGAGTCCGAAGACGTATGACTTCGATGTCGACACTGGGACGTTGACGTATCTCCCCGGCGTCGTCGGGAAGATCGTCGCGACAGACACGGACGGCTCGTCGCTGGCGTTCGTGAACTCGACTGTTTCCCCCGCGGAACTCGACCTGTGGTCCGCCGGCGCGACTGGCGGGACCGTGACCCCGATCACGCAGATCCCGGAAGCAGGCGTCTCCGAGACGCGGATGTCGAGCGACGGCTCTGTCGTCGTGTTCGGCACCCGCTCGCGTCTGTCGAGTAGCTTCAACAGCGGCGGCTTTGAACAGATCTACCGCTACGACGCCCTGTCGAACACCCTTGGCTGTGTCTCCTGTGCGCCGGCCGGCGTCACGCCAACGGGTCCCGCGTTGATGTCGGAGTTCCGGGCGCTCCAATATGAAGAGGAACTGAGCCCTGGACTGGAAGTCGGGGAGACCGGTGTGATCGAACCCCGCAGCGTCTCCTCCGATGGGGATCGTATCTTCTTCGATACGCCCGCTCCCCTCGTTCCCCAGGCTACGAACAGCGACTCGGGGGTGCGCGACGTGTACGAGTGGGAGAACGGCGTCGTCTACCTGATCTCCTCCGGCAGGAGCACGCATAACTCCTACTTCCTCGACAACAGCGAAAACGGCGACGACGTCTTCTTCGCGACGAACGAAGGTCTCGTGCCTGGCGACACCGACGGCGCATATGACGTGTATGACGCACGGGTTCCCCAACCGGGGGACAATCCGCCGCCCGCGGCGGTGCCATGCGAAGGCTCTGCCTGTCAGGGTCCGCCAAGCGTCGCGTCTCCTCTGGCAGCTCCCGCCAGCGCAACGTTCTCGGGTCTCGGCAACATCGCCCCGGAGCCTGCTCCGGCACCCTTCGCACCAACGAAGACGACGGCGAAGACAGTCAAATGCAAGAAAGGCTACGTGAAGAAGAAAAATAAGTGCGTCGAGAAGTACAAGGCGAAGAAGTCGGCGAAGGGGAGGAAGTAACATGTTCAGGCGATTCACCCCTTTCCTCCTCGCTGTCTGCGCACTGGGCATATTCACCGCCGCCGCCCAAGCCGAAACCCAGGGTCCGGTCTGGAAGATCATCGCCGCTCCCAATCCCACGAACTTCAAGCCCGGCGCCCAGCCTGGGGTTGACATGATCGTCGTTGAGGCAGTCAATGTGGGCGGCGCCTCGACCGATGGCAGCCCGGTGACGATCAGCGACTCGCTGCCCACCGGGCTCACCGCCGTCGAAGTGGAAAAGTTCGGCCGCAACTACGGGATCGCCGGCCTGGATACCTATCGCAAAGCATTTTCTGAGTTCCCGCAGAGCAACGCATCGAATATGCACTGCTCGCCGACGTCTGCGCCGGCTCCGAGCTGCACGGAGTCCGACCGCGTCGATCCGGGCGATACGCTGATCCTCAGCATCCCGGTGAGCGTCGCAATGGGTCCCTCGACCATTACCAACGTCGCGACCGTAACGGGTGGTGGCGCGGCGAGCGCGTCGGTCAGCACTCCCGTGACGATCGGCTCCGCGTTGCCAGCGTATGGCGTGGCGGAAGGGGGCCTGCTGGCGGCGTCCTCGACGAGCCAGGCCGGCGCCCATCCGAATGTGACGACGGCGTTTATCCTGAACACGGTCAACAGCCTAAACTTCGGCGACGAAGAATTCGCTGCTGGGGCTACGCCAGTCGTCGAACCCAAGGATGTCGGTTTCGATCTTCCTCCCGGCCTCGTCGGCTCGACGGTCGGGATGCCGCGCTGCACGATGGCCGACGTCGCCAACGAATCGGATTGTCCCCGAGACACGATGGTCGGCACCTCGACCGTCATCGTCAATCAAGACGCCGGAGTGGGCGGCCTTGGGCGCATCGAGACGACGGTCCCAGTGTTCAATATCGCGCCGGCTCCGGGTGAGCCCGCGGCGTTCGCCTTCAACACGGTCTATTTCCCGGTACGGCTCGACACGAGCGTGCTCTCCGATGGCGACTACGGGGTGCGTGTCAGCGGCCCTGACATCAACCAGGCCAGTGGTGTCATTGCGGACGCGGTAACGATCTGGGGCGTCCCGGCTGACCACAGCGGCCCCGGACCCGACTTCGCCCTTGTGGCCGGATTGGAATCAGAAGAAAATGAAGCACGCACTAAACCTCCTGAACCGCCGGAGACAGCGGGATGGCGGTCGTTTGGCGGTCCTGCGGTCGAAGAAGTACCGGGATCCAACGGAACTATTGAAAAAACCGCGTACCAGACGCGTGCGGCATTGTTGACAAACCCGTCGCAGTGTTCGAGCCGGTTGGAAGCGAGTCTCTCGACGGATTCCTGGGAAGCGCCGGGTGTGTTCGCGGAACAGTCGACGGTCATGGGTGCGGGCACGGGGTGTGACCTGTTGTCTTTTGACCCGTCGGTGTCGATGTTGCCGGATACGTTGGAAGCGGGTGCTCCGGCGGGGTATTCGCTTGATTTGAGTGTTCCGCAGAACAGCGAACCGGAAGGGTTGGCGACGCCGGATGTGAAGAGGGTCGTGGCGACGTTGCCGTTGGGTACGGTGATTTCGCCGTCGGCGGCGGATGGTCTGGGGGATTGCACGAGCGAACAGTTTGGGTTGCATTCTGGTGTGCCGGGTGGGTGTCCGCGTGATTCGCAGGTCGGGACGGTGCGGGTCAAGACGCCGGCGCTTGAAGAACCGTTGACGGGCGAGGTGTATCTCGCGGCTCCGTTGTGTACTGGGGCGGGCGCGACCTGTACCCCGGAGGATGCTCAGGATGGTCAGATGGTGCGCTTGTTCGTGCAGGTCGTCGGTGAAGGCGAAGCGGGGGTCGTCGTGAAGCTCGAAGGGACCGGTCAGGTCAATCAGCAGACGGGTCAGTTGACGACTACGTTCAATGAAAACCCGCAGCTCCCGTTCAGCGACTTCAAGCTGACGCTCCAGGGTGGTGAGCGTGCGACGCTGTCGAACCCAAGGACATGCGGGTCGGCGACGACGGCGGTGGATTTGACGCCGTGGAGTACGCCGTTCACGCCGGACGCGACGCCGACGAGCACGTTCGACGTCGACGAAAACTGCTTTGCCCCGCAGTTCAACCCGACGTTCACCGCGGGCACTACGAGCAATCAGGCGGGCGGGTTCAGCCCGTTTACGCTCTCCTTCGGGCGTTCTGACTCGGATGAGTTCCTGAACCGCGTGCAGGTGCAGATGCCGCCGGGGTTGTTGGGGATGCTCTCGAAGGTGTCGTTGTGCGAAGAACCGCAAGCGGCTCAGGGGACGTGTGGCGAAGGGAGTCTGATCGGCGAAACGACTGTGGAGACGGGGCCGGGCGCGGACCCGTTCCTAGTGACGGGTGGGAAGGTGTTCATCACGGGCCCGTATCGGGGCGCGCCGTATGGGTTGTCGATCGTGGTCCCGGCGAAGGCGGGGCCGTACACGCTCGCGGGGACGACGGGGGACGGTACGGTCGTGGTGCGATCGGCGATCAGCGTGAATCCCGAAACGGCGGCGTTGACGGTGACCGCTGACCCGCTGCCGACAGAGCTGGACGGTATCCCGTTGCAGTTGCGTCTCGTGAACGTCACGATCAACCGCCCAGGGTTCACGTTCAACCCGACGAGCTGCGCTAAAACGGCGGTCACTGGTACGTTGACGAGCACGCAGGCGGCGAGCGCGAGCGAGTCCTCCTCGTTCCAGGTCACGAACTGCGCGGGGCTGAAATTCAAGCCGGCGTTCACGGTCTCCACGTCCGGGAAGACCTCGAAAGCGCTGGGCGCGAGCCTCGATGCGAAGGTCACCTTCCCCAATGTGGCGCAGGGCACCGAGGCGGACATCGCGGAGGTCAAGGTCGATCTCCCCAAGCAGCTTCCCTCTAGGTTGACGACGCTGCAGAAGGCGTGTGTGGCGGCGGTGTTTGAAGCGAACCCGGCGAACTGCCCCGCGGCGTCGGTGATCGGGACCGCCAGGGTCTCAACGCCGGTGCTGCCGGTGGCGTTGACTGGCCCGGTGTATTTCGTCTCGCACGGTGGCGAAGCGTTCCCGTCGCTGACGGTCGTTTTGCAGGGCGATGGTGTCCGTGTCGACTTGGTGGGCGCGACGTATATCTCCAAGGCGGGGATCACGTCAACGACGTTCAAGACGGTGCCCGACACCCCGTTCAGCTCGTTTGAGCTGTATCTGCCGGAGGGTAAGTATTCGGCGCTCGCGGCAAACGGTGATCTCTGCACGTCGAGCCTCGCGATGCCGACCGCGTTCACCGCCCAGAACGGCACCGAAATACACGAGTCCACAAAGATCGGGGTCACGGGCTGCCCGAAGGCCAAGAAAGCCGTCAAGAAGAAAACGAAGAAGAAGGCGAAGAAGGCGCGAAAGTCCAGCTACGGCCAGGGGAGGACGTCATGAGTCACGCTCGTAGGCTGACCATGGGGCTCGCCGCGATTTGCGTGTTGGCGGGTGGGCTTGCGGTTGCAAGCGCCCCTGCTCTGGCGGCGGTCCCGGCGGTGGCGAGCGAGAGCGTCTCCTCACTGACGCCGTTTGAAGCGCACCTGGAAGCGACGGTCAACGCGGGCGAAGAAGTCACGGAATGCCACTTCCAGTACGGCAAGGCAAGCGTGAGCGAACACGAAGCAGCATGCGAACAGGGGAACGCTTTGGAAGGCGGTGAACAGGGCGTCAGCAAGACCGTGACTGGGCTGTCAGCGAAAACTAGTTACCACTACCGCGTCGTCGTGAAGAACGCGACGAGCGAAGCCAAGGGCACGGGCAACAGCGCCGAAGAAGCATTCACGACGCTGACCCTCGAAAAGCCGGTGGTCGAAAGCGAGAACACGTCAAGCGTCAACTCGACCGAAGCGACCCTGGAAGCACAGGTCGACCCTGATTATCAGGAAACGACATACGCGTTTGAATACGCCACCAACAAAGCGCTCACAGGCGCGAAAACGCTCGATGGCGCTGCCGCGCTCAACGGCCCTGGCGGCCAGACGGCCAGCGTTTCCATTGGCGCGGTGCTCCAGCCTGGCGAAAGCTACTACTACCGCATCGTCGCGGAAAACGAAACGAGCGAAAACGAAGGCAAACCCGTCGTCGGGACGGTGCACACCTTCACGACGCCCCCGGCGTCGTTCACGGACACCCCAACCCCAACCTCGGGGACGGGAGCGCGGTTCGAAGGTCACTTCACATTGATACCGGTGGATACCAAATACTCCTTCGACTACAAAGTCGGTAGCGAATGCACCGGCGAAAACAGCACCCCGACGGTGGACGCGGGCACCGGCACGGGCACGGCTACGGAGGCGTGGGAAGTCCCCAGCGCGGAAGAACCCGCACAGGGCTGGCCCAGCGCACCACCGTTGAAACCGAACACCGAATACACGGTCTGCTTCGTCACGTCGAACGCCTACGGTGCGCAAGTGGGCGCGCCCGAACACTTCACGACTCCTACCGCGCCTCCCGCGATCGACAGCGAGAACGCCTCCAGCCAAGGCCCTGCCGGCATGACGCTGGAAGCGAAGATCGACCCGAATCTCCAGGAAACGACGTACTCCTTCGAATACGCGACCCAAGAAGCGCTCATCGGCACACCGGGCGCCACGAAGCTCGCGGGCGAAAGCCCCCTGGCCGCAGTACTGGCGGAACTGCCGGCCACCGTGAAGATCGGCGCGCCGCAACCGGGTAAGACCTACTACTACCGAGTCGTCGCCGAAAACGAATCGACAACGATAGAAGGCAAACCGGCCACAGGAGAAATCAAGTCCTACGCCCTGCCGGTGCTCGCGACCGGGGAAGCGCAGAGCATCACTCAGACCACCGCGACACTCTCAGGCACGGTCAACTCGCAGGGCGCCGCAACGACCTACTACTTCGCCTACATCGACCAGGCGGGCTACGAACACGCGCTCGCGGGCGACGCGGAAGAAAAAGCGAACCCCTACGCGTACGGCGAAGCGACGCCCACCTTCAAGCTCACCGAACCCGGGGGAGCGCCCTACACGGGAAATGAACCGCAGACGATCCCTCCGACCCCGGCCAGTGGGCTGCTGCCGGGCGAAACCTACCACTACGCACTCGTGTCAGAAAACGAATTCGGCATTCGCTACGGCGAAGACCACACGTTCACGACGCTCCCCGGCACACCGCCGATCGTCAGCACCGGCGGCGTCAGCGGCGTCAGCCAGAACTCGGCGACGCTGTCGGGCACGGTCTCAACGAACAGCCTGCAGACCGAGTACGGCTTCGAAATCGAGACTGAACCGGGCGAACACTACGGTCCGGCGACCGGTCTCGGTAGCCTCGGCGGCGCGGCTACCGAAACCGTCACGTTGACGCTCGGCAGACTGCAACCCGGCACGACCTACTACTACCGCGTCACAGCGACCAACGCGGACGGCACCAGCCAAGGCGAAGCCGAGACGTTCACGACACCCGGGTTCCCGACCCTGATCGCGCCCCCGGCATCACCGCCCCTGGTCGCGACTCCCGCGATCGCGTTCCCAACCGAAACGGGTACGACGACCACGACGACTTCGACCGCGAAGCCGCTCACGAAGGCCCAAAAGCTCACCAAAGCGCTGAAGGCCTGCAAGAAAGACAAGAAGAACAAGCGCACCGCATGTGAAAAGCAGGCGCGCAAGCGATTCCAACCGGCAAAGCAGAAGAAACACAAGCAATAATCTCGCTCGGCCAGAACATCCAGGCCGCTCGATTGGGTCCCAGCCGATCCGCAGCGCTGTCACTGACAGCTGCGCGCGTGTGCCTGCGCACACAGCTCCGCCAGGCCGATCGCCTCGACCGAGGAGCTCAGGCGGTAGCTGTCGGCCGCGGGGTGGACGACGAGGGCGCGCTGCGGTGCCAGGTCGGCCAGGGCGGAGTGAAAGCCGCGCTCCAGTGTCGGTGCGAGGCTGCGCTTGATCTCGACGGCCCACTCCTCACCGGTGGGCCATTCGAGAACGAGGTTGATCTCCGCGCCGTGGCTCGTCCGGTAGAAGCTTCCCTGGGCTTGTGCTCCAGCCGCGACGAGCAGGTTCTCGATCGCCATGCCCTCCCAACTCGGCCCAGCCACGGGATGCCCGAGCAGCGCCTCCTTGTCGACGAGCCCGAGCAGAGCGTGCACCAAGCCGCTGTCGCGTACGTACACCTTCGGTGAGCGCACCAGTCGCTTGCCGGCGTTCGCCAGCCGGGGAGCCGGGACACCTAGCCCCGCGGCTGGTTGTGGCGGCCAGCGCCATAGCAAATGTTTATCCCGCGAGCCACGCTCTGCCCGTCCCAACGAGTCGCGATGCCACCAAAGAGCCCCTGATGACGGGCAACACGCGTGTCGCTTGATATCCCCCGCCGGGTGCCGTAGCATGACCGAGCAGCGTTTATTTGGGGAGCAGCAGCGTTCGAGCGGTACCATTAGTCGGACTTGCGTTGATCGGGAGAGGGGAGCGTATGGACGTGGGACAGCAGAGCTATGACGCGGCTATGTCACCGCTGCGCCGACTCGTGCACACCCGCTCAGGCGTCCGAGCGCTGACGGCCGCCACGGCCCTCGCGACCGCGGCGCTACTAGCCCGGACCTTGCATTAACCGATCCGCGCCCCGGTTGGTCCGGGGCGCGGGGATGTCCGACTGGGCTTGGAGAATTGGGCTTGCTGAAGGTCCTGTTTCCCGAGCTCAGGAGGTCACCTTGAAGGTGCAGCGTGATGGCCGCGATTTCAAGGTAGTTGTCGCACCGGACGGAGAGGGTTTGGTTTCCCATGCGGGCAGCGCGCTGTTGGCCCAAGTCGCTGAGAAGACTGGGCTGACGGGCACGCTGTCGTCGGGGCTTTCAGAGCTCAAGCAACGACGCTCCGGGCACGATCAGGGCCGCGTGATTCGTGATCTGGCGGTGATGCTCGCCGACGGCGGGGACTGCCTGGGCGACCTTGGTGCTCTCGGCGATCAAGAGCCGCTGTTCGGCGATGTCGCCTCGGCCTCGACGGCGTTCCGGCTGATCGATCGGATCGCGTGCGACCCAGCGGGCCTGGAGCGCCTGCGCGCCGCTCACGCGCGAGCGCGCGCGTGCGTGTGGAAGCTCATCGGCGCCCCAGAGCATCTGACGATCGACCTTGATGCCACGCTGATCGGCTCGCATTCGGAGAAGGAGGGAGCCGCGGGGAACTTCAAGGGCGGTTACGGATTTCACCCGATGCTCGCCTACTGCGATCAGACCGGCGAAGCGCTGGCCGGCGAGCTGCGATCGGGCAACGCTGGCGCGAACACCGCCGCCGACCAGATCAAGGTCGCCGAGCAGGCGATCGGGCAGATCCCCGTCGAGCGCATCGAGAGCATCAAGCTGCTGTTGCGCGTCGACTGCGCCGGTTCAAGCCACGAGCTGCTGGATTGGTGTCGCGATGGGCAGATCGAGTTCTCCGTCGGCTATGAGCTGAACGAGACGGTGCGCAGCGCGATCCTGCAAATCCCTGACAGCGACTGGGTTTCCGCTCTCGATCAGGACGGCGGCCCGCGCCCCAACGGGCAGGTCTGTGAGATCACCGCCAGTCTCGATTTGGCGGGCTGGCCGGCTGGGTCGCGGGTGATCGTGCGCCGCGAGCGAGCGCACCCCGGCGCGCAGCTCTCCTTCACCGACCACGACGGGCATCGCTTCCAAGCGATCCTCACAGACCGGCCCGGTGAGATCGCCCGGCTCGAGCGCGATCACCGCGGTCGCGCACGCGTCGAGGATCACATCCGCAACGACAAGGACACCGGTGGCCGCGTTTGCGGGCGCGATGCCGTCCCGCGCCGCCACGGCGCACGCGGCGGGCACGCTCTCGCTGAACGAGACCGGGCATCTGCACCTCACGAGCCACCACGGCTTCACGCTCAACGAGCAGGGGTCCGCCTCGGGAACGATCTCGGGGACGATCTACATCCACCTGAATGTCGTCTCCACCAACCGGGTGACCGCGGAAGTCAACATCTATCCGAGCGGCAGCTCGATCACCGGCAGCGCCACTGCGAGCTACCACCCCTCCGGCGCCGTCGCGAGCTTCAGCGGCACCATGTCCGTCGATCGGGGCAGCGGGCGCTACGATCACGCGCGCGGCTCGGGTCTCAGCTTCACCGGCACGGTCCAGCGCTCCAACGACGCCGTCACGGTGCACGTCAGCGGCCGGATGTCCACTTGACGCGGACGACCGGCTGAGAGCACGCATGTCACGGCCCGCGGCCCTCACGGCACTGACTGTGGCGCTTCTATCTGTGCTTGCGCCGGCGAGCGCCCTGGCCGTCTCCGAGCAGGCCACGCTGAACGCCTCCTTCGCCCCCGACCGCCTCGCCACGCCGACCACGATCACGTTCGGCTTCCACCTGGCCACGACCGAAGGGACGGCACCGCCGCCGCTCATCGGCATGGACCTGGAGATGCCTGCGGGCATGAACTACACGACCACCACGCTCGGCCTCGCCATCTGCCAGCCTGCGGCGCTCGCCGCGAAAGGCCTCGCCGGCTGTCCCGCGAACTCGCGCCTCGGCTACGGCAGCGCGGATGTCGAAGTGCCGTTCGGCACCGGCTCCGGCCACGAGATCCCGGAAGTCCAGGCGCTGTCGGGCCCATCTCCCAACGGGAACCTGGTCGTGCTGTTCTATGCCAACGGCCTGTATCCGGTGTACGCGCAGATCGCGTTCTCCGGCGAAGTGCTCCCCGACAGCGGCCGCTTCGGCTCCCAGCTCGCGACGACCGTCCCGCTCATCGCGAGCGTGCCGGGCGGCCCCGACGTGTCCGTCGTCAGCGTCACGAGCACGATCGGCCCAAGCCATCTCACCTACTACAAGCGCGTGCACGGCCGCCGCGTGGCGTTTCACCCCCGCGGGGTATCTGTTCCGGAACGCTGCCCCCGCGGGGGCTTCCCGTTCGCCGCTGAATTCACGTTCCTCGACGGCAGCCACACGAGCGCCCAGACAACCGTCCCCTGCCCGCCGGCACGCCACCGCTGAGCGCCATGAGTGGGCCGGCCGTGCAGTCATTCCAGGCCGTACGCGCGCGCAATGTTCAGCACGACGCTGGACGCGCGGTGTTCGGCTCCACCGTCACGCACTACCTGACGAGTGTGCTTCCGCTCGTCAGGCGCGAGCTTGCGCACTGGCGAGCCCAAGCGCGGGAGATCCCTGACCCGGCGCTTCGCTCGCACGCGATGGAGGGCCTTTCAAAGCGCGGCAACATGGAGGGAGCTGCGCTGTTCGCGGTGCTCGCCCCGCGTGCCCGCCGCCGCGAGACCGTGCGCGCGCTGGTCTCCTTCCAGGCGGCCTACAACTACCTCGACACGCTCGCTGAGCAGTCGAGCGCGGATCCCGTCGCGAACGGCCGTCAGCTGCACCAGGCGCTCCTCGTGGCGCTCGACCCCGCGGCGACACACCCCGACTACTACGCCCTGCACCCGCAGCGTGAGGACGGCGGGTTCCTCGCTGCGCTAGTGGACCGATGCCGTACAGCGCTCGCCACGCTGCCCTGCCAGACGGTCGTGGCGGCCGCGGCGTCCGCCGCCGCGCGGATCGTCGCGTTTCAAAGCCTCAATCTGACCGAGTGTCAGGGCGGCCACGAGGCGCTCGAGCAGTGGGCGCGCCACCTGACCCCCGACTACTCCGGCCTTCGCTGGTGGCAGACGGCCGGCGCCGGCGGCTCATCGCTGGCGGTGCACGCGCTGATCGCCACCGCTGCAGGTCCCGATGTGCAGCAGCGCGACGTCGAAGCGATCGAGGCTGCCTACTTTCCCTGGATCTGCGCGCTTCACTCGCTGCTGGACAGTCTCGTCGACGTCGGCGAGGACGAGCGCGCCGGCCAGCGCAACCTGCTGAGCTACCACGCCGCCCCCGGCGAGGCGGCGTTCGCGATGAGGATCCTCGCCCAGCGCGCGAGCGGCGCGGCCGGCACGCTGCCGGACGCGCTGCGCCACCGGGTGATCCTGACCGCGATGGTCAGCTACTACCTCTCGAGCCCCAACGCCCGCACTCCCTACGCTCGCGCCATCGCCGATAACGTCGCGGCCGCCGTCGGGCCCCTGTTGCCGCCGGCGCTCGTGCTGTTCAAAGCCCGGCGCGCCTGCGGGAGCCTTTGACGATGCTCGAGCTGCGCGATCTCGTCAAGCATTATCCCGCCGTGGGCGGTGAGCCCGTACGCGCTGTAGACGGGGTCTCGCTGCAGGTGCGGCCAGGAGAAATGGTCGCCCTGTACGGTCCCAGCGGCTCCGGCAAGACGACCCTGCTGCTGATGGTGGCCACCCTGCTGCGACCGACTGCCGGCACGATCACGATCGACGATCGCGACGTCTCCTCCCTGACCGAGCGCGAGGCCTCTCGGTTGCGCCTGTCGGAGCTGGGGTTCATCCGTCAGAACTTCGACCTGTTGCCGGGCGTGAGCGCGATCGACAACGCCGTGCTGAAGCTGTTGAAGACGGTTCGCTGGCGCGAGGCGCACCGCCAGATCACGCCTCTGCTCGAGCGCCTGGGTCTTGGCGAGCGTCTGCGCCACCGCGCGGAGACGCTGTCGATGGGCGAGCGCCAGCGGGTGATGATCGCCCGTGCGCTGTCAACGCAACCGAGCCTGCTGTTGGCGGATGAGCCGACCGGGAGTCTCGACACTCAGCGCAGCCGCGAAGTGCTCGAGCTGCTGCGCGAGCTCTGCCGGGAGCGCAGTGTGGCGACCGTGCTCGTCAGCCACGACCCGCTCGCGGCAGGCTACGCCGACCGTGTGTTCGCACTGCGCGACGGCCGGCTGTCCGACTACCAGCCCGAGCAGCCCGCGACACCCCCCGTCGCCCACTAGCCGGACACGGTGCTGGCAGCGTGAAGCCGGGAAACGTCCTGCACCTCTACCGCGTGCGCGTGCGCGCACGCGTGGTACAGGAGCTGTTCGCCGTCGTGGGGATCGCGGCGGGCGTGGCGCTGCTGTTCGCCTCGCAGGTGGCGAGCCAGAGCCTCACGAGCTCGGTGGCGCAGCTTTCGCGCGGGATCGTCGGCAACGCGACGCTGCAGGTGCTGGCGCGCGACCCCCAGGGCATGCCCGAGAGCCTGCTGTCGAGGATTAGAGAGATCGGCGGCGTTCGCGTGGCTTCGCCGCTGCTGGAAGCGAGCGCCGAGGCGAGCGGCCCAAAGGGCAGCGAATCGGTGGAGCTCGTGGGCGCCGACTCGAGCCTGCGCCAGCTGGGCGGCGCGCTCGTGCGCCACACCGACCTGGAACCGTTCGCGAATATCGGCGCGGTGCTGCTCCCGGCACCGCTCGCCGACCATCTCGGCGTCACCAAGTTCGGCAGGGAAGTGACGCTGCAGATGTATGGCCGCAGCGAGCGAGCGCCGCTGTATGAGCTTCTCCACGAACAGCAGATCGGGGGCTTGGCGGCAAGCCCCATCGTCGTGGCGCCGCTGTTCTTCGCGCAGGAAATGACCGGCCTGACGGGGCGCGTCTCGCGCATCCTCGTGCAGCCAGCCCCGGGCATGGAATCGTCGGTACGGGCGGCGCTGGTGCGCCTGGCGGCCGGACGCTTGAACGTGGAGTCCACCAGCTACGACGAAAGGCTGTTCGCCAAGGCAGCGTCCGCGAGCAATCAGTCGACGGCGCTGTTCGCGGTGATCAGCGCGCTGGTGGGCTTCCTGTTCGCGTTCAACGCGATGCTCTTGACCGTTCCCCAGCGCCGGCGTCTGATCGCGGATCTGCGCCGCGACGGCTACACGCCCACGACAGTGATCTACGTGCTGCTACTCGACGCGCTGGTGCTGGGCGTGCTCGCGTGCCTGCTGGGGCTAGCGCTTGGCGAGGAGCTCTCGATCCACCTGTTCCGCTCGAACCCCGGCTACCTGGGCTCGGCGTTCGCGGTGGGCACCCAGCGCGTGGTCGGCTGGCAGAGCGTCGCGATCGCGGCGGGCGGGGGCATGCTGGCGGCGGTGGTGGCGGTATTGAGCCCGCTACGCGACATCATCTCCCGTGACCCGCTCGCCTCGATCACCCCCAGACAGGGCTCCGCTGCTGGCCGCACGAGCATCCGTACGGCGCTCGCGGGCGTGCTGTGCCTGGTGGCGGCGACTGCGATCCTGCTAGGCGCTCCAAAGCAGGCGATCGTGGGGATGATCCTGCTGATCGCCGCGTTGCTGCTCGTCCTACCGCTGGCGCTCGCCGTGGCGCTGGCGCTGCTGAGCAGGCTCGCGCGGGCGATGACCGGCGCGGTGCCGCACGTGGCTGGGATGGAGCTGAGCGCAGCGCGCGCCAGGGCGATCGGCGTCGCGGCGACGGGTGCGATTGCGGTGTTCGGCGCGGTGGCGATCCAGGGCGCGCACGGGGATCTGCTGAAGGGCCTGCAGAACGCGGCGCACGACGAGAACGCGTTCACCGATGTGTGGGTGTCGCCGCCTGGTGCTTACAACCTGCTGCGGACCGCGCCGCTTGCCCCCACCCAGCAGACAGCGCTCGCGCGACTGCCGGGGGTGCGCGCGGTGAGCGTCTATCGCGGTGGGCTGCTGGACTGGGGAGAACGCAAGGTGTGGGTGATCGCCCCGCCTGTGCAGGCCACCCCGCTGCTCCCCTCCTCTCAAATTCTCGAAGGCTCCATCCCGCAGGCCACAGCGCGCGTACGGGCAGGCGGCTGGGTGGTGCTCTCCCAGGCGATCGCCTCAGAACACCATCTGCGGATCGGGTCGAGCGTGACCCTCCCGACCCCCGTCCCGATGAGCTTCAGGGTGGCGGCGCTATCGACGAACATCGGCTGGGCGCCGGGCGCGGCGATCATGAGCGCCGCCGACTATGCGCGGGCGTGGGGAAGCACAGACGCGAGCGCGTACAACGTGCTGCTGGATCGTGATGTGGGCGTCGCCCAGATTGCCGGCGAGATCAAGCGAGCGCTGGGGCCGTCCTCGGGACTGTCCGTGCAGAGCGCGCAAGCGCATGCAGCCGAACAGAACGCGCTGAGCCGCCAGGGCCTGCAGCGCCTCAGCGAGATCGCCACGCTGATCCTGGTGGTGGCTGTGCTGGCGATGGCGGCAGCGATCGGCAACATGGTGTGGCAGCGCCGCCCGCGGCTGGCGAAGCTCAAGCTCGAGGGCTTCCCCCGCGGCGAGCTGTGGCGCACGGTGCTGCTCGAGAGCTTCCTCCTGCTCGCGGTCGGCTGCCTCACGGGCGCAGTGTTCGGCCTTTACGGCCAGCAACTGCTGGACCGCGCGCTGGCGAACGTGATCGGCTTCCCCGTTGTCTACTCCGTCGCCGCTTTGTCGGCTCTGGTCAGCCTCGCGATCGTCACCGCGGCCGCTGTGGCGATCATCGCGATCCCGGGCTACCTCGCCACCGGGGTCGCCCCGGCGGTCGCGCTTCAGGATTGAGTCACGCGGCGTCGGCGCGCTCCAACAGCGCGGCGAGCCACTCGTACTGCTCGGAATCGTCGCCGAGGATCTCCCGCACCCAGCCGAGCACCTCACCCGCGTCGATCGTCGTACCCCAGGCGATCATCTCTTCGACGTCCAGCCAGTCCTTGGGGCGGTCGAACACGACCTTGCACACGATCAGATGCTCCGGGCTGAGGATCGGTATCAGCACCGGGCCGAAGCTGACCTGGCGTGAGCGCTCGGCCATCTCCCGGTGAAGCTCGAACGTGGCGAAGAAGAGATCGAGATATGACCCGTCCCAGTCCAGCCGCGCCTGACCGTCTCGTTTGATCAGAGCTCGATCGGCGGGGGAGACGCTCACGCCGAGATGGGTGAGGGCGCCGAGCACGGGATCCGCATCCTCGGGTGGGACGGTTACGTTGAGGTCGACATCGGTCGTCGCGCGCGGATTGCGATACCAGGCGAGGGCGATGGCGCCGCCGAACTGATGCGTCACGCCCATCGAGTCGAGCATCTCGTGTGCCGCCACGATCCTCCCCGCAAGAGCGCCCAGGTTCCGGGTCGCGCTCATCGTCAGGTGGGGCGTGGGGATCCGCGGCGGCCCTCGACGAGCCGCGACAGCACCGGAAACTCCAGCGGCGCAGGCGGCCGGGGAGGCTGGTTGCGAGTGACGGCGTCGGCGAAGCCCAGTAGGTCGATCAACGCCGCCCCTGGATCGAGTGGCCTGAGGGCCGGCGGGCGTTGCAAAGCTCGCGCCATCCGGCGTGAGGCCTCCACGAAGCGCCCGCGTGCATCGTCGAGCACTCCTCCAGCGCCGACGGTCGCCGGCGCCCCGGCTCGGCGCCCCGACGCAAGAACCGCCCCCACGTCGAAGGGCCGCTGCGCCCGCCGGGCAGCCTTGGCGAGAACCGCGTCGGTCAGAACATCGAACCCGGCGAGGCTACGTGCCCGCGGACCGTCCGGCGTGTGCAGCGACTCTCGAATCTCAAAGCGTCCCTTAGGCCGCGCGACGATATAAGCCATACCCACTACTCTACCACTAGACGCACCCACTAGCGACGCGGGATCCGGGTTCTCGCCCCGCTCTCGGCGCCGAGGATGGCCCAGTGGCCGAGTGCGGCGATAGAATCTGAGCTATGAGCAGTCGTGACCGCACCCCCATGCTGTCGGTCGGGCATGAGGATGAGTGGGCCGAGATCAACCGCGAAGAGGCCGAACAGGAACGCGCCATCGACATGGCGCTGACCCCGGCCCAGCGAATCGAACAGGGCCAGAAACTCTCCCAACAAGCGGTCTCCTTGCTGGCCGCCTCGATACGCGCCGGCCATGTCCCCAGACGAGCCTACTGGTCCTGACCTGAGCGGCGTCCTCGCCGACGCCAATGCGGTCGGACTGAAGTACGTCGTGATCGGCGGCTTCAGTGTGATCTACCACGGCTATGTGCGCGCGACCAGAGACAGCGACCTGCTCGTGCCCGACGGCCCCGAGGCCGACGCCGCGGTGCTGCGCTTCCTCGAGCGCGTGCAGGCCACGCGCCTGCGCGACGGCAAGATCCTCACGCCCGAGGATGTCGCCGGCGCTCACCACCTGCGCATCCACAGCCGCCACGGCATCGTCGACGTCATGCGCGGAGGACTCCCCCCGCTCGATTACGACACCGTCGCCCGGGCCGCAGCGCACCTCGAAGTGGACGGTCAGCAGGCACCCGTCGCCGCTCTGAGAAGCCTCGTCGGCTTCAAGCGCCTCGCGGGTCGACTGCAGGATCAACTGGATCTCAGCAAGCTCGAAGCGATCCACGGGCCGCTGCCAACAGACCCGATCCCCGGGCTCGATATGTGAGCCGCGGGTTTCCTCGCGGCCGTGCCGCTGTGCGGGTTGTGGGCGTAAGCATCGGATCCAGGTCGAGGATCAGCGCGAGCGTGCGCTCGACCTCGTTGAGTGTCGCCGGCGCGAGCACCCCGAGCCTGCGCAACAGACGTGAGCGCGCCACGACCCGGACTGATCGACAGATCGCGCGGCTTGGCCGGTGCGGGACTCGGTTTGGATGGATCGTGCCATCGTCGTGGTAGGCTCATACCATGCAGGTATCCATCGACAGTGCGGGCCGGGTGGTGGTGCCCAAGCGGATACGAGACGAGCTTGGGTTCTCGCCAGAGACACCGCTGGAGATCGATGTGGTCGAGGGACACCTCGAGCTGTACGCGCACCACGAGCCCGCCAAGCTCGTCACTGGACCCCACGGACCATCCATCGCAGCGACCGGCACGCCGCTCACCGACGAGGATGTACGGAGCACACTGGAAGCGGTACGCGAGCGCCGGTGAGAAAGGCGGCCGACAGCAGCATCATGATCGCCGCGCTCCTGGCCGATCATCCGGCACACAGAACCGCAACTGAGGCTCTCGCCGCATGCAGGACGACGATCGCGCACGCCGCAGTCGAGACGTACAGCGTTCTCACGCGACTGCCGGCGCCGCACCGTGTCGACGCGGCCACAGCCGCCATGGTGCTCAAAGAACGCACGCCAGCGACCTACGCCACGCTCGACGCGAGCACGTATGCGAAGGCGCCCACTCGGCTGGCTACGGTCGGCGTCAGCGGCGGAGCGACCTACGACGGTCTGATCGCTCTGGCTGCGCTGGAGCACGACTTGGAGCTGTTCACCAGCGACAAGCGAGCCGAGCGCACTTACCGCGCGCTCGACGTGCCCTACCAGCTGCTGGGCTGAGGGCGAGCCTGACCCCAACGAGCGTTTCGCTGCGCGGACCAGAACGGCCCCACGCGGCCCTCGACGACTACGGTTTCACTGTGCTGCCATCACGTCACTTACTTCTTCCCCTTCCGCTTCTTTAACGACCCCTACTTCTTCCGCGCGGCGGCTTCGCAAGATTCGACGGTCTTTGACTTCCACACCGGGGCGCTTACGCCTTCGTTTGCTTCGCTGAAATCCAGCGTGCAGTCGGTGAAGTTCGGGGTACCCGCGGTAGCGGTGCTGTCTGCCGTCCAGCGTCCCGGGTCCTGGTAGGAATCGACGTGCAATGTCGTCACGAGCGGCCCGCCCTCACAGTCGCTGGAGTTCGTGAAGAATGCGTTCGCGCCGTGACCCTGGGCGCTAGACTCCGGGCGACGTTTGACGATGCCGTGATACAGGAGGCGGGCCGCCGCATACTGGAGGCCGCACCGCCGGGAAGCCGGTTGATCCTGTTCGGATCCCACGCCCGCGGCGAGGCCGGCGAGCACAGCGATCTGGACTTCCTCGTGATCGAGCCCGAACTCGACGATTGGGGGCGCGAGTCTGCTCGGTTGCACAGAACGCTCAAAGGGCTTGGCGTGTTCGCCGACATCATCGTCGTCAGCGAGGAGAGCGTCCGCGAGTGGCGCGATGTGTACGGCACCGTGATCCACGCTGCGCTGGACGAGGGCAGGGAGCTCGCTGCGTAATGGCCACGTCTGTCGATCTCGCTCGGCGGCTGCTTGGTGCCGCAGAGGACGACCAGCTCATGGCCCGGTCGGTGCTCGCGGTAAAGGGAGTCACCGACACCGGACTAGGCAACCTTTGCCAACAAGCTGTCGAGAAGGCCATCAAGGCCGTCCTCGCGACCAAGGGGACCGACTTCCCCTCTCCTCACAACCTCGAACGCCTCAGAGACTTTTCCGAGAAATCCGGGATCGCACTGCCCTCGACACTCGACGGCATCGAAGACCTGACCCCGTTCGCCGCGGCCGAGCATTGACTTGGGCCGCAGAGGCCGTCGCGTGGGCCCGCACCCTGATCGAGGAGACAGACTCACCGCGGACGCCGCCTGCTTCGCCCTCCTGACGCCTGTCTGGTTTGCGACGGGAAGCTCATCGCTGTTTCGTCGGCGTTCGCAGTGACCGGCGGCTCGATCGCCGAGAGACCAGACTGGCCTCACTTCGATCGAGGATTAAGCGCGCCAAGCCCGCCGCCAGGACTCACCAGCGCCTCATCGTCCGGTCGCCGACGAGCAACGAGCGCGGGGGCTGACCATCAACGGGGCGTTGGCGTCAGGAGCTCCGAGGGCTGGTCACCCCCACAGCACCCGCGCCGTCTCCCTATACCGGTTGGATACGGCGTGCCCCGTTGAGCTCCGGTAGTCGCACGCGGACTTGGTGTGAGCGGGACGACGATCGCTCACTACCTCGACCTGGTGGTCGATCTGCTGCTCGTGCGGTGCCTGGCTCCCCGGCTGGCGAACGCCGGCAAGCGACTGGTGCGCTCGCCGAAGGTGTAAATACGCGACAGCGGCCTGGTGCACGCCCTGCTCGGGCTCGTCGACAAGGAGGCGCTGCTCGGGCATCCCGTGGCTGGGCCGAGTTGGGAGGGCATGGCGATCGAGAACCTGCTCGTCGCGGCTGACGCACAAGCCCAGGGAAGCTTCTACCGGACGAGCCACGGCGCGGAGATCGACCTCGTTCTCGAATGGCCCACCGGTGAGGAGTGGGCCGTCGAGATCAAGCGCAGCCTCGCACCGACACTGGAGCGCGGTCGGATGCGCGCCGGCCCGGCTCGTCCAATCCCCAACATTTGACAATTGCTTAGTGGCTTACTTCTTCCTCCTCCTCCTCCTCCTCGCTTACTTCGCCTTGGTGGTGGGATATTTCTTCTTCGCCCGTTTTTCACACGCTACGCGTTTGCTCTTCTTCTTCTTCTTCTTCTCTTTCTTGCAAGCCTTCAGCGCTTTCTTAAGCTTTTCTGCGTTTGTCAGTGTCTTTGTGGTTGTCCCACTCGCTTTTTCTTCCTTTGGGAACGCGATGTTCGGGGTGGCGATCAGTGGGGGGACTGTGGGGTTGACGAGCGGGTCTGAGATCGGCGGGGTCGTGAACGTCTCGTCTTGACCGACGGAGGTGCCGCCGGGGTTGGTCACGACCAGTCGGTAGTGGTAGGTCGTGCCGGCTTGCAGGCCGCGCAGGCTCAGCGTGACCGTCTGTTCGCCTTGCTCGGGCAGTACAGTCCCGAACGCCTTGGTGCCGTATTCGACGCTCGTCCCGTATTCGAAGCGGTAGCTCGTTTCAGCGCCCTGCGGGTTGATCGTGCCCGAGAGCGTCGCTTCGCCCACGGAGATCCCGCTCGCGGGGCCTGTGACGGCCCGCGGGGACCGCCCGGCTTCGGTCGTGAACGTCGCGTCCTGGCCGTAGGTGGTGCCGTATTCGTTCCACGCCACGAGCCGGTAGTGGTAGGTCACGCCCGGTGTCAGCGGGACGAGCGTCGCCGGCGCTGCGACGCTGCTCAGGCCCGTGCCGACGTCGACGCCGGCTTCCGCTGATGCCGTGCGCTGCCCGTATTCGGTGCTCGGTCCGTACTGGTAGTAGTAGTGGGTTTCAGCGCCCTCGGGGGTGACCGTACCGGTGACGTTCGCGCTGGACTGTCCGATCATGGAGACCGCGCCGGTGCTCACGAGCGGCGCGGTGCCGAGCGTCGTGAACGGTGTGATCGCACCTTCTGCTTCGCCCGTCATGTTCTTCGCGACCACGCGGTAGTAGTAGGTCGTGTCCAGCGACAGGCCGCTCACCTTGGCGCTCGCACCGACCGCGCCCCCACCGGACCCGATGGGTTCCTGTTCGCACGACACGGTCGTGCTGGTCTTCAGGGATTCTTCGGTGCCGTACTGGAACTCGCACGTCGTTTCCTGATACTCGGGGTTGACCGGGGCTTCCAGAGTCGCACTGGAGGATGTGACACTGGAGGAGTTCTCGCCTTCGACATGGGGCTTTTCCAGGGGCAAGGTCGTGAGTTCCCCGGCCCCTTCGGCTTCCCCGGTCCCGTTCGTCGCGAGGATCCGATAGTAGTAGGTCTCATCCGGTGTCAGGCCGGTGATCGTGGCCCCGATGCCCTGTTCCCCGCCCTCGAGTTCTTCTGAGGGCTCACACGGCACTTCTTCGCCATATGAGGTCGTCTCTCCGTAATCGATCACGCATGTCGTGAGCTGATAGTCCGGGTTGACAGCGCCTTCGACCCGCGCTTCATACGGTGTCGTGTAGGGAACGCTCTCGCTGGCAACCGTCGGCTTTTCCAGCGGCGGTGTCGCAAAGTGTTCTTCGGGCCCTTCCAGTTCGCTCGTCGCATTCTTGACGACCACCCTGTAGCGATAGGTCTTGCCGGGCTCCAGGCCGGTCACGGTCTTGCCGACGCCCTGTTCGCCGCCTTCCAAGGCGTTACCCTGTTCACATCCTGCCTTGTGTTCGGCAACACTCGTTTCGCCATATTCGAATCGACATTCCATGGTTTCATCGCCCGCATTGACCATCGCTTCCAAATGCGCTTCATACGGCGTCACCGAGGAGACACCCTCGCTCAACACTTCCGGAGCCGCCGCCAATGCCGGGGCAGTGGCGAACACGAGTCCTCCAACCAGCACCCCGAGCGCGACCGGTCCGATCCTCGTCAACCTGCGAGCGCGCATTATGACCGCCCCTCCTGGCCGTAGCTGGACTTTCGAGCGTGGCTCGCCTTCTTGCTCTTCGTGTCCTTCTGCTTGGTGTTCCGTTTCTTCGACGCCGCCTTGACTTTCGGGCATCCGGTGACACTGACGGGCGTGGACTCGTGGATTTCGCTGCCGTCCTGCGCGACGATCGCTGTCGGCACGGCGAGTTTGCTCGTGCAGAGATCACCGTTGGCTGCCAGGGCCGAGTACTTGCCCTCGGGGAGGTAGAGCTCGAAGCTCGAGAACGGGACGTCGGGGATCGTGTTGAACGTCGTGGAGGTGATCCCGGCTTTGCTGATGAACGTGTCGCCGATGAGGTCGACGCGGACACCGTCGCCCTGGAGGACCATCTCGAGGTTCGGGAACGCTTCGCCGCCGTTCGAGACGAAGTACGCCGGGCCCGTCAACGGCACCGGCAGCACAGGCGTTGAGACCCTGACGGTGCCGATCACCGACGCCGCCGGACAGCCCGCCGGGTTGGAGTTGAACTGCGCCGCCGTGCACGCCTTCTGCAGCGTCGTCAACCTTGAGGGCAGCTGCTTGGGGAGATCGACCTTGAACTTCGAGATGTTCGACTCAGACCCCTGGGAGCCCGCGGGGAACGTGACCTTCGCATCGAGGCTCGCACCGTCCGCTTTGCTCGTTTTCCCCGAGGTCGAGACCCTGAACTTCGGGCCAAAATGCAGGCCAGCGCAGCCTGAGACCGCGAACGGGACCGATACGTTCGCTGTGGTGCCCTGTGTACCTGAGATCGTCGCTTCGATGTGCTTCTGCGCACACGTCGTCGGGTTGAAAATGAACCCCGGCCGTTCGATCGTGACGTTCGCCGTACGCAACCGGATCGGGACGCCGTCGAGGATCTGCGGAAACGGGTTGCTCGTGACCGTCAACGCCGAGGTGCTCTGGTTGATGTTGATCCGCGCACGCACGATCACGTTGCCGAGGTTGAATGGCCCCGCCTGGGTCGGCACGACGATCGACAGGCCGAACGGCGCGCCGCCATAGTGTTCGGTCAGATAGATCGAGCCCTGCTCATACAACGGGTGCCCACCGGGACCCGCCGCGACCGTCATCGTCCCGATCCGCGAGGAGGCCGAGCAGGTACCGGCGTTCGCCTGTTCTTCGCCGCATAGCGGGACCCCGCTGATCGAGCCCAAGAGGCCCGGGGGCATCTTGACCTGGACGCCCGCGAGGTCCTGTTCGCGGTCTTCCCTTGAGAACGTGAGCGTGAACGGGCTGAACTGCGCCGCATTCGGGTTCGACGTCCCCGCGCTGAACGACGGCGTCAGCGGCGGGCTCGACGGGCACCCTTCACCCGCTCCGTTCCAGCTGACGTCAAACGACGAGGCCGGCGTCGCGTCGGGCGTGTACGGGGCGCTCCACGGCGTCAGATCGGACGTGCTCGCGAACGTCCCACAGTTCTGCGGCGTCGCCAACCCCGCGCGAAGCCCGCCCTTGAACGCGACCTGCAGTTCGCTGAACGGGAACTGCGGATTGTTCAAGAACGTCGCCGTCAACTGCCCCGTCGTCGTGTTCGCATAGACCGTGCCTTCGACCTTCTGCACGATCCCCGAACCCTCGAACTGCATATAGAGTTTGTACATCTTCCCATCCGACGCATCCTGGTCGCTGCACGGATTGCAGCCCGGTTCGGCAAGGAAGATGTAACCGGTCAACGGTTCCGCCAACAGCGGCGTCGTCAGCTTCGTCGTGCCGATCACCGACGCGTTCGGGCACGAGCTTTCCGTGTTCGACTGCAGATCGAACTGCCTCGCCGTGCACGCCTGCAGACCATCGCCCGCCGACGGCGAGAGCGACACGCCCGCGGGGAGCGTGATCGACACGTCCTTGACCGGCGGCGTCTGTAGGCCATGCGGGTCGTCGTTCTGCGGGACCTGCAGATCGGTCACGAGACCCGTCGGTTCGTCGGCCTTCGTCGTTTCCGGCTGCAACGCAAGCGATGGAGCAAAGTGCAGCTTTTCACAACCAGTCACCGGCGGCGAGTCGACGGACTTCGACTTCCACGCCGTGTCGCTCACGCCTTCGTTTGCTTCGTTGAAGTCGGGGGTGCCATCGGTGAAGTTCGGGGTGCCCGCGGTACCGGCGCCGGCTGCCGTCCAGCTTCCCGGGTCCTGGTAGGAATCCACGTGCAATGTCGTCACCAGCGGTCCGCCCGCACAATCGCTGGAGTTCGTGAAGAACGCGTTCGGAGATTCCGGGTCCCCGTCCGTCGCCGCGGGATCGCCGAAGAACTTCGCGAACTGTCCGTAGACACCGAGCTGCCCCGGGGAGGGAATGCCCGGCACTGTCACCCTGATGTGCGCAGTGGCGCCCTGGCCGACCACCGTCGGGTATATCCCAACGGGAGCACCGTAGTAGCTGAACGCAAACTCCGCCGGCTCGTTGCTCTCGGGAGTCACATTGTAGATCGGAATTTCCGCGGCGCCATTTACATACCCCGCGGACAGGGTAATGCCGATGCCAAGCGTACCGACTCTGGAAGCCGCCGGACAGCCCGAGACGTCGCTTTCGGTGGTCTTTGTCACAAACACAATCCTGCTCAGCGGGCATTGCGCGGCGACCTGCGGGTTGCCGACCACGCCCGGCGGAAGATCGACCACGACATCCTTCCAAGCCTGCGACGCGGTGACGGCTTCTCCGTTTCCGCCGATGCTTGTCACATCGAAGTTGCTCGTGAGTCCGCCGGGATGATCCGCGGCCTGCGTGTCCGGTTCCCCGTTGAGATTGCTGAGGAAGCTCGTCAGGTCCGCCGCCCCGAAGGACAAGGGCGTCGATGGATCCACCTGCGTCGGCTCAGTCACCGACGCAACCGGAGCGCCCCCACCCGACACAGTAACCAAGTTCGTAACTTCTTTGATTCCGTCGCTGTTCGCCGGGATGCTCGGACTGACTTCCATCCTGGTTTCGAGCGGCGAGAGCGCCGCCATTGAGCTGACCGTCTTCGCGGACGTACACGTGAGCACCGTTTGGGTGTTTGAACAACTCCAATCTGGCGCTGCTTCCACCTCCCCGCGCGGAGCAAATGTCAGCCCCGGGGGGAGTGTGTCCGTGATCGTGATCGGGCTGCCATTAGTCGGCGCCCCACCGACATTGCTGAGGATCAGCACATAGTGGTTCTGTCTTTCATGGTTCGCATATTCGCTAGACGAAAGGGCGGTCGGGTCGGCGAACGTCTGGAGCTGCCAACCCGGGGTACCGTCGGCTGCAGCCGAGGCCGTTGAGAAGGCCAGGGACGCGAGCATGAGCGTGAATGCAAGCGCCAGAGGTTTTGTGGGCTTGGTGGTCCTCATGACTTGGTCCTCCGGTCGCGGCTGGCTTTCTTGGCCTTCGACGCCGCCTTTGGTTTCTTCACACACTTTGTCTTCTTTTTCACGTAGCCCTTTTTGCAGGTCCCGGGCTTGGCCTTCGGTTTCGGTTTCACCGCGGGCGCCGGTACGGAAGGGGCCAGTGACGGGACTTCGCCGGCCTGGAGCTCACTGCCGGGGGAAAGGAGCGTCGGCGCGGGGCTCAACGGCCCCTGGCAAGCATCGCCTGCACACGGCGGCAGCAGCGACACCGGTGCCGGAAAGCCACCGTCGATACGCGCGTCATACAGATCAACCTGCGTATCGAGATCCTGAGGCACGAGCCGATCGGCCGTTTCGAAGAAGATATCTTCACCCGAAGGCGACATACCACGGAGCCGTACCGCGGACGCTCCATTCGATCCTTCTCCTGAGCGGAGGTCGAACGAGGTGTCCTCGCCATCTGAGATCAGATAGACGTCACCGTCGGCAATTGACCCGCCCGGACCGCCCGCCGTGCTGTGATACTCATAGACGTTCTCCGCATAGTATGTCTTTACTGCTTTGTGGCCTTCTTCTTCGTAAAGCAGTTCCTCGAATTGACCGTTCAGCGCCCCTGGCGTCAGGCCGTCAGAGCTTTCGAACGCGACGTAGGCACCATCGTTGGACACCGCCAGTGGGTCCATGTATTCCCCTCTCGGGAATTCTCCACTATGTTCCTGTAGACCATGTTCTCCCTGGATCAGGTTGGCGCCGAAGGTTTCGCTGTTGCCGTTGTCGTTGAACCCGTTCTGGCCGATCGAGACACGCACCAGTTCGCTCGTCTGCGCGTCGTACTCGAAGGCCTGCTGCACGGTTTTGCTCGTGTCATCGGGAGTGAGATGTTCGGCCGAGCTCGAAAAGACTAGGAACCGCCCATCGGGTGTCACGGCCTCGTCATTGGGCTGAGCGGTCGCGATGAACGCCGTCGCTCCCGTTTCGGCATCGAACACGTAGAGGTTCGGTTCGTGTTCGACCGCTTCTTGACCCTGATTGTTCTTTACACCTTGCAGCTTGCCCGCCGCGACGAAGTACACGTGCGAGCCGTCTGCGGAAACCTTGGTTTGACCGCCCTGAACCTGGGCGCCCCCTGGGCCCCAGTTGCCGGCCGTGACATGGACGACTTGCTTGACCTTCACCTGTTCGCTGGCTGCCGCACAGGCACTCATCTGTTCCTGGCCGCACCCCAGTTCGTCCTCGTAGATGTTTGCGCTCGTTTCCGTTTCGCTGCCCAGCAGGGGTTGCGTCGTCGTGAAGAAGACCTTCGACCCATCCGCGGATGTCGCGTCGATGTTGGGTTCCGTGGGTTCGCTCCCGACGACTTCGCGCGTATCGCACGCCGAGCAGTCGGCCGTCGGGGGCTCGGAGATCGCCACCGTTTCAGACTCGTCGACCCGAGCGAAGATCCCACCGATCGCCGGATCGCCGGGCGAGCAGCCTTCGGCTGGAATATAGAAGAGGACCACCGAGCCATCCGCTGCCATGCCGCCGGTGCCGGAGCCGGCGTAGTCGTCGGTTGTGCCGCCCGTCCCTTGCGGGGAGCTGTATTTGGCTGCCGGGCACAGATTGCCGCTGGGATCCACGCTGACGGGCACTGGCGGGCCGGCGGAGGTGTCCTCCTCTTCCAGGCCGCCCGGACCGGCGAACAGCACGTGTGAGAGGTCTTGTGAGGCACCCAAGAATTCCCCTTCACCCGATCCAAGGCTATGCAGGGCGCCAGCGGCTTCGCCGACCCAATAGGGGCCATCGACATAGGCGCCGTAGTTGGTGTGTTCATCGCCGGCCCGTCCCCGCGGGCTGGAGTAGAGAAACTTCCCGAATTCCGGCGCCGCCTGGACCGGCTCGCTGGCATAATCCGCGCCTCCCGCTTCGTCGGGGGGAACCGTTCCGGCGGGAAACCGCGATCCCGGGAGATCGATGTTCGTCTCAGTCCAGCCGGACGCGGTCCGCGTCAAGTCATAGATGTCGACCCGCTCAGCGCCATTACTGTCGCCAGGGTCGCCAAACGAGCTCACGGCCACCTGCGAGCCATCGGCCGACATGGCCGTGAAGCCACCCACAAAGGACAACGTTTCCATCGGCGCCACGGCAGCCTCCTTGAACGGCGGCGTGACGAGCTCATACGCACGGCAGTCGGGCAGGGTCGTCGAGTGGGCTTCCGCGCGGAGCTGTTCGTTGGGGCAGGTTTCGGCCGAAGCAGGGGAGGGCAACGCCAGCAGAGGAGAAAGCAGCGCCGATGACGCCACTGCCAAGATGACAAGCTGTCTCCTGAGTAGTTCTCGTGGTCTTGACATTTTCACTTCCCTTTCCCCTGTCATCGGTACGTCTTGTGCGAATAGCGCCGCGCGGGACCGAGGAAAACGGACCCACGCGGCTGCGACAATTACACGCTCAGGTGCATTCGCCTCACGTGATTTCGACTTCGTTACCTTTGAAGGCAAGCGTTTCGGTCGCGTCCCAGCTGGCTGTGTAGCCATCAAAGTCGAACTTAGGTTCGTTGACTTTGCCTTTGATCGTAATGTCTTTGATGCCCTGGATGCCACTTTTTCCCACGAAGACCAACTTGCTCGTTTTCGCCAAGGTCTTGATCGGTGTGACTTCAGCCGCCAGGGCGCCACTAATCGGCGCTGGTGAGGCAAGGAGGCAGGTACCTTCGATTTTCGCCCATTCGCTGCCCGATGCCGCTTTCAGGAGCAGCCCAACACCGGACGTTGCTTCCGTTGTTGTGACTTCGCCCAGTTCGCCGACCAGCGCTTTCGTGATGATTTCGCCGCTGTTTTTGGCGCCCACGCTTTTGAACTTACAGCCACTACCTTCTTTTGTTTCGCATCCGGTGAGTGTCAACACCACCGAACCGACGCTGCTCGCCCCGGTGATTTCACCCGTGCTAATGCCTTTCGAGCAGGTCACAGGAGAGAACGAGCCCCTTTCGATGGCGATGGTGCCAGTGCTACCGGTAAACGCCTGTTTGGTGCTCGGTTTGAATTCCGGCGCCGCTGCTGACGCCGCCGATGCCGTCACGGCGCTCATGGCGAGGATCGCCACCAACGCGAGAAACGTCCTTCGTGATCTGAATTGCATGTAGATGGTGCCTTTCGTTTCGTCTCGTTCAGCACCGCGACCGCCCTCGCAGAGGATGCGATCCGGCGCCGGCCTTGTTGCTGCCAGCGCGCCCGAGCGGGGCAGACTGCCCCTCCAAGACGCACATCGCGATGCCCGCGGGCGGCCGGGCACTGGAAGACTCCGCGCGAGTGCGCTGCGAATGACACGATCGGGCTGCATCCCTGAGTGACCACCGATCCTGTTCGAGGCTTGGTACTGAGGATCGACTGCTGCGTAACGGGCCGAGCGAGCATCTCGCAACCCCGCGAACGGGTGGGACGCAGGCTCAGAGACCACCGCGGTTTGTATAACCGCGACGCCGTGTCAATTCGAGTGCTGGCGCGGCTTCTGCTGGCGCGGTGACAGTCGAGTGACGGTCAGGCGCGGCGCTCGCGCGCCGCCAGCCCGGACAGGCAGCGCCGAACCCTGGTGGGTGCACGTGGCCGGTAGATGCGCGGCTGCGCTCGCTGCGAGCGTGCGGCGCACGCTAGTGGACGGGTCGGATGGCATCTTGCGGGCCTTCCGCTTGATGCTTGACAGCAGTACAGTGGCCGATGCTCAGGAGTCAAGTGATGGGCAGGGAGGAGGGGAACTGTGAGCGCGACCAGCACGCATCCGCGCCATGTGGGGATAGTCGTCAAGCATCGAGCCGGATGTGCTTCCGAGCGTGGCGCACGCTGCAACTGCCGCCGGGTCTACCAGGCGGCCGTGTGGAGCGCGCGCGATGCCAGGCGGATACGCAAGCACTTCGACTCGCTCAGCGACGCGAAGAGCTGGCGCGCTGACAGCTACGGCAAGCTCCGGCGCCGCGAACTACGGGCGCCGTCGGCGATGACCTTCGGCGAGGCGGCCGCGCTGTGGCTGCTTGGTGTGCGCGCAGGCTCGGTTAGGACCCGCTCGGGCGATGAGTACAAGCCGAGCACGATCCGCTCCTACGAGCAGGCGCTGCGCGGATCGCGCGGCGGCAAAGGCGGACTGCTGGCCGAGCTCGGAGCGATCAGGCTCTCGGACCTGTGCGTCGATGACGTGCAGGCATATGCAGACCGTCTGCTGGCCGCCGGCGCTCAGCCCTCGACGATCCACAACCAGATCATGCCCGTGCGCGTGATCTGCCGTTGGCGCCGGCGCGAGGTAGCGGTCAATCCCACTGTTGGGCTCTTGCTGCCGGCCGTTCGCTCAGGTCGCGTCAGGATCGCCTCTCCGGCGGAAGCCGAGCTGCTGATCGCGGCGCTCAACGGTCGCGATCGCGCCTTGTGGGCGACCGCGCTATACGCAGGCCTGCGCCGTGGCGAGCTGATGGGTTTGCGCTGGTGCGATGTCGATCTTGCGCGCGGCGTGCTCGAGGTCGCGCAGGCGTGGGACCCAAAGGAGCACCTCATGGTCGCCCCAAAGTCCGTGGCGGGGAGCCGACGTGTGCCGATCGCCGCCGCACTGCGCGCCTTCCTCGCGCCGCTGAGTCTCGCCGCGACCGCCGACGCGCCCCAGCGCCTCGTGTTCGGCAACGGCGTCGTGCCGTTCAGTGCCTCCTCGCTCTACGAACGTGCGCTGCGGACCTGGAAGCGGGCCGGCCTGCCGCCGATCTGCCTGCATGACTGCCGCCACACGTTTGCGAGCCTGATGATCGCTGCGGGCGTCAACGCCAAGGCGCTGTCGACATTCATGGGCCACGCGACGATCTCGATCACGCTGGACCGATACGGTCATCTCATGCCGGGCGCCGAGGACGAGGCGGCCGGGCTGATGGATGCATACCTCAAGGCTGCCCGCCGCACCTCCTCCTAGGCCCCACACCTCCACTCGGCACGCCGGGCAGAGTGGTGACAGTTCGGTGACAGCTCGCATGCGCTCTGGTTGGCGAGCACATGGGGTCCGTACTGAGGCTACGTGGCGTCGCACCAGGCGGACCTAAGGGGGGACGGGTGGCCTAGGGGAGGCAGTCGGTGCACAAAGCACGCGGTGTGGGTAGGCGGAATAGCTCGGCTCGACAAAAAGTCCCTTGATGATGTTTTTATATGCCGCGCGCTGGCCAGAATGGGCTGCTTGACAAGGGAGATGCCGATTGGCTACGCTGCTACAACAACGTTTATCCAATGCCGGAGAGAGGGGGCCGATCTGGGGCCAGTCGGGAGCTGTTCGAGCGCCATGTCACTGGACCTCTCCAGTGGCGCTCGAAGAGACCCAGGCGTGCGTCCCCACACGCGCTACGTCTCCACGGAGGTCGTGCGCCGGCTGATGGCCGCGGCCTCTGTGAAGGCGCTGGCGACCCGGGTCTTCGCTCGGCTCAGCGTTTATCCAAGCCCCGTCAGATCTCTTCGTCAGCCGCTTGACAGCTCCCCGAGATGGGGCCGACCGAGGTGTATTGATGCCCAATAGGCAGCCGCTCAGCGATGTCTCCCAGCAGCCCCCTGCGCGTCGTGAATGGCGCCCAGGGAGCGCGCATCCAACGCGCGAACAGGCAACGGCACGCGTCGCCGACTACCAGCGCCAGCGCCTTTTGAAAGCAGCGCTTGGCGTGGCGGCCGAATCGGGCTATGGGGCGATGTCTGCCACGGCAGTGGTAACCCGCGCTGGGGTTTCGCGCAAGACCTTCTACGACCTCTTCGCGGATCGCGACGAGTGCTTTCTGGCTGCCCTGGATGAAGCCCTCATGCAGATGGCTGCCGCCGTGGCCCCCGCGTGGGAGCAAGAGGGCAAGTGGTCCAAGCGGCTCAGGGAGGCGCTCATCGCGGCACTACGGTTCTTGGACGACGAACGTGAGGCGGGAGAGCCCGTGATCTCCTACCTGGTCGGGTGCGGGCCGAAAAGCGCCGAGTTGCGCCTGCAGGTGCTGGAGCTGCTGCGGGAGGCCGTCGAGGAAGGGTGCTCCCAGGAAAAAGCGCTGGCTCAGCGCTCGCCGCTGACGGCAGAGTTCGTCGTTGGTGGTGTCCTTGCGGTCGTCCATACGCGCCTGCGGGCGCACTCGCCGCAGACGATGGCGCTCGTGAACCCTTTGATGTCGACGATTGTGCTGCCCTATCTCGGTCCCGCGGCGGCTGGCAGGGAGCTCAACCGAGCGACGCCCACGGGTCCCGCGTCGCCGCCAAAGCGCCCGAGCGATCCGCTACGCAGGTTGAAGATGCGGCTCACCTACCGCACTGCCCGAGTCTTGGAGGTCATCGATGGTTTCCCCGGTGCCAGTAACGCCGAGATCGGTGCACATGCCGGTATGGCAGACCAGGGCCAGATATCCAAGCTCCTCGGCCGGCTGGCAGGGCTGGGGCTGATCGAGAACACGGGACCGGGACAGCTCGCCGGTGGGGCCAATGCGTGGCGCCTGACGAGCAGCGGCGAACAGCTCGAGGCGGCGATCAGGCGCAAGTCGATCGTTGGTGGACGTTGACGCGCCTCGCCCCAAACGTCGCACGGCGGGCAGGCCGGACGGCGCACACGCAGTCCATCGAGCTCTCCCAGGCGCAGGTAGACGGAGTGATCCGCGAGGCCGCTCGCAGCGGCAACATGTCGGTTCTGCTTGCCCGCCAGGCGGACCTGCGCCAAACAATGGAGTCCTCTCCACAGATCCTCAACGACACGCGCTTGTCGCAGTCGCTGCTGTCAGGCTTGTTGATGCTCGCGGCGGTGCCCTCGGACGGGAGCTATGTGGGAAACGCGCAACTCGCGCAGACGCTCGGGATGCCGATGAGCACCGCGCACCGATATATCACCACGCTCGTGGCAGCAGGACTGGTCGAGCGCGATCCAGCTACCCGTAAGTATCGGCTTGCGAATGCGACCTGAGGGCCGCTCCTCGATGGTCGGGCCGAGCTTGCCTTGGCGCTTGGACGCGAGCGCGATGCGGGCGCGCGCTCTCGCAGGACGCGCCGATTCCCACGCTCCGCGGTCGTCTCGAAGCTCCCCTGTAGACCTCCGAGCGGCGGGGATCGCCTCGTGGCCGTTCCGCATCTCTCGACGCCCGAAGGCGACGCCAGGCTGCTCGGCTCGCCGGCGCGAGGCGCGAAGTTGACCCTGACGCGTGCGGATCGCCGCTCGCGAGAACGTCCACAGGCATCAACCCCCGAGTGGCTCCCGGCCTTTACGATGGCGTCCATGGCGACCCACCACCACAGGCGATGAGCCGGGCGCGAGCGCTGGGCGGCGGCCTCGTCCTCGCCGTGATCGCTCTCGCAGCGCTCGCCTTGCCGAGCCTCGTCTCGGGGGCGCCGACCGTCGTCGTCAGGGGCAGGGCCGTTCCCATCCCCGGCTTCCCGCACACGGGCAACATCCTGGGCGCCGGCGCGGCGGTCGAAGCGGAAGTGAAGATCTCGGGCACCGAATATGGCGGCTTTCCGGCGCCGCTGATCGGTATCACCGTCTACCTACCCACGGGCGTGAAGATCGACACCCGCGACTTCCCTACGTGCCCGACGAGGGTGATCGCGGAAGAACGCGAACCGGACAAGTGCCCCAAGGGCTCCTCCGCGGGACCGATCGGCAAGGTCGAAGGCGTGGTCGCATTCGGCACGGAACGCGTCGAGGAGACAGCCGAAATCCACTCGTTCCTCGCCCCCGGCGGGGGCTTGGAGTTCCTCGTCGACGGCCATAGCCCCGTCTCGCTGGAAATCCCGACCACCTCGCGATTGCTACAGCCCGGGGGAGGCGGCGGCTTCGGCCCCGAGTTCACAGGGCCGGTCCCGCTCGTCGAAACGGTGCCCGGTGCCGCCGACGCCTCCACCGAAAAAATCAACATCACGCTCGGCAGCGCGATCCGCAAGCACGGCAAGGTCTACTACTACGGCAGGGTTCCCAAGAGCTGTCCGGCGGGTGGATTCCGGGTCAAGGCGCTGCTCACGTTTGCTGAAGACGCTCAGCTCTCTCAGCCCGTGACGGTCACCGTGCCCTACAGGGTGCCCTGCCCGCCGCGCTGAGCATCCCGGGCGGCTCCGTGGCGCCGTAACGAAATCGGCACCGTCACGAAATCGTTATGCGTAGGATAAATTTCGTTACGCGTTCGTCACGCTCCGGGGCACATAGTGCCCGCATGGACATCGTTTACATAGTTCTCGGGATCGTGATGTTCGCGATCCTGCTGCTCATGATCGAGGGCATCGACCGCATATGAGCGCGTCGCCCGCACTCGGCTTCTTCGTCGCGCACATGGGCGGCGCCGACTTCTTCGGCTTGGTCGTCGCCGTGCTGGTGATCGCCTATCTCTTCTACGCGCTGATCCGCGGGGAGGATCTCTAGGCGATGACGTTCGCCGGGTGGTTCACGATCGTCGCGTTCGTCGTTGTCGTGAGCGTGCTCGCCTTCCCGCTGGGCACCTACATGGCGAGGGTGTACAGCGGTGAAAGGGTGTTCCTCACACCCCTGTTCGCATGGCCGGAGCGCATGCTCTACCGCATCCTCCGTGTTGATGAGCAGCGCCAGCAGGACTGGAAGTCATACGCGAAAAGCCTGATCATCTTCTCGCTCGCGGGGTGGATCTTCCTTTACATAGTCCTGCGCACGCAGGACGCGTTCTTCGTTCCGCACGCGCTGAACCCGCTCGGCTACCACTCGGCTCCGGCGGATGTGACATTCAACACCGTCTCGTCGTTCCTGACGAACACCAACTGGCAGTTCTATAGCGGTGAGACGACGATGAGCTACCTCAGCCAGATGATCGGGCTGACGGTGCAGAACTGGCTCTCGGCGGGCGTCGGAATCGTCGTGGCGGTCGCCCTGGTGCGCGGGATCGTCGGACGCAGCGGCAAGGGTATCGGCAACTTCTGGCACGACCTGGTGCGCACCATCCTCTACGTGCTCGCGCCGCTTTCGGTGATCGGTGCGCTCGTGCTCGCCTCCCAGGGCGTGATCGCCAACTTCAGCACCTACCTGACCGTGCACACGATCACAGGGCTGACGCAGACGATCGCTATGGGTCCCGTGGTCTCCCAAGAGGCGATCAAGATGCTCGGTACCAACGGCGGCGGCTTCTTCAACACGAACTCCGCGCACCCGTTCGAGAACCCCACGCAGTTCACCAACTTCTTCGAGATGCTGCTCGTGCTGCTCATCCCCGCAGCCCTGATCTTCATGTACGGGCGCATGACCGGCAATCGCCGTCAGGGCTACGCGATCTACGGGACCGTGATGTTCATGTTCCTGGGCGCGGTCATCGTCGCCTACATCGCCGAGGCCCACGGCTCGCCCGCTCAGCACGCGGCCGGTCTGCACACGGGAGTGATCTCCGGCTCGGGCGGCGGCAACATGGAAGGCAAGGAGCAGCGCTTCGGGATCGCAGGCTCGGCCCTGTTCGATGTCATCACCACGGTCACGTCGTGCGGTGCTGTGAACAGCGCGATCGAGTCCTATACAGGCATTGGCGGAGCCGTGCCGTTCGCCAACCTGTCCGCCAGCGAGGTGATCTTCGGCGGCGTTGGAACGGGCCTGTACTCGATCCTGATGTACGTCCTGCTGGCCGTGTTCATCGGCGGGCTGATGGTCGGAAGAACGCCCGAGTGGCTCGGCAAGAAGCTCGAGGCCAGGGAGATCAAGCTCGCCGGGCTGGGCATCCTGATCACGCCGCTGGCCGCGCTCTTCTGCACTGCGCTGGCGGTCGCCTCCAAGGCCGGTCGCGCGTCCATCTCAGAAGTGGCGACATCCGCCGGCAAGCTCGGCATCCACACGCCGCAGGCATTCTCTGAGACCTTCTACGCCTATCTCTCACAGGCGAACAACAACGGCTCCGCGTTCGCCGGCTACACCGGCCTCATCCAGCCCAACGCCGGCAATCTTGGTGCGCACGGCATCAGCTTCGCCGACGTGCTCGGCGGCTTCGACATGATCTTCGCGCGCTACGCCCCGATCCTCTTCGCCCTCGCCGTCGCCGGCGCGCTGGCCGGCAAGCGCGTCACCCCCGCGGGCCTCGGCACGATGCGCACCGACAACGGCACCTTCGTGGTGCTGCTGATCGGCGTGATCATCCTCGTCGGCGCGCTGACGTTCTTCCCCGCCCTGCTGCTCGGACCGATCGTCCAGGGCCTGACCGGACACCTCTACTGACATGAAGAGCTGGCAACGCGACATCGTCACATCGATCCTTGGGATCATCGTCTTCGCGATCCTGCTCGGGCTCGTCTACCCGCTCGTGATCACCGGCGTCAGCCAGGTCGCGTTCCCGGGCGACGCCAATGGTCAGCAGATCCATCTCGACGGCAAGCTCGTCGGCTCGAAGATCATCGGCCAGAGCTTCGCCTCCCCGGTGATCGGCAAGAACGGCAAGCCGGAGGAAAAGGAAGGCGAACTCGTGACCGAACCGGACCCGCGCTACTTCCAGTCGCGCCCGTCGGCCACCGAAGGGGGCGCCTACAACGCGGCCGCGAGCACGTTCTCCAACCACGGGCCCAACAGCGTGAAGACCAAGGAAGCTGATGAAGAAAACATCAAGGCCTATCTCGAACTGAACAAGAACCCGACCACCAAGGCCGAATACGATCCGGGGCTGACCGTGGCGAAGATCCCGGTCGACGCCGTCAACAGCTCGGCCTCGGGCCTCGACCCTGAAATCTCGAAGGCCAACGCTTGGATCCAGGCATACCGCATCGCCGCCGTGCGCGACCTCTCACGCTCGACGGTCGATGGGCTGATCGCCAAGTACACCTCGGGTCGCGGGCTCGGCTTCTCCGGCGAAGAAGGCGTGAACGTGCTCGAGCTGAACCTCGCACTCGACCGACTCACAGGAGCGAAGAGCTGATGTCCGCCCAGATGCCCGCCACCCACGAGCGACAGGCGATCTCGCTGTTCCAGCGCGACATCGTCGTGCGCGCGCTGATCGACAGCTTCAAGAAGCTCGACCCCCGCGTGCAGGTCCGCAACCCGGTCATGTTCGTGGTGGAGATCAGCGCGTTGATCACGACCGTGACGTGGTTCATCCAGCTCGGTGGCGGACAGTCCCTCGGCGGGAGCGAGCCGGCCTGGTACACGTTCACGATCTCGATCTGGCTGTGGCTGACGGTGGTCTTCGCGAACATGGCCGAGGCCTTCGCCGAGGGGCGCGGCCGCGCCCAGGCGGACACGCTGCGCTCGATGCGCAAGGAGACGGTCGCCACGATGCGCGACGGCTCCACCAAGGCGGCCGCCGAGCTGACGCGCGGCGATGTGGTGGTCGTTCCCGCGGGGGAGCTGATCCCCGGCGACGGCACGGTGATCGAGGGCATCGCCACGGTGGACGAGTCGGCGATCACAGGCGAGTCCGCGCCCGTGATCCGCGAGTCCGGCGGCGACCGCAGCGCGGTCACCGGCGGGACGCGTGTGACCTCGGATGAGATCGTGGTGGAAATCACCCAAGAGCCCGGCCAGTCGTTCCTGGACCGCATGATCGCGCTCGTCGAGGGGGCATCCCGCCGCAAGACGCCCAACGAGGTCGCGCTGAACATCCTGCTCGCGGCGCTGACTCTGATCTTCGTGATCGTCGTGGCGACGCTCCGTCCGTTCGGGCTGTTCGCTGGGACCGCGATCTCCGACACAACTCTGATCGCGCTGCTGGTGGCGCTGATCCCCACGACGATCGGAGCGCTGCTGAGCGCGATCGGGATCGCGGGCATGGATCGACTCGTGCGTCGCAACGTGCTCGCGCTCTCCGGACGCGCCGTGGAGGCCTCCGGCGATGTGGACGTCCTGCTGCTGGACAAGACCGGCACGATCACGATCGGCAACCGGCTGGCGTCCGAATTCGTGCCGATGCCCGGCGTGGCCGAGTCCGAGCTCGCCGAGGTCGCGCAGCTGGCGTCGCTCGCCGACGAGACGCCCGAGGGCCGCTCGATCGTGGTGCTGGCCAAGACCTACGGGATCCGCGAGCACGACATGAGCACCATGCAGGCCGAGTTCGTGCCGTTCACCGCGCAGACCCGCATGAGCGGTATCGACATCGACGGCCAGCAGCTGCGCAAGGGCGCCGGCGACGCGATCATCGAGCTCGTTCGCTCTGAAGGCGGCTCTCCGCCGCCCGAGCTGCAGGCTGCGCTCGACCGCATCGGCAACGAGGGCGGTACGCCGCTGGCGGTCTCGCGCGACAACCAGGTGCTGGGCGTGATCTACCTCAAGGACACGGTCAAGGAGGGCATGAAGGTCCGCTTCGACCAGCTGCGCGCGATGGGCATCAGGACCGTGATGGTCACGGGCGACAACCGCCTGACGGCCGCGAAGATCGCGGAGGAGTCGGGCGTCGATGACTTCCTCGCCGAAGCCACGCCCGAGCGCAAGCTCGCGCTCATTCGCGAGGAGCAGGCCGAGGGCCGCCTCGTGGCGATGACCGGCGATGGCACCAACGACGCGCCCGCGCTCGCGCAGGCGGACGTCGGCGTGGCGATGAACACCGGTACCCAGGCGGCGCGCGAGGCGGGCAACATGGTCGACCTCGACTCCAACCCGACGAAGCTGATCGAGATCGTCGAGGTGGGCAAGCAGCTGCTGATCACGCGCGGCGCGCTGACGACGTTCTCGATCGCCAACGACGTCGCCAAGTACTTCGCGATCCTGCCGGCCGTGTTCATCTCCACCTACGCCGCAGGAGTCGGACCCCACCCACCCGAGGGCCCGCTGCATGTGCTCAACATCATGGACCTCGGCAACCCCAACAGCGCGATCATCTCCGCGATCATCTTCAACGCGATCGTCATCCCGCTGCTGATCCCGCTGTCGCTGAAGGGCGTGCGCTACCGGCCGATCGGCGCCAGCGCGCTGCTGCGGCGCAACCTGTGGATCTACGGTCTGGGCGGGCTCATCGCGCCGTTCATCGGCATCAAGCTGATCGACCTGATCGTGCACAACCTGCTCGGGGGATGAGCGGCGAGCGCGCCGAGCCGGGCGCAATCGCGACTGCACTGCCATGGCCGCACTCATCGAGGATCGCCGCGGTCGCCTGAAGGTCTTCATCGGGATGGCGGCCGGGGTCGGCAAGACCTACCGCATGCTCCTGGAGGGCCGTGCCGAGCAGGAGGCCGGCCACGACGTGGCGATCGGCCTGCTGGAGACGCATGGGCGCGCCGACACCGCCGACGTCGCCGAGGGCCTGCCGATGGTGTCTCGCCGGCGCGTCAAATACCGCGACACGGTCGTGGAGGAGATGGACCTGCCGACGATCCTGCGCCGGGCGCCCGAGCTCTGTCTGATCGACGAGCTCGCCCACACGAACGTCCCGGGCACCGAGCACGCAAAGCGCTACGAAGACATCGAAGCGGTGCTCGACGCCGGGATCGACGTGCTCTCGACGCTCAACGTCCAGCATCTGGAGTCTCTCAACGACCACATCACCGAGCTCAGCGGCATCCGCGTGCGCGAGACGATCCCCGATGCAATCCTCGGCCGCGCCGACGAAGTCGTTCTGATCGACCTCACTCCCGAGGCGCTGCTCGACCGGCTGCGCGCCGGCAAGGTCTACCCGGCCGAGCGCATCGACGCGGCGCTGAACAACTTCTTCAAGATCGAGAACCTCTCGGCGCTGCGCGAGGTGGCGCTGCGTCAGGTCGCCGAGGAGGTTGGAGCCAAGCGGCTGACGACCGAGCTCGTCGGGTCGCGCGAGGAGAGCCTCGCCTCAGCGGCCCCCCAGGCGGTCGGCGAGCGGCTGCTCGCGCTCGTGGAGCCCTACCCCGGTACTCAGCGACTCGTCCGCCGCGCCTGGCGCTCTGCCCAGCGTCTCGGGGCGGGCCTGGATCTCCTGTGGGTCAAGGCGCCCGGAAAGGAGCTCTCAGCGGACGAGCAGCGCTCGCTGGCGGCCCTGCGTCAGCTCGCGTCGGTGCTCGGGGCGAGGCTGTTCGAGGAGGAGTCGGACGATCTCCCCGGCGCTGTCGCCGAGCTCGCCGGCCGGCGCGGCACGACCTACATCCTGGTCGGCCGCTCGCGCCCGACGCGTGGCCTCGGACGGCTGCGCACGCCGCTGCCCCAGCGGCTGATGCAGCGTCTTCCCGGGGTCGACGTTCGCATCGTCGCCGATCGTTCCCAGCGCCCGAGCGGGCCGAACGGTCAGAGCGGAGAGAGCTCATGAGCGTGGCCGTGATCGTGGGCGTAGCGTGCGCAAGCGCCCTGCTGGGGATTGCCGCGGGTTACTGGCTGCCACCCCACGGGCGTCGCCCGGCGCGTGAGCGCGTCCAGGGCCAACGGCGGATCCTGCTCCCGTTCACCGGTGAGGAGATCTCCCGCCGATCGTTCGAGGCCGCCGTGCGTCTGGCGAAGGCCGAGAACGCGATCATCATGCCGGCCTTCCTGGCGCGCGTGCCGATGAACCTGCCCCTGGAGACGCCTCTGCCCGTGCAGTGCGCGCGCGGGATGCCGCTGCTGGAGGCGATCGAGCAGCGCGCCTCCTCGCAGGGCGTGCCGGTCGACTCGCGGGTGGGTCGCGGGCGTTCCGCCCGCGATGCTCTGCGCAAACTGCTCGACCAGGAGCACTTCGACCGCATAATTGTCTCCGCGGACGAAGATCCCCGCGCCGGCCTGAGCTACGAGGATCTGCGCTGGATGCTGGACCGCGTGCCGGCCGAGATCCTGATCCTGCGCCCGGCCCCCGACGACACACGGCGCATATCGACAGAGACGCTGAAAGGCCACTTCTGAGGACACGCTTCACGAAATCGTTATGGGAGTCGGCGACTTCGTGACGCGCGCGTAATCACCCCGGTGCCAGACTTGGATCATGAGGCCTACCAGCTCTTCCCAAGCGTCTGCCGCCGGTCCGCGGTACTCCCGGATCGTCCCGTCCGCGAAGCTGACTCTGCGGCTGTGGGTCCGCGCCCGCCGCTTTCGACTCGATCGCGAGATAGCGCAAGGCGCCGTCCACCCGACCAGCGCGGCGCTCGAGCTGCGTGCACGGCAGCTGATCTCGGCTCGGACGCGCTGTGAGCTCGCGCGCAACCTGCGCGGGCTCGTCGAACATGTCGAGCGACCGCGCCCGATCCTCTCCGCGGTGGTGGTGGACCGGAATGCCGTCTCGGCCGGCGCTCATGCGCTCATCGGCCTCGCGGAAAGCCTGGAACGGGAGGAGCCGGTCAGCCCCACGGGCGTAGCCCGGGTGCGCATGCTCCTGAGCGACGGCGTCAGCCCGCTGTTCAACCCGAGCAGCCGGCAGACCGTGATCGATGCCGTGTGGGACATCCAGGACGCGCTCGAAGAGCGCGACGGACTCACTCAGCACCTGTACTGACCCGCCGGTATCGTTCCTCGCCGGTGAGCCGGGAAGACTGGTCGGCAGCGCTCGACGCTGGCCAAGACCATGTGCGACCACCTCCATTCTCCAGCCCGGCTCAACCGAGCCTTCCTCCGTACCGATGCCGCGAGCGTGGGTCAGTGAGGCTGCAGCTACCGCTGCCCTCGGCATGGCGGCGCGAGGCCCTGCGCACAAACCTGTGGCTGGTGCCCACAGTCGAGATCGCGCTCGCGGTGATCCTGTTCGCTGGCACCTACGCGTTGGACCGCGCTGCCTACGACGGCTCGCTGCACTTCCCCTCATGGGTGATCAGCGGCACCGCCGACGCTGCCCGGCAGGTCCTGACGACGATCGCCGCTGCAGTGATCACCGTGGTGACGCTCGTGTTCTCGATCACGATCGTGACCTTGACGCTCGCCTCGACCCAGTTCGGCCCGCGCATGCTGCGCAACTTCATCCGCGACCGGATCACCCAACTGACGCTCGGCAGCTTCGTGGCGACGTTCGTCTACGCGATCCTCGCGCTCGTCTCGATCGGTCCAGGCGGCCACGGCGAATTCGTCCCCCACCTCTCGATCACGGTGACGATGGCGCTCGTCCTCGTGGATGTCGGGGTACTGGTCCTGTTCATCGACCACATCGCCAAGTCGATCCAGCTCCCGCAGGTGATCGCGAGCATCGCAGGCGACCTCTCCCGTGCGATCGAGTCAGAGGTCGCCTCAGGGACCGATGCGTCGAAGGCAGGACCCTCGCTGTCGGAGATGCTGGTGCGCCTGGACGAGGACAGCGCGGTCGTGTGCGCGCCCAGCAGCGGCTACCTGCAGTACGTCAGCATGAGCACGCTGATCGATATCGCCGGCCGCAGCCACGCGGTGATCCGCCTGCTGCGCCGCCCAGGCCACTTCGTTGTGGAGGGCGAGCCGCTGGCGAACGTGTGGCCGGCGGCGGCGGCGCCGGGGGTCGCGCGGGCGCTCGGGGGTGCGCACGCCACGGGACCGCACCGGACCCTCACGCAGGATCTCTCGTTCGCGGTCGATCAGCTCGTGGAGATCGCGATCCGGGCGCTCTCACCCGCGGTCAACGACACGTTCACAGCGCTGGCGTGCATCGACTGGCTGGGAGATGGGCTCGGCAAGATCGCGGCGCGCTGGCGGCCTGCGACAGTCCATCGTGACGCGTCGGGACGCGTGCGGGTGATCGCCGTGACCGTCGGCTTCGACCGTCTGCTCGGGCGCGCCCACGACAAGATCCGTCAGGCGAGTCGCGGCATGCCGGCGGTGATGATCCGCCAGCTGGATGGACTGTCGAAGATCATGGCGTCCACCATCTCTCCCGGCCAGCAGCAGCTGGTGCTCGAACAGGCGGAGATGATCATGCGCTCCTGCGCGGAGTCGGTGCCGGAGAGCTCCGACCGCGCGGATGTCCGTCGCAGCTATGACGCGGTAGCGTCCTACACCCGTGCCGGCCGATGAGAAAGGACACCTGAAGGTCTTCATCGGCATGGCGCCGGGGGTGGGGAAGACCTACCGGATGCTCCAGGAGGGGGTGGCCGAAGCTGCGGACGGCCGCGACGTGCTCGTCGGCTACATCGAGCCGCACGGCCGCGCCGAGACGTTGGAGCAGATCGACGGGCTGGAGGTGCTGCCGCGGCGCACGGTTCTCTACCGCGGCAGGCCGCTGGAGGAGATGGACCTGCCGGCGGTGCTCGCGCGCAGGCCCGAGCTGTGCCTGATCGACGAGCTCGCCCACACCAACGCCCCCGGTGTGGAGCACGAGAAGCGCTACGAGGACGTCCGCGACGTGCTGGAGGCGGGCATCGACGTCTTCTCGACCGTCAACGTCCAGCACCTGGAGAGCCTCAACGACCAGGTGACGCAGCTGACGGGTGCCCGCGTGCGAGAGACGATCCCGGACGAGATCCTCTCGGCGGCGGACGAGGTCGTGTTGATCGACCTGACCCCGGAGGCGCTGATCGCGCGTCTGCGGGCGGGCAAGGTCTACCGGCCCGAGCGAGTGCAGGCGGCGCTGCAGAACTTCTTCAAGATCGAGAACCTGTCCGCGCTGCGCGAGACGGCGCTGCGCCAGGTGGCCGAGGGCGTGGAGGTCAAGCGGCTCGTGCGCGAGCCAGATCTGGCGTTGCGTCGAGACGAGGAGGGGCTGGCTGTCGCTGGGTCGGACGCGCCGCAGCCGATCGCCGAGCGTCTGCTCGCGCTGGCGACGCTGGCGCCGCACTCCGAGCGCGTGGTGCGCCGTGCCTGGCGCTCCGCCCAGCGCCTGGACGCTGAGCTCGACGTCCTCCTGGTGCGTCCCCCCGGCCGTCCGCCGAGCCCTGAGGATCGCAAGCGGCTCGAGGAGCTGAGGCGCCTGACGGCGATGCTGGGCGCGGGCCTGCGGGTGCAGGAGGGCGAGGACGTGGCCACGGTGGCAGTCAGCGTCGCGCGCTCGCTCGGCAGCACCTATGTGCTGATGGGCACACCGGCGCAGCGGCGCGGCCTCTCTCGACTGGGCTCCGCTCCGGGGCAGTCGCTGCTGCTGCGCCTGCTGCGCGAGCTCCCGGGGGTCGATGTGCGTGTGGTCGCCGATCCGACGCTGCGCTCGCACCCAGCCGAGGAGCCGATTCTCGAGCAAGCGGCAGAGTAAAGCCCGTCCAAGACCTCGCTCGAGGGGCAGGACGCGAGCTAAGGGCCGCGTAAGACTGTGTGGGGGGCGCAACCTCCGTACCTTCTAGCCTGTTGCGAATCAGTATGAGAACTCCACGCCGCCTCTACTCGATTCTGATCCTTTCGACTCTGCTGACTCTGTTGGCTGCGCTCGCGCCGGGCGCGCTCAGCCAGGCCGGCGCCGCCACGCGCAAAGCGCCGACGGCGCGTGCCGCCAGCTCGTTCCTGACGGGCATCGGCGACGAGCAGGCGACGATGTTCTCCAATCCGCTGTACACGCAGCTGAACACGAAGATCGTGCGCTACATCGCGCCGTACGACGCCGCCGTCCGGCCCTACTCCCTGGACAAGGCGATCGACTTCATCGACGCCGCGGAAGCCCTCCACGAGAAAGTCCTGGTGGCCTTCTACCACTCGGAGTACACCCCCACGAAGATGCCCAGCCTTGCGACCTACCAGAACGACGTCAAGAAGTTCGTCAAGCTGTTCCCGCACGTCACCGAATACGAGTCCTGGGACGAGGCCAACCGCGGCAACGAACCGCACCAGTTCTCGAGCCCCACAGCGGTCAACGCGGCGAGGTACTACCAGGCGCTGATCCGCGTTTGCAGGGGCTGCACGGTCATCGGCCTGGACGTTCTCGACCAGGCTTACATCCAACCGACGCTCGCCTACATCGCCGAATTCAAGCGCGAGATCTACCGCCTGGAGACGGTCATGCCGAAGGTCTGGGGCCTGCACGACTACTCGGACGTCAACCGTCTGGAAGGCTGGCGCACGAACGAGATCGTGCGGGCGCTCGGCAACCAGGTATGGCTCACCGAGACGGGCGGGATCGTGAAATTCGGGGGAGCGTTCCCGAACAAGAACGGCTCGGGTTTGAAGCGCGCGGCGAAGGTCCTCAAATTCACCTTCCAGGTCGCGGCGGCGCACGCGCGGATCAAGCGCCTCTACATCTACGACTGGAACGGCGGCACCAGCTCGACGCGCTTCGACGCGGGGCTGACGAACGCCGACGAAAAGCCGCGTGAAGGCTACGTCGTGGTGTGCCGCGAACTGCACGCCAAGAAATGCGACGTGAAGGTCGCCAAGAACTGAGCGGACCGGGGGCTGGGCCGAGCGCCGGGGGCTGAGCTAGCCGCTGATCGCCGGCTGCGCGTCGGCCGCGGCGCCGGGGCCGTGCGGATCAGGCGGACGCTGGCGCTCGTTGCGCGTCAGGCGCATGGCGGCCAGGGCGAGCAGGCCGGCGACGGCTGCGACCAGCGCGAGCGTCTTCAGCGGGTATCTGGCGCCCGAGTGCAGCGTCAGGTCGAACGCGGTGTGGTCGCCGGCGTTGTAGATCTCCTGCAGCCCCTGGTGGTCGATCCCCAGCAGCGTCGGCCCGAGCACCGCGAACAGCGCCCAGCCGAGCAGCACGAGCAGACCTGCGCCGAGCGCCCTTCTCGAGAGGCGCAGCCGCGGGGTCACGAACGCGGCCAGCAGCACGCCGCCGGCGGCAGGCACCAGGAACGGCCAGATCCCTCCCCAGCTGCGCCCGAGGCCGTACGCGGAGGCGATCGTCGGCTGGAAGTAGCCCTCGCTGAGGTAGCGCATCCACGTGACGGTCTCCGTCTCATAGCCGATCAGCGGGTGGGTGATCGTCGCGATCACCGTGGTGGTGATCGAGATCGCCGCCAGCGCGATCGTGGGGCCGGGGAACCGCGCGAGCGTCAGCGCCACCGGGAAGGCGAGGAACGGGAGCAGCGTGTCGAGGAACCGCGGCCCCATGAAGCCACCGCCGAACGGCAGGTAGTAGCCGGAGTTGTAGCCCAGGTAGCAGAGGCAGATGCCGCCGATCGTCAGCGCCTCGGCGCGCTTGCCGCGCCGGTAGAGCATCACGGTGCCGATCGCGCCCATGATCAGGATCGGAGAGATCGTCAACAGGCCACGCGAGTCGAACAGCAGCGTGATCGCCACCTTCAGGTTGGGGGCGTTGATCCCGAAGAAGCCCTGCTGCTGGCGCGGTATGTCGGAGTAGGCGAGGTGCGTCCAGGAGTGGAAGGCGAAGTGGTTGTAGAGCAGCAGCGGAACGATGCCGACGATGCCGCCGGCGACGTAGGAGCCGCCACGGCGCGCCACGCCGCCGAGCGTGAGCGCGTCGCGCCGCGACACCAGGAACAGGCCGAGCACGACCGTCGCGAAGAACGTGGGGTACTCCGAGGAGAACGCGTAGCCCACCGCCAGGCCGGCCAGCGCCAGCAGCAGCGGTCTGGGTGGCCCATCGCGCTCCTTCAGCATCAGCCAGAAGGCGGCGAAGCACAGGAACGTCGTGAACATGTGCGAGAACAGCAGCTGCGAGAACGGGAGCACCATCGTGCCCAGGCCGAGGATCACCGCGGTCGCGGCGCCGTAGCCCGGCTGGTAGCGCTCGGCCACCCGCCACACGAGCAACAGCAGCAGCAGTCCCGGCAGGACGTCGTCCCACAGGCCGAGCAGGTAGATCATCTCGTCGCCCGGATGATCCGGTGGCGCCACGTGGGCGTCGGTCCACGATTCGGCGCGCACGAGGATCAGCGCCTCGTAGAAGGGCTCCGAGAACAACGCCAGCCCGGGCGCGCGGGCGGAGTACCAGTGGCCCTTGTAGTAGGCCTTGTCTCCCGTGTTCGCCTGGTACTGGTCGATCGTGGTTTTGCCGTGGTAGATCGTGCGGGTCAGGTCGTAGTGCGACGTCTGGTTCCAGGAGAAGCTCTGGATCACGGTCGCGCTTGCGAGTCCCACGAGCAGGATCGCTATGAGCGCCAGGCGTCGTCTACTCATGGGTTGCTTGCGTGCAGCGCCGCTGGACCCGGGCCGATCTCATAGATGAACACGGAGCCGACCTGCCGCCGCGTGATGCCCAGGCCGGCGATCGGCTTCTTGGCGGCGGCCGCCGGGTCGGGGGGGTTGGGCAGGACGTGGCCGTGTTCCGGCGGCAGGCCCTTCGGCAGCACCGTGTGCAGGATCACGGTGCGGATGTGGTAATAGCGCAGCTTCTCAACGCTCGCGCGGTCCGGGAAGCCGTTCATGCCGCCGCGCAGGTCATCGACCGCCGGCATGTCGAAGGTGCTGTTGCCGATCGGGATCTCGTAGAAGCCGTCCGTGGAGAAGTACTGCCAGATGCGGTCGAGCGCGCCGTCGGTGGGCAGGTCGAAGATCGGGCCGGGCAGGCCGATTTCGGCCTTGACGGGTTGCGGAACGACGGGGTGGCCGAGATGACCGGCACCTTCGCCGAGGAGGCCGATGAGCGCAACGACCCCGATGACCGCGGGCGCGGCGGTCAGCGAGCGGCCGCTCAGCAGGCGGCCGCTCGAGGCGCCCTCGCTCGAGGAGCGCTCTGCGGCCCACGCACGTGCGCGCGCCAGCCACGAGGGGATCCAGCCCACCAGCGCCTGCAGGCCCGCCCCCGCGAGCAGCGCATAGAAGAGCGTGGCCAGCGTGAAGATCCTGCCGGGTACGCGCACGCCATCCCATCCGGGCGCGTAGTCGTAGAGCAGGCGGTATGGATAGCCGGCGCCGGTGAGTCCGAAGCCCATCGCGAGGATCGAGCAGACGACGATCCCGACCAACAGCCCCAGGCGCAATCGTCGCGTGTAGGCGCCCGCTGCGAGCCCGATCAGCGCGAGCGCGAGGATCAGGCCGCCGGGGAAGAACACGCTCTCGTTCTTGGAGTTGACTTTGGCGCGCATCCCTGCGGTGACCGACCCCCAAACACGGTTCTCCGAGGAGGCCGAAAGCAGCGCTGCGGGACCGGATGAGTAGGTCTCGACTTCGACCAGCGTGCGCTTGGCGGTCGGGTACTCTGCCGCGACCTTCAGGTAGGGCCTGGCCTGATAGACGGTGACGGCGCCGAGCACGGCGAGGCCGATCGCGGTCACGGCCAGCAGACGGCGGGGGATCAGGGGCCCGCGCGAGCTCGCCTGCGGATCGCGCCAGCCTGGGCCCGGCGTCAGGCGCCCGCGCCACCAGTAGAAGAGCACGAGCGCCGCGAGCACCAGCAGCAGGTAGCAGTACTGCAGACCGAGCGTGAAGCCCAGGCTGACCTGCCAGGCCGACACGAGCCAGCCGGCGAGCACGAGCTTGCGCGAGCCGCGCCTGTAGCCGCGCAGCAGCAGGAACATCGCCAGCACGAACCCGCCTGAGGAGATCACGTGCAGATGCCCGGCCTCGGTGACGCGGTACGGCGCGTAGGCGAAGGCGAGGCCGGCGGCGCCGGCGCCGAGCTTGCGGAGCCCGAGCTCGCGAGCGAGCAGGTAGGCGGCCACGAAGCACAGCGACCACGCCCACAGGAACAGCAGGTTGTAACGGACGAGAGCGGCAACTGTGCCGGAGCCGAAGAACGCAGTCGGGCCGTAGCCGAGCAGCGAGTCCGAGAAGGCGAGGCTGAGCGGGTGGGGGTAGAAGGCGTTGGAGTCGAACAGGTGCAGCGGGTCGTGCAGCATCGCGTGCCCGACCCAGGCGATCTCCCAGGCGGTGCGCACGGGATCGCCCAGATCGGGCGCGATCCGGCTGGACATGTGCAGTGCGAGCGGCCAGCTGGTGAGGATCGCGAGCAGCAGGCCCGACAGCGCGACGAGTGCGATCTCGGTACGCGGGAGCGTCGGGGACGGCGCCCAGCGGCCGTGGCGCCGGCGTTCCGGCGTACCGTCGGCGGGCGCGTCGTCGCGCGAGGTGTCGGTCGGGTCGGGAGGGGTGTGCGCGGGGCTCGGGAGGCCGGTGCTCATGGTCTGCTTGTGGTCGCGAGCGCGCGGATCGGCGCAGCATACGGGAGCCGCCTGCGACATTGCGTCGCATTGCCGATGCCTGCTTGTGACATTGCGAGCTTGCGCTTTGCGTCACACTGACTGGAATGAGGGTGCTTGTGGTCGGAGCGGGAGGCGTGGGCGCGGCTTTCGCAGCGATCGCCCAGCGCCGCGAGACGTTCGAGCAGGTGGTCCTGGCGGACGTGGAGCTAGAGCGCGCGCAGGCGGTGGCGCAGCGGCTGGGCGAGCCCGACCGCTTCTCGGTCGAGCGCGTGGACGCGTCCAGCCGGCAGGAGCTGGTGGAGCTGATCGCTCGCGTGCGTCCGGACGCGGTCCTCAACGCGTGCGACCCCCGCTTCAACGAGCCGATCTTCGCGGCCGCGTTCGAGGCGAAGGTCACCTACCTGGACATGGCGATGACGCTCTCCCATCCCCACCCCGAGCGCCCGTACGAGCAGCCGGGGGAGATGCTGGGGGACAAGCAGTTCGCCGTCGAGCAGCAGTGGCAGGACGCGGGCCTGCTCGCCCTGGTGGGGATCGGCGTTGAGCCGGGCCTGTCGGACGTCTTCGCCCGCCACGCAGCCGATGAGCTGTTCTCGAGCATCGACGAAGTCGGCGTTCGCGACGGCGCAGACCTGGTGGTCGAGGGCTATGACTTCGCGCCGACGTTCTCGATCTGGACGACGATCGAGGAGTGCCTGAACCCGCCGCTGATCTGGGAGCGCGAGCGCGGCTTCTACACGACGGCTCCGTTCTCCGAGCCTGAGGTGTTCGAGTTCCCCGAGGGCATCGGGCCGGTCGAGTGCGTGAACGTCGAGCACGAGGAGGTGGTGCTGATCCCGCGCTGGGTGGACTGCCAGCGCGTCACGTTCAAGTACGGGCTCGGCCAGGAGTTCATCGACGTGCTCTCGACGCTGCACAAACTGGGCCTGGACTCGACCGAGCCAGTGTCGGTGCGCGGCACGAAGGTAGCCCCTCGCGACCTGGTGGCGGCGGCGCTGCCCGACCCGGCCACGCTCGGCGAGCGCATGAGCGGGCGCACGTGCGCCGGTACCTGGGTACAAGGCATCGGCAAGGACGGGCAGCCACGCTCGACCTACCTCTACCACGTGGTCGACAACGAGACCACCATGCGCGAGTACGCCAGCCAGGCGGTCGTCTGGCAGACGGCCGTCAACCCGGCTGTCGCGCTCGAGCTGCTCGATCGTGGGGATTGGAAGGGCTCAGGGGTGCTCGGCCCCGAGGCGTTTCCGCCGGCGCCGTTCCTGGATCTGCTGCGCGAGTACGGCTCGCCGCATGGGCAGGTGGAGGTTCCCGGCTGAGAAGCAGGGCAGTTGCTCGTCCCGGTGCGAGTGCGGCGTCGGAGTAATGGATATGCCTCCTGTAGTGAGTCATACTACCGGTATGAGTAAACGTCTACAGGTGGTGGTCAAGGACGAGGAACTGGAGGGCTTCGAGCGCACGGCTGAGGCTGTGGGGGTGACGCTGTCGGAGTGGGTCCGCCAGTCGCTACGGGCGGCCGAGCGCCAGGTGTCCACCGGCGACGTCGAGCGCAAGCTGGCAGCCATCCGCAGGGCGGCGAGCTACGAGTTCCAGGAGCGGGAAGTCGATATCGACACGATGCTCGCGGAGACAGAGGCTGGGCGCTTGGCCGAGATCGAGGCGGGCATGGGTGGCGGGGGCGATATTTGATCTTCATCGACTCGAACGTTCCGATGTACCTGGTGGGGGGCGAGCATCCCCACAAGCTCGACGTGCAGCGCATCCTCGCGCGGCTCGCCGGTGAACGACGCCAACTCGTCACGAGCAGCGAGGTCTTCCAGGAGGTCATGCATCGCTACGTGTCCGCCGGCCGACGCGACTGGGTCGGAGTTGCGTTCGATGCCCTCCAAGAGATCGTCGACGACGTGTTCGCGGTGGAGAAGGACGACGTGCTCGCGGCCAAGGATCTGGTCCTCGCGCACCAGCGGCTGTCGGCGCGCGATGCCGTGCACGCCGGTGTGATGCAACGCCGGCAGATCACCGAAGTTCTGAGCTTCGACCACGGATTCGATGCGGTCACGGGAATCACGCGCATTCCGGCGCCGCAGCCCAGCGGCTGAGCGCCACATCAGAGATGCAAAGGCGCCCGCTCCACGGGCCGCTCGAGCATCCCCTTGGGACAGGTCTCCCGCTTGCGCGAGAAGAACTCGCGGAAGTACGGCCGTGAGATGAGCATCAGGATTACGCCGAGGACCATTCCGCCGACCCCGAACCACAGCGGCAGGGTTATCCCGGCGAGCGACTGGTTTTCGGCGTTTTCCGCTTTGCCGTAGAAGTAGATCGCGTAGCCGCCGATGCCATAGAAGATCACCCCGCCGAGCACTGGGCCGACGCCGAGCAGCAGGAAGTTGCGCACGCTCTTGGTCAGCTCGTGCCGGTAGTAGACGGCGCAGGTGAACCCGGTGGTGCCGTAGTAGAGGCACACGGGTATGCCGAGCGCGATCAGCGAGTCTTCGAGGACGCTGGTGGAGAGCAGGAGCAGGGGGACGGTGATGGCGATGGAGATCGCGCCGAACCCCAACGTGGAGGCGGTCGGCGTCAGGTAGCGCTTGTGGACCGTGCCGAACACCGACGGGATCGACTTCCAGTGAGCCATTGACAGCGTGGTGCGGGCGGTCGGCAGGATCGTCGTCTGGGTCGAGGCGGAGGCCGAGGTGAGCACGCAGAGGATCAGGGCGTGGACGAGCACCCAGCCGACGACGCCGCCGCCGAACACCGGTTTTCCGAGTGCGTTGATCACGTCTTCGGAGTTCTGTTCGTTGGCGATGAAGCCGACGCCATGGAAGGCCTGGGCGCCTGAGGAGACGACCAGGTAGATGACGACGAGCAGGATCGTGGAGACGACCGCGGCGCGCCCGGGCCCCTCGTTGGGGTCCTCGGACTCCTCGTTGACCGACACCCCGGAGTCCCAGCCCCAGTAGAGGAAGATCCCCAGCAGCAGCGCGACGAGGAGGTCTTTGAAGTTCATGTCGAATGGGTTGAACCACGATGCCTGTGGCTGGATCGAGCCGGTGGGGTGGCCCGTGTAGACCTTGACGAGCGCGACGACGGCGAACAGGACGAGCGCGATCACCTCGAACGTCAGCAGGTAGCGCTGGACGCGTGCGGAGAGCTCGATGCCGCGATAGCAGATCCACGTCATGAGCGCGATCCAGAGGATCGCGGCGATGACCTCCGCCGCTTTGGATTCGCCGAGTTCGGTGAAGCCGAAGAGCTTGAAGGTGTAGATGGCGGCGATCGCGGACAGCGAGGCCATGACGAGCACGTCGGCGAGGAAGATCGCCCAGCCGTTCAGCCAGCCGAAGCTGGGCCCGAATGCGCGCGTGGTCCAGGCGAACGTGGTGCCCGCGTCCGGGTCGGCCCGGTTGAGGTATTTGTAGGCGGAGGCGACGAGCAGCATGGGGATGAAGGAGACGAGCAGGACGGCGGGGGCGTGTACCCCGACGCCGGGGTCGGCCACGATGAACCCGAGAGTCGCCGCGAGCGAGTAGGCGGGCGCCGTGGAGGCCACGCCGATGACGACGTTGGAGATGTAGCCGATGGCGTTTCGCTTGAGGCCCTTGTCCACGACTTCCGACGATGCGACGGACCCCGATACGGCGACGGTCTCTACGGCGGCCTCAGTGGCCATCAACGGCTCCTCTCCTGATGTGCGGCGGACACGATGGCCATGTCATTCTCCTCCCTCTGAGAAGACTCGTTGCCATGTGACGAAAGTTACGGCTCAGGGCGGCGGACGCGCAATGGGCGCGATCCCCAAAACGTCCGCGCCCAGTTGGCCGAGTCGTACAATGGTCGTGTAACTTGTTGACCACGCGGCGCATTGAGTGGCCCATCGGGAGTGGTTAGCGTTGTCCTGAGTGTCTAGTCAGCGATCGAGAGGGCGGGTCTTCGATGTCCGGTGATCTCCAAGAGCAGGCCAAGCGTCACCTGTGGATGCACTTCACGCGAATGGGCTCCTACGCGGACCCCGCCAGCGAGGTCCCGGTGATCGTGCGCGGCGAGGGCTGCTACGTGTACGACGAGCACGGCAAGCGCTACCTGGACGGCCTGTCGGCGCTCTACTGCGTGAACATCGGCCACGGTCGCGCGGAGCTGGGCGAGGCGGCGGCAGCGCAGTCGAAGGAGCTGGCGTTCTACACGAACTGGAGCTATGCGCACCCGCGCTCGATCGAACTGGCGAGCCGCATCGCGGAGCTCGCGCCGGGCGAGCTGAACAGGGTGTTCTTCACCTCGGGCGGCTCGGAGGCGGTGGAGTCGGCTTGGAAGCTCGCGAAGGCCTACCACGCGGCGCAGGGCGAACCGCGCCGGCACAAGCTGGTCGCGCGCAACCTCGCCTACCACGGCACCTCGATGGGGGCGCTGACGGCGACCGGCCTGACGCCGCTGCGCGTGCCGTTCGAACCGCTGACCCCGGGCGGCGTGCACGTGGCGAACACCAACTCCTATCGCTGGGAGGAGGACCGCGACCCGCTGTGGGCTGCTGAGGAGATCGAGCGAGCGATCGAGTTCGAGGGCCCGGAGACGGTGGCGGCGGTGATCCTCGAGCCGGTGCAGAACGGCGGCGGCTGCTTCGTGCCCCAGGACGGCTACTTCCAGCGCGTGCGCGAGATCTGCGACCGCCACGGGGTGCTGTTGATCTCCGACGAGGTGATCTGCTCGTGGGGCCGCCTGGGCTACTGGTTCGGGTGCGAGCGCTTCGACTACCAGCCGGACATGATCACCACGGCGAAGGGCATCAGCTCGGCGTATGTGCCTCTGGGCGCGGTGATCGTGGCCGACCACGTCGCTGAGCCGTTCCTGCACGGAAAGGCTGTGTTCAACCACGGCTTCACGTTCGGAGGGCACCCGGTGGCGTGCGCGGTGGGCCTCGCGAACATCGACATCATGGAGAACGAGGACCTGTGCGGGAACGTCCTGGCCAACGAGGGCCCCTTCCGGGAGATGCTCGACAGCCTCCGTGACCTGCCGATCGTGGGCGACGTGCGCGGCGCGGGCTACTTCCACGCGATCGAGCTGGTGAAGGACAAAGACACCAAGGAGACGTTCAACTCCGAGGAGTCCGAGGAGCTGCTGCGTGGGTACCTCTCGGGCGAGCTGTACAAGCGCGGGCTGATCTGCCGGACGGATGACCGCGGCGACCCGATCGTGCAGCTGTCGCCGCCGCTGATCGCCGGCCCGCAGCAGTTCGAAGAGATCGAGGCGATCCTGCGCCCGGTCCTGAGCGAGGCATCGGAGCGGATGGAGCGGTGGAGCTCACTGTCGCGAGCCTGATCGGCGAGCTCGGGCTGGAGCTGGCCTGCGGCGAGCAGTCCGCGGACGCGCACGTTCGCTGGGTGCACTGCACGGAGCTGCCGGACCCGACGCCGTGGCTGAAAGGCGGCGAGCTGATTCTGAGCACGGGAATCCAGCTGAACGGCCCCAAATCCCAGCGAGAGCTGATCGACCGGCTGGCGGACCACGACATCGCGGGTCTGGGCTTCGGCACGGGCTTCGCCCACAAGCGGCTGCCGGCGGCGCTGGTGAACGCGGCGCGCAAGCGCGGGTTCCCGCTGTTCGAGGTGCCGTACGAGGTGCCGTTCATCGCGATCACCGAGCGCGCGTTCGCGCGGCTGCTGGACGAGCGCTACGAGCTGCTGCAGCGAACGATGGTCGGCGATGTGCTCGCGGAGGTCCTGACGGGCCATCTGTATCCGGAGGACCTGCAGGCGCGCCTGCGCCCGTTCGGGATCGGCGAGCAGGTGGCGGTGCTGGCGTTCCGACCGCCGGAGGCGAGCGCGGCGGCGACGCTGGTGGAAGGGATCCTCCAGCGCGAGCGGGTTGCCAGCCTGGTGGCGATCCGCTCGGGACTGCTGTGCGCGGTGATCGACCCGGGTCCGCAGCCTTCGTCGCGGCCGATGGAGCTCGCGCGCAAGATCCGCGCTGAGCTGGCAGGCCGCTTCGGGGACGTGCAGGCATCGGCGAGCCGCCCGACGGCGACGCACTCCCTGCGGATGGCCTTTCACGAGGCGCGCTGTGCGCTGGAGGCGGTGCGGCTGCGCAACGGCAGCGCGCCGGAGGTCGCAACCTATGAGGATCTGGGCGCCTTCCAGCTGCTGCTGTCGCTGCAGGACGACGAGGCCCTGGGCTCGTACTGCCGCAGCGTGCTCGACCCGATCGAACAGGGGGAGGGCGAGTACGGCGACGAGCTGGTGCGCTCGCTGGACGTGTTCATCGAGCACAACGGGCACTGGGAGAAGGCGGCCAACGCGCTGTTCTGCCACCGGCACACGTTGCGCTACAGGATCCGCCGCATCGAGCAGCTGACGGGGCGCGACTTCTCGAGCGCGCGCGACCGCATCGAGTTCTGGCTTGCACTACGAGGAAGGGAGTTGGCGCGATGAGGATCGGCGTCCCGACGGAGGTCAAGACCGATGAGTACCGCGTGGCGATCACGCCGGCGGGGGTCAGGGAGCTGACCTCGAGAGGACACGAGGTGTTGGTGCAGGCGGGCGCGGGCGAGGGCAGCGCGATGAGCGACGAGCAGTTCATCGCGCAGGGCGCGAGCATCGTCCCCGACGCGGACGCGCTGTTCGCGCAGGCGGAGCTGGTACTGAAGGTGAAGGAGCCGCAGCCGAGGGAGGTGGGGCGCCTGCGCGAGGGGCAGACGTTGTTCACGTACCTGCACCTGGCGGCCGAGCCGGAACTGGCGCGCGGGCTGATGGCCTCGGGGGCGACGTGCATCGCGTATGAGACCGTCGAAGACTCCGAGGGGCGGCTGCCGCTGCTGGCGCCGATGAGCGAGGTGGCGGGCAAGATCGCCACGCAGGCGGGCGCGTTCATGCTGGAGAAGCCGCTCGGCGGGCGCGGCATCCTGCTGGGCGGCGTGCCGGGCGTGGCGGCGGCGACGGTGCTGGTGATCGGCGGCGGCGTGGTGGGCATGAACGCGGCGTTCATCGCGATCGGCATGCAGGCGGACGTGTTCGTGTTCGACCGCTCGATCGACCGCCTGCGCGAGCTGGAAGTGGCGTTCGGGGGCCGGGCCTCCACCGTTTACTCCTCGACGCTGGCGATCGAGGAGCTGCTGCCGGCGGCGGACCTGGTGATCGGCGCGGTGCTCGTTCACGGCGGACGCGCGCCGCGCGTGGTGACCCGCGCGCAGCTGGGGCTGATGAAGCGCAACGCGGTGCTGGTGGACGTGTCGATCGACCAGGGCGGCTGCTTTGAGACCTCGCGTCCGACCACGCACTCGGACCCGACGTATGAGGTGGACGGGATCACGCACTACTGCGTGACGAACATGCCGGGCGCGGTGCCGATCACCTCGACGTACGCGCTCACGAACGCGACGCTGCCGTATGTGATCGAGCTGGCCGAGCGCGGGGTGGAGGACGCCCTGGAGAGCGTTCCCGGTCTACGCGGCGGCCTGAACGTGCAGGCGGGCGAGATCACCCACCCGGCGGTGGCGCAGGCGCTGGGGATGGCGCTGTCCGAGTCGGCGCCGCGGTGATCGTGCGCACAATGGAAGACATGAGACCCCCGAGCGGACGAGGAGATTGAAGATGGCGAGCACGACGCAGACGCTGAGCAACTTCATCGACGGCGAGACGGTCGCCTCCAGCGGCGAGACGGAAGCGATTCTCAACCCGGCGACGGGGGAGGAGCTGGCGCGAGCGCCGATCTCGAGCGTCGAGGACGTGGACCGCGCGGTGAAGGCCGCGCGCCGCGCGTTCGACGGCTGGTCGAGCACGACACCGGCGCAGCGCTCGCAGGCACTGCTGGCGCTGGCGGACCTGGTGGAGCAGCACGGCGACGAGCTCGCGCGCATGGAGGCGCTGAACGCAGGCAAGCCGATCGAAGCGGTGGCGAACGACGAGATCCCGGTGATGGCCGACAACCTGCGCTTCTTCGCGGGCGCTGCGCGCTGCCTGGAGGGCAGGGCTGCGGGCGAGTACATGGAGGGCTACACGTCGTTCACGCGCCGCGAGGCAGTGGGCGTGATCGGGCAGGTGACCCCGTGGAACTACCCGCTGATGATGGCCATCTGGAAATTCGGGCCGGCGCTGGCGGCGGGCAACACGGTCGTGCTGAAGCCGGCGGAGACGACGCCGATGACGACGGTCAGGCTGGCTGAGCTCGCCGCAGAGGTGTTCCCCAAGGGGGTGCTCAACATCATCACCGGTCCCGGGCGACCCACGGGCGAGGCGCTGATCACCCACCCGGACGTGGACATGCTGGCGCTGACGGGCTCGGTGGACACGGGCAAGCACTTCGCGCGCACTGCTGCGGACACGCTCAAGCGCGTGCACCTGGAGCTGGGGGGCAAGGCGCCGGTGGTGGTGTTCGACGACGTCAGCCTGGAGGCTGCGCTCGAGACGATCGCGGGCACGGGCTACTACAACGCCGGGCAGGACTGCACTGCGGCCACGCGCGTGCTCGCCGCGGGCACCGTGTACGACGATGTCGTAAGCGGCCTGGCGGGCCAGGCGCAGGGCCTGGTGATCGGCGACACGCTCTCGCCGCAGACGACGCTCGGCCCGCTCAACTCCGCGCGCCAGCGCGAGCGGGTGGAGGGCTTCCTCGAGCGCCGCCCCGGCAACGCCGAGATCGTGACGGGCGGCAAGGCTGCCGATCGCCCGGGCTTCTTCGTCGAACCGACGGTGGTGGCGGGCCTGCGCCAGGACGACGAGATGATCCAGAGCGAGATCTTCGGCCCGGTGATCACGGTGCAGCAGTTCTCGGACGAGGAGCAGGCGATCGCGTGGGCGAACGCGACGCGCTACGGCCTGGCCTCCTCGGTGTGGACGCGCGACGTGGGCCGTGCGCTGCGCGTGTCCAAGGCGCTGCGCTTCGGCTGCGTATGGATCAACGACCACATCCCGCTCGTCTCGGAGATGCCCCACGGCGGCTTCAAGGAGTCCGGCTACGGCAAGGACCTGAGCATGTACGGCGTCGAGGACTACACGGTCGTCAAGCACGTGATGGCCAACATCCAATAGCCGTCGAGCGAGACACCCCAGTGAGCGACTACGGCCGGCCGCTGCGCGAGCAGGACCTCGACCCCGACCCGCTGCGCCAGTTCGAGCTGTGGTTCGGCGAGGCGGGCGCGGCGGGCGTGCGCCTGCCGGAGGCGGCGGCGGTGGCGACGGCGTCCGCGGACGGGGCGCCTTCGGTGCGAATGGTGCTGGTGAAGAGCTTCGACGAGCGCGGCTTCGTGTTCTTCTCCAACTACGCGAGTCGTAAGGGCCGCGAGCTCGCTGCCAACCCCCGCGCGGCGCTGATGTTCTACTGGGACCAGCTCGGCCGGCAGGTGCGGCTGGAGGGCCCGATCGCGCGCACGAGCGCGCAGGAGTCGGCGGCGTACGTGCGCAGCCGCCCGCGCGGAAGCCAGCTGAGCGCGCTCGCCTCGCCTCAGAGCCAGCCGGTGGAGAGCCGCGAGGTGCTGGAGCGGCGCGTGGCGGAGCTGCAGGAGCGCTATGGCGAGGACGAGCCGCCGCTGCCCGATGACTGGGGCGGCTACCGCCTGTCCCCGCAGAGCATCGAGTTCTGGCAGCAGCGCCACGATCGGCTGCACGACCGGCTGCGCTACCGGCGCGAGGACGGCGCCGGTTGGACGATCGAGCGTCTCGCGCCCTAGCACCGAGCGCGCACACGGCCCCTTGCACCGAATGGCGGGACCGCGGGAGCCTGCTACGGTCAGCCTACGGGCGGCGAAGTCGTCCGCGGGGTTCTTTGTCTTTGTTGGCGCTTCAGACGCGCGGATGGGGTCAGTCGAATCTCCATCTGCAGCGGCGGCCCGTGAGGCTGCCAGAAGGAGCATCAACACATGAAGCATGAGACTTTTGCCGATCTCGGCGTGTCCGAGGTCGTCGTAACCGAGCTGGCCAAGCGCGGGATCGAGAAGCCGTTCGCGGTCCAGAAGATGGTCATCCCGGACGTGCTGGCCGGCCACGACGTGCTGGCGCAGTCGCCCACGGGCTCCGGCAAGACGCTGGCGTTCGGCATCCCGCTGGTGGAGCGCCTGAAAGACTCGGACGCGCGCCCGTCGGCGCTCGTCCTCGCGCCGACGCGAGAGCTGGCGCTCCAGATCGTCGAGGACCTGCGCCCGCTCGCTCACGCACGCGCGCTGTCGATCGCAGCTGTATACGGCGGCGCCGGCATCGTCAAGCAGGCCCGGCTGGCCTCGCGCGCCCACATCCTCGTGGCGACGCCCGGGCGGTTGCTCGATCTGATCGAGCGCAGGGACGTGTCCCTGAGCCAGATCCGGGTGCTGGTCCTGGACGAGGCCGACCGGATGCTGGACATGGGCTTTCGCCCGGTTGTCGACAGGATCGTGAAGATGACCGCTCCCAAGCGCCAGACGATGCTGTTCTCGGCCACGCTGGAGGGCGAGGTGGGGAAGATCGCCAAGGCGTACACCTCCGATCCGCGCCGCCACGAGCACGCCCACTCGGAGGAGCGCAAGGGCGACGTGGAGCACCGCTTCGTGACGGTCAGCCACGACGGCAAGGTTGCGCGTCTGGTGAGCGAGCTGGGTGCGGCCGAGCGTGGGCTGACGCTCGTGTTCGTGCGCACCAAGCGCGGCGCCGACCGGCTCGTGAAGCGGCTCGCGTCGAGCAGCGTGCGTGCGGTGGCGATGCACGGCGACAAGTCCCAGGGCCAGCGCGAGCGCGCGCTGGCCAACTTCGAGGCTGGGGTGGTGGACACGCTCGTGGCCACGGACGTCGCGGCTCGGGGAATCGACGTGGCGGGCATAACGCACGTGATCAACTACGACATCCCGGCCACGCGCGAGGACTACGTGCACCGCATCGGGCGCACCGCCCGCGCCGGCGCAAGCGGGGTCGGCGTGACGCTGGTAGCCCACGACCAGACGCGCGAGCTGGCCGGAATGGTCGGCGAGCTCGGACTCGATCGCGAGCTGGCGCTGGCGGGGATCTCCTCGGGAGGCCCGCAGCGCGGCGCCTCCGGCGTCAAGCGCTCGCAGCGAGGTGGTCGTCGTTCGAACATCACGAATTCGACTACACAGCGCAAGGGAGGCTCATCGCGCAACAGCACCCGACACCGCGCGCGTGCCAGGTGAGATAGCGCCGGAAGTTGTTTCGGCCGCGCCGTCAGCTAACGTCGCGCACATGACCACGCCGCCTCCGCACAACCGCGAGACCGAGGCCGGCGCCAGCGGCGGCTCGGAGGCCCGGTCCGACGCGGAGCTGCTGGCGAGCTACGACATCATGTGCGTGCGCGCTGCCAACCCGGGGCCGCTGACGCTTTCGGGGACCAACAGCTGGGTGGTGGGGCGCGACCCGACGTGGATCGTCGATCCCGGCCCGCTGCTGGACGAGCACATCGAGCAGCTGTCGACGGCCATCGAGGCGCGCGGCGGGCTGGGCGGGGTGGTGCTCACCCACGACCATCACGACCACTGCGAAGCGGTGCGCCCCCTGCTCGAACACCACCCGGCGCCCCTGGCGGCGGGGCGCGGTGCGGTGGACATCCTGCTGAGCGAAAACGCGCGCGTGGGGCCGTTCGAAGCGGTGGCGACCCCGGGGCATGCGGCCGACCACTTCGCGCTGATCGCGAACGGCGCCTGCTTCACCGGCGACGCGGTGCTGGGTGAGGGCAGTGTCTTCATCAGCCCATACCGCGGGTCGATGATGGCCTACCTGCTGGCGCTGACGCGGCTTTGCCTGCGCGAGGACTTCAACATCCTGTGCCCCGGCCACGGTCCGGTGGTGTGGGATGCCCAAGCGAAGCTCGAAGAGTACGTGGCCCATCGCGTTGACCGCGAAAACCGCCTGATCATGGCTCTGAGCGAAGGGCGGCGCACGATCGACGAGCTGCTGGGCGCGGTCTGGCCGGAGGTGCCGGAGGCGCTGCGCCCGCTCGCCACCTCCACGCTTGCCGCTCACCTCGACAAGCTCGAAGACGAGCAGATCCTCCCTGAGGGCGTCGAGCGGCCGAAGTTCGAGCGAACCGAGTGGTGAGCCCGCCCGAGGTCTCAACGGCCGCGAACGGCTCCGCGAAGACAGCTGATGGTAGGGGCGGTCAGCCGGCGGCGGGCTCGGTGGCAGCGGGCATGGGCTTGGTCAGCTCCCCCTTCCCGCCGATCGCCGACTACGGCTTCCTGTCGGACTGCCACACCGGAGCGCTGGTCGCCTCGGACGGCTCGATCGAGTGGATGTGCCTGCCGCACTTCGACTCGCCGTCGGTGTTCGGCGCGATGCTCGACCGTGGCGCCGGCTCGTGGAGGGTGGGGCCGTACGGCGTATACGTCCCCGCGGGGCGGCGCTACATCCCGGGCACGAACATCATCGAGACGACGTGGATGACCCCGCAGGGCTGGGTGCGGGTGGTCGAGGCGCTCACGATCGGCCCGTGGCACGACAACAAGGAGGGCTCCAGCCACACGCGCCCGCCGACCGACTACGACGCCGACCACCTGCTGGTGCGGTTGATCGAATGCATCCAGGGCCAGGTGCAGATGGAGACCGTTTGCGAGCCGATGCTCGACTACGGTGTGACGACGGCGACGTGGACGGTGGTGCAGAGCGGCGAGTCGGGCGTGTGCATGATGGACGCCGCCAACGACGTCAACGCGTTCAGGCTGTTCAGCGACATCCGCATGGGCATCGAGGGCAACCGCGCGCACGGCCGCCACACGATGAGAGAAGGCGAGAAGCGCTTCTGCGCGATCTCCTGGACGGAGGACCGGGGAGGTCCCCACACGGTCGAGCAGGCGGAGGAACACATCGAGCGCACGAGTCACTTCTGGCGCAACTGGCTCGCTGAAGGCACGTATCCGGATCACACCTGGCGCCTGCATCTGGAGCGCTCGGCGCTGACGCTGAAGGGTCTGACGTTCATGCCCACGGGTGCCCTGGTGGCAGCCCCCACGACATCGCTGCCGGAGACTCCGGGCGGGGAGCGCAACTGGGACTACCGCTTCTGCTGGATGCGCGACGCCACGTTCACGCTGTGGGCGCTGCACGCGCTGGGCCTGAACTGGGAGGCGGACGACTTCGTTCAGTTCCTTGCGGACATGGAGCGCAACGAGGACGGCTCGCTGCAGATCATGTACGGGATCAGGGGTCAGAAGGAGCTGACGGAGAGCACGCTCGATCACCTCAAGGGCTATGAGGGCGCGCGCCCGGTGCGCATCGGCAACGGCGCCTACAACCAGCGCCAGAACGACGTGTTCGGTGCGGTGCTGGACTCGGTCTACCTGCACGCCAAGAAGCGCGACCACATTCCCGAGCGGCTGTGGCCGGTGCTGATCGACCAGGTGCAGTGCGCGGCGGCTGCGTGGAAGCAGCCCGATCAGGGGATCTGGGAGGCGCGCGGCGAGCCGCGCCACTACGTCTCCTCCAAGTTGATGTGCTGGGTGGCGATGGACCGCGGCGCGCGACTCGCCGAACGCCGCGGCGAGGCCGAGCACGTGGAACGCTGGCAGGCGCTGGCGGACGAGATCAGGGCGGACATCCTCGAGCGAGGAGTGGACAAGCGCGGCGTCTTCCGCCAGCACTACGAAACAGACGCGCTCGACGCCTCCAACCTGTTGGTGCCGCTCGTCCGCTTCCTCCCACCTGAGGACGAACGCGTGTGTGCGACCGTGAGGGCGATCCGCGACGAGTTGACGGAGGCTGGCCTGGTGCTCCGCTACCGAACGCAGGAGACCGACGACGGATTGCACGGTGAGGAGGGGACCTTCCTGATCTGCTCGTTCTGGCTGGTGTCGGCGCTGTCGGAGATCGGCGAGCAGCGCGAGGCGGAGCACATGTGCGAGCGCCTGCTCTCCTACGCCTCGCCGCTGGGTCTGTACGCGGAGGAGCTCGAGGCGTCCTCGGGCCGGCACCTGGGCAACTACCCGCAGGCGTTCACGCACCTCGCATTGATCAACGCCGTCACGCACGTGGTGCAGGCTCAGCAGCAGGTTTGAGACGACGTCTCCTCGCCGCAGCTGAACGCGTCGACGCGGTGCGCCTTGCGGTCGAATGCGACGGCCGCGGTGAGCCGCGGCGTCACGCCTCGGGCAGCACGCTGGGCTTCTCGATGAGTCGGCACAGGCCACGTTCGGCGTCGGGCGAGCGCCGCTCGAGTTCGTCGAGGAATCGCTGCGATGCCTCGTCATCGATCACGAAGCGTGTGCGCTCGGCGAGTGTGCGCTCTGCCTCGCGGTGGGCAGCTCGGCGTATGAACTCGCTCAGTGTCTCTCCGTTGACGGTCGCGGCGGCCTGCTCGAGGCTGCGCTCCTCCTCGGTGATCCGGATCTCGATCCGGCGTGTCTTGGTGCTTGCGCTGGAGGTCATAGCCAGAGCGTACGGCGTCTGTCCGGACAGATCACAGCTCAGGCGTGGATCCATGGGGGAGAGCAGATCAAGCTAGAGCTTGGAATACCGTCCCAGGACGCGGATAGCTTGGCCCAATAACGCCATCAAGTCCCCGACCTCATAGCGTCATCTACGATCCGGATGCGGTCGTGGAGTTGCTGGCGATGAAGTCCAAGGAGGAGCACCGCGCACTGCTCAACGCGGTTCGGAAGCTCGGCGAACTCGGCGAGCAGCTTCGGCCGCCGCACATGAAGCCGCTGAAGGGCGCGGCGGCGCTGCGCGAGCTGCGCCCGAGACAGGGACAGAGCGATTGGCGCGCCATCTACCGTCGAGTTGGCGATTTCTACGCCATCCTGGCCATCGATCGGCACAAGAACTTCACCACCCTGATCGCGCGCGCACAAACTCGCGCCGCGCAATATGACACGCTGTTGAGAACCGATAAGCCATGACCTATCATGAGCCTATGACCGAGATACCGAGCCATTGGCCGAAGGGCATCAAGACGGCTGAGGAGGTGCTGGCCGCTGCGCTGGAGGCCGACCCAGAGCTCGCCGCCGAGTGGGAACGCTTGGCGCTGGCGCGCATGGTCGCCACACGGCTGATCGCCTATCGCTCCGACAACGGACTCTCGCAGCGCGAGTTGGCGAAGCGCCTCGGCGTGAGCCAGCCCCGTGTGGTTGAGCTGGAGTCCGGCGACAAGAACCCGCAGATCGAGACGCTGGTGAAGATCGCGGCGACGACTGGCATCGAGTTTGCGTTTGACGTCGTCCCGGTCGGTCAAGAGCCGACGCTTGTTCGCAAGTCCTTCAAGGGAGCACCGGCGCATGTGTACGCTGGTGGATCGATGCTCGTTGCGGCTCGCTGATTCGCTACGCAGCCGACGGCCAGATCGGCTCGCTTACGCGGTGAGTTGAGGCTTGGCGAAGCAATCGGCTAAGCGGCTAGCGAGGCTCATCTGGGTCTTTCCAGTCGTCCGGTGGCTCGATCTTCGCCTCTACGCCAGCGTGCTCGTGTAGGAGATACAGGAGATTGCCGCCGTCGATCAGCTCCAGCGGCTTCCCGTTAGCGAACTCGTGGGATGCCTGACCGTAACCGCTCGTCGTCACGAGGATCCCCTTGGTGGCGCTGTTTCCATGGCTTCGAGGTGCCTTGCTAGATCCATGTTGCGGCGGTCAGCCTCATGCTGTGTTTGCTCCACTTCGCGGGCCTTTGCAGCCTTGTGTTGAGCGGCGCTCGCTTGCTCGGCTGCCTTGATCGCACGCTCTTGGCGTTTTACCTCCGCGTTGATTGCCCGCAGGTTCTGCTTCGCGATCACATTTTTGGCGCGGCATTTGCCACAGCGAAACTCGATGCTGCCTGACCCGCTGAGGGTTCCGAAGATCGGAGATGTGTCGTGGCATCTGTGGCAGCGCAGGAACCAGACGTCGTTCTGGCAGTTGCGGCAGCGATAGCCGCCGGCACTGCGGATGGCGTGCTCGTTTGAGCCGCAGGCCGGGCACACAACGGCGAACGTCCCCGGCGCGGGAGCGGAGACCTGGGTTGCGGTAAAGCGACTGATCGCGTCGTCGACGTTCTCGTCGCCTTCGTCGTCGTCATCATCAGATCGGATGCTCAGCGTGATCTCTCCTGTTGGCCCAACAAGGATGCGCAGTCCCAGCCGTTGTCCGGCGGATCTCCCGCGCCCGCCAATGAGCGGTGGCCAGTTCGTCGCGTTGGCTAACCGGGTCGTTTATAATGTTTCAAGACTTCCCTTTGTTGTGTCGATGAAGTAGCCTGGAGCTAACGTGAGCATCCTTTCGCCCACCGATCGAGCCGTCCTTTGGCGCACCGCCGTCACGAGTGGACCTGCCGAGCGCCCATCGCTGCTCAGGGTTCTCGCGGCTGAGGTCCTATCGAGTGTTGGGCGACGATTGGATCTCTACGGTGGCTACGAGGATGAGATGGTCGAGACCGTTGAGATTCTCGACGGATCCGGGTTGCTCCACGGCCGAGACGATCTCGTGAGAGCATTCGAGGAGGCAACGAGAGCGACGATCGAGCGAAGTTCGCCGGTGTCATTGTCACTCGCGGCCTAATCGGGGCGGTCTCGAGCGCTGCTGCGACTCGCCGGTGCATGGCAACGACACGTCGATGATCGGTCACAGAGCGAGCTTGAATGGCTAACCGCGGCGCAGGTTGCCGCGCATTACGGGGTCACGCCGCAAGCTGTCTACAAATGGATAAGCGCTGGGCGCGTGGAGGCCGAGCAAACTCCCGGCGGCTCGTGGCGACTGCCAGCTGAGCAGTTCACGCATGGCATATTCAAGCCGGATGCCGCTGCGCAGCTCAAGGTCGAACTGCTCGAACGCGCAGGAGACGCGCCCGGCCCCTCTGATGAGGATCTGGCGGCGGAGATCATCGAGCGACGTCGCTCCTGAGTGCTCGTCTGCTTCGACGCAACGGTCCTGTGCGGAGCGATCCGCAAGCCGACCGGCCACAACTTCAAGCTGCTCGAGCTTGCGGCCGACGGAGCGGTCCTGAGCGGCTTTACGACAGATGTCGCCGGCATGGAGTTCGTCCGCAACGCGCTGGACGGTCTCAGTGATGTCGTCTTCGACATGCCGCGGATCGAAAGGTTCCTGGATTCCTTCGCGCCTCTGTTCAACCCCGACAACGTCGAGCCGTCGCCGATCGGTCGAACCCTGCCAGCGCAGACATCACTCCACAACCGTCCGATTGGCGAGGTCGTATACGAGCTGACCGGGCGAACGCATGCCGAGCTGCTCGCTGACCTGCCACAGCAATTCCGCCTGGTCGCTTCTGAGTTCGACGCCTTCGACGTGCACCTGGTCGCCGCCGCAGTGGCGCGCGGCGCCGACGTGATCTGCAGCGCTAATCGAGCGCATCTGCCGGAAGGTCCTCTGGCCGGTGGCGTTGAGGTCATCGGCCCGGGACGACTGGCGACCGAGCTTGGCATACCGTAGGAGAACTTCAGCCCCAGAAGATGCAGGTCGGGTCACGGTCTACCTCACCGAGAACGTACGTCGTCCGTCGGATCGAGGGCGCGCTATCCCTTGCCGACCCAGTTGGCGGTCCCGGTGGCTCAGTACCCGGGCTCGCCCGGCAGAACGATGCGGGCGACCTCGCCCTCGAGGATCACGCGGGGCTGCACCGGCTGCACGTCGCGACCGCGGGCATGGTCGAGCAGCGCTTGCGCGGAGGGAAAGTCGCGGAGCTGTTCCAGGTGCTTGATGGTCGGGAAGACCAGCGCGATCTGCTCCGCCCGGTAGGCCTCCAGCGCGCCCGCGGGCGTGAACCAGCCGAGGTCCACGCACTCCTCGCCGTCGATCACAGGCTCCTGGCCGGGCGGCAGCGCAGCGAGGAAGAAGTGCGTGTCGAAGCGGATCTGCACCTCCGCGGGCGTGATCCAGCGGGAGAACTTGACCAGCTCGGCGGGGTCCTCCAGGACGATCGCCGCCTCCTCGTGAAGCTCGCGCAGCGCGGCCGCACGGTGCGCTGTGTCGCCGTCGCCCTCGCCGGCGTCCACTGCGCCGCCCGGGAACACCCATACGCCGCCCATGAAGCGCGCCTTGGGTGTGCGCTTGACCAGCAGCACCTCCAGCCTGCCCTCGCCGCCCGCGTCGGCGTCCAGGTCTCTGAGCAGGATCACACTCGCCGCCTGGCGGGCCGCTGTCGGCGCGCCAGGGTTGTACTCCTCGCCGGGGCCCGGCCGCTCATCCCTCTCAGGTGTGCGCATCGGAGGACCCTACCTGCCGGTAATCTTTGACGCATGAGCAACACCACACAGACCCCTCGAGCATGAGCGCCCCCACGGCATCGTCCCGGGACGGGGAGACTCTCCAGCGTTGGATCTGCGAGTCCTGCGGCTACATCTACGATCCCGAGGAGGGCGATCCCGACGGCGGGATCCCCGCAGGGACCGCGTTCGATGACATCCCCGACACCTGGTTCTGCCCGGTGTGTGGGGCGCGTAAGCGCGACTTCGTCCTCTACGAGGACTAGGAGGCCGCTGGGCGGCGCCCTAGCGGCTTTCGTGGAGAACGACTGGGACCGACTGCTCGCGCTCGACTCCGAGCGCGTATGGCATCCCTACGGCGCGCTGCCCTCGGCGGTGGCGCCGCTGCCGGTGGTCTCGGCGGAGGGGGTGTGTCTGCGCCTGGCCGACGGTCGCGAGCTGATCGACGGGATGGCTTCGTGGTGGTGCGCGATCCACGGCTACCGCAACCCGGTGCTGGACGAGGCGCTGCGCGAGCAGCTGGGCAGGATGGCGCACGTGATGTTCGGCGGCCTCACGCACGAGCCCGCGATCCGGCTGGTCGAGCGTCTCACCGAGCTGGCGCCGGACGGGCTGGAGCGGGTGTTCCTGGCGGACTCCGGCTCGGTCTCCGTGGAGGTGGCGATCAAGCTCTGCATGCAGTATCAGCGCGCGCTGGGGCACGAGGAGCGCACGCGCCTTTTGACCGTCAGGGGCGGTTACCACGGCGACACGGCCGGAGCGATGGCCGTGTGCGATCCCGTGGGCGGCATGCACAGCATGTTCGCGGGCATGCTCGCGCAGCACGTCTTCGCCGAGCGCCCCCCCGACGGCTTCGACGCGGGCCTCGACGAGCGGTGGGCCTCGCACGTGAGCGAGCTGGTGGGCGCTCACGCGCACGAGCTGGCTGCGGTGATCGTCGAGCCCGTCGTGCAGGGCGCCGGCGGCATGCGCTTTCACTCGCCCGAGTGCGTCGCACTGCTGAGGCGCCTGTGCGACGAGCATGGGCTGCTGCTCGTGCTGGATGAGATCGCCACCGGCTTCGGGCGCACGGGGCTGATGTTCGCCTCCGAGCACGCAGGCGTCTCTCCCGACGTGATGTGCGTGGGCAAGGCGCTCACCGGCGGCTACATGACGCTCGCCGCCACCCTGTGCACGGCTGAGGTGGCCGCCACCGTCTCCGCCGGAGAGGGCGGCGGGCTGATGCACGGTCCCACGTTCATGGCCAACCCGCTCGCCTGCGCCGTCGCGCTGGCGTCGCTGCAGCTGCTCGACGAACACGACTGGCGCGCACGCGTCGCCGCCATCGAAGCAGGGCTGCGCGCGGGGCTCGAGCCGGCACGGGCGCTGCCCGGCGTCAGCGATGTGCGCGTGCTGGGCGCAATCGGTGTGCTGCAGCTCGATGGAGACGTCGACATCGCGTCCGCCACCGCCGCAGCCGTCAGCCGCGGGGTGTGGTTGCGCCCATTCCGCGACCTGATCTACGCGATGCCGCCATATGTGATCGGCGAGAGCGACCTCGCGACGGTCACGAGTGCCATGCTCGCCGCGGCCAGCGCCGCCGGCGCGCCCGCCAGTGGGTGAGGCGCTTCCCGGGCGCCGGTGTGACCGTCAGCGTCCCGGAGACGATCCTTGCAGCCAGCGCCGCCAGGGCAGCGAGTTGCCCGCGCGCGCCAGCTCCGCGAGCTCCGGGCCGCTCACGGGATCGAGCTGCTCGACCTCCACCTGACCCAGGCGCACGATGGTCTCCCGGTTGGAGAGCTCCAGTGTCGTCGGCTGCGCCAGCCACGGCGTGAGCACCACCGCGCACACCTCCAGGCCCGCGCCGCGTGCAGCTGCGATCGTCAGCAGCGTGTGGTTGATCGTGCCCAGGCCCGGCCGCGCCACGATCACGAGCGGCAGCGCCAGCGCCACAGCGAGGTCGAGGATCGCGTAGTCATCGCTCAGCGGCACCAGCAATCCGCCCACGCCCTCCACCACCAGCGCACGACCCTCACTGTCAGGCCCCGCGGCCGTGCGCGCCCCCGCGAGCACCTGCTCGGAGGCGATGCGCTGTCCGCTCAGCTCCGCCGCCAGGTGCGGTGAGACCGCCGGCCCGAAGCGCAGCGGGGAGACCAGTCCAGGGTCCATCCCCGCCGCCAGCCCCAGAAGCTCGTGGTCCGGCGGCCATGCGCCGCGCGCCGCGGCTTCCTGCGGATCGTCCAGGCCCGTGACCGCCGGCTTGTACGCGCGCACGCGCTCGCCCGCCGCTGCCATCGACGCCACGAGCGACGCGCTCACGATCGTCTTGCCGACACCCGTGTCGGTCCCTGTCACGAACAGCCCGCGCACGGCGCGCCCCAGTTGCTGCGCTAAGCGGCCCGAGCGCTGGACGTCTCGCGCTCGAAGTCGAACGGCACGCCAGGTCCCGGGATCGTGTCCATTGGTTCGGTCGGCTCCCCGACCATCTCCCGCTCCGCGTGCGAGTCGTGTTCCAGGTCGAACGGCCCTGTCGCCGACGTCCCTGCGTCGTAGGAGCGCTCCGAGGAGAAGGCCAGGAGCCTCGACTCGTATGCCTCCACCTCGAGGTCCTCCGCCACGGTCTCGCGTTCGGGCAGGGCGGGCTTGGTGCTCGCCGGGTCCAGGCCGATCTCGCGGGCGACCTTGCCGAACACGCCCGCCGCCAGCTGCAGCTCCGAGGTCGTGTGCGACGCCATCGCCGTCAGCCGCAGCCGCGCCGTGCCCATCGCCACCGTCGGCGAGCGGATCGCCTGGGCGAACGCGCCGCGTCCGATCGCCTCCTGGCACAGGCGCATCGCCGCGCGCTCGTCGCCCACTATCAACGGCACGATGTGCATCTCCGACTCCTCCACCGGGAAGCCCTCCACGGCCAGCGCCCGGCGCAGCGCGCGCGCGTTGGCGCGCAGCCGCTGCACGCGATGCGGACGCTCCTGCAACAGCTCCAGAGCTGCCAGCGCGCCCGCCACCGCCGGTGGCGGAGGCGCCGTCGAGAAGATCAGCGAGCGGGCCGTGTTGACCAGGTAGCGCACCAGCTCAGAGCTCGCGCACACATACGCGCCGTAGGAGCCCAGCGCCTTGCCCAGCGTTCCCACGATCACGTCCACCTCGTCCTCCAGCCCCGCCGCCGCCACCGCGCCGCGGCCGCCCGGACCGAGGTTGCCCGTCGCGTGCGCCTCGTCCACCACCAGGCGCGCGTGGTGTGAGCCGGCCAGCTCCGCGATCTCCTCCAGCGGCGCCACGTCGCCGTCCATCGAGAACACCGAGTCGGTGACGATCACGCGACGCTCGCCCTGGTGGCGGCGCAGGCTCCACTCGAGGTGCTCCATGTCGCGGTGGCGGTACACCGCCACCTCCGCGCGCGAGAGCCGGCAGCCGTCGATGATCGACGCGTGGTTGAGCTCGTCTGAGAAGACCACGTCGCCGCGGCCCGCCAGCGCGCCGATCACGCCCAGGTTCGCCAGGTAGCCCGAGCCGAACAGCAGGCACGCCTCGCTGCCCTTGAACTCCGCCAGGCTCTCCTCCAGGCGGCGGTGGATCGTCATCGTCCCCGACACCAGGCGCGAGGAGCCCGCGCCGACGCCCCAGCGCATCGCCGCGTCCGCCGCCGCCTCGCGCACGCGCGGGTGGTCGGCCAGTCCCAGGTAGTTGTTCGAGCACAGCAGCAGCACCGGCTTGCCGTCCAGCAGAACCGTCGGGCCCTGCGGGCCGCTCACCAGCCGCAGGCGACGTCCGAGGCCCAGGCGCTCCAGCTCCTCCAGTCGTTCTTCGATGTCGCTCATCTGCTCCCCCTCCAGCGTCTCGAGTCGATGGTGTGGCGAGTGCTCGTCGGTCGTCTCACCGCGATCTGACGAGCGGTGGCCGGCATTAGCCGACCGGCACCTTGTTGGGCGCGCCGTCCGGGCGCGGGGGCACCGAGCGCTTCGCGCGGAAGCGCAGCTGCGTCGACGGGTCCCACAGCCTCACGTCCAGCTCGATCGACGACGCCGGCGCCTGGCTGGCCATCAGCTCCTCGACCACGTCCGGCGTCTCGCCGGCGAGCCAGCCCGAGCGGTTGTCAGGGCGCGGGTTGGCCGCGTTGTCCGGCTGGCGCGCCACGTTCAGGCCCAGCTCCTCGAACATCTCGCGGTCGGTCTCCGGCTCGTTGCCCAGCGTCGTCAGGAAGTTGCCCATCATCACGCCGTTGATGCCCGCGCGGACCGCCAGCTGCTGCAGCTCCGCCAGGTTCTCCACGCGTCCGCCGCACAGCCTGAACAGGGCTTCGGGAAGGATCAGCCGGAAGATCGCGATCCACTTGACCGCCTCCCACGGGTCCATATACTCGCGGTCGCCGAACTTCGTGCCCGGTCGCGGGTTGAGCATGTTGATCGGCACGCTCGTCGGGTCGATCGCCGCCAGCTCGAACGCCATCTCAACGCGCTGCTCGCGCGTCTCTCCCAGGTTGAGGATGCCGCCCACGCAGGTCTCCAGGCCCGCCTCGCGGACCGCGTCGATCGTGCGCAGGCGACCCTCGTAGCGGACCGTGCTGGTCACCTCCGAGTAGTAGCTGTGCGCCGTCTCCACGTTGTGGTGCACGCGCTGGATGCCAGCCTCGCGCAGCGCCTTCGCGCGCTCCGCCGAGATGTGGCCCACCGACGCGCAGCGCTTGAGGTTGGTCTTCTCCGAGACCAGGCGCACGCCCTCCAGGTACTTCTCGAAGTCGCGCTTGGACAGGCCCTGGCCCTGGGTGACCATGCAGAAGCGATGCGCGCCCGCCGCCTCTGCCGCGCGTGCGTGCTCGAGGATCTGCTCGGGCTCCATCATCGCGTGCATCGGCGTCTCCGCATCAGCGAAGCGCGACTGCGCGCAGAAGCCGCAGTCCTCAGCGCAGCCGCCCGACTTGGCGTTCACCAGCGAGCACATGTCCGTCGAGTCCGCGAAGCGCTCCACGCGCGCTTCCCACGCGCGCTGGATCAGCGCTTCGATCTCGCCGTGGTCCTCGAGCTCCCCGAGTTGCACGGCCTCCTCGCGTGTGATCAGCGGTGCCACGGTGTCAAACCGTATGACCTGCGGCGGACGGCTATTTGCGGTGGGTGCGGGAAAGGGCGGGGCTATTCGCCGCGCCAACGCGGAGCGCGCCGCTCGGCGAACGCGCGCATCCCCTCGCGCAGGTCCTTGGACGCGAACGACGCGCGGCGCAGCTCGATCAGCTCCGCTTCCACGTCCGCCGGCAGCTCGCTCTCCGCGTGCAGCAGCGCCGCGATCACGCGCTTGTTGCCCGTCTGCGACAGCGGCGCGTTGGCCGCCAGCTCGCCCGCCAGCGCCAGCGCCACGCCCTCCAGCTCCCGCTCGCCCGCCACGCGGTTGACCAGCCCCCACGACAGCGCCGTCGACGCGTCGATGTAGCTGCCCAGCAGGAACAGCTCGCGCGTGCGCGCCGCCCCGATCGCGTCGATGAAGCGGCGCAGGCCCGTGTGCGAGTACACCAGCCCCAGCTTCGCCGGCGGCATGCCCAGCTTGATCGCGTCCTGTGCCACGCGCAGATCGCACGACAGCGCCAGCTCCAGTCCGCCGCCGATCGTGTGGCCGGGCAGCGACGCCAGCGTGGGGTAGGGGAAGGCCCCCAGTGCGTCGATCGCCTGCGTGAACGGGTGCGCCACCAGGCGCTCCGCGCGCTCTTCGAACTCCTCGTCCGGGATCTCGCCGATGTCATAGCCCGCCGAGAACATTCCGTGTGCGCCAGTCACCACCACACATCGGGCCGGGGAGGATGGAGCCGAGAGCTCACCCAGAGTCGCGCTGATCGCGTCCAGGATCGGGTGGTCCAGCGCGTTGCGCTTGGCCGGGTTGGAGATCGTCAGGCGCACCACGCCCTCCGCCGGCTCGTCGATCAGGAGCTTGCCATCGGCCAGCTCGCGCGGGGGGGCTACTCGATCACCACCAGCGTGTCGCCCTCGTTGACCGCCTGGCCCTCCTCGCAGCGGATCTCCGTCACCGTCCCAGCGTCTTCCGCCTCCACCGGCATCTCCATCTTCATCGACTCGAGGATCGCGACCGTGTCGCCCTCCTCGATCGTGTCGCCCACCGCGCACTCGATCTTCCATACCGTGCCGGTGATATGAGCCTCAATGTCCGTCATGTGATCCTCCCAGGTGCCAGTGGCCACAACTCAGATCAGCACAATAGATAGCGCCGCCGACCGATCCCCGCGCGGGGGCGTCGTCGTGCTTGTGGCCGCCCACAACGAGGCCGACCGCATCGCCGCCACGCTCGCAGCCCTGGCGCGCGCATTTCCCGGCGCGCCCGTGTGGGTGGCCGACGACGGCTCCACCGACGCCACCGCGCAGATCGCCCGTGACGCCGGCGCGCGGGTCGTGCGCAGCGCCACCGTCATCGGCAAGGGCGCCGCAGTCACCCGCGCCGCGCGAGAAGCCTGGCGCGACGCGCAGGCCACCACGGGCGGATCCGACATCGAATCGATTTTTGTCTTCTGCGACGGCGACCTCGGCGACTCGGCGGTCGAGCTGGCCGGGCTGGCGGACGCGGTCGCGCACGGGGACACCGACCTCGCGGTCGGCGCCTTCGCCACGCGCGTGGGGGGCGGCTTCGGGCTCGCGCTCGCGTTCGCCCGCTGGGCCGTCCGTCGCCGCTGTGGGCTTCAGACCGTCGCTCCCATCTCCGGGCAGCGCGCGTTGCGTGCGCGCGCGCTCAACGATGTGCTGCCGTTCGCGCCCGGCTTCGGCATGGAGATCGGGATGACCGTCGACGCCGTGCGCGCAGGCTGGCGCGTCAACGAGATCGAGCTCCACCTCACGCATCGCGCCAGCGGACGCACGCCCGCCGGCTTCCTGCATCGAGGACGCCAGCTGGTGGACCTCCTGCGGGTCTACATCTCGCGCCGACCCTCGCGCGCGTAACTTTCTCGGACGCACGACGTACTGCGTCTCGATGAGCGATCTCGCCCCCATGCGCGAGCAGGTGTACACCGACCCGCGCCCCAAAGAGCACTTCGACCGCTTCCACGAGCGCGCGCGCACCCGCGAACCCGACTGGGCATACGAGTTCACGCGGATACTCACCTCGCTCTACGCCTACACCTTCCTGCGCGCCCGCGCGATCTCCGTCGAGAAGGTTCCCGGCTCCGGCGCCGTGATCCTCGCCCCCAACCACTTCTCCTTCATGGACCACTTCCTCATGGGCTGCTACATCCGCCGCAAGGTGCGCTTCATGGCCAAGTCGCAGCTGTTCAAACGGCCCATGCAGTTCATCTACACCCACGGCGGCGTCTTCCCCGTGCGCCGCGGCGCGCGCGACGAGGAGTGGTTCATCACCGCGCGCTCCATTCTCGAACGCGGCGGCGCCGTCACCATGTACTGCGAGGGTGGGCGCTCGCGCACCGGCAAAGTCTCCGAAGAGGCCAAGCGCGGGATCGGGCGCCTCGCGCTCGAGACCGGCGCGCCGATCGTGCCGATCGCCATCTACGGCTCCTCCCACGTGCGCAACTGGAAGCGCCTGCAGTTCCCCAAGGTCACCATCCAGTACGGCGACGCCATCCGCTGGGAGGCGATCGAGGACCCCACCCGCGAGCAGCAGCAGACGGTTGCCGATCAGGTGCTCGTCGAGATCCGCCGCCTGTACGCCGGTCTCGAACAGCACGGCCGCAAGGGCGTCCTGCGGCGCGTGCGCGAGCAGCGGCGGGCCGAACGGCGCGCCGCCCACGGCGCAGCCGCCGCCTGAGCTCCGCCCGAGTGCCGCCAGCCGTCGGGCCGGTCGCCTAGGGTACTCACGCGAATGGGACAAAGACGAGGCTCGGGGGTGGCGGATGCAGCGTCGGATCGATAGCGGCGCGGTGATCCGCCGCGTGTTCGAGATCTACGTGGACCAGGCATCGGTGCTGATGCCCGCCGCCGCAGTCGTGTTCGTGTTCACCGGCATCATCTCCAGGCTGTTGATCACCGCCAGCGCCAGCGGCGCGTTCCTCGGGCTGATCGTTACCTTCGTCGCCGGCACGCTGTTCACCGGGATGGTCGTCCAGCTCGTTGCAGACGTGCAGGACGGCCGGCGCGACGCCAGCCCCGGCCAGCTGCTGCGCGCCGCCACACCCGTGCTGGGTCAGCTGCTCCTCGTCGGCATCGTCGCCGCCATCGGCGTCGGTATCGGCTTCTTCCTCGTCATCGTCCCCGGCCTCTACCTGCTCACCGTCTGGTTCGTCGTCGCGCCCGTCGTCGTGCTCGAGCGCCCAGGCGTGTTCGCCGCGCTCAGGCGCAGCCGCGAGCTCGTCCGCGGCAACGGCTGGCAGGTGTTCGCCGTGATCCTCGTGCTCTACGTCATGGTCGGCGTCGTCTCCCTCATCATCGAGGATCTCGCCGAATCCGCCGGCTCCGGCGCGGGCCTCGTCGTCAGCGTCGTCATCGGCGTACTCACCGCGCCGCTGCTCGCGCTCGCCGCGTCCGTCCTCTACTTCGACCTGCGCGGGCCGGCCGGCTCAGGGGAGGCCGGGGGAGACGGTGGCTTGGGCGCAACCGACCCGCCGCCCGAGCCCGACGGCCGCACGGACGCGGAACGCGCGTTCGGGGCCGACCCCGGCCCGACCGGCGCCGCCTGAGCGCCACCCGGCGCGCCGGCCGTCTGGCCCGGCATCTACCGTCGGGGTCGCGGGCACTAGGCTGCTGCCCCGCGCCATGACCAGGATCGACGCATCTCAGCTGCTGCGCCCCGGCCTGTTGCAGGGGGTCTCCGTCGCGCTCGCCGGAGCGCCATCGGGCGCTGACGCCGGTCCCTCGCTGGCCGGAGCTGTCGGCGCCGCGTGCGCCGGGCTGGGTGCGCGCGTGCTCGAGCTTCCGGTGCAGGCCGATCGCGCCGGCGGCGCGGAGGAGCCCGAGCTCGATCGGGCGGTCGATCGCCTACTCGCCGACGCGGGCAGCCTCGAGCTGCTCGTCATCGACGGCGCCGGGCTGTTCGCGCGCACACTCTCTGCAGCGAACGACGACGCGGGCTCTGGTTCTGGCTCCGAGGGTTCCCGGGCAGCGCTGAGCGTGTGCCTGGACGCGAGTTGGAACGCCACGCACGCGGTCGTCAACCGGGCCTTCCTGCCCGGCGGGCGCGGTGGGCGGATCGTCTACCTCACGCCTGCCCGCGACGCCGGCGGGCACGCGGAGGCCGCCTGCAGCGGCCTGGAGAACCTCGCGCGCACGCTGTCCATCGAGTGGGCCAGGCATGGGATCACCACCGTTGCGGTTGTTCCCGCGTCCGGGTCGGCGGGCGACGCCGCCGGCGAGGTGGCCGCGCTCCTCGCGTATCTGGCATCGCCCGCGGGTGCGTACTTCTCCGGGTGCCTGCTCGATCTCTCCGGGGTGGGTCTTGCGGGGAGCGGGGGTGTCAGCCGGTCATCCCGCCGAACAGACCGCCGGTGATGTGCAGTGTCTGTCCGTGCACGTAGTTCGACCAGGGCGAGCACAGGAAGAAGATCCCTCCCGCTGCCTCCTCCGGTGTGGCGGGCCGACCCAGCGGGATCAGCATGGAGGCCATCTGGCGCATCTGCTCGGGGATGCCGAGCTGGATCTTCTCGCCGTCCTTCTCCATGGTGTTCTCGTCGACCTTCGCCTGCGTGAGGCGCGTGTCGATGAAGCCGAACGCGACCGCGTTGACGTTGACCTTGAACTGGCCCCACTCCTTGGCGACGGTTTTGGTCAGGCCCACGACGGCGGCCTTGCCGGCGGAGTAGTTGGCCTGGCCGGCGTTGCCGAACGTGCCGGAGGTGGAGGACACGTTGACGATCTTGCGGAACACCTCCTGGCCTTCCTCGCGCTCCTTCTTGGCCGGCTCGCGCAGGTGCGGAGCGGCGGCGCGGATGATGCGGAAGGGCACCACGGTGTGGATGTCGAGCATCGCCTGGAAGTGCTCGTCGGACATCTTGTGCACGGGCGCGTCGAGCGTGTAGCCGGCATTGTTGACGATGATGTCGATCTTGCCGAACGAGTCGATGGCCTTCTGCACGAGCGCCTCCGGCGCGCCCGGCTTGGTCAAATCCCCCGCGAACACGGCCGTCTCGCCGGCGATCTCACCGGCGGCCTGCTCGGCGACGTCGCCGTCGAGGTCGTTGATCAGAACCTGAGCGCCCTGCGCGACCAGCAGCTCTGCGGTGGCGCGTCCGATTCCGCGCGCCGAGCCAGTGACGATCGCAGCTTTGCCGTCGAGTACTCCCATAGCTTTGAGGTCTCCTTCGATTGATCTGGGGAGCCGAAGTTATATAGAGGTCGGGTGTGCGTCGCCGCACCCCGCGACGATTCCGCTGTAGAAACGTATATGGGGGCCCACCAAGGAGCCCCCACATACCGCACTAGCGCTATGTGACGTTCGGTGCTAGGTCCGTATCTCCGTGCTCGATGCAGCGGTGTTCTCGAGCGTCACTATGAGCGTGGACGCATCGGGAGCGCTCCAGCTGCTCCCCGAGGATTCGGAGAGTTCCGTGTAGAGAGCCTGTTCGCTGATCGTGGCGTTGATCGTCGTCTTGCTCGCGGTGCTCGGCAGGCCGACGTCTCCTGTCTGCGTACCGGAGACCGACCCGGTCATCCGGTACAGCGTGCTCCCACCGCAGCCGAGCTCCGCCCAATAGGGCTGGTGTTCTGCGCTGGCGTAGTCGATCCACACCTCTTCGCCGATTTCGGTCTTCACCGGTCCCAGCAGCTTGGTGTCGAGCAGGTTGGTTGTGATCACACCGGCGCTGTCCGACGGAGTGCCGTCGGAGCCTTCGCTGGCGCATTTGTTCCCGGATGCTTCGCAGCCGGTGAAGGTGAGCCTCGCCACGCCGGTCTTCGTGCCGGTGACTTCACCCGTTGCGCTGCTGCCCGTGCAGAGGATCTTGCCTGCGCCGAGCCCTGGCGTTTCCAAAGTGACCGGCCCGCCCGTCGAGGTGTAGCCGGCGCCCCCGGCCAGTTCGTAGGTGCCCTTGCGGGGCTTCGCCGACTTTGTGGTGCAGGCGGCGTTCGTGTACTCGCCCTTCTTCTTCGCAACGCACGTGGAGGCCGGTCCCGGGACCCATTCGAAGGAGCCTTTGTGATCCGGTGCGCCTTTCTTCTCGGCGACGATCGTGCAGCCGCCGTTGCTGTAGTTGCCGTCCTTCTTGGTCGCGACGCATTGACCGTATTCCGGCGAGCCTTCACCGCTCAGTGTTTTGAAGCTCTCGTTGGTGCTCTTGCTAGTGCCGAGGGAGTTCGTCGCAACGATCCGATAGTCGTAGGTCTTGTTTTCGCCAAGCCCCGACACGGGTGCCGACACGGAGTTCCCGGAGCCGGGCGGCGCCACGCATGGCACGCTTGCTCCGTAGCTTTCGCTGGTGCCGTATTCGAACTCGCATTCGCTCAGCGCGTAGCCGTTGGGTTCTACCGAGCCCTTCATCCTCGCGGAGCTCTGCGACACCAGCAGCGCCGGTTCCGCGGTGACGGTGGGCGCGGCGGGTTCGTGGGGACTGATGTGCAACGCGTAGGCGTTTTCCGGGCCGGACATCAGCAGCGTGAGCGCCGGGGCCAGGACGAGGCCTTCGAGCCCTTCGCAGCTGATGGTCGGGATCGTCACCGTGCCCGTGAAGCCAGGACCGGAGCTGAGCAGTTCGCCGAGTGTGAGCGTGGCGCTGAGAGAGAAGGCGACCGGTTCGGAGGTAGTGCACTGCGTCGGGAGTTCCAGCCCCGAGGTGCCCGCCTTGGTGATGCCCAGGTTGGCCTTGGTGTTGACGTGCAATGTCAGGCACGTGCCCGAGAAACGATCGTCCGCACACTCCGAAGCGGGCGCTTCCACGAGCGTCCCGTCGGCAGGGCCCACCTGCGTGAACGTCACGCCGACATTGGTGGGCACGAGCCCGAGCAGTTTCAGCGAGGCGTTGAACGGCGGCACGAAGATCGTGCCGCTCGTGGAGCCGGAGAGTTCCGTGGGGGTGCTGATGAGCACGCTGGTCCCGTTGTAGGTCGAGCCTTTCGGCAGCACCACCGCTTCGTTGAGCTTCTTCGGTGTGAGCGACCCCCACACCGCCCAGTTTTCGAACTTGTAGGGGATTTCGATCGCCATCGCCGGCGCTGCCGCGAACAACAAGGTCCCGAGTGAAACCAGCGTTACGGTGAGTGCCGCGATGCGGCGATTCCTGCGAGCCATTGAGATGTCCCCTCCAGTCGATCCCTGATGTCGTTCGAACGCCGACTTTGAAACGCCGACTTTCTCCATCGGCGCCGGAAGGGTATACCCGTATTCGCAGAGGTCAACCCGGCCTCTATAAGAAATTCTCGTTTTAGAGCGATTTGCAGGGAGCAATCAGCGGGTGACGACCACGCCGAAGTCCTGCGTGTAGATGGCGCCGGGCTGGCCGTGCGCGTGCGAGCTGAGCGGGTGTGGCGAGACACCGATACCGGTTTCCCGGTAGCGCGCGTCGAGGATGTTGGCACGGTGCCCGGGCGAGGCCATCCAGGCGGCGACGATCGCGCGCGGAGTGGCCAGCCAGAGCGTGCCCCAGGCGATGTTCTCACCGACTTCGAAGCCGCGTTGCTTGCTGGAGATGTAGCCGACGGCACGCATCCGCGCGAGCGGCGTCTGACCGCGCGGCCCCACGTGTTCGAAGTAGTCGTCGAACGCCATGCTCCGGCTGTGTGTCTGGGCCGCCCGCCTGAGACGCGCGTTCGGGCGCAGCGGGCGCTCGCCGCGGCTCGTCCGTTCGCGATCGATCAGGCACAGGGTCGCGGTGCGGATCGCCTCGAGGTTCGCGGCGGTGGGCATCAGCCCGGCGTTGGCGCATCTCTGGTGCGCAGCGAGGTCTCGGTGGGAGGCGCCGTGGCTGCTCAGTGCCCACGAGTTGGCCGTCCCTGCGCCCAGGAACACAGCGGCCAGCATGGCCACGCGAACGACGCGTCGAGGAACCATGCGGGCGTATCGGGCGGCGCCCGCGCATGCTTGAGCAGTGCAACAGAGCTTTGGACACTTTTGCGAGGACGCGCCCGTGCGCGGGCGTGCGAGCGGGGTGGCGGAGGGCTACAGGCCCAGTACGCGCCCTAGGATCTCGCGCATGATCTCGTCGCTGCCGCCGCCGATCGGTCCCAGCCGGGCGTCGCGTGCGGCGCGCTCGATCCAGTACTCGCGCATGTAGCCCGCGCCGCCGTGGATCTGCAGGCAGGCGTCCATCAGCTCGAAGCAGGCGCGCTGCGTGACGAGCTTGGCCATCGTCACCTCGCGCAGCGGGTCCTCGCCGGCGACGAACCGGCGCAGGGCGTCGTAGGTGACGCAGCGGCAGCTGTACACGGAGGTGGCGAGGTCGGCCAGCTTGTGTCGGATCGCCTGGTGGCCCGACAGCGGACGCCCGAACGCCTGGCGCTCGCGGGCGAACTCGGCGGTGCGCTCCCACGCCAGCTGCATGGCTCCGACCGCGCCGAGCGCCATCGCCAGGCGCTCCCACTGGAAGTTGGCCATGATCAGCTTGAAGCCCTCGTTGAGCCCGCCCAGCAGGTTCTCCTCACGCACGAACACGTCCTGGAAGCTGATGGTGGCGGTGTCCGACGCGTGCCAGCCGAGCTTCTCGAGCTTGGATGACTCCACGCCCTCGCCGCGCTCGACGATCAGGAAGGAGATCCCGTGGTGCCCGCCCTCAGGGGTGGTCTTGACGGCGGTCACGATGAAGTGCGCGCGGACGCCGTTGGTGATGAAGGTCTTCTCGCCGTTGAGCACCCAGCCGCCGTCGACGCGCTCCGCGCGAGTGGTGAGCGCCGCGACGTCCGAGCCGGCGCCCGGCTCGGTGATCCCCAGCGCCCCGATCTTCTCGCCGGCGATCGCCGGTGCCAGGAAGCGCTGCTTCTGATCCTCGGTGCCGAACTTCCAGATCGGCGGCGTGGCGATGTTGATGTGCGCACCGATCCCCGCGGCGGTGCCGCCGGAGCCCACGCGCGCGAGCTCCTCGATGAGCACCGACTCGTGCAGGTAGTCGCCCCCCTGCCCGCCGTACTCCTCGGGGTACTTCAACCCCAGCAGCCCCTGGGCGGCGAGCTTTCCGAAGACCTCGTCGGGGAACCAGCGCTCCTGCTCCCACTGCTGGGCGTGGGGCGTGAGCTCGCGTTCGATGAAGCCGCGGGCGGACGCGCGCAGCTCCTCGTGCTCGGCTGTGAACGGCGGGTTTGGCGGGGTCATTGGCCGACCACCGTACCCGCCGCGGTTCGCGTGGGGGCCACTGGCCGGTGCTCGGCGAACAGTGCGAGCGCGAAGCGCCCGGCGGGATGCTCGCGGGCGCGCTCGACGAGCGCCGCCGTCGAAGGTTGCAGGACGTCCGGCTGCGGGAGCGCGACGCCGTACTGGGGAGGGACGATGACCGGCGCGGACAGAGCGGCGAAGGTCAGGTCCGCGGCTCCGAAGCGCTCGCCGCACAGGTACGGGCGTCCATCGGACAGCAGGTCCGCGACATGGTCGAGCTCGCGGAAGACCGCAGCCTCGTCCTGGGCCTCGATCCCGGGAACGATCCCCAGCGCCCGCGCCACGAAGCGCTTCAGAAGCGGCCATCCGGATCGCAGCGCGCGGTCCTCCCAGGCGGGCACCCCCTGATCGTTGAACGCGAACACCAGCTCGCGCTGGCCGAACATGTGCACGTAGATGAGCCGCCGCCCCGCCGGCCCAAGCCCGTCGTCGAGGCGCCGGCAGAGCGCGTCGACCTCGGCGCGCTGCCCGGGCTCGGTGGGGAACAGCCGCCGCTCGGGCGCCATGCGCGCGTCGGCCCACACGAGGATCTCATGCGACTCTCCGATCGCGCCCTGCGGGGTGACCAGCACGGGCACTGTGGCGCCTCCGCCCGCGCGTCGCGCGGCCACGCGGTGGACGCCCTGGATGTGGCGCTCCTCGCGGTAGGGCAGCTCTGCCCGGTCGAGCGCCCAGCGCGCCTTCTCGCAGTAGTGGCTGATCGGGATCGTGATCAGGCGCAGAGGCGGCTCGGTGCTATCGGGCGCGTTCATGCAAGATGTTCCCGATGCCGCGCTCTGTGATCGACCCCGCCCCGCCGTGGCGGCGCATGCTCGCCGGTGGCGTCGATGCGGCGATCGTGGGCGGCGCGGTCTGGTTCTCGCGCCGGCAGTCGCCCGGCGCCCACGAGCGTGCGAGCAGATGGGCCCCGCTGTTCGGCCCCACGTCGGAGCTCGTCCGCGAGCAGATCGGCAGTCCCGGCCAGCGGCTGCTCGGACTGCGCACCGTTGACCGGCGCACAGGTCGACGCCTCGAGCTGTGGCGCACCCTGGTGCTGGTCGGCGTGTCCGTGGGCGGCCGGCTGCTGGTGCGACGCCTGGCGCCAGCCCCGCTGACGCCTGAGCGCCAGAGCGACCGCGATGGCTTCCTCGAGGAGTTGAACGCGATCAACCAGCGCCACGCCGATGACCCGGCGGCGCGCGAGGCCGAACGGCGAGCGTTGTTCGAACGCAGTCACAGCCCTGTCGCCGCCACTGCCGCGCGCGCGGCGGGTCCGACGCTGGCGATCGGCCTGCTCAACAGCCGACTGCGCCGCCGCCTCAGCCCCACCATTCAGGTCCTCGCCCGCGGCTCCGACGATCACAGCCCGTAGGAGCGCCCGATGACGTCGAGCATGATCTCGTCGGTGCCCGCGCCGATGCGGTTCAGGCGCGCGTCGCGCCAAACGCGCTCGATGCCGTACTCCTTCATGTAGCCCGCGCCGCCGTGGATCTGGATGCATTCGTCGGCCACTTCGCAGAGCACGCGCGAGGCATGCAGCTTGGACATCGAGATCTCGCGCACGGGGTACTCGCCGTTGTTGAAGCGCCATGCCGTGATGTAGGTCATCTGCCGCGCCGACTCGATTTTCGTGGCCATCTCCGCGAACTTGTGGCGGATCACCTGGAACTTGCCGATTTCGCGGCCGAACGCCTTGCGCTCGTGCGCGTACTGCAGTGTCCGTTCGAAGCACTTCTGCGCACCCGCCACCATGCCGGCTGCGCCGATCAGGCGCTCGCCCTGGAGCTCCCACATGATGTGGTAGAAGCCCTTGCCGACCTGTCCGAGCGCGGCGGAGGCGGGCACGCGCACGTCCTGGAAGGCGAGCAGCGCCGTGTCGGAGGCGTGCATGCCGAGCTTCTCCAGCCGCTTCTCGCGGATCACGCCCGGCGCATCCATCGGCACCAGGAACAGCGTGAAGCCGTCATATCCGGCGTCCGGATCGGTCTTCGTCACGAGCACGATCACATCGGCGCGGTGGCCGTTGGTGATGTAGGTCTTGGAGCCGTTGATGATGTAGTCGTCGCCGTCCTTGACCGCGCGTGTCTTGATGCCCGACACGTCTGAGCCGGCGTCGGGCTCGGTGATGCCCAGGCACAGGATCTTCTCGCCCTTGATCGCCGGCACGACCCACTCCTGCTTCTGCTCCTCGGTGCCGAATGCGAGGATCGGCGGCATCGCCATGTCTGTGTGCACAGCCAACCCCATCGCCAGCCCGCCGGAGTTGGCGTTGGTGATCTCCTCAGCCAGCACCAGACTCGTGTAGTAGTCGCCGCCCTGCCCGCCGTACTCCTCGGGCTTGTCCAGGCCCAGGAAGCCGAGCTCGCCCATGCGCTTGAACACGGAGTCGGGGAACGTCGTCTCCTCCCATTCCTCCGCGTGCGGCGCCAGCTCTTTGATTGCGAAGTTGCGGATCGACTCGCGCAGCTGTTCGTGCTCGTCGGTGAAGATGAAGTGCTTGCGCTGGCTCTTGAAGTCGGGCTTGCGGACGCTCTCTGCGGTGGCGGCCATGGGGCGGTCTCCTCGTTTCCTCGTTGGCGGTGGCGGCGGGCAAAGTAAACAGTAGCGCTAACTACTTCTGGCGGGGCGCGAGCCTGGGTCCGGCGTTTCCGTCCCACTGCTCGATGCTTTCGCGATCTCCGTTTGGGCGGAGCTGTAGCCTTCGGCCGACTCGGCGGCTGCGCCGACTGTGTCGAACCCTCCGCAGGCAAGCGCGACCCTTCCGCCCATGCTCTTGGCCCTGGAGCAGAAGATGGGCCAGCTGCAGATCAACAGCGAGCGCTACACGGAGACGGTCAGGGCCGTGAGCAGTGTCACCCTGGCAGTTGCGCATGGCAAGTCGCGAGTGAGAACGAAGCTCTCTACGTCGAAGCTGTACGGGGAGGTGAGTCTGTCCCCTGCGGAGGGCGAGGTCGTGGGCAGCCGCGGCGAGCCCCAGCAGATAGCGATCGGCTCGACGCTGTACCTGCGCTCGCCGGCCATCACCCGGCACGACGGGGGGCGGCCATGGATCCGCTTCGAGCATGGCAGTGCGGGCCTGTTGTTCCCGTTTCATGGCGGCTCGTCGTCGCTCCTGGAACTAAAGGGGGGCGGCACGGGAAGTTACGCGGAGCTGATCGATCTGATCGCAACGGCGGTCGGAACGGTCGACGAAATCGGCCCAGCGACCGTCGGCGGGCAGCAGACCACTGAGTTCAGCGCTTCGATTGAGCCGCTGGCCCTCGTCAAGGGCGTATCGAGCAATGAGCTCAGCAAGCTGCGAGCCGAGATCCACACCCGTATGGACGTGTTCATCACCGAAGCCGGGTTGCCGGTGCGCGTGGCGGAGTCTGTGAGCGAGGGTCACGGTCGCGATTACATTCACTCGTCCTCCGCGATCGAAATCACGGGGACCGAAGTTCCCGTGTCGGTGGAGCCGCCGCCGGCGAAGGAGACGATCGGCGAAGCTCAGCTGAAGAAGCTGGCGAGCGTCAAGCGCTCGAGCACCAAGAAGCGGCGCGCGGCCAAGAGTAAGTAGTTACTACTGGCGGCAATGCCAGTGTGAGAGGGGGGTGTGGCAGCGTCGCCGGCGGCATGGGCGCTCGCGTGCCTTCGGGGCCGCTTCATGTTCACGCGGTGTCCACCCGTTTCCCGTGGCGATTGCTAGCTTCTGCGGAGACAGGCCCGGCGACGGGTCGGGCCGTTAGGGAAGGGGGTCGGCATGGCCGACCGAGTGCTGTTCATCGGCTGGGGCACGCCTGTTCGCGGACGCGAGGAGCGTGGGCTCGAGGTGTTCAACGAGGCGATCGGCCTCTACGGGCGACTGCAGCAGGAGGGCCGCATCGAGAAGTTCGACGTGGTGCTGCTCGGCGCCAACGCGGACCTCAACGGCTACATCGAGTTGTACGGCTCCGCCGAGCAGCTCGCGGCGGTACGCGAGAGTGAGGATTTTCGACGCACCCTCATCGACGCGAGCCTCGTGGTTGACCGTCTGCGCGAGGTCGACGGCTTCGCCAACGAGGCGATCGCGGCGCAGATGGCGCTCTACCGGGAGAGCATCGCGCGGGTTCCACAGATTGCATGACGTCTGACCGCGGTCTCGTGGTGCCTCTCCTCAGATCGGCGAGGCGCCGCGGGCCCCGCGCTAATGCCCCAGCGCTCCAGGGTCGATGCACGTGTCATGGGGGCTCACTCAGGCGAGCCAGGCATCGCTGCGCACATCGAATCGGTGTCGAGCAGAGCCGAGCCAGATACGGATCGGCTCGTGTCGAGGATGCTTGGCGCTTGCTGGCCAGGCGGAGTCGGGGACCGGACGGAGGTCGTGGCGCTCGAGTGGGTGAGACGCTGGGGTCCTTCACGACGCGCCGATCCGATCCCGTCCGCATGTGAGTGCGCGGTGGGACACTGCCGTGTGTGTAACTGAGCACAGCACGGTGCCCAGGTCGCTGGGCACGCCAAGTAAACAGTAGCGCTGCTTACTGCCCACCAGACCGCGATCGGGATACGATGCGCCGGTGCCCAGCGAGACGCCATCCGCCGACAAGGTCCTGTACGAAGTCGCCGACTCGGGCGTCGCGACGATCACGCTGAACGACCCGGACACCCGCAACGCGCTCTCGCCGGAGCTGCTGGGCGGCCTGATCGCGGCGTTCGAGCGCGCACGCGACGAGGAGGCGGTGCGCTGCGTGGTGCTGGCGTCCTCGCACGAGAAGACGTTCTCCTCGGGCGCCAACCTGGGGGGCTTCGGCGCGGATGCGGCGCTCGTGCACAAGCACTTCGGCTCGGAGCGCTTCGTGAGCATGTTCAAGCTGATCGGGGAGCTGGGCAAGCCGACGGTGTGCGCGGTGCGCGGGCACGTGCTGGCGGGTGCGCTTGGGATCGCGCTGGCGTGCGATCTGATCGTGGCCTCCGAAGAGGCCACGTTCGGCACGCCGGAGATCAACGTGGGGGCGTTCCCGTTCATGATCATGGCGCTGATCTATCGCAACGTGCCGCGCAAGAAGGCCAACGAGCTGCTGCTGCTGGGCGAGCGCTGGAGCGCGCAGGAGGCGCTGTCGGCGGGGATCGTCAACCGCGTGGTGGCGGACGCGGAGCTCGACGGGCTGGTGGCGGAGTGGGCGGGCAAGCTGGCATCGAAGTCGCCGGTGATCATGCGCCTGGGCAAGGACGCGATGCGCCGCCAGCTGGACATGCCGCTGGACGACGCGCTGGACTATCTGCGCGCGCAGCTCTCGCTGGCGATGTCCACGGAGGACATCGTGGAGGGCGTGACGGCGTTCTTCGAGAAGCGCGAGCCGCAGTGGAAGGGTCGCTGACCGACCGTCGTGCATCCCACGGTGGTATGCTTTCCGCATGTCACAAATTGCGGTACGTCTTACGGAGGAGCAGCTGCGCCTACTGGACACCGCGGTCGCACAGGGGGCGTTCGGGTCGCGAGCGGAGGCCGTTCGTGCCGCCATCGGGCTGCTCGAGGACGAGTTGCGGGAGACGCGGGTGGCGGACTCCTACTGCGCGGCATACACGGCGACGCCGCTCACCGCAGAGGAGACCCGCGTACTGGATGCCGCGGCCGCTCTGGCCGGCGACGCGATGTTGTGATCGCGCGCGGTGAGGTCTGGGACGCCGATCTCGGCCCGATCGTTCGGCCGGTCGTCATCGCAACACGCGAAACAGCGGTCCCCGTCCTGACCCGCCTCAACTGTGTGGTGGTGACGAGCACTGTGCGCGGTCACGTCGCCGAGGTCGAGTTGACGCGATCCCACGGCGTTCACGAGCCGAGCGTCGCCAACTGCGACTGGATCGTCAATATCGCCAAGGATCGTCTAGTTCATCGTCGTGGTTCGCTTGATCCGTTCACGCTGCGGCGACTAAACGCCGCGCTTGTGCTCGCGCTGGGCCTCGATGTGTAAGCAGCCAAAGTAAGCAGTAGGGCTCTTTACTTCCCACCTCGGGCTGATACGGCTAGGATGGCGAACGTGGCCAGATCCTCCACAGAGTCTTCGCTGCTGCGCCCACTTGTGGAGGACCTCGAGGCCCGCCGCGCGAAGATCCGCTTGGGCGGCGGCGAGGAGAAGATCGCGGCGCAGCACGAGCGCGAGAAGCTGACGGCGCGCGAGCGCATAGCGCTGCTGATCGACGAGGGCACGTTCGTGGAGATGGGCATCCACGGCCGGCCGCACGTCTCGCAGCGGGCGATGGACGGCGTGGATGCGCCGGCCGACGGCGTGATCACGGGCTACGGCAAGGTCAACGGCCGGCTGACGGCGGTGGCGGCGTACGACTTCACGGTGATGGCGGGCTCGATGGGGATGACGGGGGAGCTGAAGGTCACACGCCTGCGCGAGCTGGCGCTGACGAAGCGGATGCCGTTCGTGTGGCTGCTGGACTCGGCTGGCGCGCGTGTGCAGGAGGCGGCGGGTGCGATGTTCGCGGGCTCGGGGCACCTGTTCCGCGAGGAGGTGGTGATGAGCGGCGTGATCCCGCAGGTGGCGGCGCTGATGGGCCCGTGCGCGGCGGGCACGGCGTACATCCCGGGACTGGCGGACTTCGTGCCGATGGTCAAGGGTCGTGGCTCGATGGCGCTGGCGGGCCCGCACCTGGTGCGGGCGGCGATCGGCGAGGACGTCACTCAGGAGGAGCTGGGCGGCTCGCGCGTGCACTGCCGGAAGTCGGGCGTGGGCGACATGGAGGTGGCAAGCGACGAGGAGTGCATCGAGCGCATCAAGCAGTACCTCTCCTACATGCCCCAGAACTGCGAAGAGAAGCCACCTGTGCTGCTGGCGTCGGATCCGATCGACAGGCGCGAGGAGGAGCTGCTGGACGTGCTGCCGGACTCCAACCGCCAGCCGTATGACATGTACGAGGTGATCTCGAGGATCGTTGACGACGGCGAGTACTTCGACATCAAGGGCCAGTGGGCGAAGACGATAATCACATGCTTCGCGCGCTTCGGTGGCAGGCCGGTGGGGATCGTGGCCAACCAGCCGAAGCATCTGGGCGGCATCCTGGACAACAACTCGGCGGACAAGGCCGCGCGCTTCGTGAACCTGTGCAACGCGTTTGCGATCCCGCTGGTGTTCATCCAGGACGTGCCGGGCTTCATGGTGGGCACGAAGGTGGAGGCGGAAGGCATCATCCGCCACGGTGCGAAGATGCTGTATGCGGTGGCCAACGCAACGGTGCCGAAGATCACGGTGATCACGCGCAAGGCGTACGGCGCGGGCTACTACGTGATGAACGGGCGCGCGTATGAGCCGGACCTGATCGTGGCGTGGCCGAGCGCTGAGATCAGCGTGATGGGCGCGGAGGGCGTGGTGGAGATCGCGTTCCGCAAACAGGTGGACGCGGCGGAGGACCCTGCGGCGAAGAAGGCGGAGCTGATCGAGGGCTTCCGCAAGATCTTCGACGTGTACGTGGCCGCCGGCAACGACGTGATCGACGATGTGATCGACCCCCGCGAGACGCGTGAGACGATCTGCCGCGCGCTCGAGATGTCACAGAACAAGAAGATCGAGCGCCCGTGGAAGCGTCACGGCGTGGTGCCTGTATAGCCATGGCGCACCAAACGCAAAAGCGGACACACAAACGACGGCGGACACAGTGAGGACACACATCCCATGAGCCTCGAGCACCCCGTAGTGATCACCTGCTCGATCTCGGGCGCGATCGCCAACCGCGAGCAGTGCCCGGCGATCCCGTACACCCCGCAGGAGTACGCGCAGGAGGCGCGGCGGATAGTGGATGAGGGCGGCGTGCACATTCACATCCACGCGCGCAAACCGGACGGCACGCCGTCATATGAGATCGAGGACTTCCAGGCGATCACGGAGGCGATCCGCCACGAGGTGGGGGACGCGGCGATCATCAACTTCTCGACGGGCACGATCGGCGTGCCGGTGGCCAAGCGGATCGAGTACCTGCGCGCATGCCCGCCAGAGGTGGCGGCGCTGAACATGGGCTCGATGAACTACGCGAAGTACTCGAGGTCGAAAAAGCAGTTCGTGTTCAACATGGTGTTCGCGAACCCGTTCGGTGAGATCATCGAGCTGCTGGAGGCGATGAACGAGCTGGGCATCAAACCGGAGCACGAGTGCTTCGATGTGGGCCACGTGGGCAGCCTGGCGCCGCTGATCGACATGGGCGTGCTGAAGCAGCCGCTGCACGTGGACTGCGTGATGGGCGTGGTGGGCGGCATCCCGCCGGCGGCGCGCAACCTGGCGGCGATGGTGGACAACATCCCGGAGGGCTCTCACTGGGGCGTGATCGGGATCTCTCGCGACCAGTGGATGCTGGTGTCGGCGGCGCTCACCCTGGGCGGCTCGATCCGCGTGGGCCTGGAGGACAACCTGTACCTGCCGAACGGCGAGATGGCGAAGTCCAACGGCGAGCTGATCGCGAAGGCACGGCAGATGACGGAGGACGTGGGCCGTCGGCCGGCCACCGTGCAGGAGGCCCGCGCGATGCTGGCGATCCCGCAGCGCGAGGGGAGCCTCGCGTGAACATCATCTCTAGAGGCGGCCTACCGGCCGCCGGGTGCGTGCGCGTGGAGGTACGGCGGTGAGCCTCCCCCTGGAGGGCGTCCGCGTCCTCGACCTGTCGCGCCTTCTCCCGGGCGGGTTCTGCTCGCTGCTGCTGGCGGACTTCGGCGCGGACGTGGTGAAGGTGGAGGACACGGGGATGGGCGACTACATCCGCTGGTCGCCTCCTTTTTATGAGACCCACCCACCCGGGCACGACAGCGCGAAGTCGGCGCTGTTCCTGTCGCTGAACCGCAACAAGCGCTCGGTCCGCCTGAACCTGAAGAGCGACGGCGGCCGCGAGGCGCTGCTGGCGCTGGTGCGCGACGCGGACGTGGTGCTGGAGTCCTTCCGGCCGGGCGTGCTGGACCGGTTGGGCGTGGGCTACGAGCGCATGCGCGAGGAGAACGCGGGGATCGTGTACTGCGCGATCTCGGGCTACGGCCAGACAGGCCCGAAACGCGACGCGTCGGGCCACGACATGAACTATCTGGGGCTGATCGGCCTGCTGGGTTTGACAGGAGCCCCGCCCTCCCCGCAGGGTGGGGAGCCGGTGCAGGCCGCGGGTCAGATCGCGGACCTGGGCGGCGGCGCGCTGATGGCGGCGTTCGGGATCATGGCGGCGCTGCGCGAGCGCGACGGCTCGGCCTCCAGAGACGGACGGTCTGGGCATCCGGGTTCCGGCGAAGGCCAGATGGTGGACGTGTCGATGTCGGACGGCGCGCTGTCCTGGCTGGCGATGGTGGCGGCGGCGCACTTCGCGGACGGAGCGGTGCCGCGTCGTGGCGATCTGCCGCTGGCGGGCGCGCTGGTGTGCTATCGCCCTTACGAGTGCTCGGATGGCTGGGTGTCGCTGGGGGCGCTGGAGCCGAAGTTCTGGCAGGCGTGGTGCCGGGGCGTGGGCCGCGAGGACCTGGTGGCGATGCAGTTCGAGCGCCCGGGCTCGGAGGCGCACGCGCAGGTGCAGGAGATCTTCAAGACGCGCACGCGCGAGGAGTGGGAGGCGTTCGCGCGCAAGCACGACTGTTGCCTCGAGCCGGTGCTGGAGCTCGACGAAGCGCTGGACTCGGAGCTGGTGCGTGCTCGCGAGATGGTGGTGGAGCTGGATCAGCCGGGAGCGGAGCGCCCGGTGCGCCAGCTGGGGATCCCGGTGAAGCTGACGCGCACGCCGGGCGAGCACGCGCGGCTTCCGGGACCGGCGCTGGGCGAGCACACGCAGGAGGTGCTGGCGGCGGCGGGCTACTCGCCCGAGCAGGTGGCTGAGCTGTTGGAGTCCGGCGCGGCTGCGGGCCCGACGGAAAAGAGTGGATCCCCACCCACCCCGGCGTTCCGGGCATGAGCGTGGGCGCGAGACGATGAGCGCGGCTGCGCCGCTCGCGGGCGACTCCTCGGCGCGGCCTGAGCTGTTGAAGATGAGCGAGCTGGCGCAGCGCTCGGGCGTGAGCCCGGGCACGATCCGCTACTACCTGCGCGAAGGGCTGCTGGGCGAGGGCAGCGACATCGTGCGCACCTCGCGCAACATGGCGTACTACCCACCGCAGTACGTGGAGCGGATCGAGCTGATCAAGCGCCTGCAGGAGGAGCGCTTCATGCCGCTGCGCGTGATCAAGGGGGCGCTGGAGGAGGACCCGGAGCGCGTGCGCGCTTTGATCGAGCTGGAGGATCGCATCCTGGAGCGGGCGCTGATCAACGCGGAGGACCAGGGCCGCGTGTCGCGCAAGCTCGTGCGCGAGCGCTACGGCGTGCCGCGCAACGTGCTCGAGCGCCTGGCGGAGATCGGGGTGCTGACCCCCAACCAGCGCGGATACGACCGCGACGACGTGAACATCATCGAGGCGATCGCGAGCTTCCGCGCGGGCGGCTACGAGGAGGCGCTGGGGTTCACGGTGTACGACACGCTGCGCTATCGCAAGGCGCTGGAGCCGCTGGTGGAGGAGGAGGTGCGCGCGCTGCTGGAGCGCTTGGCGGGCGAGGTTGAGGTGGAGCGGGCGATGGAGATCGTGGAGGCGGGCGCGGAACCTCTGCGGGAGCTGATCGGGGCGATGCACTCGAAGCTGCTGCTGGCTGCGCTGCGTCGCCACCGCGCGGCGGAAACGCTGTAGCGAGCGCTCGCGCGGCGGTGTCGCGGGCCGCGCGGTTGCTCGCGTGGGCGTTATGCTACGCAGATTGATTGACCAGTCAATCTGTTCCGGTTTGGGCTCGATGCGGGATCTGCGGACGCGGGCCCCGCGGAAGGGGATGCGCTTGTGAGGGTGGCGGCAGTCCAGCTCAACTCGACCGCCGATCAGGTGGCGAACATGGCTGTCGCCGACCGCCTCACGCGCGCGGCTGCGGCTGACGGCGCGGAGCTGATCGTACTGCCCGAGAAGTGGACTGCGATGGGATCGCAGGAGGACCTGCGTGCGGGCGCGGAGGCGCTGGACGGCGCGGCGATCGAGTGGGCGCGTGCGATCGCGCGCGAGCTGCGCGTGGATCTGGTGGCTGGCTCGATCCTCGAGCGCGTACCCGGCCAGGCGAAGCTGGCGAACACGTCGGTGCACGTGGACCCGCACGGTGAGATCCGCGCGGTCTACCGCAAGCTGCACATGTTCGACGTGGAGGTCGGCGGGCGCTCCTACCGCGAGTCGGAGCTGGAGCAGCCTGGAGATGAGATCGTGCTGTCGCGAACAGCCGGTGGCGTGGAGCTGGGCCTGTCCATCTGCTACGACCTGCGCTTCCCGGAGCTCTACCGGATACTGGCGGTGCAGGGCGCGCGCTTGGTGGCGCTGCCGGCGGCGTTCACGCTGACCACCACGCGCGAGCACTGGGAGGTGCTGGTGCGGGCGCGGGCGATCGAGAACCAGACGTTCGTGATCGCGGCCAACCAGGTGGGCGAGCACCCGGCGGGCCAGCACTCGGGCGGACGCTCGATGATCGTGGACCCGTGGGGCGTGGTCCTCGCGCAGGCGCCGGACAGCCCGGGCCACATCGTCGCGGATCTCGATCTCGAGCGCCAGCAGCAGATTCGCGAGCGCCTGCCGTCGCTGGCCAACCGCCGCCCGGAGGCCTACCGCTGGCCGGTGCAGGAGGCGGTGGCGGTATGAGCGCCTCGCGACCGCGGATGGCGCGCGGCAAGGACGCGCCGGACAAGCGTCGTCTGATCCTGGACGCGGCGGTGCGCGTGTTCGCGTGCCAGGGATTTCACGCGTGCCGCGTGTCGGACATCGCCGACGAGGCGGGCGTGGCCTACGGCCTCGTCTATCACTACTTCGCCTCCAAGGACGAGATCCTGGACACGCTGTTCCTGGAGCGCTGGCAGGTGATGCTCGAGCTGATCCGCGACGTGGACGGCGCATCGTCCCCGGGGGGGAATCGATCCCCGTGCGCGAGAAGCTGCTGGCGATCGCGTCGTTCATCGTGGACAGCTACCAGCACGACCCGGATCTGATGAAGGTGATCATCGTGGAGGTGACGCGCGCGGCCAACTCGTTCGGCAACACGCACATCGCCATGATCCGCGAGGCGTACGACCTGATCGGCGGGATGATCGTGAAGGCCCAGGAGCAGGGCGTGTTCAAGGAGGAGATCGACGCGCGCTTCGCGGCGATGGCCTTCTACGGCGCGATCGAGCAGCTGCTGACGGGCTGGATCTTCGGCCTGCTGCCGCAGGACGAGGCGTACTTCGAGCGGGCCAAGTGGCTGGTGGTGGAAGCGGTGTGCGGCGGCCTGGAGACCCGCGCGGCCGGGCGCGCGGGCGTCGGCTGAGTGGACATGAACGACGCTGGAGGGTCACGCGGGGGGCCACGTCGAGGTGGCGACCCCGGCGGGCAATAGACTGCCGAGATCATGGAGAACGAGATGCTGAAGCGCCTGATGTGGCAGGGGGTGCTGGCGGGGGTCAGCGCGCTGGTCGCGATCGTCGCCAACCGCGCGGCGGCGGTCGTGTGGAGGCGCGTGTTCGACGAGGAGCCGCCGGAGTGAGCGAGGAGTTCCCACCGCCTTTCGGCGAGCGCCCGGATGGCGCCCAGCCCCAGAACATCGCCACGGCGATCACGGAGGTGTCCGAGCGCGCGACGCTGCTGGTGCGCGAAGAGATCGAGCTGGCGAAGGCGGAGGTCACCGAAAAGGCGGCCAAGCTGGTTAAGGGCGCGGTGGTGGGCGTCGCCGCGGGTGTGTTCTTCATGACAGCGCTCGTGTTCGCACTGGTGGGATGCGCGTGGCTGCTCTACTTCTACCTGCCGGTGGGCGAGTTCGCTTACTTCTGGGGCTTCTTCGCGATGGCTGTGATCCTGGTGATCCTTGGCGTTATCGCCGGTCTGATCGCCGCGAAAGTCGTCAAAAAAAGCTCGCCGCCGATGCCGAACATGGCGATGGAGGAGGCGCGCAAGATCCGTGAGGCGGTCAGCGCGGACGCGGCAGGCGCCGCGGACGGCCAGCCGAGCGCGCCGGTCCCGGCCGTGCCAACGGGGGGCGGGAGCTGATGGCTCAGCGAACGCCGGCGGAGATCCGCAGCTCGATGGAGGCCAACCGTGCGGAGCTGGCGGTGTCGGTGGCGCGGCTGCGCGGCGAGGTCACCCGCGCGACCGATTGGCGCGCGCACGTGGAGCGCCACCGGACGGAGATCACCGTCGGCGCTGCCGTGGTCGGTCTGATGCTTGGTGTACGCATGCTGCGCCGCGCTCGTCGGCGCTCAGGCTGATCAGGCGAGCAGCGCGCGCGGGATGGCGCCGACGCCGATCAGGCCGGGGCCGGTGTAGGTGCCGATCACGGGCCCGACCTCTGAGGTGAAGACGGGCTCGGAGTCGAAGATCTCGCGGCAGCGGTCGATCAGGCGCTGGGACTGCTGGGGCGCCTGGATGTGCTGGACGACCCAGCCGTCGGCGCCGCTGTCGCACAGGTCCTGCGCGTAGGCGACCATCCGCTCGAACGCCCGGCCGGCGGTGCGCACGCGCTCGACGGGCACGATCTCGTACTCGAGCGAGAGGATCGGCTTGATCCTCAGCGTGCCCCCGAGCCAGGCCTGCGCCTTGCCGATGCGCCCGCCGCGCTTGAGATACTCGAGCGTGTCCAGGCAGAACCAGATGCGCAGCGCTTCGCGTGTCTCACGCACGTGCGCGACGACTGAGGCCAGGTCGGCGCCGGATTGCGCGGAGGCGCAGGCGGCGAGCACGAGCAGGCCCATCCCACCGCAGGCGGTTTCCCCGTCGATGACCGCCACGCGCTCGCCGACGCCGCGCTCGGCGAGCAGCGCGTGCGCCTGGTGGGCGGCCTCGAACGTGCCGGAGATGCCGCCGGCGAGGTGAATCGAGACGACGTCGTGGCCGGCGTCGATCAGCGGCTCCCAGACGGCGAGGAAGTCGCCGATGGACGGCTGCGAGGTGGTTGGCAGCTCGGGGTCCTCGCGCAGCCGCTCGTAGAAGGCGTCGAAGCCGTCCATCTCGAGCTCGCGCTCGGGCCGGCCCTGCCAGCCCACGTAGAGGCTGACCTGGTGGACGCCTTCCTTCTGGGCAAGCGTCCGGGGGAGATAGTGAGTGCTGTCGGTTGCGACCGCGACTGAAGCCATGCGGCGCGGGACGCTACAGCAACGCCTGCGCGAGCTCCCCTGACTCGTGCATCTCGGTCACGATGTCGCAGCCGCCGACGAGCTCGCCGTCGACGAACAGCTGAGGAACGGTGGGCCAGTTGGAGATCGCGGTGAGCTCCTGGCGGATACGCGGGTCGGGCAGCACGTCGACGGCTGCGAACGGCGCGTCGAGTGCCTGCAGCGCGGCGACGGTGCGCGCTGAGAAGCCGCAGGCGGGCGCCTCCGGCGTGCCCTTCATGAACAGGATCACCTTGTGCTCGGCGATCGCCTCGGCGATGGCGTCGCGGATCGGGTTGGACTGCTCCTCCGGCGCGGGCGCTGCGCTGGGCTGGCTGACTGACATGGGTAGCGGCTCGAACTGGCTGGCGGACATGGAATGCTCCTGGCTGTCAGGGGGTGGGGGTCTTCGACGGGACTTGGGTCTTCAGCGCGAGCGCGTGGATCGCCCCGCCGATCTCAGATCCGAAGACCTCATAGACGAGGCGGTGCTGCTGCACGCGGCCGAGGCCTTCGAACGCGTCGGCTGTGACGGTGGCGCTGAAGTGATCGCCACCGCCGGTGTAGTCCTCGACCTCGGCGTGCGCTCCAGGGATGGCGGTCTCGATGCGCTGCTTTATGTCCTGTGCTGAGGGCACCGCCTCAAGATTAGAAGGTCTCGGGTGACCCTATGCGCCCGTCCGCCGACGGCAGGTCATGCGCTGGCCAGACGCTCGAGATCTTCGATGTCCTGCGGTCGTCCAGCCGCGCGCTTCATAGCGCGCAGGTGGGCCAACCCGCACACGCGCACGGAAATGCCTTCGACGCTACCTTGGAGTGCGTCTCGGTCGAGCTCGGCGTAGAGATCCTCCACCTCGATCCCGCTGACCCACTGCATGATGTCGAGATCCCCGAGATCGGTCGTGAGACGAAAGTTGCCTCCCTGGGCGAGATCATCCACCTGCGTAGCTGATCGCGGAAGCTCGGCTGGGGTGAAGTCGCTGGCCTCTGCGTCGAGCGCACCCACGTCGACGAGGGCCGTGGCCAGGCGCTCGAGGTTCTCGCGAGAGGGGCTCGGGACGATGTCGAGGTCCTTCGAGGAACGCACGTGACCATGGGCGTTGACAGCAAACCCGCCGATGATTATGTGCTCGACTTGGCGCTCGCTCAAGTGCCTGAGCAGCGGTACAGGGTCAAGCGCGTTTGCCATGCTGGAAGGCCCCCGAAAAGCGATTCGCGAACCGTGCCAGCGCTACGGCCTCCTCGAGGTTCGCGCTCACGCCGCGCTTGCGGTCGCGTGCGACGCGGGCTCGTGCGACTCGCTCGTTGCGAGCGATCTCCTCGGGCGTCCATGGGCCGCTCGGCCGGGCGTTCGACAACCCATTCGGCATCTCTTTCATACCGGTCTGCATTTTGGGCATTGTAGAGCGGCAGACGGCCGTGCGCCATGGGCGACCGGCGCTATACTTTGGAAAGTCTTGGAGCTAGCAATAGGAGCGACGCGATGATCGACATCACCGACAAGGGCGCCGAGAAGGTGCATGAGTTCCTCGCCTCTCAGCAGGCGGACGTGAGTGTGGCGGGTCTGCGCGTGGGCGTGCGTGGCGGCGGCTGCTCGGGCTTCCAGTACCAGCTGGCGTTCGACGAGCAGCGCGAGAGCGACGTGGTGTTCGAGAGCCACGGCTTGAAGCTGCTGGTGGACGGCGAGAGCCTGCAGTTCGTGCGCGGTTCCACGATCGACTACGAGGAGAGCCTGCAGGGCGCGGGCTTCAAGGTCAGCAACCCCAACGTGGTCGCTGCGTGCGGCTGCGGCTCCTCGTTCCGCGTGGCCGAGGAGGAGCAGGTCTCCGCGGTCTGAGCTCGATCGGCGCCGTGCGCGCGGATCGATCGCGATGAAGGCGACTGACCGGCGTGTTCGCGCGCGGGAACGTAGGGTGGCTGTGTGGCGATCCTGCCCCAAGCGCTCCGCAGCCTGACGCCCGCGCGTATGCGAGACGACGTCCGCCTGCGCGCGCTGGCGGTGGGGTTGGGCGCAATACCCCCGCGGACCATGCACTCGCACGAGGACGTTCGCGTGCTGCTCGACGCTGCGCGGGGCGCCCGGCGGGCGGTGGAGATCGGCGTATACGAGGGGGCGTCGGCGCTGGCGCTGCTCGAGGCCTTGGGTCCGGACGCGGAGCTGCATCTGATCGACCCCTTCGGCTCGCATCCCGACGCACTGCCGGGTGGCTGGGGAGCGACCGAGTGGGCCACTCGCCGCGCGCTTGCTCGCGCAGCACGTCGGCGCGGTACACAGGCGCCGCAGGTGCGCTGGCACGTCGCCCTCTCCCATGACGCGGCCGCCCGCTGGCAGGGCTCGGTGGACCTGGTGTTCATCGACGGCGACCACTCCGAGCGGGGCTGCGCGCTCGACTGGTCCTCCTGGCATGGCTTCGTGGCGGTCGGCGGGCATGTGGTCTTCCATGACGCGCGCGCGGGCGAGGAGGGTGGGCGGGGCCTGCCCGGGCCTACGGCGGTCGTAGGACAGCTCTTTCGCCAAGAGGGCACTCCAGGTTGGGAGATCGTGGCGGAGGCGGACCGGACTGTGGCCGTGCGCCGCTTGAGCTGAGTGCTGTAAAACGCTTGACTGCGCGCCGCGGAGGCTTGACGCCGGGGCACGTCTTGACGACAAGCCTGCGCCTGTGGTACGGTCGCGGCGACATGATGTCAAGCGTCGCAGAGGGGTGCGGACTGCCCGGGTCATCGCCAGGAATCGAGTTCCCGTCAGGGAGTTCGGGGCGGAGGCTTTCGACGCGGTATGGGCTTGACCTTGACTCAGCGGATGTTTTCTGGCAAGGTCGGGCGCACATGACCGTTGGCTTGAGGGAAGGCCAATGGCTATGACTGGCTTCGGGGCGCTGTTGTCCTGAAGAGGGGATTCTCGGGGTCGGTTGTTCTATTCCTAGAGGGAAAAGGAGCAGTGAAACCAGATGAAACGCACAAGCATGTTTGGGGTTTGCGTCGTGGCCGCGTTGGCCGTGCTCGCAATCAGCGCCCTGGCGGCATCGAGCGCGTCGGCGGGCACGTACTACGCGTGTGTAGCCAAAAAGAAGAGCGTCTACAGCAACTCGAGCTGCACGTCAGTCGCCGAGAAGAAAGGCAAACCCAGCCACAAGGGCGCGTATGAAGCGATGCCATTCTCGGAGTGTGTTGCACAGAAGAAGGGTGAATACGCGAACGGCACGTGCACCACGAAATCTGCCAAAGCACACAAGGGGAGCTTCGAAAAAAAGCCGGGCATCAAAACCGTAGCGACGAGCGGTAAGGCGACGCTCGAGACGCCGGCCTTCGGCAAAAACAACGTCGAATGCTCCTCGAGCACGACAACCGGCGAAATCACCGGGCCGAAATCGAACACCGAGGTTTCAGTGTTCAACGGCTGCAAATTCGAGGGTCTGCCCTGCAAAACCGTAGGAGCCGCGGCAGAAGAACTCAGGACCAACCCGGAGACGACCACGCTGGTCGACCACGGTGAAAAAGGTCTGAGCTCACTCGAACCGGCCTCAGGCGAAGTCTGGAACGACTTCAGCCCCAAATCAGGCATCTACTTCATTGAATTCGAATGCGGTGGAGTCGTCAAACTCCGGACAACCGGCTCGGTTGCCGGCGTGTTCACGTTGGCCAGCCTCAACCACATGAGCCTGACGGCCGGCATGGAATTCGGCGAAGGAAAAGGCGAACAGGATCTCCTGACCGAAGCTGAAGAGGGCGCCGGTTGGGTCGGGCCCGCCCCGTCGCTCCAGCTCGTCGAAGGTGTCTCGATCAGCAACGCGACGTACGTGGAAGTCAGGTCGTAACGAGCAACGTTGACTGACGGACAGATCGATACATAGGCCGTAGAGGTCTGTGGCAGCAAAGAGCGGGCGCGGCGCCATCCCTGGCACCGCGCCCGCTCACGTTTCCGGTGCGCACAACCGTTTATCGGTCGTCGCGAAGACCGCGACCCGCGGACCTCGTCTGCGTCGCTGGGCGTGGGCCACTGATGTGAGGGCGCGACCGCTCTGCGCTTGACAGCTGGATACGACTGGATACACTTATTCGAGAGACGCAGCGGAGAGGGAGAGCGACGGTCCCCATGGATGGGCTAGCTGAGAGGGAGGCAGGGTGAGGACAGGGGTCGACGGCAGCGGGGATGCTTCCTCGCGATACCGGTGGCAGACGCCGTCGGTGCGCTTCGCCGCGCGGCGCCACCGAGCGCTACGCTGGCGGCACAGGGGACCCCGCTCGGCCGTGGTGCTGTGCGTCGTCCTCGGCGCCTCGCTGCTGGGGAGCGCTTCGGCTCTGGCCGCCGGTCAGCGCCAGCATGTCTTCAGCTTCTCCTTCGGCGCGCTGGGAACGGGCGCGGGTCAGTTCTTCCACCCCTCGGGCATCGCTGTCAGCCGCTCGACCGGCGACGTCTATGTCGCCGACCGCGAAAACGGCCGCCTCGAGGAGTTCAAGCCCGTCGTAGGCGGCGACGGCGAAGTCGTCGGCGAGACCTTCGTGAAGTCGGTAGCCGTCCCGTTTCCCGAAGCTGTCGCCGTCGATAATTGTGTGCAGGCAGCGACATCCTGTGATGAAGCGGAAGATCCCTCCGTGGGCGATGTCTATGTGGCGGGCGCCAAGAAGGGCAACAAAGGGAAACTGGGAGAAGAGGAATACCTCTACAAGCTCAACTCCAACCTCGAAGCGGTCGGCAGCCACAAGTTCAAGGAATCGATCGACGGTGTCGCGGTCGACCCGAGCGGCGGCCTGTTCGTCTACGAGGGTGTGCAGCCCAGTGAGATCGTCGCGCTCGGAGACGCGGCGGAAAACCTGTCCGCTACCGCAAAGGTCGTTAAGTCGGGGGCGCTGGGGCCGGCGCGGAGCGCGTTCGCTGTCGAATCCCACGGCAACTTCTACGCCGGTTCCGTCCCCAGCGGGAACGAAGCGGAAGCTGGATCGGGTCTGGCTGAACTGTTTGACGAACTCGAGGGTGAAGAAGTCGGCGTGGTCGCAAAGCTCGCCGGGAGCAACGGCACGGTGCTGGTTCATGCCCTCGACTTCGAAGAATCGACCGCGGTGGCCGTGAACCCGAGCGACATCGCTGCGAACGGCGTCGATGAAGAAGACGACGTCTACGTCACAAATGTCGGAAGCGTCGCCGGCGAACCGCTGACTACGGTGGCCGCGTTCAGCCCTGTCGAAGGCTCCGGCACCCCAGCGGAAGGGGAAGGTCAGCTCCTGCAGCGTTTCGGCGCGCCGGGTCTGAAGGAAGGCGATGGGATCGCCGTCGATCCGCAGACGGGCGATGTGTTCGTCAGTGACGGGGCCTCCAACCGGGTAGACGTGTTCGAGCTCGAACCGGCCGGGAGGCCAACCGTCAGCAGCCTCGACGCTCACGGCAGCGAACCGCCGCCGTCAGCGTCCAACCAGACGACCCTCACGGCGCAGGTCAGCCCCGCCGGCTCGCCCACCCGCTACTACTTCGAATACGGAAGCACGAGCTGCTCGACCTCTGCGTGTCAGGCGAGCGCCCCGGTGGCCCTGGCAGGCGAAGGCTTCGGTGACGAGCAGGCGAGCGTTGAGCTGCTGAGCCTGCCGGCCGGCGCCTACCACTACCGGTTGGTCGCCGAAAACGCGCTCGGCAAGACCGTGTCGAGCGAACACACATTCGACGTTCTCGCCACCCTCGGACTGCTGCCTGACGGCCGCGCATGGGAAATGGTCTCGCCTGCGAAGAAGGGTGGTGCCGAACCTGAAGCGCCCACCGCCGAAGGCGGCACGATCCAGGCAGCCGCGAACGGTGATGCAATCACCTACGTCGCGGACGGGCCGATGCCCGCAGAAAAGGAACCGGAAGGCGCCCGGGGTCCCGAACTCACGCAGATCCTCTCGGTGCGCGATCGTGAAGGCGGGGATGACGAATGGGACACGACGGACATAAATACGCCGAATGCGACCGGCGCCGGCGATAATCCAGGCGAAGCACCCGAGTATCAGTTCTTCTCGAGCAACCTCGCACTCGCTCTGGTTGATCCGTTCCCCGGGAAGACCGGTCCGCTCGCCGATCCCCCGATCTCACCACCGCTTGAAGTCGACGGCCAACCGGTCGAAGAAGAAGGCAAGCGCGAACAGGAAAACACGCCCTACCTGCGCGATGACAGCCAGATTCAGCCCGAACCTTCGGAAGTGGAAGGCTATGAGAAAGCGCTGGCAAACGGCACCGAGATGCATCCGGAGAATGCTGGCTTCCTGCCGCTTGTGACGAAGCTCAACGAGCCTGGGCCGGGGTTCGGAGAAGAAGCCACCAGCGGAGACTCCGGTTTCAGCGCGGGGATCCTCATCGATGACGCCACGCCGGATCTGAGCCACGTCGTCTTGAAATCCGAGAAAGCCGGCAAAGGGCTCTACGAGTGGACTGGGAACGAAAAAGAAGAAGGCACGCTCCAGCCCGTGAGCCTGCTTCCCGGCAACCAAACGCTGATCCCCGTGCCCGAAGCCGGGACCGGAGCGGGCCGCTACAAGTCCCAGGGCTTTACGACCAACGTAAGGCATGCGATCTCAGAAAACGGGTCACTCGTGTTCTGGACCTGGTCGGATTCCGACGGCGAACGCCTCTATGTTCGTGACACCCAACTGCAGCAGACGCTCGAACTGTCCGCCGAAGAAACGGGTGGAATCAAGCCCGACGCGGTCTTTCAGGCGGCCAGTGCCAACGGATCGAAGGTGTATTTCACCGACACGCAGCCCCTGACGCCAGAATCCGGCGCGACCGTCGGCTCCCCCGACCTCTACGTCGCCGAACTGAAGGTCGTGGACGGCCATCTGACAAGCGAATTGACGGATCTCACCCCGGGGCCGAACGCGGGGCTGCTCGGAGCCGCAGACTCGAAGGTCATCGCCGCCGGCGGAGAAGAAGAAGGCGAAGGCGAAGGCGGGTCCTATGTCTACTTTGTGGCCAACGGTGCGCTCGCGCCCGGGACCACGCGCGGGCACTGCACGAACAGCCTGTCACACCCGCCCCGTCCCGGAATCACGTGCAACCTGTACATGCGCCACTACGACGGTGCGACCAGCGCATGGGAACCGACCAGGCTGATCGCTGCCCTGTCCTCCGAAGATGGGCCGGACTGGAACGGGGGCGGGAACCTTGAACTCAAGCAACTGACCGTCCGCACCTCACCCAACGGCCGCTACCTCACGTTCATGTCCGACAGAAGCCTGACGGGCTATGACAACGAAGACGCCAGCGGCAATGGGACGCGCGATGAGGAGGTCTACCTCTACGACGCGCAGCGGGGAAGCCTCGTGTGCGCCTCGTGCAACCCGTCCGGTGCCCGTCCCACGGGCGTGCTCGACACTCCTGTTGCGGATGGCGAAGGCTTGGGCCTGGTAGTCGACCGTGACGAAGTCTGGTCCACGAACACCAAAGGTCTGGAAGGCGCCGACCACTGGCTCGCGGCGAGCATCCCCGGATACGAGGTGCAGGGCTCCGGTCGAGCCGTCTATCAATCGCGCTACCTCTCCAACGAGGGCCGGCTGTTCTTCAACAGCGCGGATGCGCTCCTGCCCCTCGGCTCGGTCACGAACGAAAAGCGGACGAAGATAGAGAACACGCGCGAATTCGGAGAACTCGAAGTGGGCGTTGAGAACGTGTACGAGTACGAGCCCGGCGAAGTCGGCGGCTGCGACAGCCAAGCCGGCTGTGTCGGCCTTGTCTCCTCGGGCAAATCCGAACACGAATCGGTGTTCCTCGACGCGAGCGAAAACGGTGACGACGTGTTCTTCCTCACCGCTGACAATCTCGTGCCGCAGGACACCGACACCAACTTCGATGTCTACGACGCGCACGTCTGCGAATCCGCGTCGCCGTGCCCGTCGGCGCCAGAACCGGCCCAGGGCGAATGCGCAAGCGAAGGGTGTCAGGGTCGCGCCGCGGCTCCGCCGGCGCTGCCGTCGCCCGCCAGCTTGCCATTCTCTGGCTCGGGCAACGTGGTCTTGCCGAAACAGGCGGTTCTACCCGAGAAAGTGTCGGTCCCGGCGGCGAAACCCCTCACGCGAGCTCAGAAACTCGAGAAGGCGCTCAAGGCATGTAAGAAGGACAAGAAGAAGAGCAAGCGCGTAGAGTGCGAAAAGCAGGCCAGGAAGAAATACGGGCCGCTCGAGAAGAAGACGAGTTCGAACAAGACGAAGAAATCATGACTTCGAGCTCTCGGACAACCAACCTGGCTCGTAGAGCCGTGCACGGCACCGTCGCCTTGGCGGCGCTGTTGCTGGTCTGCGCGCTGGGCGCTCCGCGGGCGCTCGGTGCTGAACTTCCGCATTGGGATCTCGAATCGCGCTCGGCTCCCACGACTCTCCCCCTCGCGAAAGATGGCCACAACGGGGAAGGCCTGATCATGGTGAACCTGGCAAACCTCGGCGATGCCGATGTGAACGGCGCCGGGGTGCAGGAAGTTACGGTCACAGATACGCTGCCGACGGGGGTCGAAGCCACGAGCGTCACACGACGGATCAGCGAAGGCGCCCACGAAAGCGAAGTCGTTAGCAACGAACGGGCGGCTCGCAAGGCTGCGTTCACCTGTCCGGAGGAAACCGGACAGACCGTTAGGTGTGTATTCGTGGGCGTGCTCCCGCCTTACGAAGAACTGAAACTCCTCATCAAGGTCGCGGTGAGCGCCGAAACGGTTTCGGAACCGGCGTCCAATGCCCCGGAAGCCTGTAAGGAAACGGCCGTTCTGTGCAATCAGGTGACCGTGACCGGCGGCGGGGCCGGATCGACGGAACCACTATTGCGGCCGCTGAAAATCAACGGCGATCCCACCACGCCTTTCGGCGTCGAAGCATACGAAATGAAGGCCGAAAACGAAGAATTCAAGCCGGACGTCCAGGCAGGCTCTCATCCGTTTCAGCTCACCACGGCGTTCGATCTCAACCAGACCTACGAATCTGAGTTCACCGGCACAAAAGCCGAACTCGAGCCCCAGGCGCCCGCGCTGCAGAAGGAACTGAGCTTCCGGCTGCCGCCCGGGCTGATCGGCAACGTAAACGCGGTCTCCGAGTGTCCGGATGTGGCCTTCGGGTCTCAAGGCGAAGTCGGCGTCAACGCGTGCGAAGCCGACACCGTGGTGGGGGTGGCGAGCGTGACCTTCTACGAAAATGCGACGCTACATCTCCAGACCTGGACCGTCCCGGTCTTCAACCTCGTGCCCGCGCCGGGCGAGCCGGCGCGCTTCGGGTTCTCGGTGATTCATGTGCCGATCGTCCTCGATACCGCGCTTCGCACGGGCGAAGACTACGGCGTTACGATCAGCGCTCGAGACATCTCGGAGAACGTTCAGGTGCTGGCCACCAGAGTCACGTTCTGGGGCATCGCAGGCGACAAGCGCCACGACCAGTCACGCGGATGGTCGTGCCTCGGCTACGGCAATGTCCGCTACGAGGCGGCTGAGCCATGCGATCTCGGCTATGAAGCTCCGACAGGCACGCCCCCGCTCCTGACACTGCCGACAGAGTGCGAGTCGCTGTCTGCGCCCGTGCAAGGCGAAGCGTGGCAGGCAGCAACTCCGCTGAAGGGCCTCGGCGGGGAAACGAAGCGTGAAGGCGAAGACCCGAGGATCCCGAATGAAAATCCGACGCAACTCACGGGCTGCGGCGAACTGGAATTCCATCCGTCGTTGGAAGTGAAGGCCGAAACCGAAGATGCGAGCACCCCGACAGGTCTGCTCGTCAAAGTCACGGTGCCGCAGACCAAGGCGCTCGAAGCGAGCTATGAAGGTCGAGCCGAGGCCGACGTGAGCTCGACACGGCTGGAACTGCCCAAGGGGATTCAGGCGAACCCTGGGGCCGCCAATGGCCTGACGACGTGCAGTGTCGGACAGTCAGGCTTCCTCGGAAAAGTCGATCCAAGCAATGATCTAGAAGAACACTCGAGTGGCGAACTGGAAGGCCAGACCGGTGCGGCGCTTGGAGAAGAACTCGGGACGCAGGGCTTCACTGCTGCCGCGGCGAGCTGTCCGGAAGCGGCGAAGATCGGATCGGTGGACATCCGTTCGCCTGACCTGAAAGAAGATCTCACCGGCGGTGTCTACCTCGCCTACCAGGACACCAACCCCTTCGGCTCGCCGCTCGCGCTCTACCTCATCGCCGAAGAACCGACGTCCAAAACATTGGTCAAGCTGGCTGGTGAAGTGACGATCAACCAGGAAACCGGCCAGCTGATCTCTACGTTCAAGAACACGCCACAGGCGCCGTTTGAAAGCCTGACGCTGCACCTGTGGAACGGCCCGCGCTCGTCGCAGGCCACGCCGGCCCACTGCGGCTCGTATCCAGCGGTGGGAACGTTCACGAGCGAGCTCGATCCGAACGAAGCCACGGCACCGGTCGTGAGCGAAAGCCCGATCGAAATTACGTCTGGCCCGGGCGGGAGCCCGTGCCCGGAAGGAGCCCTGCCGTTCACGCCGAGCGTGCAGGCGGGGCCGACGAACACACAGGCGGCGGCAGATACGCCGTTCACGCTGAACATCGGGCGCCCGGATGGCGACCAATCGATCGAATCGGTGACGATGAAACTGCCGCCGGGCGCCGCCGCGCTGATCTCGCAGGTCACTCCGTGCAGCGAAGCAGAAGCCGAAGCCGACGCCTGCCAGGCCTCGAGCGAAGTCGGGCACACGACGAGCGTCTCCGGTCTCGGAGGAAGCCCCGTGACGCTGAACGGCTCGCTGTATCTGACGGGCCCGTTGACCGCCAATGCGCACCATGGGTCGGGCCCGTTCGGCCTTCTGGCCAAGACGCTCGCGCACGCCGGCCCGTTCGAACTCGGCTATGTCAACGTGTTCTCGACGATCAACATCAACCCCGAAACCGCCGCCGCGACCGTCACCAGTGGGCAGATACCGGACATGCTCAAAGGTGTGCCCGTCCAGCTCAAAGCGTTGAGCGTGACCGTCGAACGCCCGGAAGGCAAGCCGTTCGAGTTCAACCCCACCAACTGCGGCGAAGAACTCAAGATCGAAGGCACGCTCACAGCCTACGAAGGCGGGAGCACGCCGATCGGCACGAACTACCCGTTGACCGGCTGCTCGAGCCTCGCGTTCGAACCGAAGCTGACCGCGTCGGTGCAGGGCAAAGGCAGCAAAGCCAACGGCACCACCTTCTCGGTCAAGATCGAATCGGCCGGGCTGGGGCAGGCAAACATCCACAAAGTGGATCTGACGCTTCCGGAAGTGCTGCCCTCGCGCCTGACTACGATCCAGCAAGCATGCCTGGAAGCGGTGTTCAACGCCAACCCGGCCAGTTGCGACGAAGGCTCGGTGATCGGCGAAGGCATCGTTCATACGCCCGTGTTCAACAACCCTCTGAGAGGCCCTGCCTATCTGGTCTCCCATGGCAACGCCGCGTTCCCAGACGTCGAGTTCGTGCTCCAGGGCGAAGGCATCACGCTGATCCTCGACGGCAAAACCGACATCAAAAAAGGCATCACCTACTCGAAATTCGAAACCGCGCCGGACGCGCCGTTCACGAGCTTCGAAACGATCCTGCCCGCCGGTCCGCACTCGGCCCTGACCCCGTACGTGCCGGAAAGCGAAGACTTCAGCCTGTGCAAAGTGGCCGCGAGCAAGCTCGAGATGCCGACGACGATCGTCGCGCAGAACGGTAAGCCGATCGAACAGACCACGAAGATCGCCCTCAATGGTTGCGGCGGAGTGCTGCCCTACAAAGCGAAGAAGCTCACGCGGGCGCAGAAGCTCGCCAAGGCGCTGAAGGCGTGCCGGACGAAATACAAGAGCAAGAGCAAGAAGAGTAAGCGGCTGGCATGCGAAAAGCAGGCGCGCAAGAAATACGGTCCGCTCACCAAGAAGAAGAGCTCCAAGAAGAAGAAATAGCGCCCGCTCGCGCCGGGCGTGGCTACGTGGGCTCGTTTGCCAGCGAGCGCCACAGGTAGCGGCACGCCAGCGTGCGGTGCGGGCGCCACGGCTCCGCGATCTGTTCCATCGTCGGGGCGTCAGGTAGGCCGTCCAGGCCGTACGCGCGTTCGATCGCCCGGCGGATGCCCAGGTCGCCCACCGGCAGCACGTCCGGACGGTCCAGGTGGAACATCAGGAACATCTGCGCCGTCCACAGGCCAAGGCCCTTGACCGCGACGAGCTCCGCGATCACCTCCTCGTCGGGTAGCTCGTCCAGGCTCGCCAGCTCCAGCTCGCCGGAGATCACGTGCTCGGCCAGAGAGCGCAGGTAGCTGACCTTCGCGCGTGAGAGCCCCGCCGCCGCGCGCAGCTCTTCCGGGTCGTCCGCCAGGATCTCCTGCGGAGTCGGCGGGCGGTCGTCGAATCGCGCCGTCAGCCGGCCGTAGATCGCCCGCGCCGCCAGCACCGACAGCTGCTGGCCCGTGATCGAGCGCACGAGCGCACCGTAGTGGTCGTCCCGGTCCGGCCTGCCGTCTCTGGAATCGCCCAGCGGGCCAACCGCGGCGATCAGCTCGGCGAGCACAGGATCGGCGCGCAGGCGGGCAGGGACGCGCTTAGACAGAGGGCAGCGCCTCGAGCGCCACGCGCTCGCCGTCCAACGCATTCAGAGCGCGCTCCAACGACATCGCCAGGCACGTGAAGCTCGGCGTGTCGCGAACCGTGAAGCGCGACGCCTCTGTCGTGCGCAGGCGCTGCACCAGGTCGAGGAAAGTGCCCACGTCATCCGTGTCGAACGCCACCACGAACTCCTGGTCGTCCAGGCCGAACGAGTACGTCGTGTGGTTGTCCACGCCCGGGTATTCGCGCCCCACCTGGATGTGGCCCTGCATGATCCGCCAGCGCTCATCCGCCGGCAGCGCGTACCACTCCCGCGACTTCACGAACGGGTACACGAACACGTAGCGCCCGCGAAAGCCCCGCGGCACCGTGCGCTCGTCTTCGGAGTACTCCGAGCTCTTGCGCATCCCCAGGAACGAGTACGGGATCTGCGCCCACTGCATCAGCCCGCTCTGCGCCAGCACCACGTGGAACTCGTGGATGCGGTCCAGGTTCTCCGCCTCCGAGATCAACAGCAGCTCCGTGTCCCCCCGCGTGCCCACCAGCGAGAACGCCTGCAGCTGGTGCCCGTCCGCGAAGTCCTCGCACCCTGCCGCGAACTCGCGCTTGTCCTGCGCCCGGCGCTCGGAGTCCAGGCGCCGCCACTCCGGGTCCATCTTCAGGAACGTGTACTTGACGAAGTGACGCGCGGCCATCGCCACGATTATCGCACCGCTGGGTCGCGCTCGGGCGCTTGGACGCTCGGCACCCCAGGCGATGCTGCGACCCCTCCGACGGGTAGAGTGGGAACCCGTGCGGATCGCGCTTCTGTCGCCGTACTCGTGGACCTACCCAGGTGGTGTCACGCGCCACATAGAGGCGCTCGCCTCCGAGCTGTCGGCCGGCGGGCACCAGGCCCGCATCCTCGCGCCTTTCGACCCCGACGACGCGCTGTCCATGCGCCTGCACCGCGGCGCGCGTCCGCAGCCGCGTGAGGTGGGGGAGGACTTCGTCTCGCTCGGGCGCACCGTCGGGCTGCCCGCCAACGGCGCCGTGTCCAACATGGCCATCACCCCGTACGCCGTGCGCGCCATGCGCGAGGAGCTGCGCAACGGCCGCTACGACGTCGTGCACATCCACGAGCCCGTCGTGCCGCTCGTCTCCTGGGACGCCCTCACCAGCCTCCGCCAGCTGCCGCTCGTCGGCACCTTCCACACCTTCTCCGAGAACATGCTCACCAATGGCATCGCTGCCGTGCCGCTCGGTGGGCGCCGGCGCATGAACCGCCTGCACGCGCGCATCGCCGTCTCCGACGCCGCCGCCTGGACCGCCCGGCGCTTCTACGGCGGGCGCTACCGCATCGTCCCCAACGGCGTGCACCTGCCCCACAGCGACACGCTCGCGTACGAGCCCACCGGCGAGGGCGCCCGCGACGCCGAAACCCATCCCCCGCAGCAGCAGCTGCGGATCCTCTTCATCGGTCAGGCCGTCGAACGCAAGGGGCTGCCGATCCTGCTGCAGGCGTTCGAGGCGCTGCGCGACCAGATCCCCGCCACGCTCACGCTCGTCGGCGCCAGCCCCCAGGAGGTCGCGCACATGATGCTCGACGACCGCGGCGTGCAAGCCCTCGGCAAGGTCTCCGAGGAGCGCAAGCTCGCCGAGCTCGCCCGCGCCGAGGTGGTGTGTGCGCCGTCGCTCGGCGGCGAGAGCTTCGGCATGGTGCTCACCGAGGCGTTCGCCGCCGCCACGCCCGTGCTCGCCTCCGACATACCCGGCTACCGCGACGTCCTGCGTCACGGTATCGACGGGCTGCTCGTGCCGCCCGGAGACGCGCTCGCGCTTGCCGAGGCGTTGCGCACGCTCGCGCTCGATCCACGCCTGCGCGCTCGCATGGCCGCCGCCGCGCGCGAGCGCGCCCAGCGCTTCGCCTGGCCGCACGTCGCCGCCGAAGTGCTCGACACCTATGAGCAGGCGATGCGCGTCGGCACGCCCGCCACCGGAGTCGGCCGCGCCGCCGTCCGCTTCGGCCTCGCGCCCGCCGATCTGCTGCCGCGCGTTCCCGCCGAGCGGCTGCCCTCGCTCCAGCCGGCCGGACCACCGCTTGCCGGCCGGCCACGGCGGATTCGCACCCTGCGCCGCGCCGGCCTGGCCGTCAGCTCAGTCGCTGCCGCCGGGCTGGCCGCCCTCGCGCTGCAACGCGTCGGGCTCACGCGCGTGGCCGCCTCGCTGCTCGCCTCCAAGCCCGGTCTCATCGCCGCAGGGCTCGCGCTCATGTGCGCCGCCATGTTCGCGCGCTCCATCTCCTGGCACTCCATCCTCGCCGCCTCCCCAACCTGGCGGCGCGCCAAACGCCGTGACGCCATGCAGGGCACGTTCATCGGCGTGCTCATGTCCGCCACGCTGCCCGCCCGTCTCGGCGAGCCATCGCGCGCGCTGATCGTCGCCCGGCGGATCGGGCGCGCGCGAGAGAGCCTGCCGGTAGTGCTCGGCACCATCGTCTCCCAGACGCTGCTCAACCTGCTCGCCCTCACCATCCTTGGCACCATCGCCCTCTCCAGCGTCAGCGTGCTCGACGGGCACGACCGCGCGCTGCTGCTCGTCGCGCTCGCCCCGCTCGCCGCGCTGCTCGCCGTCGCGCTCGCCCCCGTCCTCGTCGCGCCCGCCGCGCTCTCGCGCGCCCGGAGGCTGCACGCGCTGCTCCACGCCGTGCGCCGCTCGCTGCTGCGCCTGCGCGACGGCCTGCGCGTCTTCCGCCAGCCGCGCCGCGCAGCGCTCGCCACCGTCGCCCAGCTCGGCGCGTGGGCCATGCAGTGGATCGCCTGCTGGCTGCTGCTCGTCGCCCTCGGCGTCGATACCCACGCCGGGCTCGGCGCCGCCGCCGGCGTGCTGTTCGCCGTCAACGTCACCGCCGTCATCCCCGCCACCCCCGCCAACGTCGGCGTCTTCCAGGCCGCCTGCGTGGCCGTGCTCGCCGGCGTCTACCACGTCTCCACCGCCGACGCCATCGCCTACGGCATCGTGCTGCAGGCCGTCGAGCTCGCCACCGCTCTCATCATGGGGCTGCCCGCGCTCGTCAACGAGGGGCTCTCCTGGCGCGAGGTGCGGCTGCGCGCCATGCACGCAGCGCCCGTCAAGCTCGGGCCGCTGCCAGCCGCCCCCGCCGGCGGTCGCGCCACTGCCGCCGTCATAAGCGACTCCTGATCCGGCATACAGAAGTCCGATGGTGCTCCCGCAGGTCTCGACCGTGCCCGCGTCGTATGACTCGACTGTGAGCGACGCCTGGGTCTACATGCTGCGCTGCTGCGACGGCTCTCTGTACACCGGCTGGACCAACGACGTGCAGCGGCGCCTCGCGCGCCACCGCCAGGGCATCGCAAGCCGCTACACAGCCAGCCGCCTGCCCGTCGAGCTCGCGCTGGCGCTGCCGATGCCCGACCGCACCGCCGCCAGACGCGAGGAGGCCAGGATCAAAGCGCTCGACCGCGTCGCCAAGCTCGAGCTGATCGCCGCCCACCGGCAGACGCCCGTTTAGGTCATGATGGGGGGCATGTCCTCCCGGCCCCCCGCGCGCAGCGTCAAGATCTCAGACGACGAGCGCGGCGGCTGGTCCTCCGACCGCCCCCGCCGCGACGGCGCGCCGCCGCGGCCCGCAGACGTCACCGTGCACTGCCGCGTGCTGTCGCCCACCGACCGGCTGCGCTACTCGCCCGGCAGCCTCGTCGTCGTCGCCTGCGCCGCCCCCGCCGAGCGCAACCGCTTCGTCACCCGGCTGATCGAGGACCGCGCCAGCCTGCTCTCGCTCGAGAAGGTCCGCACATTGCTCGCCGGGCGAGTCGCCGAGCCCGAGCTCGACGAGCGCGCCAGCGAGCTGCTACTCGCCGCCGTCGCCAAGCGGCTGGAGAACCGCGAGACCGTCGTCATCGCAGCTGAGCGTCTAGACGCCGCCGAGCGCGAGCCGTTCGTGCGCATGGCCGCCGCGCTCAAGCGGCCGCGCCACCTGATCCTGCTCGAGACCGCCCGCGAGCAGGTCCAGGACGAGGACCTCGCCGCGCTCAACGAGCTGCGTCGCGCGCTGGACGCCGGCGAGCTCGGCAACGAGGGCTTCCAGACCGCGCTGCGCCTCGGCGGCGGCTCCGCCGACGAGGTCAAGCGGATCCTCTTCCGCCCGCCGCCGCGCGAAGACAGCTAGCGCTCTGCGTAAGCGCTCTGCGCATTTGGACTAGTGGGATTGCAGATCTCCAGCTCCCGGCCGGAGCCGCCGATACGCCCGCGTGCGGAACTCACCGTCTGCGTCTGCGAGCCCACCCAGGCCCGAGGATGTCCACAACCGCAGCCGTGAAGGCTGGCCGGCCGCGAGCTGCCGCGCCAAGCTGATCGACACCCGTCTCGTTCGCGCCGAGCTCGCCCGAATGCGCGGGCCGCGACCCCGCACCGAAGTCCACAGCGCGCACACGATCCGCTCGACCGTGTCCCCACGAGCCTGATGCCATGCCCGGCTCCAGCTCTCGTCTCAGGGGCACTGCCAACTCGTCGATCACGTCGCTGTGCACCCGCTGCCGTTGGTAGCGTCCTCCTGGTGATCGCCCCCTCGATCGCCGCGCTGCGGCGCCTGTTCTGCGTCGCATCGCTCCTCGCCGTCTGCTGCGCCGCCTGGCTGGCGCTGTCCGCCGGCAGCAGCTCCACCCCACCGGTCGCCGCCGCTGTGTCCTCCAAGGAAGCGGAAGAGCTCAGGCATGACGACCAGGGCATCTACGTCGCCTTCTGTCCAGCCGGCGAAGAAATCGCCAGCATCTCCTCAGTGCCTCACGCGCACGTCGCCATTGCCAGCCACGCCGGCTGGCCCGCCGACCAATGCCTGAAGATGGACAAGGGGCCGACAGGACGCAGCCACACGCTCGTCGGCCTCGAGAACGTCCACAACTGGCTGCTCGGCGGCTACGGCAACGACACCATCTACGGGGGCAACGCCGGCGACGTCATCTGGGGCGACTACCAGCCATCCGGCCAGTCCGAAAGCGAGCGCGACTACATACACGCCGGCAACGGCAACGACTGGATCTACTCCAGCCACGGCTTCAACGAAATCTGGACCGGCGGCGGCAACGACCACCTCGCGCTCGTCTACGGCCACGGCGTCATCCGCTGCAACGGCCCCGGCGTGAAGACGTTCGTCATGCGCTACCTCCCAGAAAACCGGCCGTGGACGCTGATCGGCTGTACGCACAAAGTGCTCGTTCGCTACCGGGCCTGACCGGGGGCGGGCGCGGATGGGCGTACTCGGGCTCGACCACGTCCAGCCGGTGCGTCGTCTACTTTGGAGGCATGGCAGCTGTTTCTCCACGTCAATACGGCCGTGTCTTCGACGAAGTGGCGGCGGAGTACGACCGCAGCCGTCCGGGATACCCGCGTGCGCTCGTCGAGGAGGCGTGCTCGCTCGCGGGACTCCAACCCGGGGATCTCGTGCTCGAGGTCGGCTGCGGTAGCGGCCAGCTGACGCGCGATCTTCTCGGCGCCGGCCTCGAGGTGGTCACCGTCGAGCCGGGAGCGCAGTTGCTTTCGCTCGCCGCGAGAAACCTCGAAGACGCAGGCGAGGTGACGTTCGTAAACGCGCGATTCGAGGACGCGCAGCTCCCGAGCCGGCACTTTCGAGCTGTGTTCGCCGCGTCTTCGTTCCACTGGATCGACCCTGAGGTCAGCTGGGCGAAGGTCGCCGACCTGCTTGCTCCAGGCGGCACGCTCGCTCTGATCCAGCATTGCGGGCTGGAGGAGCAGCGCAGCCTCGACGATCAGGACGCGCTCCTATCCGCCCTGGCGAGGATCGCACCGGAGATCGCCGCGGTATGGCCGACCTATAGGGACCTGCCCAGCCTCATCGAGGGCGTCGGGGAGCGCCGTGAGAATGTCTCGGACGTCTGGTCGTGGATCGGAAGCTACGACCTGGCTCGTGCTGAGGCCGGCCGTCTGTTCGAGGACGTTCAGGTTGCGGCGGTGCCGATCCTGATCGAGTCGAGCGCAGAGGAGCTGAACGCCTTGTTCGGCACCACGTCGCACTGCCAGCGGCTCTCGTCGAGGCAGCGCCAGGAGATCCAGGCGGAGTACTGCGCGCTGCAGCAGAAGCTCGGACGGCCGATACGGTCGAGCACTGCTGCTGTGCTGGTTACGGCGCGGGTCCGGTAGCTCCGGAAAGGTCGTAGCGACGAGCGACTACGCGAGCGCGAGCTTCAGGTCTGCCGGGCTTGCCTTCGCCGGCAGCTCCAGCAGCAGCTCGCCGCCCGCTTCGTCGAGAAGCTTGCGGATGTCGACCAGCGTGAGGCCGACCAGATCGCCGTTCTCGTCGAAACTGACGGCGTGTCCTCCGGGCGTCTCGTCGAAATCGACAGCCCGAGCGGGATCGCCCTGGGCAAGGTAGAGCACGTCCGCGTCGTGGTCGTAGCGGACACAGTCAAAGATGTAGGGGCCGATATGGACGGTCATGGCTTGTTTCTCCTCGGGAACGCCGTGAGGATGCTCCCGACTGAGTCTTCGTCAAAGGCTACTACCACCTTGAGCCACCGACTGGGTCCCGCGTCTTGTAGGTAGAACCAATCCTGATCGGGGCGCGGCTGCTCGATCCGGTGGGTAGGCTCCTCGATCGCCCGCATCAGATCGGCGCGAAACGGTGCCATGTACGGGTGTCCCTCGATGATGTGGCCCCAGCGCTCCTCGGTCAGCTGAACCGTGCGCCCGAGTGGATCTATCGCCACGTCCATTGCGGGGATTCTGGTCGACGCTGCGGACCCCCCTGGCAGTTCACGCGCGACGCGCCAGACAAAGGCGCGTAACGAAGCTGAGCACGATCTCACCACCCGCCGCGTCGATCGCCGCGGCCACGGCCGCGAGCAGGCGTTCGCGCGTCGCAGGCGCGAGCAGGATGTGGTCCTGGTGGGTCTGCAGCAGCTCCAGGTACTCGGCAGTTGAGTAGGTCGCATTCCATGGATGCTTGCGCACCTGCGCGTCCGCAAACCCAGCACTCGCCTCGATCTCCGCCTGCCAGTCCCCGGCCATATCGGTGGGCTCACTGGCCGGGTGCATCGGGAAGTCGGATCGGAGGTCGGGCGCCGCCCGATAGGCGTCGCGCAACCGATCGCGCAGCTGCGTGTCCTCCCAGTCGGGGAGCGTCCAGATCGCGGCGAGCGTGCCTCCTGGCTCGAGTGCGTCCGCGGCGCGCTCATAACGAAGCTCCGGCGTAACCCAGTGCCAAGCCTGCGCTGAGACAACGAGTGGCAATGGCGGCACAGACGGCTGCCAACGCTCGAAGTCGACCTCCTCGATCTCGACCAGCGGGTATCGCTGGCAGTTGGTCCTTGCCAGCTCCGCCATCTCCACGCTCGGCTCGAGCGCCAGTACGGCCAGCCCCCGCTCCGCAAGCAGACACGTGAGCTTGCCGGTCCCCGCGCCCACCTCCAACACCCGATCCCCGGCGCGCAGCCCGGCGAACTCGATCAGCTCGTCGACAACAGCGGCCGGATAGGACGGCCGAGCGCGGTCATACAGCTCAGCCACGCGGCCGAACGCAAGGCGCTGCTCGTCGGTGGCCCGGCCGGTCGCCATCGAGCGGGTCTGCGCGGGCGTCAGCCCGCCATCGCAGGCTCGTCCTCGGCTTCGACGGCCCCGTCGGGCGGGTCCTCGTCGGCGATCTCGCCGAACAGCGACGGGTCGAGGTTGGAGCCACGGATGACGGCGTCGGGCGAGCCGTCGGGCAGCAGGCGCCCCTGGCGCGTGCCGAAGTAGATCGCCTGCGGATGGTGGGCGACGAGCGCGAGCGTGGACTGCTCGGGCTCGGGGGCGTAGCCGTCGGTGATCGTCATCCCGATCTGCTCGAGGTGCAGCAGCTTCTCGACCTTCAGGTGCTCAGCCTGCTCGGGCACGGCGGGGTAGCCCCAGGAATAGCGGCGTCCCTGCGTGAGTGGGATGTCGAGCATCTGGCGGACCTCGTAGTGCAGCCACTCGGCCAGGCCCTCGGCGGTCTGCACTCCTAGGCCGTGCACGAACAGCTGCTCGGCGAACTCGCCTTCGGCCTCGAGCTTTGCCATCAGCTCGGTGACCTCCGAGCCGACGGTCACCGCCTGCACGGCAATCACGTCGAGTTCCTCGGGCGGCTGGCCGGTGGGGGAGGGGGCGCCGTCCGGGCCGACCGCCGGCCGGAAGAAGTCGGCGAGGCAGATGCGATCGCCCTTGGGCTGGCGCGGGCAGACGAAGCGCGTCAGCTCGGTGGTGCGGTCCTCGGGGTCGAGCACGACGATGTCGTTGCCGAGCGCGTAGCAGGGGAAGAAGCCGAGCAGCGCGCGCGGGTGCAGGTAGGTCTGCTCTTTCCACATGCGCTCGAGGCGCGGTCGGAAATCGTCGCGCAGCAGTGTCTGCCAGGCCTCGCCTTTGACGCCGCGCCCGCCCCAGTGCAGCTTGAACAGCACGTGCGTGTCGAGGTGGCGGTAGACCTCGTCGAGGTCCACGGGGATCTCCTTGACGCCCCAGAAGGGCGGCGTGGGGATCGGCACGTCGGTGCGCGCGGAGGAGCGCACGGAGTCATCGGCGAAGTTCAGCTCCTCCTCGGGCGCGTCGCCCTTGGCGCGGAACTCGGTGGCGCCGGCGAGCAGCTTCTGCACGAGCGCGCCGCGGGCGTCGGCGTCGATCAGCTGGTCCATCACGGCGAGGCCCTCGAAGGCATCCTTGCAGTAGAAGACGCCCGGCTCGTACACGACGTCTGAGTCTTTGCCTCCGGGGTAGAGCGCGCGGTAGCTGAACGCGCGGTTGATGGCGGCGCCGCCGATCAGCACGGGGTAGGAGAGGCCCTTGGCCTGCAGCTCCTGGATGCACGCGGGCATCTGCTTGGAGGTGGAGACGAGCAGCGCGGAGAGGCCGATGGCGGTGGCGTCGTGCTCCTGGGCGGCGTCGACGATCGTCTGGATGGGGACCTGCTTGCCTAGATCGACAACCGTGTAGCCGTTGTTGGTGAGGATGGTGTTGACGAGCGACTTGCCGATGTCGTGCACGTCGCCAAACACGGTGGCGAGTACGACGGTGCCCTTGGTGTAGCCCTCGATCTTGTCGAGGTATTTCTCGAGCTGCGCGACCGCGCGCTTCATCACCTCGGCCGACTGCAGCACGAACGGCAGGATCAGTTCGCCGGCGCCGAACTTGTCGCCGACCTCTTTCATGGCCGGCAGCAGCACTTCGTTGAGCGTGGGCACGGCGCCGATCTTCTCGACGCTCTTGTCGATCCAGTCCTCCACGCCGTCGCGGCGGCGGCGCAGGATGTGGAAGTGCAGCGCCTCCTCGGGCTCCATGCCCTCGGTCGGGTCCGCCGCGCCCTGGCTCACGTCTTCGGGGCCCTTGGACTCGAAGTGCTCGATGAACTTCTCCAGCGCGTCCTCGCGGCGGTTGAACACGAGGTCGTCGGCGAGTTCGCGCTCGAGGTCGGGGATCTCCGAGTAGGGCGTGATGTGGTTGGGGTTGACCATCGCCAGGTCGAGACCCGCCTGCACGCAGTGGTGCAGGAACACCGAGTTGAGCACGGCGCGCGCGCCGGGAGACACGCCGAAGGAGACGTTTGAGACCCCGAGCGAGGTCTTGACGTGGGGGATCTGCTCCTTGATCGCTTTGATCCCGGCGATCGTCTCCACCGCGGACGGCCGCCACTCCTCATCGCCGGTGGTGAGCGTGAACGTGAGGCAGTCGAAGATCAGCAGCTGCGGGTCGAGACCGTGCTCCTCGCAGCAGAGATCGCGGATGCGCTTGGCGATCTCGACCTTGCGCTCTGCTGTCTTGGCCATCCCGACCTCGTCGATCGTCAGCGCGATCAGCGCGGCGCCGTGGGCGAGCGCGACGGGCACGACGCGGTCGAGCTTGGCGCGGCCGGCCTCGAGGTTGACGGAGTTGACGATCGCGCGGCCGGGGATCTGCTCGAGCGCGCGTTCGATCACCTCCGGCTCGGTGGAGTCGATCTGGATGGGAGCGGGCTGCGTGAGCGAGACCTTCTTGGCGAGCAGTCGCATCTGTTCGTCCTCGTCCGTGCGCTCGGTCAGCGCCACGCACAGGTCCAGCACGTGCGCGCCGCCGGTGACCTGGTCCTCGGCGATCTGCACGAGGCCGTCGTAGTCGTCTGCGAGCAGCAGCTCCTTGGCCTTGCGCGAGCCCTGGGAGTTGACGCGCTCTCCAACCATCGTCGGCGCGGGCTCCTGCGCGAGCGGCGTGGCGGCGATCATCGATGAGAGGTGCGGCGTGCGCGGTGCGGGACGTGGGGCTACCGGTCGTCCTGCGACGCGTTGGGCGATTGCGGCGATGTGCTCGGGCGTGGTGCCGCAGCAGCCGCCGACTATGCCGACGCCGTAGCGCTCGACGAACTCCTTCAGCGCCTCGGCGAGCGGCTCGGGCTTCTCGGGGAAGATCGTCTCGCCGTCGGGGCCCTGCAGCGGCAGCCCGGCATTGGGGATGCAGGCGACAGGCACGGGGCAGAGCTCGCCGAGGAAGCGGATCGCGTCGCGCATGTCCTCGGGGCCGGTGGAGCAGTTCAGGCCGATCACGTCGACCTTCAACGCCTCCAGGGTGGTGAGCACCGCGGAGATGTCGGTGCCGAGCAGCATCTTGCCGCCGTTGGGCAGCAGCGAGACGGACGTGTGGATCGGGAGCGTGCGCCCGGTGCTGTTGAAGGCGGCGCGCGCGCCGAACACGGCGGCCTTGACCTCGAGGATGTCCTGGGCGGTCTCGATGATGATCAGGTCGGCACCGCCGTCGATCAGCCCCTCGGCCTGCTCGGTGAAGACCTCGACGAGCTCGCCGAAGCGGATCTGCCCGAGCGAGGGGTCCTCGGAGGCGGGCAGGTAGCCGGTGGGCCCGATCGAGCCGGCGACGTAGCGGTGCTCGCCGGCGGCTTTGCGCGCGAGTTCGGCGGCCTTGGTGTTGATCTCGACGGTGTAGTCCGCGAGACCCCACTCGCCGAGCTTGATGCGCGAGCCCTGGAACGTGTCCGTCTCCAGCACTTCCGCGCCGGCGTCGAGCATGGAGGCGTGCACGCCCTCGATCACGTCGGGCCGGTTGAGCACCAGCGCCTCGTGGCACTTGCCCGGCAGGCCGCCGTAGTCCTCGGTGGTGAGGTCGAACTGCTCGAGCGTGGCGCCCATGCCGCCGTCGTAGACGACGACGTGCTCGGAGATCGCTTTCAGGTAGTCGCGCTCGGCCATCCAGGGAATGCTATCGGCGATCCGAGCAGGCTCCCGGTCGCTGTCGGCACCCTTCGGGCAAGCCCGCTGCCCGCCTCGAACGGCAACGTGTAGCCACGATGGTGCGAGCTCCTAGATCAAGCGTCCAACTTCTGTTCGAGCCGATTCGCGAGGGTCCACACTGCGCGGCGACACTTGAGCTACAGGGGGTGCACGATGACATCGCAGTTCGTTGGCACAGCCGTCGAAGACCGGGTCAGACGCAGAGCGGAAGCCCTGTCCCAGCCGCTGTTGGAGGCGCCCGCGGGGGAGCTGCGGGTGACGCGCGGCGCCGGCTCCGGGGAGGCGCTGGTCGCCGTCGTCGGGCTCGGCTCGGCCGGGCTGCCGAGCGCCCTCGCTCTGCGGCGCGCGGGGTTCCGAGTGCTGGCCATCGACACCTCCGCCAGCAGGCTGAGCGAGATCCGCAGCGGCCGGGCCGAGCAGCTCGGTGTCTCTCGTCAGGAGCTGCAGGTACATCTCGACGACACGGGCTTCGTGCTGAGCGACGAGCTCGCTGCGACGGGCGCCGCGGACATGGTCCTGATCTGCGTGCCCACCGACGTGGACGCGCACGGACGCCCCAACTCCGAAGCGCTCGAGCGCACGTGTGCGGCCGCGGTCCGCAACGCTCGAGCTGGGCAGACGTTCGTGCTCACCTCTGCCACCTACGTGGGCGCCACCCGCGAGCTGCTCGTACAGCCGCTCGGCGAGCGGGGCCTGAGCGTGGGGGAGGACGTGTTCGTCGCGTTCTCCCCCGAGCGCGTCGATCCCGGCGCCACAGACCACGAGCCGCTCGGCGCCACGCGCGTGCTCGGCGGCGTCACCGAGGCGTGCTTCCGGCATGCGTCGTTGCTGCTGCACCCGATCTGCCAGGAGCTGCACCGCGTGTCCTCTCCTGCGGCCGCTGAGATGGTGAGGCTCTACGAGAGCACGTTCCGGGCCGTGAACATCGCGCTCGCGTTCGAGATGGCCGACGCCTGCCGCGTCGATGCGCTCGACCCGATCGAGGTCACCGAAGCGGCCGCCAGCAAGCCGTTCGGATTCATGGCCCACTATCCATCCGCTGGCGTCGGCGGGCGGGCGGTTGGCATCGATCCCCACCACCTGACCGCGCCGCTGCGCGAGCGCGGCTTCCCGATGACGCTCGCCGAGAGCGCCACGCGCATCCTGGCCGCCCGCCCGGAGCGCGTCGCCACGCGCGCGCACGAGTTGCTGCTGCGTTCAGGTCGGCAGCTGCGCGAACTGCGCGTGCTGGTCGTGGGCGCCGCCTACAAGCCTGGAGTCGCCGACACCACCAACGCGCCGGCCGTCGAGATCGTCTCGCGGCTGCTCGCCGAGGGGGTGCAAGTCGATTTCCACGACCCGCTCGTAAACGTGCTGCAGGTCGACGGAGAGGACGTGTACGCGGTCGACCCCGACCCGCGCCGCGACGCCTCCGGCTTCGGTCCCGAAGACTACGAGCTCGCGATCGTCATTGGGCTACAGCCAGGCCATGACTACGGGTGGCTGTCGCGCTGCCCGCAGGTGCTCGACTGCACCTACCGCCAGCGGACCGGCCGCCGCCACTTCCTACTGTGAGCGGCGGCCCGCCACTGCGCACGCCTCCTACTTGATAAACAACATCTCCGCGTACTTCGGCAGCGGCCACAGGTCGTCTGCCACCAGCTTCTCCAGCCGGTCGGCGACGTCGCGGACGTCTTCCATCGCCGGGATGACCGTGTTGCGCATGTAGAGGGCCTCCTTCTGGGCGCCCTCCGGGTGGTTTTCGTCGAGGTTCGCATCCTCGAGCTTCAGCTGCGCGAAGTGCAGCTCCTTGACCAGCGGCTCGATCTCGCCGACGAGGTCCTCCAGGCCGCTGAGCTTCAATTCGTTCAGGTACCTGATCGTTGCCGGCAGCAGCATCGTACGTCCGATCGAGGACTCCGTCTCGGACTCGATGTTGATGTTCATCACGTACTGCTCCGTGAACACCTCGTAGCGGGACTCGAGCTCGCGCTTGGAGAGCACCTTGTACTTTTTGAACGCCGCCACAGTCGATTTCTCGATGAGCCACGGCAGCGCGTCGGGGGTCGTTTTGAGGTTCGCGAGGCCGCGCTTCGCAGCCTCCTTGTGCCACTCCTCGGAGTAGCCGTCGCCGTCGAACACGATCTGCTTGTTCGCCGCCCACACGCCCTTGACAACCGTCGTGACGGCCTTCTCGAGCGTCGCCCCCGAGCCTTTGAGCGCCGTTTTGAGTTTGGCGGTGAGCTCGTCCACCGACTCGGCGACGATCGTGTTGAGCACCGTGTTGGGCCACGCCGGCGACGCGTTCGAGCCGAGCGCGCGGAACTCGAACTTGTTACCGGTGAACGCGAACGGGCTGGTGCGGTTGCGGTCGCCGCCGTGCAGTGGCAGCTTGGGCAGCACCGGCGTCCCGAGCCCGAGGAACGACCCGGGCTTGGATGCCTGCACCCTGCCCGCCTCGATCGCGCCGAAGACCCGCTCGAGCTCGGCGCCGAGGAAGATCGAGATGATCGCCGGTGGCGCCTCGTTGGCGCCCAGACGGTGGTCCTGGCCGGCGCTCGCGATCGACGCGCGCAGCAGCGCCTGGTGCTTGTTGACCGCCTGGATGACCGCTGCGCAGAAGAACAGGAACTGCAGGTTCTCCGCCGGCGTGTCGCCCGGGTCGAGCAGGTTCAGGCCGGTGTCGGTGCCCATCGACCAGTTGTTGTGCTTGCCCGAGCCGTTCACGCCCGCGAACGGCTTCTCGTGCAGCAGGCACACCAGGCCGTAGCGTCGCGCTGTGTTCTGCATGATCTGCATCGTGATCATCTGATGGTCCGAGCCGACGTTCGAGTTCTCGAAGATCGGCGCCACCTCGAACTGGTTGGGCGCGACCTCGTTGTGGCGCGTCTTGATCGGGATGCCGAGCTTGGCCAGCTCGAGCTCGACCTCCAGCATGTACGCGAGCACGCGTTCCGGGATCGAGCCGAAGTAGTGGTCGTCGAGCTCGTGGCCCTTCGGTGGTTTGGCGCCGAACAGCGTGCGCCCCGTCGTCACCAGGTCGGGGCGTTCGAAGAAGTACTGCTCGTCGATCAGGAAGTACTCCTGCTCGCAGCCCGTGGTCGTGAACACGCGCGAGGCGTCCTCCACGCCGAGCAGGTCCAATGCGCCCATCGCAGCGGTGGAGAGCGCGTCCATCGAGCGCAGCAGCGGGATCTTGTGGTCGAGCGCCTCGCCCGTCCAGGACGTGAAGGCCGTCGGGATGCACAGCAGCGCCCCGTTCGGGTTCTCCAGCACGAACGCCGGGCTGGTCGGGTCCCACGCGGTGTAGCCGCGCGCCTCGAACGTCGCGCGGATGCCGCCCGTCGGGAACGACGAGGCGTCCGGCTCGCCCTGGATCAGCTCCTTGCCGGAGAACTCCGCGATCGCCGTGCCGTCGCCCGCGGGCGCGTAGAAGGAGTCGTGCTTCTCGGCTGTGGAGTTCGTCAGCGGCTGGAACCAGTGCGTGTAGTGGGTGGCGCCCTTCTCCATCGCCCATTCCTTCATCGCCTGCGCGACCGCGTCCGCGAGCGAGGTGTCCAGCGCCTCGCCGCGTGCGAGCGTCCGTTGCAGCGCCTTGTAGACGTGCTTGGGCAGGCGGCGTCGTTGGACCGCCGGCGAGAACACGTTCGTGCCGAAGACCTGGTTGTCCGCGATCGTCAGATCGGGCGACCCGAGCGCTGCTCCGTTGGCACTCCACTGCGCGGCGGTGACATTTTGCTGACGGGTCCTGGGCATGAGCGGGGTCGATTCCTCCTGAAAGAGTTAGGGCCCACCTGGAAGCGGGCTCCGACGAGGGCAAAGCCGAAGGCAATCGTAGTGCCAAGCGGGCTGAAGGGGATCACCCGATGGCGAAACCGGAGGTGCTCGCTTTTCGACAGCAGGCCAAACGGACGCGGCTAGGGACTCGCCGGGAACTGGCCGGTTTCGACGCGACCCGTGTTGGGGTTCACGTGGGTGAGCGCAGGCGCCGGCTTGATGTTCACGGCGAACTGCCCTTGCACTGGAGCGCCCGATGCCAGGCGCGCCTTGGCGTTGCCCGCGAGCCCGGCGGCGACCGTGTAGTGGACCGTGTAGGACCCGGCCTTGACGGGCGTGACATGCCAGGTGAACTCGCGCGTCTTGCCGGGAGCGAGCGCGCCCAGCGCCCACGTGTTGACGTACGCGGTCTGGCCGCCCCCGGGGATACTGACTTCCTGGCTTTCCACCGGCAGCTTGGCGATCGCGCCGGGGCCACGTTCGACCACCCAGATCGGGCGCCTGTTGTCGGCCAGTTCCGCGTAGTTGGAGCTGTAGTCGAACGAGTCGACCGTGACCGCCACGCTGGGCACCGTGTGGGTGCCCGTGTTCTGGACGGCCAGCTCGAAGCTCGTCGGGCGAGCGATCGACTGCGCCGCCGGGAAGCTCGCGTGGATCACCTTCATCGCGAACGTGCCCGAAGGTTCGCCGGCAGTGGCCTGCGCTCCGCTGCCACACCCCGCGAGGAGCACAGCGCTCGTCCCGGCAAGCAGCACGTACGCCCACGAGCGCACGCCGCGAGCGCGACGCGAGATCACACACAGGCCAATGCGCATCCCCCTCACGATCGGGCCACGATACCAGCGGGGGTGGCGCCCCGTCACCGGGTGTACGGGCGTTGTGGACGGCTGGCTGTTGGCGTACGGGGGGTTCATCGCGTAGAGTTGCCGGAGCACTGATCGCGATCCGAGGAGGGGCCGGGCAGATGGTTCGCAGCGCCGCCGAGCGGGTGTCCGTCCCGATGAGGCATGTGCTCGAGGAATTCGGGGACATGATGATCCTCACGGGCAGGACGATCTGGTCCGCTCTGCGGCCGCCCTACCCCTACGGCGGCGAGCTGGTCTCGCAGTTCCTATTGACGCTGCGGCTGGTGTGGTTCCCGCTGCTCGTCTCCACCGTCGCCATCTGTTACGGCGCGCCGGGGTTGCAGGCGGCGGATTTCTTGAGGCTGTTCGGTGCGTTGGATCGTTTGGGTGGGTTCTTCGTGATCGAGGCGATCCGCGAAATCGGGCCGTTCATCACCGCGATCGTCGTCGCTGGTGTGGCGGGTACCGCGATCACCGCGGATCTCGGCGCGAGGAAGGTTCGTGAGGAGCTGGACGCGTTGCAGGTGTTGGGTGTGGACCCGGTCAAGAACCTGGTGGTCCCGCGGTTTCTCGCGTTGATGGTCGTCACGGGCCTGTTCGACATCTACGCGTTGTTGTTCGGGATCTACGGTGGGATCATCGCGGAGATCTACAACGGCGGCGCGCTCGGCCCGTTCTGGGGAACGCTGTTCTCGAACGCGAACACGACTGATCTGTGGGGGTCGGTGTTGAAGTCGACGGTGTTCGGGGCGATCATCGCGATCGTCTGCTGCTACAAGGGCATGACGGCCTCCGGTGGCGCCGAGGGCGTCGGGCGCGCCGTGAATGAGGCTGTGGTGATCTCGTTCCTGGGGATCGGCGCGTTCAACTACGTCTTCACCCAGACCCTCCTGGCCACACACCCACAGATCTTGGTCATCAAGTAATGAACGAACTGTTCGCGATGCCGCGGGAATGGCTCGCGGCGACCGGCGAGATCGGCCGCTTCACGGGGCAGATCATCCGCGATGTGTGGAGCCTGCGCGTGTTCCGCTTCTTCGGGGAGGCGCTGCGCCAGTCGGGCATCCTGATCGTCGGCTCGACGACCGTGATCTGGGGGCTGGTGTTCCTGATCGGCCTGGGGCCGTGCGGGATCGAGGCCGCCTACTTCAACCAGTCCACCGGCACCCCCAACTACGCTGGCGTGTTCGCGGCGTGGTGCAATCTGCGCGAGGCGGTGCCGATCGTCTTCGGCTACATGATGGCCGCGAAGGTGGGGACGGGGATCGTGGCTGAGCTCGGCGCGATGCGTATCTCCGAGGAGATCGACGCGCTCGAGGTCATGGGCGTCGACTCGATGGTCTTCCTGTGCGCCACACGGCTGCTGGCCGCCTGGCTGGTGCTCCCGTTCATGTACATAGGGGCGATCGGCGTTGCGTTCCTCGCCTCCTACCTGGCGGTGGTCGACCAGATCGGGTACACGTCGAGCGGGGGGTATCTGCTGATTTTCTGGCAATTCCAGAATCCCACGGACTTCCTGTTCAGCGTGATCAAGGGCATGGCCATGGCGACCGCGATCGTGCTGGTGGCGTGTTACTACGGCTACAACGCCAGTGGTGGCCCCGTGGGGGTGGGCCGCGCGACCGCCAAGTCGATGGTGCTGAACCTGATCCTCGTGAACCTGATCGACGCGTTCGGCACCCAGATCTTCTGGGGCACCAACGCCCGGGCCCCGATCGGAGGCTGAGGATGGCCGCCGAGGAGACGAGCGCCCCGCGCGTCGCTGCGCCTGAGGGGGAGGCGGACGAGTTCCGCTACCACACCGGGACGATCCGCCCGTCGAAGGCCCCCGACGCGATCGAGTTCGTCGAGGTCCACAAGAGCTTCGGCCGCAACCACGTCCTGCGCGGCCTGAACATGGGTCTGCCCGAAGGCAAGATCTCGATGATCATCGGTCCGTCCGGCACCGGCAAGTCGGTGTGCATCAAGCACATCGTCGGGCTGCTGTACCCAGATCAGGGCGACGTGCTCGTCAACGGGGTCTCGATCCCCAGCCTCTCCGACGACGAGCTGTTCACGATGCGCAGGAAATTCGGGGTGCTGTTCCAGGACGGCGCCCTGTTCGGCTCGCTCAACCTGTATGACAACATCGCCTTCCCGCTGCGTCAGCACACCGAGAAGGGCGAGGACGAGATCGCCGAAATCGTCAGCCGGCGCATGAAAGAGGTGGGGCTTGGGGGAGAGGGCGCGAAGATGCCCAACGAGCTCTCCGGCGGCATGCGCAAGCGTGCCGGCTTCGCTCGCTCGCTCGTGCTCGACCCGGAGATCGTGCTGTTCGACGAGCCCGACTCGGGTCTGGACCCGGTGCGCACGGCGCTGCTGTGCGAGCTGATCAAGGAGGTCCACGCGGAGAACGGCGGCAGCTACGTGGTGATCACGCACGACATCATGAGCGCGCGCCGCGTGGCCGAGCACATCTCCGTCCTGTGGAAGGGACGGATCGTCGAATCCGGGCCCGCCGAGGAGCTGTTCGCGTCCGAGAACCCGTTCGTGCGACAGTTCCTCTCCGGCGAAGCGGCCGGACCCCTAGGCATGGAGTAGACCCCCGGGCCCCGGGTGAAGCTCCGTGCCGAGTCGCCGGATTAGCCTTCTGCTGTGAGCTCATCAAGACTCCTCTCCGGTTTGGCGAGCGCCGCCGCCCGGCGCCCGCGGTTGGTGATCGCGGTCGCGATCGTGCTGGGGCTGGGTGGGGCGGGGCTTGCGCTGCGGCTGCGCCCGACGGCGGCGACGAACACGTTCGTGTCGAGCTCGAGCCCCGAATACCAGGCCACGCAGCGCTTCTACCGGAGCTTCGGAGAAGAGCCGATCGCGGTGCTCGTGAAGGGCAACCTCCAGCAGCTGGTGCTGAGCTCGGACATCGAGCGGCTCGCCGGCCTGGAGGGCTGCCTCTCCGGCAACGTGCCCACGAGCGCCCTCGCCTCCGAGGGCGGGGTCAACGGGCCGTGCGGCCAGCTCGCCCGGCTCGAGACGGTGAAGGTCGTCTTCGGGCCCGGCACGTTCCTCAGCGAGGCGGCCGAACGGAGCGACGAACTGCTGAGCGACGAGACACACCAGGCGGAAGCTCAGGCCAAACAGGCCGAACGGGTGGTCTATCGCGCGGCCGTCGCGCGCGGTCTGCCGGTCTCGGAAGCGCGCACGCTGGGTCAGCAGGCGAACAAGGTCACGATCGGGCGCTTCCAGGAGAGCCTCGTCAAGCTGGCGCTCGAATACGGGCTGACGGCCAAGCCCAGCATCGAAGACGCCAACTTCGTCTCGGACGTCGTGTTCGACTCGACCAAGGTCGCCGGCACCCCCAAGTCGCGCTTCGCGTTCCTGTTCCCAAGCTCCGACGCTGCGCTCGTGTCGGTCCGGATGAAGGCAGGGCTCTCCGAAGAGGCCAGAAACCGGACCATCGCCCTGGTTCGCCAGGCGGTGAAGATGCCCCAGTGGCACCTGACGCACGGCGAGACCTATCTCGTGACCGGCGAACCGGTGATCGTCTCGGACCTCACCGCATCGATCAGCCACTCGATCGAGCTGCTGCTGATAGCCGTGCTGCTGGCGATGGCTGCCACGCTCGGGCTCGTCTTCACGGGACGGCCGCGGCTGCTGCCGCTCGCGCTCGCGCTGCTCGCCGCTGCGCTGACGTTCGGTGCGCTGTCGCTCGCCGGCGCTTCGCTGACGATGGCTTCGATCGCCGTGCTGCCGGTCCTGGTGGGCCTAGCCGTCGACTACGCGATCCAGTTCCAGGCGCGCGTGGGGGAGGAGCTCGAGCGCTCGCCCGGCGAGCGCCACGGGGCCGTGGGCCGTGCGGCGGCGCTGGGGGCGCCCACGATCGCGGCCGCGTGCGCTGCGAGCGCGGCCGCCATGCTCGTGCTGCTGCTCTCGCCCGTGCCCATGGTCCGCGGCTTCGGAGTGCTGCTCGTGGTGGGCGTCGCGATCGCCCTCTTCTGCGCGCTCACCGTGGGGGCCGCGGCGATGTCGCTGGCGCCCGGCGCAGGGTCGGCTCGGCGCGACGGGTTTGCGGGAGCTCGGCTTGCGGCCGCGTGGCGAGGCGCACGCGAGCTCGTCTCGGACAACCCGCTCACTCGGCTGTTCACGCGCGCCGCGCTCGTCGGCTCGGTGCGCCACCCGGGACGGGTGCTCTGTGTGGGGCTCGTGCTGGCGGCGCTCGGCTGGGGCCTCGACACCCAGACCAAGGTGCAGACCAACATCACCAAGCTCGTCCCGCAGAGCCTCGGCTCGCTGCAGAACCTGAACACGCTCGAGCGGATCACCGGCGTGGGCGGAGAAATCGACCTGATGATCGAAGGCGCGAACCTGACCAGGCCGGCCACGATCGAATGGATGACCGACTACCAGAAGACGATCCTCGCGCGCTTCGGCTACAGCGCCGCCAAGGGCTGTTCCAAGGCGCGCCTGTGCCCCGCGTTCTCGCTTCCTGACCTGTTCCAGGGAGAGTCTCCAGGCGCCTCGCACAAGTCGAAGCTCTCGCAGGCGGACGTCACCGGTCTGCTGAGCGCGATCCCCGCGTACTTCTCCCAGGACGTGATCACGCCCGACCGGCGCGTGGCGACGCTGGCCTTCGGCATCCGCCTGATGGGACTCGACCAGCAGCAACAGCTGATCGAGCGGATGCGTGCGAGCCTGCATCCACCGGCCGGCGTGCGGGCCACGCTCGTGGGCCTTCCCGTGCTGGCGGCGGCTTCCGGCTCGAAGGTGGCAGACCCGTGGCGGCGCCTGGAGACGTTGCTCGTCGGCCTGGCGGCGGTCGCGCTGGTGCTGCTCGTGGCGTTCCGCGGCGATCGCCGCCGCGCGCTCGTGCCGCTCGTGCCGATCGTGCTCGCCACCGGCTGGTCGGCGCTGATCCTGTTCGCCGTCAGGGTGCCGTTGAACCCGATGTCGGTCACGCTCGGCGCCCTGGTGATCGCGATCTCGACCGAGTTCAGCGTGCTCCTGTCCGAGCGCCACCGCCAGGAGCGCCTGGCGGGCTACGACACGATCGAGGCGCTGCGGCGCAGCTACCAGCGCACCGGCGCCGCGGTCGCAGCGTCGGGCGCGACGGCGACGATGGGCTTCGGCGTGCTGGCGCTGTCGGACATCACGATGCTCCGCGACTTCGGCTTGGTGACGCTGATCGACCTGAGCGTCTCGCTCGTGGGCGTGTTGCTCGCGCTGCCTGCGACGCTCGCGATCGCCGACGCCGCCGCCGCATCGTCCCCGGAGGGGGAAGGCAAAGGGCGCATCCGGCTGGTGCGCGTCAGGCGCCGCGCGCGCGAGGTATGGGCCAGGTCGTGAGGGGCTGGTCGTGAGCCGGCCGCGGTACGCCCGCTACGCCGGGCTCCTCGGAGTGGTCCTCGTCGTAGTGGTGGTGATCACCGGCCTGCTCTCGAAGTCCGACGGCGCGAGCGGCATCGCGCCCGGCCACGAGCTGGCGCCGTTCGCGGTGCCGCTGGCGCTGGGAACCCTGCAGGGTGGCGCCAACATCGCCACGCGCGCTCATCAGGGGGCCGCGGGGAACGTGCCGGCGTGCACCGTGCGCGGGACGCAGATCCTCAACGTCTGCGAGCTCTACGAACAGGGCCCGGTCGTGCTGGCGCTGTTCGTCGACGCCGGCTCGTGCCCGGCGGTCCTCAGCGACATGCAGACGCTCTCGCGGAGCTTCCCCGAGGTGCGCTTCGCGGCGGTCTCGATCAAAGGCGAACGCGGCCAGCTGCGCCGGCTCGTGCGATCGCGCCGCCTGACGCTGCCCGTGGGGATCGACGAAGAAGGGACGCTGGCATCGCTCTACAAAGTCTTCAGCTGCCCGCAGGTGAGTTTCGCCTATCCCGGCGGGGTGGTGCAGAGCAAGGCGCTGTTGCGGACGCCCTCGCTCGCCGGCCTGCGTGCTCGGGTGAGCGCGCTCGTGTCGGCCTCGCGGGCGCGTGGATGGCGGGGGTCGAGCGCTTGAGCGCCGGCAGGGAGTCCGAGCTCGGCTGGTGCGCGCGGGAGGTCGAGGAGGAGCTGCCGGGGCTGCGCCTGCTGATCGGCGGCGCGCTGCACACGCGTCCGCAGCCGCTCACCGGCGGCTCGCCGCCGGATGTTCGCCGGCGCCTGAGCGAACTGTCCAATCGCTTTCGCGGAGCGCGTGCCGTGGGCATCCGACGGGAGCCGGTGCCGGCCGCCTACCGCGTCTTCTTTCGCCATATCGGCCTCGAGCCCGACACGGTGCGCACCCCGATCGAGGCCGCCGTCCTGGAGCGGATGCTGCGCGGCGGCTTCCTCTCGCACGGTCTGCTCGAGGATGTGCTGCTGATCGCGCTGGTGGACACGGGCGTGCCCGTGTTCGCGCTGGACGCTGAGCTCGTTCAGGGGCAGCTCGGCATCCGCGCGAGCCGCGAGGGCGAGCGGCTGGGCCGCGCCACGGACGCGCCCGCGCTGCCGGCGGGGCGCCTCGTGGTCGCCGACTCCTCAGCGGCGCTCGCGATCCTGTTCGGCGAGCTCGCCCCGGGCCTCGAGCCGCAGTCCGGCACGCGACGCCTGGCGCTGTTCGCGGTTCAGGTGGACGGGGTGCCCGACCTCTTCGCCGAAGAGGCGCTGTGGGCCTGTCGCGCTGCGCTCGAGCAGCCCTGAGGATCCGCCGGCGCCCCGCATTTCCCGGTCTGCGCGCTGGTAGAATCGAGCACTCTGCCGCAGAGGAGGTGGGCGTGACGCACTACGAGCAGTCAGTCATCGATCGCGAGGCCGCAGCTATTGGCGAGCGCGCCGCCAGGGCGTCGCTGCGCACCCAGATCGCGCGGCTCGAGCGCGAGCACTCCGAGCTCCTCGCTGCGCGCTTTCCTCACATCTGCGCCCCGGCGGCCGCCGCCGTGCCGTCGGTCGCCGGCGGCCCATCGCTACTCGACCTCGGCGAGCTGGAGCGCTCGCGCGACGAGCTCGCCGCCAGGCTGCAGGAGCTGCGCGCGCGGGTGGCCGAGCGCAGCGAGCACGAGCGCCGGGCGCGCGAGCAGCTGCGGCGGATGAGGCTGGAACCCGCCAGCTTCAAGTTCGCCCGGGTGCGCGTGCGAGATCTCGGTCAAGGCGTCTGCGGGGTCTGGGAGGTACGCCCGCGGCTCGGTCTGATCGGCATGCTCGCCGGCTGGTGGCAGCTCAAGCTCTCGTCAGGCTGTCCGTTACCCAGGGGGTCGTGCCCCAGGCACGACCCCGGGCCACCGACGTGAGCATCGTCGCCAGCGTGTGGCGTTGGCGCTCGGTCATCGACCCGACCGTCTTCTTCTCGGACATCGGAACCTGGGCGAGGAACTTGCGGCAGCGGGTCTGCCCCCAGCGGCGCTGGCTCATCAGCAGATCCGCAACGGCCATGCTCTCTGCCTCCCAGGGGCACTCGAGGATCACCTCGGCCACCTCGAGCTCGCCGATCGCCACGCGTCGCTTGAGCTCCGCGCGGGCGAGACGAACCTGATTTGCGCGTTCGAGGGCCCGCATGTACTGCGGGCCGACAGGGGTGGGGGCAGGGGCAGGGGCAGCGGTCGCTGTCGCGTTCATTGGGCACTCTCCCGGTCATCGCCGCGAGCCTCGCGCCGCGATGACGTGCTTGTTTTTTTTACGAATACGGATAGCGCTTGCCAGGCCGTGCGAGGTCAACCGGCACCAGCTACGGATGTCCCGCCACATCGCCCTCTCTCCAAAAGGCCTGTGCCGGACGAACCTCGAAGACGGTCTTGCGAGCGCACGTGGAAGCTATGACAGGACGGGGTCCGTGGTCAACAGCAAGCGGGCGCTTCGTACGCTAGAAGCGACCTTTTTCGTCCGCCCCGGGACTTGTGAAGATATGGACAAGTCCTTGGCCGCCGAACTGGGCAGATCCTCGACGCCCGCAACGACCCGGTCGGCGCTCCTCGGCGGCTCAGCTGGGGTCGGGGCCCGGCAGCGGGCCGTGCTCTGACTCGAACTCCGGCTTGACGCGCGCGAACACGTCGAGCGCGCGATCGAGGGTGTCGGTGTCGTGCGTGGCCATCACGCTCGTGCGCAGCAGCGCGCCGCCCGGCGGCACCGCCGGGTGCAGCGCGCAGTTGGTGAACACGCCGCCGTCATACAGCGCGCGCCACAAGAGCGCCGCCTTCCAGTCGTCGCCGACCAGCACGGGGACGATCGGCGTGACGAGCGTCTGCAGCGGCGCGTCCGGGCCCGGGGCTGTGCGGACGGGCTCGCCGCTGAGCGTCCGGTAGCCGAGCGCGTGCAGGCCGTCCTCGAGGTAGCGGGCGCGCTCGAGCACCGCGGCGAGCAGCGCGGGGCCCTCGTCCGAGCGCAGGATCCTCAGCGCGCCCAGGGCGGCCCCCAGGGCCGCCGGGACCGCCGACGCGGTGAACAGGAACGAGCGCGAGGAGATCCGCAGGTACTCGATCACCTCCGCCGGACCCGCGACGAAGCCGCCGCAGGAGGCGAGCGACTTCGAGAACGTGCCCATGCGCAGATCGACTCGATCCTCGACCCCGAGCAGCTCGCTCGCGCCTGCGCCGCGCGCGCCCAGCACGCCCGCGCCGTGGGCCTCGTCGACCATCAGGCGCGCGCCGTAGCGCGCGCACAGCTCCGTGATGTCGACCAGCGGCGCGACGTCGCCCTCCATCGAGAAGACGCCGTCCACGACGACGAGCGTGCCGCCGCCGTCGCCCTCCGCGCGTTCCAGCGCGCGCTCGAGCTTGTCCATGCGGCCGTGGCGGAACGGGCGCATCTTCGCCTTCGAGATCAGCGCCCCGTCGAGGATCGACGCGTGGTCGGCGGAGTCGACGATCACCGTGTCGCCCGGGCCCAGCAGCGTGCCGAGCGTGCCCACGTTCGCCTGGTGGCCCGTGGTGAACACGATCGCGTCGTCGGTCTCCATCCACTCGGCCAGCTCGCGCTCGAGCTCCAGGTGCAGCGGCGTCGTGCCGTTCAGCAGGCGCGAGCCCGTCAGGCCCGTGCCGTAGCGGTGCAGCGCGTCCTCGGCGCCTTTCATCACGCGCTCGTCGCCCGTCAGGCCCAGGTAGTTGTTGGAGGCGAGCATGATCCGCGGCGCGCCCTCCATCTCCACGACCGGCATCGCCGGCGACTCGACCGTGCGGAAGTACGGCATCAGGTCCGCCTCGCGCGCGGCGCGCAGCAGCTCCTCGCGCTCGTGGCCGCGGACCTTTGCGAAGACGTCTGTGGAGGTTGGCATATAGGGTTCTCGCCGCGATGGCAGTCGAGATCAGGCCCGTGCGCGGCGGACGCGAGCTGAGCACGTTCATCAAGCTGCCGTGGCGGCTCTATCGTAACGAGCCCAACTGGGTGGCGCCGCTGCTGAGCGAGGTCAAGGAGCAGCTGGACCCGAGCCGCAACCCGTTCTTCGAGCACGCCGACGCGCAGTACTTCCTCGCCTGGCGCGACGGGCGCGCGGTCGGGCGCATCAGCGCTCACATCGACCGCCACATGCAGGAGTTCCAGGGCAACGCCTGGGGGCTCTGGGGTTTCTTCGAGTGCGAGAACGACCCGGAGGCCGCACGCGGGCTGCTCGGTGCAGCCGAGTCGTGGCTGCGCGAGCGCGAGGCCGACACGATGGTCGGCCCGATGAGCTTCACCACCAACGACGAGGCCGGGCTGATGGTCGAGGGCCACGAGCGCCCGCCGATCATCCTCAACCCCTGGCACCATCCCTACTACCAGTCGCTGCTCGAGCAGGACGTCGGGCTGTCGAAGGTCATGGACCTGTACATGTGGAGCCTGACCGTCACCGGACGCGAGAAAGTCCACCCCGCGATCTGGGAGATGGCCGCAAAGGTCGAGTCCGAGCACGGCATCGTCTGTCGCAACTTCCGCAAGAAGGATCTGGAGGTGGAGGTGGGCCGCTTCCTGGAGGTCTACAACGCGGCCTGGGAGCGCAACTGGGGCTTCGTGCCGCTGACCGAGCGCGAGGTGCGCCACTACGCCAAGAAGCTCAGGCCGATCCTCGACGAGAACTGGGCGATGGTGGCCGAACGCAAGGACACCGGCGAGGTCGTGGGCGCGGCGCTGTCGCTGCCCGACTACAACCAGGTGCTCGCCAAGCTGCGCCCGCGCGGGCGGCTGTTCCCGTTCGGCTGGCTCACCGTGTTGCGCGAGCGCCGCAAGATCGACGCGGTTTACGTGTTCGCACTGGGGGTCAAGCCCGACTACCAGCACACCGGTGTGGCGGCGCGCTTCTATGAGATGCACTACGACGCCGCCGAACGCACCCCGCAGCACGGCGGCGAGATGGGCTGGATCCTGGAGGTCAACAAGCCGATGAACCGCGCCATGGAAGGGATGGGCGGCGAGATCGTGCGCCGCTACCGCGTCTACGAGCGTGCCTTGTAGCGATCCCGCCCACCCGTGTCTGAGTCGGGGTCTACACTTGGCCGGGTGAGCGACTCCCCGCAGGCGGCCGCGCCCGAAGACGAGCCGGCAGGCGTGGGCGGGGCAGGTCAGAGCGGCGCGCTGCAGGTGCTCGCCGACGACGCCGACGTGGTGTACGCGCAGCCTGTGACGAGCGTGCTGTCCAGCGACCGGCGCACAGCCGGTGCGGTCCTACCGGCGGTGCAGGCGGCGGCGGTGGCGGCCGGAGGCTTCGTGGCCGGAGCAGCGGTCGTGGGGCTCGTGCACCGTCACCAGCGCCGTACCGGCGCACTCGCCAAGGCGGGCCGAGGCGCGCGGCGCAGCGGGCGGGCGAGCGAGCTCGTGCAGGTCGTGGGCAGCCGTTCCTTCCTGGTCGACGTGCACCTGCTGGGCGGCCCCGGCGGGAATCGCTGAGGACCGTCGCCCTGGACGAGCAGGTCCAGTCGCGCGTGCTCCTCGCGCCACGCGGGCCGTTCGAGCTTCCCCGCTGGAATGGCGCCGATGGGATGCTGCGCAGGCGTGGAGGTGTGCTCGAACGTCTGCTGCACCACGGTGAGGAGCCCGTGGTGGTGAGGGTCGCCCGCACGACGGGCGGCGAGGTGATCTTCGAGGCGTGCGCAGCCAGTCGTGCCGCCGCCGAGTACGGCATCCAGCGGATGCGCTTTGCCCTGGCGGTGGACGAGGATGTGCGGCCGTTCGTGCGTCGGTTCGCCCGGGACCCGCTGATCGGACGCTCATTGCGCCGGCGGCCGTGGCTGCGCGCGGCGCGCCGGCCGGAGCCGTTCGAGGCGCTCGCGTGGGCCATCTGCGAGCAGCTGATCGACTACGAGCGTGCGGCGGCGATCGAGCGGCGGATGGTGGCGGCGCTGGGTCGTCGCTGGGTTGGCGGCGAGGGGCGCGACAGTGGCTTGCGCGATCTGCCCGCGGTCTCTGTGCTGGCGGGCACGGCGCCTGCCCGGCTGCAGTCCTTCGACCTGGGCGCGAGCCGTGCGCTCACGCTGGTGCGCGCGGCGCGCGAGGTCGCGCGCGGTCGCGTCGACCTGCACGCTCCCGAGCACGAGCGCGGATGGCTGCGTCTGCGCGCGATCCCCGGTATCGGCCCGTGGACCGTCGAGATGCTCGCGTTGCGCGGGCAGGGCCGCCACGACCAGGTGCCGGCCGGGGACCTGGGACTGCTCAAGCTGGCCGGGCGCCTGCTCAGCGGCGGCGACCCCCGTGCGGTGGCGCAGGAGCAGCAGGTGCGCGAGCTGTTCGCCCCCTACGGCGAGTGGGCCGGCCTCGCCGCCGCGCATGTGCTCGCCCCGTAACGCGGACGGTTCTTAGACACGAGCCGGACGCCTTGCGGCGCCCGGCTCGGTCACTGGCGAGACGAAAGCGAGATCTGGACCTGGTGTGCCGTGCGTGGCCCACCTTTCTAATCCAGCGTCACGCACGACCGATCATCCATCGCGGACATCGTTCCAGCAAGTGGAAAGTCCAATACTTGAGTTTCGAGTGCTATCCCGCCTCGCGCGACGCTCTGCCCGGGCGTCGCTGGGCCAGATCGCCCATCGCCCGGCGCGCCTTCAGCACCGCCATCGTTGGAGCGGCCTGTGCGCCCATGCTCCGACGCACCTGCCGAGCGGCTGACGCCGCACCGGGCGCGGAAGCGGTGGGCGAGGACAGGTAGAAGCTCGTCATCGCGGCCAGGATCGTCGCGTGCTCGGCGCTCTGCGGAAGCAGCTCGGTCGCCCGTGTGGCGCGGGCCGTGATCGCGCCCAGGCGGATCGCCGCTTCCACATCCGAGGCATAGTGGTCGACCAGGCAGTGGTGGCCCGCCGCCACGTCCTCGCTGCGGTCGATCAGGCTGTCGAGCAGGATGTGCAGCGCGCCGATCCACGGGAAGTACGCGCTCTCGGTCGCCGCCGCCTGACCCGACTCGAGGATCGGCTGGGCCGCGGCGGCGATCAGCGCGAACACGCTCAGCGAGGACGCGGCGGCGGCGGCCGTCTCCCACCAGTGCAGCCCGGTGTCGGTCGGAGTCAGGTTCGCGGCCCATTCGGCGAGCGCGCCGCGCGTGTCGGCGCTCGTGTCGTGGTTGAGGCTCTGGTAGGCGACCATGCGCGTGGTGCAGCGCAGCGCCGACTCGGCGACCGATGCGTAGGACGGCAGCGCCTGCAGCGCAAAGCGGCAGCGGTCGATCAGCTCGTGCATGTAGCCGTCGTCGCGGTCGCTGCCGGAATGCTCGTAGTAGTCGGCGTGCTCGCCGTCAGGTTCCAGCGCGCACAGCAGCGCGAGGTGCAGCTGGCGGCCGTTGGCGACCGGGTCGGCGGATGGCTGCTCGGCGAGCGTGTCGATGTAGTCGTATATGGCCTGGAAGGCGACGACCGCTCGAAGCACCTGCGGACGGTGCGCGCGCGGAGCCAGGACCGCGAACGCGGCGGCGCCTTCGAGGTTCCCGCGCTCGCTCGTCTGGGTGAGCAGCGCGAGCCTGCGCAGCGCCGGATCGGGGATCTCGCATGCGCGCTCGTGCCAGTGGCGGAGCTCGCGACCGAGCAGCGGAAATACCCCGATCCAGTATCTGGAAGCGGCTCCGGCGAACGCACTCGCCAGCGCTAGTCGACTTCCGGTCGAGGCGACCACGCGAACAGTTTTGTCTGTCTGAGTTTGTCTACATAGGTTACTCTTGAAAGCTCGTGCGCGCCGGCGCCCGCGCGGCGGCCAGCCCTGGAAGCGCGATCACCGCCAGGGCGATCGCGGCGAGCAGCGCGAGCGTCAGCAGCACTCGTCCGACGCCGAATGCAAACGGTGCCGGGAAGCCGGTTTCGATCCTCAGCCAGCGGCTGGCGAGCGCGTGACCATAGACGCCGGCGACGGCGCCGAGCGCGCAGCCGATGCCCAGGACGACCGCGCTCTCGAGCAGTAGCGCCCGCCACAGTTGCGCCGTGTCATAGCCCTGGATCTTCAGCGAGGCCAGCCGCGCGCGCCGCTGCCAGATCGCGGCGCTCAACGCCGCGGCGACGGCGAGCGCGGCGGCGATCAGCAGCAGCGAGGAGATCTCGCTGAGCGCGTACAGCCCCTGGCGCGAGTCTTCGGCGTACTGGCGCTGACGTTCGCGGAACGTCTGGATCCCGAGTCCCGGGCGATGTCCGATCGCTCGCGCGACGGCGCTCCTGCCCGCCGCTTCGCTGACGCCGGGCTCGAGGTTCACCTCGAGCGCCGCCGGCTGGGAGGTCTGCCAGTATCGGCGGTAGTCGAGCGAGCTCATGATCACGGCCCCGGGCGACCAGCCGAGGTTCGTGGTGATCGCCGCCACGGCGAACGGCGCCGCGCCTGCCGGCGTGGGCAGCTGGAATCTGGACCCGACCTCGAGATGGTGTTCTTCGGCGAAGCCGCTGGACACGGTCGCCCATCCGCCCTCCCGCAACAGGCGTGTCGCACGCTGCTCGTCGCCACGCAGCAGCTGGCTGGCCGGGATCGGCTCGCTGTCGCCGTTGGGCCTGGCGATGACCCACAGGCGCCGGCGCCCCACGTCCAGGAAGCCACCCTGGTAGACGCGCACGGATGCGATGCCCGGAGCACGTTCGATCGCCGCGGTGGCGCCTTCGGGGTTGAAGGCGTTCGTGGTGAGGTCGTTGCCGCCGCTCGTCACCCAGAGCTGCGCGGTGTGCAGGTATTCCGTGAAGTTGCTGTCCAGGCCGCGGAGCAGGTCTGCGCGGGCTCCGCCTATGGCCACGCTTCCGTAGACGGCCAGCGCGGCGATGCCGGCGAGCGCAACCGAGCGCGTGGTGACCGCGCGAAGCTCGGACACGACCACGATCAGCGAGCTGCTGCGCACGCGTTCGCCGGCCCACTGGAGCATGCGCGCGACGCCCGCGAACAGGCCCGGGATCAGCAGCAGGATCACCAGAGCCAGCGCCATTCCGCCGACGATCGTCAGGCTCGTGGAGAGGAGCATCAGCGCCGACAGCGCGCCGAGCGACGCCACGCCCGCGAGCGCGAGCCTCAGCGAGGTTCCCTGCGCGAGCACCTCGCCGCCGCCGGAGCGATCTCGCAGCACCGCGTCGGTCGCGCGGCTGGGGCGCAGGTCCAGGGCGGGGGACAGCGAGGCCAGCGTCGTCGCGAGCACCCCGCACCCGAGCGCGATCAGGATCGTGCCGACGTGCAGCGCCTCGTGGTCGCCGATCGGAAAGGCGGTCGTCAGGTAGGCGGGGATGCGGTGCAGGAACGCCTGGGAGAGGAGTGCCCCGAGCACGATGCCGGCGGCCGAGGCGAGCACGCCGAGCACGGCCGCCTGAAAAGCGAGCAGCACGACGATCTGGCGCCAGTCATATCCCTGCATGCGCAGGCCGGCGACGAATCGCCGGCGCTCCGGCACGGTCAGCAGCATCGCGTTGAGCGCCAGCAGGAAGCCGACCATCACGCTGATCGCGGCGAACAGCTCGGTCGACTGGTCGTTGGGCTCGACCGCCTCGTCGAGCAGCTGCAGCTCGTTGTCGGCCGCGACCACGTTCAGGCGTCCCGCCGCGAGCGTGCGCAGCTCGCCGCTCACCAGTCTGTCGTCGCCGCGGCGGGGCTCGATCAGGACCTGCGTGATCCGCCGTTGCATGCTCGTCAGCTCCTGCGCGGTTTCGAGCGGCACGACGGCCACGGGGCTCGACGCGAGCGCGCCGAACGCCGCGCCCTCGAGCACCGCGCCGACGGGCACGGTGTGTGCGGCGCCGAGCGCGAGGATCGTCACCCGAGCGCCCGGCTCGGCGCCGATCGCGCTCGCGACGCTCGCCGACAGCAGCAGCCCGCCCGCGAGGCGCACGTTCGAGCTCAGGCCGAGGCCGTGCGTGCCCAGCCCGCCCAGGTCCAGCACGGACGGCGTCACGCCGAGCAACTGCAGCGGCTGGCGCCCGTCGGGCCCGACCACGGCGACGTTCTCCCGCAGCGCCGGCGCCGCCACAGCGACGCCCGGCAGGCGGCGGCTGGCTCGGGCAAGCGGCTCGGGGAAGCCGTCCTGGGAGCGGGCCGCCAGCTCGAACCGCGCCGAGCCGACCAGCTCGTGGACCAGTTCCTGCGCCGAGCCGGTGATGCTGGCATTCGCGACGAGCACGCTCAGGACCAGCGCCACACCGACGGCGATCCCGCTGGCGGCGAGCAGCTCCTGCACGGCATGGGCGCGCAGACGCAGCCGGTACAGGTGGACCAGCATGCTCACGCGCATCCCCGCGATCGCGGGGCTGGGGAGTCTCCTCACGCGCAGGGCGCAGCCTGCTCCGGGTCGACCCCGTCTTCCAGGTGGCCGTCGCGCAACGTGTGGACGCGGTCGACGAATTGCGCGGCGTCGCGGTCGTGCGTGACCAGCAGCGCAGGGATCGCGCGCTCGTGGCAGATGTCGCGCATCAATGCCAGGACTTCGTGGCTGCGCTTGGAGTCGAGGTTGCCGGTGGGCTCATCCGCGAGCAGCAGCCGCGGATCGTTCGCGAGCGCGCGGGCGATCGCGATGCGCTGGCGCTCGCCCATCGAGAGCTGCTCCGGGGTGTGCTCGGCGCGTGCCGCCATGCCCACGCGCTCGAGCCACGGCATCGCCCTGCGCCGGCCCTCGCGCAACGTGCAGCCGCCGCCGGTCAGCTTGATCGTCGCGTTGTCGAGCGCCGAGGCATGCGGCATCAGGTGAAAGGCCTGGAAGACGAAGCCGACGTCGCGCCTGCGATAGAGCGCGCTTTCGCGCTCGGAGAGCTCGCTGAGGAGCTTGCCGTCGAAGCGGACGCTGCCGCTGTCGGGCGTGCTGAGCGCGCCCGCCAGCATCAGGAGCGTCGTCTTGCCCGAGCCGCTGGGCCCATACAGCGCCACGAATTCGCCGTCGGAGATCGTCAGCGAGACCCCGTCGACCGCCTTGATCGTCTCGATGCCGCTGGAGAAGTGCTTGACGACCTCGTGCAGCTCCAGCGTGCTCACTGCCCGGCACGCTCCGTCCCTGTGCGCCTGCGCCCCGGCAGCGCCACGACGGTTCCCTGCGCCTCGGTCGAGACGAGCTCGCCGTCGGCGATCGAGATCAGGACCCCGAAGCCCTGCAGCGCGGCCATTTCCTCCGAGGCCACGAGCAGTGCCATCTCGCTCTCGTGCGCCACGGAACGGAGCATCTTGTAGAAGCTGTCGCGGTCGCGCAGGCTCGGAAAGAGGGCCGGTTCGTCGAGCACCAGCAGCCGTGGCGCGCGTGCGAGCGCTCGCGCGAGCATGACCCGCACGCTTTCGGTCAGCGACAGCGAGCTGGTCAGCTCGTGCGCGCACCCGGCGCCGACCTCGACGCGATCGAGCACGTGCATGGCCCTGCGCCTGGCCTCGCGCATTGTCAGCCCCTCGCTCCCCAACGACGTCGCGACGTGGTCGACGACGGTCTCCCCGGGACTCGAGCGCCAGTCGCCGGCGGACATGAACGCCATCTCGCCGCGCAGCAGCCGTCCGCGCTCGGTGCTCGCCATCTGCGCTATGTCGCGCCCGTCGAAGCGGATCGTGCCCGAGTCCACCAGCTCGATCCCCGCGGCGAGGCGCAGCAGCGTCGACTTGCCCGAGCGCCGCGCGCCGTACACCCCCACCGACACGCCCGCTTCGATGTCCAGCGACACGCAGTCGAGGACGACGATCTCGCGTTCCCCGTCCGGATAACGCTTGCTGACGTTCAGAAAGGAGAGCAGCGGCGTCATCGCGACGGTGGCGCTACTGAGTCGGTTCCTGGAACTCGTTGATGCGCCTTCGGGTGCGGGCCGCCCAGTCGATCTCGACCGCCAGCTGCGCGTACACGGCGTCGCGGGTGCAGTCCATGCACAGCGCCGTCCACGAGCGCGACGGGCCGTCGGTAGGGGAGACGAGCTGGGCCAGCACCAGGCATTCTCGCTCGTATGTTTTCAGCGCCTGGAGCAGGCGGCGCGCGTCCTGCTGGCGCGCCACCGCCAGCTTCGCCTGCAATCCCAGGCGCACCGGCTCGCGCGGCAGCAGCGTCTCCATCCACAGCGTCAGCGCCTCCGGGGTCTCATCGGTGGGGTAGTAGACGAGATGCGTGCGGCGGTGGTTGTTGCGCTTGGGCTCGTCGCGGGAGACAGCCAGCCCCGTCTTCTCCAGCTGCTCCAGCAGCCTGTAGACGTCGTTGGTGTCCACGCGCCACGTCTCTCCCAGACGCACGGACAGGCGGTTGGCCAGGTCTCCGCCGTGGCCCGGGCGCTCGAGCAGCAGGCCGAGCAGTGCCCCTCGCAGCGGAGTCGAAGGACCCCGCATCCACCTCGTCTTCTCAGGACTTGCGCTCGCCATTGCTCCCCGTCTCAGCCAAGAGTGTCCCCCCGCAGGAACAATACAGCACTTCGACCACGTATCGAATCGTTCCGACATCCTGTTCCGCGCCTGCGCTACGGAACCAGCACTCCCGCTCCCACGAAGCGCCCGTCCCGCAGGTCCGCGAGCGCCTCGTTGGCCTCTCCCAGGGGATACGTCGTGACGTGCGTCTCGACCCCGGCGCGCGGCGCGAGTGCGAGCAGCTCGTTGCCATCGCGGCGCGTGAGGTTCGCGACCGAGCGCACACTGCGCTCCTCCCACAGGATGTCGTAGGGAAAGGAGGGGATGTCGCTCATGTGGATGCCCCCGCACACCACGGTTCCGCCTGGCGCGAGCGCGCGTAGCGCTCGCGGCACGAGCGCGCCGTCGGGCGCGAACAGGATCGCCGCGTCGAGCTGTTCGGGCGGCGTCTCGTCGGAGCCTCCCGCCCACACGGCGCCCTCCTCGAGCGCGAACGACTGCGTTACCTCGTCGCCGGGCCTCGTGAAGGCGAAGACGCGCCGTCCCTGCCAGCGACAGATCTGGGCGAGGATGTGCGCGGCGGCGCCGAACCCGTAGAGGCCGAGTCGCTTGGCTGTACCGCACATTCGCAGCGCCCGGTAGCCGATCAGACCGGCGCACAGCAGCGGCGCCGCCTGCTCGCTCGTGTAGCTCGACGGGATCGGGAAGCAGTAGCGCTCGTCCGCCACCGCGTACTGCGCGTATCCGCCGTCGATGTCGCGACCGGTGAAGCGCGCGTTCGGGCACAGGTTCTCGCGGTCGCTGGCGCAGTACTCGCAATCGCCGTCGGTCCAGCCGAGCCACGGCACGCCGACGCGGCCGTCGCCAAGGCGCTCCCCGCTGGTGCCCTCGCCGCGAGCCTCCACGGTTGCGACGATCTGGTGTCCGAGGATGCGCGGGGGAGAGGGCACCGCCACCTCGCCGTCGAGCAGGTGCAGGTCGGTGCGGCACAGCCCGCACGCCTGCACGCGCAGCAGCAGCTGACCGGGGCCGGGCTGCGGGATCGGCCGCTCCACCTCGCGCAGCGGCCGGCCGACCTCCTCGAACACCATCGCCCTCATCATGCCCGTAGGCGTCGCTTGCGCCATAGTTGCCCCCAGTGAACCACGAATGCGCGCCCCTCACGTGACCGCGGCGCTGTACTTCAGCCACCCCGCGTGCCTGGAGCACGATCCGCGCGTGCACTCCCCGGGGCACCCCGACACCCCGGAGCGCCTGCTCGCCCTGGAGGCGGCGCTCGCGGAGCGCGACTGGCTCGGGTGGGAGCGGCGCGAGGCGCCTGCCGCGAGCGAGTCCCAGCTCGAGCTGGTGCACTCGGCGGAGCACGTGCGCTCGATCGCCGAGCTCTGCGCGGCGGGCGGCGGCGCGATCGACGCGGACACGTTCGTCGGCGAGGCCTCCTTCCGCGCGGCGCTGCGTGCCGCGGGCGCCGCCACCGCGATGACGTCGTCTCTGCTCGCGGGCGAGGCACCGGTGGGCTTTTGCGGCGTCAGGCCTTCGGGTCATCACGCCGAGCGCGATCGCGCGATGGGCTTCTGCCTGTTCGACAACATCGCCGTGGCGGCCGCCGTGGCGATCGCCGAGCTGGGCCTGCGCCGCGTGCTCGTGCTCGACTGGGACGTGCACCACGGCAACGGCACCGCCGAGATCTTTCGCTGGCGCTCCGACGTGCTGTTCGCGAGCATCCACCAGATGCCGCTGTATCCCGGCAGCGGTCCGCTCGAGGACGCCGGCTCGGGCCCCGGGGAGGGCTACACGATCAACCTGCCCGTGCCGCCGGGATCGCGCGAGCCGCTGTGGATGGGGCTGCTCGAGCGGGTGGTGCTGCCCGCCGCGCGCGCGTTCGAGCCCGAGCTGGTGCTCGTGTCGGCCGGCTTCGACGCCCACGAGGAGGACCCCCTGGCCGACTGTCGCCTGCAGACGGGCTCGTTCGTCAGGATGGCCGCAGCCGTGCGCGAGCAGGCGTGCGCAGCGGGGATCCCCCTCGGCCTTGTACTCGAGGGCGGATACAACCGCCGCGTGCTGGCGGAGTGCGTGTGCGCGATCCTGCCGGTCCTCGCGGGCGAGCCCTCGGAGCTCCCGCGGGACGATCGGCCGGACGCGGCCGCCGCGCGCCTGCCCGTCCCGGAGGACGACGAGTCTCAGATCGCGCGTGCGGCCGACCAGGTGGGGCGCTACTGGCAGCTTTGAGTGGCGCCGGCCTCACCCGAGCGTCGCGGCGATCAGATCCCCTGGCCGGGGAGGAACTCGTTGGTGAACGGCGGCAGGCCGGTTTCGTCGGGGTTGTGTTTCAGCAGGCCGCGTGAGTACATCCAGTTCCCGAACGTTTCCCACGCGGACGGGCTCTGCCACCCGAACGGATCGCTCGAGTTCGCGGGCTGGGCCGCCGGCAGCGTCTGCTCGATCGACTCGAGCTGCAGCTTCGGTTCCAGCGACGGGTTGGCCTCGACGACGAGTTCCGCGGCCTTGGCGGGATCCGCGCGCACCGCGTGCTCGCCGCGCGTGAGCGCCTGCAGGAAGGCCCGCAGGTCCACGCCGTCGGTGTGGGCCTGGCCTTCGCGCACGGCCAGCACCAGCTCGTCGTAGTCGGGCACGCCCGCCTGGTTGATGGGGATCGTGACGGGGTGCTTGTGCATCAGCGAGAGCTGGATCGACTCGTAGTTCCAGTAGCCGCCGAGCGTCGCCGCCACCTTCCCGGAGAGCATCGCGGGGACGAGGTTGAAGCCGACGTTCACTTCCTTGACGCTCGCCGGGTTGACGCCCGCGCTCTTCAGGGCAGCCTTCAGCTCTGCGGCCTGGTAGGGGATGCCGGCGGTGCCGACGGTCTTGCCCGCCAGGTCCGCGACGCTGCTCACGTGCGCGGAGGGCAGGGCGATGATCGATGTCAGCGGGCGTTGCACGAGCGCCGCGATCGAGACGACTTTCAAGCCCTGATCGCGGGCGAGCAGCACCTCGGGCTCGTAGGAGATCGCCATGTCCACCTTCCCCGCCGCCAGCAGCTTCAACGGTTCTGCCGTTTCGGCGGGGACGACAGGCTGCACGTCCAGGCCGACCGCGCGGAAATAGCCGTCGGCGATCGCCGAGTAGAGCGCCGCGTGATCGGCGTTGGGGAACCAGTCGAGCATCACCGTGAACGGCTTGGTGCTCGCCGCGGAGGTCACCTCCTGCTTGGCGCCGCAGCCCGACAGGGCCAGCGCGACAGACGCTGCCAGCAGGATCGGCGCGATACCTCGACGGACGGCGTGTGGGGCTCTCAACGGGTGTCTCCTCTCGATTGAATGGCCCACGGCGCCAGACGGCGCTCGGCGAGGGCAAGGGCATAGAAGCAGGCGACGGCGAACACGAACAGCACCGCTGTCGCCGCGTATGCCCGGGCGGTCTGAAAGCCGCCGGCGTCGGTCATGATCTCGTGTCCCAGGCCGGAGTACGCTGCGGTGCTCGGGGTGCTCGTCTCGGCGATGAACGCGCCGATCACGCCGACCGCCAGGGCGATCCGCGCGCCGCTCAACGCCGCCGGGAGCGCCGCCGGGAGCTCGCCGAAGCGAAACGTCTGCCAGCGCGAGGCATCCAGCGTGCGCAGCAGCTTGGCCTGCTCGGGGTCCACCGCGGCCAGGCCGTCGACGGTCGTCACGACGACGGGGAAGAAGCAGATCAGGGCGATCACGACCAGCTTGGGGAACAGCCCGAAGCCCCACCAGAAGACGAGCAGCACGCCGATCACCGGGATCGGCACCGCCTGCGAGCCGACGGCGAGCGGATACACCGCGCGGCGCAGCAGCGGCGAGAGGTGGATCGCAACCGCCAGCGCCAGGCCGGCGATGAGCGCGAGGCACAGGCCGAGCACGACCTGCTCGGCGGTGACGGTGAAGTTGTGCCAGACCAGTCCGCCGTTGCTCCACAGCGCAGCCGCCACAGCGTGCGGCGCGGGCAGCAGCTCGCTTTCCACGCCGCCGAGGTCCACGTACAGCTCCCACGCGCCGAGCAGCGCCAGGGCGAGCACGGCCGCGGGGAGCATGCGTGCGGCACGAGACCTCATCTGCCCGCGCACATCCCCAGCGCGGCCAGGGCGCGCTCGCGCAGGGCGATGACCTCGGGATCGGTGCGCAGACGCGGCCGCGCGATCTCGACCTCGAGCTGGGCGGCCACCCGCCCGGGCCTCGGCGAGAGCACGGTCACGCGGTCGGCGAGCAGGACCGCCTCCTCCACGTCGTGGGTCACGAGCACCACCGTCCGCGGCTCCCGGGCGAGCGTTCGCGCGAGCCACTCCTGCATCTCGCAACGGGTGATCGCGTCCAGTGCGCCGAACGGCTCGTCCAGGCACAGGACCGGCTTGCCGGCGAGCAGCGTGCGCAGGAACGCGACCCGCTGGCGCATGCCGCCGGAGAGCTCCTGCGGCCGCGCTTCCTGGAAGCCGTCGAGCCCCAGCTCAACGAACAGCGCGCGCGCCTGCTCGCGCGCCTGCGCGCGAGAGCGCCCGGCGATGCGCAGCGCCAGCGCAGCGTTGTCGAGCGCGCTCAACCAGGCCAGCAGCAGGTCGCGCTGGGGCATCAACACCGCCGCCGGGCACACGATCGAGCCGCTGTCCGGCGACTGCAGTCCGCAGAGCAGCTCCAGCAGCGTGCTCTTGCCGCAGCCGCTCGGTCCGACGATCGCCACCAGCTCGCCCGAGCCGGCCCTCAGCGATACGTCTGCCAGCGCCTGCACGTCGTTGCCCCGGCGCCCGCGATAGGTGCGGCTGACGTGCTCGAGGACGATCTCCGCGCCGCCTGGCGCCCGCCACAGCGGCGGCTCGAGAGGGGATTGCAGTTCGGTCGGCACTTCGCTCCCTTCGCGGGCATTACCCCACAGGTTCTAAGGGTCGGCGCCGGGGAATCGAGTCCTGTGCGCCATCTCAGCCGGCTTTCCCGCCAGCCCCCCTGGTGTCTGCTCTATCGCGCAACGATGCTAGCGCGCGCGGAGGGCGTCTATCAGGCGGAGATCACCGGGCGGGTGAGAGCCCGGACGAAGTCCTCGAGCTGCGCCGTCGTCCAGCACTCGAAGGCGGTGCAGAACTCCTCGTAGGCGGCGATCACGGAGTCGCCGTAGTTCCAGTACAGGCGCGGCTCGGGGTTCAGCCAGAAGGTGCGCCCGGCGCGCGCGGCGATCTGGGCAAAGATGTCGGCGCGCGGGTCGCGTCCGTTGGTGCGCGCGTCTCCGAGCACGATCACCGTCGCACGCGGGTGCAGGTCGTCCTCGACCTGTGCCAGGAACTCCGACCACACGCGTCCGTAGTCGGTGTAGCCGGAGATGTCCGCGACGCCGGCATCGCCGGAGATCTTCTCGCTGACGGCTTTGAAGTTGCGCTCGTGTTCGAAGATGTCCGTGACCTCGGAGATGCGCTCGATGAACACGAACGAGCGCATCTTGCGAAACGTGTCGTGCAGCGCGTGCAGCACCGACAGGAAGAACACCGAGGCCGAGGTGACGCTCGTGGAGACATCGCACAGGACGTAGATCTCCGGACGTTTGGGGCGGCGGGGGCGGTACTTGAGCACGACCGGCACACCTCCCGTCTGCAGCGACGCGCGCATCGTGCGCCTGACGTCGACGTGAGCGTGGCGGCGGTGGCCGCGATTCTGCATCCCCTGCGTGGCCAGGCGCCGGCGCAGCTGGGCGACGACGCGATGCACCGCCGCGAGGTCAGCCAGCGGGCCGGAGGGCAGAGCCCTGTCGAGCTCGCCGAGCGCCCGCGCCGGCGGCAGGTTGCCCGTTCGCTCGATCTGCGCCCGCTCGAGCTCGCGGCGCAGCAGCGCCTCGAAGCGGCGCAGCGCCTCGCGCGGCAGGCCGTCCCGCCGCGGATCCTCCGGCGGCAGATCCGGCTGGGGCTCGGCGCGCAGGCCGAGCGCGCGGCGGATGCGCTGCACGTCCACGCCGATCACCCCCGAGCCCTCCTGGCGGCGCGCGAATGCCGCGATCGCCATACGCGCGAGATCGCGCATCGCACCCTCCGAGCCGTCGCGCAGGGCGGCGGCGATCTGGGCCCGCAGTTCCTCGAGGTCCTCCTCGGAGAGCTCGCCGAGCGCTGCGTGCTCGCCCTCGCGGATGCCCTCTCGGACGGCAGCGATCTCCGTCGCGCGGAAGAAGAAGCGGTCGAACACCAGCTCGAACACGCGGCGGTCCTCCTGGCTCTTGGCGAGCGTCGCCGCGAGCGCCTCGCGGAAGTCCCGCTGCGAGGTCCAGCTGATCTCGCCGAGCACCTCGAACGCGTCGAGCATCTCCGAGGTCCCCACGGCCACGCCTTCGCGGCGCAGCTCCTCGCCGAGCTCGAGGATCCGGGCCGGCAGGCCCTCCGGCTCTCCGCCGCTCGGATTTGAGTGGGCCGAGACGGATTCCGGTCCGTCTCGGCGGTCAGGCGACATCGGCGGGCGAGCGCAGCTTCAGGCCCACGCGGTCGGCCACCACGTCCATGTCGGTGCGGTGCTTGACGATCACCGACATCGTTTCCGTGAACGTGTCCGCGTCGATCTCCTTGACCCCGAGCAGCAACAGCGCCCTGGCCCAGTCGATCGACTCGGCGATCGACGGCGGCTTCTTGAGATCGAGCGCGCGCACCATGCCGATGACCTCCACCAGGCGTCTGGCGACCGTCTCGGAGAGCTCCGGCGTGTGCAGGCGAACGATCTCGAGCTCGTGCTCGAGCTCGGGGTAGTCGAGCCACAGGTACAGGCAACGGCGCTTGAGCGCCTCGGTCAGCTCGCGTGAGTTGTTGGAGGTCAGCAGCACGATCGGGTGCGTACGCGACTCGACCCGTCCGAGCTCCGGGATCGAGATCTGGAAGTCGGAGAGCACCTCCAGCAGCATCGCCTCGAACTCCTGGTCGGTCTTGTCGATCTCGTCGATCAGGAGCACCACCGGCTCCTCGGAGGCGATCGCCGTCATCAGCGGGCGCGCAAGCAGGAACTCCTCGCCGAAGATGTCGTCCTGGACAGCGTCCCAGCCGGTGCCGGAGGCCTCGGCCTGAATTCGCAACAGCTGCTTGCGGTAGTTCCACTCATACAGAGCCTTCGCCTCGTCCAGGCCCTCGTAGCACTGCAGGCGCACCAGCTCGCGGTTGAGGTACTTGGCCAGCGCCTTGGCCAGCTCGGTCTTGCCCACGCCCGCTGGGCCCTCCACGAGGACGGGCTTGCCGAGCCTCGTGGCCAGGAAGGACACGAGCGCCGTGGACTCGCCCGGCAGGTAGCCGACGCCGCGCAGGCCCGCTGCTACATCTGCGACGGAGGCGGGCGCCGGGGACGGAGAGGCTGGCATCGTCCGCGCAATGATAGGCGGCGGGCCATCCTGGACCTACGCGCCGGCTTTGTGCCTCGGTTGTGGCGCAGGAAATGGCTCGCCAAAAGTGGTGCTAACCATGACGTTATCGTGCTAATTTTCCCCGTCAATTAGCACGACTGTGCGACAATTGGCATTGTGCACAGCTTTGTCGACTTCGATCGAACCTTCGGGGGCCAGCCGCCGGCACTTGGCGCGGTCCTGACCGCGATCGATACTGGCTCCGGGCAGGAGCGTGTGTTCGGCGATCAGATGCCGGAGTTGTTGAAGCAGCTTTCCGAGCATGCGCGGATCGCGTCGATCACGGCGTCGAACGCGATCGAGGGAGTGGTGTTGGACACCCATCGGGCCGAGCTGATTGCTGAGGGATCGCCTCGCTTTCGCAGCCGTAACGAGAAGGAGTTTGCCGGCTATAGAGACGCCATCGATGTGCTCCTGCGCCTCGAGGCCTATGAGCCACTGAGTGTCCCCTTCGTGTTGCATCTGCACCGGCTGCTGTTCCACCACGTCGGTGGGCGAGGCGGCTACCTCAAGACGGAGGACAATTTCATCGTCTCTTACGAGACAGGCAGGCGCGAGGTCGTGTTCACGCCCCCGCTGTGGCAGCAGACAGAGTTTCTTCTCACGGAGCTCTTCGATCGCTACAACGAGGCGAAGCGCGAGCGACGCGCGAATCCGCTTGTCCTGCTGAGCGCATTGATTCTCGACTTCCTGGCGATCCATCCTGTGGCGGACGGGAACGGCCGGCTGGCCCGCTTGCTGACGACATATGAGATGCTCGCCCAGGGCTACGGGGTCGCCCGGTACGTCAGCGTCGAGCAGCGCATATATGAATCGAAGAACACCTACTACGCCAGCCTGTTCGAGTCTCAGCGGAACTGGCACGACTGCGAACACAGCATCTGGCCTTGGGCGTCCTACTTGGCTCAGATTCTCGCGGACGCATACACGGATTTCGAGAACCGGGTCGTCGCGGCTGGGCAGATCAGCGGCGGCAAGCAGGCCCGCGCTCGCGAGTACATCCTGCGCCAGTCGCCAGCCGACTTCCGCAAACGTGACCTCGAACGCGCCCTCCCAGGCATCAGTCCGGCGACTATTCGTCTCGTCTTGAATGAGCTACGCGACCGCGGGGAGATCAGACTCGAAGGCTCTGGGCCGGCGGCACGCTGGCATCGCGCGTGAGGCGCGATCCGGTCAATCCGAGCGGGTGGGCGGATCCTCGAACGACAGCTGCTCGGGGGGAGCGGGGGGATAGCGGGTGCGCTGCTCGCCCGCTCCGGGCTCGCGCGCGGGCACGGGTGTTGGGCGCCGCCGACGTGTGCGCGCGGGCGTCACGACGGTCGCCTCGATGTCAGGAGGGGGCCGCTCCTCAACGATCCGGCCCAGGTCGGGATCGGGGGGTGAGTAGGGTTCCAGCGGCAACCGCGGGCGCGTGCCGCGGGCGCGCCGCAGCGGCGGCTCGGGCCGCTCCTCGGCGCGCATCCGCCCGCCGGCGACCACGAGGCCGAGCGCGAGCAGAAGGGCGATGAAGATCCCCCACTCGACCCCTACGGTCGAGGTGACCTGTTCGTTTCCCTGCAGTTCGGGCTTGTCCAGCAGCCGGTAGAAGATCAGCAGCGCCGTCCAACCGCCCGCGATCATCACGATCAGGCCGTCGCCGCCGGGGAGCTGGAAGCTGCGCCGCTCAGCGCGCGCGAACAGCATCGCGAGGAGCCCGGCGCTGACGAGCAGCACGGCGGCCTCGACGAACGAGAAGGCCTGGAAGGCGCTGAGGCTCGTCTGGGTGGCCTTCGCTGCGCCGTGTACGACCACGGTGTCCGTCTTGTCGTACCAGGGCAGGAGCATCGACACGAACAGGCCTCCAGAGGCGAGGGCGGCGCGTCGCTGCGCGGGCAGGAGCTCCCGCCACGCGTCGGTGAGCCTCATCATCGCTGCTCGCCGCTCAAACGGATCGTGTCCATGGAAGGCACTCGGGCCTAGTCTAGGCGTGGCGGCAGAAGCTAATGACGGCTGACGAGCACCGTGCCGCTCGTGGTGGAGAAGTTGCCCGCAAGGTCGGTCGCCGTGAGCTCGACCGAGAAGGTCCCGCCCTTGCTCGGGGTGATCCACAGCAGCCGCGGCTTGCCGCGTTCGACGGTGGCGCTGTTGCTCCACACCACCTTCGAGCCCTGTCGCACGGTCATGCTCACGGTTGAGATCTTCGAGAGCGACATCTGCACTCCCGCCCTTGTTCCCCCGGCGAGCTTCTTCGAGATCAGCGAGATCGCCGGCGGGGTGTGAAGGTCGGTGGTGAAGCTCTGCGCGGTCGTGCAGTAGATCTGATCGCCCGGGATCTGCGCGCTCGCCGTGCCCAGCGGCTCGCCCTTGCTCGTGCGTTCGCACAGGTGCTGCAGGAATTCCGCGAGCAGCTCGTGGTAGTTCAGGTCGGATTCCCCGAACTGGTCGTACATCGACCACGCGCCGGTGTTGTACAGCGGCACGATCGCGCGCGCCTCGGCGTCGCCCGCTTCGAACAGTGTGAGCCCCAGCGGGTCCTTGGTGATGGACGTGTAGTCGTAGAGCCCCACGAGCGCCTGGATGAAGCCATTGAGGATGCGATCGCCCGGCGCGTAGGTGTACTCCGCATACATGGCGCCGGCGGCTGTCTGCACGCGCACGCCCTGGGGAGGCGCCGTCTCGAAGATCCCGAGCGCCTGCTGCGCTGCGGTCAGGTCCGCGGGTTCTTTGAAGCGCGACCAGGCGCGTGCCAGCACCTGGAGGGCCGTTCCCTGCGAAAGGCCGCTCGTCCACGGCGGCGCGCCTCCGTCGAACGGGAACATGTACTCCCAGGCGATGCCGCCGGCGCGCTGGGTCGCCAGCGGGATCACTTCGGCCAGCAGCTGGCGCAGGTTGGCGTTTTCGTGTCCTGAGAGGTAGTAGCCGTTGGCCTCGCCAAAGGTTGCGAGCCACTGGATCTCGATGCCCTGACCGGGGTAGTGCTCCCAAACGATCCGGCTGCCGGGGAGGATCACGTGCTCGTCGTCGCTCAGCAGCGGTTCGGTCGTCCACCACTGGCGGTTGCGTTCCAGCGTCAGGAAGACGACCGGAAGTCGTGAGGGGATCAGCTCGCCGGCGCTCGCCATCGCCTGGACGTTCGCCATCACCGCGCCGAGTTCGGTCTTGCGCGTGCCGCTCAGCTTCGCCAGCGAGCTTTTTGCGGCCACATAAGCCGAGTAGTCCTGGTGGTAGATCGCTTCGCTGATCGCCGCGCCGTGCAGCAGGCTCGCCAGAGCCGCCGTCACGGTCGGCCCGTGGCTGACGGCGGCGCGCGCACGCGGGCGCACGTGCACGGGTCCGAGCGTGACGGTGTTCGAGGTCTCACTCGCGCGGCGGGCGAGGGCGGGGGAGGTCGGCAGCCCGCCCACGGCGAGGATGCCCAGGGCGAGCGTCGCAAGACGCTTGGCGCGCACCGCGAGGATGCTACGCACGCCGGTCACCGTCGCTGCATGCCCGCTTGCAGCTCGACCTTCCATGGGTGGTGCCACGCCTTCCCGAACACATCTGGCAATGGCGCAGTTGCGCGGCAGCCGGCCCGGAGCGGCCTCATTCCGATTCGAGCTCGAGCTCCTCGACTCCGTCCAGCTCGTCGTCCTCCTCGTCCTCATCGTCGTCGAGAACGTCATCGTCGTCCGCCAGCAGGTCGGGGCTGGCGCCGTGGGAGAGCTGAAAGCGCTCGACCAGGTCGTCGCGCTTGGCCTCGTCCAGTGGGGAGTCCTCGGCGATCAGCACCCACTCATCGCCGTCGAACTCGTCGCTCTCGAACAGCTCGTGATCGACCTCCGGCGAGTCGTCGACGACGATCATGATCTCCGTCTGGGGATTGAAGTAGGTGCCCGGGCGGATGGTGATCTCGTCGAGTTGGAACCGGCGCGCGTTGGTCATCGGCCGTTTATACCCCACTGCGCGACTGTCGTGTTCACGGCTGCAGCTCCTCGAGCGTGCGCTTCACCTCGATGTCCACGTCGAGTGGCTCCAGTCCTTGGCGCGCGCGCCGCTCGTTGCGGGCGAGCACCAGCTGGCGAACCTCTGCCACGAGTCCGGGGTCGTGCGGCTTGGAAGCCCGCCCACCCTCCTCCCTCCCCAGCAGGCGTGCCATCTCGGCGTCGATGTCGAGGGCCGGCGCTCCGCGCCGCACGAGGCGTTCGCTGCGGGCGACGAGCATCTGGCGTATCTCCAGCTCGCGCTCCGCGCGCCCTTGCGGGGAGTCGGGCGCAGGGGTGGACCCGCTGCCCACGTAATCCTCTTCGCGCGCGAGCCCGCCGCGTCCGATCTGGTCATAGGCGCTGCCGCCGCCGCGCGATGCCAGCGCCACCAGCGAGACGATCAGCGATAGGGCCACGACCCCGAACAGCACGAAGGCCAGCGCGTTCGGCGCCAGAGCCAGCAGCGCGATCGACGAGGCACTGAGCACTGACCCTGATTCTTGCCGATCGGCCGGCCGTTCGCTACCCTCCGGGAATATTGACTGACCAGTCAATCTATAAACGTGCCACCTCGTAAGGAGATCTGAGAATGGTCGATTTCACGCTCACAGACGAGCAGAAGAACCTGCGCGAGATGGCGCACGACTTCGCAGCCAAAGAGATACGCCCGGTCGCCTGGGAGTACGACAAGGAGGGCACCTGGCCCGCAGACCTGATCCAGAAGGCGTGGGACGTCGGCCTGATGAACAGCCACATCGAGGAGGAGTACGGGGGGCCTGGCGCCAGCTACCTCGACGGCTGTCTGATCGAGGAGGAGCTCTCGTGGGGCTGCTCTGGCATCCAGACCTCGCTCGGCTGCAACGGGTTGGCGAGCGCGCCGATCGCGTTGGGCGGCTCCGAGGAGACCAAGAAGAAGTACCTGGGCATGCTCACCGAATCCCCCAAGCTCGCGTCGTTCTGCCTGACGGAGCCCGACGCCGGCTCGGATGTCTCCGGCATGCGCACGACCGCCGTCAAGAAGGGCGACAAGTACGTCATCAACGGCTCCAAGTGCTTCATCACCAACGGCGGCTACGCCGACTTCTACACCGTCTACGCCAAGACTGACAAGGACGCCGGCCACCGTGGCATCTCCGCGTTCGTGGTCGAGCGCGACTGGGGCGTTGTGGTGGACAAGAAGGAGGACAAGCTCGGTCAGCGCGCCTCCAACACCGCCACGATCTCCTTCAACGACGTCGAGGTCCCGGCGGAGAACCTGCTCGGCGAGGAAAACGCGGGCTTCAAGCTGGCGATGATGACGCTCGATCGCACGCGTCCCGGCGTTGCGGCGATGGCCACGGGCATCGCGCGAGCCGCGATGGAGTTCGCCGTCGACTACTCCAAGGAACGCGTCCAGTTCGGCGTGCCGATCGCGATGCACCAGGCGATCCAGTTCATCATCGCCGACATGGCCACCGAAATCGAGGCGGCCCGCCTGCTCACGTGGAAGTCGGCGTTCATGCTCGACAACGGCGAACGCAACACGCTCATCTCCTCCCACGCCAAGCGCTTCGCCGCGGACACCGCGATGAAGACCGCCACCGAAGCCGTGCAGGTGTACGGCGGCTACGGCTTCATCAAGGACTACCCCGTCGAGAAGCTGTTCCGCGACGCCAAGATCATGCAGCTGTACGAGGGGACCTCGCAGATCCAGCGCCTGGTGATCGCCCGCGAAACGCTGCTGCCGCGGCGCGTCCAGGAGCCGGCTGCAGCGATGGCTTAGCTAGTGTAATGGTTTACTAGTACACTAGAGGGATGCACTGCTCGGGCGGCCTCGCTCTGCTTCTCGGTGCGCTCGTCGGCGCAGCGGTCGCGCTCGCCTGTGTGGTGCCCACAGCCACACACGGCGAGGCGGCCGTCCGCACCGCGGGCTCCAGGGAGGGCATCGAGAGCCTGCCGGCCGCCGCGCGAAGCTTCGTACAGCAGGCCGAGCTGACCGCCTCGCACGGCACCAGAGGCGAAGAACTCGGCGAATCGGTCGCGATCTCAGGCAACACGATCGTCGTGGGCACACCCAACTACGCCACATCGAGCGGCGTGGAACAGGGAGCGGTGTATGTCTTCACCAAGCCGGCTTCGGGCTGGGCCAACGCGACTCAGGTCGCGGTGCTGACCGCCAGGCGAGGCCAGCCCGAAGAACTCTTCGGCCACTCCGTGTCGGTCTCCGGTTCGACGATCGTCGTCGGTGCGCCCTTCCGCGAAGTCGGCAAGCACACTGGCCAGGGTGCGGCATACGTGTTCGTCAGGCCCGCTGGAGGCTGGAGAGATGCCACCCAGACGGCCACGCTGACCGCCGCCAAGGGCGAGGCGCACGAATTCTTCGGCGAAGCGGTCGCCGTCTCGGGCAACGTGGTCGTCGGTGGCGCGCCCAGTCGCGCCGTCGGCCCGAACGCCAGGCAGGGTGTCGTGGACATCTTTCGCAAGCCCGCCGCCGGCTGGAAGGGAGCGATGACCCAGAGCGCTCAGCTGACTGCCTCGGACGGCCGCGCGAACGATGCTCTGGGGATCTCCGTCGCTCTGTCGGGCGGGACGATCGTCGCCGGGGCAGACCTGCACAGCGTCGATGCGCACGCGGGCGAGGGAGCGGCGTACGTGTTCGTCAGGCCGGCGTCCGGATGGCGAGACGCGACCCAGACGACCGAGCTGACCGCCGAGGAAGGCGGGCCGGCAGAACTGTTCGGCCACTCCGTGGCGCTCTCCGGCGCCACGGTCGCTGTAGGCGCGCCCTACCGCGAGGTCGGTGGCGTCGCCGCTCAGGGTGCCGTCTACGTGTTCGTCAGGCCAGCCTCCGGATGGTCGGGCCCGGTGGGCCAGGCCGCCGAGCTGACGGCCTCGGACGGCGCCAAGAACGAACTGCTCGGGCGCTCGCTTGCGGTGTCTGGCAATACGGTCGTGGCCGGCGCGAGCTCGAGAGAAATCGCCAGGAACGCCGAACAGGGGGAGCTCTACGTGTTCGCGAAGTCCGCGTCTGGCTGGGCGAACGTCGCTCCAGTCGCTGAGCTGACCGCTGCCGACGGCGCAACCGGGGACAGCCTCGGCCGGTCGGTCGCTGTCTCGGGCGACACGGTCATCGCCGCCGCGCCGGACCACGAGGTCCGTCATGCCCTTGCGCAGGGAGCGGTGTACGTGTTCATGGCCCCGGCCGCCTTCCGCGGCGGCGCAGGCCGTCCGCTGACGCTCCCTGTCCGGCGCAGCACGCCAGGCCCACATCGGCCACCGTCCCCAACCCCTCACTGCGATTCTGGACACTTGTTCGATCATCCTCGTCTGTAGGTGATCACTGGGTTCTCGCTCGCCGAATCCGACCCTGGATGCCCGGACGCAGGCGTCGTTCGGGTTGGAAGCTGCCCTGTTTCCGGCCGGCTGCCGATCAAGCAAAGCGAGGGAGACAATGCTCAGACAAGCCGACAAGACAGACCGACCGCCGCCAGGCGCAGCGAGGTTCGAGATCGCGCGGGATGAGATCGACGCGCGCACGCGCGTGATCTCTGTGGAAGGGGATCTCGACCTCTCGAGCGCGCCCCAGCTCAAGTGGACGCTCCTGGACTCGCTGGAAGAGGGCCGCAGCCGGCTCGTCCTGGACCTGTCGCCGGCCGCGTTCATGGACTCGACCGCTCTCGGCGTGCTGATCGGCGTGAGCCGCAGCCTCGCCGTCGATGCACGGCTGGCGATCGCCGGCGCGCGGGGCAGCGTGTTGAACATCTTCGAGCTGTCCGGGATGGACGCCGCGTTCGCGATGTTCCCGACGGTCGAGGAGGCTCTCGAATACGTCCGGCAAGACGCGGCCGAAGACAGGTGATGGAAAGGCCTGCCGTGGCCGACCGCGCCAGCGAACCCACGCCGCCCTCCCGCCTGTGCCGTCGCCTGCCGGCGGCCGTGCTCCTCGCGTGCTGTGCTGCTCTGCTCGCGGCGGCTCCCATCGCAGCCGGGCGCTCCACCCGTTCGAGCTCCTCGCCGCACGCGTCCGCTCCGTCCCAGACGCCGGCCGTCGCCCAGCCCAGCCCGGCGCCGGCGGTAGCACCCAACCCCGCCTCGGCCCCGGCCCCCGCTCAGCCGCCGCAGCCTCGACACCACGGTGGCGCGGGGGCGACGAAGGGCGCTCATGCCCCGCCGAGCAGTTCGAGCACGCAGAGCACTCCTTCGTCCGCGCCCGCAGGCGCGCAGCCGGGCGCTGAAGCGACAACTGAACGGTCCTCCCAACAGGGCCCGGCCCGCCAGCGCCGCGCGGCCGCCCGCCGGCAGGCGGCCCACTCGGGCGCGAGCGCCCAGCCGCAAGCGGTCACCCAGCCGCAAGCGGCCATCCAGCAGGCGCCCGCCACGCAACCGGCGTCCGCGGTGAAGCCGGCAAGCGCCAGCCGCAAGGAAGAAAGGGAACGCCGCAAAGCAGAAGCCACCCGTCGCAAAGAAGCCAGGAAAGCCGAACGCTCGAAAGAAACGGGCGAACACGGCAAAGAAGGCTCCGCACCGTCGCAACCCGGATCGCAACCGGGATCGGAAGGCACGCCGAGCGCGCCGACGCTCACGTCGGCCGTCTCGCCCAGCCCGATCGCGGCGATCGCGTCCAGCCCGAGCCCCGCCCCGACCGTCGCGGCGACACCTGTTGCGGCGAGCGTTCCGTCGGTCGCCGGGGTGTCGCTGCAGGCCGGCGCCGGACACCGCTCGCGCGCCGCCCGGCGCGCTCCGGCGACCCGCGCCCGCCGGGCCTCCGGTGGCACCTCTGCCTCGGCATCCATTGCCGGCGCCGGCGTGGTGTCGCTGGCGCGGTCCTCACGGCCGGCGACCCACTCGGGGCGCGGCGGGAGATCGCCCGCGGGCTCGGGCGCGGCCAGGAAAGCGGGTAGGTCCTCGCCGATCGTGACCACGATCACGCGGATCGTCGACGTCGTGCCCACGCCCGTGCGGCTGCTGATCGCCGTCCTGGTCGCCCTGGCGCTGGCGCTGGCGGTGCGGTCGCGCTTTGCGGCCGTGAGGGCCCGGCGGCTGGAGCGCCAGCGGGGCCAGCTGCTCGAGGACGTCGGCCTGCTGCAGGCGGCGCTCCTGCCCGTGGCGCCCGAGCGGCTCGGGCCGGTGGGAACGTCGGCTGCGTACAAGCCCGCCGACGGGCCGGGGGCGGGCGGGGACTTCTATGACGTGTTCGCGCTCGAGGACGGACAGGTGGCGGTGATCGTGGGGGACGTCTCCGGTCACGGCCGGCGCGCGCTGCCGCACACCGCCCTGCTGCGCTTCACGCTGCGCGCATACCTCGAGGCGGGCCTGCCGCCGCGCGACGCGGTGCAGACCGCGGGAGCGGTGCTCGACCGCCAGCTGGGGGGACAGTTCGCGACGGTGGTGGCGGCCACCTACAACCCCCGTGAGCGCGTGCTGGTTTACGCGTGCGCGGGCCACCCGGCGCCGGTCGTGCTCGGCGGGCAGCCGGATGCGAGCGCAATCGAGCCGGTGATCGCGAGCTCTTCGCCGCCGATCGGTGTGGGCATGCGCACGGGGACTCGCCAGACGACCGTCTCGGTGCCCGGGCGCGCGCAGGTCTGCTTCTACACGGATGGCGTCACGGAGGCGCGCGTGGGCAGCGAGCTGTTCGGCGCCGAGCGGCTCCGTGGCACGCTGGCAGAGCTCGGCGAGCAGGCCTCGGCCTCGGCGGTGCTCGACAGCGTGGTGGAGCGCGCGGACGCCCGTCCGGATGACATGGCCGCGTGCCTCCTGCGCGTCGAGGGGGGCGAAGACGCGCCGGCGGTGCTCGTGGAGGAGCTCGAGCTCGACCGCGACAGTGCGGCGAGCCCGCGAACGGAGCGCTTTCTGCTCGCGTGCGGGATCGAGCGCGAGGAGCTCTCGGCGGTGATCCACGCGGCCGGCGCGGCAGCAGGTCGCGACGGCACCGCGGTGCTCGAGCTGCACCGCGCCGACGGAGCGCCGCAGGTCACGCTGCGTCGTGACCATCTGAGGTACATGCCCGTCCCCCAAACGGAAGTAGAGGTGAGTCGATGAGCCCAGGGCCGACACTTGCGCCCGACGCCGCGATCGTGCTTGGCATCGCGGCGACCGCCATGCCGTTCGCTCGCACCCCCGAGGATGAGCTCGAGCGCTGGTTGCGCCTGCTGCGCCTCCACGGGGAGGTGGGGACCGCGCTGCAGGCGCTGGGCCTCACCGAGGGGCCGCTCCCGCAGCCGGGCGAGAGCGCCGCGGCTGGGCGCGAGGCGCTCGCCGACGGGGCGCCGCGCGATGCGGTCGCGCACGTCACCGATCACGCCGTCCGCGTCGCGGCTGAGCGCGGCGCGAACGCGATCACGACGGCGGACCTGCTGATGGCAGTGATGCGCGTGTACGGCGACGATTTCGACCGCGCGCTGCGGGCGCACGGCACCGATCGCGACGAGGTCCTCGCAGAGCTCGGCTCGAGGAGGGCCGCGTAGGCAGCGCGCTGAGCGCCGCCCACTCGCACATTCGTCCATTTTCTGCGCCTGCGCGCATGCCGGCGGGCCGATGCGCGCATTAACCTGTGCATGGTCGCGCTTGCGCTTGCGCTTGCGGTCGCGCTGGTGACGGTGGGGCCGGCGCTCGCTGCGCTTCTGGTCAGACACCGCAGGCTGAAGGTTGAGCTTGCCCGCTACCGCTACGCCTCGCGCGACCTGCTCGCGACGATGGACACGAACGGCCGCTTCGAGCGGGTCAACCCGGCCTGGGCGCGCGCGCTCGGGCACGCTGCCGAGGCGATCCGCTCGCGCGAGCTGATCGAGCTGGTGCATCGCGACGAACGCGCCGCCGTGCGCGAGCAGATCCGCGCCGGCTCCGACGACCGCCAGGAGCTCGTCGAGTCGTGCAATCGCTTCCAGACCGCAGATGGGAAATACCGCTGGCTGGAGTGGGAGCTGTCGGCGTCGCCCTCCGGCGGTGTGGCCCACCTGGTGGCACGCGACATCACCGAGCAGCGCACCGCGCAGCTGCAGCTCGCCAGCAGCGCGAAATCGCTGGAGCTGAAGATCCTCGAGCGAACGCAGGAGCTCGACGAGGCACGCGCGGAGACGCTGCAGCTGTTGGCGGCTGCGGTGGAGTACCGCGACGATCGGACCTTCCAGCACACCGAGCGCGTGGGGCTGATCGCAACGGAGATCGCAACACGGCTGGGTATGCGTGGTGAGCAGACCCAGCGTCTGCGCGAGGCGGCGGCTCTGCACGACATCGGCAAGATCGCGATCCCCGACCGCATCCTGCTCAAGCCGGGACGCCTGAGCGCTCGCGAGCAGCGGGTGATGGAGACGCACGCCGCGCTCGGTGCCCGCCTGCTGTCGCGCAGCAGCTCGCCGGTCCTGCAGATGGCGGCAGTGATCGCGGCCACCCACCACGAGTGGTGGGACGGCAGCGGCTACCCCAAGGGCCTGGCCGGTGAGCGGATCCCGCTGGTGGGCCGCGTGGTCGCCGTCGCCGACGTCTTCGACGCGCTCACCCACGAGCGGCCGTACATGCCCGCGTGGTCGGTCAAACAGGCGATCGCCAGGGTCCAGCGGTCCTCGGGCACGCAGTTCGACCCGCGCGTCGTCGAGGCGTTCCTGGCCGTCTACGAGGATGCTCGGCTGACGACCACTGTCGAGGCGCCCGAGCCGGAAACCGCGCTTCGCTAGGCTCCCCACCCCTGCCAGCCAGCCGAGGAGACCGAAAAGCATGTTCGTGTTCAAAGCCGCCGTCGTGGGCGCCGGGACGATGGGCGGCCAGATCGCCCAGACGATCGCCGCCGCAGGCATACCTGTCGTCCTGAAGGACATCGACGACGCGCTCGTGCAGGCCGGCCTGGAGGAGGCCACCAACGTCACGCGCGGCCAGGTGGGGAAGCTGGTGGAGAAGGGCAGGCTGACCGCTGAGCAGGGCGAGGCGCAGATCGCGGAGGTCGTGGGCAGGATTCACGGCACGACCTCCTATGAGGCCTTCGGCGACGTGGACTTCGTGGTGGAGGCGGTGCCCGAGCGGATGGACATCAAGCAGGCGGTGTTCGCGGAGCTCGACGCGGCCACGCCGGGCCACGCGATCCTCGCGTCGAACACGTCCTCGCTGTCGATCACGGAGATGGGCGAAGCGACGCTGCGCCCGGAGAATGTGGTGGGCTTCCACTACTTCTACCCGGCGTCGATCATGCCGCTGATCGAGATCGTGGAGGGCGAGGAGACCTCGGCGGAGACGGTCGCGGCGGCGATCACGTTCGCGCAGGCGATCCGCAAGCAGCCGATCACTTGCGCGGAGGTCCCCGGGTTCGTCGTCAACCGGATCCTCAACTCGGGCATCTCGGAGGTCTGGCGCGAGCAGGAGGAGAAGGGCTTGTCGATCAAGGCGATCGACGAGGGCGTGGGCGCGGCGGGCGTGGTGCCGGTGGGTCCCTACTACCTGGTCAACCTGCTCGGCCTGGACACGGTCCTGCACGTGGCGGAGCACCTGGTGGAGTCCTACGGCGAGGAACGCTTCTACGTCCCCAGGGGCATGCAGAAGCTCGTCGCCAACGGCAAGCTCGGGGCGAAGACCGGGGGAGACGGCTTCTACGACCCGCAGGGCGAGCCGAACATCGAGGGCGACGCGGAGCCGGACGTGGACGAGCTCGTGGAGATGCTCTCGCTGAAGACGCTGATCGAGGCGTGTCTGGTGCTGGAGGAGGGCGTGGCCACCCACCGCGACATCGACTTCGGGATGATGGCCGGCGCGGGCCTGGATCCCCGCCGCGGCCTGCTGCCGCCGTTCATGAAGGCCGACAGCGAGGGTCTGGACACGGTCCTCGAGCGCATGGAGAACGCGCAGGAGCGCTACGGCGAGCGCTTCGCCCCGCCGACGATCCTGCGCCGCCTGGTGGCACAGGGCCGCCTCGGGCAGAAGAGCGGTCAGGGCTTCTACGCCTATCCGCAGCCGGACGCCGAGCAGCCGGCAGATGTCGTGAAGCTGGAGACGCGCGCGGACGGCGTGGCGATCGCGTGGCTGGCGAACGGCCAGATGAACTCGATCTCCCCGCAGGTGGTGGAGGACCTGGGCAAGGTGTGGAGCCACGTCAAGGACGGCTCCAGCGTGCGCGCGCTGGTGATCGCCTCCTCCAACCCGTTCCTGTTCTGCGCGGGCGCGGACATCAAGGCCTTCACGCAGATGGACGAGGCGGCGGGCGAGCAGCTGATCAACGGCGCGCAGGCGCTGTTTCGCGAACTGAGCACGGCGGGGATCGTGACGATCGCGGCGGTCAACGGCCTGGCGTTCGGCGGCGGCTGCGAGCTCGCGATGTCCTGCGACGTGCGCATCGCCGCGCGCTCGGCGATCTTCGGCCAGCCGGAGATCAAGCTGGGGATCATCCCCGGCTTCGGCGGTACCCAGCGCCTGCCGCGCCTGGTGGGCGAGAACAAGGCGCTGGAGATGAACATGATCGGCGACCCGATCCTGGCGGACGAAGCGTTCGAGTTCGGCCTGGTCAATCGTCTGGTGGACGACCACGAACTGCTCGACACGGCTCTGCAGTGGGCGCGCAAGCTCGCCGCCCAGGCGCCGCTGGCGATCGCGCAGATCAAAAAGGTCTCCGGCGCGGGCGACCTGGACGACGGCATCGAGCAGGAGAAGCGCGCGTTCGCGGCGGTCTTCAACAGCGCCGACGCCAAGGAGGGAATCGCGGCGTTCCTCGGCAAACGCGCGCCGCGCTTCACCGGTGAGTGAGGTCTTGGATAGGGGCGGCCTGCCGGCCGCCGGGGTCGTTGGCGTGGCGGGCACGGATGCCGAGCGGACACAGCGGCTGGCGGAACTGATCGGGCGGGCACGCTCGGTCGTGGCGCTGACGGGCGCGGGGATCTCCGTGCCGTCGGGCATCCCCGACTTCCGCACGGCAGGCACGGGGCTGTGGGAGAAGGTGAACCCGATGGAGGTCGCGCACATCGACGCGTTCCACTCCGACCCCGTGCGCTTCTGGAGCTTCTACGGCCAGCGCTTCGCAACGCTCGGCGAGAAGCTCCCCAACGGCGCGCACCGCGCGCTGGTGGCGATGGAGCAGCGGGGGCTGCTGGACGCGGTGATCACGCAGAACATCGACATGCTCCATCGCACGGCGGGGACGCGCGAGCTGATCGAGATGCACGGCAGCATCGCCAGCTGCTCGTGCCTGAGCTGTGGCACGAGCGTGCCGCTCGACGAGGTACGCAGTCGTCTGGGGCGCGCGCAGGACAGGGTCCCGCGCTGCGAGGAGTGCGGTCGGGCGCTGAAGCCCGACGTGGTGCTGTTCGGCGAGCTGCTGTCTGCGCCCTCGCTCGAGCGCGCGCGGGAGCTGTGCGAAGGCGCGGACGTGCTGCTGTGCGTGGGCTCGTCGCTGGAGGTCCATCCCGTCGCGGGGCTTCCCAAGATCACCCGTGCGTCAGGGGGGCGGATCGCGATCGTCACGCAGGGCGCGACGCCGCTCGACGAGCTCGCTGACATACGCCTCGACGGCGATGTGGTCGCAGAGCTCGAGGCGCTGCTCGCCGCGCTCGGGCTGGAGGCCGGCGGCGGGTAGGAGCGGCTCGTTACGGGCACCTGGTCGCGCGTAGGATTGTGCTCGTCACCCGGCCGGGCCTGGGGCCTCTTGCCCTGTCCGGTGTGGTCCCCGTGCAGTCGTGCCCGGCTGGGTGACGTGCGCCGGCTCTGTGCTCCGTCCGGCGGCTTTTCCTCTACCCGGATTGAGCCGGTTCAACCGATTAGTCCGGCTGTCAGAAAACATTTGGTGAACGGGCTTGACAGGCTTGCGGGGGCCTGTTAGGTATCGGCGTGCCTGGACAGGGCAACCCGAGCAGGCTTTCGGGGACAGTCGCGTAGCAGTGCGCTGCGCCTTTATGTTGTGATCGGAGGCCTGTTATGAGGTTGAGGTCGCGCGTGCCTGCGTTCCGCCGCGGGTCGGTACTGCTACTGCTGGCTGCGCTCTTCGGCGTCGTGGCCGTGATCAGCTCGGCTGCAGGTGCGGCAGGCAGCTTCGAAGGAGTTCCTTCTCAGGCGGAAAGGCAGCCCACCCCCGGGCCGACTGGCGTTCATGTCGTGCGCGAACTCGCTGAACTGCGCACCGCCACGTCCGACACCTTCTTGCAATCCGATGGGTCCCGGGCAGTCAAGATCTATACACACCCCGTGAACTATCGGGCGAGTGGAGGCGCTTGGGAGCCGATAGAAAGCAAGCTCGCCCGCGCCTCTGACGGCACGTGGCACCCAATCGCCTCACCTGTCCCGCTGAGTCTTCCCGCCTCGCTCGGGAGCGGTGCAGTCGAACTCAGCATCTGGCTGACGGAGCAGGGCGTCATTTATTCCGACGAAGGCGTCACCAAGCCGGGAGGGAAGAGCGACAACGGTGTGAAGATCATGAAGGCGTACGTGGAAACCCCGGAGCCGCTGACGCGACAGAGTCCGCACATCACTATGTTCGACTATTATGAGATGCGCGGGGAAGCGAAGTCCACGGGGAATCAGGACTCGGGGTTGCTCAACCCGGTGGGTAAGCCGCGCCCGATCTTCTATGTTTACAGACAGAGGACGAATCCCCCGAAATGAGGGCGCTGAACGTACGACGGGTCATGGCAGCCGCTTTAGTGGCGATCGTCTGCCTAGGGGTATTGGTCCCAGGGGCAGAAGGGGCGTCACGTCACGGCAAGGCGCCTGTGTGCGTCGTGTATAGCTGTCACGTGAAGATCGAAACCAGGCAGGTCACAGTGTTCACGGCGAAGACGCGCCACCCCGACTTGGAAGAATACGAATCGACGTTCGTAAGATGGCGCGCGACTGGGCGCCTGACGGCGTTTGGCGACGGTCCAGTGGGGCCGACGACGGGTTCTGTGCTTGGTCCGGTTGTGGTCGCGGGCCGGTTCGTTGACTACGCTACGAAGGGATACGACACGGGTCCGTGGCGGCTTTGGAGCGTATGGCGCCTGAACGCGCAGACCGGACGACGCGAATTCTTTCCGCGGGTGCCGCCCCCTCACGAAGGTGACCAGTTTCCGGCGCGCGGTGCTGGTGTGTTCAGCGTGGTTGGCACACCGGCGGGCGGCGTCGCGTGGATTCTCGGCGGAGAACTGTCCACACCGACGATCCTACGCGTGGTCGACGTCGCTGCGGGCTCAAGGTCGCCGACGGTGCTCGCGAGCGGGCCAAGCATCGAAGCGCGCTCGCTCGCGGTGGTCCCAGGGCACCTGTACTGGAGTGAATCCGGGGTCGCCCACCAAGCGGTCCTCAAGTAGCCGCCGCTAGCTGAGCTCTGCCCGGGAGAAGTCGTGCTCCTCCCACTCGCCGCAACGGCGAAAGCCGACGGCGGCGTAGATCTTGTTCGAGGTGGGGTTGGCGAGATCGGTGAACAGCATGCACCGGCGCGCACCCCGAGCCAGGGCGCCGCGGCTCGCGCAGGCCACGGCAGCGCTCGCATAGCCGCGGTTGCGTCGCTGCGGAGGCGTGTACACGGGACCGATGCGCACCGTCCCCGCGATCTCGGGCGAGAGTGCCAGCGTGCTGGCGGGCCCGTCGTCGTCCCATAGATACTGCGCTCCAGCAGCCAGGCGCCGGTCGACCGTCCGCTCGGCTTCTCCAGCGGCGGCGGGCGTGAGGTTCGCGTCAGCCACGAAGGCGCGCTCCCAGCCGATCAGCAGCTCACGGTCCTCAGTGCGCGCCGAGCGCAGAACGCCAGCCGGAGGTGTTGCGGGGTCGATTACCTCCTGAAGCTCGTGCATCGCCTCGCGCATGCGGCAAACGGAGCGCCCTCCCGTCTGTCGCTGCCACGACGCTGCCACGGCGCGCGCCGTCTCGGGTACCCCGGTGACGCCCGGCAGCGCCGGGTCGGCCGCGATCCACGCTCTCACCAGCGGATCAATCGTCGACGGTCCGGTCTCCTCCGCCGTGGAGCGCTCGCTGACGAGCAGCGGCCATGGGGGTGTGCGCAGGGCGAAGCGCCGAACTCGACCGCCTGACATCTCCCAGGCGAGCAGTGGTGTGCTTCCCGCCAGGCGGCCGGCGCGGGCGTGCACGAGCAGCGACGCCGACACGTTGCGATCGACACGCTCGGCCAGGAACTCATCGACCGACCTTGGAACACGAGCGGGGTCTCGCGTGAAGGAGATGCTCATCCGTGGATGGTCGCCGATAGCGGGCAGGTGCGGCGGCGACCGACAGCGCCCGCGCGACGACCTCCTCCCCTACGGCCTCGTGAACGCCCCCTACGGCCCGCCGAAAGTATCCGGGTCGGGCCCCGTGCGCTCGCCGGCGTCCAGCTCGTCGATCGCCTGCATCTCCGCGGCGCTCAGCTCGAAGTCGAAGACGTCGAAGTTCTGCTCGATCCTTTGGGGGGTCACCGACTTGGGGATCACCACGTTGCCGATCTGAAGGTGCCAGCGGATCGCGACCTGTCCGGGGGTCTTGGAGTGGGCCTGGGCGATCGCCACGATCGCGGGGTCGTCCACGACCTTGCCCCGCGCCAGCGGGCTCCATGCCTCGGTGACGATCCCCAGCTCCTCGTGCTCGCGGCGCAGCCCGCGCTGCTGGAGGTAGGGGTGCAGCTCGATCTGGTTGACCGCCGGCGTCTCACCGGTCTCGCGGACGATCCGCTCGAGGTGGGCCGGCTGGAAGTTGGACACGCCGATCGAGCGCACCAGACCCTCCGCTCGCGCGTCGATGAACGCCTTCCACGTCTCCACGTACTTGTCGCGGGCCGGCACCGGCCAGTGGATCAGGTACAGGTCCACGTAATCCATCTGCAGGCGCTTCAGGCTCGCGCTCAGCGCGCGTTTGGCCTGCTCGTAGCCGTGGTCCTCGTTGAAGCACTTGGTGGTCACGAACACCTCGCTGCGCTCCAGGCCGGAGGCGTGGAGCGCCTGGCCGACCTCCGCCTCGTTGCCGTAGAGGGCGGCGGTGTCGATGTGGCGGTAGCCGACCGACAGCGCCTGCGCGACCACCTCCTCGGTCTCGCGCCGGGGGATCAGGAAGACGCCGAAGCCGAGCTGGGGGATCGCGTCGGAGTCGCGAAGCGAGACCTTGGGAACCTGGCTGCCGGTCGTGCTCATGGCTCCTGCCCGTATCTCGCGGCGTCTAACCGGTCGCGAGCGCGCTCTGGGAGAGGTCCCTGGCGGGGTCGATTCCCCAACGGTCGGCGACTGCCGTCAGCTCCTGGTCCAGGGGCCAGCGGTCGGGACGCGAGGGGCCGTCGTGCTCGACGCTCGCGCCCTTGAGCGCCATCGACCCGGTGTTCTCGCCGATCTCCCTGATCTCGCTCAGCTCCTGCTCGCTCAAGCGGGTGTCCGCGGCGCCGACCGCCGCCAGCTCGGCGCGCTTGTCCTCGATCGACCGCGCGGGGTGGGCGGGATCGGTGTCCGACTCCTGGATCAGCGTCGGGGCGACGCAGTGCACTGCCGGCTGCGCCAGGTTCCACGCGCAGGCCAGCTGCAGCATGCTCAGCCCGTGGCGCTCGGCGATCGGGCGCATCCGCTCGAGCTTCTCGCGGCCGGCAGCCACCCAGCCGTCGGGGCGGAACTTGCGGTGGTCGTACTCCGCGAAGGAGTGGCCGGGCAGCACGTCGTCGTGGAACAGGCCGCCGTAGTCGACCACGCGCGTGATCAGCTTCACGTCGTTGCTCTGAGCCGCATCGAGCACGAGCTCGCCCGGCCACGGCTCGAGCGGGTTGAGGATGATCATCGCCCAGTCGATCTGCGAGCCGAAGCGCTCGATGCAGTCGATCAGATCCAGAGTGAAGCCGTTGGCCGGGCCGGGCGCCACGCCCAGCAGCCGTGTCAGGCCGGCCTCGCGCACCGCCTGCATGCCCTCCCACACGACCGGGCTGGAGTAGCCGGTGCGGTCGGGGTTGTGCAGCAGCAGCAGGTCGAAGCGCTCCACCCCGCAGCGCTCGAGGCTGCGCTCGGTGGCCATGCGGATGTACTCGGCGTAGCCGTCCGGCCCGCGCAGGCGCGGATCGGTGAAGCGGGGGAAGCCCTTCGCGCCGTCGCGCTCGCCCTCGTAGAAGTCGTGTCCGATCGCGCCTACGAGGCAGTAGCTGTCACGGTCCACGCCCGCGAGCGCCGAGCCCAGCACGCGGTCCGCGTCCCCCGCGCCGTAGGCGTCGGCGGTGATCGCCGTGTCGATCCCCGCGCCCGGACGCAGCAGCGCCTGCAGGCGCTCGTCGGAGAGCGGCTCGCCGAAGTGCATGAAGCGCCCGCCGCTCCATGTGCCGACCGCTGTGGTGGTGGGATCCATCGACATCACTCTACGCGCGTGCCCGCCGCCCCGCCGAGCACGCCGCTACCCGGCGAAGCCAGTGGCCGTGCGGGCGCGCAGCGTAGCCTCCAGACGCTCCAGCGCGTGCGTGAGGACGTCCTCGTCGGGCTGCGCGCTCGCATCGTGAGTTATCGTCGCTCCGTCCTTGCCCGCGAGCACGGCCTGCGCCTGTGCCTGCACGCCCGCGCGCAGCTGCTCGAGCTCGGCGACGCGGATCGCGAGGTCCTGGCGCTGCTCCGCGCCCAGCTCCCGCAGCGCGAGGCCATACGCCCGATCGAGCTCCAGAGCGGCGTGCGCCACACGATCGTGATCGAGGTCCTCGCGTGCTCGCAGCACGACCTCCTCGCACAGCAGCGTGCTTTCGCGCGCGCCCAGCAGCGCCGCCAGGCGCTCCTGCGGGCGCAGCGCCGAGGAGCGGTCTGCGCGCCCGCGCCCTCGCGAGCCGCGCCCGCGGGGAGGCCAGCGAAGCTCGCGGGCGTGCAGCCAGCGCCCGTCTGCCACCTGCTCGCCCTCGCCCCACCCGGCCCTGATCACGAGCGCTTGCGCGGGGGAGACCTCGTGGAGGTACGGGTCGGCCGAGGCGATGCGGTGCGCATGGATCACGCGGTTGACCACAGAGACGGCCGCGCGGATCTCGCGGTCGCGGTGGAGCTCCGCCAGCCACGCGCGTGCCTGGTTCTCGGCCGACAGAGACACCGGGTCGATCACAGTCACCCGCGTCGTGGCCACCGGGGCGGGATCGGGGCCAGCCGGCACGACGGGCTCGCTTCGGCGCAGGCGCCCGGACAGGCCGCCGCCCAGGCTCACGCCCGAGCGTCCCGTCAGCTGCAGGCGCCCCGCCTCCTGCGCACCCAGCACCACCACGCGCTCGGGCTCTCCGTCCTCGTAGCGGCGCAGGAGATAGCGGCCGTCAGCCGGGCCGAGCGCCCACGGATACTCGAGCTGGATGAACACGAACAGCGATTGGGGCATCGCTGCACCGTATCCTTCCCATGCGGCCGACCGCCCACACGATCAGAACCCCCGGATTTCGCGTGGTCAATCCCCGACACCAGGAGCGCAGAATGTCCGACGCCAGCACTGTCGCCAAGAGCCTGCGCGAGCGTCTCGGCGGCAGCACCGAGGAGCGACTCGGCCGGGCGCTCTCCGACCTGCTGGAAAACCCACTGCTGACCGGAGCGATCGGCCGGGCGTTCGACGCCCGCGAGAAGGCCGTGCAGGCCCAGGAGGTGGCCATGGGCGCGCTCAACCTCCCCTCCGCCGCCGACATCGAAAGGCTGACCCGGCGGTTGCGGTCGGTCTCCAATCGCCTCGAGGGAATCGAGGATGGCGTGGACCGCCTCGATCGCTCCATCTCGCCCGCCCGCGATGGCGGCGCGGAGATCGAGATCGACCAGCGCCTGTCAGCGATCGAGGCGCAGCTGGCGAGGCTCACCGACAGGCTCGATCGAGACGCGGGCGCCCAGGGGACGAGCAGTGCGGGCGCGGTCGCGAAGGCGCCCGTCGCCAAAGCCAAACCTCAGCGCGCCAAACCGAAAGCTCCGCGGGCCAAAGCGAAAGCCGGCGCGCGCGGCGCCAAACTGGGGAAAGCCTGAGCGATCAGCCTTCCAGGGCGGCGATCGCCGCCCTGCCCATCGCTTCCGCCGCGCGCAGCAGGCCCTCGTCGTCGATGCGACTGCGCGCGCCGCTCGAGTCGAACGTGTCGGACACCGCCAGCAGGCACCCGATCGCCGCGCCCTCGCGTGCCCCCACGGAGAACAGCGTGGCCGCCTCCATCTCCACCGCCACCGCGTCGCCTGCGCCCTCGCGTGGATCGCCGCCGTAGAACAGGTCCACGCTGAGCACCGCTCCCTCGACGGCAGCGGGGGCGTGCCGCGCGAGCGCTGCCGACAGGTCCTCGTCGGCGCTCGCGCGCTCGCCCGCGCCCAGTGCCCGCGAAGTGCCGTCCGCGCACAGCGCCTCGCGCGCGATCACCAGCTGTCCGAGCTCCAGGCCGGGGGCCAGCGCGCCGCACGTGCCCACGCGGATCGCTCGCCTGGCGCCCAGCGCGATCAGCTCCCAGAGCACGATCGCCGCCGACGGACCGCCCATGCCCGTCGCTTGGATCGTCAGCGGGTGGCCGTCCGGCGCCGAGCCCGTATAGCCCCACAGCCCGCGGTGATGGTTGAACATGCGCGGGTCCACCAGCAGCGCCTGGGCCAGCGCCAGCGCTCTGCCGGGATCGCCGGGCAGCAGCACGCGCTCGGCGAGCGGCGCCGTGGGGCGCAGGTGGATGGGGACGCTGTGCGACAACGGCGGCGACTTTAGACTTCGGACGGGATGCCCGCCCACCCCAAGCTCGTCTCCTCGCGCGCCTGAGTGGCCGAGCCCACCGATCACCCTGCCGGAGAGACGGTCGAGCTGACGCTCGCGCAGGTTGCAGCGCGCTCCGGCGTCTCTCCCGCCACGGTCAAGCGCTGGGTCGACGGCGGGCTGATTCCCGGCTATGACGGGAGCTGGACCCCCGCTGCAGCCGCCTACGCGCGGGTGGTCGCCCGTCTACGCGCCCGCGGGCACACGCTCGCGGAGATCAAGCGAGCCGGCGAGAACGGGCAGCTCGCCGTCGGTCCGCTGGAGAATCTGCTGAGCAGCCCCGGGCCGCGGCATTCGCTGCGCCAGGCGGTGCGCATCAGCGGACTCGATGGAGAGCTGATCAAGCGGACCTACACCGCCATGGGGTTGGGCGCACTGCCCCTGGACGGGTTCTCCGACGAAGACCTCGAGGTCCTCAAATACGCCGCCGCGGTGCTCGACGCCGGGCTGCCGCTCGCCGCTTTCCTGCAGCTGATGCGCGTCTACGGCCAGGCCGTGGCGCAGATCGCCGACGCCGAGGTGCGCCTGATCCACCTGTACGTGCACGAGCCGCTGATGCGCGCCGACGTCCCCAGCGTCGAGATCGCCGAGGAGATGGAGGGGCTCACGCGGGAGATCCTGCCGTTCGCAGCGCCGTTCATGAACTACCTGCACGGCCGCCTGGTCGCCCAGTTCGTCGAGCAGGACATGATCGGCCACATGGAGGCAGACCTCGGCGCCGACGCGCTCGAGGAGGGGCGGGTGCGGGTGGCGATCGCCTTCGCAGACATCGCCGGCTATGCGCGCCTGACCGTCGAGCGCGGCGACGAGGAGGCGCTCAGCACCGTCGAGCGGTTCGTCGAGGCCGTCGGGCAGACGCTGCCGGTCGACGCCCGAGTGATCAAGATGCTGGGCGACGAGGTCATGGTCGTCGGTGCCGACGCCGCCGTGCTCACCGGCTGGGCGCTCGAGCTGCAGTCCGGGATCGCCCCCGGCGATCCGCTGCCGCGGATCGGCATCCACTACGGCGAAGCGCTGTATCGCGACGGCGACTACTACGGCCGCGAGGTCAACCAGGCCGCGCGCGTGGTCGCGAGGGCCGGCGGCGGCGAGGTGCTCGTGACGCGCCCCGTCGTCGAGATGGCCGCCGGCGTGGACGGGCTCGAGTTCGACCGCATCGGCGAGGTGCGGCTCAAGGGCTTCTCCGAGCCCACAGAGCTGTTCATCGCCACCCGGGCGGGCTAGGCGCGATGGTCGAGGAGGTCCGCCAGGCGGTACGCGACGGGGGGCTGTTCGCGCGCGACCGTCCAGTCGTCGCGATGCTCTCCGGCGGGCGCGACTCCACCTGCCTGCTCGACGTCGCCGTCGCCCTGCTCGGCGCCGGCGCGCTGTGCGCCCTGCACGTCAACTATGGCCTGCGCGCAGCAGCCGCCGACGACGAGCGCCACTGCGCCGCGCTCTGTGAGCAGTTGGGAGTGGAGCTCCAGGTCGTGCGTGCGGAGCCGTCCTCCGTGCCGCGCGCGCAGCAGTCGCCGGATGCCGACGATGGGGAGGAGGCGCTCTCCCCGGCCGAGCCAACGCTCGAGGAGCGTCCCACCGGCAACCTCCAGGCCTGGGCGCGGGACCTCCGTTACGCCGAGGCGCAGCGCATCGCCGGCCAGCGCGACGCGCTCATCGCCACCGGCCACACCGCCTCAGACCAGGTCGAGACGATCCTCTACCGCCTCGCCGCGTCGCCCGGCCGGCGCGCGCTCCTGGGCATGCCCGCCGCCGACGGACGGCTGATCCGCCCGCTGCTCGGCGTCAGCCGCGAGCAGACCGCCGCCTATTGCCTGGCCCGAGGGCTGCAGTGGCGCGAGGACGAGAGCAACGAGGACCGCCGCTACGCGCGAGTGCGAGTGCGGGTCGAGCTCGTCCCCGCGCTGCGCGCCGTGCACCCCGCCGCCGAGGCCAACGTGCTCAGGACCGCATCGCTCCTGCGCGAGGAGACCGAGCTGCTCGAGGACCTCGTCACGCAGGAGCTCAACGGGCGGCGCAGCATCGCGCTCGCCCGGCTGCAGGAGCTGCCCGCCGCGCTCGCGCGGATGGTCGTCGTGCGCCTCGCCGAGGACGCCGCCGGCACCTACGTCCCGCAGGCCGGCGCGCGCGTGCAGGAGATCCTCGCGCTCGGGCGGCGCAGCGCCAGCGCCGAGCTGCACGTCGGCGGCCAGGCCGGCGCCGTCATCCGCGACGGCATGCTCGAGATGGTGAAGCTCCCGCCCCGCGGCTCCGTCTGAATCATCTCTACACTCCCCCGCGTGGCAACACCCGCGCGCGACTCGAGCGAGCCCGGCCTGGGCGAGGTGCTCGTGACCGCCGAGGATCTGAAGCGCCGCGTCGGCGAGCTCGGCGAGGAGATCTCGCGCGACTACGCCGCCCGGCCGCTGCTGCTCGTCGGTGTGCTCAAGGGCGCCGTGTTCTTCCTCTCAGACCTCATGCGCTACATCGACGTGCCCGTTGAGGTCGACTTCATGGCCGTCGCCTCCTACGGCTCCGCCACCGACTCCTCCGGGGTGGTGCGGATCCTCAAGGACCTCGACGCCTCCATCGAAGGGCGCGACGTGCTGATCGTCGAGGACATCGTCGACTCCGGCCTCACGCTCCAATACCTGCTGCGCAACCTCGGCTCGCGCAACCCCCGCACGCTCGAGGTGTGCGCGCTGCTGACCAAGCCAGAGCGGCGCAAGGTCGATCTGCCCACCCGCTATGTCGGCTTCGAGATCCCCGACCGGTTCGTCGTCGGCTACGGGCTCGACTACGCCGAGCGTTACCGGAACCTCCCGTACGTCGCCGCGCTGGAGCGTTAGAGCGAGGTGTCGCGTGCCGCACAGCCCCGCGCTCGCAGGCGGGTGGGCGGGGTCCCCAACCGCCGGAAAGCCGCACACTGCATGGTACGCTAGGGCACTGGTGTCCACGACTTCAGACGCTGTTCAAGACCTCAGGGACCAGGCATGAGCCGTTTCTTCAAGAGCGCTGCATTCCCCATCCTCATCGTTGTGGTGCTGGCGTTCCTGGCCGTGAAACTCGTCAACCCGGGCTCGTCCAGCAAACGGACGCACAGCTACCAGACGCTCGTCAGCAAGGAAATCCCGGCCGGCGAAGTCAAGGAAGTCGAGTTCAAGAACAAAGGCAAGGCTCTTGAAGTCAAGCTGAAGAACAAAGAAACCTATGAAATCGGCTACGTCGAACAGGCGGCGCCCACGCTCATAGCTCAGCTCGAAAAGTCAGACGTCGCCTTCAACGTCGAATCGGAAAAGAGCAGCGCGCTGCTCGGGCTGCTCACCTACATCCTGCCCTTCGCGCTGTTCCTCGGGTTCTGGATCTTCCTCATGAACCAGGTCCAGGGCGGCGGCTCCAAAGTGATGTCCTTCGGCAAGTCGCGCGCCAAGCGCATGTCCGCCGACTCGCCCAAGATCACCTTCCGCGACGTCGCCGGGGTCGACGAGGCCGTCGAGGAGCTGCACGAGATCAAGGAATTCCTCGAGAACCCCAAGAAGTTCCAGGCGCTCGGCGCGCGAATACCCACCGGCGTCCTGCTCTACGGGCCGCCCGGAACCGGCAAGACGCTGCTCGCGCGCGCCGTCGCCGGTGAGGCCGGCGTGCCGTTCTTCTCCATCTCCGGCTCCGACTTCGTCGAGATGTTCGTCGGCGTCGGCGCCTCTCGCGTGCGCGACCTGTTCGAGCAGGCCAAGCAGAACAGCCCCTGCATCATCTTCATGGACGAGATCGACGCAGTCGGGCGCCACCGCGGCGCGGGCCTCGGCGGCGGGCACGACGAGCGCGAGCAGACGCTCAACCAGCTGCTCGTCGAGATGGACGGCTTCGAGGCGAAGGACAACATCATCATGATCGCCGCCACCAACCGGCCCGACATCCTCGACCCCGCTCTGCTGCGCCCCGGCCGCTTCGACCGCCAGATCGCCGTCGACCGCCCCGATCGCAAGGGCCGCGCGAAGATCCTCGAGGTGCACACCCGCGGCAAGCCGCTCGCCAAGGTCATCGACATCGACGCGCTCGCCGGCCAGACCCCCGGATTCACCGGCGCCGACCTCTCCAACCTGATCAACGAGGCCGCGCTGCTGTCAGCCCGCACCGGCAAGCGCGAGATCGGCCAGGAAGAGCTCGAGGAGGGGATCATGCGCGTGATCGCCGGCCCCGAGAAGAAGACCCGCGTAATGAGCGAGAAAGAGCGCCTCATCACCGCCTACCACGAGATGGGCCACGCGCTCGTCGGGCACTTCCTCGAGCACTCGGACCCCGTGCACAAGATCTCCGTCATCTCCCGCGGGCAGGCTCTCGGCTACACGATCTCCATGCCCCAGGAGGACCGCTTCCTCACCACCCGCGCCGAGCTCGAGGACACCATGGCCATGACGCTCGGCGGGCGCGCCGCCGAGGAGATCGTATTCGGCGAGATCACCACAGGGGCCTCCAACGACATCGAGAAGGTCACCGCCACCGCCAAGCAGATGGTCATGCGCTTCGGCATGAGCGAAAAGCTCGGCCCGCGCGTCTTCGGTCACGACCACGGCCAACCGTTCCTCGGCCGCGAGTTCTCCACCGAGCCCGACTACTCCGACGAGATCGCCCGCGAGATCGACGACGAGGTGCGCCGCATCATCGAGGCCGCCCACACCCGCGCGCGCACCATCCTCACCGAGCACCAGCACGATCTGCAGAACATCTCCGAGATCCTCGTCAAGCGCGAGACCATCGAGAAGGAAGAGTTCCTCGCGCTGCTCGCCGGCAAGAGCGACGAGGAGGTCTTCGGCGTCGAGGAGGAGACCAAGCCCCAGCTGCCCGCCCCGCCCGCTCCCGCCGACCGCGCCGAGCGCGAAGCGCCGCGCGCGCTGCCGCGCCCCGGGCTCGCCGGCGGGACTGCCGAGATACGGGCAAGCGACCAAGAGCGCCCCGAGCCGGCCTGAGGCCGTTGGGGGCTGCCGCGAGGCTAGCCCGCGTCAGCCACCAGACGCTCCACCGCTGGCGCGAGATAGCGCGGCGCCCATCGGCCAAAGGCCGTTGAGTTATGCGCCCAACTCACCCGCATCGATTTTCCGCCTGATCTCGGCGGCACCCGGCCAGCACGGCTCAACACCTGCGCCCCTGAGCATGTCCTCACGTGTCGCGAGAAACTGCTCTGCGGTTTCGCCGGGTGCCAACGCAAATCCGCGCGCCCCTCGCGTTAGGTCCCGATCCTCGCTATCAGCTGGTAGATCTCGGTGGCTAGCCATAGCGGTTGTCCCGGCCTCCCCTGAATACGTTCGCGCATGACCAATGCGTAGGTTTCAGCGATTAGCTCATGGATGTACTGCGACCGAGCATAGTCCCCGCGGCGGATGCGCTCACGAATCCCTGCGGGTGCCATGGCCAGGAGCCTTGCGCCTTCGCCCGGATCGTGGGGAGAAACGCTCGTTGTGCTCAGCGCGTGACCCCACTCATGCCAGGCGATCCACATCACAAGCGCTTCACGCGTCGTCGCATCCGCGCCCGCAAGCTCTGGGTGCGCCTCGTTGATGAGTAGCAGGCGAAGCTCGGGCACCCACATGCCGAGGGCATTATCGTCGGCGGCTATCTGCGCGCGGTTCGGCGCTCGGCATCCAGCCGATACAAGGCGGTTTGCGACGGAATGGCCCAAACCCTCGCTGACGATCTCCCATTGCCAGGCATGAATCTGGGTGAGGAGCTGTCGGTGGCGGGGCGGCAGCGCATCCCAGGCCAGTCGGACAAGATCCTCGGTGTTTAGACCATGCACTCGGCACCCCGTTTTACGGCAGCGTCTATCCGCGCGTCGCCCGTCTACGCTTCGTGACGCGTCGGGCCAGTTCCTGCCCTATCGGTAGCTATGGGGTCAAGTCACACATCGCTTACGGACTTTGCTAGAGCCATGACCTCCTCCTCTGCAGCCGCCGCGAACGCGAACGGACCCCTCTCCTTTCGCCTGATGGGGATTCTCAACGTCACGCCCGACTCGTTCTCTGACGGGGGGTGCTTCCTCGACGCTGCCAGCGCCGTGGAGCACGCACGCGTCATGGTCGGGGAGGGAGCGCACATCCTCGACGTCGGCGGCGAGTCGACGCGCCCCGGCGCGGAGCCCGTGTCCGCAGAGGAGGAGCTCGCGCGCGTGGCGCCCGTGCTCGAGGGACTGGCGCACGCGGGTCTGCTCGACCGGGTGCAGGTCTCCATCGACACCTGCAAGGCATCCGTCGCCGCCGCCGCGCTCGACGCCGGCGCCAGCCTCGTCAACGACGTCACCGCCTTTCGCGCCGATCCGCAGATGGCCGCGCTCGTCGCCGACAGCGGCGCGGAATGCTGCCTCATGCACATGCTCGGCGAGCCGCGCACGATGCAGAGCGGGGTGGGTGGGGTGGGTGGGGTGGGTGGGCCTCAGTACAACGATGTCGTCGATGACGTGAAGGCGTTCCTCGTGGAGCGCATGGACTTCGCCGTGCGCGAGGGCGTGCGCGAGGAGCGGATCCTGCTCGACCCGGGGATCGGCTTCGGCAAGACGATCGAGCACAACCTCACCCTGTTGGCGCGCCTCGAGGAGATCGCGGCGCTCGGTCGCCCGCTCGTCATCGGCACCTCGCGCAAGAGCTTCCTGGGCCGCATCATCGCCCAGGCCTCCGGAGTACAGGAGCCCGTCGATGCAGATCGGCGGCTGCCCGGGACGATCGCCACCAACGTGCTCGCGCTGGAGCGCGGAGCCAGCGTGTTCCGCGTGCACGACGTGGGGCCCGTTCGCGACGCCCTCGCCGTCGCGGGTGCTACGTTGGGCGAGCGATGGACGAGGGCGGGGACGACGCAGACGAGCTAGACGACGACGCCGACCTCGACGAGGATCGCGAGGAGACGGCCGAGTCCGTCACGATCGAGATCACAGGCCTATCGCTCTACACCAACCACGGCGTCAGCGAGGCCGAGCGCGAGGTTGGGCAGCGATTGGTGATCGATCTGCGGCTGGACATCGGCGAGACCGACGCCACCGTCACCGACTCGATCGAGGACACCGTCGATTACGCCGAGGTCTGCCAGCTGGTGGCGCTGATCGCCCAGCAGCGCTCCAACAAGACGCTCGAGCGACTGTGCAGCACGATCGCCGACAGGCTGCTCGCCGACTACGACCTGGAGGGCGTGTGGGTGAAGGCCGCCAAGCCCGAGCCTCCGATCGCGCTCAGCGTGGACGAGGTCTCCGTAGAGGTCTGGCGGGAAGCCCAGTGAGAGCCTCCGCCTCCGCGTCCGCCGATACGCCGGCGCAGTTTCGCGCGGCCGTCGAGCGCATGGACATCGACGCCGCCAGCGAGCTGCTCGCCGCCGACATCGTCTTCCACAGCCCCGTCACGTTTCACCCGTTCATCGGCCGCGAGACCGTCACGCGCCTGCTGGCGATCGTCGCCGACACCTTCGAGGACTTCCGCTACACCGACGAGCTGCAGACCGACGGCGCGCACGCGCTGATCTTCCGCGCGAGCGTCGCCGGCAAGGAGCTCGAGGGCATCGACCTGCTGCGCCTCGACGACGCCGGTCTGATCTGCGACTTCACCGTGATGATCCGTCCCATGTCCGGGCTCGTGCCCTTCGCACAGGCGATGGGCGAGAAGGCCGTCGCCGCCGGCGTGCAGACCACCCGCTCCTGACCAGCGCGCGACGCCAGCTTGCCGGGATGAGCTCAGCGGAAGGCAACATAGGGCTGCTGGGGCTCGGCTCCAACGTCGGCGATCGCCGCGGTCATCTCCAGGCCGCCGCGCATGCGCTTCCTGCCGTCGACGTGGAAGTGCTCGCCAGCTCCAGTACCTACGACACCGACCCGGTGGGCGAGGTGCTCGACCAGCCGAGCTTCCTCAATGCCTGTTTGCGTGTACGCACCGAGCTCGCGCCACTGGAGCTGCTCGACGCCGTCAAGCGCCTCGAGCAGGAGCTCGGCCGCACTGCCGGCGGGCACCGTCACGGGCCGCGCGCGATCGACATCGACATCCTCCTGCTCGGCGAGCTCGAGCTGCGCCACGAGCGCATGACGCTGCCCCACGAGCAGCTCCTCAGCCGCCGCTTCGTCCTGATACCCGCGCTCGAGCTCGACTTCCAGCTGGAGGTGGGGGTGGGCGACGGCGGACTCGTGCGCCTGGCCGACGCGCTCGCCGCGCTCGCCCCCGCGGAGGGCGTGCGCTGGGCCGGTCCGCCGCTGGACGTCGGCCCACGCTGATGGCCTGCGGCCTGGGCTTTTGGTGCGCTGGTGGCGCGTGACCCTGCCGCTACCATTTGGCGCATGACGGCGAAGGAGAAGCTGCGCGTGCGGGTCGAGGATCTGACCGAGCAGGAAGCCGAGGCAACCCTCGAGTTCATTGCCTCGCGCGGCCAGAGCTTCGGAGACTGGTTGGACTCCCGCCCCGAGGACGACGAGCCGCTGAGCTCCGAGGAGCAAGCAGGGCTCACGGCCAGCGATGCGGACATCGCCGCCGGACGAACTCTTTCCTATGCGGAGGTCAAGCAAGGCCTCGAAGCCGGGTGAGCGGCGGGGCACGCGCGCTGCGCTTCACGCGCACGGCAGAGAAGGAGCTGCGGCGTCTTGACCCGCCGATCCGTGCGCGGGTATTGGGGGCTCTGGACCGGCTCGTCGCCGATGATCGCTCGCTCGATGTCAGGCGGCTCGCGGGTAGCGAGCACTTCCGGCTGCGCGTCGGTGACTGGCGAGTGATCTTCGATTACGATCGCGCCACACAGACCGTCCTCATCCGGCACATCCTCCCGCGGGGCAGGGCATACGAGCGATAGCGCACCCAGCGAGCCGTTCCGGCGCTACTTCACCGCCGCCCCCGACGCGCTCAGCGCATACCACGTGCCGCCGAACTCCTTCGCGCCCACATACGCGGTTTCGCCCGCGCCGTACGCGCCGCTGTAGGTGTAAAGCGGGTGTCCAGCGTAGGTCAGCTGCTTGACGCCGCCCGCCAGCGTGATCGTCGACAGCAGCGAGGAGCGCAGGCCCGTGCCCACCGTCGGCTTGCCGCTCGCGCGCAGCGCCGGCCACACCTGCGAGCAGCCTTTCACCGACACGCAGCTGTCGTGGTCGCCGCGGTCTCGAGTGAACTCAAAGAGCGTCGACCCGGAGGAGCTGACCAGGATCTCGCCGAGGCGCGTGTGGCGCAGCTGCACCGACGCGGGCATTACTGGCGCGCGCTCTCGGCGAGGCGGGCCGGGCGCTCGCAATCGTCGTCGCGAGGCTAGGTCGAGCTCGCCAGCGCCAGCAGCGCGTGGGCGCTGACGCTCGGACCGCCGATCACGCACAGCCGCCCGTCGCGCACCCAGGCGACCAGGCGCCCGCCTGCCACAGACATAACGCGGTAGGAGGTGCCGCCCAGCCGCGTCACCACGCCGCCGCTCATCCTCGGCGCCGGCGTGCCCGCCACGATCGCGTAGCCGATCCGTCTGCCGTCGTAGGTCTCGTAGAAGACGGTCGTCGCCGCGCGGGCGCCCACCCGCTCGCTGCGCTCTCCCGTCGAGCGCCATCCGAAGCGGGCGTCCCAGTTGGGGAAGGCCACGTCTTCGACAGCCGCCGCCAGCTCGGCGCCGTGGGCGCTCGGCGCCGGCATGCCCGGCGTCCCCTGAGTCAGCGCGTACGCCCGTCCCGAGCTCATGGCCTTCGATCCACCCGTGCCGGCGAACGCCACCACGAGCGCCACGATCACGATCGCCGCCACGGTGGCCGCCGCGCCCAGGCGCCGGTTGAACCATGCGCGCCGGGCGAAGGAGCGAGCTGCTCGCCTGTCCTCGCGTCCCGCCGATGAGCTCTCGGCGACCAGCGCGTCGATTCGCTCGTGCAGCTCCTGTGGCGCGCGGACGTCGATCGAGCGCACGAAGTCGACCAGCTCGGACTCTGTCTGTGGCGGGCGCTCGCTCATGGTGTCGGTGCTCTCCTAGATGGGAAGACGCCGCTCGAGCCAGTCCCTTCCCGCTCCGTCGGTGTCCGCGAGCTCGACTGCGCCGCCCCGTCCGACTGCTGCCGGGGCTCCGGGGTCAGGCGCGCGGCCACCTGCTTGCGCGCGCGATGCAGGCGCGTGGTGAGCGTCGCCTCGCGTACGCGCAGCGCGCGGGCCGCTTCGCGGTAGGACATCCCGAGCACGTCCACCGCCACCAGCGCCAGGCGGAAATCCTCGCCCAGCTCTGCGATCGTCGCGTACAGCTCCTGGATCTCCAGTGCCTCTTGCGGCTGGCCCGCGGTCCTGCGGTCCACAGCCGCCACATCCTCCAGCGTCGCCACCGTCTGCGGGCGTCGCGAGGCCGTGCGCAGGCTGCTGAAGAACGTGTTGCGCAGAGCGCGCATCAGGTAGTACAGGTCGTCCTCGCTCCGCACCACCCGTGGGCGCGAGAGCACGCGTGCGAACGTCTCCTGGACCAGGTCCTCCGCGTCCTCGCGCGAGCCGCACAGCGCCCACGCCGCTCGATACAGACGGTCCACATGCCGGGTCAGCGACTGCGGGTCCAGTGTGCGCATCGCCTGCCGAGCATAATGCTCCACGATGCTGCTGGCGGTAGATGTAGGAAACACGCAGACCCACTTCGGGGCCTTCCAGGACGAGCAGCTGCTCGAGCACTGGCGTTTTGCCACCGTCCGCCAGTCCACCGCCGACGAGCTCGGCGCCGCGCTGCGAAACCTGCTCGAGCTTCGCGGCTACGGCTTCGCGGACGTGGACGCCTCGATCATCTCCTCAACCGTTCCCCAACTGGAGCCGGAGTGGACGGCCATGGCCGGGCGCTACCTCGGGCACGAGATGCTCGCCGTCGGGCCCGGAATGAAGACCGGCATGGCGATCCGCTACGACAACCCGCGCGAGATCGGCGCCGACCGGCTCGTCAACGCCGTCGCCATTCGCGAGCGCTTCGGTGGGCTCGCCGTGTGCGTGGACTTCGGCACCGCCACCACCTTCGACGTGGTCTCACGCGAGGGCGACTATCTGGGCGGCGCGCTCATGACCGGCATCGAGATATCGCTGGAAGCGCTCTCCGAGCGCGGCGCGCGCCTGCCCAAGGTCGACCTCGCACCGCCGCGCAGCGTGATCGGCAAGAACACCATCGACGCCATCCGCTCCGGCGTCGTGTTCGGCTACGCCGGCGCCATCGACGCGATCCTGCGCCGCCTCTACGACGAGCTCGGCGAGCGCACAGACGTGATCGCCACCGGTGGACTCGCCAGGCTGGTCGTGCCCTACACCGAGGAGATCGAGGAGGTCGACGACCTGCTCACCCTTACAGGCCTGCGGCTGCTGCACGCTCGCAACCAGGACGCTCACTGACCCTGCAGGGCGTCACCCCATAATGGGGTCGTGCCCACAGACGCTCGATTGACGGATCCGTGGAAGCTCGGCCCGCTGGAGGTGCCCAACCGCGTGCTGCTCGCGCCGCTGGCGGGGATCGGCAACTGGTTCGTGCGTCTGCAGGCCAAGCGCTTCGGCGCCGGGATGGCGGTCTCCGAGATGGTCTCCTCCTACGCGATCCACTACCGCAACGAGAAGACCTGCACGGAGATGCTGCGCATCGACCCGCGCGAGCGCCAACCCGACCCCGATGCTCCCGGCGGGCCAGTCTCCATCCAGCTGTTCGGCGAGGACCCGGACATCATGCGCTCCGCCGCCGCTCGCGTGGCCGCGACCGGAGCCGACGCGATCGACATCAACATGGGCTGCCCCGTGCCGAAGGTCGCCAAGACGGGCGCCGGCGCCGCGCTGCTGGCGGACCCCGACCGCGCCGTGGCGATCGCGCGGGCGACCGTCGAAGGCGCCAACGGCGGGGGCGGGGCTCGCGCAATGGGGGTGGGTGAGATCGGGGTGGGCGGGATACCGGTAACCGTCAAGCTGCGCTCAGGTCTGCGCCCCGGCGATGAGAGCGGGTTCGCGCTTGCCCACCGCCTGGTCGAGGAGGCGGGCGTGGCGGCGATCGCCTTCCATCCACGCTCGGCCGCCTTGCACCACAAGGGCCGGCCCGACTACGAGCTGGCCGCGCGGCTGGTCGAGTCGCTGCCCGCGCCCGTGATCCTCACGGGCGGCATGGACGACGCTGACTCGGTACGCGAGGCCTTCGCCTCGACCGGCGCCACCGCGGTGATGCTGGCCCGCGGCGCGCTCGGCAACCCGTGGCTGTTCGAGCAGCTCGTGCGCGGGCGCGAGCTCGGCCCGAGCGGCGAGGAGGTGCTGGTCGAGCTGCGCTGGACGATCGACTGCGCCGTGGAGCACCTCGGCGAGCCGCGCGCGACCCGCTACCTGCGCAAGTTCTACCCGTGGTACCTGGCTCGTCTGGGACTCGCCGCGGGCGAGACCAGGCACCTGCAGGAATCGCTGCAGAGCGCTCCGACGCTGGAGCGCGTGCAGAGCGTGTTGGAGGTGGATGTCGGTGAGCTGGCGCCGGCGCTCTGACCGCGTCGAGCGCGAGCATCGATCGGATATCATCGCTGCCCTCTTGAGGCTTATCCGCGAAGGCGATCCAGCGGCCGGGGTGCGGAGGTGACGGCGACACCGGAGCTTGCGCCCGCAGCCAGCGAGAGCCAGGGGCTCCAGCCCATGGAGCCAGAGGAGTTTCAGCGGGTCGGTGGCGCGATCGAGGCGGCCGTCGCCAAGACGATCGTCGGCCAACACGAGGCGATCAGGGGAGTGCTGATCTGCCTGGCAGTCGGCGGCCACGCGCTGCTGGAGGGCGTCCCGGGCCTTGGCAAGACGACAATGGCTCGTTCCTTCGCCGCCGCGCTCGACCTCAGCCAACGGCGTATCCAGTTCACGCCGGACCTCATGCCGGCCGACATCACCGGCACCACCGTGCTCACGCAGGAGAGTGGCGAGGCCAGGGGGCGCCTGCGCTTCGAACCGGGGCCGCTGTTCGCGAACCTGGTGCTCGCCGACGAGATCAATCGCGCCGCCCCGCGAACGCAGAGCGCGCTGCTGGAGGCGATGCAGGAGAGCAGGGTCACGATCGCCAACACGACCCACCTCCTGCCGCGGCCGTTCTTCGTGCTCGCCACGCAGAACCCGATCGAGCTGTATGGAACCTACCCGCTGCCGGAGGCCGAGCTCGATCGCTTCCTGTTGAAGCTGCGCTTCGAGTTCCCGCCGATCGAAGAGCTCAACGCCATGGTCATGCGTACGACCGGCGGCCACGAGCCCGTCACGGCGAAGGTGGCCGACGCAACGACGCTCGTGCGCATGAACGCGCTCGTTCGCGCCGTGCCGACCGCTGCGCACATCGTCGACTACGCCAGCCGGCTCGTCCTTGCGCTGCACCCCGACGGGGCTGAGGCCTCCGAGCAGGTGCGCCAGTACGTCAGGCTCGGCCCCAGCCCGCGAGGAGTCCAGACCCTGTGCATGGCCGGACGGGCCTCCGCGTTGATGGCCGGGCGTCTCGTGGTGGCGGTCGAGGACATCCGCGCGGTGGCGACGGCTGCGCTGCGCCACCGTTTGCTGCTCAGCTTCGATGCCGAACGGCAGTCGATCTCGGCCGATGAGATCATCGCCGAGACGATCGAGCGTCTGCCCCGGGAGCCGCAATAGCCGCGACGCCACCTGCCGGAGCGACCCCCCTGCTGGACGCTGGCGCGCTACGCCAGCTCGAGCGCCTGAGCATCGTCCACCTCGGGACGGTTCTTGCCGGGCTCACCGGCCAGCGCGCGCGGCCGTCGGGAGCGCGTGGACTCGAGTTCGCCGACTACCGTCCCTACACCCCGGGCGATGACCTGCGACGTGTCGACTGGAACATCTACGCGCGCCTCGGGGAAGCGTTCGTCAAGACGGCTCCCAGCGAGGGGCACGTCTCGCTCGCGCTCCTGATCGACGGAAGCCGCTCGATGGACGGCAGCGACCCGGATCGTCCGACGAAGTTCCGATACGCCCAGCGCCTGGCCGCGATGCTGGGGGCCATCGCGCTGTTGCGCGCCGACGCCGCAGAGGCGCACGTGCTCGCAGACGGCGAGTCGTGGGCCGGCGGAAGGTTGAGCACGCCCACGAGCCTGGTCCCTCTGATCGAGGAGCTCGCCGCACTGCGTCGCGGAGCCCGCACGGATCTCCCCGCCAGCGTGCGTGCCTATCGCAGGCGGCACACCGACGCCGAGGTGGCGGTGCTCATCACCGATGGGCTGGCCGAGCGCGAGAGTCTGCTGGAGGCGCTGGAAGAGCTCAGTAGCAGCGCGCACACGGCTACGCTCGTACACGTGATGGACGACGTTGAGCGCCACGTCGAATTCCGCGGGCCCGTGGAGCTGCGCGACCGAGAGACCGGCGAGCGAATGCTCGTCGATGTCACCCCCGAGCTCAGCGAGGGCTACGCGAGCAGCTTCGAGCGTCTCGCCGAGCAGGCACAGGCCGTGGCGGCGAGCGTCGGCGTCGGCTACGTACGGGCGCTCACGAGCGTCCCGCCCGTCGAGCTGCTGTTCGACGCGGCGCGCAGCGCCGAGCTGGTTGCGCCATGAGATCGCTCAATCGCACGTTAACGTCAAGGTCTTACGTTATTGTAGGCTAGGCTTGACAACAAGAAGGGGGGTTTGAAAAACAGCGGGTGTCGGGAGGGCACATATATGACGGATGATGACGACAAAGGATGGGCAGCTTTCTTCGGGGTGCTCGCATCCTTCGCGGTAGGAACCGCGATCGTGCTTGCAGTCGGAGTAGGAATACTGTTGGGCTATTACGTGATTGGCAGCGGCGGGAGCAGCAGCTCCACAACGCACGCGACGGTCGTCGCCCAGGCCAAGACCACCACAGGTGCGCCGAAGATCGAATCGGCGTCGGAAATCCCCCTCGCTCCCGCCTTCTCGGCGACCGAGCTAGCGGACTTCCCCTCGAACAACTGGATCACGCCTCCCGGCGGGACCATGGGTGATCGCTACTCGACGCTCAAGCAGATCGACGCGTCCAACGTGTCCCAGCTCAAAGGCGACTGGTTGACGGCGCTCAACGGTAGCGGCACGCTCGAGAAGTACTCTCAGGAGGCCTCGCCGGTGGAGTTCGACGGTGTCATCTACATCGCGACCGGGGCCGACGATGTCTTTGCGATCTCGTCGTCCACAGGCAAGATCCTCTGGGAGCACGAAGCGAACCTGCCCGCGTCCACCGCGACGTCCGTCTGCTGCGGTTGGGACAACCGCGGCGTGGCGATCGGCGACGGCAAAGTCTTCTCCAGCGTGCTCGACGGCTACATAGAGGCGCTCAACCAGAAGACCGGCGAAGTCGAATGGAAAACGGAAATCGCCAAGGTCACGGAAGGCTGGACGGTCACGATGGCGCCCCTCTACGAGGAAGGCATGATCATCGTCGGACCCGTGGGCGCCGAGTACGGCGTGCGCGGCTTCATCTCCGCCTACAGCGCGACCACCGGCAAGCTGATCTGGAAGCACTACAACGTTCCGGGTCCCGGCGAAGCAGGCCACAACACGTGGCCGAGCGACAACAACAGCTGGGAACACGGCGGCGCCACGACGTGGAACACGCCGACCTACGATCCGAAACTCGGCCTCATGTACTTCTCGACCGCCAACGCGGGCGAGGACTTCGAAGGCAAGGAACGCGCCGGCGACAACCTGTACTCCAGCTCGATCCTCGCGCTGAACATCAAAACCGGCAAGATGGCCTGGTACTACCAGCAGGTCCACCACGACATCTGGGACTTCGACTCGCCCAGCCCGACGGTCCTGATCAACGCGGAAGTCAACGGGAAAATGGAAGAAGGCATCGCCGAGCCGAGCAAGACCGGCTACGTCTACTTCCTGAACCGCAAGACCGGCAAGCCGATCTTCCCGATCCCGGAGACGGCGGTGCCACAGAGCGCGGCCGACGCCACCTCGCCGACGCAGCCGATCCCCAGCATGGCGCCGTTCAGCCCTGTGACGATCACGCCTGCCCAGGAAAAGGTGCTCCAGGAAGCGGTCAAGACGTCGACGCCCGCCGGGCAGCCGGTGCCGAAGGTGATCGCGGGGAAACTGTTCACCCCGTGGGAACCGTCGAACCCGAAAACGATCGCGTCGGCCAACAACGTCGCGATCGGCGGCGACAACTGGCCGCCGAGCAGCTTCGACCAGTCCAACGACTACTACTACGTGTGCTCGCAGTCGGGCTCAGTGGCGACCAACGTGGCGATAGCCAGCACCAAAAAGAAGACCTACAAGGCAGGTGAAACCTACACAGGGAGCAACCCGCTGCTCGGCTTTGCCGGGTTCGACACACCGGGCTTCTTGACGGCCTACGACATGAAGACCGGCAAGATCGTCTGGCAGAAGAGCTTCCCGAAGGAATCCTGCTACAGCGGTGCTGTCTCGACGTCGGGCAACGTCGTGTTCTCCGGTCGCAACAACGGTGAATTCGTGGCCTACAACGCGACGAGCGGTGAACAGCTGTGGAGCTTCCAGACGGGTGCCGGTGCCAACGCCGCGCCGGCCGTGTTCGAATACGGCGGGCAGGAGCGTGTCGTGGAGCTTGCGGGCGGAAACGCGCTCGCCGGATCCTCGCACGGCGACAACCTGTGGCAGTTCTCGCTGACCGGCACGAAGGGTCCGGTCGCCGCAGGCTCATCCGCCGCCGCGATCGAACACAAAACATCCAACTCGAAAAAGACCGAAGAACCGAAGACGGAAGAAAAGCCCGAAGAAAAGAAAGAAGAAAAGCCCGAAGAAAAGACAGAAGAAAAGAAAGAAGCAACAAAGGAAGCGTCGACCGGTGCGGCTGCAGTCACGGCCGGCAAGTCGATCTTCGCTTCCAACTGCTCGGTCTGTCACGGACTCGCGGGCACCGGCGGCAACGGTGGCCCGGATCTCAACAACGAGCCGCGCGCGAAGAGCGTCTCCGGCGTGATCGAACAGCTGACGAACCCGCTCGGAGCGATGCCCTCGTTCAAGGAACAGCTCTCGGCGAAGGAAAAGGAAGAGGTCGCTGCGTACGTGACCACCGAAGTAACGCACGTCTCGAAATAGATGTGGCGAGGCGCAGGGCGCTCGACGCCCTGCGCCTCCGGTCGGGCGCTGACGTGGAGCTACTCTTCGGCTAGCAGTAGAGAAGATGGCCATCAACGTCCACACGCCAGGCCGGTACGTGCGCAGAGCACAAGTTCGCTCCGACGCGCCAAGGCAGCTTGCCGCCGCCGTCCGCTGGCTGCGTGCGGAGGAGCCGGCGGTCATCTCGATCCGCCCGCTGGCCGGTCGCGGCGCAGACGCCGCTCTTTCGAGCGAGCAGGCCGGCGACGGCGCCCAGCTGCTGGAAGGCCTCGAGCAGTGGCGTTCGCGGCTGCGGCGTAAGCGCGCCATCGTGACGCTGCGTCGCTACCTGCTCCTCGGCGTCGGGCTCTCGCTCGTGCTCGAGGGGCTCGCCCTGGCAGGCGCAGTGGCGGCGCTCGTGCCCGTCGTGCCGGTCGTGCTGGCGCTGGCGGCAGCCATGCTCGAGGCCACGCGCAGGTCCTCCCTCGCGCAGGTCGCCCACCTGCTCGACGATCGGCTCGGCCTGTTCGACCGCATCGGCACCGGACTCGAGCTGCAGAGTCATCCCGAGATCGAGCGAAGCCCGTTGGCTCGCCGGGCGGCATCGGACGCTGCCGGGCTCACCGAGCTGACACTCCAGCGGTGGCGCGCTTCGAGCGCTGGCGCCAAGCCCGAGTGGCTGTCCCTGGTGGCGGCCCTCGCAGCGCTTGCAGCCCTCGCTCTCCTCGTGCCGTTGCCCAGGAGCGCGCCGGGCGGTTCCGCGCCCACTGCATCGACCGGCTCGGCCAGCGCCGCGCCCGGCCGGGATCGCGCATCGGCCGGGGGCCCCGCTGCGAGCCGATCGAAGACAGGCGCCGCGGCCGCGCGGACGCAGCAAGCCCAGCGCTCGGGTCACAGCCTCACTCCAGCCGGCACACAGCAGCGGCGCGCCTCCGCCGTTCCCAGCCACGCCAGCGCTCCCTCGCCCGCCAAGGCCGGGGCCGGTCACGCCCACGCCGGAGCCCAGTCCTCCAGCCACGGCTCCGTGTCCACCGGCGCAGCGTCGAAGTCCGGCGCGAGCACCAGGACCGCAGCCGGTCAGGCCTCCACGCAAGGCGCCAAGGGATCGGCCGCCGGCTCGACAGCGAAAGGGGCCGGGATCTCGCCGGTGGCGATACCTCGCCAGTCGGCGAGCACATCGGCTTCCAACGCCACGAAGGCACCGTCCAGCTCGCGGTCGAGCCCAACCAAGGCATCGGGGGGAGCGGCCTCCCAGGGCACGAGGCAGGGCAGCGCCGGCCAGCCCGCCGGCACGCCGAGCGCCGGCCACGCTCGCGGATCGACCACCCTCGCCAGCCCCAAGACGCTGTCCGGTCAGGCCACCCACGACCTGCCGTTGCAGTCCGGATACGCGCCGAGCAGCTCCACCAAGTCCACCGGGGCGCAGGGGTCCTCCAGCTCTGGAGGCGGGGGTGGGGGAGGGCGCTCGACGTCGAGCAGCACCTCCGAACGCTCGGGGTCGGGGACGTTCGCCTACGTCCCCTACGAAGGCGGCGCGGTCGCCGGCGGCGACGCGGCTCTATTGATCAGCTACATCTACTCGCTGGGGTTCGTGGAGGAACAGCCGTGGTAGTCGCCGCAGCTCCGTGACGCTCCTCAGTGCCTGGGCGCTGGCCGGCCTGCTCCTCGTCGTCCCGTTGATCCTCGCCTATCTGCGACGGCCGCGACCACCCGTGCGCGACGTGGCCAGCCTCCTGCCCTGGCGCGAGTTGCGCGGGGCGTCCTACTCCCCGCCGAGCAGGCGCTGGAGCAGGCCGGTCCTGCCGCCGCTGCTCCTCCTGCAGTTGCTCGCCCTCGCTCTGCTCGTGCTCAGCCTCGCCCAACCGGCAGGGGGGCGTGGGCGAGCTCTCGCGACCCGCACGTACGTCGTCGACGACTCACCCTGGATGCAGGCGAGCGAAGACGGCACCAGTCGCCTGGCTTTGGCCGAGCGACTCGTGCGCGCTCAGCTGCGAGACCTGGCGCCCGCCACGACGGTCCGCGTTGTCCTCGCGGGAGCGACACCGTCGCTGGTCTTCAGCGGCTCGCCCCACGCGGCGGCCACGGCGATCGGGCGTCTGACGCCGAGTGACGGCGCCGCCGACCTGGCTGGCGCTGTGCGGCTTGCCGCAGGGCTCCCACGCTCGCAGGAGGATCGCATCATCCTGCTGCGTGCTCCGGAGGACGCCGCACCGGCCGTGCGCGCCCTGCCGGGGACGTTCGAGGAGCTCGTCGTCGGCCACCCTGTCGAAGACCAGAGCCTGACCGATGGGAGCGCCCGCTGCGGCCTGCCCGAGCCGGCTACCTGCGAGGCACTTGCCCGCGTACACAACACCGCCACGGGCACGCGCCAGGATCGCGTCGAAGCGCTCCTCGGCGGGCGGGTCGTGAGCGCGCAGACGGTGGCGGTCGCCGGGCGCTCGTCCAGTCCTGTCCTGTTCCGTGCCCCCGCCGGGACGGACATCGAGCTGCGGCTCGCCGTCCACGACGCGCTCCCGCTCGATGACCGGCTGTTCATCGCCGTCCCCCCGTCACAGACGCCCGTGCGCGTCACGCTCGTCGGCGAACCCAGCCAGGCGCTGGCGCTGGCGGCTGCACTGCATGCCGACCCCGGCGTGCAGCTGAGCCTCAGGACCCCCGCGACCTACCGCTCCAGCGACGCCCGCACGAGCGAGCTGCTCGTCCTCGACGGCTGGGTCCCCGCGGGAGGGCTGCCGCGCGCCCCCGGCCTGTTGCTGCTCGGGCCGCCGCGCCTCCCAGGGGCGCTCGTCGCGGGGACCCTCGTCGATAGCCGCGTCAGCGGCGTCGAAGAAGCGAGTCCGCTGCTCGACAACGTGAACCTCAGCTCCCTGACGATCGAACCCGGAGGCGCCCACCGCGTCGCTCTCCCCTCGTGGATGACCGCCGCCGTGTGGAGCCCCGAAGGGCCGCTCCTGGCGGCCGGCTCAACGGGCGCCCAGCGCGTCGCGCTGCTCAGCTTGGATCCGTCGCGTTCGAACCTGGCGCAGCTCGAGTCCTTCCCCGTGCTCGTCGCCAACCTCGTCAGCTGGTCCCAGCAATGGGCGCCCGCGCAGGCTACCCCGGGTCAGCCGATCCTCATCCAGGACCCGCCCGGGACGCGCTCCACTGCGGTCTCGCTCGGCGGAGGACCTTCACGCCCGCTCGCTGCGCATGGCGGGAGCGCGCAGGTGCTGACGCCCGAGCAGCCGGGCATCGAGACCATCACCCAGCGAGGGTCATGGGGCACGCGCACCACTACGCTCGCCGTGAACGTCGCCACCGAATCCGCTTCGCCCTCAGCGGCTCCCGTCGAGCTCGCCGCGACGGCGTCGCCGGCTGCGCCGGCGCGGGCGCAGTGGTGGCCGTGGCTGCTGGGTGCCGCGCTGGTCGTGCTCCTGATCGAGTGGCTCTACGGCGCTCGGCTCGAGCTCGGCGAGCGCGGCCCTGCGCACCGTCGAGTGCTCCTCGCGACGCGCTGCGCGAGCATTGCTCTGCTGATCCTCGCCCTCGCCCAGCTCCGGATCGGGCACGGGTCGGGCGGTCCAGCCGTGCCCGTCATCGACCGCTCGCTCAGCATCGCGCCGTCAGCCGAGAGCTCCGAGCGAGCCTGGCTGAGGCTGAACGGTGCGTCGGGCTGCGGCTCGGACTGCCGCGCCGTCCAGTTCGCCGGCGCTCCCGAGCTGACCGCGCCGGACGACGGGCTTCTGCCGGCGAGTGCCGGCGGAGCGCTCGAAGGGGGGGAGACGAACCTCCAGAGCGCGCTCTCGCTCGCGCTCGCGCACGCGCCGGCCGGCGGGCAGCTCGTGCTCCTGAGCGACGGACTGCAGACCACCGGCCAGGCGAGCGCCGTCGCGGCTGACGCTCGCTCCAAGCACGTGCGGATCGACGTCGTCCCGCTGCCCGACGGTCGCACAGACGCCGCCGTCACCCGCATCCAGGCCCCCACCGCCCTGCACGCAGGCGACCCTCTCTCGCTGCAGCTGACCGTGCGCTCGACCCGTGCCGCGTCTGCCACGCTCACGCTCGCTCGCTACGGGCAACAGCTCGGAAGTCAGCGTGTGCGGCTGAAGGTGGGGGACAACCCGTTCCTGTTCTCGCTGCGCGCCGGCGCGCCGGGCTCCTACTCCTACGAAGCCACCGTGAAGATGGCCGGCGACAGCGTCGCCCAGAACAACACGCTCGCCACCACCGTACGCGTTGGCGCCGAGCCGACCGTCCTGGTCGCGGGCACGGGCTCGGACATCGCGGGCATGCTGCGCGCCGACGGCATGCGCGTGAGCACGATCGAACCAGGCCAGCTGCCGAGCTCCCCGGGGGCATATGCAGGCACGGACGCGGTCGTGCTCGACGACGTCTCCGCGGAACAGCTCGGCGAAGCTCGCGCGAGCGCGCTCGTCGCAGCCGTACGCAGCGGGGGGGTCGGCCTGCTCGCGCTGGGGGGCCGGCACAGCTTCTCCCTCGGCGGCTACTACCGATCCAAGCTCCAGCAGGCGCTGCCGGTGTCCAGCCTCGAGCCAGGCAGCCTGCAACAGCGTCAGCTGGGCGTGGAGCTCATCCTCGATCGGTCCGGCAGCATGGTCGACGAGGCCGGCGGGGTCCCAAAGCTCGAAATGGCCCAGGTCGCCTCGCAGGACGCGACCAGGTTCCTCGCCGCCAACGACGACGAGTTGGGGATCGTCGACTTCGACGCGGAACCCCACACGCTGGTGCCCGTCACCCGCCTCACCCCCGGCAAGCTCGTCGAAGGCATAGACAGGCGTATCGCCGGACTGGTGGCGGAAGGCGGCACCAACATCTACAAGGCGCTCGCCGACGGCGCGCGCCAGATCGAGGCGAGCAACGCGCGCGATCGCCGGATAGTCCTCATAACCGACGGCGTCAGCGAACCAGGCAGCTACGCCTCACTGCTGCCCCGGCTGCGAGCCGACCACATCACGGTCTCGACCGTGGCTCTCGGCGATGAAGCCGACTTCAGCCTGCTGAAAGCGATCGCCACGAGCACGGGCGGCAGCTACTACGCCACCGACAACGCAGCCGAACTGCCGCGCATCTTTGCCAAGGACACGCGGGTGAGCGCTCGACCGGTCAGCCAGCGCGGTCAGATAAGCGTGACGCCCGGCGACTCCAGCCCGATCCTCAGCAGCCTCTCCGAAATGGCGCTGCCCTTCCTTCGCGGCAATGTCGTCACCACGCTCGAGCAGGGCGCTCAGGCGGACCTGCTCGCCCGGGACCCCGGCTACTCGCCGGTCCCGGCGCTCGCGCAGTGGCAGTACGGCGTCGGACGCGTCGTGAGCTGGACGCCGGGGCTCGCGCCGGAATGGGCCGGCGCGTGGGCCGAACGTCCACAGCTGTGGCAGGAAGCCGTCCGCTGGGTCGAGCGCGGCGCCGGCACCCCCGCCCTCACACCGAGCCTGCTGCCGGCAAGCAGCACGCAGCTGTCGATCGACACCCTGCAGAACGCCGGTGTATCCATCGATCAGTACAACTCGACAGGGCAGCTCGAGGCCGACGACGGTCAGACGATCCCGCTGCGTTTCACCGAGACCGCCCCCAGTCTCTATCTCGCCACCGTGCCGACGCTGTCACAGGGCGTGTATCGCTATACCGTGTCGGCCGGGAGTGAAGCGGGCAGCGGGCTCCTGGCTGTGCCATATCCGGCCGAGTACCGCCCCGGACCGGTGGAAGCGACGCCGCTCGGGTCGCTCGTGGCCGAAACCGGAGGTCGCGTGCTCAGCGCACGCGACCCGGTGGCGCTCGGCAGGCGCTGGACCGCGGTGTGGCGATGGCTTGCGCTCGCCGCCCTGCTCTGCTTCCTCGCCGGCGTCGCGCTGCGGCTCTCGAAGCCTGGGGCTCGCGAGGTCGCGCGCTCGTGAGGCAGGTGGACGATAGAGTGCCCCGGATGAGGCGGCTCCTCGTGATCTTCGTGGTGCTCGCCGGTGCGCTCGCCATGCTGGCCCCCATCGGCGTCGCAGCCGAAAGCTCCACCGGCGGATGGGGTGCCGAATCGGCCTTTCTCGGTCGCTATCACGTGCGCGTCCTGCCCGCGAGCGGCGCCGTCTCCGCCACCCCTCTCGCCGGCCAGGCCGCGGTCTTCAGCGCGGTCGTATCGGCGTGTCAGCACCTCTCGGCTGCCGTCACCCGTCCCACGGGAGGAGAGCTGACGGTGTTCATGCGCGAAGTCAAGAAGGGCGCGCCGCTGGTGCCGAGCGCGATCCTCAACCTGCAGGCGCCTGCCGGCAACGAGCTCGTCTACCTCACATACCTGACTTCCAGCCACGACATCCTGCATGCAAAGGTCAATGGTGGCGCGTTCGTGGGCCCGGTCATCGGGTCCTTCGCCGGCAGGAGCACAGGACCGGGCAAGATCTCCGCCACGGCCGTGGTGGAAGGGCTGCCGACCGTCGAAGCGAACTACGTTCGCTTCTCCTCCACCGCGCAGCCGTAGCCTCTCAGCCGAGCGCAGCGGCGTAACGCACAACCGACGCGAACACGCCCGCGGTCGATTCCGAAGAGACCGATTCAGCCGGCACGGAGCCCCCGGGCAGCGCGCTCGATTTGCCGGGGGAGCCGACCTGCACCGCCCGGGGCAGGGTCGTGGGCGCTGGGCGATCGTCTTCGGACTGCGCGAAGGTGGCCGCGTAGGTCGAGCTGCCGATCGTCAGCTTGGCGTTGATGACCTCTTGGTTCGGATGCCCCGCGGTGTCCTGTTTGGACGGCTTTTCGAACACGAGTCGTCCGAGCACCTTGTTCGTGGTTCCCGGCACGAGCAGGTTGCACGACATCAGACCTTCCTTGTACGCAAAGGGGTAAAGCGAAGCCGTCCAGCTCGTCAGTTCTCCCTTTTGGTCGTACTGGTAAAACTGACCATCTCCGACCATGAAGTCGTGCACGACCGATTCGGTGTAGTCGATGTCGAGCACCGCGCTCGTCAGGCCTGCCCGGCGTTCGATTCGCGACAGGTAGAAGCGTCCGATGTAACGGTCGCCGATGGCGGTGTTAACAAGGATCTTCGGAGGTGGCAGGCCGTCCGCGTTGCCGGTGGTCGCCCCCGCCGGTGCCGTCGCGCTCGAGCCGAGCGCCAAGGCAATGAATGCACAAACGCCGGATGCCCGCCACGTTCGACCAAGCCTGATTCTCCAATTGGCGCCCGACACGGGAGTAGTCTATCGCGCGGCCTGGAGACGACCGCCAGGCTCCTTCGCAATCGCTAACATCCGCTTTTCGTGGCTGCCAGATCTCACAGGATTCGACGGGGACGGTGCGGCTTCGTGGCGGCACTCGCCGGCGCCGTCCTCCTACTCGCGGGCTGCGGAAGCAGCGGGAGCGGGACTCTCTCACGCGCGCAGCTGATCACTCGCGCGAATGCGGCCTGCAGCTCCACGAACGCTCGCATCGCCGCGCAGCCCGAGCCCAGCAGTCTGAAGGCCCTCGCCGGGTATGCCTCCGACACCCGATCGGCCACCACGCAGTTGCAGCAGAGCCTCAGCGCGCTGAAGGCGCCGGCCTCCGACAGCGCGGCATTCGGTCGCTATGTGGCAGCGCTCGAGCAGGGCGATGCGCTGCTCGGGCGGATCTCGAGCGCCGCCGGCGCCGAAGAAGGCGCCGCGGTGAGCTCCCTCGGCAAGGAACTCGCGAAGATCCCCACCGCAACGCTCGCCGATGCCGCCGGCCTCTCGGCGTGCGCGAAGGCGTCCTCGGCAGCCGGTTAGCATCGGCGCCGTCGTGCCTCGCTAGCCGCCGCGGCCGAGGCGAAACACGAACAGCTCGCCTTCGCGGGCCGGGGCGTCGCCCGCGACGCTCACCTGTGAGCCGCCCGCGACCACCGCGACGTACTCCACACCCGCGATCTCGTAGGCGATCGGCGCCGAGCCGAAACGCCGCCCGAGGTCAACCCTCCACAGGATCGCCCCGGAACGCGCGGACAGCGCGTAGAGGTAGCCGTCGTCGTCCCCCACGAGCACGAGGCCGCCCGACGTCGCGAGGGCGCCGCCCGCAGCCGGCTTCGGCAGCGGCGTGCTCCAGGCGATGCGCCCGGTGCTCGGATCGACGGCAGCGACCACGCCGCTGCTCGCGCCGACCGCCACCGCGGTCCCGCCAAGGTCGGGTTCGCCGGAGCCGTGGCGGCGCAGCGCGCTCGTCGAGTCGAGCGTGTAGCGCATGCACATGTCGATCCCCGGCACATACACCTCGCGCTCGTCGGGGCTGTACGCGGGCGGACCGTACTCCAGTCCGCCGAAGATCCCCGGGCACACGACCGCCCCGGCGGGTGTGGGCCTCAGATGGGGGCGCGAGTAGGGCGTCAGCTCGGGGGAGCGTGCGATCAGCGAGCCGCTGCGGGCATTGAGGATCGAGTAGAAGCCGGCCTTGCTGCCGTCCCCGACCGCCCGCACCACGGTTCCGCCGACGTGCAGATCGAGCAGCATCGGCGACTGATCGGTGTCGTAGTCCCAGCTGTCTTCGCACACCTCGGTGTGCGCCCACTCGAGCCTGCCGGTCCTGGCGTCCAGGGCGATCGTCGCATCGCTCCACGGGTCGCAGCCCCTGCGCTGGGCGTTGCTGAAGGCGGGCGTGGGATCGCCGGTCGCGACGTACACGGTGCCCGACCGCGGATCGATCGTCGGCTCCATCCACACGTCGCCGCCGCCATGTGCGCCAGGGCCCGACAGCCATCCGTGCCCTCGCGCAGGGACGACATACCTGTGCCACAGTCGGCGGCCGGTCCTCGCGTCGTACGCCGCCACGAACCCGCGCAGGCCCGCGTCGCCGGCGGGGCCTCCGATGACGATCTCCCCGTTCCAGTAGGCCGCCGGCGAGTTCTCCGAGTAGCCGGCGCTGGGATCGGCCACGCGCACGTCCCACAGGCGAGCGCCTGTGTGGGCGTTCAGCGCGATCAGCCGATCGTCGGCGGTCAGGTCGTACACGCGTCCCCCGCCGACCGTGACGCCGCGACTGACGGGTGCCGCGTCGAAGCCCTGCGGTCCGAGCAGGAAGCTCACTTCCGGGACGAAGCTCCACAGCAGATGCCCGGTGCTCGCATCCACCGCGAGGACCTCGTCGGTATTGGTCGAGTAGTACATGGTCGAGCCGACCACGACGGGGAACGTCTCCCACGCGAACTGCCCGAACCCCTCCTTGCGCGTCCACGCAAGCCGCAGCCGACCGACGTCGCCCGCGTTCACCTGCGAGAGCTCCGCGAAGTGCGTGTTGGCGGCGCTGTTCCCCCAGTCCGGCCAGTCGGCGTTCGCTTTCGGCCTCGCGCCACCGCAGCTCGCGCACACCGCCACGACGAGCAGACCCAGCGCGAAGGCGGCCAGGCGCCGACGCCGCGATATGGATCGGTTGGTTGCAGGCCTGGCGCTCAACATGGCTCTTTGGGCGATGTGCTGAGATAGGTCACGGATGCGCGGAGCGGCCAGCAGATGCGTCCTTCCCGGAACGGCCTCGACCGGCTCGAAGCTCGCTCGGAGGGCCGTGCTGCTCGTGCTCGCTGCTGCGCTCTCGCTGGCCGGCTGCGGCGGCACGAGGCACGTGAGCTCATCGGCTCGCACTCGGTCGTCCAGCACCGCGTCCTCCGACATTGGCGCCACGGCCGTGCGGTTCGCGGCGACCACGCTCGAGGTCTCCTCGGGAAACGGGGCCTCGCCGTTCGAAGTGCCCCGGACGTTGACCGTTCCCGCGGGCTGGAGCGCTGAGGTCTGGGCCCGGGTGCCCGCCGCACGCTTTGCCCTGTGGACACCCGAACACCACCTGCTGGTGAGCGCCGCGGACACGGGCCAGGTGGTGGAGCTGTCCCCGGGCGCCAACCCTGCCGCAACGCCGCGTCAGCGAGTGCTCCTGTCCGGTCTGACGTTGCCCCAGGGCATGGCCTTCGACACGCTCGACGGCGCCCGTGTGCTCTACGTCGCGCAGTCCAACCAGATCGACCGCTACCCGTGGCGGCCGGGGGGAACGCTCGGCCCACGCACGGTCGTGGTCGCACACCTGCTCGATACCGGACCGCCGAACGAAGACACGCATCGACTCAAGAGCATCGCAATCGGCGCGAATCACACGATCTACGTCTCGGTCGGCAGCGTGTCGAACGCCAAGGCGCCCGACCCGCGTCAGTACCCGCCGAGGGCCACGATCCTGTCCTTCTCGCCGAGCGGAGGCGACATGCGCGTGTTTGCCACGGGCGTGCGCAACGGCGAGGGGCTGGCGTTCGCGCCCGACGGGTCGCTGTGGAGCGCCGTCAACGAGCGCGATGAAGTCACCTACCCGTTTCATCGCGCCTTCGGCGGGCTCTCCGAAGCCTTCGGTCACGTGGTGCGCTCCTACGTCAACGAACACCCGCCCGACGAGCTCGCGCGTCTGACGCCCGGGCGCGACCTCGGCTGGCCCTTCTGCAACCCCGACCCCGACGATCATCCGGGTGAGCCCGAACTGGGCCTGCACTACACAAACCTGCGGTTCGTCGCCGACGCGGTCACCAACCCGGGCGAACGGGTGCTCGACTGCGCCGACCTGGCGCCGCTGCAGCGGGGGCTGCCGGCACACAGCGCGCCGCTCGGGCTGACCTTCCTCGAGCGCAGCTCGCTCGCCTCGCCGTTCTCCGCCGGCGCGGTGCTCGCCGTGCACGGCTCGTGGGATCGCACCGTGCCGCGCGCTCCGGCCGTGCTGTGGCTCCCCTGGGAGGCCGGCGAACGCACGCTCGGCGAACCCGTCACGCTCGCCGGCGGGTTTCAGCTTCCCTCCGGAGCGCGATGGGGCAGGCCCGTGGACGCCGTGCCCGGGCCCGAAGGGGACCTGTACGTGACAGACGACCTCGCCGGCGCCGTCTATCGGATCGGTCCTGCGACGCGATAGCCACCAACCGCCACGCCAAGCTCAGCCAGAGGCTGCTGACACGGGGCTGCCGCCGAGCTTCAGCGCGACCAGCTCCGCGCCGATCGGCCCCAGTTTCTCCGAGGCGGTCAGCGCCGAGCCCCCGAGCGCCGCCAGCACGTACTCCTGGCCGTCGATCGTGTAGATCACCGGCGCGGACCCGAATGCGAGCCCGAGGTCTGCCTTCAACAGCTGCTTGCCGGTCTTCGCTTCGAACGCGTAGAGGTTGCCGTGCTGATCGCCGGTGAACACGATGTTCCCGGAGGTAGCCGTCGCCCCGCCGATCATCGGCGTGGACATTGCGTGGGCCCACGCGACCTTGCCGGTTGTGACGTTCACGGCGGTGAACGTTCCCGACGGTTTCTCCTTCGACGGCGTGGTCCGGTCCCCGCCGAAGTCCTTCTCGCCATAGTGCTGGTTGTTGACGGTCAAGATCTGACAGTTGTTGATGCCGGAGACGTAGACGTCGCCCGCTTCGGGGTCGAACGCCAGCGGCGCGTACTGCGAGCCGCCGACCGCTCCGGGGCACTCGAGCGTCCCCTTGGTCGTCGGTGTCGTGTGGTCCTCCTTGACGAACGCCACGCGCGGGAACAGGTCTGCTCCCGTGGCCGCGTTGAGGATGAACAGGTAGCCGCTCTTGCCCGCCTCCGCGACCGCCCGCACAGAGCGGCCTTTCACCTTCGTCGTGAACAGCACCGGCGGCGACTCGGCGTCGTAGTCCCAGAGATCGTGCGCCACCTCCTGGTGGTACCAGACGAGCTGTCCGGTCGAGGCCCGCAGCGCGAGGATCGAGTCGGTGTAGAGGTCTGGGCCGGGACGCTTCGTGCCAACGATCGCGGGCGCCGGATTGCCGGTGCCGACGTACACGATCCCGGTGCTCGTGTCGATCGTGGGCGGCATGTACACCGTGCCGCCGCCGCCTTCCTTGGGAACCCACCCGGTGCCGGCGTGCGGGACCGTGTAGAAGCGCCACAGCTGCTTGCCGGTGCTCGCGCTGTAGGCGGCAACGAATCCGCGCACCCCGTCCTCCGAGCCGGAGTCGCCGACGAACACCCTGCCGTCGTAGACGGTCGGAGCCATCGTCTCGTAGGCGCCCGTGCTGTCGTCGACCACCGAGGTCGACCACAGCTCCTCTCCGGTCGCCTGGCTGACCGCCTGGAGGCGATCGTCGAAGGTGACCATGAAGAGCTTCCCGTCTTCGACGGCGACACCTCGGTTGACGCTCACCCCATATCCCCCAACGCCCGTCGAGAGGGAGAAGTCGACCGAGGGCGTGTAGATCCACTTCGTGTGCCCCGTCACGGCGTCGATCGCCACCACCTCGTCGGTCGAGGTCGTCAGGTAGATCGTCTGCCCGACCACGACCGGGAAGGACTCCATGAGGTACTGCTCGGCGCCCAGGCTGTTGCTCCAGGCGATACCCAGGCGGCTGACGTTCGACGCGTCGATCTGCTTTTGCGGGGCGAAGCGGGTGTTGTCGCGGTCACGGCCGAAGTACGGCCAGTCCTGGTAGCCCGGCGGGTGGTAGGAGAGGCTGGTCGTGCTGCTCCCACCGCAGCCGGCCAGCAGCGCGGCGAGCGCTATCAGCAGCGCGGCAAGCGCTATCGCGGCCCCTGCGGACCGAAGGTGGGATTCGAGCCGCATCACGCGTCGTGGGCGAGGCGCGGGATGACCCGCGTCACGTCGACTGTTCCCCAAGAAGCAACCGGTGCGTGAGAGGCTGCCAGAGTCATGTTCTACGCGCGCTCCCCGAGGCTTTGTGCCCGTCCGCTGCCTACCTGCTTACGAAGGCGATACTACATGGCTGGAAAGCGTCCCGGCGCTGAAGCCACGGGGCCCCGAGGCCCCGCTATACTGCTGCGCTCGCCACAGCCCCGGGCAGCAACATCCCCGCTCGCAGCGGGGTTTTTGTGTGCCGCGGCCGGACCACCAACATCGCGGAATCGAGTCCCGCCCACCACATGCCGAAGGACGTCATCCTCACCCCAGAAGGCCTGCAGAAGCTGAAGGACGAGCTCGAGCTGCTCTCCACCGAGAAGCGGCGCGAGGTCGCCGAACGCATCAAGGAGGCCAGGGAGTTCGGAGACATCTCCGAGAACTCCGAGTACGACGACGCCAAGAACGAGCAGGCGATGGTCGAGAGCCGCATCGCCCAGCTGCAGGAGAAGCTGCGTATGGCGACCGTCATCCAGGCGAAAGACCTGTCCACCGACGTCGTGCAGATCGGCTCCGTGGTGCACGTCAAGGACGAAAAGACCGGCAAGTCGGTCAGGTACACGATCGTGGGCTCCGCCGAGGCCAAGCCCGACGAGCACAAGCTCTCCAACGAGTCGCCCGTCGGCCGGGCGCTGCTCGGTCACAAGCGCAACGACACGGTCGCCGTGACGGTCCCGCGCGGCCCTGCCCGCAAGCTCAAGATCACCAAGATCGACGTCGGCCTAGAGTAGGCTCGCCCGCGATGAGCGGCACCGATGAGCAACCGTCGCCGGAGGAGCTCGGCGGGGAATCGGACCCATCCACCCGGCACGGCCTGGAGGAGCTGATCGCCGAGCGGCGCGCCAAGGCCGCCCGCATTCGCGAGCTGGACGCCGGCGCGTTCCCCTACTCGTTCGCCGGCGCCGAGTCGATCGCGGAGATCCTGCCCCGCTACGAGCATCTCGCGCCCGGAGAGGAAACCGACGAGCGCCATCGCGTCGCCGGACGCATCGCCGCACGCCGCGGCGCCGGCAAGATGGCGTTCCTGGACCTCGTCGATCGCTCGGGCAAGATCCAGCTGCATGCCCGTGTGGACGTGCTCGGCCCCGAGCGCTTCGAGCTGCTGACCATGCTCGACCTGGGCGACCTGATCGGCGTCGAGGGCGCGGCGATCCGCAGCCGCCACGGCGAGGTCTCGCTGCGGGTGGAGAGCTTCCAGGTGCTCGCCAAGGCGCTGCGTCCCCCGCCGGACAAGCACCACGGCCTCACCGACGTGCAGACGCGTTACCGCAGGCGCGAGCTCGATCTGATGGCCAGCGAAGAGACGCGCAGGCTGTTCGTGGACCGCGCGCGGATCATCTCCGCGGTCCGCTCATACCTGGACGGCGAGGGCTTCGTGGAGGTCGAGACCCCGGTGCTGCAGCCGCTCTACGGCGGCGCCATGGCGCGACCGTTCACCACGCATCACAACGCGCTCGACCGCGACCTGTACCTGCGTATCGCCACCGAGCTCTACCTCAAGCGGCTGATCGTCGGTGGGCTCGAGCGGGTGTACGAGCTGGGCAAGGACTTCCGCAACGAGGGCGTCTCGCACAAGCACAACCCCGAGTTCACGATGGTCGAGTGGTACGAGGCCTACGCCGACTACGAAGGCGAGGCCACGCGCCTGGAGGAGCTCGTCGCGGGAGCCGCGCGCGCCGTGGAGTACGAGGGCGAGCTGGACTTCTCCGCGCCGTGGCGGCGCGTCGGCTTCTTCGAGGCGATCGAGCAGCAGACGGGGATCGATCTGGCGGCCCATCGCGACGTCGAGTCGCTCACCGCCGCGATCGACGAGCGCGGCCTGCAGATCGCCACGGAGGACATGACGTGGTTCCAGCTCGCCGACGATCTGCTCTCCAAGTTCGTCGAGCCCACCCTCCAGCAGCCGACCTTCGTCGTGGACTACCCGGTGGAGATCTCGCCGCTCGCCCGCCAGCACCGTTCCGAGCCGGGCCTGGTCGAGCGCTGGGAGGCTTTCGCCGGCGGCATGGAGATCGCCAACGCCTTCAGCGAGCTGATCGACCCGGACGTGCAGCGCGAGCGCTTCGCGGCCCAGCAGCGGCTCGCGAGCGAGGGCGATGAGGAGGCTCAGCCCTACGACGAGCTGTTCGTGCAGGCGCTCGAGCAGGGGATGCCGCCGGCGGGAGGCGTGGGGCTGGGCATCGACCGCCTGGTGATGCTGCTCACCGGGCGCGACTCGATCCGCGAGGTCGTGCTGTTCCCGGCGCTGCGCGACTGATCGACACCCGCTCGCTCGCCCGCCCGCCCGCCAATCAAGCAGCGACCCCCGTGTGCCGATGACCCCAATAAGGCAGGGTGGCCGGTTGGTAGACTCTCCACAAGGCTTTCGTTTTAGGGTCCGCAGCTCCGAGGTACCGTCCCGGTAGGAAGGAATCACACCATGTTCGAGCGATTTACAGAACGGGCCCGACAGGTCGTCGTTCTCGCGCAGGAGGAGGCGCGAACGCTCAAGCACAACTACATCGGCACCGAGCACATCCTCCTTGGCCTGCTGCGCGAGGAGGAGGGTCTGGCCGCGCGTGTGCTGGAGAGCCTGGACATCACCGTCGAGCGGGTGCGCGCGCAGGTTGTGCGGATCGTCGGCTCCGGCGAGGAGGTCACCTCCGGGCAGATCCCGTTCACCCCGCGCGCCAAGAAGGTGCTGGAGCTCGCGCTGCGCGAGGCGCTGAGCCTGGGCCACAACTACATCGGCACCGAGCACATCCTGCTCGGTCTCGTGCGCGAGAACGAGGGCGTCGCCGCTCGCATCCTGCTGGACTTCGACGCCGACTCCGAGAAGATCCGCAACGAGGTCATCCGCATGCTGTCCGGTCCCGGCGGCCGCCGCCAGGGCCAGTCCGGCGGCGCGGGCGCCGGAGCGGGCGCGGGCGCCTCTGGCGAGGGCAAGAAGTCGTCCAAGCTGCTCGACCAGTTCGGCCGCAACCTCACCAAGCTGGCCGCCGAGGGCAAGCTCGACCCGTGCGTCGGGCGCGAGACCGAGATCGAGCGGATCATGCAGATCCTCTCGCGGCGCACCAAGAACAACCCCGTGCTCGTGGGCGAGCCCGGCGTCGGCAAGACCGCCGTCGTCGAGGGCCTGGCCCAGCGCATCACGAGCTCCGAGGTGCCCGAGCTGCTCAAGAACAAGCAGATCTACACGCTCGACCTGGCAGCGCTCGTCGCCGGCTCCAAGTACCGCGGCGAGTTCGAGGAGCGCCTGAAGAAGGTGATGAAGGAGATCACCCAGCGCGGCGACATCATCCTGTTCATCGACGAGCTCCACAACCTGGTGGGCGCGGGAGCGGCCGAGGGCGCGATCGACGCCGCCTCGATCCTCAAGCCGGCGCTCGCGCGCGGCGAGCTGCAGACGATCGGCGCGACCACGCTGGACGAGTACCGCAAGTACCTCGAGCGCGACTCGGCGCTGGAGCGGCGCTTCCAGAAGATCACCGTGGACGAGCCCACGATCGACCAGACGGTCGAAATCCTCACAGGGCTGCGCGACCGCTACGAGCAGCACCACAAGGTGCAGATCACCGACGAGGCGCTGCGCGCCGCCGGCGAACTGGCCAGCCGCTACATCTCCGACCGCTTCCTGCCCGACAAGGCGATCGATCTGATCGACGAGGCCGCCTCGCGGATGCGCATCAAGTCGATGACCTCGCCTCCCGCCAACCGTGAGCTCGAGGGCGAAGTCGAGTCCACGCGCCGCGAGAAGGAGGCCGCGATCGAGGCCCAGGAGTTCGAGAAGGCCGCGTCGCTGCGCGACAAGGAGCGCAAGCTGACGAACAAGAAACGCGAGCTCGAGCAGGCCTGGGAATCGGGCGAGTCCGGCGAGCGGCCGTCGATCGGCGAAGAGGAGATCGCGGACATCGTCTCGATGTGGACCGGCATCCCCGTGTTCAAGCTGACCGAGGCCGAGACCCAGAAGCTGATGCGCATGGAGGACGAACTGCACAAGCGCGTGATCGGCCAGCACCCCGCGATCGAGGTCATCTCCAAGGCGATCCGCCGCTCGCGCGCCGGCCTGAAGGACCCCAAGCGCCCGACCGGCTCGTTCATCTTCCTCGGCCCCTCCGGCGTCGGCAAGACCGAGCTCGCACGCACGCTCGCGGAGTTCCTGTTCGGCGACGACGATGCGCTGATCCGCATCGACATGTCCGAGTACATGGAGAAGCACGCCGTCTCTCGTCTGGTCGGCTCGCCCCCGGGCTACATCGGCTACGACGAGGGTGGTCAGCTGACCGAGGCGATACGGCGCAAGCCCTACAGCGTGCTGCTGCTCGACGAGATCGAGAAGGCGCACCCGGACGTGTTCAACATCCTGCTGCAGATCCTCGAGGACGGGCGCCTGACCGACGCGCAGGGGCGCACCGTGGACTTCCGTCACGCGATCGTGATCATGACCTCCAACATCGGCGCCGCCGAGATCGCGCGCAACACGCCGCTCGGCTTCGCGGTCTCCGACGACGAGACGGGTATCACCTACGAGGACATGAAGAACCGGATCATGGGCGAGCTGAAGAAGGTCTTCCGTCCCGAGTTCCTCAACCGCATCGACGACGTGATCGTCTTCCACAAGCTGCAGAAGGACGAGATCAAGCAGATCGTCGAGCTGCTGCTGCTGCGGATCCGCGAGTCGATGGCCGAACGCGAGCTGCAGCTCGAGCTGACCGAGCCCGCCAAGGACCTGCTCGTCGACAAGGGCTGGGACCCGGCGATGGGCGCACGCCCGCTGCGCCGCGCGATCCAGCGCTACATCGAGGACCCGCTCGCCGACTTCGTGCTGCGCGAGGAGCTGACACCCGGAGCGACCGTCGTGGTCGACCCCGCCGAGGGCGATCAGGAGGGCGAGGTACGCCTGTCGATCGTCAAGCCCAAGAAGCAGAAGACGCCCGTTGGTGTCGGCGCTGAAGGCGCCAGCTCGGAGGAGGTCGCCGACGGCGACAGCCCGACCGAGGACGCGGCGCCGGGCCTCGACGAGCCCAGCGAGCCGTAGAGCTCGACGCGGGGGCCGCTGCGGCCCTCACGATCCACCAGCGGCGAGGTGCCGGGCGCTGAGCTTGCGGACCAGCTGGATCGCCTCCTCAGAGCCCGTGAACGGGGTGATCACGATGTAGACGAGCTGCGGCAGCTGCCGTGCCAGCGCGGCCGTGTCACGGCGGGCGATGTGCCCTCGGATGACTTCGAAGATGGCGCCGGCGATCGCCTCCGAGCACAGGCGCGGCAGCTCGCGGGCTCGAGGGCGGTAGCCGTAGCCTTCCTCCAAGAAGATGGCGAAGGATCTGGTGATCTCCTCGGCGCGGCGGATCGCGGCCGGTCCGGCCGCGTAGCACTCGACCAGTCGCAGGTGCGAGATCGCGGGGGTGGAGGCGATCATCTCGATCAGGGTGCTCAGGCCGCTCCATACGCGCTCGGGCCAGTCCCCGGCGGCGAAGTACGAGGCCGCGCAGGTGTCGAGTATGTGCTGTGTGGGATGCTGCTGGGCTTCCAGGAAGGCATGCTGCTTGTCGGAGAAGTGTTCGTAGAACACGTCCCTGGCGACGCCGGCCTGCGCGACGATGTCCGTGACGGTCGTGTTCGCGTACCCCTTCGCCATCGTCACCTCGGCGGTCGCGTAGATGAGCCGCGTGCGCCGGCTGCGTGCGACCACGCCGGCTGGAAGGCCGTGCCGGCCGCGGGGTAGTCGTGCCGGCGCGCCGGTGGCAGGCGCCGGCGCGGGCTCGGGCGCGATTGGGAGCAGGGCGTCCGGGTTCGTGCTCCAGTGCTCTCCGCCAGCCGGGATGGCATAGCACTCGAGCCAGGTCATGATGTCGTCCACGAGCAACGGCAGCTGGTCCTCGGCGTCCGTGCGCAGACGCCGGGCGACGATGCTGCGCAGCGCCCCCATCGCTGCAGTGATGGGAAGGTCCAGCATGCGGCCGTCCCCCGGGGACTCCAAGAAGTCCTGGGCACGGCGCTCGAGCTCTGCCAACGCGCGCTTGCGCTCCTCGCGGATCGCCGGTCCGCCACCGAGCGCCTCGATGAAGAGCACCCGCCCGCCGTGGGGGTCTCGGCTCAACGCCCCCAGTACCCTCGCGAGCGCGGCGTGGACAGCGTCCGGCCAGTCACCACCGTCCTGCTCCATCGGCTCCATCTGCTCGAACATGCGCTCAGCGACCGCCCTGTAGGCGGCCAGCAGGCAATCTTCCTTGCCCTCGAACTGCTCGTAGAACGTCGCGCTCGAGACTTTTGCGCGGGAGCTCACCTGCGTGATGCTCACGCTCTGGTATCCGCTCTTCGCGGCAAGCTCGATCATCGCGTCCACGAGCCGCTCCCGCTGGCTTGGCTTCGGCGTGGCCTCCACTACGCCGTCGCCGGACTTCGAGGAGGGCTGTCGGCCGGCAGGAGTCGGCTGGCGCGCAGATCGTGGCATGGCTGACTCTGATGGGAAGGATACTCGCGCGCGGCCGGCTGCGCGAGCTCAAAACACAGTCCCAGACTCGCAGACCGTTGCCTTTCAGAGAGCAGCAAAACAACAGGCGCGCCCATGTAATTTTGAGTGTATATGTCAACGCGGGCGGACTCTCATGTGGTGACAGGGGGATCCTACTTGACATCAATAACCGCAGTGTGCTTTGATACCGCTCGCTTACAGGTCGTCTGCCCCATCACGGGCTCGACCTACACCAAGACCTGGGGGGGTGTGGACATCAAGGAATAAGGAGAGGGCATGGGGACACGAAAGACCTTCGTGAACGATCTGCGGCGCCGCGGCTCGCGTTCATTGCTGCGGACGAGCTGTTGCCGTGGGAGCTTCGCCGGCCTGGCGCTGGGGCTGGCAGTGATGTTGGCCGGGCCAGTCGCGACGGCATCCGCCGAAGCGCCTTGCAAGAACGAACAGGTCCGCGTGGGCGTCTCGGCCGCACTGCCCGACTGCCGCGCCTACGAGCTCGTGTCTCCCGCTGACAAAGAAGGCGGCCTGGTCAATTTCCCCGCCTGGCTGTTGGGCCTGCCGTCGTTCAACACGGTCACCAGTCCATCCATCAACGGCGAACAGGTCATGTATTCCTCCTTCGAGGCGTTCGCGGAAGCGTCGAGTGCGGTCGTCGACAGCTACGTCGCCACCCGCGGCGAAAACGGCTGGAGCTCGACGAGCATCACGCCGGCGCCCACGATCCCACACCCCTGGCTCTCGGAGAGCGCGGCGATCGCCGATGTGACCCCCGACTTCAGCGCCGCGGTCATGAACGCGGCGTTCCCGCTCGATCCCCTCAATGAGCGCAACGGCACGCAGAGCCTGTACCTCCGCGAAGCGGACGGCTCCCTCAGCTGGATCTCGCGCGGCAACGGCGACACACTCGCAAGCGAAAACGGCCAGCCCGAAATCCCCTACATGGAAAACAGCTATGCCGGTCGCTCCGCGAATGCCAGCGTGGTGCTGTTCGAATCGGGCGAGCAGCTCGTGCCCGCCGACAGCGGGCAGGAAGCCGGCCGCGCCCTCTACGAGCGTGCCAACGGCCACACCGAACTGGTCGACGTCAACAGTCAAGGCTCGCTCCTGAACACCTGCGGAGCCTCCATCGGCGGCGAGGCAGAGACCTACAGAGCGGTCTCCGAAGACGGCTCGCGGGTCTACTTCACCACCCCCGACCCGCGTGAGTGGTACGAATTCGGGTTGGCGAGCTGCCAAGCCCCCCCGCAGGTGGATCTGCGCGAAGACGGGAAGACCGTCGCGATCTCGCGGTCCCAGCGTACGGTCCCGGACCCTGTCGGCACAAAGCCGGCGTACTTCCAGGGCGCCTCAGCGGATGGATCGAGGGCGTTCTTCACATCGACCGAGGCGCTGACCAACGAAGCGCGGCCCGCCATGGGCACCGCATCGCTGCTGTACGAATACAACGCCGAAACCGGCGCTCTGAAGCTGCTCACGCCCGATCAGGGCGAACCGGCACCCGACGTGCTCGGAACCACCGCGATCTCCTCCGACGGCTCGCACGTGTACTTCGTCAACGAGGTGCCGACGGGCGCCGGCGGCGCCCGGGAGCCGGAGCTCGAGATGTACAGCGAAGGTCACATCACCCCGATCGCCGACGTGCCGTCGGGCGCGCTCGGTCCGGAGGGGCCGATCGGCTTGGCCGGTGGGGAATTCGACGAGGGCGGGCGAGAGGTGCGTCTCAGCGCAGACGGCCTGCACCTGGTGTTCGCAGACCGCGACAACCTGACCTCGTTCAACAGCCACGGCCATCAGGAGATCTATCTCTATGACGCGAGCGCGAACACGCTGACCTGCGTCTCCTGCAACTCCGACGGACATGTGCCGCTCGGCGAAGCCTACCTCAGCTACGACGTCACCCCGTACGCCGCCCGCAACTACCCCCTGTCGGTGAATGTCACCGCCAACGGCTCCCGTGTGTTCTTCGAATCGGGGGACAACCTCGTGCCGGGCGACACCAACGGACTCAACAACGTGTATGAGTGGGAGGGCGGCAGGGACTACCTGATCTCCGACGGCCACGGGACCGACCCCTCCTACTTCCTGGGCAGCGCAGACGAAGGACGCGACGTGTTCTTCACCACGGGCGAAGCGTTGGTGCCCGCGGACACGAACCACGGCGACATCAACATCTACGACGCTCGCGAAGGAGGTGGCTTTGCCGAAACCGCCCCATCCACACCGCCGTGCGCGGGCGCGGGATGCCAGGAACAGACCAGCTCCACGACGCCGACGTTCGCCGCCATCGGCAGCGCCACAGCACAGGGCCAGGGCAACCTGGCGCCACCGGCTCAGCCGGCGGCGTCCAAGCCCAAACCCAAGCCCAAACCCAAGCCCAAGCCGAAACCCAAGCGCAAGTCCCGCCGGCGCAAGCGCAAGGCGAAGGACGCCAAGCGCAGCGATCGAGCGGTCAACCACGGCAAGCCCAGCTCGGCCGGGCGCTAGGAGGAGAGTGCAATGCACAGCAAGCTACTGAGAGCGACACTCGGGCTCGTGGTCGTGGGCATCCTGCTCGCGGGGGCTCCCGCGGCGTCGGCATCGTTCGGCATCACCTCGTTCAAAGCCGGATTCGAGAACCAGAATGGAAGCCTCGACACGCAGGCGGGGTCGCACCCGTACAAGGCGGTCACGGACTTCACCCTCAAAACCGTCACCGAAGGAGGACTCGTTTTCCCTGACGAAAACGTCAAGGAAATCGCCACCGAACTGCCCGCTGGATTTGTCGGTGATCCCAACGTGATACCGACCTGTCCCCGCGCGGATCTCACGACCGGCTGCCCGGTCGCTTCGCAAGTGGGTGTGGTGGCCCTGACGACAGACGTCTCGGGAGAACCCGGATCCATAACCGTTGGCGTGTACAACATGGTCGCCGAGAAGGGCGATGTCGCCGACTTCGGCTTCGCCGTCGAGTCGGTGCCGGTGCACATCGCGATCACCGTGCGCAACCAGAGCGACTATGGCGTGACCGCGACGCTCACCAACATCTCCGAGGCGATCCCGATCATCGCCACCGAACTCGTGCTGTGGGGCGTGCCCGCCGAAGCGAGCCACAATGCCCAGCGCGGCTCGGGCTTTACGTGCTTCGTGTTTCCCGGGGCGACCGAAGAATTCTGCATTGGAGGAGAAAACGCGACCGATGTGCCGCCGGCGCCTTTCCTGACGAACCCCACGGAATGCGCCAAGCCGCTGACTACCGGCGTCACAATGCGCTCCTGGCAGAGCCCGCAGACGTACAGCTCGGCCTCCTCCACGACGCCCACGGCGCTCACTGGCTGCGAAAGCCTGACTTTCGAACCGTCGCTGTCGGTACGGCCGGACACCACCAAGGCCGGCTCGCCGACCGGCGTGGAAGTCAACCTGTCGGTGCCTCAGGACGAAAATCCTGAACGGCTCGCCACGCCGACGCTGAGGAACGCCGTGGTGACGCTCCCCCAGGGGATGTCGATCTCGGCGTCGCTCGCCAACGGGCTCGGCAGCTGCAGCGACGAACAGCTCGGCATCGGCACGAGCAACGCGGTCGCCTGCCCCGAAAACTCGAAGATCGGGGAAGTCGCGATCAAGACGCCGCTGCTCGACAAAGAACTGACCGGCTCGCTCTACGTCGGCCAGCCGCAGCCGGGAGATATATACAGACTGTTCCTCGTTGCGGAAAGCCCCGAATACGGGATCTCGGTACGCCTGCAGGGAACGGTCTCGCCAAACCCCGTGACCGGCCAGCTGACGGCGACGTTCGCGGAAACCCCGCAACTCCCGTTCAGCGATCTGGCGTTGCACTTCAAGGGCGGCGCGCAGGCCCCGCTGAGCAACCCGTCGCTGTGCGGGCCGGCCACCACGACCAGCCAGCTGCAGCCGTGGAGCGCGCCCGCCGACCCGGACGCCTCCCCGACGTTCACTTACCAGATCAGCGCGGACGGCGCCGGCGGCGCCTGCCCCGCGACGCAGCCGTTCGCCCCGACGTTCAGCGCAGGGACGGTCAACCCGCAGGCTGGAGCGTCCAGCACGTTCTCCATGACCCTCTCGCGCGGCGACGGCGAACAGGACCTCAGTGCGGTGGCGCTGCACACGCCCCCCGGCCTGCTCGGCGTGCTGAAGTCCGTCTCGCTGTGCCCCGAACCGGCCGCCGCTGAAGGGACGTGCTCGGCGAGCAGCTCGATCGGACAGACGACCGTCGCCGCCGGCGCCGGCTCCGCTCCGTTCTGGCTCGGCGGGCAGGTGTTCCTGACGGGCCCCTACAAGGGCGCGCCATACGGTCTGTCGATCGTGGTGCCCGCGATCGCGGGCCCGTTCGACCTGGGCACCGTCGTGGTCAGGGCGGCTATCGACGTCAATCCCCAGACGGCCGCGTTGACGATCACGACCGACCCGCTGCCGTTGATTCTGCAAGGCACGCCGCTGCAACTGCGCACGGTGAACGTGTCCATCGACCGCCCCGGGTTCATGTTCAATCCCACCAACTGCGACCCGCAGACTCTCACCGCCACGGTGCTGGGCGCGCGGGGCGCGAGTGTTGGGGTGCAGAGCCCGTTTCAGGCGACGAACTGCGCTGTGCTGGCGTTCAAGCCGAAGTTCACGGCGTCAACGCAGGGGAAAGCCAGCAAAGCAGGCGGCGCGAGCCTGACCGTGAAGGTCGCATCGGGACCCGGCCAGGCGAACATCGCCAAAGTCGAGGTCGATCTCCCCAAGCAGCTGCCCTCGCGGTTGGCGACGTTGCAGAAAGCGTGTCTGGCCAGCGTGTTCGAAGCGGATCCCGCGAACTGCCCCGCCGGATCGGAGGTGGGCAGTGCGACGGTGGCGACGCCGATCCTCGCGCATCCCCTCACCGGCCCGGCGATCCTCGTCAGCCACGGTGGAGGCGCGTTCCCCGACCTGGAGATCGTGCTGCAGGGCGAAGGGATCACGCTGATCCTGGATGGGCAGACGTACATCAAGAAGGGCGTCACCTCGAACACGTTCAGGGCGGTACCCGACGCGCCGATCAGCACATTCGAGCTGACGCTGCCCGCCGGTCCGCACTCGGCCCTGGCCACGGACCTGCCGACGAGCGCTAGCTACAGCTTCTGCGGGCGGGCGCTGAGGATGCCGACGGCGATCACCGGCCAGAACGGCGCGGTCATCCATCAGAACACGAAGGTGCAGGTCAGCGGCTGCCCGACAGCCAAACACAAGCGGGCGAAAGCCGACAAACACAAACAGGCGAAATCTGCAAAGGCCAGCCAGGCCAACGATCGTCACGGTAAGGGGAGGGTGTAACCGATGCGTATTCGCAAGCTGACAACGACGTGTCTCGCCACGTTCGTCTGTGTCCTGGCAGGTGGGCTCACGGTTGCGAGCGCCCCGGCGCTGGCCGCCGCACCCCCCATCGTCGAAGAAGACGGCAGCTCGGCAGTGACGCCGTTCTCGGCGACGATCGACGCCCAGGTCAACCCGGAAAAAGAAGTCACGACCTCGTGCGTCTTCGAATACGGCAAGACCGCGTCATACGGGAGCAGCGTGCCGTGCCAACAGGGCGAGCTGTATGAAGCCGTCGCCGGCCAGGTCGCCAGCGCGGAACTCAGCGGCCTGGAAGCCGACACCACCTACCACTACCGCCTGGTCGTGGAAACCGCGGCAGGCAAGACAGAAGGGGTGGACGGCGAGCTCACGACGCTGGCGCTGGCGGCGCCGAGCGTCGAACGCGAGAGCGCGTCGGGGCTGAGCCCCGCCGGAGCGACCCTGGAAGCGGAGGTCAACCCCAACTACCAGGCGACCAGCTACGCCTTCGAATATGCGCCGAACGCAACCGGCAACACGCTCGAAGGCGCCGTCACCACCGTTGCGGGCTCGGCGCCGCTGTCAGGCGTCGGCGCGCAGGCGGCCAGCGTCGAAGTCCTCGGCCAGCAGCCGGAAACCATCTACTACTACCGCGTGGTGGCAACGAACAACGCCGGCCAGGTCGACGGACCGGTAGTCGCCTATCGGACGCTCCCCGCGCCGTTGGAGACCGCACCCGTGGTGCTCACCGGCGCGGCGCTCGATGTGACCCAGCTCTCGGCCACGCTCACGGGCACGGTGCAGACCAGAGAACTGCCGACCACCGTGCAGTTCGAATTCGGCACCTCCACCGCCGGCGGCGCGCTGCAGCCCGCGGCTGTCACACCGGGCTCGCAGTCCGGGTCGAGCGAGGGGATCGAAGCCGCGTTCGGCGACTACCTGCAGGCGGGCACCACCTACTACTACCGCGCGGTGGCGAGCAACCAGTACGGGACCGGCTATGGCGCGTGGGAATCGTTCTCCACCGGCTCGCTCGCCGCCCTGCCGACGATCACGACCATGCCCACGCTTGCGTTCGCGTCGTCGCCGACCGCGCGGGCCACGACGACGCCGTCCACCGGCAAGAAGACGCTGAGCAAAGCCAAGAAACTGGCGGCGGCGCTGAAGGCCTGCGCGAGGAAGCCGAAGAAGCAGCGCGCGGGGTGCGAGCGCCAGGCTCGCCGCAAGTACGGGAAGGCCAAGAAGAAGTAAGCCGACCGAGCGGGCTCGATCTGGCCGTCCCCGCCGGGCCGTAGTCTGGGTCGATGGCTCCTCGTACGACCGTCCATGTGTGCTCGCAGTGCGGCTTTCAGTCGGCCAAGTGGCACGGCCAGTGCCCGGGCTGTGAGGCGTGGAACACGCTCGTGGAGGAGCGCGTCGCTCCCGCCCGGGCAGGTGCGCGCTCCGCCGGCGCCGAGCGCGGGCGCGACGGGCTTGCGGGCCGGCCCGCGCCCGCTCCAGTTCCCCTGCGCGAGGTCGGAGCGGACCCGGTCGAGCGCATGTCGACCGGGATCGGCGAGCTCGACCGCGTGCTCGGCGGCGGTCTCGTGCCGGGATCGCTGGTGCTGCTAGGCGGCTCTCCCGGGATCGGCAAGTCGACGCTCACCAACATGGTGCTCGGGCACCTGCAGCAGTCGGGGCACAAGACGCTGTACGTCAGCGGCGAGGAGTCGGCCGAGCAGGTCAGGCTGCGCGCGGAGCGGCTCGTGCTGAACCCGCCCGACCCCGCGCACATCGTCCAGTCGATCCGCCCCGAGCACCGCCTGCGCCCGGCGCTGAACGTGCCGATCCTCGCCGAGACGGACCTCGACACGGTCCTCGACACGCTCGCCGCCGAGAAGCCGGACGCGTGCGTGATCGACTCGGTGCAGACGCTCGGCGCGGGCGAGCTCTCCAGCGCCCCGGGGTCTGTCGCGCAGGTGCGCGAGGTGGCGGGGAGGATCATGCAACTGGCCAAGGCCCAGGGCGTGGCGGTGATTCTCGTCGGGCACGTGACCAAGGACGGCGCGCTGGCCGGTCCTCGCGTGCTCGAGCACCTCGTCGATTGCGTCCTGCAGTTCGAGGGCGAGCGCGAGCGGCCGCACCGTGAGCTGCGCGCGCTGAAGAACCGCTTCGGGTCCACCAACGAGTCCGGCCTGTTCGAGATGCGCCAGGGCGGCCTGGTGGAGGTGCTGGACGCCTCCTCCAGGTTCGTGGCGGAGGCCACCCGCGCGCCCGGCAGCGTGGTGCTGGCCGCCATGGAGGGCTCACGGCCGCTGCTGGTCGAGGTGCAGGCGCTGGTGGCGCCGTCGGAGCTCGAGCAGCCGCGCAGGGTCGTCTCGGGGCTCGACCGCAACCGTCTGGCGCTCGTCCTGGCGATCCTCGCTCGCCACGGCCGCGTCAAGACCGGCGGCTCGGACGTGTTCGTGAACGTCGTCGGCGGCGTGCGCGTGGACGAGCCGGGGTGCGATCTGGCGGTCGCGCTGGCTGTCGCCAGCGCGAGCCGCGGCGTACCGATCCGCTCGCACCCACCCGCACCCCGCGCGTGCTTCGGCGAGCTGGGTCTGACGGGCGAGCTGCGTTGGGTCGGTCATCCCGAGCGCCGTCTGGAGGAGGCCGCCAAGCACGGCCTCACCGACGTGATCGCGCCGGTGGAAAGCGGGGGCTCGGCGTGCGAGGTGCCGACGCTGCGCGCGGCGCTCGCGTCGGCCCTCCCGGGAGGGCCGCCCGGGGGCGGACCGCGCACCGTGCCCGAAGCTGCCGAGGCGCCGCTGACCCGCGTCCAGGACCGGCGTCGTCCGGCCGGTGAGCGGGCGCTGCGCCCCGCTCCGGATCCTGCCGCCAGCGGAGGCTGAGCGCGGGCGAGATCGGCCGAAATCGCCCTATCCACGGGGCGAACTCGGCATGTGCGCTGTGTACGAGGCGCTAAGGGATTGCTAAATGCCCTAGAATTGGGGCTGTGGCTCCAAGATCCGGAGAAGATCTAGACAACGAGGTACGACCGGATCCGGGGCTGATGAGGGCACTGGAGATGATTGCGCCCGGCACCGCTCTGCGGGAGGGCCTCGAGAGCATCCTGCACGCGCACACGGGCGGTCTGATCGTGATCGGCGAGCCCGAAGACCTCAGCTTCCTGAACTCCGGCGGGATCAGGCTCGAGATCGACTACACGCCCGCGTTCCTCTACCAGATCGCCAAGATGGACGGGGCGATCATCCTCAACGCGAACGCCACCAAGATCACGATGGCGAACGTGCAGCTGATGCCCGATCCGACGATCCTCTCGCACGAGACCGGCACCCGCCACCGCACCGCTGAGCGCGTGTCCAAGCAGACCGACGCGCTGGTGATCGCCATCTCCCAGCGCCGCGAGGTCGTCTCGGTGTACGTGGACGGCATGAAGTACATCCTCGAGGACATCCCCGTGGTGCTAGCCAAGGCCAACCAGGCGCTCGCCACGCTGGACAAGTTCCGTACCCGCCTGGATCAGGTCTCCACGCGCCTGACCGCGCTGGAGTTCGAGGGCGGCACGACGCTGCACGACGTGCTCACCGTGCTGCAGCGCTCCGAGCTGGTCACACGGATGGCGGTCGAGATCGAGCGCTACATCGTCGAGCTCGGCAGCGAGGGGCGCTTGATCGAGATGCAGCTGGAGGAGACCATGGTCGGCGCGGCCGCGGAGAAGGCGGCGCTCGTGCGCGACTACCTCTCCAACTACTCCGACGAGGCGTTCGCCGGCGCGCTGGAGGAGATCGGCCGTCTCGCCCACCAGGACCTGCTCGACTTCGGCCGGCTGGCGGAGCTGCTCGGCTACGACCGCAAGCTCAACACGCTCGACTATCCCGTCTCGCCGCGCGGCTACCGCGTGCTCGGGCGCATTCCCAGGCTGCCCAGGCTCGTGGTCACGCAGATCGTGACCGAGTTCGGCGGGCTGGACGAGCTGCTGGCCGCGTCCGACGCCGAGCTCGAGGGAGTTGAGGGAGTGGGGGAGATCCGTGCCAAGGACATCCGCGAGGGCCTGCGCAGGCTGCAGGAGCTGAACCTCGTGGATCGCTACCTACAGACTTGAACCAAAGGGCCGCCATTCCGGTCGGTCGCAACGAAGGAGGACACCCATTCCCGCACAAGCAACCGAAGAAGACACACTGACGGAGGACCTCGAGGTCACCCGTGAGGTCGAGTACATCGAGTTCGAGCTCGGCGACCACGTGGTCTACCCCCACCACGGCGCCGGCAAGGTGCTCAAGAAGGAGGAGATGGAGATCCTCGGCGAACGACGCGAGTATCTGACCATCAAGATCCTTCACAACGACATGACGGTGCGAGTTCCGACCGAGAACGCAGCCCTGGCGGGCCTACGCAGAGTGATCGACGAGGAAACCGTCAAGAAGGTCCTCGACGTCCTGCGCGACGAAGTCTCGGAGATGCCCAAGAACTGGAACCGCCGCTTCAAGCACAACCGCGACAAGATCAAGACGGGCGACATCTACGAGCTGGCCGAGGTCGTGCGCAACCTCTCGCTGCGTGAGAGCGAGAAGGGGCTGTCGACGGGCGAGAAGCAGATGTTCACCCGCACCAAGAAGATCCTCGCCTCCGAGCTGATGTACGCGCTCGACAAGGACGAGGACGAGGCTGAGAGCTACCTCGACGACCTGCTGGCCGACTCGGCCGATCACCAGCTGGCGGCCGCCGGAGCCAAGTAGCGAGGCTTTCGCGCACGCGGCAGCCATGATGCCGCGTGCGCGAGCGCCCCAGACGATGACCGTTGCGCTGATCGTGGCCGCGGGCAGCGGCGAGCGTCTGGGTGCGGACCGCCCCAAGGCGCTCGTCGAGGTAGGTGGGCGCCCGCTCGTGCAGTGGAGCATCGACGCGCTGTCGGGGGTGAGCAGGATCGGGCAGGTCGTCGTGGCCCTGCCCGTGGGCTCGTACCCGGCGCCCGGTCTGCAGCGGTTGGACGGCGTGCTGTTCGTCGACGGCGGAGCGTCGCGCTCGCAGTCGGTGCGCATGGCGCTGTCCGCCGCCGAGCCGCGCAGGGGAGAGGGGGATCTCGTGCTCGTCCACGACGCCGCGCGGCCGCTCCTCACCCCTGAGCTGGCGGAGGCCGTGATCGCCGCGCTGGAGCGCGACCCTGAGGCGCACGCAGCGATCGCGGCGCTACCGGTCACCGACACCGTCAAGCGGGTGGACTCCGCCGGCGCCGTGCACGAGACGCTCGACCGCAGCGCCCTGTGGGCCGTGCAGACGCCGCAGGTGTTCCGCCGCGACGCGCTCGAGCGCGCGCTGGACGTGGGAGCGGAGGAGCTCGTCCGGGCCACCGACGACGCCTGGCTGATCGAGCGCGACGGAGGCAGGGTGATCGTGGTCGGCTCGAGCGACGAGAACCTCAAGGTGACCACGCCGCTGGACCTCGAGCTGGCGGAGCTGCTGCTCGCCGCGCGGGGCGCTGGGACGGGCACGCGGCGGAAGTCCGCCTGAATCCTGCTTGAATCGCAGCGGCCCAGATGCTCACCGACTACCACCTACATCTCCGCCCCGACGGCCACGGCGCCGGCGTCGTCGAGTACCACACGCAGGCGAACGCAGAGCGCTACCGCGCCGCCGCCGAGGAGCGGGGGATCGCCGAGCTGGGGGTCTCAGAACACGTGTACCGCTTCGTGCAGGCGCTGGACGTGTGGCGCCACCCCTTCTGGGAGACCTACGCGCACGACGATCTCGACGAATACTGCGCATTCGTGCGCGAGCAGACCGACCTGCGACTGGGCATCGAGGCGGACTTCGTCCCCGGCGCCGAGGACCGGATGGCCAACCTGCTCGAGGCGCGAGACTTCGACTACGTGGTCGGCTCGGTGCACTTCATGCGCGACGGCGCGGTCGACATGGACGACTACAGCGTCTGGGACTCCAACCGCGCCCGCAGCGCGGAGGAGGTCTGGACACGCTACTTCCAGGCGATCGCCGAGGCCGCCCGCAGCGGCTTGTTCGACATCGCCGCGCACCCCGACCTGGTCAAGATCTGGGGCGATTCACGGCGCACGCCGGAAGGCGACCTGCGTCGCTACTACGAGCCCGCCGTGGAAGGCATCGCCGAAGCGGGCATCGCCGTGGAGGTCTCCACCGCAGGGCTGCGCAAGCCCGTCGGCGAGCTGTACCCCGCGCGCGCCTTCCTGGAGATGTGCGTGGACGCTGGCATCCCCGTGGCGCTCTCGAGCGATGCCCACCGCCCCGAGGACGTGGGCGCAGGCTACGAGCGCGCGCTCGAGGAGCTGGACGCCGTGGGGGTGCGCGAGCTGTGCGTGTTCGAAGGGCGTCAGCGGCGCCTGGAGCCGATCGGCGCCGCGCACTCCACCGAGCACGCGGAGGCCCAGGCCGGCTCCAGCGAATCCGGGTCGCGATGACGCTCGTAGGGATCGGCTTCGACTCCCACAGGCTGGTCGCGGGGCGCAAGCTGTTGATCGGCGGGGTGGAGATCCCCTTCGAGCTGGGCCTGGACGGTCACTCCGACGCCGACGTGCTCGCGCACGCGGTGATCGACGCGCTGCTCGGCGCCGCTGGGTTGGGCGACATCGGCGAGCGCTTTCCGGACACTGATGAGCGCTGGCGCGATGCCGACTCCATGGAGATGCTCGCCAGCGTTGTCGAGAACGTCCTCACCGAGGGGCTGGAGATCGTCAACGTCGACTGCACAGTCGTGATGGAGGCGCCCAAGCTCTCGCCTCACAAGCAGGCCATCCGGGAGAAGCTGGCAGCGGTGCTGCAGATCGAGGTCGGGCGTGTGAACGTGAAGGCGAGCACCGGCGAGGGGATGGGGTTCGTTGGGCGCGGGGAGGGGGTTGCGGCTTTGGCTGTTGCTGGGTTGCGGCGGGCGGCTGACTGAGGTAAGCGCGGCAGGAGTAGAAAGGCGAGGCTAAGCGGCGATCTCAACCTGCGGCGGCGGCAGCATCCGAAGGAAATCAGCCGGCAGCTTGCTGCTCGCCTCCCAGAACTCCAAGCCTACGATCTCCCCGCTGCTCGGGTCGAGTTCGCGTAGGCCCGCCTCGGTCTCCTCAGCAACAGCTGTGCGCGGGTCGTAGTTCTCGAAGCGCACCCACGCTATGTCCGCCTCAGCATCGTAGTGTCCGTCGATCCTCATGGACACAGGCTAGCGCCGCCGCCACACGGTCACAATCCGCGCAACGAGCAGATCTTCGCCATCCGGATACTCGTAGGCGATCACGAGATGCCCGGCGGTGAGGAGCCAGCGCGCCTGGCCCTTGTTGCGCCTCCGCTCGCGGTGACCTTCGAGCAAGGCCGACTCGACATCCCGGCGCGTGAAGCCGAGCTGCTGCGCCTTGTCGAGCGCGTGAAGCGTCCAACGAACGGACGTGGGATCTGTCGGCACGAGCCGGCAGGCTAACGACTGCTCCCCGCCCAGCAGGGCGGCATCTAGAACGCCCGGTAAACAGAACGTGTCCGGTAGACTGCACGCCATGCCAGAGCCGAGTGCGTCCAGCAAGGAAGGGGTCGCCCGCTGGTGGAAGACAATTTGGGCTGCGGTCATTGCCGCACTGATTGCAGCCGCCATCGCCGCGCATTCCGGCGGCGTCTTCGGCAGCGGCTCGACGTCATCCAAGGAACCCACCAGCACGACCCACCATCCGTCCCAAAGTCGGCTTACGAAAAGCCAGCCACAATCCAATCCTCACCCGAGCTTGGCATCCTACCTGGACAAACTACAGATCACTCAACAGGAAGGCGGCGAAGCGGAACTAGGTGTGGTCAATGTCGGTTCAACGCCTTATCACCACGGGGTTACACTCCCATATACCGCTACCGCCATGTTTGTCCCTGAGACAGTCACATTTGCGCTACCCGGACAATACACGACCTTTCGCGCATTGGTCGGCTTCGATCCCAACGCGACTAAAGGAGAAACCGAATCAATGCGCGTCAAGGTCTTGGCAGGTAACCACGTGGCCATAAAGACAGTCATCAGCCCCACTTCTCCTCCGTGCGCGCTCGAAGCGTCTATATCGGGCGCACGCACAATCGCGCTTGAAGCACGCCCAAATAACTACGGCGCCCGCCTAGATGTTACATTCGCCGAACCGCGTGTCTTTGCAGGCGATGATTTCCCCAACATGCCCACGGCAGCACCGTGTCCTCCGTCGTGATCGCTCCTGCTATTCCTGCCACATTGACCGGGCGACCACTATCCCCCCGGCCGGACGATGAGAGCGACACGGTCCTCTCAGTCGGTGACGTACTCAAGCGCCGCAAGGAGCAACACTCGGCGCACTATCTCGACCTGTACAACGTGATGAAGGGCGTGACCCTCGCGGTCGCCGGGCTATCGCTTCTCGAAATCGTAGTGCGTCATTCAGCTATGGGTCGGCTTCTCCTGTGGCTTGCAGCTTTTGCCGGCGCGGTGCTGACGTACTACGGCGCTATTGCCGGGGCCGCGCTCTTGAACCATCGGCCGGCGCTGCCAGACATCTTTATTCCTATGTTGCTGGCAGTATCGGAGCTGATGTTGGTCTACCGGCCTGGATTGGGCCTTGACGCTCGACACCCCGAATGGATACCTACAGACTGGTTCGCCCTGCTCGCGGCTTGGAGCCTACTCTGCGGATGCGTGATCGTGACCGTGTCTCTCGGTCTAAAATCAGGCTTGGAGGCGAAAGCATACAGTGAAAAGCTCGAACTCGTCGTCGAAGACTATCGTGATCGCCTTCGTGTCGATTACCGAATGGCATTTGGGACGGGGCTACTTTCGCTCGCAGTTTTCCTCGCATGGCGTGTCCAGATTCTGTCTGATAGTCGTTGGGCCGAGGGCGGCGTGGCAGTTGTCGCGCTTGGGTCGATCGTAGGTGGCATTTATAGCCAACGGCAGTCCAGTCGCGAAATAGATGACAACTTGCGACAAGTCCCTTAACATGAGGATCAGTCGGTGACAGCGAGCGGAGAGTAAAGCGCACAATATCGGTTGTGCGACATTCGGACGGGCGCGTCGTAGAACTGCGAGCGAGTCGCTACGGCACTCACGGTGCCGTCGGCCGAGAGCACGCGATAAGCCGTCGGCCCACTGTACTGGTGGCTCACACGACCGCATTGATCCGAGTCTCCGAACGACCCCGGCGGGCTGGTCAGGGTCGTGGGACCTGATGGCGAGCGTCACCTACGCGGCGCTGACCGCGATCGTGCCTGCCGCGCTCGTCGGCGGCGGAACCTCTTCGCCGTGCTCGCGCAGGCTCTCGATGTGCAGATCGATCGCCTCCTTGATCAACCGCTCGACCTCCTCACGGCTCGATGCGGCCGCCCCTAGACCTGGAAGATCGGGGCAGTACGCTCCCCATCCGGCCGGGCTCTGCTCGTAGATGACGAGGTACTCGCTCACCGGCGTGGTCCTTTCAATCCTGCCTGTCGAAGGATGTTCCCAAGGGTACCGGCTGGGACCTCCTGGCTGGGACGGCCTGCGATCGTGACCGTTCCGGGCTTCACCGGGTGGCGGTAGATCCGATGACTCCCGCGTTGGCGGTCGAAACGCCACCCGTCGTCTTCGATCCGTCGGGTCAAATCGCGCACCTTCATCCTCCGCTGTTCCGACGACACGGGGCTTCGGGGACGAACCTGACTCGATACGGATGAACCCGCGCCCTCCCGCTAGGGTTGCCCCCGATGCGCGACATCCTCATCCACGACACCCTCACGGGTGAGCTGCGCCCCCTAACCCCCCGCGACCCCGGGAAGGCAGGCATCTACGCCTGCGGCCCAACGGTCTACAGCCGCATCCACATCGGCAACGCGCGCCCGTTCGTGGTCTTCAGCCTGCTGAAGCGCTTTCTGGAGCACGAGGGCTACGACGTGAACCTGGTGGTGAACGTCACCGACGTCAACGACAAGATCTACGACGCTGCGCGTCAATCGAATCCCGCCCACCCGCGCCCGAGCGCGGAGCTGGCCGCGGAGATGACCGAGCACTACCGCGCCGACACCGATGCGCTCGGCCTGGGCCGTCCCGATCACGAGCCGCTGGCGTCGGAGACGATCGGCCCGATCGTCGACTACATCCAGACGCTGATCGTCCGCGAGCACGCCTACGCGGTGGACGGCGACGTGTACTTCCGCGTGCGCTCGGACCCCGGCTACGGCTCGCTCTCCCACCGCCAGCTCGAGAACATGGACCAGGGCGAAGAGGCGGCAGCCGACCCGTTGACCGAGCGCAAGGAGGACCCGCTCGACTTCGCGCTGTGGAAGGCGCACAAGCCCGGCGAGGACACCTGCTGGCAGGCGCCCTGGGGCACAGGCCGACCGGGCTGGCACATCGAGTGCTCGGCGATGGCCGAGCAGTTCCTTGGCGTCGGCTTCGACATCCACGGGGGCGGCTCGGACCTGGTGTTCCCCCACCACGAGAACGAGGCCGCGCAGACTCGCGCCGCTCGCAGCGAGGAGCTCGCGAAACTGTGGATGCACAACGGCATGATCCAGTTCACGGGCGAGAAGATGGCCAAGTCGGTGGGCAACATCGCGTTGCTGCACGAGGTGATCGCCCAGTACGGCTCGGAGGCGGTCGTCATGTACCTGATCTCCGGCCACTACCGCCAGCCGCTGGCGTTCTCCGAGGCGGCGCTCGAGCAGGCGCAGGCCAACGTCAAGCGCATCCGCGAGGCCGGCCGGCGCCTCTCGCCGGGGGACTCTCCGCCCGAGCTCGATGCGCTGCGAGACAGGTTCTTCGACGCGCTCGCGCGCGACTTCAACACCGCCGAGGCGCTCGCCGTGCTCAACGAGTGGATCCGGGAGGCGACCAGCGGGAGGTGGGAGTCGCCGGGCGACGCCCACCTGCGCGAGATGCTGGGCGTGCTCGGGCTCGAGTCCCTGCTCGCCGCAGCCGAGCAGGCGCCTGAGCAGGTCCACGGATTGGCAGAGCAGCGCGAGCAGGCTCGCCGCGACCGTGACTTCGCGGCCGCCGACCGGCTGCGCGACGAGATCGCCGCGCTGGGCTGGGAGGTCCGCGACGGGCCGAGTGGCTTCGATCTGATCCCGCTGTGATCCTCTACGGACGCAACCCCGTCAGGGAGGCGCTGCGTGGGCGCCGGTCGGGGAGCGTCAAGGATGTGTGGGCCACACCCGGCGCCGCGCGCGAGCCGTGGCTGCAGGGGGTGCCCGTCAGGACCGTGTCCGCGGAGGAGATCGAGCGCCGCTGCGGCTCGGAGGCCCATCAGGGCCTGTGCGCAGACGCCGGTCACTACCACTACGTCGGCGCCGATGAGCTGCTGTCGGGCGAGCAGCCGCTGCTGGTCGCGCTCGACCAGATCCAGGACCCGCAGAACCTCGGCTCGATCTGCCGCACGGCCGAGTGCGTGGGCGCAGCCGGCGTGGTCATCCCCGAGCGCAGGGCCGCGGAGGTCACGCCCGCCGTCTGCAAGGCCTCCGCGGGAGCTGTCGAGCACCTGCCGGTGGCGCGGGTGCGCAACCTGGCGGACTTCCTCGCCGACGCGCGCAAGGCCGGGTGCTGGTGCTACGGCGCGAGTGGGGAGAGTCGGGCCGGTGAGGGCGCGCCAGTGCCCTACGACACCGTCGACTACCGCGGCTCGGGCGTCGTGCTCGTGCTCGGCAGCGAGGGCGATGGCCTGCGCCCGCGTGTGGCCAGCGCCTGCGATCAGCTGGTGTCCCTGCCGCTGCTCGGCCGGATCGAGTCGCTGGGCGTCAGCGCCGCCGCCGCGGCGATTCTGTACGAGATCTTGCAGAGTCGCCGTGGGAGCCCTTGACAAGGTTCCATAACTGTGTAAGGCTGCGCCGACATAAGCCTGAACCTAAGGTTGAGAAACGCTTAGGTAAGGGTCATTTTTATAGGTTGGCGCCAGGGGAGGAGTGCGCCACTGAGCATTTTGCGGGTCCACCATGGAGGTGGTCCCCTCAGAAAGGACTGCTCGTGGCTAGAATCTCCCATAACCCTAACTCTGAACCTAAGGTCGAGGATCTCTTCCTGATCGCCCTTGCGAAGCGGGGCGACCGCAACGCCTACGAGCGTCTGGTACGGCGCTACCACGGCTTTGTGCGGCTGAAGGCCTCCTCCTACTTCCTCGCGGGAGGAGACTCGGAAGACCTCATCCAAGAGGGACTCGTGGGCCTTTACAAGGCGATCCGCGACTTCCGCACCGATCGCGAGTCGAGCTTTCGCAACTTCGCGGAGCTCTGCATCACGCGCCAGATCATCACGGCTGTGAAGACGGCCACGCGCAACAAGCACACGCCCCTGAACCAGTACGTGTCGTTCTCCTCGACGCCCGCCGGCACCGGCGATGACGTGCCCACGCTCGATCAGATGCTGCCCGGGCCGAGCGTCCAGGACCCCGTCAACCAGGTGATCTCCTCAGAGGAGCTGCGCTCGCTCGTCGGGTGCCTGTCCACCGCGCTGTCCGAGCTGGAGAGCCGCGTGCTCTCGCTGTACCTCGACGGGTACTCCTACGAGCAAGTCGGCGGCCGGCTCTCCTGCGACACCAAGACGGTCGACAACGCCCTGCAGAGGGTCAAGCGCAAGGTCGGCGCGCACCTGCAGTCGCGCGCCGTGGCCGCCTGAGCGACCGCGCGCGAGACCCCCTCTGTGGCCGCCCCCGCAGGGACGGCCACAGGGCACCGTTGAGGCGTCCCCGGAGTTAGACCTGGCCTTCCGGCGGGAGCGTGGAGTTGCCCGGCGCCTCAGGCGGGAGCGCCGCCGGCGATGGCGCCGGCGTCACCGTGATCGTGAACTGCTGGCTGATCGTTCCGCCGTTCTGCGGGTCGCCCGGTATCCGCACGCGGAACACGCTCGTGCCCGTCGTGTAGATCGTGTGCGCGATCGCGTACGTCGAGCCGGCGGTGAGCGTCGAGACCTCGACCACGTGGAAGCCCGTGCCCGACGCGTTCTGGCGCTCGAGGTAGATCACGTGGCCCGGGTGCTCGGGGCTGACAGAGCCTTCGAACTTCAGCGTCGTGCCCGCCGGGACAGTGGTGCCCGGGAGCACCGTCGCGGTGAGATCGTCGTGAACGAGCTCGTAGATCTGGGCGGAGGTCCGGCCGTTGCCTTCGACCTCGTAGAACGTGCTGTTGATGGGCGATTGGGCCGGGAATTCATAGTTCCCGCTTGCGTCCGTTTTGACTTGCGCTACCGGGGCGAAGGCGTCCTGGTGGGAGCTGCGCGCCATCAGCGTGACCGTCGTCGCCGTTGTGATCCCGGCGACCGTGCCGCTGATCCCCACGGGCTGTCCGTAGGCGAGCGGGTCGACCGAGGACTTGATCGTGAGCAGCGGGCTCTGCGCCTGGGAGATCTCATACGTCAGCACGTTCGACGGGCTCGCCACGTTGTGGTGGCCGGCCCGAACCAGCACGCGGATGTTGGCGTCGCCAGGTATCAGGAACGTGTGTGTGATCGCGTAGACCCCGCCGGCGCCCACGTGGCCAAACTGGATGCGTTGCCATTCGTTGCCGAGGTCCGCGTTCTGGCGCTGGAGCACCACGGTCGCGCCCGCGTCTTCCGGGCTGACGCTGCCCGTGAACGCGACCCGGTTGCGATCTCCCGCACCGCGTCCCGTCACCAGCTGCGTGCCTTCAGCAGGCCCGTTGAGGGTGACCTGTGCCGCCACTTTCACCGGGCGCGAGCGGCTCAGCGCGGAACCGACGGTCGCGTGGAACACGGTGCTCGCGGTCACGTGAGCGATTTCGATCTTGAAGAAGCCTTTCGCTTCGGTGGTGCCCGTACCGGCCACCGTGTACGGGGGCACGCTGCCCTGGTAGAGCGTCACAGTCTGTTTTTCCTCTTCGGCTGCCGTGGCGCAGGACAGACGGCCGTAGGCGACGACGGATTCGCCCGCTGTGATCAGACGCGGGGCGACGTTCAGGGTCGCGCGGCAACTGCCGGCCGACGCGTGCCTGATGCGATGGCTGCCGTGCCCGCCGGCTGCCGAGGCGATGGCCGGAGCCAGCGTCAGCAAGGCGGCCGCGGCGATACCCGCCGCGGTGAGCTTGGTTGAACGCATGTATGCCTTCTCCTTGTGTGCGGTTGGTGTCGAACTGGCTCTCGCCCCCCACGCGCTGTAACCCCCTACGCCGTGGTTCGATGCGGTCAACCGTCGTCCGCGCCCCCGTCGACACCGGCCATTGGACAGGTATGATCGCCACGGGACGTTGGGTCCACACGGGCAGACCCCCCATGGGGATGGGGAGAACCGCGAGAGGAGGAGCGTGCAATGGAGGCTCAGGTCACCGCAGCGATGACACGCCGGGCGCTCGGCGCGGCAACGATCGCAGAGGCATTTCGCATAACGGCCGCCGAACGCGCCGAGGAGGTGGCGATCCGCACCAAGCAGGACGCGTTCACCATCACATGGGGAGAGCTGCGCGAGCGTGTGGATGCGTTGGCGGGTGGCCTTGCGAAGCTCGGTGTCGGGCGCGGCGACAGCGTCGCGCTGATGCTGTCCAACCGGCCCGAGTTTCACCTGTGCGACCTCGCCGCGATGATGCTCGGCGCGACGCCGTTCTCGATCTACAACACCTACACCGCCGAGCAGATCCAATACATCGTGGACGACGCCGGCGCGAAGGTGCTGATCTGCGAGCAGCAGTACATGGCGCAGGTCCGCGAGGCTCGCCGCTCGCTGCCGGACCTCGAGTACGTGATCGTCGTCGACGGTGAGGCGCCGCTGGGCACGCTCGCGCTGTCGGAGGTCGAGGGATCGAATCCCGACTTCGACGTCGAGGCGGCGGTTGCGCAGATCAAGTCAGATGACGTGCTCACGCTGATCTACACCTCGGGCACCACCGGTCCCCCCAAGGGCGTGCAGCTCATTCACCGCAACCTGCTGGCTGCGTGCGAGGGGCTCGTCGAGCTGATCGACTTCCCGCGTGACGGGCGCGTGATCTCCTGGCTGCCGGCGGCGCACGTCGCCGAGCGCAACGCCCACCACTACCTGCCGATCGTGTTCGGCCTGCAGATCACCTGCTGTGACGATCCCCGCGAAGTCCTCTCCTACCTGCCGGAAGTCCGGCCGAGCTGGTTCTTCGCGGTCCCACGCATCTGGGAGAAGCTCAAGGCGGGCCTCGAGACGATGGTCGCCGGCCAGCCCGATGAGCGCCGCGAGCAGCTGAGCGCCGCACTCGAGGCGGGCGTGCGCAAGGTCCGCCTGGAGCAGGCGGGCGAACCCGTCCCAGCCGAGCTGGCAGAGCAGGTCGCCAAGGCCGACACGGAGATCTTCTCCGGCCTGCGCACGATGCTCGGGCTCGACCAGGTCGAGGCGATCAACGTCGGCGCCGCCCCTACGCCGGTCGAGGTCCTCGAGTTCTTCCACGCGATCGGGCTGCCGCTCGCGGAGCTGTGGGGGATGAGCGAGACGTGCGGCGCCGGGAGCGTCAACCCGCCCGGCAAGATCAAGCTGGGGACGGTCGGTCCCCCCGCCGCTGGCGTCGAGATCAAGCTCGACAGCGACGGGGAGGTGCTCGTCAAGTCCGAGGTGGTGATGATCGGCTACCGCAACCTGCCGGAGAAGACCGCCGAGGCGTTTACCGAGGATGGCTGGCTGCGCACCGGCGACATCGGCTCCTTCGACGAGGACGGCTACCTGACGATCGTCGACCGCAAGAAGGAGCTGATCATCAGTGCTGCCGGCAAGAACATGTCCCCGGCCAACATCGAGGCGACGATCAAGAGCGCCTCGCCGCTGATCGGCCAGGCCTGCTGTATCGGCGACCGGCGCCCCTACAACACCGCGCTGATCGTGCTCGACGCCGACTTCGCCCCGGCTTGGGCTGCCGGCCAGGGGATAGAGGACGGTTCGCTGGCATCGCTCGCCGAGGAAGAGCGCGTGCGCGACGCGGTTCAGGAGGCGCTCGACGGCGCCAACGAGAAGCTCGCGCGCGTCGAACAGATCAAGAAGTTCACGATCGTCCGGGGCGACTGGCTGCCCGGCGGCGATGAGCTCACGCCGACGATGAAGCTCAAGCGCAAGCCGATCGCGGAGAAGTACGCCGAGGCGATCGACGGGATGTACGGCGGTTAGCTGGAGGTGGCGCGCTCGGGCGCGCCCGGGGCGGGAGGGGCGTCCGGCTCAGCCGCCGAGCAGAGTGGCGCGGAGGCGCTCGCTGGCTTCGAGCGCCGGCCAGTGCCCCACGTCCTCGAGTGCCTGGAACGGTACGTCGGGCAGGCGCTCGCGGATCCGCTCGGCCATGTGCGCGCCCGAGACGGGGTCGAGCATGCCCCAGAAGAACGCGACGGGGACGTCGGTCCGCTCCAGCGCACCCGTCCAGCGCTCGCCGTGGCATGCACGGTCGGCGATGTACTGGATCAGACGGTGGGCGATCGCTTGGCCGTCGTCGCGGGCGGTAGCCCGCCAGATATCGGCGCTGTCCGCGGCCGCATCGAAGTCGGGCGCGAACGTCGGCTGCAGCGCCGCGACGAACAGCTCCTCCGTCAGCGCCGCGCTGAAGCGTGGTCCGAGCTCGGGGTCGAGCCGCGCGAGCTGGCCAGGTTCCGGACGGGCCACGTCTGGATAGAGGCCGCCGTTGAGCAGGTGAACGGAGACGAGCTCGACGCTCAGCACCCCTTCCGCGCGGCGGGCGAGCAACTCCTGCGCGACGGAGACCCCGTAGTCGTGGGCCACGAGCATCGTCGTCCGGGTGCCCTCGAGTGCCCACAGCGCCTCCACCAGGTCGGCCTGCTCGTGCAACGAGTAGGAATGCTCGACCGGCTTCTCGGAGGCTCCGAACCCGAGGAAGTCGAACAGCAGCAGCGTGTGGCGCTCAGCCAGTGCAGGCGCGACCTTCGCCCAGTCGTGAGAAGAGCTGGGAAAGCCGTGCAGCAAGGTCATCGTCGGTCCGGATCCCATCCGGCGCACGAAGATCGTGCGGTCGCTGCCGTCGAGCCCGACCGTGACTCGCTCGCCCCCCGACCACCAGTCCTCGATGCTGCTCACGGCGCCAGGCACCTCCGAAGCTCGCGCACCGGGGTGGGCACGTCAACTAGCCGCCGGCGGAGTCGTACCGGGCCTGCTCCTCGGCGGTCCGCTCGGCCCACGGGATTGCCTCCAGCCGGCCGTCGGGGATCGGCACACCGCTATCGACAGAGACGCCGTATGTTCCTTCGGTGAGACGCTGCTCGGCCCGCTCGACGGCATCCAGCTCGTCACGCAGCCCCTCGACCAGGCCCTCTCCGAGCTCCGCGTCGAGCAGCTCCCGGCCCGCGTCGGACGCCTCAGAGGGGTCGGACTCGTCGTCGCCGTCGTTCGGAGCCAGGTCCTCGAGGGCGCGCTCGATTCGCGCGCGCTCGGAGGCCAGGAGCTCGCGTGCCTGTTCGGTGTCCATCACGCGAAGTATGACCGCAACCTCCTGGGATGGCAGCTCCCCCGCGGGTCACGCTGTTCGGGTTGGAGTCTGCGATCAGACGATCGTGAAGCGAATCGCCCGCGCTGCTGAGTGCTTGCCGTGGGCGGCGGCGAGCATCGTCAGCGTGTAGGCGCCGGGGGCGAGCTTCATGCGCTTCGAAGTGGAGCCCTCGAAATGCAGCTTGTCGCTTCCGGCTTTGGCGGAGAACGCCATCCTCCCAGCGACCACAGTGCGTGGCTTGCGCCCGGCGACCGCCTTGGTGAACTTCAACGAAACCCTCGCCGGCACGTTGAGAGCGAACGAGAAAGTGGTGCCCACCGGGGGCTTGCTGGCGCCCTTGCGGTGGGCGCTGATGCTTGCCGGCGCCTTTCCCTCACGCCACGTCCGCGCCGACTCGCTGAGGCCGCTGAGTATCGGAACGGGCGATCCGACGCTTTCCGGTTCGGTGGCTTGCGGTCCCGCGAAGGCCCACGCCGCGCCCACGAACTGGTAGGGCGTGACGCCGCCGATCAGGGCCGCGGTGGCGTCGCCGGACAGCGACACGCTCGAGCCGAACGCGCCTCCCGCCGCCTCGGCGGAGCCCGTCAGCGGTGAGCCCTGCTGGGTCCATGTCGATGACGAACGCTTGAACGCCAGCACCGCGCCTGCGTCGCTGTGCTTGTTGGGCGCACCCACCAGAGCGATGTTGCCGTTCCCCGAAAGCGCCACGCTGGACCCCAGAGCGCCTCCTGTGCCTTCTTCGGTGCTCGTCAGGGGCGGGCCCTGCTGAGCCCAGCTGGAGCCGAAGCGTGTGAACACCCACGCGGCCCCATCGCCATCGCTCTGCTCCGGGGCGCCGATCAGAGCGGTGTCTCCGCTTTCCGAGAGCGCGACACCGAAGCTGAACTGAGCCCCTCGGCTCTCGCCGCCGCCGTTGAGCGGCGGTCCCTGCTGAGTCCACCGCGAGCCGGCGCGCGTGAACACCCATGCCGTTCCATGGCCCGCGTCGGTATAGCCGCCAATGAGGGCGGTGCTCCCCTCGCCGGAGAGGGCCACGCTGGCACCGAACTTGCTCTGTCCCTTCGCGCCGCTGCCATCCAGCTTGCTGCCCTGTTGGGTCCAGGTCGAGCCGCTGCGGGTGAACACCCACGCTGCGCCCGCGTCGCTGTTGTCGATCTGGCCGCCGATCAGCGCCGTCTGCCCGTCGCCGGAGACCGCCACGCTCTTGCCGAAGAAGGTGATCCCCGGTTCACCGGTGCCGGTGAGCTTGGGGCCCTGCTGGGTCCACGTCGAGCCTGAGCGCGTGAACACCCACACCGCACCCGTGTCCGTGCGGTCGTACGGTCCTCCGACGATCGCCGTGTTGCCATTTGCCGAGAGTGCGACCGTGGTGGCGAAGCCACCCTCGCCGGTCTCTTCGCCGCCGGTCAGTTCAGGGCCCTGGGTCCAGGTCGAGCCCGAGCGGGTGAAGACCCACGCCGCGCCGGCGCTGCCATGCGCGTACGGCGCGCCGACGATCGCGGTAGTGCCGTCTGCAGAGAGGGCCACGCTCGCGCCGAACGCGCCCGTTCCCGCGCCGCCTTCGCCTGTGAGCCTTTCGCCCTGCTGAACGAACGGGTTGACGCCAAGCGGGCTGGTCGCCGGCTGCATGGCTCTCGCCGGCGCGGACGCCACAGCGACCGCGCACACCAGCGCCCCCACAGCGACTGTTCTGCTCCCTCCCATCGGAGGCCAGCATACCCGCTGCCACATGGCGCGAGCAAAGCCGACGGCCGGGATCGAACCGGCGACCCCCGGTTTACAAAACCGGTGCTCTGCCAGCTGAGCTACGTCGGCCTGGCGGTCGTATCGTACCGCCGCGTCGAGCGCAGTCGGTTCCCGATTGCTGCCGCTCCCGTCAACGAGAGGACCGCGAGAACGACGAGCGTGCAGCTCGCGAGCTGTGTACCCAACGGCGGACGCTCGAGCGATCGTGAGACCCCTTGGATTGTTCGGCCCGTCGGCTCCATCTCAGAGAACCCTAGAGACGAAGCAAGACTGGCCTCCGTCGATCTCGTTTCAGGCGTGAACGACGATGCCACGGGTGACCGTCACCGCCGCGCCGTGCAGCGGTGTGAGCGTGATCTTCACCGTCAGCGCCAAGCGCCGGTGGCGACGCAGCGCCGCCCTGCCCTTGGCGCTCAGCGACAGCGCGAATGTGAGCTTGCCCGCACGCAACGAGGAACGCACGAGCTTACCGACCGCAGCAGCGGCGCTCTTGCGGAGCAGCTCGATCTGAAGCTCGCCTCCAGAGCCGACCGGCGACACGACTACAGACCCGTGCACCACTCCGCCGTGCGGAGTCGATGCCAGCTTGACCGACCCAAACACCGGGCCGGGGGCAGGTTCGATCTCTGGTTGTCCAGAAGACGGCGAGCTGGAGGTAGTGGCCGTAGGATTGCCGCCCGTCGGGGTCGACGTTGGTGAAGGTTCTTTTGCGGGAGGTGCTTTGGTCGGTTCTTTCGCCGGCGGGGTCGAGGCGGCCATGAATGTGAGGCCATCGCCCTGGACCGATCCCAATTCGTTTTTCGCGACGAGGCGGAAGTGGTATTCGCTGCCGGGCGTCAGGCCGGTCACGATCGCGGAGACCTGGTGTTCTGCACCGTCGGATGGCAGGTTCGCCGCATTGGTGGTGTGTTCGTAGGCTCCACTGGAGCCGGCGCCCCATTCAAAGAAGTATTCGGCTTCCGTGCCGCCCTCCGGATCGACTTTGCCATTGAGCGTGGCTTCGGTTTCCTGCAGGGCGGAGGCCGCGAGCGTGCTCGCCGCGGGCTTTGCGGCCGACGGGGTCGTGAATGTCTGTGGACCACCGGAAACGGTCTGACGCGCGCCGTAGCTCACGATCAATTCGAAGTGATATTCGGTGCCCGGCGAGAGGCTACTCACCGGGAACGATACCGAGTGGCTTGTGAAGTCGGCGGCACCGAGACTGGTGGGAGCGCTCGAGTGTTCGGTGACGCTCGCGCTGCCGTAGTCGAAGTGATATTCGGTCGGGTTGCCTTCAGGTTCGATGCTCCCCGTGAGCGTCGCTTCGGTCTGGTGCTGAGGACTGGTTGGCGTCGTTTTGGCTTTGGGGGTCCCTTCGACCACGACTTCGTATTTGGTGTAGTTGAACGTCCCGTCGTTGAAGAGTTCTTGGCTTTCAAAATCGTAGTCACCCGCGCTGGCGAAGGTGCAGGTGCCGCTCCAGCCGGTTTTCGTCGGCGGGGTCACGGGCACTCCCGATGTACAGCTTGGTGCGGCGCCCTTCCAGAGTACGTCGGTGGGAAATCTGGCTTCGTTGTCTTCAAAGGAGATCGTGCCGCCCTGCGTGATCTTGAACGGCTGGATCTGGCGGATGTCTTCCGGGTTGCTCCCCTTGACGTTCCAGCACGGCCAGTCAGCGAAGTAGCAGTGTTCGGCGATTTCGAGCTTCACTTCCGAGGAGGAGGCCAGTGCCGGGGGGACGACAATCGCGGCTCCCAACAGAGCAGCAAAAAACAACAACATGCGCAGTCTCACGGTCTCAGCCGCCTTTCTCTGGTCATCCCGTAGTCACGGTGCTGGAGCACCCGCCCCTTACAGACTCCGACCCGTGCCGATCCTTCCCGATGCTCACCGCGAGCCGCGTTGGCGCTCACGCGTGCAGGGTCATGGATCTGGTGACGCTCGTCGCTTCCCCATTGGCTGGCGTGAGCGTGATCTCTACCTTCAAGGCCAGGTGATGGCGGCGTTTGAGCGCTCGCCTTGCCTTGGTGTCGAGCTTCACCGAGAAGGACCGTTGACCGGCGCTAACCGAAGCGCTCACGAATCGCCCGACCACCTGCGTGGCGTGCCCGGCCTTCGCCAGCGACGCGGCGGTGGCGATGAGGTCCACCTCGAGGCGGTCTCCGGCACCGGCCCTTGATACCTTGAGAGAGCCCTTGACGGTACTGCCCCGTTGGCTCGAGCTGATCCTCGGCGCACCGGATAGTGGCGATCCCGTCGGGCTTTCGCCGGCTGGGGCGGGACCCGATGTGGTGGTGCCCGGCGTCGAGCTCCCTTTTGAGCCGCCTTCGCCGATGGTGGGGGTGGAGGGCACCGTGGCCGAACCTTCGACCACGACTTCGTATTTGGTGTATTCGGGCCACAGGGTGGAGCTTTCAAACTTGTAGGTGCCCGGCGTCGCGAACGTACATTTCCCTTCCCAGTCCGTCTTGGGCGACGCTGGCGCGACGGGCACTGCCGATTCGCACGTCGGTGCGGCGCCGGCCCAGGCGATGTTCGCGGCGGTCTTGCTGTCGAGGAAGGTGACCGAGCCGCCGCTAGCGATCGTGACCTTCGCGGCCGGCTGGCTCGATCCCTGGGTCGCCCAGCACGGCCAATCGGGCTCGACGCAGTTTTCGTCGACTTCGAGTTTCGCTTCGGACGGGCTGGCAGCGAGAGCGGGCAGCACGGCCAACGTCCCCCCGAACAGCGCTGCGAGGGCGAAAAGCAAAAGCGTGCGCGGCCTCATCGTGAACCCACCTTTCTCGTGCTGGATTGTCCGTATGGCAAGCGCTGGGTGCCGTGCGCGGCACAGCGACATCCCGGCTCGTCATTCCCTAGAGACTCCCGCGTGCAGAGATCCTTCCCGCCGCGATTCGTTCGCACCGCGCCTACTCATCGGGCGCTACAGTCGCAGGGCGGCAACGACCGTTTCCTCGTCTCGTCACCCCTAATGCGCACCGGATTCACCCCATCTCATGGAGTCTCCCCCGCTTCGGCGCAGACCAAGCCCGACAGTCCGCGGGAATGAGACGCTGCCTACCGGAGTCTTGTCTAGTAGAGGAACACCATGACTGAGACACCCCATATCGAGGACGAGCAGCAGCGCCTCCCCGAGATGTTGCGGATCGCGCACCGATCGCGTTGAGGGCCGCTCGATCACGACGGTCTTCTATGCCAACTCGAGCGGCCAACGGATCGGCTATGCGATCCTCGCCGGCACCCCAGCGCCGCGGGTGGGACGTGGCGTGGTCGTCTGGCGCGGCGGCGTGTCCTACCGGATGCTCAGCGAGAACGGCGCCGCGGTCGTGACATGGCTGCGTGACCGCCACCTGTGCGTCGTATCCGGCCGCGGCGTCTCCAGCGCCACGCTGCTACGGCTGGCGAGCTGGAGCGATCACGACGCGACTGCCTCCTGAGCGCTCACGACCGCCGTCCTGACAGCGGCGAGGAGGGTTACGGGCACGCCGGTGCTCGGGAAGGTTCGCGGCGTGGCGGTGTCTATAGGTGGAGATGACAGTCACGCGCCCGAGCACCCCAACATTTGGAGGAACGATGAAACGAACCTATGTTTTCCTGGCCGTCGCCTTGGCAAGCGCGGCGAGCGCCGCGACGGTCGCCAGCGCACAGAGCAACCTCCCGGCCGCGCACTCGAGCGCCGCTGCGACGGTGCAGCTACGCCACACCAGTCTCGGTAGCATCCTCGTCAACAGCTCGGGCCGCACGCTGTATGAGTTCACGCGCGATCACGGCAACAAGAACAGCTGCGCGGCGATCAGCGGGTGCTCGTCAGTGTGGCCTTCGCTGAAGGCGAGCAGCCGCCCGACGGCCGGCTCGGGCGTCAAGGCTTCGCTGCTGTCCACGACCAGCGGCCATCAGGTCACCTACGCCGGTCACCCGCTCTACACCTACACTGGCGACAGCGGCCCAGGGAAGACCTCCTACGTCGGCGTAAAGGCGTTCGGCGGCACGTGGTATGCGATCAACGCCTCTGGAGGCACGGTCAAGTAGCCCCGGCGCTGAGGGACCCGGCGCCAGTGTGCTCAGGCGCCGGGCAGCGCGCCGCTGTCGGTACACAACGGTGGAGATCGCGTTACCGAGGCCGAGCAGGTGGCGAAACCAGTTGACGCCGTGCAGCAGCTCCTCATAGGCCTATAGGCCGATCGCCAGGAAGGAGATCGCGGCGAGATAGGCGTGGCCTGGGTCATGCGTGCGAGCAGCCGCGGCGCCGGCGAGGAACGCGATGATGAGTGGCGCGTTGGGGAACTGCACGATCGGGAAGTCCCTGGGCCATCCGAGCTTCCTCAGACGCTTGAACCCCCGCCACAACCCGCGCGGGCTCACACGTCGCGGCAGGTGTGTGTCACGTCTAGCTGCCGTTGGGAGAGGGTGCGATCTCACCGCGGCCTGCTTGTTGGAGGTCGGCCGGCAGGGGCGCGTCGGCGGCGCGGGCGAGGACGGTCAGGCCGATGCGCCAGCGGATGATCGCGGCGCGCTGGGCTGCCTGCGTGTTGGGCAGGTCGGTGAGTTCGCCGTCGGTGAGACCGGCAACGAGCGCGCTCAGGTAGGCGTCCTCGAACACGTAGGTGTTGGCGTAGGGGGCGTTGAGAGCACGCAGCTGGGCGGTCGGCGGATCGACTGCGGCGATATCGACCGCGTAGCCCGCGAACCGCTGCTCTAGCTGGCCCATACGTCGGGCGGCCTCGCCGGGTGCGATGCGCCGGTCGTGGAACGCCTCGAGGATCGGGTCGGCTCCTTCCAGCAGCCGGTTGACCGCGAGCCTGATCGGCTCGACCTCGCCCATATAACGCTCGATCGCTGAACGTTGCGTCGTGACCGGCGAGCCGGCTTGACTTCCGCATCCGCCGAGCACGACCGCGCACAAACAACCGGCGGCCAGCGCGCGGGGGCGGTGTGTCACGCCTACGCGCGCTGCGCCGCGCGTCCGCCCGGACGGTTCAGTAGCCGTAGCCGCCGCCGGACTTTTCCGGTTCGGAGGAGCTGCCTGTGCTCGCCGCAGCGGCGCTGCTGGAGCTGGTCGTGACGGCGCTCCAGACGCCTACGTCTTTGATGCCCTGCCCATTGGTTTCACCGGGCTGCTTGTCCCCGGTGAACGTGTAGAGCGGCGTACCCTTGTAGGTGACCTGCACGGCCCCTTCGGGGCGCTTCACGGTGCCGAGCGAGCCGACGCCGCTGGGAGTGCCGCTGGCCGGCGCGATCAGCGGGTGCCAGATACCGACACAGGCGGAGCTCGTGCAGATGAATTTGCCGTTGACCTCGCCGCTGAGGTGATACAGCGTCATGCCCTGGCTGTTGACCAGGATCGTGCCGAGCGAATTAGAGGCGCTCTTCACGACCGCGCTCGACGAGCTGTTGCTCGTCTGTGCGGCGGGCTGTGCGCTGGCGGCCGAGCTGGTCGTGTTACTGGATGAGCTGCCGCCGCAGGCGGCAAGCAATACCGAAACGGCGGCTGCCGGTAGGGACAGCCTCAATAGATGGCGCATGTGTTCACTCCTATGGATAAGTTGGGGCACCGCACTGTCGCGTGAGCCTTCTGTACTCAGGGAGACTCCGCACAGACGTGTTCCCTTCCGGCGGGACGACCTCAGTGCGTCGTGATGACCTTGCCGGACGGCGCGATGACGTACCACCGCCCGCCGTCGGCTTCGAGCGCCTGTCCGTTGTCTTCGCCTGCCGCCGAGTCGGCCACGTAGGTGTAAAGCGGCCAGCCCGAGTAGGTGACGACACTGCCGCCTTCGGGGTCAGTGTCACTGCCCAGCAGCGAAGCCTTCAACTGGGACGGCCCGGCGGCGGTTTCACCGCTTGCGAGCTTCAATGGCGGCCACAGCATCGCGCACGAGGACACGCACGTGACCTTGGAGTGCTGGTCGGGCGCGAAGGTGTAGAGCGTGTGGCCTTCGGCGTTCACGAGCACCGCCCCCACGGTTGGCAGGGTGCGAACGGAGAGACTTACCGACTTCGTCGCAGGGGTCGTGGTCGTCGCCGTGGGGGCCGCCGCCGCGGTCGATGTCCTCGGCGTGGCCGACGGGCCTTCGTGTAGCAGGTTGAGCGTGTTTTCGCCGTCGTCTACGAAGTAGATGCCCTTGCCTCCGGGGGCCACGACTAGGCCGAATAGCGATCCGGCTCCGGTCTTCTTGTCGGCGGTCTGCACGGCTACCTGCTGGCCGGCGGGTGTCGTTTCGACCATGTTGCCGTCACCGCCGTTACTCGTGATGATGTTGCCGTTCGGTGCGAGCACCAGGCCGAGGGGTTCCTCGAGGTGGCCGCCTTCGGTGAGGACGGTGCCGCCTTTCGCGGCGGGCGTCGTGCGCGTCGTTGCTTCGGAGATCGCGAGGATCTTGCTGTCTTCGGTCGAGGCGACATACAGCGTCCCGTTGGAGGCGAGCGCGAGTCCGGTCGGGCCGAGCACGAGGGCTTCCGCTGAATCGACCCAGGGGATGCCATCGGCGATCACCGTTTCGCTCAGCACCTTCGGCGTCTGGTTTTCGCCGGATTCCAGTTCGATCCGCAGCACGGTCGAGTTGTCGATCGTGTGGATGCCCTTCGCGGCGCCGCCATTGAGCGCGTTGCTGACGAACAGCATGGTCTTGGAGCCTTCGCTCTCAGCGGTCGAGTCCCACGGACCCTGGATGTTCTTGCTGGCGATCGTCTCAACCGCCTTACCTTCGCTGTCCAGCACAATCAGGCAGCCGTACTTCGCGGTCGCCGTCTTGCCGTTGGTGGTTGGCAGGCTGCCCACGACGACGTAGCCGCCCGGCAGGATGTTCAGCGCTGTCGTGAGCCCGACGCCGCCTGGGCACGGGCCGGGGAGCGTCTTGGCATCGATCGTCGCAAACAGCGAGACCTTCCCGGTCCTCGAGACCTGCACGATCGTCGTGCCGGTGCCCTGACCGCTCTCCTTGGCACCTTCCTTCGCGTTGAAGTTGCTTATCAGCATCTGGCCCGCTTGGAGCTTGCCCGTGCTGGTGGGCACGGTCACGATCCCATACGGATTCACATCGCCGTTGGCCGGGACCGTCGAGGCGACCTTGCTGACAGTCCTCAGATTCGCCAGAAAAGGAGCAGAGCTCGCGCTCGAGGTCGCAGCCGGCGCAGTAGTCGGGGTCGTCGCCGCGGCCGACGTGCTGGGCGAGCTGCTGGTGCTGCTGCTGGAGCTGCCGCAGCCGGCGAGGGCGAGCGCAACACCAACTAGAGCAAGGATCGACGTTCTAGGCACTGGGGTGTCTCCTGTGGATCGGGAATCGGACTTCGCGCGCTTCTCGTATGACACCGCCATCGCGGGATCCTTCCCTGCGAGCTTCCCGAACGTGCTAGGAGCGGATCAGTTTGGCCAGCGCCGTATTGAAGCCGGGGAGCGCCGGCACTGCGGCGAAGCCGGTTTTCAGGATCGCCGTCAGCGCATCAGCCGGCTGCGGCCGTGAGATCAAGTAGCCCTGCCCGGTATCGCAGCCCAGCCCGAGGAGATGGCTCGAGACAGCTTCGGTCTCGATGCCCTCCGCGACGACGGTGAGCCCGAGGTTGCGAGCGAGGTCAATTGTGGAGCGGACGATCGCCTGCGCCCGTGGGTCGTCGGTGATGTCGGTGATGAACGAGCGGTCGATCTTGAGCTCGGTGGCTGGCAGCTTCGCTAGGTACTCGATCGAGGCGTTGCCTGTCCCGAAGTCATCGACCGAGACACCGATGCCCGTGGCACGCAGGGCCGCGAGCACCGCGACCGCTCTGCGTGGATCGGCCATCGCTGCGCTCTCGGTGACCTCAACGATGAGCCTGTCGGGCGGCATACGGTGGCGGTCGAGGATCGCGGCGACGCGCTGCGGCAGCTCTGTGTCGAGCAGGTTCCGGGCCGACAGGTTGACCGACATCTGTATGTCGATCCCAAGGCCCCGCCAGGTGACGAGCTGCCCGAGCGCCTGGTCGATCAATGCCAGCGTGAGAGGCCGGATCAGAGCGGTCTGCTCGATCAGCGGAATGAACTCCACTGGAGCCAGCACGCCGTGTTCGGGGTGATGCCAGCGCACCAGGGCCTCGACGCCCGTGATGCGTCCGCTCTGAAGCTCGATCTGTGGCTGGTATTGAAGGACGAACTCACCGCGTTCCAATGAGCCGCTGACCTCGGTGAGCAGCTTCAGTCGTGTCGCGTCGAAGTGGTCGCACTCAGGCGAGTACACCTCGATCCCGCTGTGGTGTGAGCGCGCGTGCGCGAGCGCTGCGTCGGCACGCTGCAACAGCACGTTGGGTAGGTCGGCGTGCTCGCCCATGACCGCGATGCCGATGCTCGCCTCGACGCGAACCTCAACGTCGTCGAGCACGATCGAAGACTCAAAGCTCGCCTGTATCGCAGCCGCCGCGCTCAATGCGTCGGGGACGCCTTGGGTGCCGTGCACGAGAACTGCGTACCCATCGCCGGCGAGACGCGCCACCAGCGCCTCATCGCGCACGCTGCCACGCAGACGACGAGCAACCTCGCAGAGAACGAGGTCTCCGTTGGCGGTGCCGAGGGTGTTGTTGATCTCGGTGAAGCCGTCGAGGTCGATCAGCAGTACGCCGACCGCATCCGCCCGGCGCTTGCTGCGGCTAACCGCATCTTCGATCCCTTCGATGAAAAGCGTTCGATTTGGTAGCCCTGTGAGCTGGTCGTAACGCGCGAGACGATCATTCTCGGCGGCCTGTTGACGCAGCCGGCGCGAAGCGCGAGCGACGATCCGGTAGAGAATCGCCCACAGCAGCGCCAGCCCGATCGCGATGAGCAGCGCGATCATCCGCTCGTCGCTGGTAAGCGCAGCCGCGATCGGGCGATAGCTCAGATAGATCTCGAACGCTCCCGCGGGCGGGCCGGAGGCCACGAAGCGCAGAGGCACATATACCTCCACCAGGCGTCCCAGGCCGACCTCGCTGGCGGTCTCGGTGCCTCGTTCCGGCGTTACGACCTCGGCAGGGTCAGCTTGGCCCTCGAGCGCGTCGTGCAGGTCATCGTCGCCGCTCGTGTTCGGGCTCTGCCCGATCAGGCTGTGGTCATCGGAATAGACGATCTTGCGCTGGCTGTTCCAGATCTTGATGCGCGCCAGATCGTGCTGCACAGAACGCGCCCGCAGCTGCTCGTCGAGTTCCTGGATGCCGCGTGCGCTCAACCCGTTGCGCAGGTCGCTCGGGGTGAGCCGCGGCTGGATGCCCAGGCGAGCTATAAGCTGCGCGGACTCACCAGCGTCGGCCAGCGTGCGCGTGATCATCTGCTGCTGAAGGACTCGCGCGAGGATGAGCCCCAGCGCAACGATCGGGACCAGGCTCACAAGCGCGACCTGTCGCGTCAGCGTCATCCGCCACAGCTGCCTCCGACCTCTGAGAAGCGGAGGCATAGCCTTCCCTATCGGCGGCACCGGCCGTGACGCTTGAGCGCGGAGTCACCTACCGGACAAACCGTCCCGCATCGCTCTTGCGTTTGAAGGTAGAGCTGTGATCGGTGATAGTCATCGTGGCGCGATGGCGGAGCCGGCGCTCAAGCGAGAGACGCGGGTGTCCCGGATACGGACATCAGCCCGTGCAGGAAGACTTCGAACATGCGCCCGTAGAGAGCAGGGTCCAGGTCGGGCTCGATCGTGCGGCCGAGCAGAAACCCGTCGGCCATGAACATCGTCATGGCGGCGACGTCGCGCGCGGGTACGGCGGGCGTGACGCCGAGATCGGAGGCCCAGCGTTCGAAGACGGAGGCCATGCGCTCGCGCAGGTCGCGCTCGCGGGCGGCGAACTGCTCGCGGAAGGCCTCGTTGCGCCCGGCATGGGCGGCCAGCTCGCGATAGAGGCCCCGCCACTCCGGTTCGGAGTCGAGGCGAGCCAGGAAGCCCTCGGCGGCGGCGCGGGCTTCCTGTGCGGGGTCGGCGGTCCCCTCGAGCACCGTGTCCAGCCGCGCGAGCTCGGTGGCGAAGTGCTCGTCGAGCAGCGTCAGGAACATGTCCTCCTTGCTGGCGAAATGAGCGTAGAACGCGCCCTTCGTGTACCCGGCGTCGGCGGCGATGGAGTCGATCGAGGCGCCGTGCATGCCCAGCTCGCAGATCAGCCGCGAGGCCGAGCGCACGAGCGCGGCGCGGGTGGCGTCCGAGCGCTCGATCCGCGACGGGCCGGCGCTCACACGGCGGGAGCGGAGCGCGTTCAAGCCGGTATCGCTTCCAGCGCCGGCGCGGACTCAGGCGCCGGTGCGGCCACCGGACAGCGTCCGACGATCACCGTCGCATCGTGTCTCGGGGTCTCGGTGATCGCGCGCCGGTAGTTGCGCTCTGACTCGGGACGTGCCGGGGCAAGGGTGCGCCTCGAGACCAGCTCGCGCAGCACGACCTCCATCTCGAACTGCGCGAACGCCGCGCCCAGGCAGCGACGGATGCCACCGCCGAACGGGATCCACGTGTATGTCCCGGGCGCCCGTCCGCCCTCGGACTCGATGAACCGCTCCGGCCGGAACTCGTTCGGTTCGGGGTAGATGTCCGCGCGGCGATGGACGAGATGGATCGAGGGCACGATCGACGCGCCCGTCGGCAGCAGCCGCCCGCCGAGCTCCATCGGCTCCTGCAGGCGGCGCAGCACGATCGAGATCACCGGGCGCAGGCGCAGCGTCTCCTGGATCGTGGCCTGCAGGTAGGTGTCCTCACCGGCTCGCACCTCCTCGGTCAGGCGCTCCATCCGCTCGGGATGCCGGCACAACCGCTCGACCGCCCAGGAGAGCGCGTTGGCGGTCGTCTCGTGCCCGGCGACGAGCAACGTCAGGAGCTCGTCGCGCAGCTCCGAGTCGCTCATCGGCGAGCCGTCCTCGTGCGTGGCCTGCAACAGCAGCGACATGATGTCGTCGCGCTCGGCCAGGTCGGCGGCGGTGCGACGCTCGGCGATCTCCGCGTAGATCGGGCCGTTGATCCGGTCGAGTTCGCGCCGGAAGGCGGGGACCCGCGTGATCCGGTCGGCTCCCAGCACGAGCATCGCGACGCCCTTGAACGGATCGGTGACGGTGTCCAGCAGCCCACGCAGCTCACGGCGCAGCTCCTCCATGCGCGGACCCTCCGAGACGCCGAACACCGCGCGCAGAACGATCTCCATCGTCATCGCCTGCATCCGCGGGCGCAGCGGGTAGGGCTCACCCAGCGGCCAGCGCTCGATCTCCTGACCGGCGACGTCGGCCATCAGCGCGCCGTAGCGCTGCATCCGCTCGCCGTGGAACGCGGGCAGCATCAGCTTGCGCTGGCGCAGGTGCGGCGCGTCATCGAGCAGCAGCACCGAGTCCGGGCCGAGCACCGGCAGCAGGATGCGGTTCGCCTCCCCCGCGTGCAAGAGGCGCGGGTCGCCGGTGAACACCTGCTTGATCGTGTCCGGGTCGGAGGTGATCACCCACGTGCCTTCATTGGCGATCCGCAGCGTGAACATGTCCCCGAACCGTGCCTGGGACTCGTCCATCAGCCACTGGGCGCTGCGGTACCACATGACGCTTTGGATCGCGCGCGGCAGGCGCGGGCCGGGAGGAAGCGCGGGCTGGGTCTGTGAGGAGGGCATCCGTCAGGACCGCCTTTCAGCGAAGTCGGCGCGAGCGAGAGTGGAAAGCGGCTCGCATACTGACCGGTATCTCATCACATACTGGGCGGGATGTCAAACTCGAGGTGTGCTTTCAGGGTGTCAGTGAGTGTCTGAGGGAGCCGGTCCGGCGTAGACGACCAGCACGATGACGCGATCGTCGGGGCCGCGCTTGTAGCGGACGCGCGCGCCGCCGTCGACCTCGTACTCCCAGAAGCCCTTGAGCTTGCCCTTCAGCTGGTGGTGGCGGTTGGTCTGCATCGGCGGGAACGGATTGTCGGCGAGCTCGATGTAGCAGCGGCGCATCGGCCCGGGACGGTTCTGACACAGCTTGTTCCAGTCGCGATAGACGGTGCAGTAGACCTTGTGGCGCCCGGAGTAGCGCCCCTTCGGCGCGGAGACCTCTCGGGTCACGCCTGGGCCGCCCGGACCTGCCCCTCAGACGGAGGCAGAACCTCGACGATCCCGTCGAGATCGACCTGCGAGAGCAGTGCGCGCATCGCGTCCGGCTGCCCATAGACGCCCGCGGTTGAGGCCCAGGCGCGCAGGTTGCCCTTGATGTGCTCCACCGTGCCCCGTTGGGCGGCGTCGAACGTATCGGCCACGAGCTCGCGTGAGAACTCCTCGACCTCATCGCTCGAGAACGCGGCGAGCCACGGGTAAGCGGTTTGCATCGCCCACTCCGACGGCGGCACCTCGCGATGCTCGTTGAAGATCGCCACGAAGCGAGCCGTCTCGGCGACCTGCGCTTGCAAGCGCCGCTGGAACTCCGCGACACCCTTGGTCTGGATGACGAGCAGCTCGCCATCGGAGTCGATCACTTCCTGGGGTGTGTCCTTGGCCCGGTCGAGCAGCGTCCGGTAGTCGCGCTGGATCTCTGTCGGACCCCATGGTGCGTCAGCACTACGACCCGACGCACGGCCGCGCGCTGCCGATCCCGACGTTTTTGTTGCGGCGCTCTCCCGAGCCATTGCAAGCTCCTTCTACATAAGTTTCTATGTAGATGCTAGCGCGCTTGCGATGCCAACCTCACGGTAGCTGCCTCGGTCGAGATCAGCGATCAGGACGGCCGGCAACCAGATGCGCGCTCTAGCGGGAGGGCGCTGCGAGCATCTCGGCGAATGCTTGGGCGCGCTCCTCGCGGTTCAGAGCGTCGACGAACACCACCGCCATCGCAATCCCGAACACGAGGAACTCGACCAGGCACACGGCTGCGCCGGCGATGTGCTGGTCGTTGATCGCGGATATCCCGTATCCGCGGGGGAAGCTCACATAGAGCGGGTACTCGGTGGTCCCGATGAACGCGAGCGGCACGCATATGACGGCGCTGGCGATGCGGGAGAAGCCGATGTATGCGAGACGGGCGAAGCCCGGGTCGCGGCGCTCGGTGGGAAGCGGGGTGATGATCAGCCACCACATCGCAAAGCCCGTGTAGAAGAGGGTGAAGTGCTCGAAGTTGTGCAGCATCTGGTGCTGCGCGGTGTAGTCGAACACCGGCGGGTAGGACCAGGCGAGCAGCGTCCCCGCCCACAGAGGCAGCGCCACGTAGGGCTTCGTCAGGACGCCCCACACGCGCCCGAGAGTGCCGCGGTGGGCGAGCCGCTTCAACAGCGGCGCCGGCACGCCGAGCGGCAGCACGGGCGCGCGCAGGCCGAGGATGATCAGCGGCGGGGCGATGTCCGAGAGCAGAGTGTGCTGGATCATGTGCGCGGAGAGCAGCCAGTGCACGGCCATCGTGTTCAACGGCGACCCCAGCGCGATGAGCAGCACGAGCAGGCCGGCTGCGTAGAAGCCCCAATGGCCCGGTCCCACCGACTTGCCGGTGAGACGACGGACGCGGCGCATCATCCATACGTACCAAGCACCGGCAGCCAGCAGCCCGATCCACAGCAGCGGCACGACACTCCAGCTCCCCCAACCGGGCACGTGGCTCATCGCGCGCGACCCCCGCCGTGAGGGCTCCTCGTGTCCCCGTATGGCCGGGGGCGGCTCGATCCTGAGCGCCGAGCGGGACGCCGGAGGCGTCGAGCGAATGGTTCTCTCTCGAGCTGCACGGTTGCGGACCGTATCACGAGGGTCTCACGGCCGTTGCACCGCTGCGAGCGGCCTCCGGACGCTGCGGACTCGGACTATCCTCGGAGGGTGCAGTGAGCGTCGCTTCCCCTGCGAACCCGAGCACGTTGCCGCCGGAACACCGTGAGCTGTCGCTCGCGATCGGCGGAATGACCTGTGGCGCCTGCGTCGCTCGCGTCGAGCGGACGCTCAACAAGCTGGAAGGCGTGATGGCGCACGTCAACTATGCCAGTGAGCGCGCGACCGTCAGCCTCCCAGCGGACATGCCGGTGGAGCGCCTGATCGACAGGATCACGCATGCCGGCTATACCGCTGAGCTCGTCGGCCACGACCGGCAGGGAGCCACGGCGGGCGCGGTCGAGCTGGAGCAGCGCGTCCGCTACCTGCGCCGTCGGCTCTTCGTGGCCGCCGCGCTGTTCATGCCGCTGTGCGACACGTCGATCGCGTTCTCGGTCTACCCCGCGGTGCGGTTCGCGGGATGGCAGTGGCTGATGGTGGCACTGGCGGCACCGGTGGTGACCTGGGCTGCCTGGCCGTTCTACCAGGCGGCTGTCCGGAACGCTCGTCACGGCACTACGACGATGGACACCCTGGTATCGCTGGGGATCCTGGCCGCGACGGGCTGGTCGCTCTACTCGATGTTCGTCCTTGACGCCGGCGTACACCGTTCGCTGCTGCACGGGCTCGTCAGCAGCTCGGGCGGTGGCATATACCTCGACGTTCCCGCTGGGGTGACGACGTTCCTGCTCGCCGGGCGCTACTTCGAGGCGTGGTCCAAGCGGCGCAGCGGTGACGCGCTGCGCGCACTCGCCGCGGTCGCGGCGCGTGACGTGGTCGTGCTCGACGCCGGCGGTCGCGAGCAGCGGCGCGCGATCGCGGATCTTGCCGTGGGTGAGCGCTTCGTCGTGCGCCCGGGGGAGACGGTGGCAACCGACGGTAACGTCGTTCTCGGGCAATCGGCGATCGACCGCAGCGTCATGACGGGCGAGTCGCGGCCGGTCGACGTGGGCCCGGGAGACCCGGTGCTCGGGGGCACGGTCTCGCTCACCGGCCGGGTCGTGGTGCAAGCGACCAGGGTTGGCCGCGAGACGCAGCTTGGTCAGATGTTGCGCCTGGTCGAGCACGCCCAGAACGAGAAGGCGGCAGTCCAGCAGCTGGCCGACCGCGTGTCCAGCGTGTTCGTGCCCACGGTTCTGTTCCTCGCCATCGGCACGCTGGTCGTGTGGCGGCTGACGGGCAATCCCGCGACGGCGGCGATCAGTGCTGCCCTCTCGGTACTGATCATCGCCTGCCCGTGCGCGCTCGGCCTTGCGACGCCGGCCGCGCTGCTCGTGGCCTCCTGGGCGGGGGCGCGGCTGGGGATCTTCTTCAAGGGCTATGGGGCGATCGAGGCGTCTCGTCGCGTGGACACCGTTGTGCTCGACAAGACCGGGACGCTGACCACGGGCCGGATGAAGTTGGCCGACCTCGAAGCCGTCGCGGGGGTCGAACAGCGCGAGGTTCTGCGCTTGGCGGGAGCGGTCGAGCGGGCGTCGGAGCATCCAGTCGCGCACGCCATCGCCGGCATGGCCGAGCACAGGATCGGCGCGCTGCCGGAGGTGGACTCGTTCGTCGCGCTGCCCGGGATCGGCGCACGCGGGATCGTGGAGGGGCAGGAGATCTACATCGGACGGGTCGACGGGGGCGATGGCCAGCTCGATCCGCTCCCACGCACCCTTGCTGACCGCTGTCTGGAGTGGGAGAGCCTTGGGCAGACGGTTGTCGTGGTCCGCCGTGGCCGAGTCCCGATCGGTGCGCTTGCCCTCGCCGACGCGATCCGTACCTCGGCCGCCCCTGCGGTGCGCGAGCTGCAGGCGCTGGGACTGCGCTGCGTGCTGTTGACGGGAGACAACGAGATGACCGCCAAGGCCGTGGGTGCGTCGATCGGGATCGACGAGGTGATCGCCGGCGCGCTGCCCTCCGAGAAGGTCGCGGTCATCCGGCGCCTTCAGGACGAGGGCCGCTGCGTCGCGATGGTGGGCGACGGCGTGAACGACGCCCCGGCACTGGCGGCCGCGGACCTCGGCCTGGCGGTCGGCTCGGGCACCGACGCCGCGATCAACGCCGCAGATCTCATCATCGTGCGCGACGACCTTTGCGTCGCGGCGACAGCGATCCGATTGGCGCGTAGGACGCTCGAGACGATCAGAGGCAATCTGGCCTGGGCATTTCTCTACAACCTGGCGGCGATCCCCGCGGCCGCGCTTGGCCTGCTCGACCCCCTGATCGCCGGGGCAGCCATGGCACTGTCCTCGAGCTTCGTCGTCTGGAACAGCTCCCGCCTGCGTCGCGTGGCGCCCGCGTCGGGACCGGCGGCGTGAGCTCGCTGGCGAATCACTGGTCCAATCCGGCGGTCGTCGTGGTGGTGGTCGTGCTTGCGCTCTGGCACGAGCTCGGCCTGCAGCGTCTGCTGCGGCGCACCCGGCGCGACCGGGTTCTGCGACGGCGCCTGCGCTCGCTGTGGTTCTACGGCGGCCTGGCGGTTGTGGTGGTGGCGCTCGAGTCGCCGATCGAACACTGGGGCTACTCCTACTTCTACCTGCACATGATCCAGCACCTGCTGCTGCTCCTGGCCGCACCCTCGCTGATCGTCGCGGGCGCTCCGTGGCAGCCGCTGCTCCTGGGGCCGCCACTGCGGCTGCGCCGTCCCGCGTTCAGGGCGATCGTGCAGGAGCGCTGGACGCGCCCGCTGCGCGCCCTCGGCCGACTGTTGACCCGGCCGCTGGTGGCCGTGGCGGCGTTCAACGTCGTGATGGTCGGCTGGCAGGTTCCCGGGCCGTTCGACCTGTCTGAGACAAACGGGACGGTGCATTCGCTGATGAACGCCAGCATGCTCGTCGTGGGCGTTCTGTTCTGGCTGCAGATCCTCGCCTCTCCGCCGCTGCGGGTGCGGATGACGCCCGCCGGTCAGGCGATTGCGCTGGTCGCGACGAACGTCGTGATGTTCATCCTGGCGATGTCGATGACGTTGCTCACCCACCACTCGTGGTACTCGGTGTACAACCACGTGCCCGGCGTGGGCATCCCTCCGTTCGGCGACCAGCAGATCGGCGCGGGGCTTCTGTGGGTGTGTGGCGACTTCTGGGCCGTTCCCGCGTTCGTCATGGCGGTGCGCCGGCTGATCGCCGAGGAAGAGGGCGTGCTGGTCGCCGCGATCGAGCGGATCCTCGGTCAGGGTACTGCCAGCACCCCGGGTCAGTAGCCCGAGCTGCGACGGCGGCTCGGCGGCGCCGCTCGACCGCCTCGGAGAGTTCGCCGGAGCCCTGTAACGGCGCCCTCGCCGGCGGTGTATGAGAGATATGGCCCAGATGCTCGCCCGTCAGGATCTCCCCTCGCCGCAAGGCGCTGACGACGGTCCGTCGCTCGACCTGAGCGAGTTTCGCGAGCGCTCGCTGCACAAGGGCGTGAACCCGGTGCTCTACTGGGTCGTGCGCGCGATGTTCGTGCCGTTCTTCCTCGTGTACTTCCGCATGCAGCGTGTGGGGCGCGAGCACCTGCCGAGGAGCGGCCCGCTGCTGCTGGCGTCCAACCACCGCAGCTTCCTGGATCCGTTCGTGATCGGCACCCTGGCGAGAAGGCCGGTGTACTACATGGCCAAGCGCGAGCTGTTCGAAAAGCGCTGGCAGGCGTGGGCGCTGAACGCGCTCGGCGCGTTCCCGGTCGATCGCGGGGCGGGCGACGGCGACGCGATGCAGACCGCTCGGGCGATCCTCGCGAGGGGCGACTGCGTGGTGGTGTTCCCGGAGGGCACGCGCGTGCGCCCGGGGCCGCTGGGCGAGCCGCGGCGCGGGATCGGGCGCCTGGCGCTGGAAACAGGCGCGCCGGTGGTCCCGGTGGCGGTGATCGGCAGCGACGCCGTGCGCAGGGGCTGGCGCATTCGCCCGCGCAAGGTCCGGCTGCGCGTGGGCGCTCCGCTGCGCTACCCGACCGTCGAGCGCTGCTCACCGGCGCTTGCGGCCGCAGTCACGGAGCGGATCTGGGCGTGCGTGAGCCTGCAGTGGCACTGGCTGGGCGGCTCCGACGCCGCCACCCCGGCGCAGATCGGCGAGGCTCCCCGGCGCGAGGTATCCCGCGCGGCCTGAACGCCGCCGCCGGTTTACCAGGGGTAGTGTGCGATGAGTGAGCGAGCAAGCCAGCGAGAAGCCCAAGGCGCAGCTGGACGCGGAGTTCTCAGAGCTCTACCGGGCGCACCTGCGCGACGTGTACAGCTACGCCTACTACCGGGTGGGCGATCATCACGATGCGGAGGACCTCACAGAGCAGACGTTCCTGCAGGCCTATCGCCACTTCGAGCGTGCGCAGCGCGAATCGGATGGGCGGCCGCTGCGTCCGTGGCTGATTCGCATCGCGCACAACCTGGCGGCGAACCTGTATCGCGACCGCTCGCGCAAGCCGGTCTCGTCGATCGACGACACGACCACGCTGGCCGCGGTCCACACGACCGAGCAGCTGGTGGAGGGACGCGACGAGCTGAGTCGCGTGCTGGACGGCGTGCAGACGCTCCCCGACGACCGCCGCGAGGCTCTGATCATGCGCTTCGCCCTGGGCATGGACAACCGCGAGATCGCTCGTGCGCTGGGGCGCTCGGACGGCGCCACCAAGGTCTTGATCCATCGGGCGATCAAGCAGCTGGAGGGGATCGTCAATGAGTGAGGCCGCGCACAACTTCGAGGGTCTGCTGCGCGAAGCGCTCTCCCCGGTGGAGCCGCCGGCGGACCTGGTCGAGCGCCTGGAGGGCACACTGACGAGCATCACGGAGATGGCAGCGGACGAGCTCGAGGCGTGGGAGCTCTCGGCGATGCGCGATCCGCGCAACTGGGTGCGCCCGGCGGCGGCGCTGGTGGTGGGCGGCACGGCCGGCGCGGGGCTCGTGCTGCTGCGTGCGCGCAGGCACGCGCACGACTCCGGGGGAGTCCTGGAGGGCGTGAGCTGGAGCTCTCTCAACCGCACTGCCGAGCGCACGGTCCGCGACATCGGTCGCGAGACGCGCAAGCTGCTGGGCGACCGCTGAGTCCAGCCTCCAGCCGGCCGGCGCCCGGGCGGCCTTTAGCTACGCTCTCTCTCCTCGATATGGCCACTTGCTACCGTCACCCCTCGCGCGAGACGGGGGTCTCCTGCTCGAACTGCGGGCGGCCGATCTGCCCCGACTGCATGACCACCACCCCGGTGGGCATGCGCTGCCCGGAGTGCGCCAAACAGCGCACAAAGGTCGTGCGCATGCGTGGCGCGACGAGCGTCCCGCGGCTCACGTACGCGCTGATCGCGATCAACGTGATCGTGTTCCTGGCTGAGGGCCACGGCGCGTGGACGATCTCCGGCGAAGCCTCGGGGTCGCTGATAACCAAAGGCGCGCTGCTGGGCAGCACGGAAGCGCCTGGGTTCGTCGGGCAGGGGGTCGCTCACGGCCAGTGGTGGCGGATCGTGACGGGAGGGTTCATGCACGAGAACCTCCTGCACATCGGCTTCAACATGTGGGTGCTCTACTACCTGGGGATGATGCTCGAGCCGGCGATCGGGCGCCTGAAGTTCGGCCTGATCTACGCGGTCTCCCTACTGACGGGCGCGCTGGGGGCGCTGCTGGTCTCGCCCCACAGCCTCACGGTCGGGGCCTCCGGCGCGATCTTCGGCGTGATGGGCGCGGCGGCGGTGGAGATGCGCGCTCGCAAGATCCCGCTGATGCAGAGCGGCGTGGGCACGCTGATCCTCCTGAACCTGGTGATCAGCTTCACGATCCCCGGCATCTCCTGGGGCGGGCACATCGGCGGTCTGATCGGCGGTGCGTTGGTGGCGGCGCTGTTCCAGCTCGGCGACCGCCACCGGGCGCAGGTGCTGGCATACATCGGCTGCGCTGTGATCGCGGTTGCGGCCGTGGCGGGCTCGCTGGCCACAGCGAAATCCAGCGAGGTCGAAAGCGTCTCCCAGACGACGCTCGTGGCGCCCCCCGAATCCTGAGCGCTCGGCGTACGCGCTCAGTGGAGCGCGGGGCGCTCAGCCACCGCGAGCGCGTCGGTGCCGGCGGGTTGCTCGATGCGCTGCGGATGCAGGATGTGCGCGAGCAGCTCCAGGCCGTCGATCAGCCGCGGACCGGGCCGCGAGAAGTAGGCGGAGGCATTGACAGCCACGATCCGCTGCGCCTGGAGCGCTGCCAGCTCGCGCTCGTAGGCGACGGCCTCGGCGTGCGCGCGCGGCGCGTCATAGCCGCATGGCATCACCACGACCACGTCGGGCCTGGCGGCCGCGAGCTCCTCCCATGACACCGTCTGCGACGGTTCTCCGGCGAGGCCGAGCACGTCCTCGCCGCCTGCGAGCTCGATCAGCTGCGGCGTCCAGTGGCCGGCGATGTAGACCGGGTCCAGCCACTCCAGCGCGGCTACGCGTGGACGCGGCTGCCCGCGCACGGCGAGCTTGACGCGGTCGATGCGCGCAGCCGCCGCGCCGATCAGATCGACGCCGTCGTCGCGTCGATCGGTGGCCTGCGCGATCGTGCGCACGTCGCCGAGCGTCTCGCCCAGCGTCTTGGGGTCCAGGGCGATCACGCGCGGCGCCGACGGCAGCGTCTTGGCGAGGACCGCGACCTCGTCGTAGGAGACGGCGCACACGGGACACAGCGCCTGCGTGACGATCAGGTCGGGCTCGAGCGCGGCGAGCTGCTCGCGGTCGAGCTCGTAGATGGCCTCGCCGGCGAGCGTCCGCTCGCGCACCGCGGCGTCGATCTCGGCGGCGCTGAGACCGCTTGGGAGCACGTCGCGCGTGACGCGCGGCAGCTGCTCGGCAGCGGGCGGGTAGTCGCACTCGTGCGTGACGGCGACGGTCTCGGGGCCGAGGCCGAGCGCGAAGAGCAGTTCCGTGGCGTGGGGTACGAGGCTGACGATCCGCACGCGTTGACTGTAGGCGCATCGCTAAGCTCGAAGCGCGATGACGTTGCTCACAGACGCGGAGATCGAGAAGCTTCTGGCCGAGCGCGAGCAGTGGCAGCGCGTGGAGGGCTCGGACGATGCGATCGCGCGCGAGTGGAAGCTGGCGGACTTCGCGGCGGCGATCGCGTTCGTCGACCGCGTGGCGCAGGCGGCGGAGGCGGCGAACCACCACCCGGACATCCTCGTTCACGGCTGGAACAAGGTCCGCTTGACGCTCTCGACGCATTCGCAGGGCGGTCTGACCGACTCGGACTTCGCGCTGGCCGGCGAGATCGACCGTCTCGCATAGACGCCTCCGAGCTTGCCGTCCATGCGTGTCCGTTGGCCTGGGCCGGCTGGTGTCCGACCATCTCCCTTGCTAACTTTGAGCCGTCGACAAGCGCGATGAACGACGACGAAGATCTTCCCCGAAGTAGCATCGCCCCGACCGGCCGCTGGCGCCGTCGTTGTACTGGTCGAGGCTGCATGAGATCGCGCGAGCGCGGCGTGGCGGGGACTGCCGGGCGCGCGTGAACGGCCTCAAGCTGATCCTGACGGCGGTGCTGATCGCCATCAACGCGTTCTTCGTGATCGCGGAGTATGCGCTCGTGCGCTCGCGCAAGGCGCGGTTGGAACTGATGCGCGAGGCAGGCGCGAAAGGGTCGGCGCTCGCGCTCACGCAGCTGGAGAACGTCAACGACTACATCTCCGCCGTGCAGATCGGCGTCACGCTCGCCTCGATCGGCATCGGAGCGCTGGGCGAGCCCGCGCTGGCGGCGCTCCTGAAGAGCGCTCTGGGAAACACGATCAGCCACGGGGTGGCGGTGGTCGTGGCGGTGGTCGTGGCGTTCGCGATCATCTCCTCCGCGCAGCTGGTGGCGGGCGAGATGGTGCCGAAGTTCTACGCGATCGACCGCGCGGAGGCGGTCGCACGCAGGGTCGCAGGGCCCCTGCAGGCGTTCAGCGTGCTGTTCCACCCGTTCATCGTCGCGCTGAGCGGGGTCGCGGACAGGATTCTGCGCGTGCTGGGCGTGGACATGAGCCAGGAGCGCCGCGGCGGCTCCACGGATGAGCTGAAGCGCCTGATCGCGGAGTCCCACGAGGGCGGGCAGATCGACCAGGGCGAGGCGGGCATGCTGACGGGCGTCTTTCACCTGCACGAACAGGAGGCGCGCCAGGTGATGACGCCGGCGCCGGCGGTGGTCACGGTGGACGTCTCCCAGGACGTGGAGACGGCGCTGGGGCTGTGCGTGTCCAGCGGCCACACGCGCCTGCTGGTGACAGAGGAGGAAGACCGCGACCGGATTCGCGGCCTGGTGCACGTCTCAGAGCTGGTGCGCCAGCTGATGGAGGAGGGCCCGCGCACGCCGATCGAGCCGGTCGTCCACGACGCGCTGATCGTGCCGGAGACGAAGCCGCTGGACGACCTGCTCGCCGACCTGCAGCGCCAGCGAACCTCGCTCGCTGTGGTGGTGGACGAGTACGGGAGGGTGGTGGGCGTGGTGAGCGTGGAGGACATCATCGAGGAGGTCGTGGGCGAGATCGCCGACGAGACAGACCCCGCGGCGGGGGAGATCCGCCGGCTGGCGGATGGCGACTGGTTCGTGCGCGGGCACGTGGCGGTCACCGACCTTGCCGACTACGGCCTGCACCTGCCGGTGGACAGCGACGCGTACAACTCGGTCGGCGGGTTCGTCTTCGCCCAGCTCGGGCGACTGCCAAAGCGCGGGGACACGGTCCCGGCGAACGGCTACTCGATCCGCGTGGAGTCGGTGCGCGACAATCGCATCGAGGCGGTGCGCATCCGCGAGCGCCGCCAGGTTCCCCCGCGCGACGGGCGCTCAGCGGAGGATTGAGCCGTTAAACACGTCCGGCCCGCGGGGGGGGCGGACCGGATCGTGTGCACTGGGAGGAGGCGGGTGTGCGATGCGACATGACGTCGCATGAACCAGTATTGCGAGCTTGTTCAACAGCAGCTAAAAGTCAGGCTCCCTGTATATAAATTCTGACGAAGAAGCCTCTCGTCGACGGTCAGTAGGCGTGCATGCCGCGGCCGCTCTTGCGTCCCAGAGCGCCTTCTGCGGCCAGCTCGCGCAGCCGTGCGGGAACGGGCTCGCCGATGGTCTCGCCGATGGCGATGGAGACATCGAGCCCGACGAGGTCGAGCAGCGCGAGCGGCCCCATCGGGTGCCCGGCGCCGAGGCGCATGCAGGTGTCGACGTTGGCGGGGTCCATGCCGGTCTCTTCCACGAGCCGCACTGCGCTGAACAGGTAGGGGAACAGCAGGCGGTTGACGACGAAGCCGGGGACGTCGGGGACCTCGACGGGCGTCTTCTCGAAGGTCTCGCACAGCGCCAGGGCGCGGGCGCGGGTTTCGTCGCTGGCGGCGGGCGGGAAGATCAGCTCGATCAGCTTCATCTTGGTCACGGGGTTGAACACGTGCAGCCCCAGGAAGCGCTCCGGCCGTCCGCTGGCCTCGGCGAGCCTCTCCACCGACAGCGAGGAGGTGGTGCTGGCGAGGATCGCGTCCTTGTCGAGGATCGCGTTCAGTTCGCCGAGCAGCTGCGCCTTGACGTCGTGGTCCTCGACCACCGCCTCCACGACGAACGTAGCCTCTTCCAGCGCCCGGATGTCGGTGACGATTTCGACGTGCTCGGGGTCGACCTCGACCTCGAGCTTCGAAAGGGTCTTCTCGACGGTCGCGCGGGCACGGTCGGCGGAGCTCTGCGAGCGGGCCAGCAGCAGCACCGGCCCGTGGTGGGCTGCGGTGGCTGCCAGGCCGCAGGCGATGGCGCCGCTTCCGGCTATGCCGAGGCGTTTGCTCACGCTCCTCCTTTGTGCTGGATCAGCCACCACGACCCTGGCTGACTGACCAGTCAATCGATGACCACGGTAGAATTACGGATGCAGGGTCCGGGCATCTTATTCAGACGCGGGTGGGTGGGCCCTCAACTACTTGGAGCAGATGGGCGGGCCGGGTGGGCGGGCTCCAATCATTTCCATATCCCTGAGCAACACACAGTAGGAGGACTCCCGACATGAGGCAACCAGAGGGACGCGAAGTCGTGATCGTAGAGGCGGTGCGCACGCCGATCGGCCGCGGTCACAAGGAAAAGGGCTACTACAAGGACACCCACCCGAACGAGCTGCTCGGGGCGGTCTACACCGAGGTGATCAAGCGCGCGGGCATCGACGCCGCCCAGGTGGAAGACGTGATCGCGGGCTGCGTGTCGCAGTTCGGCGAGCAGGGCCTGAACGTCGCGCGCAACGCGTGGCTGCAGGAGGGCCTGCCGATCGAGACGCCGGGCACGACGGTGGACCGCCAGTGCGGCTCGGCCCAGCAGGCTGTGAACTTCGCGGCGGGCCTGATCGCGGCGGGCGTGCACGACGCGATGATCGGCTCGGGCGTTGAGCACATGGGCCACCTGCCGTTCTCCGCGGTGGCGCAGACGCAGGGCGAGTTTGGCGTGGCGTTCCCGCCGGAGCTCTTGGCCAAGCACAACATCGTCGGTCAGGGCCTGGGCGCTGAGATGATCGCCGACCAGTGGGAGATCTCCCGCTCGGAGCTGGACGAGCTGGCTGTGCGCTCGCACCGCCTCGCCCACCAGGCGACGGAGGAGGGCCGCTTCGAGCGCGAGATCGTGCCGATGAAGGTCAACGGCGACACGTACGTGACCGACCAGGGCATCCGCCCGGACACGAACCTGGAGGCGCTCTCGCAGCTGAAGCCGGCGTTCAAGCCGGACGGCAAGATCACGGCGGGCAACGCGTCGCAGATCTCCGACGGCGCGGCAGCGGTGCTGCTGATGTCGGCGGACAAGGCCAAGGAGCTCGGCCTGACGCCGCGCGCGCGGATCGTCGACCAGACGACCGTCGGCTGTGACCCGGTGAAAATGCTGGAGGGCCCGATCCCGGCCACGCGCAAGATCCTCGAGCGCAACAGCATGGGGATCGGCGACATCGACCTGTTCGAGATCAACGAGGCGTTCGCGCCTGTCGTGGCTGCATGGCGACGCGAGCTGAGCCCGGACATGGACCGCGTGAACGTCAACGGCGGGGCGATGGCCCTGGGTCACCCCCTCGGCTCGACCGGAGCCCGGCTGCTCACCACACTCCTGCACGAGCTAGAGCGCTCGGACAAGGAGATCGGGTTCGTGACGATGTGCTGCGGTGGCGGGCTCGGCACCGCCACGTTGATCCAGCGCGTCTGACGCGCGATAGCCGGCGCGAGGCGGCGTCCTCAGTCGCTCGTGTGCGGAGCACACTTCGCTCCCTGCGTCCTGGCCTCGCTTGGCTCTCGCGCGTCAGAGCGGTAACTGCGCTCAGCTGGCACACGTTTGACGTTCAAGGGGCCGGCCTGCGGGCCGGCCTCGCGGGTCGCGGGGTGCTCTGATCGGGCGCCCCGCGCTGCCGTGCGCATGAGACGCCCCGCGCAGTGCCCGGTTGGCTGCTGCGGGGCGCTCTGTCGTTCGGTCTCCGGAGGGGGTGGAACTGCGCTGTGTACGGATGGTCGATCAATAATGATGCTTAAGCCGTAAGAACAGCCATAAGGCATCATAAGTGATGTAGATACTATCTTGCTTCGTGCTATGCTCTACATCAGATCAGATGTCTTCCTGCCAAATTTCGACCTAGTACATCACTACTGATGAATCTCGAAGAGCTGATGACCGACGATGCGGTGCTCGAGGAGCTCGGCCGCAGGCTGGCGCGCCAGCGCCTCGAGCGCAACTGGACGCAGGCGCAGATGGCCGCTGAGGCGGGGCTTGGCCAGGCGACGGTGCAGCGTGCGGAGCGGGGGGAGTCGGTCCAGATGACCTCGATGGTCAAGCTGCTGCGCACGCTGGGGCTGCTCGGGGCGCTCGACGCGGCGGTGCCAGAGTCGATCGTGCTTCCGATCGCGCAGCTGGAACGCGAGCAGCGTCACGCGCGGCGGCGCGCCAGCGGCCGGGGGCGGGCAGCTGACGAGCCCGGCGAGAGGCCGTGGACGTGGGGCGATGAGCCCGATGGCGAGGGGCGGGGCGAGGGGCGGGGCGGGGTTCCATGACGGTCGCGGCGGTGACGCTGTGGGGGGCGCGCATCGCGGCGGTGTCGATCGACGCTCCTGGACGCTACGCGACGTTCCAGTACGACCCGGCGTTCGTCCGCAGCGGTATCCAGCTCGCGCCGGTGCGGATGCCCCTGCGCGCGCAGCCCTACAGCTTCCCCGGTCTGCCGCAGGACGCCTTCAGCGGTCTCCCCGGCCTGCTCGCCGACTCGCTGCCCGATCGCTGGGGAACGGCGCTCATCGACGCGTGGCTGGCCTCGCAGGGACGCGATCGGTCGAGCTTCGACGTGGTTCAGCGCCTCTGCTACGTCGGCACGCGCGGCGTCGGGGCGCTGGAGTTTCAGCCGGCGCGCGAGCCCGAGGTGCCGGCGGGCGAGGATCTCCAGGTCGATGCGCTCGTGCGCCTCGCCAGCGAGGTGCTGGCCGAGCGCGCGCAGTTCGTGGCCGAGCTGAGCGAGAATCCGGAGGAGGAGGCGATGAAGGCGATCCTCGCGATCGGCAGCTCCGCGGGCGGCGCGCGCCCGAAGGCGTTCATCGCCTACAACGACGCCACCGGCCAGGTGCGCTCGGGGCAGGTCGCGGTGGGTGAGGGATTCCGGCACTGGCTGTTGAAGTTCGACGGCGTCTCGCACGCGGGTGACCACGGGCTCGCCGACCCGGAGGGGTGGGGCGCCGTCGAGTACGCGTACTCGATCATGGCGCGCACCGCCGGCATCGAGATGACCGAGTGCCGGCTGCTGGAGGAGCACGGCCGCAGGCACTTCATGACCCGCCGCTTCGACCGGCCCAACGGCGGCGGCAAGCTGCACATGCAGACGGTCGGCGCGCTGGAGCACGTCAGCTACAACGAGCCGGGCACCTACAGCTACGAGCAGGTGCTGCTGCTGATCCGGCGGCTGGGCCTCGGCACGCCCGTAGTCGAGCAGCAGTTCAGACGCATGGTCTTCAACGTCGTCGCGCGCAACCAGGACGATCACGTCAAGAACATCGCCTTCCTGATGGACCGCGAGGGCGCGTGGTCGCTGGCTCCCGCCTACGACGTGATCTGGGCGTGGAGGCCCGGGAACCTATGGCTGGACAGCCACCAGATGTCGATCAACGGCAAGCGCGACGGTTTCACCGTCGCCGACCTGCGAGCGGTCGCGACCGTCGCAGGCCTGCAGCGCGGCCGCGCCGAGGCGATCCTCGCGGAAGTCGTCGCGGTCGTAGCTCGATGGAGCGACGTCGCCGAGGAGGTTGGCGTCGGCGAGCGCATGGCCGAGCAGATCGCCCGCTCGCACCGCTTGGAGCTCCCTTTGGGCTGACGTCCGCGCCGGCGGGCCGGCCCCGGCGAGCGCGAATCAGTCGCTCGGTCCGCTCCCGGTCCAGTCCACAGCCACAGGCGTGAGCGCCAATAGCGCCGTCCACGTCGCCGCTTCCACCACGCCGGTGGGCGCGATGGCGTGGGCCGTCTGGAAGGCCTCGACGTTGGTGAGGGTCGCCGCGCTGAACGTGCCGCTGGTTTCCTGCGTGGGGATGGCCGCCGCCAGGTGCTCCTGCATCCACAGCACCTCGTCGTTCTTGTTGCCGTCCTTCAGTTCCGGGTATTCGCTGTTGGGTGTGACGCTCGTCAGCGGCGCGAGCGGTGTGGCGAGCGTGGTCCAGTCGGCGGTGGCGCTTTCCTGCCAGTCCCAGAAGGAGATTCCGGGGGCTCCATAGTCGACGGCCTCCTCGCGAAAGCGCAGCAGTTCCGCGGAGGAGACGCCGCCGTAGGTCTGCCCGAGGGGGAAGATGGGGCGCCCGTACACGCGGTTGGCGATGTAGGTGTTGGCGTAGACGGTGTCGACCGACTGGCCGATGTCTTTCCAGTACATCTGCGGCACGTTGTACTGCGCGCCGCCCGGCCCGAGGAAGACGGAGTAGGGGAAGGAGGGGTGGTCGAAGACGTAGGGGAAGGAGGCCAGGCCGAGGGGGTAGTCGGGGCCGATCTTCGCGCGTAGGTCGTCGATGTAGGTCTGCGCGGCGGCGTAGCGGCCTTCGTATTCGCTCTCGGCGTCGATCACCAGGCAGTCCGCGCCGTCGGCCACGGCCTCGGCGCCGAGGTTGGCCTCGCCCACGGGGTCGCTGCCGTAGACGAACTGCCAGGCGCACACTTTCAAACCGTTGGCGTGCAGTTCTGCGACGAGCTGTGGCGAGAACTGGCTCCAGTAGTTGCTGGGGCCGTCGGAGCTCTTGATGAACAGCGTGGTCACATCCGCGGCGTGGGCCTGGGCGACGATCGAGGCGACACTCCCGCCGCTGGACTTGTCGACGTACCAGATCCACATGCCCTGGCCTTCGAAGGCCGTGCCGCTGGCGGCGACGGCTGTCGCGGGGGCGGCGGCGGGGACTTTGGGCGCGGGCGGCGGGTGCAGTGCGTGGGTGTAGACGGAGATCGGCCCGTACGAGCTCGTGTAGCGCCCGCTGCCGAGCAGGACCATGATGTGGCCGGAGTGGGCAGCGTCGGGAACGGTTGCCATCAGGCCGGCGCTGGTCTTGCGCAGGTGCGCGACCGGGGCGGACTGGAAGCGGCTGATGCGGGCGTTGGTCGAGTGAGGGAAGGCGAGGACCATGCCGGACTTCAGGCCGATCCCCTTGAGCAGCAGCGTGCCATGCGTGGAGACCTGGTGGGGGTTGGCGCTGCAGTGCACCGCGGGCACGCAGCTGACACCCGTGATGCGCACGCTCAGCACGTGGGGTGAGGCGGCCTTGGCCTTGGGCTTCGTGGAGGAGCTCTTGCTCTTGCTCGTCGAGGCGCCGCCGCTGTCGGCGGTCGAGGTGGCGCCGGCCGCCTGCGTGCCGCCGGCGTCAGCCGCTTTGGCGGGCAGCGGGCGTCCCGCGAGCAGGCACGCCAGCAGCGCGACGGCTGTCACGGCAATGAACTTCGATCGCTTGTGCGTGCATGTGCTCGCCAAGACCTGGAACTCCTTCGCGCAGAACCACGCTCGTCCGAACGGGGCTGGGGCGACGCCCGACCGGCGGCCCCGACGTTATCGGCTATGGGTTGCGAAACCGAATGGTGGCATGGAAGTTGCGCTGGCGCCGCGGGCCGCGGGCGTCCGCTGCCGTATCAGCCCCAGCGGAAGCCGAGCCGAGCGGGAGCGGGAGCGAGCGGGCTGCTCGGCAGTCCTGCGGGCGGTGTGGGGAGGTTGAAGCCGGTGGGCGCAACGTCGTTGGGTGCGTCGGCGTGGAACAGCGAGGCCAGGTACTGGTTCTGGCCGCGGCCGACGCCCAGCTCGAATTGGCCGCCGCCGTAGTTGCCGATCCCGCGCTCGGCGCAGTAGTCGTAGGCGTCGAGCAGGCTGCGCAGCCCGCCCAGGCGGGATGGCTTGATGTTGACCATCCGCGGCGGGTACTGCAGCGCCTGGATGTCCTCGATCGAGTGGATCGGCGCGTCCCAGGAGAAGCGTTCCCGGTGCGAGGCGAGCACGGCGTCGGTCTCAGGGGTGAGCGCAGGGTCCTCGATCCACGCCTCGGGGAACGCCTCGACGACGCGGCGGTAGAGGATGGGGTCGGCTGGCTGATCGACGATCGAGCCGTGGTAGTAGCCCTTGAAGTCCACCGAGTCGACCGCGCCGGTGCCCACCAGCTCGGCGATCAGGCGCTCGTCCCAGGAGCTCGTCGGGTCGAGCTTGAAGCGCAGCGTGGGGTAGGCGTCCAGGCGCTCGCGGATGGGCTCCATCGACGGCGGCTCGCCGAGTCGCAGCGAGACCACGAAGCGAACCGGCTGCGGTGCCCGCCCCAGCACCTGGTGCAGAGTGGTCTCCGCCTGGCGCAGCGCCAGGTCCAGCGCTGCCGACTCGTACGCCCAGGTGCGGTAGCGGCTCGAGACCTCGCGCTGCGGCGGCTCGGGGAACAGCTCGAGCTCCGCCAGGTGCGCGCAGAAGGATGCCAGCGTGAAGCGCCCGGACAGCGGCAGTGTCGGCCCGGCCGCCTGCAGGATCTCCTGATCGACGGCGTCGTAGGTGACGTCCTCGCCCAGGCCCTCCTCGCCTGCCCCGCGCAGGTGCACGACGGTGCTCTTGCGCTCGAACTCGCTCGACACGCTCGCCCGCAGCGGCTCGAGCGTGTAGTCCTCGATCTCCACCGCCAGCTCCGCGAGCGCCTCCCAGGTGCTCACAGGCAACGCCGCCGCCGGCTCATCCGCCGGCCTCGCGTTCGAGCCGGGTGACGAGCTCGTCCAGGCGCAGCTCCTCCAGCGCGTCGCCAACCGCAGCGAGCTGGCTGGCGCACAGCTCGATCAGCGTCTTGCCCTCGCCGACGAGCGCGAGCGTCTCGTCGAGGCTCGCCTCGCCCGAGTCCAGGCGGCGGATGATCTCCTCCACGCGCGCAGCGGCCGCCTCGTAGCTCGGCTGCTGCTCGGCGGGCGCCGCTGGGGCATCGTCGGGCGGGCTGCTCATCGTTCGATCCTCATTGCTCGAGGATCCTCGCAGGAAGCGATCCGTCGGCGAAGCGCAGCCTCAGCTCTCCCGCCTCGCGGGCGCTCGCAGCGGTGAGGACGGGCTCGCCGGCGGGCGACTGCGCCAGCACGTAACCACGCTCGAGCGTCCGCTGCGGGTCGTGTCCGGCCAACACCAGCTCGAGCTGCGCCAGCTCTCGGGGTCGTCGCTCGCGGCAGTCGAGCACCGAGGACGCAGCCTTGCGCTGCAACACGACCGCGCGGCGCTCGGTCAACCGCCGCTCGGACTCCAGGCGTCTGCGCGAGCCCGCGCGGATCTCACGCAGCTGTTGGTGCAGGCGCGCCCGCTGGCGCTCCAGGTGCGCAGACGGCGCGCGCGAGAGCGTCACCAGCGTGCGTGCGCGAGAGAGCACCGCCCGCCGGCCGTGCTCGCGCAGGCGCGCCGCGGCGGCGGCCTGCTCGGCGCGGGCGTTCGTGCAGTCGACGCGGACGGCCTCCTCGGCGGCATGCGTAGGCGTGGAGCAGCTCACCGCCGCCACGTCGTCCAGCAGCGTGCGATCGGTGTGATGCCCCACGGACGCGATCACGGGCACGCCGAGCAGCGCCACCGTCCGGCAGAGGGTCTCGTCGCAGAAGCACAGCAGGTCGGCGAGCGAGCCGCCGCCGCGGGCGACGATCGCCACGTCCACGCCGCCCACCGCGGTGAGATCGCCGAGCGCGCGGACTATCGCCGGCGCCGCATGGCGATCCTGCACCGGAGCGAAGCCCCACACGAGGCGTCCCGCCCAGCCGCGCCGCGCGAGCGCGGCCAGCACGTCGTCGCGCGCCTTGCCGCCCTCGCCGGTGATGACACCGATCGTCCGCGGCAGCACCGGTCTGGGCAGGAGCTTCTGGCGCTCGAGCAGTCCCTCGGCGTCGAGCTGCTTGCGCAGCCGCTCGATGCGTGCCAGCAGGTCGCCGTCGCCTGCCAGCCGCAGCTCGAGCACCGTGAAGGAGAAGCCGGGCGATGAGGTGGCGCTGCCGGGGTAGTAGTCGCAGCCGCCGCCCACCACCACCTGCATGCCCTCCTGCGGAGCGCCCGCGCGGGCGACCATCTGATCCCAGTCCTGGCGCCAGGCTGCGCACGGGATGGCGCCGGTGGCGTCGCGCAGTTCGAAGTACACCCGCGCCCGCGACGGGCGCAGGTTGACGAGCTCTCCCACCAGCTGCACGCGCGCGAACGAACGCAGCTGCGAGCGCAGCGCCGCCGCGTACTCGCCGACCGGGAACGGGCCGGGCAGCCCACTCGGAGGAATGCCCGCGGGCGTGGACTCCTGCGCGGCAGAGGGAGTCTGGGACATCGCAAGCAGGATAGGCGCTACGATCGACGGCGATGCGGCGCGGTGAACTCCGGTCTCGCTACTAACGCCGTGGCAAAGCACGACAGCGCTCGGCGCGGACGCTCGCGCAAGCGGCGGCCGGCCCGCTCGAGTCCCCGCGGGAGTCAGAGCGCTTCGAGTCAGAGCGCTCCCAGCACTCCCGTCCGCGCGCGGGCGACGAGCGCTGCCGGGTCGCCGGCACCGGGGGCCGACCGCCCGCAGGCGCCCTGGCACCCCCTGCCGCTCTCCGAGCTGCTGATCTTTGTCGGCGCGATCGGCACGGTCGTCGGGCTGATCAGGTCCAAGCACGGGTTCGCTGCGGGTGGCCCGACGCTGCTCGCGGGAGTGGGGGCGGTCATGATCGGCACGGTCGAGGTGGCGCTGCGCGAGCACCGCGGCGGGTACCGCTCGCACACGCTGATCCTGTCGCTGCTGCCGGTGATCGTGTTCCACACCGCGGTGGTCCTGATCGTGGCCGCGTTCACGACCCCACCGCGCGCGCTGACGATCGGCTTGCTGCCGGTGGACGTGGCGCTGTTTGCCCTGCTGTTCAAACTGCTGCGCGCCCGCTTCGCGGACGCCCGTCGCGAGCGCAACTTCGCCGCCGGGAGATAGGCGGCCCTCAGTGCTGGGTCAGGGTTCCGCCGGCGTGCCGGCGGCGAAGTTCAGCGATGGCAGGGCGCGCTCGCCCTCCGCGGCGCCCTCGCCGCGCGTCTCTCCGTCGAAGCCCAGCCGCTGCAGACGCGCGATCTCGCGCTCGCCTTCCACGCGCGCGGCGTGATCGGGTGGCAGTCCTGCGATCAGGTTGGCGATGCGATTGCGCAGCTGCAGCGCGAAGTGGGGCGTGGAGGCGCCCATCAGCTGGCGCACGTCCTCGATGGTCACCTCGTTGCTGCTCGCCTTGCGCTCGACGCGGCGGGGATCCTCGGCTTGGCTCAATTGTTGCCCCTATTCGACTTGGGAGACCGACGATTCTTCTGAGGTCTGGCTGCGCGCGCTGATCTCCAGCTGCGAGTCGATTTCGGCCTGTATGACCGCCGAGATCGCGTGTTCGTCGCCAATCAGCCAGCCGTGATTGTAGACGCCGCGCACCGGCTGGAACTGTGGGGCGCTCGTGTAGGCGGGCTCGATGTCCGACAGGTAGCCGACGAGCGCCTGCGGGAGCTCGTCGGCGGAGGCCAGCAGCAGCAGCGGCCCGTAGTCGCCGGTCGCTGACAACAGCGCCGAGGCGGGCGCGTCGAGCGGGCGCCCGGCGTTGGCGAAAACCAGGCCGTGGCCCGGTTCTTTGACGCCCCAGCCGAACGTGCCGTCGGTGAAGCGCGCCACTTCGATCGCGTTCTGTACCGCGGCGTCGCCGGCGCTCGGGGCTCGTGCGCGGGTGATGTAGGAGACGTGGCCGTAGTGGCGCAGCTCTGTCAGCGCGCTGGGTCCCACGGTCGACGGGTCGATCACATAGATCGACGGTTTGTTCAGGCCGGCGAGGGCGTTGAACGTGGGCACCGGCACGCGCGAGCGGGTCACCAGCAGGATCGGCGCGCCGCTCTCCGCGGCGAGGCCGGCCGCGGGCATTGCCAACGCTTCGGGGTCGGCGGCGGCGATCACGATCACCTGCCGCGGAGCGCTGCCGTGGTCGAGCGTGACCAGCAGCCGCTCGATGCTCACGGCCGACGCGCTTGGCACCCCCAGCGAAACCGTCCGCGTGAGATACCCGTCCGGCACCGGCGCGGAGGTGCCGATCCTTATGACCTGAGCGCCGCCGAGCGTGGGCGCTCCCAGCGGGTGCAGCGCTTCCAACGTCTGGCGGGTGACGGGGGGAAGCACGTTGCCTTCGCTGAACAGGATCGGCGCGCCGGTCGGCGCGCTGGAGAGGACGGAGGCAGCCAGCGCGGGCAGCCAGTCGTGCTCGTTGACGAGCACCACCACCTCCGGGCGCGTGGCTGCCGTGAGCCCGGGATAGGAGGCGCGCGCGACCGCCGCGGCGTCCGTGGCCACGTCGGCGCCGCCCAGACGCGTGGTGTTGCGCGTGACCACGCTGACCGCCCCCTGCGCCGCCACCGGAGCGAGCTTCTGTGTCGGCCCGCCGCTGGAGAGCGCCTGTGGGGATCCCTTCCCGCACCCGGAGAGCCCCAGGACCGCGAGTGCCAGCACCACGATCAGCGGTCTGGGGGAGGGGGCGCGCATGGGCGCACACTACCGGCCGCGCCGGAGCGCGAATCGCCGCCGCGCACCGAGCGAAAGCAGCGGAGGGTCGAGGGTGCGCGGCGCCGCGCCACCGATTACGCGATCGAGACCCGCCCGGTCGACGAAACCTCGGCATTTGCGGGGAAACCTGCGAAAAAGCGTTCATCCCGCGCAAGCGTCATTGCACTCTGATAGCGTGCGGCGCGCAATGCCGAGTCCTTGACTAGATGTCAGGGAACGGGGGACCCAAGTTGTTGGGGCGAATCCCGCGGTAGGACCGTGAGAAGCGCAGGCTCTTTCAGCGCTAGCCCGTCAGCTAACCCCGCAGGCCGACGAAAGAGGTTGTCGTTGTGTGGGTACGTAGCTTTGCTGTGATGCTGTGCAGCCTGATCGTCTCGACGATCGGCGCCGCAAGCGCTCTGGCCAATGGCACCGGTGGGGTGACCGCGGTGGAACCGACGGCGAGCAAGCCGACCACGACAACTCCGACGGTGCACGCTCCCGTCACGGCCAAGACGTCCAAGATCACCTACAAAGGCCCCGTCTACGAGAAGACGACGACCGGCGCAGTCGTCCCGTTCACACCGCCCACGCCGACGAGCGCCACGACCGGCACGGCCGCGAGCAGCACCGCCACCAGCACCGGTGGCAGCGTAGCCGTGGCGGGCGAATCGGCCGAAGCGCTCTCGACGACGATCCCCAGCGAACTGACGATCGGCGAAGGCATGACCTCCGCGAAAGGCCCGACGCTGCGACCCGAGCTGCTGGTGCCAGGCACCACCGCGCGCTTCGTGGACGGCCTGGCGGCCGCCCCGGAGGGCGCCCCGGCGGCCATCCAGGAGATGATCTGGGCGGGCAACGAGCTGATCGGGCTGCCCTACATCTACGGTGGCGGCCACGGCTCTTTCATCTCGCCCGGCTATGACTGCTCGGGCACTGTGTCCTTCGCGCTCCACGGCGCCAGCCTGCTCGAGTCCCCGGAGGACTCCTCGGAATTCGAGGCCTGGGGGTCGAAGGGCGACGGACGCTGGGTGACCATCTTCGCCAACGCCGGCCACGCCTACATGACGGTGGCGGGGCTGCGGCTGGACACCAGCCCCGCGGAAGACCCCGCCAACCTCGAGGGTCCCCGCTGGCGCCCACTGCGCCAGACCAACGCGGGATTCGTGGTTCGCCACCCCGTCGGGCTCTGAGCGCGCTTGCGGCTCTGAGCGCACCTCCTGTCGGCTACGCTTGAGGTTGTTGGCCGAGCTCAGGTCGGTCGTCTCGTGAAAAGCAATAGGAGGATCAGATGGCCGGCTTGACCGGGCGCATGTCCACAGTCGTGAAGGCGAAGGTCTCGAAACTGCTAGATCGGGCGGAAGACCCGGCCGAGACGCTGGACTACAGCTACCAGAAGCAGGTCGAACAGCTGCAGAACGTCAAGAAGGGCATCGCTGACGTGGTGACCGCCAAGAAGCGCCTGCAGATGCAGGAGAGCTCCCTGCAGCAGAGTGTCGTCAAGCTCGACACCCAGGCGCGCCAGGCGCTCTCCGCCGGTCAGGAAGACCTGGCCAAGACCGCCCTCGAACGCAAGAACGTCGCGCAGACCGAGCTGCAGGGGCTGGACACGCAGGTCGCCGAACTCGAAGACCAGCAGCAGAAGCTGACCGACTCCGAGCAGAAACTGCGCGCGAAGATCGAATCCTTCCGCACCAAGAAGGAGGTCATCAAGGCCCAGTACTCGGCGGCGGAGGCGCAGGTACGGATCTCCGAGGCGGCCACGGGAGTTGGCGAGCAGATGGCCGACGTCGGTCTGGCGATGCAGCGCGCGGTGGACAAGACCGAAAACATGAAGGCGCGCGCCGACGCGGTGTCCGAGCTGGAAGCAGCGGGCACCTTCGAAGACATCGGCCAGCTCGGGTCCGGCGAAGACGACATCGACCGCCAGCTCAAGCAGCTCTCGAGTGCGCCCGCGGTCGAAGACGACCTCGCGAAGATGAAGGCCGAACTCGGCCAGGGCGCTCCCGCGCCGCAGATCGCTGCGCCGGAGGTGGTCGCGGACGCCGGAGCGGCGCCTGAGGACGCTACCGAGGCGGCTCCTCAGCCGAGCGAGAGTGGCGGGCAGTCATGATCGCTCGCATCTCTGGCGAGGGCCAATACCGCCTCGCCGACAGTGACGCGGAGCACATGGAAGAGCTGCGCGGCAAAGCGCTGGCGATCGTCGACAGCGGCAGTGAGGACGGCTTCGCGGACGCCTTCGCCGCGCTGCTCGACTACGTGCGTGAGCACGGCACAATGCTCGGCGATGACGAGCTCGAGGGCTCGGACGTGATCCTCCCGCCCGCCGACTTCAGCTTCGAGGAGGCCGGCCGCGAGTTCACCGGCGAGGGTTTGATTCCAGACTAGTTGGGGGCTTCGGCGCCCTCGGGTGCCATCGGCTTGTATTGCGGTGCTGCGTGCGCGATGATCGTATGTCGGACATACGATCTCGCGGCGGAGTTGTGCCGCGATGGCGAAGAAAGCTGCGGTGGCCACCACGAAGGAGAAGGCAGCGGCAGACACCGCCGATGTGCATGGGCCAGCCCGGGCGCTGGCCGCGAGACTTGCGCGCCTGAGCGGCGAGTTGAGCGACGAGGAAGTGGCGCCTGCGGCGCGGATGTCGCTCACGGAGACCCAATACGCGAGGAGCGGTGAGCTCAGCATCGCCTATCAAGTCACCGGGAAAGGGCCGGACCTGGTGCTCATTCCGGGATCGCTGTCTCACGTGGAGCTGGGCTGGGAGACGCCGCCTACCGAGATGCTCTACCGGGGACTGTCGCGGTTCTCGCGCATGATCACCTTCGACAAGCGCGGTACCGGCCTGTCCGATCGCAGTGTGGAGCTTCCCACGCTCGAGGAGCGAATGGACGACGTGCGAGCGGTGATGGATGCCGTGGAGTGCGAGAAGGCGATGGTGGTGGGTATCTCCGAGGGTGGGCCGATGGCACTGCTGTTCGCCGCCACGTACCCACAGAGGGTCACGGCTCTCGTGCTGTGGGCGACGTTCGCCCGACTGGCGTGGGCGCCCGACTACCCCCAGGGGGTCGACCGTCTGCAGGGAGAGCTGTTCTGCGACCAGATCGAGCAGGCGTGGGGCCGCGGCCTCGTGTGGCCGTTGATCTCCACACACGACGCGCCGGACGACGAGGCAACGCGCCGCCTTCTGGCGACGATGGAGCGCAACTCAGCGACGCCGGCGATGGCGGCGGCTGCCAGCCGTTTTGCGATGCGCATTGACGCGCGCCCGGTGCTGAGCGCGATCTCAGCCCCCACGCTGGTAGTCCACCGAACCGGAGATCCGCTCACCAGCGTCGTGCACGCCCGCTACCTCGCGGAGCACATCCGCGGAGCCCGACTGGCTGAGTTTCCTGGCGAGTTCCACTTCAGCGCCCTAGGGAAGGACGATGAGCCTCTCGACGAGATCGAAGAGTTTTTGACCGGCACGAGACACGAGCACGAGATCGACCGGGTGCTGAAGACCGTGCTGTTCACGGACATCGCCGGGTCGACCGCGCAGGCGGTGTGCATGGGCGACAGGCGTTGGCACGAACTATTGGACACCCACGACTCCACCGTGCGACGCGAGCTCAAGCGCTTCCGCGGCCAAGAGGTGAAGAGCACCGGCGACGGCTTCCTCGCCTGCTTCGACGGGCCTGCGCGGGCGATCCGCTGCGCAAGGGCGATCAGCGACGAGACCCGTGCCATCGGGCTCGAGGTGCGGGCCGGCCTGCACTCAGGCGAGTGTGTCGTGCGGGGCGAGGACTTCGCCGGTGTGGCTGTCCACATCGGCGCACGCGTTGCCGGCCTCGCCGGACCTGGCGAGGTGCTCGTGACCAGCACCGTCCGTGACCTGGTCACCGGCTCGGGCATCGAGTTCGACGATCGGGGCCGTCACGAGCTGAAGGGCATCCCGGGCGACTGGCAGCTGCTCGCCGTCACGTCGTGACACCGTCACGGGCGGCGGCTCGTCTCAGATGGGGATCCCCCACAGGGGAAACCACCGCTCGAGTTCCGGCTCGATCGGTATTTCTGAGGCCATCTGCGCCTTGATCTGCAGCTCGCGCTCGGTTGAGCGCTGTTCGGCGCCGGAGGCCGGGACGAACGGATACCAGTAGCCGCGCTTGTAGTTGTAGATGAAGTACACGCGCTGCTTGCGCGCGTCGACGAACGCGAACACCGCGCACAGCAGGCGCTCGCCGTAGCCGGCGGTCTCGATCGAGCTGGAGACGGCGTTGATGCCCACGGCGAGGTCTTCCACGCTGGGCGCGCCGTCGGGGTTGTGCAGCACCATCCAGCGGTAGCCGTAGCTGTCGTCCTCGGTTGAGACCTTCGTGCCGCTGTCGCCGCCGGTGGCGGTGACGACCTCTTCCATGTCGCGCAGCGTGCTTTCGAAGTCGCTGGTCGCCAGCGCCTGAAACACGATCGCAGCCTTGCCGGCCGGTTCGATCTGATGCTCAGCCTGGAGTGTGACGTAGGCGGTGGAGATCGCGAACAGGCGATCCGGTGCCGGGCCCTTGACCGTGTGGCGGCCGGTGAGGACGTCGCGTAGGCCCACTTCTCAGGCGGCGCTCTGGAGCTGGGACTCCAGCCGCTCCAGAGCGGCGAGGCGCTGCTCGAGCGGCGGGTGGTCGGCGAAGATGTTCATCAGCGACTTCTTCGTACGCGCGGGGATGATGAAGAAGGCGCTCATCCCTTCCGCCTTGCGCAGGTCCTGGCTCGGCACCCGCTCGATCGTGCCGCTGATCTTCAGCAGCGCCGATGCCAGCGCGCTGGGGCGGCCGGTCAGCACCGCCGAGCCGCGGTCGGCCGCGAACTCGCGGTAGCGCGAGAGCGCCCGCAGCAGCAGGAACGAGATGGCGTACACGATCACCGACACGAGCAGGACGATCATGATGTCCTCCTCCTCGTCGCGCCCGCGCCCGTAGCCGCCGCCGAGGCCACCGCCGAAGAACAGAGCGAACTGCGCGATCATCGACGCGAGCGTGGCGAAGAAGCTCGCGAGCGTCATCACCATCACGTCACGGTTGATGACGTGCGTGAGCTCGTGCGCCATCACGCCTTCGAGCTCGGCCGGTGAGAGTAGCTGGAGGATGCCGCGCGTTGCGCAGACGGTTGTCGCCTTCTTCGATTTGCCCATCGCACAGGCGTTCGGCATCGAGGTCTCGATCACGGCCACTTTCGGCTTGGGCAGGTCGGCCTGCACGCAGAGCCGCTCGATGATCCCGTGAAGCTCGGGCTCTTCCGCAGGCGAGACCTCTTTGACGCCCATCGTCGCCATCGCGAGCTTGTCCGAGCCGAAGAACTGCACCAGCAGCAGCACCAGCGCGACTGCCACGATCAGCCCGGCGCCTGCGCCGGCAGCGAACAGCACGCCGATGAAGACGACGTACACGAGGCCGAGCAGAAACATCGTCAGCAGCATCCGTGCCTGAAGGCCGGTGTCCTTGCCGAAGCTCGATCGCTTGGAAGCCATGGGTGGGAATTGTCGCAGACCCAGTTACGGCTGCCCTAAAGGGCGGAGCGGGGAGCTGGGCGAAAAGGCTCCGTCGCAAGCCGGTCGCAACGCTCGGACGCGGCGGGCCGGCCGGGTGACACCGGCTCTTGGCGGTCGGCACGCGATAATCACCGGCCATGGTCACCGGGACGAGCCTCTCCTCCGTGTTCCCCCTGGGCAGCCGGCTGAACGAGCAGGGCCGTCTGGAGGTGGGCGGGTGCGACGCGATCGAGCTCGCACGCGAGTTCGGCACGCCTGCATACGTCGTGGCCGAGGAGGACCTCCGCGCCCGCGCACGGGCGTTCGTGCAGGCCGGTCGCGACGCCGGCCACGCCGACCTGAAGGTCGTGTTCGCCTCGAAGGCGTTCCCGTGTACCGCGGTGCTGGCGCTGTTCGCGAGCGAGGGGCTGTGGTGCGACGTCGCCTCCGGCGGCGAGCTGCACCTTGCGCTCGAGGCGGGCTTTCGCCCCGAGCGGATCGTCGTGCACGGAAACGCCAAGTCCGAGGCTGAGCTGCGCATGGCGCTGCGCCACCGCGTCGGCCTGATCGTGGTTGACAACTTCGACGAGATCCAGCGGCTGGAGCAGCTCGTGGCCGATGGTGCGCTGGGCGATCGCAGCGGCGGGCAGCCGGTGCTCGTGCGCGTGACGCCCAACGTCAGCGGCAAGACCCATGAGAAGATCTCAACCGGCCAGGCCGACTCGAAGTTCGGCTTCGGGATGGCGCAGGCCGGCGAGGCGATCGCGCGGCTGCGGGCGCTGGAGGGCCTGTCGCTGGAAGGTCTGCACGCGCACATCGGCTCGCAGCTGCTCGGCCTGGAGCCCTTCCGCAGGGAGGTGGGCGAGATCGCCTCCCTCGGCGAGGGGATGGGCGGGTTTTCCACCTATGACCTGGGTGGTGGGCTGGGCGTGCAGTACACCGAGGATCAGCAGGCGCCGCCCGCGATCGAGGAGTACGTGTCCACGATGGTGGAGGCTGCCCACGAGCATGGGATGGGCTCCGACGCACGACTGCTGCTCGAGCCCGGCAGGGCGCTGTGCGCGAACGCCGCAGTGACGCTGTACACGGTGGAGAGCGTCAAGGAGAACGTCTCGCGCTGGGTCGCCGTCGACGGCGGTATGTCCGACAACATGCGCCCGATGCTCTACGGCGCACCCTATGAAGCTCACGTTGCCGATCGTTTCGGCGGCTCCACCGAATGCGTGCTCGCGGGCAAGCACTGCGAGTCGGGCGATGTGATCCTGCGCAACGCGCTGCTCGCCGATCCGCGGCCGGGCGATGTGATCGTGACTCCCGCCACCGGCGCCTACGGCTATGCGATGGCCAACAACTACAACGGCGTTCCGCGGCCGCCGGTGGTCTTCTGCAAGGACGGCGAGGCGCGCACGGTGGTCAGGCGCGAGCGCTACGAGGATCTGACCGCGCGAGATGTCCACTAGCGAGCAGGCCTCCAGCGGCGCGGGCGACGCGCCACCGTTTCGGGTGGGCCTGCTCGGCCACGGGACGGTCGGCTCGGCCTTCGCGGTGCTGCTGGAGGAAAGGGCGCAGGAGATCGAACGCTTCAACGGCCGGCGGCCGGTGATCAGCGGCGTGTTGACGCGCTCGCGCGGCAACTTCGAGGAGATCATGGCGGGCGCCGATCTGCTGGTTGAGCTGATCGGCGGGATCGAGCCGGCGCGCGAGTACCTGCTGACGGCGATGCGCGCGGGGATGGACGTGGTGAGCGCCAACAAGCAGCTGCTCTCCCAGCACGGAGAGGAGCTGTTCGAGACAGCTCGTGAGCACGGCGTGCGGTTGCGCTTCGAGGCGGCGGTGGCCGGCGTGGTGCCGGTCGTGCGCGTGCTCGAGGAGTCGCTGTCGGCCACGCCGATCGAGCGCATCCACGGGATCGTCAACGGCACGACCAACTTCATCCTCACCGAGATGGCCGCCGGCTCCTCATACGCCCAGGCGCTCGCGGAGGCTCAGCGGATCGGCTACGCGGAGGCCGACCCAAGCGACGACGTCTCAGGGCGCGACGCGGCTGCCAAGATGGCGATCCTCGCGCGCCTGGCGTTCGGCACGCCGGTGCACCTCAACGACGTGCGCTACGAGGGCATCGAGCACCTGCACACCGACGACATGGAGTTCGCGCGCGAGCTGGGCCTGGGCCTGAAGCTGATCGGCACCGCCGAACGCCGCCACGGCGGGCTGTCGGTACGCGTGCACCCGGCGTTCCTGTACGCAGGCCACCCGCTGGCGGGCGTCTCCGGGCCGTTCAACGCGGTCACGCTGGAGTCCGAGCCGATCACCGAGATCACGCTGTCGGGGCCGGGAGCAGGCGGCAGGCAGACGGCCAGCGCGGTCCTGGGTGACGTCGTGAGCGTAATGACCGGAGGCGCGCGGCCGCCGGCGCCGCCGCTGGCGCTGCCGCTGATCGAGGACGTCGAGAGCGCCTTCTACCTGCACCTGGACGTAGCCGATGAGCCCGGCGTGCTGGCGTCCGTGACCAAGGTGCTCGGCGAGCACGGCGTGTCGATCAAGTCCGTGGTGCAGCGGGGCATGGGCGAGCACGCGCGGCTGGTGATGATCACCCATTCCGTGCTCGAGTCGCGACTGGGAGAGGCGATCGAGCGGCTCGGCGACTTCGAGTTCCTACGCTCGACCCCCCGGACAATCCGCGTGATCGAAGAGGAGTTCGTATGAGCGAGGTGCGCACAGACATACCCAAGGTCAAGCTTCCCCGGGTTGAAGGCACGCCGAAGACAGCGGCTCACGTGCCGCTGATCGAACGCTATCTGGAGCGTCTCCCGTTCGCGGCGGGCGACCCGCTGGTCAGCCTGCAGGAGGGCTCGACGCCGCTGCTGCGTGCGCCGGTGCTCTCGGAGATGGTGGGCGCGACCGTGCGCCTGAAGCTGGAGGGCGCCAACCCCACCGGCTCGTTCAAGGACCGCGGGATGACGTGCGCGGTGTCGGCCGCCGCGCGCGAAGGCGCCAAGGCGGTGATCTGCGCCTCGACCGGAAACACGGCGGCGAGCGCCGCAGCCTACGCGGCGCGTGCGGGCATCACCTGCGCGGTGATCGTCCCCGAGGGGAAGATAGCCCAGGGCAAGATGGCGCAGACGCTCGTGCACGGAGCGCGCGTGATCTCGCTGAAGGGCAACTTCGACCAGGCGCTGACGCTCGTGCGCGAGCTCACCGACACGCACCCGATCGTGCTCGTGAACTCCGTCAACGAGTTCCGCATCGAAGGCCAGAAGACCGCCGCGTTCGAGATACACGAGGGACTGGAAGGCGGCCTGGAAGCGCTGTACATCCCGGTCGGCAACGCAGGCAACATCACTTCCTACTGGCGCGGCTTTCGCGAGATGGGCTCGACGCCAAAGCTGTTCGGCTTCCAGGCCGAGGGTGCAGCGCCGCTGGTGGAGGGCAGGATCGTCGAGCACCCGGAAACGGTCGCGAGCGCGATCCGGATCGGAAATCCCGTGCGCTGGGAGGACGCGATGGCTGCGGCGACGGATTCGCGCGGCGCGATCCGCGTGGTCAGCGACGCGGAAATACTGCGCGCATACCAGCTGCTCGCCTCGAGGGAAGGAATGTTCTGCGAGCCGGCTTCCGCGGCGTCGGTCGCAGGGCTGCTCAAGTACGGCGCCGAAGGCGCCGAGCAGGTTGCCTGCGTGCTCACCGGTCGCGGCCTGAAGGACCCTGAGACGGCGATGGCCAACAACGACGGCAGGATGATCACCTGCGCGGCCGAGACGGCCGCGATCGAGGAAGCGGTCCTGGGTGATCCGTAGACGCGCATGGAGCGCGCGTCGATGATCCGTACTCGCCTGGTGCGCGTGCCGGCGTCCTCGGCCAATCTCGGCCCCGGGTTCGACTGCATGGCCGCGGCGTTGGCGTTGACGCTCGAGGTCGAGGTGGCGGAGACGGGCGCGTTCTCGGTCGAGACGGAGCTGCCGATCGCCAGGGGCCGGGAGAACCTGTGCGTGCGTGCGTTCGAGCGCCTGCACCCGGCCGATGACTTCACGTTCAGGATCCGCTCGCAGATCCCGCTGTCGGGTGGGCTGGGCTCGAGCGCGGCGGCGATCGTGGCGGGGCTGATGGCCGCTGACCATCTGTTCGAGCTGGACGCCGACCTGCTGGAGCACGCCAGCGAGCTGGAGGGTCATCCCGACAACGCGGCGGCCTCGCTGTACGGCGGCTTCGTGGTGTGCGCGGACGGTCAGTCGACGCGCTTTGAGCCGCCGACCGGGTTGGAGGCGCTGGCGGTGGTCCCGCAGCAGGCTGTGAACACGCGCGCGGCGCGCGCGGCGCTGCCCGCGCGGGTGCCCATGCAGGACGCGGTGTTCAACGTCGCACACGCGGCTCTGCTGACCCTGGGGCTCGCCACGGGCGACTGGGACCTGCTCGCGCGCGGCCTGCACGACCGGCTGCACCAGCAGGCGCGGGCCGGCCTGTTCCCTCGCTCGATGGAGCTGGCCGAACGCGCCCGCGAGCTGGGGGCGCTGGGGGCGACGATCTCGGGAGCGGGCCCGACGGTGCTGGTGTGGTGCTTCTACGAGCAGACCGGCGCGGTCGCGGAGGCGCTGCGCCCGCTGATCGACGGCTGGGCGACGCTGCAGCGCGCGTCGTTCGAGCCGCAGGGCGCTTACGTGGCAGCGCTCTGAGCGAGCTGCGCGACGCGCTTGCCGGCGCTGTCGAAGCCCTCCAGGCGCTCCAGCAGCTCGCGGGCCAGCGCCAGGTAGTCGGCGCCCAGGTCGGGACGGTGGTCGAGGATCGACCGCGCGCGCTCGGCGGACTCGGCGTATGCGATCGAGGCACGTATGACGGAGTGGAAGACCTGATCGCCGAAACGCTCCTTCAGCGACTCCAGCGTCTCGCGCGAGTGCACAGTGCGCATGTCGGCGAGGTTGAGCAGCACGCCGAGCAGCGACAGCTTCGGGTTGAGGCTGTCACGCGCCAGCTCGACCACCTCCATGGCCTGCTCGACTCCCTGCAGAGCGAAGTACTGCGCCTCGGCGGTGATCAGCGCGCGGTCGGCGGCGACCAGTGCGTTGACGGTCAGCAGCCCAAGCGATGGCGGGCAGTCGATCAGGATCACCTCGTACTCATCGCTCAGCTTCTCCAGCGCCCGCCTGAGCGTCAGCTCGCGGCCCATCTTGCCGCCGAGCATCAACTCCGCCTCCGCGAGGCTCAGGTTGGCCGGGATGATGTCCTCGTGGATCGCCTCCGCCGCCGAGCAGCGTCCGGCGAGCACGTCGGCGATCGTAGGCTCGACGTCAGGGGGCAGGTCGAAGTAGTCGGACAGGTTGCCCTGCGGGTCGAGGTCCACCGCCAGCGTGCGCACGCCGGCGCGACGCAGGACGTCCGTGAGGGTGCGCACGGACGTCGTCTTGCCGGTGCCTCCCTTCTGCGAGAGCACAGCGATCGCGTGAGCCATCGTCAGCCGATATTACGCTGCGGCGCCAGCCGGGGCACCGCGGGGCCGTCCGGCGCTGGAATCGCTCAACTGATGGTGTGCAGCGAGGACGTCTGGGGCTCGGTCTCGAGCTCGCCATCGCTCGCCGGCACGCTCAGGAACGACAGGCGGTAGCGCCCGATGATGATCTCGTCACCGTCGCGCAGGGCCTTGCCGTCCACGCGCGCGCCGTTGACGAACACCCCGTTGAGGCTGCGGTCATCCAATAGGCGAACGCCATCCGGATGGCGCACGATCAGGGCATGGCGCCGCGAGACGGTGGGGTCGTCGAAGCGCACGTCCGCGGCCAGGCTGCGCCCCACGCGCGTCCACTCCCGCGTAAGCGCCACCGTACGCTGCTCGCCGTTGTCTTCGTAGCAGAGGTACTCGCCCGGCTGTTCGATCTGTGCGCGCACCGCGGCGAGTCGCGCGTCGTGGTCGGCAGCCGGAGGCTGAACCAGCTCGCCGTTGTTGGCCTCGACCGTGGCGGCGTTCGCGCCCGCGGTGATGCGCTCGGTGCCGAACAGCGACGCGCGCACGAAGTCCTGCCCGCCGCAGCCGGGGCACGCTGTGAGCGTTTCCGAGCCCACGAGCGTGAGCATGTAGCCACAGTGCTCGCAGCTGAACGAGCCTGCTCCCAAGACCGTGCCCGAAGTGACTGAATCCATGGTGCGCTCCTCCCTACGTGTAGCTGCTGGCCATCGCTGCCGGGGGGGCCGTCCCTCGGGTCGGGGGGAATCTTGTGGCGATCATAACAAGATTATCGAGGCGGCCCATTGTTCTGGATAATGATATCTGGCTGAGGACTTCGACGCGGTTGGATCCCTCCTTCGGGGGCCTGCGGACGCTGCTCGGCCTACCCGCCGCGTCAGCCCTTCAAACCAGCGGCGGAAGCCGAGCGGGGCCCGTTGCGGTGGCGAGGGGCGTCGTTTTGGGACAGACGTTGTAGCTGCAGGAGGGCGCGCGCGGGCGGCGAAAACGACACCACATGGCCTCTCACTCCTCACATGTCGAGCAGCTCGAGCGAGGGCTCCTGCGCCGCGGCCTCGGAGCTTTGGAGGCCGCCCGCAACTGCTGTGCGGACTGCGGGCGCACGCCGTTGACCGGCGAGCAGATCCACATGTACGCGGACGGGCAGCAGAGGATCGTCTGCGAGCTGTGTCGCCCGGCGCGGCACGAGTCTCCGCTGGCCAGCGAGATCGTCAGGCACTTTGAGCGCGGGCACGCCGTCCGCCTCATGGCCCGCGCGGCGTAGCCGGCGACGCAGCGGCCCCGCGGCCCCGGCCATTAGACTGCGCTCGCCGTGGACCCGGTATCCGTATCGATCGTCATCTCCGCTCCCCGCGAGCGCGTGTTCGACTACCTCCAGGACATTGCGAACCACCCGCAGTTCACCGACCACTATCTCGTCGAGTGGCACCTGACGAGGATCGACTCGGTAGGCAGGGGCGCGGGCGCGCGCTTTCGCGTGAAGGCGCCGCGCAACCGCTTCAGCTGGGGCGACGTGACGTTCGCGGAGGTGCAGCGGCCGCGCCGGATCGTTGAGGTCGGGCGCATGGGCAAGAACAACCGCATCCGCACGCTCGGCGTGTACGACCTCGATCCTGCCGCCGCCGGGTCAACGCGCGTGCGCTTCACCCTGGAGACCGTGCCGGTGACGCTCTCGGACAAGCTGATGGAGGGACTGGGCGGGCGCGGCTGGGTGCGGCGCAAGAGCCAGCGAGCGATGCACCGGCTGCGGGACATTCTCGAGGGCGGGGAGGACGCTCGCGCCGAGGCGGATCGGGTTAGCCCGCGCGTCACGGTCGCCGGCGGATAGACTGCCGCGTCGCATGTTCAGCCGCCTGCGCAAGCTCCCGCTCCTAACGCTCGCCGTGCTCGCCGTTTTCGGCCTCAGCGCGTGCGGCGACTCCCACACGAAGGTCACCACCGGCACCTACGCCGGCGAAGCCGGAAAGGCTGCGCCGTACCTGAACGTGGGGCCGCTGCTCTACGAGGTCCAGATCTCGCGGCAGCTGAACCCGTTCAACTCCGAAGACGCCAGCTACCTGAAGGGGCTCAGCGCCAGCGAACGCAAGCTGGAACCCGGGGAAGAGTGGTTCGGCGTGTTCATCCAGGTCTACAACATCACCAAAGCTCCGCACCTGGACGCCAACGACTTCACGATCACGGACACCCAGAACAACACCTACACGCCGCTGGTGCTGGGCGAAGCCAACGAATTTGCCTACCGCCAGGGCATGGTCGGCGCGAACAACCAGATCCCCGAGCAGGGCACTGTCGCCGACGACTTCGGCCCGCAGGGCGCGCTGCTGCTCTACAAGATCCAGGTCGCCTCGCTCGAAAACCGCCCCTTCGAGTTCAAGATCACGAACCCCGAAGACCCGTCGGAATCGGCCTCGGCCATCCTCGACGTCTAGCGCCAAGCTTCGGGCGGTGTCGTTCTCGCACGGTACGCTGGGGTAGATGAGCTTCACGAGGATCACGGTGCGAGGGGATCAGATGGGCGGCGTCCCGTGCATCCGCGGTCTGCGGATACCGGTCGCGACCGTGGTTGGGATGCTCGCTGACGGTGTCAGCGATGTAGAGATCCTCGCCGCCTTCCCGGACTTGGAGGCTGAGGACATTCGCGAGGCTATGCGCTATGCCGCGGAGGCCGTCAGCGAGCGAGAGCTTCCGCTCGCAGCCTCTGCGTGAGGTTCCTGGTCGACAACGCGCTCTCGCCGGTCGTCGCCGAGCGCCTGCGTGACGCCGGGCACGATGCCGCTCACGTTCGCGACTATGGCCTACAGGCAGCCAGTGACGAGGAGATCTTCGATCGCGCGCAGCAGGAGCAACGCGTGGTCGTCTCAGCGGACACGGACTTTGGCACGCTGCTCGCCTTGCGAGGAGAGCGATCACCCTCTGTCGTCTTGTTTCGTCACGGCACCCAACGACGACCAGAGCAGCAATCGGGCACGCTGCTCGCGAATATCGCGACGATCGAGCGTGACCTCGCCGACGGCAGCATCGTTGTCGTTGAGCCCGGGCGGATCCGGGTACGGAAGCTTCCGCTGATCCCGTAGGCCGAGTCTCTGTACAGGCCACGAGCACCACAGCGCCTGATCCACGCAACCTCACGACGCGCGCTGCACTAGCGCGTCGACACGAGCTCGAGCACGCGGTCGAGGCCGTGCCGGGTCCCTGCCGGCGACATCGGCAGGATCAGCGTGTGGATCCCCAGCGCAGCTGCGCCGCCGTCGGCGAGCTGATGGTCACCGACCATCAGCGTGTCTGTGGGCTGGGCGTCGAGGCTCGCGAGGGCGCGCCTGAAGAGCTCGGGTGAGGGCTTCGCGACGCGGTGCTCGAAGGACAGGGTCGCGTGACGTGCGAGCTGATCCAGGCCGTGGGCCGTGAGGATCGGCCTCAGGTCGAAGCCGACGTTGCTCACGAGCCCCACCGGCACGCCGCGTTCGGTCAGGGCATGGATCGTCTCCTGGGTGTCGCTGTACGCGATCCAGCTGTCCTTCGAACGTATGCGAGCGTAAACGGCCGCCACGAGCCCCTCCGGCGCCGGGACACTCGACATCAAAGCGACGTAGGCCGAGCGGTGGGCCTCAGGACTGAGATCGCGCTGTGCATAGCTCTCCTCGAGCTCCTCGGGTATCGAGGCGGGGTACGGTCCGCCTGGCATGCCGACCCGCAGGAATTGCTCCGCGAGACGCTCGCACTCCCGGAGCGTGAGCGGCAAACCCAGTGTGTCGGCCGCGAGCGCGACCTGCCGTGCGGCCGGCTGCGGCATGAACAGTGTGCCGGCGAAGTCGAAGAGCACCGCTCGGATCGGCTGAGCCTTCTCGTGGCCGCCCGTCATTCCCCCTGCAGCGCCGCTTCGATGACTTCCCGCGCGATCGGCGCTGCCGTGGCTCCGCCGGCTCCGTCTTTGACGAGCATCACGCAGACGACGATCTTGGGGTCCAGCGCTGGCGCGAAGGCGGCGAACCAGGCGTCGGTGTTGGCGGCTTCGCTTTCGGCGCCCTGACAGGTTTCCTTGGTGGCGCTGCCGGTGGAGCCCGATTCTGAAGCGGAGGAGCCCGTGCAGGGAGTGGTGGTCTTCAGTTCGGCTGTGCCGGTCTTGCCGGCGACGGTGATCCCGGGGATGGCGGCAGAGGTGCCCGTGCCTTCGCGCACGACGGCGATCATCAGGCGGCGCATGGTGTGCGCTACGGACTGGCTCGTGACGGTGGTGGTGGCGGTGGTGGCCTTGCCCTGGAGGAACGTGGGCTGAGGTCGGCGGCCGCCGTCGGCGATGGTGGCTGCGACGGTCCCCATCTGAAGCGGCGTGGCGAGGACCTCCCCCTGTCCGATGGCGGTGGACCCCACGTCCAGTTCGCCCTGGATCTGGCCGGCGGGGGGCAGCGTGCTCTCGGCTGCGCCGGGGACGCCGGGTTCGTGGTTGAAGCCGAAGCGTTCGGCGGTGGCCACCAGGCGGGCGGCGCCGAGCTTGACGCCGAGCGGTGTGAACACGGAGTTGCAGGAGACGGCGAAGGCCAGTTCCAGCGTGCCGCCGCATTCCTCGCCGTTGGCGTTGCTCAGCTTGACGCCATCGAGCGTGGCGTAGGTGGCGTAGGGGAAGACGGTGTGCGGGTTTGCGATCTTGGCGGCGAGCACTCCGGTGGTGGTGATCATCTTGAAGGTGGAGCCCGGCGGCTGCAGGGCGTCGAGACCGAGGCCGGCCACGGCCAGGATCTGCCCGCTGGCGGGCTTCATGGCGACGACCCCGCCGAGCTGGGCGCCGAGCCCGTTGACGGCCGCGCGCTGCAGCGCGGGGGAGATGGTGGTGCGCAGCGGCGGCGCGGCGTGGGGGGTGGCGTGGGCGAGCACGCGCGAGCCGGCGAGCAGCTCGCCGCCGGGCCTGCCCCGCAGGCGTTCGTCGTACGCGAGCTCCAGGCCGCTGAGTCCGACGCTCGCTCCAGCGGGCACGCCCTGTTCTTCGAGTGTCCGCTGGCGCGATGCCGGTGCGGGGCCGACCGTGCCGACGACGGCTTCCCCGTAGGCGCCAAGTGGGGAGTTGCGCATGCCTTCGGCGCCTCCCACGGGATCGGCTCCCGGCGGGCTTTCCGCGAGCACGCTGCCGTCGCGGGCGAGCAGCGTCGCGCGCCGCGGAAGGCTGGTGTGGCGGCCGAGCAGCTCGCCGGGGCGCAGGCCGGGGAAGGCAACGGAAGGCGACCACGCGATGCGCGTGCCGTGACTGCCGTCTTCGACGGTTTTGAACATGAAGTCGAGCGACAGGTCTCCGAACAGGCGAGTGTCGACGCGCACGGGCACCTCCACCTCGCCGCCGTGAAGCCCGCGTGCCTTGCCGATCACGCGCATGCGGGTGGCGGTGGCGGTGCTCAGGGCTTCGCGATAGAGGTCGGAGAAACCACTGACGGAGGTGAGTCGCTGCGAGGAGTCCGAGATCTCGGCGTACATCTCGGTGAAGTCGCGCCGCGTCCAGGCTGCCACGAACTGGTCCGCGAGGGCGTAGCCCGGTGGCGTGGAGCCACCCGCACCGACGACTGCACCGATCGCGAAGGCCACCGCGGCGAGCGCGAAGACAGGGCGCGCACGGTACAAGCGCTGGTTGCGACTTTCATTCACGGAGCTTGTAGAACATGACAGGTGAATCAGCTGGACTGGATAATCGTGGCGTTCGCTCTGATCTTGGCGTTCTTCGGCTTTCGCCAGGGCTTCCTGGTGGGTGCTCTGTCATTCGGCGGATTCGTGCTCGGCGCCTTCCTGGGGACCCGGATCGGTCCGCTGCTGTTGCCCAAAGGCTCCGCCTCGCCGTACGCGCCGGCGTTCGGTCTGCTGGGGGCACTGCTGGGCGGGGCGATCCTGGCAAGCGGTCTGGAGGGCGTCGGCTTCAGGCTGCGCCGTTTCATGATCGTTCCGGGCATGGGCCTGCTCGACGGGATGCTCGGCGCGGCGTTGGGGGCGGCGCTGGCGCTGGGAATCGTGTGGATCGCGGCCGCGGTGGCCGGCCAGACGCCGGGCGAGAACGAACTGCGCGCCGACATCCAGCGCTCGGTGATCCTGCGCAAGCTCAACGAGGTGCTGCCGCCGTCGGGGTCGATCCTGAACGCGCTCGCGCGGCTGGACCCGATCCCGTCGATCACGGGCCCCTCGCCGGATGTGGCGGCGCCCGTGCCGGCGGTCGCGCGCGCGCCGGGCGTGCAGAGCGCCTCGCGCAGCGTCGTTCGCGTGGACGGCACCGCATGCGGTCTGGCGATCGAGGGCTCGGGGTGGGTGGCAGGGCCGGAACTGGTCGTGACGAACGCGCACGTGGTGGCGGGCGAGCAGGACACGACGGTGGAGGTCGACGGTCAGCCGCCCAGCCTGGCCGCGCAGCCGGTGGCCTTCAACCCGACGGTGGACCTGGCGATCCTCCACGTCCCCGGCCTGAACCTGCCGTCGCTGAGCCTTGCCTCCAATTCCGCGTCGGGAACGGCGGGGGCGATCCTGGGCTATCCGGAGAACGGCCCGTTCAACGTGCAGCCGGGGAGGATCGGACGCACGCAGGACGTGATCACGCAGAACGCGTACGGCGAAGGGCCGGTGACGCGGCTGCTGACGCCGCTGCGCGGACTGGTCAGGCCGGGCAACTCGGGCGGCCCGCTGGTGAACGTGGACGGCCAGGTGCTGACGACGGTGTTCGCGGCGACCGTCGACAGCACCCCCAAAGGCGGCTATGGGGTGGCCAACGAAACCGTCGCGAGCGTGCTGCGAGAAGCCGGCGAACACGAGCGCGCGGGCGAGCAGACGGGGACCGGCCAGTGCACCAGCGGCTGACGGGAGGGCGGGGTCGCTACGCTGACCGCCATGTCCAAGACGCTCCTAGTCGCCGAGAAGCCCTCCGTGGGGCAGGACCTTGCCCGCGTGCTGCCCGGCCCGTTCAAGAAGGGCGAGGGCTTCCTCGAGGGGCCGGAGCACGTGGTCACGTGGGCGGTGGGGCACCTGGTGCAGCTGGCGGAACCGGAAGCGTATGACGCGAAATACAAGAGCTGGCGGATGGCGGACCTGCCGATCGTCCCCGAGTGCTTCAAGCTGGAGGTGCGCGACGAGCGCTCGCGCAAGCAGATGTCGGTGGTCACCAAACAGCTCGGCCGCGATGACATCGAGGAGGTCGTCAATGCTTGCGACGCGGGGCGCGAGGGCGAGCTGATCTTCGCGTACCTGTTCGAGAAGGCCAAAGGCAAGAAGCCGGTCAAACGCCTGTGGCTGAACTCGATGACCACCGCGGCGATGAAGAGCGCGCTGGCATCGCTGCGCCCGGCGGAGGAGTTCGAGCTGCTGGAGGAGGCGGCCCGCTCGCGCTCGGAGGCCGACTGGATCGTGGGGATGAACGCGACGCGCGCGGCGACGATCCGTCTGCGCAGCTCTTTCGACGGCGCGGTGTCGCTGGGCAGGGTGCAGACGCCGACGCTCGCGATCGTGGCGCGCCGCGAGGAGGAGATCAAAGCGTTCAAGCCGGAGCCCTACTGGCTCGTGGATGCGACGTTCGCGGCCACTGGCGCGCTGCCGGGGGAGGACGCGGCGAGCGGCGAGCGCGTGTACCTGGGCCACTTCCAGGCGCCCGCGGGCAGCCCGGGTGCGACGAAAGGCCCGCGGATCGGCACGGAGGAGGAGGCGCTGGCGATCGTCGGCGCGTGCGAGGGCAGGCCGGGGACGATCACCAAGCTGGAGAAGAAAGAGCAGCGCGAGAAAGCGCCGATGCTGTACGACCTGACGACGCTGCAGCGTGAGGCGAACAACCGCTACGGCTTCTCCGCGCGCAGGACGCTGTCGGCGGCGCAGCGGCTGTACGAGGAGCACAAGGCGCTGACGTATCCGCGTACCAACTCGCGCTACCTGACGACCGACATGGTCGATGAGATCAAGCCGATCGCGGAGCTGGTGGGCAGCCACTCGGAGTACCGCAAGGGCGCGGAATACGTGACGGGCCTGGACGTGCTGCCGCTGGGGCGGGTGGTCAACGACGAGAAGGTCACCGACCACCACGCGATCATCCCCACGCGCTCGGAGCACAACCTCGAGAAAATGGGCTCCGACGACAGGCGCATCTACGACATGGCCGTGCGCCGCTTCTTGGCGGTGTTCCACCCGGAGGCGGTATTCGAGAACACGCGCGTGGAGACGACTGTGACGCCTGCGGACGGCGATGAGAGCAAGGGCCACGTGTTCCGCACCCGCGGCAAGCTGCTGCTGGTGCCGGGCTGGCGCGGGGTGTACGACGAGGTGGCGGCGGATGCGAAGGGGGCGGACACGAAAGCGGACTCCGAGGAGGACGAGGAGACCGATCAGCAGCTGCCGCGCCTGGTGGAGGACGAGCAGGTGCTGACGCGCAAGGTGGAGAGCCTGCGCAAGGAAACGAAACCGCCGCGGCGCTACAGCGACGCTTCCCTGCTGGGGGCGATGGAGACGGCGGGCAAGCTGGTGGACGACGACGAGTTGCGCGAGGCGATGAAGGACTCGGGGATCGGCACGCCGGCGACACGCGCGGCGATCATCGAGCGGCTGATCACCGTGGGCTACGTCGAGCGCGACGGGCGCGCGCTGGTGGCGACGGAGAAGGGCTTGAACGTGATCAGGCTGCTGAACGAGCACGCGCTGACCTCGCCGAGCCTGACCGGCAGTTGGGAGCAGCGTCTGGGCAAGATCGAGCGCGGGGAGGACTCGCGCAAGAAGTTCATGGGTGACATCGCAGGCTTTGCGCAGGAGACGGTCAAGGAGCTGGACGAGACGCTCAAAGACGTGCGCATCCCGCGTGCGCGCCTGGGGCCGTGCCCGGTGTGCGGCCATGAGATCGTTGAGAACCGCAAGGGCTACTCGTGCTGGGCGCGCGAGGATCCGGGCTGCGGCTTCGTGATCTGGAAGTCGAAAGCGGGCAAGACGCTGCCGCTGGCGATCGCCAAGGAGTTGATCCGGACCGGCTATACCGCGCAGGCGGTGACGGGCTTCCGCGGTCGCAGCGGGCGCAGCTTCCGCGCGCACCTGGCGCTGAGCCAGACGGAGGAGGGCAAATGGCGCGTGGAGTTCGACGAGCTGTGGGCCAAGGAGGGTGCGAAGCCGCCGGAGGCGGAGGCTGACGCGGAGGCGACGAGCGCGACGGTCGAGGCCCGAAGCGCCGCGTAGGGCGCGATGCCGATCACGCTGATCACCGGCCCGGCGAACTCGGGCAAGGCGGAGCTGGCGATGGACGCGGTGCGCCGTCACATGGCTCACGGCGAGGACCCGCTGCTGGTGGTGCCCACGCGCGCGGACGCCGATCACTACCTGCGTGAGCTGGCGGGCGACGGTGCCGCGCTGGGCGTGCGGCTCGAGCGCTTCGCGGGGCTGCTGAGCGAGGCTGTACGCCGTGCCGGGGTGTGCGAGCCGGTGCTCGCAGGCATCGCGCACGAGCGCCTGCTGGAAGCGCTGGCTGCGCGCGCGGGCGTGCCGGCGACGCCGGGGTTCGTGGCGGCGCTGGCGGCGATGCTGGCGGAGCTCGAGGTTCGGCGGGTGACGCCGGCTCGGCTCGGCCAGGCTCTGTCGCAGTGGGCTTCCGAGGATGGCCCGCGACCGGTGCAGGCGCGGCTGGGGCGGCTGTTCGGCGACTATCGCGCGACGCTCGAGCGGCTGGGGCGCGTGGATGGCGAGCAGTGCGCGGTGCGCGCGCTGGACCTCCTGCGCGAGCGTCCAGCGCTGTGGGGCGCCACGCCGGTGGTGGTGTATGGCTTCGACGATCTGACGCCGCTGCAACTGGATGCGATCGAGACGCTCGGAAGGGTGGTGGACGCGGAGGTGACGGTGTCGCTGGCGTACGAGCCGGGACGCGCGGCGTTGGCGGGGCGCGCTGCGAGCTTCCACGCACTGGCGCCGCTGGCGCGTGAGCATCGGGCGCTGCCGGCGCGCGCGGAGCACTACGCGCCGGCCGCGCGCGAGGCGCTGAGCCACCTCGAGCGCAGGCTGTTCGAGCCGTTCGACCCGGACGCGCGGCGGGCGGAGCCGGGGATCGCGCTGCGACTGCTGGAGGGGGGAGGCGAGCGCGCAGAGCTGGAGCTGGTGGCACAGGGGATCGCGCAGCTGCTCGAGGAAGGAATGGCGCCGGAGGAGATCGCCGTGCTGGTGCGCACCCCGGGCGTGGCGCTGGAGCTGCTGGAGGAGGTATTCGCGGCACAGGGCGTGTCGTTTGCGCTGCAGCGGCGCAGGCTCCTCCGGGACACGGCGACCGGTGCGGCGCTACTGGGCCTGCTGCGCTGCGTGCCCCAGCCCGACGGGGCCGGCGCGGGCGAGCTGGGGGACCTGATGGCGTGGCTGCGCGCGCCGGGCCTACTGGAGCAGCCGCGGCTGGCGGACTGGCTGGAGCTGGCCGCACGGCGCGCGGGCGCGCTGAGTGCCGCGGAGGCGCAGGCGCTGTGGGAAGAGCGCCACTGGCCCCTGGAGGCGATCGAGCGACTGACGGAGGCACAGGGGCGCGGCGCGAGCGCGCTGGCGGATCGGGCGGCGCGCGAGCTCTACTGGCTGTTCTGCGCTCCCAGGCGGCGAGCGGCGCCGGTGATGGGCGAGGACGAGCGCGACGAGGCGGACGTCCTGGCGGCGGGGCGGCGGGCGCTGGGTGAGCTGCGCGAGCTCGCGCGCCTGGCGCCGGAGCTGGCGCCGGCGAGCGCGGCGGAGCTGGCGCGCACGTTGGAGCAGGTGGAGATCGTGAGCGGCGAGAGCGCTACGCCGGGCGCTGTGGCGGTGCTGGACCCGCTGGCGCTACGGGCACGGAGGGTGAGGGCGCTGTTCGTATGCGGCCTGCAGGAGGGCGTGTTCCCGGCCCGAGCGCGGCCGCAGCCGCTGCTGGCGGAGGAGGATCGTCGGCGGCTGGCGGAGGTCTCGGGGCTGAGGCTGGGCGATCCGGTGGACGCGCTGGCGGCGGAGCGCTATCTCCTCTACGCGGCGGTGTCGCGCCCGCAGGAGCGGCTGTTCCTGAGCTGGCACGTCTCCGACGACGACGGCCAGGCGACGTCCAGGTCGCTGTTCGTTGATGACGTGTGCGACCTGTTCGCGGAGAGCCTGTCGTGCCTGCGCAAGCGCAGGCCGCTGGGCGCCGTCGACGGGATGCCCGCGGACGGTTGCCCGCAGGCGGCGGCTGCGGCCGACCGCCGGCTGCGCGACGAGCGCCTGCTGGGGCAGATGCGCGAGCGCGTGTGGTCGGCTTCCTCGCTGGAGAGCTGGATCGGCTGCCCCACGCGCTGGTTCGTCGAGCGGATGCTGAGCCCGGGAGCCCTGGAGCCGGACCCCGAGCCGCTGGCCCGCGGCGCACTGGCCCACGCGGCGCTGCGCGACACGCTGGAAGGCCTGCGCCGCGAGACGGGCTCGGCGCGTCTGACCCCGGGCAACCTCGCTCGCGCGCGCGAGCTTCTGGCGGGCGCTCTGGTGGCCAACGAGCCCCACCATCGACTGTCTGTGGTGGGCGAGCGGCGCACGGCGGTGCGCAGGCGCCTGCAGTCGGACCTGGAGCGTTACCTGGGGCACGCAGCCGCGGCGGAAAGCCCGCTCGAGCCGGCTCGGCTGGAGCTGGGATTCGGCTTCGCGGTGGGCGACGAGCGCGGCGAGGCGAGCGATCTGCCGGCGCTCGACCTCGGGGGCGGCCTACGGCTGAGGGGGCGGATCGACCGCGTCGACGTGGGCGGCGACGGCGAGGCGGCCGTGTACGACTACAAGGGCAGCAGCGCGCCGGCTGGAGCGCGCTGGATCAGGGACGGCAAACTACAGGTGGCGCTGTACATGCGCGCGGTCGAGCAGCTCCTGCAGCTGCGCACGATCGGCGGCTTCTACCAGCCGCTCTCCGGCCAGGATCTGCGCGCCCGCGGCGTGCTCGACGGCGAGGCGGGCGTGGAGCTCGACCGCGTTGCCACGGACGTGCTCGACCACGCGGACATGCGCGAGCTGCTCGACGAAGCGGTGGCGGCCGCGCGCGGGGTCGCAGCAGAGGCCGGCCGGGGCGAGCTGGCGGCACGCCCGGAGACGTGCGCGTTTCGGGGAGGCTGTATGTACCCCACGATCTGCCGCTTTGACCATGGCGATCGCTAGCCGGCGCGGGAGGCGGAGACAGTGACCCGCCTGACGGAGGAGCAGGTCGAGGCTGTTGCGCGCAGGAGCGAGCCGCTGCTGCTGTCGGCGGCGGCGGGCAGCGGCAAGACCTCGGTGCTGGTGGAGCGCTTCGTGGCGGCGGTCCGCGAGGACGAGATCGCGCCGGGGAAGATCCTGGCGATCACGTTCACCGAGCGCGCAGCCGGCGAGCTGCGCTCCAGGGTACGGGCACGCCTGCTGGAGCTGGGCGACCGCGACGCGGCGCGCGACACGGAGGCTGCATACGTGGGCACCTTCCACGGCTTCTGCGCGCGGCTGCTGCGCGCGCATCCGTTGGCGGTTGGTCTGGACCCGCAGTTCGCGATCCTCGAGGAGGGGCTCGCAGGGCGTCTGCGCGAGCAGGCCTTCAAAGAGGCTCTACGCGATTTCCTCACGGGAGAGCGCGCCGATGCGGTGGATCTGGTGGCGGCCTACGGCGTGGACCGCGTGTACGCGATGGTGGAGCAGGTCTACAGGGAGCTGCGCAGCCGTGGACAGCGCTTCCCGCAGCTCCCCAGCTCGCAGGTGGACGCGGACCCTGAGGCGCAGGCGCCGACCGAGGAGCGGGCGCAGACGGATGCGGCTGCGCTGGCGACGTGCGCGCTGCTGGATGAGCTGCTGCAGGCCTACGGCTCGGCCTACGAGCAGCTCAAGCGGGGGCGGGCGGCTGTGGACTTCGACGACCTCGAGCTGCTGGCGCGAGCGCTGCTGAGCGAGCACGATGGGGTGCGCGGCGCGTGGTCGGATCGCTTCGACCTCGTGATGGTGGACGAGTTCCAGGACACGAACGCGCGCCAGCTCGGCATCCTCGAGGCGCTGCAGCGCGACAACCTGTTCACGGTCGGGGACGAGCTGCAGTCGATCTACGGGTTCAGGCACGCGGACGTCAGCCTGTTTCGGGCGCGGCGGGCGGAGCTTCACGAGCTCGGAGGGAGCCTGCAGCTGACGCGGAACTTCCGCAGCCACGGACAGCTGCTGGACGTGGTCAACGCGACCTTCGGCGAGCGCTTCGAAACGTACGCGCCGCTGGTCGCCGGACGCGCGGACGCCGCGCCCGCAGGCCCAAAGGTCGAGTTGCTGCTGACGAGCGTCAAGGGCTGGGACGAGCGCGAGGATCTCGCCAAGCCGATCGCCGCGGGCCTGCCGCACGCGCAACTGTGGCGCCAGGCGGAGGCGCGGCTGCTGGCTCAGCGCGTGGCGGAGCTCGTGGAGAGCGGCCAGGCACGGGCGGGCGAGGTGGTGGTGCTGCTGCGTGCATCGGGAGACCTGGAGGTGTTCGAGCGCGCCCTGCAGCTGCAGGGCCTGCGCACGCTGGCGGCGGTGGGCGCGTTCTGGGGGCACCAGCAGATCGGCGATCTGATCTCCTACCTGAGAGCGCTGGCGAACCCGCTCGACGAGGCGGCCGTGTACGCCGCGTTGGCCTCGCCGCTGGCGGGCTGCTCAAAGGATTGCCTGGCGCTGCTCGCGGGCGCGGCTCGAAGCGGGCGCACGGGTGTCTGGGAGGCCGCCGAGGGGGCGTGCAGGGGAGAGGAGGGCTCGATCGAGCTGGCAGCGAGCGATGAGGCGGCGCTCGGCGCCTTCTGCGCCCTGCTGCGGACGGAGCGCGCGAACGCGTCGCGGCACACCATCTCCCAGCTGATCGAGCGCGCGATCGAGGCGAGCGGCTACCGCGAGCACGTGCTGGGGCTCGACTGGGGTGAGCGGCGCCTGGCCAACGTGCACAAGCTGCTGCGCCTGGCACGGCGCTTCGAAGCGAGCGAGGGCCGCGATTTGAGGGCGTTTCTCGACCACGTCTCCTATCTCCAGGACGCGGTCGCCTCCGAGCCGGATGCGCCGGTGGAGGGGGTCGAGCCCGATGCGGTGAGGCTGATGAGCATTCACGCGGCCAAGGGGTTGGAGTTCCCGGTGGTGTGCGTGGCGGATCTCGGCCGCCAGCCCAACACGCAGACGCCGGATCTGCTGGTGGACGGCGAGCGGGTGGGTCTGCGGCTGGTTCGCCTCGACGGCGCGGGATCGCGCCCGGCGCTCCACTACGAGGAGCTCTGCAGCGAGCGCCGCGCGCGGGAAGCCCAGGAGGAGGACAGGATCCTGTACGTGGCGATGACCCGCGCACGCGAGCGCATGCTGCTGAGCGGCGCGGTCGACTTCGAGCGCTGGCCGACCGCGCGCCAGGCACCGTCGGCGATCTCCTGGCTCGGCCCCGCGCTCGCCGCCGACCTCCCCGCGCTGGCGGAGTCCGGAGCGCCGGGCCCGCACGACCTCCAGATCGTTGGAGCGGGCGCGGGCGCGACGACGACCGTGCGCTGCCTGCTGAGCTCGCCGGCCACCGTCGGCGCAGTCCTGGACGTCGAGCGCCTCGAGCGGGCCGCGGACTCCGCTCGAGACCAGCTCGAGAGCGACGGCCAGCCCCCTGCCGGCGAGCAGCCGGTGGCCGGGGGGCAGGCACCCGAAGGCGAGCAGCTCTCGCTGCTGGCGCTCGATGCGCCCCTCGCCGTGCCCCGCACCCCTGCGCCGCCGGCGAGGCTGAGCTACACCTCGCTCACCGAGCTGGAGCGCTGTGGCTACCGCTACTACCTGGAACGCGTGGTGGGCCTGCCGGAGGACCGCGCGGCGGCGCGGGCGGAGCGCCCGCCCGCGGGGCTGGAGGCGCGTGCGCGGGGAACACTGATCCACCGGCTGCTGGAGACGCTCGACTTCGCCCGGCCAGATCCGCTGAAGCGCGAGCAGGTGACGAAGGCGGCGAGCGAGCTCGGCATGCGCCTGAGCGAGGGCGAGCGGGAGGAGATCGCCGCGCTGATCGACGCGGCACGCATGGCCGCACCGGCCGCGCGGGTGGCGGGGGCAGCGACCGTGCGGCGTGAGCATCCGTTCGCGTTCTCGTTGGCGGCGGAGCAGCCACTGATCGTCGGCGTGATCGATCTGCTCGCGCAGGAGCGGGATGGGTGCGTGCTGGTGCTCGACTACAAGAGCGACAGGGTCGGCCCGGACGTCGACTTGGGCGCGCTGGCGGAGCGCGAGTACGGCATCCAGCGTCTGCTGTACGCGCTGGCGGTCCTACGCGAGGGCGCCCCGTCGGTGGAGATCGTCCACTGGTTCCTGGAGCGGCCGAACGAGTGGGTGGCGGCGCGCTTCCAGGCCGCTGAGCGCTCCGCCCTGGAGGAGCGGGTGCGCGCGCTCCTCGCCGCGGCCAACCGGCGCGGCTTCGCGGTCAGCGCCACTCCCCACCGCGGACTCTGTCTGACGTGTCCCGCAAGAGCGGGCCTGTGCTCGTGGGACGAGGACCGCACGCTGCGCGAAGATCCGGCGCTCGAGCGGGCGAGCGCCGACGCCGTGCGCCAGCCGCTCTGAGGCGGGCGCTCCGACAGCCTTTCTGCTGCTCGACGATTCACGCACGCCGCTGGTTTGGAGCGCCTCGGCACTGCTACGCTTTCCGCTCCGCCTCAGGTGCCCGCCTGCCTGCGCCCGGTGGGTATGCCCGCAAAGTGGACTACCCACCCATCTGCGCGGGATGCACCGTCCCAAGGGAGCACTTCCATGGATCCGCACAACATGCAGCCGCCAAAGGCCGTCGGACTCTACGACCCCCGCTTTGAGCATGACGCGTGCGGCGTGGGGATGGTCGCGCGCCTGGACAACACGCCCACCCACGAGGTGGTCACGCGCGCGATCACCGCGCTGGAGAACCTCGAGCACCGCGGGGCGACGGGCGCGGACCCGTGCACGGGCGACGGCGCGGGGATCCTCATGCAGATGCCCGACGAGCTGATGCGCGGCGCGGTCGAGTTCGAGCTGCCGCCTGCGGGGGAGTACGGCGTGCTGATGTGCTTCCTGTCGACCGACGCGGGCGTCCGGCGCAAGCACGAAGCGCTGCTGGAGCGCGCGGTGCTGGGCGAGGGCCAGCGGCTGCTGGGCTGGCGCGAGGTGCCGATCGACGAGGAGCACACAGGCGAGGTGGCAGCCGCCTGCCGGCCGGTCATCCGCCAGCTGTTCGTGGGGGCTGGGGACGCTCAGAAGGGCGATCAGGACGCGTTCGAGCGCAAGCTGTACGTGATCCGTCGGATCAGCGACCTGACAGCCACCGAGCCCGGTCTGTACGTGACGTCGAGCTCCTCGCGCACGATCAACTACAAGGGCATGCTGATCAGCTACCAGCTGGGTCAGTTCTACAGGGACCTGCGCGACGAGCGCTGCAAGAGCGCGCTGGCGCTCGTGCACTCGCGCTTCTCGACCAACACGTTCCCCAGCTGGGAGCTCGCGCACCCCTACCGGGTGATCTGCCACAACGGCGAGATCAACACCGTGATGGGCAACGTCAACTGGATGCGCGCGCGCGAGTCGGAGCTGCGCAGCGAGCTGTTCGGCGACGACCTCGAGAAGATCCTGCCGGTCGTCACCCCGGGCAACTCCGACTCGGCGACATTCGACAACGTCCTGGAGCTGCTGATGCTCGCGGGCCGCTCGCTGCCGCACGCGGCGATGATGATGATCCCCGAGGCATTCCGCGACCGCGACGACCTGCCGGACTACCTGAAGGGCTTCTACGCCTTCCACACGTGCCTGATGGAGCCGTGGGACGGCCCTGCGGCCGTCGCGTTCACCGACGGCCGCGTGGTGGGCGCGACGCTCGACCGCAACGGGCTTCGCCCCGGGCGTTGGGTGGAGACGACCGACGGGCACGTGGTGCTGGGCTCGGAGTCCGGTCTGCTCGACATCCCGCCAGAGCAGGTCCGGCGCCTGGGGCGTCTGCAGCCGGGCAAGCTGTTCCTCGTCGACCTAGAGCGCGGGCGGATCGTGGAGGACGACGAGGTCAAGCGCGAGGTGGCCACGCGCAAGCCTTACGGCGAGTGGTACGCGCGCAACGCTGTGCCGTTCGGCGATCTACCGCCGTCCGAGCAGGTGACGCTGTCCAACCAGCCGCTGCATCTGCGCCAGCGCGCGTTCGGCTACTCCCAGGAGGACCTGCGGGTGCTGCTGACGCCGATGGCCGTCGACGGCGCGGAGCCGGTCGGCTCGATGGGCAACGACATCTCGCTGGCGGTGCTCTCCGACCAGGCGCCGCCGCTGTTCTCCTACTTCAAGCAGCTGTTCGCGCAGGTCACCAACCCGCCGATCGACCCGCTGCGCGAGGAGATCGTGATGAGCCTGGCCACCAGCCTGGGCAACGAGCGCAACCTGTTCGACGAGACTCCCGAGCACGCCCACAAGCTCCTGCTAGACCAGCCGATCCTGCTCAACCGCGAGCTGGAGACGCTGCGCCACGTCGACCACGACGTCTATGCGGCGCGCACGATCGACATCACCTGGCCGGCCGCTGAGGGCCCGGAGGGCATGGCAGCGGCGATCGAGCGCATCTGCCGCCAGGCGCGCGAAGCGATCGCCGAAGGCGTCAACATCATCATCCTCTCCGACCGCCAACTGGGGCCACGCCGCGCGCCGATCCCCTCGCTGCTGGCTGTCGCGGCCGTCCACCACCATCTGGTGCTGGAGCGCACGCGCCTGCGCGCGGGGATCATCGTCGAGTCGGGCGAGCCACGCGAGGTGCACCACTTCGCCACGCTGATCGGCTACGGCGCGAGCGCGATCAACCCCTACCTGCTGCTGGAGACGCTCGACACGCTCGTGTTCGAAGGGCGCATCGCGCGGGCGGGCGGGAACGGCTCAGACGGCGCGGTGAGCGCCATCGGGGCGGAGGACGCGGCGCAGAACGTGGTCAAAGCCATCGACAAAGGCCTGCTGAAGACGATCTCCAAGATGGGCATCTCGACGATCCAGTCATACCGCGGAGCGCAGATCTTCGAGGCGGTGGGCCTCGATAGAGAGCTGATCGACACGCACTTCACGTACACGGCCTCGCGCATCGGCGGCGTGGGGCTGGAGGTGCTGGCGCAGGAGGCGCTCGAGCGCCACGCCCGCGCCTACCCGGCTGCTGCGGACGAGCTGCTACCCGTGGGCGGCGTCTACGCGTGGCGGCGCGACGGCGAGCACCACATGTGGAACCCGGAGACGATCGCGCTCGTGCAGCAGGCGGTGCGGGGGGCCAACGGCAACGTGGGCGCAGCGCTGAAGGGCGACCGCGAGGCCTACGAGGCCGTACGCGAGAGCCCCGCGTTCGAGACCTACCGCGAGTATGCACGGGCGGTCAACGAGGACGCTGCCCGCAAGGCCACGCTGCGCGGCCTGCTGCGCATCGGCGGCGAGGACAACGGGGAGGCCGACAAAGCAGGCACGGCGATCCCGCTGGAGGACGTCGAGCCGGCGAGCGAGATCGTCAAGCGCTTCTGCACGGGGGCGATGAGCCTGGGCTCGATCTCGCGCGAGGCGCACGAGACGCTCGCCATCGCGATGAACCGTCTGGGCGGGCGCTCGAACACGGGCGAGGGCGGCGAGGACCCGTCGCGCTTCACGCCTGACGAGAACGGCGACCGCCGCCGCTCGGCGATCAAGCAGGTCGCCTCGGGCCGCTTCGGAGTGACGATCCACTACCTCGTCAACGCGGACGAGCTGCAGATCAAGATGGCCCAGGGCGCCAAGCCCGGCGAGGGCGGCCAGCTGCCGGGCCACAAGGTGGACGCGTACATAGGCTCGATCCGCCACACCACGCCGGGCGTGGGCCTGATCTCGCCGCCGCCGCACCACGACATCTACTCGATCGAGGACCTCAAGCAGCTGATCTACGACCTGCGCTGCGCCAACCCCAAGGCGCAGGTGTCGGTCAAGCTCGTGTCCGAGGTGGGCGTCGGCACGATCGCCGCGGGCGTCTCCAAGGCAAACGCCGACCGCGTTCTGATCGCGGGCCACGACGGCGGCACCGGCGCCTCGCCGCTGTCCTCGATCCAGGCGGCCGGCATCCCGTGGGAGATCGGCCTGGCGGAGACCCAGCAGACGCTGCTGCTCAACAACCTGCGCTCACGCATCATCGTGCAGACGGACGGCCAGCTGAAGACCGGACGCGACGTGGTGATCGCAGCGATGCTGGGCGCGGACGAGATGGGCTTCTCCACCGCGCCGCTGATCGCCACCGGCTGCATCATGATGCGTGCCTGCCACCTGAACACCTGCCCCGTGGGGATCGCAACTCAGGACCCGGAGCTGCGCAAGCGCTTCAAGGGCACTCCCGAGCACGTGGTCAACTTCTTCTTCTTCGTGGCCGAGGAGGTGCGCGAGATCCTGGCCTCGCTGGGCCTGCGCTCGCTCGATGAGGCGATCGGCCGCGTCGACCTGCTCGGCGTCGGCGGCGCGGTCGAGCACTGGAAGGCGCGCGGCGTCGACCTGACCCACCTGCTCACCCAGATCGAGTTGCCGGCCGATGCTCCGCGCCGGCGGGTGCACGCGCCGCCGGAGGTCCTCGAGGACGCGCTCGACTGGGAGCTCGTGAAGCTGGCCGAGCCGGCGATCGATCGCGGCGAGCGAGTCGAGGCGCAGCTGGCGATCCGCAACCGCAATCGCTGCGTCGGCGGAATCCTCTCGAGCCACATCGCCCAGCGCCATGGGGAGGAGGGCCTGCCCGAGCACACGATCGACGTCCGGTTCGAGGGCTCGGCCGGGCAGAGCTTCGGCGGATGGCTGGCGCCTGGGGTGACGTTCACGCTGCGCGGGGACGCCCAGGACTACGCGGGCAAGGGCCTCTCGGGCGGGGTCTTCGCGATCCGCCCGCGCGAGGGCATGGGGGAGCACTTCAAGGCGGAGCAGAACGTGATCGTCGGCAACACGGTGCTCTACGGCGCAACGGCCGGCCGCGCGTTCTTCCGGGGCCTGGCGGGCGAGCGCTTCGCGGTGCGCAACTCCGGCGCGTGGGCGGTCGTGGAGGGCATCGGCGACCACGGCTGCGAGTACATGACCGGCGGGCGCGTGGTCGTGCTGGGCCCCACCGGACGCAACTTCGCCGCCGGCATGAGCGGTGGCGTCGCCTACGTGCTCGACGAGGACAGGAAGTTCCACACCCGCTGCAACATGGGCATGGTCGGCTTTGACGAGCTTTCCGCGGCCGATGCGATCGAGCTGCGGGCGATGATCGAAGAGCACCTGCGGCGGACCGATTCGCCGGTCGCGACGCGCGTGCTCGAGAAATGGAGCGAACTGCTCGGCGGCAATGCCTTCGTGAAGGTGATGCCCCACGACTACAAGCGCGTGCTGCGCGAGCTGGCCGAGGAAGAGGCGCTGGCGGCGAGCGCCGCAGGCAACGGCCGGCCGGCGCCGTCGAGGCCGCTCGATGCGGTGGGCGGGACGGGCAGCTGATGGGCAAGCTGGGCGCCTTCCTGCAGATCGAGCGACACGGTGTCCCTCAACGGGACCCGGTCGAGCGCATCCACGACTACCAGGAGTTTCTCGTCACGCGGCCCGTCGCAGAGCTGCGCGAGCAGGGCGCGCGCTGCATGGACTGCGGCGTGCCGTTCTGCCACAACGGCTGCCCGCTGGGGAACCTGATCCCCGACTGGAACGACCTCGTCTACCGCGATCGCTTCGAGGATGCGATCGCGCAGCTGCACGCGACGAACAACTTCCCCGAGCTCACCGGACGCCTTTGCCCAGCCCCGTGTGAGGCGGCCTGCGTGCTGGAGATACGCGAGGGTGACGCGGTCACGATCAAACAGATCGAGAACTCGATCGTCAACCGCGCGTGGGAGGAGGGCTGGATCGTCCCGCAGCCACCGCGCAGGGATCGCGAAACGGGTAACGCCGTGGCGGTCGTGGGCTCCGGGCCGGCTGGCATGGCCGCCGCGCAGCAGCTGCGCCGCGCGGGCCACCGCGTGACGCTGTTCGAGCGCGACGAGGCCATCGGCGGCCTGGTGCGCTTCGGCGTGCCCGACTTCAAGATCGAGAAGACGATCGTGCAAAGGCGCGTGGAGCAGCTGATCGCCGAGGGCGTGGAGATCCGCTGCGGCGTGGAGGTGGGCAGCGACGTGAGCGTGCAGGATCTGCGCGAGAGCTTCGACGCGGTCGTGCTGGCGACGGGATCGCGCGTGCCACGCGACCTGGCCGTGCCCGGCAGAGAGCTTGCGGGGGTGCACTTCGCGATGGACTACCTCTACCAGCGCAACCGCTGGGCGGCGCGCGAGCTCGGGCCGGAGCCGGCGGTGGCGCAGCCACCGATCGAGCACGAGATCAGCGCGGCCGGCAAGGACGTGGTGGTCATCGGAGGCGGCGACACGGGTGCGGACTGCGTGGGCAACGCGCTACGCGAGGGCGCGCGCTCGGTGGTGCAGCTCGAGCTCCTGTCCGAGCCGCCGGCGCATCGGCCCGACAACGCGACGCCATGGCCGCAGTGGCCGCTGAAGTACCGCCTCAGCTACGCGATGGATGAGGCCCGCAAGCTGGGGGTGGGCGAGCAGGACTTCTCCGTCACCACGGTGGCCTTCAGCGACGACGGCAGCGGCTCGGTGGCAGGCCTGCGGGTCGCGCAGGCTGAGCCGCAGCCGCCGTTCGCGCCGATGGCGGGCAGCGAGCGCGAGCTGCCCGCGCAGCTGGTGCTGCTGGCGATGGGCTTTCTGCACCCCGAGCAGGAGCTGCTCGACCAACTCGGCGTGGAGAAGGACGGTCGCGGGAACGTCCGCTCGGTGAAGCCGTACACGAGCTCTGTGGACGGCGTGTTCGCGGCCGGCGACGCCCGCCGCGGCCAGTCGCTGATCGTGTGGGCGATCAACGAGGGCCGCCAGTGCGCCCGGATGGTCGACCGCTATCTGGCCAACCGCCGGCACGCGGCCGGCCCCAGCGCGGTGTTTGCACAGGACGACGGGGTGGCCGGCCACGCGGACGCCGACCGGGGCCCGGAGGGACCGCCGCAGCACGTTGGACCGGGCATCGGCGCCCCGGAAGCGTAAGCGGCGCACGCGCGCGCCCAAACGGGTATATCCCATCGGCGTATGCCGACCTTCTGCCGCCACAACCGCTTCATCGAGCGCTGTCCGATCTGCAGCAAGACGCTGCCCGGCCGGACGCCGAGCGACGCCTCCCCGCCACGCGCCCGGAGCTCCGCGCGCGGACGCTCGAGCGCGGAGGGCCCGCAGCGCAGGCGCACCCGCGGCGAGAGCGTGCGCGTTCACCGCGAGGGCCGCGCCGCGGACGACGGCTACCGCTCGGAGCTGGTCCCCGGCCTGCGCGCCTCCGCCGACGCGCTCCGACTGGCTGAGGAGATCGCCTTCTCCAGCGGGCGGCTGCTCGCGCTGGCGGCGGAGCCGCCGGGCCTGTACCGCGAGGCGCGCGCGTCGGCCGAGGAGGATCTCGAGCACGCCACCTGGATGTGCTTCCTGATCGTCTACCTGTCCCCGCTGGAGAGCGAGGACGACCCCTTCGAGGGCATCCGTCCGGCCCTCACCGACTCTCCCGCGCAGCTGCCCGATCTGGAGGGCGTGCCGCTCGGCCCGCGCACCTCCCACGATCCGCGGCGGGGCGGGGAGACTCTGATCGCGTACAGCCAGTGGGCGGCACGCGGCGGACAGGCCGGCGTCTCGAGCGCCACGCCAGCGGAGGGCTCCCAGGCGATCGCCTTCACCGGCGATCCCGCATGGACGCCCGCACGGCGCTTCGCGCGCGTGTTCGAGCGACTGGCGCTGCCCGGCTTTGGTCGCATGGGGCGCTACGACCTGCTGGTGACGCTGGGGCGGCTGGGGCTGTACGAGCTGCAGCCGGACTCGCTGCACCTGTCGGGCGCGCGCGGGCTCTCCGCGGAGGACCCGACGACCCTCGCCGCCAAGCGCGTGTTCGGGATCGGCGACCCGCTGCTTCTGGAGCGTCGCGCGGCGACGCTGGCGCAGGCGGCGTCGGTGCCAGTGGAGGCGCTCGACCTGGCGCTCGCCAACTGGCAGTCCCCCACGCGGGCGACGCTGGGCTTCCCGCGCGAGACGATCGACGAGGGGGCGTTCGAGCGCGCCGGCGAGGCGCTGGGGCTCTGAGCGCAGGGGCTGCAGCGGGGCTGCGGGATGGGACAGAAATGCCGTCCACACGGGCGCCTACAGTGCCTGAGGTCAGTGTTCCCAACCCTACGGGGGAGTCGCGATGCCACTCTGTTTCATCGAGCCTCAGGATGCGATCCGCGTCATCGCCGAGTCCGTCGGGCGCGAGGCGCGGCGCCAGCTCGTTGGCGAGGTGGTGCGGGCCTGGGTGGACGACATCCCGGACCAGGAACTGTCCGTCCACTACGCCAAGGCGATAGCGGATCTCGACGAGGACGACCTGCACCTGCTCGCCGCCTGGCACGCCTCGCTGGAGGTCGGCCAGCCGATCCCCAACACCGACTTCCTGGTCGGCGTGTTCCCAAGCCTCGGCGAGAACCGTCGCGAGGCCCTGAAGATCGCCGCGGGCTTCCGCGGCGAGGAAGCATTCCAGGCCGGCGTCGCCGAGGACCAGGCGCTGGACACGGTGCTCCCGCGCCTTTCGCGCGCGCGGGCTATCGAGCTGGCCAATGAGTGCATTCAGCTGTACATGTGGGACCGCCTGGGCTGCGACAACTAGCGCGTCGTATGCCGGCGCGCTACGGCGTCCTCCCCATCCGGGGACGATGCGGTCGCTCGCGTGCGTAGCACGCCACGCTCCCTGCGTCCTGCGGCGCCGACCCGGTCGTGCATCGCTTGGCCTACGGCGCGCTAGTTGGGCCTGGCTCTAACTCGCGGGTTCACGGGCTTGCAGTAGATCGTCTCTTGGCGTACATATGTGCGCTATAACAGACGACTATGGCCGACTCGATCGCGGCATTCTCGGCTCATGCAGCTGAGTACGACGCGCAGCGTCGGCGGCTGGTTCCCTGTTTCGATCTCTTCTATGGCACGGCGGCGGGGTTGCTTGGGCTGCGGGGCGGGGCGGTGCGGCGGGTGCTCGACCTTGGCGCTGGGACTGGGCTGCTGAGCGCGGCGGTGCTGGCTCGCCATCCGGACGTTGAGCTGGTGTTGCTCGATGGGGCGGGGGAGATGCTCGAGCGGGCCCAGGAGCGGCTGCCGGCCGGCTCGATCACGACGGTCGTGGCGGATCTGCGTGCGGCGCTTCCGCAGGGGCCGTTCGATGCGGTGGTGTCGGCTCTGGCAATCCATCACCTGGAGGACCCGGACAAGCGTGACCTGTTCGCGCGTGTGCACGATCTGCTGGCGCCGGGCGGCGTGTTCGTCAACGCGGAGCAGGTGCTCGCGCTCACGTCCTGGTTGCAGGAGCGCGAGCGCGGGATGTGGCGCGAGGCGTGCCGGGCTGCCGGCGCGCGCGAGGTGGAGATCGCGGACGCCGAGGCACGGATGGAGCATGATCGCTGCGCCACCGTTCCCAGCCAGCTCGAGTGGATGGGCACAGCCGGCTTTCAGGACTGCGACTGCTTGTTCAAGCACCTGCACTTCGCGGTGCTCGCAGGCTGGCGGGCATGTGCTGCGCATCCGGTCAGCTGACATCGTTCGCAGCGTGCGTACAAAGTGCGCAACGGCTTTTTGCGCACGTTGCGCAAAAGCCCAAAAACCTCTACAGTTCCGAACATTGCGATTGTGCTGGTTGCGGAACAACCAGACTGGTCGCATTGATCCAGCGTGACCCGCACATGAGGGGGGACTGAAGGTGACGAGGGTGGCGAGCAGCGTGCGAACGGTCGACCGCGGGCGAGCCCTCGGTTTCTCGACACCGGCGCGACGCGCTGCGAACGACGTGAGAGCAACGAGCGGGTGGACGCAAGGTCGCCCGCCCGGTCTCGAATCACTCTTTGCTCGCCCACGAGGCGAGGTGGCGCTCGCACTGATAGGAGGACAGCGTCTGCTGCGAGAGGCTACCGCGAACCTCCTGGCGCGCGAAGACGGCCTACGGGTCCCCACAACCTTCGAGTCCGTCGCCGACTACCGCGCGGCCCGCTTGGAGATCCCGCCCACGGTGGTCCTGCTCGACTGTGAGGAGAGCGATCAAGTCCGATGGCAGAGCGATATCGGCGAGCTGTGTTCGCCGTGTGTCGAGAGCAGCATCGTGGTGCTCTGTTCGGAGATTCGCGAGGACTTGATTCGCTGTGCGATCGAGCACGGCGTAAGCGGGGTCATCCTCAAGAGCTATACGACCAAGCAGACACGGGATGCCATCGCCTACATCGCGACAGGGCGGACGGTCATGCCTGCTGGCTGGCAGCGTGTACTTGCGGGTGCAGCGTACAAGCCCCTGGGTCTGAGTCCGCGCCAGCGTCAGATTCTCGCCCTGGTCGCGCAAGGCCGGGCAAACGACGAGATCGCCGCCGAGCTCGAGTTGAGCCCCAACACCGTCAAGTTTCACATCCGAGCGCTCTACTCACGGCTCGGCGTGCGCAATCGAGTCGAGGCGGCCAACCAGTACGCCCAGATGACCCGTGGCGGCGGTTGACGCCGGCATCGCGATCGTCGGCGGGGCCGGGGCGTTCGTCACCGACGCCCTCACGTGGCTGCTCACAGAGAGCGGCAGCCGTGTGGTCGGCTCCTATCAGGACTTCAGCACCCTCGAGGCAGCGTTGCGCGATGGTGCTCGAGCGCCGCACGTCGCTGTCGTCGACGCCGAGGATCCGCGAGCGGGTCCCCCGGCCGTGTCGGCGCTCAGGCAGGCCTATCCAGACCTGAAAATCCTTCTGCTCTGCGAGGTCGTGTCCCCGGCGTTGGTCGGATGCGCGATCGAGGAGCACGTGGATGGCGTCGTGTTGAAGGCCGACGCCCCGGCGGAGATGATCCTGGCGCTCCGCCATGTGCTCGAGGGTCGCGCGGTCATGCCGTCCGGCTGGCACAAGGCTTCACTGGAACGTGAGGCTGTCGTGCGTGTGCTGAGTACGCGCGAGCGTGAGGTCCTCGAGCTCGCCGGCGCGGGACTCAGTAACAAAGAGATCGCCGAGCGGCTCGTGATCTCCATCAACACCGTCAAGTTCCACCTACGGGGGATCTACGGCAGTCTCGGCGTCCACAACCGCGTTCAGGCGAGCCGGGCGATGAGCCCGGGACCACAAGCGTCGCGCGGCGCTTGAGCAGCCGACCGAGCTTCACGCCTAAACCGCAGGTCGAGCTTCACGGTACTGCTCAGGGGTAGGTAGTCACCTACCCGCTAGCAGGAGGGCAAGACTACCCTTGGTGACTATTGTGGCTGGTCGCCGCTGGACGTAATGTACCCCGCCTCAGTCGTTCCAAACGTCTGAATTAACCGTGCTTGAGCAACTTGGCACGAGAACCGTGGCACATAAGTCCACTCATCAAGGAGGAGGCCGCTCAGAATGCGACCAATAGAAAAACGGAAATTGCTCGCGGGATTCGCGTCCGCGGCTGGAGCGGCGGTGCTGGCCTTGGCTTCGCTCACGGCAGTCGCCGTCGCCGCCCCAAACCCTGAAAGTCTCTACGGCGCCCAGGGCACGAACGTCCCGTACGTAGCGTGGGTCGGGGAGCATGTGCGTCTCGTGGCATGCGAAACGAGCTTCACGGAAGACGTGAGACTTGACGCCATCAAACACGACGCCGACCCCAATTCGATCCTCGGCGAGTTCTATAACGACAACTTCGAAGTCGAGGACTGGTCGGGCTATCAGTTCCAGCCGCCGACAGCCGACGGGAGCGCGGGCAGCGAGATCGGACAGCCGTTCGATCCGGGGCCGTCCTCCTTCTTCGTATCCTCGGAAGGCAAGGACTGCATCGCGACCGACTACAAGTCGCTGAACCCGGGTCTGACGCGCATCCGCGCCGTCGTGAAGAACGACGAAGACGGCGAAATCGTCTTCTCGCACCAGTTCCTGGTGATCTGGCTGACGGCGAACAAGCCGGTGCTGCACGAGGCCGGAACGAGCGCGTCAGGGACCGAAACCTTCCAGAGCCAGCTGAACGGCACCGGGCAGAGCAATCTGTCCAGCTTCCTGGGCGATCCGGAAGGCAACGGCCAGTTCATCCCCTCGCCGTTCTCGGGGGAAGAAACAGACAAAGGCCTGGTGCAGATCAAAGTGACGGGCAGCTTCCCGGTCCTCAAAGAAGCCCCACTGCACAACATCCTGGAAGAAGAAACGTACACACTGCCGGAAGCGTGGCCGACGTTGGCAAAAGCGCTGGCGAGCTCCTCGGAAGAAACAGAACCGCCGGGCACGAACCCGGGGCTGTGGGACATCCACGGCACGCCGAGCAACAACAACGTATCCAACCTCAGTTCGACGTCACCGCTGTTCGCCTCGTTCTCCAGTAGCGCGTTGAGCGGTGGCTTCACATCCGGTGAAACCGCGACCGTAGGGCCGTACGACCCGCAGTCCGCCAACGAAACGTTGATCAGCGATGGCGAACTCAATGAATACGACGCGCCGATGCCCGCGATGCGTATCGACGTGTCGATCGCGGGGAACGAAGGTGGAAGCGACCTCGGTGGCGTGGGCCAGATCTCGGGTGCCAGCAAGGCCCTGATCTACAGCCACAACTTCAACGGAGACGCCGAAGAAGAAGACAACCTGTACAACCCCTACTACGGCGCGTACATTCCGGCCACCGACCGTGGTCTACCTCAGTCCTCGGGCGTGACTGGACCGAGCCCCGGCGGAGACTTCCCCGGGTTCCTGAACAGCCACTCAGAACCGTACACGTTCTGGACTTCGGTCAAGAGCGCCGACGACCGCTCCTCGGGATCGACCGGATGCCTGCGGCGCAAAGGCGCAGAGCCGAGCGAATACGAAACTCCGAGTGGGTCGTTGACGGAAACGTTCTACACGGATGAGCACGGCGAAGCGTATGTCACGTACACGCCCGGCGATGGGTTCTACCTGGAACACCTGCCTGTATTCGAAGGAGCCGAAGGCGAATCCGAAGAAGGCAAGATCGTCAAGAATGAAGATGGAGGGTGTGATCTGAAGAATCTGTATGGCAAGGAAATCGGCCACTCGGTGATCTCGGCTAAGGCCGTGTATCCGTACGAGCCCGTCGATTACCCGGCGCAGGGTTCAGAAAACACTCTGACCAAGACGATCACATCCGCTTGGGAAAAGGAATGGTTCCAGTTCGCCAAGGGCCCGGGCAAAGAAGAAAACACAGTCAAGATCGTCGTCGCCAAGGCTCAGGACATCGACGGTAAGCCATTCGCGAACGAGACGGTCTGCTTCGTCACCCCGAATGGTGGAACCGTGTCGCAGTTCCCTGGCCCCAACGTCAAAGATCCAGACGAACTACTCGGAACGGGAACCGGAACCGATCCGGTTGTCGGCCCGTCGACCGTCGTAAGCGTTGGCGGCACCAACGAAATATGCGAGAAGACGAACGACAACGGTTTCGCGTCGATCGAGGTGAAGAACAGCACGCTCAAGAAGGTCGACCTCAACGTCGAATACGTCGAAGAGGCCATCTTCCGCGATCACGAAGTGAACTTCGAGACGCCGGCGGAAGAAAAAGCAGAAAAAGAAGCGGCGGAAAAAGCAGCTAAAGAAAAAGCAGCAAAAGAAGCCGCTGAAAAGGCAGCCGCTGAAAAAACCGCGAACGAAGCAGCAGAAAAAGCGGCTAACGAACAGCGTGCGAAAGAAGTGGCGGAAAAGAAGATCACAGAAGCAGAAGCCACTGCGAAAGCAGCTGAAGAAAAAGCCGCGAACGAAACGAAAGAAAAAGCGGCTAACGAACAGCGTGAAAAAGAAGTAGCGGAAGCGGCAGCCAAGAAGGCAGCCGTCACCCCGGCCGCGGTCACGACGACCACGACCGCCATAGGCGGGGCCACGCCGCTGGTCACGCCGATAGGGGGCGTCTTGGGCGTGAGCAGCAGCACCAAGCCCCTGACGGCAGCACAGAAGCTCGCGAAAGCCCTGAAGGCATGCAAGAAGCTGCCGAAGAGCGAGCGCGCCTCGTGCGAAGCGAAAGCCAAGCGCGCGTATGCGGCGAAGAGGAGGAAGAAGTAGGGCATAGAGCAAGGGAATGACACCGAGGGCCCGCATGATGCGGGCCCTCGGTCCTTGTGCACCCGACTGCCATGGACCGACCACTCAGCACCTTTGCGATGGATCGCGCGTTGACCGATCGGATGGCGCCGTCCGCTGGAGCGGTGAGCCGTTGGCGTTCGGTCGCGGTGTCGGGGCTGCTTTCGATGCTGGTCGGGCTGGCGCTCGTCGGCAACGCGCACGCCACGCTAGCCTCAGACGGGCTCCTCGCCGGTGAAAGCGGCGCGGGCCAGTTCGGTCAGAGCGTTGCGCTCTCGGCCGGTGGAAATACCGCGCTGATCGGCGCTCCCAGCGCCGACGGCGAAGCGGACGCGGTGCGGGTGTTCACGCGCACAGGCTCGACCTGGACAGAGCAGGCCGAACTGGCGCCGAAGAGCGGCGAAGAGATCGGCAACGGCGGACTCGGCTCGAGCGTCGCGCTATCCGCTGATGGGAACACGGCGGTGATCGGCGTCCCCGGCGACGACGTAGGCGCTGGCGCCGCGTGGGTGTTCGCGCGCTCGGAAAGTGGCGCCTGGACCCAGCAGGGTGGGAAGCTCACCGGCAGCGGCGAGGAAGGCGAAGGCCAGTTCGGCTCGAGCGTGGCGCTGAGCTCCAATGGCAACGCCGCGCTGATTGGCGGCCCGGGCGACGGCGGCAAAGTGGGGGCAGCGTGGGTGTTTGCGCTCTCAGGCGAAATCTGGTCCCAGCAGGGAGCAAAGCTCACGGGCACCGGCGAGAGCGGCGCAGGCGAATTCGGCTGGAGCGTCGCGCTGTCCAAACAGGGCACCACCGCGCTGATCGGTGCTCCCGGCGACAGCAGCCAAGTTGGCGCGGCGTGGGTGTTCGCGGCCTCATCGGCAGGCGCCTGGAGTCAGCAGGGCGAAAAGCTCGTTGGAAGTGGGGAGAGCGGTGCGGGCGAATTGGGCCGGAGCGTGGCGCTGTCCTCCGATGGCAGCACGGCGCTCCTCGGCGACCCCGCAGACAGCACCAACACCGGGGCGGCATGGGTGTTCACGCGCTCGGAAGCGGCGGCCTGGAGCCAGCAGGGCGGAAAGCTCACGGGCGGCGATGAGGAAGGCGAAGGCCAGTTCGGCTCGAGCGTTGCGCTGTCCTCCGACGGCGACACCGTGCTCGTCGGCGGCCCTGCCGACAACACCAACACCGGGGCGGCGTGGGTGTTCACGCGCTCGGAAGCGGCGGCCTGGAGCCAGCAGGGCGGAAAGCTCACGGGCGGCGAAGAGGAAGGCGAAGGCCAGTTCGGCTCGAGCGTTGCGCTGTCCTCCGACGGCGACACCGTGCTGATCGGCGGCCCCGCAGACAACACCAACACCGGGGCGACGTGGGCATTCGTGAATCCTCCGACCGTCAGCAACGTGGCCCCCAACAAGGGCCCAGAAGCCGGTGGGACCTCGGTGACGATCACCGGCACCAACTTCAACGAAGCCGCAGCGGTCGAGTTCGGCTCGACCGGCGCGACGAGCTTCGAAGTCATCTCGGCGACCTCGATAACGGCGGTCGCCCCAGCGGGTGCGGGCACCGCTGATGTGAGCGTGACGACTTCCGGGGGCACCAGCGCGACCAGCTCGGCCGACAAGTTCAGCTATGTGCCGCCGCCGACGGTCGTGACCAAAGCGGCGTCGTCGCTCACGCAGACCACGGCTACGCTGCACGCGACCGTGAACCCCAACGGCACTGAGCTGAGCAGCTGCAACTTTGAATACGGGACCACGGAGCTCTACGAAGCCAGCGTGCCGTGCTCGTCGCTGCCGGGGGCGGGCACCCAACCGGTGACCGTGTCCGCGGCGCTGGAAAACCTGAGCGCGAACACGACCTACCACTTCCGGATCGTCGCGACCAACCTGGGTGGCACCAGCACCGACATCTTCAACGCCCAGACGTTCGAAACGCTGCCGAACGCCCCGACGGTCGTGACGGGAGAAGCCTCCGCGATCGCCCAGGCAACGGCCACGCTGAACGCGACGGTGAATCCCAATGGAGGCGAAGTCACGAGCTGTCAATTCGACTACGGCACCTCGGAAGCGTATGGAAAAAGTGTTCCGTGCTCGGCGTTGCCGGGGTCTGGTAGTACCCCGGTCGCAGTGTCGGCGGCCGCCGTCGGTCTGAGCGCCGACACGACCTATCGCTTCCGGGTCGTCGCGACCAACTCCGGTGGCGCCAGCAAAGGTGTCGCGGCGACATTCGAAACGCTGCCGGACCCCCCGACGGTGGTGACGAAAGCGGCGTCGTCGGTCAGCCAGACCTCGGCGTTGCTGAACGCGACGGTGAACCCGAACGGTGGCACGGTGACCGGCTGCCACTTCGACTACGGCACCACGATCGGCTACGGGCACGAAGTACCCTGCTCCTCTCTGCCTGGGTCAGGGGCCGGCCCGGTGGACGTGTATGCGTCGGTGACTGGTCTGAGCGCGAACACGACCTACCACTTCCGGATCGTCGCCGAAAACACGGGCGGTCCGAACTCCGGCGTCGACCAGACGTTCCCGACGCTCCCCGACCCCCCAACCGTCGTGACGGAAGAAGCCTCCTCGATCGCCCAGACCTCGGCGATGCTGAACGCGACGGTGAACCCCAACGGAGGGGAAGTCGGCGTCGGCGAATGCAAACTCGAATACGGCACCACGATCGCCTACGGGCACGACGTGCCCTGTTCCTCGCTTCCGGGGTCTGGTACCAGTGCCCTGGCGGTGTCCGCGACGGCGATCGATCTGAGCGCGAACACCACCTATCACTTCCGGGTCGTCGCCGAAAACGCTGGCGGGTCGAGTTCGGGCAGTGACCAGACCTTCAAAACGCTGCCGAACCCTCCGACGGTCGTGACCGAAAAAGCGTCGTCGATCGTGCAGACGACGGCGACGCTCAACGCGACGGTGAACCCCAATGGTGGGTCGGTCGGCGCCTGCAAGCTCGAATACGGCACCTCGACGTCCTATGGGTCCAGTGCCTCGTGCACGGCGTCACCGGGATCTGGCGGCAGCGTTGTGGCGGTGTCCGCGGTGGTGACGGGGCTGAGCGCTAACACGACCTATCACTTCCGGGTGGTCGCAACCAACGCCGGCGGCACCGCGACGGGAGGCGATGAGGCATTCGACACTCTGCCCAATCCGCCGACGGTCGCTACGGGGTCGGGCTCGTCGGTGACGCAGACGAGCGCGACGTTGAATGCGACCGTCAACCCCAACGGGGGCGAAATCAGCAGTTGCTATTTTGAATATGGCGAAAGCGCTTCCTACGGAGACAGGGCGCCATGCACTGCGTCGCCCGGATCGGGTGCCAGCCCGGTGGCGGTATCCGCGCCGGTGACGGGCTTGATCAAGAACACGACTTATCACTTCCGGATCGTGGCCACCAATACAGGTGGCACCAGTCCGGGTGATGACCAGACGCTCGAAACGGCGCCGGGTCCGCCGACGGTCATCGCCGGGGCACCGTCCGCCATCGGGCAGACATCGGTGGTATTGAACGCGGAAATAAACCCCAATGGCGGAGTGGTGACACAGTGCTACTTCCACTATGAAAGGCTGACTTCGAAGCCCGAGGTGATCGTTACGCCCTGTGTGGGGCTGCCGCTGTCCGGCAAGAGCCCGGTGAAGGTCTCGGCACTGGCTGAAGGTCTAAGTGCGAACACCCGCTATAGCTTCTCGCTGGAAGTCGTCAACTCCCTTGGCGAAGATTCCTTTGGCGAAGGAGGCGCGCCGTTTGAAACGCTACCGGGCCCCGAAGTCGTCACGGGCGCGGCGTCGTTGGTCACGCAGACCTCGGCGACACTCAACGCGATGGTGAATCCCAACGGTGGGGAAGTGAGCAGCTGCGAGTTCGAATACGGCACGTCTGAATCGTACGGGTCCAAACCAGTTCCTTGCGAATCGCAGCCGGGAGCGGGCAAGGAAGATGCGCCGGTATCCGCCAAGCTACGGGGTCTCAGTGCCAACACGAAGTACTTCTTCCGTATCGTCGCGACCAATCCCGGTGGTACGAGCAAGGACACCCTCGGCCAGACGTTGACGACGCTGCCCATCGCACCCGCTGTGGTGACCGGCGAAGCGTCGTCAGTGACGCAGACGTCGGTGAGCGTGAACGCGACTGTGAACGAGAACGGTGGACGGTCGAGCGCCTGTGACTTCGAATATGGTCCGACGACGTCCTACGGGACCAGTGTGCCCTGCGCGCCCTCACCGGGATCGGGCACCGACCCGGTGGCGGTGTCCGCGGTGCTGGCGAGCCTCACCCCGAACACCACGTACCACGTACGAATCGTAGCCGCCAATCCCGGTGGAACGGGCACGGGCGAGGACCTGACGTTTACGACGGTGCCGGACGCCCCAACTGTCCTGACGGGCGCTGTATCTTCGGTCACGCAGACCTCTGTGACGCTAGGCGCCACCGTCAACCCCTTGGGCGGGCAGGTAAGCGCCTGCCAGTTCGAATATGGCACTTCGATGTCCTACGGATCGAGCGTGCCATGCTCCGCGCTGCCGGGAGCGAGCGACAGCCCGGTGGGGGTGTCCGCCCCGGTGGGGAGCCTGCACGCCGGCACGATCTACCACTTCCGGATCGTCGCGATCAACCCGGGCGGGGCCAGCGTGGGCACCGACCAGGTGTTCACGACCGCAACCGCGGCACCGGTGATCACGACGGCACCGTCGACCACGACGCCCACAACGACGCCCGTGACACCGCTCGACACCCCGGCAGCGAGCTGTAGGACGGCACTCGCGAGCCTGACCGTCGCGGTCTGGAGTGAAGGCACGGCCGCGGTCAAGCTCGGTTGGATCGAGATGGGCACCGATACGTGCAGCGGGAAGCTCATGCTCCGGGCGAAGGTCAAGGACCGCAACCAGCGACCCAAGACGATGCTCATCGGCACTGGTAGCTTCTCGCTCCCGGTTGAGGGGAGGAAGATCGTCAGACTCGAGCTCGACAGTGTCGGGCGCGCGCTCTTGAGTGCGGCTCACGGGCGGCTCAGCGCCAGCCTGTCGATTGTCAGGCTGTTCCCCGGACCGTCGGCGGCGCAGACAGAAGCCGTCCAGCTCACGCGAGCGACGCGCTCCTCGAGCACAAGCGGACGATCGTCATAGCGCGCGCACGGCCAAGCAGCCAGCTAGACTCGAAACATGCCCACCGAGGAAGATGTGATGGACGCGCTGTCGAACGTGATCGACCCGGAGCTCGGGTTGGACTTCGTCGAGCTCGGACTGATCTACGGGGTGGAGGTCGCCGAGGGCGACGTGCGCGTCACGTTCACACTGACCACGCCCGGCTGCCCGATCGGCCCCCAGGTCAACGAACAGATCGAGGAGTTCGTGGGCGAACTGGACGGCGTCAAGACGGTGGAGTCCGAGATGGTCTTCACGCCGCCGTGGTCGCCGGAGATGATGAGCGAGGACGCCAAGTTCGCGCTCGGCTACTGAGCCGCTCCACCAGCTGAGTCCCTGGGGGCGCTCGTTAGACTGCTGCGGCGGCGTGCTCGCGTGCGAGCGTGACCAGCGTTGCCAGTTCCGCGGCGATGTTCTCGCCGATCGACTCGATGTCCGGCAGCGCGTCGAAGTCGCCGAGCAGCCCGAAGTTCATCTGGCCGTTGTAGGACATGATGGCGATCGCCAGGGCGTGGTTCTCCGGCAGGAAGGCGACGGGGATCGCCTGCAGCATCTCGCGTCCCAGCACATACAGCGGGAACTGCGGGCCGGGCACGTTGGTCACGATCAGGTTGAACAGGCGCGTGGAGAAGTTCAGCCGCGAGGCCTGCGCAAGGATCGTCGGCGGGGCGAAGTTCTGCGCCCCCGCGATCACCTCGGCGCCGAGCGCCTGCTTCGACTCCTTCAGGCCGTCCATGGCGCTGGACACGAAGCGCAGGCGATTGAGCGGGTCGGTGATGTAGGTGGGCAGCGGGCCGCGCATGACCACGATGCGGTTGCCGCCGTGATGATGCTCGCCCTCCGTCCTGACCGACACCGGCACCAGCGCGCGCAGCTCCACGCCCTCGGTGTGGCGTCCGCGTGAGATCAGGAACGACCGCAGCGCGCCCGCGACCACCGCAAGCACGACGTCGTTGACGGTGCCGCCGAAGACGTTCTTGACGGTCTTCAGATCCTCCAGCTGGCTGGTCACGCCGACGAACCGCCTGTGTGGCCCGATCGGGACGTTCAGCGGCGTTTCCGGGGCGGGGTTCAGCCCGGCCCATACGATCTCGCCGACGCCCTCTGCCGCCTCGCGGGCGGCGGCCAAGGTGCGCTCGGGGTGCGTGAATGCCTCGATCGCGCCCTCTGCCAGCGCGGCGCCCGCGCGGACGGCTCCCAGCAGGTCGGCGGCGAGCAGGTGCGCGGTCCCCGGTTCCGGATGTGGCTGCCAGGGGCGCCCCGAGTAGGGGATCTGCGGCGGATCGGGAGACAGGTCGAACAGCACCGTGGCCAGGTCGACTCCCGCGATGCCGTCGATCAAGGAGTGGTGGGTCTTGGTGATCAGCGCGAAACGGTCGTCCTCGAGGCCCTCGATCAGCCACATCTCCCACAAGGGCTTGGAGCGATCCAGCTGCTGGGAGAAGATCCGCGCGGTGAGATCCTGCAGCTGCTCCCACGACCCGGGCGCGGGCAGCGCTGTGTGGCGCACGTGATAGTCGAGGTTGAAGCTTGGGTCGTCGATCCACACCGGACGGCCGCTGTCGATCGCCGTGTGGGCGAGCTTGTGGCGGTAGCGGGGTACCAGGTGCAGACGCCTGCGGATCTGTTCCAGGAACTCATCCATGCCCGGCGGGGGACCTTCGATGATCGTGAGCCCGCCGATGTGCATGTGCGACACACTGCTCTCCTGATGCAGGAACGAAGCATCCACGGGAGTCAGCCTGTCGAGGTGGCGTTGGCTCATTCGGCTTAGCGTACCGAGGTTGCCCCCTACAATGACAGCTGTGCCCAATACGGTCGAGAAGTTGCTGCTCGCCGCCCCGCGAGGCTACTGCGCGGGCGTCGATCGCGCGGTGCAGACCGTGGATCGCGCGCTCGCGATCCACGGGGCGCCGGTGTACGTGCGCAAGGAGATCGTGCACAACAAGCACGTCGTGGAGCAGCTGCGCCAGCGCGGCGCGATCTTCGTAGACGAGCAGACGGAGGTCCCGGAGGGCGCCGTGTGCGTGTTCTCTGCGCACGGTGTCGCGCCAAGCGTGCGCGCGGGCGCCGCCGAGCGTGGCCTGAAAACGATCGACGCCACGTGCCCGCTCGTCACCAAGGTCCACCGAGAGGCCGTGCGCTTCGCTGAGGAGGGCTACACGGTGGTGCTCGTCGGACACGACGGCCACGAGGAGGTAGAAGGGACGATGGGGGAGGCGCCCGACCAGATCGTGCTCGTCCAGAACGAGCACGACGTGGAGGAGCTCGAGGTTGCCGATCCCGAGCGGATCGCCTACATCACCCAGACGACGCTGGCGGTCGATGAAACGACAGCGATCCTCGAGCGCCTGCGCGAGCGTTTCCCGCGCATCGTGGGTCCCCGCACGGACGACATCTGCTACGCGACCACCAACCGCCAAGCGGCTGTCAAGCAGATGGCCGGCAGCTGCGACCTGATGCTCGTGATCGGCTCGCGGAACTCCTCCAACTCCGTGCGGCTGGTGGAGGTTGCGCGCGACTGCGGCACGGAGGCGCACCTGATCGACGCCGCGCGCGAGGTCGACGAGCAGTGGCTGGAGGGCAAGCGGACGGTGGGCATCTCCTCCGGGGCGAGCGCGCCCGAGGAGCTCGTGATCGAGCTGGTGGAGCTCTTCCGGGCGCGGGGCGTGCAGGACATCTCAGAGTTCGACGTCGTCCGCGAGGACGTCCGCTTCATGCTCCCCAAGCAGATACGCGAAGCCGTCGCAGCCGGCAGGGCCGGCTGATCCTCCTGAGCGGGCAGTGCCGCAGGCGCGCGACCGTGCGAGCAGCGTAAGCGTGCGCGTTCAGCCATGCGCACGCTGATCGTCTCCGACCTGCACCTCGGCAGCATCTCCCGGGCGGACCTGCTGCGCCGTGCCGAGCTGCGCGCAACGCTGCTGGAGGCGATCGCCGACGTGGATCGCGTGGTGCTACTCGGTGACGCGCTCGAGCTGCGGCATGGGCCGCTGCGCGAGGCGATGGACAGTGCGCGCCCCTTCTTCGAAGATCTCGGGCTCGCGCTCGACGGGCGCGAGCTGGTGATGGTCGCGGGCAACCACGACCATGCGCTCATCGAACCTTGGCTCGTGCGTCGCGGGGAGGAGCACGAGCCGCCGCCGCTCGGCGTCGAGCAGCTGCTCGAGCCTGCGCAGGTCTCCTCCACGGCCGAGCGGATCGCAGGCTGGGTTTCGCCCGCACGGTTGCAGGTGGCCTATCCCGGCCTGTGGGTGCGACCCGACGTCTACGCGACGCACGGCCATTACCTGGACTGCCATCTGACCGTTCCCACGCTCGAGCGGTTGAGCGTAGGGGTGATGGCGCGACTGCTGGGCAAGCCGGCTGGCACGTTCAACTCTGTTGGCGACTACGAGGCGACCGCCGCTCCAGTGTTCGCCTGGCGCGATGCCGTCGCCAGGGATGCGCATACGGGGGCCGCTCTCAACGGCGCTGCCACCGTCACCGCGTGGCACGCGCTCAGAGGTAGTGGCGCGCGAAACGCCCGCAGCTACGCCGGCGCCGTGCGCTGGCTACGCAGCCGTGCGATCGCCGCAGCCTTTCCTGTGGTCGTCGCCGCGCTCAACCGCGCCGGCATCGGCCCGCTGCGTCCAGACATCTCGCTGAGCGAGCTGCGTCGCGCGGGGCTCGCGGCGATGGGCGAGGTCGCCGCACGTCTGGATCTCGGTGATGCGTACGTCGTCTTCGGGCACACCCACCGCGCGGGCCCGTTCCCAGGTGACGCGCAGCACGAGTGGCGCGGGCGTCAGGGCGCGCGCCTGGTCAACTGCGGCAGCTGGACCTACGCGCCGATCTTCCTCAGCTCGACGCCCGGCGAGAGCCCTTACTGGCCGGGGGTGTGCGTGTTGGTTGACGCCGATGGGCCACCAGCGATCAAGCGGCTTCTTCAGGATCGCACGCACGCGCAGATCGCTCTGTAGCGACGGTCTCGCCCGCGAGTCCCGGCGTGAAGCATGTGGCCAGGCACTTCACGCCTCGACCAACCTCCAGATCGAGCACGCCGACCGTGTGCCGATCGTGCTCGAGCAGCGGGTACGCGCCCGGGCGCTCGACCGCCAGATCCCGCCCACCGGCGGCGCTACCGCCGTTGACCGTCACCATCCCAGCGCCGTCCAGCACCGCCCAAACCCCGCCCGCCTCGTAGGGCCCCGAGTATGGCCCCTCTTGGTCTGCCGTCTGCGGAGCCAGCAGCGCGTCCGGGGCGTCCTCCGGGCGTACTGGCGCGAGCGGCTCGCACTCGATCTCCAGCAGCGCCTGGACGGCCCGCTCCGTCTCTGCGTACGCACCCTCGCCGTAGTGGTAGTCGAACAGGCGAGCGCGGCCGTCGAACAGGTAGCGGGCAGGCCAGCCTTCGTTGCCGTAGTCCTGCCACACCGTCAGCTCGCTGTCGATCAGCACCGGGTAGGCGATGCCCAGCCTCGTCACCGCGTCCCTGACCGCCTGCTCGTCGCGTGAGGCGTCAAAGCCCGGGCAGTGCACTCCGATCACGCGCAGTCCCGCGGCTACGTAGCGCTCGTGCCAGGCCTTCACGTACGGCAGCGTGCGCAGCGAGTTCGGCCGACAGAAGTCCCAGAACTCCACCAGCATCGGCCGCCCGCGCTGGATCACGCTCACGCCGGCCGTCGGGGCGTTCACCCACGGCAGCCCCGTCGGGAACAGCGGCGCTGCGATCGTGTCTACAGGCGCCCGCAACCGGCGCGCCTAGCCTATGGAGCCGACCATCTCCAGCTGTATGAGGCGGTTGAGCTCGACCGCGTACTCCATCGGCAGCTCCTTCGTCACCGGCTCGATGAAGCCGTTGACGATCATCGCCGCCGCCTCGTCCTCGGTGAAGCCGCGCGAGCCCATGTAGAAGAGCTGGTCGTCGGAGATGCGGCCCACGGTTGCCTCGTGGGCGACGGTGACGTTCGGGTTCTGGATCTGGATGTCCGGCCACGTGTCCGATTTCGATTCGCCGTCCATCATCAGCCCGTCGCACTGCACGCGCGCTTTCGAGCCCGCCGAGTTGTGGCCCATCTTGACCAGGCCGCGGTAGCCCATGATCCCGCCGTCCTTGGAGATCGACTTGGCGAGGATGTTCGACGTGGTGTTCGGCGCCAGGTGCACGACCTTCGCGCCGGTGTCCTTGTGCACGCCTTTGCCCGCCACCCCCACGTTCAGGTGGTCGGCGCGCGCGCCCTCGCCCATCAGGAACGAGCCCGGGTAGAGCATCACGTACTTGGCGCCCATCGAGCCGCCCACCCACTCGACCGTGCCCTCGGCATCCACGACCGCGCGCTTGGTGTTCAGGTTGTAGACGTCCTTGGACCAGTTCTGCACGGTCGTGTAGCGCGCCTTCGCGCCCTCGTGCACGAAGATCTCGACCACGGCGGAGTGCATCGAGTTGACGCTGTAGGTCTGCGCCGTGCAGCCCTCGATGTAGTTCACCTCAGAGCCCTCGTCCGCGACGATCAGGGTGTGCTCGAAGGTGCCCTCGCCGGCGCCCTCCATGCGGAAGTAGGACTGCAGCGGCAGGTCGCACTTGACGCCCTTGGGGACGTAGCAGAACGCTCCGCCGGACCAGACCGCGCCGTGCAGCGCCGAGAACTTGTTGTCCTGCGCCGGCACGCACTTGGTCATGAAGTATTTCTGCACCAGCTCCGGGTACTCGGTGATCGCCGTGTCCATCGAGCAGAACAGGATCCCCTGCTTGGCGTACTCCTCCTTCAGGCCCTCGTACACGGGCTCCTGGCGCCACACGCCGACCACGCCAGCGAGGTGCTCGCGCTCGGCCTGGGGGATGCCCAGGTCCTCGTAGGTCTGCTTCATGTCCGCCGGAACGTCGTCCCAGCTGTTGAAGCGCCCTGCCGTCGGAGGCGAGTACAGGACGAGGTCGTCCAGGTTCAGGCCGCTCAGGTCCGGGCCCCACGTCGGGATCGGCTTGCGTTCGAAGATTTCCAGCGACTTCAGCCGTTTCTCGGCCATCCAGTCGGGCTCTCCCTTGATCTTCGAGAGCTCTGTGACGACCTCGCGCGAGATGCCCTGGCGGGCGCGTAGCTGACCCTGCTCGTCCTCGACGATCGGGCTGGGCTTGTCGATCTTCGTGCGGTCAATCGTGGCCATGAGGCTCCTCGCTGGCGGTTCGCTTGGCAATCCTGTGCGCTGCAGTAGGAATTGTATCGAGAGCGCCAGCTCTGTCCGTACTACGGGGTCTCGTGCGAGGGGGGTTTGCGTACGAGCGGTACGGCGACGCCGGCATGGCCGAGAGCTTTTGTCAGCTGGGCCTGCCACCGCGCGATCGTGTCGCTGTCGTCCTTGACCACGTACGCGAGCAGTCCCCCGCAGTAGAGTTTGCCGAGCTCCGCCTGCGCGTCCACGAGCTTGCCGGCATCTCGATCGATCCCAGCGAGGTTGAAGTCCGCCTTGATCTCGACGAATGCCCATCGCCCGTCTTTGGCGTTGATCGCGATGTCCGCGCGCACGAGCTCTGGGAACCGGGGGATGCGCTGCTCCGCTAGCACCAGCAGCTCGTCCTCGTCAGCGTGTTCATCGACCCAGCGGCTGACGAGGTCGGCGACGACGTTTCGAACCGGGCCCTCATACCACCATGTCGTCCCCTGCGGGTCATGCGTGTCCCATACCTTCATCGAATCCCTCGCAAGTGGGAACTCAGCCATACGTGTGAGCCTTGCCTGTGCGTCCGTGCGCAGGTCGCCATGCATGTATTTGATCAACCGATCCATGTCCGACATATGGGTCTCCCAAGGGTTCGATGTGAACGAGCATGCCCGAGATGTGACCAACGGTAGCGCTGAGCATTGTGGCTACCAAGAAGTCGGAGACGTTGGTTCCAGCTGCTTGAACAGCTTGGGTCACAGGTGTACGCTGCGAGAGAAGCGCAGGAGGCACGCAAGCGCTTGACCGGCTGTGCGTGGGGAGAAGTCGATGCGCTCTCGCAGCGATAGTGAAAAGTCGATGCATCGCGACGCGATGCGAGAAAGGATCACGCCATGGCGGACGTGCTGCCATATGAGCAGACCGAAGAGGAGCGTGCCCTGCAGGTCGCAGACGCCCGTGCGTACCTGAGCAAGCGGATCGGCGACAACGATCTGGACCCGACGATCTCTGACACCAATGGGCTCGTGACATACATCAATGCCACCACCAACCCGCCACCCGAGGAACTCGTCAAGGAGCGCGAAGAAATCTCCGCGGTGCTCGAGGGGCTCACCGGCATCATCGTGTCGGCGGTGCTCGAGACCGCAGGCAACGACAAAGAAGCCAAGCACAAGCCCGAACTGTGGGAAGCCCCTTTGCGCAACGGTCTTCACCCGTTCACGGGGGCGGTCTCGAGTGAGGTGCAGGTCCTCAATCGCGAGGTCGTGGGAGTCGAGATAGCCACGGAGTTTCTGACGTTGCTGATGGACGCCGTCACCGAGCAGGGCCAGGCGCTCGACGGTTTCAAGAAATTCTTGGAAAAGCAGGGCCGGACGATCGGTATCAAGGGAGAAAAAACCGAGGAGGGCTACCGCTATGCGTGCATCGGCATGGTCCACGAGATCTTCCAGGTGGACGGACATTGGCAGTACGTTCCCAAGATCCGGTTGTACTTCACGAGCTTCACGCGCGAAACCTTCAAGGTGAGCAGCGCCTGCGCGTCATTCGAAAAAATAAAGTTCAACTTCAGGTTGGAGAAAACTGTCGCCGCGTTCAAGATCGCCACGTGGCGGCGCAAGGAGAACTTCCGCGAAGAAGTCGAAGAATTCATCGAAAAGTTCAATCGAGCGCAGATCAACAAATCAGAAGATTACTTCAACGACATCTTCAAATCGAAGAAAAAGTGATCGCGGCGAGCTCGGCGTGAGGTGGAATCGCGCTCGGCCGGTCAGGCCGGCCAAGCGTGATCGCCGGTGACCGCGCCGCGCACCACCTTCAGGTTCAAGAGCGCGCACTTGCGCCGCGTCGCCGACACCGGGATCCCCAGCAGCTCGATCATCCAGTCGGCGCCCAGCTCGCCGACCTCCTCCAGCGTCATGCCCTTCAGCTCCTCTGAGGCGATCGACGCCGACGCCTGCGAGATCGCGCAGCCGTGGCCGTGGAAGCGGATGTCCTCGATGCGATCGTCCGCCACGCGGATGTGCACGCCCAGCTCGTCGCCGCACAGCGGGTTGTGCTCCAGCGCCTCCAGGTCGTGCGGCTCCAGCTCGCCGAAGTTGCGCGGCTGCTTGTAGTGGTCGAGGATGTAGTCGCGGTACAGGTCGTCCATCGTCAGGCGCCCGCGGGGGAGAGGGTGGCGCTCACGGTGCTCACAGGCCGAACACCTCGCGCCCGGCCTGCAGCGCGTCGATCAGCGCGTCGATGTCCGAGCGCTCGTTGTACACGCCCACGCTCGCCCGCGCCGTCGCGCCCACGCCCAGGCAGCGCATCAGCGGCTGCGCGCAGTGGTGGCCCGCGCGGATGCACACGCCGCCGCGATCCACCAGCTCCGCGATGTCATGCGGGTGGATGCCCTCGATCGTGAACGACGCCAGGCCGCCGCGACGCTCCGCCGTCGGGGGGCCCACGACGCGCAGCCCTGGAACCTCCGCCAAGCGCTCCAGCATGTATGCCGTCAGCGCCCGCTCGTGCTCGCGCACGTTCTCCATCCCCAGCGCGCTCAGGTATTCGACAGCCGCGCCCAGGCCCACCGCCTCCGCGATCGGCGGCGTGCCCGCCTCGAACTTGTACGGCAGCTCGTTCCACGTCGTCTCCTGGAAGTCCACCGACGCGATCATGTCGCCGCCCGTCAAAAACGGCTGCATCTGCTCCAGCAGCTCCTCGCGGCCGTGCAGTACGCCGATGCCCGTCGGCCCCAGCGCCTTGTGTCCCGTCCACGCGTAGAAGTCAGCGCCGATCCGCTCCACGTCCACCGGGAGCTGTGGCACCGCCTGCGCGCCGTCGATCAGCGACACAGCGCCCGCCGCGCGAATCCTCGCCGTCATCTCCGCCACCGGGTTGATCGTCCCCAGCACGTTCGACACGTGCGCGAACGCCACCAGCCGCACGTCGCCGCGCGCCAGCTCCGCGTCCAGCTGCTCCAGCGACAGCTCGCCGTGCTCGTCCACCTCCAGGTAGCGCAGCTCCGCGCCCTGTTCGCGGCAGAGGACCTGCCACGGCACCAGGTTCGCGTGGTGCTCCATCTGCGTGATCAGCACCGCGTCGCCCGCGTTCACGTTCGCCCGGCCCCACGAGTATGCAACGAGGTTGATCGCCTCCGTCGCGTTCTTCGTGAAGATCGTCGTGCGCGGCTGCCCGCCCACGAACGCCGCCACGCGCTTGCGCGCCTGGTCATACGCCGCGTCAGCCTCCTGCGCCAGTGCGTACACGCCGCGGTGCACGTTCGCGTTGTGGTTGCCCAGGTGATCGGCGAGCGCGTCGATCACCACCTGCGGCTTCTGTGAGCTCGCGCCCGAGTCCAGGTAGATCAGTGGACGCCCGCCGAAGGTCCGCTGGAAGATCGGGAAGTCAGCGCGCACGCCTCCCTGACCCCCGGAGGGGGTCTTTATGAACAGGTCGTTCTCAGCGACTGGTGGCATACGTCTCGATGTCCTCGCGCGCCGCCGCCAGCTTGCTCTCGATCCGCGTGCGCACCAGCTCCTCCAGCGGCTCGTTCTGTAGCTCTGAGATCAGCGGCTCGAAGAAGCCCTCCACGATCACGCGCACCGCCGCCGGGCGGTCCAGGCCGCGCGTTTGCATGTAGAAGATCGCCGTCTCGTCCAGCTCGCCCACCGTGCCGCCGTGCGACGCCGACACGTCGTCCGCCGACACCAGCACCGACGGGATCGCGTCCAGGCGCGCCTTCGGCGAGAGCATCATCGTGTGGATCTGCAGGTAGGTGTGCGTCTGCTGCGCGCCCGGGTCGATCTGGATCAGGCCCTCGAAGCTCGCGCGGCTCTCACCCGTCGCCGTCCCGCGCCAGTGCACGTCGCCGCCCGACGGACCCGTTTCGTGCAGGTCAACCGCGAACACGTCCAGGTGCTCATGCTCCTCCGCGAAGAACACGCCGCGGAACGCCATGTCGCCGCCCTTCTCGCTCACCGCCAGCTCGAGGTGCTGGCGCACGAGGTGGCCGCCCAGCAGCGCCGGCAGCCAGTGGCAGTACGCGTCGCGGCCCACGCCCACGAAGCGCGTCGAGGTGTCGAACACTTCGCCGGGGCGGGCGGGACTCCAATCCTGATATTGCGCCAGCCGGCAGCGCGCGCCGTCCTGCAGGTAGAGCTCGAACGCGCCGGCGTGCAGGGCCTGGCCGCCGTCAGGAAAGGTCTCCGCGAGGTCGTACTCGTGCACGCGGAACTCGCTCGTCTCGCCGCCCACCACCAGCGTGCGCCCGTACTGAGCGATTCCAGGACGGTCGATCGCGTAGACGATCTCAAACGGCTCCTCTACCGTCACGCCGCGCGGCACGTACAGGAACGCTCCGCCCGTCCAGAAAGCCGCGTTCGCCGCCTCCAGCTTGTGGCGGTCGATCGGCAGGCGCTTGGAGAACCACTCCGACACCAGCTCTGAGTGCTGCTCGAACGCCTGCTCCAGCGAGCACAGGATCACGCCGCGCTCCGCCAGCTGCTCGTTCAGCTCCACGTGCACCACCGCGCCCGCGCTCTGCACGATCCGCCCCGCTCGCGGGGCGTTCGGGAGCGTGCGCGTCACCACATCCGGCACACCCGGCTCCTGCACGCTCGTCTCCAGGGCATCCAAGTCCAGGTCCGCCAGCGTCGTGCTCCAGAAGCCCGAGCGCCGCCACACCGGCAGATCCGAGTCCTCATAAGCCTTCAACGCCGCCTCGCGCAGCTGCGCCAGCGTGCGTCCGTCGCCCGCGCCCGCCCCGTGCAGCGCCTCATACAGCGTCGCCTCGCGGTGGCGGCCCGCCTTCACCTGTATCGCGTCCCGCCCGCCCGCGCCGTTCGTCGCGCCGTTGCTCGCGCCGTTGTTGGAGACTGCGCCCGCCTCAGACACTGCTGTCACCGGCTGCCACAGCGCCGGCCGTGCCCACGCCAACCTCCTGGCGGATCTGGTCATAGCCCTCGCGCTCCAGGCGTTCCACCAGCTCCACGCCGCCCTCCAGCACGATCTTCCCGTCCATCAGGATGTGCACGAACTCCGGCTTCACGTAGTGCAGGATGCGCTGGTAGTGGGTGATGATCAAAGCGCCCAGGCCCTGCTCGTCGTGCAGGCGCTGAACGCCCTCCGCCACCGTGCGCAGCGCGTCGATGTCGAGGCCCGAGTCCGTCTCGTCCAGGATCGCAACGTCCGGTTTGAGCATCGCCATCTGCAGGATCTCCGCGCGCTTCTTCTCGCCGCCCGAGAAGCCGTCGTTGAGGTGGCGCGAGGTGAACGCTTTGTCCACGTCCAGCAGCTCGATCGCGTGCTGCAGCTGCGTGCGGAACTCCTTCACCTGGATCGGCTCCTCGCGTTTGGCGTTGATCGCCATGCGCAGGAAGTTCGCCACCGACACGCCCGGGATCGACACCGGGTACTGGAATGCCAGGAACAGCCCCGCCTTCGCGCGATCGTGCGGTTCGGCCTCCGTCAGGTCCTCGCCCTTGAACACGATCGAGCCCTGCGTGACCTCATATGCGGGATGGCCGAGCAGCGTGTTCGCCAGCGTCGACTTGCCCGAGCCGTTGGGCCCCATCAGCGCGTGGATCTCACCGCGGTTGATCTCCAGGTCCACGCCTCGGAGGATCTCGCGCTCCTCGATGCGCACGTGCAGGTCTGTGATCTCTAGGTCCGCCATGGTCTGTCTTCAGGCTCCCGTCGTCAGGGTTGTTGATTGGTGTGTCGCCGTGAGCGACTCCACGGCCACGGTCGGCAGGGCCGGTCCCGTGGGGGTCGAGCCCTCTACCGGCAGTGTCGGGCTCGCCAGGAGGTCCGCCAGGGTCGTCTCGCGAAGCGTGTTCACGATCGAGAAGCGCACGCGCGTCCACAGCAGCTTCGTGGGGCACGCGTGGGTCGCCGAGCCGGTTTTGACCGCCTCGCGCGAGCACACGATCGAGCCGTCAGAGGCCTGCGAGATGCACTCGATCGGTGCGATCGAGCCCTCCAGCGCCTCCACCACCTCCGCCATCGTGATCTCGTTCGCCGGGCGCGCCAGCATGTAGCCGCCGCGCGAGCCGCGCCGCGAGTCCACCAGCGCCGCCTTGCGCAGGCGCGCCACCAGGTGCTCCAGGTATGCCAGCGGCAGCCCGTCGTGCGCCGCGATCTCCGCCAGCGGAACCGGCTCGCCGCCGTCACGGCGTGCAAGCTCGACCATCACGCGTACGCCGTACTCGGCCTTTGTCGAGAACATCATCTTGATTTCCTACCTCGCAGCTAGGGTATCAGGGGTCCGCGGGATCTAAGGGTGGGTGGGGTCTAAGGGTGGGTGGGGTTCCCATCCAACGTGCGGACGTCGTGGCTCAGCCCTTCCGGCGTCAGCTCTTCTGACTCGAACAGCACCCGCTTGCGCCCCGAGCCGTCGATCAGCAGCACCGGCGCGTACTCGTCGAACACAGCCGCGCCGTCGCTCGCCGGCTTGATCGCATATGCGTACCACACCGAGCGCAGCTGCGCCGGCGTGCCCGTCAGGTACTGCACGCGGCCCGTCAACGACACTTCCGACAGGAAGCGCTCGACGTTGGCCGGCGTGTCCGCCGTCGGATCCGCGCTCACGATCAGCACCGCCGGCGGGCGCGCACGTTCTTCCACCAGTTCGTTCAGCGCCCCGCGGATCTGCTGGCCGATCACCACGCACGCATCGCCGCACGTGGAATACAGGAACGTCATCACCACCACCCGGCCGCGATATTCGCTCAGCGAGACCTCGCGGCCGTACTGGTCGCGGAGGGTGAAGCCCGGCGCAGCGATCTCCCCCGGGAACGGCGCGCCCTGGAACTCCGCTTCCTGGCCCGCCGCCGACGTGATCGAGGCCGAGCTCGAACCCGTGCCGCCCCCGGGGGAGCCCGCAACGATCGCCACTATCGCCGCCACCAGCACCGCCGCCACCAGCGCCACAGCCGCCATTCGAGCCTGCTTGGACATGCGGCCCAGGGTACGGGAATGCAGGAGATTCACGGTCCGGCGGCGTACTTGGAATCTGATGGTCCGAGATCGACGGATTCGACCGATTCGATGGACCGGTCAGTTGGGGCCTCCGACGGCGCGCACGAGCATCGCGCTGGCCGCGCTGCTCGTCGCTCTGCTCGCGCTGTGGCTCGCAGCCGGCGCCCGCGGCGAAGTCAGCTCGCCCGCGCCCCCCGCGCCCGCCAACGACTCGCTCGCCGATGCGCAGGCGATCTCCGTTCACAGCCTGCCCGCCACCATCAGTGGCACCGTCGTCGGCGCCACCACCGAAGCGGGCGAGCGCGAATCCTCCTGTCACGTTCCCACCACCAACTCCGTCTGGTACAGCCTGCGCGCGGGCGCCGCCCAGCGCGTCGGGATAGACATCTCCGCCGGAGGCGCGCTCGACGCCACCGTGGACGTCTACCACGCCGTGCGATCCGCGCTCAGCTCCGTCGAATGTCAGGAAACCGAAGGTCAGGGCAAAGCCGCGCTGTCCTTCCAGGCCTCCAAGAACGGCCTCTACGAGATCAGGGTCGCCGCTGTCGCAGGCTCCCAACTCGCCGGCTTCACGCTCGAAGTATTCACGCCCACCCCCGCCGTTCGCCCGCCCGGCACGCGGCTCGCGGCCGGCGGCGCCACGGGCCAGGTCGATCGCGTGCAGAACATCAACGCCGCCTACTCCGTCGTCATGCACTCCGGCGTCAGCTACCTGATCGACCTCGCCAACGAGACCAAGGGCGCCTGTGTCAGCGGTGCGCTGTTCGCGCCCGGCACAACATCCTTCGGTCTGGAAGAAGGGGAAGGAGGGGGCGGGTCCGGCTCCGGGCTGCTGCACATCCAGTGCGGCGGATACCGGCTGTTCACGCCCGGACCGGGCGAAGGCGGCGTCTACAGCTTCGACGTGACGCCCGATCAGTCGCGCAAGGGCGTGCAGCGCTTCCATCTGCAGATCGCGCCCGCCGGCGCCGCCGAAACCGCGCCAGGGGTCGCGCTCGGCAACTACGGGCGGGCGCACGGCTACCTCGATGGGCGCAGCGTGCACGTGCTGCGCCTCTACCGCATGGAAGTCACCAGCCACTCCAAGCTCACGCTCAGGCTGACCGCGCCCGCCTCAGCGGGCTTCAAGCTGCAGCTGCGCAACCAGATCGGCGAGGTGATCGAATGCGCCTGCGAAGGCACCGGCTCGCAGACGCTGCAGCGCGAGCTCCGCCCCGGCACCTACTACGCCGTCGTGTCCGTGCGCGGCAAGAGCTCCGGCGCCTACACGCTCGAGCGCGAGTCGCGCACCATCACCGCCACCAGCATCTCCTTCGGCACCGCCAAGGCCACGCCCGGCCAGGGGCTCTCCCTGGCGGTCAAGGTCACGCCCGCCGAGTCCGGGCCCGTCACCGTCGACGTCGAGCGCTTCGACCCGGTCTTCGGCTGGCAGTTCTACCGCCAATACCAGACCGTCGCCAGCGGCGGGCTCGCCAGCGTCTCGTTTGCGCCGCCCACACCCGGAAGCTGGCGCGCCAACGCCAAGTACCAGGGGTCGCGCATCGCCAGCCCCAGCTCCGTGGGCTATACGTATCTGCTCGTTTCCTGAGCTCTCGGCGACTTCGCCGCAAGGGGTCGGCAAGGGACCAAAGTGTCGCTACACTTTATGAAGTCCCTGAATCCCGACCCTGGTTTAGGAGTTTTTAGAATGAGCCCGTCAGGCGCGGAGCTTCTCCGCCGAATCAAGAGCCAGATACAAGAGGTGGACCCCTCCGAGGTCAACGAGCTGATCAGCGAGGGTGTCACCATCGTGGACGTGCGCGGCTCAGAAGAGTTCGCCACCGGGCATCTCCCCGGCGCCAAGAGCATCCCGCGGGGCCATTTGGAGGCGCGCATCGAGAACGCCGCGCCCGACCGCTCCGCCGAGCTGATCCTCTACTGCCAGTCCGGCAACCGCTCCGCCTACGCGGTGCGCACGCTGCAGGAGGACCTCGGCTACGAGCACGTGCGCTCGATGACCGGCGGCATCACGCTGTGGAAGGACCGCGGCTACGAGGTCGACATCCCGCGCTCGCTGAACCCCGAACAGCGTGAGCGCTACTCGCGCCACCTGCTGATCCCCGAGATCGGCGCTGAGGGCCAGCAGAAGCTGCTCGACGCGAAGGTGCTGCTGCTCGGCGCCGGTGGGCTCGGCTCGCCGACCGCCCTGTACCTGGCGGCAGCCGGCGTCGGCACGCTGGGGATCGTCGATGACGACGTCGTCGACCTCTCCAACCTGCAGCGTCAGGTGATCCACGACACCGACCGCATCGGCATCCCCAAGGTCGAGTCCGCCGAGCAGTCGATCCACGCGCTCAACCCCGACGTGAAGGTCGTCAAGTACCAGACCCGCATCGACGCCTCCAACATCATGGAGATCATCGACGGCTACGACGTGATCGTCGACGGGGTGGACAACTTCCCCACGCGCTACCTGCTCAACGACGCCAGCGTGCGCCTGCAGATCCCCGTCGTCTCCGCATCCATCCTCGGCTTCGACGGGCAGCTGTCCGTGTTCAAACCGTACGACGGCCCCTGCTACCGCTGCCTGTTCCGCGAGCCGCCGCCCGCCGAGCTGGCTCCGTCCTGCGGTGCCAACGGCGTGCTCGGCGTGCTGCCAGGCACGATGGGCCTGCTGCAGGCCACCGAGGTCGTCAAGCTGATCCTCGAGATCGGCGACCCCGCCATCGGGCGGCTGCTGCTCTACGACGCGCTGGCGGCGACGCTCACCGAAGTCAAAGTTCGCCGCGACCCCGAGTGCCCCATCTGCTCGCGCGACCCGCACGAGATCGCCGACGAGGAGATGGGCGTGTTCCCGGACTACGAGGCGTTCTGCGCCGCCGCAGGATAGTCTGCGCGCGGATGGCCACCATCAAGATCCCACCGGTACTGCGCGACTCCGTCGGCGGCGAGAAGGAGGTCGGCGCCAACGGCGGCAACGTCGGCGAGGTGCTGCGCGACCTCGCTGCCTCGCATCCCGCCACGCAGACCCAGCTGTTCTCCGCCGACGGCGAGCTCAACCGCTACGTCAACGTCTACCTCAACGACGAGGACGTGCGCGTGCTCGACGGGCTGGACACCTCAGTCGGCGACAGCGACACGCTCGTGATCCTGCCGGCAATGGCCGGCGGCTGACCGACGCCGAGCGGCGCCCGGCCTTCGCGCCGGCGAGGGACAGCTCACGAGTTGATGTTGCCCATCACGTGCTTCACGCGCGTGTAGTCCTCGAAGCCGTACATCGAGAGGTCCTTGCCGTAGCCAGAGTGCTTGAAGCCGCCATGGGGCATCTCGGCGACGACCGGGATGTGGGTGTTGATCCACACGCAACCGAAGTCGAGCCGCTTGCTGACCCGCATCGCGCGTCCGAAGTCGGTCGTCCACACGCTCGAGGCGAGGCCGTAGCGGACGTCGTTCGCCCACCGCACGGCATCCTCCTCGTCACTGAACGCCTGCACGGTGATGACGGGCCCGAAGATCTCCTCCTGGCTCAGCTCGTCGACCTGGCGCAGCCCCGCGACGACGGTCGGCTCGACGTAGAAGCCGCGATCGCCCTGCCGCGAGCCGCCGGTGAGGACCTCGGCATGGTCGGGCACGAGCGTCAGCATGTGCTGGACCCGCTCGAGCTGAGCCGCGTTGTTCAACGGCGGTACCAGCGCATCGGATAGGGGAGACCCGTCCTCGTAGGTCGTTCGGGTGGACCGCGCCTGCGCTGTTAGCGCAGCGAGGAACTGCTCGTATACGGGCGCGGCGGCCAGCACCCGCGTCGCCGCGGTGCAGTCCTGTCCGGCGTTGAAGTAGCCGGCGAGCGCGATGGCCTTGGCGGCCGCGTCGATGTCGGCGTCGTCGAAGATCAACAGCGGCGCCTTGCCTCCGAGCTCGAGGTGGACTCGTTTGAGATCGCCCGCGGCGCCCGCAGCCACCTCCTGCCCCGCCCTGACCGACCCGGTGAGCGCGACCATCGCCGGTGTCGGATGAGTCATGACGGCTCGTCCCGTGTCGCGGTCGCCGCACACGACGTTCACCACGCCCGGCGGCAGGTGCTCGGCGGCGAGCTCAGCGAACAGGAGCGTCGACGCGGGCGTCGTGTCGCTGGGCTTCAGCACGACGGTGTTGCCAGCGGCGATCGCCGGGGCGATCTTCCAGGCCGCTGTCATCAGCGGGTAGTTCCAGGGCGTGACCTGTCCGATCACCCCGATCGGCTCACGCCTCAGCCACGACGTGTGGCCCTCCATGTACTCCCCCGCAGCCCTGCCCTCCAGCACGCGGGCCGCGCCGGCGAAGAAGCGGAGATGGTCGACGATCGGCGGCAGCTCCTCGACGGCGGTCACCGCGTGCGGCTTGCCGGTGTTCTGACCCTCCACCCGCACGAACTCCTCGGCGCGGGCTTCGAGCGAGTCGGCGATCCGCAGCAACGCCACCTGCCGCTCCGCCGGCGTCGTCTGACCCCAGCCCGCGAACGCGTGGCGTGCGGCGGTGAAGGCGCGGTCGACATCCCCCGTGCTCGAGATCGGCGCGCGGGCAAACGGCTCGCCGGTGGTGGGATCGATCAGGTCCGCCGATCGCCCGTCCTCGGCTGACACCGATTCTCCGGCGATGAAGTTGCGGAGCTCTGGCAGTGCTGTCATCGGTCGTTCTCTCCCGGCTCGTGGATTGAGGTGGTTCATCGATGTCTCGGGGTTGCTCGAAGGCGTCAGCCCGCATCAACCGGCCGACAGCAGCGCCACGCCCGCGGCGGCCACGAGGATGCCCCACCCCTGACGCGCGGCTATCCGCTCGCGCAGGAAGACCTGGGCAAACAGCACGGTGACCATCGCGTACAGGGAGACGAGCACGGCCACCACGGCGGTGTTGCCCAGCGAGGACGCGAGCAGGAACAGTGTCGCTCCGCTCGCCTCGAGCAGGCCCGTCCCCACGACCGGCGGCGCGAGCGTCCGTGGAAGCCTGACGCGACTGCGGCTGACAAGGACGAACAGGACGCATGTGAACAGCGACGCCATCCGCGAGAGCCCGGAGACGCCAACGGCGGCGCTCGTGCTGCCTTTGGCCGAGAGCAGCAGGATCGACAGCGCCGCGCCGGCGGCGAGCGAGGCCAACACGGTCAGGACGAGCGCCCGGCGGCTCAGGGTCAGGTGCGCCGGCGACGCCCGCGGCATCCAGGTGATCGCGAGGACGCCCACCAGCGTGACGGCGATCCCCACGCTTTGAATCGCGTCCGGTGGCTGGCCGGCCACGGTCGCGGCGACCGTCGGGACGATCGCCGACCCGCACGCGATCAGCGGCGCCGCCAGGGTCATCGCTCCGGCCGAGAAGGCCGCGTAGATCAGGTTGATGCTGACGGCGCTCACGCACCCGCCGACCAACGCCCCGATCGCGTGGCCGGCTGACAGCCGGGGCTGGACGATCCCACACGCGATCGCCAGCACCGCGAGGGCGACGACGTTGATCCACATCGTGACCGGCAGATTGCTCGCTTTTCGCGCTGCCCAGCCGCCAAAGAAATCCGCGCCGCCGATACACAGGGCCGAGCCGAGCGCCGCGAGGGTGCTCAACTGCTCAGGCGGAGCCGTCGGTGAGGTTCGGCGTCCGCGCCGCGTCCGCCGCCCACTCGAGCGATCTCTCGACGGTCGCCGCCAGCGCCTTCACCGCGAGGATCAGATCCTCCTCCCGCGTGTCCTCGAGCTTGGCGTGGCTCAGGCCGCCGAGGCTCTGGACGAACAGCATGACGGTCGGTATGCCGGCGCGCGCGACCTCGGCCGCGTCGTGGAGCGCGCCGCTGTCCATCGTGTGCGCGTGCCCGGTCAGCTCGGAGATCGCGGCCTGCGCGATCGCGATCAGCCCGGGGTCGAACGCGATCGGCTCGATGTTCCACAAGCGCGACCATTCGCACTCCACGCGCTCGGACTCGGCGATCTCGCGCGACAGCTCCATCGCCCCGGCAAGGAAGCCGGCCAGCACCTGCGCGTCGGGATGTCGCTGGTCGACCGTCAGATCGACCTCCTCCGCGACGACCGTCGCGACGCCCGGCCGCGTGACGCAGCGACCGGCGGTGAACTTGGCTCCTACCTCCAGCGCCATCTCGCGCATGCCCAGCAGCAGCCGAGCGCTCGCGGCGAGAGCGTCGCGGCGCCTGTCCATGGGGGTGGGGCCCGCGTGCGCCGCCTGGCCCTTGAAATGCACGACGTGGCGCTCGACCCCAACGGTCCCGCTGACCACCGCCAGCGATTGGCCGAGATCCTCCAGGACCGGACCCTGCTCGATGTGAAGCTCGATGTAGCCGAGCGCGCCGTCCAGGCTCGAGCGGGCGCCGGGCATCGCCGCGACGTCGACTCCGTGCTCGGCGAGGACGTCGGGCAGGCGATTGCCGTCGCGGTCCTCGAGCTTGCCGATCGCCTCCAGGTCGAGCGAGCCGGACGCGGCGCTGGAGCCCAGCATCCCCCAGCCGAAGCGCGCGCCCTCCTCGTCCGCCCAATCGACCACCTTCACGGTCACGGGCGGTCGCCCCCGGGCCGCGAGCGCGCGCAGGACCTCCAGCCCGGCGAGCAGGCCCAGGGAGCCGTCCAGCCAACCGCCGTTGGGCACCGAGTCGATGTGCCCGCCGAGCACGAACGAGCGCGGGTCATCGCCGCGAAGGGTCACCCACTTGTTGCCAGCCGGGTCGACCTCGCGCTCGACCCCAAGCCCCTCGAGCTTGGAGTCGAACCAGCGGCGCGCCTGTGCCCACGTGTCCGTCCAGCACAGGCGCTGCGCGCCGTTCTCGTCTTCGGTCAGCTCTCGCAGCTCCCGCAGATCCGACAGCACACGCCCCGGATCGGGGGCCAGGCCCGCGCTCGCCATGTCGATCGCTACTCGGTCCCCGGGGTGCGGGTGCCACCGCCGTCGACGTAGCGACCGGCAATGAAGTTGAGGATCAGCGAGGCGCCCATCCGCTCGGAGAGGCCCGAGTGGTCCCAGACGGGAGACACCTCCATCACGTCCATCGCCAGCGCCTTCGGGTGCCGGCCGAACTGCCAGACGATCTCGAGCGCCTCCATCGGGCTGAGGCCGCCGATCGCCGGGACGTTCGTCCCGCCGACGGTCGCGCCCTCGATCGCGTCGATGTCGAACGTCAGGTAGATCGCGTCGGTGCCGTCCGCCGCCCGGTCCAGGGCCTCTCCGAACAGCTCGAGCACGTCGCCTTTCCAGATCTCGCGCGCGGTGATGATCCGGGCCTCCTGCTCCAGCAGGTAGTCGTGGTAGAGCTTCGTGTTGAGCCAGCCGCCGATCCCGAACTCGGTGAAGTTCCGCCCGCTGACCGAGTCGCCGAGCTCCTCGAGCATGTAGCGGAACGGGACACCGGAGCCCTTCTCGCCGTGGTGGGAGACCCGCACGTCGAAGTGGGCGTCGATCGAGATCACGCCCAGCCGACCCTCCACCGCGCGGGTCACGCCGCGGATGATCGGGTAGCTGAGCCCGTGGTCGCCGCCGATCACCGCCAGCGGCCGACCGAATCCGACCAGCGCCTGCACGATGTTGGAGACGCGCTCCCAGGTCTCGTCGACGTTGGTCTGCACCACGTCGACGTCCCCGTAGTCGGCCACCCTGGGCGCGTCGGCGAGGTCGACGCCCAGCCCGGGCTCGTAGCAGAGGCAGGCGTTGAACCCGGCCCGGACTGCAGCCGGCCCGGACTTCGCTCCCTGTCGGCCGAGGATCGAGCTGTCGAACGGCACCCCGAGGATCGAGGCCAGCGGCTCTCCGTCGACCTGGTCGTAGGGGCGAATCAGATCCGCTACGGGACGCTCGTACTCGTCGACGATCGTCGCGGCCAGCGGGGACGGCGGGCGCATCAGCCGTTGCAGGTCGGGTGAGAGCTTGCCAGGCACATCTGCCTCCGTTTCTCGGCGGTTCGCAAGCCGCGTGATGGCGCTAACAGTACGCTCTGAGCCGCTCCGCGCGGCCTGAGAACGGCACCATGAACCGTCGCCCCCAATGAGGGCTCGTTGATATGATGAACCGATCATAACACCACTTTCGCCCCGTCGGAGGCGTGTGCTGATATGATGATGTGATGCTTAGTCATTCAGGAGCCGGCGAGGGCTTGTCGATCGACAGCGAGCGCACGCCGGCGCTGTGGCATCCGTTCGCCGACATGTCGAGCGTTCCCGCCCGCGAGGTCGTGATCGAGCGCGGCGAGGGCGTGTGGGTGTACGACGACTCCGGTAAGCGCTATCTCGACGCATCCGCCGGACTCTGGTACTGCAACGTCGGGCACGGCCGCAAGGTCCTGGCCGACGCCGCCGCGCGGCAGATGGGTCTTCTGGCCGGCTACCAGATCTTCGACGTCATCGCCAACCGCCCGGCGCTCGAGCTGGCGGAGCGTCTGCGAGAGCTCGCCCCGCTGGGCGAGCGAAGCGGGGTGTTCTTCACCAGCGGAGGCTCCGACAGCGTCGACACGGCGGCCAAGATCGCTCGTCGCTACTGGGTGGCCAGGGGCGAGCCGCAGCGTCAGATCATCATCTGCAGGCAGGGCGCCTACCACGGCGTGCACGCGTTCGGCACGTCCCTGTCGGGGATCGAGCTCAACGCCGCCGGTTGGGGCCCGCTGGTCACCCAGGTCATCCAGGTCGGCCGCGACGACCTCCCGGGGCTCGAGCGAGTCCTGGCGGAGCACGCCGGCGCCATTGCAGCCTTCATCGGCGAGCCCGTGCAGGGCGCCGCCGGCGTGCACCCGCCCCGCGAGGACTACTGGGCGGGAGTCCAGGACCTCTGCCGCAGCCACGACGTGCTGGTGCTCGCCGACGAGGTCGTCACGGGATTCGGCCGCGTCGGCCGCTGGTTCGCCAGCGAGCGCTACGGCATCGAGCCCGACATGATCCTCTGCGCCAAGGGCATCAGCTCCGGCTACCTGCCGGTCGGTGCGGTGATCGTGGGCGACCGTGTCCGTGAGGCTCTGTGGTCGGCGCAGGCGGGAGCGTTCCGCCACGGCTACACCTACTCCGGTCACCCGGCCGGCTGCGCTGTCGCCCTCGCCAACATCGAGATCATCGAGCAGGAGGGCCTGCTCGAGCACGTGACGGCGCTGGAGTCCGTCCTGCAGGCGGAGCTGGGAGCGCTCGTCTCCCATCCGCTGGTCGCAGAGGTGCGGGTCGCCGGCCTGCTGTGCGGGGTCGAGCTCAGCGCCGAGGCGCGGGCGGCCGATCCGCGGCTGATCGAGCGGGTCGTGACCGACGCCCGCGAGCGTGGCGTGCTGGTGCGCAACCTGCTCGGCGCCACGCTTCAGATCTCGCCGCCGCTGGTGATCGAGGCGCAGGAGCTGAGGCTGCTCGCCGACACCCTGCGGGAGTCCCTCGACGCGGTGTCCGGCGGGTGAAGCGTCTCGAGGGCAAGACCGCGATCGTCACCGGCGCCTCCAAGGGCATCGGGCGTTCGATCGCGCGCCGACTGCACTCGGAGGGCGCCGGGCTGATCCTCGTCTCGCGTGAGGCCGACGTCGGTGAGCGGTTCGCGGCGGAGCTCGGCGAAGGGGGTGGGCAGGTTCGTTTCCTCGCCGGCAGCGTCACCGATCCGCAGCTGGGCGAGCGTGCGGTCGCGGCGGCGGCCGAGCTCGGGGGAGTGGACATCCTGGTCAACAACGCCGCGCTCGACCTGACGCAGGAGCTGCTGGAGACCGACGAGGACGACACACGGCGGATCTTCGAGACGAACGTGTTCGGAGCGCTGTGGATGCTGAGGTCCGTCGCAAGGGAGCTCAGCGAGCGCGGCCGCGGCGGCTCGATCGTCAACGTCACCTCCAGGCTCGCCTCGATCGGGGTGCCGAGCATGGTCGTCTACGGAGCTTCCAAGGGCGCTGTGCTGGCACTCACGCGCGGGGCCGCCGTCGAGCTCGCGCCGCTGGGCATCCGGGTCAACGCAGTCGCCCCGGGCATGACCGCGACGCCGATGTTCAACGCCTACCTCGCCGGGCGCTCGGACCGCGAGGAGGCTCGCCGGTCGGTAACCGAGGCGATCCCGCAAGGACGCCTGGCGGAGCCCGAGGACGTAGCGGCCGCCGTCGCCTACCTCGCCGCTGACGAGTCCGCACACGTCACCGGTGCCTCGATCCCGATCGACGGCGGGTACACGGCCGCATGAGCGCGCCCACCGAGAGCCCAGAGCTGGTCGCCCGGGAAGCCGCCGTGCTCGCCGCGGTGCCCAAGGCCTCGCTGATCGGCGGGGAGTGGCGATCGCCCGATGGTGGCCCGACGGTGTCGGTGGAGGACCCCGCCACCGGGAAGACCCTCTGTGAGCTCCCCGACGCGGGGGTCCAGGACGCCTGCGACGCGCTCGACGCTGCGGCGCAGGCCCAGCTCGAGTGGGCGGGCACGCCGGCGCGGTTTCGTGGCGAGCTGCTGCGGAGCGCATTCGAGGCGGTGATCGAGCGCCGAGACGAGCTGGCGCTGCTGATCACCCTCGAGATGGGCAAGCCGCTCGAGGAGTCGCGGGCGGAGGTGACCTACGGAGCGGAGTTCCTGCGCTGGTTCTCAGAGGAGTCGGCGCGGATCGGCGGACGCTACGCCGACCACGCCGAGGGCACCGGTCGCGTGCTCACCCGTCGCCACCCGATCGGCCCGTGCATCCTCATCACCCCTTGGAACTTCCCGCTTGCGATGGCGACGCGCAAGATCGCGCCCGCGATCGCGGCGGGCTGCACGATGGTCGTCAAGCCCGCGAAGCAGACGCCGTTGACCACGATGCTGTTCGCGCGCATCCTGCAGGACTGCGGCCTGCCGCCGGGCGTGCTGAACGTCCTCACCACCAACAGCTCGGGTTGGCTGGTCGAGGCGCTGATCGCCGACGGTCGCGCCCGCAAGCTCTCCTTCACGGGCTCCACGGAGGTGGGGCGGGTGCTGATGGGACTGTGCGCCGAGCGCGTTATGCGGACCTCGATGGAGCTCGGCGGGAACGCGCCGCTGATCGTCTTCGACGATGCCGACATCGACCGCGCGGTCCAGGGGGCGGTGCTCGCGAAGCTGCGCAACGGCGGGGAGTCGTGCACCGCCGCGAACCGCATCTACGTGCAGCAGGGCGTCGCCGATGAGTTCGTGGCGGCATTCGCCGAGCGGATGCGGGCGGTTCGGGTCGGTCGCGGCACAGGTCAGGTGGAGCTCGGCCCGATGATCGACCGGGCTGGGCGCGAGAAGATTCAGGAGTTGGTGGACGACGCGTCCACGAAGGGGGCCCGGCTGCTGGCCGGCGGGCACGCATTGGAGGGCCCCGGGTACTTCTACGCCCCGACCGTGCTGGACGAGGTGCCCGCGGACGCCCGGATCCTGAGCGAGGAGATCTTCGGGCCCGTCGCGCCGATCGTCCGCTTCGGCGCCGAGGGCGAGGCGATCGCCGCCGCCAACGCGACCGAGTACGGGCTGGTCGCCTACGTCTTCACCCAGGACCTCGATCGCGCCCTGCGCGTGAGCGACCGGCTGGATACTGGCATGGTCGGCATCAACCAGGGGGTCGTCTCGAACGCCGCCGCGCCGTTCGGGGGCATCAAGCAGTCTGGGATCGGCCGCGAGGGCGGCCCCGAGGGCCTCGAGGAGTACCTGACCACGAAGTACGTCGCGATCGCGTCGGCGCCGGTTGCGCCCGCGATGGATCTGACCAGAACGGGGGGCTGAGGTGACCGACAACGGGAGAGACGCGCTGATGGCCGAGCACCAGGTCGGCTGGCCGGGGTTCTCCGCTCGCGCCGCCGGCATCCACGGGTCCGCGATCGACAGCAGCACCAGCTTGCTGCAGAGCCAAACGCACGACATCGTGCGGATGGCGATGGGCAGCCCCAGCCCCGAGGCGGTGCCGAGCGCCGAGTTCGCCGCGGTCGCCGAGGAGATATTCCACGCGGACGCATCCGACGTGTTCGACTACGGCCCGACAGAGGGCGAGGCCGGTCTGCGCGCGCCGCTGCTCGAGTTCCTCGAGCGTCAGGACGGCGCGGCGCCCGCGCCCGAGGAGCTCCTGGTCACCTCCGGGGGGATGCAGGGACTCGATCTGACCTGCAAGCTGTTCGTCGACCCGGGCGACGTGGTCGCCGTGGAGGCGCCCACCTACACCAACGGCACCGACGTGATCACCGGCTACGGCGGCTCGGTGCTCGAGATACCCACCGACGGCGAGGGCCTCGACGTGGCTGCCCTGCGCGAGTTGGGCGCGTCGGCGCCGCCGAAGGTGATCTACGTGATCCCGAACTTCCAGAACCCCAGCGGCGCGACGATGTCGCTGCGGCGGCGCACGGAGCTGGTCGAGCTGGCGGAGCGCTGGGGCGCGTTGATCCTGGAGGACGACCCCTACCGGCAGCTGCGCTTCAGCGGCGAGGACCTGCCGAGCCTGCGGCACCTCGCCGCGGGCAACGCTCGCGTGGTCGGTGTGCACACCTTCTCCAAGATCCTCGCCCCCGGCCTGCGGGTCGGGTGGGTCACCGCCGATCCCGAGACGATCGGCCGCATGATCGACGCCAAACAGGGCCTCGACACCTGCACCAACGTGCCGATGCAGCGACTCGTGGCCCGTTTCATGAGCCGTGGGCTGCTCGATGCTCACATCCTGCGCCTTCGCCCCGAATACCTCGAGCGCAAGGACCGGATGCAGCAGCGTCTGCAGGAGCACTTCTCGGACCTCGGCGCGAGCTGGACCGATCCCGAAGGCGGCTTCTTCCTGTGGCTGACGCTTCCCGAGGAGATCGATACCGAGGCGCTGTTCCCGGTGGCGCTGGCCGAGGGGGTGGCGTTCATTCCCGGCCCCGCCTTCTCTGTCGGGCGGCGCTTCGGCAATGCGCTGCGGCTGGCCTTCTCGGTCTGCACGGGCGAGCGCACCGACCTTGGCATCAGGCGTCTGCGGGCTGCCGTCGACCGCCACCTGGCGGGGGCCTGAGCGTTGCCCGCGACCACCGACGCCGAGCGCTGGTCGGCGGGCACGACCGCCCGGCTGATAGCGCGTCGCGAGGTTTCGGCGGTCGAGGTCGTGGAGTGGACGCTGAAGCGGATCGACCGCCTGGAGCTGGACCCCGGCCTCAGGGCCTTCTTGACCATTGCCGCTCAGAGCGCGCTCGCGACGGCCGCGGCGGCCGACCGTGCGGTCGCCGAGGGGCTGCAGCTGGGGCCGCTCCACGGGGTGCCCATCGGTGTCAAGGACCTCGAGTGGACCGCGGGGATCCGAACGACCTACGGGTCTCCCAAGTTCCGGGACTTCGTCCCGAGCGAAGACTCGATCGTCGTCGAGCGGCTGCGTGCGGCGGGGGCGATCGTGGTCGGCAAGACCAACACGTCGGAGTTCGGCCTGCTCGGGGAGACCCGTAACCCGCTGATCGGCGAGACGCGCAATCCGTGGAACCCGGAGCGGACCGTCGGCGGCTCCAGCGGCGGGTCGGCGGCGGCGGTGGCCGCGGGGATGGTGCCGGTTGCCGTCGGGAGCGACACAGGGGGCTCGATCGGGTGCCCGGCCGCGATGTGTGGGGTGTTCGGGATGAAGCCGACCAGAGGGCTCGTTCCGACATGGCCCGACCCCGGCGACTCCCGGCTGCTGCTCGACTCCGGGCCGATCGCGCGGACCGTGGCAGACGCGCGGCTGATGCTCGAGGCGCTGGCCGGGCCCGACCCACGGGATCCGACGTCCTACGTGCAGGCGCAGACGAGCGACGCTCAGACCTCGCCGCTGCGCATCGCCTGGAGCCCCGACTGGGATCGCCTCGCGGTGGACCCGGAGGTCAGGAGCACCACCACCGCGGCGGTGTCGGTCTTCGAGCGGCTCGGCCACCACGTCGAGGCGAGCACGCCCGAGGTCGGGGACCCGTTCGAGATACTGCTGCCGATCGTCGCGGCGGACACGTGCGCGTTCCTCGAGCGCGGCGAGCTCGAGCTCTCGGATCTGAGCGCTGACGCCGCGGCCGAGGTCGAGCTTCTCGGCGTGCCGTCGATCGTCGAGTTCGTGAGCGCGCTGAACGCGCTCACCGGGTTTCGGCGGAGTGTGGACGCGTTCTTCGAGCGCTTCGACCTGATGGTGACTCCCGCGACCGCCGTCCCTGCCTTCCCGCTCGCCGTGCCCCCGTCGACGATCGACGGGCAGGCGGTCGAGCCGCGCTGGAGCACGTTCATGCCCTTTCAGGCGGCCTGGAACCTCGCCGGCACGCCGACCGCGTCGCTGCCCTGCGGTCAGACCGCGGACGGCCTGCCGATTGGCCTGCAGGTGACCGCGGCGCGAGGCCACGACAGGGCGCTGCTGCGAGTCTGCGCGGAGTTCGAGCAGGCCTCGCCCTGGGCGCTCTGGGGTGGTGGCTCAGCTTGAAGCCCGCCGGCGTGTCCAGGAGCGGCGATCGCTCTAATTCTAAGAGATCATATGATATGATCCTTGTCAGGTGAGCGCAATACCGAACACAGAGGCGGTCACCGCCCAGAGGGAGTTCAGCGATCCCGATGTCCGCCACCGGATCGGCCTGATCGAGCTGGCGACCGGTGAGACCGCCGAGCGCGACTTCCACGCGATGCTCCCCAAGGGGGCGATGTTCCATACGGCACGCGTGCTGAACGAGAACCCGGTCACCCTGGAGAACCTGCGCGGGCACCTGTCCGGGCTGGCGCTCGCGACCGAGCAGCTGCTGCCGGGAGTCCCTCTCGACGTCGTCTGCTACGACTGCACCTCGGGCACCGTGGCCAACGGGTACGAGGCGATCGCGGCCGAGATCCACCGAGCTCGCCCGGGCGTGCCCGTGGTGACTCCGATCACAGCGGCGCTGGCCGCGTTCGAGCAGCTCGGCGTGAAGCGCATCTCGGTGCTCACTCCATATACCGCCGATGTCTGCTCGGCGATGGCCGAGTACCTCGAGGAGCACGGCATCACGGTGCTCAACCTGGCGAGCTTCCTGATCGACAGCGACATCGACATGGCGCGGCTGACGCCGGCATCCATTCGCAGGGCCGCGGTCGACATCTGCGCCCCCGACGCCGACGCGCTGTTCATCTCCTGCACGGCGCTGCGCGCCGTCGAGGTTCTCGACGAGATCGAGGCGGTGCTCGAAAAGCCCGTCATCTCCTCGATCCAGGCGGAGTTCTGGCAGAGCATGCGCGTGGCCGGGTACGAGGAGCCCATTGACGGCTTTGGCAGCCTCCTGCGCGCTCGCTAGGGGAGGGCGGCGTCCGTGACCGCACCTCCCCTGCGCAAGGTGCTCGCGACCTGGCACGCGACCGTCGAGGAGCGAGCCACGATCGCGGCGGCCGTCGGGGACGGCGTTGAGGTCGTGACGCCCGACGGCCCGGCTGGGCTGTCGCGCTACGAGTGCTCGCTGGAGGCGATCGCCGAGCATCTGGACGACGCCGAGGCGATCGTCGGCTGGGTGCTTCCACGGGGCGCTCTGGCGCGAGCGAGGTCCCTGCGGCTCCTCTGCTGGCTGCACGCCGGGATCGACGAGCTCGATCAGCCGGAGTTGGCGCGTCTCGGTGTGCGCGTGTGCAACGTTCGCGGGGCCAACGCGCCCGCCGTCGCCGAGCATGCCGTTGCGCTCCTGCTCGCCCTGGCAAAGCGCATTCCGGTCAAGCACCAGGCGCTCAGGGAAGGCCGCCGTACGCCGCTCTGGCAACCGGGGTCGCAGGGCTCCATGCTCGCCGGGCGCACCGTCACGATCGTCGGCCTCGGCAGCGTCGGCACAGCGATCGCGCAGCGCCTGTCGGGATTCGAGATGCGGGTGATCGGCATCCGCCGCGACCCGTCCAAGGGCGGGGAGCACGTGGACGCCGTCCACGGTCCGCAGCGGCTGCTCGAGGTGCTGGGCCTGTCCGACTACGTCATCCTCGCGCTCCCGATAACCGAGGCCAGCCCGTGGATGCTCGGGCCCCAGGAGCTGGCCGCCTTCAAGCGCGGCGCGCTGCTGGTCAACGTCGCGCGCGGGAACCTCGTCGACGAGGGTGCCTTGGCGGATGCGCTCGACGACGGGATCGTGGGCGGCTACGCCTGCGACGTGTGGTGGAACTACACCGACGCCTTCCCCGCGACCTATCACTTCCCCACGCCCAGCCGGACGGGGCTGCACATGCGCGACTCGGTCGTCGGCTCGGGCGATCAGGCCAACAACGCCGAAGACGTGCGCGAGCGCGACATCGAGTTCGGCGCGTCCTCGCTGCGCCAGTTCCAGCGAGGTGAGGAGCTGACGTTGGCGGTCGACCTGGAGCGCGGGTACTGAGATGGCGAGCACGACGATTCCACTCGAGGCGGAGCGGGCCGACGCGGCGCAGGCCGTCGCCCGGGCCGGCCTTCTCCGCACGCCGCTGATCCACTGCCCGAGCCTCTCGGCGCAATACGGCTGCGAGGTGCGGCTGAAGCTCGAGTGCCGTCAGCTGACAGGGAGCTTCAAGGCGAGGGGCGCCGTCGCCGCGGTCTCCCGCCTGCCCGAGACGCAGACCGTCGTGACCGCATCGGCCGGCAACCATGCGCTCGGGGTCGCGTTCGCCTGCCTGTCGCTCGGCAGGGCCGCGGAGATCTTCGTCCCGCGCGGAACCGACCCGGCCAAGATCGATGCCCTGGAACGGTTCGGGTCGGCGATCCGCACGCGGGTGGTGGACGGGTCCTACGACGACACAGAGCGCGCCGCCCGGTACGCCGCCGAGCGCCCGGGCACGGCTTTCGTCTCCTCCTACAACGACCCGCTGGTCATCGCCGGGCAGTCCACGGTCGGGGCGGAGGCGCTCGCTCAGTGGCCGCACGCCGACGCCGTGATCGTTCCGGTGGGAGGCGGCGGACTGCTCAGCGGTGTCGCGCTGGCCTGCGCCGATCATCGCGCGCCGGTCGCTGCGTGGGGGGTGGAGCCGCAGTACAGCCCGGCGATGAGCGCGTCGCTGGAGCAGGGGCGGATCGTCGGCATCGTCGAAGATGCGCCATCGGTTGCGCAGGGCCTGGTCGGCAATCTCGACCGCGACAGCGTCACCTTTCCCCTCGTGCGCGATTACGCTGCGGGCGTGCTGGTCACGAGCGACGAGGACCTGCTCGTCGCCGTCGCGCGCATCTACTTCGACCACGCGATGGTCGTCGAGCCCTCGGGTGGCGCGGCGCTGTGCGGCCTCGCGCGTGTGAGCGCGAGCGGCGCGCGGAGGATCATCTGCGTCCTCACGGGCTCCAACGTGGCCGCCGCGAGCCACCTCCAGATCGTCTCTCGCCACCTCCCCGATCCCGCCCAATGGAAAGTTGCGCCCGGCGGCGAAAGTATGATGGCCTGAAGATGGCGCAAGGGGAGACCGACGGGGTGAAACCAGCTTTCCAGCCGCTGCACGAGCTGCGCGGCAACGTGAAGCTCAGCGACCGGATCATCAGAGAGTTCGAGGAGCGGATCGTCTCCGGCCAGCTGCAGTCCGGAGAACGACTGCCGACCGAGTCCGAGCTGTGCGAGCTGCTCGACGTCAGCCGCAGCGTGGTGCGCGACGCCATGCGAACCCTGGCGACGAGGGGCCTGCTCGAAGTCCGCCAGGGCCGGGGCATGATCGTCGCGCCGCCCGACGACAGCGCCTACAGCGAGGCCCTGACGCTGCTGCTGGCTCGCTCGGATCTGCGGATGAGCGACATCTACGACGCGCGTGCGACGCTCGAGACACAGCTCGGGCTGCTCGCGGTCGATCTCAGCACCGAGGAGGACGTGGCCACCCTGGAGGCGCACCTCGCCTCGCTCAAAGACGCGATCGAGCAGAACGACTGGCAGCGAGCATCCGACAGCCACGTCGCCTTCCACGCGGCGCTTCTGCACGCGCTGCACCTGCCGGCCCTCGACAAACTGCTGGAGCCGATGCAGCAGCTGATCGTGCCCAGCGCCGCTCCCCCGCTCGGCGTCGCTGACCTGTGGGACGTCGATGCGCACGTGCCGATCGTCGATGCGCTGCGCGCCAAGGACGCCGACGCGATGAAGGCTGCGCTCGACCGCCATTACCAGCGGGCCCGCGCCTCGGCCGAGGGCGAGTGGCTGGACCTGCTCTTCCGAGAGGCCGCGCGGATCTCGCGCGAGCATGTAGAGCAACGCGCGAGATGACCGGCGCGACGGTGCCGGGCGCCGGCGGCTTCGAGCCGTCGGTCACGATCGTCGCCGCGGAGCTGCTGGGCTCCATCTACGAGGGCATCGCAGTCGCGCACGGGGCGGATGCCGAGGAAGCCGGCTTCTTCCGCGACCGGCTCCTGCGCGCGGATCTGCGCGGGCACTCGACGCAGGGCTCGGCGCTGATCCCCTACCACGACGAGATGATCGCCTCCGGGCAGATGCGGTTCGGCGCGCCGCTGGAGGTGGTGCGCGACGCGCCGGGTGTCGCGGTCGTCGATGCGCATTTCGGCGTCGGCGAGGTCGTCGGCACACGCTGCATGGGGATCGCGATCGAGAAGGCCGAGCGGGTCGGCATCGGCTGCGTGACCGTGCGCAACTCGGGCGACTTCGCGATGGCCTCGGCGTACTCGCTGCTCGCGCTCGAGCACGGCATGGTCGGGATCGCCATGAGCAACGGCAAGCCGGTCGTCGCGCCGTGGGGGGGACGCGACCCGCTGTTCTGCACCAACCCCATCAGCGTCGCCTTCCCCGGTGGCGAGCGGTTCCCGCTCGTGATCGACATGGCGACCAGCGCCTTCTCGATGGGCGACGCGATCCGGACCGCCAGAGACGGCAAGCGACTGCCGTTCGTGGGCATCGTCGATCGCGACGGCGCCTACGGAACCGATCCGGCGCCGATCGTCATCGACGTCAACGAGCGCGAGTCCAAGCTCGACGGGGCGCTCTTGCCGCTGGGGCCAAAGGGGTTCGGCCTGCTGTTGATCGTCGAGCTGATGTGCTCGGCGCTCGCCGGGTCGGCAGGCTCCTACAACAACGACTTCGAGCCCAGCGGCGAGCGGCCCTGGGACCACGGCCAGGTCTTCATGGCGATGTCCGCCGAGGCGTTTGCGGGTGAGGCGGCGCTTCGCAACTCAGTGGACGAGCTGATCGACCGCGTCCAGGGCTCGCGCGCGGCGCCCGGTCAGCAGCCGGTTCGCGTCCCCGGTAGCAGCGCTCACGAGGAGGAGGAGCGCCGCATGCGCGACGGCGTCCCGGTGCGCGACGAGGAGCTCGGGCAACTGTGCGACGTGGCGCGGCGGCTGGGCCTCGGCCAGCTGGTCGAGCAGATCTAGCGCGGCTACGGGGCGGCGGCCGCGCGGACCTCGGCGATGTGCGAGAGCGCCCGTCGCGCCTCTCCATCGGGGTCGGTGACGCGCTTGGCGTATCCCGTCTCGATCGTCAGCCAGCCGTCGTAGCCCAGCGCCGTCAGCTGCTCGAGGCAGGAGCGGAAGTCGGTGTGCGTGCCGGCGGGGTCGCCGTCGAGGTCCTGCAGATGCACGTGGATCAGCCGCTCGCCGGCCTCCACGAACTGCGCGCAGGGGTCGTCGCTCTCGAACAGGACGGGAAGCGTGTCGATGAGCGCGCCGGCCGAGGTGGGGCTCGCGTCGGCGGCGTCGAGCAGCCGCAGCGTGTCGCCCACGTTCTCGAGCACGTCGGCGATCTCAGAGGTCGCCTCGACCGCGACCTGCACGCCGAGCGGCTCGGCCACCTCGAGGCAGCGGCGCAGCGACTCCGCGGTCAGCTCGAAGGCATCTCGATGACTCTGCCCGTAACGGGTCCAGCCGCCCAGCCAGACCAGCAGCGGGGTCTCCAGGTCGTGCGCGAGCTGCAGGCATTCGCTGACGTAGAGGAGGTTCGCATCGCGCTCGGCCTCATCGGGCGAGGCCGGATTGAATCCGGGTGCGCCGCCGGGGCAGGAGCAGATGCCGCTGATCTGCAGGCCCGCATCGGCCACGGTCTTGCGAATCGTGCGTCGTTGCCCGCCGTCCACGAAGGCCGGGTAGGCATGGGGCGCGCACGCGGCGATCTCGATCCCGTCGTATCCGAGTCGTGCGACGCTCGAGATCGTGTCCTCGAGCGAGCGACACGGCAACCAGGAGAAGCCGGAGGAGTACATCAGCGTGTTCAACGCGATGCCACGACCGGCGGCCATCTCAGCTCCCGACTGCGCCCGCCAGCTGCCCGCCGCCTGCTCCAGGCGCCAGCGCCTCGGCGACGGCAGGGTGGACGATCTCACCGTCGCGGACGTTCAGGCCCGAGCGCAGCGCCGGGCTGGACGCCAGCGCCGCCTCGATCCCCGAGTCGGCGAGCTCGATGCAGAATGGGAGGGTGGCGTTGGTCAGCGCGTAGGTGGAGGTGATGGGAACGGCCCCTGGCATGTTCGCGACGCAGTAGTGGATGATGCCATCGACCTCGAAGGTGGGGTCGGAGTGGGTGGTCGGGTGGGAGGTCTCAAAGCAACCGCCCTGGTCGATCGCGACGTCCACCAGCACCGCGCGCTCGGGCATGAGCGCCAGCTGCTCGCGCCGCAGCACGAACGGCGCGCGGGCTCCGGCGACCAGGACAGCGCCGATCACGAGGTCGGCGGTGGGCAGCAGCTCTTCGATCGCGAGGGTCGAGGCGTAGATCGTGGTCGCGCGTCCGGCGAAGATCGCATCGAGTTCGCGCATCCGCTCTATCGATCGGTCGAGGACGTAGACGTTGGCCTGCATCCCGATCGCGATCATGGCTGCGTTCAATCCGACGACCCCGCCGCCGATGACCACCACGTTCGCCGGTGAGACACCCGGCACGCCGCCCAGCAGGATCCCGCGACCGCCGTGCGGCCTGCCGAGCGAGAACGCTCCGGCCTGGGTGGCGATCCTGCCCGCCACCTCGCTCATCGGCGCAAGCAGCGGCAGCCGACCGTCGACCTCGACGGTCTCGTAGGCGATGCACGTGGCGCCCGAGTCGCACAGCCCGCTGGCCAGCGCGGGGTCGGGGGCGAGGTGCAGGTAGGTGAACAGCGTCTGACCCGCGCGCAGGCGCGCGACCTCCTCGGGCTGGGGCTCCTTGACCTTGAGCACGAGCTCCGCGTTCGCGAAGACCGCGTCCGCGTCGGCGACGATCTCGGCCCCCTGCTGCTCGAACGCGGCGTCCGTCAGCGCGCTGCCGAGGCCGGCCCCGCGCTGGATCAGGACCTGGTGCCCGCGGGCGACCAGCTCGCGCACGCCGTCGGGCGTGAGCGCCACGCGGTGCTCGTCTCGCTTGATCTCTGTTGGCACGCCGATTTGCATCAGGCTGATGATAATATCATCTTATCGAGTCGGAGCACAACCCCATCGTTCTTGGCTTCCTCTATCCCGGCCTGGGCGTCGCCGAGGACGACCTTTCGCATCTCCTCGAGGCGCTCTTCCCGGACGGCTCCATTTGCGCCCAGATCGTCGAGACGCCGATCGACGAGGATGCACACACCGTCGAGGCGCTGCGCGACCTCGGTCAGCAGTGGCGCCTTCACGCGGGCGCGGAGACCCTTCGCGCCGAGGGCGCGGCGGTCGCGTTCTGGGCGTGCACGAGCGGGAGCTTCGTGTTCGGCTGGGAGGGGGCGCAGCGACAGGTCTCCGAGCTCGAGCGCTTCGCAGGGGTGCCCAGCTCGAGCACCTCGCTGGCCTTCGTGCAGGCGCTGAGGACGCTCGACATCAGCCGTGTGTCGATCGCGGCGACCTACCCGGCGCCCGTGACCGGTTGCTTTCAGACGCTGCTCGCGGACGCGGGCATCGAGGTCGTAGGCGTTCGCAGCAACGACATCATGACCGCCGCCGACGCCGGCACCCTCGACACGGGCGCGCTGGAGGCGCTGGTCCAGGCCGGCGAGCACCCGGACGCGCAGGCGATCCTGGTCCCCGACACCGCTCTGCACACAGTACGTTCGATCCCGGCGCTCGAGGCCGCACTCGGCAAGCCCGTGCTGAGCGCCAATCAGGTCAGCGTCTGGGAGGCGATGCGCCTGGCCGGCGTTCGTGCGCCCGGCGACGGCTCCACGCTGTTCGCGGCCACGCCGTAGAGCCGCCGGCGCTCAGCGGGAGCCCAGTGGCGGATGCAGCTCGGGTGCGCGCAGGCCGTGGCGGAGCTCGCCGCGCTGCGCGTCCAGCGCGCTGACGGGCGGCGACCAGCGCGCCAGCGTGGCGTCATCGACGGCGAAGACCTCGACCTTGATCGGGTTGCAGTTCGGCTCGGCGCCGCTGCCCGGCCCCCAAAGCGGCACCGCCAGGTCGCCACCCGGGCAGGTCGACGCCGCCAGCAGCAGGTCGACCTCGGCGAACAGCTCGAAGTGGTCTCCCACAGAAGCCGGACAGGCCTTCATGAAGTAGCGCTCGTCATCGGCCATCAGGCCGGTGACCTGGAAGACGTTGATCACATCGTGGACGTCGAACTCGGTCAATCCCCACGGCAGCACGGCGCGCACGAGGTTGGAGTGGCAGTGGAAGTCATAGCTCTCGCCGGAGAGCAGCCGCCCGACGTACCCGTCGCACCTGGTGCCGAGTAGATCGTGGCAGCCGGCGCCGTCCTCGTCGATCCCGTATTCGATGCTGTCGGCGACCACCGTCGCCAGCGGTCGCAGGAACGGCAGGGTGGACCAGAGGCGGTCGCCGACGTTCACGTGCGCGCCGTAGAACTGACGCGTTCGGGCGGCCCAGAAGCGCTCGCGCGGGTCGTGGCGACTCCAGAGGTTGAGGTCGAGCACCTGCGGGCCCTCGACGATCGAGAAGCGACACACGTGGCCCGCCGGCAGCTCCCACGCCCGCCCGCTGCGCACCGGGATCACGAACTCCTCGACGGGGGTTCGCACGGCGCGGTGGGCGATCGTGTCCAGGAAATCCGGCTCGACGCGCAGCGGGCTGCTCGCGTCGGCGACGTATGCGGGGGTGGGTGATGTCCGCGATCGCTCGATCGGGAGACCTCAGATCCCGCCCTCGTCCTCTTCGGGCAGCTCATACCAGCGGACCCGGTCGCCGATCCGCGCGCGCATCCGCCAACCCAGCGACTTGGGCGCCGACTCGATCGCGTCCTGGAGGGATATCAGCGACTCGAGCATCCGCTCACGCTCGGGGAAGTCGGGGAGCTCGCGCGCATAGGCGGCCGAGCGCTCGAGCACCTGGGTCGCGGTTCGCCACCAGCACCAATCGCGGGAGAGCAGGCCGACGATCCGGTCGTGATCGACGTCGTGATCGCAGAGGATCGCGGCGATGTCCCTGTAGTCGCGGTCGTTGGTCTCGACCACCTGGAGCTTCGTCAGCAGCAGGTCGGCGGGGTCGAGCGTCATCTCGTGCCTGCTCAGTCGGTCCGAGAGGTCGAGCGTGTGGCACATCACCAGGCGGTCGATGAAGATGTCGATGTCGTAACCGTGCTCCTCGTGTACGTAGTTCAGGCGCTGACGGCCGTGCAGCGCGTTGAACTCCCGGTCACCCTGCAGCCCACGGGAGTCGAGGTAGGCTTCGAGTTCTTGGCGCTGTCCTGAGACGGCGACGAAGTCGAGGTCCTTCCAGGCGCGCGCGAGCGGCGGGCGCATCGCGGTCGGGCACTGGAAGGCGACGCCGACCCCACCGAGCGCTCGCAGCGACAGCCCGCGCTCGTTGCCACCGCCGACGAGTTCCTTTGCCAGGTCGAGCATTGCGAGCTGCGCGGGTTCGATTACGTGGGTCACTGTTCCAGGTCGATCGGGGGCGGAGCTCACGATGTTAGCCTCCGCCAGCTAGCCTTCGGTCAGGACGTAGGAGTTGATGCCGCTGCGGTCGAGATCGACGACCGCCCCTCGTAGAAGTCCCTCGGGGTACTCGCTGCCGGGGTTGATCGCCAGCGTCGGGCCGATGCGCGTGGCGGCCTTGCTCTCGTGGATGTGGCCGTGGAGAGACAGCGTCGGCCGGTACTTTTCGATCGCCTGGCGCACCGCGGTGCTGCCGACCGGACCGGCGACCGGCTGGCCGCCTTCGGTGACGATCGAGAGGTCGGGGTTGAGCTGCTGGGCCGTGTCGAGGCCCGAGTCGTACGGCGGGCAATGGCAGTTGAAGATCAGCGTTCCCTGCTCGTCGCTCCAGTGCTCGAGCGTCGTGTCCATGCGGCTCGCCAACTCGCTCTCGGGCACGTCGCGCGGGCAGTCCCACGGCGTCTGGTTGGCGAAGCCGAGGCTCGCAACGAACCTGGTGTCGTCGATCGGCACCACCCGGCCCTCGAGGAAGGTCGCCGCGGCGGAGTCGTCGATCAGCTTGTCGAGCGAGAAGGGATCGTCGTTGCCGCAGTTGATGAACAGGCGCACGCCGCTCCCGGCCAGCCGCTCTTCGGCCAGCTCCAACCATTGCACCAGCCGCTCGCCGGCGAGCTTCTCCATCAGATCCTCGAGCGCCTGCGGGTCGGCGGAGATGGCCTGCATCTCCTCGGGAGAGGCCTTGTAGGTGTAGAGGCCGGAATCGCCGGCGGCACTCTCGAACTCAGCGACCTCCCGCTCGGTCTCCAGCTGGATCGTGTTGTGGCCGAGAGTGCCCTCGAAGTGGCCGTTGCCGTTGCGCACGAGCGGCGACAAGCGCTTGCCCGCCACGTCGCCGCCGAGGATCAGGACCTGGGCGTCGTAGGCCTTCGCGCCGTTGATGAACTTGCGGAAGCAGACGTTCGACCCGTGGACGTCGGTGACGAACAGCAGCCGCAGATCCGGCTTGGGCTTTTGTTTGAAGAGCGCCAACGGTCGTTCCTATCAGTCGGGGGGCAGGGTCGTAGCGGCCAGTCCAAGGTCGATTCCCTGGCGCTTGCGGATCAGGCGCACGGTCCCGTAGTAGATGAAGCCGACGACCCAGGCGCCCAGGAACACCGAGTAGGCGCGGACGCTGTTCGAGCCGTAGGTGCTGTTGGTGAAGTAGGCGTAGGCGATCGCGCCGATCAGGATCATCGACAGCGCTCCCAGCACCGACAGCAGCGGCACGCCGAAGATCGTCGGCTTGACCGGCGACTTTTCGTAGAGCTCCTTGCGCCGGTACGGGAAGACGACCGCCGCGAAGCCCGTCACCAGGAACGTGAACAGGAAGCCCAGCGTCGTGCCGCCGAGGAATTTCGAGAAGGAGGTGAAGACGAACACGTACAGTCCGATCAGAGCACCAACGGTACCGATCCCGATCGCCCAGTTCGGCGCGTGCGTGCGCGCGGAGACCTGAGAGACCTTGTCGGGGGTCACCCGGTCCATCGACCACGCGAAGATGCAGCGGTTCATCGCCATCTGCGTGAAGATCATGTTGGCGATCATCAGCAGGACGAAGCCGATGTTGATGATGAACGCGAACACGACCGATCCGCTTCCCAGCGAGGCGATCAGGTTGAACGTCGGTTCGCTGGCGAAGGGGAATGCCGCCGTGCCGTTGAGCGCCTGCGTCGAGGCGACGAACTCCGCGCCCATGCTGTGGACTGCAGCGACGGCCATCAGCAGGAAGACGACGCCACCGATCGCCAGCGAGCCGTAGATCGAGATCGGGATCGAGCGGCGTACGTTCTTGACCTCGCCGCCCGTGTATGTCGCAAACATCACGAACAGCGTCACGAGCGAGACGAGCGCCACTCCGGAGATGGTCGGCGAGAAGGCGTGCCAGGTGGTGGGCTCGACGAAGCCGCTCTTTTTGGCCGAGTCGATGATCCCGTTGTAGGAGGCGACGTGGTTGATGTTGTGGACGAAGGTGGAATGACTGATGAACAGCGTCCAGATGATGCTGATGGCGACGCAGACGATCCCGATGCTGAAGGCGATCTTCATCACTTTCAGAGCCCGCGAGGTGTTCGTCAGCAGCACCGCGACGATCAGCAGGGCGACCGCGCCGATGCCGAACGCGACCCCGTGTTTGGAGATGTTGGTGGCGGCGGTGGTCCACCAGTGGTTGCCGGTCAGCGAGCCGACGCTGGCGAACAGGCCCGAGAGCCCGACCGTCGAGATCCAGCTGCCCTCGATGCCGGCGAACAGCAGGTTCCAGACGACGAAGTTGAAGTTGGCGGCGAAGCCGACCGCCGGATGCAGGGCGCGGCCGTTGAACACGTAGTCGCCGCCGGAGCGCGGCATCATGATGCCGAACAGAACGTAGACGCCGCCGAGGACTATCGCCGGGATCAGCGAGAGCAGCACCGAGAGGATCATGCTGGCGCCGGGGAAAGCGAACGGCAGCAGCATCAGCGTCACTGCGGCGATCGGCAGGTTGATGATGCAAACGCTGCCCATCAGTGCCGAGGTCGCGGAGATCTCGCGAACCAGGCCGGAGGACTTGCGGGTGTAGAGGCGAGGCCCCGTTGCGTCTTCCGGCATTGATGCGACTGATTGCTCCATTACATCCCCTCTCGTGGATGGCAAGCTTTCCCCTGATACATCAGATCGTATGTTTATCATACCCTATTGGAAACGTCAGATGGTCATATGAACAACTGTCCAAAATGTCGCACCCCTGGTACGGCCATTCATCAGGCATTCCAGGGAGTCAGGCATCGAGCGCGGGCGGTCTGACGCGCCGGACCCTCGCGTCGCATTCGGCCAGAACCTCCTCGCGCGGCAGGCCGATGCGCTCGGCGACCGCCAGGAGCTGGGGGACCGCCTGGGGACGGCTGAGCAGGTGCCGCGGACCGTCGGCGGTCGGAACCGCGATCGCCGGCCAACCGAGCGCGTTGGCTACCGGAGTGTAGGACAGCAACCGATCTCTCACGTGCTGGGTGTGGTCGCGGTACTCGGCCAGCGCGGCGTCGATCGTCGGCGCCTCACCGTCGAAAACGGGTCCTTCGAGCACGTCGACATCTTTCAGCGCCGCGGCTACCGAGTCGCGCCAGCTCGCCACGACCGAGCGCGCCGCCTCGAGGTCGCCGACCTCCAGCGCGAGTTTGCGCTGGAGGTCGATCCCATAGAGGTCGGGCCGGTCCGCGAGCATCGGCCGGTGGAGCGCATTCGCCTCCGCCCGGAACGTGGTCCAGTGCTCGTCGGGCAGCTCTGGCAACTCGACCTGCTCACCGAGCCTCGCGACACGGATGGGAGCGTCCGTCGGCGCGGGGGAGACGTCGAGCACGCGTGCGAGGGTCGCGATGTCGGCTGTCAGAAAGCCGAGGCTGTCGAGCGATTCGGCGAGCGGGAAGACGCCGTCGGTGGGGTACGCGCCATGGGCGGCCTTGAACCCGTATACGCCGCAACAGGCGGCGGGGACGCGCACAGAGCCGCTGGTGTCCGTCCCGAGCGCCACGTCGCACGCGCCGAGGGCGACGGCGGCCGCCGAGCCGCCGCTGGAGCCGCCGGCGGTGCGGTCGAGATCGCGCGGATTGCGCACCGCGCCGAAGTGCGGGTTGTAGCCGGACACGCCGTAGGCGAACTCGTGCAGGTTGGTCTTGCCGACCCAGATCATCCCATCGCTCTGCAGGCGCTCGACGATCGACGCGCTGTGGGTGGGGATGCGATCGACGAACAGCGCCGAGCCGCGAGTGGTTCGCAGACCGGCTGTGTCGATCAGGTCCTTGACCGCCCCGATCAGGCCGTGCAGGCGGCCCGAGGGCGCGTCGCGGGCCTGCTCGAGCACGCTCTCGTCGACCGTGATGAACGCCCCCACCGCGGGGTCTATCCGATCCAGCGCGCGACCGGCGGCCGCGATGAGATCCTCGTTCATGCCCCGGGCTCCCAGACCGCGGCGGAACGCTCGGTGTCCAGCCGGTAGTCGGTGACCCGGGCCGTGAACAGGCGCGTGCCCATGGCACGAGCGGCGTCGAGGGGCCTGCCCGGATCGAGGCTCACCTCGCCGCGCTTGTTGGCGATTCCCTCGACGATGCCGACCAGGTCCCAGTGCAGGTAGCGCGCGAGCTCTTGCACAGATGCCATCACGCCGACGGTCGCGCCGCGATAGCTCTCCTCGGCGGAGATCACGACGGCGAGCCGCTTGCGGGGAAGGCGCTCGAGGACCATCTGCGAGTCGTGATAGCCGCTCGAGGTAAAGCAGAAGATACGATCGAAGAAGGTCTTCAGAAGTCCCGAGACCCCGTACCAGTAGAGCGGCGTCGCCAGGACTATCGCGTCGGCCGGCAGGATGCGCTCGAGCAGCAGTTGCTCGTAGCCGTCCTGGATCGAGCAGTTGCCGTCGGCTCCGCGACAGGTCCTGCAATCGCGCAGGTGGCCGGCGATCACGTTGACCAGATAGGCCGACTCGACGGTGTGGCCCGACTGCTCCGCACCCCCGAGAGCCGCGTCCATGAGTAGTGCCGAGTTGCCGTCCAGGCGCGGGCTGGAGGAGATGCCGAGAACCTTCATGCGGCGGACGCCGTGGCCAGGCGGTCGAGCGTCGAGGCGATGTCGTTCTCCGTGGTGCGGGGGTTGATGGTGCACAGACGCAACACGGGCCGCCCGCGCAGCGCGGTGCTCGTGACCGCCGCGTAGCCATCCCGGGCAAGCGCCGCGGCTCGGGCGGCGTGCTCCTCCGCTGTGGCCTCGGGGAGCGCGAACGTGACGATGCCGAGCTGCGCAGGCGTGACGAGCTCCCACCGATCGTCTTCGCGCACGACGCTCTCGGCGTACTCGGCGAGCTCGATGCCACGCGCGATCGCGGCTCTCATTCGAGCCAGGCCGTAGACGCGGAAGGACAGCCAGAGCTTCAGCGCGCGCGCCCGACGGCTCAGCTCCAGGCTCCTGTCGCGGAAGTCGACCTCGCCGCTCCCGGTGCTGGCACCGGTGAGGTACTCGGGGCTCATGTGGAACGCGTCGGCAAGCGCGCCGGGGCGGCGAACGAGCAGGCACCCGATGTCGTATGGCTGAAACAGCCACTTGTGGGGGTCGACCACGAGCGAGTCGGCTCGCTCGATCCCGGCGAGCGCCGTCCGTCCCGCATCGCACAGGACCGCCGGCGCTCCGTATGCGCCGTCGACGTGAAGCCACAGATCCTCGGCGGCACACAGATCGGCGAGCGCGCCCAGCGGATCGACAGCCCCGCAGTTGGTGGTGCCGGCTGTGGCGATCACGAACCCGGGGCGACGGCCGGCGGCACGGTCCTCGTCGATGGCGGCGCGCACAGAGTCGACATCGAGGCGGAACTCCGCATCGCTCGCCAGCACGCGGATGTGCTCGTCCGGGAAGCCGATCGCGACGAGACCGCGCGTGATGGAGGTGTGCGTCTGCTCGGACACGTACGCGACTCCAGCGCCGTCCATCTTCCGCGCGACGATCAGGCCCGTGATGTTGGCGAGCGAGCCACCGCTGGCCAGCACGCCCTCGGTTCCCTCGGGCATGCCGAACAGGGAGCGCAGCCAATCCAGCACGACGAGCTCCGCGGTTGCCGGCCCCGACCCGCCCGGCCACGAGGCCGCGATCGCGTTGAACCCGGTGCCGAGCCACTCGCCGAGCACGCCGGCGAACGACGACGGACCGGGGATCCGTGCGAAGTACCGTGGGTGATCGCCGTGCTGCATGTTGGCGAGCGCAACGTCGACGAGCGTTTCCATCGCTTCGAGCGGATCGCCCGGCTCCTCCGGCGGCGGTCCGCCGAGCGCGGCGAGGAGGTCCGCGGATGAGCTCTCTTTGATGGCCGGCCCTCGTGCGCCGTGCTCGAAGTGGTCGAGGACGCGGTCAACGGCCCAATGGGCCAGCGGGCGCATCTCCTCGATGCCGAGACCCAGGGAGTCGGCTGGATGCTCGGCCTGCGTGTCGCTCACGTGACTCGCGTCGACGCCCTCTTCGGTCATGTCTCACTCCGCCTCATGCCGCGCCTCCCGGGGTTATCGGTGCTGCCCCGGCCTAATCTTCGATGAACGTGTCCGGGTGCGGCCCGGTCCGCGTGCCCGCGTCGAGAGCCTGCATCCGATCCATCTCGTGCTCGTCGAGCTCGAAATCGAGCACGTCGAAGTTCTCAGCGATCCGCTGCGGCGTGACGGACTTGGGAATGGCGACGCTTCCCAGCTGCAGATGCCAGCGCAGCACGATCTGGCCGGGGGACCGTTCGTGGCGCTCGGCGAGCTCGCGTACGGTCGGGGGGCTCAGCGTCAGGCCCTGGGCGAGCGGGCTCCAGGCCTCGGTGACGATCCCGGTGTGCGCGTGAAAGGCGCGAAGCTGGCGCTGCTGAAGCAGAGGGTGCAGCTCGATCTGGTTGACCGCGGGCACGACTCCCGTCGCCTCGACGATGCGCTCGAGGTGGGGGATCTGGAAGTTCGACACGCCGATCGAGCGTGCCCGCCCGTCCTGTTGGATCTCCACGAGCGCCTTCCACGTCTCGACGTACAGGTCCCACGCCGGCACTGGCCAATGGATCAGATACAGGTCCACGTGCTCCAGCCCGAGCGCGTCCAGGCTGGCATCGAACGCGCGCAGCGTCTTCTCGCGTCCGTGATCGCTGTTCCACAGCTTGGTGGTGACGAACACCTCATCTCTGGGCACATCCGCCGCGGCGATCGCGCGACCAACCTCGATCTCGTTGCCGTAGTCGGTTGCGGTGTCGAGGCTGCGGTAGCCGACCTCGATCGCGCGGGTCACCGCCTCGGTGGTTTGCGCCTGCGGGATCATGCAGCCGAACCCCAGTTGAGGCATGACGGCACCCGAGTTGAGTGCCGTCGTCTCCACACAAAAGATCATATCATCGGATCGCCAGACGGAGGGCGCTGGAGCGGGTAGCGCGCTGCCCTTCGCACCGCGCTTTTTCCGCCGCAGGGCAACCTAGGCTTCCCGTCCAGGTTCGAAGCTCAGCCTCAAGCTGGGGGGGTCGCGTAGCGATGGTGTGCGTCACATGAGAACCAGCGGCGTTTCCTCGGACACTTTCGGAGCGACCATCAGGCGGATCGGTGTGTCTGCGGGCATAGCGGTGCTCGCGACCTGCGTGCTGGCGGCGCCCGCGTCGGCGAGGTCGGGCCCGCCCGTCTACACCCTGAAGATCAGCGAGGGTGAGACGACCATCCCGGAAGACTCGATCGTGTCGACGAGCGGCAGCGTCGAACCCGGTGGCCCGGTTCAGGTGTCGATCGTCCGCGGCGGCACCGTCGTCGCCAGGGAACATGGCAACCCAAGCGCCTGGATCTCGCAGGTTCCGCAGGCGGGCGACACGGTGAACCTCGAAGCACCCGCCGGAACGATCGTCGGATCGGTCGTCTACGACGGGCTCCCCTCGATGGACCCCACGGTGTGCGCGGGCTCGACGAACTTCTCCGGCCAGAACACGCTGGGGGAGACGGTCAAAGGCAAGGCCGTCTCGCTGGCTGTGCAGATCGAAAAGTACGGCTCGAGCGTGGTGGAATCGAGCTTCCAGCACGCACAGGTCACGATGCTGTCAGGGACGACGTTCGGCGGGAGCTTTCTCGCCCCGCTTGCGCTCGGGCAGACCGTCACCGCGATCGAGTCGCTCGAAACACCGCTCGCCGGTGGCGCCATCTTCGACTACGTCAGCGAAAACTCCCGTCCCGTCGGGGGCTGCCCGCCGGTTGTCGTGCCGCCGCCACCGCCACCTCCTCCGCCGGCCCTCCAGGGCACGCTTCTCGAGCTCCCGCATTTCACGATCCTGTCGCTCTTGAAATCCGGGTGGCACGACCACGTCACGATCAACCAGCCGGGCACGGTCACCCAGGACCTCTACCTGGAGGGCGGCACGCTGCCGGCCTTCGCCGCCTCGAGCGGACACCACAAGAAGCCTCACCCGGCGCTGCTCGTCGCGCACGGGGCCCTGGTGGCCAGCAGCGCGGGCACCGTCACCCTGCGCCTGAAGCTCACTGCCAAGGGGCGCCGGAAGCTCGAGTCGCTGAAGAACGCGAGGCTCGTGTTGATCACGACGCTGCGCAGCAGCTCGGGCGCCAAGCTGAACCTGGCACGTCGCACGGTCCTCCTCCACCACTAGGCCGCTAGCGATCGTCTCACAGGCCCTCGGTGTCCTGCTGTCAGCGCTCGTGTGGCTGCAGCCGCCGCCTGTTCTTCCGATTCCCTCGGGCGCCGGCCCAGAAGGACCGCCGCGACCGTATGGCGTGGAACCGCCGACCGGAGCGCCGGCGGCGCCCACGGACCGGCGGCTGGTGCGTGCGCAGGACCGGACGCTGCTGTACGGGCCATTCCCGCAAGCCGGCCTCGTGCGGGGCGTATCCGAAGGCACGCTGACGCTGAACGAAGCAGCGGGTGTTCGTGGGCTCGCGATGAGCCGCATCCGCGAAACGGGAGCGAGCGTCGTGCGGATACCCGTCGATTGGCGCTCGATCGTGGCTGAAGATCCGCCCTCCGGCTTCGACGCAGACGACCCTGCCAGCCCGGACTATCGATTCGCGACGATCGACGCCGCTGTGCTGAGCGCTGTGTCCGCAGGTCTCGAGCCGCTGCTGGTGGTTTCCCATGCCCCCGCATTCGCCGAAGCCTCACCGCGCTGGCCCTACGCATACCCGGGCAGCTGGGTGCCGAACCCGACGGCGCTCGAGGAATTCGCCACTGCGCTCGCGCGCCGCTACGACGGGTCGTTCCCGGATCCGCAGGCGCCGGGTGGCGTGCTGCCACGGGTGCGGCTGTTCCAGGCGTGGAACGAGCCGAACCTGACGCGCTACCTCGAGCCGCAGTGGGTCGTCGAGGAAGGGCACTGGATTGCGTTCTCGCCGTTGCTCTACCGAGAAATGCTCAATGGCTTCTACAGCGGGGTCGAGTCCGTCGCGCCGGGTGACGTGGTGGTCGCCGCCGGCATCGCGCCCAACGGCGACCCCGAAGGCGTCGGGCGGATGCAGCCGGTGCGCTTTCTGAGAGAACTGCTGTGTCTGGGCGTGCGCGGGCGCGCTGGCACGGAGGGCTTTCGTGCGGCCTGCCCCGACCCGCCGCACTTCGACGTGCTGGCCTTTCATCCGCTGTCGGTCGGGGACCCCGACCTGCCTGCCGCCTCATCGCTGGATGTGTCGATCGCGGATGCCGCCAAGATCACCGGTCTGTTGAGGCAGGCCGAGCACCGGCACACGGCGCTGCCCGATACGGCCAAGCCCGTATGGGTGACCGAGCTGAACTGGGAAAGCGCGCCTCAAACGGCCGACGGGGTGCCGGCGCGGTTGCAGGCCGCGTGGATCTCTCGCGCGCTGCACCGGCTTTGGGTCGCGGGCGTCAGCCTCGTCGCGTGGCAGTTCCTGGTCGATCCATATCCGGGCGTGCGGGCAGAGACGCCGACAGGCGGCACCATCGAATATCCGAGGCCCGCGGGGCTCTACAGCGCCGGCCTCGGTGGCGACCCCGAAAGCGCGAAGCCCAAGCAGTTCCTGCGCGGTTTCAGCTTCCCGTTCGACCCGCTGCGCGTGGACTCCAGGCAGGTGCGCGTGTGGGCGCTGCTCAGGCGCCCGCGCCAGTCGGTGCTGCTCCAGCGCGAGCGGGGGGCTGGGGGCGGATGGCGGACGATCGCGCGCCTGCGAGCGGGCGCCGACGGCGTGCTCAACGTCCTCGTACCACTTCGCGGAGCCGCTCGCGTGCGGCTGAGGAGCGGGGGGCTGATCTCGGCAGTCGCGAGCGTGCCGGTCGGACGAAGCCGCTCATAAGCGGCTATGCCACGGCCGCGCCTTGACGTCGCCGTTGCATACAACAGGCGATATTTGCCGTTGGTCAGCGACATTTTCATACTATTGTCTTCTTTGTCGTCGATCAGTGACAATCAGTCCGATCTGGGGGGTATTGTCGTCGATCGACAGCAATGATCGTGAGAACCGCAGATGAGCTCAGGGAGGTCGTGCGCGCTCGGCGTCGCGAGCTGGGACTCAGCCAGGAAGAACTCGCCGACGTGATCGGTGCGCACAGGGCATTCGTCAGCCAGTTCGAGCGAGGCAGGACCGCTGCGCGCTTCGATCTCGTGCTCAAGCTCCTGCACGCGCTCGGCCTCGACGTCGATCTCAAGCCCCGCGGCCAGTGAGCGAGCTCGTCGTCTACCTGTGCGGCAGTCCTGCGGGGCGGCTGATACGCAAGGCCAACGGCAACCTGCAGTTCCGCTACTGCGAGGCCTACCAGGGGCCTGCCGTCTCGCAGGCCCTGCCGGTGAGGCCGGGCGCGTATCCGCACGAGCTATGTCGCGCCGTCTTCGGCGGCCTATTGGTCGAAGGCGAGGCGCGCGAGGTGATTGCGCGCAACCTCGGCGTGTCGCTGGGAAACGACTACGCGCTGCTGGAGGCTCTTGGCGGGGACTGCGCCGGGGCGATCACGATCCTCGAGCCCGGCGAAGAGCTGCCGAGCGTTCCCCGTGCCCGCTCGCTCGACGCCGAGCAGCTGGACGCGCTGCTGCGCGAACTTCCACAGCGACCGCTCGCCGCCGATCCGGCCGAGGGAACCCGCCTGTCCCTGGCCGGGGCGCAGCCGAAGCTGCCGGTGATCCTCGAGCGCGAGGAGTACTCGCTGCCGCTCAACGCAGCCGCAGCCACGACTCACATTCTCAAGCCCGAACCGGCTCGCTTCGCGGGATTGGTCGACAACGAGGCGTTCTGTATGGAGCTGGCACACGCCGTCGGCCTGCCGGTCGCGCAGGTGCACAAGCGCGCCAGCTCGCATGGGCTGGCCTATCTGCTCGTCGAGCGCTACGACCGCGATCCAACTTCAGACCCGATCCGCCGTCTGCATCAGGAGGACTTCTGCCAGGCGCTCGGCCGTCAGCCCGAGCGGAAGTACCAGGCCGACGGCGGACCGACGGTCGCTGACGCGGTCTCGCTGCTGCGCGCCTGCTCGGCTAAGCCCGCCCAGGATCTCCCCGTGCTCTGGCGCGCGCTCGTGTTCAACTGGCTGATCGGGAACTGCGACGCGCACGCGAAGAACTTCTCGTTGCTCTACGACATCCGCGTGCCCACGCTCGCGCCCTTGTACGACCTCGTCAGCACGACCGTGTACCCCGAGCTGACCCGGCGACTGGCGATGAGTTTGGGCGAGGCGAGCCAGATCGAGCAGGTGGGCGCGCATACCTGGCGGGGCCTCGCGCATCAGGTCAGCTACAGCGAGCGCTTCGCCGTGCGTGAGACGGACAACCTGGTCCGACACGTGTGCGCGGAGGCCGACAGGCTGGCCGGATCTCCGCGGCACCAGAGCGACATCGTCGCGCGGATCGCCGACGGGATCCGTGTGCGCGCCGCGAGCGTCGTCGTGCCCACCGAAGCGCGCGGCCGCAGCTAGCTGTAGCGCGATATACTTATCTATATCATGACCCCCGGAAACTTGATTCGCGAGTATCGCGAGCGGCTGGGTCTCAGTCAGCGTTCGCTCGCACTGCGTGCAGGCACCACGCAAGCTGCCGTCAGCCGGATCGAGCGCGGCCTCACGGCGCCGAACTGGGAGACGGTCACTGCGCTGATGCTCGCGATGGGCTATGAGCCCGACCTGCACGCAAGCCGACTGCGCGGGCGCTGGGACCCGGTGCATCTGGCGGCCTCGAGACGGCGCTCTCCGGCCGAGCGGCTCGAGCTTGCCATCTCCGCCAACCGCCTGGCGGGACGCTTGCGGCGGGCCGGGGCGCAGGCCGCAGGAGCGCAGGCGCGACGTGGATCGTGAGACTCCGCTAGATGCCGAGCGGATCCTTGAGGCACTCGCACGGCACGCTGTCGACTACGTGATCGTCGGCGGGCTTGCCGTCCAGACCCACGGTCATGTGCGCACGACGATCGACATCGACATATATCCGCGCGCGCACCCCGCCAACCTGGCACGGCTTGCCGACGCTCTGAACGAGCTCGAGGCTGAGAGCCTCAATCCGGGTGCCGAGCATCTGGCGATCGACGCGGTTACGCTGCCGCGCGCCTCGCTGTGGCAGTTCATGACTCGCCACGGTGCGATCGACGTGCTGTTCGACGCGCCGGGAGTGCCGGCCTACGATGACCTGCGTGCTCGTGCGCTGGAAGTCCGCCTGGGAGAGTTGCTACTGGCTGTCGCCGGGCGCGACGACCTGATCAGCATGAAGCGCGCGAGCGCCCGACCGGTCGACCTGGAAGACCTGGCCGCGCTGACAGAGCTCGGTGCGGATGACTCAGAGGACTCGGTCGAGCAATAGCCGCTACGCCGCAGCCGCGCCCTCGGCGGTGGGCATCGCCACAGCGTCGGTCGCACCTGCTGTACCGCCGGCGGGCGGCACATGGCTCATCGCATGCTCGGCGAGCGCGGTGATCGTCAAAGACGGGTTCACGCCGACGTTCGCCGGCACCGCGGAGCCGTCACAGACGAGCAGGTTCTCGTAGCCGAATACGCGCTGGTGCTCATCCACGACGCCGCGCTCGGGGTCGGGTGCGATCACGGCGCCGCCGAGAATGTGCGCGGTGGTGGGGATGTTGAACAGCGCCTCGGTGACCGAGCTCTGGGCGATGCCGCCGGTGCGCTTGGCGAACCATTCGGCAGCCTTGTTGGCGATCGGGATGAACGTCGGCATCGGACGCTCGGGGTCCTGTTCTGTCTTCAGCCAGAACGTGCCGAAGGGTCCTTTGTGGGGTCGCAGCGCGATCGCGTTGTCGAGCGTCTGCATCACCAGGATGATGATCGTGCGCCGCGACCAGTGTTTGGGGAACATCACCTTCGCCAGACGCTTGGGGTGCAGCAGGATCTGCATGAGCAACTTCAGCGGGCGTGTGGCGCGCGTCCCGTCGCCGACGAGCAGCGTGTTCAGACGGTGCATCGAGTCGCCCTCGTCGCCATAGGTCACCGTCTCGATGTGGGTGTGCGGGTCGGGGTAGATGGATGAGGTGATCGCCACGCGTTTGATCAGGTCGTCCGGGTAGTCCTCCGGGACCGTCACCGCGAGGATCGACTCGGAGTTGGTGCGGACGAGCTCGCCCAGTCGCGAGGAGATGCGCGGCAGCGAGCCTTTCGTGCGGCACAGCTGCAGCAGCCTGTTCGTGCCCAGGGGTCCCGCAGAGACGACCACGCCGCGCGCGCGCTGCACGCGGCGTTCCTTGCGCAGCCACGCGCCCGAGCGGACGCTTTCGACCTCGTAGCCGTCGCTTCCGTCGGCTGCGCCCAGCGGGCGGATGTCCACGACGGTGCGTTCCGGCGTCACCTTCGCCCCGCGCTTCTCGGCGAAGTACAGGTAGTTCTTGACGAGCGTGTTCTTGGCGCCGTGCGGGCAGCCGACCATACAGCGTCCGCACAGCCGACAGCCGGTCCGGTCCGGTCCCTCGCCTTCGAAAAACGGGTCGGGCACGGTCTTGCCGGCCTCGCCCTCAGCGCCGAAGAAGATGCCAACGGGCGTGCGCTGGTAGGTGTCGCCCACGCCGAGCTCCTCGCCGAGCTCGCGCAAGAGCTGATCGGCGGGATCCTCGTGCGGGTTTTCAACCACCCCGAGCATGCGTTGCGCTTCGGTGTAATGCGGCGCGAGCGCGCTCGCCCAGTCGGCCATCTCCGCCCACTGGCGGTCCTCGAAGAACGCGTTCGGCGGCACGTACAGCGTGTTCGCGTAGCCGAGGCTTCCGCCGCCCACGCCGCAGCCGGAGACAACCGAGACGTCCTTGAACGTGGTCAGGCGGAAGATCCCCTTCATGCCCAGGCGCGGGTTCCAGAAGTAGCGCTTGAGGTCGTTTGTGGAGCGGGCGAACTCGTGGTCCGCGAAGCGCCTACCGCACTCGAGCACACCCACCGAGTAGCCCTTCTCGCTCAGGCGCAGCGCCGAGACGCTGCCCCCGAAGCCGGAGCCCACGACCAGCCAGTCGTAGTCGAATTTCTCGTTGTTCGCAGCCATGCTCCCCCATCCTCGATCTGGTGGGAGGAGATGTTAGTCGCTGGTTGGTCATCCAGCCAGTGCCGCTGCGGCGCGATGGGCTCTCCGCGGGCTCGCTATATTCCGTGAAGTAATGGCGGTGGAGCGGCTCAGGAACAGGCCCTGCGGAGGCCGGTACGCAGACATCGTGCAGTCGATCGGGCACACGCCGCTGGTCGAGCTGCCGGGGCTGTCGCCGAAGCCTGGGGTCCGCATCTGGGCGAAGCTCGAGTCGCGCAACCCCACCGGGTCGGTCAAGGATCGTGTGGCCCGTGCGCTGATCGAGGACGCCGAGGAGAAGGGCGCGCTCGGCGCCGGGCAGAAGATCCTCGAACCGACCTCCGGCAACACGGGCATCTCGCTGGCGATGATCTGCTCGCGCAAGGGCTATGAGCTGAAGGTGGTGATGCCGGAGAACGTCACCCAGGAGCGCACGCAGCTGCTGCGGATGTACGGCGCGGAGATCGTGTACTCGCCCGGCGACCAGGGCTCCAACGGCGCGGTCGCCAAGGCGCTGGAGATGGCCGCCGAAGACTCCTCCTACTACATGCCCTACCAGTACGGCAACCTGGCCAACCCCAACGCCCACTACAACGGCACGGCGATCGAGATCCTGGAAGAGCTCGACGAGGTGGCCGCGTTCGTCGCGGGCCTCGGCACGGGCGGCACGCTGATGGGCAACGGCAGGCGGCTGAAGGAGGAGCTGGGCGACGCCGTCAAGATCGTCGCCGCGGAGCCCAAGCAGGGCGAGCCGGTGCAGGGCCTGCGCTCGCTCGACGACGGCTTCATCCCGCCGATCATCGACATCTCGCTGCTGGACCGAAAGATCTTCGTGACCAACCGGGACGCGATCGTCTGGACGCGCAAGCTGCTCGACGAGGAGGGCGTGTTCGCGGGGGTCTCCAGCGGCGCGATCGCCAGCATCGCGGTGCGGATCGCCGGCGAGCTCGACGAGGGCAACGTCGTGTTCGTCGTCGCGGACGACGGCTGGAAGTACCTGTCCAGCGGGATCTACACCCTGCCGGTCGAGGAGATCGAGAACCTCGAGTCGACCGTCTGGTGGTAGCCGTCCCCGTCAGCCTCCGCTAGGGACGCCACGGCCATGGACATCTCCTCCGAGCTCCTCGACGAGATCGTCGCGCACGCGCTGGAGGACCCGCACAACGAGGTCTGCGGCGTCGTCGCGGTGGCCGTCGACGCCCAGGGCTCGCCGCCGCAGCCCGGCTCCGCGCGCGCCGTGCGCGTCCACCGCGCCGTCAACGTGCATGCCAGCCCGCTGAAGTTCGAGATCGACCCCAAGGAGCTGCTCGCGCTCTACAACGCCATCGAGGCCGACGATCAGGCGCTCGGCGCGATCTACCACTCGCACGTGCGCAGCGCCCCCTACCCCTCCCAGACGGACGTCAACTTCGCGGCCAACTGGCCCGGCGTGGAGTGGGTCATCGTCGGCCTCGCCCCCGGCGAGCAGCCCGAGGTGCGCTCGTACCTGATCGAGCAGGGCGAGGTCCGGGAGGTCCCGCTCAACGGGTCGTGATGGAGGGGGAGCCGATCGTCTGTCCGAGCTGTGCGCGGGCGCACCCGCCCAGCGAGCGCTTCTGCGCCGCCTGCGGGATGCCGCTGGTGCACCCGGGCGGCGTGGAGCAGCCGGCGAGCGAGCGCCAGCGCAGGGCACGCAAGATCAAGCCGGAGTACGCGGAGGGTCCGCTCGTCAAGGTCGCTCGGGCTGAGACCCAGTACCAGGCCGAGTTCATCGCCGGCCTGCTCCTCGAGGAGGGCATCCCGAGCGTGCTCAGCGCGACCATAGCCGGCTACACGCCGATGCTCGACCCACGCGACGTGCTCGTCCCCGAGTCCGGCGCGGAGGCGGCGCGCGAAGCGCTGAAGTGGGAGCGGCCCGGCGGGGAGCGGCCGGACGCTTAGACGAGAGCCGGCTGGCCGGCTTCGTTGGTGATCGAGCGGATCTCCTCGGAGGCGCGCTCGAACTCGGCGTCCGAGAGGACCGGCGTGCCCTCGAAGGGCAGTTCGCGCGCGAGCTCGATCCAGGCGTTCGGCCCGGTGTACTCGTCCTTGACCTTCACGGTCACGGGGCGCGGAATGCGGTAGGTGCGCAGCAGCAGCACGTGCAGTGGCTGGCGTCCGCGCCAGCCGAGGCGCTTTTCCGCGTAGTCGGGAGTCCACACGTAGAACGGCGAGAGCGCGTCTACGCAGCGCGGGTCGACGATCGTGAAGTGGTCGGTGACTTCGGCCCATGCGCGGATGCGCACGCGGTCGGGCTGCTGCAGCGGGGCGCCTGAGACGAACGTGTGCAGCGGCGGCTCGCCATCGCTCCACACGCCCTCCTCGAGCGCGCGGCGCAGCTCCGGCTGGTGGGACTCGCGCACGAGGTCACCGGGCTGGTGGTCGAACGTGGGGTACAGGAAGAAGCGCTCGTGGGCGAGCTTGAACGGCTTGTCGCCGGGGGGCAGAACGCCCTTGCGGAGGGTTAGGAGCTGCTCTCCTTCCGCCAGCGCGCGGACGGTGACAGCCCATTCTTTGAAAGCAATTGGCATGGGTAAGAAACGAACGAGATGAAGCGGGGGACGTCAGTCTGAAACACGCGGATCGCCCGAGAGGGAAACACTGCGCGCTGCGTTAAAGATACGAAACCTGAGCGAAAATCCCAAATCGCCTGCAAATAGCGGGTTTTTTTTGGCGTCCGGCTAGTTCAGGGGCTGTACTCTGCTCACAAGCGTCGCCCCGCGAACCCCTCCGCGGCCTCGATCAGCGCCGCGTAGTCGTCGTCGGCGTGGCCGCGTCCCATCGTTGCGGCGAGCACGTCGCGCGCGTGAGCGGCAGCTGGGAACGGGACGCCCGCCTTCTGCGCCTCCTCGAGGCAAAGACGCACGTCCTTGAGCATGTGCGCCGTCTTGAACATCGTGCTGAAGTCGTGCTCGCGCATCGGCCCCGACTTCATCGTCAGCTGCGCCGAGGCTCCGGAGCCGGCGGAGGCCACTTCCACGAGCGCGTCCAGGTCGACGCCTGTGGCGTGCGCCAGCAGCAGCGCCTCGGCGACCGCCGCAGCGTTGGCCGCGCCGAGGGAGTTGTTGATCAGCTTCAGCATCTGGCCCTGGCCGAGCTCGCCCACGTATGCGATCAGCCGGCCCATGCGCTCCAGCAACGGTCGAACGCGCTCGAAGCTCTCCCGCTCGCCTCCCACCATGATCGTCAGCGAGCCCTCCTCGGCCCGCGGCGAGGATCCGGTCACGGGGGCGTCGAGCATGCCCACGCCGCGCTCCCGCAGGACCGCGCCGATCGTGCGTGTGTCCGCGGGACCGATCGTCGACATGTCCACGCACAACAGTCCCGGATGCGCGCTCTGCACGACCCCCACCTCGCCCAGCAGGATCGAGGACACCTGCTCGCCGTCCACGACCATGCTCACGACCACGTCGCTGTCCGCTGCCACCTCCGCCGGGGTCTGCGCAGCCGTCGCGCCGTGCTCGGACGCCCACTCGGCTGCCTTGCCCGGCGTGTGAGTCCAGACCGTCAGCGGGAGGCCGGCGCGTGCCAGGTTCGCCGCCATGCGCGAGCCCATGATCCCCAGACCGAGGAAGCCGACGCGCTCACCGCTCTGTTGCTCGGACATCTCCGAATCCTCCTCCGCCGGGGGTTTCCACACGCAGCCGCTGGCCGGCGCGCATGGTGCCGGTGATCTTAGATCGCAGCGGATGACCGTCAAGCAGGTCTCGGCCGCTCACGCCGGGCTCGCCGCCGTCGGCGCCGCGGGGGCGGTGTCGGCGACGCTCGCCGATCAGCGAGAAGCTCATCTCGCACAGCGCTTCCAGCTCGCGCACGACGCCGTCGCCGCCACGATGGCGGCCCTCCCCGCCGGAGCCGCGGCGCAGCGCGTACTCGATCACGCGCAGCGGGAATTCGCGCTCGAGCGCCTCGACCGGGGTGTTCAGCGTGTTGCTCATCGCCACGTGCACGCCGCTGGGGCCGTCAGCGTCAGCGCACGCGCCCTGGCCGCCGCCGAGCGTCTCGTAGTAGGAGAAGCCGGCGCCGTCCGGTGAGGAGCTCGCCGCGACGCCCAGGGTCAGGTTGTTCATGGTGCCCTGCCCCTGCGCCAGTCCGAACGCGCCCAGCACGAGGTCGGCCACGCGCGAGGAGGTCTCCACGTTGCCCGCGGCCACCGCCGCGCCAGGACGGGCGTTGAGGATCGTGCCGAGCGGCGCTCGCACCTCGACCGGGCGGTAGGCGCCGGCCGTCGAGGGGATGTCCGGGTCGGTCAGCACGCGCACCGCGAACAGGCACGCCGAGCGTGTCACTGCCAGCGGGCAGTTGAGGTTGCCCTCGTGCTGGGGGTCGGTGCCCGAGAAGTCCAGCACCAGCCGCTCTCCCTGCACATGCGCGCGCAGGCGCAGCACGAGGTCTCCCTCCGGAGCCTCGAGCACGTCCTCCGCCCGTAGCTCTCCGTCCGGCAGGGCCGCCAGGCGGGCGCGTGTGCGCCGCTCGCAGTAGTCGAGGACCGCGCCCGTGCCGTCTCGTAGTCGCTCTACGCCCATGCGCTCGGCGAGCTCGCTCAGCCGTAGCGCGCCGGTGCGGTTCGCGGCCAGCTGGGCGCGCAGGTCGGCCCTGCGCTCCCGCGGCTGGCGCATGCGCCGCACGAGCGCCTCGATCGTCGCGTCGTCCAGACGCATGGGGGGGATCACCACACCCTCTTCGTCCAGGCTGTGGCTGTCCGCCGGCATCGAGCCCGGGAGCTGTGCCCCCACGTCCGCGTGGTGCGCACGGCTGGCCGCAAAGCCGATTAGTTTGGCGTTCGTCGTGTCGAACACGGGCGTGATGACGGTGATGTCGGGTAGGTGGGTGCCTCCCGCGAACGGATCGTTGAGGATCCAGGAGACCCCTGGAGCGTGGTCCTCGCCGAGCACCGCCGCCACAGCAGCCGGCATCGCGCCCAGGTGCACGGGTATGTGCTCCGCCTGCATGATCATCTGGCCGCTCGAGTCGAACAGCGCCGTGGAGGCGTCGCGTCGCTCCTTGATGTTGGAAGAGTGCGCCGAGCGGATCAGCACCACGCCCATCTCCTCGCAAGCCGCGTGCAGCGCGCCCGTCAGAACCTGCAGCTCGATCGGGTCCAATGTGGTCGCGGGCGTCCTCATCGCCACGATCCGACCGTGTCGGTGGTGGTGGCGGCCGTGGCCGGCGCGGCGGTGTCGAGCAGGCGCACGGTCCCATGCTCATCGACCTCGCCCGACCAGCCCGGAGGGACGAGCAGCGTAGCCTCGGGCAGCGCGCACAGAGTCGGTCCCGACAGCTCGCTGCCTGGCGCGAGCTCGCCGCGGACGATCTTCGTCGCGGTGGGCTGGCCATCGAATATCACCGTTCCGATCTCCGTGTCCGTCGCTGGGGCCGTTCCTGAGACCATCGGCCGCAGCTGCGGCGCGGCGCCCCAGGCCGACACGCGGATGTTGACCAGCTCGAGCTCCGCGTCCTCGTCGCGGTAGCCGTAGCGCTGCTCGTGCGTCTGCGCAAAGCCGGCGCGCAGGGCGTCCGGATCGAGCCGGCCTGCGGTCGAGCCGGGCTCGATCTCCTCCTCCACCGCCAGCTCGAAGGACTGGCCGCGGTAGCGCAGCTCGTAGCGCACGCGCACCAGCACGGGCGGCTCGGACAGCGCGGCGCTGACCTGTGCGATGAGGGCGGCGCGCTCCTCCTCGAGCAGCCGCTCCGAGAGCGCGCGCCCGCCGGCGCAGCCCAGCATCACCGTGCGAGCCACGTCGCGCCGCGGCGCCGCGGCCGCCAGCCCCAGCGCGCACAGGACGCCAGAGGCGCTCGGGCACAGCACGCGCGAGATGCCGAGCTGGCGTGCGAGCGAGGCGGCGTGCAGCGGACCCGCGCCGCCAAAGGGCATCAGCGCGAAGCCGCGCGGGTCGATCCCGCGCTCGACGCTCATCACGCGCAGGGCGCCCAGCATGTGCGCCTCTGCCACACGCACGATCCCCTCGGCGCACGCGATCGGCTCGATCGCCAGCTCGTCTGCCAGCCGCGAGATGGTGCGCTCGGCGGCGCTGCGGTCGAGCTCGAGCCCGCTCGCCAGCGGCGAGTCCTCGAGCAGGCGTCCCAGCAGCAGGTTTGCATCGGTGACCGTGGCGTGCTCGGAGCCGAAGCCGTAGCACGCGGGGCCCGGGCGCGCGCCCGCGGAGGCGGGGCCGACGCGCAGCGCGCCTCCCGCGTCGCGCCATGCGATCGACCCGCCGCCGGCGCCCACCGTGTGGATGTCGAGCGCTGGAAGCGACAGCGGGCGGTCGGCGATCATCCGCTCGGCTGTCTCGGTGACGCGACCGTCGTCGATCAGGCAGACGTCGCAGGAGGTGCCGCCCATGTCGAAGCACAGCACGTCGGGCTCGCCGGCGAGCTCGCTCAGCAGCAGCGCCCCGCCGACGCCCCCGGCCGGTCCCGAGAGGACCGTGAGCGCCGCGTGCGAGCCGGCGTACGCCGCGTCCGTCAGCCCGCCCGAGGACTGCATGATCTGTGGCTCGCTCAGCCCGATCGCGCGCGCCTCCTCGACGAGTCGGCGCAGGTAGGAGCTCAGCAGGGGCGAGAGCGCCGCATCGAGGACCGTCGTCGCCGTGCGCTCGTACTCGCGGAAGGTGCCCACCAGCTCGCTCGACAGCGACAGGTGGGTCCCGGGCAAGAGTCGCGCGATCGTCTCGGCGAGCAGGCGCTCGTGGGTGGGATCGGCATAGGAGTGCAGCAGCGAGACCGCCACCGCTTCAGGTCGTGCGTCCGCCAGCTGCGCGACCGCCTCCTCGGCGAGGGCGGGGGAGAGAGGGCTCAGAGGGCCTTCCGGTCCCATCCGCTCCCGCACGCCCACGCGGAGCTCCGCAGGGACCAGCGGCGGGGGCGCGGCGGCGCACAGCTTGTACAGGTGCGCGCGGTTCTGGCGGCCCAGCTCGATCACGTCCGTGAAGCCCGCCGTGGTGAGCAGCGCGGTCCGCGCCGTGCGGCCCTCGAGGAGCGCGTTCGTGGCCACGGTCATGCCGTGGGCGAAGCGATCGACGTCCTGGGTCTGCGCTCCGGCTCTGCTGAGCACCAGGCGCACGGCCTCGAGCACCCCGACCGACTGCTCTGAGGGCGTCGACGGGACCTTCGCGGTGTGCAGCTGGGAGTTCTCGTCCAACAGGACGGCGTCGGTGAAGGTTCCGCCGACGTCGACTCCCAGGAGCATGGCCGCCAGACTACGCGATGCTCACGCTCCCGCGCATCGGTGACCACCCGACTGCCTCATGCCGCCGCCAGCTCGCGGTCCTCCGTGTCGGCGAGGTGCTGGTGGGAGGGGCAGTAGCCGTTGTGCGGCAGCGGGGTGCGCTGGCACGCAGCGCCCTTGCGGGTGGTCGCGCGGCACTGCGGCGGCGCGCCGCTGACCGCCGTGTAGCCCTCGTGGGGATGTTCGGCCAGGAACATTTGCGCGTAGCCCATGTAGCGGCTGACGACCAGGTACACGTGGCCTTGGGCGGACATCGGGAAGTAGCTGCGGATGTCCAGGAACAGGGTGCGCGCGGGGCGGGCGAAGTAATGGCGGTCAGTGGCCAGCCGTGTGATCACTTCCTCGCACGCGCGCAGAACGGCAGTGTGGTTGGCGCTCGCGGGAGCGCCTGGGGGGGGAGCCGCGATCTGGGGAGCGAGCTCCCGGTAGATGGCTCGACTGAACTGATACATGGTGATTACTCCTAACCGTCTCTCTAACTTGGGACTCGTGGTTTGGAGCACACCCGCCATACCTCATAGACGCCAATCGTTCTGAAGCCTTCCATCCCAAAGCACAGAACACGCCTCTCATTAGAAAGGATCGACCTAAAGATCGACGGCCGATTTTCTTATGAAGGCGCTCGCCGTCCAAAAAACGGCTGCCGGACGGGGCCCGGGCGATGTCCGTCGCAGCCGCTGGCCGCGGGCTGGGGACCGCGCCGAACCTCTTTGAAAGAGGTTCTCAGTCCCATCTCTGCCAGGCGATCGATTCCCTCGCACCCACGACCGCGTGGCGGTAGTCCAGTGACGGGTCGCGCTCGGGGAAGTCCGAGCGCAGGTGCGCGCCACGGCTCTCGGTGCGCGCCAGCGCGCAGCCGGCGATCAGTCGTGTCAGTGGATGCGGGCTCCGCAGCAGCCGGTTCAGACCCTCGGCGGTGCGCACGACGCCCGCGTCGCGCCACAGCGCGGATCGAGTCTCCGCGTCGGCGACCGGCGGTCCGGGGAGCTCGCGCAACGCCTGTAGCTCGCCCTCGTCCGCCTGCCGCGGGGCGGGCGTATCGGCGCCCAGCGCGTCTGCGACCGCGCGGCGGGCGAACACGAAGCACTCGCTCAGCGAGTTGGACGCGAGTCGGTTGGCGCCGTGTAGCCCGGTGCAGGCGGACTCGCCCACGGCGTAAAGCCCCGGCAGCGTCGAGCGGGCGTTCAGGTCGGTGACGATCCCGCCCATCATGTAGTGCGCGGCGGGGGCCACCGGGATCAGCTCGCGGGTGGGGTCGAGGCCCGCTTCGCGCAGCGCGGCAACGACGTTTGGGAAGTGGGCGGGGTCGATCGCCCGCATGTCCAGGCCGACCGAGCTCGCTCCGGACTGCTCCAGCATCGCGTGGATCGAGCGCGAGACCTCGTCGCGCGGGGCGAGCTCGTCCACGAACCGATTGCCTTCCGCGTCGTGGAGCGTCGCGCCCTCGCCGCGGATCGCCTCCGTCACCAGGAAGCCCTCGCGCCCGGGAACGCCGATGACCGCCGTGGGGTGGAACTGCAGCAGCTCCAGGTCTGCCAGCTCGGCGCCCGCGGCGTGAGCGAGCAGCACCCCGATGCCCTGCGAGCCGGGCGGATTGGTGGTTCGCGCCCACAGCGCAGCCGAGCCGCCGGTGGCGAGCACAACGGCGCGCGCGGCGATCACGCGCCCGTCGTCGCAGACCAGCCCTCGACAGCGGGCGTCGGTGGAGTCTCCCCCTCCGGGGACGATGCGATCGGTCCAGATGGCCTGCGCTCGGGCCTGCTCGAACACCTCGATCCTCGGCTCCTCGGCGGCCAGCGCGGAGAGCTGGCGCACGACGCGCCGACCCGTGGCGCTGCCGCCTGCGTGCACCACGCGCCGGACCGAGTGGCCGCCCTCGAGGCCCAGCGCCAGCTGTCCGAAGCGGTCGGCGTCGAAGCGGACCCCCAGCGCCTGCAGGTCGCGGACACGTTCGGGCGCCTCGCGCACGAGGGTTTCCGCCGCGGAGCGACGCACGAGCGCGCGTCCAGCCAGCTCGGTGTCGTGCAGGTGCAGCTCGAAGCTGTCGTCCGCCGCGAGCGCCGCGGCGAGGCCGCCCTGAGCCCAGTAGCTCGCCGTCTGCGCCAGCGGCGTTGCCGAGACGAGCACCACGTTCGCGTGTTCGCGCGCCGCGCACAGCGCCGCGTACAGCCCGGCTGCGCCGGCGCCCACGACTGCGATGTCGGCGATCTGGGTCTTCGCCGAGGAAAGGCCGGACATCGAGGGAACCGTATCTGCCAGGGCCCCGGTCGTCAGTCTCGCCGCTCCCTCGCCACCGCGGCGAGCGGAACCGCGCGCGCCCCTTTGCGCCCCGTGTCAGCCTTCGCCGGTCGCGGGAGCGGGTTTCTTGGCGGCGACCTTTTCCAGCGCTTCTTTGATGCCTTTGCTGATTCCGCTTTTGACCGACGGGGTGAGCGTCGTGTGTCCTGTGGACGTGTGGGTCGGCGTGCTCGAGGTGCCGGTCGCGCCTTTCGTCGCCGTGCTGCCGGCCCCTTTCGTCGTGGCCGCGCTCGGCGTGGATGCGCCGGTCTTCGTTTTGGGCGCCGTGGCGCCGCCCGTTCCCGGCGCGACGCCGGCGGCGGTCGTGGGGGTCGTGGCCGGGGCGGTGGTAGCGGTGGTCGGCGTCGTCGTTGCCGCCGCGGCGGTGGTGGTGGTGACCGTTGTGGTCGTCGCCGGTGCGGAGCCGGAGCCGCCGGCGAGGTCTACGAGCGCGGCGGCGATCACACCGAGCGCGAGCACCACCAGGACCGCCAACGCGGCGATCGGACGCTTCCAGTTGGGCGACGGCGCCAGGCGCGTGCGCGCGGCGGAGCCGCAGCGCAGGCACCAGCCCTGGTCCGGGTGCAGGGGCGCGCCGCAGATCGGGCACGCTTCGCCGGTCGGCGTCGGCGTCGGCGTCGGCGTCGGCGTCGGCGTCGGCGGTGGCGCCTGCGCCGGTGCGCCGCCGCCGTGTGGCGGTGATGCCGTGGCGCTCACGAGCCGGGCGCCGGAGGGGCGATGATTTCGGTCGGGCCGTCCTCCTCGATCGTGCGGGCCGCGCCGCGCGACGCCGGCGCGGAGGAGGGGGTGGGTGCGGCGATCGGCGGGCTGGGCGAGCGCCCGACGGTGGGCGCGGCAGACGGCGGCACGGGCGGCTTGGACCCCTCGGTCGAGCCGCTTGGAGGTGGCGAAGCCGGCGTGGAGGGGGTTGCGAGCCCTATGCCGGTCTGCTGCGCGGGGACGGGTGTGGCCGTTGGCTCCGGGGGGGATGGCGCGGGCCTGGCCGGGGTCGCGGGCGCCTGGGCGGGGACGCCGGAGCGCAGATCGGCCATCACCTCGACGTGGCGCTTCACCGGCAGCCCGCAGTTGGGGCAGAAGTTGTCTTCGCTGCTGTGAATGGCCGCGCAGCGGGCGCACGCGGTGATGCCCGCCTCGCGCAGGACCGTGACCGGCCGGTGCTCGCGTAGCGTCTCTTCCAGCGCGCGCAGCTCGGTGTCGATGTGGCCGAGCGTCGTCAGCTTGGCGAGTACGAGCGCGTCGTTGCGCTGTCCGAAGCGATGCAGGTTGAAGACCAGCCCGCCCAGGTCGCGGTAGCCGAGCTCGCGCGCCCTGCGCAAGAAGCGCGCTCGGCGCCGCGCGCTTCCACGCGAGCGAAAGCCGGGCGGCTCGGTCGACGGCGCCGCGCCCGCCGGCGGATCGCTCTCCTGCGGCGCCTCGTTTCCGGCCGCCTGGGCTGCAGCATCGGCTGTGGTGGTGCCAGACATTTGATCCACGGCCGATCCATGCTACCCAGACCGTCGGTCCGTGTTGACCGAATGCTAGCGCGATCGTTGCAGCGCATTGCGCCACGCGGCGGCGACACGAGCGGCCATCTCTGTGGCGGAGAAGCGAGTTGCGCTGGCGCGGCCCGCGATGCGCGGATCGGCCTCGCGCGTGTACGGCTCCAGCGCGGCGCGCCAGATGCTCAGATCGAAGGGCGCGCACAGCGCGCCGTCCACCCGCTCCAGCGCTTCCCTATGGACGCCCACGGGTGTGGCGAGCACGGGAACGTCGCACGCGAGCGCCTCCAGCACAGCCAGGCCGAAGCCCTCGCGCTCGGACGGTACGAGCACGGCGTTGGCAGCGTTGACCCACAGCGGCACCCTTTCCGGCTCCACGCCGCCGAGCGTCAGCAGCTCGACGCCCACGGCGTCCGCGAGCGCGAGCGCGCGGTCGTGGCGCTTCTCCCGGCGGCTGGGGTCGGCGGGGAACAGCAGATAGGGGCGCGCGGGGTCCAGGCCGAGCTCAGCACGCGCATCCGCGCGGGCAAGCGGCTGGAAGCGCTCGAGGTCCACGCCGCAGGGCAGCACCTGCGCGCGCCGGCGTGCCGCCCGGCCCGGCAGTTCCGCCACGAGCTCGGCAGACACGGCGCCGAGCACGTCCATCATCGGGGCCACCGCTGCGGTCAACAGCCGTGTGCGCGGGTGGCGAACGTCGGTGCCGTGCACCGTTAGTGCGCGAACGCTGGCGCTGACGGCGAGCGCGGGCCATGCCGTCAGGCCGAAGTGCGCGTGGACGACGTCGAACAGTGCCGGCGCGCCCGCCCGGGGGCTCCAGGGGCGCGTGCCGTAGCGCCGGTGCAGCTCTGGCACGGCCCGCGCCAGCGCGCCCGCACCGGGCGGGAACTCGTGCAGCTCGACCTCCAAAGCGTGGAGCTTTCGCAGCGCGGCGACCTGGTCGCGGACGAAGCGCCCGCGCTCGGGATGGGCGGCGTCGGGGAGCATGTTGGAGACCACCAGCGCACGCAAGATGCCTCGACCGTATCGCTCTGGAATGATGCGGCGCGTGCAAGCGGGTTCAACCGAGCGCAGCTACGGCCGCAAGGCGGACGGGCTGCGACCCATCGCGATCGAGCCGGGGTTCATGCGCACGGCCACCGGCTCGGCGCTCATCTCCGCGGGCGAGACGCGCGTGATCTGCACGGCCTCCGCGCAGGAGGGCGTGCCGCGGTGGATGAAAGGCGCCGGCAAGGGCTGGCTCACGGCGGAGTACGGGATGCTGCCGGCGTCCACCGGAGAGCGCAAGCAGCGCGACGCCACGCGCGGGCGCCAGGACGGGCGCACGGTCGAGATCCAGCGCCTGATCGGGCGGTCATTGCGGGTGGTGGTCGACTTCGAGGCTCTCGGCGAACGGACGATGTACCTCGACTGCGACGTGCTGCAGGCTGACGGCGGCACGCGCTGCGCGTCCATCACCGGCGCCTACGTCGCCCTCGCGCTCGCGTGCAAGCGGCTGCAGGGCGAAGGGCGGCTCGAGCGCTCGCCACTGAAGGAGTCGGTCGCCGCGGTCTCCTGCGGGATCATCGACGGCGTTGCGCTGCTCGACCTCGACTACTCCGAGGACTCCACCGCTGAGGTCGACGCGAACGTCGTCATGACCGGCGGCGACGGGCTGGTCGAGGTGCAGGCGACCGCCGAGCGCACACCGCTCTCTCGCGCGCACCTCGACGAGCTGCTCGCGCTTGCGGCAAGCGGCATCGCGCAACTGCGCGCCGGCCAGGAGCAGGCGATCGCCGCGGGCACTTGAGCTGGCCGGGTCGCGCTCCGTTCAGCGGGCGACGAGGAGCCGGATCACGGTGCCCTTGGTGACTGTTCGTCCCGCAGTGGGCTCTTGTGCGACGACACGGCTCAGGCCCTGCCCGTCGTCACGTGTGCGTGCCACTTGGCCGCGCAGGTATCCGAAGATCAGCGCGTACTCGGCGTCGATCGGTGCGAAGCCGATAACTCGCGGGACACGGACCGTTTCGTTCTGGTCGCCCACGGTGCCGAAGACCGCGCGCGGATCGTTGAGCGTTTCGGCGGAGCGTCCGTAGACCCGACGTCCGGCCAATGACTCGTGCAGGCTCACGGACAGCGATTGCGGGTGGGGGCCAGGGCACGAGATCACCTCACCGGGGGGAAAGACAGCTGTTTCGCGGACCACGGTGATCGCCACGCTCGTTCGCGTTTCGCCCACCGTTGCGTGAGCGTTCCTTTCGCCGCAGCTGTCGCTGAGGTATCCAACCCTCAGTGAGCGTCCGCCCGCCAGGACTTCGGAAGCATCCCACTGGACGGGTCCCGTTTCCCAGCCTCCCTGCGCAGCGCGTGCGTCGGATGGACCGCTCGCGTAGGTGCCCGCCCACAACACGCTCGTGGCCAGGAGGGGGAGCAACAGCGTTCGAACGGAACGCGCCCGAGGTGTCACGAGCCCTACTGTACGCGACCTGTATAGCTTTGAGCACCCGATTACGGAGCTAGACCTTTAGCTTGAAACTTTTGCTGGCAACGCACAACGAGCACAAGCGCAGAGAGTTCGCGCGCCTGCTCGCGAACTCCGCCGGGGGATTGGAGATCGAGGCGCTCCCCGACGATGTCGTGATGCCCCCGGAGGACGGCGAGACGTTCGCCGAGAACGCGCTCGGCAAGGCTCGCGCCGCGGCGCAGGCCACGGGCCGTGTGAGCATCGCCGATGACTCCGGCATCTGCGCCGCCGCGCTCGGGGGAGCGCCGGGCGTGCGCTCGGCGCGATACGCCGGCGAGCACGCCACCGACGAGCAGAATCTCCAGAAGCTGCTGCGCGAGGCGCCCGCGGGCAGCGCGCTGGAGTACGTCTGCGTGATCGCCCACGTCGATCCCGTGACCGGCTCCGAGCGCCTGTTCGAGGGCCGCTGCTCAGGAAGGGTGGCGGAGGCGCCGAGGGGAGAGGGCGGCTTCGGATATGACCCCGCGTTCCTCCCCGACGACGGGCCTTCCGGCGTGACCATGGCCGAGTTGGGCGATGAGCAGAAGGATGCGATCAGCCATCGAGGCCGGGCGGCGCGGGCTTTGCTCGAGTGGCTCGAGGGCGGCGCCCCCGGCGGCTAGTATTTCTCCTTGGGGGTGGGCTTTTTTTTGTGCGTGGTCGTGGTGGTGCTCGTGCTGCCTGCCTTGCTCGTCGAGCTGCTCGTGCTGGAGGTGCTCGACTCTTTGCTGCCGCACCCCGCCAGCGCCGTGGCGAGAACCACCGCAAGCATCGCGCGCTCCAGCCGACGTTTGCTCATACGCTGCAACCCCTTCTGTCGCTCAGAACTTTGATCATGCCAGCCACCCAGCCCGGACGAGCCAGCCTCTAGAAAAGGTTGATCGCCGCGGAAGCAGCCACGGCCACCCCGAGCCCCGCGTAGCCCGTGTATCCGGACAGCGCGAGCAGCAGCGCGGTGACGAGCGCCACCATCACCGTCACCAGCCATGCGATGCGGCCGATCGCCATCGGCGTATTCTTGCGGATTGCGCCTGTCCGCACGCGGTGTTAGCTTCGGCGCAACGTTTTACGAACGAGGGAGGCGAAGTGACCAAGTCCGAGTTGGTCGACCAGGTGGCCGACCGCGCCGAGCTGACGAAGCAGGATGCGTCGCGCGCGGTGGACGCTGTGCTGGCCACGGTCGAGGACGCGCTCCGTCGCGGCAGCGAGGTGTCGGTTTCGGGGTTCGGCAAGTTCCACGTCAGCGAGCGCGGTGCGCGTATGGGGGTCAACCCGCGGACTGGCGAGCGCATCGAGATCGCAGCCTCGCGGGTGCCGCGCTTCACCGCCGGAAGCGGTCTGAAGAGCGCGGTGAAGGGCCGCTGACACCGAGCAGCTCCTTCGGCGACACGCTGGCCGCTCGAGTTGCCGAGCGCGAGTCGCAGATCGTGCTCGGCCTCGACCCCGATCCACGCGCGTTGTGGCCGGTGCCCGACGCGCACGGATCGGAGGCAGCCTCGCCCGCGCAGGCGGCCGCCGGTGCCTTCCTGGCGCACTGCACGGCGCTGATCGACGCCGCCGCGCCGGCGTGCGTCGCGATCAAGCCCCAGCTCGCGCGCTTCGAGCTGCTCGGCGCCGCCGGCTGGGCTGTCCTGGAGGCGCTCATCGCTCACGCCCGCAGCCTCGGCCTGCTGGTGATCGCCGACGGCAAGCGCGGCGACATCGACGTCACCGCCCAGGCGTATGCCGGTGCGCTGTTCGGCGGCGAGGACAGCCCCTTCGGGCACCTCGAAGGGCTGCGCGCGGATCTAGCCACCGTCAACCCGCTGATGGGCGCCGACGCCGTCGAGCCGTTCGTCAGCGCCGCCCGTCGGGCGGGCAGCGGCGTGCTCGTGCTCGTGCGCACGTCCAACCCCGGCGCGGCCGACTTCGAGGACCTGCCGCTGGCGGACTCCGGGGCCATGTGGGAACGGATCGCGATGCTCGTGGACCGGCTCGGCGCCGACGCGATCGGCGAGGCTGGGCTCAGCGATGTGGGCGCGGTCGTCGGCGCCACCGAGCCCCGCCACCTGCAGCGCGCGCGTGAGCTGATGAGCAGCGCGCCGTTCCTGCTGCCGGGCATTGGCGCGCAGGGCGGGCGCGTGGAGGACCTTGCGCCGGCGTTCGCGCCCGGCCGCGCGGGCGGCCTCGTCTCCGCCTCGCGCAGCATCGCGGGGGCCCATCTGGTGGCAGGCGGCGAGCCCGCCGCAGCGGCCAGGGCGGAGGCCGAGCGCCTGCGCGAAACTGCCTGGGAGCTCTCCGATCGCGTCCGCTAGCCTTTGTGTCGTGCACCCCAGGGGGCCTTCTGCCGTTCAGGTGTGCCGGAATGCGGGTACGGAGCCAGGATGATCATCACGGTCACGCTCAACGCGGCCATCGACAAGTCGCTCGCGGTGCCGAACTTCAAGCTCGGGCGACGCCACCGCACCGTCGATCAGCGCACCATGGCCGGCGGCAAGGGCGTGAACATCGCACGCACGCTCAAGGCGCTCGGGCAACCGGTCATCGCCACGGGCTTCGCCGGTGGCGCCACGGGCACGCACATCGTCGAGCAGCTCACCGAGGAGTCCATCCTCAACGACTTCGTGCGCATCCGCGAGGAGTCGCGCACCAACACCTCTGTGCTCGACCCCACCACCGGGGAACAGACCGAGATCAACGAACGCGGCCCGTCCGTCAGCGCCCGCGAGGTCGAGCTGTTCGCCAACAAGCTGCTGTATCTCGCCCGCGGCGCAGCCATCGTGGTGTTCGCCGGCTCGCTCCCACGCGGCGTTGAGCCCGACATCTACGCGTCGCTCATCCGCGACCTCGAGCGCCTCGACGTGATCACCGTCGTGGACACCGACGGCGAGCCGCTGCGCCAGGCGGTCCGCGCCGAGCCGGATGTCGTCTCGCCGAACGTGCTCGAGGCCGAGGAGCTCGTCGGCCACGAGTTCGCGGGCGAGGACGAGCGCTCGCTGGTGGTCGCCGAGATCGCAGCGATGGGGCCGCGCGAGGCGATCATGACCGTGCCCGACGGGTGCTTCGCCCAGGTGCTCATCGATGGGCAGCGCAGGCTCAAGCGCGCCCGCATCGAGCCGCGCGAGCCCGTTGCCCGTAGCGGCTCCGGAGACGCCTTCCTAGCCGGCTACCTGGCAGCTCGCTACGAAGGCCGCGCTCCCGACCAGTGCCTGCGCTTCGGCGTAGCGTGTGGCGCCGAGTCCACCGCGCGTCTCGGCGCCGGGCTCATCGACGCGCGCGAGGCGCGCCGGCTGATGGGCGACGTCGAGCTGACGGTGATCGACCAGCCCGCGCAGGTCAGCTGAGCGCTCGGCGCTAGCCGATCTCCGCGAACAGCGTCAGCTCGCCCGACAGCTGCTCGTAGAGGCGCCTGCGCAGACGGGTGTGGATCTGAGATACGCGACTCTCGGACACACCGAGGCGCTCGCCGATCTCGCGCAGCTTCAGGTTCTCCACATACAGCAGCACCGCCACTTCGCGCTCCTGCTTGGACAGTCGTGCGAACGCCTTGCGGAAGTGCGCCTTGGCCTCCTGGCGTTCAGCCTGCACAGCGGGGTTGAGGGTCGAGTCGGGGCTCTCCAGCGTCTCGATACGCTCGATCGAGGAGTCTTCGTCGGAGCGCACCGTGCTGTTCAGCGAGCCCACCTCCGCCAGCGCGACCTGGTCCAGACGGCTCGTCAGCTCGCCCCTGCTCATGCCCAGCTGGATCGCGAGCTCGTCGCGACTGGGCTGGCGTTCGTTCATCGCCGCGAAACCATCCCGCGCAGCGTTGATAGCGCGCTCGTCACGACGCAGCGAGCGCGGCGCCCAGTCGTGGCGACGGAGCTCGTCCAGCACCGCGCCGTGGATGCGCGTCCATGCGTACTGTTCCAGCGTGGCGCCCTTGTCGGGGTCGTAGCGCTCGATCGAGTGGATCAGCGCCTCCAGTCCACAGGACAGGAAGTCCTCGACGTCCGTGTGCGCCGGGGTGACGCGGACCTTGCGGTAGACGATGTGACGGACCATCGGCATGAACGCAAAGATCAGACGATCGCGCAGCTCGCGATCCCCTGTGCACCGATATTCCTCCCACGTCGACAGCGTCTCCGCTGCCGAAGGCCTTGCTGTGTGCTCCGCGACTATCTTCATTGTCCTGCTCCAGTCTCGAGGGAACTGGAGGCCATATCGGCGTTCCTCGCGGGCACTTGAGCGCTGCAAGCCAGACCTCCGCGAGGCTTGCCCGCGTCAGGGCTCCCCCTCGTCCGGCGTAGGCCGTCCGACGTATGCCGGACTCGGGCCGGCTCGAGCTAGCCGCCGGCGACGTCGCGGCGCAGCAGCACCAGATATCCGGCGAACAGCGCGGGGACGCCGTACAGCGCACAGACCCACGCCGAGTGGATGATGGGCGCCCAGTCGGTCGGCGTGCGCAGCAGGCCCTGCCAGTTCTGCAGCTGTTCGGTCAGCAGGTAGGGCTTGATGCCTTCGAGCCCTGGGATCTGCGCGACGATGAACAGCAGGATCACCAGCCCGATCGTGCCCACCACAGCCGCTGCGCTGTTGCGCGTGGCCGTCGACAGCAGGATGCCGATGCCGACCAGGCTCAGCAGCGGGATCAGGTAGACAGCGTTGGCTGCGAACACCAGTAGCAGCGCCTTGGGCGCGGAGACGACCGTTCCCGAGTATGTCGTAATGGAGTGAAAGCCCCACGAGGCGACGCCCGCGGCGGTCGCGACGGCGGCCGAGACGAACACCGCGATTGCGGCGTAGGTCATTGCCGCAAGGGCCTTGGCGGCGAACACCTGGCCACGGTCCACCGACCGCGTGAGGATCGTCTTCAGCGTGCCGTTGCCGTCCTCGTTGGCGACGATGTCGCCCGCGACCAGCGCAGCTACCACGGGCAGCAGGAAGGTGGAGAGGAACAGCAGCATCAGCACGGGGGTGGCGAGCCCCGACTGGGTGATCTGCGCGGCGAAGAGGTTGTCCGGGCCGTGATGGTGGCCTTGGTGGACACTCTGGAAGATCACGAAGAACACCGGCAGGACGATCACCAGGGCCAGTCCCAGGAAGGTGCGCTTCTGCGAGACCAGCTTGCGCAGCTCCCAGCGATAGACCGTCAGCGTCGACGGGCGCCGTCGGCGGTGGGGGAGGGCCTGCTCTGGGGCGGGGGGCGCGGCGGCTGCGCTGCTCATCCGATCGGTACCGGCTGAGGCTTGGCGCCATTGCCGCCCTCGGTGAGCCTGAAGAACAGGTCCTCGAGCGTCGCCAGCTCGGGGGTCAGCGCGAGGATGCCGATTCCCGCGCGCGCGAGGCTCAGCGACAGCTCGCCCACGTCGCGCTCCTGCGCTTGGAAGCCCAGGCCGTGCTCTGTGCTCTCCACGAGCGCCACGGACTGCTGGGCGCGCAGCACCTCCAGCGCGCGCGCATCGTCGGTTGTCCGCAGCCGGTAGCCGGCGCCGCCCTGGCGGCGCAGGTCGGCGAGCGCGCCCTCGTAGACGACGCGCCCGGACTCCACGATCGCCACCCGGTCGCACAGCTCCTGCACCTCGGGCAGCTGGTGGCTGGAGAGCAGGACGGTGATGCCCTCCCCGGCCAGGCGCTGGATCAGCGCGCGCATATCGCGCATGCCAGCGGGGTCGAGGCCCGTGGCGGGCTCGTCCAGGATCAGCAGGCGCGGCTGACGCAGCAGCGCCGCCGCGATCCCCAGTCGCTGGCGCATGCCGTGCGAGTAGCCGCCCACCCTGTGGCCCGCGCGCGGGCGCAGCTCGACGATGTCGAGCACCTCGTCGATTCTCGTGGAGGCTCCGTTTCCGTCGAGGGCGCTCAGCAGCTCGAGGTTCTTGCGCGCGGTCATCTGCGGGTAGAAGCGCGGCGCCTCCACGAAGCCGGCCACGCCCTCCAGGGCGCGGGCGCCCTCTCGCATGGGGTCGCGGCCGAACAGCTCCACCGTGCCCTCCGTCGGCGTGATCAGGCCCAGCGCCATGCGCAGGGTCGTCGTCTTGCCGGCGCCGTTGGGGCCCAGGAACCCATACACGTCGCCGGCGTGGACGTTCAGGTCGATGTGGTCGACCGCAAGGACGTCGTTGTAGCGCTTCACCAGCCCCCGAGCCTTCACCGGGGGCGGGGCCTCGTCGCTCACGCTAGAGGCCTCGCGCCACTTCTTCCACCGCCGTGGGGGAGACGGCGCCGGCGACGAGATAGCGCACGCCGGAGCGCTCGAACGTGAGCAGCGTGCCCAGCTCGGTGCGCAGCTCGCTGGCGCTCGTGCCGTCGATCGTGACCTTGGGCAGGCCTTCCAGAGATTCGCTCGCGCCGGCGGCGCCTTTGGACTTGCTTTCCCCGTCCCGGGACGATGCGAGCACGGCGATCGTGGCGGGACCCTGGCCGTGGGTGGTGACCTTGGGCTTTTCGCCTTCGCCGGAGGTCTTGGCAGCGCCTTGATGGTCGTGGGAGAAGGTGATTTCCTGGACCTTGGCGTTGGCCGGGGGCGTGATCGCGAACACGGAGCTTTCGACGGGGCCGAAGGAGACTTCGCTGGCGGCGAGTTCGATCACCGGAGAGGAGCTGGTCGTGGAGTAGACGGCGGTGCGCAGCGGCACGCCGTTGTCGGCGTCGAAGGACAGCTCCGCGCCGCCCAGCAGGCTGCCGCTTTCTTTCGGCGAGACGCGCACCGTGTAGGCGGGCTGGCCGGCGACGTCAGTGGGCGTGGCGCCGGAGACGTCCACGTGCTTCAGGTTGGCGATCGCTTCTTCGATCTTGGCCACGGAGGGGACTTCGTGCTGCTCGCCGGCAGAGCCGCCGCCCGCTTCCCCGCCGCCGCCGGCTTCCTGGGCAGTCGGCGTGTAGCGGTAGAGCGTGTTGCTGGCCGCGTCGTAGAGCTCCAGCGTGTGCCCGTCGTAGAGGATCTGCGTGTCGCCTTTTTCGGACTGCAGCTCGATCCGCACGTCCCCGTCCTTGGCGATCCACAGCCGCCCGGAGGCGCCGGCGATCAGCGGGTTGGACGTCAGTTCGCCGGATTTGCCGCCGCTGGCCAGGCTGGCGCCTTCCAGCAGGCGGTTGGTGAACGTGATGTTGGCGCTGACGCCCTGGACCGCGTTCCCGTTCGCTCCGGCGAGCGCATCGTGGATCGCGTCAGCCAGCGGCTTGGCCGCGGGCGTGGGCCCTGTCCCGAGGGCGAAGGCGAGCGCCGTCGCGCTCACCCCGACGGCCACGGCGAGGACAAGCGCGATCAGCAGGCGAAACAGCGGCAGGCGGCGGAAGATGTTCACGGCTCTGGCTCACGTCCTTTGGGGTTGCCTGATGCCCAGGTTAGCGCGGCGCCTTCGGCGCTCCTAAAGGTGGGAGAGCTCTCATCGTACGGTCCGGGAGGGCCTCCGGGAAGGCCCGCCGGAGAGCCCGCGCGCACGTCTATGGACCGTTCGGCTGCGCCACCCGATATCTTCCCGGCCTCGTGATGCTCGCGTTCATCATCTTCTGGATCGTGGTGGCCCTGATCGTGCTCGCCGTCGTGCTGCGCCCGGGGCGCGGCAGCGACACGGGCGAATCGTGGCTGCGCCAGCGCGCGGTCACGGTCACGATCGTCATCGTGTTCGCGTTCGGCATCTCCGTGCCGGCGCTCGTGACCGCGGACAACGCAGAGCACAAGGCCCACGTCGGTCCCGATGGCATCCATCTGACCGACAACGAGGTCAAAGGCCGCGAACTGTTCGCGCGCTCTTGCACCGTCTGCCACACGCTTGCGGCGGTCAAGTCGGTCGGACGCATCGGCCCCGACCTGGACGTGCTCGTCGGTCACCAGATCGCGCCGGACGCGCGCAAGTCGTTCGTATTCAAAACGATCCTCGAAGGACCGTCCTACGGCCTGGGCAACATGCCCGCCGACCTGTATGTCGGCAAGGAAGCCGAAGATGTCGCTGCGTTCGTCGCCGCCGTCGCAGGCAAGTAATAGGTTTGGCCAGTAGTCGATAGCGCTGGCGGGCGGTCATGAGCTAGGGTCCCGGCGATGGCGGATCAGCCGAAGACTGCGGAGGACGTGAAGGCGTTCGTTGGAGAACGCGACATCCGCTTCATCCGCTTCTGGTTCACGGACATCCTGGGGCAGCTGAAGTCGTTCTCGATCAACGCGGCGGAGCTGGACGACGCGTTCGAGGCGGGGATGGGGTTCGACGGCTCCTCGATCACGGGCTTCAACGCGATCGAGGAGTCCGACATGATCGCGATGCCCGACCCGAGCACGTTCGCGGTGCTGCCGTGGCGCCCGGAGGAGCAGGGCGTGGGACGCATGTTCTGCGACGTGGTCACGCCGGAGAAAACGCCGTATGAGGGCGACCCGCGCCACGTGTTGCGCCGGGCGTTGGAGCGCGCGCACACGATGGGCTTCGACACGTTCAACGTGGGCCCGGAGCTGGAGTACTTCCTGTTCAAGGACTCGCGCTCCACGGAGGTGCTGGACCAGGGCGGCTACTTCGACCTGACGACGCTGGACGCGGGCTCGGACGTGCGCCGCGAGACGGTGCTGGCGCTGGAGCAGCTGGGGATCCATGTGGAGTACACCCACCACGAGGTGGGGCCCTCCCAGCACGAGATCGACATGCGCTATGCGGACGCGTTGAAGATGGCGGATGACTGCATGACGTACCGCATCACGGTGAAGGAGTACGCGATGAAGTACGGCTGGCACGCGACGTTCATGCCGAAGCCGCTGTTCGGCGAGAACGGCTCGGGCATGCACACCCACCAGTCGCTGTTCTCGGACGGCAAGAACGCGTTCTACGACCCGGACGACCAGTACTTCCTGTCGGACGTGGGCAAGGCGTTCATCGCGGGCCAGCTCAAGCACGCGCGCGAGATCTGCTCGATCTTCGCGCAGTGGGTCAACTCCTACAAGCGCCTGGTCCCGGGCTTCGAGGCCCCCGTGTACGTGGCGTGGTCGCGGCGCAACCGCTCGGCGCTGGTGCGCGTGCCGATGTATCACCCCGGCCGCGAGAAGGCCACGCGGATGGAGCTGCGCTGCCCGGACCCCGCGTGCAACCCGTACCTGACGTTCGCGGTGCTCCTGCAGGCGGGCCTGGAGGGGATCGAGAAGGGCTACGAGCTGCCGGAGCCGATGGAGAAGAACCTCTACCACCTCCCCGGCGAGGAACGCAGGCGCCTGGGCGTGGAGCAGCTGCCGGAGAGCCTCGGCGAGGCGATCGAGATCACGGCGGAGTCGGAGCTGGTGCTGCGCACGCTGGGCGAGCACATGTTCAACCGCTACGTGGAGATCAAGCGCCAGGAGTGGGACGACTACCGCGTGGACGTGACGCAGTGGGAGCTCGACCGCTACCTGTCGATCCTGTAGCGAGCGAGAATCTTTATGGGCCTCCGCCTGCCGGCTCCGGCTTGCGGGGTCGGTCGCTTGCTCCTACGAGCGCTACGGGTCCGCGTCGGGCTCAGGGGCTGCCGTGGAGGTGTCGATCGTGTCGTCGAACATCAGTTTCTGGTTGGAGTACGTGATCCAGTCGGGCCATGGCTTGCCTTTGTCGTCGTAGCGGAGCTGGATGGTCCAGCCGAAGACCGTTTCCGGCCACTTGTGGGGCCAGGGGCCGCGCTGGCCGCCGTTCAGCATGTCGGCGAGCTCGATGATCTTTCCGTGGTGCCAGCACACGACGATCTTCCGCGCAGGTGTCGCCTTGAGTGCTTCGCCGATGCCTTTGAGCTCGTCGTCCTTGTATGCGAAGTTGAGTTCCAACCCTGTCTCCTGGGCGAGGGGCTCCAGGGTCAGGCGCGGCCGGTGGCTCACATGCGTGTCCTTTGCGGCGAACAGGCCGTCGGGCTCGACCGTCATGTGAGCTTTGCCCTTCCCGGGAGCTTCGGTTGCGGTGTAGGGATGGAAGAACGCCACGTACGCGTGCGCCCGCTCGCGGCCGGGCTGTGAGAGGTCGGTGCCGTCCTCGACGCTGTCGATCCCCGGGTTCCCGGGCTTCTCGCCGTGACGAATCAGAAGAACTGTTGCGTCCCTCAGCATCACTCGAAAGCTTATAGCGTCTTCGGCACGGCGCAGGCGATCGGGCGCGCGGGCGCCAGATGCCAGTGCAGTGCCTGCAGCATGTGCCCGAACGCGCTGGGGTGGCGCGGGGCGATCGCGGCGACAAGCGCGATCGCGCCGAGCGCGCGGCGCTCATACTCTTCGTTGCCGGTGAGCTGGGCGAGGCGCAGCAGCCCCACGGCGGCGCTGGAGGAGCCGGAGGGGATGGGGGAGTCCTCGAGGTCCTTGCGCCGCGCGATCAGCGGTTCGCCATCCGAGGCGGTCGAGAAGAAGCCGCCCTTGTCGGGATCGGCGAAGCGGGCGATGAGCTCATCGGCGAGCGCGATTGCCTCGTGGAACCAGCGCTCCTCGCACGTGGCTTCGAACAGCGCGATCAGCGCTTCGAGCAGGAAGGCGTGGTCCTCGAGGTAGGCCTCGATCTTTGCTTGGCCGTGGTTGTAGGTGCGAAGCAGCCGGTCGTGCTGACCTGCCAGGGAGCCGTGGTCGCGCATGTCGCTCTGCAGGAACTCGGCGCAGGCGACGGCGGCATCGATATAGCGCGGCTCTGAGAGGGCGGCTGCGGCCTCGGCGAGGGCGGTGATCATCAGTGCGTTCCAGCTGGTGAGGCGCTTGTCGTCGAGCGCGGGGCGCGTGCGCTGCGCGCGCGCCCGCATGAGCGTCGTGCGGATGCGCTCGGTGGTCGCCTCGTCAGGACGCGCCACCCGGTCGGTGAGCACGTTGAGCCCCGGCTGGGGATGGTGCGGATCCTGGAAGTTGCCCTGCTCGGTGACGCCCAGCCATGCGATCGCCGCGGGAGCGTCCTCGCCGAGCAGCTCTGTGAGCTCGGCGACGCTCCACACGTAGAAGCGACCCTCCACGCCCTCCGAGTCGGCGTCCAGCGCGCTGTAGAAGCCGCCCTCGGGGCCGCGCATCTCACGCAGCGCCCAGTCGAGCGTGTCGAGGCAGACCGATCGCAGGCGCTCATCGCCGGAGGCCTGCCAGCCGTGCAGGTAGGCCCGCGCGAGCAGCGCGTTGTCGTAGAGCATCTTCTCGAAGTGCGGCACTGTCCAGGCGGCGTCGACGCTGTAGCGCGAGAAGCCACCGCCGAGCTGGTCGTGGATGCCCCCGCCGGCCATGGCGTGCAAGCTGGTGAGCGCCATCGCGCGTCCCTCGCCGAGCAGCAGGAACTCGAGCACGGGGGCCTGCGGGAACTTCGGGGCCCCGCCAAAACCCCCGTGGCGCGCGTCGAAGCTCTCGGCGAGCTTGCTGACGGCTTGCGCGAGCGTGCTCTGGCTGAGCGGCTCGCTGGAGGGTGACAGCTGCGCTCCGCCGGACAGGCGCTCGCGCAGACGCTCGCCGCCGGCGCGGATCTGCTCGCGGTTGGCCTCCCACGTCTCGGCGATCGCCTGCAGCACCTGAGTCCAGGCGGGCATGCCATGGCGGGGCTCGGGCGGGAAGTAGGTGCCGCCGTAGAACGGCAGCTGCTCGGGCGTGAGGAACACGTTCAGCGGCCAGCCGCCCTGGCCGGTCATGCCCTGCACGGCCTCCATGTAGATGGCGTCGATGTCGGGGCGCTCCTCGCGGTCGACCTTGACGCACACGAAGCACTCGTTCATCAGCCTGGCCGTGTCGGCGTCCTCGAAGGACTCGCGCTCCATCACGTGACACCAGTGGCAGGCCGAGTACCCGATCGACACCAGCAGCGGCTTGTCCTCGGCCTGCGCCCGCGTGAGCGCGGCGGGGCCCCAGGGGAGCCAGTCGACGGGATTCTGGGCGTGCTGGCGCAGGTAGGGGGAGGTCTCCTGTGCTAGCGCGTTGGGCACCAGCTCAGGGTAGTCCCGCCAACGAGAGACCACCGCTGCGCACGTCGGCGGGAGGGCGTCCGAGCAGCTTGCCGAGGGCGGCCGGCGAGGGCCATTCGCCCGCGCCCACGCGGGAGAGCTTCACCTTGGCGAGGTTCACGTCGAAGCTCTTGCCGCCGAGCTTGCCGGTGACGTTCTCGGTGCTGGAGCCGAAGCGCACCGTCCCGCGTGAGGCTTGCGCGCCGGAGATGCGGATGTCGGTCGCCTGCAGCTCGCTGTCGCGCACGGGGAACGTGGCTGTGAGCTCGACACCGGGGACGAACGAGAAGTCGTGCAGGACGGCGGCGGAGCCGGTGAGCTTGGCATAGCCCCCGCGCAGGCCGCCGAAGCTCGAGCCGCTGGGGAGCTCCTCGTCGGCCTGCAGCGTCGCTGCGATCACCTGACGGTTGAGATCGACGAGCGTGTCGAGCACTGCCACGAGCGTGCGTCCGGGTTTGCCGGGAAGCCCGGACGGCGGGTGCACGTAGGCGAGCTTGGTGGGGGTGATCGGTGTGGGGGCGAACGGGTTGGCGCTGGGCGCGCACGGTTGCACCTGCTCACCGGCGAAGAACGCGGTGAGCGCCAGGGAGCTGCAGTCGCTGAGGTCGCTGCCAATGACCGAGTGCCCGGTGAAGGGCACGACCAGCAGTTGCGCGTCGGGGATCCGCGCCGCGACGCTGCGCGCGTCGGCGGTCGGCGTCCTGAGGTCCTGCTCGCCGGAGAGGATCAGCGTGGGCACATTCGGCAGCGGGCCCGCGGTGGGGGGTGGCGCGGACGCGTCGGGCCAGCCTGCGCAGTCGGGGACGAGGCTGTTGGAGTAGGCGGTGACGGCATCGAACGGGTAGAAGTCGCTGGCGGGCTGTGCGTGCAGGGAGTCGAGCGCTTCGGTGAGCCGGGCGGCGGGCGAGGCGCTGCGCTGCCATGGGAACGGCGTCTCCTCGCAGGAGGTGGTGGCGAACAGCGCTTCGTCGATCGCCTGAGAGGGTTCGCCCGCGGTGCCTTCGGCGGGCACGTTCGGGATCAGGCCCTCGGACAGCAGGTGCAGTCGCAACAGCGGGTCGGGGTCGTGTCGCAGCGCCGATTGCACGGCGGCAGGCAGGAGCGCCCGCAGCGCCGGGTTCAGGTCGCCGGCCTCGACGATGTCGAGCAGGCCCTGCTCGGTGAGCGTGCTCGATTGCCGTTTGCCGGAGCCGTCGTAGACCGACCCGCTGAGCGCGCGCTTGCGCAGCTGCGCGGCGAGGGTCGCGATGTTGGCGAGCGGATTGGCGGTGATCCCCGCGCACGCGCCGTCGGCGCAGAGCTCTTGGAGCACACCGGCGATCGCCTGGAAGGTGGGGATCGCGAAGGGTTCGGGCCCGCTGGTGGGGACGACGGAGTCGAGCACCATCGCTTCGACGTTCTGCGGGTAGCGTTCGGCGTACTCCTCGGCGACCTTGGTTCCGTAGGAGGTCCCGTACAGGACCACCTTTTCGTAGCCGCCGGCCTGGCGCAGCGCCTCGATGTCCTGGACGGATTCCCGCGTGGTGAAGCCGCCCCTGGCGGGGCCGAGCTCCGTAGCGCATTCTCCGAAGATCTGGGTCGCGGACTTCGCGCTGAGCGTTTCGAAGGCGGAGCAGCTGAGGGGGTCCGAGGAGCCGGTGCCGCGCTGGTCGAACACGATCAAGTCGCGCGAGCCGAGCGCGGGAGCGATCGCCTGGGCTATGAATTCCGCGAGCGGCAGCGCTGCCTGGCCCGGCCCTCCGGCGAGAGCCACGACGGCGTCGCGGCTCGGCGTGGCGCCCGCCAGCTTGCGCTCGACGCCCAGCGAGATCGTGCCCGCCACGCCGCCGGCGCGGTCGAGCGGCACGGGCAGCGAGGCGCACTGGAACGCTGCCTGGCTGGGGCAGGGTATGAAGCTAAGGCTGGAAGCGGCCGAGGAGCTGGGCCAGCCGGCGAGCAGTAGCACGGGCAGCAGAGCCAGAGCCAGGGTGGTAGCTCGCCTGCGCATCGCTGCCGACAATAGCTGCAGTCGCTGTGGAGCTCGCCGGCAGAACGACGTGCCGTCCACCGAGCGTGCCGACGAGCGCGTGGCGGGCGCCCAGCCGTAGCGTGCCGTGAGCGGCGCTCGATCCGCCGATGCTCAGATCGACTGCTCCCGATGCGATCGAGCCGGAGACCGTCACGCCGGGCACGTATGAGTAGCCGTGCAGGCTGAACGCGCCGTCGGTGAAAGCCCCCCAACCGGCTCGCAGGCCGCCGGTCCGAAGCGCGCCCAGGGCGGCTTCCGATGAGCCGCTGAGCGTCACCTGCAGCGAGAGCTGGCGGATGAAGTCCTGCAGCGTGAGCACCACGGCGTGCAGCGTGCGCCCGGGCGCTCCGCTGTAGCCGGCGGTTGGCGCGACGGCGCGCAGGCGCTCGGGGGGCAGCGGCGCGGGACGCAGGCTCGCCGGCGGCGGCGCCACGCGGCACGGCTCAATGGCCTTGGCGGCGAACAGCGCCTGCAGAGCTTCGCTGGCGCAGGAGGTCTGCTCCTCGGTGAGCACCGAGTGGCCTGTGTAGGGGACGACCAGCAGGTGCGAGTCGGGGATCTGGGCCGCCACTTCGCGGGCATTGGCGGTGGGGGTGCGCAGGTCGTCGGCGCCGCTGACGATCAGCGTGGGGACGTTCGGCAGTGGCGCTTCGTCCACGGCGGGGGCGGGAGTGGTGTAGGGCCAGTAGGCGCACGCGTCGACGTCGCTGAGGTCGATCGCGTCGGCAGCGGTGAACGGCGCGAACGCGCTCGCGGGCAGGGCCTTCGCGGCGGCGGTGGCCTGCGCGATCCGCGCCTTCGGTTCGGCGGCCCGACTCCACGGGAACAGCTGCTCTTCGCAGGTGGTCGCGTAGTAGAGCGGCGTGTCGAAGTCTTCCTCTTCGCCTCCGGCCTGCGCGGCGGTATCCAGCAGGCGCGCGAGCGGCGCGTCGTCGTTGCGCGCGGCGGCTGCGATGGCGGTCACGAATTCCGCGCGGAGGGGATCGGAGAAGTCGCCGGCGAGGAGGATTTCGAGGAGGTCGTCGGTTGTGAGCGGGATGCTGTGCGACTTGCCCTGCGCGTCGACGTAGCGTCCGCTGAGGCCTCGCGAGCCCATCCGTTCGACGACGCGCGCGAGGTCGGCGACGGGGTTGGAGGTCGTGTGCGCGCACACCTCCTCGGCGCACAGCTGGCGGAGGATGCGCGGGATCGCCGTGAACGTGGAGCGGTTGAGCGTTTCGGGGCCGTGTGGCGGCACCACGGAGTCGAGCACGAGCGCTTCGACGTGGCTGGGGTACTCCTGCGCGTACTCCTCGGCGACCTTGGTGCCGTAGCTGGTTCCGTAGAGAACGAGCTTTTCGTAGCCGCCTGCCTGCCGGATCGCCTCGATGTCAGCGACGGTGTCAGCGGTCGTGTAGAAGCTGCGGTCGGGCCCGAGCTGATCGCCGCACGCTTCGATCAGCGAGCCCGACGAGTGGAAGAGGCTGGGGACTTCGAAGGCGTGGCAGGACAGGGGGTCGGACAGGCCGATGCCGCGCTGATCGAAGACGATCAAATCGCGCGTGGAGGCGATCGGGCCGAGCAGTTCGGCAAAGTCTTCGGCGAACCCCAGCGCCGGCTGTCCGGGGCCGCCGGCGAGCGCGATGATCGCGCTGTGCGCTTCGCCCACGGTGGCGCGGTGGCGGCGCAGCGCCAGCGTGATCGTGCCGGGCGTGTTGCCGCTGGGATCGAGCGGCACGGTGAGGTGCCCGCAGGCGAAGTCGTTGCTGTTCCCGCACGGCGCGAACGCGATCTGCGCGCCGGCGGACGCAATCGACCCGGAGGCCCCCAGCAGGCAGACCCAGGCGCACGCGGCGAGCAGCGCCACCTCGAGCCTCCACGCGGAAAGGTGCATTCATTGGAATCTATTGCCTGGCGCGGCGTCGGCGCGCCGGCGGGTGTCGGCATCGCCCTCGCGGCTGGAGGCTCGGTGGTCGCTGTAGGGTCTCGCGGATGAGTCACGAGCGCGAGATCGTCGATGCACCGGGGGCGCCGCAGGCGATCGGGCCGTACAGTCACGCGGTACGTGCCGGGGGGCTGCTGTTCTGCTCCGGTCAGATACCGCTGGACCCGGAGTCGGGTGAGATCGTGGGCGACAGCGCCGCCGAGCAGGCGCGCCGCTGCCTGGAGAACCTGGGCGCCGTATGCGAGGCGGCGGGCGCCACGCTCGCGCGCGCGGTGCGCATGACCGTCTACATGACCGATCTGTCGGCCTTCGCGGAGGTCAACGAGGTCTACGGCTCGTTCTTCGAGCAGGACCCGCCGGCGCGCGTGGCGATCGGGGTGGCGGCGCTGCCCCGTGGAGCGCAGGTCGAGATCGACGCGGTCGTGGCGCTCTGAGCTCAGCCTAGACTTCGTGTGGGCATGAAACGTCTGAACGCCTACGCGCAGGGCCACGGTCACACGGTCGCCACGGTGCGCTTCGGCGTCGGCACCTGGCTACTCGCCCTCGGCGCGTATGTGTGCGCTCGGGGCATCTGGTGGGGAGCGCTGTTCGCGTTGCCGGCGGCACTCCACTTCTATCTCGGCTATCGCGCCCTGCATCCCCCGCAAGAGCCCTAGGTCGAGGTCGTCGCGCTCCCGGCAAGCTCGCGCTCGGGCGCGTGGGGCTCGGCAGCCCTGAGGGCGAGAGTCAGCAGCCGCCAGAGCGTCGCGCGGTCCTCCGCGTTCAGTCCCTGCAGGACGTCGTCCTCGATCGTTTCCTGCGCGCGCTCCGCCTCGATCAGCGTCCTGCGTCCGCTCTCGGTCAGCTCGACCCGGTGGCGGCGCCGGTCGTCCGGGTCGCGCCGGCGCGCGACGTGTCCCAGATCCTCGAGCTCGTTGAGCAGCAGAACGACGTTGTTGGCGTCCATGCAGAGCGCCTCCGCCAACTCCTGCTGGGGTGCGCCATCGTGGTCGCGTAGGTAGCTCAGCGCCATCACGAGACGCATGTGGATTCCCAGCAGCTCCTCAGTGCTGCGGCGATAGACCTGCTTGGCCAGACGTGTCAAGAGGACCATCGAGCCGGGCTCACATCGAGAGCTCCTGTTTCCCATAACGCACGCGATTGTACCACATCGCAGGCACCATCGGTGTTACCAAGATAATACCTGTTAGAGGGATGATCCATGCTATGTTGCTCCTGTGACCGACCCGAGAGGAGCCACATGAGCATCACCAGCATCCGAGAGACCGGCCGTCGAGCAGCAACCTCTGAGCCCACCACTCAGAACGGCGCCGGCGAGCGCCGGCGTTGGATCGCGCTCGCGGTGCTCTGCCTCGGGCAGCTGATGATGGTTCTGGACGCCACGATCGTGAACGTCGCGCTGCCGTCGATCCAGCACGACCTGCACTTCACGCAGGCGAACCTCACGTGGGTGATCGACGGATACATGATCACGTTCGGCGGCTTCCTGCTGCTGGCCGGAAGGTTCGGAGACCTCGTGGGGCGCAAGCGGGTGTTCCTCAGCGGGCTCGTCCTGTTCGTGGCGGCCTCGATCGTGTGCGGCGTCTCCGACAGCCAGACGATGCTGATCGGCGCGCGCCTCGTGCAGGGCATCGGTGGCGCAATCGCCTCGAGCGTGATCCTCGCGATCATCGTCACCGAGTTCCCCGAGCGCGTCGAGCAGGCCAAGGCGATGGGTGTCTACGCGTTCGTGTCCGCCGGCGGCGGCTCCATCGGCCTGCTCGCCGGAGGCGCGCTGACGCAGTCGTTGAGCTGGCACTGGATCTTCTTCGTGAACGTTCCCATCGGGGCGCTTGCGTTCGTGCTCGGATCGATCCTGATCGAGGAGAACGAGGGCATCGGGCTCGCCGGCGGCGTCGACGTGATCGGCTCGATTCTGATGACGCTGGCGACCGTGCTCGGCGCGTTCGCGATCGTCAAGTCCGGCGAATACGGCCTGCACTCGGCGCGGACGCTCGGCACCGCCGGCGTCTCGCTGGCCCTGCTCGTCTCCTTCCTCGCGTGGGAGGCGCGTGTCGCCAATCCGATCATGCCGCTGCGCGTTCTGCGTCTGCGCACGCTGATGGGCTCGAGCCTCGTTCGCGGCCTGCTGATCACCGGCATGTACTCGGCGTTCTTCCTCGGCGCGCTCTATCTCGAGCGCGTGCTCGGCTACAACGCGATCGACACGGGCCTCGCGTTCATGCCGCTGACGGCGGCGATCGCGATCATGTCGCTGGGAGTAGCGAGGCGCGCAGTCGAGCGCTTCGGCGCCGTGCCGACGCTCGCTGCGGGACTCGGCGGGATCGTCGTCGGCCTGCTGGCGCTGGCTGGGCAGGGCGTTCACGCGGCCTACTTCCCGGGCCTGTTCTTCGCCTTCCTCGCCCTCGGCATCGGCGCCGGCGCCTCGTTCCTGCCGCTGCTGACGCTCGGCATGGCCGACGCGCCCGCACGGGATGCGGGGCTGGCATCGGGCATCATCAACGTGTCCGTGCAGCTGTTCGGCGCGATCGGCCTGGCGGCGCTCGGCACGGTCGCGACCGACCACACGAAAGCGCTGAGCGCCGCCGGGCACCCGCTGCTCGCATCGCTGACCGGCGGCTACCACCTCGCGTACGTGGTCGCTGCTGTGTGCGTCGGCGTGGGCATCCTCGCGGCGTTCCTGGTGCTGCGCCCGCCCCGCCGAACGCAACCGCAGGAGATCCTCGATACGGAGCGCGCCAGCTCCGAGCTGACCGAGCAGATCGCGCAGGCAGCATGAGCTCCCTGGCGACAAACGACGACCACGCCGCGCGTCGGCTGGCGTCTCAGCGCGTTGGCGTCGCCGGGCGCTCGCGCCGCGCCGATGCGGGCACCGTCACCGAGATGGCGCGCCTGCTGCTGCGCGATGCCCGTGAAGCGCACACCGCCGAGGCCCGGACTCGCCAGGGTGCCGAAACCCAGACTCGCCAGGGCGCCGAGGCCGGGGCGGTCCACGCGGCGCGGCGCGAGCTGGCGGGCGCGCACGGGCGCCTCAGCTCGAGCTGGCTCGCAGCTCGGCGCGCTTGACCTTGCCGCTGGCCGTCTTCGGCAGCTCCGCCACGAAGTCGATGATGCGTGGGTACTTGTAGGGGGCGGTCTGGCGCTTGACGTGCTCCTGGAGCTCACGGACCAGCTCGGGCGAGGGCGTGTACCCCTCATCGCGCAGCACCACCACGGCGCGCACGACCGAGCCGCGTTCGTCGTCGGGGGCGGCCACCGCCGCGGCCTCCGCCACGGCGGGATGGGCGATGAGCGCCGACTCGACCTCGAACGGCCCGATGCGGTAGCCCGCGGAGACGATCACGTCATCGCCGCGGCCCTCGAAGTACAGCCAGCCGTCCTCGTCCTGCGTGACGCGGTCGCCGGTGTGCCACGGCGCCCCCTCGCGCCGGTCGCGCACCAACCACTCGCCGCTCTCCCCGCGCACGACGTCCTCGCCGAGGTAGCCCAAGAAGAAGGTGGGCACGCTCGCGGGGTCGATCGTCAGCTCGCCGTCGACGATCGTCAGCCCCATGCCCGGGAGCGCCCTGCCCATCGATCCTGGGCGCGCGTGCTCCTCCAGCGGCGTGCCGGTCGTCTGGCCCGTCTCCGTCTGGCCGTAGCCGTCGCGGATCTCCAGGCCGGTCGCCTCCGCCCACGCGCGCAGCACCTCCGGGTTGAGCGCCTCGCCGGCGGCGACCATCCCGCGCAGGTGCGCCATCGCGCGCAGCGTTGCGCGCTTGGCGATCACGCGGTACTCGGTGGGCGCCATGCACAGGACGTTCACGCGCTCGCGCTCCAACAGCGCGAGTCGGTCCTCGGGGTCGAAGCGCGCGTCGTGCAGGAGCGCGGCCGCGCCCGACAGCCACGGCGCGATGAAGACGTTGCGCGCCGACTTCGACCAGCCGCTGGCGGCGGTGCACCATACGAGATCGCCGGGGCGTGCGCCGAGCCAGTGCTCGGCCTGCACCCGTTGGCCATACAGGTAGCGCTGGGCGTGCAGGACGGCCTTTGGCTCGCCGGCGGTGCCGCTGGTGAAGGTGATCAGGCACGGGTCGTCTGCCTGCAGCTCGACCGACGGCGCCGGCTCCCCGCTGAACAGGCCCTCGTCGGGCACGTAGGCGACGGGCACCGATGCGGGGGAGCCCGCGAGCGCCGACTCGAGCTCGTGCCGGTTGCGCTCGTCGGAGACGATCAGCGCGGGATCGACCACGTCGATGCGCAGCCGCAGGTCTTTCGCGCGGAGCTGCTCGGTGCACGGCAGCACCACCGCGCCGATGCGAAAGCAGGCGAGCATCGTCAGCACCCACTCCGGGCGGTTGCCGATCAAGGTCATCACGACGTCGCCGCGGCCCACGCCGCGGTGCGCGAGGTGACCCGCGAGGCGTGCTGAGCGATCGGCCAGCTCGCCAAAGCTCAACTCCCTGCGCGCGCCGTCCCGGGCGAGCTCGATCAGGGCCAAGCGCTCGCGCGGGGCCGCGTCCACGATCTCGCGCGCGAAGTTCACACCGGTATTCTCCTCGAAAGCGAAACCAACTCAGCAAAGAGAGCTGGATTTGGCGATAGTCAGCCAAATCGGCAAAGCGAACCTGGAGCCCTGATCAGAAAATGGCCGTAGCCGCCTCCCAGCAGACCGAGATGACCGACGAGCAGAAGGCGATCACCGAGATGGTGCATCAGTTCGCCGACGAGCAGATCCTGCCCAACGCGGAGCACTACGACCACGAGGACGCCTTCCCGGAGCCGATCGTCGAGCAGATGAAGGAGCTGGGGCTGTTCGGCGTGACGATCCCCGAGGAGTACGGCGGGATGGGCCTGGACCTGACGACCTACGCGATGATCGTGGAGGAGCTCTCGCGCGGCTGGATCTCGATCTCAGGCGTCATCAACACCCACTTCATCGGCTCCTACCTGCTGATGAAGTTCGGCAACGAGGAGCAGAAGGAGAAGTACCTGCCGCGTATGTCCACGGGCGAGATCCGGGCGGCGTTCTCGCTGTCCGAGCCCGAGCTCGGCTCCGACGTGCAGGCGATCAAAACGAAAGCGGCGAAGACCAGCGACGGCAGCTACGAGATCAACGGCCAGAAGATGTGGGTCACCAACGGCCTGCGCTCGGACCTGGTGTTCGTGCTCGTCAGGACCGACCCAAACGCGGAGAAGGCCTACAAGGGCATGACGTGCTTCATCGCCGAGAAGGAGGGCGGCGTCAAAGAGAACACCGGCGAGTACGCCGGCCTGATGGTGCCGGACCAGCTGAAGAAGATGGGCTATAAGGGCGTCGAGTCGACCGAGCTGGTGTTCGACGGATACCGCTGTCCGGCCGAGAACATCCTGGGCGGCGAGGACGCGGGCCTGAACAAGGGCTTCCCGCAGATGATGGACGCGCTGGAGGTGGGGCGCGTGAACGTGGCCGCGCGCGGGGTGGGCATCGCCCAGCGCGCGCTCGAGCTGGCGCTGCGCTACTCCCAGGAGCGCAAGACGTTCGGCAAGCCGATCTCAGAGCACCAGGCGATCCAGTTCAAGCTCGCGGACATGGCCACGCAGGTCGAAGCGGCACGCCTGTTGACCATGCGTGCGGCGCGCCTGAAGGATGCGGGCGCGCGCTCGGACCTCGAGGCCGGGATGGCGAAGCTGTTCGCCTCGGAGGCCGGACGGTTCTGCGTCGAGGAGTCATTCCGCATCCACGGCGGCTACGGCTACTCCAAGGAGTATGAGATCGAGCGTCTGTACCGCGACGCGCCGCTGCTGCTGATCGGCGAGGGCACCTCGGAGATTCAGCGTATGGTGATCGGCCGCAAGCTGTTGCAGCGTCATAAGATCTGACAGGACAGCCACGGGCCGTGATCCGGTCCAGGAGGAGAGAAGCGCTGACATGGCTGACGACGCCAAGACTCTGATCGAGGTCGCGACCCGGAGGTTCCTCGGCGAAGTGCCGGCACTGGAGCCGATCAAGCTGGTCGTCGGCATCGAGCTGCGCGGCAGGGGCGACGTGCAGCCCTTTCGCCTGGAGATGCCTGGGGTGAAGGTCACCAAGGGACCGGCCGCCGACGCGCGCGTGCGCGTGGACATGCGCCGCGAGTTCTTCAACGTGATGGCTCGCGAAGGCAAGGTGGCGGACTGGGTCGAGGCGTTCACCTACGGACAGGCAAAGGCCTCCGGTCCGGAGCAGTTCATCCGCCTGATCGTCAACGTGGTCGAGCGCCAGCAGGAGCGCGAACGCACGCCCAAGGCACGCAAGCACGCCTAGACCGGGCCCCGCTCGTGGCGGCAGGCGCCGGCGGGGATCAGTGGTAGGAGGTGAGCTGCTCGGCCAGGAACGCAAGCGAGGCCAGCAGGCAGATGCACATGACGACGAGTGAGAGGTTTTCGTTCATCGGCTGTGCTACAGAAGATAGTGGACCCGGCGGTTGCGTGGTGAGACTCCGATACGTCCAGCGTCGCAGCGCTCGAGGGCCGGCTACAGCTCGGCGCCGCCGTCGTACAGCTTGATCACCTTGACAGGGTGGGTGGGATCCGACTCGACGGCGTCCAGGCACAGGCGGCAGAGCACGCACTCGTCGAGGTTCTTCTCGACGAGCTCGAGCGTGCCGTCGCCGCCCCGCGCGTAGATGTCGACCGGGCACACCTCGGTCAGCTTCTTGGCAAGCTCGGTGTCAGCCGCTACGGCGTCGTCGACTTCGACCGCGATGAAGAGGCCGTCCTTCCTCACGCTCGGCTCGCTTCCGCGAGCTTGGCCTTGACGAGGTCGGGGATCTCGTCGATCCGCTGCACGACGGGGATGCCGGCCGCCTCCAGCCGCGCGATCTTCTCCGTCGCGCTGTCCTCCTTGCCCTCGACGATCGTGCCGGCGTGCCCGAAGGACATGCCCTGCATCTCCTCGTCGTCCATGAACTTGCCGGCCATGAACGCGATGATCGGAAGGCGCGAGTTGTGCTCCTTGACCCACTGCGCCAATTGGGCCTCCATGCGGCCGCCGGGCTCGGTGTAGATCACGATCGCCTGAGTCTGCTGGTCGGCCTCGAAGTACGGCATCAGCTCGGCGTAGGTCGAGCCGATGATCGCGTCGCCGCCGATCGAGACCGCCGTGGAGACCCCGAGTCCGGCAGCCGTCAGCGTGGAGGAGATCTCCGTGGTCATGCCGCCGGAGCGGCTCATCACACCGACTGCGCCGGGCTGGTAGGCAACGGCGGCGTTGCGTGCCGGGCCTCCGATGCCGCCCATCTTGGCGACGCCCGGGACGATCACGCCGAGGCAGTTGGGACCAATGATTCGTGCGCCCTTGGCGTCGGCGAGCTCGACCATCATCGCGACGTCGCGGCGCGGGATCCGCTCGGTGACGATCACGATCGTCTCGATGCCGGCGTGCAGCGCCTCGAAGACGGCGTCCCGCGTGCCTGCCGGCGGGACGGTGACCACTGAGCCGTCTGGCACGACGCCGCCGTTGTGCTCGACGACCTGCTCGACGGTGTCGAAGACCGGAACGCCGTGGACCTCACGGCCCTTGCGGCCCGGTGTCACGCCGCCGACTATCTTCGAGCCGTAGTCGAGGCACTCGCGCGTGAGGTTGACGGCCTCGCGTCCGGTGATGCCCTGGATGATGAAGGTCGTGTCTTGGTTGATCAGGATGGACATGGCTACGCAGAGGCCCCTTGGATCTTGGCGACCGCGCGACCGGCTGCCTCCCACAAGGACACCGAGCGGTCGCAGTACTCGATCCCGTATTTGTCGAGGATCTTGAAGCCCTCCTCCTCCCAGGCGCCCGGGATGCGGAAGATCGCGATCGTCTCGCCGGGGTCCTTGCCGAGTTCCAGACAGGCCTTGATCACACCGCGCGCGACGATGTCCACGCGCGTGTTGGAGACGATCGACATCATCACGGCGATCTTCTCGACGCCCTCTTTCTGCAGGACCTGCTTGGCCAGGCCACAGGCCTTGGCAACGGACGGGTTGCCGCCGATCTCGGAGTAGTTGGCGGGCTTGCCGCCCTGTTGGCGCACGGCGTCCGTCAGCGTCAGCGAGCCACCGCCGGCTCCGATCACCAGGCCGATGTTGCCGTTGAAGCCGGTGTCCTTACCCTGGATGACGCCGCGATGATCGGCGGCGTCGATCGCCTTGACGGCCTCTTCGAACGCGGTCGGCGTGTGGTCCTCGCGGGTTCCCTCCTCCTTGCCGATCGCCAGCGCCTCGAGCAGGACTTTCTGACGCGGCATGCCCTCGTTCTCCATCTCCATGTGCGCGTCGAGCGCGACGAACGAGCCGTCCTTCAGTTCCGCCAGCGGGTTGATCTCAGCGAGCGTCATGTCGTTGTCGAGGAACAGCTGGGCCAGCCGAGCGAGCACCGGGGTGGCGCGCTGCAGGGCCCTGCCGGTGACGCCGGCCGCGGCGATGACCTGCTTGGCCTGGAAGTCCGAGAAGGGCTCGAGCGTGGAGAAGTGGCCGCGACCGACGTGGTCGGGGTGCTCCTCGGCGACCTGCTCGATGTCGATGCCGCCCATGTCGCTGAAGAGCATCAGCGGTCGCTTCGCGGTGCCGTCCCAGACGACGCCCGCGTAGTACTCCTGCGCGACCTCGGCCTTTGGGTCGACGAGCACGCCGCGGGGCATGTGGCCGTTGATCTCCAACGCGAGGATGTCGCGAGCGTGCTGCTCGGCCTCCTCGGGCGTGTCCGCGAACTTGACGCCGCCGGCCTTCATCCGCCCGCCGGTCAGCACCTGCGACTTGATCACCGTCGGTCCCCCGATGCGCTGCGCGATCTCGCGCGCCTCGGCGGGATCGGTCGTGAAGCCGTAGTCCGTGACCGGGATGCCGGCGCGCTTTACGACCTCGCGGGCCTCGTACTCGAAGAATCTCATCGCGGCGCGGAAGCCTATACCGACTGCCACCGCGGCGGGTCGCTGCCGGGAGCAGACACGCCACGAGGCCATTCCAGCGCTTTGCCGTCGAGCGATCCCGGCGGCCTCAGGCAGCGCAACGGGCCGCGTGGAGATGAGACGGTGACGCGATAGTCCTCGGGGTCGATCTGCCCGGCACGCGCCGTGGAAGCGGCGGGCGCTGCGTGGCGCATGACCCACGCCGCTGTGCGCGTGAGAGCGAGCCGTGCGTGGCCGGCCCGTCGGCTCAGTGCGCGGGCGGTCAGGCCCCTCAGCGCGGCGGCTGCGATCAGGTAGCCGCTCGCGTGGTCGAGCGCCTGGACTGGGAGCGCCCCGGGCTCCCCTTCCTCGCCGCAGGCTCGCGCGATGCCGCACGCCGCCTGCACGAGCGAGTCAAAGCCGCGACGCTCGGCCCACGGACCCGTCTCGCCCCAAGCGGAGAGGGTGACCGTGACCAGGTGTGGGTGGCGCTCCCGCAGCGCGCCCGCGTCGAGGCCGAGTCTGGCGAGCGCCCCGGGTCGGTAGCCCTGCACGAGGACGTCCGCATCCGCCAGCAGGCGCTCGAGTGTGTCGCGCCCCGTGCTCGCGCGGGCATCGAGCAGCGCGCTGCGCTTGCCCACGCAGCCGTCCAGCACGTGCAGCTCGAGCTCCGGCATCGCCGGCGGGTCGATGCGCAGCACCTCCGCTCCCAGCGCCGCCAGCATGCGCGTTCCCACCGGCCCGGCGATCACGCGCGTGAGGTCGAGCACGCGCAGCCCGCTGCACGGCAGCCGGCCCGGCGCGACGAGCGGCGGCGTCTCGCTCTCTCCGGGTTCGAAGTCGAGCAGGCCGAGCTCGGCCGCCGCGCGTCCTTGCGGATGCTCGAGCCACTCCCTGGAGCCGCGTACTGCTGCCGCGGCGCCGCCGGCGGCAGCGATGGCGCTCTCCAGCTCCTCGGCCGTGCGCGCCCTGATCGTCTCCAGCGCGCGCTCCTCCGGTGGGTCTCCGAGGGCGCGCAGCAGCGCGGCGCGGTGGTGCGGGTAGTTGGCGTGCAGGCGGATGTATCCGTCGCTGGTCCGTGCGAAGCGCGACAGCGGCGCGAGCCCCGCGGGCAGCGCATGTTCGGTGCGCAGCATGCGTTCGGAGGCAAACGCCAGCGCCGCGTGGGCACGATCCAGCGACGGCTGCGGCCTTGCGCCGCCCCGCGCCTCGGCGAGCTCAGCGGCAGCGAGCAGCGTCGCGGCTACCGCCCCGACGGCGATCTCGTCAAGATCGTATGGCGACGGGTGCAGCCCTCCCTCGCCGTGCAGCTCCAGCATCGGCTTGCCGGAACGTCCGGGTGCGCCACTGCCTGGCGCACCACCGCCGAGCGCCTCGCCGCCGAGTGCCACGCAGGCCTCTTCGAGCGGGACTCCGGGAGCGCTCATCGGGGCGTATGACCTCGCCTCAGCAGTCGGCCAGCGCCTGCAGCGCGCCGCACAGCTCGGGCGCGCGGATGCCGAGCTCGCCAGTACGCTCGGTGAGGGTGGAGCGCCGGACGCGCTGCAGGTTGTCGAATGACGCGACGCACTCGACCGCCAGACCCTCATCGGGCCCAAGCGCAATCTCGGTTGAGATGCGGCGCACGGTGCGCGTGATCGGTGCAACCACGATCCCGGTCAAAACCTCGACGGCCTCAGAGCGCGTCACCACAAGCACCGGGCGCCGGGCGCCTTCGGCCTCGGCCCACCAAATCTCTCCCTGCCGGGGGAAGCTCACCAGGGTTCCTCCGCGATCAGAGCGCGTGTCGCGGCATCGAGTCCGGCAAGCTCTTCGTCGGTCTGCGGCTGACGTTCGTACCCCGCGACGATTTCAGCTCCTATTCGGCGCCGTCGCTGTTCATCCACCAGCTTCTCGAGCGCGACGCGCACGCCCTCTGAGCGACTGGCCACGAAGCCGTCTGCCACCAGGCCGTCGAGGTCGGCGATGAGCTTGTCGTCAAGACGGGTCACTACCTGAGCCATACAGCAGGTATAGCAAAATGCAATACAATTACGCCTACGCCACCGCTCCGGCGGGCTCCTCAGTCCGCACGAGCCCGTATGCCTTCGCCAGCTCGGGGTCCTTGCGAGCGAGCATTTCGGCGAGGTTGACCATCACCTTGCACTGCTTCCACGTCGCGTCGTCCTGCATCTTGCCGTCGATCATGTGCACGCCACGTCCGTCGGGGATCGCCGCGATGACCTTTTTGGCGAACGCGACCTCGTCGGGGTCGGGGGAGAACACCTTCTTGGCGATCGCGATCTGCACCGGATGTAGCGACCACGCGCCGACGCAGCCGAGCAGGAAGGACGCGCGGAACTGGGTCTCGCAGCCCTCCACGTCCTTGATGTCCCCATACGGGCCGTAGAAGGGCAGCGCGCCGACGGACGTGCACGCGTCGACCATGCGCGCGATCGAGTAGTGCCAGGGGTCCTGCTGGTAGCTGGGGCGCGGGGCGTCGGGGTTCTCGGGGTCCGGGTCGGCGATCGTGCGGTAGCCGGGGTGCCCGCCGCCGACGCGGGTGGTCTTCATGCGCCGCGACGCGGCGAGATCGGCGGGGCCGAAGCTCATGCCCTGGACGCGCGGCGAGGCGCAGGCGATCTCCTCGAGGTTGGCCACGCCCTGGGCTGTCTCGAGGATCGCGTGAATCAGCAGCGGGCGCTCCAGGCCAGCCTTGGCCTCCAGCTGGGCGAGCAGCCTGTCGACGTAGTGGATGTCCCACGGCCCCTCGACCTTGGGGACCATGATCACCTCGAGCTTGTCGCCGATCTCCATGACCAGTTCCGTCAGGTCGTCGAGCACCCACGGGCGAGGCGAGCTCGTTGACGCGCGTCCACAGCGCCGTGTCGCCCAGGTCCATCTCGCGTCCGACCTTGATCAGCCCGGCGCGCGCCGCCAGCTTGCGATCGACGGGAACGGCGTCCTCGAGGTTGCCCAACAGGATGTCGACCGTGGGTGCGATGTCGGGCACCTTGGCGACCATCTTCTCGTTGGAGAAGTCCAGGAAGTGGATCATCCGGGAGGGCTTGAAGGGGATCTCGCGCACCGGCTCGGGCGCGTCGATGGCGAGAGGCTTGAGGAAGTCGCGGGGGTTGCGCAAGGGCACTCCTGGGTCAGCTGCGGGACAGCGGTTGTCTATCGATGCTAGGAAGTATCGATGATGCGGTTCGTCTTGACCTCGCTGACGCTGCTCGCCGTGTGCGGAGCGCTGGTCGTGGCCGGTGCCGTTGCCTCGCCGAGCGCCCGCGAAGTGCACGGGAGCGCGGCGGCGCGCGCCGCGCGCGAGTGGCCGTTCACGCTCTCGCCGGCGCCTGACGATCTGGCGCTTGCGCAGGTCGGCTTTCCGCGTGCCGGGCGCGGGCAGCAGATCTCGAGCGCGTCGCTGAAGCTGGCGGCACAGGGGCCGTTCGGCGACGACTACCTGGTCCTCGCCGCTCTGCACCCGGGGACAGGCAGGACGCCGCGGGCGCTCGTGCTGCTCGTCAACCGACCGTCCGCGCTGCTCGACCCGGTGTCGGTGCGGCTGCGGCTGACCGCCGAGCAACGCTGGGGAGCCCCGTCGTGCGCAGGTTCGCCGATCCGTTCGCGCGCGCATCCTCCGCGCCCAAGCCGGCCCTCTGCGATCTGGCGCTGCACGGCTCTGCGCTGAGCGCGGCGCAGGTGCGCCCGCTGCTCTCGCGTGGCGAGGCGCTCGCGGGATTCGCTGCGGCGAGCGCGGTGGCGCAGGCCTACGACGCTGTCTGCGGGCTCCCTTACACGAGCTCGTTCGCACAGGCGGTCGGGCAGCCCGCTCCGGTGACGCCGCCGCCTCCGTCCCCCAGCCCGCCGCCCTCGCCGCCGACGCCCACGCCGCCGCCCGGCCCGCCGGTCTGTGCTCCGTGCGATCCAGCGCCCGGATATGCGTGTCCGCTGTCGACCGGGCCGGACATCTGCGCGGCCCCCGTGGCGCTCGGCGCGAAGCGGGCGCCGGCGGGCGCCTATTAGAGTTGAGGCTGCACGGCGCCCACGGCGGCGCTTCCCGATCCACCTCCAGAGGAGACTTTCGAGCCACATGAGCGAGACCCTGACCGTCGAGACCGAGCAGGCCGCGCGCGAGGCGAGCGGTGCCCATCCGTATGGCCGCTACCTGGAGGAGTTTGAGGTCGGCGCCGTCTACAAGCACTGGCCGGCGAAGACGGTGACCGAGTCCGACGACCACCTGTTCTGCCTGCTCACGATGAACCACCACCCGCTGCACCTCAACGATGTGTATGCGGCCAAATCCCAGCAGGGCCGCAACGTGGTGGTCGGTCCGCTGGTGTACTCGCTCGCGCTGGGCATGTCGGTCAGCGACGTCAGCGGCAAGGCGATCGCCAACTTGGCTACCGAAGAGCTGAAGCACCCGGCCCCGGTGTTCCACGGCGACACGCTGTTCTGCGAGTCCGAGGTGCTCGAGAAGAAAGAGTCGCAGTCCAAGCCCGATCGGGGCACGGTCAAGGTGCACACGAGAGTGCTCAACCAGGACGGCGTGCTCGTGGCCGAGTTCAAGCGTCTGGTGCTGGTGCCGCGCAAGAACCCCGGAGGCAGCTTGGCGGAGGGAAACGTCGAGTAGCAGCGCCAGCGTGTTGCCGGGCACATGGATCGTGCGCTACGCTTTTCTCCCGCCCATGGATGGGCGTTTTCTGTTTCCCGGAGCCAGCCGTGGCCCGCGGCAGCGCCCGTCCGGCGCGCCTATCTTGCCCGCCAACTTAGGAGCCGTTTCGACCCATGAACACCACAGCCCCCGCCCCCACCAAGAACGAGCGCCTGCTGGCCTGGGTCGACGAGGTCGCGGCGCTGACCGAGCCCGATCAGATCTACTGGTGCGACGGCTCCGCCGAGGAGTACGACCGGCTCTGCCAGGAGCTAGTCGACGCGGGCACCTTCGAGCGTCTCTCCGACGCCAAGCGACCCAACTCGTATCTGGCTCTGTCCGACCCCGGCGACGTCGCCCGCGTGGAAGACCGAACGTTCATCTGCTCGGCCACCGAGGCGGAGGCCGGGCCCACCAACAACTGGCGCGAGCCCGGTGAGATGCGTGAGGAGCTCACGGAGCTCCTCACTGGCTCCATGCGCGGGCGCACGATGTACGTGGTGCCGTTCTCGATGGGCCCGCTGGGCTCGGACAAGAGCCACGTGGGCGTGCAACTGACCGACTCGACGTACGTCGCGGTGAGCATGCGCATCATGACGCGCATGGGCCAGGGGGCCCTGGACGTGCTCGGCAGCGAGGGCGCGTTCGTGCCCTGCCTGCACACGGTTGGCATGCCGCTGACGGACGGCGTGGAGGACGTGCCGTGGCCGTGCAACGCGGAGAACAAGTACATCGTGCACTTCCCCGAGACGCGGGAGATCTGGTCCTACGGCTCGGGCTACGGCGGCAACGCGCTGCTGGGCAAGAAGTGCTTCGCGCTGCGCATCGCCTCGGTGATGGCGCGCGACGAGGGCTGGATGGCCGAGCACATGCTGATCCTCAAGCTGACCTCGCCGGAGGGCGAGGTCAAGTACATCACCGGCGCCTTCCCCAGCGCGTGCGGCAAGACCAACCTGGCGATGCTGGTGCCCACGCTCGAGGGCTGGACGGTGGAGACGATCGGCGACGACATCGCGTGGATGAAGTTCGGCGCGGACGGTCGCCTGTACGCGATCAACCCGGAGGCCGGCTTCTTCGGAGTGGCTCCGGGAACGGGCGAGGACACGAACCCGAACGCGATCCGCATGATCGAGCGCAACACGATCTTCACCAACTGCGCCAAGACCGACGACGGCGACATCTGGTGGGAGGGCCTGACCAAGGAGCCGCCGGCGCACCTGATCGACTGGCACGGCAACGACTGGACCCCCGACTCCGACGCTCCCTCCGCGCACCCCAACGCCCGCTTCACCGTGCCCGCGGCGCAGGATCCGGCGATTGCGCCCGAGTGGGAGGACCCGGCCGGCGTGCCGATCGACGCGATGCTGTTCGGTGGGCGCCGCTCAACGGCCATCCCGCTGGTCACCCAGGCGCTCGACTGGGAGCACGGCGTGTTCCTCGGATCGGTGATGAGCTCCGAGAAGACCGCTGCAGCGGCCGGCACCGTCGGCGAACTGCGCTTCGACCCCTTCGCGATGCTGCCCTTCTGCGGCTACAACATGGCCGACTACTTCGCCCACTGGCTGGAGATGGGAAAATCGGATCCCGCCCGCCGCGCGGTGCTGCCGAAGATCTTCTACGTCAACTGGTTCCGCAAGGGTCCCGACGGACGCTTCCTGTGGCCCGGCTACGGCGAGAACTCACGGGTTCTGTCGTGGGTGTTCGCGCGCTGCGCGGGGCACGGCGCCGCGGAGGAGACGCCGATCGGCTGGATGCCTCCGGTCGGTCCCGACGGCATCGACACCCGTGGGGTGGACGTCACCGATGAGGCGATGGCCGAGCTGCTGCGCGTGGACGCCGATGAGTGGCGTTCGCAGCTGCCGCAGTTCCGCGAGTACCTCGCGAAATTCGAGAACCTGCCTGCCGAGCTGAACGCACAGCTCGACGCGCTCGAACAGCGCCTGGGCTGAGCACATGTCCGGGGCGATCCCAGCGGTCGATCCGGAGAAGGCTCAGAGCACGGAGCTGAAGCGTCGAGTCACGGCGTTCGCGCTGACGAAGGCCGGCACGTGGTTCTCCTCGCAGGTCGGCGCACGCATCGATCCGTGGCTGCTGCGGGCGACGCGCGGGCGCGTCGACTCACACGCTCGGCCAGATCCCGGTCGTGCTCGTTACGGTCCGTGGTGCGCGCAGCGGGCTCGAGCGAACGGTGCCGCTGCTGTACTTCAGCGACGGTGACGACGTGATCCTGATCGCCTCGAGCTACGGGCGGGCGAAGTTCCCCGCCTGGTACTACAACCTCAAGGCCAACCCAGACGTGACGCTCGAAGCCAGGGGACGCTCCGCTGCTTATGTGGCGCACGAGGTAGAGGGCGAGGAGCACGATCGTCTGTTCGAGCTGGCGAAGCTCGTGTACAGCGGCTACAACGAGTACGAACGGCGCACCAGCGGCATCCGGCGCATCCCGGTCATGCGCCTCACGCCGGCCTGAGCGGCGTCCTAATCGTGTCCGTGGTTCTCGCCACCGGCCGCCGGTGGGCGAGACTCCTCGGCGAGCGAGGTGATCGTCAGCGCGCCGCGCGCTGAAGACTCGAGCACGTCGGTGGCCTCCTCGAGCGAGCGGGCGTAGAGCTCGACCAGCAGGTGCACGATGATGCGGGCGTCGTCTTCGTGCTTGTGGAAGCGCACGTGCGTGAAGAACTCGCGCACGCCGTGCTCGCCGAAGGCGGCGTAGGAAAGCGCGTCGCCGGCCTCCGGGCCGGAGCAGGTCTCGACGTCTTCGGAGTCGACCGTCACGGTGCACGAGGCGACCCAGGGGGTGCCGGCGATCATCCGTTCCCAGCGGTCCTCGATCGGCTCGACGCGTCCGTTGTTGAAGCCCAGGTGCGGCTGGTCGTGCATGCAGTCCAGGCACTGCACGACCGCCTCCTGGAGCTCGTCGACGACTTCCGCGCGCTCGCCCGTGTCGGGGTCGATCTTGTGGATGCCCTCGTAGTGGACCTGCACCTCCAGATCCTGAGACCAGCAGCGGTAGCAGCGCAGCCAGCTGCGGGCACTCGTCTCGGCCATTGAGCCCTCCATGCAGGGCATTGTAGGCGCCGTGCACCGGGGTTCGCGGGTGTGCACGAGAGTCCCCGATGTTTGTTGACCGCACGACCAATTGTCACCGGCATGAGCGTGTAGATTTCCGTCATCTGCTAAGGCGTCGAGTCGGGGCGTCCAAAAGCCGGCAAACAGGCGGGGCACCGTGCGCAGCAGCTCAGGTCGGGTCAGGAACGTCGGCGATGCAGACATGAGGGCGGCTTGTCCGCCCGCGACTCGGCGCCGGAGCGTACGGCTCATCCTCGCCGGTGCGGTCGTCCTCGCCGGTGCTCTCGGATCGGTGTCGAGTGCGTCGGCAATCGATCTCGGCGCCGGCGAATACTCACCCGTGGTCGCGTACGAACCGACGACGCAGACGACCTGACGTAGCGTGGCGGGAAACCAACCGCAAATCCGTCGAGCTCTGTGTGCTCCCGCCATCTGCCACGGCGTGCGACGGCGGCTCCCCCTACATGATGAAAGATGCCAAAGCGGAAACGGGCGCCAGCTACGACGGCTATGGGTCGCCTCAGCTCGTCGTCGAGCCGGAAGGAGGGGTCGTCCTGGTTGCGGACCTCGACCCCGTTTCCGTCGCCGCAACTCCCAGCGGCTGGACCTCGCGGGGCGTCGTCGCGTGGTCTTCCGCGGCTGGCGGAGCTGCGTTTGGCCCGTCCGGCAGGGTCTCGACGATGGCGGTGAGCTGCTGGCCCCTGAACGCGGAGATCCACCGAACAACGTGCCGGCCCGATCTCCTCGAGTCCGTCTGTCGGCAAGACGAACTCTTCGGCCGCTTTGCTGGCGACGGGATCTGAAAACCGTTCGCCACCAACGAATCGGAATCCCCCGATCCCGACACGACCACTTCTTCGGTCGCGGGCCACTGCCAGAAGGCTGCCCTGCTGAAACAATCCTCGAAAAGCGCGAAGACTCGACGTACGGTTGGTGGCGCCAATACTGGCCAAGCGCGAATGCCCTATCGAAGACCTGTCCGGCTTCGGCTACGCCGACACGGGGGTCGCGAACCTCAACAAACAGTCCTCGTGGGAAGTGAAGTCAAAAAATGCAAGGCAACGGAAACAGAACTGCTCGAGACTGCGGTTTCGAGCCGCCCGTCGGTCGAGCCCGCGGGACTGACCTGCAGCAGCGGTCCCGACGAGTGTCGCCCGCAGTTCAACGATCGACCCATCGGCTCGAAAACCGCGATCGTCTCGGAAGAGGCTGAACACACGCTCTCCGGCAGACTCCCTGAGCGTCTCGCAGGACCCAAGTGGAGGGGTCTACGCGATGTGGAGCGACGGCCGCGAAAAGAGCTCAGCGAGCTCCAAGGGCCGACGTCCTGGTTCACGGGTATTGGTGCGCTTGGCGACGAAGCGACCGATCCCGATGGTCGTCGGCTCGGCGAGGCACCGCGGAGGCCGCTTTCGACGCTACCCCGGCGGCGAACTCGATTTACCTCGACCAGTGCGGCTACGGCGAACTCGCCGTGCAGCCCACCTCATCGCAACGACCCGCTCAGCGGAGGAGGGCAGACCGGGGCCTCGATCACGGTGCTGCAGGGAACCGCCGTGACGGACAGCGCGACTCTGGGTGGCGCCAACGCGTCGATCGCGACCGGAAGCGTTGCCTACAACGTCTACAGCAACTCGACCTGCACCACGCTCGTCACGGCGGCAGGGTCGGGAGCGCTCACCGGCGCCTCGGCCGGCGGCTCGAGCTCGGTGAACCTTGGACCCGGCACGTACTACTGGCAGGCGAACTACGGCGGCGAAGCCAACAACAAAGCAATCTCCAGCGACTCCGGCTCCGAGGTCCTCACCGTGCAGGCGCCGACGGCACCACCACGATCCAGTCCGGTGGCGGCGTTATGGGCGCATCGATCCCGGTTCTGAAGGGCTCAGCCGTGACCGACACGGCGCACATCGCCGGCGCGGAGGCGGCGAGTGCCACGGGACCGTGACGTACACCCTCTACAAGGAAGCCAGCTGCAAAACGGCGCTCGCGTCGAGCACCGCCACGGTGACCTCCGGCGTGGCCGGTCCATCGGTGGCCGTCAGCCCGAGCGTCGGCACCTACTACTGGGTGGCGACCTACAGCGGTGGTGGCCTCAACGCTCCATCCACGAGCGCGTGTGGGAGTGAGAAGCTGATCGTCTCGACGAAGGCCAATCTTGGCCTCCCGAATGGCAAGAAGTGCTTCAGCAAACGCGACTTCGCGATCCACCCGAAATTCCCGAAGGGCGCCAAGATCACCTCCTACCAGAAGTTCATCAACGGCAAACTCGCAAAGCAGGGCAAGCTCTCGAAAAACGCTACCTCGGTCGATCTGATCGGCCTGCCGAAGGGTGCCTACAAAGTCGAGCTCGTCACGTTCGCCGCCAACGGCAAGAGCTATGAGGAAACCCGCACGTTCCACACGTGCGTGAAGAAAAAACACAAGAGAAATAGAGGCAGCGCCGGCGAGCTCCGATTCTGCGGGAGGTCCCGCGAGCTCAGAGCTCGTCCGCGACTTCTGCGAGCAGGCCCAGCGCACCCTGCTCGCCGGCCTCGTCATCGCCGCCGCCGCTGATGATCGAGAAGCCGGCGATCACGTTGCGCACGCGCACGATCGCCTCGCTCGCGTACATCTTTTCGCCGTTGGAGGCGGTTTCTTCCGCGGTCGAGATGCTGGCCTCGTCGCCGATCCCGGTAGCGAATCCTGACCCGAAGATCTGGTCGGGGAGGGCCGGCTGTACCATGAATTCCCGTTTCGCTTCGCCTATCGTGCCGAACCGCTTCACGTAGACATCGACGGCGCTGACGCCGTCGAAGACAGATTCTCCTGCGGAGTCTTCAATCGAGTCGCCTTTGGCGACGGAGAACAGGCAGACATAGGTGTAGTCGCTGATCGCGGCGTTGCCGGATTCGATCGCGAGCTTCTGCCCGCTCGCCTGTTCGAGCGTCGGGGCGATGGGTACAGTGAATCCGGAGAGCAGGTTCACGCAGGCGCGCGCCGGCAGCAGCGTTTCGCAACGCTTGCGCGGAATCAGGAACGCGTGGCCTCCGCTCGGGCCCCCGGCGATTGCGAGGAAGCCTTCCCTGAACGGCTCGATCTTGCTGGAGGGCTGACCGGGGCAGCTGCAGCCGTGGGCGTCTGAGCAGAGGTCGATCTCACCAGGTTCGACCTCGTTGACGTCGCCGCCTTTGGTGGAGCGCAGCCGCACGTGCGCGCCGGAGACCCGCACTTCGAGCACCGGCTTGGCGGCGGTCATTTTCTCGAGCGACAGGCGGTAGGCGCTGTTTGCATATGGCGCGACGTCGAGCAGCTCTTCGTTGCCCTTGACGTCTCCCCGGTGGGTTCGAAGCTGACCTCCGCGGCCGTCGGGACGTTTGGGCCTCGCTGATCCCACTCGGCGCCGAGTGCAGGTTCGCGGAAGTACGCCGACGCGCCGGAACTCATCAGCGTCGTGTCGCCGCCGACGGCGGCCGTGTATGCCGCTTCGTTGGCGGTGGCCGCGAGCATCGCCTTGAACTTCGCCCATGGCGAGATGCCGTCGGAGGCGAGGTGCCCGAAGAAGCCCACGCCGTCGTAAGTGCGGCTGAACAGGGCCACGATGGGGAGATCAGATATCGCCTCCACCACTCGCCCGCGCTGCCGGAGTTGTGCACGAGCTCCGAATCGACCGACGTCGCAGCGCCCTCCACCACGCGCTAGTTGCCGGCTCGGTAGAAGTTCGCGAGCGTTCCCGACATCACCGCCTGGAAGGCGTGGAAGACCTCGTGGGCGATCGTCGAGCGGCGTTCTTCTTCTCCCTCTGCGCGCGCTCCGCGCGAGATCGTGATCACACGCTCGCGGCGTCGCTCGCGGCGCGCCGCTCGCGTCGCGGCAGTCGGTATCGGCCTGGTGCTCTTCGGTGTCCCATCGGTCTCCTGCTTCAAGAGCCTGTGCAATGGCGACTCGGTGATCTCGATGAACTTCCCGGCGCCGCCGGGAAGCGACACGCCGAGTTTGGCCCCCTCAATCGCGGCGTAGCGGTTCGCAAGGCTGCGGTCGCCGGAGAGGTAGGACGGTTTGGCGAGCGCCGGGGATGCGAACACGGCGAGCGCCGCGAACGCCGCGGGCATGCCAAGCATGAGCGCCCCAGCCGGGAAGCGACCAAGCGGGCGCGAGCCCCGATCGTCGCGCGCCAACGTGTACACCGTCGGCAAGTGTATGTGACGCGGCGGCCGCTGTCTTGGGTGAGCCGTGCGCGATCTGGCCTGGATGGTGCCGCTCCACCCAAAACGCGCGCTCGTAGCCGGCCACGCGCTTGGCGAAGCGCGGCGACAGCCGATGCTGCTGGTCGTTCGGCAGTGCCACGAGCCAGTACAGGCGTTGGCGGCGCACGGTAACCACGCAATCGTGAACGTCGCCGCTGGCCTCAGCGTCTCGGAGTCGACCTTCATCGTGGCGAGACGCACGACGTGTGGCGCACGACAACTAAAATGCAGAAGGGGCGCCCGAGGGCGCCCCTTTGTTTCTATTTCGTGGGCCCTACTTTTTCTTGCGCTTTTTCTTCAGGTGCACCGTCACGTAGCGGCCGCTCGCTATGTGGTCGGTGGTGCCGGCTGGCGTGAATACCGTGTCGAACTTGATGCGCAAGGTCTTGCCCTTCTTGAGCGCGACCAAGACCTGCTTGCTGGGTTTGATCTTGATCCATAGCGCCCGGCCTTCGCGATGGTCACGTGCAGATGACCAAATTCGACGGTTTTGTTGCTTACGCACTTGCCTTTCTTGTCACACCACCACTGACCGGCCGAGGGCGGCGTCCTTCCCGCTGAACGAAGGACGGCCACCGTCGGGCGCGAGTTTTTCCAAGGTGTTGTGGAACTCGAGCGACTCACCTGGTGTCCATTGCGTATCGGGTATTCCAAATTTACCGCCCGGTTCTTCTCCTGTTTCGAAGAGGTTCTCGACCCAAAACTGTTCCGCAATGCCCAGGTTGACGTTGGATGTGTGCGGAACGTTGTCCGCGATCAGAACGATCTCGTGACGAGCACCGTCTCGCCAGCCGACCTGTGGGTTCGTGTCGGTCTCCCAAAGCGCCCGCCCGTACGCTTCCGGCAAGTCGCCGCCGTCGTGTGCGACCTCTTCACCGGATAGGCCTTCGATCGCTGTTTCGACCTTGGGGACTTCGGTCGTCAATGCCTGCCAGAGAGTGCCACGGCTTTTCGGTGCTTGCTTCGTAAGTTTCTTCTGACTGCGGCGTGAATTCCTCGCCGCTGTCGTATCCCGGGACGTCTTCAACGTCCGCGACGCCATAGGCCGTGTTGGGGCCCAGTGAGGCGCGCGTTTCTTCGATGACTTTTTTTTATGCCTTCTTTGGCTTCGGTGAGCACGTTACCCATCGACCCGCTCGTGTCGAAGATGAACATGATGTCGGTTTTTTCGGGCACGAGTGTCGCGCTCGCCGTGGTGGCACCACGCACGAGGCCCACGACGAGGACGGCTGCCATGGCCGCGACCAGGCAACAGAGACGTTTAGAAAGGCTCCAGCCAAGCGCAGTCGCTTGCGTTTCCATCGATAACCCCCCAAGGGTCGCTGGTCATAGCCGTGTGAGCGCCGATCCTAACGCATCGATCCCCGATCGGTCTAACCGAACGTGAAGTCGTAGGCGACGACGCCGTCCTGGAAGCGCAGCTGCAGTTCATGGCTCTGGTCCCCCGGTAGGGACACGAGCCAGTACAGGCGCTGGCGGCGGACGGTGACGACGCCGTTGTGGACGTCCGCGCCGGAGTCGCTAGCCCGGATCGGGTGGCCGTCGAGCAGCACCTGCACATTCGTAGGCGACGACGCCGTCCTGGAAGCGCAGCTCCAGTTCGTGGCTCTGGTCCCCCGGTAGCGACACGAGCCAGTACAGACGCTGGCGGCGGACGGTGACGACGCTGTTGTGGACGTCCGCTCCGGAGTCGGCCGCCGAGATCGGGCGGCCGTCGAGCAGCACCTGCACTCGCATCGGGCGTTCGTCCTGGGAGCTCAACACCAGATACGCGTTCTTGGCGTGGAAGTGGAGGTTGATGCCTGCTTCCGAGATCGCTTCCGCCGGTTGGCTCGTGATGTCCCACGTGCCGCTGAAGGCCGCCGCGTTGAGCGCCAGTTCGTGGGTCGGCGCCGGGCCGTAGTCGTGCGTCCCGGTTTTCGGGCCGTTGATCCAGCCTTCCGCGCGGTTGGTGCCCACATACGTCTCAGGCGTCGCCACTTCCGTCGGCTCGAGCACGTCCGTTGGGTGGCTCTTCGCGCCGACCCGGTGGCCTGCTTCCGCCAGCAGCGCCCTGATCGCGGTTTCCGTCTTGCCGTAGTCGCCCTCCCCGAACGTTGCGTAGCGGACCTTGCCCTTGGCGTCGATCAGATAGTCCGCCGGCCAGTACTCGTTGCCGTACGCGTTCCACGTGCCCATGTCGTTGTCCTGGACCACCGGGTAGCGCAGGCCGAACTGTTCGATCGCGTCCTTCACGTTGCTCGCGTCCTTCTCGAACGCGAACTCCGGCGTCTCCACGCCCACGATCGTCAGGCCGTCCTTCGCATAGGCGGCGTTCCACGCCTTCAGGTATGGCAGCGTGCGGATGCAGTTGATGCACGTGTATGTCCAGAAGTCGATCAGCACCACCCGACCGCGCAGCGCGCTCAGCGTCAGCGGACGGTCTCCAGACGTGTTGAACCAGTCCTGCGTGTCCGTGAATTCCGGCGCTGTACCGAGCGTCGGCAGCGCGTTCGCGTCCGCCAGCAGCGTCGCCTGGCTGGCGTCGTGCGGCGCCGCGTGGACCGTGCTGGTGCCCGAGCCTTCGCACGTCGAGGCGCCGTTCGCGGCGACGAACTTCGCTTTGTGGCCCGTGATTTCGTGCAGGCGCCCCGTGACCGACTTCGAGCACTCCAGCGACGCTGTCAGGTTGACGTTCGGGATCTTTTCCGCGACGAACTGGTCGAAGTTGACGTCCAGGTTGGTGATGATCGCCAGCGCTGTGAGGATCATGATCGTGCCCAACGCCCGCTGCAGCATGGGGCCGCGGCCCGCTTTGCGCACACGGTCGAACAGCCGCCGGCCACCCAGCGACAGCGCCAGCAGCACGATCGCCGAGCCCAGCGCGTAGGCGATCGCGATCGCGATCGTTTTGCCCGACGCCGCGCTGACCGAGATCACCGCCGCGAGGATCGGGCTCGCGCACGGCGTGTACACGAAGCCCAGCGCAGCGCCCACCAGCAACCCCGAGCCGAACCCGTCGCCCGTGGTGCGGGGCCCGAAGCGAGCCAGGCGCGACAATGGCGCCTCGAGCCTCGCCGCCACGTCGGGCACCAGCAGCACCACCCCGAACACCAGCAGCACCACGATCGCCACATCGCGCAGCGGGTCGCTTCCCAGCCCGACGCCGTCCACTACGTTCGCCAGGCCCACGATCGTCACCGTGAACGTGACCGACAGGCCGATCACGACCCCCAGCGGGCGGCGCCGTCCGCCCACCCCGCCGGCAGAGAGCAGCGCCGGCAGCACCGGCAGCACGCACGGCGACAGCGCGGTGCCCGCGCCCGCGAGGATGGCGAAGCCAAGGAGGAGGATCATCGAGCTCTCCTCCTACAGACTTCCCAGCGGCGATTTCGTTACAAGCCGCTCCCGGAGCATCTCGACGAGGCTATGCGGAGCGAGGAGCATCGGCGCCGGTTCCGGCCCGGCGCTCGAGCGTCGCCACCAGCGCCGGCACGTCCATGCCCGGGTCCTGCTCCTCCAGCAGCGCCTCCGCCGCGCGGCGGCCTCCCAGTGCGCGCAGCCCGCGCTCCCCGTGCTCAACCGAGAAGGCCGTCAACGCGCTCGCCCGCCGCGCCCGCAGCCGCCGCTCGGCCACGTCCAGATCGGCGCAGTGCTCATCCAATGCCGCCACCAGCTCCTCGATCCCGCTCGGCGGCGACAGCGCCGAGACGGCCAGCACCCGCGCGCGGGAGGAGCCGAGCGAACGCAGCGCCACGCTCAGATCGCGGCGCGCGCGCATCGCGATCTGGCCCAGGTCCGCCTTCGTGACCACCAGCACGTCCGGGGTTTCCATGATCCCCGACTTCAGGAACTGCAGCACGTCGCCGCTGCCCGGCTGCACCACCAGCGCGACCGTGTCCGCCACGTCCGCCACCTCGATCTCCGCCTGACCGACGCCCACCGTCTCGATCACCACCACGTCGAACGCCGCCGCCAGCGCGTCCGCTGAGACACGCGTCGCCCGCGCCAGGCCGCCCAGGCGCTGTTCCGCGGCGCTCGAGCGGATCAGCGTGCCGCGGTCGGCCGGGTCGAACTCGATCCGCGCGCGGTCGCCCAGCAGCGAGCCGCCCGAGCGGCGCGAGCTCGGATCGACCGCCAGCACCGCCGCCGTGCGCTCGCTCGCGCGCCACGCGTGCAGCAGAGCCGAGAGCAGCGTCGACTTGCCCGCGCCCGGGGGGCCCGTCACGCCGATCACATGCCCCGGCGCCTCGCCGCCAAGGGCCGCCGGTGAGACCTCCGCCAGCAGCGCCGCCGCCTGCTCCAGGTCGGCCGGCGCGGTGCTCTCCAGCAGGTTCAGCGCCGCTGGCGCGGCCGTTACGTCTCGCTCGCGCAGGCGCGCGCCCAGCGCGGCGCCGTCGGCGCTCACGTCGAGCCGTTGGCCGAGGCGTCCCCGTTGGCCGAGGCGTCCCCGTTGGCCGAGGCGTCGTCCCCGGTGGCGCTCGTGTCGCCGTTCGCGCTCGCGCCCACCAGTGCCACGATGTCGCGCATGATGCGCGTGATGTCGAAGTCCTTCGGTGTGTACACCGCTGCCACGCCCGCCTTGCGCAGCGCCGCCACGTCCTGCTCGGGGATGATCCCGCCCACCACCACCGGCGCCGTCACGCCCGCCTCGTGCAGCGCGTCGATCACAGCGGGGATCAGCTCGCGGTGCGAGCCCGACAGGATCGACAGCCCGATCACGTGCACGCCCTCCTGCAGCGCCGAGGAGGCGATCTGCTTGGGCGTCAGGCGGATCCCTTCATACACCACGTCCATCCCCGAGTCGCGCGCGCGGACCGCGATCTGCTCGGCGCCGTTGGAGTGCCCGTCCAGGCCCGGCTTGCCAACCAGGATCTTCGGTCGGCGGCCCAGCTGTTCCTGCAGGCGCGAGACCTCGCCCTGCAGCTCTGACAGCTCCGCGTCCGCGCTCGCCGCCGCGGCCTCGCCCACTCCAGTCGGGCCGTGGTAGCTGCCGAACACCTCGCGCAGCGTCCGCGACCACTCGCCCGTCGTCGCGCCCGCCCTCGCTGCCGCGATCGTCGCGACCATCAGGTTCTCCTGCGTGTCGGCGTCACCCGCCGCCCGGGCAAGCGCTGCGAGCGCCTCATCGACAGCTGTCTGGTCGCGCTCCGAACGCCAGCGCCGCACGTCCTCGACCTGCTGCGCTTCCAGTGCCGGATCCACCACCAGGATGCCGCCCTCCGCGTCCGCCGTCAGCGGCGAGACCTCGGTCTCCGTGAAGCGGTTCTGCCCGACCACCACCTGCTCGCCCGTCTCGATCCTGCGCAGACGCTCGCGGTGGGAGTTCACCAGCGCCGCCTTCATGTACGGGACCGCCTCCACCGCGCCGCCGTGCTCCGCCACCACCGCCATCTCCCCGCGCGCGCCCTCCAGCAGCTCGTCCACCAGCGCGTCCATCACCTTCGAGCCCTCGAAGATGTCCGGGTACTCGAGGATGTCCGTTTCGTAGGCCAGCACCTGCTGGATGCGCAGCGACCACTGCTGGTCCCACGGGCGGGGGAGCCCCAGCGCCTCGTTCCACGCCGGCAGCTGGATCGCGCGTGCGCGCGCGTCTCGCCCCAGCGTCACCGCCAGCGCCTCCAGCACGATCCGCTGCACGTTGTTCTCCGGCTGGGCCTCCGTCAGCCCCAGCGAGTTGACCTGCACGCCGTAGCGGAAGCGCAGGTGGCGCTCCTCCTCCACGCCGTAGCGCTCGCGGCCCAGTTCCTCCCACAGGATCGACATCGCGCGCAGCTTCGCGTGCTCCTCCACGAAGCGCACCCCCGCGTTCACGAAGAACGAGATGCGCCCGAACACCTGTTCCATGATTTTCGGGTCCCGCCCGCCACCCCCGCCGTCCACGCGCTCGCGCGCCGCGTCCAGCACTGCGATCGCGTTGCTCATCGCGTAGGCGATCTCCTGCACCGGCGTCGCGCCCGCCTCCTGCAGGTGGTACGAGCAGATGTTGATCGGGTTCCACTTCGGCACGTGCTCGACCGTGTACGCGATCATGTCCGCGATCAGGCGCATCGAGGGGGCGGGGGGGAAGGCGTAGGTGCCCCGCGCCAGGAACTCCTTGATGATGTCGTTCTGGGTCGTGCCCTGGAGCTGCTCCTGGGCGACGCCCTGGTCCTCCGCCGCGACGATGTACAGGGCCAAGAGCCACGCCGCAGTCGCGTTGATCGTCATCGACGTGTTCATCGCGTCCAGCGGGATGCCGTCCATCAGCTGCGCCATGTCGCCGCGGTGGGAGATCGGCACGCCCACCTTGCCCACCTCCCCGCGAGCGAGCTCGTCGTCGGGGTCATAGCCCGTCTGCGTGGGCAGGTCGAAGGCCACCGACAGGCCCGTCTGACCCTTTTCCAGGTTGCGCCTGTAGAGCTCGTTGGAGGCCTTCGCCGTCGAGTGCCCAGCGTAGGTGCGCATCATCCACGGCCGGTCGCGCTCGGGCAGGCGTGCGGAGTGCTCTGCGCTCATGTTCGCAATTGTACGGTCAGGCCGAGGGCTTTATCCTGGCGGCAATGGATCAGACTATTGAGAAGCCGCGCCTCGGCGGGCCCGGCGGCGGCCTGGGAGGGGCGTGGAAGGTGATCGTCTGCAACGACGATCACAACACCTTCGAGCACGTCGCACGCACATTGGCTCGGTTCATCCCCGGAATCAGCGTCAAGCGCGGCATGGAGATCGCCAACGTGATCCACGCCTCCGGCAGGGCCGTCGTCTACAGCGGCCAGCAGGAGCCCGCCGAGCACTACTGGGAGCAGCTCAAGGGCGCCGGGCTGACCATGGCGCCGTTGGAGCGAGACTGAACGGTCAGGCTATGTCGCTGAGCGCGGCGGCGCCGTTGCCGTAGCCGTTGCCGGTGGCCGGCTCCTCGTCGACCGCCCCGTGGACGGTGCGGTCCCACCAGCCGTAGAGCACCGGCACCTGGTACCAGCTCGAGTGCGAGGCGCGGAAGTACGTCATCTCATCGCCCTGCCAGTAGCGTTCCCAGTCGAGGTGGTCCTCGAACACGGCCAGCTGCTGGAAGCGGTATTTGTCATCGCGCGAGCGGAAGACGCTGTAGGAGCTCGCGCCGTAGCGCAGAGCCGTCGCCGCCACCTCCTCCAGCGCCTGCGCGAAGGCGTCGTGGCGGAAGCCGGTCGCGTACCAGGGGACGATCACCGTGCCGGCCATCAGGCACCCACCTCCGCGTGGATCGCACCGGGTCCATCGGCGGTCTTGCCCTGGCCCTCGGAGTCGGCGCCCACGAGGATCGAGATCTTGCCCAGGTGCTTGTTTTCCAGCATCAGCTGATGCGCTTCCGCGACGCCCTCGAAGCCCAGCGTGCGCCACAGCACAGGGCGGATCTGGCCCGACTCGATCAGCTCGTTGGCCTTCGTGCACTCGTACGCGTTGGCGAAGTGCGAGCCCAGGATCTCCTTCTGGCGCATCCACAGGTAGGCGACGTTGAAGTCGAGGTCGAGGCCGGTGGTGCCCGCGCAGATCACCACTTTGCCGAAGGTCTTGGCCGTGAACACCGACGTCGGGAACGTCGCTTTGCCGACGTGCTCGAAGACGATGTCGGGCGCGTCGCCGAGGATCTCCTTGACGCGCTTGGCGAACGCGCGGGAGACCTTGAAGCGCGCTGCCTCCTCCTCCTCGGACTCGCCGCCCTTGCGCATCATCCCCGCGAACTCGTCGCGGTTGATGTAGTCCTTCGCGCCCAGGCGCTTGACCAGCTCGCCCTTCTCCTCGGAGGAGACGACGCCCACGCAGTTGGCGCCCGCCGCGGCGCACAGCTGGGTGGCGAACACGCCCAGGCCGCCGGCCGCGCCCCAGATCAGGACGTTGGCGCCAGCCTGCAGCTTGCAGCGGGTGATCAGCATGCGGTAGGCGGTGAAGTACACGAGCCCGTAGGAGGCCGCCTCCTCCCAGTTCAGCGCGTGCGGCTTGGGCAGCAGCTGCTGGGCCTGGACCTTCGTGAACTGCGCGAAGGAGCCCCACGTCGTCTCATAGCCCCAGATCTTCTGCGAAGGCGCCGCCATCGGGTCCAGGCCGTGCACCTCCGGGTCCTCGTAGGAGGCCTGGTTGCAGTGCACGACTACCTCGTCGCCCACCTTCCAGCGCGTCACGCCCGCGCCGACCTTCCACACGATCCCCGAAGCGTCCGAGCCGCCGATGTGGTGGCCGAACTGGGGGTGGTCGCCGTAGCGCATCACCGACACGGGCTTGCCGAGCGCGGCCCACACGTTGTTGTAGTTGACGCCCGCCGCCATCACGCGCACGATCACCTCGAACGCACCCGGCTCGGGGACCTCGATCTCCTCGATCTGGAAGGCGTCCTTCGGTTCGCCGAAGCGCTCCTCGCGGATGACCCACGCGGCCATCGTCTTGGGCAGCTCGCCAGGCTCGGTGTCGACGGCGGAGACTTGTTGCAGATCGATCGCCACGTGTTCTGGAACCTCGTTGCTCGGGATCAAGGACGAAGCGGAATCCTACCCGCTGTCCTCGCTCACGTCCGCGCCGGCGTACTCGAGCGTGCCGGCCGCGGGGATCACGGTGAGCGTCTCCTCCGCGTGATCCTCGCTCGGCTTGCGCCGGCCGCGAGCCAGGAACGGGACTCCGCGGGCGGGGATCGCGGAGGCGAGACCCGCGAGCAGGCACGCGGCCAGGCCGAACGTGAACGCCGAGGACAGGGCGCTCGAGAACGGGTGCGAGATGACCGACGGGAAGAACGCGTGTCCCAGCAGGACGTGCTGCTGGGCCGCGGAGACGCCCTTCAGCCCCGTCGTGCCGAGCAGCGTCTTCACGGGGTTGTAGCCGAGGAAGGCAGCGAACAGCGTCGAGACGGGCGGGAGGCTCGCCGCCTTGGCTGCGCTTGCGGAGGAGACGCCGTGGGCGCGCAGGCCCGTGTACAGCGACTGGTGCAGGCCGCCGGAGAGCCCCACGATCATCAGCGTGAAGAAGACCCCGATCGAGAGCACCATCGCCGAGTTCATGAACGTCGCCGCCATGCCGCCGCCGGCGCCGCGCTGGTTGGCGGGGAGGCTGTTCATGATGCTCGCGCGGTTGGGCGAGAAGAAGATCCCCATCCCCAGGCCGTTCAGCGCGATCACCAGCGCGAACACCGGATAGGAGAAGTTGACCGGCAAGAGCGCCAGCAGCAGGAAGGAGGTGGCGGCGAGCAGCATCCCCGACACCGCGAACGGGCGCGGGCCGATGCGATCCGAGAGGGCTCCCGCCACCGGCCCCGCGACGAGCATCCCCCCGACGAGCGGCAGCAGGTAGATGCCGGCCCACAGCGGTGTTTCCGAAAAGCTGTATCCGTGGCGCGGCAGATAGACGCCCTGCAGCCAGATGATCAGCACGAACTGCAGCCCGCCGCGTCCGATGCCCGACATCAGCGAGGCGAAGTTGCCCGCGGAGAAGGCGCGCAGCTTGAACAGGTCGAGGTGGAACATCGGCTGCTCCACCCTGGTCTCCACGAAGCAGAAGACGATCAGCATCAGGATCCCGCCGCCGATCTCGCCCAGGACCTTCGGGCTCGTCCAGCCCATCGTGTGGGCGCCGTAGGGCTGGATGCCGTAGGTGATCCCCACCATCACCGCGACCAGGCCGACCGCGAACGTGACGTTGCCCAGCCAGTCGATCTTGGCCGGTTTGCGCTCGGAGAGGTCGCGCAGCTTGGCAAAGCCCCACGCCGTCCCGAACACGCCGAACGGCACCGAGACGAGGAACACGGCGCGCCACGCCACAGGAGCGAGCAGGCCGCCGAGCACGAGTCCGATCGAGGAGCCGGCGACCGCGGCCACGCCGTTGATGCCGAGCGCGAGCCCGCGCTGGCGCTGGGGGAACGCGTCAGTGATGATCGCGCTGGAGTTCGCGAACAGCATCGCCCCGCCGACCCCCTGCAGGGCCCGCATGACGATCAGCCACAGCGCGCCGTCCGAGCCCTTCATCCAGGTGACCGACAGCAGGATGCTGAACAGCGTGAACACGGCGAAGCCCAGGTTGTACGTGCGCGCGCGCCCGTAGATGTCGCCCAGGCGCCCCAGGCTGACGACGAGCACGGCGGTGACAACGAGGAAGCCCAGGATCAGCCACAGCAGGTAGTTGGTGTTGCTCGGCTTCAGCGGGTCGACGTCGATGCCCCTGAAGATGGACGGCAGCGAGATCAGCAGGATCGAGGCGTTGATCGTCGCGATCAGCACCCCCAGCGTGGTGTTCGACAGCGCGATCCACTTGTAGTGATCGGGGACGGGCCGGCCGTGGTGGTCCAGGCGCACGGACTCCGTCATCGCACCGATTCCATGATATTGTCAGCGCATGATGACATCGACCGCTGACAAGGATAGCAGGGCCCCGGAGCGGCGCTCCCGCGACGCCCAGGCCAGCCGCCGTGCGCTGCTGGACGCCGCTCGCGCGCTGTTCGACGAGCTCGGCTACGACCGCGCGACCACGCGCGAAATCGGCGAGCGGGCGGGGGTCGACGCCGCGCTCATAGCCCGCTACTTCGGTGGCAAGGAAGGGCTGTACATCGCCACCATCGCCGAGGAGCCGCTCGGCGCGCCGGCCTCCTACCGCGACGCGCACCAGCTCGTGGCGATGCTGCTCGAGCGCTGGGAGCAGCGCGGACACAGCCCGATCAGCCGCGCGCTGGCGAGCCCGTCGCTCACCGACGATGTACGCGAGCAGATCCAAGCGGTCACCGAGCGGCGCCTCGTCGACCCGCTCGTCTCCGACTTGGTCGCCCGGGAGCTGCCCTCGCCGAGGCTGCGCGCGGAGCTGCTGATCGCGGTCACGCTCGGGTTGGCCGTCACCCGCTCCAACGGGACCCTGCCCACGCTCGCGTCCGTCCCCGTGGACGAGCTGCTGGCGGTGCTCGCTCCGATGATCGACGCGCTGCAGTCGGCCTGAGCGGATCGTTCCGTTTGCCGGCCCGGCAGCGGGTGGCGCTCCGCGCTACGCTCGATCGACGGTGACCGAATCAGACCCTCCCGAGGATCCCGACGAGAGCCCCGCCGAGCACGGCCCGAACATCATGATGCCGTCGGAGGAGTTCGCCGGGAAATGGGCCAACGCGGCCGCGATCGCCCGTACCCCGCACGAGTTCACGCTCGACTTCATGCGCATCGGTCCGCAGGGCCAGCAGGGGATCGTCGTATCGCGCGTCTCCTTCTCGCCGCTGCTCGCCAGCCAGCTCCTGGACCTGCTCGGCGAGCAGTGGCGCGAGTACACCGAGGAATCCGGTGTGCCGCCTGAAGGCGAGGGCACGCTCGACACGCACTCGAGCGCCGACGCGGTCAGGGCCCAAGACGCGGCGGTGCGCCGGCACCTGCGCGAAGGGCGCCCTCCGGGCGAGCCCTCGGACGCAGCCTGAGCTCAGCTCAGCTCAGCGGGAAGGGAAGCTCGACGATCTCGCCGCTGGTGGCGTCCTCGCCGACGCTCACGACGGCGCCCGGCTCGGCCTCGCGGCGAACGAGCGCGAGCGCGATCGGGCCGAGCCTGGGGGAGACCACAGTGCTGGCGATGCTGCCGACGGCACGGTCGCCCAGCAGCAGCTTCTCGCCGCAGACGGCTTGCCTAGAGAGGCGCAGCCCGCGCAGATGGCGGTTGGGCTTGCCCTTGTAGAACAGGCGCGCGACCGTCTCCTGGCCCACATAGCAGCCCTTGGTGAAGCTCACCGCCCGGTCGTTCAGGCCGGCCTCCTGCGGGATCACGCTGTCGTCCAGATCGATCCCGTAGCGGGGGCGGCCGTGCTCGATGCGCAGACACTCGGCGGCCTGCTCGCTCACCGGCGCAGCGCCGCGCGCCTGCAGCGCCTCGGCCAGCGTGGGCGTGTCGGAGGCGTCGCAGATGAGGTCCACGCCGAGGTAGGTGCGCACGGCCAGGCAGGCGATGCCGTCGATCTCGAGGGCTGCGCTGGCGTGCTCGCGCTCGTCGAGGTCGATCCCCGGCTCCCGCGCGCCGGCGACGGTCGTGGCATTGGGCCCGATCAGCGACAGCAGCCCGCGCTCGAGCGTCCGCTTGTGCAGCTCCACCTGGTAGCCGACCTTGTAGCGGCGGATCATGTCGAACAGCGCCTGCAGGGCCACCCGCTCGGTGTCGAGCAGCAGCTCGCTCGGTGCCGTCTGTGTGTCGTCGGCGCCGACGGCCAGGATGCGCAGATCGCCGAGCATCTTGCCCTTGGGGGTGAGGAACGCGGCGTAGCAGCCCTCGCCCGGTTGGAGTGCGATCAGCTCGTTCGTGACCTGGCCGTTGAGGAACTCCAACGCGCCGGCTCCGCTCAGAGCGAGCTTCCCGCGCTCCGATCGGTCGAGCAGTCCGCAGCCCTCGAGCAGCGTTTGGTACTCCGCCTCGAGGGTGTCGATCGACGTGCTTGCCATGTGTTCGAGAATAGCCGCGATAGGCTTCTCGCCAATGGATCTGGCTGAGAGCTTTCAGAGCATCGTCGACTCGCTGCCCGAGGACTGGACAGATCTCGAGCTCGACCTGCGGATCGCCGAAGAGTCCCGTTACGTGGAGACTGCGCTGTACCTGGCCACCTGCAACGCCCGGCCGTACTCGCACCACGACTGGCATTGGCGCCTGCTGGTGGCGCACCGCTTCGGCCACGCCGCCTCGGCGCCGACCGTGCACGGCGCGCTGCGCCTGCTGGACGACGCCGGCATCGAGGGCGAGATGGTCGTGCGCGAGACCCGCAGCGGGCGGGTGGAGGTCACGCAGATGTGGGGACGTCCGTACTCCGCACGCGAGGAGTTTCGCCGCCTGCGGGCGCAGTAGCGATGGCGCGCGTGTTGGCGCTCACACGCGACCTGCTGTTCGGCTCGCAGGTCCAGGGGGCGCTCACCCTCGCCGGCAACGAGGTCGAGCTGGTGGCGGACGAGCGCCGGCTGCGAGAGCTCCTCGCCGTGGATCCCGCCGATCCGGGACGCGGGGTGGCCGACGTGCTGGTCGTGGACCTCACCGACGGCGAGCTCGACGGGGCTGCCGTCGTGGAATCGCTCGCCGATGCTGAAGTGCTCGGCGCGACGCGCACCCTTGGCTTCTACTCACACGTGGAAGCCGCCGTGCGCGAGCGCGCTGAGCGCGCCGGCTTCGACCTCGTTGTGCCGCGCTCGCGGATGGCTCGGGAAGGCCCCGACCTGGTGGCCGGGCTGCTGTAGGCCGGTTACTGGGGGGGACCGCCGACGGAGCGCCATATCGAAATGCCGAGCGCCACCAGGATCACGAACCCGATAAGTCCAACCAGCAATTCGAGCACGGGCGGACCCTAGCAACAGGCGTGTGAGCGGGGGATCGGCGGCGCGGGGCTGTCAGGCGGCCCCCTGGCGCTCGGCTCGCCGCAGCAGCGGGTGCTCGGGCGTGGCGCCGGGTCCGGGGAGCGCCCGCGAGTCCCGAGCGGAGAGCTTGGCCCCGCAGCGCTCGCAGATGCGATGCTCGTCGATGTTCCCGCCGCAGCCGCGGTGCTCGAGCAGGACCGGCGGGCCGGCGGCGGGGGCGGCGTAGCGATCGCCCCACTTCATCAGCGCGACGACCGTGGGCCACAGGTCGAGCCCCTTCTCGGTGAGGAAGTACTCGAAGCGGGGGGGACGCTCCTGGTAGGGACGGCGCTCGATCACGCCGTGCTCGAGCAGCCGCGTCAGCCGTGTCTGCAGCACGTTGCGCGCGATCCCGAGGTCGGACTGGAGCTCGTCGAAGCGGCGGAGCCCGAGGAAGATGTCGCGCACGATCAACAGCGACCAGCGCTCGCCTACGACCTCGAGCGCGCCCGCGATGCTGCACGTCTGGGACTTGTAGTCGTTTCCGAGCATCTCTCAACCCAGCATAGCCGAGTTGAGTTGCATCACGCAACCCTGTGCTATGGTCCGTTTCATGATGCAACGGAAATGGCGGGTCTCCCTCATCGTGTGCGTCGGGGTGTTCATGTCGAGCCTCGATTTGTTCATCGTCAACATCGCCTTCCCGGCTATCTCCAAGCACTTCGGCGGGGCGTCTTTGGGCTCGCTGTCGTGGATCCTGAGCGGCTACGCGATCGTGTTCGCGGCGCTGCTCGTGCCGGCCGGTCGTTGGGCGGACGCGTTCGGGCGAAAGCGCGCTTTCCTGCTGGGCCTGGGCGTGTTCGTCGCCGCGAGCACCGCGTGCGCGCTGGCACCGTCGGTGGGCTTTCTGATCGTCGCGCGCGTCGTCCAGGCGGCGGGTGGCGCGCTGATGCTGCCGACCTCTCTGGGGCTGATGCTGCCGGAGTTCGGGCCGCATGAGCGCCATGTGGCGATCGGCGTGTGGGCTGCCACGGGAGGCATCGCGGCGGCGGCGGGCCCGCCGCTGGGCGGTCTGCTCGTGCAGGCCGACTGGCGCTGGGTGTTCCTGGTGAACGTTCCGGTCGGGCTGCTCGGCCTCGGCTTCGGGCTGCGCACGCTCGCGGAGCGACGGGAGCTCGGCTCCGGACGTCCTGACGTCGTCGGCGCGCTCGCGCTGATCCTGGCGATCGGCTCGCTGGTGGTGGCGATCGTCAAGGGCCAGGAATGGGGGTGGGCTTCGCCGGCGATCCTTGCCCTGCTCGTCGTGACGGTCGTGGGGCTGCCGGCGATCTGGTGGCGCTCTGCGCGCCATCCCTCGCCGATCGTGGAGCCGTCGATGCTGCGCGTGCGCAGCTTCGGGCTCGCCGTCGGCGCCTCGGTGTTGTTCTTCGCAGGCTTCGGCGCGATGCTGCTTGCGGGCGTCCTGTTCCTGACCGGCGTGTGGCACCAGAGCGTGCTGACGGCCGGTCTGATGCTTTTCCCGGGCCCGGCGATGGCGACGGCGTTCAGCGTGCCCTCGGCGCGGCTGGGTGCTCGCGTGGGCTATCGCATCCCGGGGATGCTCGGTGCGCTGCTGTTCGTGGCCGGTCAGCTCTTCTACATCACCCAGACGGGGGACACGCCGGCCTATTGGTCCGAGTACCTGCCCGGCATTGCGATCAGCGGCGCGGGCGTTGGCCTGATGATCCCGACGCTCACGGGCGCGGGCGCATCCTCGCTGGCTCCCGAGCGGTTCGCGACGGGCGCCGCGGTGCTGACGATGGGCCGCCAGATCGGGGCGGCGCTGGGCGTCGCGCTGCTCGTGGCGGTGCTCGGGACCAGTGCCGGGAGCGCCTCGGACTTCCATCAGGCGTGGCTGATCAGCGTCGTCGGCGGGCTCACGGCGGGGCTCGCGCTGGCGGTGATCGGACCTCCGCTCCGACACAACGCGTCGGTGCCGGAGAGCGACCGGCCGCTGATCAGCGAGCCGATCGCGGACCCGCTGATCGCTGAGCCGCTGGCGATCGAGGATGCGGCATGAGCACGCGCGAGACGCTCGACACTGCTGAAGTCGCGCGCATGTCCGAACGCACGCTCATCGCCCACGGCACCACCGGGTGCGTCATCCTGCGCTGAGGCCGCCGGCCGGCGGCGCAATCGATGGCGGGAGGAGCGATGAAGTACTACACGGTTGCCGAGATGGACGTAAGGGATCCGAGCTGGATTCGCGAGTACGTCGCGAACGTCACCGGCATGGTCGAGCGACGCGGCGGGCGCTACCTCTCGCGCACAGCGACGATCGAGAAGGTCGAGGGCGAGCGCCCAGCCCCGCAGGCGGTCGTGCTGATCGAGTGGCCGTCGAAAGAGGTCGCGGAGGAGTTCTACGCGAGCGAGGAGTACCGGCCCTACCGCGAGGCTCGCGGGCGCGGAGCCGAAAACGAGTTTCTGCTGGTCGCCGGCGAGGACGTCAACGGCGTGGCGCAGATCGGGCGGTGAAGCCTGGAGGTGTGGTGCGCTGCGGGTGGCACGGACGACTCGTGGCTGCTGCACGGGGCGTTGCGGCATTAGGAGAAAGCTAATAGCGTCGTCGTCTTTAGATAATATCTAATGGCTATGGCAGCGACTCGGCCAGTTTTTACGCTGATCGGAGACGTGGTAGCTTCGCGACGGGCAAGTGATCGTCGGCTGCTCCAATCGCGCCTCGACGCGGTGCTGGACGAAGTAAACGAGACCTTGAAGCCGCTTGTTCCGCTCGAACCGACGATTGGCGACGAGTTTCAGGCCTCTTTCGACAGGGTTGCAACCGCAGTGAGGGCAAGCCTGTTGATTCGCTTGGCTCTGTTGGACTCCGCTCGGGTGGACTCCCGCTATGGACTCGGTATAGGGCCGGTGGAGGTTCTCGGGAGGAAACACCGTATGTCCCAGGACGGGCCCGGGTGGTGGAGCGCACGGGAAGCGATCATATTGGCCAAGCAGATATCCGAGGTGCAGCACACCAGCTTTGTGCGTACCTATCTCTGTGCTAATTCGAGCCGATGGACGGGAGAGGCGGCGGCGCTGAATGCGTTTCTGCTTTGTCGTGATGCGTTCGTCGATCGCATGAAGCGAATCGGCCAGAACCGACTCTATGGTCTGATGTTGGGCCTGTCGCAGTCCGAGATCGCAACTCGGGAAGGAGCTACGCAAGGCGCGATCTCGCAGAGCCTCGCTCGTAGCGGTGCATTTGCGGTTGTCGCGGCGCAGAGTCAGCTCGAGGAGCGCTACCGGTGATCCTTGTAGCGCTTGGGCTTCTCGGCTTCGGTGTCGTTGATCTGGTGCGCTGGTCATCAAACGACAAACAGTGGCTACGCGCCGTCGTTGCTGCCCTCGCTGGAACGGCTACGGTTGCAGCCGTCGCTGCATTGAGTGGCATGGACTCTTTGGGTGTTTCGCTCGCCATTGCGATCTCATTCGTCATCCTGTGGCTCTGGTCGGCTTTGCCCCCAAAGGGATTGAAACCCGAGCTCACGCTCGCACTGTTGACGAGCGTCATCGTGGCGCTGGTCGCCCTGAGTGGCTCTGCCGGTGGCATCGGCGGTGATGTTGCGACGTGGTACTCAAAACTTGGCTTCGGCTTCGTCCATCAGGCATCCGTCGATCAGTTCGTTCTCGGTGTAGGAGCCACCCTCTTCCTGCTCGGCACGGCAAATCGGATTGTCCAGCTGGTCCTGGGGGCGGCGGGGCCGTCATTGTTGGACGGCGAAGGTACCCTGCACGGTGGGCGTCTGCTCGGGCCGATGGAGCGTCTAATAGTTGCTGCTGCGGTGCTTTCTGGAAACGTGGCAGCGGCCGGCTTCGTGATCGCCGCAAAGGGCCTGCTGCGGTTTCGCGAGATCGGTGAGGCCGAATCGAACGTCGACGAGATTACCGAGTACTTCCTGATAGGCACCTTTACAAGTATCGTCTTGGCGGCGGCGATGGCCATATTGATATTAGCTGTAGCCTAATATTGACGACGCTATTAGGCGGAGTCTAATGAGTTGCGACTGGCTCAGGTCGCGAGCGTCGCCTCGCCGCCACCGAGATCGGCGACGGCGGCCTCAGCCGGGTCCAGGGGAACGATCGCCGCGTTGGGAACGCGCTGGAACGGAAGCTGCCCGTCCTCGGCACGGGTGTAGAGGGCCGCTCTGATGACCATCCCGTGGCAGACGACCAGTGCCGGCAGCGCCCCGGCCTGGACGCGCTCGAGGACAGCGTTGACGCGTACCTCCTGCTCGGTGAAGGACTCGCCGCCTGGGAAGGCGAAGCCGGGATCGGCGGCGGCGAACGCGTCGAACAGCTGCGGCGCTTCGGCGCGGACGTCGGCGAAGGAGCGGTCGGTCCACTCGCCCGCGTCGGTCTCCATCAGGCGCGGGTCCTCGACTGGCTGCAGGCCGATGCGCGCGGCGACGATGTCTGCGGTTTCGCGAGCGCGCAGCAGCGGGCTGCACCACAGCGCGCGGAAGCCGTAGGCGACGGCGCGCTCGGCCAGCTCCGCCGCCTGGGCGCGGCCGGTGTCGTTGAGCGGCACCTGCTGCTGGCCCTGGAAGCGGCCTTCGTGGTTGTAGGCGGTCTCGCCGTGGCGGGCGAGGTAGACGCCGGTGGCCGAGCGCCCGGTCAGGATCGGTCGAACCGGTCGAGGTTCATGACCTTGTCCCAGGCGGCGACGAAATCGCCCACGAACTTCTCCCCGGCGTCCTCGCAGGCGTGGACCTCCGCGAGCGCCCGGAGCTCGGAGTTCGAGCCGAAAACGAGGTCGACGGAGGTGGCGGTCCATCGGACCTCGCCGCTCGCGCGATCGCGCCCCTCGTAGACGTTCTCCGCGGAGCCCGACGCCTTCCACTCGGTGTTCATGTCGAGCAGGTTCACGAAGAAGTCGTTGCTCAGCGCCTCCGGCCGGTCGGTGAAGACGCCGTGCCGCGACTGCCCGTGGTTTGCGTTCAGGGCGCGCATGCCGCCGATCAGCACCGTCATCTCCGGAGCGGTCAGCCTCAGCATGTAGGCCCGCTCCAGCAGCCCGTGCTCGAGCGGCATCGGCTCGCCCGGGCGGAAGTAGTTGCGAAAGCCGTCGACGGTCGGCTCGAGCACGGAGAAGGACTCGACGTCGGTCTGCTCCTGGGAGGCGTCGGTGCGCCCCGGGGTGAAGGGGACCGAGACGTCGTGACCGGCGTTCTTAGCGGCCTGCTCGACGGCCGCGCATCCGCCGAGGACGATCAGATCGGCCAACGAGATCCGCTTGCCTGCGGACTGCGACTCGTTGAACTCCTTCTGGATCTGCTCGAGCGTCCCGAGCGCGCCCGCGAGCTCAGCCGGCTCGCCCCACTCCCAGGCCTTCTGTGGTGCCAGGCGGACCCGCGCTCCGTTCGCGCCACCGCGCTTGTCGGTGCCGCGGAACGAGGCTGCCGACGTCCAGGCGGTCGCGATCAGCCGCCCGATCGAAAGGCCCGAGGCGAGGACCTTCTCCTTCAGCGAGGCGATCTCGCCGGCGCTCACGGGCTCGTGAGCGACCGGGGGGACGGGGTCCTGCCACAGCTGCTCCGCCGGAATCCACGGGCCGAGGTAGCGCGCGATGGGGCCCATGTCGCGGTGCAGGAGCTTGTACCAGGCCTTGGCGAATGCGTCGGCGAGCTGGTCGGGATTCTCGTAGAAGCGCTTGGAGATCGGACCGTAGATCGGGTCGACCTTCAGGGCGAGGTCCGTCGTGAGCATCATCGGCGCGTGGCGCTTGGACGGGTCGTGCGCGTCCGGAACGGTGCCTTGAGCCTCGGGGTTCTTGGGCGTCCACTGCTTCGCCCCCGCCGGGCTCTCCGTGAGCTCCCAGTCGTACTGGAAGAGGTTCTCGAGGAAGCCGTTGTCCCACTTCGCGGGCTCCTTCGTCCACGCGCCCTCCAGTCCGCTGGTGAGGGTCTGCGCGCCGTTGCCGTTGCCGACGCTGTTCTTCCAGCCGAGGCCCTGTTCCTCGAGTGGGGCTGCCTCGGGCTCCGGGCCGATGTTGCTGGGGTCGACCGCGCCGTGGGTCTTGCCGAAGGTGTGCCCGCCGATGATCAGGGCGGCCGTCTCCTCGTCGTTCATGGCCATGCGGGCGAAGGTCTCGCGGATGTCCTTGGCGGCCGCCAGCGGGTCCGGGTCGCCGTTGGGGCCCTCGGGGTTGACGTAGATGAGGCCCATCTGCACTGCGCCGAGCGGCTTGGCGAGCTCGCGTTGGCCGCTGTAGCGCTCGTCGCCCAGCCATGTGTCCTCACTGCCCCAGTAGATCTCCTCGGCCTCCCAGATGTCCTCGCGGCCGAAGCCGAACCCGAAGGTCTGAAAGCCCATCGACTCCATCGCCACGTTGCCGGTGTAGACGAGCAGGTCGGCCCAGGAGATCTTGCGGCCGTACTTCTGCTTGATCGGCCAGAGCAGCCGGCGCGCCTTGTCCAGGCTGGCGTTGTCGGGCCAGCTGTTGAGCGGGGCGAAGCGCTGGGCGCCCTGGCCGCCGCCACCCCGGCCGTCGGCGATGCGGTAGGTGCCGGCGGCGTGCCAGCTCATGCGGATGAAGAGCGGCCCGTAGTGGCCGTAGTCGGAGGGCCACCATTCCTGCGAGGTGCTCATGAGCGCAATCAGGTCGGCCTTGAGCGCGTCGACGTCGAGGGTCTGGAACTCCTTGGCGTAGTCGAAGCCCTCGCCCATCGGATCGGACAGGGGCGAGTGCCGGTGCAACACGCTCAGGTCCAGCTGGTTGGGCCACCAGTCGTGGTTCGTCCTCGGACTGGGCACCGTGGGAGTCGGGCTCGGGATCGCCGGGTTCTCGCTCTCGCTGATGCTCTCAGTCATGTGTCGCTCCTGTCCTTTCTGGGTGGCGGCTGCTCGTCGTCGAGGGACTGGTGCCCTTGGTGAGCACGAGGGTACTCATGCAAGCAGGCCGGAGGCGTAAGCCCGGTCCTCTCGGAGGGAATCGGAGCGGTGCATGCGAGATCGTGCCGGGCCCCGTCCGTTCGAGGCGCGCGCTTCGCCCAGGCCGAGCCCGAGCGAAGCGCGCGCCGCCGCGACTTCTTCTTGTTGTGCTGCGCCTACTTCTTCTTGGGTGCTTTGCCCTTCGTCTCGAGCTCGACGATCTTGCCGTGGGAACTACCGTTCGCGTTGACCGCGACGATCTCGACGTAGTAGCGGGTGCCGGGCTTCAGCCCCTTGATGATCGCGAGCACGCCGAGCGGGGTCGTGCCCGAGCCAGCGGACTGCTTGACGGTCAGACGCTCGAGCTTCTTCTTGCTCGTCCCGATCGCCAAGCGCCAGGTCGTCGCCGAGCCCTCGGGGTTGATCGTGCCGCTGAACGCGAGCGATGTCGTGGTCTGCTCGCTTGCCTTGCCCGTCGTCGCCTGCGGCTTGGCGGTCGGCGCTGTCGTTGGCGTGGTGGTCGTGGTCGTCGTGGTGGTCGTGCTGGTCGGGAATTCCCTGACGAGCGTTGTCGCGCTCGTGCTGTTGTTGGCCGGGTTCGGGTCGGTTTCGGTGCTCGTGACCGAGGCGGTGTCGGTGAGCGAGCCGGTCGTGTTCGCGATGGCCGTCACCTGCACTGTCGCGCTCGCGCCGTCTTCGAGCGCGCCGAGCGCACAGGTGAGCGTGCTCGTTCCCGAGCAGGAGCCCTGTGAGGCGTTGATCGAGTACAGCGACGTGCCGGCCGGTAGCGCCTCGGTGAGCGTCACGCCGCCCGTCGGGCCGGGGCCGTTGTTGGTGACCGTGATCGTGTAGGCGATCGCATCGCCACGAGTCGTGTTCGCCGGCGCGGCGACCGCGACCGAGAGGTCGGCGGGCACCGTCTGGAATGCGCCGACGTCGCAGGCGCTGGCCGATCGCGCAACGCCGCGCTGATCGGTGGTCGGGCATGTCGCGCCGATCGCCTTCCCGATCGCGGGACTGCCAGGGAGCAGCGCGTCGGTTTCAGTCGGCCCACCGTTGCTTGCCAACGGCTCGAGCAGCGGATCGACGCCTATCTGGTCGCCGGCGGCTTCGGATTCGCCGAAGCAGGTGCCGTCGCTGTCGAGGTTGCCGCCCTTGTCCGCTGCTTCGGCCTGGTAGTAGCAGTCGCCGCCCCCGTCGGTGGATTCCTTGGTCCCGCTGTTGTCCGCGACGATCGTGTTCTCGATCGTGTCGGCGTCGTCGGGCGCGTAGATCCCGCCCCCGTAGTAGGCGGTGTTGCGGGCGATAGTGTCGTTGAGCAGTTCGATCGAGCCCGTGCTGGCGGTGGTGTCGAAGTAGAGCGCGCCGCCGTACTCGCCTGACTGGTTGCCGTCGAAGGTGTCGTTGATCAACGACAGGCCGTCGCGGCTCTCGTAGTAGAGGGCTCCGCCGTAATAGGTGGCGCTGTTGCCGGTGAACGTGCTGTCGGAGACCGCGAGATCGCCGTAGTCGTCGTAGATCGCGCCGCCCTCCTCGTCTCCGGCGCTGTTGTTGGCGAAGGTGCTCGTCGTGATCGACTGCGTAGCGGTCGCCGAGGTGCCGTCTACGTAGATTGCCCCGCCCGCTTCGGTCTGGTTGCCTTCGAAGGTGGACGCGCTGACCCTGAGGTCGGTTTCGTCCATGTCCAGCGCGCCGCCGTCGCCGTCATAGCTGCTGGCGTCGTGGTCGAAGGTGGACGAGCTCGCTGTCAGCGAGCCGTCGCGATCGGCGTACACGGCGGAACCCTCGTAGTAGGCCACGCCATCGTCGGAGACGGACGAGTTGCTGATGGTGATGGCGCCCGATTCCTCGTCGTAGACCGCACTGCCGTCGTAGTAGGTGACGTTGTGTTCGAGGCTGCTTTGCGACACGCTGAGCGCACCGGCGTCGTCGAGATACAGCACCCCGCCCTCCTCGCCGACGTTGTGGTCCAGCGTACTGCCACTCACCGTGATCGCACCGACCGTGCCGGAGTGCTCGTAGGCGTAGAGGACCGCTCCGTCGTCATCCGCGCTGTTGTGAGTTATCTGATCGCCCGCGAGGGTCACGCTGCCCGATTCCACCTCGAGCACGCCGCCGTCGTCGTCAGCTGCGTTCTGCGTGACCGTCGAGCTCCTGATCGAGGTCGCGCTCGCTTCCGTGCCCGCGTAGACGACACCTCCCCCATCGTCCGCGGAGTTGCCCGTCAGCACGCTGCCTTCGATCGACAGCGAACCGTCGTTGTAGAACGCGCCGCCGTAGCCGGCATCGATCGACTTGTCGCCGGGTTCCTCGCCGTTCTGGGTGCCATTCTCGACCGTCACGCCCCCGATCGAGAGAGCCGCTTTGGCGTGCACGGCAAACGCGCGGTCGATGTGGTTCGCGTCGATCGTCGTCGAAGACGCGCCCGCGCCATCGATCGACAGCTCAACGCCTTCCTTCACATCGAGATCACCGGTCGCCGGTTCGTCTTCGCTGCTCGCTTTCGGGTTTTCGACCGTCAGCTCGTAGTCGCCGGTGGGCAGCGTGATCGTGCTCGAGCCGCCCGCGTTGTCCGCCGCCTGGACTGCGGCTCGCAGCGTGCAGGTTTCGCCGTGCGCGGAGACACAGGTCGTGCCCGCGGGATTGGCGAGCGGCGAGTCGGTCGGGTCGTTGACCGTGAAGGTCGCAGCGCTGGCCGCGCCGGTCAAGGCTAGGAACGCAAGCGGCACGGACACAACGAGGCGGCGCCAACGCGCCACAGACAAACGAGAGCGGAGCACGGTCATACAGGTCCTTCCAGTAGGAGTTCACGATTGAGCGCAGGCCGATGCCGCCCCGCCTGACGCGAAGGAGCCCTGATCGCCGCAGAACCGCGACGGCCCTTCGTCTCAGCACCCAGCCTCAACACTGCTCATAGGGTCAGCGCAAGATCGCCACTGCCAGCGATGAGCTGTAGCCAACCCTACAAAACTCAACAGTTCTCCCGTGTCAAGGGCGGCGTTGGGCGATCTCAGCCGGCTTGTGCTGCAGGTCGTCATAGACTCATCCCATGCGTCGCAGGGTGACCTTCTCGCGCAACCTGACGCTGTCGCTGTCGCGGACGTGTCGCTGCTACTGCAAGTACTGCGCGTTCGCCACGCACCAGGCGCACCTGTACGCGCCGGAGGAGGTCCTGGAGATCCTGGACGGGGCGGCCAAACGCCAGGTCAAGGAGCTGCTGGTGCTGACAGGGGAGCGTCCCGAGGTCAACCCCGAGGTGGCCGCCAGGCTGCGCGAGTACGGCCACGAGGACTTCACCGCGTATGTGGTGTGGACGTGCGAGCGCGCGCTCGAGCGGGGCCTGTTGCCGCATACGAACCTCGGCGTGCTCACCCGTGAGGACCTGGCTCGGCTGCGCGAGGTGACCGCCTCGCAGGGGCTGATGCTCGAGTCGGTCTCCGAGCGGCTGATGGAGACGGTGCACGCCGGCTCGCCGACCAAGCACCCGGCACGGCGCCTCGAAACGATCCGGGCGGCCGGCGAGCTGCGGATCCCGTTCACGAGCGGCATCCTCGTGGGGATCGGCGAGAGCGAGCAGGAGCGCGTCGAATCGCTGGAGGCGCTCGCCGCGGTGCATGCGGAGTACGGGCACATCCAGGAGGTGATCCTGCAGAACTTCGTGCCGCACCAGCGCTATTACGGCCAGGAGCCGGCGGAGATCGCCGACGCGGCCGCGCGCGAGTACTGGCGCACCGGCGTCGCCGACTCACGCCCCGAGCTGCCGCTGCCGGAGTGGGCGTGTCCGGTGAACATCGAGGACATGAAGCGCCTGATCGCCGAGACCAGGAGGCTGATGCCGGACGTGGGCATCCAGATCCCTCCGAACCTGGCCGACTGGTGGGGCGAGCTGGTGGCCGCCGGCGCGACCGACCTGGGAGGGCTGAGCGCCAACGGCGATCACATCTCCCCGGAGCACCCGTTCCCCTCGCCACACCAGGTCCGCAAGGAGCTGCAGAAGGACGGTGTCGCGCTGACGGAGCGACTGTGCGTGTACCCGCAGTACATCGACCAGGATTGGGTTGCGCAGGGCGTGATGGACACGATCAAGGTCAAGTACTGGAGCTTCATCCCGCGCCGCGGCTCCGGACGCACCGACCCGCCGGCACCGATCCGCCCGGATCTCGTCGCCGGCGCCACAGTGCGCGCACGGGACGGGCTGGCCCTGAGCGCCGAGGAGCTGACGGCGATGTTCGCGGAGACTCGCCCGGAGGCGATCGAGGACATGCGCCAGGCGGCAGACGAGCTTCGCGCGGAGCTGGCTGGGGAGCTCGTGACGTTCGTGGTCAACCGCAACATCAACATCTCCAATGTCTGCACCGTCGGCTGCGCGTTCTGCGGGTTCGGTCAGGGTAAGCGCTCGCCCGACGCCTACGAGCACGACGAGCGGGAGTTCATAGGCCGCATCCACGACGCGCTGGAGTTCGGCGCGACCGAGCTGTGCATCCAGTCGGGGATCCACCCCGACTGGCAGCTCGAGGACTACCTGGGGTGGCTTCGGCTGGCGAAGGCGACCGCCGCGGATGCGGGGGCCGATCTGCACCTGCACGCGTACAGCCCGATGGAGATCGCGCACATGTGCGACATCTCCGCGCTGTCGCCCGCGGAGGTGTTCGCGCGGCTGCGCGATGCGGGCCTCGGCTCGACGCCGGGCACCGCCGCGGAGGTGCTGCACGACGGCGTGCGCGAGCGCATCTCGCCGAACAAGCTGCCGGTGGCGCGCTGGGTGGAGATCATCGAGGCCTCGCACGCGGCTGGGCTGCGGTCGACGGCGACGGTCATGTTCGGTCACATCGAGGAGCCGTGGGAGCTGGCTGAGCACATGCGTGTGGTCCGTGAGCTGCAGGAGCGCACGGGCGGGATCACCGAGTTCGTGCCGCTGTCGTTCATCCCGTTTCAGACGCTGCTCGGGCGCACACATGGGGTGGAGGAGATCTCGCGCGAGGAGAACCTCAAGCACACCGCCGTGTTCCGCCTGGCGCTGGGACGGACCGTTGCGAGCCTGCAGGCCAGCTGGGTGAAGATGGGCCTCGACGCCGCCACCGAGGCGCTGCGCTGGGGCGTCAACGACCTCGGCGGCACGCTCATGGAGGAGTCGATCAGTCGTCTCGCGGGCAGCTATCACGGCACTCGCCTCGAGCCCGAGCAACTCGTGGCAGCCGCGCACGAGGCGGGGCGCCCGGCGGCCGAGCGCACCACGCTCTACCGGATCAGACGCGAGTACCCGCTGGCGTCGCCGGCCGCGCCGGGCGAGCTACCGGTCGCCGTTTAGCAGCTACCCCCACTGCTCGACCGCCTGCCCCGCGTACGCTGTCGAGATGTTCGTTCTCGTCCTGATCGCATGGCCCGTCCTGGAGGTGTTCGTCTTCATCGAGGTCGGGCTCGCCATTGGATGGCTGCCGGCCGTCGTACTGCTGCTCGGGACTTCGCTGCTGGGCATACAGGTGCTGCGTGTCCAGGGGCGCACGGCGGTCGAGCGCGTGTCGGCTGCGGTGTCCGAGCGGCGCGCGCCCGGCCGCGCCGCGCTGGACGGCGTGCTCGGCTTCCTCGGCGGTGTGCTGCTCGTGATCCCCGGCTTCGTCACCGACGCGCTTGGGGCGCTGCTCGTGCTGGCGCCCTTCCGGGCGCTCGTCCGCCGCTGGATCTCCCGCCGCTATGTCGATCGGATGATGGGCTTCGCCGCCACGGCCGCCCGCTTTACGCCGCGCGGACGAGGACCTTCCCCTCCAGCCGACGTCGACTCGACGGCGGTCGAGGACGACCAGGACCTGCTCGAACGCTGAAGGTCCCCGATCGGAAAAACGTCCGCCTAAGCGCGCGCGAACTGGCCGTGGAAGCCGAACGGGATGTGGTGGGGCACCTCCGCGCGCGCCAGCTCGCTGAGGTCGCTGGCGTCCAGCACGAGCAGGAAGGAGGTCTCCGAGCGTGCGTCCAGCACGACCGATAGGAGTACGCCGTCGTCCTCGCGCTCGGCGTCCGGGGCGGCCACGAACACGGGCTCTCCCGGGTAGCAGCCGGGCTCTGAGAAGCTGAGCGCGGTTCCGTCGCCGACGTCGATCTTGACGATCTTCTCGAACCAGCCGCTCGGGCCCAGGTCGTTGCCCCACGCGTACCGATACGTGCGCCCGTTGCAGCGTCCGTAGTTGATGCGTGGCAGCTCGATGCCCTCCTCGCCGATGCGCTCTCGGGTGACCGAGCGGTCGGCGAGCCCGAGCCGAAAGCGGGTGAGCTGCGGCTGCGGGAGCGCGCAACCGCCGCGCAGGCGCTCCAGGTAGAGGTCCTCCACGATGCCCGCGTCCGGGACGGTGCACACATCCACCACCACCCGATCGCCTTCGTCGTAGGCATTGACGTGGTGAAACGCGAAGCACGCGTCCGTCTCGAAGCCCGTCGTTGCAGCCCCCGTCGCGCGATCGACCAGCGTGAAGCGGGTGCCCCGCTCGGGCTTCCAGCGGTAGTTCTCGATGTACGGGCGCCCGGACAGCGCCAGCGCCAGCGGGTTGACCACGAACGGGAACTCGGCCAGCACGAACCAGCGGTCGGTCAGCCCGAACGAGTGCATGTACGCCGGCTCGGCGACCGGCAGCGAGGCGATGACCCTCGGCTTGGCCTGCCTGGCGCCATTGGGCGCAGCCGCGAGCTCGAAGAACCGGTAGCTGCTGCGCAGCCCCAGCTTGGCTGCGTAGTTGAGCATCGAGCCGCTCGCGCGGTCCATGTGCGGGTGCGCGGTGCTCAGCTGGCCGGGCGCGCGGAACGGGCGCACGCCGGCAGCCTGCAGCGTGTGGGGGTCGAACTCGACCGCCAGCGGCGTCTCGGTCATCGCCACGAAGCGCTCACCCAGGCGCGCGACGTTGACGTTGGCGTTGTCCGTGAGCGCGCTGCCTGGCGAGAACAGCGTCTGCACACGCTTGAACAGCGACCGGCAGGGATCGGTGGCGAACTCCCCGTACACGAGTCGGCCCTGCTGGCGCGCGGCGCGGTAGGCGCGGCTCTCCAGGAAGCGGTTGCCATAGGAGGCGTGCCCGTCGGCGATCGTGAAGCGGTGCAGCATCGCCAGGCCGTCGAACCAGTGGCTCAGGCGCTGCTCCGCCACCTCGAACTTGGCCGGCCCCGTGCGCAGCAGCGAGCCCTGCAGCCACGGTGGCAGCGTGCCGTTCACGGGCAGCTCGCTGACGCTCACCTCCTCTTCGAGCGTCGAGAAGCCGACGGTCGGCGTGGTCGTGGCCGGCGCAGTCGCAGACATAATGGTTCCTCCCGTATGGTTCGAACCGAACGATTCATACCGTAGGCTAGTCTGCCGACGATGTCAACTCTTCGACTTACGGAGACCTCCTACATCGTCCTGGGCCTGCTGGAGCGCCTGCAGCCGGCCACGCCGTATGACCTCAAGCGCCTGGCGCAGATCAGCACGATCAACTTCTGGACGGTGCCCCACACCCAGCTGTACACCGAGTGCGCGCGCCTCGCGCGGGCGGGCCTGCTCTCAGAGCAGCGCGAGCAGATGGGCAGGCGTCGGCGGATCTACCGCGTCACCGAGAGGGGAGCGCAGGCGCTCGAGCTGTGGCGCTCGCAGCCGACGGGCGCGCTGGAGGAGGTCCGCGACGAGGGGACGCTGAAGCTGTTCTTCGGCGCCGACCCGGCCAAGCTCGCAGCGGCGCAGCTGGACGCTCACGGCCGCCAGCTGCGCGCCTACGAACATCTGCACGAGGGCTCCTCGGAGATGCCCCGGGGGATGCGCCTCGCGCTGGAGGCCGGCATCGGCCGCGAGCGCGAGTTCATCCGCTTCTGGTCCGAGCTCAGCGAAACAGATCCTCCTCGAGCGGACGCAGCAGCGCCACCGCCCCCGGACCGTCCTCGGCAGTGACATAGCGCTGCAGGCCGTCGATGATCACCACCGGCTCGCGCGAGTCCTTGGCGCGGGCGAGGTCGGCGGCTCCCGCTGCCGCGTCGGCGATCGCCAGCCACGTCGCCCGCAGCTCCATGCCGTTCGCGTCGGTGCGCCCGCGCCAGTCGTCCAGAGGCTGCATGCCCGCCAGCCCGATCGCCACGTCCACCTGGCCGTTGCGCCAGGCGCGGCCGAAGCTGTCTGTGATCAGCACGGCCGGCCCAGTTCCCGTGTCCGCGCGCGGCCCCGAGAGCTCGCGCAGACGCGCACGGATGCGCCGGGCGGAGGCGTCCGGGTCTCGCGGCAGCAGGACCAGCGTGCCCGGGGTGCCGTCGGCTGAGGCATTGGAGGCGTCCACGCCGGCGTTGGCGCACACGAAGCCGTGGCGCGTGCGGCTGATGAGCACGCCGCGGGCGGCGCGCAGCACCTCCGCGGACTCGTCCAGCACCACCTGGATGGCTCGCGGGTCGCGGCCCTCGCCCGCGGCGCCGTCCTGCGCGGCGAGCTCGCGGGCGCGCTCGCCGGCGACCACGTCCTCGATCCGGATGAGCGCGCCCTCCGCCTTGGACACGGCCGTGTGGGCGATCGCCACGAGCTGTCCGTCGCGCAGCTGCTCGCCGTCCAGCGCCGCCACGATCAGCGCCGCCAGGTCGTCTCCCGGTCGGACCTCGGGGATGCCGCTCAGCGGCCGTGCGGACAGGCTGGCCAAAGCAGGCCGGCGCTCAGGCGGGGGCGGTAAGGGGAAGCGCGTTCGTGCGCTCGCCGGCGGCGAGCGCCGCGCGGGTCCGCGGGGCTCCGCCGTCGAGGCTTGCCAGCCGCGCGCGCAACTCGGCCAGGTCGGCGCCGGTGTCGATGTCCAGCAGCAGCGACTGGGGCCGCTCGACGCCGGCTTCGATGCCGGCTGCCAGCGCCAGCGAGCGGTGGCGCTCGCAGCTGCCGGGCCCGAAGCTCGGCGCGATCGCGTCCGGCGGCGTGAGCAGCAGGCCGTTGGTGCCGGTGCCGTGACGGTCGGGCACGATCACCACCGCTCGCTCGCCACCGGGCTTCGCAGCCTCGGTGCTCAGCAGCGCGTCGAGCTCGGCGGGGTCCAGCGCGGGGCAGTCTCCCGGGACGCACAGAACCCGCTCGAACCCTTCCGCGAGCGCCCTACGCACGCCGAGCTCCGCGGCGGCCGACTGTCCGCTGTCGGCCACGTCGTCAAGGACAGTCGCTCCCAGCTCGCCGGCCGCGACCGCGACCGACTGCTCGCGAGTGACGACGATCGTACGCTCGATCGACTCCGTCTGTGACAGCGCGAGCAGCACGTCGGCGACCATCGCACGGGCGAGCGCCAGGCGCAACGGGTCGGCCACGCTTTCGCCGAGGCGTTGCTTGGCCCACGCGAAGCGCTTGACGGGCAGGATCGCTGCGGTGCGCATCTGCCGCAGACGATAGTGAGGCTGCTCGCAGCTACCAGCCGAGCAGCATCAGCCCGACCGTCACGCCCGGGCCGATCGTCACCATCAGCCCGCGTTCGCCCGGCTCCGGCTGGGCGCGCTCGATCGTGCTCTTGAGCACGTAGAAGATCGACGGAGTGCCCACGTTCCCGTGCTCGGCCAGCGCGTCCCAGCTCGTGGCCACGTCCTCGCGAGAGAGCTCCAACGCGGTCTCCACGTTCTCGATGATGCGCCTGCCGCCTGGGTGGACGATCCAGTGGTCGATGTCCGAGTGCTCCAGGTGGTGGCGGCGCAGGAACCCGCCGACGACTCCCGGCAGGCCAACCCTGGCGAGCTCGGGCAGCTCGCGGGCCAGATGCAGATAACTGTCGTTCTCGGCCAGGCTCAGGCTGACCGCGCCGAGCGTGCCACCGATCTGGTGGACCTGGGAGGCGAGGATCATCGGGCCTTCCGAGCGGGGGTCGTTGGACAGGAGCGCCGCCGCGCAGCCGTCGCCGAAGATCGCCGAGCCGACGGTCTTCGCCTTCGGGTCATCCGGCATGGCGCGCATCAGCGTGCCACTCATGCTCTCCGCCGCCACCACCAGCGCCTGCTTCTCCGGGTGATCGCGCATCGCCTGGCCCGCCAGGCGCATCAGCGGCACGCCGCTCGCGCAGCCGACACCGTTGATGTGGTACTTGTCGGTCGCCGGGTGCATGCCGTAGTGCTCGACCAGGCGGTGCGCCAGCGTGGGCCCGCCCAGCGAGTAGAGGCTCGAGCTGATCACCGTCCCGATCGTGCTCGGGTCGAGCTCGAGCGCGTCGACCGATTTGATCGAGTGGGCCATCAGTTTCTGCTCGATCTCGGTGGCGCGGCCCTGCATGGTCCGGTCGAGGAACTCGTCGCGCAGGTCGAGATGGCGGCGCTCGACCCCGCAGCGTTCGAAGATGCCCTCAGCGAACTCGTTGCCCTCGAGGCCCAGTCGCTCCAGGACCTGCTCCTGCGTGAGGACCTCGTCGGAGTCGGAGACCGCGAGCGCCGCGATCCGCGGGCCTGCGCGGCGGACGGCGTGTGGTGTGGTGACGATCGGATCGGGAAGGATCGATATTGCCCCGCTGCGCTGTGTCGGATACGAGCCGCTCTTCACGGTTGAGACTCCTTCGTTGGCGGGGGGTGCAGGCTGGAAATGACCGATCGAGACGTCCACTGAGACTACGACGATATGCTTAACAACAGACAGACCAGGGGGTGGATGCGTCGTTCTTAGTGACTTCTTCGCGTGGCTAGAGGCCGATCCTGCTGCGGTTCAAACGGTTTATCTGACGGAGGGAGCGTAGATGAAAGGCAGCACGGGCGGCATGATGGTGATCGGAGCGGGCCTGCCACGGACAGGCACGCTGACGCAGAAGCTGGCGCTCGAGGAGCTCGGCGTGGGGCCCTGCTACCACTGGGTCAACGTGCTCGCCGACCTCGATCAGGTCGCGCTCTGGAACCGGGCGCTCGACGGCGAGGCGCTGTGGGACGAGATCTTCGGCGAGCACCGTTCGACCGCCGACTGGCCCGGGGGCTACTTCTACCGCGAGCTGATGGAGTTCTACCCCGACTCCAAGGTGCTGCTGAGCGTCCGCGACCCACAGGCATGGGAGCGCAGCTTCAGGGAGACCATCTGGCTGATGAGCCATGGCAAGACGCTGATGCCGTTGCTCGCACACGCCCGCGCCGAGGTCGACCCGCGTTGGCGCGCCTACCTGGAGTTCGTCGACCGCATGTTCTGGGGTCCGCAGGGCACCTTCTCGGAGGGCTATGACGAGCCGGAGCAGCTGATCGAGCAGATGCTCGCCCACACGGAGGAGGTCAAGCGCGTCGTTCCCGCTGACCGGCTGCTCGTGTGGGAGGTCGGCGACGGCTGGGAGCCGCTGTGCGAGTTCCTCGAGGTGGATGTGCCCGACGGCCCGCTGCCGCACGTCAACGACCGCGACACGTTCCTGGAACGCGTGATGGCCGGCGCTCTGGACGCGCTGCAGGCCTGGCGCGAGCGCCAGAGCGGGGCGGTTCTGAGCGCCTGAGGCTCGCCGGCGCGGCTTGGGCGTGGCCTGGGCCTGGCGGCCCGGCTATCCAGCCAGGGCTCGAGCAAAGGACAGCGTCTGCTCGGCCACGCGCGCGCGGGCGGCCGCGTCGTCCATGCGGGTGTCGGCCTGCAGCGTCGCCAGGCGCCCGACGTCTTCGTCGGCGACGATCCCGTCGAGGAGATCGCCGTAGAAATCGGCCACGCCGTCGGCGCTGCAGTCGAGCGCGGCGAACGCCATGAAAGAGGCGGTCGGGCCCTTCAGGACCTCGCCGCCGACGATCGGGCTGACCGCCACGACGGGCGCTGCTGCCGCCTGCAGCGCCTCGTGGATCCCCGGCACGGCGAGGATCGGGGCGATCGAGGCGAGCGGGTTGGACGGCCCGATCACGATCGCGCTCGCGCTCGCGATAGCCGCGAGCGCCTCGCTGCTCGCGCGAGCCTGCTCGGCGCCGCGGTACTCCAGGCCCTCCACCAGGCTTGCGCCGCGCTCGCGGATCATGAACTCCTGAAAGCCGCACCAGCCGGCGGACCCCGTGCGCACCCACGTGCGGACCGGGTCGTCGCTCATCGGCAGCACGCTGGCGCGCACGCCGATCGCCTCGTTCAGACGCGCGAGCGCAGCGGTCGGGGTGAGGCCCTCGGCGAGCATCCGCGCGCGCTCCAGGCACCACGCGAGGTCGCGGTCGCCGAGGTTGAACCAGACGTCCACGTCGAGCTCGCGCAGGGCGTCCATCACGGCGAAGCTGTCGCCGCGCAGGCCCCAGCCGCGCTCGTCGATGCTGTCGGCCAGCCAGAAGGACACCAGGTCCGGATCGGGGGAGACGTAGGCGCCGTAGATCTCGATGTCATCGCCCGTGTTGACGATCGCGGCGAGCCGCTCCGGACCGGCCACCTCGGCGATGCCACGTGCGAGCTTGGCGCCGCCGGTGCCGCCCGTGAGGACGACGATGTCCGGCTCGCTCACTGCCACAGCTGCTCGGGCAGGCCCGTCAGGCTGACGCCCGCGTGGCTCTTGTAGCGGGCGTTCACGGCGATCAGCAGCGCGGTCAGCGCCTCGGTCGTGCGCGCCATCTCCAGTTTTCCGCAGTCCACGCAGCGCAGGCCCTCGATTCGCTCGATCAGGCTCGCCGCGCGGCGCTTCTCCGCACGCGAGTCGCCGCACACGAGCACGTCCTGATCGAGCTGCTCATCGAGGTCGCGCAGGGAGGCGGCGCTGACTGTGTGCAGCGCGGAGACGACCGCAACACCATCGGGCGCCATCTCCAGCGCCTGCTGGGCCGCGGAGCCCTGCCATACGCCGAGCATGCGCGTGGCCTTGCCGCTGACCGCAGCCGCCAGCGGCACTGTCGCGTCGATCAGCAGCTGCCCGGGGGAGAGGGCATCCTTCAGGTCGGCGAGGGTCTCGGACTGGTTGCGGAAGGGAACGCTCAGGATCACCGTCCCCGCGGCGCCCACCGCGCGCACGGCAGCAGCGTTCTCGTGTGCGGAGAAGGAGCCGTCCGGGACGAGCTCCTGGGCGCGCTCCGCCGTCTCTGCGGCGCGAGCGCCGTCGCGGGAGCCGATCGCCACCGGGACGCCCGTGCGCGCGAGCCGCAGCGCAAGGCCGAAGCCCAGAGCGCCTGAGGCGCCGATGACCGCGACCGGGTCTGTGCTGGGCGGTGCCACGGCGGCCGAGTATAGGCTGCGAGGCATGAGGCCCAACGGACGGATGACGCTGTGAGCGAGCTGCCGCAGGCGGTCAGCATCAGAGAGGTCGGTCCCCGCGACGGCTTTCAGAACGAGCCGGAGGTGATCGCGACCGAGCGCAAGATCGAGCTGATCGACGCGCTCTCGCGGACCGGCCTGCGCCGCCTGGAGGCGACGAGCTTCGTCCGCGCCGACGTGATCCCCCAGCTCGCCGACGCCACCGCGGTGCTTGCGGGGATCGACGTGCCCGCGGAGGTGGCCGTGTCGGTGCTGATCCCCAACGAGCGGGGACTGGACATGGCGCTCGAGCTGCGCGAGCGCCAGGGCGGATCGCGCCCGGCCTTCGACGAGGTCAACGTGTTCATGTCCGCCTCGGAGACCCACAACCTCGAGAACGTCAACCGCTCGATCGCCGAGTCGCTGCAGGGCCTGGAGGCCGTGCTCGCACGCGCCCGCAACGCCGGCCTGCGCTGCGAGGCGGTCATCTCCACCTCCTTCGGCTGCCCCTACGAGGGTCACGTGGCTCCCGAGCGCGTGCTGGAGATCGCGGGACGCCTACGCGATGCGGGCGCGCAGGAGATCGGCTTCGGCGACACCACCGGCATGGCCAACCCGCTGCAGGTCCGTCAGTTCTTCGCCGAGGCGGCAGGCGCGCTCGGGCGCGACGTGGAGCTGACGGCGCACTTCCACAACACCCGCGGGCAGGGGCTCGCGAACGTGCTCGCGGCGCTCGAGACGGGCGTGTCGAGCTTCGAGTCGAGCTTCGGCGAGCTGGGCGGCTGCCCGGTGCCCGCCGGCGCCACCGGCAACATCGCCACCGAGGACCTCGTCTCGATGCTGCACGAGATGGACATCCAGACGGGGATCGACCTGCAGGCGCTGCTCGCGTGCGCGCGGCGGGTGCAGGAGGTGCTCGGGCGTCCGCTCGGCAGCCACACGCTGGTGGCCGGGCCTGTCGACTGGCACGCCCTCTAGGCGTGTAGCTACTACGGGCGTACTCGCCGCGCGGCGTGGCGCGCCCCGTCTCTCAGTGGACCGGCACAGCGCTTGGGTTGGGTGGACGCGACGGCCCACCCAACCCCTGGCGCCGATCCTCAGCTCACTTCTACCGCTTTTTCAAATCCAAGTTCGTCGGTTGATTCTGCGGTTGCTTCGGTTGCGGCGAGGACTAGTTCAGGTTTCACCGCTTTCGTGGTGCTACCAGATTTCACCGTGATGCTTTTGATCTTCTGTTTTCCAGTTGACACCGCGAGGACGAGTTTATCCGTTTTCGTGGAAGTCGCGAGCGGAGTGACTTCCCCTGCCATTGTGCCTTCGAGCGACGTTTCGGCGACACATTTGGCCGAAGCGAGCGTCAGTATCTTTTTGGTGGTTTCCGGTTCGAGCAGCAGGCCGACTTCGTCGGCTGCTTCCGCTTCTTCGACTTCGCCCAGTTCGCCTTTCAGCGTCTTCGTGACCAGTTCCCCTTCTTTGGCGCTCCCGCCGACGCTTTTGACCGTACACGCTTCTTCGCCTTTTTTGGCTTTGCATCCGGTAAAGGTGATCACCAGCTTGCCGACGGTCGTGGCGCCGCTGATTTCACCGGCGTTCGTCGCGGCCGAGCAGGTTACGGACTCACTGGTGGTGGCCAGTTTGATGGTTGCGCTTTTACTCGTAAATTTCTGTTTGGCGGACGATTCAAATTCCGGCCGTATGCGTTCGTTGGCCGTGGTCAGCAGTTCTAGTTCATAGGCTTCCATTGGGCCCTCAGTGACGGTGCCCGCCGGCGCTTTCAAGGGCTGGTAGAAGGCGATGTGGAATGGTTGCGCCACCCCCTGTCCACCTGACAACACGCCTTCCATGAGGGCTTCTTTGTTCGGGTTGTTTTCCGTGGGCACAAAGAGAAACGGACCGCCGCTATCTCCACCTTCGACGAGCAGTTCTTCTTTTGGCGCTTCAGGTTCTTCGACCCTGACGAGGCCTTCTACCACGATCGGTCCCGGATACGTTACTTCTTCATCTAGTTTAGTAATTATCCCGCAAGACTCGCCGGATGTCTGGCCCTCGTGGCAACTCATGGCTTTCGCCGCGGGTTCCCGTTCTTCTTTTACGGGATAGGACTTTTCTTCGGTCTTTTTCCACTCGGCGGTCACTGCCAGTACCGGGTTGTTGATTTTTTTCGTCCGCCAGGTGCCATTCGGTTCGGGTTCAATCGCGATTTCCCCATAATCACCCTTCAGTTCCCCCATTTTGCCACCGAACACGAAGCTCCCGGCTTTCCCGATTGCTGTATCGTGGTTTTCACGGTTGAACGCAAACCATTTGGCGCCGGCTTCGTGGGGTTCTTCTATGCAGTGGCCCGCTGTGAGCAGTACCCTCTTTCTTCTGCTCCGCTTGGGAATCGCCGCGGGTCCGGCGGTGCATCGGGCGCCTGTAAAGAATTCGAACACGGCTTCCCCTGTTGCGGTGGCGGCTTTGGTGAGCGTGACGCTGGTTTCTTTCTTTTCGACCACCCTCGTGCCGGCTACTATCCCCGCTCCTTCGACGTAATCACCCGCGAGGACTTTTGTCAGGGTCGCTGGTTCGAATCCATTGAGGGTTGTGTTGGAATTGGATTTGCCTATGCCTTTGCCCCAAACGACCTCAGGTCGTTCAATGCTGACGCCGGCCGTGATCGATGGGTTGCAGTTGGCTTCGTTCGCTTTCCATGGGTTGCAGGAGGTTTTCGCGACCGCCGGCGTGATTTCAAGGCGTGGTCCCGGAACGACCGTCACGAACACGTTGACGTTGGCGGCGGATGCTTCACGTTTGAGGGCATCGAGTTGTGCTGCAGGCACCGATTCGCTCAGCGTCACACCTACCGCGTTGCGCTGCGGTTCAAGACCGATAGCGACCTGGTAGTGCGCAAATAAGCTCGCGAGTTTGTGGCTCCAGCGTTTCTGCGCGGCTACAAGCTCCGCCATGGTCGAGCGCACCCGCGTGACGGTCACGTCGGGCCCGAGGCCCGCCAGTGCGATGACGCCGTCGGCCATCTGCGTGCTCGCGGGCGATGTCGCGCCCACATGCAGCCTGCGCGGCCGAGTTTTCAAACCACACGCCGGCATACGCGCTGTCCATGGCGTCATGCAGCTTGCTCGGCAGGTGTGCCTGTGCGACCTTTCCCTGGACGCCGAGCGCCTGCCAGGCGCGCGCAGGGGAGAGGCCCTGGTTGGTGAGCACCGCGATCTCCTTCGCAAGCAGCGGGCTCCCAGACTCGGAGGCCATCGCCGCTGGGGCGAGCCCCGCTTTGAGCGGTGCTTCGGCAAGCTTTGCGTCTGACGAATAAGCGTGGGATGCCGAGGGTAATGCTGCGGCGATGGCCAGCGTAGCGACAGCACATGCTCCGGCGAGTTTGAAGAACTTCATATTCCACCCCCGTTTATTGCTGAAAATTGGTTGCTCTGCGCGACCTGCCAAGATGTGCTGGTCGAGTGATGACCGCAGCGGCCTGCGGGCAGAGCACTATTTGCAATAACAGATGGAGATACCGCGAGTCAAGGAAACGCTCCGAACGTCTCTAACGTCGCGATCGACGAGGCCTTCAGTGTGTGTGGGAGAGGCCTGGCGGGGCTCAGCGGCTTGCCAGGGCCTCCTCGGCCTGGCTCTGCCCGCGCGCGCTCTCTCGTGCAGCCGCCACGCAGTACTCCTGCACCGCCACCTCCATCTCCAGCGACTGGGCGATGGTGGGGCGCGCGGACGCGTCGATCACGCGCTTGGCACGGCCGACCGCGATGTGCGAGTTGGCCAGCAGCTCGTCCACCAGTGCCTGCGTCGCCTGCTCGAGATCCTCGGGCGCGACCACGCGGTTGACCAGGCCGATGCGCTCGGCCTCCGCTGCGTCGATCGTGCGTGCGGTCATGATCAGCTCCTTCGCGCGGCCGAGGCCCACCACCGCCGGCAGGCGCGTGGAGCCGCCCACGTCCGGGATGATCCCGAACTTCACCTCCGGCAGACCCATGCTCGCGTCGTTGGAGGCGATCCGCAAGTCGCAGCCCAGCGCCACCTCCAGTGCGCCGCCCACGCACGTGCGGTGGATCTGACAGACCACCGGCTTGGCCATCTCTTCGCAGATGTTGGCGCAGTCGAGGAAGACTTTGCGAAACGGGCGCAGCATGCCCGGCGTGCCCGACGAGGAAGCGAGCTCGACGAGGTCCACGCCCGCGGAGAACACGGGGCCTTCGCCGCGCAGGACCACGCAATGGACCGAGGGGTCGGCGGCGGCCTCGCGCAGGGCGTCTCCCAGCGCCAGCAGCAGCTCCTGGTTCATCGCGTTGCGCTTCTCCGGGCGGTTCAGCACCACGTGCCTGGCGGGGCCGTGGTCCTCGGTGAACACGATGCTCATGGCTGCGCCTCCTGTGTGAGCGTCCCGTCGGGCGTCTCCGGTCGGATGAGCCTCGTACAGGGCCAATTGGTGACAACAGCGTACGGAAGGACGCACTGCTAGCATGATTGCACCGATGATGCAAAGGATCATGATCCAGGCCGAGCCGGAGCTCGTAGAGCGCGCCAAGCGCCGCGCGCAAGAACGCGGTGTGTCCGTCGCGCAGGTCGTGCGGGAGGCGTTGGAGCACGAGCTCGACGGCACCGCGGAGCGGATTCCGCCGCCGCTCAGGTGCGTAGGCGTCATCTCCTCTGGCCGCAGTGACCTGTCTCGCCTGGCCAGCGAAGACGTCTACGAGCCCGAGCCATTTCGCTGATTCTCGACACCGGTCCGCTGTGGGCCACTTTCGACCGCGACGACGCAGATCATGCGCCGTGCTCCCAGCTGCTGGCGGACACCAGGGAGCCCCGGATCCTGCCCGCGCCGGTGCTGGTGGAGTTCGACCACTTCGCCTCGCGGCAACGCGATCGGCGGGCGGTCGACGTGCTGCTCGGCGAGATAGACCGCGGCGCGTACGAGGTCGAGGATCTGCTCGCAAGCGACTACCGACGTGTGCGCGAGCTGCTCGACACCTACGCCGACCTGCACGTAGGCTTCGTGGACGCCGCTGTGCTGGCTGTGACCGAGCGCCTCCGTGAGCCGAAGCTCGCGACACTCGACCACCGCCACTTCTCCGTCATGCGGCCACGGCACGTGGACGCCCTCGAGCTGCTGCCCGCCTGATTCACTGCCGCGCGCACGCACCCGGCGGAGCCGTCAGGCGGAGCCCAATAAACGTCTCTCTCAGCTGAGGTCCAACACGGTCGTCGGCGCTTCGATCTCTTCGGTGTGTCCCTCGCGCGGCACGATCGCCGTGCCCACCGCGAAGAACTCGATCGTGTGGCTGCCCCAGCCGTGGCTCTTCTCCTGCAGCTGTACGCCCACGATGCCCTCCGCGCTGATTTCCTGCGCCTCCGACTGCATCCGCTCCATCGCCAGCTCGCGCGCGTCATACAGCGCCTGGGTGAAGTTCGACAGCTCCACGTTGCGGCCCGTCTGCGCCATCGACTGGAACATGCCGCGGTGCGCCACGTGGTACACGCAGCTCCCCATCACCATCCCCACCGGGCGGTGGCCCGTGCGCAGCAGCGTCCAGAAGTCCTGGCCTGACAGGTCGCTCGTGAACGGGCGGCCGTTGGGCGCGCGGTGCAGCACGCCGTCGCGGTGCTTCACCGCGGTGCCGATCGCGATGAACTCCGCCATGTCCTGACCCCATTCGTAGCGGCCGATGTCCAGGCGCACGCCCACCACGCCGTCCGCGCCCAGCTGGTCAGCCTCCTCCTCCATGCGCGTCATCGCCAGCTGGCGCGCCCCGTACATCGCTTCCGAGAGCACCGTCATCTCCTGGCTTTTCTTCCACCCCGCCATCTGGATCCCGATGTGGTAGATCGAGCTGCCCACCACCAGGCCCAGCGGCTCGAAGCCCGCCTGCTTGACCAGCAGGAACTCGTTCACCGACAGGTCTGAGGTGAACAGGCCCTGACGGTTCTGTTCCAGGCGGGCGCGGCCCGCCTCCGGGACGCCCTCCAGGGAGGACGGGTCGTACGGGGTCTCGCGCTCGTTCATGTAGTGCTCCTTCTCAGGTGAACAGGTCGACTGTGGTTTTGGGGGCCGGGACGGTGTGCTCGCCATGCTGGCGGATCGCCGTGCCGACGGCGGTGAACGTGACCATCATTCCTGTCAGCTGGCCGCCACCGAGGCCGCCGCCCATGCCCATGCCGCCGCTGAGCGTGTGCGGTCGCACGGTGTGGCCGATCTGCATCCCGACCACGCCGGAGGCGCCCAGCGCGGAGGCCTGGCCGGAGACCCGCTGCATGGCGGCCTCGCGCGCGGCGTATACCGCCTGGGTGAACTCGCGCAGCTCAAAGCTCTGAACGCCCATAGACATCGCGCCGCCCCCAGCGATCATGCCCCCGAAGACGTAGCTGGTGAAGAACACCGAGCTCCACGCGACGATCCCAAGCGGCTCGAAGCCACCCTGCAGCAGCATCGCGTACTCGGCCACCGACAGCTCAGTCAGTACGGGGGCCTGGGCGCGGGCGCCCTCGCGCCGCACAGCGGTGCCGACAACGACGTGCTCCAGCGCCAGCGTGCCCGTTTCCAGCTCGCTCTCGCCCGCGCGCGTCTGCACCCCCACGACCGCGTCCGCTCCGACGTGACGCGCCTCCTCGCCCAGGCGCACCAGGGCCCTGCCGCGGACCTCGTTCAGCGCTTCCGAGAGCGAATCGAGCTCGAACAGCACGCCGCCGCGGCCATACCCGCCCCCCGCGCCCCACGAGGACTGATAGCCCATCTGGTAGATCGAGCTGCCCATCACCTGCGACAGCGGCGTCAGGCCCAGCTGGTGGCAGAGCGCAAACCCGTTCACCGACAGGTCCGATGTGAACGTCGCGGTCCCGCCGCTCTCGCGCAGCTCGCTCAGGCGGCGCTCCGCCGAGATCGGGATCCCTCCCCGCTCGATGCGAGCGAGCGATTCCTCCTGCTCCTGCTGGTTCTGCTGTTCGGGTTCGCTCATCGCAGCGCGCGCTCGCTCATCTCAGCGCAGCAGCTCCTCGAGCGCCGCTCGCGCCTGCGCGCTGCGCTCGGCCTCCGCGCGCAGATCCGCGCCCAGCGCAGCGATCCACTCGTTCGGGTCGAGCGCCTCGCGCTTGATCGCGATGCCTCCCGACTGACGCTCGCGAAAGCCCTGCACGCGCGGGCCATCCACAGTCAGCTGGTAGCAGCATCCGCTGAGCTCGACCTGCACGCGGCGCACGCGCTTCTCGCCCCTGCCCAACAGGCCGCCGCCGTGGCGCTCCACGCGCGCGAGCCCAGGGAGAGCCTGCTCGAGCTTGTTGGCGAGCACCTCCACCGAAATGGCGAGATCCGTGCCGTCGCCGCGAAGGCCCGCCGCCACGAGGTCGAAGGTGTCTTCGCCTGTGCCCTCTTGGGTATCGCTCATTCCCTGGAGGCTACAGGGAGTCGGAGGGTCCGGCCGCAGCGTGACCGCGGCCAGACCCTCCCGCGCGTCCTCGTGCGCTCGGCGCCTCAGTGGAGCACGTCGAGCGTGTTGTTGGAATCGTTGACGAAGTACACACCCTGCTGGTTCGGCGCCACCGTCAGCCCGAACAGGCCACCCGCGCCCGCTTCCGTTTCAAACGGCTGGAACTCCGCGCCTGACCGAGGAAGCTCGACAGCTCGACGCGCACGACCGTGCCGCCGTCCGTGGGCGTTTCACCCGAGGCCACCGTTCCGTTGAGGACGTTGCTGACGAACAGCGCGCTGTTCGGCCCGGCGGAGACCGCGCTCAGGTCCCACGGGCCGTCGATCGGCCCGCCGGAGATCGTCTTCACGACATGGCCGGCGCTGTTGAGCACGATCAGACAGCCCGCCTGCGCGGTCGCAGCCTTCCCGTTGGTGGTGGGCAGGCTGCCCACGACCACGTAGCCGTAGGGCAGGATCGCCAGCGCCGTCGTCAGGCCCACGCCGCCACGGCACCGGCCCGGGAGGGTTGACGGGTCGATGCTGGCGAACAGCGACACTTGCCCGCTCGGAGACACCTGCACGATCGTCGTGCCCGTTCCCTGCAGGTTTTCCGAGTCGTTTTGCTGATCAGGATGTCGCCGCGCACCAGCGAGCCCGCGCTGCTCGGCACGTCCGCGATGCCGTACGGGTTCACGTCGCCGTTGACCGGCACCGTGCTGGCGAGCGTGGTGACGGTGCTGAACTGCCCGATGAACGAGTGGTCGAAGCCCAGGGACTCCGCGCAGGTCGCTAACTTCCCGTTGCCGCGATCGCGGCCACAAACGGATCAAGCGAGGGGTTCAATGGCGCAGCGGATCGAGAAGGTGGGAGTGCTCGGAGCAGGGCTGATGGGTCACGGCATCGCCCAGGTAGCCGCCCAGGCCGGGTATCAGGTGGTGCTGCGCGAGGTCGACGAGGCGACCCTGCAGAAGGGGATCGGCAAGATCGAGAAGCAGCTCGCGCGCGCCGTCGAGAAGGGCAAGTCCACGCAAGAGGACGCCGACGCCGTTCGCGGGCGCCTACACGGCACCGTCGACTACGCGGAGCTCGCCGACTGCGACCTGGTGATCGAGGCGATCACCGAGAGCCTGCCGCTGAAGCTCGAGATGTGGCGCGAGGTCGATCGGATCGTCAAGCCCGAGGCCGTGTTCGCCACCAACACCTCCTCGCTCGCCGTCATCGACCAGGCGGCCTCCACCGGCCGCGCCGGCCAGTTCGTGGGCCTGCACTACTTCAACCCCGCGCAGGTCATGAAGCTGGTCGAGGTCGTCCGCTGTGTGACCACCGACGACGACGCGTTCGACACGGCGCTCGAGTTCGCGCGCTCCGAGGGCAAGCTCGCGATCCCCACCAAGGACAAGGCCGGCTTCATCGTCAACCGCCTGCTCGTGCCCTACCTGCTCGACGGCATGCGCGCCTACGAAGAGGGCGTCGGCTCGGTGGCGGAGATCGACGAGGCGATGAAGGCCGGAGCGGGGCACCCCATGGGGCCGCTCACGCTCTCCGACTTCGTCGGGCTGGACACGCTCGGGTCGATCTGCGACGTGCTGTTCGACGAGTTCCGCGAGCGGCGCTTCGCGCGGCCGCCCATGCTGCGCAAGATGCTCAGCGCCGGATGGTACGGGCGCAAGTCGAGCATGGGCTTCTACGACTACTCAGGCGAGGCGCCGGTCGAGAACCCGGGCATTTAGGAGCGCGAGCGCGCGCGAGCCCGGGGGCACGAGGGGGGCCCAAGGCTCCCGCGCGGGCGCGCGAGGCCCGTGTGGACTACATTCAATGGCGTGAGCGAGCTGTCGAGCCTGCGTGTCGCCGACGCCGATCGCGAGCAGTTGATCGACGAGCTGCGCGACCATGCGCTCGCCGGCAGGATCACCTCGGATGAGTTGGAGGAGCGGGTCGGCGGCGCCTACGGCGCGACCACGCGCGGCGAGCTCGACGCGCTGCGTGCCGACCTCCCCGTCAGCTCGCGGTCGGTCAAGCTCGCGCTCGTCAAGCGCAAGGGGCAGCTGCGCCGGCGCCTGCTGCAGGAGGCAGGAGGCGCGCTGGGGGTCTCCGCGCTCAGCGTGGGCATCTGGCTGCTCACCGGCCACGGCCATCACGGCGAGTTCTGGCCGGCGTGGGTGATCGGCGTCACGATGCTGCCCGTCATCCGCGACGCCTGGCGCCTGTTCGGACCAGCGTCCGACCTCGACGTCGTCGAAGCGCGGCTGCAGCGGCGCCACGAACGGCAGCTCGCCCGCGGCGGACGCGGACACCACCGGTATCGAGGGCTGCCACGGCCGTGAGCGCGCTGGGCGACGCCACCGAGCGCGCGCTCGGTGGCGGTCCGGAGCGCCACCGGGAGAAGGCGCACGAGCAGGGCAAGCTGCCGGTGCGCGAGCGTGTGGCGCTGCTGCTCGACGACGGCTCCTTCGCCGAGGAGGCGCTGCTGGCCAACTGGCTCCAGGACGGCCTCGGCGCGGACGGGGTGGTGACCGGCGTGGGGGAGATCGACGGGCGCCCGGTCGCGCTGATGGCCAACGACCCCACCGTCAAGGCCGGCTCCTGGGGACCCAAGACCGTCGAGAAGATCCTGCGCATCCAGGAGCGCGCGCTGTCGCTGCGGATCCCGATGGTCTACCTTGTGGACTCCGCCGGCGCGCGGATCACCGAGCAGGTGCAGATGTTCCCCGGCCGTCGCGGCGCCGGGCGGATCTTCCACAACCAGGTCAAGCTGTCAGGCCTCGTGCCGCAGGTGTGCGTGCTGTTCGGCCCCTCAGCCGCCGGCGGCGCCTACATCCCCGCCTTCTGCGACGTCGTGATCATGCGCGACGGCAACGCGTCCATGTACCTCGGCTCGCCGCGCATGGCAGAGATGGTCATCGGCGAGAAGGTCAGCCTCGAGGAGATGGGGGGCGCGCGGATGCACACCGGCGTCTCCGGCTGCGCGCACCAGCTCGTCGAGACCGACGCCGACGGGATCGACTTCGCACGCCGCTACCTCTCCTATCTTCCGACCAACTGGCAGTCCCAGCCACCGGCCGCACCGGCGGCGCCCGCGGCGGGCGGGACCGACGGGCAGGGCATCGCCGAGCTGATCCCCGCGGATGAGAACAAGCCGTTCGACATCAAGCTGCTGATCGAGCGGCTCGTCGACGAGGGCTCGCTGCTGGAGATCCATGCGCGCTGGGCCAAGGAGCTCGTCGTCGGCTTCGCCCGTCTGGATGGCCGCGCAATCGGCATCGTCGCCAACCAGCCCAAGCACAAGGGCGGCGTGCTGTTCGGCGACTCGGCCGACAAGGCCGCGCGCTTCATCTGGACGTGCAACGCCTTCAACGTGCCGCTGCTGTTCCTCGCCGACGTGCCCGGCTTCATGATCGGCACCCAGGTCGAGCGCGAGGGCATCATCCGCCACGGCGCCAAGATGATCAGCGCCGTCAGCGAAGCCACCGTGCCAAAGATCTCAGTGATCGTGCGCAAGGCATACGGCGCCGGGCTCTACGCCATGGCCGGCCCCGCGTTCGATCCCGACTGCTGCATCGCACTACCCAGCGCCTCCATCGCCGTGATGGGGCCGCAGGCCGCCATCAACGCCGTCTACTTCAACCAGCTGCAGGCGATCGACGGCGAGGACAAGCGCGTGGCGAAGACCGAGCAGTTGCGCGAGGAGTACGCGCAGGACATCGACATCCTGCACCTCGCCTCAGAGCTCGTGATCGACGCGGTCATCGAGGCGGAAGATCTGCGCGGCGAGCTCGTGCGCCGGTTCGCGCACGCGGCGAGTAAGCAGCGCGATTGGCCCGCCAAGCGCAACGCTGTCACACCTGTGTGAATCCAGCCGCTCGCGTCCGCTCGTCCTGAAACGGCGGGTAGGTCTCGGTCAGCAGGAACAGATACGCGTCCGAGCGGGCCATATAGGAGTTCGTGAGGACCATCACGTCGAACAACCCGCGGGGAAGCTTGCCGGTGATCACGATCACCACCCACGCGGCGAACGCGCCGATCTCGAGCAGGATGTTCATGGCGTAGCGGAGGATCAGGATGGGGATTGCCAGCAGCAGGCGCACGAGCGTCTTCAGGCGGCTGTACCGCTCGAGCGGCCCGGCGAACTCCATACGCACCGGATAGGCGGCGTCGTGCGCTCCGCTGAACGGCGGGTAGGGATCGCATAGGAGCGCCGCGTAGGCGGTGCCGCGAGCGAGCGCACGGTTGAAGCCCGCCACGAAGTCGAACAGCGCTCGTGGGTAACCGCCGGTGATGACGATCGCGAACCAGGCGATCACGATCGCGATGTACGCCAGGATCCCGTACAGATAGAGCCAGATCGCGACCGGAATTGCGAGGATCAGCCTGAACAACGCCGTCAGTCGACTGCGTCGCTCGGCGTAGTCGACCTCGAAGCTGGCGGGATAGGACATCGGTGCTCCCCCTCTGCTCGCGCGTGACCTCTCTCCGCCGCACAGCGTAGATCGCCCGGCGGCGGCGCGAGCCTTTGCACTAGATTGCTCGGTCGATGGACGCCGCCGAGCTCGCCTACGCTGGAATCGCCCGTCAGGCGGAGCTGATCGCCGCGGGGGAGATCTCCTCGCTCGAGCTCCTCGAGACCTACCTCGATCGCATCGAGCGGCTGAACCCGCGCCTGAACGCCTTCCGCGTGGTGTTCGCCGAGCGCGCCCGTCTGGAGGCCGGGCAGGCAGATGCGCGCCGCGGGGCCGGGGGGGACTCGGGACGGCGCCCGTTGCTGGGCGTGCCGATCGCGGTCAAGGACGACATCGACGTGGCGGGCGAGGTGACGACCTGCGGCACCAACGCGCAGGACCGGTCCGCGCGCGCGGACTCGGAGGTCGTGCGCCGCCTGCGCGAGGCGGGCGCGGTGATCGTCGGCAAGACCAACGTGCCCGAGCTGATGATGTGGCCGTTCACCGAGACCGCCACGTTCGGCGCCACCCGCAACCCGTGGGATCTCCAGCGCGCGCCCGGCGGGTCCAGCGGCGGCAGCGCGTCGGCGGTGGCCGCCGGCCTGGTGGGCGCGGCGCTCGGCTCCGACGGCGCCGGGTCGATCCGCATCCCGGCCGCCTGGTGCGGGCTGTTCGGCCTGAAGCCCCAGCGTGGGCGCGTGTCGATGGCGCCCCATGCGCGCGGCTGGCATGGCCTGTCGGTCAAGGGCGTGCTCACACGCAGGGTGGCCGACACAGCGCTGTTCCACGACGTCGCCTCCGGGGCGATCGAGATCGACGCGGACCGCGCGCCCGCACCCGAGATCCCATTCTCCACGTCCGCCGCCACCCCGCCGCGGTCGCTACGGATCGCCTACTCCACGGCCGTCCCGCCCGGGGCGATCGCGAAACTCGACGCGGACGCGCGCAAAGCCTTCGAGGAGACCGTCGAGCTGTTGCGCTCGCTCGGTCACCAGCTCAGCGAGCGCGACCCCGACTACGGCGCCGGCGCGATCCCCGCGTTGACGGTGCGCTACCTGCGCGGCATCCACGACGGCGCCGCGGCGCTCGATCATCCCGAGCGTCTGGAACGCCGCACGCGCGCGATGGCGCGCATGGGCGGGCTGATCCCGCCCGCGCTGCTCGAACGCTCGCTCGCCGGCGAGGCACAGTTCGCGCGCCGGCTGAACAGCGTGCTCGAGGACAACGATGTGCTGCTCACGCCCGCCACCGCAGCGCCGCCTCCGCGCATCGGCCAGCTGCAGGGGCGTGGCGCGCTGTGGACGCTCAACACGGTCGCCGGGTGGGTTCCCTACAACGGCGTATGGAACGTCACCGGACAGCCGGCCGCGTCGGTGCCCGCTGGGTTCGGCGCCGACGGCCTGCCGCGGGCCGTGCAGCTCGTCGGTCGTGCCAACGACGAGGCGACGCTCCTGTCGCTCGCCGGCCAGCTCGAGGCGGAGCGTCCGTGGGCGCAGCTGCGCCCGCCTGAGCTCTCGTGAGCGGCCCGCCCGCGTCCGGCGCCAGCGCGCCGCTGGCGGATGCGCTGCTGGAGGTTGCGATCGAGGCCGCCACGAGCGCGGGCGCCATGCTGGCCGAGCGGGTTCGCCGGGGCGCCGAGCAGGAGGTCAGCGCCAAGAGCACGCCCACCGACCTCGTCAGCGAGGCCGACCTGGCCTCCGAGCGGATGATCCGCGAGCTGCTCGCCCGCCGGCGCCCGGACGACGGCTTCCTGGGGGAGGAGGGCGATCACACGCGGGGCACCAGCGGGCTCAGCTGGGTGGTGGACCCGCTGGACGGCACGATCAACTTCCTGTTCGGGATCCCGCAGTGGTGCGTCAGCGTGGCGGTGCGCGACGAGCAGGGCACGATCGCCGGGGCTGTGTATGACCCCAACCGCGGCGAGCTGTTCCGCGCGAGCAGGGACACCCGCGCGATCCTTTCCAGCGAGGATGGCAGGCGCGAGCTCGGCAGACCCGAGGGGGGGCAGACGGTGGGGGCCGCCGGGGCGGCGGGCTCGCGTGGCGGCGGGCTAGCGATGGCGATGGTCGCCACCGGACTCGCCTACGACGCCAAAGTACGCGCTGCGCAGGCACAGGTGCTCGCGCGTCTGGTGCCCCAAGTGCGAGACATCCGTCGCTTCGGCAGCGCCGCCCTCGACCTCACGTGGACGGCCGCCGGGCGCTACGACGCCTACTTCGAGCGCACCGTCAAGCCGTGGGACATCGCCGCCGGGGTGCTGATCTGCGAACAGGCCGGCCTGAGCGTGCTGGAGCTGCCCGTGCACGAGGATCTGCCGTGGGGGATCCTCGTGGCGCGTCCCGAGCTGGCCGAGCCGCTGCTGGAGCTGGTGGGCGGGGCGTAGATCCGTCAGAAGGCCCCCCAAGGCCGCGCTTCGCCGCCCGATCGATGCGGCGGGTGGGATTCGAACCCACACGCCCTTTCGGACAGGGCCTTTTGAGGGCCCCGCGTCTACCGTTCCGCCACCGCCGCAAGATCCGAGCGCAAGCGAGCATATCTCGGCGCCGTCCGCGCAGGGTTGCGTCAACGGGCGGCCGCCTACCGGGGCGGCTTCAGCTCAGGCGGGGTGAGCGGGCGCGTCGCCGTACAGATCGCGATCCACACTGGACTCGCGGCGCTCGAGCTCCACGTTCCACCCCTGCGAGAAGCCTCGCATCGTGAACGTCACCAGCAGGATCTGAACCGGGACCACGAGGAGCGTCAGCACGCCCAGCAGCCCAGCATTCAGAGCCGGCTGCGCGTAGCCCGATTTGTCGCGGTCGAACCAGGCGGGTGCCGCTACGAGCGCGAAGATCGCTAGTAGCACGCCCAGCGCCGCCGAGATCGGCAGGACACCCCGGTTCCAGCGCGCGGCGAAGAACGCGAACGTCAGATACACGACGATGTATCCGATCTGCAGCGGGATCGCGCCCTCGAGCACGTTCCAGCCGCCCACGGTGATGATCAGCACCAGCGCCACGCTCACCAGCAGCAGCACCACGACGGTCGCACGCGTGCCCTGCACGACCGGCTTGTCGCGGTTTGGGTGCGTGATCACAACGCCTTGTCGCCCATCCGGGGCGGGGACCGATGACATAGCAGCTGACACGATACAAGCTGGCGCGGCACAGGTACCCTCTAGCGAGCGCGCGGGCGTGGTGGAACTGGTAGACACGCTGGCCTTAGGAGCCAGTGGCCGAAAGCCCTTGGGGGTTCGAGTCCCTCCGCCCGCATTTCGCCCTTATCACGACTGGCATGGCGCGGTAGCGTGACGCCCGAGCAGTTCGCTAGCCACCGCTGGGAGCGGTCTCGCGCGCGATCATCCACCCCGAGTCGAGCGGCGCGAGGAAGTACGGTGGCTCGTCGGTCGCGAGCCGTTCGTCGTAGTTGTAGTCCTTGATGTAGCCGCTCGTGCCGACCAGACCCACCACGCCGCGGAACCTCTGGGCGATCGCGCCGTAGGTGTTCAGTTCGCCCATCTGCGAGCCGCATTCGAAGTTGTCGACGGCGAACGAGTGGCTCGTGGACAGGATCCCCGCGTAGATGAACGGATTGGACAGGTAACCGCCCGCCGGGCCCGACGTCTGGTTGCCCGAGCCCGACCCCCCGGTAGTGCACGGATGATAGATACGCACGAAGCGGCTCGCCATCAAGCCGAGGACCGCGGTCCCGGACGGCGCCGGCGGTGGGCTGCCGGCGGTAACGGTCACGCCGGTCGGCAGGATGTTGCCGTTGATGATCACTTCCGTTTCCGCGGCGATCGTCAGCGACTTGGTGTATTTGCCTTCCACGTACACGCTCCCGCATTCTGCTTCCTCCGCGTACGTAGTGGCCGTATCGGAGCCGCCATCGTTGTTGGAGTAAGTGTAGCCGCAGCCGGCCGCTCCGCTTTTCACGTACAGGAGCCCGTTCGCCGGCCACGTGACCCCCGTCTTGGCCACGCCGCCGTTGTAGTTGGCGTTTTCGATCGTCATCGTTTCGCCGGTCAGTTTGATTTTGGTGCGGCCGGTGAACGTGTAGCCGGATTCGACGTAGTCCTCCACGCTCGAGTCACTCTGCGGCGCGCGCAGTTCCGGGCCCTCGCTAAACTTGCTGTTCGTCGTGTAGTAGGTCGGACCGTTGCCGCTGCTGCACGGCGATTCGGTTGGGCCCTTCGCGGTCGTCTCCGACGTTGACCACGTGCCTTTGTTGATTTCGACGACATCGGCTGGCGTGTGGCCTTGGCGCCCGAACGTCACTTCTTTGCTGCAGGCCACGAGCGCGGAGTCATCGGTGTGCACTGGGCCGTTGACGCTGTCTTCCTTCGCGAACTCGATGTTGACGCAGCTGGAGGAGCGCGTGCCCTTCCCGGCTTCTTCGTAGTAGCGTTCGCATTCTTTCGCTTCACGGCCGCTTAGGTACGGGTCTTCGTCCTCATACTGTGTGAAGTATGCGAAGTCGAGGAAGCCCGCGACGCGGAAGGTCGCGATCAGCGTCCGTTTCTCGTTGCCCGCCTTCCCGATCGACTTGACGCGGAACGTGTTCGCGTTCGCCCCCGATTTTTCGATCATCGTGGCGAATGGGCTCGCCGTGCTGCACGTCTGCCCGTTGGCCCCAAGCACGGACGTTTCGTAGCTCTCGTGTTCTTCACCGGATACTTTGCCGGCAGGGCCGGTGCACGCGCTCTCCCAGTAGTCGTCGTTGATCTGCAGATGGTGCTCGTATTCCTGGATGCCGCTGGCCGCCGCGAGGAACGCCTGCTTCTGCAGCGTGTTGGTATAGGAGAGGTGCTCGTCGTTGATCGTGAACGTGAAGGACGCGAACACGAGCAGGCTGGTGATCAGCATCGCCCCGATCGCGAAGATCATCGTGAAGCCGTGCTCCCCTGCGATGCGACGGCGGATGCGGTGGGCCACTGCGCTCATCGGCATGGACCGTCTTTGATCGTGGATTCCGAAGTGGGCGCGGCGAACGCGAACGTCACCTGGTCGCTGATTTCAGACGGCACGCTGGCGGTCGCTTTCGTTTCGCTGCGCAACAGTTCTTCGTGCTTGGCGCCGGTTCTGAAGGTGATGGCCACGGCCGCCACTTTGGATGCTTCGCTGCCGAGTTCCGTGGTTTCGCTCGTCGGTTTGATTTCTTCGAGCGCCTCCTCGGGTGCTTCCGTACCGCTGGTGGCGCCCGCTTCCCGGTACCTGTAGTAGCGGAAGATCGGGATGGTGCCGCCGGAGGTGCCTCGAGCGATCTTTTCGCCGAGGCGCGTCGTCGCGGATTCCGGTGTTTCGTTGAACACGATTTTTCCGTTTTCGCCGCTGGTGCCCGCATACTTGGATTCCGTCAGTGTTTCCGTCGCTTTGCTCCATTCGATTTGGTGGATTGCGGCTTCCGAGTACGCGATGTCCGACTTTTCGGTGAACGCTGCCGCGAACCGGATGGAGTCCTCGGTGCTCTTCGCCTGGATGGGCACGAACCCCGTTTCCAGGCACGCCGACTGCATCTCGTCGACGATCTTCGTCATCGTGGTGCGTCCGGCCTGGTTGACCTGCGCGGTCTCGCCGATCCGTGCCGTCTGGTTGATCGTGATTTCGAGGATCAAGACAAGCGCGCCGAGCACGATCGTGCCCGCGATCATCGCAACGAGCACTTCGATCAGGGTGAAGCCGCGCGGGTCGCGCAGCCGCGAGCAGATGTGGCGTAGGCGGATCATTTGCATTTCGCTTCGCCGCTCGACGATTCGATCGTGACTGTTGGTTCTTCCGTGCCGCTCGGCGGCTTCGGCACCGGTTCGGTGTCTGTCGCGGTGTTGATATGGCCGCGGCTGCTGCTGTATTCCAGGGCGTCGGGGATGTAGATGTTGCGGATGTATTCGCCTTCGGCGGTGAGTTCGTAGGTGGTCGTGAAGGTGTCGTGCTTGGAGCCGGAGTTGTAGGCGAGGCACAGGCGGCCTGCGCCGAACGGCAGGAAGGGATGTTCGAGGTGCCCGCCGTACAGAGGCCAGCTGGTCGAGTTGGTGGAGTTGTCGACGGTCACGTACTCCGTCTCTTTCGGTTCGTTGATCGCGCTCTCGTTGTCCGGCGTGAGGCTTTTGCACGCGGTGTTCGTGATCGTCACGGGATAGGCGGTCGCTTCGTCGAACGTCGGGGTGCTACTCGTTTTCGCGCTGGTGTACACATTCAGCTTCACGTACGAGACCGGGACTTTGACCGGTTGGGTCGTGCCGCCGGTCACGTCCAGGGTGGATTCGCCGATCGCCGCGTTGAGCGTGTGCGGGTTGTTGGCCGTGCATGCGCCGGCGTAGACATCCCACGCGCCGGGAGCGGGAAAGGGGAACAGGTTGCCGTTCGGGTATTTGGTGCCGGCGGTTTCGATCGGAGTCGTGATCGACGTGGCCCACGTTTCGTTCGCCGTGGTGCTGCTCGCGGTCGTGGTCGTGCCGAACACCGGCGTGTAGGTGCCGGCACTCCACGTTCCCGCTTTCGCGCTGCCGAGCTCGAAGTTCGGCGAGGATTCCATCAGCTGGTTGGCGGCGACAACTGTGTCGACGGTGACCGGTTCTTTCAGCGTCGCGCTGCCGGTGACCCGTTCGCGGATGGTGTCCAGTCCGGGCGAGTTTTTGAAGAGCAGTTCAGCCTTGATCGCGCCGCCTTCGTTGAGTGTGACTGGGTAGTGGGTCGTGTGGTTGGGGGCGATCGTGACTTCCTTGGTCTGCCACTTGGACGAGCCGCTCGGGTCGACGTAGCCCGCCTTTTCGCCGATTTCGACTAGGGCCGAGCTAGCTGGCACGGCCGAGAAGACCACGCAGCCGGGGGATCCGGTCGTGCCGCTGAGGCTTTCTTCGGTGCCCGAGCCGTTGGCGATGTACTTGATCGTCACCGGTACCCCGGCGACACCGGCTGTGGGTGTGGGGTAATTGCCCACGTCGACCTCCAGCGCAGACGCCGCCGGCGGGGTGGTCACGCTCGAAACGGTCACAGGCGGGTCGTTGCCATGCGCGTGCTCCTGGGCTTCCTGCTGCGGCCAGCTGACGACGGAGGTCAGCCGCAGCGAGTTGGTTTCCTGGCGGGTCGTGTTGGTCGCGCTGCACGCCGCCGCTTCGCCGCCGCTGTTGAGGAAACTCGCCTTCTGCGTGACCGAGTAGCTCTCGCCGTTGATGCTCTTCGTGTATGCGTGTTCCCACACGCCGGTGGAGCTGTCGAACGTGCTCGCCGGAGCGCTGCGCAGGCTCTCCTGCGATTCGGAGGAGAGCAAGATCGCCTCGTTGTGGTCGCGCTCGGAGATGCCCGTGCTCTGGGCGACGTCGATGCCGGTAAATGTGCCGACGACGATCAGGCCGACGATAAGGGCCGAGATGAGCACTTCCATCAAGAGGAGGCCGTCCTCGGCTCGTACGTCCAAGTGCGCTGGTCCACGGCGGTGGAGGACCGTTGTCGTGTCCGCTCGTGCGGAGTTGGCAAGGGGGCGCTGTCGCCTACGGCGGGGAGCTGCCAGTAGCGTCAGGAAGAAGGAGGGCATGTCGACTTTCGCCTGTTGGGCTGCGAACGGTGTCGGCAGCCTCGTGTGCGGGCTTTAGCGACTTGCCGCGGACTCGGCGAGCGATTCAGGCGGCTGAAGGAGCGCGTGCGCACGCAAGCGCGCCAGTTGCCGCGAGGTCCTACAATTCCCGGGTCCCCGGGGGACTGGTGTATCGGTAACACGGTGGTCTCCAAAACCGCAACGCGAGGTTCGACTCCTCGGTCCCCCGCTTGGCTCTACGAGGCCGAATCCCGCTCTGGAATGCGGGATTCGGCCGTCGTGTCGCTCGGGCTTGCTGCCGCTGGATGGGGCTGGAAGTCCCTCTGGCAGTCGTGCTGACCTTCGTCGGACCGGTGCGCGCCGGGCCTGACTCTGGGTCGCGCTCGAGCCGGCGCTGCAAGATCGCGTGCCGCAGTGCCTCCGAGGGGCCGGCGCCGTGCTATTCTCCATAAAGTAGATCGGAAATCTGATGAAGATCGACGTACACCAACACATCTGGACCGAGCCGCTGGTGGAAGCGCTGGCGGACAGGCGCGAGCTGCCGTTCGTGCGGCGCGAGAGCGGGCTCACCGTCCTGTATCTCGCCGGCGAGCGGCCGTACGTGATCGATCTCGCTTGCGAGGATCCCGTGCAGCGCGCCGCTCTGGTGGAGCTCGACGGTCTCGATCGAGCGCTCGTGTGCCTGTCGAGCCCGCTCGGCATCGAGTGGCTGCCGCGCCGCCAGGCGCTCGAGCTGATCGATGCCTACCACGAGGGCGCGCTCTCGCTGGACGAGCCCTTCGGCGTGTGGGGGGCGATCGCGCTCGACCGTGCCGACCCGGACGACGTCGACCGCGCGCTCGAGCGTGGCTGCGTCGGGCTGTCGCTGCCCGCCGGCGCGCTCGCGGACGTCGAGGCCCTCGCCAGTCTGCGCCCGGTGCTCGCGCGGCTCGAGTCCAGGGGCGCGCCGCTGCTCGTGCATCCCGGCCCGCGGGGGGCCGCGCACGCTCCGCGTGCAGCCGCGCACACCTCGTTCGGCGACCCGCTGTGGTGGCCGGCGCTGACCGATTACGTCGCAGGCATGCAGCAGGCGTGGCTCGCGTTCCGCGTCGCCGGGCGAGCGTGCCACCCGCGCCTGCGCGTCGTCTTCTCCATGCTCGCCGGTCTGGCGCCGCTGCATGCCGAGCGCCTGTGTTCCCGTGGCGGGCCACAGCCGTCGCTGCCCGACCCGCTCGTCTTCTACGAGACCTCCTCCTACGGTCCCGCCGCCGTGGGGATGCTGGAGGAGCTCGTCGGTCCCGAGCAGCTGCTGTACGGGTCCGATCGACCGGTCGTCGAGCCGGGCGAGCTCGGTATGCCCGGAGGGCTCGACTGGGGGCCGATCGTCGATTGCACTCGCCGCGCGCTCAGTCCAGCGCGCCTGGAGGTGGCGAGGTGAGCGCCGCCGCGCCACGCGCCGTCAGCACGCCCGGCCTCGCGGTGGCGCCGGCCGTCGACATGGGCGGCGTGTCCCGTGTGCCCCGTCCGCGTGGACGCGATCTCTCCGGCCCAGAGCTGGAGGCGTTCGTCGGCGAGCTGGCCGATCGGCCCGAGCTGTGGATCCATCTGGTCGAGCACGACACCACGCAGCGCGTCTACGAGGAGCTGCTCAGCGACGAGCACGTCACAGCCTGGCTGATCTGCTGGATGGACGAGCACGACACCGGCTTCCACGACCACGACGTCTCCGCAGGCGCCGTGGCCGTCGTCAGCGGAGCCGTCCGCGAGGAGCGTCTCGCGATCGAAGGGCCCAAGCGCACCGGCGTGTTCCGCGCGGGCGCGAGCTTCCACTTCTCCGCCGCCGACATCCACCGTGTCAGCCACGCCGGCTCCGATCCCGCCGTCACGCTGCACGTGTACTCGCCGCCGCTGCTGCGCATGGGCGCCTACGTGATCGGCGAGGACGGCGTGCTGGCGCGCCACCCCATGTCCTACGAGGAGGAGCTGCGCCCCCTCGCCGACGACGCGCAGCCGCTGGGTTCCTAGCCGCTTGGCTTTCCGCCCGTGCGGCGCTCCACCGCGTCCTCGCGGGCGATCAGGATCAGGCTCACCAGCTCCGGCTCGAACAGGCCGTGCTCCACCACGCCCGGCGTGGCGCTCAGCCTTGCTGCCAGCTCGCCAGGGTCGCCGATCGTGCCGAAGTAGTCCGCGATCAGGCCGCCGTCCGGGCTGCGCCCGGCGTCCCGAAGGCGCGCCGGCTCGAGCGCCAGGAGCGTGCGCTGCGCGCCGAAGGCCACCAGCTCCAGCGGCACCGGCGGCGCCAGCTCGCCGACGGCCTTCTCCTCCGAGGCGATCACCACGAAGCGCCTTGCGCAGGAGGCCACGATCTTCTCGCGCGTGTGCGCACCGCCGCCACCCTTCACCAGCCATCCGCCGGGGTCGATCTGGTCGGCGCCGTCGATCGCTATGTCCAGCTCGCCGATCTCGTCCAGATCCTCCACGCTCAGGCCCAGCGCGCGTGCCGCCGCCTCCGTAGCCGGCGAGGTCGCCGCGCAGCGCAGGCCCTTGCAGCCACGATCGGCGATCGCCGGCAGCAGGTATGCGACGGTCGTGCCCGTGCCCAGGCCGACTCGCATGCCGTCTTCGATCAGCTCAGCCGCAGCCGTCGCAGCAGCGCGCTTCTGGCGCGCGACCGTCTCCTCGTCGCTCAGCGGCGATCGCCGCTGCCCCGCAGTCGAACGAGAGGACGCCATGGCGCGGACGTTACAGAGCCCGCCGTGCCTCTGAGGCGCACGCGCTCCGCTGAGGCCGGTCCGTGCAGCAGGAAGCCCTGTCCCACCGCGCAGTCCAGCTCGCGGGCCAGCGCGAGCTGGCGGTTGGTTTCGATGCCCACCGCCACCGCCGTCAGGCCCGCCTCCTTGGCCAGCGCGATCGTCGCCGCGAACATCGCGCGCCGGTCCTTGTCCAGATGGAAGCTCTCTGTCAGGCCGCGGTCGAGCTTGACCAGGTCGAGCGGCAGATTGCTGGGCAGGCCCAGCGACAGCTGGCTGAAGCCGAATTTGTCCAGGGCGATCAGCACGCCCAGGCGCTTGAGATCCTTCAGCGCCGAGCGGGCGCGCTCGGGGTCGCGCAGCACGGCCTCCTCGCTGATCTCGAGGCACAGCGCCCGGCCAGGAAGTCGGCAGTATGCGAGCTCCTCGCGGACGCGCTCAGCAAGGTCCAGCTCGGTCATCTCGCGGGCGGAGATGTTCACCGACACGGGAACCATGATGCCGTTGCGCCGCCACACCTCAGCCTGCGCGCACGCGGTGTGGAGCACCCAGTTGCCGATCTGAACGATCAGCTCGCTCTCCTCCGCCGGCGGCAGGAACGTAGACGGGAGGACCTCCGCGCCGGCCGAGCGTCCATCGCCCTTCGGTCGCCAGCGCACGAGCGCCTCCGCGCCGATCGCCTGGCCGCCCGCCAGGCGCAGGATCGGCTGGTAGGCGAGCACCAGCTCGCGCTGTGGCAGCGCGTCGCGCAGACGGCCTTCGAGCTCCAAGTGGGTGCTCAGCTCCCGGCGCAGCCGCTCGTCGAACAGCTCCAGGCGGCGCCCGCCGGCGCCCTTCGCCCGGTACATCGCCACGTCCGCCTCGCGGAGCATCGCCTCCGGGTCGGTGTCGGGGTGGTGGGAGACCGACACGCCCACGCTCGCAAGCATCCTCACGTCCGAGGAGCCCAGCGGGAATGGCTTCTCCAGCGCGTCCAGCACGCGCTCCGCCAGCGCCAGCGCCTCGCCGTCGCTGTCGATTTCCTCGACCAGGATCACGAACTCGTCGCCTCCCAGGCGCGCCACGGTGTCGCTGTCGCGCATCAGCTCCGCCAGCCGCTCGGAGATCGCCACGAGCAGCCGGTCGCCCACGTCGTGTCCCAGGTTGTCGTTGACCGCCTTGAACTTGTCCAGGTCGATGAACAGCATCGCCACCACACCATGGCCGCGGCTGCGGCTCAATCGCGTCAGCGCCTGGCGGGCGCGGTCCATCAGCAGCAGGCGGTTGGGCAGGCGCGTCAGCGGGTCGTGCAGCGCCTGGCGCTCGAGCCAGATCCGGTCGGTCACGTCCTTGGCCGCGGCGTACCAGGTGTCGCCGTCGCGGCGCGCGCTCCAAAGCAACGACCGCCAGGAGCCGTCGCGGTGGCGGTAGCGCGTGGTCAGGTCCTCCAGCTGGGTGGCGTGGCCGCCTTCCGCGGACATCAGCGCCAGCGTCTGCTCGGCGTCCTCCGGGTGCATGAGCTCGCGCATCGAGCGTCCGCGCAGCTCCTCCGGCGCCCAGCCCAGCAGCTGCTCCCACGCGGGGTTCAGCAGCGTGAAGCGCCCGTCGAGGGAGATCGTCGCCAGCAGATCGCTGGTCATCTCGAACAGGCGCGCGATGCGCGCCTTGCCGTCGAGCGCCGACTCGATGCTCACGTGGTCCTTCGTGCTCGTTGCGTGGGAACCCATCCTTGCTGACCACGTCGGCTCTACAGCAGGCTTGCTCAGCCCCGCTCGCGTGTCTGTGGACGGATTGACAGCTTCAGGAGGCGGTGCCGAGCGACGCCGCCGGCTCGCCTGCCGGGCCCCGTTCGTCAGCCGGCACGCCCGATCCGCCTTGACCGGGAGGCATCAGCAGATCGCCGCGCAGGAAGCGCCAGATCGACAGGCACATCAGGATCGTCATGATCACCGCGCTGGCCACGCAGTCCTCGCAGATTTTGTGCAGCGTGAAGACCTCGCGGTAGGTCAGGTAGGCGCTGAACCCGAAGCCGCCCAGGGTCAGCGCGGCCGTCGCGAAGCGGGCGCGTTCGCCGTCGGGGGCCAGCAGCGTGCCGAGGATCAGCAGGTATCCGATCGCGCCTATCAGCGCCACCGGGATGCCGATCAGCTCCGAGTACGCCGATTTCTGGACCTGCGCGCAGGGGTCGCCCTTGAGCGAGCACAACGGCGCTTCGCCCGAGTAGTGCACGTACGTCAGATATGTGGCCCAGCCCAGCCCGATCGTCGCGATCACGATCAGCACGATCCTGAGCGTCCGCGGGCTCATCGCGATGCCTAGGACAGGAGCTTTTCGACGGCTTCGTTCACGAAGCCCGGTTCTTCGGGGTTCGTGTATTCGAGCTTGCTCATCGTGCCGCCGGTCTTGCCGATCAGGAACGACGGCGTACCGGTGAAGCCCTCGTTGTTGGCGAGCTGGGCGTCCGTGGCGACCTCGTTGGCCAGCGCCGGTTCGCTGCGGTCGGCGCTCCACTGCGCGAGGTTCAGGCCGGGTACCTGGCTGGCGATGCCCTGGATGTATTTTTCGGTCACGTAGCCCGAGTCCTCTTCGCCCTGCTCGTGGTAGAAGGTCTCGATGAAGTTCCACGCCTTGTCCTGCTTGCCCGCCGCGTAGGCCGCGACCTGCTGCAGCTTGAACGTTTCCGGTTCGCGCGTGGCCGTCTCCAGCGAGTGGTATTCGATCCTCAGCTTGCCCGTGCGGACCCATTTCTGGATGACCGTCGGCAGCGCGGCCAGTGTGAATTTCTGGCAGATCGGGCACTCCAGATCGCCGAAGTACTTCAGCGTGATCGGCGCCGTCGGGCTGCCGAGCGTGTTGCCGCTCTGCTGGATCCCGCCGAGCAGGCTCGTGACCTGCTTCGTCACCGTGCCCTGTTCGTGTTTGGTTAGGGTGCTTTTGCTTTTTCCGCCGCCGCTGGCGACCAGGATCACGACGACCGCCACCACGACGACCGCGACCACGATCCCGAGCTGCGTGAGCCGTGTACGGCGCACCGCGCTGGCCAGGGCGGCCTCCTCCATCGCCTTGCGCTCGGTGCGCGCCTGCTCGCGCCGCTGCTTGCGGGTCAGGTCCTCTTCGTCGCTCTCAACTGGACTCATGGGTAGAACTTTTACAGATTTATGTTCAAGCGCGCTTAAGTAAGGCACCATGGGGCAAATCGCCCGCCCCCGTAGCTCAGCCGGATAGAGCATCGGACTTCTAATCCGAGGGTCGCTGGTTCGAATCCAGCCGGGGGCACTCAGGCCGCGTCGCGGCTGCGCTGCAGCAAGGTGTCTCTGGCATTGCCGAGGCGCGCAGTCGACACGTGTGCGCGCTGCTCCAGGTCCTCCCGCTGCGTCGAGCGGGCGTTCCTTAGACTGGCCCAGCCCGCCCCATGGCGACCGCCGAGCTGGCGGCCGCTGGTTCGAGTCCAGCAGGGGCGCTGATGTTCCTCGCCACCGCGCTGCTCTACCCGTGCGTGCTGGCCGCGCTGTGTGCGGGCGCCGGGCTGCTCGTGGATCGGCTCAGCGGCGGCTTCCTTCCAGCGGCGCTGCTGCTCGTCGTCGGTGCCGCCGCGTTGATCGCGCTCTCGCAGCTGAGCACCTACGCGTACTTCCTCGCGCCCGCCACGCCGTACCTGATGGCTGCGCTCGCGCTCGCCGGGCTCGCACTCGGCCGGCAGCGGGCGCGTGCGCTTGCAAGGCGGCTGGGAGCGGCTCCGTGGCTGGCGGTCGTCTCCGTGCTCGCCTACCTGATCGCGCTCGCTCCCGTGCTGCTCGTCGGGCGGGTCAGCATGTCCTCGTTCATGACCCTGTCGGACTCCGCCGTGCACTTGATCGGCGCCGACTTCCTCATGCGCCACGGTCAGCACTACGCGCACCTCGACCTGCGCAACTCCTACGGGCAGTTCATCAACGACTACTACAACACCAGCTATCCCTCCGGGGCGGACACGCTGTTCGGCGGCAGCGCCTTCCTGATGGGGCTGTCGCTGATGTGGGCCTTCCAGCCGTTCAACGCGTTCATGCTCGCCACCGCCGCCGGTCCCGCCTGGCTGCTCGCGCGGCGTATGGATCTGCGCGGGGGGTGGGCCGCGCTCGCCGCGCTCAGCGCCGTCGTGCCCGCGCTCGTCTACGCCTATGAGCTGTTCGGCTCCGTCAAGGAGATAACCGCGCTGCCCATGATCCTCACGCTCGGCGCGCTCGCCGTCGCGCACCGCAGCTGGCTGGTAGCGGGCGCCCGGCGCGCGATCCCGTTCGGCCTCGTCGCCGCCGCCGGGATCTCCGCGCTGGGTGTCGCCTTCGGCGCCTGGGTGCTCGCGGCCGCACTCGTGATTGCCGGTGTGCTCGCCGGGAAGATGGTGGGCGGGCGTCCCCGAGTGGGCAAGGGATCGCGGTTCGCGCAGGGGCGGCGGTTCGCGCAAGGGCCGCCGTCTGGTGACGGGCGGCGGTCGCCGGAGGATCGGCGGTTCGCCGATGGGCAGCCGTCCTCGCCGGGGCGGCCGGTCGCGGGCGGGCGGCGCGTCGCCTTGCTCCTCGGCGCCGGCGCGCTCGCCGCGCTGATCGCCGCGTGGCCCACCTGGAGCGACCTGTCCGGGTCGCTGAAAGTCGCAAACGAGATCGCCTCCACGACCAACTCAGGCAACCTTGCGAGCCCCCTGCGTGCCGAGCAGGTGCTCGGCGTGTGGCTCAACGGCAGCTACAAGATCGCGCCCGCCGGAAACGCGCTGGCGCTGACGCACGTGCTGATCGCCGTCACGCTGATCGCCGCCGTGCTCGGAGCCGTCAACCTGCTGCGCATCCGTGCCTACGCGCTCGCCGGCTGGATCGTGCTGATGCTCGTGGCGTGGCTCGCCATCAGCCACTGGGTGACCACCTGGGGGAGCGCCAAGACGCTGATGCTCACCTCGCCCGTCGTCGTGCTGCTCGCCTGGGGAGGGGTGGGCGCGCTGCGATCCGTGCCGCGCCGCGCAGTCTCGCTCGGTCTCGCCGGCGCCCTCAGCCTGGCGCTGATCGGCGGGGTGGTCGTCTCCGATGCCATGCAGTACCGCGCATCGGACCTCGCGCCCACCGCCCGCTACGAAGAGCTCGCCTCGCTGAACTCCCGCTTCGCCGGGCGCGGGCCCACGCTGTTCACCGACTTCGACGAATACTCCATGTACGAGCTGCGCGACCTCGACGTCGGCGGGCCCGACTTCGTCTACCCGCCACCCGCTGTCGCCGCCGCAGCCGGGGGGTACGGCCAGCCCGTCGACCTCGAAAGGATCTCGCCCGCCGCGCTGCTCGCCTATCCCCTGATCGTCACGCGCGTGGACCCCTCCGCCAGCCGCCCGCCTGCTGCCTACCGCCTGCTGTGGCAGGGTCGCTACTACCAGGTGTGGGGCCGGCTGCCCGGCACGCCCGCCGCGCTCGAGCACGTCGCGCTCAGTGGCTCGCCAGCCGCGCAGTGCGTCGCCATCGAACGCGTCGCGCGATCGGCCGCCGCCGGTTCCAGCGAGCGGCTCGTCGCCTCGCAGGCGCTCACCATCGTGCGCATCCGCCTGGGGCGCTCCGCGCATCCCGCAGGTTGGGGGCATGAGCGCCAGGCGCTCGTCATGGGTCGTCCCGGCACGCTGCGCGCCCACTTCACCCTTCCCACCGGAGGCTCGTGGGACGTGTGGGTGCAGGGCGACCTCATGCCCACCGTGCAGCTCAGCGTGGACGGGCACACGATCGCGTCGATCTCAGGGCAGCTCAGCGGCAACTCGCTCGTCGCCGACACCATCCCCGCGATCCCCGTGAGGCTCGCCGCAGGAGCGCACAGCCTGTCGCTGACGCGCTCCAGCGCCGGTCTCGGGCCCGGCGAACTCGGCTCAGCCGTGCTCGACTCGATCTTCCTCACCCCCGCCGGCGCCGGCGGCTCGCCGACGCTGCGGAGTGTCACCACCTCCCGCTGGAAGACCCTATGCGGGCGCGAGTACCAGTGGGTCGAGCTCGTCGGGGCGTAGATCGGGCGCGCCGTCGTAGCTGCGGGTGCGACGGCCGCTGGGGCCGGCGCCACACGCGTCCTGCGGCCTCGCGCTGGGTTGCCTCCCATCTCATCTCCATCGGGGCGCGAACGTAGTCTCTATCGGGTGGGCGTACCGAGTGAAGCTCCAGAGGAGGATCAGATCCTGCTGGGCGAGAACATGCAGCTGCTGCCGGCGTTCGCCGACGCCTCGTTCCAGCTCGTGTACATCGACCCGCCGTTCAACACCGGCAAGGCGCAGACGCGCCAGATGCTGCAGGCGGTGCGCGACGACGACGGAGCTCACACCGGCTTTCAGGGGCAGCGCTACAGCACGCGGCTGCTCTCCCAGTCCAGCTACAGCGACTCCTTCGATGACTACCTCGCGTTCCTGGAGCCGCGCCTGCTCCAGGCGCACAGGCTGCTCGCGCGCGAGGGCACGCTGTACTTCCACATCGACTACCGCGAGGCCCACCACTGCAAGCTGCTGCTCGACGAGATCTTCGGACGCGACTGCTTCCTCAACGAGATCATCTGGGCCTACGACTACGGCGGGCGCACCAAGCGCCGCTGGCCCGCCAAGCACGACACCATCCTCGTCTACGTCAAGGACGCCCGCGACTACTTCTTCGACTCCCAGGAGGTCGACCGCGAGCCCTACATGGCGCCCGGCCTCGTCACCCCCGAGAAGGTCGCGCGCGGCAAGCTGCCCACCGACGTGTGGTGGCACACGATCGTCCCCACCAGCGGACACGAGAAGACCGGCTATCCCACCCAGAAGCCAGAGGGCATCGTGCGGCGCATGGTGCAGGCATCCACGCGGCCCGGAGACTGGTGCCTGGACTTCTTCGCCGGCAGCGGCACGCTTGGAGCCGTCGCCGCGCAGCTCCAGCGTCATTACGTGCTGATCGACTCCAACCCCGAGGCCGTGCGGATCATGCGCGCGCGGCTCGGCAGTGGCGGGGAGGACCTGCAAGCCTCTGACTCGTGTACCACGTAGAGCTTCGCCACTTTCCCCACAGCGCCTGGCGCTTCAACCTCGGCGAGCAGGAGCTCAGCGCCATCGTCCAGCCGTGGGTTCGCGAACAGGCCGTCGACTTCGGAGAACGCAAATGGAGCCCGCACCTCGCCAGGCTCACCATCCTCGAAGGGCCAAAGCTCGAGGTCGCGCAGCTCAGCATGGGGCGGGGGTGGCGAGCCGCGCAGAGACAGAGCGAGGATGTGACCGAGCGGGTGCTCGCGGCCGCGCGGCAGGCTTTGCAGGCTGCTGCAGCCGGGGGCGGGACGTCGGCGCCCGGCGCGCCAGCGGTCATGGCGGGGGTGACCCCCGCGGCGGCGGCCGCCGCAACCGCCGGAGCGGGGGAGGGCGCCGGCGCGCTTGGCGACCCCGTCGCGCTCGGCGTTCAGCTCGCCGCTCTGCTTGGGCCCGACCCCATGGGGTTGCTCGAGGCCTGGCGGGGCGCTGCCGCCGGATCGCCCGGCCTGGCGCCCAGTGACAGCCTCGCGCTGGCTGAACGCGCTCTGCGCCGGGCGAGTGGCGATCAGGGCTGACTCGACGCTAGACTTCCCTGTCGCATCACTTGGTGGGCGTAGCTCAGTTGGTAGAGCTCCTGGTTGTGGTCCAGGCGGTCGTGGGTTCGAGCCCCATCGCTCACCCCTTAGAAGTGGCTGCAAATGGGCACTTTTCGCTGTAGCGACCTCCGTCGAAATAGCCCCACGGGGAACAAACGGGGAACAAACTTTTTCGAAACCTGCATTTGGGGGTCTGGCGCGCGGACGATCTGGGCTACACGAGCTGCTCCTTGAGCCGGACGGCTCGGGCGTAGTCCGATGCTGCGGGCGTCGTGGTTCGTGGCGGGGGCAGGCCGAGCTGGATGGGGACTTTCCCCGAACTCGTGCGACACGCCGTGGGCCGGATACGCGTTCTGCGACGTCGCCGGCGAGGCGTCGGTCGGGCGGTGGCCCGCCGGGCCGCGACGCACCGAGCGGCGAGCACGTCCTGTGCGAGGCCAGCTGGTGGCTGCGTGGCATGGCCGGCGTGCGGTGGCGGTGCCACCACTCTTGTAAAGAGCCTGGGGGTTGGCGAGCGCTCGTAGAGCGCGCCGGGGGGAGTCGCGGAGCGACCGGCGTGCGATTCTGCGGCGGTAGCCGCCGTGACGTTCGGTCAATGACGCTGAGGGTGCCTATTGAGCCGGGGTCAAGGCCGGCCCGCAGGGCCGCCCCGCAGGGGCCGAAGGGCCTTGACGCCGGCGACGCCGAGCCCGCCGCCAGCCCCACCATGCTCGCAGTCGGCAGCCTCGCTGCCGACCTCACCGCCATCCTGCGCGTTCGCGCCCTCAGAGGGGCTCACTCGCCAGCAAGCTAGCCCTCGATGCGCTCGAGCTCGTCGAACGCGCCATCGGGGACCTCGATCGAGGCCTCATGGCCAAGGCTCGTGAGCTGCTCGAGCAGCACCTGGACGTGCTCGTACGCGCACTCCCGTGCGCGGATCATCGGATCCAGGCTCTCGTGCGCATGATCCTGGGCGCTGATCTCTGCACCCGTGCCCGGAGGACCCAGCGCGAGATGAGTGACGTGGGTCACGACATCGCGATGCCCCACGAAGGTCGAGACCAGCTCGAACGCGAGCCCGCGGTCAGGCAGCACTGTCGCCACCGTCAGCACATATGCGCCAGCCCACATGCACGTCGTCTCGCTCTCCACGCGACGCCCGTCGAGCTTCACCTTCAGATCAACGATGCGCCGCGCCGGTCTCACGCAGAGCACCGTAGCGGTCTCCCGAGACAGCAGCGTGCGGCGCCAGCAGCCAGCGCCGCACGCGTGCGTCCATGCCCGCTACCCGAGCACCTCCGGCGTGAACGCCGCCAGGTACTCGAACTCGCCGTTGAGCAGTGGCATCTGCTCGGGATAGCGCGCAGCCCATGCCGCGCACTGCTCGAACGTCAACTCGCCCCGGCGCATCGCCGCGACCCGCTCACTCGGAGTCAGCTGCCACAAGGACCTCAGCCGTGCCCGGCGCGCCCTACGTTCCGTGACGATCTGCTCTGCCATGTCTGCTCTGTGCATCTGCTGCGCTCCTTCGGTCGGTGGTTCCAGTTGCGAAGCCCACCGCCGCCAACCCGCCCACGCGCAACACGCAGCCTGGGGCGAAGCACAACGCCACGCGCCCTCCGCACGCCTCGGTGTACGCGGCGATAATCGGCGAGGAACTGGCACCACCGACCCCACGCGCCGCGTGCGGCCCCCGCTGGACGACAGGCACCCGATGGCAAGCTGAGCCCGCAGCGGCGAGCCACTCCGGCGCCTCGCTGCACGTAAAGCCGTACAGCCCGATAGGACTCGACGGAGGCGAGCGCCACCCCACACGATCAACCCTCCGAGCCCATCTCGAACGAGCACCCGCACTTCGAGGTCGCGGGCGCCAGCCAACAGGGACCTCGATCGGCTCTTTGTGAACTCCCGTCTTGCCTTCTTCCTTGCTCCAGAAGCAGCCGCGAGCGTCGATCGGCGTCCACACGCTCGGCCTTCGTCCGAGGCGGGAGCGCGCGCGTCGCCGACCGAGCCTCGTGCAACGGCCCGTACCCTCGGCGAGAGTGCCTCCGTGCTGCTGTCGGCTGGGCCCCCGACGCGAGCACACGTGACCGGATGCGCCGCAACGCTGGCCGGTATATTCTCGCTACCAGCACCGAGCAAGGGGGGCGAGCAATGGGGGCTAGGCGCTTCATCAGACGAGGTGTCGCGCTCGCTGTGTGCTGCACCGCCATGCTGCTGGGCGTGGCTTCGCAAGCTGACGCGCTCGCCGTCGGCGAAGGCCAGGGCTCTGGGTTTTGCAAATCCGTGACTTCTGCGGGCTACGACCTCGGCGCGAACTACGACAACGTCTGGGCGTGCGGACCTATCCCGAACGGCAATGAAGTGGGCTACGGAGACGAATTTGAGCACTCGAAGTACGGCTTCCAATGCACAGAGCTCGCCGATCGCTTTCTCTGGGACCGCTGGGGCATCTCGCCTGTCTTCGGCGAGGGCCTCAACGGCGAAAACTTCGCCGCGACGGTCCACGCGGACCACACCTCGGTGCTGCTGGTCGCGAACGGGACGGCTGGTCAACCGTACGAGCCGGGCGACATCGTCTCGTTCTCGGGCGACTACGAAGGCCACGTGGCCGTGGTCACCAGCTCAACCGAGAATTCGAGCGGCGACGGCACGGTAACCATCATGGAGGAGAACACCCCGTCGAACCTCTCCAGTAATGGCACCGAAACGCTTAGAGTGCCTAACAGAATGAGTGTTGGAGTTGTTGGTGGCAGATGAGGGCGGCGCCGATGGTGAGGAAGGCTTCGTGGATATCGGCGCGCTTGTCGTAGCGGCGATCGAGGCGGCGTTGGCGGTGTAGCCAGGAGATGGTGCGCTCGATGACCCAGCGATCTTTGCCGAGCCCGGAGCCGTGCTCGGTCTTGCGCTTGGCGATCCTGGGTGTGATCCCGCGCTCTTTGAGTGCCTGGCGGTGACGGCGACTGTCGTAGGCGCGGTCGGCGAGCAGCGTCTTGGGGCGGAACTTGCCGTAGCGCCCGGTCGGCGGGACTCTGTCCACGAGCGACAGGAGCTCGGTGATGTCGTTGCGGTTCCCGGCGGTCAACGTCACGGCCAAGGGGATGCCCTGCCCGTCGCAGATCAGGTGGTGCTTTGAGCCCGGCCGGCGCCGGTCGACGGGCGAGGGACCGGTCTTTTCGCCCCCCCTTTTGCCCGCACGTGCGAGCTGTCCACGACCGCGCGAGACCAGTCGAGCTGGCCGGCGTCCTGTAGCTCGTCCAACAGAACCTGGTGCAGTCGTTCCCAGACCCCGGCATCGTTCCAGTCCCGCAGTCGCCGCCAGCACGTCATTCCCGACCCGCACCCCATCTCTTGGGGCAGATCCTCCCACGGGATACCGGTCTTCAGCACGAACAAGATGCCCGTCAAAACGTCCCGATCGGCCACACGCTTGCGGCCCGGGTACCTGAACCTCCGCTCGACCACGGGAAGCAACGGCTCGATCCGCTCCCACAACCCATCACTGACCAAAGGTTTCGCCATAGACACCGTCTACGACGACAGCATCCCAAAACCTCTTTTTGTTAGGCACTCTAAGCGACGAGTCGCCCCTAAGCGGCTCTGTGATCGGCGTCACGACTGCCGTATCAGCTCATGCGACCGCACCGGAAGGACAAACCATCACCGGATGGACGGTCACCCTGACCCCGCTCGGCGAAGGCACGGCGACGGTGCTCGCCGAAACGACCGCCGAACACCCCTCGACGCTCGCCACCATCGAACCGGAACGATTCAAGAGCGGCACCTACACGCTCACAATCGAGGTCCACGCCTCCGGTGGCGGCTACGCCACATCCTCGGCCACGGTCACACTGGGAATCGGCGTGGCCCCTCCCACCAGCGAAGAACACAAAGAAGAAGAACACAAAGAAGAAGAACACAAAGAAGAAGAACACAAAGAAGAAGAACACAAAGAAGAAGAACACAAAGAAGAAGAACACAAAGAAGAAGAACACAAAGAAGAAAACGAAACCACACCCAAGGTCGCATCGCCTCCCGAAATAGGAGAAGTGGCGCCGTCAAGCGGTACGGTCGTCACGGCGCCCACGCCGATCAAGGCGCACATCAGCGCGCCGTCCGGCGAATCGATCGCGAGCTGGTCCGTGGCCTACCAGGGCTCCGAACAGCATGCCACCACGTTCGCTAGCGGGAAAGGTGCGCCGCCGGAAACGCTCGCAACGTTCGACCCGACGCGACTGGCCAACGGCGACTACAAGATCACGGTCACCGCGACCACCTCGGGCGGCGGTGTCCAGAGCGAATCGACAACGCTCACGGTCTCGGGGAATCTGAAGCTAGGTCGCTACCTCGAGACCTACAAGGATCTCGAAATCCCGGTCGCGGGCTTCAACATGGACATCGAGCGCGTGTATGACTCGACCGACAAGTCCGTCGGGGACTTCGGCGTCGGCTGGAACCTCAAGCTCTCGAACTACAAGGTCCAGACCAACGGGCCGCTCGGCGAAGGAGGCTGGGTCCAGCGAGAGTCCGAATGCCTATTCGGCGAACCTACCGAAAGTGAACCGGGCGAAGAATCCTCTGGCCTCTGCGCGTACGCATACGAATCACACCCAAAGCACACAGTCACGGTCACCCTGCCCGACGGGCAGACGGAAGTGTTCGTGTTCGAACCGCACGGCGAATACTTCAACAACCTCGAAGTGCTACCACGCTTCACCGCCAAGCCCGGCACCAACACGACATCAACGCTAGAAGTCGACGAACCGACCGAAATTCTCAACGGCTTCGACGGCACCCTCTATGACGGCGACTTTCAGAACCCGTGGACCGCCCAGACGTTCCTGCTTACCACCCGCACGGGCCTGAAGTACGTCCTAAACACTGAACACGGCGTCCTCTCCGAGGAAGACCTCAACCACAACAAGCTCACCTTTACTCACAACGGGATCGAATCAAGCGCGGGACCAAAGCTCACGCTCACACGCGATTCACAAGGCCGCATCACCGAAATCACTGGCCCCTCCGAACAGCATCTCCACTACGGCTACGACACCGCCGGCGACCTCACGTCTTACACCGACGCCGACGGCAACAGCACTACCTACAGCTATAACAACGACCACTACCTGTCGAGCACGACTGGGCCTGAATCCGCGAAACCGCTGCAACGGCTTGTGTACAACGAAGAAGGGCGACTGAGCGAAGTCATCGACGCGGAAGGGGACGCCACGAAGGTCAGCGACAGCGTGGGCGCCAGAACGGAAACTATCGCTGACCCCAACGGGAAGCTCGTCAGGATCAATACATATGACGAACATGGAAATCCGATAGAAGAAGTAAAGGTCTTCGAAGGCAAGACGCTCACCACTACGCATACATACGACACAGAAGGGCATCTGCTCTCGACCACCGACCCGGAAGGCCAGACCACGGTGAACAAGTGGGAACACGGGAACCTCGTGGGGCAGACCGACCCCGAAGGTCATACGACGACGCTCGAATACGATTCTGCGAACGAACTGATCGGGGTGGTTGGCCCAGATGGTCTCAAACGTCTGGCGGTCACGCGGGACTCCTCGGGCCACGCTACGAGGATCGAACGCGCCGGCATCGGCACCTACACGTTCGCCTATGACGCTGCCGGCAGTCCGACCGAAGTCACGACTCCCACGGGTCGGACGGAAAAGATCACCTACGACGAAGACCAGCAGCCGTCCACGATCACAAATGGCGAAGGTCAGGTGACAGCGCTGGTCTACAACACCACCGGGCAGCTGATCTCCGAAACCGCGCCCACGGGAGCAGTGACATCGTATGCGTATGACGGCAACGGCAACCTCACGAGTATGACGGATGGGCTTAGCGATATGACAAGCTTCACCTACGATGCCCGGGGTGATCTGCGCACGAGCACCGACCCGCTCGGCGTCACCGAAAGCTTCACCGACGACGAAGCCGGACATGTGACCAAGCGGGTTGCAGGCAACGGAGAAACCACGACGTACAGCCGAGACGCCGACGGAGAACTAACGGAAGAAGCCAGCGCTGACGGCGAAAGGACACAGATCACGTATGACGCCTTGGAGGAGCCCGTCTCAATAGCGAACGAGACGCAGACCCTCGGATTCTCCTACGATGGCGACGGCCACGTCCTAGAAGCGACGGCGAGCGCCGTGGGCAATGCGCCGGCCACCGCATTGAAGTACGCCTATGACGCCGACGGCAATCAGATCTCGATGACCGGTCCCGACGGAACTACGCGTTACGGCTATGACGGCCTATCACAGATGACATCGGTTACGCCGGCGGGGGAGCCCGGGGGGCAGAGCTTCGAAATGAGCTATACGCCGGATGGACGGCTTGCGAGCCTGATCCGTCCCGATGGCATCTCCGACACGCTCACATATGAAGGAGAACATCTCCGCTCACGGACCTCGAAGCTCGGGGCGCAGGTGATAGCGAGCAGCACCTACGCGTACAACGCTGCCGGGCTGCGCAGACTCGCTGACGGATGGCGAAGGGAACCAGACGAGCTACGCATACAACGGTCTCGGTGAACTTACCGAAGAATCGTCCGCCGAACAGGCGACCAAGTACCAGTACAGTTCGGCCGGCAACCGGACCAAGGCGACGGGGCCGGCGGGAGAACTGAGCAGTACCTACAACGAAGCCAACCAGCTGACCGCGAATGGCCGGGAAACCTTCTCGTACAACGAGCAGGGCGAGCTGGCCTCCCGTACGGTCATCGCCACGCATGCCACCACGACCTACGAATGGAACTCGCACGGCGAGATGACTGCCGTTGGCCTGGCGGATGGCCAGAGCAAGAGGTTCGCCTATGATCCGTTGGGAAGGCGCGTCTCCGCGACGGAGGGCGGGAGGACTACCTCGTACGTCTACGACGGCAGCAACATCCACCTCGAATACGACGAATCAGGTAGCGGGCCGACCGCCGTCTACACAGATGGCCCAAGGCAGAATGAAGTGCTCGAGATGGCACGAGGTGGTAGGCACTACTCCTACCTCGTCGATGGACTTGGCTCCACGATTGCGCTGGCCGACGAAAACGGGAACGTGGTGCAGCGGTACTCGTACGACGCCTTCGGGAATCCGACCTCGAGCGGCTCCGTGCCGAACCCGTTCCTGTTCACCGGCCAGCAGTGGGATCCGGAAAGTGGGCTCTACTATGATCACGCGCGCTACTACGATCCCGCAAACGGGCGCTTCATCAGCAGAGATACTCGGTTGAGCGTCAATCCCTACGCCTATGTGCGCAATGACCCGGCGAACGCCACCGACCCCACCGGTGAAGTTGCAGACCTTGGGGAAGAGGTCGCCGAAGAGGCGATCGAATCCACGCTGGATGCGCAGATGAGCGAAGCTGTGGGCGAGGAGACGCTGAAGCAGGTGGAGAAGGTGGTCCTCAACCAGGGCAAGCGGCTGCTGCAGGTGGCGCTCGAAAAGGTCGACGCGGAACTGGCCACGCACGACGTGGGCGCCGCCGCGGAAGGGAACACGTGGGCGGAGGAGGGGGTCAAGCTGGCGGCCACGGCGCGCGCCATAACGGTGGCGATCTCGACAGTCGACGCGATCCTGGCGCCGACCGAATACGCTTTCGAGTCGCCGCTCCTGAGCAACGTCCAGGCGCTGCAAGCCGGCCTTGGGCTGCTGGCCAGCTTTGACGCCGTCTCCGCGTCGTACAACCAGGGGGAATTCATCGGCAGCCTGTTCGGCTGATCCGCGCGGTGCTCCGGGCGCCGGTGGACGCTCGAGACGAGCTGGTGGCCTTTAAGGTGGCGGCTCTCGAGGCCGATACTGTTCGTGTGCGTCACGAAGCAGATCCAAAGGGGCCTTCCGGCTCGCCCGATAGCGGCGAGGACGCCCGGCCATGCTGATAGCCACCAGCGCGGGATCCTTCAGTCGGTGGTCAACAGGGCCGGTGCTCGCGGGCATCATAGGGACCGTCGTGTTGGTCGTTTTGCTCTTGCTGAACAATCGCGGGGAACAGCGGCGCTCCCCGGCTCGCCGTCGCTTGGAGAAGCGCGGCGGCACGGATCTCCACAGTGGCCCTCCAGAACCTCCCGAGGAGTTCGACGGTCCGGCTGCCTGGGTGTCCGCAGCTCAAGTCCGGCAGCGCCCGAGCCGACACGTCGACCGTGACGCCACGGGCAGGCACTCAACAGATGCCTCCCACGACAGGGCGCTGAAGACGACGCCGAGCGCGGAGGTGAGGCTCGGCGACGTCGGCGGGCTCGAGAACGTCAAGAGCCGGCTGCAGAATGCTTTCTTGGCGCCGGCCAGGAACCCCGAGCTGAGCGCCTACTACGGCAAGTCACTGAACGGCGGCCTCCTGCTGTACGGGCCTCCGGGGTGCGGCAAGACCTACACGGCACGGGCGCTGGCGGGCGAGCTCGGCGCGAATTTCCATGCGATCGGGCTGAACGACATCCTTGACGCCTGGCTCGGCGAGAGCGAGCGCAAGTTGCACGAGGCCTTCGCAGCGGCGCGTCGTGATCGGCCGTCGCTGCTGTTTTTGGACGAGGTGGATGCGCTTGGGCGCAAGAGGGGCATGATCCAGGGCGCAGGGCGAACGATTGTAAACCAGCTCCTCACGGAGCTAGACGGAGTGGAAGCTGACAACGAGGGGATCTACACGCTCGCAGCCACAAACCATCCCTGGGACGTCGACACGGCACTGCGACGCCCAGGGCGCTTCGATCGGATGGTGTTCGTCGCGCCGCCTGACGCTTCCGCCCGGGCGCAAATCATGCGGCTGCATCTCCGCGATCGGCCTACGGCGGTGCTCGACCTCTCCGCGGTCGCCGTGCCCCTTCAGGGCTTCAGCGGGGCAGACCTGGCGTATCTCTGCGAGAGCGCGGTGGAGCTGGCCATGCAGGAAGCGCTGTCAACCGGTGAACGGCGGCCGATAACGCAGGCGCACCTTGAGCGTGCGGCCGCTGATATCAAGCCCAGCACGCGGGCATGGTTCGACATCGCGCAGAACGTAGCTCATTTTGCCGGTGAAGGTGGGGAGTACGACGAACTGCTTGCCTACCTGCGCGTTCATGACCTGGCATAGCGGTCGCTCCCGCCCCCCGGAGCGAGCGCCCGGCGAGTTGCATGTTGGCGACTCGGATAGCGAGACCGCGCTGCGCGCGCAGACCCTGTGGCAGCTCGGAAGGCCAGAAGCTGCGTTGTCGTTGCTGGAGCCAGCCATTGCCAGCTCGCCCGAGAGCGTCGTTCTTCTGCGGGTCGCGGCAACCGTGTATTCGCGTCTTGAGCGCTACGAAGAGGCTGTGGCGGCGGCGCGCAGGGCCGCCGCGCTGAACCCCGAGATGGCGCGGCCCCACATGCGGCTCGCGAACATCCTCAACTCCGCCAACCGACCGCAAGAGGCCCGGCAGCCGGCACTGACCGCGCTGCGCCTTGACCCCGACCAGCCTGGGGTATATGCCACAGCCAGCGAGACCCTGCGACGCTGCGGCGAACTCGACCAGGCCCACGAACTCGCCGAACGGGCGATGGAAGCGAACCCCGAGAGGCATCCCGCGCTGCTTGGCAGGGTCCTGCTGGCGCAAGGCCGCTGGGAGGAGGCAGAGGCGTACCTGCGGCGCGCCGCGGCCGCCAACCCGGATTTCTGGGATCCGGCCCTCTATCTGGCTCTTTCCCTCGTACCTCAGGGGCGGGGCCGGGAGGCGCAGGAGGCGCTGCGAGGCTACCTAGCCAGGCACCCAGACGACAGGACCCTACCCTGGCTATGGGAGCGGTTGGAAGAGTGGTTTGCAGATGAGGACAGGCTCCGCCAACAGGTCTCCGCAGGAATCGAGACAGTTCGCTCCCAACTCGAGCTGGGCGCCCTCTACCTCCGGCAGGACCGCGCAGAAGAGGCGGCCCGTGCTCTCACGGCAGCACGGGCCGCGAAGCTGCCCAATGACGCGGATCGGGCGCGTCTGGACTCACTGGAGAAGCAGCTTCAATCGTGCGAGAAGCGAACTGCCAGCGAGCCGTCGGCCATGGCGGTACTCGAGCAGGAGATGCACGACGACTTGTCTGTCGAAAACCCTGATTCGGTGTCGCGGGCGTGCGTGCCGGAAACTCGATCGGGGGCGTGCTCGCTACGGTGCGCTGATGGCTTCTAAGCGTACTAGCGACCTCCGTCGAGATGACCCCACGCCTGGGGAGGGAGGGGCTCGCGGGCCGACGAGTCGTCTGCAGCAGGCTCCAACGGGGTGCCGTCAGTGCTGCCGCGATCCTGGTGGCGGATCGAGGTAGTCGACGATGCGCACTGTGCGCTCCTCGGTGAGAACGACTTGTTGGAGATGGGCGCCGAAGATGACGAACGTGATCGCGCCCTGCATCGCGGCCGAAGGAGCGCGTAGGCCGATAACCGTGCCCTTTGCGCTTGTGCGCTGAGCCAGGGCTCGCGTGATGCTCGTGTCGTCGCCGACGAGCTGATCGTAAGTTACGTCCTCGTCGCTGCACACCGCGGGATCCAGCAGATCGAGGAGTCGTTCCTCCGGAAGCTCCAGCGTCGATAGGCGGCGCACGTCCTCTGGCGCAAAGGAAAGCTCGCCCTTTGCGACTTGGCGGAGGAACTCCGCCATCGCCGCCTCCGGCGAGCTGGACGCGTACAGGGGCGAGGGATCGCCGCGGTCGTGGTAGCGCCCGGGGCGACGGGCGTGTAGAGGAAGCTCGAGCGCCGCCCGGTGCTCAGGCGTCTGTCGAAAAGCCAACGTAGAAGCGGAATAGACATGCACGGCGGTCTGAGCCTACGGGATCGATGGCGGGCCGTCTTGCAGGGCCGGCTATTTCTGTGGCTAAACTACCTGCCATATATGCTGTAAAAACCGATGCCAGAGCGGTTGACAAAGGACCGGCCACCAGGTAGCCTGAAGCCATGACCACCGTTGCCACAGGAGCGCCCGGCGTGCTGATCGCCATCAAGCGGGAGCTCCACCTCACCGATGAAGAGCTTGCGCGAGCCACGGGCGCTGGCGTTCGGACGATCCGTCGACTGCTCTCTGAGGAGGATCGCCCAAAGCGGACGCGCCTGGAGGAGCGTATCGACGACCTTCGCACGATCGCCCAGATCCTTCGCGACGCGTACTCGGCCGAGGCCACGCGCAGCTGGCTGATGGCCCGCAATCGCCTGCTCGGGTTCGACCGGCCGATCGACCGCCTCGGCCACGGAGACTTCGCAGCGGTGCGCGAGGCCGCAGAAGCGTTCGTCGACGGCGACTACACCTGAGCGGGACTACCCGGCTTCAGGGCGTGGATAGGGGCTCCAGCCATTCGCCTCCGACCGCAGCGAACAGGTGTTCGGGGAACAGGACGGGGAACAAACTGAGCAAAACTGAGCAGCACCCGCAGGCAAGAAACCCAATGAATTCGGGCCTCATCACCTGAGCGGTACCCCATCCCTCTGGTTGTGGTCCAGGCGGTCGTGGGTTCGAGCCCCATCGCTCACCCCTCAGAAGTGGCTGCAAATCGCAGTTCTCGGGTTAGGGACCCGATCTACTAACAGCTCCCGGATGAACGACGCGTCGTCCTCGCAGGCCGCTAGGTTGAAAACCATGTCGACGCCTACCTTGGCCGCGCCCGACTCTCTTCTCGCCCACCACCCGCTCGGCGTCTCGACGGGCTTCATGAGCGACTCGCGTGGCAACTGGCCGGAACAGGTACGTCAGGCGTGGGATATATCGCCGTTCGCCGTCGAGTTGTCTGCGCTGTCGGAGAGCGAGCTCGACGGGCTCGCTCGTTACCTCGACGGCAACCCACGACTTCCGTTCCGCTACCTGAGCATCCACGGACCGAGCAAGGGCCGCACCATGCCCGAGGCAAGGCTCGCGAGCTCTCTCGCCCGCCTGGCCGATCGAGCGCAAGCGATCGTCATGCATCCCGACACGATTGAAGACCCGGAGAACTACCGCATCCTCGGCCGCAAGCTGGTTCTCGAGAACATGGATGCCCGCAAGGGCAGCGGCAGAACCGCCGACGAGCTCGCGCCGTGGTTCTCCGCGCTTCCCGAAGCAGGCTTCTGTTTCGACATTGCCCACGCCTGGTCGCTTGATGCGACGATGACGTTGGGCGGTGAGCTACTGGACGCGTTCCGAACGCGCCTACGGCACGTTCACGTCAGCTCGATGGGGTCGTCGTTGCACCACGTTCCTCTCACTGACGCCGACGAAGAGCTGTTCGTGCCGCTCCTGCACCGCTGCGTTGACGTTCCCTGGATCCTCGAGGCGCCACTGCGGCAAGACTGACCGGCGTCTCGGAATGACAACGCCCTTGCAGCAGCTTTCGCAGGCAAGCGGACGGGCCTTCCCGAATCTTTTGGCCGCCCGCGAACTGACGGCGACCAAACTGGCCGAACGCAGACCGAGCCTTCAGCAGCTCCCGCACGACGAGGACGTCGCGATCGTGCTCATGGGGTCATGGGGTCGCTCAGAGGTCACGAGCGGCAGCGACGACGACTACATGGTGCTCGTGAGCGGGGAGAGCCGAGACAACGTGCGCCTGTCGAAAGCCGAGATCGAGATGATCCTCGATCGTACTCCGGGAGGCCAGGGGATCTTTGGCGAGCCGGTCCTCAGCCGGGTGATGATTGAGAAGATCGGGCTGGAGGAAGACTCGAACAGGAATCTCAGCCGACGCATGCTGTTCTTGCTGGAGTCGACCGATGCCACGAACTCGCACGTGGCTGACGCGGCGCGCGATCAGCTCCTGGATCGCTACCTCGACCAGTCGGTGAAGAACTTTCGGCCTCCGAGATTCCTGCTGAACGACGTGATCCGCTACTGGCGAACGATGTGCGTGGACTTCGCAGGTAAGGAGCACGAAGGCCCCGAGAAGTGGGGGCTGCGCAATGTGAAGTTGAGAACGGCCCGCAAGGTGTTGTTCGCCGGCGGCCTCCTTCCGGTGTTCGAATGTGCGCGGCTCGCGGCGGAGCAGATGCCGGAATACATGCGCGCGCAGCTCCAGATGCCGCCGGTTGACCGCATCGCCGAAGCTTTCCTCCGCCACGCCCTCGCGATCTCGGGTCCAATTTGGGGTCCAATCTGAGGAGAGGCGGTCGTGGGTTCGAGTCCACCGCTCCGGCGACGCGGCGCTCCTGAGCAAGCTGCGCCTGCACGTCGACACACACCGCTCCGACCCCCCGCGCAGCATTGTGAGAGACTCCCGGGCTGGCTCGGCACCGGGGGTGACACGGGGACAGGTTGCCGCCGGGCAAATTCTGACGGGGTATCACGGAGGGGAACAATGCGCCATCGCCGTCTAATCGTTCTGATCGCCAGCATCGCTGGCATTGCCTGCCTGCTGCCCGCCAGCGCGGGCGCCAGCGTGTACAGATGGGGCCTTGGGATGGCCGCTCCCACGCTCGTCCCGAACCTCGGCGCCCCAACGCTGATCGACGCCGGTAACGCTGACGGCTACGCGATCGAGCCTGGTGGGACCGTCGAGGCATGGGGCAGTGGAAAAGACGGCGCTCTGGGCGACGGCCGGACGGGGAGGAGCGAAGCCGCGGTGACCGTTGGCCTGCCGGCGGGCGTGAAGGCTGTGTCGCTGGGGGAGGCGGAACGCTCGGGCTTCGCCGTCACGTCCACCGGCACTGTCTATGACTGGGGCGACAACAAAAACGGCGACCTCTGTCAGGGAGTTGAAAACACCAATCTCAAGACGCCCGAGAAGATCGCCGGTCTCACCGAAGTGGTAGCCGTGCAGGGAGCAGAGCACAACGTCATGTTCCTGCTGGCCGACGGCCAGGTGAAGGTCTGTGGCTGGAACAACAAGGGGCAGATCGGCCTCGGCGAAAAGGGGGAGGTCGGCGTCCCGACGCTCGTCCCCGGAGTCTCCCACGCGGTCGAAATCTCAGCCGGTCCCAAGGTGTCCACGGTCCGCCTCCAAGATGGCGAAGTGCTCACGGCAGGCTCGAATGTCCACGGCCAGCTCGGTCTGGGCCAAGGCATCCATCGCGCCAACACCTTCACCCGGGTGCCGCTACCCGGTCCAGCGAGCGAGATATCGGTGGGCGGCGACGGCAACGAAAACTCGCACTCCCTCGCGCTCGTCGACGGCGTCCCCTACGGCTGGGGGTTTGACGAAGGCGGCGAGATCGGCGACGGATCGGAAGCGTCCAAATACACCCCTGTCGTCGCCGCCGAGCTGGCGGCCTACGGCTTCACGACCGTCAGAGCCGGCGGGCACTCCTCCTGCGGGCTGGCTCTCGGCAATGTGTCCTGCTGGGGCGAGACTGAAAACCATTGGGAAGCCGGCGGAGAAGAAGAAGGAGAAGAAAGCGGCGAAGGCGGCGAGGGAGAAGAAGAAGAAGGCGGCGAAGAAGGCACCGGTAGCCATACCTTCGCTCCGCACTTGGTCGACACCGGCGTGGCGGAAATCTCAGTTACGGCACGCAACTTCGTCGACCGCCACTGAGCTGTCTCGTTCGAGCCGTGCCGATGCGATCAGGTGTCATCCGGCGGAGGTAGCACCTCGCCGTAGCGGTTGAAGCTCTCCCACGCGTGCTCGGTCACCTCCTCGAGTGAGCGCGGAGGTGCGCCGCGCTCACGTCGGTACCTGTTCTGGGCGGCGAGCATCTGATCGAGCTCGCCGAGCTCGAGTTCGACTTCGCGTTGCGGCGAGCGGGTGGGTTTCCAGTCGAGTAGCTCCGCGTATCCGTCCTTGTGGAGGTGGCCGGCCAGCAGCGCGATCGCCAGCAGGACGCTCGGCACTCCGAGCACCATGGCCAAGAAGTACATCTGTGCCACCCGAGCTCACGCTCCTTCCGGTGCAGGGCGCAATGCCGGCCGCGCTCTCGCTCGCTCGCGTGACGGCGCGCGAGCGTCCTTGGTCTCGACATCTGCCCGATCGGCCGCCTGCTCGGCGCCGAGGTCGTCGATCGCGGCCTGCACGGCCGCCAGACGGCGAACGAGCAGCGTTCGCACCTGCTCGAGTGCGTCGACGTCCAGCAGCGACGGGCCGCCCTGTCCGCGGGCGTCGGGAGCGGGGGGAGCGACGCCCGGGTGTTTGGCTTCCAGCTCCACCAGCGTCAGCTCGAGCGCCGCGATCTGATCGCGCAGCGCGCGGCGGCGTTCGGCCGCGTGGTCGGACGGCGGGGCGGCGCCCGCGGGCGAGATGTACAGCGCCGCCGCGACATCGCGAGGGTCCACGCCCGTCTCGCGGGCCTCCCGTGCGGCGTCGGCTGCGATCGTCGTCACCGCCGACGATCGGTGGGGGTTGGCTGCGACGAACGTGCCGCTGCCCTGCTGGCTGTCGATCAGGCCCTCGTGCTCCAGGCGCTGGTAGACGGTGCGCACGGTGTTGACGTTCACGCCCGTTGCCTCCGCCACCTCACGCAGGCCCGGCAGCCTGTCGTTCGGCTGAAACACGCCGTCGCGGATTCGGGTGCGCAGCGCCCACGCGAGCTGCACGCCGATCGGGATCTCCGCGTCGCGGTCGACGGCGATGTCCAGGCCAAGGGACTCCACTTCCTCGCGCCTCATACCCCAATTTTAGCTCCCGGCGGGGCGGTTGCATAGTGTGCCGGTCAACTAGTACACTAGGTCGGTGCGTCTAGGGGTGGCCACGGCAGAGCTCTCCAGGCGGGCCTCCACGCCCGCAAGGCATGTGCTCGAGGAATTCGGGGACATGATGATCCTGACGGGCAGGACGATCTGGTCCGCTCTGCGGCCGCCCTACCCCTACGGCGGCGAGCTCGTCTCGCAGTTCCTGCTGACGCTCCGCCTCGTGTGGTTCCCGCTGCTGGTGTCCACCGTCGCGATCGACTACGGGGCCCCGGGCTTGCAGGCGGCGGATTTCTTGAGGTTGTTCGGTGCGTTGGATCGGTTGGGTGGGTTCTTCGTGATCGAGGCGATCCGGGAAATCGGGCCGTTCATCACCGCGATCGTCGTCGCTGGTGTGGCGGGTACCGCGATCACCGCGGATCTCGGCGCGAGGAAGGTTCGCGAGGAGCTCGACGCGTTGCAGGTGCTGGGTGTGGACCCGGTCAAGAACCTCGTGGTCCCGCGGTTTCTCGCGTTGATGGTCGTCACGGGCCTGTTCGACATCTACGCGCTGCTGTTCGGGATCTACGGCGGGATCATCGCGGAGATCTACAACGGCGGTGCGCTCGGCCCGTTCTGGGGAACGTTGTTCTCGAACGCCAACACGACAGACTTGTGGGGGTCGGTGTTGAAGTCGACGGTGTTCGGGGCGATCATCGCGATCGTCTGCTGCTACAAGGGCATGACGGCCTCCGGTGGCGCCGAGGGCGTCGGGCGCGCGGTCAACGAGGCTGTCGTGATCTCGTTCCTGGGGATCGGCGCATTCAACTACGTCTTCACCCAGACCCTCCTCGCCACCCACCCACAGATCCTCGTTATCAAGTGAAGTTCTCGCTCACTCAGAGCGGAGGCCCGAGGTGAACGAACTGTTCGCACTGCCGCGCGAATGGCTCGCCGCCGCCGGGGTGATCGGCCGCTTCACGGCTCAGATCGTGCGGGACGTGTGGAGCCTGCGCGTGTTCCGCTTCTTCGGGGAGGCGCTGCGCCAGTCGGGGATCCTGATCGTCGGCTCGACCGCGGTCATCTGGGGTCTCGTGTTCTTCATCGGGCTGGGCGCATGCGGCATCGAGGCCGCCTACTTCACCGAGTCCACGGGGACGCCCAACTACGCCGGGGTGTTCGCGGCGTGGTGCAACCTGCGCGAGGCGGTGCCGATCGTGTTCGGCTACATGCTGGCCGCGAAGGTGGGGACGGGGATCGTGGCTGAGCTCGGCGCGATGCGGATCTCCGAGGAGATCGACGCGCTCGAGGTCATGGGCGTCGACTCGATGGTCTTCCTCTGCGCCACCCGGCTGCTGGCCGCGTGGATCGTGCTGCCGTTCATGTACATCGGAGCCATCGGGGTCGCCTTCGGCGCCTCATATCTCGCGGTGGTCGACCAGATCGGATACACCTCCGCCGGCGGTTACCTGCTCATCTTCTGGGAGTTCCAGAATCCCACCGACTTCCTGTTCAGCGTGCTCAAGGGGGTGACGATGGCCACCGCGATCGTGCTCGTGGCGTGTTACTACGGCTACAACGCCAGTGGTGGGCCCGTGGGGGTGGGCCGCGCAACCGCCAAGTCGATGGTGCTGAACCTGATCCTCGTGAACCTGATCGACGCGTTCGGCACCCAGATCTTCTGGGGCACCAACGCCCGGGCCCCGATCGGAGGATAGCCTCCGCGGATCGGCCGCTCTGTCAATCCAGCGGCGTCGTGTAAGCGCCGCTCAGCCCGCCGTCGATGAGGAACGTCGAGGCGGTCATGTAGCTCGAGTCCTCGCTGGCCAGGAACAGCGCCCCCCGGGCGATCTCCTCGGCGCGCGCGAAGCGGCCCATCGGCACGTGCACCAGCCGGCGCGCCGCCTTCTCGGGGTCCTTCGCGAACAGCTCTCTCAGCAGCGGCGTGTCCACCGGTCCCGGACACAGCGCGTTCACCCGCACGCCGCGTCGCGCGAACTCCACGCCCAGCTCGCGCGAGAGCGCCAGCACGCCGCCCTTGGAGGCGGTGTAGGAGATCTGCGAGGTGGCGGCGCCCATGACCGCCACGAACGACGCCGTGTTGATGACCGAGCCGCGCGCCGGCCCGTCGTTCTCCAGCAGGTGTGGGATGCCGTGCTTGCAGCACAGGAACACGCTGCGCAGGTTCGCCCCCTGCACGCGCTCCCAGGCCTCCAGCGTCGTCTCCAGCACCGAGCCGTCGTCGTTCGGCGAGATGCCGGCGTTGTTGAACAGCACGTCGATGTGTCCGTAGGTGTCGCGCACGTGGCGGTAGGCCGCGCGCACCTGCTCCTCGTCGGTCACGTCCAGCTCGAGCGCCAGATCGCCGGGGGAGTCCGCTTGCAGATCGACGCCCACCACGGTCGCGCCCTCGCATTGGAACAGCTCGACCGTGGCGCCGCCGATGCCGCCGCTGGCCCCCGTGACCACGCACACGCGTCCGGCGAGCCTGCCAGGTGCGCTCATCGCTCCTCCCCCTCCGGGGACGATGCCGTCGCGTAGAAGATGGTCTTCACCTCTGTGTAGGCCTCCAGCGCATGCGGCCCCAGCTCGCGGCCGTAGCCAGACTGCTTGAAGCCCCCGAACGGCGTGCTCACGCGCACCGACGTGTTCGCGTTGATCGACAGGACTCCTGTCTGCACAGCGCGTGCCACCCGCAGCGCCCGCGCGCCGTCACGTGTCCAGATCGACCCCGACAGCCCGTAGATCGTGTCGTTGGCCAGGCGCACCGCCTCGGCCTCGTCGGTGAACGGGATCACCGCGGCGATCGGGCCGAACACCTCCTCGCGTGCGACGCGGTCGCTCGGCTTCACCGGTGAGAGCACGGTCGGCGCGAACCAGAAGCCCGGTCCCTCAGGCGCGCTGCCGCGGAAGGCCACCGGCGCGTGCCCGTCGAGGAACGAGGAGACGGTCTCGCGCTGGGCGGCCGAGATCAGCGGGCCCATCTGCGTCTGCTCGTCCAGCGGGTCGCCCACCCGCAGCCCCTTCACGGAGACCTCCAGCAGCTCCATGAAGCGCTCCAGCACCTCCGCCTGCACGAGGATTCGCGAGCGCGCGCAGCAGTCCTGACCCGCATTGCCGAACACCGCCAGCGGAGCCGCCGCCGCGGCGGCCTCGAGGTCGGCGTCCGCGAACACGATGTTCGCCGACTTGCCGCCCAGCTCCAAGGTGACGCGCTTGATCGAAGCCGCCGCCCCCGCCGCGATCGAGCGCCCGACCTCCGTGGAGCCGGTGAACGCGATCTTCGCCACGTCAGGGTGCTCGACGAGGCGCTGACCGCACGTGCGGCCGGGTCCCACCACCACGTTCACCACGCCCTCGGGCACGCCCGCCTCGAGCGCCAGCTCGGCGAAGCGCAGCGCGCTCAGCGGCGTCAGCTCCGCGGGCTTCAGCACCACCGTGTTGCCGGCGGCGAGCGCCGGCGCGAGCTTCCACGCGGCGATCGTCAGCGGGAAGTTCCAAGGCACGATCAGCCCCACCACGCCCAGCGGCTCGCGCACGGTGAAAGCCTGGCCGCCCGCCACCGGGATCGTGTCGCCCAGCAGCCGCTCGGGCGCTCCCGCGTAGTAGCGGAACGTGTCCACCACCATCCCCATCTCCCCGCGCGCGTCGGTGATCGCCTTGCCCGCGTTGCGCGCCTCCAGCACCGCCAGCTCCTCCAGATGCTCGGCCAGCTCGTCGGCGAGCGCGTACAGGATGCGCGCGCGCTCGCCCGGAGCCAGTGCACGCCACGCCGGCAGCGCCGCGTTGGCGCGCGCGACCGCCTCGTCGACCTCCTCGACGCCCGCGCGCGGGACCTCGGCGAGCACCGCCTCTGTGGCGGGCTCGAGCACTGACAGCAGCACCTACGGCGCCTCGGCGATGGCCGGGAGCGCCTGTTCGACGTCGAGCTCGTCGATCGTGCGGATCGGCCCCTTGAACGTCTTTTTCGCCGAGACCGCGTACCAGATGGTCACCGCCAGGATCACCCCGATCGTCACGATCGGCGCGTAGTTGACCGCCGACCAGTTGAACGCGCTTTCCCACGGGACCCCTTCGGGGCTGAACGGCAGGCAGAAGATGATCACGCACAGAGCCACCCACACCACTGCGATCGGTTGATCCATTTGTATTTGCGCCCGAGCGTCCACGTCCCGGTGACGAAGCTGTCGCCGGCGCGCCAGCGCAGGAACACGGGGATCGTGTACGCGATGTACAGCCCGATCACCGAGATCGACGTGACCGCGAGGAACGCCACCGGCGTTCCCAGGTGGTTCGGGAAGTACGCGGGGATCGTGACGACGATCGCGAACAGGCACACGAAGAACACGGCCCAGGTGGGCGTCTTGCTCGCGCTCAGGCGGCGCCACAGGTTGTGCCCGGGGACGGCGCCGTCGCGCGAGAACGCGAACGTCATGCGCGAGGCGCTCGTCACGCACGCCACGCCGCAGAACAGCTGACCGACGGTGGAGATCAGCACGACCGCCTTGTCGCCGGCCGAGCTGAGCGCGGAGGTGAAGATCGCAAGCGCCGGGAAGCCGGCTTTGTAGATTTCGGCCTGGTGGCTCTTCTGGATCGCGAACGTGATCGCCAGGAGCACGATCCAGCCGAAGATCGCCGAGTAGAGGACCGAACGCCAGATGCCCTGCGCGGAGGAGTGTTCGGCGCCGTGCGTCTCCTCGGAGATGTGCGCCGAGGCGTCGTAGCCGGTGATCGTGTACATCGTCAGCAGGAACCCGAGCGGCAGGATGTAGATCCAGAATTTCAGCCCGCTGGTCGCGCCTCCGGCGAAGCCCGATTCGTTGGCCTTGTGGCCGAAGACGTAGGAGAGGCTCGCGTGGTGAGAGGGCACCAGGATCAGGATCACCACGATCGCGAGGACGCCGACGATGTTCCACCACGCCGACACGTTGTAGAGCATCGAGATGAGGTGGCGCGAGAACACGTTGATCACCCCGCACATGATCGCTATGACCACGAACATGGCGAAGTTGACGTGCGCTGAGTAGTGGACGTTCGTCCCCGCCGCCGCCTTGACGAAGTTGAAGATGAAGTGGACTTCGTAGAGGCCGAGCAGGTTGATCAGGAAGGTCGCGCTGACGTACACCACGGACGCGACCACCGCGACGAGTCCGATCAGGTTGAACCAGCCGGTGAACCAGCCCCAGCCCGGCCCGCCCAGGCGCGAGGCCCAGTAGTAGATGCCGCCGGCCGTCGGGTAGGCGGACGCGAGCTCGGACATCGAGACGGCGACGGCGAGGATCAGCACGCAGATCAGCGGCCACGCGATCGAGATCGCGATCGGCCCGCCGTTCTTGAGCGCCTGACCGTAGGTGGTGAAGCAGCCGGCGAGGATGCAGATGATCGAGAACGAGATCGCGAAGTTGGAGAACGAGCTCCAACCCCGGTTCAGCTCCTGTTTGTAACCCAGCTCGGCAAGCTTTCGCTCGTCGCTGCCCAAACTCTCCGTCGCGCTCATCTGGCCCCCTCCTCGAAAAGGTTTGACGATCCGTCCTTCAATCGTGACAATAGGCTCGATCGCGGACGCGTGTCAAGTGCGCTTGCCGCAAATCCCGAACTTCTCAGGCTTCGGGCAGCAGCCCTGCGAGGATGTGCTCGGTGCCCTGCAGATGCTCGGCCATGACGCGCACCGCCCGCGAGGAGTCGCGCTCGCGCACGGCCGCCAGCAGCCGGCGATGCTGCGCGTTGGAGGACGCGAGCACCTGCGGCGGGTGCGCGATGTAGGCGATCAGGTCGGTCATCGCGCCCTGCACCTCCGTCATCGCCCGTACCAGGCTGGTGGAGCGCGTCGCCTCCGCGAGACCCACGTGCAGGCGGATGTCCGCCTGGCGGTAGGCGGCGAAGTCCTCGAGCTCGCGCTCGAGCGTCACCGCGACCTCGTCGAGCGCCTCCAGATCCTCGCTGCCGGCGCGCTCGGCCGCGAGCACCGCAACCCCCAGCTCGACCGCCAGGCGCTGGTCGCACGTCTCGCGCCACTGCGCGAGCATCTGCGGCGAGGGCGGGTGGGTCGGCGGCTGCGGGTCGGCCACGAACGTCCCTCCACCGCGTCCGCGCGTGGCGAACACGTGCCCGCTCTGGCTGAGCGCCGTGAGTGCCTGGCGCAAAGTCGAACGCGCGATCCCCAGTCGCGCGCACAGCTCGCGCTCCGCCGGCAGCTGCGACCCCGGCGCGAGCAGGCCGAGCTTGATCGCCGTGCCCAGTCGATCGACCGTCTCCTCGAACGCCGTCTGCGAGCGCACCGGCGCGAAGATCGCGTCCGAGGGCGCAAGCGTCATCACAGTCGCTCGAACCCGCGCACTCGCTCCCAGTCTGTCACGGCCGACTGGAAGCTCGCAAGCTCCACATCCGCCGCGTTGAGATAGTGCGCGACCACGTCCTCGCCGAACGCCTCCCGGGCGACGTCGCTCGCGGCGAACAGCTCCCGCGCGTCGCGCAAGGTCGCCGGCAGGTGCTCGCGCTCGCCGGCGGTGTAGGCATTGCCCTCGAGCGCCGGCTCGAGCTCGAGTCCCGAGTCGAGCCCGTGCAGGCCCGAGGCGATGATCGCGCTCAGCGCGAGATAAGGGTTCAGGTCGGCGCCGCCCACACGGTTCTCGAAGCGCAGCGACGGGCCGTGGCCGACCACGCGCAGCGAGCACGTGCGGTTGTCGTGGCCCCACGCGACCGTCGTGGGAGCGAAGCTGGTGGCGGTGTAGCGCTTGTAGGAGTTGATGTGCGGCGCCAGCAGCAGCGTCATCTCGCGCAGGCACGCCAGCTGTCCGGCCAGGAACGAGTGGAACAGAGCCTCGTCGCGCGCGAACAGCGGGGTGCGTGGGTCCGAGTCCTCGGCCAGCGAGAAGTGGATGTGGCACGAGCTGCCCTCGCGCTCGTCGTACTTGGCCATGAACGTGATCGCCATGCCCTCCGACGCGGCGATCTCCTTTGCGCCGTTCTTGTAGATCGCGTGCTCATCCGCCGTGCGCAGCGCGTCCGCGTAGTGGAAGTTGATCTCGTGCTGGCCGAAGTTGCACTCGCCCTTGGAGTCCTCCACCACCATCCCCGCGGCGGCCATGCTGTTGCGGATGCGGCGGATCAGCGGCTCCACGCGCGCGGTTCCAAGCAGCGAGTAGTCGACGTTGTAGAGGTTCGCCGGGGTCAAGTCGCTGTAGCCCTTGTGCCACGCCTGCTCGTAGGTGTCCCGGAACACCATGAACTCGAGCTCCGTGCCCGCGTTGGCGCTCCAGCCGCGCTCGGCCAGGCGCGCGAGCTGGCGGCGCAGGATCTGGCGTGGGGAGGCCACCACGTCCGAGCCGTCCGGCCAGGCGACGTCGGACAGGCACACGACCGTGCTCTCCTGCCAGGGCACCGGGCGAAGCGTGTCCAGGTCGGGCACGAGCAGCATGTCGCCGTAGCCACCCTCCCACGAGGACATCGCGTAGCCGTCGACGGTGCGCATGTCCACGTCCACCGCGAGCAGGTAGTTGCAGCTCTCCGCGCCATGCTCGGCGACCTCGTCGAGGAAATGGGTGGCCATCAGGCGCTTGCCCTGCAGGCGTCCCTGCATGTCGGTCATCGCCAGCAGGACCGTGTCGATCGTCCCGAGCGCGACAGCCTCTGCGAGCTCCTCCAGTGTCACGAGCGTGAAGGTACTGCAGTCGAACCTCTAGCGTTACGCACGTGAGCTCACCAGATGCGCAGGCGCCGAGTCCAGACGCGCTGCTGGTGAAGCTCGACGAGCGCCAGCTCGGAGTGCTGCGCCGCGTGGGGCGCGAGTGGGGCCGTGTGTGCGGAAACCCGGAGGTGTGGCGGCGCGCGCTGCCGATCGACCCCAGTCACGGCGCCTTCCCCGATCCCACCGACATCCGCCCGACCCGCTTCGGGCGCTTCGTGCCGGTCGAGAGCGGCCCGCTGCCTGCCGTGGAAGCAGACGGCGAGACCGAGGTGCCGGCCTCGCCGGTCGGGCGCCTGGCCTATGACCTGCGCCGTGGGCTGCTCGGGCCGCCGCTGCGCAGCAGCGCCATCGCCTACGAGCGCATGCGCAAGCTCATCGCACTGCCGGTGCTCTCCGCCGACGCGCTCTCCTCGGTCGCCTACGGACCCGAAGCGATGCTCGCGATCCTCGTCCTTGCGGGCAGCGCCGGCCTGAGCTACTCGCTGCCGATCGCCGGCGTGATCGCCTTCCTGATGCTGGCCGTCGGCGTGTCCTATCGCCAGACGATCCGCGCCTATCCGCACGGCGGCGGCTCATACATCGTCGCCACCGACAACCTCGGTCGCGTACCGGGGCTGGTGGCGGCAGCGGGCCTGATGACCGACTACATCCTCACGGTCGCCGTGTCGGTTGCCTCCGGCGTCGCTGCCGTCACCTCCGCGATTCCCTCGCTGAGCCCCGACACCGACGCGATCGGGCTGGCCGTGATCGTGTTGCTGCTGGCCGGCAACCTGCGGGGGGTACGCCAAGCCGGCGCGCTGTTCGCAGCGCCGACCTATCTGTTCATCCTCGCCATGTTCGTGCTCGTGATCGTCGGGCTGATCGACGCCGGCCACCGCGGGTTCCATGCCACGCCGCACCCACCGCTGATTGCGACCGAGGGCGTCGGCGTGCTGCTGGTGATGCGCGCGTTCGCCTCCGGGTCGACGGCGATGACCGGGATCGAGGCGATCTCCAACGCGGTGCCCGTGTTCAAGCCCACCGAGTGGCGCAACGCGCGCACGACGCTCACATGGATGGTCAGCCTGCTGATCGTGCTGTTCGCGGGCACGATCGCGATGGTGAAGCTCGACGGCATCGTGCCCAGCGCGCACGAAACGGTCCTCTCGGAGATCGCCCATCGCAGCTTCGGCTCGGGCTTCATGTACCCGGTCACGCAGGCGGCCACGGCGGCGGTGCTGCTGCTCGCCGCGAACACCGCCTACAACGACTTCCCACGCGTGCTGTTCCTGCTGGCGCGCGATTTCCAGGCGCCGCGCCTGTTCCTGCGGATGGGCGACCGACTGGCCTTCAGCAACGGGATCATCGTGCTGTCGGTTGCCGCCGCCGCCATCTACGTGGGCTTCGGCGGCGAAACCGCCCCGCTGATCCCCCTGTACGCGGTCGGCGTGTTCCTGGCCTTCACCCTCTCCCAGAGTGGGATGGTCGTGCACTGGTGGCGTCTGCGCGACCCCCACTGGAGACGGAGCCTCTTCTTCAACGCCACCGGTGCGCTGCTCTCGGCGATCGTGTTCATCACCGCCGGCGTCACGAAGTTCACCGCGGGCGCCTGGGTATCGCTGGTGGTCATCGGCCTGGTCGTCGCGCTCGCGCTCGCCATCCGCCGCCACTACATGGAAGTGGCCCGCGCGGTTGCGCTGCATCCTCACGCGGTCGAGGTGCCCAGCCAGACGATCGTGCCGCGTGCCGGGCGGGACGGGGCCGGTCCCGGCGGGGATGTAGGGGAGGACGGGGATGACGAGGAGGCGAGCGCGCCGCGCCTCGAGGGGGAGGAGACGCCCGAGGAGATCCACCATCTGGTGATCGTGCCGATTGCGGCGATCGACCTCAGCAGCATGCGCGCGCTCGCGTACGCCGCCTCGCTGCGCCAGCCCGTGCTGGTGCTGCACGTCAGTCCCCTCGAGAAGGAGGCCGAGCGCTTCGTCGAGTACTGGCGCACGTGGGGAGACCACCTTCCGCTGGAGGTCGTCGTCTCGCCCTACCGCGCGATCGTGCCGCCGATGGTCAACTACATCGAGTCGCTGCATCGCCAGGGCCCAGAGCTGACGCTGACGGTCGTCCTGCCCGAGATCGTGGTGAAGCGTTGGTGGCAGCGCGCGCTGCACAACCGCACAGCGCCGCGGCTGCGCCGCGCCCTGCGGCCGCTGCCCAAGATCGTCGTGACGACCGTGCCGTTCCATCTGCCGCGGTAGGGCTATGGTGCATCGGGTGCCGCCCGCATCGCCGTCGCTGATCGAGTTTCCCGCCGACGACCCCGAGCGGGCCCGTCGCTTCTGGGCGGGCTTGCTGGACGACGAGCTGTCAGAGCGCGAGGAGACGGAGGGGGAGGGGTGGCAGACGCGCTCGGGCAACCCGGCCGTCGGCGTGCACGCCCGCGGGCGCGGGCCCGGCGACTCCTTCTCGCTGCCGTACTTCGCCGTCGGCGATCTCGCCGGGGCGCTCGAGCGTGTGCAGGCCCTCGGCGGAAGCGTGGTGCACCCCGGGGAGAGGTGGGCCATTTGCAAGGACTCCGAGGGCAGTCCCTTCGGCCTGGCCGGCCCGCCGGCGGGTTAGCGCCCCCAACTCGCGCAGGCCGGTTACTCGCGGCGCCTGCTCAGGCGGGCGTGCCGGTGGACAGCCCCACCAGCGCTTCGCTTCGCTCCCACAGCGCCTCGGCGAGCCGGTCGTCCTGCGCCTGGCCGCTGGGCGCCTGGACCTTCTCGTCGACGACGTACTCGCCGGTCAGCGAGGAGGCGGCGTTGGAGATCGCGAGCCATACCAGCGAGCGTGCGCCGCGCTGGGGAGAGCGGAAGAACGGGGCACCGAGTGTGGTGAGCACCTTCCACACGCCGTTCTCGTTCTTGCCGAAGCCGGTGCGGACCACTCCGGGGTGAAAGCAGTTCGCTTTCAGCTCCGGCGCGCGCCGGGCCAGCTCGCGCGTGAAGAGGATGTTGCACAGCTTGGTGGTGCCGTACACGCGCATCGCCGCATAGGACTTCTCCGACTGCAGGTCCTCGAGATCCAGCGTGCCCGCTTTGTGGGCGTCGGACGCGGTCGTCACGACCCGCCCACCGCGCAGGTGCTCGCGCAGCAGGCTGGTGAGCAGGAACGGCGCCAGGTGGTTGAGCGCGAACGTCCGCTCGAAGCCCTCCGAGGTGACGTCGCGCGAGGCGAACAGCGCGCCTGCGTTGTTGGCGAGGACGTCGACGTGCTCGTAGCTGCCTTTGATCTCCTCGGCCAGGGCGCGCACGTCGGACATCAGCGTGAGATCGGCGACGTGCTGGTGGACGGGAGCGCTTCCGCCGAGCGCTTCGGCCTCCTGCGCTACCGCCCGCACACGCTCGGGCTCGCGTCCGACGAGCGCGAGCTCCACCCCCTCGCGCGCGAGCTCCAGCGCGGCGGCGCGCCCGATCCCGCGTGTAGCTCCGGTGAGCACGACGAGCGTCACGGCCCCGACTCTACCGCCACAACCTCCGTGGTGTTGTAATCGTGTGGAGCTTGAGCCTGGTAGCGGAGCTGACATGACGAACACGGGCAACGGGGAGCGCGCGGTGCTGGCGGTTGCGCGCCTGTTGGGCCGCGGCGGGCGCCTGCTGCGCGGGAGTGCCGTCAAGCGCGTCGGGGGACCTGCCCGCGCGCGCGTCATCGTCTCGTTCGGCGCCGTGCTCGCGCTCAGCAGCGCCGACGGGGCGACCGTCGGCGCGGTGGCGCCGCAGCTCGAGCAGTCGCTGCACATCGGCAACACCGCGATCGGCCTGCTGAGCTCCGTGTCGCTGCTCGTGGGCGCGGTGTTCGTGATTCCCGTTGGCCTGCTCGTCGATCGCACCAAGCGCATGCCGCTGCTGGCGGCGAGCATCGTCCTGTGGAGCGTCGCCTCGGCGGCGAGCGGCTTCGCCGGCAGCTACGGGACGCTGCTGCTGACGCGGCTGGCGTTGGGGGGCGTCAACGCCACCGCGGGGCCGGCGATCGCATCGCTGACGGGCGACTACTTCCCGGGCCGCGAACGCGGTCGCATCTACGCCTACATCCTCGGCGGCGAGGTCGCCGGCACGGCGGTCGGCTTCGTCGTCAGCGGCACCGTCGCGAGCGTCATCTCCTGGAGGGCCGCCTTCATCCTGTTGGCGATCCCCGGCATGTTCCTCGCACGGTCGCTGTGGCGCAACGTGCCCGAGCCGCTGCGAGGCGGTCAGAGCCGGCTGGAGCCGGGGGTGCTGGATCTCCACGAAGCGGTGTCGGCGGCAGCCTCGCAGGCCGGCGCGAGCGAACCCGATGCGGGGATGCCCGAGCACGACGACGACGAGCTGACCCGCGAAGCGGCCCGCAGACGCGGCCTGCGCCCGGATCCGAAGCTCGTGCTCGAGCAGGACCCGCGAGCGATGGGCGCCTTGGCCGCGGTGCGCTACATCCTCTCGATCCCCACCAACATGCTGCTGATCATCGGCTCCTCGCTCGGCTACTTCTTCTTCGCCGGCCTGCAGACGTTCGGCATCCTGTTCGTGCGCGGTCACTACCACGTCAGCCAGGCGACGGCCGAGCTGGCGCTCGTGACGCTCGTCCTCGGAGCGCTGTTCGGAACGCTCGTCGGCGGTCGGGTCACCGATCTGGCGCTGCGTCGCGGCTACCTGGAGGCGCGCGTGGTCGGCCCATCGGTCTGCTACCTGGGCGCGGCGGTGTTGTTCGTCCCAGGCGTGCTGATCGGTCATCTCACGCCCGCTCTGTGGTTCGACGTCGGTGGCGCGGCGCTGCTGTCAGCCGCCAATCCGCCGCTCGACGCGGCCAGGCTCGACATCGTGCCCGCCGGGCTGTGGGGACGGGCCGAAGGCACGCGCACGTTCGTTCGCTCGCTCGCCCAGGCGGCCGCGCCGCTCATGTTCGGCGGTCTCGCCGACCTGATCGCCGGCATCGCTCCCGAGCAGACGCCGATCGGCACCCACTCCGCTGCGATCTCCCCGAGCGCCGCCACGGGGCTCGAGTTCAGCGTTCTGATCATGCTCGTCTCGCTCGTGTGGGCCGGCGTGTTCCTCGCTCGTGCGCGGCGCACCTACCCCTCGGACCTCGTGACCGCCGGCGCCTCCGAACAGCGCGCGAGGGAGCACCGGGCGGGCTGGGACAATGCCGGCGGGGCGGCACCGCGGCGAAGCTGACGCCGAGCCGACCAAACCGCGATCGATTGGGGTAGAGGTGACAGCTATCGCACCATCTGGGCAGCAGTTCGAGATCGTCCACGGCGAGCAGCGAGCGACCGTCGTGGAGGTCGGTGGCGGGGTGCGCGAGTACTCGAACGGCGATCGTCGGGTCCTGGATCCATACCCGCGGGAGGCGATGTGCGACGGCGCCCACGGCACGCCGCTGATCCCATGGCCGAACCGTCTCCGCGACGGGCGCTACAGCTTCGACGGCAGCGACTACCAGCTCGCGCTGAACGAGCCCGACAAGCACAACGCGATCCACGGATTGCTGCGCTGGCGTTCGTGGCAGGCGAGCGAGCACGAGCCCGACCGCGTCACGGTGAGCACCAGGCTGCATCCTCTCACCGGCTACCCCTTCGCGCTGGACGTTCAGATCGAGTACGCGCTCGGGGACGGCGGGCTCACGGTGCGCACCTCTGCACGCAACATCGGCGAGCGGGCGTGTCCGTACGGCGCCGGCCAGCATCCGTACCTGTCGCCGGGCGCCGCCTCGATCGACGAGTGTTCGCTGCAGGTCCCCGCGCAGACGCGCATCCTCACCGATCCGGAGCGGGCGCTTCCATGTGGGCGCGAGCCCGTCGAGGGCAGCGCGTATGACCTGCGCAGCTCCAGGCTGGTGGGAGAGCAGCAGATCGACGCGCCGTTCACCGACCTAGCTCGCGACGCGGATGGCCGTGCCACGAGCAGGCTGTCGGCGCCCGACGGGACGTGCGTCGAGCTGTGGGTCGACGAGCGCTACTCGTTCCTCGAGGTCTACACCGGCGATGGCCTCAGCGCCTCGCGTCGACGCGGGGGCCTGGCTGTCGAGCCGATGACGTGTGCCCCCAATGCCTTCCAGAGCGGCGAGGGGCTCGTGCGGCTCGAGCCAGGAGAGGGCGTGGATGCGTCGTGGGGCGTGCGCCTCACCTGAAGCCGCGGTCCAGCCGTCCGCGGCGGCAGGCGGACAACGGGCCGTCCCGTAAGGGACGGCCCGTCATCCATACCCACCCACCTCCCGTGTGCAACACCTAAATACGCAGACTCGCGGCCCATACCCCCTGCAAATCCGCCGTCTGCGTCGGAATTCTTACGCGGCTCTTCAGTTTCAGAGAGCGAAGCAGGACCGCCTCGGCCTCCTCGAGCCGACTCCTCACGAGCCGGCTGTCGATTTTCGCGCCGCGTCTTCGTCTGACAGGCGATCATTCTGAAAAGGAGGCCACGATGAAGTACATGCTGCTGATACATCAGGGGAGCACCCCCACGCCGCCGTCGCCGGAGTGGGACCGGCTCTCAGAGCAGGAGAAGGGCGCCGTCTACAGCGCCTACCGCGCGCTCAACGAAACGCCGGGCGTGACCCCAGGGTTGCGAATGCAGCCTCCGGAGACGGCGACGACCGTGCGGGTCGAGGCCGGGGAGACGCTAACGACCGACGGCCCGTTCGCGGAGACCAAGGAGGCGCTCGGCGGCTACCTGTTCTTCGAGGCCGAGGACATCGACGCGGCGATCGAGCTGGCGGCGCGGATCCCCGCCGCGAGCATGGGCGGCGCGATCGAGGTGCGTCCGATCGTGGAGGGGTAGCGATCGTCGAGCGAGTGTTCCGCGACCAGTGGGCGCGCGTGCTGGCGGCGCTGACGGGCTTCCTAGGCGACCTGGATCTCGCCGAAGAAGCCGCCCAGGAGGCGTTCGCCGCCGCGGCGGACCGCTGGCCGCGGGACGGCGTTCCGGCCAGCCCCGCCGGGTGGCTGATCGCCACCGCGCGCAACCGCGCGATCGACCGCATCCGCCGCGACAGGGTGCTCGCCGCCAAGTATCGGCTGCTGGCCGCCTCCGAGTCTCCGCCGCAGAGCATGAGCGACACCGCCTTCCCAGATGAGCGCCTGGAGCTGATCTTCACCTGCTGCCACCCGGCGCTCGCGACCGAGGTCCAGGTGGCGCTCACGTTGCGCGCCGTGGGCGGGCTGACGACCGGCGAGATCGCGAGCGCCTTCCTCGTGCCGGAGGCGACGATGGCGCAGCGGATCGTGCGGGCCAAGCGCAAGATCAAGGCCGCGGGAATCCCGTTCCGGGTCCCGGCGGCGCACCTGCGGGCTCCTCGCGCTGATGCTGTTGCACGACTCGCGCCGCGCGGCCCGCTCGCGCGACGGCGAGCTCGTGTTGCTCGAAGATCAGGAGAGGTCTCTGTGGGACCGCGCGCAGATCGCGTCAGGGCAGGCGGCGCTCGAACGCGCGCTGGCGATGCGCGGGCGCGGCCCCTACGTGCTGCAGGCCGCCATCGCCTCGCTGCATACGCAGGACAGCCGCGACTGGCCGCAGATCCTCGAGCTCTACTCGGAGCTCGCGCGGATCGCCGGCTCGCCTGTCGTGGAGCTCAATCGCGCGGTGGCGCTGGCGGAAGCCCAGGGGCCGCAGGCCGGACTGGACGCGATCGAGGAGCTCCGCGACCTCGACGGCTACCGCTACTTCCACGCGGCGCGCGCCGACATGCTGCGCCGCCTGCAGCGTCCCGCCGACTCGCTGCTCGCCTACGAACGCGCGCTGGCGCTCGCGGTCTCGGAGCCGGAGCGGCGCTTCCTCTCCAAACGCATCGCCGGTCTGCGGGCCGCGGGCTGAGATCTACGCTCGCGCGAGGTACTCGCCGTTCAACCACGCGACGGTCGCCTGCAGACCGGTGGCGTAGTCGACGCGCGGCTCCCAGCCGAGCGTGTCGCGCAGCGCGAGGTTGCTGAAGTCCTGGTTGCGCCCCAGCACCTGCACCGCTTGGCGCGAGAGCAGCGGCGGGGCGCTCAGCCCCGTGGCGCGGCGCAGCAGCCGATAGCCGTGCTCGAGTGAGAAGCCCAGGGCGATCGCCGGCCGGTAGGGAACGCTCCAGCGGACCCGGGGACAGCCGAGGCCGTCGGCCAGTCCGTCGGTCAGCTCCTTCCAGGTGACGTCCAGGCCGTCGCAGACGTTGAACGCGTTGCCCGGTGCCGCCTCGTGCTCGAGCGCGAGGATCGCCGCGTCGATCAGGTTCTCGACGTAGCAGAGGCCCGCGTTGGGGCGGCCGCGGTCGACGAGCAGCATGTGCCTGGCCTGGATCGCCCGTGCGATCTCGCCGATCACATCCGCCGAGCCCGGCCCGTAGACGGTCGCCGGACGCAGGATCACCGTTTCCAGAGCGCCCGCCGCCTGAACGCGACGGACCTCCTCCTCGGCCCGGCGCTTGGTCTGCGCATACCAGTTGCTGAATCGAGTCGACGTGTAGGTCTCGTCGGTCTGCGCCGCGTCCGGGTAGCCGTAGACATCGGTGGTGCTGAGGTGGACGAAGCGCGGCACCGACGCCGCCACGGCGGCTGTGAGCAGCCCGCGCGTCCCGCCGACGTTGATCGCGTCGATCTCCTGCACGGTCGCCCAGTCGGAGACCAGCGCGCCGCAGTGCAGCACTTGCTGGCAACCCTCGACCGCGGCGGCCAGCGAGCCGGCGTCCGTGAGGTCGCCGACGGCGATCTCCACGCCGAGCTCCTCCAGCAGCGAGGTGTCGCTGCTGGCGCGCACGAGGCAGCGCACCGCGTATCCGTCCTGCGACAGGCGTCTGGCCAGGCGCCCGCCGATGAACCCGCTGGCCCCGGTGATGAGGCACAGCTGCCGGCTCACGACAGCTTCGCGCGCGCCCGTCGCCGGATGGTCGTCGTGGCGATCTCGCGCACGATCGCCAGGTTCTTGCCCGAGCTGTTCTGGCAGTCGGCGAGCACCGCGTCGAGCGCTCTGAGGAAGCTCTGCGCCTCCGGCTCCGACAGCGTCAGCGGCGGCAGCAGCTTGATCACGTCGTTCTTGCCGGCGGCCATCGTGATCACGCCGTGGTCGCGGTGCAGCGGGATCACGATCAGCTGCGGAAACAGCCCCTCGCTGGCCATGTGGATCAGGCGCCAGTTGAGCAGCGCCTTGCGGCTGCTCGGCGCGCCCAGCTCGATCCCGATCATCAGCCCGCTGGCGCGAACCTCCTTGATCATCTCGTAGCGCTGCTGGAGCTCTGCGAGCCCGTCGCGAAGCAGCCCGCCGATCCGCGTGGCGTGCTCGAGGAGGTCGTCGCGCTCGATGATGCGCAGCGTCGCCAGGCCGGCGGCCATCGCGAGCCGATTGCGCCCGTAGGTCGACTGGTGCACGTAGGAGCGCTCGAGCGTTCCCACGGCCTTCTGGTAGATCTCGCGCCGGGTGACCATCGCGGCGACCGGCATGTAGCCGCCGCTGAGCGCCTTGCCGACGAGCACGAAGTCCGGCTCGAGGCCCCAGTGATCGAGCGCGAACCACTTGCCCGTGCGTCCCAATCCCGTCTGGATCTCGTCGAGCACGAACATCGTCCCGTAGTGGCGGCACAGCTCCTGCGCGCCCTCGAGGTACCCGTCGGGGGGGAGCGTCACCATCCGTCCCTGGATCGGCTCGACGAAGAACGCGGCCACGTCCCTTCCGCGCAGCTGGGTCTCCAGGCGTGCCAGGTTGCCGAACGGGACGCGCTCGCAGCCGGGGAGCAGCGGGCCGAAGCCGTCCTTGAAGAACTCGTCGCCGACCATCGACAGCGGCCCGAGCGTGACGCCGTGGAAGCTGCTCTCGCATGAGATCAGGCGCGGCCTGCCTGTCGCCGCGCGCGCGAACTTCATCGCCGAGTCGACCGCCTCCGCGCCGCTGTTGGCGAAGAACAGCGCGTCCAGCCCCGACGGCAGGCGCTGCGAGATCTCCTCGGCGAGCATCCCAGCCAGCGGCGAGTAGTGGATCTGCACCCCGTCCAGGAGATCTGCCCCGAGCGTCGCTTCCAGGACCTCGCGGACGTCGGGATGGTTGTGGCCGAGGCTCGCGAAACCCTCGCCCGTGTGCAGGTCGAGGTAGGCGCGCCCGTCGGAGTCGTAGAGGTAGGACCCCTTGGCCGTGACGTAGCTCTCGTCGAAGCCGAGGATCCCCAGCATGTCGACCAGTGAGGTGTCGAGATGCCGGGCGGCAAGGTCGAGCGTCTCCCCGGCGCGGGCCGTGGCGTCGGCGAGCACGCCGAGCGAGTCGCCGAGACGTCTGGGCTCGTGGTTGGGGATCTGCAGGTGGTTGGGGATCTGCTGGTGGTTGGTGTCCATGACGATCTGGGTCGGCCCGAGTCCGGTCGGACGGCCGGGCGTTTGAGCTGCGAGAGCGTAGTGCAGACGAGCTGGGCGACGCCGAGGTTGGTCCACGTCGCCGCCCAGCGGCCCGCTCGCCGCGCTCACCGTGCGGTCACCGGCGTGCGCTGCGAGCCCTGTGACCATGGAACGCGGGCGGCAGCGCGATCAGCACGCGCAATCTCGTGACCGGCCCGCGGCGCCTGCACAGAGCCCTGCGCGCCGCGCGGCGCTCACGGGCCCAGGAGGGCCCCCGCCGCTCTGCGCGCGGGGCATAGCGGAGCTCACGCAGCAGCCGCACGTAGCGAGCGGCAGCGGCTCCATGCGAGCGGCCGAGCTCACGTTCGAGCTCGGCGAGCGTCGTGCGTGGCTCGAGCGGACGGCCAGCCCGCAGGAGCGCCCGTGAGAGCTCGCGCACGGCGCCGTTCGCATCCCCGGCGAACCTTTGCCGAACGCGGGTCGCGCCGGTCAGCCACGCGCCGGCGAGCAGCAGCGCGATCGCCCCGCCGCCGAGGACGAGCGCGAGCGACGTGCCACCGCCAAGCCCCGCGCCCGAGCTCGCGGGCGTCGCCTTGGCTCGCGCACCGGCTCGCGCCCGCGAAGGCAGCGAGCGGTGCCGGAGCGCCGTCGCGGACCCTTCCAGCGTTGCCGAGGAGAAGCCCGAACCGCCCCCGAGGCGGCTTGCAGGCGTGGGATTGAACGGCACCCAGCCAATGCCCTTGAAGAACACTTCCACCCACTCGTGCGCGTCCTGGGCGGTGACGTCGTAGGCGCCCGTGGCAGCGCTCTGTGAGCCCGACAGGAAGCCGGCGGCGACGCGGGAGGGGATCCCGTCCATCCGCAGCAGCAGCGTCATCGCGCCGGAGAACTGCTGGCAGTAGCCGCTGCGTTCTCCGAACAGGAACGCTATGAGCGGATGGGCGCTGGGCCGCGGCTGCTGGTCATAGGTGAAGCCGTGGGCGAAGAACGCCTCCGTGCGGGCGACCACGTCGTAGGTGCTCGGCTCGCCGGCGGCGAGGCTGCGCGCCAGCGCATAGGCCCGCGCGTAGGGAGAGGCCTGGATACGCGCAACGCCTTCGGCATCGCTGGGCGAGACCGGCGTAACGGAGCCGGCGGATGGCAGGTCGAGTTCGGTATACGGCGCGTAGGCTGCCGGGAAGGAGCTCGGCGCCCGTCGCATTTCGGCTGCGCTCGGCTCGGGGGCGTAGGCGGTGACCGTGTATCGATCCCCGCTGGGGGCCGCGGTGGAGACGGCGAGCGTCCCATCCGTCGCGATGGCGCCCATGCTGGGCGTGTCTTCGCCGACGATGCCCGCGCCGATGATCTGCCCCGGGCTGAGGAGCTGGCGGCTGCTCAGGCCGCGGACGGTGAACGTCGCTTGGGTGACCCACCTGGGATGGAGCGCTGCGCCTTCCATGCCGGCGGTGCTCTGGGGCGGCGTGCCCGAGCGCACGAAGCCAACGCCGTCGAAGCGCTCGAGCGTGGTGGCGCGCCACAGGTGCGCAGCGTGCGAGTCGACCGAGACCATGGTCTCGGTGGAGCTCGACCAGGGCAGCGGCCCGTATGCCTGGTTCCAGCTGAAGGTGGTGGGGGAGTAGGCCGGGCCGAACGGGTTCCAGCTGCGGTAGCCGAGCAGCGGCGTGCCGGACTGCACGACGCCTGCCCCGACGAGCGCGAGCGCCGCCGCGGCGAGCAGCCACGCCGCGGCTCGCCCACGATCCTGCGTGCGCGGCCGCCACGCCCATCCCCACATGCACAGCAGCGCGAGCAGCAGGACGCCCTGGAACTGCCAGCCGACCTGGGACTGGTTGGTGACAGCAGCCACGTACAGGACGAGCAGGGGAGCGAGCGCGAGCGCCCGCTGTGTGCTCGCCGTCCCCTCGCCGGCTGGCCAGAAGGCGAGCATCGCCGCCGGGACGATCGCGGCCGGCAGGGCGAACATCACCGCCATCCGCGCCTCGCCGACGTCTCCACGGTAGGGCCACAGCCCGTTGAGCGCGTGCAGACCGTGGCCGAGCTCACTCAGGAGATAGCCCCACCGCCACGGCCACAACAACCGTGCCGGCGCCCCGGACGCGCGCACGGCGAGATACGCGCTGACGGCGGCGATCAGCACCCGCACGGCCGTTTCGAGTCCACGGCGCCGGGGCAGCGAGCGCGTGCAGGAGAGCGCGAGTCCACCTGCGCCCGCAGCGGCCACCACGCCCAGCACTCTCAGCAGCGGCGGGTGCACCAGCAGCGTTGCGAAGCGCGCGCCGGCCAGCAGCGCGAGGGCGCAGAACGCGAGGGCAGCTCGCATCGCCGGCCACCACGCATGCGGCGTTCGCCGGCCCGACACGCGCGCACGCGCGGCTCGGCTCGACAGCGCGGCGGTCGCGCTCACGTCGGCCTCGCTGGGACGCGGTCGATGGCCTGGCCGGCAAAGCCGGCGACCGTGAACGCCACCTCGAGCCCGGCCAGTGGGCGGGGCCCGACCCGATAGCAGTGGCTGTCGGGTGCGGGCGCGCGGGCGGACGCGGTCACGTACAGCAACGTGCGCGGGCGCCGCTGCAGATGGCGCCGTGCGAGGCCCGTGCCCGAACGCACGAGCGCGAGGCGCGCATGCGCCGCCGACCAGCCGCGCAGGTCGGGTCCGATCAGAGATGGCCGGGGCTCCTCGGGCAGCGAGAGCAGGCAGCCGCCCCGCCGCGCGAAGTGCACGCACAGCGATGCTGTGACCCGCAGCGCCTGATCCAGCGCCTCCTCGGACTCCGGTATGCGAGCGTCGAGCATCACGAGCACGCGTGCGTCCGCCTCGGCTGTGAAGCCGCGCTCCATCAGCTCGCCGCTGCGCGCCACCGTGGGCCAGTGGATTCGTGCAGCCGAGCCCCCCGGGCGATACGCTCGCAGCGAGTCGATCTCCAGTGCCGCGTCGAGTGGCGAGCTCGCGCGCTCGTCGAGTCGTGCGAGAGCGCCGGCCCCGATCGGATACACGCGCGGCAGCACGAGCAGCTCGTGCTCCGCCGAGCGCAGCTCGCGGGCGCAGATGCAGAACGGATCGAGGATCCGCAGGCGGGCCGGCCCGAGGCTCTGGCGCCCGCGGCGCGCTGGGACTGCCGAGACGACGACCTCACGGTGCGGGCGGCGCGGCGGCGCCTGTGCCGCAGCGCCCTGCCAGGGGACGAGCGTGGCGGCGGGGAACGGGACCAAGCCGCGACGGACTGTGATCGTGACCCGCACGCTGTCGCCCTCCTGCGCCGTCCTGACGTCGGCTCGCAGCCCCACCTGCGCACGTCTGGCGGCGAGGCTCACCCACAGCGATGCGACGGCGGCCAAGAGCAGCGCCGCCAGGCCGGGTATGTAGAGCGCGCGGATCGCGAACAGCGCCGCGAGCGCACACATGAGCGCGCCGGCGAGAGCGATGCGGCGCGCCCCGCTCACAGGGCCGGAACGGCGGCCAGCGCGTCGCGCACGATCTCCGCGCGCTTGACCCCGAAGGCGCTCGGAGCGAGCATCAGGCGGTGGGCGAGCACCGACGGCGCGAGCTCGATGACGTCGTCCGGAAGCGCGTGGTCGCGACCGGCGAGCGCGGCGCTCGCCTTGGCCGCCTTGAGCAGCATCAGCCCGGCGCGGGGACTGGCGCCGAGCTCGACGCGCGGATCGTTGCGCGTGCGCGTGAGCACGGCGACGATGTACTCGCGCAGGGGAGCGCTCGCGTGCACCGCGATGGCGGCCTGCTGCGCCAGACGGATCTCCTCGACGGAGGTCACGGGCGCGATGTCGAGGACGCGGTCGCCGGCGGCGTGCGTGGAGAGCATGTCCGCCTCCTGCCCGGCCGGCGGGTAGCCGAGGGAGACCCTCACCATGAAGCGGTCGAGCTGGGCCTCGGGCAGGGGATAGGTGCCCTCGTATTCGACGGGGTTCTGCGTCGCCAACACCATGAACGGTCGCCCGAGCGCGTGGCTGTCTCCGTCGACCGTGACCTGGCCCTCCTGCATGCACTCGAGCAGCCCCGACTGCGTCTTGGGCGAGGCGCGGTTGATCTCGTCCACCAGCACCACGTGCGCGAACACCGGACCGGGACGGAACTCGAAGCGCCCATCGCGCTGGTTGAAGACGTTCGTGCCGACGACGTCCGAGGGCAGCAGGTCGGAGGTGCACTGGATTCTGGCGTAGTGCGCGTCGATCGAGCGGGCGAGAGCCCGCGCGAGCGCCGTCTTGCCCACGCCGGGGTGGTCCTCGATGAGCACGTGCCCGTCTGCCACGAGCGCGACGAGCACCTCGCGCAGCACCGCCTCCGGCGCCTTGACGGCGGCGGCGACGCTCGCTGAGACGCGCGAACCCAGGCTCGCCACGTCGCCAGGCGCGAGCTGGCCGATCGTCGCCTCCATGCCCAGATGGTAGGGCTCGCCAGGGCTCAGGGAATCAGGACGATCTTCCCGTGCGTGTGCCGCTGCTCGAGCTCGGCGAAGGCGTCGCGGACCTGCTCCAGCGGGTAGGTGGCGGCGATCGGGATCTCGATCTGCCCGGAGGCGACGAGCTCAGCCATCTCCGACAGCACGTCGGTGGTGGAGGCGTCACCGCTTCCCTCGACCTTCGCGCCCACCTCTTTCGCCTTCTCACGCGCGATGATCGTCTCGATCCGCGACGGATCGACCCCGAGCTCGACCGCGAGCTCGACGTACTGCGGTCCGAACAGGTCGATGAAGGCGTCGATGCCGTTGGGGGCCGCTGCCCTGAGGCGTTCGGCCAGGCCCTCGCCGTAGGGGACGGGGATCGCGCCGTGCGCGGTGAGCCAGTCGTGGTTCGCAGGAGAGGCGATGGCGAGCACGGTTGCGCCCTTGCTCGCCAGCAGCTGGACGACGACGCTGCCGACCCCGCCGGCCGCCGCTGAGACCGCCACGGTGTCGCCGCGACCGGCGCCTACGGCGCGCACGGCGGCGTACGCGGTGCAGGCGATGACATAGAGCGAGCCCGCGACCTCCCAGCTCAACTGCGCCGGCTTGGGGATCAGCTGTGTGACCGGGACGGCAACGTACTCCGCGTGGCTCGATCGCCGCCACGACCAACCGAGGACCTCCTCGCCCACGGCGAACTCGCTCACCCCGTCGCCGACAGCGGTGACGACGCCGGCCAGGTCGCTGCCCTCGCCGGAGGGGAACGTCGCGGGGAACATCTGCGCGAGTGCACCCTCGCGGATCGCAGCCTCGCCCGGGTTGATCGCGGCCGCGCGAACCTCGACGAGAACCTCGCCGCTCGGCGGCTCAGGTGTCTCGACGTCGGCGATGTAGAGCACGTCGCGGTCTCCATAGCGGTCGAAACGCACTGCTCGGGACATGGTGTCTCCTTTCTAGCGCGTGTGTCCATTGCTCTCGATGTCTTCGGCGAGATGAGACACGCGCGTCGCCTCATCCCGGACCACCTCCGCAAGATCCGTCAGCGGTTTCCCCTCGACGCCACGCGCGTCGTCCAGCTCTCCGGCGGCGCTCTCCAGCGCCATGCCCGCCCAATCTGTGCGCTTGGCCGCGCGGCTGATCAGCTCGTCGTCCCGTCTCGCATCCGCATCTGCTGCATCTGCTCGTGCGACGTGACGCCCGACCCTGGTGGTGGGCATAGCCGGCTCCCTTTTCGCCCCCCTCCGCGGATCGGACAGCGCACAGGAAGGAGAGAGACGAACGAGATCCGTGCGGGGCTGTCCGCGCCCTCCAGTCCTCTCAGGTTTCCCTGATAGAGCCGAAGCTCGCGTGCATCAAGCATACCCTTCGCAGCAAATCACTCGTCCCCCGTTCTCAACGAAAGGAACTGACATGGCGGTAGAAATGCCGGTTGCGGAACTCCACGCCGGGTTCAGCAGCCCCGGGGCGACCCCGAGAGATTGGACGGACGGACGCCGGCACATCGACGAGGCGGAAGTGTTCTGGCTCTCGACGGTGCGTCCCGATGGACGCCCACACGTCACCCCGCTGTTGGCCGTTTGGCACAAAGACGCGATGTACTTCTGCACGGGTCCGAGGGAGCGCAAGGCAAAGAACCTCCAGCAGAACCCACACTGCATTCTCACGACCGGCCAGAACGGACTGGACGGTCTCGACGTCGTGGTCGAAGGAAACGCCGTCGAGGTCGGCGATGGAGCGGAGCTCCAACAGGTCGCCACCGCGTACGAGGCGAAGTATGGGGCGCGCTTCACAGCGCCCGAGGGCACGTGGTTCGGTCTCAGCGACGCAATCCGCGCCGGTACGGCGCTCGTCTATCGGGTGGCGCCCACGACGATTCTCGGCTTCGGCAAGGGCGAGCAGTTCAGTCAGACACGATGGCGCTTCAGCTGATCGCGGGGCTCCATGGGCGACTCATCGCCCTCTCATGGCCTTCTCATTGGCGCACAGAAGCCTATGTACCGAGTTGAGGCAAGCCGCCTCAGCGCATATCCAGATCCATCGAGCCCCAAAAAGAAGGTGAGCCATGAACTCTGCGACCGACGGGCGTTCCACCGGCAACCCAGACGAGGTGCCGGACGACCCGACCCGAGGCACCGAAGCCCAAGAGACGGCGAAGGCCAATGAGGACGAGGTTCGTGTCGGGTTGCTGGGCGTCGGGCTGATGGGCTCTGCCATGGCCCACCGGCTCCTCGATCGGGGCATCGCGGTGAGAGCGTGGGACCGCGACCCCGAGCAACTGCGCGGTCTGGAAAGTCGTGGCGGCGAGTCGGCCAAAGGGCCGAGCGAGGTGCTGCGCGGCACGACAGTCGTGATCACGATGCTGCCAACGGCCGCCATCGTCCGCGACGTCGTCGAGCCGCTGCTCGAGCATTGGCCCGAGGGCACCGTCTGGCTGCAGATGAGCAGCGTTGGCGCGGCCGAGGCGGACCGGCTGACGCAGGCGGCCGAGGGACACGGGATCAGGCTCATCGACGCGCCCGTCTCGGGCAGCACCCATCCCGCCGAGGAGGGTCAGCTGACCGTCCTGGCGTCCGGACCGGACTCGGCGCGCGCCGCGGTCGAGCCGATCTTCGACGCGCTGGCATCGCGGGTGCTCTGGGTAGGGGACGCGGGCATGGGCTCGCGCCTGAAGTTGGCTGCCAACCACTGGATGATCAGCATGGTCATCGCACTGGCGGAGTCGATGCATCTCTGCGAGGCGATGGGGCTGGATCAGCAGCAGTTCGTTGCGCTACTGGATGGCGGGCCGCTGGGCTCCGCCTATGCGATGCAGAAGCTCGACGAGATGCGCCGCCACGAGTATCCGGCCGGCTTCCCGGTTCGGCTCGCCTTGAAGGATCTAGAGCTCGTACGCGAGGTCGAGCAGAGCTCCGGGGCCTCGATGCCGCTGCTGGACACGGTGCTAGAGCGCTTCGTAGCCGCAAGCCAGACCCTCGCCGAGGAGGACCTCGCGGCGATCTACGAGCTCGATGGGCCCGTGAGGGCCTGACGGGCGAGATGACAAGACTCAGCGAGGAGGCTCCAATGGCAAGCGTCCCGTCCGTGTTTCACGAGGACCCCGTGACCGGCGATGCAGCCGCCGAGCGCTGGTACGTCGGTGAGCGCTGCGCGGCTGGATGCCGTGTCGTGGTGGTGGAGGGGGCCGAGGTGCATCCCCTTGGCACGCGAACCAGCGATCCGCTTTGGAGCTTCAGCTGGGGGCGGTCAGGAGCCTCAGCCCGAGAGCTCGCCTGGTCGGTTCTCTATGACAGCGCGCGTGACCTCGGGCTCGCCAACGACTGGTGCTCGGCTTTCACCATCGAAGTGATATCGCTCCTGCCGCGTGACGCGTTCTCGATAGCGTCACGCGATGTGCTCGCCTGGCTCGACGACGATCGAGCCGCGAGCGCGAGCGAGCACTTGCTTCGCCGTGCCCTACCGCAGCAGATCGTGTACGTCCCGGGTGCAGCGCAAAGCCTCGCACGCTGGCCGGGTGCCGCTTTGAGCCGGGCTTGAAAAGCTCTCAGCGCCGGCTCGAGCGTGTCGTGGACAGCCGTGTAGTGCGCTTACTGCCTTATTACAGGCTGTTGAGTGCTCATTCAGGCTGCCCATCTTCAATCGATCCCACACAACCTAAGCGCCAGCACTCGGAAGGCGAGACGAAGTAGGTATCGACCGACTCTGTCCAGCCGACGACCTTCAGGGGCCGCATGGGCCACACGGCGCAAGCCAACATACGAAGAGAGACAAAATGTATTTCACTTATCTCCGCCGCGAGCTTCGCCGTCGGTTCAGGCAGATGGTCGTGGTCGCCGCTGGCCTCGCCATCGGAATCGGTCTCGTGATGACCGTATCGTCGGCCTCAGCCGGGGTGAAGAGCGCCCAGGGAGAAGTGCTTCACTCCCTCTACGGCGTCGGTACCGACATAACCGTCACGAAGGCGGCTACGGCCGGTAGTGGCGGTGCGCAGCATTTCAACTTCGCCGGCGGCAAACCCAGTGCGGGCTCGCACGTCGCGCGTGAAACGCTGCGTCCGACGCCGGGCCAGACGACACTGTCCTCGAGCGACGTCGCAACGGTCGCGTCTCTGCCCGGCGCCTCCGGGGCGACCGGTGGGCTCGTGCTCAGCGCGACATCGTTCGCCGGGACGATTCCGAGCTCTCCGGAAGGTGGCCACGCCGGCCCCGGAGCGGGTGCCGAAGGCGGCTCGCAGTCGGGCGGATCGTCGTTCTCGATCAACAGCGTCAGCGTCGACGGAGTGCAGGTCTCGAGCTCTGACGTCGGCCCGCTGAGCTCCTCGCAGGTCACGCAGGGCAGCTACTTCACGCAAGCCGACAACACCGCGAAGGTGGCGATCGTGAGCTCCTCCTACGCGACACAGCACGGCGTGAAAGTCGGCTCTGACATAACCGTCGCGGCCAACAAGCTGTCGGTGATCGGCATCGCGCAGGTCCCAAGCGGCGGTGCAGAAGTGTATTTGCCACTGGGCACCGCACAAAGCCTCTCTGGCCTGAATGGAGACGTCACCACGATCTTTGTCAGCGCCTCGAGCGCATCGGGTGTCTCATCGCTGGCATCGAGCGTCGAAAAGGCGGTCCCGGGCTCGACCGTGGCAACCTCTGAATCGCTTGCCAACCAGGTCAGCGGCTCGCTGCAGAGCGCGTCCAGCCTCGCGACGAGCCTCGGCAAATGGGTGTCGATCGCCGCGCTGGCAGTCGCGTTCATCGTCGCGGGCCTCCTGATGATGGGGAGCGTTTCGCGGCGAGTGCGTGAGTTCGGCACGCTGAAGGCGATCGGCTGGCGCACACGGCGGATCGTCGGTCAGGTGATAGGAGAGGGCCTCGCGATCGGCCTCGCCGGAGGTCTCGCGGGCATCGCGCTCGGGGTCGCCGGCGCGGAGGTCATCTCGGCCGTCTCTCCGTCGCTGAGCGCAACCACCGGAACGTCAGCCTCAGGCGCGTTGACGACCACGTTCCACCACGCGGCCAGCGCCGCGCACACCGTGCTCGTCCACCTGACAGCACCGATCGAGGGCGGGACGCTCGGCATCGCCGTCGCGTTGGCGCTCGCCGGAGGACTCATCGCTGGAGCGTTTGGGGCATGGCGCGCCGCGCGCATGCGCCCCGCCGCAGCCCTCAGGAGGATCGCATGAGCACCCGAACACCCAGCCGGACAACGGCGACCACAACAGTCGAACCACTACATGGAGACAAGGACATGCACCAGACAGACGACAGGAACATCTATGAGCTGAAAGGCGTCCACAAGGACTTCGGCAGAGGCGCCGACAGCGTTCACGCCCTCGCCGGCGTGGATCTGGACATCGCCGACGGCGAGTTCCTTGCCATCCAGGGTCCGACCGGGCAGGGCAAGTCGACGCTGCTTCTGCTGCTCGGGGGTCTCGACCGCCCGAGCGCGGGAAGCATTCTCTTCGACGGGCGCGACCTCGCGACGCTCAGCGAGCGCGAGCTCGTCGAGCTGCGGGCGTCGGCGTTCGGGTTCGTCTTTCAGACGTTCAACCTGATCCCCACGCTGACCGCGCAGGAGAACGTCGAAACAGCGCTCGTGCCCGCCCACACACCGTCGCACGAGCGTCAGCAGCGCTCGCGGGAGATGCTGGCGGAACTGGGTCTCGGTCATCGCGCCGCGCACCTGCCCTCCGAGCTCTCGGGCGGCCAGCAGCAACGCGTCGCGATCGCCAGAGCGCTCGTCAAGAACCCCAAGGTGCTGCTCGCCGACGAGCCCACCGGCAACCTCGACGAAGACACGCGCGACGAGATCGTCGCGGTGCTCGAGCGCCTCTGGCGCGAGCGCGGCCTCACGCTCGTGGTCGTCACGCACGACAGCACCGTTGCCCGGCGTGCGCAGCGCATCGCCGTGATCGCGGGCGGCCGCGTCCGCGCCGGCGAGCCACAAGCCGTCACAGCTCCGACGGACGCTTCGGATCTGACTCTCGTCGCGCACTGAATCAGCTGAGGCTCCACAGCACCGATCGGCAGCACCAGCCGATCGGCACCTCCAGAAAGGAAACTCCCGATGCCCCCCCGCAAGCCCACTTCCCGACGAGCCCGCCGAGTGATGCTCGGCGTGGCAGCGCTCGCCACAGTCCTGGTGATCGCCGTAGTAGTCGTCGCGCTCGGCGGAAGCTCCACCAGCAAGACAGCGAACGCCGGCACCGCCAGCACCACCCGAACCGCATTCGTGCAGTGCCTGAAAGAACACGGCGTCACGCCTCCTGCACACACCCCAGGCAGTGGGACGTCGGCAACCAATTCAGGCCAGCCGCCTGCGGGCTTCGCCGCCGGCGGTGGCTCGAGCGCGGGCAGCTCCTCGCGCGAGGCCGCGCTCAAGGCATGCGGATCGACCGGCCAACACTCCAAGCCCGCTCCATCCAGCAGTGGCTACTGATGCTCAACGATCGTCAGCGGCCCGTTCACCGGCTCCCGCGACGCTCCAGGTACTCGGCGCTCGCCGCGATGCTCCGCTCGACGTGATGTTGCGCCCCGCGGAGCCGGCTGCGCTCATAGAGTCTCAGAGTGACGGCGGCATCGGCATGTGACTGGAACGCGGTGGCGAGCGCGGCCGCGTCGTAGAGGCCCTGGCGAAAGCCCCCGCCAACCATCGGGCTGGCGGCGTGGGCGGCGTCGCCGGCGAGCGCGATGCGCCCTTTGACGAGGCGCTCGGGCCGGTACTGCGCGACGGGGGTCGCGAACACGAGCGAGTCACGTAGAGCGACATCCATCGCCTCTCGCCACGGCGTCGGCCAGTTCTGCGCAGAGACGATCCGCAGTTCCTCGCGCAGCTCGTCGGGCACATCGGCGGCGGCTCCGGGAACGGGGTAGGTCACGAGCCGGTAAGGGCCGGAGTAGTGCTCGCGCGAGGGCTCGTCGCGCGCTGGCAGGATCTCGGCCGGCAGGTCGCTCTCTGAAACCATCGCGCGCCACAGCAGAAAGCCGGCGTAGACAGCGTCTGGGTGCTCGGGCGCCACGGAGCGGCGGACGGTGCTGTGCGCGCCGTCCGCGCCGATCACCACCTCGGCCTCGTAGCGGGTGCCGTCGACGACCTCGGCCCAACCATCGCCGGCGTCGAGCACGTCCGCGCCGCGTCGCAGCTCGACCCCGCGGGTGCGGCGCGCGTGATCCTCGAGCCAGTCGGCGAGCAGCGGCCACGCGGTCGTCGCGCGATCTATCCCCCGGCACACAGGCGGGCTCTCGCCCAGGCCGGTCACCTCGGCGAGCAACCCGACGTCCACGCCCAGGCCGCCGCCGCCCTCATAGCGCCCTTGCGGGGTGCGCTCGAGCACAGTCACCTGAACTCCCTGACGAGCGAGCGCGATCGCGCTGCAGAGCCCGACCAGGGATCCCCCGACGATGAGCACGCGCACGTCGTGTGAGGCCATATCGCTCACTCGGCCATGATAGGTACGAGCTGCTGGTGCCTTCTACGTCGGCCTCGGGAAAGTTGCGCTGTTCCGCTCGGACCACTACGCCGACTTCTCGCCGGCCCAGGTGGATGGGCGTGCTTCCCCTGAGCTCGTCAAGGCCCACCTGAACCTGGACGACGCGGTCGCTCGTCGTCTGACGACGATGGCCGCCTCGATCGCTTGAGTGTTGGCGGCCACGGCCTATCACTCGTGGGAGTTACCCGCCGCGTCGGCGGCGGGGTGACTCCGGCTTGGGAGGAGGAGCAGTGGCGACGGCGAGCGTGCTCCAGGGGTTCGAGGACTTGAACACCCGCGCCCGCCACCCCGAGGTGCAATCGAGCCTAGGTCCGTAGGTCATCCAGCGAGCCTCGTGCTCGCGACAACGGGGGCGAGGCAACGGTCTCATGTCCCTCTCATCTGGCCCTAGGACCATCTCGCTCGTCGAGCTACCAGCAAGACCTCCGGCCGACTTTCCCAACGCTGCAAAGGAGAAGGAGAATGTCCGCGACCATCCATTCCACGCCTCGCGGGCGGGATCTGTTGAGGGACCCGCGTCTGAATCGGGGCACGGCCTTCACGGTTGAGGAGCGTAACGCGCTGGGCCTCGACGGACTGCTCCCGGCGAGCGTGCTGTCGCTGGAGGAGCAGTCGCGGCGCGCCTACGAGCAGTATGGACGCCAGCCCGACGATCTTGCGCGCAACACCTTCCTCGCGACGCTACACGACCGCAACGAGGTGCTCTACTTCAAGCTGCTGCAGGACCACCTGGTAGAGATGCTACCGGTGGTCTATGACCCCGTGGTCGCGCAGGCGATCGAGCGCTTCAGTCACGAGTTTCGTCGGCCGGACGGTGTGTACCTGTCGGTCGACGACATGGATGGTATCGAGACGGCCTTTCACGACTACGGGCTCGGCGCCGACGACGTCGATCTGATCGTCGCCACCGACGCGCAGGAGATCCTTGGTATCGGTGACTGGGGCGCCAATGGGATGGACATCTCGATCGGCAAGCTGGCCGTCTACACAGCGGCAGCGGGCATCCGTCCGGACCGGGTGATCCCGGTCATGCTCGACGTGGGCACCGACCGTGAGTCGCTGCTGAACGATCCGTTGTACATCGGTAACCGCCACAGTCGTGCGCGCGGCAAGCGTTACGACGCGCTCATCGCGGCTTATGTGGACTGCGCAAGTCGGCTTTTCCCGAATGCGCTGTTGCACTTCGAGGACTTCGGCCCCTCGAACGCGCGGCGGATTCTGAACGAGTACCGCAAGAAGGCCTGCCTGTTCAACGACGATGTGCAGGGGACGGGCGCCATCACGCTGTCGGCTGCGCTGGCGGGAATGCGGATTGCCGGGTCTCGTCCACGCGAGCAGCGGGTGGTGATCTTCGGCTCGGGCACTGCGGGAACTGGCATCGCAGACCAGATCCGCGTCGTCATCGAGCGCGACGGTCTCGATCGAGACGAGGCCACGCGCTGCTTCTGGTGCGTCGACAAGCAGGGGCTGCTGGTGGACGACATGAAAGATCTGCGCGACTTCCAGACCACGTATGCGCGGCCGCGATCGGAGGTCTCAGGCTGGAAGGCCAACCAACGCGACGGGTCGATCGGCCTGGCGGAGGTCGTCGCACAGGTGCATCCGACGATGATCGTCGGCACCTCGACCCAGGGTGGCGCGTTCACACAGAAGATCGTTGAAGACATGGCTGCGCACGTGGAGCGCCCGATGGTGTTCGCGTTGTCCAATCCGACCGAGCTGATCGAGGCCAGGCCTGCCGACGTCATCGAGTGGACAGACGGGCGCGGCCTGGTCGGCACCGGCACTCCGTGGCCACCCGTGCCGTACAAGGGCATCGACTACGAGATCGGGCAGGCGAACAACGCCCTGATCTACCCTGGGATTGGCCTGGGCACGATCGTCGCGCGCGCGAGCCGTGTAACCGACGGCATGCTGCTTGCGGCCTCGGAAGCGATCGCAAGCCTGGTCGATGTCTCCCCACCCGGAGCCGCCGTGCTGCCGCTGGTCGAAAACCTGCGCACGAGCTCGGCGACGGTCGCCGTCGCAGTCGCAGAACAGGCGGCCACCGATGGTGTCGCCCGAGTCGAGCTCTCCGATCCGGTACAAGCCGTCCAGGAGGCGATGTGGCAGGCAAGCTACCCGAGCCTCGAGGTGACGTGAATGAGTATTTCCAGTGAAGTGTCACCGAAGGTCCTCGACCTGCCCATCGGTCTCGATGCGACGGGTTCAAGGCGCGAGTTCGACAGCCTCGGCAACGTCGACGTTCCCGCCGACCGCTACTGGGGCGCTCAGACCCAGCGAAGCCTCGAGCATTTCGACATCGGCAACGACCGCATGCCGAAGGAGATCTACCACGCCTACGGCTATGTCAAGAAGGCGGCCGCCATCGTCAACACCCGCGCCGGGCGAATGCCGGAGTGGAAGGGGAAGCTGATCGGGCGCGTCTGCGACGAGGTGATCGCCGGGGAACTGGACACGGACTTCCCCCTGTATGTCTGGCAGACGGGCTCCGGGACGCAGTCGAACATGAACATCAACGAGGTGATCTCAAACCGTTGCATCCAGCTCCTCGGCGGGACGCTCGGCTCGCAGGAGCCAGTGCATCCCAACGACCACGTGAACATGGGCCAGTCGAGCAACGACACGTTCCCCACAGCGATGCACATCTCGGCCTACCGCATGGCGAGCGAGAAGACGATTCCCGCCCTCAGGCGGCTCCGCGACGCCGTCGAGCACCGCTCGCGGAAATGGAGCGACGTGGTCAAGATCGGCCGCACTCACCTGGAGGACGCCACCCCGTTGACGGTCGGACAGGAGTGGTCGGGCTACGTCGGTGCCCTGGACGACACGATCGCCGAGCTCGAGCACGCCACTCACGGACTACTGAAGGTGGCGATGGGGGGGACGGCCGTCGGCACGGGTCTGAACGCCCCCGCCGGCTTTGGCGAGGAGGTCGCGGGCGAGATCGCCTCGATGACGGGCTACGCGTTCGAGACGGCGTCGAACAAGTTCACCGCGCAGGGCACGCTCGACAGGGTCGTACGGGCGCATGCGGGGCTGAAGGCGGCAGCCGTGACGCTGTACAAGGTCGCCAACGACCTGCGCTGGCTCGGCTCGGGACCGCGCACGGGAATCAACGAGCTGCTGCTGCCAGCCAACGAGCCGGGCTCCTCGATCATGCCCGGCAAGGTCAATCCGACACAGGCCGAGGCAATGCTGATGGTGTGCATCCAGATCTTCGGCTCCGACCTGGCGGTGACGATGGGCGGAGCCGAGGGCAACTTCGAGCTGAACGCCTTCCGGCCGCTCCTGATCAACAACTACCTGCACTCCGCGCTGATCATGGGCGACATGTGCGACCACCTGCGCACGTTCATGGTCGAAGGCGCAGAGCTCAACAAGCCCAAGCTCGAGGAGAACATCGAACACTCGGTGATGATGGTGACGGCGCTCTCTCCGATCATCGGCTACGACAAGGCCTCAGTCATCTCCCACTACGCGATCGACAAGGATCTGACGTTGAAGCAAGCCGCCCTGGCCAACGGGGTCGATGAGGAGCTGTATGACCGTGTCGTCAACCCGCTCGCCCTCACCCAGGGGGGGTCAGCCGACCTGGCCGCCGACGGGCAGGGGAGTTGACATGGCGGGGACGGCAACGTGTCAGCGACGGGCGGGGAAGCTGCTCTCACTCAGACGAGCCCAGGAAGTGCCTTCCAGCGCATCCTCATAGCTAGCGAACAGAACAAGGAGCCGCTCGTGTCCACCACCGTCGCAGACCTGATCGTCGAGACCCTGAAGAACGCGGGAGTGCAGCGCGTCTATGGCCTGCCGGGTGACTCGCTCAACGGGTTCACCGATGCGCTACGCCGCGACGGAGCCCTGGCGTGGGAACACGTACGCCACGAGGAGGCGGCCGCGTTCGCGGCAGCCGGGGAGGCGGCAGTGACGGGTGAGCTTGCGGTCTGCGCGGGCAGCTGCGGGCCGGGGAACCTCCATTTGATCAACGGCCTGTTCGACGCCAACCGCAGCCGCGTGCCGGTGCTTGCGATCGCGGCGCAGATTCCCAGCGTCGAGATCGGAGGCAACTACTTCCAGGAGACACACCCACAGGAGCTGTTCCGCGAGTGCAGCGTCTACTGCGAGATGGCCGGCATACCCGGCCAGTTCCCTCACATCCTCAACATCGCGATCCGAAGCGCGATCGAGAAACGCGGCGTCGCAGTGCTCGTGGTACCAGGCGATGTCCTTGTCGAGCACTTCGAGAAAACGGGGCCTGCAGCCACGATTCGCCCAAGCGGGACCGTCCAGCGTCCGGGCGACGCTGAGCTGGACGCAGCCGCGGAAGCCCTGAACCACGACGAGCGCGTGACGATCCTTGCGGGCGCCGGATGCCAGGGAGCTCACGATGAGGTCGTGGCGATCGCCGGCGCGCTGCAGGCACCGGTCGTGCACGCACTGCGCGGCAAGGAGTTCGTCGAATACGACAACCCCTATGACGTGGGTATGACAGGGCTGCTCGGCTTCAGCTCGGGCTACCGGGCGATGGAGCACTGCGAGATCCTGCTGATGCTCGGCACCGACTTTCCGTACCGCCAGTTCTACCCCACCGACGCCACCGTCCTGCAGGTCGACTGCCGCGGTGAGCAGATCGGACGGCGCACGAACGTGGACATCCCGCTCGTCGGGACCGTCAAGGACACGATCCAGGCGCTGCTGCCGCGGCTGATACCGAAGAGCGACAGCTCACACCTGGAGCGTTCGGTCAAGCATTACAAGAGAGCCCGCCAGGATCTGGACGAGCTGGCGGACAACGACCGCGACCGTACCCCGATGCATCCTCAGTTCGTCGCGAAAACGGTCGACGGGCTCGCCGACGAGGACGCGGTATTCCTCGCGGATGTCGGCACCCTGGCCATTTGGGGTGCGCGCTACGTGCACATGAACGGCAAGCGTCGCCTCGTCGGCTCGTTCAATCACGGCTCGATGGCGAACGCGCTGCCGCAGGCGATCGGCGTGCAGGCCTCAAATCGCGGCCGGCAGGTGATCACGTTCTCGGGCGACGGTGGCCTGGCGATGCTGCTCGGCGATCTGCTCACGCTCGTGCAGCTGAACCTGCCGGTCAAGCTCGTCGTATTCAACAACGGCGCACTCGCGTTCGTCGAGCTCGAGATGAAGGCCGCCGGCTTCGTGACCTACGGCACCGATCTCCAGGATCCAAACATCGCCGAGGTCGCGCAGGCCATCGGTCTGCACGCTCAACGTGTGGAGCGCCCCGACGAGCTCGAGGGCGCGCTGCAGGCCGCGCTGGAGCACGACGGGCCCGCGCTGATCGAGGCGATGGTGTCCCGCTACGAGCTCTCGATGCCACCGAACATCACGCTCGATCAGGTCAAGGGCTTCTCGCTGTTTGCGACGCGCACGGTGCTGTCCGGTCGCGGCGACGAGCTCATCGACCTCGCCGAGACCAACCTGGCCCGACGCGTCTTCTCCTGAGAATCGGGCGGTCGGGTGAGACGGCAGTGGGAGCATTTACTGCAGTGGCTCGGCGGGCGCGATCACGACCTGGCCGCGCTGCGGCGTGCCGGCCGCGCCGCGATCGTGATGCCGGCCGTCTTTGCATTTTGCGACCAGGTCATCGGCGACGCGACGACTGCGCTGTTTGGGGCGTTTGGATCGTTCGCGATGCTGGTGTTGGTCGATTTTCACGACCCGATGCTCAACCGCCTGCGCAACCAGGCCACTCTCGTGGTGGGGTGTTGCGCGTTGATCTGCCTCGGCACGTTGGTCTCCCAGACTGCCTGGCTCGCGGCGGCAACGATGGCAGTCGTTGGCTTCGTGGTGATCTTCGTGGGCGTTGTCAGCTCTGTGCTGGCGGGCGCCGCCACCGCGCTCCTGCTGGCCTTCGTCTTGCCGGCAACTCTCTCTGCACCGATGTCCTCGCTGCCGGACCGGCTGGCGGGCTGGGCGATGGCGGGCGCCGCCTCGCTGATCGCCGTCGGACTGCTTTGGCCTGCGCCAACGCGCGGCCCGCTGCTCTCCGCCGCCACGACCGCCAGCAGGGCACTGGCGGCGCGCATGCGTGCGAGGGTCGCGTCCCTCATGAGCGACGAAGATGAGCAAGCTTCGCGCGATTACGATCGCGCCGTCGCGCAGGCCAACGAAGCGATCGCCGCGCTCCACCGCGGATTTCTCGCGACGCCCTACCAGCCGACCAGCTTGAGCACTGGCGCAAGGGCGATCTGGCGCTTGGTGTACGACCTGTACTGGCTGAACATCATCATCGTTCGACCCACCCAACATGTCGAGAACGCGGTCAGCGATGCAGCGCGTGCGGTCCTTGTGACCGCTGCTGCTGTGCTCGAACGGGGAGCAGATCTGCTCGAGCCGACGGGCGGGAGCAGTGATGCTCTGCACGCGGCCCTGGACGGACTGACCGACGCGATGAGGACGATGGAAGAGAGGGCTACGCTGCCGGCCATTTTCGCGCCGGACGCGTACAGCTCAGCGGCCGCCGAGCAACAGGTCGCCGAGTTCACCGCGTCACTCGATTCGAGCTTCCACGCGCAGGAGATCGGCTTTGCGGTCTCCCTCGTAGGGGGCAACATCGACCTCTTGGCCGCAGCCGAGCGACGCGGCTGGCTGGAACGGCTGCTCGGCCGCCAACCCAAGGGGCTTGCGGGGACGCTGTCTGCGGCGCAGAAGCGCGCGAGCGCCCACATGAATCGCCGCTCGGTGTGGCTGCACAACAGCGTGCGCGGCGCCATCGGGCTGGGGATCGCCGTGTATGTCGCGGACCGGACCGGCGCGCAGCACGCGTTCTGGGTGGCCCTCGGCACATTGTCCGTGCTGCGATCGAACGCGTTGAGCACCGGGCAGAACTCGCTTCGTGCCCTTCTCGGCACGGTCGCCGGATTCATCATCGGGGCAGCGATACTGGCGCTGATCGGCACCAACACCACGCTCCTATGGTTTCTGCTGCCGCTGGCGATCTTTCTCACGGCAGTAACGCCAGCCGTGATCTCGTTCGTCGCGGGGCAAGCCGCATTCACCCTGATGGTGGTGTTGCTCTTCAACATACTCGCGCCCACCGGATGGCGGGTTGGTCTGTACCGAGTGGAGGACGTCGCCCTCGGGTGTGCCGTGAGCTTGCTCGTCGGAGCGCTCTTCTGGCCGCGTGGCGCGGGGGCGGCGCTGCGCCGGGCGTTGTCCGAGGCATACGCCGACAGTGCTGACTACCTCGCCCGCGCCGTCGATTTCGGCATGCGCTGCTGCGAGGTCAGCTCGACGTCTCCCGCGGCTCCGACCGATGACGCTGCTCGCGCTGCAGATGCAACCCAGCGTTTGGACGACGCGCTTCGTGGCTACCTGGCCGAGCGTGGGGCGAAGCCGGTTCCGCTCGTTGAGGTGACGCGTCTGGTCACCGGTGTCGTCAGCCTGCGTCTCGCAGCCGACGCGGTTCTCGACCTGTGGCAGCACGGTGACGGCGCAGCCACGGGTGACCGTTCTGCTGCACGCCACGAGCTTACGGTCTCGAGCGAGCTCGTGAAGCACTGGTACGAGGACCTCGCCGTGAACCTCGCTAACGGCGGGGAGCCGCGCGAGCCGCTCCCCGACGACACGGTTGCCGACGAGCGACTCGCCGCTGCCGTACGTCGCGACTTGCGCAGCGATGATCGCAAGGCGACCGCGACCGCTGTACGGATGATCTGGACCGGCGATCACCTGGACGCGGTCCGTCGGCTGCAAGAGCTGATCGTCGGTCCGGCGCGCGTCGTAGCCGAGCGGTGACGAAGCGTTCGCAGGGGACGTGGTCGGTGCACCGTGTCACCGGCGCCCGATGCGGCGCCGGTGACGTTGAAGTCCTTACCAACGAAGGCATGGTTATCGCTCCAGGCCTGGGATGCCAGTGTGGCGGCCTCCCTTAGGAGGGGGCTGGGAGATTCCTGAGAGTGCGCAGGCGCTCTTGCCACCGGTGGGGTTTCCGGGCGCGAGGCTCGAGGCGCCTTGTAGCGTCCGCTGGCATCCGCCCGGCCTGGGATTCTGCGGACGTGTAGCGCTCAAGGCGGCTGGTCGGGTGGAGCAGCCCACCCTCGATCCGTCCGGCGTGTTCGTCGTGCACGATCGACGAGCGCCCGGGGTGTGCTTGCAGAGAGATGAAGGCCTGGATAGCAGCGTCGGTGGCCCGTCGTTGACGATTGACCCAAGCCGCGTCGCGGTTCGCTCGGGCCCTCCTTTGTCGTGCCTTGTGGGTGGGAGGGGTGTGTTGGGGTGTCTTCAGTGCGTCCATGATTACTCCGATTGTGGTTGCTGGTTGATCCCACTATGCGACGAGGCCCTGATAGCTCCGTGTCATGAACCTCAAAAGGTCCTGTGACGGCCCGTGGGCGCGGGACGAGGCTCTCGCGCGCGCGGGCGGCGTGAGCCGTCCAGCAGCCCTCAAACGTCTCGGGGTACTCGCCGGGGCGAAGCGGTTGGGCAACGGTGTAGTCGTCAGGGCCGTCATTCGGGCGCTGGGCGAATGCGTCTCCCGTTGCCGGGGCGGACCACGACTAAAGGGTTCCCTCGCTGATGCCGATGGCGCCGAAGCTGACTATCTGCCGCCAGGGAGGCGAACCGTGCTTAAGAGGAATGAACTGCCCGCAAACGCAGGACGAGTGCAAGGAGCGATCGCAGCGCGCGTGTCGCTGACAGCACCACTCGCGGGGGCGCTCGCGTTCCTTGCGTCGATCGTGTTTCTGCTGAGCTTTGCAGGAGATGCGATGGGCATGTCGTCGGGCCAGAAGGTGATTGCGGGCCCGCTCGATCTCGTGGCGGCACCCTTCGACGGCGTCTCCGGAGATCTGGCGGTCACGCCTGACCTCAGTCCCGTCCCGCCGACGGTGACGAAGGTCGAACCGACGGAAGGCCCGTCGGCTGGTGGCACGACGGTCACCCTCACTGGCACCGGCTTCACCTCGGGCGCGATCGTGAAGATCGGCAACGACCCCACCGAAGTGGACGTCAAGAGCGAAACGGAAATCACGGCGAAGACGGCTGCGACGAGCGTCGGCAAAGACGAAGTGGTCGTCACGGACAGCAAAGGCGTAAACAGCACCGGCCCGGACTTCACGTATCTCGCGGCCCCGAAAGTCACGGCTATCTCGCCTGTGGAAGGTTCGACGGCTGGTGGTGCGTCGGTGAAAGTTACGGGGACTGGTTTTGTGTCGGGCGCGAAAGTGACGATTGGTGGCGAAGCTAGCTCGGTGGTGGTGGTCTCTGCGACTGAAATCACGGCGAAAACGGCTGCGCATGCGGCCGGCAAAGCGGAAGTTGTGGTCACGGATGCGGATGGCACTTCGAGTGGTGGCCCGGACTACACGTTCGTGACGCCGCCGACGGTGACGTCGCTCAGCCCGGCGGAAGGCACGACTGCTGGTGGCACGACCGTGAAAATCAAAGGCACGGGGTTCGTGAAAGGCGCGAAGGTCAAGATTGGTGGCGAAGCTAGCTCGGTGGTGTTCGTCTCGGCGACAGAACTGACGGCGAAGACGGCTGCGCACGCGGCTGGCACCGCTGAAGTCGAAGTCAGCGAGGACAACGTCACGCAGAGCTCGACCGTTGAATACACGTTTGCTGTGCCCGCGACGGTGACGAAAGTCGAAGCGGCGGAGGGCACGACGGCTGGTGGGACGTCGGTGAAAATTACGGGGACTGGTTTTGTGTCGGGCGCGAAAGTCACGATTGGTAGCGAAGCGACGTCGGTGACGGTGGTCTCGGCGACTGAAATCACGGCGAAAACGGCTGCGCATGTGGCTGGCAAAGAGGAAGTTGTGGTTACGAATGGCGAAGTCAGCTCGAGCTCTGGTGTGGATTACACGTACTTCACACCGCCGACGGTGACTTCGATCTCGCCGAAAGAAGGCACGACTGCGGGTGGCACGACCGTGAAAATCAAAGGCACGGGTTTCCTGTCGGGCGCGAAAGTCACGATTGGTGGCGAAGCGACGTCGGTGACGGTGGTCTCGGCGACTGAAATCACGGCGAAGACGGCTGCGACCTCGGCTGGCGAAGAAGAAGTGGAAGTGACCGAGGCGAGCGTCCCGCAGAGCGCGACGATCAAATACAAGTTTGAAGTGCCGCCGACGGTGACGAAGGTCGAAGCGACGGAAGGCCCGTCGGCTGGTGGCACGACGGTCACGATCACGGGCACCGGGTTCCTCACGGGCGCGAAGGTCAAGATCGGCAGCGAAGCGACGGAAGTGGACGTCAAGGGCGAAACGGAAATCACGGCGAAGACGGCTGCGACGAGTGTCGGCAAAGACGAAGTCATCGTCACCGTCGGTGAAATCAGCTCGACCGCCGGCGTTGACTTCACGTATCTCGCCGCCCCGAAAGTGTCCGGGGTCAGCCCGACGGAAGGTTCGACGGCTGGTGGTGCGTCGGTGAAAGTTACGGGGACTGGTTTTGTGTCGGGCGCGAAAGTGACGATTGGTGGCGAAGCTAGCTCGGTGGTGGTGGTCTCTGCGACTGAAATCACGGCGAAAACGGCTGCGCATGCGGCCGGCAAAGCGGAAGTTGTGGTCACGGATGCGGATGGCACTTCGAGTGGTGGCCCGGACTACACGTTCGTGACGCCGCCGACGGTGACGTCGCTCAGCCCGGCGGAAGGCACGACTGCTGGTGGCACGACCGTGAAAATCAAAGGCACGGGGTTCGTGAAAGGCGCGAAGGTCAAGATTGGTGGCGAAGCTAGCTCGGTGGTGTTCGTCTCGGCGACAGAACTGACGGCGAAGACGGCTGCGCACGCGGCTGGCACCGCTGAAGTCGAAGTCAGCGAGGACAACGTCACGCAGAGCTCGACCGTTGAATACACGTTTGCTGTGCCCGCGACGGTGACGAAAGTCGAAGCGGCGGAGGGCACGACGGCTGGTGGGACGTCGGTGAAAATTACGGGGACTGGTTTTGTGTCGGGCGCGAAAGTCACGATTGGTAGCGAAGCGACGTCGGTGATGGTGGTCTCGGCGACTGAAATCACGGCGAAAACGGCTGCGCATGTGGCTGGCAAAGAGGAAGTTGTGGTTACGAATGGCGAAGTCAGCTCGAGCTCTGGTGTGGATTACACGTACTTCACACCGCCGACGGTGACTTCGATCTCGCCGAAAGAAGGCACGACTGCGGGTGGCACGACCGTGAAAATCAAAGGCACGGGTTTCCTGTCGGGCGCGAAAGTCACGATTGGTGGCGAAGCGACGTCGGTGACGGTGGTCTCGGCGACTGAAATCACGGCGAAGACGGCTGCGAGCTCGGCTGGCGAAGAAGAAGTGGAAGTGACCGAGGCGAGCGTCCCGCAGAGCGCGACGATCAAATACAAGTTTGAAGTGCCGCCGACGGTGACGAAGGTCGAAGCGACGGAAGGCCCGTCGGCTGGTGGCACGACGGTCACGATCACGGGCACCGGGTTCCTCACGGGCGCGAAGGTCAAGATCGGCAGCGAAGCGACGGAAGTGGACGTCAAGGGCGAAACGGAAATCACGGCGAAGACGGCTGCGACGAGTGTCGGCAAAGACGAAGTCATCGTCACCGTCGGTGAAATCAGCTCGACCGCCGGCGTTGACTTCACGTATCTCGCCGCCCCGAAAGTGTCCGGGGTCAGCCCGACGGAAGGTTCGACGGCTGGTGGTGCGTCGGTGAAAGTTACGGGGACTGGTTTTGTGTCGGGCGCGAAAGTGACGATTGGTGGCGAAGCTAGCTCGGTGGTGGTGGTCTCTGCGACTGAAATCACGGCGAAAACGGCTGCGCATGCGGCCGGCAAAGCGGAAGTTGTGGTCACGGATGCGGATGGCACTTCGAGTGGTGGCCCGGACTACACGTTCGTGACGCCGCCGACGGTGACGTCGCTCAGCCCGGCGGAAGGCACGACTGCTGGTGGCACGACCGTGAAAATCAAAGGCACGGGGTTCGTGAAAGGCGCGAAGGTCAAGATTGGTGGCGAAGCTAGCTCGGTGGTGTTCGTCTCGGCGACAGAACTGACGGCGAAGACGGCTGCGCACGCGGCTGGCACCGCTGAAGTCGAAGTCAGCGAGGACAACGTCACGCAGAGCTCGACCGTTGAATACACGTTTGCTGTGCCCGCGACGGTGACGAAAGTCGAAGCGGCGGAGGGCACGACGGCTGGTGGGACGTCGGTGAAAATTACGGGGACTGGTTTTGTGTCGGGCGCGAAAGTCACGATTGGTAGCGAAGCGACGTCGGTGATGGTGGTCTCGGCGACTGAAATCACGGCGAAAACGGCTGCGCATGTGGCTGGCAAAGAGGAAGTTGTGGTTACGAATGGCGAAGTCAGCTCGAGCTCTGGTGTGGATTACACGTACTTCACGCCGCCGACGGTGACTTCGATCTCGCCGAAAGAAGGCACGACTGCGGGTGGCACGACCGTGAAAATCAAAGGCACGGGTTTCCTGTCGGGCGCGAAAGTCACGATTGGTGGCGAAGCGACGTCGGTGACGGTGGTCTCGGCGACTGAAATCACGGCGAAGACGGCTGCGAGCTCGGCTGGCGAAGAAGAAGTGGAAGTGACCGAGGCGAGCGTCCCGCAGAGCGCGACGATCAAATACAAGTTTGAAGTGCCGCCGACGGTGACGAAGGTCGAAGCGACGGAAGGCCCGTCGGCTGGTGGCACGACGGTCACGATCACGGGCACCGGGTTCCTCACGGGCGCGAAGGTCAAGATCGGCAGCGAAGCGACGGAAGTGGACGTCAAGGGCGAAACGGAAATCACGGCGAAGACGGCTGCGACGAGTGTCGGCAAAGACGAAGTCATCGTCACCGTCGGTGAAATCAGCTCGACCGCCGGCGTTGACTTCACGTATCTCGCCGCCCCGAAAGTCACAACTATCTCGCCCGTGGAAGGTTCGACGGCTGGTGGTGCGTCGGTGAAAGTTACGGGGACTGGTTTTGTGTCGGGCGCGAAAGTGACGATTGGTGGCGAAGCTAGCTCGGTGGTGGTGGTGTCTGCTACTGAAATCACGGCGAAAACGGCTGCGCATGCGGCCGGCAAAGCGGAAGTTGTGGTCACGGATGCGGATGGCACTTCGAGTGGTGGCCCGGACTACACGTTCGTGACGCCGCCGACGGTGACGTCGCTCAGCCCGGCGGAAGGCACGACTGCTGGTGGCACGACCGTGAAAATCAAAGGCACGGGGTTCGTGAAAGGCGCGAAGGTCAAGATTGGTGGCGAAGCTAGCTCGGTGGTGTTCGTCTCGGCGACAGAACTGACGGCGAAGACGGCTGCGCACGCGGCTGGCACCGCTGAAGTCGAAGTCAGCGAGGACAACGTCACACAGAGCTCGACCGTTGAATACACCTACGCGACACCCCCGAAAGTGACCTCTATAACTCCGGCGGAAGGTTCGACGCTCGGCGGCTGGGAAGTCGTCATCAAGGGCACCGGCTTCGCATCGGATGCGACAGTCACGATCGGCAGCGAAGCCGCCGAAGTGGAATACGTCTCGGCGACAGAACTGGTCGCCAAGACGGCGGCGCATGCGGCCGGCAAAGTCGAAGTTGTGGTCACCAATGGCCTGGTCAGTTCGATCGGTGGTCCCGACTACACGTATGTCGTGACGTAAGAAGGCTGGCGGACGCGCCTGCGGCGCTAGAGGAGCGGTTCGTAAAGAGCCGTGGCCGTTTTTTCCTTTCCGCCGGCGACTGACGAGTATCCGCCCGTAGCCTTGTTGTGGTAGCCGCCACCCACCCAGGCCTGTGTGGTGAGGGCTTGGTTCCCGTTGCCGCCGCTGACTGAGGAGGCGTCTTCTTCCGTCGTGTTTTCGTAGCCGCCGCTCACCGAGGACCATTGGCCATCAGCGTGGTTTTCGTCGCCGCCGCTCACCGACGCAGCCTCCCCGACGGCTTCGTTGTGAGCGCCGAAGGCGTCGCTGAAGGGACCTTCCACGAGGTTGTGTTCGCCTCCCAGGATCGCCCCATAGGATGTGTAGGCCTGTGCGGAGCTACCGATCACGATGTTGTTCGAGCCGGTCTGCGTGCCGGGGGCCACAGATTCGTCGTACCCGACGACCAGGTTGCCCGCGCCATTGACAGCAGCTTGCTCCGTGCCCGCTCCGCTGATGATCTGCACGTTCACGCCGGAGAACTGTATGGTCGGCTTGCCGTCGATGCCGGAGAGGCGATAGCTGACGCCGGACAGGATCGATTTCAGCTCGTTCTGTTCGGCTTCGGTCAGCAGGGAAATATCGACCGCTTTACCTTCTTTACCTTCTTTGCCTGGCGCGCCTTCTTTGCCTGCCGGACCTTCTTTGCCTGGCGCGCCTTCTTTGCCTGCCGGACTTTCTTTGCCGGTGCCTTCTAGGCCGTTTGTGCCGTCCGTGCCGTCTTTGCCCGCTGCGCCTTCCTTGCCTTCTTTACCCGCTGGCCCTTCCTTGCCTTGCGCGCCTTCAGTGCCCGGGGACCCGGGCTTGACCCTGCTCGCGATCTTCAGTTCCAGGGCCTTCAACACCTGTGGGCTGATCTGGCTCGTCGAGCTGATGAGATAGTGCTTGGCGGCCACTGCGGTGCCGCCCATGGCGAATACCAGCGCCATCGTGGCAACCACGTTCGCGTAGCTCAAGTGCCTACGTACAGACATGCTGGAACCCCAATCGCTCGGGTGGACAGCGGCCAGCGCTCAAGGCCACCCGCACTGACTTCGATTAGATCAGGCCGCTCGGACGGCTACGAGGCCTGCCACGCTCGGGAGGCGTCGCCTCATCTTGATGCTTCCGCATCTAGATGCTAAGGTGTGGTGAGGATGTCCAAGGTTCGCACCACGCTCACAATCGACGAGTCGGTCATGAAGGCGGTAAAGATGCGTGCGGCCCGTACGGGCCGCGGCGACAGCCAGGTGATCGAGGATTCACTGCGTCGCGATCTGGGGCTCGACCTGCTCGAGCGCCTTTGGGAGCGCAATAACCTCTCCGAGCGCGACGCTACCGCGCTTGCTGTTGAGGCGCAGCACCAGACGCGACGTCGTCGGCGCTGACGAGTGCGGGCGGTCCTCGACCCCAACGTGGTCATCTCCGGCGCACTCTCGCCACGGGGCACTCCGGCCGAAATCCTGCGATCGCTCGCCACGGGCGAGTTTGAGCTCATCGCTTCCCAGGCGCTGCTGAGCGAGCTCGAGCGAGCGCTGGCCTATCCCAAGCTGCGGCCTCATATCAGCGAGTCAGACGCAGCTGACCTGGTGCGCTGGGTCGACGACAGTGCCAGCGTTGTCGTCGATCCGAACACCGAACCCCCGGTGCACTCCCGTGACCCGGACGACGACTATCTGATCGTTCTTGCATCGACGCATCGCGCGGCTCTCGTGTCGGGCGACAAAGACCTTCTCGTCCTGGAGGGGGAGATTCCCCTGTTCTCGCCGCGCGCCTTCCTCGACCTGCTCGCCGGCACCTGACACATGCGACCGGCGCCCGTCCGGGTATGCACCGTGGGCGCCTCAGAGTCCGGCTTGGGCGAGCAGTTCGGAGGCGGATACCCCCAGTGCGGTGGTGACCTTGAGCAGCGTCTCTAGGGTCAGGTTGAACTCGCCGCGCTCGATGGCGCCCATGTACGAACGGTCGAGACCAGCGGCCAGCGCAAAGGCTTCCTGGGTGTAGCCCTGGGCTTTGCGGCTCTCGCGGATCGTCCGTCCAACCGCTTCCCGAGCGGGGGTCTTCTGCGGGGCCATAGCCTTATAGCTTGGCGGAATGCTGCGAGCTATTCCACTGGATATATTGCCACCGGGTAGACATGGCGACAGCGTTAGACCGTGGCCTGCTTGAACAGCTCAGCAGCCGAGACGTCCAAGCCAGCGGCGATCGTCATGATCGTGTCTACCGTCACGTTGAACTCCCCGCGCTCGATCGCGCCGTAGTAGCTCCGGTCCAGGTCGGCCTTCATCGCAAACGCTTCCTGGGTGTGGCCCTGCTTCTTGCGTAGCGCCTGGATGGCACGTCCAAGCGCCTGATTGGCCGGGGACTTCTTGGGTCGCATCGCGGCATCGTGTCTTATTGACGCGCTCTATTCCACCGTCTAAACTTCCACCGCGTATACTTCCCGAAGCCAGGCGGCGGAATCGGCTCAAACGACCTGATCGGCGCCAAGTCCAGACAGGAGGCGCTCTCGCTCCGATGCAGCGCACAGAATATTTGGTCGTCCTGCAGGTTGTGGGGCGGGTTCACGGCCGAGAGCGCGAGAGGATGTATCGAGCACTCCGCCGCACGCCGGCCGAAGTCGATGCGGCGATCACGAGCCTCCAACGCGCTGGCGTCGTCGCGGTCAAAGGTGCGCGCGTCCATCCGTCGCCGGCGCTCGAGCGGCTGGACGAACTGAGTCTGATCGGTGTCTAGCGATGTACCGTCTGGCGACCAGCAGCCGTGCCGGCTCGATCTCAGGTGGTCTGGGCGGCGTGACTGAGCCGCCCTTCGACCTCGATCGACCTGCGAGGGATCGACACAGAGGAGACCATCGCGGGCCGTGTGCGCGCAGTGAGCTACGCTCGGCGCGATCACGAAGCCATGGGCAAACCCCGACACTACAGCGAGCAGGAATTCGAGGCACTCGTGAGCTCAGCGCTCGACGAGCTCCCGATCGAGTTCCAACGAGCGCTGGAGCACGTGGCGATCGTCGTTTCCGATCGCGGTGCGGAGAACCACGCGTACGGCATGTACGTCGGCTCCAGAATGGGTGGTACCCCGTACTTCGGGGGCGGCGGCTTGCCGGACGAGATCCTGATCTTTCGCGACACGCTTGTGCGCGACTTCGGCGACGATCCCAACCGCCTCCGGGCACACGTGATCCAGACGGTGCGTCACGAGGTTGGTCACCACCTCGGCTTCAACGAGGCAGGCGTTCGCAAACTCGGGCTCTGATGCCTTGACGCCCGCCGCGTCAAGGCATGCTTGGCCGAGCGGTCTCATATGACAATGCGGCAGCGTTGTTCAACCTCAAATGACCAACCTTGCCAGTTGCCGTGCGCTGCCTACTGCCAAGAGGGACGCCAATGATCGCCAAATCTCCCCACCCACACGTCCTGCTGATCGGCGCGTCCCGCGGTCTGGGGCTGGCCATCGCCGAGGAATACATTAACCACGATTCCCACGTCGTTGCGACGACCCGCGGTGCAGAACGAACCGAGCTGCACGATCTTCAGGACGCCGGCGCCGGACGGCTCGAGATCGAGCACATCGACATCACCATCTCCGATCACATCACCGCCCTGCGCGACCGCCTCGACGGGCGGACCTTCGACCTGCTGTTCGTCAACGCCGGCGTCACCAACAACGCCGAGGACACCACTGCCGACGTGTCAACGGATGAGTTCGCACGGCTCATGATCACCAACGCGTTGAGTCCGATGCGCGTGATCGAGATACTGAAAGACCGCGTCTCGCCGACCGGCACGATCGCGATAATGTCCTCCGGACAGGGCAGCATCGCCAACAATGAGCGCGGCGGCTTCGAGATCTACCGCGCCAGCAAGGCTGCATTGAACATGCTCATGCGCAGCTACGCGGCCCGTCACCACGACGATCCGCGAACGCTCCTGCTGCTGGCCCCGGGCTGGGTCAAAACCAGGCTCGGCGGCCCGAATGCACGCCTCACGATCAACGAGAGCATCCCCAATCTCGTCAAAGTGATCGACGCCCAACATGGTCGTGGCGGGCTTCAATACCTTGACTACCTCGGGAACGCCATCGCGTGGTGAACAGCACATGGACAGCGCACGGCGATCGCTGGGTGGGTGGCGGCTGGTGGCTACACGGACCGTTTTGTCGTTGTCTGAAAGCTGATAGATGAGTCGGTACGAGCCGACCAGAGATGTGTCACGGAGAGCCGGACAAACCGTGATGCAAGGTTGTTCGGGCGAAGTTGTGATTGGCGGACATCGCGGCGCCAGTACGTCGTGGGTCTAGGCGACGGCACGCGACGTGGATCGCCAAGGATCAGGTGGTCATGCCGCGGGGCGGTGGCGGGATCGACTCCACGGTGCTCGCGTCCAGCGGCGTGCAGCCGGCTGGCGGCCAGTCGGTGACGAACACGCAGGTGATGAGCGAGCCGGGATGCGCAGCGCTTGGGGCTATGAGGCCGGCCCATCCTTCGCGCCAAAGCTGCTCACCGACACGTTGGTAGGCAGGCCATGTGTTTCGGCTCGGCCGCGGAGCCTCGAGTGAGACGCTGCGGAGTTGCTCGACGTCACTGAGGTCGGCAAGCTCGAGGTCGAGGCGCCAGCGATGATGGTCGTAGGGAATGTGGTCCTGGGGGGAGAGTCCCCACTCGGCAAGCGAGCGATACCACTCCGCCGTCGCTGTCACGACCGTCTCGGCGAGATACAGCCCGGGCACGATCTCGCCTCGTTGCCAGCGCCCATCCGATGGCGTGTCCGCTCGTCCGAGGAGGTCGGCTTGGTGCGGTACGTGCCTGATCCATGTGCCCTCGACAGTGCGAGGGCGAACGGGCAGCCCCGCCACGGTCAGGAGACGCCGGGGTACTCGATCTCAGCGATCAACTTCGCGACCCTGCGGTACTCGCCACGAGCGATCAGCTCGATCGGCTTCTCATCGTCCAACGCGAGGATCGGCCGCTGCAACCACACCGGGATCGACTCCGGTCGCAGTACGAGGGCAAGCCGTTTGATCATCTCGGCGAGCTCGATCAGTCGTTCGGCACGTGCGCCCGACGGCTCGCTGCGGCCCGAGAGCCATCCTCGCACGGTGCTCGGCTTCGCCCCCGTTGCGGCGGCGATCATTCGGTCCGATAGACCGGCCATGTCGTGAACTCGCTTGGCGTCTTCGAGCAATGGGCTCATGGGCGAAAAGTGTAGCTCACAATCGTAATTACGTCGTGAAACAGTCGTAAGGACTGATGGACATCAACGCTCAAAGCGTCCATGAGTGGCTAGAGCTCGGTTTGGCCCCGGAGCATTTGCGGCCACCCGCGTCAGGCTCGTGCCGTTGGGCGTGTCTCGAGTTGGTCCATGAGCTTCATCAGGTTGCGCTTGGGTCGACCGCAGAAGCGCGCCGGTTCAGAGGCCACGTTCGGGTAGGCTTGACGGCTCGAGCAAAAAGCGCCACAATTGTGGCTATGACGACTGAGGCGTTGCGCACCGTACGCGACCACTTTTCCGATGTGGTGGACCGCGTTGAAAGCCATCACGAGCGCGTGATGGTGACCCGCAACGGAAAGCCCGCCGCGGTAATCATTAGCCCCGATGATCTTGCCGAGCTCGAGGAGCGCCTGGAAATCCTCAGCGACCCCGACGCGATGGCAGAGATCCGCGAGGGCAGAGACGCGTACGAGCGTGGCGACGTGATCAGCGGCGTGGATGCCGTGCGTGCCCTGCGCAAGTGACCGGCCCCGCTGCGGCCCCTACGAGCTGCAGGTCACCCCGCCAGCTGCACGGGCGCTCAGCGACCGGCTCCCCGAGGCAGTAGCCGCTGCCGTCATCGAGTTCCTGACCACAGCACTGGTTGAGCAGCCTCACCGCGTAGGCAAGCCGCTGCGAGGTCGGCTCGAGGGGGTCTTCTCAGCGCGGCGAGGTACCTACAGGGTGCTGTATGGGATCTTCGAGCAGCCCCGCCAGGTCGTCGTGTATCGGATCGAGCATCGCCGCGACGCATACCGAGACCTGTAGCTCGGCCGTTGCCCTTACTGCGCCTCCCCGGCCGCCGTAGCGTCATCGATTCGGTGCTCGCCTACTATCGGTCTAGCTCGACGGTGTTGCCAGGCTGTTGCCAGTAAGCCATCCCTCGCACCGCACGTATCTTCTTCCTAACCGCTCATTTGCAGGTATTTCTCATGCGCCCGAGTGGACTCGAACCACCACCCCGTTTACACAGGACAAGGCCCTCAACCCTGCACCCCCTCGCCATATACGTCCGCCCGCGTCCAGATCGTCCGTTCTGTCCGGGCTTGCGGACGCATCGGACGTATCGGCCGATCTGACATTTGTCAAACAATTTAGGTTGGCGCGGAAGTTGGGGTGCGTCGGTGGCCGCCGGGATGTAGGTCAGCCTCCTCTTCGAGTTGCTCATTGGCCCAGGTGTGTGCGGGCTTAAACCACTGTCGGAGGAGGCTGGATGCAGAGGATGACGGACGTGACTGGGACTGTCCACGCGGGCGAGCCCGCGTGGACAGTCGGCATCGATCTGGGGCGCCGCGCGGCGCACGAAGCGGTGTTGCGGGCACCGGACGGGACCGATCGGCGGCTCAGGTTCACTCATTCCCGTGATGGCATCGACGGGTTTCTCGGGGAGCTTGCCGGGCTTGAGGGTCGTGTCCTGGTGATCATCGAGCCGACCGCTACGCGCTGGCAGGCACTCGCGGAGGAGCTTTCCGGAAAGGGCCTTGAGGTCCGCCAGGTTCACGCGGCGACCGTCGCGAAGCTGCGCGGCGCGCGCGACATCACGGGCGCCAAGTCTGACCGTGTCGATGCCCGCACCCTCGCCGGCGCCGTTGACTACTCCCATCTCGTGCGGCCCGACGCGCCCGCGGTGGCGTGCGCGCACGCGCTGTGTCTCGAGCGGCTGCGGCTGCGCCGCGAGCGCCGCCGGCTTCGCGGCGCGGCCAAGACTTGCCTGGACACGATCTGGCCCGAGTTCCTGCAGACCTTCCGCGGCGGCGAGCGAGGCGTCACAGCACGCGCCGTGATTGCTGTCACCGGCGGAGACCCCGCACGTGCAACCAGGCTCGGCGCGCAAGAGCTTGAGCGTCGAGTCCGGGCAGCCGCACCCGGACGCCATATCGGGCACACCAAGATCAGGGCCCTCACAGAGAAGACCAGCCGCCCGGTCGGCTACCGCGCTGCCAGAGCCGCCTACGCCGCCAGGCTGCAGCGGCTGATGCGCCGCCGCGCGCTCGTCGAAGGCCAGCTTGAAGCGCTCGAGGATGAGCTCCTGCACCTATACCCTCGGCTGCCCGGAGCGCAACGCCTGGACAGCCTGCCGGGTCTGAGAGAACTCGACCGGGCGCTTCTTCTCGCCGCCGCGGGCGACGTCCGCAGGCTCAGGTCCCCGCGCGCGCTCGGCAAGCTCGGCGGCTGCGCTCCGATCGCAAGGGACTCCGGGCAAAGCACCCCGAAACGCAAGATCTCCGAGCGCTGCCGCTACCAGCTGCGCGACGCTGCCTTTCACGCCGCCAGACACATCATCAAAGCGTGCCCTGCCTTCCGGGCGCTTTACCGCGCACTGCGCCAAAGGCTCACCGCCAGACAAGCCGTGATCGCGTGCGCGAACCGGCTGCTGCGCGTGATCTGGCGCATGGTCAACAGCGACGTCGACTACAACCCCGCGAAGGTCGCCCCTGCCCTGAACCGCTAGCCCACACCCAGCCACGGCTGTCGTCTCACGACACACCCGAGCGCAAGCCCGCATCCGCAATTTCGAGCCCTCGAGCTCGCGCCCGCAACAAGGGCCCCTGCGCACGCCAAAGACCGCATAAGGCCCCTGGCCACCAAGGCCGCACGCGCACCTAATCAGGCCACGGCGTGCCATCTCACCGCTCCCAGCAACCAGCAACGAGCACAGCCAGCAGCACCCAACAACCGCGCCAACAGCGCGGAGAACCACACCCGCCAACACGCCACTTGACATTCCGCCAAAGGCCAGTTGCAAGGGCGCGAGCCCGGCCGGGGATGCGCTCGGTTGGCCCTCGCCGGACCTAGCCTTCGCAGAAATGTGTCGGCCGCGCCAGCTTCTGAGCACTTCCCTCGTCTCGGCCGCAGTCGCTCTGAGCGGCTGCAGCGCCAGCTCGGCACTGCTCCCGACTCCGCATTTGACTGCCACCTCGCCGGCAAGTCCGGCCCGGGCGGTGATCTCAAGATTCGCCGCTCAACGGCGAACGGTGACGGTCAGACAGCGTGCGCTTTGCTCGCCCCAAGCGCCCGACTGCAGATCACGAGCCAGGCGGTGGCGCAGGGCCAAGAAAGCCGCCCGCCGGGCGCGTGCCCGGCTGTGATTGCCCAGATCGCGTCTCAGCTCTCGCCCTCGCAACGCCAAGCGCTTGCCAGCCTGAGCGTCGGCGAGGTGACGATCGACGGTCAGAGTGCACGCGTCGATCCCGCGCAACTGCACGTCGCCGACGCAGTACAGGCGGCGATCCAGTCCACGCCGGATGCGACAGCGATCACCCTCGAGCGCCACGGCCGGTCGTGGCTGATCGACAACCTGGGCTGAGTATCCAGTGGGCGGCTCGGGCAAGAAGCTGCCTGGAGGCGGCGCACGCCATAAGGTCAACACGCCCCGGCCAACGGCCGCGCTGGGCGCCGGAGCGATCCCGCACCCACTGCGGTTGACCGTCGGGCAACGCTTCGTGCCGCTCCGCCCCCGGCGCCAACGACCGCTCATGATCACGCGTCTTGATCGTGACGGTACGGTACGCGCCGTCAAGGAGGATGGCGCCCGCGAACGAGTCGAGTTGCGGGCGACGCGCCTGTTGGCCTGCGACGAGGAGCGGTCGGGAATCCATTATCGCTTCATCGGCTACCGCGCCGGCCGCCGCTACCGGACATTCGCGTACGTCGCACGCGTTGGCGCCGACGCGATCTCGCTCGTGCTCCCCGACTGGCACCCGTCGCGAACCGTCTCCTATCCGCGACGACTGGCGCCCGGCGCGCTGGCCGGGTGCTGGGTTGAGCTCACCGCCGACCTCGGACAGGCGCAGGCGGCTGCGCTGAACCCAGCTGAGCTCTTCGCGTGCGCCGACCCGGGAGGTGAGCGATGCCATCGCCCTGATTCAGACATCCTGCAGCAGGTGGTGGTGGCCGGTGAGCGACCGCGACCGTCGCTGGGGCGCGGCTGTGATGACATCGTGCTCGAGGCGCCTGCTCCCCAGCGCGACCTGCCCGGCGGCGCGATCGAGTTCCACGTCGCGCCGCACGTCCAGCTGCACAGCGGCGGCCGCCTATACCTGCCCGGTGACGGCACCCGCGCCGTCACCGGCTACCTCGACGTGCTCGAGAGTGAACCGACGCCGAATGGAACCCGGGTGCGGTGTCTCGGCGCGGTGCACCCGGTTGACGTGGGGATCCTGCTCGGGGGTCCGCTGCTGAGCGGCCGCTGGCGGTGGCGCTGGTGGCCGCGCGAGCTCGAGTGCGGCGACTGTGTCGTGCAGCCCGCGGTCTTCTGTTACGACGCGGTCGCGCACTGCGACGACATCCGCTGGCCCGCTCCCGGCCAGCGTGACGACGCGCGGGGGCGCCCGGCGGGGGGCCGGGAGAAGTGATCGACCGATACTACAAGAGATTGAGTCACTGAATCACTATCGTATATACTGGGCTTAGGCCCTGCGGGCCGCTCCCGGTACAGGCGCATGGCTCGCGCCTGTTGGTCCCGCACGTGGTCTCTCCTCCCGCCAGGCCGGGCGGAGCCGGTCCAGGTGACCGCGCTCCGCCCGGCCACGGCCGGCGCCGGCGTGACTCTGGCCGCGATCGGCGTGGCCGCCGGGGGCGCCGGCGTCCTCCCATGCCGGCCCGCGGTGCGGTCTCGTCCGACACGCCACACCGAGCGCGATCCGCATCGCCGGCGCACGCCGTCCGGTTGGCGGGGCCGGACGTGGGGACCGCCGTTGGCGGGAGGGGCCCCGGGTGGCCCCGGCGAGCACTCTTGCGGTGCGGCCTCGTCCGACATGGGACACCGAGCGCGATCAGCATCGTCGGCGCAAGCCGTTAGTGCCGACCGCCCCGTTTCGGATGCGGTGCTGGGAGTCACTACTCCATTAGGTCCAACGCCATTGCGCCCGGCAAATGGGGTCATCCCAGCAGGTTGACTGTTGCGCCGTGTGACACCCGGTTCGGCCAACCCGTCTGATCCGACTAGTCGGTACTTGACAGTGTCGGGCAGGTGCGGTCTACTCACCGGCGGAGAGCAGCGCGCTGGGGAGGGAGCACGCCTCGCCGGGCGCTGGGATGCCCGGACGAGCCGAAGTCGGCGACACACGGGTTGCAGGTGCCAGTCTAGCGTGGCGCAGCATGGTGCTGCGTGACGCCGATAGCCAGACCTAGCGGCGATCGTCTTGACCGTCGTGGCCATCTGAGGTGCCAACTCCCGCAGGGTAGCTACCAACAAAACGAAAGCGAGGGGTCAATGCGCAATGCAATTGGGCGACGAGGTCGTGCCGCGATCGTCGCAATCACGATCACCGCCGCGGCATGCGGCGGAACCATGGCGGTGGCCGCGGCGCCGGCCGCGGCTCGGGGTGGAGACCCCCAGGGATTGGGACGCTGGGCGCCGTTCGGGCATGGACGGACGATGCCCGGGCCCTGGGGCGGCGGCTGGCGGGAAGGACCGCCGCCCGCACCGACGTTGAACGGCGATTGGGCACCGTTCAACCGCTGCCCGGTGGACAATCCGACGATGCTGGCGGCGGACGGCGAAAAAAGCATCGTCCTGTGCGTCACCGCCAGCTCTCCCAGTGGCGCGATCAAAATCGGCAATCTCGCGCTGCCGACTGGTGAAGGCAACACGCAGTTCGGGCTGGTTGGCGAAAACGCAGAATCGGAAACGACATACAAAGTGGTTTCGCCGTGGGGCGGCGTGATCTCCATGGCGCCGGTCGAACTTCCCGATGGGTTGGCGGCCCTCGTCTGCCCTGACGCGTCCCCTGCGCTGCGGTGGATCTGCAGCGGGCATCCCAGCGGCCCCCACGGCTCGGGGTCCGGGCGCACCAACATCACCGCGACCGTGCAGCCGGCGGGAGAACCGTCGAACTTCGACCTGGACGGGGCGGTCACCACCGGAATTCCGATCCTCTCGATCCCGGTCAAGATCCAGCTCCAGAACGACGTGCTCGGCCCGGACTGCTACATCGGCTCCGACAGCGAACCGATTGTGCTGCAGCTCGAGACCCTGGTCCCGTACACCTCGTCAGCTTTCGAATCATTCGAAGCTGACGGCAACACGGCGACTGAAGGTGGCCCGCTGATCCGCATCGCGCTGCTCGGCGGGACCGACGGCGATGAGTCGTTCGCCGTTCCGGGGGTGAGCGGCTGCGGCTTCAGGGGCGGGTTGGACGGTGTGATCGACCACAACGCCGCCCTGCCCTCACCGGCCGGTGAGAACGCTGTGGTGATGAATGAAACCTCGACCTACCTCACCGGGCTCTCAAGCCCCGGAGAAGTGGCTCCGAATGACGGCAAGGATCTGTCGCAGGACTGGCACTCCGCCATTCAGCCTGCGCCGCACGGGTATGGGCATCACTAACGGACGGTTGGAGTAACGGTTCGATGTGAGCCCTCAGCGTGGGCGGCGGGCCGCGGCGAGTCATGCGCCGCGGCCCGCACGGCACGTGTTTGCCAGGCGCGACTGGTACGCGCCCACAGCCCGGTTCTTGCCAGTCACCCGGTGCACGCCAACCGCCTGCTGCTCGCCCACCGACCGGTACGTGCCAACCGGCCGGCGCTCGCCACACGCTGCCTCCCGCGCGATCCTGAGAAACTCGATTTTTCCCGCTCCGACCGCATAAAGGCGTTGCACCTACCTGCTGCCGGACGCTGCGGGGGTGAAAGAGGCAGATCACGGCCGATCGGTAAGGGCTGGGTGCGCATTAACGACAGGGTGGCGGTGCACAGCTGCGGGTCGGTCGCGTCTGGAACGACGAAGATGCCGCCCCTCACCTGCATCAGCTACCCACGAAAGCCCCGTCGCGGACGGCTGCGCTCGGCAGGGCGTGGATCGCGCGGTGACGCGATCGGCTACCGCTGAGGGCGTGGAAGCATCGAGTATGCCGTCCAGGTGCAGGACGCGAGCCCGTGGACGAGCGCCCAGGCCGCAGTCGCCATTGCCTCGGCGTCGGCTTGGGTAAATACTCGCCCGACGCTTTCGCGGACGTGCAGCGTTACCGCGGCGGTCGCGGCTATGCGCTCGTCGTTGTCGCGGTCGCAAGGTTCTCCGAACATCATCCGGAACAGGGCCGGTCGCGCCAGCGCGAACTGCACCGAGCGCGGCGACCGCCGACACGAGCGCTTCTGCGATCGGCGTAGTGGCGGTATGGGGCGGCTGGCGATACCCCGGCGCGACGCACCGTAGGCGTTCTAGAAAGGGGGTGCGGTGCATTGATGTCGCGCCAGCTGTTCTCCTCGTTGGCGCTGCGGGCGGGCGGCCCACTTCGCGACCGGGTCGCCAGGGCGGCGATGGAGGAGGGGTTGGCCAGCGATGCTCAGCTCGCGGATGAGCGGCTCATATCGCTGTACCGCCGCTTGGGTGCCGGCCGTGCGGGCCTGCTGATCACTGGGAACGTGCTGCCTCACCCTGAGGCGTCGACCGGGCCGGGCGGGATCGTGCTCGACCGTCGCGCGCCGCTCGAGCCCGTCGCTCACCGGGCGCAGGCCGGGAAGGCTGGCGGCGCGGCGATATGGATCCAGGTCAGTCATCCCGGGCGGTAGGTGCAGGCCAAGATGCCGGGGGTGGTGTGGGCGCCTTCGCCCCGTTGCGATCGAGCTTGGAAAGCACAGCAAGCGCTTCGGTCAACCAGTGGCGATGAGCAAGGAGCAGATCGGCGCGACCCTGGAGCGCTTCGCGACGGCTGCCGGTCTCGTCGAGCGTGCCGGCTTCGATGCTGAGGACGCGTCCCGAATGAAGGTCCCTACCGCGATCGCCCAGACTCTCCTCTGCGGGCCGTTTCGGATGTGTCGCTTCGGGCCACGTGGCCAATATGGCCAAACCACCGACGCCCACCGACCGGTGTCATCCCAGCACTATGACTTTTTGCAGACGGTGGTCAGGGGTTCGGACAACCCGTCTGATCCGACTAGTCTGTGCTTGACAATGGCACGTGGACGCTCATCCTCCACAGTACGTGATCACATGCGCGGACATCAGCCGGCCGACGGAGGAGCGGCACCCGCCCTGCCTGCGACCGAGCGAGTGCGCCCCAGCACTGGGAGTCGTGGCCTTGGCCGGCCAAATTCCCAGGCGCTCTGCCTCGTGTACTGAAGAGCGCCGGGACCCGCGGCTCGGAAACCGAAGGGGCCAGATGGCCCGGAGCTGTCTTTCCGAGACCAGAGCCGATCCGAGCGTAGGTGCACTGGCTCAGGGGCGACACGTTGTCGCGCCTCGCAGCCGCGTTGAGAGACCCGGCTCACCGAGCCGCGGGGGGAACGTCACACAGAACGCTCGCCGCTGTGTGAATGCAGGGGGGCTTCGTAGTCGTGCGCTTTCTCAGGCACAGTCTAAATGAACGGTCGGGATTCCACCGGCGGCTGCGCCCCGGCCGGTAGCAGCGCACTCGAGCTGGCACCCAAAACGGTCAGCGTTGCCTTGGAGCGACTGCGATCGCTCCTGGACGTCAGCACGTTTCAGCCTTGGCGCTCAGCCGTAGGTGATGGCGTGATTGCGGGCTCGGGACAAATCGCCGGGCGCCCAGTATGCGTATGGACCCAGGATATAAGTTATCGCGGTGGCTCTTTGGGTTCCGCGGGCGGCGAGACGATCGCGCGCACGATCCGACACGCTAGCCGCGCCGGTGTCCCGGTGATTGGCGTCCCGCACTCGGGTGGGGCACGCCTGCAGGAGGGCGTTGCCGCGCTGACTGCGTATGGCGCGATCTTTCGTGAGCAGGCGCTCGCGCGTGTCCCGCAGATCACTTTGATCCCGGGTGCGTGCGCCGGCGGGGCTGCTTACTCAGCGGCGCTGGGGGATTTCGTGGTGATGATTCGCCCGCACGGCCATCTGTTCCTGACTGGACCAAAGGTCATCGAGCAGGTTACAGGTGAACAGACGAGTGCCGAAGATCTCGGCGGTCCGCGCATTCATACCGCCAATGGCGTCGCACATTTGGTCGCGGACGATGAGGGGGCTGCGGTCGTATTGCTACGTGATTTGCTGAGTTATGTCCCGTCGTCTTTACGTGGTGCTGTGCCGCTTGGTCCGACAGCGGAGCCGCCGGCAGGCAGCCCGGCAGACCAGAGCCCGGCCGACCACTTGCCTGCTTGTACCCGCCACGCATATGACGTTCGTGAGGTGATTATGCGTCTCGTAGACGATGGGCATCATCTGGAGCTTTCACCTGGGTGGGCACGCAATCTTGTAACCACGTTCTGTCGTCTTGGTGGATATCCGGTGGGTGTGATGGCGAATCAGCCAAAATATCTAGGTGGAATAATCGATTGTGCTGCCGCTGAGAAGGGCCGGTGGTTTGTTGATCTCTGTGATCGGTTTGGGCTGCCTATAGTCGTCTTGGTTGATACGCCTGGCTTTCTGCCGGGGGTCAAGCAAGAGCGTGCGGGGGTCATCCGCCACGGCGCTGGTTTGTTGCAGGCATTCGCGAGCGCGACTACCCTAAAGGTTACGGTCACTCTGCGCCAATCGTACGGTGGCGCACACATCGTGATGAATTCACGAGATCTCGGAGCGGACCTCACTCTAGCGTGGCCTGGTTCGCGCATCGGGGTCATGGGCGCCTCCCAAGCTGTCGCGATTACCGAGCGCAGAGCGATCGCCAATGGTGCTGATGCGGACCAACTCGCGGAGTTGTATGGGTTGGAGCGACTGGAGGTGGACGGCGCTGCGGCTAGCGGGTTCGTTGATGAGATCGTGCCACCACGCGAGACGCGCAAACGTCTGATTCGCGAGTTGAAGATGCACGCGCGATGACTGCCACGAGCCATCGCCTGGAAGGTCTCGCTGGTGTTGCCAGACGCTCCATAGCGAAGCCAAGGGCGGTCGTGACGCTCATGAGACATGTCCGCTCGAAGCGGGCGACGCAAAGGTTCGGCTTCACCAGTCCGACTCTCGCGCGAAGCGAGGATGCGTTCCGCGACGAAAGCGTAGACCCTCTCGCTGTCGCACACGGCGCGCTCGAGGTCATCTCGGCGGATGAATCAGTGCTTGGCTATGAAGACGAGGCAGGTGGTCTCCATCCTCTCTTCTGAACTCACAGCGAAGCCCTTTCCCGCTGGCACATTGGCGGAAGCTCTCGCCAACCACGCCAAGCACTGTCCAGACAAAGTAGCGGTGAGGTTCATCGAGCCAAGCAGCGGCTTGCTAGCCGACGCCGCCATCACCACACTGAGCTTCAAGGAGCTGGATCGGCGGGCAACCGCTGTGGCATCGAACCTCGCTCAGTCTGCCGAACCCGGAGATCGCGCGCTGCTTCTGTGTCCACCAGGCCTCGATTATGTCGCGGCGCTCTTTGGCTGTTTCTACTCAGGAGTCATCGCGGTACCCGCGTACCCGCCGACGAAAGCCGGGGTCGATGAGCGCCTGAGCTGTCTCGTTGACGACAGCAGTCCACGCGTTCTCGTTACTACCGAGGCGCTCGCACCGCTCTGTGAAGCCGCGGGTGTGACTGGGCGTGCTCAAAACGGGGTAGCGACGACGGTCGTCGTAGACCGCCTCGAGAAGGTGGAGGGCGGGGCTGATCAACGGCCAGGCTCGCGAGACGAACTCGCGCTGCTGCAATACACGTCCGGCTCCACGGGCAACCCACGCGGAGTCATGCTGACGCACGCCAACATCCTGGCAAACGTCAAATCATTGACGACGCTCCAAGAACTGTCCAGCGCCTCGCGCGGCGTCTACTGGCTACCGCCCTTCCATGATATGGGACTGGTCGGGGGCATTTTGTTGTATGTCGTCCTTGGCGCCGAGACGACTCTCATGGCGCCTTTGTCGTTTCTGGCCGATCCGCTCTTGTGGTTGGAAGCCGTGACGCGCTATCGCGGCACCGCGTCCAAGGCGCCGAACTTCGCGTTCGACCTCTGCGTGCGCAAGGCGGACAAAGCGAGGACGGCGACGTTGGATCTCCAATCCTGGAGAAGCATAATCAACGGCGCAGAACCGGTGCAGTACGCGACAATGGATCGCTTTGTCGACTGCTTTGGGGGAGTCGGCTTTCGGCGATCGTCGTTCATGCCGGGTTACGGCCTGGCTGAGGCGACACTGATGGTGGCCATAGCTAGGTTGGGCACGGACCGTGGCAGTGGTGATACGCCAGCGCCGCCCAGTTTGCCTCAGGGCAGCGGAGGCGTATCGGTCGGCGCTCCGGATGAAGACAGCATCGTCATCATCGTTGAGCCCGAGACTCGGCGCCTTTGCGAGGAGGGCCAGGAGGGTGAAATCTGGTACCAGGGTCCGAGCGTCGCGCGCGGTTATTGGAATAATCCGGGCGAGAGCGCTGCGACGTTCAAGGGCGTATTGGCCGACGATCCTGGCAGAGGTGAGTTCCTGCGGACAGGTGACCTCGGCATCTTGCGGCATGACGAGCTCCACGTCACTGGCCGACTAAAGGATCTCATCATCGTCCGGGGTCAAAATCACTACCCGCACGATATTGAGCATACGGCCACTCAGGCAGACGCCAGACTCCGGCCCGGGTGCATCGCGGTGTTCGACGTATTGGTTGACGGAGACCAAGAGCTGATAGTCGTCGTCGAGCCTGCAACCCGCGGCAATGGTGATGCGATTCAAGACATCTGGCAGAACGTCCGGCAGTCAGTTGCAGAGAAGCACGGGCTCGCGGTGGGGGAGCTTGTGCTCATCGACCACGGCACGAGCCTTAAGACCAGCAGCGGCAAGATACGACGCCGAGCAACACGGGAGGCGTACCTGAATGACCAGCTCGCGGTGATGGCCACGCGCCGAGCCGCCCCCGTGTCGACAGGGTCAGGCGCGAGACGCTTCGGTTTCCGCGCGCTCCTGCGGAGAGTGTTCCGCCCTCGCGCCAGCAAGGTCTCGGCGCCGCAGGGGTTGCTGGGGACGCGCCTGGCGGGCGCGCCGGAGTCAGAGTGGGACGCGATCGTGCTCGACGTCGTCGTGTCCCATGTCGAGGCGGTGTTGGGGCACGCTTCCCCCGGTGCGGTCGATCCGCAGCGGCCGTTTAAGGAGCTGGGTTTTGACTCGTTGGGGGCGATTGAGCTGAGGAACCGGTTGGGTCAGGCGACGGGGTTGGTGTTGTCCTCGACGCTGGCGTTTGATTACCCGTCGCCGGCGGCGGTGGCGGAGCATTTGCGTGAGAAGGTGGAGCGTGTGCAGCGTGGCGGTCAGCAGGTGGTGCGGCGTGCGCGTTCGGATGGTGATGAGCCGATTGCGGTGGTGGGGATGAGTTGTCGGTATCCGGGGGGTGTCGCGTCGCCGGAGGAGTTGTGGCGCCTTGCTGTTGATGGGGTCGACGCGATTGGCGAGTTTCCCGCCGACCGGGGTTGGGATCTGGAGCGACTGTATGACCCCGATCCTGATCACCTCGGGACGTCGTACACGCGTCATGGTGGGTTTCTCTATGACGCGGGGGAGTTTGACCCGGAGTTCTTTTCGATTTCGCCGCGTGAGGCGTTGGCGATGGATCCCCAGCAGCGGTTGTTGTTGGAAGGTGCGTGGGAGGCGTTTGAGGCTGCGGGGATCGATCCGTCATCGCTGCGGGGCAGTTCGACGGGGGTGTTTGCTGGGGTTATTGCTCAGGAGTATGGGCCGCGTTTGGGTGAATTGGATGGTGGGTCGGAGGGGTTTGCGTTGACGGGCGGTACGGCGAGTGTGGCGTCGGGGCGTTTGGCGTATGTGTTGGGTTTGGTGGGGCCGGCGGTGTCGGTGGATACGGCGTGTTCGTCGTCGTTGGTGGCGATTCATTTGGCGTGTCAGGCGTTGCGGGCGGGTGAGTGTGAGTTGGCGTTGGCGGGTGGGGTGACGGTGTTGGCGAGTCCGAGCCTGTTTGTCGCGTTTTCGCGTCAGCGGGGTTTGTCGGTGGATGGGCGGTGCCGGTCTTTCGCGGCGGCGGCGGATGGGACGGGTTGGGGTGAGGGTGTGGGGTTGGTGGTGTTGGAGCGGTTGTCGGTGGCGCGGGCGCGGGGTCATGAGGTGTTGGCGGTGGTGCGGGGGTCGGCGGTGAATCAGGATGGTGCGTCGAATGGGTTGACGGCGCCGCATGGGCCGTCGCAGGAGCGGGTGATTCGCCAGGCGTTGGCCAGCGCGGGGTTGTCGCCGGCGGATGTTGATGTGGTGGAGGCCCACGGGACGGGGACGACGTTGGGGGATCCGATTGAGGCGGGGGCGTTGTTGGCGACGTATGGTCGCGAGCGGGCGCCGGGCGGCGGGCCGTTGTTTTTGGGGTCGTTGAAGTCAAATGTTGGTCATACGCAGGCGGCGGCGGGGGTGGCTGGGGTGATCAAGATGATCCAGGCGCTGCGCCACGAAATGCTGCCGCGGACGTTGCACGCGCAGGAGCCGTCGCCGCATGTGGATTGGTCGGCGGGTGAGGTGGCGTTGTTGAGCGAGGCGGTGGCGTGGCCGGGTGGGGAGCGGGTGCGGCGCGCGGGGGTGTCGTCGTTTGGGGTGTCGGGCACCAACGCGCACCTGGTGCTCGAGGAAGCGCCGCGCGCGGAGGACGCCGAGGCTCCGGACGTGGAGCCGGTTGTGGGTGAGCCGGTTGTGGGTGAGCTTGAGTTGTTGCCGTTTGTGGTGTCGGGTGTGGGTGGGGGGGCGTTGGTGGGGCAGGCGGCGCGGTTGGCGGAGTTTGTGAGTGAGGCGGGCGAGGGGTTGGATGTGGGTGGGGTGGCGGGGTCGTTGGTGTTGGGTCGGGCGTGTTTGTCGGATCGGGCGGTGGTGTTGGCGTCTGATCGTGAGGGGCTGGTGGGTGGGTTGGGGGCGGTGGCGCGGGGTGAGTTGGTGGATGGTGTGGTGGTGGGGTCGGCGCGGCGGGAGGGGAAGGTCGCGTTTGTGTTTTCGGGGCAGGGGAGTCAGTGGGTGGGGATGGGCGCGGGGTTGTGGGAGTCCTCGCCTGTGTTTGCTGGGCAGATGCGGGCGTGTGTGGAGGCGTTGGCGCCGTTCTGTGATTTCTCGTTGGAGGATGTGGTGCGTGGTCGCGCGGGTGGTGTGGATGTTGAGCGGGTGGATGTCGTTCAGCCGGCGTTGTTTGCGGTGATGGTTTCGTTGGCGGGGTTGTGGCGGGCGTTTGGGGTGAAGCCGTCGGTGGTGGTGGGTCATTCTCAGGGTGAGATCGCGGCGGCGTATGTGGCTGGTGCGCTGTCGTTGGAGGATGCGGCGCGGGTGGTGGCGTTGCGCAGTAAGGCGTTGGCGGATGAGCTTTCGGGGCGGGGCGGGATGGTGTCGGTGTCGTTGGCGAGGGGGGAGGCGGAGGCGCTTTTGGAGGGGTTTGGGGATCGGCTCTCGCTGGCGGTGGTGAATGGTCCGGGGTCGGTGGTGGTTTCGGGTGAGCCGCTGGCTTTGGAGGAGTTGCTGGGGGTGTGTGAGTCGCGGGGGGTGCGGGCTCGGCAGATCGCGGTTGACTACGCCTCGCATTCTGGGCAGGTCGGGGCTATCCAGCAGCGGTTGGAAGGCGAGCTGTCGGGGATTGTTCCGCGTTCGGGTGAGATCCCGTTTTGCTCGGCGACGACGGGTGGGTTGTTGGACACGGCGGCGCTTGATGGCGGCTACTGGTATCGCAATCTGCGCCAGACGGTCTTGTTTGAGCAGGCCACCCGTGTGCTGCTGGAGGATTCGTGCACCGCGTTTGTTGAGATGAGTCCGCACCCGGTGTTGAAGATGGCGGTGGAGGAGACCATCGAGGCGGCCGCGGGGGTCGATCCTGCTGGCGTGGCGGTGATCGGCTCGCTCCGGCGTGAGCAGGGAGACCTAAAGCGCTTCTACACATCTCTGGCCGAAGCTCATTGTCATGGTGTCGAGGTTGATTGGGGCGCCCTGTTCACCGGCGCGGACGTCAAGCCGGCGCAGCTGCCGACCTACGCGTTCCAGCGCCAGCGGTATTGGTTGGAGGCCGGCCCGGGCGCGCAGGATGCGGCGTCGTTGGGGTTGGGTGCTGGTGATCACCCGCTGTTGAGCACGGCGGTCGAGCTGGCGGGCGAGCAGAGGGGCTGGCTGTTCACCGGTCGGGTTTCGGTGAAGACCCATCCGTGGCTGGCTGATCACGCGGTGATGGATACCGTGTTGTTGCCGGGCACGGGGTTTATCGAGCTGGCGCTCGCGGCCGGTGAGCGGGTCGGCGCGGGGGTTGTTGAGGAGTTGACGCTGATCGCCCCGCTGGTGCTCGACGAGGACGGCGCGGCGGTGCAGCTGCAGGTGACGGTCGCAGACCCCGATGAGCAGGGGCGGTGCGCGATCGGGATCTACTCCCGCCCGGAGGATGCTGGTGGTCTGGAGGGTGAGCAGCGCGAGGCGGGGGAGTGGGTGTGTCACGCCGTCGGTGCGCTCGGCCCGGACGCCGGTGATGGTGGTGGGTTGGCTGGTTCAGGGCTGGAGGTGTTTGGCGCTGAGGTGTGGCCACCGCAGGGCGTGGAGGAGGTTGACACGGAGTTCTTTTATGATCGGGTGGCGGAGGCCGGCTACGGGTATGGGCCGTGGTTTCAGGGGTTGCGTCGAGCCTGGGTGGCGGGCGACGTGCTCTATGCCGAGCTTGCGCTTGATCCCGAGTGCGCTTCGGGGGCGGCTGGGTTTGGTGTGCATCCCGCGTTGTTGGACGCCGCGTTGCACTCGGGGCTGCTCAGAGCGTCAGATGATCAGAGCATGGGAGCGCCGGTGGTCCCGTTCGCGTTCTCAGGCGTGCGGCTTTACGGCCACGGCGCCGCCGCGCTGCGGGTGCGTCTGAGCTTGGTCAGCGGCGCCGATGACGACTCTCAGATCTTGAGCTTGGCCGCGGTTGATGAGCTGGGCGGGCCGGTGCTGTCGATCGACTCGCTGCAGAGCCGTCCGGTGGACCAGGCCGCGCTGCAGAGCGCCGGACGCGCCCGGGGTCATGACGCCCTGTTTGAGGTTGACTGGGTGGCGCTGCCGGCCGCGTCCCCCAACGGGTCCACGCTCCAGGCGGCGCTGCTCGGCGCCGACCACGACATCCAGGCGCCGGGGGTCGAGATGGAGCGTTACGCCGACCTCGAGGCGCTGGCGGCCGCGGTCCAGGATGGAGGACCAGCACCGGCGTTGGTGTTGGCGCGGGTGTCCGCGATCGCGCAGCTTGCGCCTGGTGGTGAGAGTAGCGACGGCCAGCTGGCGGAGCGGGTGCATGGGGTGACGGGGGCGGTGTTGTCGTTGGTGCAGGAGTGGCTTGCGACGGAGTGCTTGGCGGGCGCGAAGCTGGTGCTCATGACCGAGGGCGCCGTCGCGGTCGCAGCTGGCGAGGCGCCCAATCTGTCGCAGGCCGCGCTCGTCGGTCTGCTGCGCAGCGCGCGGTCTGAGCATCCTGGCCGGGTGGGCCTGCTCGACACCGAGCCAGGCGACACGTCGTCCTCGTGGCTTTATGGGGCGTTGGTGAGTGGGGAGCCGGAGGTGGCGGTCCGGGAGGGTTTGCTGTTTGTGCCGCGGCTGGCGCGGGTTGGGTCGGGGGGGTCGCTGGTGCCGCCGGTGGGTGAGGGGTGTTGGCATTTGGGGATCCGGTCTGCGGGGACGTTGGAGGGGCTTGCGCTGTATCCCAGCCCGCTGGCTGGGCGGCCGCTCGGGGAGGGGGAGGTGCGGGTCGCGGTGCACGCTGCGGGCCTGAACTTCCGCGACGTCTTGATCACCTTGGGAGCCTATCCCGACCAAGCCTCGTTGGGTGGTGAGGGTGCTGGGGTGGTGGTGGAGGTCGGGTCTGGTGTGGAGGGTTTGGCTGTCGGGGATCGGGTGATGGGTTTGATGAGTGATGCGTTTGGGCCGGTTGCGGTTGGTGATGCGCGGCTGTTGGTGAAGGTGCCTGAGGGGTGGTCGTTTACGCAGGCGGCTTCTGTGCCGATTGTGTTCTTGACGGCGTACTACGCGCTTGTGGATTTGGCGGGGGTCAAGCGGGGTGAGGCGTTGTTGTTGCATGGTGCTGCTGGTGGTGTGGGGATGGCGGCGTTGCAGTTGGCGGCGCATATGGGCGTGGAGGTGTTTGCCACGGCCCATCCGGGTAAGTGGGAGACGCTCAGGGGGCTGGGTGTCGATGAGGCGCGCATCGCGTCGTCGCGCAGTTTGGAGTTCAGGGAGAAGTTCTTGAGCGCCAGTGACGGCAGGGGCGTGGATGTGGTGCTTGATTCTTTGGCGGGCGAGTTTGTGGATGCGTCGCTTGAGCTGCTGCCGCGGGGGGGCCGGTTGATCGAGATGGGCAAGACAGATATCCGTGACGCCGAGGAGGTCGCCGGGCGCTATCCAGGGGTCAGCTACCGGGCGTTTGATCTCCAGGAAGCGGGCCCGGAGCGTATCCGGGAGATGTTGTTGGAGGTGATGGCGCTGTTTGAGCGCGGCGTGCTTGAGCAGCTGCCGGTGTCGACCTGGGATGTGCGTCGTGGTGTTGAGGCGTTCAGGGTCCTGAGAGAGTCAGCGCACACGGGCAAGATCGTGTTGAGCGTCCCCCAGCCCCCCGACCCCAACGGCACGGTGTTGATCACTGGTGGCACGGGTGGGCTGGGCGCGCTGGTGGCCGGTCATCTGGTGGGCGAGCAGGGTGTCAAGCATCTGCTGTTGGTGAGTCGTGCTGGGATGGCGGCGGAGGGTGCGGGGGGGTTGCAGAGCGCTCTGCAGGAGCTGGGGTGTGAGGTGCGGGTCGCGGCGTGTGATGTTGCTGATCGTGATCAGGTCGCGGCGTTGGTCGCGTCGGTGGATCAGGAGCATCCGTTGACGGCGGTGGTGCACGCGGCGGGGGTGCTTGATGATGGTGCGATCGAGTCGCTGGATGGTGAGCGGTTGGGGCGGGTGTTGGCGCCCAAGGTCGACGGTGCGATCAACCTGCTCGAGCTCACGAAGGGGTTGGGGTTGGCGGAGTTCATTGTGTTCTCGTCGGTCGCGGGGACGCTGGGCAGCGCGGGGCAGGGCAGTTATGCGGCGGCCAACACGTTCCTGGACGCGCTGGCGGCCCACGCGCGTTCGCGGGGGTTGCCGGGCCGTTCGTTGGCGTTTGGGGCGTGGGAGCGTGCGACGGGGATGACCGGTGGGATGAGTGATAGCGACCGTGGGCGCCTGGGGCGGCTGGGGATCGCGCCGCTGTCTGACCGGGAGGGGCTGGAGCTGATCGATCTCGCTCGCAGCATCGATCAGTCGCTGCTGGTGCCGGTGGCTTTGGATGCGGCCGCGTTGCGCGCGCAGGCGCGGGCGGGGATGCTGCCCGCGATCATGCGCGGCCTGGTCCGCCTGCCGGCACGCCGGCTCTCAGAGGGCCAGGGGTCGCTGGCGGCAAGGTTGGCGGACGCGCCCGAGTCAGAGCACGCCGCGATCGTCCAACAGCTCGTCCTGACCCACGTCGCCGCCGTCCTGGGACACGCCTCCCCCGCCGCGATCGACCCCCAACGCCCCTTCAAGGAACTGGGCTTTGACTCCCTCGGATCAATCGAGCTCAGAAACCGCCTAACCCAGGCCACCGGCCTACAACTCCCCACCACACTCGCCTTCGACCACCCCACCCCAGCCGCCGCAGCAAAACACCTACGCCAACAGGCAGAAGGCAACAGCACAACGGAGACCACGCGCCGCGCGATCGATGAGGAGCTTGACAGGCTCGCCGCCATGCTCGCCTCGGTCGCAAATGACGACGGCGAGCGCCAGCACATCGAGACACGCCTGCGCCGGCTGCTGGTTGAGCTAGCGGGCGATAAAGACGGGAACAGCGACGCTGTAGCTGTGGCAACGATCCAATCCGCGAGCGCCGACGAGATCGTGGACCTCATCCAAGAGGAACTCCGGAGCTCTTGAGCGGGCATGACTGACGACACTGACGACGAGCTTCTCCCCCATCTGAAGGACACCCTGATCCGGCTACGCAAGTCTCGCGACCAGGTCCGAGACCTTGAACGGCGCCAGCATGAGCCGATCGCGGTGGTGGGGATGAGTTGTCGGTATCCGGGTGGTGTGGCGTCGCCGGCGGATTTGTGGCGGCTCGTTGTTGATGGGGGAGACGCGATTGGTGAGTTTCCCGGTGATCGGGGCTGGGATTTGGAGCGGCTATATGACCCCGATCCTGATCATCCGGGGACGTCGTATGCGCGCCACGGTGGGTTTCTCTATGACGCAGGGAAGTTTGACCCCGAGTTCTTTTCGGTCTCTCCGCGTGAGGCGTTGGCGATGGATCCCCAGCAGCGGCTGCTGCTGGAAGGGGCCTGGGAGGCATTCGAGACCGCCGGAATCGACCCGACAACCCTGCGGGGCAGCCAGACAGGAGTGTTCGCGGGCGCCGGTTTCTCCGGCTACGCCTCCGTCGTAGACGGCGCGCTTGAGGGCTTTCGGCTGACCGGCACTACTGGCAGCGTGATCTCCGGTCGCGTGGCGTATACGTTCGGTTTGGTGGGGCCGGCGGTGTCGGTGGATACGGCGTGTTCGTCGTCGTTGGTGGCGATTCATTTGGCGTGTCAGGCGTTGCGCGCAGGTGACTGTGACCTGGCGCTGGCTGGCGGGGTAACGGTGATGGTGCTACCCGACCTATACGCTGACTTCGCCCGCCAGCACGGGCTTGCCCCCGACGGGCGATGTCGAGCGTTCGGTGCTGGGGCTGATGGGACTGGCTTCTCTGAGGGCATGGGTTTGGTGGTGTTGGAGCGGTTGTCGGTGGCGCGGGCGCGTGGGCATGAGGTGTTGGCGGTGGTGCGGGGGTCGGCGGTGAATCAGGATGGTGCGTCGAATGGGTTGACGGCGCCGCATGGCCCGTCGCAGGAGCGGCTGATTCGGCAGGCGTTGGCCAGCGCGGGTTTGTCGCCGGCGGATGTTGATGTGGTGGAGGCCCACGGGACGGGGACGACGTTGGGGGATCCGATCGAGGCGGGGGCGTTGTTGGCGACGTATGGGAGTGAGCGGGCGGCGGGGCCGTTGTATTTGGGGTCGTTGAAGTCAAATATTGGTCACACGGTTGCGGCGGCGGGGGTGGCTGGGGTGATCAAGATGATCCAGGCTTTGCGCCACGAAATGCTGCCGCGGACGTTGCACGCGCAGGAGCCGTCGCCGCATGTGGATTGGTCGGCGGGTGAAGTGGCATTGTTGAACGAGGCGGTGGCGTGGCCGGCCGGGGAGCGGGTGCGGCGCGCGGGGGTGTCGTCGTTTGGGGTGTCGGGCACCAACGCGCACCTGGTGCTCGAGGAAGCGCCGCGCGCGGAGGACGCCGAGGCTCCGGACGTGGAGCCGGTTGTGGGTGAGCCGGTTGTGGGTGAGCTTGAGTTGTTGCCGTTTGTGGTGTCGGGTGTGGGTGGGGGGGCGTTGGTGGGGCAGGCGGCGCGGTTGGCGGAGTTTGTGAGCAATGGGGACGTGGACGGGGGGTTGGATGTTGGTGGGGTGGCGGTGTCGTTGGTGTTGGGTCGGGCGCATTTGTCGGATCGGGCGGTGGTGTTGGCGTCTGATCGTGAGGGGCTGGTGGGTGGGTTGGGGGCGGTGGCGCGGGGTGAGGTGGTTGATGGTGTGGTGGTGGGGTCGGCGCGGCGGGAGGGGAAGGTCGCGTTTTTGTTTTCGGGGCAGGGGAGTCAGTGGGCGGGGATGGGCGCTGGTTTGTATGAGGCGTTTTCGGTGTTCGCGGGGGCGGTGGATGAGGTGTGCGCGGGGTTTGACGCGCATTTGGGCGTGTCGTTAAGAGACGTTCTGTTTGCGGGGGACGGGGCGGAGCGGTTGGGTGAGACGCGGTTCACGCAGGCGGGGTTGTTCGCGGTGGAGGTCGCGCTTTATCGGCTGGTGGGGTCGTTGGGGGTGGCGCCTGAGTTTCTGATTGGTCATTCGATCGGGGAGCTGGTGGCGGCGCATGTCGCCGGGGTGTTGGCGCTTGAGGATGCGTGTGGGTTGGTCGCGGCGCGGGGGGCGTTGATGGGTGCGTTGCCGCGGGCGGGTGCGATGCTCGCGGTCGCTGTCTCCGAGGCCGAGGTGGGGGAGTGGCTTGGGGGGTTGGAGGATCGTGTGTCGGTGGCGGCGGTCAATGGGCCGTCGGCGGTGGTGCTCTCGGGTGAGAGCGGCGCGGTTGATGAGCTCGAGCGCGCCTTTCGGGAGCGGGGGGTGCGGGTCAAGCGTCTGGAGGTCTCCCATGCTTTTCACTCGCCGTTGATGGATCCGATGCTGGAGGAGTTTCGGGGGGTCGCTGAGGGGGTGCGGTTCGCTGGGGCGCCGCAGATCCCGATCGTGTCGAACGTGACCGGGGAGCTGCTGTCGGCCGAGCAGGCGTGCTCGCCCGATTACTGGGTGGACCATGTTCGTCGGGCGGTGCGGTTCGCTGATGGTGTGCGGCTGCTTGAGCGGGCGGGCGTTACCCGGTTTCTCGAGCTCGGCCCGGATGCGACGTTGACCGCGATGGTCGCCCAAACCCTCGACGAGGACCAAGAGCACGGACCAGCGCCAGAGCCAGAGCGGGAGGTGTTGGTCACGGCGAGTCTGCGCGGGACGCGACGCCCCGAGATCCCGGCGTTTGAGAGCTTCCTCGCCGAAGCGTATTGTCATGGTGTCGAGGTCGATTGGGCCAGCCTGTTCACCGGCGCGGATGTCAAGCGGGTGGCGTTGCCGACCTACGCGTTCCAACGCCAGCGGTATTGGTTGGAGGCGGGCGCGGGTGGGGGTGATGCGGCCTCGCTGGGTCAGGCGTCGGCGGAGCATCCGTTGTTGGGTGCGGCTCTTGAGCTGGCGGGTGAGCAGCAGGGGTGGCGGTTCACTGGGCGGGTTTCGGTGAAGACTCATCCGTGGCTGGCTGATCACGCGGTGATGGATACGGTGTTGTTGCCGGGCACGGGGTTTATCGAGCTGGCGCTCGCGGCCGGTCAGAGGGTCGGCGCGGGGGTTGTTGAGGAGTTGACGCTGATCGCCCCGCTGGTGCTCGACGAGGACGGCGCGGCGGTGCAGCTGCAGGTGACGGTCGCAGACCCCGATGAGCAGGGGCGGTACGCGATCGGGATCTACTCCCGCCCAGAGCAGGGCTCGGGGGATGAGCCCGAGGAGTGGGTTCGTCATGTCTCGGGTGTGCTGGTTGGGGGGCAGCGGCCGGCGGTTGCTCTTGAGGCTTTTGGGCGCGAGGCGTGGCCGCCGGAGGGTGCTGAGCAGCTTGACAGCGCGTTGGTTTATGACCGGTTGGCGGAGGTGGGGTATGGGTATGGGCCTGCGTTTCAGGGTTTGCGTGAGGCGTGGATGGCGGGCGATGCGCTGTATGCCGAGATCGCGCTTGATGCTGAGCTGGCCTCGCAGGCGTCGGGGTTTCAGGTCCATCCCGCGCTTTCAGATGCGGCGCTGCATGTAGCGGCGGGTGTGGAGAAACTCCAGGGCGCGACGAAGGCCTTGAGGCTGGAAATTCCGCTGTCGATCTCGGGTGTGTGTCTTTATCGGCAGGGGGCGTCGGCTTTGCGGGTGCGTCTGAGCTCGGTCAGCAGCGCCGATGACGACTCGCAGATATTGAGCTTGTTGGCGGTCGATGAGCAAGGCGAGCCGGTGCTCTCGATCGAGTCGATGCTCATGCGTGCGGTGGACCAGGCCGCGCTGCAGAGCGCCGGACGCGCCCGGGGTCATGACGCCCTGTTTGGGCTTGACTGGGTGCCGTTGCCGGCCGCGTCCCCCAACGGGTCCACGCTCCACGCGGCGCTGCTCGGCGAGGATCGCGAGGACCTCGACGCCCCGGGGGTCGAGGTCGAGCGTTACCCGGATCTCGAGGCGTTGGCGGCGGCGGTCCAGGATGGAGGAGCCGCACCTGGGGTGGTGTTGGTGCGGGTGTCCTCGATCGCGCAGCTCGTGCCTGGTGGCGACGGCTGCGACGGCGGGCTGGCAGAGAGCGTCCATGTCATCACGGGCGCGGTGTTGTCGTTGGTGCAGGATTGGCTCGCGTGTGAGGGTCTGGAGGGGGCGAAGCTGGTGCTTGTGACCGAGGGCGCGGTCGCGGCCGGGGCAGGTGAGGCGCCCGATCTTTCCCAGGCCGCGGTCGTGGGTCTGATGCGTAGTGCGTGTTCTGAGCATCCCGATCGAGTGCGTCTGCTCGACACTGATCCAGGCGAGACCTCGTCCTCGAGCGGGACCGCGTCCTCGACCGGGACCGCCTCCTCGAGCGAGACCTCGTCGTCGTGGCTTTATGGGGCGTTGGTGAGTGAGGAGCCAGAGCTGGCGGTCAGGGACGGCTCGCTGTTTGCGCCACGGCTCGCGCGGGTCAAGGTGGAGGATCGCGCGCTGGCGCCGCCGGTGGTTGACAGGCAAGGCACGGTGTTGATCACTGGTGGCACAGGCGGATTGGGGGCGCTTTTGGCCGGTCATCTGGCGGGCGAGCACGGCGTCAAGCATCTGCTGCTGGTGAGTCGTGGTGGGATGGCGGCAGAGGGCGCGAGGGAGTTGCAGAGCGCTCTTGAGGGGCTTGGGTGTGAGGTGCGGATCGCGGCGTGTGACGTGGCGGTGCGCGAGCAGGTCCAGGCGTTGATCGCGTCGGTGGGCGAGACGCATCCGTTGACGGCGGTCGTGCACACCGCTGGGGTGCTCGACGACGGTGCGATCGAGTCGCTGGATGGGCAGCGGTTGGCGCGGGTGTTGGCGCCCAAGGTCGACGGCGCGATCAACCTGCTCGAGCTGACCGCGGACCTGGGGCTGGCGGAGTTCATTCTCTTCTCGTCGGTCGCGGGCACGCTGGGCAGCGCACGGCGGTCCAGTTATGCGGCGGCCAACACGTTTTTGGATGCACTGGCGGCTGACTGTCGTGTCAAGGGCTTGCCCGGTCGGTCGCTGGCGTTTGGGGCGTGGGAGCGCGCCACCGGCATGACCGGTGGGTTGAGTGAGGCGGAGCGCGCGCAGGTCGCTGAGCGTTTGCGGCGCGCGGAAGGTCTCATACCGCTATCTGACGAGCAGGGGTTGGAGCTGATCGATATCGCTCGCAGCGTGGATCGGGCGGTGCTTTTGCCGGTCGCGTTGGACACTGCCGCGTTGCGACCTCAAGCGAGGATCGGGATCCTGCCCGCACTTCTGCGGGGGCTGGTGAGCGTGCCGGCACGCCGGGGTGCCGACACGCAGGGATCGTTGGCGAGAAGGCTGGCGGGCTCGCCCGAGGCGGAGTGGGACACGATCGTCGAAGAGCTCGTTTTGAGTCATGTCGCGGCGGTCCTGGGGCACGTATCGGCTGGGGACGTTGATCCGCGGCGTGCGTTTAAGGAGCTGGGTTTTGATTCGTTGGGCGCGATCGAGCTGAGAAACCGGTTGGGTCAGGCGACGGGGCTGCAGCTCTCCTCGACGCTGGTGTTTGATTACCCGTCGCCGGCGGCGGTTGCGGAGCATTTGCGAGAGAAGGTGCAGGGCGTCCAGCGCGGCGGGCAGCGCGTCGCGCGGCGTGCGCGTTCGGATAGTGCGGAGCCGATCGCTGTGGTGGGGATGAGCTGCCGGTATCCGGGTGGCGTCGCCTCAGCGGCGGATTTGTGGGAATTGGTGCATGAGGGTCGGGATGCGATTGGTGAGTTCCCCACTGACCGGGGGTGGGATCTGGAGCGGCTCTATGACCCCGATCCCGATCATGCGGGCACGTCCTATTCGCGCCACGGTGGGTTTCTCTATGACGCGGCGGGGTTTGACCCGGAATTCTTTTCGATCTCTCCGCGTGAGGCGCTGGCGATGGACCCCCAGCAACGGCTGCTGCTCGAAGGCGCCTGGGAGGCCTTCGAGACCGCCGGGCTCGACCCGACAACCCTCAGAGGCAGCCAGACAGGCGTCTTCGCCGGAGTGATGACTTACGACTATCCCATGAGCGTAGGCCCGGTGCCCGCAGAGCTCGAGGGGTACCTGGGCACCAGCACCGGTGGCAGCGTGATCTCCGGACGCATTGCGTATACGTTGGGCTTGGAGGGCCCGACGGTCAGCGTCGATACCGCCTGCTCGTCGTCGCTCGTGGCGATTCATTTGGCGTGTCAGGCGCTGCGAGCAAATGAGTGTGACTTGGCGCTGGCTGGCGGAGTGACAGTGATGGTTCACCCGGGTATGTTGCTTTTCTTTAGTCGTCAGCGTGGTTTGTCGGTGGACGGGCGCTGCCGGTCGTTCGCGGCGGGGGCTAACGGCACCGGATTCTCCGACGGCATGGGTTTGGTGGTGTTGGAGCGGTTGTCGGTCGCGCGCGCGCTCGGTCATGAGGTGTTGGCGGTGGTGCGCGGCAGCGCGTTCAATCAGGATGGGGCGTCGAACGGGTTGACGGCGCCGAATGGCCCGTCGCAGGAGCGGGTGATTCGCCAGGCGTTGGCCAGCGCGGGTTTGTCGCCCGCGGACATCGATGTCGTGGAGGCGCACGGCACCGGGACCACCCTGGGGGATCCGATCGAGGCGGGGGCGTTGCTGGCGACCTATGGCAGCGAGCGGGCGGGCGCCGGGCCGTTGTATTTGGGGTCGTTGAAGTCAAATATTGGTCACACGCAGGCGGCGGCGGGTGTGGCTGGGGTGATCAAGATGATCCAGGCGCTGCGCCACGAAATGTTGCCGAAGACGTTGCACGCGCAGGAGCCGTCTCCGCATGTCGATTGGTCAGCGGGTGAAGTGGCGTTGTTGGGAGAGGCGGTGGCGTGGCCGGGCGGTGAGCGGGTGCGGCGGGCGGGCGTGTCGTCGTTTGGTGCTACAGGCACTAACGCGCACCTGGTCCTGGAGGAGGCTCCGGCTGCGGATCCGGTTGTGGGTGAGCCGGTTGGGTTGGGCGTGTTGCCGTTTGTGGTGTCGGGTGCGGGTGGGGGGGCGTTGGTTGGGCAGGCGGCGCGTCTGGCGGAGTTTGTGAGCAATGCGGAAGTGGACGAGGGGTTGGATGTTGGTGGGGTGGCGGTGTCGTTGGTGTTGGGTCGGGCGCATTTGTCGGATCGGGCGGTGGTGTTGGCGTCTGATCGTGAGGGGCTGCTGAGTGGGTTGGGGGCGGTCGCGCGGGGTGAGTTGGTTGATGGTGTGGTGGTGGGGTCGGCGCGGCGGGAGGGCAAGGTCGCGTTCTTGTTCTCGGGGCAGGGGAGTCAGTGGCCGGGGATGGGCGCTGGGTTGTATGACGGTTTTCCGGTGTTCGCGGGGGCGTTGGATGAAGTGTGCGCCGCGTTCGATCCGCTTTTGGGGGTGTCGTTGAGAGACATTCTGTTCGCGGCGGACGGGGCGGAGCGGTTGGGTGAGACGCAGTTCACGCAGGCGGGGTTGTTCGCGGTGGAGGTCGCGCTTTATCGGCTGGTGGGGTCGTTGGGGGTGGCGCCTGATTTTCTGATCGGTCATTCGATCGGGGAGCTCTCAGCGGCGTATGTCGCGGGCGTGCTTTCTCTGGGGGATGCGTGTGGGTTGGTCGCGGCGCGGGGCGCGTTGATGGGTGCGTTGCCCCGGACGGGCGCGATGCTGGCGGTGGCGATCGCCGAGGCCGAGGTGCTGCCCAGTCTTGAGGGGTTTGAGGATCGTGTGTCGGTGGCGGCGGTCAACGGGCCGGCGGCGGTGGTGCTCTCCGGCGATCGCGACGCGGTCGACGAGCTCGAGGCTGGGTTTCGGGAGCGGGGGTTGCGGGTCAAGCGTTTGCAGGTCTCGCACGCTTTTCACTCGCCGTTGATGGACCCGATGCTCGAGGAGTTCCGGGCGGTCGCTGCGGGGGTGCGGTTCGCGGGCGCGCCGCAGATCCCGATCGTGTCGAACGTGACCGGCGAGCTGCTCTCGGCCGAGCAGGCCTGCTCGCCCGACTACTGGACCAGCCACGTCCGCCAAGCGGTGCGGTTCGCCGACGGTGTCCGGTTGCTCGAGCAGGCGGGCGTCACCCGGTTTATCGAGCTCGGACCGGACGCCACGTTGACCGCGATGGCCGCCCAGTGCCTCGACGAGGACCAAGACCAGGGGCCAGCGCCGGAGCCAGAGCGGGAGGTGCTGGTCACGGCGAGTCTGCGCGGCACGCGACGCCCCGAGATCCGGGCGTTTGAGAGCTTCCTCGCCGACGCCTACTGTCACGGTCTCGAGGTCGACTGGGGCGCCCTATTCGCCGGCGCGGACGTCAGCCGGGTGGCGCTGCCGACCTACGCGTTCCAACGCCAGCGTTATTGGCTGGAGGCCGGCGCGGGTGGGGGTGACGCGGCCTCGCTGGGTTTGGGTGCTGGTGATCACCCATTGTTGAGCGCGGCGGCTGAGCTCGCGGGCGAGCAGAGGGGCTGGTTGTTTACTGGTCGGGTTTCGGTGAAGACCCATCCGTGGCTGGCTGATCACGCGGTGATGGATACCGTGGTGTTGCCGGGCACGGGCCTTATCGAGCTGGCGCTCGCGGCCGGTGAGCGGGTCGGCGCGGGGGTGGTTGAGGAGTTGACGCTGGTCGCCCCGTTGGTGCTCGACGACGACGGCGCCGCGGTCCAGGTGCAGGTGACGGTGTCTGAGGCCGATGAGCACGGGCGTTGCGCGATCGGGATCTACTCCCGCCCAGAGCCGGACGCGTCCTTTGCTCTGGAGGGCGAGCAGCGTGAGGCGGGGGAGTGGGTTGGCCACGCGAGGGGTGTGCTTGGCTCGGGTGACGGTGACGGTGATGGTGATGGTGGGTTGGCTGTTGCAGAGGTGGAGGCTTTTGGGCGCGAGGCGTGGCCGCCGGCGGGTGGTGAGGAAGTTGACACCGAGTTCTTTTATGGCCGGGTGGCGGAGGCTGGCTACGGGTATGGGCCGTGGTTTCAGGGGTTGCGTCGAGCGTGGACGGCGGGCGATGAGCTGTATGCCGAGCTCGCACTTGATTCTGAGCAGGCGTCGCAGGCGTACGCGTTCGGTGTGCATCCCGCGTTGTTGGACGCGGCGTTGCATTCGGGGTTGCTGCGGGTGTCAGACGAGCAGAGCATGGCCGCGCCGGTGGTCCCGTTCGCGTTCTCAGGCGTGCGGCTTTACGGGCACGGCGCCGCGGCTTTGCGGGTGCGGATCAGCACGGCCGCGAGCGCCGGTGCTGACGGTGACTGGTCGGCGTTGAGCCTCTTGGCGGTTAATGAGCAGGGCGGGCCGGTGCTCTCGATCGATTCGCTGCAGAGCCGTCCGGTGGACCAGGCCGCTCTGCAGAGCGCCGGACGCGTCAGGGGTCATGACGCCGTGTTTGGGCTTGACTGGGTGCCGTTGCCGGCTGCGTCCCCCGACGGCGCCATGCTCCACGCGGCGCTGCTCGGCGAGGACGGTCAGGGCCTCGACGCCCCGGGGGTCGAGGTCGCGCTTTACCCGAATCTCGTGGCGTTGACGGCCGCGGTCCGGGATGGAGGACGAGTACCGCAGCTGGTGCTCGTCAGGGCCCAGTCGCTGGTGGCTAGCGGTGACAGCGGCGATGGTGGGTTGGCGGAGCGGGTGCATGGGGTGACGGGGGCGGCGTTGTCGTTGATGCAGGATTGGCTTGGGTGTGAGGGTTTGGCGGGCGCGAAGCTGGTGCTCGTGACCGAGGGTGCGGTGGCTGTGGGGGCTGGTGAGGCGCCGAAGCTTTCGCAGGCCGCGCTGGTGGGTCTGGTGCGCAGCGCGCAGTCTGAGCATCCCGATCGGGTGTGCCTGCTCGACACCGAGCCAGGCGCCACCTCGTCCTCGTGGCTGTATCGGGCGTTGGTGAGCGGGGAGCCGGAGGTGGCGGTCCGGGACGGCTCGCTGTTTGTCCCCCGGCTTTCGCGGGTGAAGGTGCAGGATTCCCTCGGCGGGCTGCCGGGGCTTGACAGTGAGGGCACGGTCTTGATCACTGGTGGTACCGGTGGGCTGGGCGCGCTTTTGGCCGGCCATCTGGCAGCCGAGCACAGCGTCAAGCATCTGCTGCTAGTCAGTCGCAGCGGTATCAAGGCCCCGGGCGCGACGGAGTTGCAGAGCGCTCTGCAGCAGCTTGGGTGTGAGGTGCGGATCGCGGCGTGTGATGTTGCTGAGCGTGACCAGGTCGCGGAGTTGGTCGCTTCGGTGGGCGAGACATATCCGTTGACCGCGGTGGTCCACACAGCTGGGGTGATTGATGATGATGCGATCGAGTCGGTGGATGGTGAGCGGTTGGGGCGGGTGTTGGCGCCCAAGGTCGACGGCGCGATCAACCTGCTCGAGCTCACGGAGGGGCTGGGGCTGGCGGAGTTCATTCTGTTCTCGTCGGTCGCGGGCATGCTGGGCAGCGCTCGGCGGTCCAGCTATGCGGCGGCCAACACGTTTTTGGATGCGATGGCGGCCCACTGTCGCGCGCGGGGGTTGCCGGGCCGTTCGTTGGCGTTTGGGGCGTGGGAGCGCGCGACCGGCATGAGCGGTGGCTTCAGCGAGGCCGAGCGGGTGCAGGTCGCTGAGCGTTTGCGGCGCGCGGAAGGTCTCGTCCCTCTTTCTGACCAGCAGGGCCTAGAGCTGATCGACCTCGCCTGCAGCATCGATCGGTCGATCCTTTTCCCGGTCATGTTCGACACCGGCGCGTTGCGGGCTCAGGCGCGGGTCGGGATGCTGCCGTCGGTTCTGCGCAGTCTGGTCCGCGCTCCGGCGCGCCGGGATGCCCACACGCAGGGGTCATTGGCGAGAAGGCTGGCGGGGGCGGCGGAGGCGGAGTGGGACGCGATCGTGCTCGAGCTTGTCCTGTCGCATGTGGCGGCGGTGTTGGGGCACGCGTCGGCTGCGGACGTTGATCCGCGGCGTGCGTTTAAGGAGCTGGGTTTTGATTCGTTGGGAGCGATCGAGCTGAGAAACCGGTTGGGCCAGGCGACTGGGCTGCCACTGGGCTCGACGCTGGTGTTTGATCACCCGTCGCCGGCGGCGGTTGCGGAGCATTTGCGTGAGAAGGTGCAGGGTGTCCAGCGCGGCGGGCAGCGCGTCGCGCGGCGTGCGCGTTCGGATGGTGATGAGCCGATCGCGGTGGTGGGGATGAGTTGCCGGTACCCGGGTGGTGTGGCGTCGCCGGGAGATTTGTGGGGGTTGGTGAATGAGGGTCGGGATGCGATTGGTGAGTTTCCGGCTGACCGGGGGTGGGACTTGGAGCGGATTTATGATCCGGATCCCGATCATGCGGGGACGTCGTATGCGCGGCAGGGTGGGTTTCTGTACGACGCGGCGGAGTTTGACTGTGAGTTTTTCTCGATTTCGCCGCGTGAGGCGTTGGCGATGGATCCCCAGCAGCGGCTGCTGTTGGAAGGCGCGTGGGAGGCATTCGAGGCCGCAGGGATCGATCCGACAGCCCTGAGGGGCAGCCAGACTGGGGTGTTCGCCGGGGTGATGTATCAGGACTACGGCATGAGCGCTGGCCCGGTCCCCGCCGAGCTCGAGGGGTACCTGGGCGCTGGTGCTGGTGGCAGCGTGATCTCCGGGCGGATTGCGTACACGTTGGGTTTGGAGGGGCCGGCGATTTCGGTTGATACGGCGTGTTCGTCGTCGTTGGTGGCGATTCATTTGGCGTGTCAGGCGTTGCGGGCGGGTGAGTGTGACTTGGCGTTGGCGGGTGGGGTGACGGTGTTGGCGAGTCCGGGTGTGTTTGTGGCGTTTTCGCGGCAGCGTGGTTTGTCGGTGGACGGCCGGTGCCGGTCGTTTGGTGCCGGTGCTGATGGAACGGGGTGGTCCGAGGGTGTGGGGTTGGTGGTGTTGGAGCGGTTGTCGGTGGCGCGCGCGCGTGGTCATGAGGTGTTGGCGGTGGTGCGGGGTAGCGCGGTGAATCAGGATGGGGCGTCGAATGGGTTGACGGCGCCGAATGGGCCGTCGCAGGAGCGGGTGATTCGTCAGGCGTTGGCCAGCGCGGGTTTGTCGCCGGCGGACGTTGATGTTGTGGAGGCGCACGGCACGGGTACCACCCTGGGGGATCCGATCGAGGCGGGGGCGTTGTTGGCGACCTACGGCAGCGAGCGGGGGGCGGATGGCGGGCCGTTGTTTTTGGGTTCGTTGAAGTCGAATATTGGTCACACGCAGGCGGCGGCGGGTGTCGCGGGGGTGATCAAGATGATCCAGGCTTTGCGCCACGGGATGTTGCCCAAGACGTTGCACGCGGAGGAGCCGTCGCCGCATGTGGATTGGTCGGCGGGTGAGGTGGCGTTGTTGACCGAGGCGGTCGCGTGGCCGGGCGGGGAGCGGGTGCGGCGTGCTGGGGTGTCGTCGTTTGGGGTGTCGGGAACTAACGCGCACCTGGTGCTCGAGGAGGCTCCGAATGCCTCACCCGCAACAGTTTCACCCGCGTCGGGTTCACTCTCAGCGGGTTCACTGTCAGCGGGTGCGTCCTCGTCGGGGTCGTCATCTGCGGTGGCGGAGTTGGGTGTGTTGCCGTTTGTGGTGTCGGGTGCGGGTGGGGAGGCGTTGGTGGGGCAGGCGGCGCGTTTGGCGGAGTTCGTCGCTGACGCCGATGCTGCGGACTTGCATGTGGGTGGGGTGGCGGTGTCGTTGGCGTTGGGTCGGGCGCATTTGTCGCATCGGGCGGTGGTGTTGGCGTCTGATCGTGACGGGCTGGTTGGTGGGTTGGGGGCGGTGGCGCGGGGTGAGTCGGTTGATGGTGTGGTGGTCGGGTCGGCGCGGCGCGATGGGAAGGTCGCGTTTTTGTTCTCGGGCCAGGGGAGTCAGTGGGCGGGGATGGGCGCTGGTTTGTATGACGGTTTTCCGGTGTTCGCGCGGGCGTTGGATGAGGTGTGCGCGGAGTTTGACGCGCATCTGGGGGTGTCGTTGAAGGAGGTTTTGTTCGCGGCGGACTCTGAGCAGTTGGGTGAGACGCAGTTCACGCAGGCGGGTTTGTTCGCGGTGGAGGTTGCCCTTTTTCGCCTGGCCGGGTCGTTGGGGGTGGTCCCTGATTTTCTGATCGGGCATTCGATCGGGGAGCTGGTGGCGGCGCACGTGGCGGGCGTCCTCGGGCTTGAGGATGCGTGTGGGTTGGTCGCGGCGCGGGGCGCGTTGATGGGCGGGTTGCCGCGCACGGGCGCGATGCTCGCGGTCGCGATCACCGAGCGAGACGCGGTGGAGTGGCTTGGGGGGTTTGAGGATCGTGTGTCGGTGGCGGCGGTCAACGGGCCGGCGGCGGTGGTGCTCTCCGGCGAGCGCGACGCGATCGACGAGCTCGCGTCTGGGTTTCGGGAGCGGGGGGTGCGGGTCAAGCGCCTGCAGGTCTCCCACGCTTTTCACTCGCCGTTGATGGACCCGATGCTCGAGCAGTTCCGCGAGGTCGCTAAGGGCGTGCGGTTCGCCGGCGCGCCGCAGATCCCGATCGTGTCGAACGTGACCGGCGAGCTGCTCTCAGCCGAGCAGGCCTGCTCGCCCGACTACTGGGTGGAGCATGCGCGCCAGGCGGTGCGGTTCGCTGACGGTGTGCGCCTGCTCGAGCAGGCGGGCGTCACCCGCTTTATCGAGCTCGGACCGGACGCGACGTTGACCGCGATGGCCGCCCAGTGCCTCGACCCGGACCCCGACCCGGAGGCGGAGCCGGACGAAGCAGGGCACCAGCAACGCGAGGAGGTGCTGGTCACGGCCAGTCTGCGCGGCACGCGACGCCCCGAGATCCGCGCATTCGAGAGCTTCCTGGCCGACGTGTACTGTCACGGTGTCGACGTCGACTGGAGCGCCCTGTTTGCCGGCGCGGACGTCAGCCGCGTGCCGCTGCCGACCTACGCATTCCAACGCCAGCGCTACTGGCTGGAGGCCGCCCGGGGCCCGGAGGACGCGAGCTCGTTGGGTCAGTCGTCGGCGGAGCATCCGCTGTTGGGTGCGGCTCTCGAGTTGGCGGATGACCAGAGGGGCTGGCTGTTCACCGGTCGGATTTCGGTCAAGACTCATCCCTGGCTGGCTGATCACGCGGTGATGGATACCGTGCTCATGCCGGGCACGGGCTTTATCGAGCTGGCGCTGGCGGCTGGCGAGAGGGTCGGTGCGGGGGTTGTTGAGGAGTTGATGCTGGTCACACCGTTGGTGCTCGACGACTACGGCGCCGCGGTGCAGGTTCAGGTGGCGGTGTCAGAGCCCGATGAGCAGGGCCGCTGCACGATCCGCATCTACTCCCGCCCAGAGCAGGACTCTTTCGCTGCTTTGGAGGGTGAGCACCTCGAGGCGGGGGAATGGGTTGGCCACGCGAGGGGTGTGCTTGGCTCGGGCGACGGTGACGGTGACGGTGACGGTGACGGTGGGTTGGCTGTTTCAGAGGTGGAGGGTTTTGGGCGCGAGGCGTGGCCACCGCAGGGGGTGGAGGAGGTTGACACGAAGTTCTTTTATGACCGGGTGGCGGAGGCCGGCTACGGGTATGGGCCGTGGTTTCAGGGGTTGCGTCGAGCGTGGGCGGCGGGTGATGAGCTGTATGCCGAGCTCGCACTTGATTCTGAGCCGCCACCGCAGGCGTCTGGGTTCGGTGTGCATCCCGCGTTGTTGGACGCGGCGTTGCATTCGGGGTTGCTGCGGGTGTCAGATGAGCAGAGCATGGCCGCGCCGGTGGCCCCAGTCGCGTTCTCAGGCGTCCGGCTCTACCGGCAGGGCGCGGCGGCTTTGCGGGTGCGGATCAGCACGCCCACGAGCGCCGGTGCTGATGGTGACTGGCCGACGTTGACCCTCTTGGCGGTTGATGAGCAGGGCGGGCCGGTGCTGTCGATCGATTCGCTGGAGAGCCGGCCGCTGGACCAGGGCGCGCTGCAGAACGCCGGACGCGCCCGGGGTCATGACGCTCTGTTTGGCCTTGACTGGGTGCAGCTGCCGTCCGCGTCCCCGAACGGGTCCACGCTCCATGCGGCGCTGCTCGGCGGGGACCGCGAGGACCTCGACGCTGCGGGGGTCGAGGTGGAGCGTTACGCGGATCTCGGGGCGCTGGAAGCGGCGGTCCGCGACGGAGGAACACCACCTGGGGCGGTGTTGGTGCGAGTGTCCTCGATTGCGCAGCTCGCGCCTGGTGGTGACAGCAGCGATGGCCAGCTGGCAGAGAGCGTCCACGTCATCACGGGCGCGGTGTTGTCGTTGGTGCAGGATTGGCTTGGTTGTGAGGGTTTGGGGGGCGCGCAGCTGGTGCTCGTGACCGAGGGCGCGGTCGCTGCCGGGGCTGGTGAGGCGCCCAATCTCCTGCAGGCGGCGGTCGTCGGTCTGGTGCGCAGCGCGCGGTCTGAGCATCCCGATCGGGTGTGCCTGCTCGACACCGAACCAGGCGACACCTCGTCCTCGTGGCTCTATGGGGCGCTCTCCAGCGGGGAGCCGGAGGTGGCGATCAGAGACGGCGCGCTGTTTGTGCCCCGGCTCGCGCGGGTGAAGGTGCAGGATCCTGCTGCTCCTGCGGCGCCGCGGCTTGACAGTGAGGGCACGGTCCTGATCACGGGTGGTACTGGTGGGTTGGGTGCGCTGGTGGCCGGTCATCTGGTGGGCGAGCAGGGTGTCAAGCATCTGCTGTTGGTGAGTCGTGCTGGGATGGCGGCGGAGGGTGCGGGGGGGTTGCAGAGCGCTCTGCAGGAGCTGGGGTGTGAGGTGCGGGTCGCGGCGTGTGATGTTGCTGATCGTGATCAGGTCGCGGCGTTGGTCGCGTCGGTGGATCAGGAGCATCCGTTGACGGCGGTGGTGCACGCGGCGGGGGTGCTTGATGATGGTGCGATCGAGTCGCTGGATGGTGAGCGGTTGGGGCGGGTGTTGGCGCCCAAGGTCGACGGTGCGATCAACCTGCTCGAGCTCACGAAGGGGTTGGGGTTGGCGGAGTTCATTGTGTTCTCGTCGGTCGCGGGGACGCTGGGCAGCGCGGGGCAGGGCAGTTATGCGGCGGCCAACACGTTCCTGGACGCGCTGGCGGCCCACGCGCGTTCGCGGGGGTTGCCGGGCCGTTCGTTGGCGTTTGGGGCGTGGGAGCGTGCGACGGGGATGACCGGTGGGATGAGTGATAGCGACCGTGGGCGCCTGGGGCGGCTGGGGATCGCGCCGCTGTCTGACCGGGAGGGGCTGGAGCTGATCGATCTCGCTCGCAGCATCGATCAGTCGCTGCTGGTGCCGGTGGCTTTGGATGCGGCCGCGTTGCGCGCGCAGGCGCGGGCGGGGATGCTGCCCGCGATCATGCGCGGCCTGGTCCGCCTGCCGGCACGCCGGCTCTCAGAGGGCCAGGGGTCGCTGGCGGCAAGGTTGGCGGACGCGCCCGAGTCAGAGCACGCCGCGATCGTCCAACAGCTCGTGTTGACCCACGTCGCCGCCGTCCTGGGACACGCCTCGGCCGGGGAGATCGACCCACAGCGCGCATTTCTCGAACTGGGTCTCGACTCCCTCGGAGCGATCGAGCTCAGAAACCGCTTGAAGGCGGCGACCGGACTGCGCCTTCCCGCCATTCTTGCGATCGACTACCCGACCACCGCAGCGCTCGCCAGCTACATGCTGAGCGTGGCCTCGCCCGCTCCCGCTCTCTCAGATCCCGCCGGGGTAGATGGTCTTGATTCCAGTGAGGAGGAGATCCGTGTGTACAAAGCCCTCGGAACGATTCCGCTTGCTCGCCTTCGTGACACCGGGCTGCTGGAGTCACTGCTGGAGCTAGCTAAGGAGTACGACGACACATCGCCATCGATTGAGGGCGATGACTGACAATCCCGCCTCGTTGCGGCCTGTGGACTGGATCGAAAATGACGAATAGCGATATTAGTTGGAGGCTCCCTTCTTATCTGCAGGGAACCGCGCTGGCAGCTAACTCGCGGCTGACCTTTGACACCACCTCGCTAGCCGCCGAGGAACAGCCCCGATTGGTGCGACTGTCCGATGGGCCTTCGCAGCCCGGCATTATCTGCATCCCGTCGACGGTCGCTCTATCAGGGCCTCACCAATATCTGGAGTTCGCACAGACCTTTCGTGACATTCGCGCCCTTTCTGCCCTGTCGGTGCCAGGATTCGTCGGACGCGAGCGTGTGCCAGCAACCGTTGAGGTCGCGGTTGAGGTGGTAGCGCAAGCCGCCCAGCGAGCCATGGGCGATGCACCGGTGGTGCTCGCAGGCTATTCCGCCGGCGGGACATTGGCTTACGGAGCGGCAAGTCGCCTTGAACATAGCGGCGTTCCCGTCGCAGCAGTGGTGTTGATAGACACATACTCACTGCAGATCACAACGGACACCAGCGGGACTACCGACGCTTTGCTCAGGAGAATGTTCGATGACCCGACGGTGCGTATGTATCTCACCGATACGAGGCTGACTGCGATGATGTGGTATGGCAGGCTGCTCGAGAATTGGGAGTTGCCGGCGCTCAACGCCCCCACGCTTTTGGTCCAACCCACCGAGCCCATGTCTGGCATGCCGAGCGACAGCGAGTGGAAGAGCGTGTGGCCATACTCGTCTCACGACACGGTCGAGGTGCCAGGTAATCATTGGACAATGATGAAAGAGGATGCGGGCTCGACAGCGATAGCCGTCGAGAAGTGGCTCGCCGACATCGCAGCGACCAAGTCCAGGAGCAACCCCGATGGCTGATCCGCGCGCTGGAGCGGCGCACATGGATCGCGGCCGCAGTGTGGCGTTCGTATTCGCCGGCCACGGCTGCCAGTGGCAAGGCATGGCGGTTGACCTGCTCGATTGCTCGCCCACCTTCAGGCAACAAATACAACGATGCGAGGAAGCACTCGCCCCGCACCTGGAATGGTCGGTCGCCGATGTCCTGCGCGGCGGGCCCGGGGCGCCCAAGCTGGACCGGGTGGATGTAGTTCAGCCGGTGCTGTTCGCGCTATCGGTGGCGCTGGCAGGACTCTGGCGCGCATGTGGCGTGCAACCGGATGCCGTCGTAGGCCATTCCCATGGCGAGGTGGCAGCGGCCCACATTGCTGGGGGCCTGTCGCTCGCCGATGCCGCCCAGGTGGTGGCAGTGCGCAGCCGGCTGCTCGCCACGCTCTCGGGGAACGGCGGGGTCGTGGCTATCTCGTTTGGGGCGCGTCAGCTGGCCCCTCACCTGGAGCGCTGGGGGAATAGGCTCGCACTCGCCGCGGTTAACGGCCCCTCGTCGGTGGCTGTATCCGGTGACCACGAGGCGCTCGACACACTGCTCGGGGAGTGCGTGGAGATGGGCGTCAGGGCGCGGAGAGTCCCGATGGACTACGCCTCGCATTCTGCGCAGGTGGAGGACATCCACGACGAACTCGTAGATGCCCTGACTGCGATCGCCCCGCGGCCGAGTGACGTTCCCCTCTACTCGGCAGTTAGCGGCGAGTTGCTGGATACCGCTCAGATGGGCCCAGAGTATTGGTATCGCGCCGAGCGGCAGACCGTTCAGTTCGAGCGCGCCGTGCAGGCCCTGCTCGCAGGAGGGCATCGTGCGTTCATCGAGATCAGCGCACATCCTGTGCTGACCGTCGGAGTGCGAGAAATCGTCGACGATGTGCTCGACAGCTCGGGCGACGTGGCGGTCGTGGGTTCCCTGCGTCGTGACCATGACAGCTCTGAGCGCTTCTCGATCGCGCTCAGCGAGATACACGGCAGGGGAATCGAAGTCGACCGCGACGCGGCCCGGCACGAGGGCCTAGAGCCGCTGCTACTGCCTCCGCAGCGCGACAATGGCGGCGGCGCGATCGGCCCCGGCGACGGGCCCCCGCCGGATACGCTAGCGCGCCGCCTCGCCGGCTTGGCGAAGCTGGAGCAGCACCGTGCGGTGCTCGAGCTGGTAAGCGCGCAGGTGGCCACCGTGCTGGGCGTTGGCGCCCCCGCGGCGGTCGACGCGGAGCGGGCATTCAAGGAGCTCGGCCTTGACTCGGCGGCCGCGGTGCAGCTACACGGCCGGCTAGAGGCGGCGAGCGGACTGCGTCTGCCCAGTACGCTCGTGTTCGACCAGCCAACTCCGGCGGCAGTCGCCGGCTACCTGCTCAGTGAGCTCACCGGCGTTCGTCCAAGAGCGCCGACGCCGATGCGGTCGGGGGTGGTCGATGAGCCGATCGCGGTGGTGGGGATGAGTTGCCGGTACCCGGGTGGTGTGGCGTCGCCGGGAGATTTGTGGCGGCTTGTTCTTGATGGGGGAGACGCGATTGGCGAGTTTCCCGCTGACAGGGGCTGGGATCTGGACGGTCTCTATGATCCCGATCCCGAGCGCTCGGGCACGTCCTACGTGCGTCATGGTGGGTTTCTGTGTGACGCAGCGGAGTTTGACCCAGAGTTCTTCTCTATCTCGCCGCGTGAGGCGCTGGGGATGGACCCCCAGCAGCGCCTGCTGCTGGAAGGCGCCTGGGAGGCGTTTGAGGCCGCCGGCATCAACCCGTCACTCCTCAGGGGCAGTCAGACGGGGGTCTTCACAGGTGTGACGGCTCAAGAGTACGGACCACGCCTGCACGAACCGGACGGCGCCACGGCGGGCTACGCCCTCACGGGCAGCACGGCGAGTGTGGCGTCGGGACGCCTCTCTTACGTTTTTGGTCTGGAGGGTCCCGCAATCACGGTTGATACGGCGTGTTCGTCGTCGTTGGTGGCGATTCATTTGGCGTGTCAGGCGTTGCGGGCGGGTGAGTGTGACTTGGCGCTGGCCGGTGGAGTGACGGTCATGGCGCACCCCGGCATGTTCCTTTTCTTCAGCCGTCAGCGTGGTTTGTCGGTGGATGGGCGGTGTAAGTCTTTTGCGGCGTCGGCTGATGGCACGGGGTGGTCCGAGGGTGTGGGGTTGGTGGTGTTGGAGCGGTTGTCGGTGGCGCGCGCGCGTGGTCATGAGGTGTTGGCGGTGGTGCGGGGTAGCGCGGTGAATCAGGATGGGGCGTCGAATGGGTTGACGGCGCCGAATGGGCCGTCGCAGGAGCGGGTGATTCGTCAGGCGTTGGCCAGCGCGGGTTTGTCGCCGGCGGACGTTGATGTTGTGGAGGCGCACGGCACGGGTACCACCCTGGGGGATCCGATCGAGGCGGGGGCGTTGTTGGCGACCTACGGCAGCGAGCGGGGGGCGGATGGCGGGCCGTTGTTTTTGGGTTCGTTGAAGTCGAATATTGGTCACACGCAGGCGGCGGCGGGTGTCGCGGGGGTGATCAAGATGATCCAGGCTTTGCGCCACGGGATGTTGCCCAAGACGTTGCACGCGGAGGAGCCGTCGCCGCATGTGGATTGGTCGGCGGGTGAGGTGGCGTTGTTGACCGAGGCGGTCGCGTGGCCGGGCGGGGAGCGGGTGCGGCGTGCTGGGGTGTCGTCGTTTGGGGTGTCGGGAACTAACGCGCACCTGGTGCTCGAGGAGGCTCCGAATGCCTCACCCGCAACAGTTTCACCCGCGTCGGGTTCACTCTCAGCGGGTTCACTGTCAGCGGGTGCGTCCTCGTCGGGGTCGTCATCTGCGGTGGCGGAGTTGGGTGTGTTGCCGTTTGTGGTGTCGGGTGCGGGTGGGGAGGCGTTGGTGGGGCAGGCGGCGCGTTTGGCGGAGTTCGTCGCTGACGCCGATGCTGCGGACTTGCATGTGGGTGGGGTGGCGGTGTCGTTGGCGTTGGGTCGGGCGCATTTGTCGCATCGGGCGGTGGTGTTGGCGTCTGATCGTGACGGGCTGGTTGGTGGGTTGGGGGCGGTGGCGCGGGGTGAGTCGGTTGATGGTGTGGTGGTCGGGTCGGCGCGGCGCGATGGGAAGGTCGCGTTTTTGTTCTCGGGCCAGGGGAGTCAGTGGGCGGGGATGGGCGCTGGTTTGTATGACGGTTTTCCGGTGTTCGCGCGGGCGTTGGATGAGGTGTGCGCGGAGTTTGACGCGCATCTGGGGGTGTCGTTGAAGGAGGTTTTGTTCGCGGCGGACTCTGAGCAGTTGGGTGAGACGCAGTTCACGCAGGCGGGTTTGTTCGCGGTGGAGGTTGCCCTTTTTCGCCTGGCCGGGTCGTTGGGGGTGGTCCCTGATTTTCTGATCGGGCATTCGATCGGGGAGCTGGTGGCGGCGCACGTGGCGGGCGTCCTCGGGCTTGAGGATGCGTGTGGGTTGGTCGCGGCGCGGGGCGCGTTGATGGGCGGGTTGCCGCGCACGGGCGCGATGCTCGCGGTCGCGATCACCGAGCGAGACGCGGTGGAGTGGCTTGGGGGGTTTGAGGATCGTGTGTCGGTGGCGGCGGTCAACGGGCCGGCGGCGGTGGTGCTCTCCGGCGAGCGCGACGCGATCGACGAGCTCGCGTCTGGGTTTCGGGAGCGGGGGGTGCGGGTCAAGCGCCTGCAGGTCTCCCACGCTTTTCACTCGCCGTTGATGGACCCGATGCTCGAGCAGTTCCGCGAGGTCGCTAAGGGCGTGCGGTTCGCCGGCGCGCCGCAGATCCCGATCGTGTCGAACGTGACCGGCGAGCTGCTCTCAGCCGAGCAGGCCTGCTCGCCCGACTACTGGGTGGAGCATGCGCGCCAGGCGGTGCGGTTCGCTGACGGTGTGCGCCTGCTCGAGCAGGCGGGCGTCACCCGCTTTATCGAGCTCGGACCGGACGCGACGTTGACCGCGATGGCCGCCCAGTGCCTCGACCCGGACCCCGACCCGGAGGCGGAGCCGGACGAAGCAGGGCACCAGCAACGCGAGGAGGTGCTGGTCACGGCCAGTCTGCGCGGCACGCGACGCCCCGAGATCCGCGCATTCGAGAGCTTCCTGGCCGACGTGTACTGTCACGGTGTCGACGTCGACTGGAGCGCCCTGTTTGCCGGCGCGGACGTCAGCCGCGTGCCGCTGCCGACCTACGCATTCCAACGCCAGCGCTACTGGCTGGAGGCCGCCCGGGGCCCGGAGGACGCGAGTTGGCTGGATCAGTGGGATGCTGGGAGCCCCGACGAGTGCCATGACGCTCTGTTTGGCCTTAACTGGGCACAGCTGCCGGCCGCGTCTCCGAACGGGGCCACACTCCATGCGGCGCTGCTCGGCGAGGACCGCCAGGACCTCGACGCTGCGGGGGTCGAGGTGGAGCGTTACGCGGACCTCGGGGCGCTGGAGGCGGCGGTCCGCGCTGGAGGACCACCACCTGAGGTGGTGTTGGTGCGAGTGTGCTCGATCGCGCAGCTCGCGCCTGGTGGTGACAGCAGCGACGGCGGGCTGGCAGAGAGCGTCCACGTCATCACGGGCGCGGTGCTGTCGCTGGTGCAGGATTGGCTAGCGACGGAGGGTTTGGCCGGCGCGAAGCTGGTGCTCATGACCGAGGGCGCGGTCGCGGCCCTGGCGGGTGAGGCGCCGAATCTGTCGCAGGCCGCGCTTGTGGGTCTGCTGCGCAGCGCGCGGTCTGAGCATCCCGATCGGGTGGGCCTGCTCGACAGCGATCCAGGCGACATCTCGTCCTCGTCGTGGCTGTATGCGGCCCTATCGAGCGGGGAGCCGGAGGTGGCGGTCAGGGACGGCTCGCTGTTTGTGCCGCGGCTCGCGCGGGTGAAGGTGCAGGATCCTGCTGCGGGGCCGCCGCCGGAGCTTGACGGTCAGGGCACGGTGTTGATCACTGGTGGTACCGGTGGGCTGGGGGCGCTTTTGGCCGGTCATCTGGCGGGCGAGCAGGGTGTGCGGCATCTGCTGTTGGTGAGTCGTGGCGGTATCGCGGCGCGGGGCGCGAGCGAGTTGCAAGATTCTCTTGAGGGCCTTGGGTGTGAGGTGCGGATCGCGGCGTGTGACGTCGCTGACCGCGACCAGGTCGCAGCGTTGATCGCGTCGGTGTCTGAGGCGCATCCGTTGACGGCGGTCGTGCACACCGCTGGGGTGCTCGACGACGGTGGGATCGGGTCGCTGGATGGGGAGCGGTTGGCGCGGGTGTTGGCGCCCAAGGTCGACGGCGCGATCAACCTGCTCGAGCTGACCGCGGACCTGGGGCTGGCGGAGTTCATTCTCTTCTCGTCGGTCGCGGGCACGCTGGGCAGCGCTCGGCGGTCCAGTTATGCGGCGGCCAACACGTTTTTGGATGCGCTGGCGGCCCATGCTCGCGCCCGGGGGTTGCCCGCCCGTTCGTTGGCGTTTGGGGCGTGGGAGCGGGCGACCGGGATGACAGGTGGGAAGAGTGAGGCCGAGCGTGCGCAGATTGCTGAGCGTTTGCGGCGCGCGGAAGGTCTCGTACCGCTGTCTGACCAGCAGGGGCTGGAGCTCATCGACCTCGCCCGCAGCATCGACCGGTCCTTGCTGGTGCCGGTGGGTCTTGATGCGGGTGCGCTGCGTGCTCAGGCGAGGGTCGGGATGCTCCCCGCGGTCCTGCGGGGGCTGGTGAGCGCTCCAGCGCGCCGGGGTGCCGACACGAAGGGGTCGTTGGCGATGCGGTTGGCGGGCGCGCCGGAGGCGGAGTGGGACGCGATCGTGCTCGAGCTCGTTCTGTCGCATGTGGCGGCGGTGTTGGGACACGCTTCCGGCGATGCGGTCGACCCGCAGCGTTCGTTTAAGGAGGCGGGTTTTGACTCGCTCGGGGGGATCGAGCTGAGAAACCGGCTGGGACAGGCAACGGGGCTGCCACTCGCCTCGACGCTGGTGTTTGATCATCCGTCGCCCGCGGCGGTGGCGGAGCATTTGCGTGAGAAGGTCGAGGGTGTGCAGCGTGGCGGCCAGCAGGTGGTGCGGCGTGCGCGTTCGGATGGTGATGAGCCGATTGCGGTGGTGGGGATGAGTTGTCGGTATCCGGGGGGTGTGGCGTCGCCGGATGCGTTGTGGCGGCTCGCTGTCGACGGCGGAGATGCGATTGGTGAGTTTCCCGACGACCGGGGCTGGGATCTGGACCGGCTATATGACCCCGATCCCGATCATCCGGGCACGTCCTATGCGCGCCACGGTGGGTTTCTCTATGACGCAGCGGAGTTCGACTGCGAGTTCTTTTCGATCTCGCCGCGCGAGGCGCTGGCGATGGATCCCCAGCAGCGGCTGCTATTGGAAGGCGCCTGGGAGGCCTTCGAGACCGCCGGGATCGACCCGACAACCCTCAGGGGCAGCCAGACAGGCGTCTTCGCCGGAGTGAGCTCCTCTGACTACGGCCGAGACCTTGACCAGGGGGACCAGCTAGAGGGCCTGCGGCTGACCGGCAGCGTGGCGAGCGTGGCATCCGGGCGGATTGCGTATGTGTTGGGTTTGGTGGGGCCGGCGGTGTCGGTGGATACGGCGTGTTCGTCGTCGTTGGTGGCGATTCATTTGGCGTGTCAGGCGTTGCGGGCGGGTGAGTGTGAGTTGGCGTTGGCGGGTGGGGTGACGGTGTTGGCGAGTCCGAGCCTGTTTGTCGCGTTTTCGCGTCAGCGGGGTTTGTCGGTGGATGGGCGGTGCCGGTCTTTCGCGGCGGCGGCGGATGGGACGGGTTGGGGTGAGGGTGTGGGGTTGGTGGTGTTGGAGCGGTTGTCGGTGGCGCGGGCGCGGGGTCATGAGGTGTTGGCGGTGGTGCGGGGGTCGGCGGTGAATCAGGATGGTGCGTCGAATGGGTTGACGGCGCCGCATGGGCCGTCGCAGGAGCGGGTGATTCGCCAGGCGTTGGCCAGCGCGGGGTTGTCGCCGGCGGATGTTGATGTGGTGGAGGCCCACGGGACGGGGACGACGTTGGGGGATCCGATTGAGGCGGGGGCGTTGTTGGCGACGTATGGTCGCGAGCGGGCGCCGGGCGGCGGGCCGTTGTATTTGGGGTCGTTGAAGTCAAATATTGGTCACACGCAGGCGGCGGCGGGGGTGGCTGGGGTGATCAAGATGATCCAGGCGCTGCGCCACGAAATGCTGCCGCAGACGTTGCACGCGCAGGAGCCGTCGCCGCATGTGGATTGGTCGGCGGGTGAGGTGGCGTTGTTGAGCGAGGCGGTGGCGTGGCCGGGTGGGGAGCGGGTGCGGCGCGCGGGGGTGTCGTCGTTTGGGGTGTCGGGCACCAACGCGCACCTGGTGCTCGAGGAAGCGCCGCGCGTGGAGGAGGTCGAGGAACCTCCAGTGCTCTCACCCCCAACAGATTCGCCCTCGTCGGCTTCGCCGTCACCTGAGACGTCACTCGCAGCGGGTTCACCGTCGGCGGGCTCCGGATCTGTGGGGTCTGACTTGGGGGTGTTGCCGTTTGTGGTGTCGGGTGTGGGTGGGGGGGCGTTGGTGGGGCAGGCGGCGCGGTTGGCGGAGTTTGTGAGCAATGGGGACGTGGACGGGGGGTTGGATGTTGGTGGGGTGGCGGTGTCGTTGGTGTTGGGTCGGGCGTGTTTGTCGGATCGGGCGGTGGTGTTGGCGTCTGATCGTGAGGGGCTGGTGGGTGGGTTGGGGGCGGTGGCGCGGGGTGAGGTGGTTGATGGTGTGGTGGTGGGGTCGGCGCGGCGGGAGGGGAAGGTCGCGTTTGTGTTTTCGGGGCAGGGGAGTCAGTGGGTGGGGATGGGCGCGGGGTTGTGGGAGTCCTCGCCTGTGTTTGCTGGGCAGATGCGGGCGTGTGTGGAGGCGTTGGCGCCGTTCTGTGATTTCTCGTTGGAGGATGTGGTGCGTGGTCGCGCGGGTGGTGTGGATGTTGAGCGGGTGGATGTCGTTCAGCCGGCGTTGTTTGCGGTGATGGTTTCGTTGGCGGGGTTGTGGCGGGCGTTTGGGGTGAAGCCGTCGGTGGTGGTGGGTCATTCTCAGGGTGAGATCGCGGCGGCGTATGTGGCTGGTGCGCTGTCGTTGGAGGATGCGGCGCGGGTGGTGGCGTTGCGCAGTAAGGCGTTGGCGGATGAGCTTTCGGGGCGGGGCGGGATGGTGTCGGTGTCGTTGGCGAGGGGGGAGGCGGAGGCGCTTTTGGAGGGGTTTGGGGATCGGCTCTCGCTGGCGGTGGTGAATGGTCCGGGGTCGGTGGTGGTTTCGGGTGAGCCGCTGGCTTTGGAGGAGTTGCTGGGGGTGTGTGAGTCGCGGGGGGTGCGGGCTCGGCAGATCGCGGTTGACTACGCCTCGCATTCTGGGCAGGTCGGGGCTATCCAGCAGCGGTTGGAAGGCGAGCTGTCGGGGATTGTTCCGCGTTCGGGTGAGATCCCGTTTTGCTCGGCGACGACGGGTGGGTTGTTGGACACGGCGGCGCTTGATGGCGGCTACTGGTATCGCAATCTGCGCCAGACGGTCTTGTTTGAGCAGGCCACCCGTGTGCTGCTGGAGGATTCGTGCACCGCGTTTGTTGAGATGAGTCCGCACCCGGTGTTGAAGATGGCGGTGGAGGAGACCATCGAGGCGGCCGCGGGGGTCGATCCTGCTGGCGTGGCGGTGATCGGCTCGCTCCGGCGTGAGCAGGGAGACCTAAAGCGCTTCTACACATCTCTGGCCGAAGCTCATTGTCATGGTGTCGAGGTTGATTGGGGCGCCCTGTTCACCGGCGCGGACGTCAAGCCGGCGCAGGCTGCCGACCTACGCGTTCCAGCGCCAGCGGTATTGGTTGGAGGCCGGCCCGGGCGCGCAGGATGCGGCGTCGTTGGGGTTGGGTGCTGGTGATCACCCGCTGTTGAGCACGGCGGTCGAGCTGGCGGGCGAGCAGAGGGGCTGGCTGTTCACCGGTCGGGTTTCGGTGAAGACCCATCCGTGGCTGGCTGATCACGCGGTGATGGATACCGTGTTGTTGCCGGGCACCGGGTTCCTGGAGATGGCGTTGGCCGCGGGTGAGCGGGTCGGCGCGGGGGTGGTTGAGGAGTTGACGCTGATCGCGCCGCTGGTGCTCGACGACGACGGCGCCGCGGTCCAGGTCCAGGTCACGGTGTCTGAGCCCGATGAGCACGGCCGGTCAGCGATCGGCATCTACTCCCGCCCAGAGCAGGACGCTTCGTCTGCTGTGGAGATTGAGCAGCCTGAGGCGGGGGAGTGGGTTGCCCACGCGGTCGGTGCGCTCGGCCCCGACGATGGTGATGCTGGATTGCCTGGGTCACAGCTCGAGGCGTTTGGGCGCGAGGCGTGGCCACCGCCGGGTGCTGAGCTGGTTGACACCACGTTCTTTTATGATCGGGTGGCGGAGGCCGGCTACGGGTATGGGCCTGCGTTTCAGGGTTTGCAACGGGCGTGGCTGGCCGGCGACGAGCTCTATGCCGAGATCGCGCTTGGCGCTGAGCAGACGGCAGCGGCGTCCGGGTTTCAGGTCCATCCTGCGCTCTCAGATGCGGCGCTGCACGTAGCGGCGGGGTTGGAGAAACTGGAGGGCGCGACGAAGGCGTTGCGGCTGGAAATCCCGCTCTCGATCTCGGGCGTGCGTCTGTATCGGCAGGGGGCCTCGATGCTGCGGGTGCGTTTGAGCTCGGTCAGCAGCGCTGATGACGACTCGCGGATATTGAGCCTGTTGGCGGTTGATGAGCAGGGCGAGCCGGTCCTCTCGATCGATTCGATCCTCATGCGTCCGGTGGACCAGAGCGCTTTGCAGAGCGCCGGCCGCAGGGATCGTGGCGCTCTGTTTGGGCTTGCCTGGATGCCACTGCCGGCCGCGGCCGCGAACGGCGCGGCGCTTCACGTGGCGCTGCTCGGCGCCGACCACGGCCTCGACGCTGCCGGGGTTGAGGGCGAGCATTATCCGGATCTCGGGGCGCTCGAAGCAGGGATCCGCGACGGAGGACCAACGCCGCGGGTGGTGTTGGTGCGAGTGTCCTCGATGGCGCCGCTCATCGAGGCTGGCGGTGATAGCAGCGACGGCGGGCTGGCAGAGAGCGTTCATCTCAGCACGGCGGCGGTGTTGTCGTTGGTGCAGGATTGGCTTGCGTGTGAGGGTTTGGCGGGCGCGAAGCTCGTACTCATCACCGACGGCGCGGTGGCGGTCGGGGCGGATGAGACGCCGAACCTCCCGCAGGCGGCGGTCGTCGGTCTGGTGCGCAGCGCGTGTTCTGAGCATCCCGAACGAGTGGGCCTGCTCGACACCGATTCGGGTGAGAGCCTGGCCTCGTCGTGGCTGTATGGGGCGCTCTCGAGCGGGGAGCCGGAGGTGGCAGTCAGGTCCGGCACGCTGTTTGTCCCCCGGCTCTCGCGGGTGAAGGTCCAGAATCCTGCTCCCGTGCTGCCGGTGCTTGACAGCGAGGGCACGGTCTTGATCACTGGTGGCACCGGTGGGCTGGGCGCGCTGTTGGCCGGTCATCTGGCGGGTGAGCGCGGCGCCAAACATCTGCTGTTGGTCAGTCGCAGCGGGATCGAGACGCCGGGCGCAAGGGAGTTGCAGGGCGCGCTGCAGCAGTTGGGGTGTGAGGTGCGGATCGCGGCGTGTGACGTCGCTGACCGCGACCAGGTCGCGGCCACGATCGCGTCAGTGGACGAGACGCATCCGTTGACGGCGGTGGTGCACACGGCGGGGGTGCTTGCTGACGGTGCGATCGAGTCGCTGGATGGGGAGCGGTTGCGGCGGGTGCTGGCACCGAAGGTCGACGGCGCGCTCAACCTGCTGGCGCTGACCGCGGATCTGGGGCTGGCGGAGTTCATCCTGTTCTCGTCGGTCGCTGGCACGCTGGGCAACGCGGGGCAGGGGAGTTACGCGGCGGCCAACGCGTTCCTGGACGCCCTGGCGGCTGATTGTCGTGCCAAAGGTCTACCGGGCACCTCGTTGGCGTTCGGGGCATGGCAGCGCGCGACCGGCATGACCGGCGAAATGAGTGATACCGACCACGGACGGTTGGGACGCCTGGGCATCGCGCCGCTGTCTGACCAGCAGGGCTTGGAGCTCATCGACATCGCCCGCAGCGTGGACCGGTCGGTGCTGATGCCGGTTGCGTTGGACACCGGGGCGCTGCGTGCTCAGGCGAGGGTCGGGATGCTCCCCGCGGTCCTACGGGGGCTGGTGAGCGTGCCGGCACGCCGGGCCTCAGAGGGTCAGGTGTCGTTGGCGAGGCGGTTGGCGGGCGCGCCGGAGGCGGAGTGGGACGCGATCGTGCTCGAGCTCGTTCTGTCGCACGTGGCGGCGGTGTTGGGACACGCTTCCGGCGATGCGGTCGACCCGCAGCGTGCGTTTAAGGAACTGGGATTTGATTCGTTGGGTGCGATCGAGCTGAGAAACCGGCTGGGTCAGGCGACGGGGCTACAACTCTCATCGACCCTGGTGTTTGATTACCCGTCGCCGGCGGCGGTAGCGCAGCATGTGCGTGAGAAGGTCGAGGGTGTGCAGCGGGACAGCCAACACGTTGTGAGGCGGTCGCTGTCGGGTGGTGATGAGCCGATCGCGGTGGTGGGGATGAGCTGTCGGTACCCCGGCGGGGTCGCGTCGGCGGCGGATTTGTGGCGGCTCGCTGTCGACGGCGGAGATGCGATTGGTGAGTTTCCCGATGACCGGGGCTGGAATCTGGAGCACCTGTATCACCCCGATCCCGATCATCCGGGCACGTCTTACGCGCGCCATGGCGGGTTTCTCTATGACGCAGCGGAGTTCGACTGCGAGTTCTTTTCGATCTCGCCGCGCGAGGCGCTGGCGATGGATCCCCAGCAGCGGCTGCTATTGGAAGGCGCCTGGGAGGCCTTCGAGACCGCCGGGATCGACCCGACAACCCTACGAGGCAGTCAGACTGGGGTGTTCGCCGGGGTGATGTATCAGGACTACGGCATGAACGGTGGCTCGCTGCCTGCAGAGCTCGAGGGCTTCCTCGGTACCGGCTCGGGTGGCAGCGTGATCTCCGGGCGGATTGCGTATGTGTTGGGGTTGGAGGGTCCGGCGGTGTCGGTGGATACGGCGTGTTCGTCGTCGTTGGTGGCGATTCATTTGGCGTGTCAGGCGTTGCGGGCGGGTGAGTGTGAGTTGACGTTGGCGGGTGGGGTGACGGTGTTGGCCAACCCGAGCCTGTTTGTCGCGTTTTCGCGTCAGCGGGGTTTGTCAGTGGACGGCCGGTGTCGGTCGTTTGGTGCGGGGGCCGACGGAACCGGGTTCTCTGAGGGCATGGGGTTGGTGGTGTTGGAGCGGTTGTCGGTCGCGCGCGCGCGGGGTCATGAGGTGTTGGCGGTGGTCCGGGGGAGTGCGGTGAATCAGGATGGGGCGTCGAATGGGTTCACGGCGCCGCATGGGCCCTCGCAGGAGCGGGTGATTCGCCAGGCGTTGGCCAGCGCGGGTTTGTCGCCGGCGGATGTTGATGTTGTGGAGGCACATGGCACTGGTACCACGTTGGGCGACCCGATTGAGGCGGGGGCGTTGTTGGCGACGTATGGTCGCGAGCGGCCGGCGGACGGTGGGCCGTTGTTTTTGGGGTCGTTGAAGTCGAATATTGGTCATACGCAGGCGGCGGCGGGTGTGGCGGGGGTGATCAAGATGGTCCAGGCTTTGCGCCACAGAATGTTGCCCAAGACGTTGCACGCGCAGGAGCCGTCGCCGCACCTGGATTGGTCAGCGGGTGAAGTGGCGTTGTTGAGCGAGGCGGTGGCGTGGCCGGGCGGCGAGCGGGTGCGTCGGGCGGGCGTGTCGTCATTTGGCGTGTCGGGCACCAACGCGCACCTGATCCTCGAAGAAGCTCCAGAGCTTTCTGTCGCCCCGAGTTCACGGTCAGCCGGGTCACTCCCAATTGGTTCACTCGCCACGGAGGAACTTTCAGCGGGCTCACCTTCAGCGGGCTCACCTTCGGCGGGCTCGCCGTCTGTGGTTTCTGGTTTGGGGTTGTTGCCGTTTGTGGTGTCGGGTGCGGGTGGGGGGGCGTTGGTGGGGCAGGCGGCGCGGTTGGCGGAGTTTGTGAGTGAGGCGGGCGAGGGGTTGGATGTGGGTGGGGTGGCGGGGTCGTTGGTGTTGGGTCGGGCGTGTTTGTCGGATCGGGCGGTGGTGTTGGCGTCTGATCGTGAGGGGCTGGTGGGTGGGTTGGGGGCGGTGGCGCGGGGTGAGTTGGTGGATGGTGTGGTGGTGGGGTCGGCGCGGCGGGAGGGGAAGGTCGCGTTTGTGTTTTCGGGGCAGGGGAGTCAGTGGGTGGGGATGGGCGCGGGGTTGTGGGAGTCCTCGCCTGTGTTTGCTGGGCAGATGCGGGCGTGTGTGGAGGCGTTGGCGCCGTTCTGTGATTTCTCGTTGGAGGATGTGGTGCGTGGTCGCGCGGGTGGTGTGGATGTTGAGCGGGTGGATGTCGTTCAGCCGGCGTTGTTTGCGGTGATGGTTTCGTTGGCGGGGTTGTGGCGGGCGTTTGGGGTGAAGCCGTCGGTGGTGGTGGGTCATTCTCAGGGTGAGATCGCGGCGGCGTATGTGGCTGGTGCGCTGTCGTTGGAGGATGCGGCGCGGGTGGTGGCGTTGCGCAGTAAGGCGTTGGCGGATGAGCTTTCGGGGCGGGGCGGGATGGTGTCGGTGTCGTTGGCGAGGGGGGAGGCGGAGGCGCTTTTGGAGGGGTTTGGGGATCGGCTCTCGCTGGCGGTGGTGAATGGTCCGGGGTCGGTGGTGGTTTCGGGTGAGCCGCTGGCTTTGGAGGAGTTGCTGGGGGTGTGTGAGTCGCGGGGGGTGCGGGCTCGGCAGATCGCGGTTGACTACGCCTCGCATTCTGGGCAGGTCGGGGCTATCCAGCAGCGGTTGGAAGGCGAGCTGTCGGGGATTGTTCCGCGTTCGGGTGAGATCCCGTTTTGCTCGGCGACGACGGGTGGGTTGTTGGACACGGCGGCGCTTGATGGCGGCTACTGGTATCGCAATCTGCGCCAGACGGTCTTGTTTGAGCAGGCCACCCGTGTGCTGCTGGAGGATTCGTGCACCGCGTTTGTTGAGATGAGTCCGCACCCGGTGTTGAAGATGGCGGTGGAGGAGACCATCGAGGCGGCCGCGGGGGTCGATCCTGCTGGCGTGGCGGTGATCGGCTCGCTCCGGCGTGAGCAGGGAGACCTAAAGCGCTTCTACACATCTCTGGCCGAAGCTCATTGTCATGGTGTCGAGGTTGATTGGGGCGCCCTGTTCACCGGCGCGGACGTCAAGCCGGCGCAGCTGCCGACCTACGCGTTCCAGCGCCAGCGGTATTGGTTGGAGGCCGGCCCGGGCGCGCAGGATGCGGCGTCGTTGGGGTTGGGTGCTGGTGATCACCCGCTGTTGAGCACGGCGGTCGAGCTGGCGGGCGAGCAGAGGGGCTGGCTGTTCACCGGTCGGGTTTCGGTGAAGACCCATCCGTGGCTGGCTGATCACGCGGTGATGGATACCGTGTTGTTGCCGGGCACGGGGTTTATCGAGCTGGCGCTCGCGGCCGGTGAGCGGGTCGGCGCGGGGGTGGTTGAGGAGTTGACGCTGATCGCGCCGCTGGTGCTCGACGACGACGGCGCCGCGGTCCAGGTCCAGGTCACGGTGTCTGAGCCCGATGAGCACGGCCGGTCAGCGATCGGCATCTACTCCCGCCCAGAGCAGGACGCTTCGTCTGCTGTGGAGATTGAGCAGCCTGAGGCGGGGGAGTGGGTTGCCCACGCGGTCGGTGCGCTCGGCCCCGACGATGGTGATGCTGGATTGCCTGGGTCACAGCTCGAGGCGTTTGGGCGCGAGGCGTGGCCACCGCCGGGTGCTGAGCTGGTTGACACCACGTTCTTTTATGATCGGGTGGCGGAGGCCGGCTACGGGTATGGGCCTGCGTTTCAGGGTTTGCAACGGGCGTGGCTGGCCGGCGACGAGCTCTATGCCGAGATCGCACTCGATCCCGGATACGCCTCGGAGGCGGCTGGGTTTGGTGTGCATCCCGCGTTGTTGGACGCCGCGTTGCACTCCGGGTTGCTCAAAGCGTCAGATGAGCAGAGCAACGGCGCGCCGGTGGTCCCCTTCGCGTTCTCCGGGGTGCGGCTATATGGGCAAGGCGCGACGGCGGTGCGGGTGCGGATCACCACCACGACCAGCAGCGGTGGTGATGAGGATGCCCAGAGCTTGAGCCTGGTCGCGGTCAACGAGCAGGGCGCCTCGATGCTGTTGATCGATTCGCTGCAGAGCCGTCCGGTGGAGCAGACCGCGCTGCGCAGCGCCGCACGCGCCAGGGGTAGTGACGCTCTGTTTGGGCTTGACTGGGTGCAGCTGCCGGCCGCGTCCCCGAACGGCGCGCTGCTCCACGCGGCGCTGCTCGGCGCCGACGGCGAGGACCTCGACGCCCCGGGGGTCGAGCCGGACGGTTATGCGGATCTCGAGGCGTTGGTGGCCGCGGTCCGCGGCGGAGCACCAGCCCCAGGGGTGGTGCTCGTCCGGGCCCAGTCGTTGGTAGCTGGGTCTCGCGTGGAGCTAGACGCGGCGCAGGGGGCTCAGACCGAGGCAAATGCGGATGGGCACAGAGCGCACGTCGAGCCGGCGGATGGTGGCGGTCTGGCGCGGCATGTTCACGGACTGACACGAGCTGCGTTGTCGTTGGTGCAGGATTGGCTTGGGTGTGTGGGTCTGGCGGGCGCGAAGCTGGTGCTCGTGACCGAGGGTGCGGTCGCTGTCGGGGCGGGCGAGACGCCCAATCTGTCGCAGGCCGCGCTGGTGGGTTTGGTGCGCAGCGCCCGGTCTGAGCATCCGGATCGCGTGGGCCTGCTCGACACCGAGCCAGGCGACACGTCGTCCTCGTGGCTTTATGGGGCGTTGGTGAGTGGGGAGCCGGAGGTGGCGGTCCGGGAGGGTTTGCTGTTTGTGCCGCGGCTGTCGCGGGTTGGGTCGGGGGGGTCGCTGGTGCCGCCCGTGGGTGAGGGGTGTTGGCATTTGGGGATCCGGTCTGCGGGGACGTTGGAGGGTCTTGCGCTGTATCCCAGCCCGCTGGCTAGGCGGCCGCTCGGGGAGGGGGAGGTGCGGGTCGCGGTGCACGCTGCGGGCCTGAACTTCCGCGACGTAACAGTTGCGCTCGGCGTTGTGTCTTTGCCCGACGGGCCACAGTTGGGTGGGGAGGGTGCTGGGGTGGTGGTGGAGGTCGGGTCTGGTGTGGAGGGTTTGGCTGTCGGGGATCGGGTGATGGGTTTGATGAGTGATGCGTTTGGGCCGGTTGCGGTTGGTGATGCGCGGCTGTTGGTGAAGGTGCCTGAGGGGTGGTCGTTTACGCAGGCGGCTTCTGTGCCGATTGTGTTCTTGACGGCGTACTACGCGCTTGTGGATTTGGCGGGGGTCAAGCGGGGTGAGGCGTTGTTGTTGCATGGTGCTGCTGGTGGTGTGGGGATGGCGGCGTTGCAGTTGGCGGCGCATATGGGCGTGGAGGTGTTTGCCACGGCCCATCCGGGTAAGTGGGAGACGCTCAGGGGGCTGGGTGTCGATGAGGCGCGCATCGCGTCGTCGCGCAGTTTGGAGTTCAGGGAGAAGTTCTTGAGCGCCAGTGACGGCAGGGGCGTGGATGTGGTGCTTGATTCTTTGGCGGGCGAGTTTGTGGATGCGTCGCTTGAGCTGCTGCCGCGGGGGGGCCGGTTTATCGAGATGGGCAAGACAGATATCCGTGACGCCGAGGAGGTCGCCGGGCGCTATCCAGGGGTCAGCTACCGGGCGTTTGATCTCCAGGAAGCGGGCCCGGAGCGTATCCGGGAGATGTTGTTGGAGGTGATGGCGCTGTTTGAGCGCGGCGTGCTTGAGCAGCTGCCGGTGTCGACCTGGGATGTGCGTCGTGGTGTTGAGGCGTTCAGGGTCCTGAGAGAGTCAGCGCACACGGGCAAGATCGTGTTGAGCGTCCCCCAGCCCCCCGACCCCAACGGCACGGTGTTGATCACTGGTGGCACGGGTGGGTTGGGTGCGCTGGTGGCCGGTCATCTGGTGGGCGAGCAGGGTGTCAAGCATCTGCTGTTGGTGAGTCGTGCTGGGATGGCGGCGGAGGGTGCGGGGGGGTTGCAGAGCGCTCTGCAGGAGCTGGGGTGTGAGGTGCGGGTCGCGGCGTGTGATGTTGCTGATCGTGATCAGGTCGCGGCGTTGGTCGCGTCGGTGGATCAGGAGCATCCGTTGACGGCGGTGGTGCACGCGGCGGGGGTGCTTGATGATGGTGCGATCGAGTCGCTGGATGGTGAGCGGTTGGGGCGGGTGTTGGCGCCCAAGGTCGACGGTGCGATCAACCTGCTCGAGCTCACGAAGGGGTTGGGGTTGGCGGAGTTCATTGTGTTCTCGTCGGTCGCGGGGACGCTGGGCAGCGCGGGGCAGGGCAGTTATGCGGCGGCCAACACGTTCCTGGACGCGCTGGCGGCCCACGCGCGTTCGCGGGGGTTGCCGGGCCGTTCGTTGGCGTTTGGGGCGTGGGAGCGTGCGACGGGGATGACCGGTGGGATGAGTGATAGCGACCGTGGGCGCCTGGGGCGGCTGGGGATCGCGCCGCTGTCTGACCGGGAGGGGCTGGAGCTGATCGATCTCGCTCGCAGCATCGATCAGTCGCTGCTGGTGCCGGTGGCTTTGGATGCGGCCGCGTTGCGCGCGCAGGCGCGGGCGGGGATGCTGCCCGCGATCATGCGCGGCCTGGTCCGCCTGCCGGCACGCCGGCTCTCAGAGGGCCAGGGGTCGCTGGCGGCAAGGTTGGCGGACGCGCCCGAGTCAGAGCACGCCGCGATCGTCCAACAGCTCGTGTTGACCCACGTCGCCGCCGTCCTGGGACACGCCTCCCCCGCCGCGATCGACCCCCAACGACCATTTAAGGAACTCGGGATTGACTCCCTCGGAGCGACCGAGCTCAGAAACCGCCTAGGCCACGCAACCGGACTCAAACTCCCCACCACCCTCGCCTTCGACCACCCCACACCAGCCGCCGTCGCCCAACACCTACACCAACAGGCAGACGGCGACGACACCACAGAGGCGACGATCGTTGACGCGTTCGACAAGGTCGAAGCGCTTCTCTCATCGATCTCGGCGGACAGCGCCGAGCGAACCCGGATGAGGGTTCGATTTCAGGCGTTCAACCAGCGCGTGCAGACATTCCTGGCGGACAGCCCCGATCTGGTTGCGTCGGACGGAGCCGAGGCGGACGTTGGGCGCGCTCTCGAATCTGCCACAGAGGAGGAGCTGTTGGCGTACTTCGACGCACGTGGGGATGATCGTGCTAAGCACGCAGATGAGAGCGGAGCCAAATGACGGACGTGGAGAAGTACCGTGAGTACCTGAGGACGGCGGCTGGGTCTGTCGAGAGGGCCGAGCAGCGCGTGCGAGAACTCGAGTGGCGGCAGCATGAGCCGATCGCGGTAGTGGGGATGAGTTGTCGGTATCCGGGAGGTGTGGCCTCGCCGGCGGATTTGTGGCGGCTGGTTGCCGACGGGGTCGATGCGATTGGTGAGTTTCCTGATGACCGGGGCTGGGAGCTGGAGGGTTTGTTTAACCCTGATCCGGATCACGCGGGGACGTCGTATGCGCGGCATGGTGGGTTTGTGTATGACGCGGCGGAGTTTGACTCCGAGTTCTTTTCGATTTCACCGCGTGAGGCGTTGGTGATGGATCCCCAGCAGCGGCTGTTGCTGGAAGGTGCGTGGGAGGCGTTTGAGTCGGCGAGGATCGACCCGACGAGTTTGCGTGGTAGTCAGACGGGGGTGTTTGCGGGGGTTATCGCCCAGGAGTATGGGCCGCGTTTGGATGAATTGGATGGTGGGTCGGAGGGGTTTGCGTTGACGGGCAGCACGGCGAGTGTGGCATCGGGGCGTGTGTCGTACGTGCTGGGTTTGCGGGGTCCGGCGGTGTCGATTGATACGGCGTGTTCGTCGTCGTTGGTGGCGATTCATTTGGCGTGTCAGGCGTTGCGGGCGGGTGAGTGTGAGTTGGCGTTGGCGGGTGGGGTGACGGTGTTGGCGAGTCCGAGCGTGTTTGTGGCGTTTTCGCGTCAGCGGGGTTTGTCGGTGGACGGGCGGTGCCGGTCTTTCGGGGCGGCGGCGGATGGGACGGGTTGGGGTGAGGGTGTGGGGTTGGTGGTGCTGGAGCGGTTGTCGATCGCCCAAGCGCGCGGTCATGAGGTGTTGGCGGTGGTGCGCGGGAGTGCGGTCAATCAGGATGGGGCGTCGAATGGGTTGACGGCGCCGAATGGCCCGTCGCAGGAGGAGGTGATTCTGCAGGCGTTGGCGAGCGCGGGTTTGTCACCACGCGATGTTGATGCGGTCGAGGCGCACGGCACGGGGACGACGCTGGGTGATCCGATTGAGGCGGGCGCGTTGTTGGCGACCTATGGTCGCGAGCGGGCGGCCGGCCCGTTGTATTTGGGGTCGCTGAAGTCAAATATTGGTCACACGCAGGCGGCGGCGGGGGTCGCGGGTGTGATCAAGATGATCCAGGCGCTACGCCACGAAATGCTGCCGCGGACGTTGCACGCGCAGGAGCGCTCGCCGCATGTGGATTGGTCGGCGGGTGAGGTGGCGTTGTTGAATGAGGCGGTGGCGTGGCCGGCCGGGGAGCGGGTCCGTCGCGCGGGGGTGTCGTCGTTTGGGGTGTCGGGCACCAACGCGCACCTGGTGCTCGAGGAAGCGCCGCGCGCGGAGGACGCCGAGGCTCCGGACGTGGAGCCGGTTGTGGGCGAGCCAGTTGTGGGTGAGCTTGAGTTGTTGCCGTTTGTGGTGTCGGGTGCGGGTGGGGAGGCGTTGGTTGGTCAGGCGGCGCGGTTGGCGGAGTTCGTCGCTGACGCCGATGCTGCGGAGTTGCATGTGGGTGGGATGGCGGCGTCGTTGGCGTTGGGTCGCGCGCATTTGTCGGATCGGGCGGTGGTGTTGGCGTCTGATCGTGAGGGGCTGCTGAGCGGCTTGGGGGCGGTGGCGCGGGGTGAGGTGGTGGACGGTGTGGTGGTCGGGTCGGCGCGGCGCGATGGGAAGGTCGCGTTCTTGTTCTCTGGGCAGGGGAGTCAGTGGCCGGGGATGGGCGCTGCGTTGTATGACACCTTTCCGGTGTTCGCGGGGGCGGTGGATGAGGTGTGCGAGGGGTTTGATCCGTATTTGGGGGTGTCGTTGAGAGACGTGCTGTTTGCGACCGACGGTGGTGAGCGGCTGGGTGAGACGCGGTTCACGCAGGCGGGTGTGTTCGCAATTGAGGTGGCGTTGTATCGCCTGGTGGGGTCGTTCGGGGTGGTTCCGGATTTTTTGATTGGGCATTCGATCGGGGAGCTGGTCGCGGCGTATGTCGCGGGGGTGCTGGCGCTTGAGGATGTGTCCCGGTTGGTCGCGGCGCGGGGCGCGTTGATGGGCGCGTTGCCGCGCACCGGCGCGATGCTCGCGGTCGCGATCACCGAGCGAGACGCGGTGGAGTGTCTTGTGGGGTGTGAGGATCGGGTGTCGCTGGCGGCGGTCAACGCCCCGTCGGCGGTGGTGATCTCCGGTGATCAGCAGACCGTCGACGAGCTCGAGGGCGTGTTTCGACAGCGGGGGGTGCGGGTCAAGCGTCTGCACGTCTCCCACGCTTTTCACTCCCCGTTGATGGACCCGATGCTGGCGGAGTTCCACGAGGTCGCTGAGACGGTCCGGTTCGCCGGCGCGCCGGAGATCCCGATCGTCTCGAATGTCACCGGCCAGCTGCTCTCGGGCGAGCAGGCGTGCTCGCCTGATTACTGGACCAGCCACGTGCGTCAGGCGGTGCGGTTCGCTGACGGCGTGCGCCTGCTCGAACAGGCCGGCGTAACACGGTTTATCGAGCTCGGCCCCGACGCGGTCCTCAGCGCGGTCACCGGCGAATGCCTCGCCGACGACCAGGAGATTCTGGTGACCGCGAGTCTGCGAGGCGCGCGCCGCCCCGAGGTCCAGACGTTTGAGCGCTTGCTCGCCGACGCCCACTGCCACGGCATCGAGATCGATTGGGGCGCCCTGTTCACCGGCACCGACGTCAAGCCGGCGCAGCTGCCGACCTACGCGTTCCAGCGACAGCGCTACTGGCTCGACAACGGGCCCCGCGCGCAGGACGCGAGTCGGCTGGAGCAGTGGGACACGGACGAGTGCCATGACGCTCTGTTTGGGCTTGACTGGGTGGCGCTGCCCGCCGCGTCCGCGCACGGCGCGGCGCTCCAGGTGGCGGTGCTCGGCGGCACCGGCGAGGACATTCAGGCCCCCGGGGCTGACGTGGAGTGTTATACGGATCTCGAGGCGTTGGTGGCCGCGGTTCGTGACGGAGCGCCAGCCCCAAGGGTGGTCCTCGTCCGGGCCGAGTCGCTGGTGGCCGGTGATCGCGTGGAGGCAAAGGCGGCGCAGCCCGCTCAGGCCGAGGCAGACGCCGACGCGCATAGAGCGTCCGCCGAGCTGGTGGAGGGCCGTGGGTTGGCAGGGAGCGTCCATGTCATCACGGGCGCGGTGTTGTCGTTGGTGCAGGATTGGCTGGCGTCGGAGGGTTTGGCGGGCGCGAAGCTGGTGCTCGTGACCGAGGATGCGGTGGCGGTGGGGGCGGGTGAGGCGCCGAATCTCTCGCAGGCCGCGGTCGTCGGTCTGCTGCGCAGCGCGTGTTCTGAGCATCCCGGGCGGGTGTGCCTGCTCGACGCCGATTCGGGTGAGAGCCTGGGCTCGTCGTGGCTGTATGGGGCGTTGTCGAGCGGGGAGCCGGAGGTGGCGGTCAGGGACGGCGCGCTGTTTGTGCCTCGGCTTTCGCGGGTGAAGGTGGAGGATCCTGCTGCGGGCCGGCGGCCGGCGCTTGACGGGCAGGGCACGGTGTTGATCACGGGTGGCACGGGTGGGCTGGGCGCTCTTTTGGCGGGTCATCTGGCGGGCGAGCAGGGTGTGAAACATCTGCTGTTGGTGAGTCGTGCTGGGATGGAGGCGGAGGGCGCGGGGGAGTTGAAGGGTTCTCTTGAGGGCCTTGGGTGTGAGGTGCGGGTCGCGGCGTGTGATGTCGCTGAGCGTGACCAGGTGCAGGCGTTGATCGCGTCGGTGGATCAGGAGCATCCGTTGACGGCGGTGGTGCACACGGCTGGGGTAATTGATGATGGTGCGATTGAGTCGCTGGATGGTGAGCGGTTGCGAGGGGTGTTGGCGCCGAAGGTCGACGGCGCGATCAACCTGCTCGAGCTGACCGAGGGTTTGGGGCTGGCGGAGTTCATCCTGTTCTCGTCGGTCGCGGGGACGCTGGGCAGCGCCCGGCGGTCGAGCTACGCGGCGGCGAATGCGTTTTTGGATGGGCTGGCGGCCCACTGTCGCGCGCGGGGGTTGCCGGGCCGTTCGTTGGCGTTTGGGGCGTGGGAGCGCGCGACCGGGATGAGCGGTGGTTTGAGTGAGGCCGAGCGTGCGCAGGTCGCTGAGCGTTTGCGGCGCGCGGAAGGTCTCATACCGCTGTCTGACGAGCAGGGGTTGGAGCTAATCGATATCGCCCGCGGGATCGATCGGCCCCTCCTTGTCCCAGTGGCTTTGGACACGGCCGCACTTCGTGCTCAGTCGCGGGTCGGGATGCTGCCGGCGGTTCTGCGGGGATTGGTGAGCGCGCCGGGGCGTAACGCCGATGATACGCGGGGGTCGTTGGCGAGGCGGCTGGCGGGCGCGCCGGAGTCAGAGTGGGACGCGATCGTGCTCGACCTCGTCGTGTCTCATGTCGCGGCAGTCCTGGGGCACGCTTCCGGCGACGCGGTCGATCCGCAGCGGCCGTTTAAGGAGCTGGGTTTTGACTCGTTGGGGGCGATTGAGCTGAGGAACCGGTTGGGTCAGGCGACGGGGTTGGTGTTGTCCTCGACGCTGGCGTTTGATTACCCGTCGCCGGCGGCGGTGGCGGAGCATTTGCGTGAGAAGGTGGAGGGCGTGCAGCGCGGCGGTCAGCAGGTGGTGCGGCGGTCGCGTTCGGATGGTGATGAGCCGATTGCGGTGGTGGGAATGAGCTGTCGGTATCCGGGGGGTGCGGCGTCGCCGGAGGAGTTGTGGCGCCTTGCTGTTGATGGGGTCGACGCGATTGGCGAGTTTCCCGCCGACCGGGGTTGGGATCTGGAGCGACTGTATGACCCCGATCCTGATCACCTCGGGACGTCGTACACGCGTCATGGTGGGTTTCTCTATGACGCGGGGGAGTTTGACCCGGAGTTCTTTTCGATTTCGCCGCGTGAGGCGTTGGCGATGGATCCCCAGCAGCGGTTGTTGTTGGAAGGTGCGTGGGAGGCGTTTGAGGCTGCGGGGATCGATCCGTCATCGCTGCGGGGCAGTTCGACGGGGGTGTTTGCTGGGGTTATTGCTCAGGAGTATGGGCCGCGTTTGGGTGAATTGGATGGTGGGTCGGAGGGGTTTGCGTTGACGGGCGGTACGGCGAGTGTGGCGTCGGGGCGTTTGGCGTATGTGTTGGGTTTGGTGGGGCCGGCAATCACGGTGGATACGGCGTGTTCGTCGTCGTTGGTGGCGATTCATTTGGCGTGTCAGGCGTTGCGGGGGGGTGAGTGTGAGTTGGCGTTGGCGGGTGGGGTGACGGTGTTGGCGAGCCCGAGCGTGTTTGTGGCGTTTTCGCGGCAGCGGGGTTTGTCGGTGGACGGGCGGTGTCGGTCGTTTGGGGCTGGGGCGGATGGGACGGGTTGGGGTGAGGGTGTGGGGTTGGTGGTGTTGGAGCGGTTGTCGGTGGCGCGGGCGCGGGGTCATGAGGTGTTGGCGGTGGTGCGGGGGTCGGCGGTGAATCAGGATGGGGCGTCGAATGGGTTGACGGCGCCGCATGGGCCGTCGCAGGAGCGGGTGATTCGGCAGGCGTTGGCCAGCGCGGGGTTGTCGCCGGCGGATGTTGATGTGGTGGAGGCCCACGGGACGGGGACGACGTTGGGGGATCCGATTGAGGCGGGGGCGTTGTTGGCGACGTATGGGAGTGAGCGGGCGGCGGGGCCGTTGTATTTGGGGTCGTTGAAGTCAAATATTGGTCACACGCAGGCGGCGGCGGGTGTCGCTGGGGTGATCAAGATGATCCAGGCGCTACGCCACGAAATGCTGCCGCAGACGTTGCACGCGCAGGAGTCGTCGCCGCATGTGGATTGGTCGGCGGGTGAAGTGGCATTGTTGAACGAGGCGGTGGCGTGGCCGGCCGGGGAGCGGGTGCGGCGCGCGGGGGTGTCGTCGTTTGGGGTGTCGGGCACCAATGCGCACCTGGTCTTGGAGGAAGCGCCGCGCGTGGAGGAGGTCGAGGAACCTCCAGTGCTCTCACCCCCAACAGATTCGCCCTCGTCGGCTTCGCCGTCACCTGAGACGTCACTCGCAGCGGGTTCACCGTCGGCGGGCTCCGGATCTGTGGGGTCTGACTTGGGGGTGTTGCCGTTTGTGGTGTCGGGTGTGGGTGGGGGGGCGTTGGTGGGGCAGGCGGCGCGGTTGGCGGAGTTTGTGAGCAATGGGGACGTGGACGGGGGGTTGGATGTTGGTGGGGTGGCGGTGTCGTTGGTGTTGGGTCGGGCGCATTTGTCGGATCGGGCGGTGGTGTTGGCGTCTGATCGTGAGGGGCTGGTGGGTGGGTTGGGGGCGGTGGCGCGGGGTGAGGTGGTTGATGGTGTGGTGGTGGGGTCGGCGCGGCGGGAGGGGAAGGTCGCGTTTTTGTTTTCGGGGCAGGGGAGTCAGTGGGCGGGGATGGGCGCTGGTTTGTATGAGGCGTTTTCGGTGTTCGCGGGGGCGGTGGATGAGGTGTGCGCGGGGTTTGACGCGCATTTGGGCGTGTCGTTAAGAGACGTTCTGTTTGCGGGGGACGGGGCGGAGCGGTTGGGTGAGACGCGGTTCACGCAGGCGGGTTTGTTCGCGGTGGAGGTCGCGCTTTATCGGCTGGTGGGGTCGTTGGGGGTGGCGCCTGAGTTTCTGATTGGTCATTCGATCGGGGAGCTGGTGGCGGCGCATGTCGCCGGGGTGTTGGCGCTTGAGGATGCGTGTGGGTTGGTCGCGGCGCGGGGGGCGTTGATGGGTGCGTTGCCGCGGGCGGGTGCGATGCTCGCGGTCGCTGTCTCCGAGGCCGAGGTGGGGGAGTGGCTTGGGGGGTTGGAGGATCGTGTGTCGGTGGCGGCGGTCAATGGGCCGTCGGCGGTGGTGCTCTCGGGTGAGAGCGGCGCGGTTGATGAGCTCGAGCGCGCCTTTCGGGAGCGGGGGGTGCGGGTCAAGCGTCTGGAGGTCTCCCATGCTTTTCACTCGCCGTTGATGGATCCGATGCTGGAGGAGTTTCGGGGGGTCGCTGAGGGGGTGCGGTTCGCTGGGGCGCCGCAGATCCCGATCGTGTCGAACGTGACCGGGGAGCTGCTGTCGGCCGAGCAGGCGTGCTCGCCCGATTACTGGGTGGACCATGTTCGTCGGGCGGTGCGGTTCGCTGATGGTGTGCGGCTGCTTGAGCGGGCGGGCGTTACCCGGTTTCTCGAGCTCGGCCCGGATGCGACGTTGACCGCGATGGTCGCCCAAACCCTCGACGAGGACCAAGAGCACGGACCAGCGCCAGAGCCAGAGCGGGAGGTGTTGGTCACGGCGAGTCTGCGCGGGACGCGACGCCCCGAGATCCCGGCGTTTGAGAGCTTCCTCGCCGAAGCGTATTGTCATGGTGTCGAGGTCGATTGGGCCAGCCTGTTCACCGGCGCGGATGTCAAGCGGGTGGCGTTGCCGACCTACGCGTTCCAACGCCAGCGGTATTGGTTGGAGGCGGGCGCGGGTGGGGGTGATGCGGCCTCGCTGGGTCAGGCGTCGGCGGAGCATCCGTTGTTGGGTGCGGCTCTCGAGTTGGCGGGTGAGCAGCAGGGGTGGCGGTTCACTGGGCGGGTTTCGGTGAAGACTCATCCGTGGCTGGCTGACCACGCGGTCATGGACACCGTGGTCATGCCGGGCACCGGCTTTCTAGAGATGGCGCTCGCGGCCGGTCAGAGAGTTGGTGCGGAGACCGTAGAGGAGCTCACCTTGGAGTGGCCCTTGCTGTTTGCAGAGGACGATGCGGTGCAGGTCCAGCTGTCGGTGGCCCAGCCGGATGAGGATGGCCGGTGCGTCGTTTCTGTCTACTCGCGCCCGGAGGGTCTTATGGGAGAGGAGTCGGACGGCGAGGGATGGGTACTTCATGCCTCGGGCGTGCTCGTCGGAGGGCACCGGCCGATGGCAGCTTGCGAGATTCTTGCGCATGCGTCCTGGCCGCCCGCAGGCGCCGTGCAGCTCGACACGGGGTTGTTCTATGACCGATTGGCAGCAACGGGTTATGACTATGGACCGGCGTTTCAGGGTTTGCGGTCGGCGTGGCGGATTGGTGATCATGAGCTTTATGCCGAGGTAGCACTCGACCCCGAATGCCACTCGGAGGCGGAAAGGTTTGGTGTGCATCCCGCGTTGCTTGACGCGGCGTTGCATGTGGCGGCTGTGGGCGCGGACGCTGATGGACAGAGTGACGAGGTCGCGGTTCCGTTCTCGTTTGGCGAGGTGTGTGTGTTTGCCCGTGGTGCGAGCTCCTTGCGAGTGCGTCTCGAGAGGGGCGGCAGTGGCGCGCGGTTGAGTCTGGTGGCGGTCGATGAGGGCGGCGCGCCGGTGCTGTCGCTCGGGGCGGTGGATACGCATGTGATCGATCACAGTCAGATGCAGGCGGCTATGGCTTCGCGCCATGACGCGCTCTATGAGCTGCGTTGGGTCGAGCTTCGGGCTGGGATTCCGAATGGCTCCCAGCCGCGGATAGCAATGATCGGTTGTGATGGGCTTGGCCGGGATCCAGAGGTGGAGGTAGCGCATTACTCTGACCTGCGGGGCCTTCAAGATGCAGTGCACGCCGGTGCGCCCGCGCCGGAGGTTGTGGTGGTTGACGTCTCGGGAATAGTGGACGAGACAGGACGGCGTGATCACAATGCCGATCCTGGTGGGCTTGCCCGAGGTGTTCATCGGGCTACGACAGACGTGCTCGAGAGTGTGCAGGCATTCATCGCCGATGAGGGGCTTTCCCAGTCGAGGGCCCTCTTTATTACCGAGCGTGCCGTCGCCGTTCGTGATGTCGAGGCGCCGCATTTGCTTCAGGCAGCGGTGGTCGGGTTGCTGCGCTCAGCTGCCTCTGAGCATCCTGGGCGTTTTGGGTTGGTCGATGTCGATGGGAGCGAGGCGTCGCGGGACTCCATTTATAGGGCGGTGCTGAGTGGCGAGCCGGAGCTTGCGTTGCGCGACGGCTCGCTCTTCTCGCCGCGGTTGGGGCAGGCGAGGGTTCGGGCTGGGGCGGAATCTGGTCCGGCGACTCCTGTGCGAGCTGCTGAGTCTGGGGGGACGGTGCTGGTTACGGGCGGGACAGGCGGGCTGGGTGCCGTGGTCGCGCGTCATCTTGTAGCGGCGGGTGGGGCGCGGCGGCTGGTTGTGGCGAGTCGCAGTGGTCCGGCCGCGGAGGGCGCGGAAACGCTCGAGATGGACTTGCGAGCGCTTGGTTGCGACGTGTCGATCGTGGCGTGCGACGTGTCCCGCAGGGATGAGGTGGAAGAGCTACTCGGCCTGATTTCTGAGGAGCATCCGCTGAGCTTGGTCGTGCACACGGCCGGTGTGCTCGACGACGGCATGATTGACGCGCTGAACGGTGAGCGACTTGCCCGGGTGATGGCCCCGAAGGTGGACGCCGCCGTGAATTTGCATGAGCTGGCCGGAGACGCCGCTGAGCTGGTTCTCTTTTCATCGGCGGCCGCGGTGGTGGGTAGCCCAGCGCAGGGCAACTACGCCGCTGCCAACTCGTTTTTGGACGCGCTTGCGGCCTATCGGCGTGCCAATGGCCTCCCCGGTCTGTCTCTGGCGTGGGGCGCCTGGGAGCAACACAATGGTATGACCTCGAGCCTCAGCGAAGCCGCTCGGGCACGACTGACGCGTACGGGGATAACTTCGCTCTCGGAGGCGCTCGGGTTGGAACTATTCGACCTGACGCGGCGTATGGATAAACACTTGTTCATCCCGATGCGCTTGGACATGGCGGCACTCCGTGCCCAGGCAACCGCCGGGGGGTTGCCAGTGATCCTGGATGGTCTCGTTCGCACCCCGACCAGGCGGATAAGCGATGCGAAGGGTTCGCTCGCGAGGAAGCTGTCGGAGGCCCCCGCGTCGAAGTGGTACGCGATCGTGTTGGAGGTCGTGAGAGCCCAGGTCGCCGGGGTGCTCGGTCACGCGTCTGCTGAAACGGTGGAACCGGAGCGGGCGTTCAAAGACCTTGGGTTCGACTCCCTCTCGGCGGTGGAGCTGAGAAACGGTCTCGGCCAAGCGACGGGCCTAAAACTCCCTGCGACGCTGATCTTCGATCACCCCACGTCGGCGGCCGTGACGAGATACCTGCTCGGAGCGATGGCCCCCGCCGGTCATGAGCGGCGCGAGGTCGCCCCGCGCGAGGCCGAGATCCGTGAGGCGCTCTCATCAATGCCGCTCTCCCAACTACAACGGGCAGGGCTGCTGGAGCCACTGGAAGAACTGATCGGCGTAAATGACGTGATAGCCAAGAGTCCGCGAGAGGAAGACACCGAGGAGGTAGACACGATGGATGTAGGCAGGCTCGTACAGCAAGCGCTTGAAGAGCAACCTGACTTCGAGGACGACACGGTGGCGTCCGTAGAGCGGAACGCGTGATGGCGACCTCGGAGGAGGATGTCGTTGCAGCACTGCGGGCGTCTGTCACGCGAGTCGGGCAGCTACGCCGCGAGAACCGGCGGCTTCGAGCCGCAGCAACAGAGCCGATTGCGGTGGTGGGGATGAGTTGTCGGTATCCGGGGGGTGTCGCCTCGGCGGGGGATTTGTGGGGATTGGTGAGTGAGGGTCGGGATGCGATTGGGGAGTTTCCCGCTGACCGGGGGTGGGATCTGGAGCGGCTGTATGACCCCGATCCTGATCATCCGGGGACGTCGTATTCGCGCCACGGCGGGTTTCTCTATGACGCGGGGAAGTTCGATCCGGAGTTCTTTTCGATTTCGCCGCGTGAGGCGTTGGCGATGGATCCCCAGCAGCGGCTGCTGCTGGAAGGTGCGTGGGAGGCGTTTGAGGCTGCGGGGCTCGATCCGTCGAGTTTGCGGGGCAGCCAGACAGGGGTGTTCGCCGGGGTCATGTATCAGGACTACGGCATGAGCACTGGCCGGCTGCCTCCAGAGCTCGAGGGCTTCCTGGGTACCGGCTCCGGTGGCAGCGTGATCTCGGGTCGCGTGGCGTATACGTTGGGTTTGGTGGGGCCGGCGGTGTCGGTGGATACGGCGTGTTCGTCGTCGTTGGTGGCGATTCATTTGGCGTGTCAGGCGTTGCGGGGGGGTGAGTGTGAGTTGGCGTTGGCGGGTGGGGTGACGGTGTTGGCGAGCCCGAGCGTGTTTGTGGCGTTTTCGCGGCAGCGGGGTTTGTCGGTGGACGGGCGGTGTCGGTCGTTTGGGGCTGGGGCGGATGGGACGGGTTGGGGTGAGGGTGTGGGGTTGGTGGTGTTGGAGCGGTTGTCGGTGGCGCGGGCGCGGGGTCATGAGGTGTTGGCGGTGGTGCGGGGGTCGGCGGTGAATCAGGATGGGGCGTCGAATGGGTTGACGGCGCCGCATGGGCCGTCGCAGGAGCGGGTGATTCGGCAGGCGTTGGCCAGCGCGGGGTTGTCGCCGGCGGATGTTGATGTGGTGGAGGCCCACGGGACGGGGACGACGTTGGGGGATCCGATTGAGGCGGGGGCGTTGTTGGCGACGTATGGGAGTGAGCGGGCGGCGGGGCCGTTGTATTTGGGGTCGTTGAAGTCAAATATTGGTCACACGCAGGCGGCGGCGGGTGTCGCTGGGGTGATCAAGATGATCCAGGCGCTACGCCACGAAATGCTGCCGCAGACGTTGCACGCGCAGGAGTCGTCGCCGCATGTGGATTGGTCGGCGGGTGAAGTGGCATTGTTGAACGAGGCGGTGGCGTGGCCGGCCGGGGAGCGGGTGCGGCGCGCGGGGGTGTCGTCGTTTGGGGTGTCGGGCACCAATGCGCACCTGGTCTTGGAGGAAGCGCCGCGCGTGGAGGAGGTCGAGGAACCTCCAGTGCTCTCACCCCCAACAGATTCGCCCTCGTCGGCTTCGCCGTCACCTGAGACGTCACTCGCAGCGGGTTCACCGTCGGCGGGCTCCGGATCTGTGGGGTCTGACTTGGGGGTGTTGCCGTTTGTGGTGTCGGGTGTGGGTGGGGGGGCGTTGGTGGGGCAGGCGGCGCGGTTGGCGGAGTTTGTGAGCAATGGGGACGTGGACGGGGGGTTGGATGTTGGTGGGGTGGCGGTGTCGTTGGTGTTGGGTCGGGCGCATTTGTCGGATCGGGCGGTGGTGTTGGCGTCTGATCGTGAGGGGCTGGTGGGTGGGTTGGGGGCGGTGGCGCGGGGTGAGGTGGTTGATGGTGTGGTGGTGGGGTCGGCGCGGCGGGAGGGGAAGGTCGCGTTTTTGTTTTCGGGGCAGGGGAGTCAGTGGGCGGGGATGGGCGCTGGTTTGTATGAGGCGTTTTCGGTGTTCGCGGGGGCGGTGGATGAGGTGTGCGCGGGGTTTGACGCGCATTTGGGCGTGTCGTTAAGAGACGTTCTGTTTGCGGGGGACGGGGCGGAGCGGTTGGGTGAGACGCGGTTCACGCAGGCGGGTTTGTTCGCGGTGGAGGTCGCGCTTTATCGGCTGGTGGGGTCGTTGGGGGTGGCGCCTGAGTTTCTGATTGGTCATTCGATCGGGGAGCTGGTGGCGGCGCATGTCGCCGGGGTGTTGGCGCTTGAGGATGCGTGTGGGTTGGTCGCGGCGCGGGGGGCGTTGATGGGTGCGTTGCCGCGGGCGGGTGCGATGCTCGCGGTCGCTGTCTCCGAGGCCGAGGTGGGGGAGTGGCTTGGGGGGTTGGAGGATCGTGTGTCGGTGGCGGCGGTCAATGGGCCGTCGGCGGTGGTGCTCTCGGGTGAGAGCGGCGCGGTTGATGAGCTCGAGCGCGCCTTTCGGGAGCGGGGGGTGCGGGTCAAGCGTCTGGAGGTCTCCCATGCTTTTCACTCGCCGTTGATGGATCCGATGCTGGAGGAGTTTCGGGGGGTCGCTGAGGGGGTGCGGTTCGCTGGGGCGCCGCAGATCCCGATCGTGTCGAACGTGACCGGGGAGCTGCTGTCGGCCGAGCAGGCGTGCTCGCCCGATTACTGGGTGGACCATGTTCGTCGGGCGGTGCGGTTCGCTGATGGTGTGCGGCTGCTTGAGCGGGCGGGCGTTACCCGGTTTCTCGAGCTCGGCCCGGATGCGACGTTGACCGCGATGGTCGCCCAAACCCTCGACGAGGACCAAGAGCACGGACCAGCGCCAGAGCCAGAGCGGGAGGTGTTGGTCACGGCGAGTCTGCGCGGGACGCGACGCCCCGAGATCCCGGCGTTTGAGAGCTTCCTCGCCGAAGCGTATTGTCATGGTGTCGAGGTCGATTGGGCCAGCCTGTTCACCGGCGCGGATGTCAAGCGGGTGGCGTTGCCGACCTACGCGTTCCAACGCCAGCGGTATTGGTTGGAGGCGGGCGCGGGTGGGGGTGATGCGGCCTCGCTGGGTCAGGCGTCGGCGGAGCATCCGTTGTTGGGTGCGGCTCTTGAGCTGGCGGGTGAGCAGCAGGGGTGGCGGTTCACTGGGCGGGTTTCGGTGAAGACTCATCCGTGGCTGGCTGATCACGCGGTGATGGATACGGTGTTGTTGCCGGGCACGGGGTTTATCGAGCTGGCGCTCGCGGCCGGTCAGAGGGTCGGCGCGGGGGTTGTTGAGGAGTTGACGCTGATCGCCCCGCTGGTGCTCGACGAGGACGGCGCGGCGGTGCAGCTGCAGGTGACGGTCGCAGACCCCGATGAGCAGGGGCGGTGCGCGATCGGGATCTACTCCCGCCCGGAGGATGCTGGTGGTCTGGAGGGTGAGCAGCGCGAGGCGGGGGAGTGGGTGTGTCACGCCGTCGGTGCGCTCGGCCCGGACGCCGGTGATGGTGGTGGGTTGGCTGGTTCAGGGCTGGAGGTGTTTGGCGCTGAGGTGTGGCCACCGCAGGGCGTGGAGGAGGTTGACACGGAGTTCTTTTATGATCGGGTGGCGGAGGCCGGCTACGGGTATGGGCCGTGGTTTCAGGGGTTGCGTCGAGCCTGGGTGGCGGGCGACGTGCTCTATGCCGAGCTTGCGCTTGATCCCGAGTGCGCTTCGGGGGCGGCTGGGTTTGGTGTGCATCCCGCGTTGTTGGACGCCGCGTTGCACTCGGGGCTGCTCAGAGCGTCAGATGATCAGAGCATGGGAGCGCCGGTGGTCCCGTTCGCGTTCTCAGGCGTGCGGCTTTACGGCCACGGCGCCGCCGCGCTGCGGGTGCGTCTGAGCTTGGTCAGCGGCGCCGATGACGACTCTCAGATCTTGAGCTTGGCCGCGGTTGATGAGCTGGGCGGGCCGGTGCTGTCGATCGACTCGCTGCAGAGCCGTCCGGTGGACCAGGCCGCGCTGCAGAGCGCCGGACGCGCCCGGGGTCATGACGCCCTGTTTGAGGTTGACTGGGTGGCGCTGCCGGCCGCGTCCCCCAACGGGTCCACGCTCCAGGCGGCGCTGCTCGGCGCCGACCACGACATCCAGGCGCCGGGGGTCGAGATGGAGCGTTACGCCGACCTCGAGGCGCTGGCGGCCGCGGTCCAGGATGGAGGACCAGCACCGGCGTTGGTGTTGGCGCGGGTGTCCGCGATCGCGCAGCTTGCGCCTGGTGGTGAGAGTAGCGACGGCCAGCTGGCGGAGCGGGTGCATGGGGTGACGGGGGCGGTGTTGTCGTTGGTGCAGGAGTGGCTTGCGACGGAGTGCTTGGCGGGCGCGAAGCTGGTGCTCATGACCGAGGGCGCCGTCGCGGTCGCAGCTGGCGAGGCGCCCAATCTGTCGCAGGCCGCGCTCGTGGGTCTGCTGCGCAGCGCGCGGTCTGAGCATCCTGGCCGGGTGGGCCTGCTCGACACCGAGCCAGGCGACACCTCGGCCTCGTGGCTGTACGGGGCGCTCTCGAGCGGGGAGCCAGAGGTCGCGGTCCGCGACGGCGCGCTGTTGGTGCCCCGGCTTTCGCGGGTGAAGGTGCAGCATCCAGCTGCCGGGCCGCCGGTGCTTGACAGCGAGGGCACGGTTTTGATCACGGGTGGCACCGGTGGACTGGGCGCGCTTTTGGCCGGCCATCTGGTGGCCGAGCACGGTGCCAAGCATTTGCTCCTGGTGAGTCGTGCTGGGATGGCGGCAGAGGGCGCTGGGGAGTTGCACAGCGCTCTTCAGGAGCTTGGGTGTGAGGTGCGGCTTGCGGCGTGTGATGTCACTGAGCGGGACCAGGTCGCGGCGTTGATCGCGTCGGTGGGCGAGGATCACCCGTTGACCGCAGTCGTGCACACCGCTGGGCTAATTGACGACGGCGCGATCGAGTCGCTTGACGGTGAGCGGTTGCGCCGGGTGTTGGCGCCCAAGGTCGATGGCGCGATCAACCTATTGGAGCTGACCGAGGGTTTGGGGCTGGCGGAGCTCATCCTGTTCTCCTCGGTCGCGGGCACGCTGGGCAGCGCGCGGCGGTCCAGTTATGCGGCGGCCAACGCGTTCCTGGATGGGCTGGCGGCCCACGCTCGCGCGCGGGGGTTGCCGGTCAGCTCGTTGGCGTTCGGGGCGTGGGAGCGCGCGACCGGCATGACCGGTGGTTTGAGCGAGGCCGAGCGGATACAGGTCGCTGAGCGCTTGCGGCGCGCGGAAGGCCTCATACCGCTGTCTGACCAGCAGGGCCTGGAGCTGATCGACATTGCCCGCGGTATCGATCGCCCCCTGCTCGTCCCGGTCGCGCTGGACACCGCCGCGCTGCGCGCTCAGGCGCGCGCCGGGATGCTACCGGCGATTCTGCGGGGGCTGGTACGCATGCCGGCACGCCGGGCTTCAGAGGGTCAGGGTTCGTTGGCGAGGCGGTTGGCGGGCGCGCCCGAGTCTGAGTGGGATGCGATCGTGCTCGAGCTCGTCCTGAGCCATGTCGCGGCGGTGTTGGGGCACGCCTCCGCCGAGGCCATCGATCCACAGCGCTCACTCATGGAGTTGGGCTTTGACTCCCTCGGAGCGATCGAGCTCAGAAACCGCTTGGGTCAGGCGACCGGCCTACAACTCTCCGCCACGCTCATCTTCGATTACCAGACAGCTTCGGCGGTCGCGGAGCATCTGCGCCTCCGGGTTGGGGATGACGGAGCGCCGGCGCCGCAAGGCGACTTCTCACAGATTGATAGTGCGCCCGGGATGTTGGGTGAAATGCTCCGAAATGCTCATGACCGTGGCATGTTTTTCGACCTAGCCCCCCTCCTCGTGAAGGCCTCGCGGTTCCGGCCAACATATGACTCCATGGAAGAGCTGTCCAGTTCGCCCCATGCGGTGACCATAGCGACAGGATCGGCGCTCCCTCAGCTGATCTGCATACCCTCATTCGTCAACGCGTTGGGGCCGCATCAGTTCATCCGCCTGTCCAAGGCCTTCGCAGGAACCAGGACAGTTGCAGCGATGTCACTGCCCGGCTTCCACAAAGGAGAACTTCTTCCGGGGTCATCAGATCTGGCGCTCCAGGCCATCGCCGACTCCACAGCGCACCTGGCTGCAGGCAAGCCATTCGTACTGGTCGGCTACTCCATCGGAGGCGCGCTTGCGTATGGTGTCGCAGAGAAGCTTGAGAGCAATGGCGTGGACCCTTCAGGCCTGGTTCTACTCGACACATACCTACCCGCCGATGACGAGGAGCGAGTGCGCGTCTCCTTGTCTGCTATGGCTCAGATCCTGAATGGGGACAGCGCTCATATCCTGATCAACGACGATCATCTCGTGGCGATGGGTGCTTACTCACGCCTGATGGGCGAATGGGTACCCGGTGTGGTCAGGGCGCCGTCCCTCCTTATCCAGGCGAGCGAGCCGCTGAGCGGCGTTCGAGATGAGCGATGGCAGGTCGCAGACGATACCGTTCAAGTCACCAGTAATCACTTCACGATCATCGCAGAGGACGCCGACGCGACGGCGCGGGCGATCGAGACCTGGCTGGCGGAGGCCAGCGTGAAAGATCCGGCCGTAGCGTAGGCCGTCACCGCCCCCCCCAAGAGATCCCATCGGGCGAGACCTATCGCACTGGCCTCCCCCTTGGCCTTTGCCGTTGAGCCAGGCGTCCGGACAACGGTGGTGGCATGCACGCGGCTGGGTGCCCTCGGAGTGAGACTCGGCTCATCCCCTCCGAAGCCTCGTCGAGCGGCTACCGTGCGTAGCGAGCGTAACCGCGGAGCGCAAGAGGCACTGTGACGACGACGATCGCGACGATCCAAGCGAGCGCGGCCAGGACTTCGTGAGTTACCGGGCCACTGGCGCTCGTCGTCAGTACGCGCAGCGCATTGTCAACGTGGGTGACCGGGCTTGCTTCAGCGACGCCTTGAAGGACGGACGGCATCGTGTCGATCGGGACGAAGCCGGAGGACAAGAAGGCACCCACGACAAAGAGCATGACCGCGAGGCCCTGAGTGGCTTCGGGGGATCCGCTCCACAGCGCGATCAAGATCGAGAGCCACGCGAACGCAAGTCCGAGTGCCAGCAGCAACGCGAACGCGAGAACGATGTTGGGGGCCGTCGCGGTGAAGTGGAAGCCGACCGCCAGTCCGAGCACCCCGACCAATGGGATGACGAGCAGATTCCTCGCGACGTCGGTCACGACTCGGGCCACGAGAAATGACAGCCGCGGGATCGGAAGCGCACGTACGCGATCAACGACGCCCGCCATCAGATCCTCCGCGAGTCCGACGCCGAGGGTTGCCGACGCGTTCATGACGGCGATCCCAAACACGGCCGGCGTGAGGTACTCGACGTAGTTTACTCGCGGGATGTGTATCGCCCCGCCGATGACATAACGAAACAGCAGCAGCATTACAAGCGGCTGGATCAGAATAAGGACGATCACGTCGGGCCTGCGCCTGTAGCGGACGAGGTTGCGGCGCGTCAATGTGAGCACGTCCGACATGCCTGGTCGGAAAGCCCTAGACATATTCATGCCGTCTCTGACTCGGCCTCGGACGGGACGTCAACGTTGCGAGTGAGGCGCAGAAACACCTCATCCAGCGTTGGTCGGCGCACGATCACGTCGGCCACCTGGACACCGTTTGCATCCAAACGGCGCAGGATCGTGAGCAGCGGAGGGCTGGATCTCGACAGGACGAAGCTCAACAGCTCTCGTCCGGCGGCTGGAGGCGACGGGGTGTCCAGTGCGGCGAGGGTCGCTGCCGCCTGGTCTCTTTGATCGGCGCTTGTCAGAGTCAACTCCACGACACTGCTCCCCATGCTGTCCTTGAGCGCGGCCGGCGGACCGCAGCCTATGATTCGCCCGCGCGCCAGAACAACGATCGAATCGGCGAGCGCGTCCGCCTCCTCCATGTACTGGGTGGTGAGCAGCACAGTCGCACCTTCGTGCGTGCGTCGACGGATCGCATCCCACATACGCTCGCGGCTGTGGGGGTCCAAGCCGGTAGAGGGCTCATCGAGAAAGAGCACCGTGGGGCTTCCAATGAGACTTGTTGCGATGTCCAACCGTCGACGCATCCCGCCCGAGTAGCCGCCAATCCGCGCCCGCGCGATCTCGTCCAGCTCGAACTCGGTCAGGAGCGCAGCGACTTCTTTGATGCGGCGCAGGCGTGGGATGTGACGCATCCGCGCCACCATGTCCAAGTATTCCTCGCCGGTGAGGAAGCCATCGAGCTTCGTCTCCTGGGCGGTCAAACCGATCGCTTCGCGGACGCGCTGCCCTTCGCCGACGACGTCACTGCCGGCTACACGCGCAGAGCCGGAATCTGGAGCGGAGAGGGTGGTGAGGATACGGACGGTGGTCGTCTTGCCTGAGCCGTTTGGGCCCAGGAGCGCGAGTATATCGCCAGGCCTAGCCTCGAGCGACACTCCGTCGAGAGCTTGGACCTCGCCGTACGCCTTGCGCAGTTGCTCGCATTCAATCCCGTGCATGCGTGATTTGGCGTGGAGCGACGTCATGTGTGTACTAGCCGTGCGCGGGCATGCGACACAAGCGCGTCAGCCACCAGATCGATCAGCTGACCTGCCTTTGGGATCGCCTTGCTATGAAGCAGGAAGCCATGCATCTGATCTTCGGCGTGCTTGTGCTCAACCGGTACGCCTGCAGCGGCGAGCTTTTCTGCGTAGGCAACGCCCTCGTCACGTAGGGGATCGAACTCCGCCGTCATAACCAGCGCCGGAGGAAGGCCGGACAGGTCGCGTGCCGTCAACGGGAAGAGATACTGATCCGAGGGGTCGACGGTTGGGGGAAGATAATTATCGAAGAACCATTTGAGCTGGTCGCGGTCGAGTATGTAACCGCTGCCCCGCGAGGCGTAGGACGGCCAGCGGTCAAAGGCATCGGCAACGGGGTATACCATGATCTGGTAGGTGGGCATGGGCGCGCCGATGTCGCGCAGCAGAAGGGTGAGGCCGGCTGCCATTGCGCCCCCTGAGCTTTCTCCTACGATCGTCAGGCTCCGCACATCACAGTTGATGCGGTCGGCGTTGTCAAGTAGCCACCGGTACGCGGTGTAGGCGTCGTCGAGGGCGGCGGGATGCTTGTGCTCGGGAGCACGGCGATAGTCGAGCGAGACGAGCAGCGAGCCCGATCGCTTGGCCAGAAGACGACACAGATGGTCATGGGTGTCAAGGTCGTTGAGCGTCCAGCCGCCACCGTGGAGAAACAGAGCCACCGGTAGGTTGCCAGCCGTCGGCCGATACAGACGCAGGCGCAGTGCGCCGGTCAGCGTTGACACTGACACATCCTCTACGTTCGCGACGGTCAGCTGCTCGCCCCGCGTGACGAACGTCGCTCTCATCCGCTCTCGAGCCTCCTCGAGCGGCAGTGTGTGCAGCGGCGCCAAGCCTGTCGCGCGCATAACGTCGAGAATCGCTTGTGCGCTGGGGTCGAGGTGAGCTGTCATGAGAGAGGCCGACCGAGCCGGGGTCGAGTGCCATTAGGATAGTGCCAGCACGTCCAAATCGTACTGCGATGTGGATCAGACCAGCGGCGATGCGATCCGAGGCAATGTAATCGCAGTGAGCACGAGGCCATCGCGAACCAGCCAGCGACCCTTGAGAGTCGGCGGAAGCCGGATCCCGACATCGGGCCAGGGCTTCAGCAGCTGAGCCTGGAAGGTCTGTTTGGTCTGGTCGAGCGTGAGTGTCGCGTCCTCGAAGCCCAGCCAGCATTCCGCGATCGGGAACCACACCTTGTACACCGACTCCTTCGCACTAAACAGCAGCCGATCCCAGTTGACCGCGGGTGCAGCGCGCGTCAGCTCGGCCAGCCGCGGGCGCTCCTCCATGCGGGCGATCTCCCCGAGCACACCGTCGGGCAGCGGCTCGTTGGGCTCTGCGTCGATCCCGACCCCTGCCAGGTCTGCGATGCGTGCCAGCGCACACGCGCGATAGCCCGCGCAGTGGGTGATGCTCCCCACCACCCCCTCCGGCCACAGCGGCTGCCCTTGCGCTCCCGCTGCGATTGGGGTGTGCGGCAGATCGAGTCGCTCGAACGCCTCTCGGGCACACGCTCGTGTCGTGACGAACTCTCGCCTACGCTGCTCGACTGCTTGCCCGAGCGTCGCCTGCTCCTCCGGGTAGAGCTCGATGTGGAGCAGGTCCTCGCGAGTGTCCACAGCGGCCACCCCAGCGGGCAGGATCTCCTCGATCACGGCCAGTCCCCCTCTGGCAGGACCGGGTGCAGCACCGCGTGCCGCCCGAACGAGCTCTCCGGGCCGTATGCTCCCGATCGGCCGCGCCGGCGACGCCACTCGCGCGGATAGCCCAGCGAGACCTCTGTGAACCTCACCCCGTCGTGCCAGGTGACCCGGGGTATGTGCAGGTGCCCGTACACCACCGCCTTCGCCCCGAAGCGCACGTGCCAGTCTGCGGTGCGCACGGTCCCGCACCACTGCGCGAACTCCGGGTGGTAGAGGACCTGAGTGGGGTCGCGGATCAGCGGGAAATGGTTGACCAGGACAGTCGGCAGCTCGGGGTCCCTTGCGCCCAGACGGAGTTCGCTCTCGTGCACCCGAACCGCGCACCACGCCTCCCTGCTCGGGTGGGGATCGGGGTGCAGCACGAGCTCGTCGCTGCACACCACCCCCGCCGCGTGCGCCAGCGCGAGCGACTGCTCCTTGGTAGGGGCGATGTTGCTGCCGAAGGAGTAGTCGTAGAGCAGGAACAGCGGCACGACGGTCACGGGCCCGCCGATCCCTTCCCAGATCGGGTAGGGATCCTCGGGGGTGATGACTCCCAGACGGCGGCACGCCTCCACCAGATGGCAGTAACGTGCCTGACCCCGCTGTTGTGCGGGGTCCTCCGGGACAGTCCACAGATCGTGGTTGCCCGGCACCCAGATTACCTGATCGAAGCGTTCGCGCAGCAGTCCCAGGGCCCATTCCACGTCTGTGCTCAGCTCGCTCACGTCGCCACACACGATCAGCCAATCCCGCGGCGAGCGTGCCCGCAGACCTTCGAACACGCGGCGATTTTCAGGGTCGTTTACGTGCAGATCACTGATGGCTAAGAGGCTGGTCACGGGCCGATCATACGCAGCGATCTGGCGGCGCCGCACCCCCCCGAAGCACGGTACTGAGGGGCTCACAGAACGCGTGCTCGAGAGTGAACCGACGCCGAATGGAACCCGGGTGCGGTGTCTCGGCGCGGTGCACCCGGTTGACGTGGGGATCCTGCTCGGGGGTCCGCTGGTGAGCGCCCGCTGGCGGTGGCGCTGGTGGCCGCGCGAGCTCGAGTGCGGCGACTGTGTCGTGCAGCCCGCGGTCTTCTGTTACGACGCGGTCGCGCACTGCGACGACATCCGCTGGCCCGCTCCCGGCCACGGCCGGCGCCGGCGTGACTCTGGCCGCGATCGGCGTGGCCGCCGGGGGCGCCGGCGTCCTCCCATGCCGGCCCGCGGTGCGGTCTCGTCCGACACGCCACACCGAGCGCGATCCGCATCGCCGGCGCACGCCGTCCGGTTGGCGAGGTCCAACGTGGGGACCGCCGTTGGCGGGAGGGGCCCCGGGTGGCCCCGGCGAGCACTCTTGCCTGGGACCCGACGGCCCCGGGCTCGAGGCCGGGCCCTCCTGCCTCGTCGCTCCCGACCCCGGCGTGAGGCTCAGCCCAGGCCAGCATCGGGAGGCTCAGCCTGGGCGAGATGGGCCCTGATCCGCTCCTGGGTGGATATCGCCCAGGCGATCTTGGCGTTCCAGTGGTCGTCTGCGGCCGCGCGGACCAGATTGATCGTGAGACTTCTCCATGAGCCCGAGTTCGTCTCCCCGCCCTGAGACTCAGAGAGCTGCGCCGAGCATTCCTTCTGATATGTGTCCAGAGCGCGGAGCAGGGTCGGTGCATGGCGCCGAGAGGAACACAGGATCATCGCGTGCAACTCCTCTCGAACCGGCGGCTGCGAGACGACTTTGCCCATCCATGCGTCTAACGCCTGCGCGGCCCGGGGACCCGGGTAGTAGACCTTCCGCGGCTCCTGAGACGAACGGATGACGCCTTCGGCTTCCAGTTCGTTGAGTAGGTCAGCCACCGTCCCGCGCACGACGTGCCACGTCGGGAGCCACTGATTGATAAGGACGTACAGCTTGTAGGCATGGGTGGGCTGCTGCTGCTGGATCAGTAGGCTGAGCAGGGGACCGCGCAGTGCCGACCGCCCCGTTTCGGATGTCGCGCCCGAAGCCACTGCTCCATTATGGCCAACGCCATTTCGCCCGGCAAATGGGGTCATCCCACCAGTTGACTGTTGCGCCGTGTGACACCCGGTTCGGCCAACCCGTCTGATCCGACTAGTCGATACTTGACAGTGTGGGGCAGGTACGGTCTACTCACTGGCGGAGAGCAACGCGCTGGGGAGGGAGCACGTCTCGCCGGGCGCTGTGATGCCCGATGAGCCGAAGTCGGCGACACGCGGGTAGCAGGTGCCAGTTTAGCGTGGCGCAGCATGGTGCTGCGTGACGCCGATAGCCAGACCAAGCGTCGTCCGGAAGGCTCGCTGCATCTTGCCGACATCCACCAGACCCGTCACGCGATCTCCGACGATCCGTTCGACGAGCGCCTCCCATGGCGCACAGCGACCGCCGTTGGCGTGGAGCCCTGACTCCGAGTTGAGCCACCCCGAATGGCTGGCTCTGGGACGTCGCATCGGCTCCATCGGCCGGTGCAGCCAATGGTGGGTCGGTGACTGGGTTTGCTACGGCGCTGATCGGTGGGGCGAGAAGTACGCGGAGGCGGGGCGGATCACCGGCTATGACGTCAAGAGCCTGAGAAACATGGCGTACGTCTCTTCCCGCTTTGAATTGTCCCGACGTCGGGACAATCTAACGTGGAGTCACCACGCCGCGCTGGCCGCGCTTGACCCAGTCGAGCAGGATGATTGGCTCGACCGCAGCATCGCCGATCGGCTGGCGGTGGCAGATCTACGCATCGAGCTCCGCGCAGCGCAACGACTGGCCAGCGCGCCTGGCGGAGCGGGCTCGGAGACCGGTCCCGGCGTGCAGGCGACCGTGCTGTGCCCTCACTGCGGACACGCGATTCAGCTCGCCCGCGGTGGTGTGGGCGCGGGTGGCATGGGTGCGCGGACCGCCGCCTCGGCCTCACGTGACAGCACCGTGAGCTAAACCATGCCCGACAGTCCCGCGGGCGCCGGCAGCCGCGCCATGCAAGCCGCACGCGGGGACCTCGGCGCCGGTCGTTACATCCGTCGGACGAGCAGCGGATATAGCACAACCGTGCCGGCTCCTGTCCAGATGCAGACATCTGCGATCGCGTGTTGGCCGGGAACCAAGGTAGTGGTAATGCGAAGCAGGATCCCGACGATCAGCACGACGAATGGCGGGGCATACATATAGATTGCCTCATTCCGGTAAGCGGCATAGACACCGCCTGGGCTGACTGACACGTCGCATGGTAACCTGCGGCATCGGGAAAGCGACACAGGTATGCTTTACCGAGAAAAAGGGGCACACGGCTGGGTGGGGCCGCGACTTGTGATAGTTCGTGATGGCGTGTCGAGAAGGGGCGAGGGGCGGATGACATCGAGAACAGACCGTAGGGGCCGCATCCAGGCGACACCGCGCAGATTCCGCTCCGGCAGGGTTTCGGGTCCCCGGCGCGCCATGAGCAATTGAACGAACTGCTTCAGCTCCCGCGCGAATGGCTTGCATCCGCCGGAGAGATCGGCCGGTTCGGCTCCCAGGTCATACGCGATGTATGCAGTCTGCGCGTGTTCCGGTTCTTCGGCGAGGCGCTGCGCCAGGCTGGGATCCTGATCGTTGGGTCCACCGCGGTCATCTGGGGCCTCGTGTTCTTCATCGGACTCGGCACATGTGGGATCGAGGCCGCCTACATCACCTACTCGACGGGCACCCCCAACTACTCGGGGGTGTTCGCCGCGTGGTGCAACCTGCGCGAGGCGGTGCCGGTCGTGTTCGGCTACATGATGGCCGCCAAGGTGGGGACCGGAATCGTGGCTGAGCTCGGCGCGATGCGCATCTCCGAGGAGATCGACGCCCTCGAGGTGATGGGCGTCGACTCGATGGTGTTCCTGTGCGCGACCCGGCTGCTGGCCGCCTGGATCGTGCTGCCGTTCATGTATGTCGGCGCCATCGGAATCGCCTACGCCGCCTCTTATCTCGCCATCGTCGACCAGATCGGCTACACCTCCGCCGGCGGCTACCTCCTGATCTTCTGGCAGTTTCAGAACCCGACAGACTTCCTGTTCAGCTGTCTCAAGGGGATCATCATGGCCACCGTTATCGTGCTCGTTGGCTGCTACTACGGCTATAACGCCGGTGGAGGGCCCGTTGGCGTCGGGCGGGCGACAGCCAAGTCGATGGTGCTTAACCTGGTTCTCGTCAACGTCATCGACGCGTTCGGAACACAGATCTTCTGGGGTGCCAACGCGCGAGCCCCGATCGGCGGTTGAGAGGCCCGAGAGGCGGCCGATCTCGGTCGCCGGGGACCCTGCTTCACGGGGCCTCTTTGCTGCGCTGGTAACGCCCCGGGCCGCCGCGCTGTTCGTCAGGCAGCCATGCGACACGACGCAAAGCTGTCCTTGGCGACGGCACCCTGACCGATGTCAGTGCCATCCCGCGATGCGGCGAGGGAGCAAGGCGCCCCGCGGGTGCTCGAGCGCCATGCGATGGCGCGGCGGTCGGGGGCGCTAGGTGCGGCCAGGCAGGTCTGTCGCAGCGGCTGTTTGACAAGGGCCAGGCGCCCAACCTAGGTTTCGGTGAGAGCAATTGTGCTCTGGCCGGGCCGGGAGGGGGCAAAGCTGCTGCAGTACAGCCAACGAGGACGCCATAGTCAGGGCGAGATTGAGGGATGGCTCAAGGCAGCGGTCGCGGCACGCACCGCGGTGCCCGTCACCGAGGTGGACCCCCGGGTCCCGTTCGAGGCCTTCGGGCTGGATTCCGTTGGCGCGGTCGAGATCGTCGGGGAGCTGGCAGCATGGCTAGCGTGCGACCTGCCCGACACGCTGCTCTACGACTATCCGGCAATCGTCACGCTGGCGGCTCACCTCACCACCGGTGAGGACGAGAGCGCCACGCAGCCAAAGCGACGCGACGCACAGCGAGGCGAACCGATTGCGATCATCGGGATGGCCTGCCGCTTTCCGGGCGCCGACGGTCCAGAGGCATTCTGGCGCCTCCTGGCAGCCGGCGACGAGGCGGTCGGCGCACCGCCGCTTGGCCGGTTCGGCGCGCATGCCGAGGCGCAGGCTGCGGCGCTTGGCTTTGGCGCGTTTATCGATGGAGTCGACGAGTTTGACCCGGTCGCCTTCGGGATCTCGCCTCGGGAGGCTGCGCAAATGGATCCGCAGCAGCGTCTGCTGCTTGAGGTGGGGTGGGAGGCCGTGGAGAACGCAGCCATAGCCGCCGGATTTGAGGGCAGCTCGACCGGGGTGTATGTCGGCGTCAGCACGTCGGACTACCGCCAACTCCAGTTTCGCGCCCCGGCCGGTGTCGGGCGCTACGCTGCCACCGGCACGGCAAGCAGCATCGCCGCGAACCGGCTTTCCTACGCGTTCGACCTCCGCGGACCGAGCCTGGCGGTGGACACGGCGTGCTCCTCGTCGCTGGTGGCGCTGCACCTCGCTTGCCAGGCGCTCTTGACCGGGGAGTGCGCGCAGGCGATCGCCAGCGGCGTGAACCTGATGCTGAGCGCGGAGACGACGCTCGGCCTGGCCAGCCTTGGCCTGCTCTCCTCAGACGGCCGATGCCGGGCGTTTGATGCGCATGGCGACGGCTTCGTCCGCGGCGAGGGCGCTGGAGCGCTCGTGCTCAAGCCGCTGTCGGATGCGATAGAGGACGGCGACCGGGTCCTCGCGCTAGTACGAGGCAGCGCCCAGAACAGCGACGGACGGACCAACGGCTTGACCGCGCCCAGCCGGACCGCGCAGGAATCTGTCCTGCGCGCCGCATACGACCGTGCCGGCGTATCGCCGGGCGAGATCGAATACGTCGAGGCCCACGGCACCGGCACCCAACTCGGCGACGCCGTCGAGGCCAACGCGCTCGGCAGTGTACTGGGGGAGGATCGACCGCTCGGCAAGATCTGCTGGGTCGGCTCAGTGAAGACGAACATCGGCCATCTCGAGGCTGCTTCGGGCATGGCCAGCGTGATCAAGGGAGTTCTCGCGCTGCAGCACCAGATGCTCCCTCCCAGCCTGCACTTTGCCGACCCAAACCGTGGGATCGACTTCGCGCAGCTGCCGATTGCCGTCGCAACCCACACACGCCCATGGGAGACCTACGGCCTGGGCCCTCGTCGCGCAGGCGTGAGCGCGTTCGGCTTCGGCGGCACCAACGCCCACGTCGTACTCGAGGAGGTGCTCGGCGATTAGCGACGGGGCGCAACTGCTGGCCCTGTCTGCTCGCAGCGAGCGACGGTTGCACGAGGAGACGCTTCGCTTCGCGCGCTTCCTCGAGCACGACTGCGACGAGCAGTCTCTCGTTGACGCCTGCTTTACCGCGACCGTGCGCCGTGCTCACCACGATCACGCGCTGACGGTGGTGGGGAGCGATCGCGCCGAGCTGGTCAGCTGCTTGGAGTCCTATTTGAACGGAGACCGCGACCGCTGTTGCTCAGGAGACCGCTCTCATCTCCGAGGACCGGTGTGCTTCGCGTTCCCAGCCTCGGGGGGCTGGCCTGGCCTGGGACGCGCGCTTTTTGACCAGGAGATCGCGTTCGCTGACGCGTTGGCGCGGTGCGATTCCATTCTTGGTCCCCACGTCGGCTGCTCGGTCATGGAGCAGCTTGCATCCGGCGCTGACCCTCGCTGCGAGCCGGCTCTGCGCTTTGCCCTCGAGGTATCGCTCGCCGCGCTCTGGGAGCGCCTCGGCCTGCGCCCGGATGTCAGTGCCGGCGAGGGCGCCGGACTCCTCGCCGCCGCCTACACCTCCGGCGAGCTGACGATCGGTGAGGCCGCCCGTCGGCTCACCGGAGAAAGCACGAGTCCCCCGCCGACCAAGGCCATCGATCTCGCCGGTCAAACCCCCACCGCAGTGGCGATCGAGCTTGGATGCGGGCTGATACTCGAAACCGGGCCGCGCTCAGATGAGTATCCAGCGGGTGAGGTGCAGATCCTCGCGTCGTTGCGCCCAGGCGAGAACGAGCGACATGCGCTGCTTGAGACGGTCGGTGCTCTGTGGGTCCGGGGCCGATCGCTTGACCTGCGTGCCCTGTTCCCCGCAGGGGCTCGCGTGGTGGATCTGCCGCGGCCCGTATGGCAGCGCAGACAGATGCTGGCTGAGCCTGCCGACAACGGCGCCCCAGGGGGCGGGCAACCCGGACGCGGTCGTGACGCCCTCGGCGGTGAGAACGAGCAGGACCTGTTGCGCGCCATCACGCAGCGGGCCGCCGCGTTACTGGGATTGGAGCCCGACGAGCTTGACCCCGCCCGGTCGCTCTCTCAGTTCGGACTGGACTCGCTGACCGCGGTCGAGCTCCAGGAGGCGGTTGTGCGAGACCTCGGCGTGGAGATCCCACTCGCGCCGCTGGCAGAAGGAGCCTCCCTCGCTCAGGTCAGCTCCCTGGCCAGGCACGCACTGAGCGCGACCGAGGTCCTGCACGCCGATCCAAATGGGGCGCAGGACCCGTTCCCCCTCACTGCAATCCAGCAGGCGTACTGGGTCGGTCGTGCCGAGGACTTCGAGCTGGGCGGCGTTTCCTGCCACTACTACCTCGAGCTCGAGCGCCGCCACCTCGACACCGAGCGGCTCGCCGGCGCTTTGAACCGTCTCATCGGGCGCCACGAGATGCTGCGTGCCGTGGTACAGAATGATGGTCGCCAGCGGGTGCTGGCCGACGTGCCCCGCTATGAGCCAGAGGTGATCGACCTGCGCGAGGCCGAGAACGTCGATCGCGAGCTTGAGCGACTGCGCGACGCCTACTCGCACGAGGTGATCCCGGCGGATCGCTGGCCGCTGTTTGAGTTCCGGGTGGTTCTCCTTGGCGACGACCTCGCGCGAGTGCTCGTGTCCCTCGATCTCCTGATCGCGGATGCGGCCAGCTTCCTGCGCTTCGGCCGCGAGCTCGGCCTCCTGTACGAGCATCCCGACACGCAGCTGGCGCCGATCAGAGCCACGTTCCGCGACTACGTACTCGCCGAGCAAGCGGTTGAAAGCACCGAGGCGAGGCGGCGCGACTGGGAGTATTGGCTTGAGCGCCTCGATCAGCTTCCCGGGGCGCCGAAGTTGGCGCTCGCCGACGAGCGGGCAGGGCGCGAACCTCCACGCTTTCGCCGACGAAGCTTCACGCTTGACCCGGCGCAGTGGTCCGCGCTGCGAGAGCGTGGCGTCGCCGCAGGACTCACGCCCTCGGGCCTGCTCTGCTCGGCGTTCGCCGAGGTGCTGCGGCGCTTTTCCGGCGGCGGCCCGTTCACACTCAACCTCACCACCTACAACCGCCTGGCCCTGCACCCCGACATCGCGCGTGTGCTCGGCGACTTCACCTCGCTCATTCTGCTCGAGGCCGACGGCGAGGGCGAGACCTTCACCGCGCGCGCGTCCCGCTTGCAGGCACAACTCTGGCGCGATCTCGAACATCGGCGAGTCAACGGGGTGGAGGTCACACGCGAGCTCGCACGGCGCCACGGCCGCGATCGCGCCGCCATGCCCGTCGTCTTCACCAGCACCCTCGGCCTGGACCCCGACGGCGGCCGGCGCCCCCTCTTTGACGGACTCGGCACCCCCGTGTACGCCATCTCCCAAACCCCGCAGGTGTGGCTGGACCACCAGGTACTGGAGCGCGACGGGGAACTGGAGCTCAACTGGGACGCCGTCGAGGGCCTGTTTGCGCCGGGAGTCCTCGATGCGATGTTTGACTGCTACCGCGATCTGCTCGGCCGGCTCGCTCACGGCAAGGGCTGGGAGGAGGCGGCGCCGGTTCGCCTCCCAGCAGACCAGCTCGAGGCCGTGCAGAGCGCGAACGCGACCGAGGCCCGCTCGCACGACGGCCTGTTGCACGAGGCGTTTCTCAAGCAGGCGGTCACGAACCCCGACACGCTGGCCGTCGTGGCGGGCGAGCGCAGGCTGACCTACGAGGAGCTCGATCGCCGCTCGGCCGGCGTAGCCGCAGCCGTGTGCGGGCGAGGCGAACTCGTCGCCGTGGCGATGCGCAAGGGCTGGGAGCAAGTTGTCGCGGCACTGGGGATCCTGCGAGCCGGCGCCGCGTACGTTCCAATCGACCCCGACCTGCCACCCGACCGCGTGCAGCGACTGCTCGCGCGCGTCGGCGCCTCGGTCGTACTCACCCAAGCCGCCCCCGCGCGCGAGATCGCTTGGCCCGAAGACGTGGAGCTACTCGTTGTCTGTGAGGAGGGACCTGTCGGTCCTGCCCCGCCAGAGCGTTCATCGCCCCAGGATCTCGCCTACGTGATCTTCACGTCGGGCTCGACGGGTGAGCCGAAGGGGGTGATGATCGATCACCGCGCAGCGCTGAACACCGTCGGCGATATCAACGGTCGCTTCGCCTTGGGCCCCCAAGATCGCGTCCTGGCTCTCTCGGCGCTGTCGTTTGACCTCTCGGTCTGGGACATCTTCGGGACGCTGGCCGTCGGAGCGACGATCGTCATGCCAGACCCGGCCGGCCTGGGCGATCCGGCGCACTGGGCCGAGCTCGTCGAGCGCGAGAGAGCCACCGTCTGGAACTCGGTGCCCGCCCTGATGACCCTGCTGCTCGAGCGCGCGGCGGCGCGCTGTGAGCGACTACCGGATTCGCTGCGGCTCGTGATGCTGAGCGGCGACTGGATCCCGACCACCCTTCCGCCCAGGTTGGCCGAGCGCTCCCGCGCCGAGCTGGTCAGTCTCGGCGGGGCGACCGAGGCGGCCATCTGGTCGATCTTTCACCCCGTCGATCAGCTCGAGCCGGGCTGGACCTCGATCCCCTACGGGCGCCCCCTCGCCAACCAGCAGGTCCACGTCCTGGGCTCAGACCTGGAGCCCTGCCCGGCATGGGTGAGCGGCGAGCTGTACATCGCCGGCGGCGGACTGGCGCTCGGCTACTGGCAGGACCCCGAGCGCACCGACGCGGCATTCATCACGCACCCTCGTACCCGCCAGCGGCTCTACCGCACGGGCGACCTCGGCCGCCGTCGCCCGAACGGGGTGATCGAGTTTCAGGGGCGTGCCGACTCCCAGGTCAAGGTGCACGGCTACCGGATCGAGCTGGGCGAAGTCGAGGCCGCGCTCACCGGCCACCCGCTGGTGCGCCAGGCGGTCTGCGCCGCTCATGGCCCCCGGGAGGAGCGCCGACTCGTCGCCTACTACACGACCGACGTCGAGCTGCCCGAGCCCGCCGCGCTCAGAGATTTCCTCTCACAGACGCTCCCCAAATGGATGGTCCCATCGTCCTTCATCGCGCTGGCGGAGATCCCCCTCAGCGCCAACGGCAAGGTCGACCGCAACCGACTGCCCGACCCGGCGCCCGCACAGGCACAGCCCCCCCAGAAATGCTCTGAGGTCCCGGCCGAGCGCCTGGCCGAGCTCGTACGCGCTGCCTGGCCATCAGACCAAGATGCCCAACCACTCACACCTGCCGCTGCGCGCCGGCTATACGCCCAGGCTCACGATCAGCTGGGGGAGGAGATAGCCCTCCACGACCTCCTCGCCATAGCGCTCACAGAGCGCCTGCGGGTTCTCGTGGCTGCTCTGCTCGAACTCGCTCCCGGTGAGCTTTCCCCCGATGAGCCTTTGAACACGGTCGGACTGGACTCGCTCAAGGCCGTCGGGTTGTCCAACACGCTGGAGAGCGAGCTCGGGCTCAGCCTGCCGTTGAGCATGGTGGCAGCCGGCCGGTCGCTGAGAGAGATCAGCGCGCGGCTTGCCCCGGCCTTCGCGGCGCGGCTGGCCGTCGCGGGCGGCGAGGAGCCGATGGTCTCGAGCAACGGATCGGACGCCGCGGCTGGTCTGCTCGGGCAAAACCCAGGCGAGCGTCACGATGCGTTCCCGCTCAACGAGATCCAGCAGGCCTACTGGGTGGGACGCCGCGACGCCTATGACCTCGGGGGCGTCTCCTGCCACGCGTACTTCGAGATCGACAGTCCGGACTTCGACCCGGAGCGTTTCACCGACGCGCTGAACCGTGTGGTCGAGCGCCACGACATGCTGCGGGCCATCGTCGATGCCGATGGGCGCCAGCGAGTGCTGGCCGATGTGCCGCGATACGAGCCTGAGCTCATGGACCTGCGCGAGACCGAGAACATCGACGGCGAGGTTGCGCGGTTGCGGGCCGAGCTCTCCCATCAACTGCTGCCCGCAGACCGCTGGCCGCTGTTTGAGGTCCGGGTGGTCCTGCTGACCGGCGCAATCGCAAGGATCCTCCTCTCAGTGGATCTGCTCGTGGCCGACGGCGCGAGCCTGTTTCTGTTCGCTCGCGAGCTCGGCCGCTTCTACATGGAGCCGGGCGCGGAGCTTGAGCCCGTCGGCATCACATTCCGCGACTATGTCCTCGCCGAGCAGCAGCTGAGGTCCGCTGAGTCCAGACAGCGCGATTGGGAGTACTGGCTGGCTCGACTAGACCGGCTCTCCGGGGCACCCAGGTTGCCGCTGGCCACCGACCCAGCCACGCTCGCCTCGCCTCGCTTTTGCCGTCGTAGCATGACGCTCGCTCCGGCCCAGTGGTCAGCGCTGCGCACGCATGCCGCGACCGCGGGACTGACACCCTCGGGCGTGCTGTGCGCAGCCTTCGCCGAGGTGCTCCTGCGATTCTCGGGCGAGGCCCCGTTCACGCTCAATCTGACCACCTACAGCCGGCTGGCCCTGCACCCCGACGTGGCCCGGGTGATCGGTGATTTCACCTCCCTCACCCTCCTTGAGGTCGACGGTGAGGGAGAGACGTTCCGGGCGCGCGCGGCGCGCCTGCAGGAGCGGCTGTGGCGCGATCTCGAGCATCGGCGCGTGAACGGGATCGAGGTGATGCGCGAGCTCGCGCGGCGCCGCGGCACCAGCCGCGGCGCCATGCCAGTCGTGTTCACCAGCACCCTCGGGCTCGACCCCGACCGAGAGTTTCCCGTCGACGCGCTCGGCGAGATCGTGTACGCCATCTCCCAAACGCCGCAGGTGTGGCTCGACCACCAGGCGCTCGAGCGAAACGAAGAACTCGTGCTCACCTGGGACGCCGTCGAGGACCTGTTCGCGCCCGGGCTGCTCGATGCCATGTTCGACCGCTACGCAGATCTGCTTGACCGGCTCGCCACCGGCCAGGCCTGGGAGCAGGCGGCGCCCGTCACCCTCTCAGCCGAGCAGGACGAGACCGTCCGCCGCGCCAACGAAGCCCACATCCGCCCTGCAGCACGCGATCGCTCCCCAGACCCGACCGTGGGACGCCCCAGCCACCCCGGGGCGCAGCTGAACGGCGCCGTCGCCCGACTCGTCGAGCTCGTCGCGGCTGCACTTAGACGCGATACGGTCGACCCGCGGGCGAGTCTTGAGGATCTCGGTGCCACGAGCATCGACGTGGTCCGCCTTCATCCGCGCATCTGCTCGGAGCTGGGAGTGGACATCGCGCTCCGGGACTTGGTCACCAGCGCGAGTCTTGAGGACCTGGCTGAGAAAGCCAGCCTGGTTGCCCTATGAGCGACATGGGTGTCACGCGACTGGCGGGCGGTCGCCTCGAGCTGTTCTCACCGCGCCCCTACGCGCAGGTGCGCCTGTTCGGCTTTCCGTATGCCGCCGGGCGCCCGCGGGCGTTCCGCTCCTGGCCGCGGCAGCTGCCGCGTCGCTGTGAGCTGCTGGCCGTCTGCTACCCGGGGCGGGGAAGCAGGCTCGAGGAAGCGCCGTCTCAGACCGTGCGCGAGCTCGCTGTCGAGGCGGCCGCTGCGATCGCGCTTCACAGCGGCGGCGTCCCGTTCGCGCTGTTCGGCCACAGCATGGGTGCTTTGGTCGCCTTCGAGGTTGCCCGGGAGCTGCGCCGCGCCGCCGGCCCGCAGCCGGCTCGACTGTTCGTCTCCGGACAGGCGGCGCCCCAGCTCCCCGTCGCAGGGCAACCCACAGTCGCGCTTCCCGACGAGGCGTTCACCGAGCGGCTGCGAGCGATCGGGGGAACGCCACCGGAGGTTCTCGAGAGCGATCAACTCATGCGGCTGCTGCTCCCCGCAATCCGCGCGGACTTCAACGCCTGTGACACCTACGCCTACGAGCCCGAGGATCCGCTCTGCATTCCAATCCGTGCGTTCGCAGCGATCGACGACGCCGAGGTCTCGCCGGTGGAAGTCGAGGCCTGGCGGACGCAGACGAGCATGGCCTTTGACAAGCAGGTGCTCGCCGGCGGCCACTTCTTTGTGCACTCGGCCGAGCAGGCGGTCCTCCAGGCCATCACAGCCGCCCTTCCACCCTCCTCAGAGCACCCGCAACGCGGCTTGGTCACATCAAGCAACCGGAGAGGCTCGTGAGCGCGCGCGGGCCGCAGCGGCGAAACTCGCGCACGTCTACGACGGTCCGTAGGTTGTCAATTGTCATGAGTCCCGAGTCCGCTCCCTCGATGGATGCAGAGACCATTCCGCAGCTGATCGCACAGGCCGCACAAAGGCGCGGGACCGCGGTCCGCCACTATCAAGACGATGAATGGCAGCGGTTGAGCTGGGCAGAGCTCGGAAGGATCGTTCGCGAGATCGCCGGCGGTCTCATCCACCTGGGCATCCAGCCCGGCGACCGCGTCGCGATCCTGTCAAACACGCGTCCCGAGTGGGTGTACGCCGACTTCGGGGCGCTCTTCACGGGCGCTGTGGTGATACCGGTCTATCAGGCCAACTCACCCGAGGAGTGCGAATACGTCCTGGCTCACTCCGCGGCCCGCGTGGTGCTCTGCGAGGACGAAAGCCAGGTGGCGAAGGTCGATCAGATCCGGGAGCGGCTTCCTGCGCTGGAGCACGTCGTCGCGTTTGAGCAGGCGAGCCCACAGACCATCTCGCTGAGCGAGCTGCAAGAGCTTGGAGCGGCCCATGTGGACGAGGTCGACGCGCGCGCGAGCGCGATCGAGCCCCGCCACCTGTGCACCATCCCCTACACCTCCGGCACGACTGGTCCGCCCAAGGGCTGCATGATCACTCACGGCAACGCCATCGCCAACTGCCGAATGGCCGGGAGGGTGACAACCCTCGGCCAGGACGCGTCGGTCTTCCTGTTTCTCCCGCTCGCCCATGCGATGACCCGCGCAGCCGTCATCTACGCCATCGACCAGGACGCCGAACTCATCTTCTGGCGCAAAGACATGCAGAGGCTGTTCCAGGACCTCGCCGAAACCAAACCCACGCTCGTCCTATCAGCGCCGGCGCTCTTTGAGAAGTTCTACGGCAAGGCGACCGCCGCGGCGCACGAAGCCGGCGCCCTGAAGGGCTGGGTCTTTGACCGCTCGATCGCGACCGCGGTCAAGGCGCGCGCCGCCGAACGGGAGGGACGGTCGCCGGGGCTTGGTGCGCTCGTCGGGCGCCGGCTGGCCAACCGGCTCGTGCTCGAGCGGGTGCGCAACCTATTCGGAGGTCGCCTGCGCCTCGCCCTGTCGGGCGCCGCGCCCATCGCCTCGGAGATTCTCGATTTCTTTGACGCGTGCGGGGTGCCCATCATCGAGGGCTACGGGATGACTGAGAGCACCGCGATGACGACGTGCAACCGGCCGGGCAGTCAGCGCTTTGGCACCGTCGGGCAGGTGGTAGAGCCAGCGGAGGTGAAGATCGCCCAAGACGGAGAGCTGCTCATGCGCGGCCCGCACATCTTCAACGGCTACTACCGCGACGAGACGGCGACCGAGGCCACGCTCAAAGACGGCTGGCTGCACTCCGGCGATATCGGCGCGGTCGACGCGGACGGCTTCGTGACGATCACCGGGCGCAAGAAGGACATCCTGATCACCTCCAGCGGCAAGAACGTATCCCCCAGCAACATCGAGAATCTGCTACGCCAATCACGTTGGATCTCCCATGCCGTCGCCTTCGGGGACCGCTGCCCCTACATCGTCGCGGTATTGACGCTCGACCCCGAGGAGGCAGGCGCGCTGGCACAGCACCTCGGCGTCGCCACTGATCTGGACACGCTGGCAACCCATCCGGCGGTGCAGGCGGAGCTGCAGAGGTTCGTCGACACCGTCAACGTCGGACTCGCGCGCGTCGAGCAGGTCCGACGCTTCGCGGTGCTCGAGGGCAACCTCACCGTGGACAACGGTGAGCTCACGCCCACGATGAAGGTGCGTCGCAGCGTGGTCAAAGAACGTCATGAGGACGTCATCGCGTCGCTCTATGAGCCACGGCTGACGTCAGTCGCCAACTACCAGATCTCGTCCGCTTAGACGACCGGCGACACGGAGCGCGGCCAGGACACCGGCACGCTGGGCGACGGCCAGCGCGTAGGAGCCCGCCGTGGACGCGCGGCCGACAGCTCCCGTCGCCCGGAGCTCGCGGTACCACTCAAGCGCGTCCAGCAGCGTGTCCTCCAGCGGCCGAGCGCTGTAGCCGAGCTCGCGCTGTGCCTTATCAGAGGAGTACTGCCAGTTGGGGGCGGCAAGCCGCGTCAACAGCCCCCCGGTCAAAAACCCCGGTAGGCCGAGAAGCTCCTGCACGTGCGCGAGCCGAGCCAGCTCGCCGGGCAGCATCAGGACCGGACGGCCCACACCCGACACGCGTTGGGTCTCCTGCACGAACTCACTCCACGTGAGGTTGTGGCCGCCCAAGATGTAGCGCTCGCCCGGGCGCCCGCGTTCCAACGCGAGCAGATGCCCGCGAGCGACATCGCGGACATCGACGATATTGGTGGCTCCGGCGACGACCACCGCCATCTGCCCCGAGAGGAACGCGAGCATCTGGCGAGACGAGCTCTCCGGTCGTGCGCTGCGATCCAGCGGAGCACCGAGCACGTAGGCCGGGTTGACCACCACGATCTGCTGACCCGCGCGCAACGCGGCAGCGATCGCCTTGGCCTCACCCTCGCGCTTTGACTCAACGTAGGCGAGCCCGAGCTGGGCGCCGCGATAGATGTCATCCTCGCGCGCCAGCTCGCCGGGGGCAGACGGGCCGACCGCGACGACACTCGAGGTGTGCACCACGCGGGGGACGCCGGCCGCTGCGGCCGCCTCCACGACGAGCCGCGGGCCTCGCGCGTTGACCTGCCACGCCCGCTCGGATGAGCCGACCACGCCCGCTGTGCAAAAGACGGCATCGACTCCCTTGAACGCGTTGCGCAGCGAGCGCGGGTCAAGCAGGTCGGCTTTGCGCGTCTCATCGGCGACGTCGCCGAGTCGAGGCAGTCGCGACTTGTCTCGGTAGGTGACGCGGACGCGGTGTCCGGCTCGGGCGAGCTCTGCTGAGACATGACCCCCGAGGAACCCGGTCGCTCCGGTGACGCACACTAACATCGCTCGAGCCGCACTCGCCAGTCAGTTCCGCGCGCCGCAACGGCTGCCGCGAACGGCGAGCCGATATCGATCGCCGCGACGGCGATATCGGCGAACTCGATGCCGGGCCCGGCCGGCGTCGGGCACCCATTGAGTGAGAGCTCGCTCACCGCCAGGCGGTCGAACCCGAGCGTGATACCGCGGCCTGTCACCTTGCCGATCGCCTCCTTGCACGTCCATCGCTCAAAGAAGCTCGTGGCGCGCACCCCGCCCGACGCCTGTTCGCCGGCTTCGAGCTCCCGCGGCGCGAGCACCCGGTGCTCAAGCTGCCGGGTGACGCGCCGGCGGTCGATGAGCTCAGCGTCGACGCCCACCTCCGGGTCCTCGGCGAGCGCGACCAGTCCGAGGCCGCGGGTGTGGGTGACGTTGAACACCGGCCCGCCGTCGCGCAGCCGCGGCTTACCGTACTTGTCGGTGACGATGACGAGTCGCTCGGGCGCCTCATCGCGGTGGGCGGCGAGCACTTCGCGCAGGGCCGTGCGGACCGTCACGAACTCCGCGCGAGTCCGCTTAGCGCGATACCTCGCGGCGCGCTGGCGCTCCTCCTCAGACAGCAGCGCCGTCGTGGCGGGCGCCGCGCCGATCGTCAGAGGCACGACGCTGACCACGCCGGCTGCGAGCGCGCGAGCCGCGTGGATGCGCACCCGAGGCCGGCTCAGACCCGGGCTCCCCCGACCACGGCCGGGGTGCGTGCGGTGCGGGAGCCCGCCGCGAGTTCCGCCGCGGCGCGGTCGCCGCTGCGGACCGCTCCCTCGACGACACTCACCGAGAGGTAATCGCCGGCGAGGCGAACACGGTCTGGAAGTTCACGAGTCGCCTTGACCATCTCCGCATAGTGACCCGGCGGCGGCATGACGATCGCGCGGTCGCGCGCGAAGACGTGCGCGCGATCGGGATCGGGCACCGGCGAGCCGAGGAACTCACCCGCCTCGGCGGTCGCGATCGCGACCGCCTCCTCGTCGCTGGTAATCGCGCGCGACGTGCGGTCGTTGAGATAGACGTCGATGACCTGGGCTCCACGGGGGACGAGCTCGGACAGCTTGTGCGCAACGAGCGCGACAGTCCCAGCCCGGTGCTCGCCTGGGCGGGCCGGATGCGTCGAGTACGGGCTCTCCGGCCACTGGTCCTTGTCGTAGACGAGCGAGACGTGCGCGACCGAAGCGTACGGAACGCGCTCGAGGCGCCGCGCGCAGGGCTGGCTGGCAAGCAGGCTGGCCGCAGTCCGCGCGTCGGTGGCAACCACGGCGGCGTCTGCCTCGATGCTCTCGCCTTCAGCCATCTGGATCTGCACCGCGTCCGCCTCGACCTTGACTGCGCTGGCGTTCACGCCAACCCGGACATCGGCGCCGGCGGCAAACCAGTCGCAGATGCGATCGGTGCCGCCGCGGATCGCGAACAGCTGCATGCCGGGGGCGTCGCGGATCGTGAACTGGCAGACCGACGCCGCGGCGTTCTCACAGGGAAATAGCCACCATGGTTCGAAGCTCGGGCGGATGAAGCGGTCAAGCGCTCGCTGGCCGACTGCCCGCTGCGCCCAGCCGGCGACCGTGTCGCCGCTGTCGATGCCCGCGAGCGCTGCGGTGTCGTATCCGTCGAGTCGAGACAACGACTTGGCTGCGAAAACGATCGCGACGCGCAGCCGGTCCAGAGGGGAGAGGCCCGGAGCGCGCACAAGCGCTGCGGGGGAGCCGACGACCCAGCGCCGATGGCCCCAGTCGCGGTCAAACAGGCCAGTCTCGCGCGGCATCGAGACCAGCTCACCGCTATTGCCGGTCGCCTCGATGAGCTCAAGCGTGCGACGGTAGAAGTTGCAGACATAGAACGCTCCCGTGTCGATCGTGAACCCGTCGTCGCGCAGCGTCGTTGTCCGGCCACCGATCTTCGGCGCCCCCTCGATCAGAACGACCTCGTGTCCCCGGCGCATCAGCTCGTGGGCAGCTGCGCAGCCAGCGGGACCGGCTCCGACCACGGCTACTCGCACGCGATCACCTGCCCCTGCGATCGCACCCACGGTGACCCTCGACGCGGCGCACCGCCGGCCGGGCAGAGGTGGGTGGCGGTGAGGAGGGTGGTGAGCCGCAAACTGATCGCAATGCGTGGAGCGCTGATGAGCCGATCCATCTTGGCTGGTGGGCGCGGCGATTTCCAACTTCCGGGCCTGACGCGTCCCGGACCATCAGAGGCGACGGCGTGGTACCCACAGCCGGTCGATCGGGATGGGGGTGGGCGCCTTGAGGCAAGGGGCGGGCCGCAGGACAGTGCGCGCCGCCGCATGACGTCTCACCCTCGGCGTCGGCGCAGACCAACGAGGTCCCCCACGCACGCGACCGCGGCGGCGTCCTCGGCGACCAGTTCATGGCCGACAACTCGCTCGAGCACCGTCACCACCTCAGCGATGTCCAGGCTTGAGAATCCGAGCTCCTCCATGGTGGTCTCGCCGGTCACCGGTTCAGAGGCGCTACGGCTCTGTGCCAGGACCACCTCCACCGCCGCGATGGCCTGTCGCAGCGTGACGTCTGCGTCGAGGGCTGACACTACGCGCCTCGGGGTGCAGGCGGGTCGCGGGCCACGACACGCGCCACCCTGCCCTGCTGAAAGGCGTCGCGACACTCGCTGCGGCGCACCTTCCCGCTCCCGGTGCACGGAATCGCGCCCGGCTCGACGAGCAGCACCGACTCGACACGGACGCCGTGCTCGCGCGCGACCGCCGCGCGGATACGCTCGATCACCTCGTCGGTGCCGTCGGCGCGCGGATCGGTGAGCTCGTGCATGACGGCGAGCAGCTCGGCGTCGCCTTCAATGAACGCGAACGCTGCGCCCCGAGCGCCCGCCAGGCGAGGGCTGCTTTCGGCTGCGGTGGTCTCGATCTCGTGCGGAGAGTGCTTGCGACCTCGCACGTTGATGATGTCCTTGATCCGCCCGTACACGAACAGTTCTCCGTCCAGGTCGAACCCCAGGTCGCCGGTACGCAGAAATGGGCCCTCGCCGCCGGTCAGGGTCGCTTGGAAGGTGGACGCGGACTCCTCGCCGCCGCCGACGTATCCAAGCGCTGCGCTGGGCCCGCTGAGCCAGATCTCGCCCGTCTGACCGGGCTGGCAGAGCTCGCGCGAGTCAGGGGCGACGATCACCACCTGATGCTCGGCGGCGGGTCGCCCGCAGCCGACGAGCAGCTGCGCGGCGGGCGCCCCGCGGCGACTCTCCACGACCGAGCCGGCGCTCAGTGCCTCGCGGTCAAACGCACGGACCACCGCGCCCGAGCCGGCACTGGGAAGCGTCACCTCGGAGGTCATCTCCGCCAATCCATAGACGGGTGCCCACGCCTCAGGGTGGAACCCGACCGGGGTGAACGCACGCTCGAAGCGTTCCAGCGTGTCGGCACGAACCGGTTCGGCTCCGTTGCCCGCGTACGCCCAGCTCGAGAGGTCAAGGCCAGCTCGGTCCTGGAATGTGGTGCGATCGGTGACGCGATCGAACGCGAAGTTCGGTGCAAACGCGATCGTGCCCCGGTGGCGCGTGATCGCCTCAAGCCACCGAACGGGTCTGACGAGAAAGGAGACGGGCGTGAGGAACACCGAGCGGCAGCCCACCCAGAGCGGCTGGAGCAGCGGCGCGACGAAGCCCATGTCGTGCGCAAGCGGCAGCCACACCACGATGACCGAGTTCTCTGAGGTGCCGAGCCCCACGCGTTGGAGCTCAAGGTTTGACACAAGTGAGCGGTGCGCGAGCTCGACCCCCTTCATCTCGCCCGTCGAGCCAGATGTCGCCTGAATGTAGGCGGGTGCCTCCGGATCATCGACGAGCGGCTGCTCGATTCCAGCGCCCTGGCTCGCGTCGCCGGAATTGATCCACGTGATGCCGGTCGTCTCGCTGCCTTCATCGGCAACCGCGATCTCTCGTCCAGACGCCAATGCAAATCGCGCCCCCGTGGCCTTGGAGAAGCGCGCGAGATGTCCCAAGGTGGCGGCCCGCCGGCCGCGTTCGGGAGCATAGGCTGAGACTGCGACCGCGCCTGCCTCCAGGCAGGCAAAGAAGCCGGCCGCGTACTCAAACCCGTCACCATGGGCGAGCAGCACACGTTGCTGCTCAGCGCCACGGTCGCGCAACAGCGCAGCGACATCGAGTGCGCGGCGGTGAAGTTCGTCGAAGCTGACCGCTCGCTCCGCGCCGGTCCCGTCGCAAAAGACGTAAGCCGTACGGTCTCCCCATTCCCCGGCGCGACGTCGCAGCAGGCTATGCAGGCACTCCGCGGTGATCGCTGCTCTCGCGCCCGCCATCAGCCGGCTCTCAACTCAACCCTGGTCACGGGCTGCAGCGACCCGGTTTCAATCAACTGACGGGTACGGAAGCGCTGAACCTTTCCGCTCGGAGTCTTGGGCAGGGCGCCGCGCTCCACGATCAGGCATTCGTGGACCGTGACTCCAGCACGTCTCATGCTGATCCTCGACGCCTCGCGCGCGACCGCGGTAGCCTCAGCGCCGGCGCCGTTGAGCTCGATCAGCATCGCCAGCCGGGCGCGTCCTGAGTCGCGCAGATCAACCACGGTGCAGCAGCCCGTTCGGACGGCGTCGAGCGCTCCGACAGCAGACTCGATCTCGGTGGCGTACACCTTGCGCGCCCCGATCGTCAGAACGTCGTCTGAGCGGCCAACCACGTACAACTCACCCTCGCGTACGAACCCGAGGTCGTTGGTATCCAGCCAGCCGTCCCGAAACCGCCTCGCGGTCTCGTCGGGATCGCGGTGATAGCCCTCGGCCAGCGAGACGCTCGACACGCGGATCGGCGAGAGCCCCTCCTCAGGCGCCTGCACCGCACACCCGGTTCTCGGCGGGCCGCAGGACACGACCTGCGTGGCGTGTGGGTGCTCGGCAGGGACCTCCTCGACACGACCGTCGCCCAGCGCCGCACCGTCGAGCGACACCATCGAGGGCTCCACGCCGACGGCGACCGACGCGACGCCGAGCGTGGCCTCCGCGAGACCGTATCCGGGCCCGAGCATATCTGTGCGCAGCCCGCACGGCTCAAACGTGGCTGCCGCGCTACGCAGGGTGCGCCACTCCACCCGTTCACCGCCGATGGCGAGTGCCCGAAGCCCGCTGAGATCTCCCGGCAGCCGTCCCGCCTTCGACGCGGCGCGCACCGCCACATCGAGTCCCATGTTCGGACTGACGGTGATCTGGGCTCGCGAGTCGGCCAGATCACCAAACCACGAGCGGGGTTGCATGACGAAGCGCTCGGGCGAGGAGAGCCATAGGTCAAACCCCGCCGACCAGCTCATCAGCAGACAGCCGAACATGCCCATGTCATGCGAAAGCGGCAGCCAGCTGCACATCGTGGCGCGATCGCCGGGGCAGGAGTCATACACCTCGTAGAGCACTTCAAGCTGGCGCATGATCGCGCCCGAGGTGATCATGCAGCCCTTGGGTGTGCTCGTGCTCCCCGAGGAATATTGGATGAACGCGATCTCGTCGTCGCCCGGAGGATCGGCCTGAATGCGCCCGGCATGGGCAAGGCTCTCCCAGGCGTGAACCGGGGTGTCGCGCGAGAGATTTGCCGGCAGCGAGTCAACCAGGCTCTCGGCAGTCAGCAACGCGGGCGCCTCGAGGCGCTCTTGAATGGCCAGCAGCTGCTCGCCATAGTCAGACGAGCTCATGCCGCGCGCCTGACTCGGCAGCGATGCGACAGTCCCGCCGGCCAACCACACCGCCAGGACGCCCCGCACCGAGGCCGCCGAGTTCGTGATCACCGCTGCGACCGGGCGGCCGCGCTCGACACCGAGCTCGCGCAGCCCGGTGGCCATGGCGTGAGCATCGCGGACGATCTCAACCCATGGGGAGTCCACCCAGCCCCCGTCCTCCCACGTCCTCAGGCGCCCTGCCAGATCGGGGGGGCTGAGCAACGACTCAAAGAGGCCCGGTGTCATCGACATCCTCCTATTGCGCACTGGTGAAAGCTCGACTCACCGCAAGTAAGCACCTGGTCACCTCCATAGCCGACGCTTCGATTGTGGACGTCCTGAGCGCAGCCTGTGGCAGACAGAGGCCAAGGAGTCAGCAGCCGTTGTGCCAGTCCCAGCCGACTCAGTCAAGTTGGTCCACTCACAGGAGCGTCAGTCACGAGAGGCCAGCCGAGCAACGAAACGACGCGCCAAACCTCGCGCACCGAAGGTCAGCCTCGGTCTGCGACGCTCCCGTCTCGCAGGCCGTGTTGAGCGGTTAGGCCGGGGAGAGTTAGGCTCCGACACCGTGTCAACCGGTTTGAACAATGAGCAGGAGGCCTGGCAGGCGCAATGCCGGACCTTTGCGCTCGAGGTGATCCGCCCGGTCGCCGGCGAGCTTGACCGTCACGCGCGATTCCCAAGCGAGATCCTGAGTCGTGCGGCCAGCGCTGGCCTCTACGATCCGAGCCTGCCGCAACGGCTCGCGGGCGACCCCGGAGGCCTGCTCGGCGCGATCTATGCGGAGGAGTTGCATTACGGATGCGCTGGCGTGGCGCTGGCTCTCGGTGCTGCGACCGCGGTCGCGGGCGCGATCGCGACGCAGGGAACCTCTGAGCAGTTTCAACGATGGGTGCCGCAGTGCTATGGCGTCGGCGACCAGCCCGCCGTCGCTGCCTACGCGCTCACCGAGCCGCACGCCGGCTCCGACGCCCGCTCACTGCGCACGAGCGCGCGGAGGTCTGGACAGGGATGGGTGATCGATGGGCACAAGACGATGATCAACAACGGCGGTATCGCCGGCGTCACCCTCGTCGTCGCAACAGTTGAGCCCGACCTCGGTCCGGCCGGGCAGGCGACGTTCGTGATCCCAGCGGGCACGCCCGGCCTGCATTCGTCCCAACCGCTGCAAAAGCTCGGGCTCTGCGCCTCGCACACCGCCGACCTCGTCCTCGACGACGTCCATGTCGGCGAGGAGTCGCTGCTCGGCGGTCGCGAGCGACTCGAACGGCGGATCGAGCGCGCCCGCGTACGCGCGCCCGCACACAGCTCCAGCGCGGGCGGCGGGCCCGCCGTACTCGCGGTCGAGGCCACCCGCCCGCTGTTCGCAGCCGGCGCCGTCGGGATCGCGCGCGCAGCGTACGAGTGGACGTTGGCGTACCTCCAGACGCGCCGCGCGGAGGTTCAAGACGCCGCGGCCCCTCTGATCGCCGATCTGGCGAGCGAGATCGATGCGGCCAGGCTGCTCGTCTACCGGGCGAGAAGCCTCGCTGGCGGCGGGGTAGCGCTGGCGGGCGGTGAGGGGTCAATGAGCAAGCTCAAGGCCTCCCGTGTCGCAACCTGGGGGGTCAGCGCGTTGATGGACGTGGTCGGACCGCACGCTGGCTCCACCGACTGCCCGCTTGGCAAGTGGCTGCGTGACGCCACAGCGTTCGAGATGCTCGAGGGCACGACGCAGATCCAGCGGCGTGTGGTCGCGCGGGCGCAGCTGCGCCAGGGTCTCGCGCCATGAGGATCGCGATCATCGGCGGGTACGGCGCGATCGGCGCCGTGGTCGCCACCGAGCTGCACGAGCGCACCAGTGCACAGCTGGTGATCGCCGGCCGCGACAAGACGCGGGCGCGCCACGCTGCGGCGGCGCTCGGGGAGCGCGCAAGCGGGCGGCACACAGATGTGTTTGACAGCGAGTCGCTCGCGGGACTCTGCCGCGAATGCGATCTGATCGTCAACTGCGCCGGACCCTCGCACTACGTGCGCGACCGAGTCGTCCGGGCTGCGGTCGCCGCTGGCCGGCACTTCGTCGACGCCGGCGGGGCCGAGGCAACATTCCCGGAGCTCACCGCCACATGGGCCGAGCCCGAGCAAGCCGGCCTGGTGGCGATCGTCGACGCCGGATGGATCCCGGGCGTCTCCGGCGTGCTGACGCATCTGATCGCACAACGGGGGCACGAGCGCCTGGACGATGTACGGCGGATCGAGTTGTGGTTCGGAGATCGCAGCGCCTGGTCGCACACCGGCGTCGTCGACATCCTCGAGCTCGTGCGGATGCGCGCCGGCATGGGCGAATATTGCGACGGCGTCTTCATCGAGCGTCCCAAGGGCAGACTCGGACGCATCCGTCTCCCCGGCCCGTTTGGTTCGCAGATCGCGAGCCTGTCATTCGCCAGTGAGTTGGGCCAACTCGCGAAACGCCAGACCGGCGCCACCGTAGCGTCGTGGGCGGTCCCGATGCTGCGCCCATCGACCGCTATGGCCACGGTGACGGCGCTCACGGCGCTGGCGAGGCGTCCGGACACCGGCGCTCGTCTGGTCGGCGCGGCGATGCGCCGAAACCCGCGGGCGGGCGACGGCGGCTTTCTCGCCGCCCGCGCAACCGGACGACGCGACGGCCGGTCTGCCTGCGTCCGCGCCTACCTGGCCGCGACCGACAGCGAACACGTGACCGGCCGCGTATGCGCCGCCACCGCACGACTCGTTGCCGAAGACCGCATCAGCGCTCCAGGCTGCCGCTACCTCTGCGATGCCATTGATCCGCAGCTCCTCCTGGAAGAGGTTGGCCTGCTCGAGCGTGTGCACTGGGACTGCTAAACGTCTCGCCCCAGCGGTCTCGCCCCAGCGGCGTCGCGGTGCGGTGTCACGCAGTTTCGCCTACGTACCCCGAATGGACCGTCCGAACTCGCGGACGCCCGATAGGCCAATGGCGACCTGATCGCGCTCGCTGTCCGCAGCCCGCGGTCTGTGCCCTCGAGCTGTTCGCTTGTGACCCTCCTTTACCTTCGCTCGCAGTGTTTTGGTGAGCGGAGGCTGCTCTTGTACGGTGCCGCCAGCATGTTGCTCGGAGTCAATGCATATTCAAACAACGCCGGCATGGCGCTGGTCGGCAGCGACGCGACAATTCTGCGCGTACAGGAGGGCGAGCGCTTTGACGGCGTCAAGAAGACGCACGACTTCCCGCACGGCGCGATCACCAACGCGGCGCCGGAGGGCTTTGCCGACGGTGACGTGGAGACGATCTGCTTTCCGTGGGCGCCGCTGACGTTCGCCAAAACCTATGCCCGGGCCCTGGTCGCCGAGTTCCCGCGTAGCCTCAACCTCCTGCGTTCGGGCAGCAGCCGCGAGGACAACTCGGGCATCCCCTACAAGGCACGCTTCGGCTTGCCGCGCGACGTGCGCCGCCACCTCAAGGGAAAGATGCCGCCCGTTGAGTATGTCGAACACCACAAGGCGCACGCGGCCGTCGCGTTCTACGGCTCTCCATTTGAAGACGCGCTTGTCCTCGTTGCCGATGCGTTCGGGGATACCTGCTCGATCTCCGCCTATTCGGGCCAGGGAAGCAACATCAAGGAGATCTACCGCAACCGCCTGATGGACTCGATCGGCGTCCTGTACTCATGCGTGACGCTCTACCTCGGGTATCTGACCGTCCTGGACGAGGGAAAGATCATGGCGCTCGCCTCCTACGGCACCGACGCCATGAGCGACGAGTTCCACAAGATCCTCAAGCTCGGACCCGAAGGCAGCGTCGAGTTCGACTACTCGTGGATCAACTACCACCGTGCCGGAGAGATCCGGCCCTTCACCAAGAAGTTCGAATGCGCGTTTGGCCCGCCGCGCAAGCCTGGCGAGGAGATCACCCAAGCCCACAAGGATCTCGCCCGTGCGCTTCAGAACGCGACCGAGACCGCTCTGCTGCATCTCGTCGCGGGCCTGAAGGAGAGGACCGGAGCCCGAAACCTCGCCTACGCTGGTGGGGTCGCGATGAACTGCGTGGCCGCGGGCCGCCTCGCGCGCGAGCTCGGTTTCGATGCCGTCTATATCCCGCCGTGTCCCGACGACGGCGGCGTCCAGTTGGGCGCGGCCCTGTGGACTCACAGCATGGTGCACGGGCGACCGCGCGGCCCGGAGATCTCCCACGCCTACTACGGCGCGAGTTTCTCTGATGCCGATATAGCCCGCGCACTGGGGGATCGCGAGCACCGCCGCGTTCGAGACCCCGCAGAGGAGGCCGCCGCGTTGCTCGACGACGGCAAGGTGGTGGCGTGGTTTCAGGGAGCGATGGAGATGGGACCGCGCGCGCTTGGCAACCGCTCGATCCTCGCCGACCCACGGCGCAGTGACATGCAGAAACATCTCAACAGCGCCGTCAAGCATCGCGAGGCCTACCGTCCCTACGCGCCCTCGGTCCTCGACGAGGAGGTCACGGCGTGGTATCCGGGATCTCCCTACTCGCCGTTCATGAGCTTCACCTCCCACGTCGCTGACGGGCGCGCTGACAGCATTCCCGCCGTCACGCACGTCGACGGCACCGCGCGCGTGCAGTCCGTACGCGCGGCGGACGCGCCGGAATATCACGCGCTGATCTCAGCGTTTGCGGCGCGCACCGGGGTGCCCCTCGTCCTGAACACGTCACTAAACGACCGCGGCCCGATCTGCTGCAGCCCGCAGGACGCCCTCGAGTGCTTTGAGGGCACTGAGATCGACGCCCTGTTTCTCCACGATCGACTGGTGCTGCGCGACCCGGCCACGTGGCGCCCGGTCGCCGAGCGGAAGGCAGCTGCTTAGTGTCCGATAGATCGGAAATGGTTCCTGACGTTCGCAGGCTTCGCCGCGAGGAGATCGAGCTCGCCGCGGGCCTGGTTTCCCGCGCCTTTAGCAACGTGCCCACATCGATCGCGTGCATGGGCGGCGACCAGGCCAGCCGCATGCGCTTCTTGCACGGCGGCTACCGGATGATCTTCTCAACCGCGCCCGAGCTGCCCTTCTCCGCATGGATCAACGGCGACCTGGTGGGCATCCTGGGCCTGCAACGCCCCGGCAACTGCCAATTGCCGCTCAAACAGAAGGCGCGGATGGCACCATTCATGATTCGCAGCCTGAGCCCTCTCTCAGTGAAACGGAGTCTGGAGGTCTTCGCCACCCGAGACAGGCACGACGCCCCGTACACCCACCTCCACCTCGAGCCACTCGCGGTAGAGCCGGCCGTAAAAAATGCCCAGATTGGCAGCAGCCTCTGTCTGGCGGCCTGCGACCTGGGCGACGAACTGAACCTCCCCATCTTCGGCATCATCGAGACCAAGGCGAACGTGGGCTTCTTTGAAAGCCTCGGCGGCGAACTCGACGAAGAATTCACGAATCTCGGTCTCCCCAACTGGGCGGTCAAACGCAGGCCGCACATACCGCCCCCCGAGCGGCTGACCGAACAGCGCTACACCAAGCCCCAACCGTTGAGCCATCCGACTGAGCCCTGAGCCCGACTGTGCATCCCTGACGGCATGACACGCGGTGGGCAAGCGGTGTGTACACCACGCGCTCTGGCTCCTACCCGGCCCCGCCCCGCCAGCACTCACCACGTGGATCAGACCGCCAAGAGAACCGTCACGCGCTCCACGGCGACAGATGTCGCGACCACCGGCGCGAACCCCCACTCCGGAGGTTCGCGACCCCAGCACGGTCGCCCTCGCAGATTCAGGGTGAGCGGCTTCCCACTCCCCAGCAGCGGCTGAGATGATCACCGGCCTCTCACGCCTGGCCTCCCGGCATCATCGCCGGGTGCTGGTGCTGGCCGCAGTCGTGTTCCTGGCCGGCGTTGCGCTCGGCCTGCCGGTCCTGTCGATCCTCAAGACCGAACAGACAGACTTCGAGGACCCCGCCGCGCAGAGTCAGCAGGTCTTGCGGATCATCGAACGCGCCACCGGGGAGGCGGCCTACTTCGGGGTGGCGGCACTGGTACCGAGCGACACCGACATCAGAGCCAATCCCGCCGGTGCTCGGAGCGCCCTACGGGTTGCTTCGCTCCTCGCCGGGCAGGCTGGCTTTCAGCGGGTCCTTGACTACCCGGCGTCGCGCCTTCCCCAACTGGTCTCGCTCAATGGCCGCCAAACGGTTGTGCTCGCCGCGTTCGCCACCCGCAAGGACTCCGAGGCCGCGGTGGCGCAGGTACGTCCGAGGCTCGCAGGAAGCGGCGTGCTCTTCGGTGGTGACGACATTACGTTCAGCGAACTGGAAAAGACCACAACTTCAGACCTCAAGCGGGCAGAGACTCTGGCCCTCCCGATCCTGCTCGTGCTCTCATTCCTGGTCTTCCGCGGGTTGATTGCCGCTGCGCTCCCGCTCCTCGTCGGCGGGTTCGCCATCGTGACCACGTTCCTCATTCTGCGGATCGTGGATCAGTTCACCGGACTGTCGATCTTCGCCCTGAACCTCGTGAGCGGGATGGGTCTCGGACTGGGCATCGACTACAGCCTGTTCGTGCTGTCGCGCTATCGCGAGGAGCTTGCCCGCGGAGCCGACACGCCCACCGCGATCAGCCGCACCCTGCAGACCGCCGGGCGGACCGTGCTCTACAGCTCCCTGACCGTCGCGGCCGCGCTCTCGTGCCTGCTCCTATTCCCGCTGCGATTCCTCTACTCAATGGGAATTGGAGGCCTCGTCGTGGTGCTCTGTGCCGGCGCGGTCTCGCTGGTCGTGCTCCCCTCGCTGCTCTTCGCCCTTGGATCGCGCATCGACGCGCTCGCCCCCGCACGCCTGCAGTTCTCCGCAGCGCGCGTCGCCCTTCCGACTGAGACCGGCCGCTGGTCCCGTCTCGCGCGAGCGGTGATGCGCCGCCCGGGATTCATCGGGCTGATCACCATGACCGCGCTGGTCCTCGTCGCCCTGCCGGCACTGGGACTCAAGCTCACACCAGCCGACGCCCGCGCGCTTCCCGCCGCGTCGCCGGGCCGAGAGGTGGCCGAAACACTCTCCCACGACTATGGCGCCGACGGCTCGCAGACGATCACGCTGGTCGTCCACGCCCCCCAGACGGCCGCGCGTTACGTCACCGCCATCGCGAACGAGGTCCGGTCCACAGCCGCACACCAGGCGCGCCTCGCAGACGCCCGCTACCTAGCCCACGGCGTGTGGGAGATCGAACTGCTGCCCGATGGAACGTTCAGCACCCCGGCTAACCAGCGCCTGGTCAAGAGACTCCGTGCGCTCGTCCCGCCACCGGCAACCCACGGCTCAGGCCGCGCGCAGAGCGCGCAGCGGAGCCGGTCGGCAGTGCTCGTGGGCGGCGCAACCGCCTGGTTCATCGACCAGAAGTCCGCGATCGCCGCACACACCCCCCTCACCCTGGCGATCCTCGGCCTCGTCACCGGCGGCCTCCTGTTCCTTATGACAGGCTCGGTCATCCTGCCCGTCGTCGCGCTCGCCATGAACTTGCTCACCGTCGCCGTGGGCGCCGGGATCCTCGTCCTGATCTTCCAGGACGGCCACCTCTCCTCGCTGCTCGGCTTCAGTCCGCTGGGGGGCCTTGACGAGACCAATCTCGTGCTCCTGTTCATCGTCGCGTTCGCGCTCTCGACCGACTACGGCGTATTCCTGTTTGCGCGCATCAAGGAGGCGCACGACGAAGGCGCGGGCTCGCGCGAGGCGGTTGCGCGGGGCCTCGAGCGTACCGGGCGGCTCATCACCGCCGCTGGGCTGCTGTTCTGTGTTGCGATCGGGTCGTTCGCGACTGCCCACATCTTCTTCGTAAAACAGTTCGGGGTTGGTGCGGCGCTCGCCGTTGCGATCGACGCGACCGTCGTCCGCGGTCTGCTGCTCCCCGCGATCATGGGACGCCTCGGTGAGCGCGCTTGGTGGTCGCCGAAAGCCCTCCGCCGTCTCCACGCGCGCATCGGCCTGAGCGAGCTGGCATCACCCGCCAGCGCCGAGTGATGGCCGCCGCCTCGCCACACTCGATCGCCGAGCTGCCGGGGCCACCTCGCCTGCCGCTGCTGGGCAACGCGCACCAGCTGCTCACAGCAACGAAGCTACATTCAACCTTCGAAGGGTGGTGTGAGCAGTACGGCTCGATCATCCGAGTCGACATCGCACGTCGACGCCTCATCGTGATTGCCGACGCTGACGCGATCAACACGATCCTGCGCAAGCGCCCCGAGGGCTTTCGCCGCTGGGCAGAACAGGAGCGAGTCTCCGACGAGATGGGCATATCGGGCCTCTTCACCGCTGAGGGCGAGGATTGGAAGCGTCAGCGGCGAGCCGTATTGGCCGCGCTGAACATCAACCATCTGCACCGCTACTTTCACGTCGTGCGCACCTCGGTCCAGCGTCTGCACCGCCGGCTGAGCGATGCTGCGCAATCCCAACGCGGAAGCGAGGTCTCCGAACTGTTGGGCAGCTACACGATCGACAACACCGCAGCGCTCGTGTTCGGCCACGACCTCAACACGCTCGAGCGCGGCGAAAACGAGCTCCATGAGCACATCGAGCGCGTGTTTTGCATGATCACGCGGCGAGTCGGTGCGCCGGTTGCCTACTGGCGATGGTTCAAGCTGCCGGCCGATCGCGCGCTGGATCGCTCTCTAGAACAGCTGCGCCCCGCGATCATGGTGTTCATCGAGGAGGCGCGTCAGCGGATCGCAGAGCGGCCCGACCTGCGTGATGCGCCCGAGAACGTGCTCGAGGGCATGCTCGCCGCTCAGCAGGCCGACGGCAGGTTCAGCGACCAGGAGATCATCGGAAACGTGTTCACGCTGCTCCTTGCCGGGGAGGACACGACCGCGCACACCTTGGGGTGGACGATCTGGTTTCTTGCCACTCGTCCCGACGTGCAGGCGCTGCTCGCCCAAGAGGCCGACGAGGTCCTCAACGAGCGCCTGTTTCCCACCGAGTACCGTGAGCTTGACCGGTTTCCCTACACCGAGGCGGTCTTGCAGGAGGCGATCCGCCTCAAGACGGTCGCGCCGCTGCAACCGATTGAACCACTCGTCGACACCACGATCAGCGGCGTACACCTCCCCGCCGAAACCCGGTTGCTTTTGCTGTTGCGCCCGCCCGGTCTCGATCTCAAAGAGCACCCGGAGACCTTCGATCCGGACCGGTGGCTTCGGGCAGGGGGCGCTCCGAAGTCACTGGCATTCGGAGCCGGTCAGCGCTTCTGTCCTGGACGCGGTCTGGCGTTTCTCGAGCTCACGAGCGCACTGGCGATGATTGCACGCAACTTCGAGGTGGAACTCGACGACTCCAAGGGGCCGGTCCGCGAGCAGCTGAACTTCACCATGAGCCCCCACGGTCTGGCGGTGCGATTGCGCGAGCGCGCCTCGAAGCGCCCCCCGAGCGTCAGTTGAGCGCCAGCGTGGCCGCTCAGCTCGCTACGGCTTGCCCCAGCACGTAGGGTCGCCACAGCGCAGGGGCCTTCGGCAGACCCCCGGTGTGCACTGCAGCGATCTCAAACCCGGTCGCGCGGATCGTGTCCAGGGTTGGCCGGTTGCAATGGCAGCCATAGGAGATCCGTCGCCACGCCGGCGCTAGCCGATCTTGCAAGCGACGGAGGCGAGCCTCGTCGGAGCGAACGTGCTCGAGAAACAGCAGGCGCCCGTCGGGGCGCAGCACGCGCCGAACCTCTCGCAGCGCCCGGGCCGGCGAAGGTGTCGTACACAGCACGAACGTGCTGATCACAAAATCGACTGATTCATCCGCGCAGGGCAGGTGTTCTGCCGGGGCGATCAGGACACGAGTCCGGGCAGGCGTATCAACGAGCTTGGGAGCGAGCCGTCGCATCATGGCGGCGTCCGGCTCAACGAGCGTCAAGCAGTCAACCGCGCCAGGATAGTGGTCGAGGTTGAGACCGGTCCCCGCCCCGATCTCAAGGACACTGCCGGCTGCAGACGCGAGCTGGCGCTCTCTCAGCGCTGCCAGGCCGGCGCGCTCGGCCGGCTCATACCAGCCGTCGTAGAGACGCGCGATGAGGTTGCCGTAGGCGCTCATGCCGCGATCGCCTCTGCGGTGCGCCGGGCCAGAGCCATGACCGTGACCATCGGATTGGCGCCGGTCGAGCTCGGAAATCCGCTCGCATCGCCGATCCACACGCCCGGGGTGTCGTGCAGCTCTCCTTGCGTGTCAGCGACGCTGGTGGACGGATCGGCACCCATTCTGCAGCTGCCCATCTGATGGCCCGAGAACATCGGATAATCGAGGGGGGCCAACGACACGCCTTCCAGGTGCGCGAGGAAAGCCTCAAAGTCTTCGCCTCGCTGCCAAACGCTCGCCATCCGGTCCTGGGCGATGATTTCCTGCGCCTGCGCCGCGTTGAGAATGCGAGCCATCTCCACCAGGCCTCGGCGGAACGCGGCCATGTCCCGCGGATCAGCGAGTGGGTAGCTGACGACCGTCGCTCCGGTGCGGTCGAGCTCGACGCTTCCGCTGCCGAGGTCACGCACCAGGCTTGAGAGGGCAGCGATGCGCGAGAGCCGCGAGATCTGCTGCTTGTGCTGGGCCCCGGAGCGCCAGGGGATGCTCAACGCGGCCGCACCGGTGCTCACCTGGGGGCACTCGATCAGAAAGCCGCTGCCGTCGGCGAGCTCAGCAAACTCGTCGCACAGCGCTGCCTGCGGCGCCCCCCACCAGCCGTCCTGGGCCTCACCGAACACGCCGAGCACCACCCCCGCCGGATGCAGGTGGAGGTTCTGGCCACAGACCGGGCCGCCGAGCTGGGATCGTAGTAGGAGGGCCGGTGACTCAATCGCGCCCGCTGCCACCACGACGCGCGGCGCTCGCACGATCACCCCGTTTGCCGCTGCGACTCCCGCGGCTCGCCCCTGCTCGACGAGGATCCGCTCAGCGCGGCAGTTGGGCACGATTTGCGCTCCATGGTCTGAGGCGTCGACCAGCCAGGTTCGCGTGGTATCGAGCTTTGATCCGCTGCGGTCCCCGAAGCCCATGAAACCGGCGGTAGCTGGGTCATAGCTGGCAGGGTCGGCGTTGCGGACGGTCCGTTTGAATGAGTAGTCGAGCGCGCGACAGCCCGCCTTGAGCCGCTGGTGGGGGCCGTTGAGGTCGCTGAGGCGGTCGGTGGCACCGATCCGCTCAAGCACGGCGTCCAGGTGGCGGTCAAAGTCAGAGGAGGCGAGCCCCGACAGACCTTCGCGCTCCCATTCCTCGCGCACGTGTGCAGGAGTGCGCAGGCAGTTGGTGTAGTTGACGGTGGTGCCTCCGCCGAGCGTTGAGCCGGCGAGCAGGACAACCTGTTCCTCGTGGGTGGAGAATGGCCCACCGTGCAGGTAGAGCTGGCGGTAGGCCAGGAGCTCGAACCCCGCGAACTCAGACGGCTGGTAATAGGCGCCAGCCTCCAGCACGATCACTTTCTGGCCGCGTGCCGCCAGTTCGGCGGCGACCACGCTGCCTCCGCTTCCCGATCCCACGACGCAGACGTCTGCTGTGAGCGTGCTGTTGGCTTCGGGCTCGACGATGCGTAGGTCGGCGGGCGCCGCGGGGGCCGTGGCGGGGGGACCCGGGTAGCCCAGCTCGGGCCAGTTGGGGTTGGCGCCACTCTCGTCTGGCATGGCGTAAAAAAGCATGGCGCAGAGGCCGCGGAGCGCGTGAAAGCCAGGCTTGCTCGGATTAAAGCCAGCGAAGTCGTTGAGCATTGCCTCGCGCGTGTGTTGGGGCTGGTCCGTGAAGCCGATGTCGGCGATCAGGTCGAGGAACGCCCGCATGCCATCGAGCTGCTCTGCTGCAAGCTCGGCGAAGAGGAACTCCATCGCGCCTGGGATCCCGGCGCTTGAGGCATCACGCGCCCAGAAGCCGTGAGGGTCATCGTCACGCTCGATCGCCGGCAGGAAGGTGTCGCAGACACAGACCAGTGCTGAGCGCTGGCGATCGCTGAGGGCGGGTGTGTCCATCCCGGTCAGTTCGGCGAGGCGGTGAGGATCTCGATGTCCGCGCCGATGCGCCCGCGTAGTACCGCGACGATCACGTCGTAGAGCGCTCGAACCGCGAGCGGGTTCATTTGGTCTGCGAGGGCGGGCATCCCGAGGTCGAACTCAACCTCGAAGCGCACGTTGGCGTCGTCGGTCACTGTCCAGACCCCCCGCCAGATATCGGAGTCCCCCTCGATCATGTCGAAACGGATTGTCCGCGTCGCCGGGTCAAAGTGGTCGCGCTCGCTCCAGCGCATCACGCCGCCGCGAAACGCGACCGCCCACTCTGAGACGCTGACCGTTTCGCTCTCCCGGGTCACGGTGATGCCTTGGATTTCCTCAGAGGCGGCGGGGTAGCTCTCAAAGTCAGCGACTGCGGTGAACACATCCGCTGGAGCGCGACCGTTGGTGCTCGCTTCGATCACGATCTGTGGCACTGTCAGCCTCCTGGGTAGCGTTTGCGCAGGGCATCGGCAGCGTGGGCCATCGCATCGACAAGCCATGCGAGCTCTTCGGCGGACATCATCGCGGGCGGGGTGAGGCCGACAACGGGACGCGAGTACACGGTGGCGTTAACGAGCACTCGTCGCGCAAGGAGTTCAAGGGTCAGGTCGCCCGCTTGGTGGCTGGTGGCCAGCTCGATGCCGATCAGGAGTCCGCGGCCGCGGACATCCACGACGACGTTGTCGCCAAGGGCCTCACGGAGGGCTGGCAGGAGGCGCTCACCAAGCTCCTTCGCGCGCTGAGGTATCCCGTCGTGCTCAAGGACCTCGACCGCCGCGCGAGCGGCTGCCATTGCGATCGGCGCTCCCGTGAAGGTGGCGTTGTGCAACAGGGGGTCATGGTTGAGGGGCTCATACACCGCGGCGGAGGAGACGACCGCGCCCACCGGGATCACCCCGCCAGTGAGGATCTTGCCCACGAGCAGCATGTCGGGAACCACGGCCTCGCCGTCGCAGGCCCACCATTCGCCCACCCGTCCGAGTCCCGTCTGGATCTCGTCGGCGATCATCAGGGCCTGGTGGCGATCGCACGCGTCGCGCACACCCCGCAGATAGCCGTCCGGAGGGATGACCACGCCACCGACCGACTGCACAGGCTCGACGATCACGCTGGCATCGCCGTCGGTTTCTGACAGCACGCGCTCGAGTGCGTCCAGGTCGCCGAAGGGGACGTGCTGCGCATTGGGGAGCAGCGGTGCGAACGGTTCTCGGTAGGGCCGACAGCCCGTGGCTGTCAGCGCTCCGAGGGACTTGCCGTGGAAGCTGCCGTCCGTGGCCACGATACGGGGCTTGCCGTTGAGACGCGCAATCTTCAGCGCGACCTCTGTCGCTTCGGCACCCGAGGTTGTGAAGTGGACGTAGTCCAGGCCCGACGGGGCCACGCGCGCCAACGCTTCGGCTGCCTCACCCTGGCGCGGCTCGAGCATGATCCGGGTTGCGAGCGGGTTGGAGTCGAGTTGGCGCTGGACCGCTGCGATGACGTGCGGGTGCCGATGGCCGAGCAAAAAGACACCGGAGCCTCCGCAGTCAAGGTAACCGCGTCGGTCCTGATCAGTGACGATGTTGCCCTCTGAGAACACCTCGACCTGCCCGCCGACCAGGCTCCCGAGCTTGCCGCGGCCGATGTTCACATGCTGCTTATAGGCGGCGATGGTGCGCGCCGAGGACACGTCCGGGTCTTGGCGGCTGACGGTCACCGCCATAGGTGATGGCTTTTGGTCGGCACCGCGCAAGAGATACACCGTCAGACGCGTAGTCGCAAATCGCCAGAGCACCGCTGGCCCTTGCTCGACATACGCCGGAGGGCCGCAGCGCGAGGGCGAGAGCGACCGCGCGGCAGCACACGAGCGACTGGACCTGATCCGGTTTGACCGACGGCGCGATCTGACCCTACCCTGGTGCAGGGGTGCTTCAAGCTGCCTCCTGTGCCCGGCGGGGGGCCCTGCGAACTGGTATCCAGCCAGAGTCAGACAGGCCCGGCGGCACGCTCGCCGAGTTGACCGCCGGGCCAGCAGTCCCGCCCCGAAGGTAGCTCCCCAATGCTGACGGCAGGCCGCGTGGCACCGGTGGGATCTGCGGGCGCTTCCCGTGAGCGTCAAGGTAGACACCAGCCAGGTCGCGGCCGTGGGGTCCCAACCAGCCGTGGGTTGAGTGTGCGCAGTAACGGATTTTGACAGTGGCCAGCGTCGGGATCTAGGTTCGGCCTGCCGCTGTGGCCACGCGCCCAACAGCTCACGTTAGGTGCACGGGCGCAAGCCGGGCGGCGCCAGTCAGCATCAATCCGCCCCGCCGGCTCCTAACGGCCAGCCGGGTCATTCAAGGAGGGAAACAGATGGGTTCAAGATCAAAAACGCGGCTGTGTGCAGCGCTGGTTGGGCTCGCGGTAGCACTGAGCCTGATCGCGGGCGCCGCGCAGGCCAAGACGCTTACGGGAGGATGGGCCCCGTTCAATCGCTGCCCCGTGGACAGCGTCGCGATGCTCGAAGCAAACGGCGAAAGCACCGTCGCGATGTGCGGCGCGGTGGAAGCAGCCAGCGGGACGCTGACCATCGGGCATTTCGCGACACCGTTCACGGAAGCCGACGCCCAGTTCGGCTCAGTCCTCACCGGCAAAGACTTCTTGGTGGTTCCCCCGGCCGGCGGGGTCCTCGCCTCGGCGTCGATCCAGGTGCCCGGCGGCTTGCAGACGTTCTGCACTGGGCAGCACGGCGTCCTCGGCAGTCTCTGCGAACTGGCGGCCAAGCACGTCAAGCTCAACGAACTACACGCGCAGATTGAATCTGTCGAAGCCCCTGCGAGCTTCAACCTCGGCGGCGCGTTGACCACCGAAAAGCCGGTGGTCTCCTTGCCCGCACGAGTTCACCTGATGAATTCGCTGCTCGGGCCCGACTGCGCGATCGGCACGGCCAAGGAACCAATCGTGCTGGCACCGCAGAACACGTCCGAACCCGAACTCGGGGGCGAACTCTTCGAACCCGACGGGACGCCCGCCGAAGGCGGCACGCTGACCAGGCTCGATTTGCACGGGGCCAACGATGCCGACACCACGTTCACTGTCCCGGGTGCACATGACTGCGGCGTCCTCGCCCGTTTTGACAAGGCGATCGATGGCGCGATCGGACTACCTTCGCCCAGCGGCTCCAACAGCCTCACGCTCCAAGGTGTCTCGGTCGAGCTGGCGTCGTTCAATGTTCCAAGCGAATTCACACCCAAGGAGGGCAAGGACTTCGCCAAGGCCTGGCGCTCCGCCGTATCGCACTAGTCGCACGCCGACGCGGTTGCCAGCGGAGCAGGAGCTCCGCTGGCAACCGGCCGGCCAGCCGCTGAAGGCAACGGTCTGGTCGGTTTCGCGGTTGCAGCGGGCGGTGCAAGAGCGGGAGGCGCCCGTGTACTTGACAGCGCCCGGTAGACGCTCATCCTCGAGGGCACTGTGATCACCTGCGCGGACATCAACCGGTCGAAAGGCGCGTCGAAGTGCGCGTTTGCCGGCGAGCGGATGAGTGCATGCTGTTGCTGGGGGGAATCCAACATCGAAGCGGCAAGGGCGCGGCCACGTCTGCTGGGCCATCAGCCGGCGTCCTTTCGTCCTTCGGCCTACCGAACCCCGGAACCCAGCAGATCTCCCTGGGTGAAACGGCGGAGATTTCGCCGTGATCGCGTCGCCAATACGCCCTCGGACCCAGCGACAGGAATCGGGCATCGCCGCCGGGGGCCGGGTCGCCCGGGTCTGAAGGAGGCGATAGATGCGTCGTGGTGGCGAACGAACGTGAAGCGCCGTAAGGCGTCCTTCGGATCGGGTGTCAAATCGGCGGCGCGCCGGCCGCGCGTTCTTGACACGTGCATGAGCGCCCGTCGATTCGCCCCGACGCGGGCATCACTGCATCGCCCCGCCGGGGTGCGCCGGGGCTGAAAGGTGTGGGGATCGAGCAACGCCTCCAGGCGGGCCATGGCCGCGCGGCCCCGTGTCCGAGGCCGCCTCGGTGGATGCGTCTGCGCTCTGCTCCTGGCGGGGCGCCCGCCCCGGGCTCGATCCTCAGCGCTCGCTCCTTGCTGGCAGGCGTGGCACTGCTGACGCTGAGCGCGGACCGGCTGGCGATATCGCCGCGCGCCTGGGTGCTGAGGGCCGCCCGGGCAGCTCTCAGGGCCGTCTGTGTGCTGGCCCGCGACACTCAGGCGGCCACGCGACAGGTGCCGGTCAAAACCAGGACGCGTCCGGCGCCGTGCCGCGGCATAGCGACGCCCTGGCTCGGCTCATCGTTTCGGCCGAGGGAGCCTGGTTGCCCGTCACGGCGCGAGATGCAAGCGGCGCGGGCCGCCGCACAGCGGGTGGTGCGAGCGCCGGTTGACGATCGCCAGTACTCGGCGCCCGTTCCGCTCATGCCGCCGCAGATCGGCGAGCGTTCTGTCTGGCGGTGCCCCCGCAGCTGATTGAGCCGGGCCTCTCAACGCGGCCACCGAGAACGGCATTGCGTCCCTCCCAACCCACTGCACCTCCGCTGCGATCGACAGCGGATCCCCAGAGGCGGGACCGGGCCATCCGGCGCGTACAGGCTCCGTGCTGTAGGTCCGAATGCCCTGCCAATGAGGCAGAGCACCTGGACCCGTCGCAGCCCAAGGCCCCGGTCCCCGCAGGATCGCGTACTACCGGAAGGCGGGTGTAATCCCTGTTGAGCGCGCCGGGTCGAGCCCCGGCGGGCAAGGGAAGGCGATCCCGGTCGAAGAAACGGCGGTGCAGCTCAGTCTGGCGATCGCAACAGCAGAAAACCCGAAGGGCCACCCGCTGGAGAACCCGCGATCGGCTTGGGGCCATCCGGGCGGGAGCGGCGAAGGCGATCGGCAATGCCGGGAATGCAGCGCGTAGACGATGGAGGAGGTTGCCAAGCGATTGACGGACGCGTTGTTAAAGGTCGCGTGGAACAAGGGCGCTCCTGGTCCAGACGGTCAGACGATCGAGGCGCTGCTTGAGCAGTGGCCGATGGTGCTGCCCAGGCTCCAGGCCGACCTGCTGAAGGGCACGTATCAGGCGGGTGTGATCCGCCGGGCGTACATTCCAAAGGCAGGGGCGGGCAGCGCGGACTGGGGATTCCCGCCGTGACCGTGCGGAGGCGCTGGCCCTGGTGACTGCCGTGAGGATGACCGCAGCCAGACATCCGCCGAGGTAACTGTCACACCGCAACGCGCCAGTTTGAGGGGCGGTCAAGCAGCACGAACAGTTCAGCGATCTACTATAATCCGGGCTGCCGCATCTTCCCGGCCATCGGCGGGATCTCGATGTCGCCGGACCGGCATGGCTCCGGAGCTACCCGGATCGAGGCGGGTGTGTCCAGCTACAGAGGGAGAGAACTGATGCGCCGAACATCCACCTGTCTTGTCGTGCTCGGCCTTGCTGTCCTGGGGCTTCCCAGTGTCGCCTCGGCGTTGCCGACGGTCAAGTTCAAGTCGACCGCCGTGCCAATACCGGGCTTCCCGCACACCGGCGACATTCTCGGGGCCGGTACGGCCCTGAAGACCGAATACACGATCGAAGGCACCGAATATGTGGGGTCACCACCACCGATCATCGGCATCAACTTCTATTTGCCGACCGGATCAAAGCTGCATCCCACCGGCTTTCCGACATGCAGCAAAGCGACGCTCGAACAGTCCGGCCCGGTCAAGTGCCCCAAGGGCTCGGCGGCCGGTCCGATCGGCATGGCGCTCGGCTTCGTGACCTTCGGCGGCGAACGTGTCGAAGAGGCTGCGGAAATATCCTCGTTCTACTCGCCGGGAGGCACCTTCCTGTTCTTCACCGACGGGCACTCGCCGGTGTCACTGGAAATCCTCTCGCCGGGCCACTTCAAGAACTTCGTCGGCGGCGGCGGCTACGGTCCGGAGATTGAAATCACGGTGCCGCTCATCGCCAGCGTGCCCGGAGCCCCCTATGCGTCGGTCAAGGAAATTGACGTCAAGACCGGCTCGGCGTACAAGTCACACGGGAAAACCATCTACTACGGCCGGGTGCCGACGAAATGCCCCAAGGGCGGCTTTCGCTTGAAGACCGAAGTGATCTTCGCGGAAAACGGGGAAGAATCGAAACCGGAGATCGTCCCCGCGTCCTACACGGCCCCGTGTCCGCGCAAGTAACCACGGACGCCCCGCGATCGCATCACCCCCACGGGTGCCGGCGACCGCGAGCGGATATGCAGACGCGACCCCACACATGTGGGGGTCGCCCTCTGCCGCGCCCTCCGCAGTGACCGAACGATCGACATACCGCAGGCTCGACGGATCGGAGCGCGACAGGCACCCCAGTGACGCGCGCTCGAGCCCCGGTACTGGCGCCGACCTCGAGAGCGGCGTGAGCCTGGTCGAGCCAGTCTGCGTCTGGATCTTGACCCGGCCGCAACTGCGCGAGGTCATCACGCAGCTACGGAGAAAAGACCGGGTCGCACCGACCGTTGTCCTCACGTCGCGTCTCGGTGAGCGCGACCCGGCGTTCTCGCCCACAGCGATCCGGCGCATCATCGGCTCCGAGCCTCAGCTCTACATCATTCGCACCGGGCATCTGACCGATGCCCTCGCGGTAAAAATGGGACCGCGGCTTGCGGTGCGAGACGGCGCAGCGCGCATCTGGAGAGCCGACCCCTCCAGTCATAGCGCAGACCAGCATCCCCTGGTCGCCGCGCCTAGGAGCGCGAATGACTCAGCTGCGTTGGCATCATTCGCAGAGCTGTTCAAGACCGTTCGGCCGCTCACCGTCGAGTATCTCGACGCCGTCAAACGCAAACGCAACGAAGTTCGCGCGTGACCTGCGACACCCGCGGTCGGCATCTCGCGCCGCGCGGCTATCGGCGCTCGGCGCCTCCGTGATTGGGACGCCGAGCGCCAGGGGAGGCTGACGTGGGGTCGGCCGCCAGACAGCGTATGCGGGGGGTCCGCCCATGCCACCGCAGGTGGTCAGGCCGACGAGCGGGAGGAGCACACCGCCGACCGTGAGGGGGTCGCTGTGCCGCGCTCGTGGACCTCAGGACGCTGGCCACCATGTCGCAGACCTCAATTCCGGCGTTGAGGAGGAGGGCTGATCGGGCCATCTGTCATGAGCGCGCCGCGAAAAGGGTAAAGACGGCGACAGCAATGTCCTGACCACCAGAGCCGCGTAGGTTCATCACGTAATCCGGTTCGGCGGCTGCATAGCGGCCGCTGATGAAGCGCGGCGCGAACGTCGCGCCGATGCCATACGCGAGACGGCCCGATGCACCGGCTGTGATTCGGTGCGCGCCGAGCCCCCGGTGTTATACACCTCGGGCTGAGCTGCCCACTTGATCGCCGCCAGGCCGGCCCGGCGCTGCTGTCAAGCCTGGGCGACGACCGCGCCAGCGCCGCGACCGCCACGATTCGACGCTCAGCGACCATCGAACTCCACGTCTACCGGCCTTGAACGCCTCCTCAGCAGTTCGCATACCCAGTGCGGGGCTACCGCCGGGGCGGCGGGGCGAGCCATTCGTCGAGCACGGGGCGCGTGAAGCGGATATGCCTGCCGACCCGGTGGCAAGGCGAGCGGGGGTGGCGCTGTGTCAACCCGCGCGTGCGTCCGAAGAGATAGAACTTGCAGTCGGATGGAGCGACGTATCTGTTATCCGCCAGACGGAGTCGGCGAGCTTGTTGCGTGGGCGCAGGAGAATGGGAAATGAGCGGCGTCCCGGCGGAGGGGGCGGAAAGACGCCGCCCGGTGTGGCTGCCGTGGATGGCCGGACCCCACGAGGGCACGACGGATCCTGTGGTGGTGAGCCTCACAGAGTTCTGCGCGCACGCCTGGCGTGACCTACCGGGCATGGGTCGTACCGCGCTCGGGCTGCGCGCTGGCTGGTACGGGCTACCCGGCGCCGTGGGCCTGCATCTATGGGCTGACGTATCGCGGCGATGTGTGGGCTCGCTATCGGTATGGACCGATCCCGCGGACCTACGACGGTGGATCGGATTGCCGCGCCACGTCCAGGTCATGCGCCGATACAGGGCACGCGGCACGGCGCGCTCTACCAAGTGGATGTGCGAAACGTTCGACCGATCGGCGATCCTTGGGGAGGCGAAGCGGCGTCTCGCTAATGGAGAGCTGTCTAGCCTCGACGCACTGCGCGGACTTGACGACGTGTAGCGTGGCGCGGTCGCTCATAGGTCAAGCTTTGTGAGCCTCGACCGCCGCCGGGAGAGGGCCACGATTGCTTGCCCTTATGGGAGGGCCAACGAAAGACCAGCCCGTCCCGACGGTGGTGAGGTGCCGCGAGCGGCGACAGGACGTAGCCCCAGTGTGAGGGCCTTGTCTATGAGCACCCGCAACGGTACCTCCGGGTCGGGGCGCTGTCGAATCGTTGGGCGTGACTGGAGGGTGCGATGGGTAATTGCGCGGGGATCGACTGGGCGTCAGAGAAGCACGATGTGCTGATCGAGGACCCGGCCGGCGAGGAGCTGCTGGCCGAGACGTTCGCGCACGACGAGGACGGGGTGAGCGCGTTGTGCGCGGCGCTGGTGCTGCTTTGAGGTGGAGGTCGTCGCGATCGAGCGTCCCGAGGGGCTGTTGGTCGACCGGCTGTTGGAGGCCGGGGTGCGGGTGCTGGCGCTGCATCCCAACCAGGTCAAGGCGGCACGCGACCGGTTTCGGGCCTCGGGCGGTAAGTCGGATCGGTTTGATCGCTTCGTGCTGTGCGAGCTGGCGCGCACCGATCGTCATCGGTTCCGGATCCTGGAGCCCGACTGTGATCAGACCAAGGCGCTGCGGGCGCTGGTCAGAGCTCGCGAGGATCTGGTCGGCGCGCGAGTGGCGCTGGCCAACCAGCTGCGGGCCGAGCTGGAGCGGTTCTGGCCCGGCCCGATCGGCCTGTTCTGCGACCTAGACAGTCCGATCTCGCTGGCGTTCCTGGCTCGCTATCCCAGCCCCGCCGACGCCCGGGGGCTCGGTGAGAAGCGCCTGGCGGCGTTCCTCAAGGCCCACCGCTACGGCAGTCGCAAGACCGCGGCGCAGCTGCTGGCGCGCCTGCGCTCAGCCGCGGCTGGTCGCGCCGGCGAGCGTCGAGACCCGCGCTCGACGGTCGGTCGTCGCCCGGCTGGTCGCGACGCTGCAGACGATGGTCGACGCAGATCGCCGAGCTGGAGTCACAGATCGCGGACGCGCTCGACGCTCATCCCGACGGGGAGATCTTCCGCAGCTTCTTCCGCAGCCGCGAGTCGGTGCATCTGCGCCGCCACGCCTGCTCTCAGAGATCGGCGACTGCCGCGCCCGCTATCCCCACCGCGACGCGATCGCTGCCGACGGCGGCCAAGCCCCGGTCGCCAAGGAGTCGGGCAAACGCAAGCACGCGAAGTTCCGCTGGGCGTGCAACAAGCGGCTGCGCAACGCGCTGTCCACCCTCGCCCAGAGCACCCGCATCTGGAACCCGTGGGCCGCTGATCGCTACGCCGCCGCCCGAGCACGCGGGCATAACCACCGTCGCGCGCTGCGCACTCTCGGCCGCGCGTGGGCCCGCATCATCTGGCGCTGCTGGCAGACCCGCACCCCCTACGACCCCACGTCACACACCGGCCTACAACAACACGTGACCGTCACCATTCCCGACCCGTCGGGCCCCCGGCCCGACCTCACCGCCACCCAGCGGATGGCCGGCGCGACCGTCACCCACAGGGCGGCCCGCAGGGCCGAGCGCGCAGCGCTTGACGGCAAGCCGCCAACCGCTATTCCCGCTCGAGCTTGACACAGGACGTCTTTCGTCGTGGCCTTGGCTGGTAGGCCGGTGGCGCGACGGCCTCAAGCTTGGGCGATCAGACGCGCGCAGGAACTACGACTTCAGCTGACTCGCACCTCGAGATCGTCTAGCTCGACGGGTTTTTTGCCGTCGCCGGAAATGCGCGCGGCGCCATCGCGACCGTGACCCACGCAGGTTGGCATCTCGCAAGTTTGAAATAGACGCTCGGCGTCTCTTGGGATAAACGCCGAGCGCCAGGGGAGGTTGAATGCGCTTCAACCGCCAGACAGCGTATCCCGCCGTCGCCCGCGGCCGCCACCCCAGTCTCTGACTCGGGGAGCCCGTGAGCCGAAGCACCGGTCGGTGCGGCGAAGACACGCCGCTCGCGCTTTCTCCAACGCGGGCGCAGCGCAGCGAGTACATCACCTCCGACGGTTGCCCGACGCGAGCAAGCTGAAACGGTCAGCGCCGCGCCAAGAATGGTCGAGTGACACTTGAGGGGGGCCGATGGGCCGCGCTGCACCCGGCACAACCACACTGAGGGTTCTCTCGGATCGCTCGACCGGCGGCGACAGAGCCCAGCTGGCCTGCAATCGCTGAACCTATCTCTCCATGGAGCCAGGCTCGATGGCCATCTCCCACAGCCGCAAAGACGGGACCGCCGGCCGCGCGCCACGGCTCACAGACCCACACCGACAGGCGCACGCCTACAGCTCATCCGCGGGGGTCCCGCGCACGCTCGAGGCTGCCTCAACCTCCCCCGCAGGACTCGGCGCGACCGCAGCATGTAACGACCCCAGTCCCGGGGACGGGTGAGGGCCGCAGTTGGGAGAGCACGGTCTGGAGACCCCGCCTGGCCGTCTCGGCGCAGGGACCCCCACGCATCGGAGAGGGGGGAAGTCCACCTCGCTCAACGACAGGAACGGAATGTGGCGAGCGATCTCGATGAGTAGAACAAGTGCCGAGAGGGGCCGACCCAGCGTCGATCCACGGACGCTCGGGACCGAAGCAGACCACGCATCGCCCCCACACGGCACGTCAAGGAGGAACTGCCATGCCAGCACCCCAGCGCTCGAGCACAGCGCGGCCACCGTCACCGGCCAATGTTCCTGGCAAGCGCGATAGGGCAAACGGCAGTTCCGGCACCAGCGCCCCGATACGTCGACCACAACCCTTCGCGCGACGGTGCGCTGAGCGTTCACCCGGGCTCACCAATCCCGCAGCGCCAAGCCGACGCGCCCACGGAACAAGCGGCGAAGACCTCCTCGCGCCAGAGTCCGAGCCGGCTCGCCGGTGTCTGACCTGCACGAGGTGCCGGCATCGCGTCTCCGCTTCCACACGCCGGGCGCCCCACCACACACGCTTGTGGGCACGCCGGCTTCACCCGCTTGAAGCGTCGTCGCGAGCCCGGACCGAGGCACCGCCGACGCGGCCGACTTGCGGCTGCGCCGACTCCGCGTATCGCCCGGTCGCGATCGCGACTGCACCTGGTGGTCTGAGCAGGCTGCGACCGGCCTTCAGACGACCGGCAGGACGATGCCGCTCGTACCCGGCGGGCGCCGGCGTCCGCGGGCGCGACAGATACCTCGATGGCGGGCAAGACCCGCGCCGTTGCAGGACGGGTCACCGACCAAGACACGGCAGCCTCGGGCCCACCCGGAGCCGCATACCCCGAAGAAGGAGACCGGATGAACACGTACCGCCGCACCATCACACGAGACCTCACGCCGGGCGCCGTCGGGGCGCTGCTGGTGAGGACCCACACGACACGCGCCGGCAGGACACCGGGCCATGGTCGATGGTGGTCACCGGCCAGACGTGCGCTGGCCATACCGCCAAGATCAGGGCGATCAGGGGGCGCCAGACCGTGGCGACGCCAGTCGGCCACCGTCCGCTACGCGCCGACGGGCGCGCTGGTCCTGGTCATCTCGACGATCGCCGTGGCCCTCGCCGCCCCGGCTGCCAGCGCGGAAACGAACTCAGGCCCCCAGACGGAGATCGGGATTGTGCGCTCGAACGCTGGCACGCTCTACCCGGTTGGCTCGACGACGGGAGTTGGGTCCGGGACATCAGCCAGCTGGGATTCGTGTACGGCTGACTACAGCGTGGTTGGCACCGACTTCGAACCCAACGGGTTCTGGCTCTGCGCGCGCCAGGACCTCACTGGTCACACCTTCTATGTCGGCAACGTCGTCAACAACACGGGCTACTGGTGGGAGGTGCGGAGCGGCACGGCCACCTCGCTTGGGGAGGAGACCTGGGATTACTGCCCATCCGGAACGAGTCTGCTCGGAACGGCCGCTAACGCCAATGGGTTCTGGATTTGCATGGAAACGCCGGAAGAACCCGCGAGCACTGAAAGTGGCGCAGGCGGATCCTCGGGAGAATCGGCCGGCGGATCCGGGGGCTCTGGCGGTGACGGCGGAACGGGTGGAGTGGCCGGGGCAGGCGGTGCGGCGGGAGCGGGCGGCCCGGGCGGAGCGGCGGGAGCCGGTGGAGCGGCGGGAGCCGGAGCGAGCAGCATCACGGTCAATGTCACCACTGCAGCAGCGGCATCGCCGTTGCCCGGAGCGGCCGGGCCGTGGAAGATCAGCCTTAGGGCGACGCCGAGGACCGTCCACAGGGGCGAAACAGTGGTGTTCTCGGGAACCGTGACCACCACGCCCCGGCCCGGCGACGGCAAGCTCGTGTTTCTCCAAGCGTGCACCGTCACGGTCAAGCTGACGGGCACACGAGGCCACAAGCGCAAGCGTGCTGTATGCGGGCCGTGGCTCACCTTCGCCCACGTCCGCACGAAAGCCAACGGCGACTATCACGTCGGCCACCGCATGAAACTCGGGGGCCGCCATACGTACCACTTCCAGACGATCGCCCCTCAAGAAAGCGGGTACATCACAGAAACTGGCGGTTCCCCGATCGTGACCGTGAGGGAGCAAGCCCGGCGCTAGACCAGGACGGCAAGCATTGTCACCTTCGGTGCGCAGGCGCCCGCCGACGTGCCCCCCCGGCATTGTCGGCGGGCCTCCCCCGCAGCGGCCCCAGGTTCGGTCACGGCTCCGGTCGCGCGCTTTGACCGTGCTCTGAGCGTCACACGGAGGAAGAACGCGGCGGCGGTGGGCGTCGCGTCGTGATCGGACCGCCCGGGACCGGAGCGTGCAGCCTCACGCCCACGACGGTCGCTCAGACCGCTGTGGTCATGGGCGTTTCGGCCGGGCCACCAGACCAGCCATTGCGTTGAGCGTGCCCGACGTCGCCAAACTCCTTGCCTCCAGACGGGGACCTCCCTACGTCGTTGCCAACGGCGGGAGACTCACGTGGCGGCCGAGACTCCCTGTTCTTCACCAGTCGCAGGCTCATCGCGGCGGTTGGTTGCCGTCACCCCGAGCCCGCAGTGCCGCGTCTTGGCCGCCGGCGTCCGGGTTGGGGCGAATGCAGCCGCTCCGCGATCGGGTCCTGCAGAGCAGGCGTCATGGACTCTCACAGTTCCACCACCTCGGCTCCGCCGAGGCGACGCCCGGGGTGGGATCGCCTCCGCAACCGGCCCTCGACCGGCATCGCTACGAGACCGGCTTCGCCGCGGCACGCGGCGAGGGCTCGTAGCGGCACCGGCCGGCGCGCGCCGATCAAACCCAACGCGAGGCCACGAAGCATGGCTGCTCTCGGAGTCGATCACGCGGTGATGTGCTGCCGGCGTTCACGCCGGATGGTTCGGTTCCACCAAAGCAGGCGTGGGGTGCGTAGGATTCGGGGGCGCGGCGTCGAACCAGCCCTCGCGGCACGTCACTCGCTCAACCAGGCTTCGGTTGGCGAGAGATGACGGGACGCCACCAACCATTGCCCGGTCGAGCGCCGCCGGTTCTGTAGCGCCGTTCACGACCACCTACGACTAAGAGGGACTCGATGGCACAACTGACCACGACGCAGAAGGCTGTTCGGATCAATGAGGACGAGGCGAAGTGGCTGAGCGCAGCGGCAACCAAGGGCGCGGTCACGCAGACCGATCTCATTCGTCTCGCGTTGCACCGCCTGCGCAAGGATCTCGGGGCGGCGAGCCGGATCAAGCCCGAGACCGTGCAGGCCGCTGCGAAGGCCTCCCGGTACAAGCTGACCCCGCCGCGCGCCGCGGCCGCCGCACCGCCCTCAGCCGCCAAGGCGCCTTCACGTGCGTCCAAGAACGGAAAGGCGACCCGGGTCGAAGCGGCGCCGCGCCGGCGCGCCACGCGGGCTCGCACCGCCTGAGCGCCTCTCAGTCGGCCGGCGACGATCGCCAGTCAGCGCCTGTGTTCGGCTACGCGCCTGCGCGTGCTCCTGGGCGAACGCGATCGTCCGCTGCCGCGCACATCCGACCGGCAGCGGGGGAGCGCATCGTCGCGGTTGCAGTAGCAGATTTGCCTGGGCGTTTATTGAAAGCGATCGTACCGACGTCCGGTTCTCGTCAGCGCGCGGCGGAGCACCTTCTCGCACAGCGTGTTGCTTGTGGAGCGGCGTCCCACATCGTCGGCGTAGCGCATAGATCGCTCGGCGGGAAGGCCCCCCTTCCCATCACGGAGAAAGGCTGTTCATGCTCCGTACGATGGTGGTCATGAACGAGCTGTGGGAGCTGGCGTGCCGGGACGCCGGCTTCGTCCCCGGTCAGGACGTTGTGCTGCAGGCGCTTCCCGGACGCCCACCCGGCGGGGAGCAGCAGGCGTGGGCTGTATGGCTAATGCCGGACGTGCAAGCACACTCCAATCCGAGCTTCCCGTTGACGGGCGCGCAGATCGCGGCGCTGAACGCGCCGGACGCCCGGGACAAAGTCCGGGTGCTCGCGTTCACCGACGCCCAGCCGGAGGTGCTGCTCGGGTACCTGCGTCACGAGTTAGAGCACGCCCGGCAGCTCAAGATCAACCCGGCCGATGCCGCGTTTAGCCCCATTGTCATGCTCGCCATCACCAAACAGTTCGGAGACCTGGACGGCACCGGCAGCATCTACAACCTGCTGCCGCGCGAGGTCGATGCGAACGCGGCGGCGGCGGCTCTCATCCGCGCACACTTCGGCCCGCAGCCCAGCGCGCATTACCGAGGGCTGCATGCCGCGCTGTTCCGGCCGACCGACCCGCCGGAGGACCCCACGACGTTGTTCTTCCGCACGTTCTGCCTCGGCTACCTGCTGAAGGATGGGCTGCGGGCGGCGTTTGACGAGTTCGGCCTTCACACCCAGGAGGAGTTCTTCACCGCTCAGAGCCCTGCGTTCCCGGAAGCGTGGAAGCAGCTAGAGGCCGACGCCAAGCTCCAGCGACTCGTTGAGCGGGCTTACAAAAAGGTGCCGAGCAAAGGCGCAATTCGCACGGCGGGCGACCGGCCAGGAGATGCGTGGGTGTCGGCCGTCCGCGCGTTCAAAACAGCGCACGTGCGTGCGATGGCCGTGCTCGGCTACCCGGTGCACCCCGAGTCCGGCAGCTGAGAGCAGGCAATCCTCGGGGCGGAACCGTCCTCGGTGTGCCGAACCCTCCGAGCCCGCACCGCCTGCCAGTTGCGGCCGTGGTCAGTCCCCGTCGGGCAGATACGTGAGCACTTGAAGCGCGGTGAGCACGTTCTCGCGAGTTGCTCCGTCGGCTTCGTCCCGGTCGGCGCCAGCGCGAGCGCGTCGAGGCCGAGCAGGTGAAGGTATGAACCTGGAGTTTCCGCGCCCGAGTGGCTCGCACACCTAACACACCCGGCTTGCCGCAAGACCTCACGCTTAAGCAAGACGACTGTGTACCGCTACTTTGTCGAGGTTCTCGTGCTCGCGCAATGCAGATCGTTGCCCCCGGACAGCGACCGAGTAACCGAGCCACGTGACACTGCTGGCACCCGTCGATCATGTCCTCACGCGCAAGTTGCCGGGCGCTTCAACGCCGGTGGCCCGGTGCCGTCGGCGACCTCCGCCAGCCGGGGCGGACGGGGTGCGACTCAGTCGCTGTCGCGCAGCGTGAGCGTGATCGTCAGCGTCGGGGGCTCCGCGTCGGTGTCGATGGCGAGTGTGATCCCGATGCCGGTGTCGAGGATCTCATCGAGGTCTGCGTGGTCCTGAGACGCGACCGTCGCGATCAGCTCGTCGCCGTCGTACACGGCCAGCGGCGCCGGCTCGGGGGTGTTTCGCTGCGGTTCCAGGGTAAGCCGTCGGAACCGGCCGCCGCGGCTGATCTCAGGCAGGTCGACGTTGACGGTGCCGTTCTCCAGTAGCGCCCGCAGCAGACTGCGGCGACGCAGCCGGGCGAACTCCAGCAGGTCGAGGATCTCCGATGGCGTCGCCGCGTACTCGTCGCGCCACCCGACCACGCCTTTTGGTGCGAGGAAGGTGCGCAGGCTGTCGGGGTTGCTGGGCAAGTCGTCCGGGAGGTCGCGGGCGATGGTATGGGCGAGCCGCCGGGATCGGATACCCGACGTCATGAGAATGAGGGCGGTTGGGTCGTCGACGCCGTAGCGGATATAGCCGCCGATCTCGGGGCACAGTGGCGTTGTGATTCCGCGGTCGGCCAGCTTCAGGTTCACCAGTTCGACGACGGCGCCGACGGTCCATGACAGGTAGTGCTCGAAGTGGCTGGTGACGGCGTCTACCATCTGCTCGACCCGCCAGCTTGCGGTGGTGGCGGCGGCCAAGTGTGTCTTCGCGAGCTGCGCAAGTTCGACGCCGCGCAGCCAGTCATGCAGCACCTCCGCTGGGTCAACATCGATGTCGTCACCGCGGATTGTGGTGCGGAACCTCCATGCTGGTGCCTCGGGTAGGTCCAGGAGCGCCTCAAAGATCCGCGGGAGCTGCAGCAGGAACTCAGGGTCGCTGATGTCGTCGGTGAGGCCGCGGTTGGCGCGCGCAACGATGGTGGCGACGATTCTGCTAGCGAGGCGGTCAATGGTGCGCGCTGAGCCGACGCTGGTGCCGGTACGGGCCCAGCGTCGGCGGGCGGTGGTGTCGGCGTCCTGGAACTGGTTCTGGACGGCTCGGGCCACGCGCGAGTACCGCCGGCGCGCGGAGCGTGATTGGACTGCGGCGAGGGTCGAGTCGACGATGTCGGCGATGTCGATGGTGTCCGGCTCGTTGCCGTACTCCTCCTCGATCGTGAGCATGAGCCAGACGAAGCTCGTGAAGCTCGTGGTCACGCGTCCCGCATCGCGAAAGATCGCGTCCTCGTCGTCGCGGAGCGCCGCTTCGAGCGCGGCGAGTTCCTCCAGAGCCTCTTCGGTAGTCAGTGAGGAGGTGACCGCGAGCGTGTCAGCGTCAGGGTCGAGATCGGTGAAGTCACGTTCGCTCGGCGCAGCCGCGCGGGCGAGCACGATCCAGCCCTCGGTCTCCTTTCCGGCCCGCCCCGCCCGGCCGATCGCGTTCACGAGCCGGGCACCCCGCAGTCGGGCGTCGTCAGGCTGCCCTTCGTATGGCGTGTCGTAGATCACGACGGTGCGGACCGGGAGGTTGACGCCGTCGGTGAGTGTCGAGGTACATGTCAGGAATGGCAGGATGTCGTCGCGGACGGCCTGTTCGAGGGCTTCCTGGACCTCCGTGGGTAGCCCAGCATGATGGAACCCGACCCCTGCGCGCAGCGTCTCCACGAGCGGATGATCGACTCCAAGCTGACCTCGGACGAAGTCGACGGTCGCAGTGAGCGCCGGCTGCTCCTCTCCCGCCTCGGCGAGGCTTTCGGCGAGCTGCTGGGCCTGATCGCGGGTAGACGCGACCACGAGCACCGACCCGGCACGCCCGAGGAGGCCGATCATGTCCGCGGCAATCTTGTACTGGCGTGTCGAGGCCGAATCCTTTTGAGTCTCGTCGGGATACCGGTCGGCGGTCTTGGCCTTGCGGACCAGTCGCCAGCCGGTGTCCTCGCTGGTGGTGAGACGGGTAGTGTTGCCGTTCGCGAGTCGCAGTCGGATCAGGCCACTGAGCTCGGTGGTATGTCGGTATGGCCACCTCGTTGCCTTCGTCACCTTGATTTTGTGGACGGAGGTCTTCTCCCATCGCGCGTCGGTGGTGAACACGGCGTGCAGTCGTCGTGGCCCGCGCCAGGCCGACTCATGCAGCAGTGGCAGCTGCCCGGCGGGGCTGATCCATTGCGCAATCGCGCCGGCGTTGCCCATTGCCGCCGAGATGAGTACGAGGCGGTGGTGGGATTCGCGCGTCAGGTAGTCGAGCATCGCGATCGTCGACTCGAGGATGAACCCGCGGCCGGTCTCCTTGAGATGCTGCGCCTCATCAAAGATGAACATGCCGAACCGGTCCAGCACCGCCGCGGGGTCGTGGCGGAGCTGGTTGGCAAGCCGCTCCGGTGTCATGACCTCCACATCCGGTGGCGGCCCTGGGTCCAGAAAGTTCAGGAGGTCGAGCCAGTCGGCGAGGCCGGACGAGAAGTCGGGTTTCTCGGTGCCAGTCTCCTTTTGCAGCATTCGCACCCGGCTGCTCATGGCCTGCCGGACCTCGCGGCACAGGCTGCGGGTCGGTGCGACGTAGCACACCGCGCAGTCGGTGCGCTCGAGTTGTTCCACGGCGAGCAGCTGTGCCAGTAGGGTCTTGCCGCCGCTCGTGGGCACAGCGAGGACCATCCGCCGGACCTCCGGGTCGAATGGCGATCGGTCAGCGGTGAGCAGGTCGCGCTGCGGCTCCCATAATGTGAGCACGGGCGGGGTGCCGACGGTGAATGCTCGTCGCACCTGTCCCGGCACGCTGGGCGGGATCACCTCCGGGTTCCAGAGTGATCCGGCGTAAGCTTCGTCGGCCAGCGCAAGCAGGTGCGCGGCAACCCAGCGGGCGTTCAGGTCTTCAGGTACCCCGTCGAGGTTGACGACGCGCAGTAATCGAGCCTGGCCGCGCTCGAGGCGCCCGCGGCTGCCGTCGGTGAAGAACGTCAGCAGGTCGTCGCTGCCTAATACGATCAGCTGCGCCGGCCCGAGGATCGTGCTGCTGAGATCAGCTAGAGCCGACTCGCGGGCCAGCGTGGCGAGCTGACCACGCCAGGTGTCGAACCAGGAGAACAGCGTCCGGGTCTGAAAGCCAAGGAACGCCAGTCCTGCCTCGAGGGGCAGAGTGTCGGCATGGGCGGCGACCGGCGGGTCGGTGACGATCAGGTCGCGCAGCCGGTTCATGATCGCGGTGGCGTTTGGGTCGCGGCCGCCGCGGCGGTACCCAATCGCGGCCGCGAAGCCGAGCGACAGCTGCTCGGGGACGGGCCAGCCCTCCTGCTGGAGGGCGAGGTCGAAGATGTGGGAGCTAACCGCGAACGCCTGCCGTTGCCGCTGCGGCGTGTACCGCTCCCGGGCCCGGTCCACCGACGCGACGCCGTGCAAGTACCACGCCGCGTCGAGCAGCTGAGGGTCAAGCTCGGGTCGACGCAGGAACAGCTGCACCTCCATCTCCGCCATCAACTGCTGCAGCTCTTGTGCCGACGGCAGCCCGGTGCGGCCGCCGAGCGCGGCGACGAGCAGGCCGAGGTCTAGAGACCGCTCCACACGATCTCCCTCACCCGGATAGCGAACCCTGGGAAGTCCGGCACAGCCACGACCACCCCTTCAGTCTGACCGGGCGCGTTGAAGTGCGGGAACGCGGTCGTGATCGATCTAAACGAGCTGGGCCTGCTCGGCGCGTGCGTGTCCGACGTGCCGACCGAAACCCCGACGCCGGCGCGCGTGCTGCCATCAAGCCACAACTCCACGACCTCGGCGTAGAACGCGCCGAGCGGCCCCCGCTGCTCGACGGTGTCGGGGCCCGCGAGTTTCGCCAGGTACTCGTTCCCGCGACTGGCCAGCTGCTGACTAGCTCGATTGATCGTCGCCGAGACCGGTCTCTTGGCGTCGTGCTTCTTGATCTCCCAGAGCCGGAAGACGTAAGTCGTATCGACCCGATAGACGACGAGGCCGTCACCGCCCGGTTCGAGCGGGTCGGGTTTGACCGAGTGAGCCTTGACCAGCGTTCGCCCGCCGCTCCACTCACGGCGCTCCTTCATCAGCCGGTTCCACACCAGCTCGGCCACCAGACCCTGCAGGTGGTTCGGGTGAGCCGGCTTGTCGGGAGAGCCAAAGCCGATGGCGGCGTAGGTCAACACGGTCTCGGCGCTAACCGTGTCGTGAGGTGTATGGCCGTCGCGGGTCGCCCGCCATCGCTCGAGGGCGGGCGACTGACCGCAGCGCAACGCCATCGCGTCGTCGGCAAGCATTTGGGCCGCTTGTTCCCGCGCGGCCGGCTCAAGCTTCTGCCCGCCGACCACGTACTCCACCTTGCTGCCAGCGGGGCCGGGCACGAGCTCAAGTAGCGACGTGAGCGGCATCTTGGCGCCCCTGTGTCTGCGGCGGGCGGACACGAGCTCAGATGCGGAACGCCGCGCCTGTCCGGGCGCGCTGCAACCTAAGCTGAGCTGCTCGACCGGCCATCTTGGGCGCATCGTGCTGTACGGGATCGCGATCGTGATCGTGACGATCACGGTCGTCGTCGTCCGAAACGAGCTCACCTGCGGACGGCACGCCTGCAACGCACCGGCGTAACTGGCGTCGCCGGGTCGCGAATAGCCTCCCGGACCATCCGCCTCCCCTTAGGTCTCTCAACGCAACCCACCAACCTCCTCAGGCCGAGGGCCGGACCGGCTGCTGCTGGGCGGTGCAATTGGCGCCGACCCCGGGATGTCGAGGATCGCCGTCGGCGTTATATGTCGAGAGTGACGAGCCGGTCTAACAGGCGTGCGTCCATGTTCGTCACGTCGTGACGGCCGCGGAGCGACCTTTACGACGATCGTCCCCGACCGGATCGCTCGGGTGCGGTGGGTCTTTACCCGCCGCGACCGCCCACCGGTGAGCGTGACGGTCGCCGTCAAGAGCAACATCGCGGCCGCCGACGTCGACACGACGCCCGGTAGCTTCCCGACGCAGACGACTCGGTCTTCAGCCGCTGGTCGCGTGATCGCAACGACTCACGGCACATCAGCCCCATCGCGGGCCTGATGTCCGAGCCCCCGGGCGACGTGCCGAAGAGACCGATCACCGACCGTGCCGCGATGAGGTTAGGCAGCAGCCGCGCTGGCTTGGCCTCCGTCGCCGAGACCACGCGGGGTACCTCCGTCCTCTGACGCGACCGCATCCGTGGGCAGCTCAATGCTTCGGCTTTCGCCGCGAGGCGGCCTGACGGGAGCGGATCTGGAGCATGGTTTCGGTCACCTCGGCCGCGCCGTCTGATGTGGCGATGGTCCAGTCGTTGGCTTCAGCGGTGAGCCGCTTGCGAAGCCGCACATGCCCAAGCTGGCGTGCTTGCGTGACCGTGACGCCGTCGGCGGACATCGCTCTGCGCTCGACGCGACCGAGCGCCAGGGAATCGTCGCGGCCCTCGCCGGCGACAAAGCACCGGTCGCTTCGGTGATGAAGACGCCGAAGGTCTGACAGGCGCGGAAGCCGGCTCGGGGTGTAGCTCGTGACCACCGAGATGGGCCGTTCTGCCAGGAGCCTCGTCCATTGCTCGTCGTGATGAGCGTTCTCAGAGCCGTGGTGGGGCACCTTGAACACCGTGCTCCTCTGATGGTTGGCCCCGACGCGGACGATGACCGCGCTCCAGCCACTGCCGCTGCTTCCGCGTTCCTCCAGGTCGCCTCCACACAGCACCGCATCGCCAGGCATGTCGACCTGCACGACGATCGACGCCCGGTTGGGTGTGTGCTTGCCGAGACTCAGTCGCTTCTTGGCGGCGGGCAGCAGAGCGCTGGCAACATCCTGCTCGGCACGCGCGATCGCCTGTGGAGTGGGGGCCAGCGCACGCACCGCGACCGTCCGGTCATCGCGCTCCCAGACGGTCGAGGTCGCGATGATGCGCGTCGGGGTGGGCCGGACCGGCCCGACGCGAGGTCGTGCTTCGATCAGCTCAAAGCAGCGGCGCATCTCCTGGACGGGCGCAGACTTCAGCGCCGGTGGATACTCCAAGACGACGGCCTCAAACGCGGGGGCGGTGTGGGCTGCCGAGCATCCGAACTCGGCATTGCCGCAGGTCTCGAGGACCTCCGCCAGCCCGTCGATGTGGTCGTCGTGCCAATGGGTCGCGAAGATGAATTCGACCGCGCGTGGATCGACGCCGAGCTGGGCCAGGTAGGCGAGAGGCGCGGGATCGTTGGTGGACGGGAGGCGGCAGGAGTCGATGATCCCCCAGCGGTTCTCGCCGAGATGCAGGACAATCGCCTCGCCCTTCCCGGCCCCGAAGACGGATACCTCGATCTCGTCGGCACTCGGCGCTCCGTCGCCTACGAGCTCCACACGACCCTTCGTGCGGCCTGCACCCGACCGAGGATCGCCGTGTCGGGCTCGGGATTCTCGGGAAAGCGGCGAAACCAGATGATCGAGCCGGGCGTGCTCACGCCTTTGGAGATCAGCCGGCCAACGCAGTAGTAGAACTGCGCCCCGGCGATCACCGCGTCCTGGTCAGGGCGTCTCACCAGCCGTCGCGGGAAGCGCATCTCCGCGCGCCGGGGCCGGCCCTCGGGATCGGGGGTGATCATCGCTCCGAGGAAGTGCTCGGCCTCAACGTCGACGACCTCGCCCTCCCACTGCCTGAGCAGCTGAAACCGGTCGTAGACCCGCGCTCCGGCCTTCCTGTTGCGCCCCTGGAGGTGCAGCTTGGTGACCTCGCGGCGTTGGGTGGTGGTCAGCCTCAGGTTCGCGACGCCACGGGCGCTCGATCGGGGCCGCGCGCGGGTGGGGGCCGGGCGCAGGTGGGCACGGACCGAGACGCTGGAGCTCGCCGCCACCCGGTACAGGCGCGGGGACATGCTGGACGCGGGATCCCGGGCGAGGACGGCGATGGGACCAGGAGCCGACGTGGCGAGAGCGCTCTCCGACGAGGGGCGCACCGCCACGCGGGCGCCGTAGCCGGCGACCTCGGAGATGGCGGTCCACAACGCCGGGTTGGAGACGAACGGAGGGGTCTGCGGCGACCGTTGGATCTCGTCCCATCCGATCCCGCTCGCGGCCTTGAGAAGATCTGTTGATCCGGATGTCTGCGTCAGGAGGGTGGGGCTCATCGCAGCGGGGCGATCTCGCGCAGGATCTGCTCGGCCAGCGCTTTGGATGGTTCCCAGATTTGTGTGATGGCGTTCACGGCGTCTTGCGCACCCAGAGCTTCTTGCTGTTCAGACGGGTCGACGAGATCGACATGGTCATTGAGCTGAAACCAGACTCCTCCGTGAAGTGTGCCTGACGGCTGGAGATGCACCACGCGGCCGCCGAGGCGCCCGTCATCTCGATCGGCCCGCAGCTCGACGGTCTGAAGCCGTTGGCCCTCGAGCAGGACGAATCGCCGGTCGGGGTCGCCCAGCGAAGCGACGATCGTGTCCCACGCGCGCACGGCGCTCGGGATGTGCGCCTGATGGTTGACGCCCAGCTGGCGGATCGGGGTTTCGTTGAGCACCGTGAACGTCTCGGTGACGAGGTCGCGCAGGATGTCGGGCGTCGGGGTGGTCGCCGTCGTCGTGAACTGGCAGCGGTCCTGGACGCAGAGCACGGTGAGCTCTCGCGTATTGAAGGCGGCCAGCCCGTCGGTGACGACGATCGATTCCGGCTCGACATCGCCCTCGGCCAGCAACCCTCGAGCCGCGAACCACATCGGTTGAAAGATCCGCGGGTTGAACCGGCCGATGAGCACGATCGTTGTGCTCCGTTGCTCAGACTCATCTGGCGCCGGCTCCTCTCTGGTCGCTACCACGGGTCCAAGAGCCTATCGGCAAGCCGTTCTCTGCTGTCAACCCCCCGTCACGGCTGCGACGTAAAGCTGGCCGCCGCGTCGGCTCGGGCCCACTGGGCAGCGAAGCGCACCAGCAGATTCCACACAGCAGCAGATCAATCGACGCGCGCGTGTGAAACCCGCGGGTATGAAGCCGCGACTGCTTGGCGACAGAGAACCACGAATCGCCGTCATGGCGGGCGCGGCGTCCGCGGTCAAGGCTCAAGGTGGTGACGATGCCCCCCGGACCGCGTCGGCTTCGTGTGGTCGGTACCACCGAGTCGCCGTCAGCGAGACTGACGCCCTCGCACGCGCAGACGCGACGAGGTCGCGACCCCCGGGATCCCCGGGCGGGTGTAATGCGCCGACGCGGCGAAGCTCAAATTGAAGGTCACGTTCTCGCAGGCGTCCTGATCAGTTCCCGAGTCGGTAAACGACAGCGGGACCGTGACGGCGTCCGTGCCCGGCCCGCGAGTCGTTGCCGCCGGGAGCGTTCTGGCGCCGGTCCAGTTCGTCCAGACGTGCGGCAACCGCGGGCTGAGGTAGTCCGCGCACACCGGCGGCGCCGGAGCGCGTGTGCCTTTGTCAAGGGCGGACACCAGAGTCGCTGAGACCGACGACAAGCTCATCGGGCTCTCCTGTGGGTTGGTCGCTGTCAACACGAGCCAGCTCCTCAGCCCCAGACTCATCGGCCCGACCCTCCCGGTGATCGTAAACGCGCCGGAGGCCGTGTCGACGTAGCCCGCGCGACGATCCGACTGAGACGAGAGCACGACCGCTGTCCCCCCGACCAGAAGCACCACCGCCCCAATTGGAAACCACGAGCCTTTGTGCATCAGCCGCGTACCGCCCCGACGCGGCCCGAACACCGGGCCGCCATGGGGCTGGCGCGGGACGAAAGGGTTGGTCCAGTGCGAGAGACGGCGAGAGTCGGAGTCATGCCATTGAGCCCGACTCAGCGTCGGCTACTGCTCGACTCCGTCACGACGGGCCCTCAGGCATTCCGTCGCAGCCCCGGAGGCGTCGCAGCGCTTCGCGAAGGGGAGTTCGTGGTGACGATTTCGCGCATCCGATGAGAGATAGAATCACCCGATGTCTGCGCCTGTCAAGTGCTGTCGTTGAACTCGATGTCAGTGGGGCTCGCGGCCGAACGTCGGAGCGGTGCTCCCGATGCCGGAGGACTACGACAGGATGGATGGTCGCGCGGTCATGCCTGGGGTAGTCAGTCGGAGCGGTGTTTCGGACAACCGGGGGATCATCCGCCGGTTCGCTCTCGCCGCCGTTCCGCGACGCACACGCGCGGGTGCGACACGGCTCCACGTCACGTGGAGCGTCCTGTGGAGGGCCAGGTTGCCGTTGGCCGTGCGTCTGCGAGCAGCCCCGGCCGGAGGCGAGTCAGGACGACGCGTCGAGCCGTGCCGGTCCTGCGGACTCGCTCGCCGACCTCGGCGAGCCCGGCCTTTGACAATGCGGCACGGCTGGGTCCGGCCGCCGACGCCCGACGCGGGATCGCCTCGGCCACCGGCCCCCACCCACAACGGCTACGAGACCGGTTCCGCCATGGGCCACGGCGACGGCTCCTAGAAGACAGCTGAAGAAGTACCGTTCGCTAGGGGCGATCGACCCACCCTCTACGCCGATCGGTGCGAAATCCAGTGTTCTCAATCATTCGTCTGATGGGGGACACGGGGCGGGTTCGATGTGCGAGGGTCGCCCGCGCAATGGAAGCTTCGGCGCCGCGTTGAGTGCAGCGAAGTCCGGTCTCATCCCGGTGCAGTCGCGCAACGGTAAAGCCCTCCTTTGGGGGACGAGCCCGGGCGCCTACCTCGGCGTCGCGACCCCGGACCTCGGATGAAGGGCGGTACGTGTGCCTATCGGACAGGGTCCCCACTCCTCGCTGACGAGCAGGACGATCATGGTGCCGGCACGCCACGCAGACGCCCAGGCACGTGAGCGCCGACGTCTGCACCTGTCTGAGATCCAGGACCGCCGCGATCAGCTTCTCCTCATCCGGCTGGCTGCCGCGCGTGCTCGCTGCGACGGTCTCAGCGATCACCAATCGCGCCTCGTGATTGGGGAGCTGCTCGCTCCCTATCGAGAGCACATCCGCGCGCTCGCGGCCCGACGGCTTCGCATGAGTTGCCCACAGGATGCCGACCTCGACGAAATCGCCGCCGCCGTCCTTGAGCGCCTGCTCAGAGCGCTCGTCAGGCACAGCGACTTCGACCGCGTTCCTTTCCGTGCGGTCGTCGACAAGAACACCAACTGGGCGATCATCGACTTCTGGAACCGTCGCGCCAACGCCACCGCGCTCGAGGATCTCAAGGGCTACGACCAGATCCCCGAGATAGCCGCCGTCGAGAACGAAGCTCCTGTCGAACAGTCCGATGCGATCATGGCGATCGTCGGCGAGCTCGGAGACCGTGAGCAGAAGATCGTGATCGAACGTGTACTGATCGGCCGCGACCCGCAGCAGATCGCCGACCTACGTGGCGTGCACCGCCGCGTCGTTGACACAGCGTACTCTCGCGCGATGACACGGCTGCGCCAGAAACTCGCATAGTGACTGTAAGAAATCGCGGGGGCGCTCCGGTTAAGTAGGTAAAGGGGTAGTCAGCGACCCACGGCCGCGAGGGATTGACACGTTGGGCACCGGACCGGCGGCGACGTATCCCGCTCGGTCGGCGAGACGGGGCCGTGAGACCTGTGCACCCAACCTTTCCTTCGATATTCGATCCGAGGAGTGTGCGATTATGAAACTCAGGCATTTGTCCGCCTTCTTTGCCGTCTTGCTGTCTGCGCTGGCAGTGACAGCGAACACGGCCTTCGCTACGCCAGCGCTTGTCAACCTGCGCGTAGAGGGCGCCACACGGACCATCTTTGAAGGCCCTATCCTCGCCGAAGGGCGAACGATCACGACGGAATCAGGTGGAACCCACGTCTGCAACGGAACGAACAACGGCGCCAACCCAGAATCCGTCCCCGTCCCGACGGCTGCGCTCGCCGACGCCGCAGAACTCGCCGGCTTCACGTTTGACGCCGAATACTTCCCGTCGTTTGAAGATTATTTCATCACCCGCATCGCCGAAACGTCGGAGACGAGCGAAGAATTCTGGGGCATCCTGGTCAACTACAACCTCATACCCGTCGGCGGATGCCAGTACCGCCTCCACAATGGCGACAACGTGCTGTTCGCCTTCAACGCGTTCAACGCGGAACACTTCCTCAAGCTCACCGGTCCACATCTCGCAAAAGCTGGCCACCCGATCACCGTCAAAGTCACAGAAGGGTCTAGCGGTGAACCAATCGCAGGGGCAACCGTCGACGGCGTCGAAACCAACTCCAGCGGTGAAGCCACGATCACATTCGCCAATCCCGGACTCGAGCATCTGAAGGCAACCAAGCCCAACTCCATCCGCTCCAACGGGCTCGTCGTCCTCGTCCTGTAGGCACGCGCGACCCACTCACGCATTGAAGCGAGCGTGCGGCGAGGTCGCCGCGCGCTCGCCTTGTGCACGATGGGGTGGCCCGTTGTCGCCAGCGAGTACTCAAACGCCCAGCGAACCTCGCATCCACTCGGACATCGCCGGCGCACAGCGGATGGGTAGGCCAGCAAGTGGGAATCTCGTTGAGATCCGCTCCACGAGGGCAGGTGAGCTCCAACGCCAGACGGCGTACGACAGACTGCTCGAGCGTCTCTACATGATCGACGACGGATGGATCTTGAAAGGCGCCGTCGCCCTGCGTGCGCGGGACCTCGGGGTCCGTGCAGCCAAGGACGTCGACGTCTATCGCGAGGGAGAGCGCGCCCAAGGCTCGAGCGCGCCGAGCAGACGGCGGAGTTCAACGACCGGGCCCACGCTGCTGAGTCCGGGCGGTCCGCGCCGCTCGTTCCTCGGCCTGCGCCGTCCGCGTTCGTTCCTGGAGGTAGGCCTTCTGAGCGGGCGCGGGCGGATAGCCTCCCCCGAACGGGTAGGCCCGGCTGATCACGTTGCCAGAGCCGTCCACCGCTTCGAGCCGCACCGGCCAGGCAATTTTCGGAGGCAGCACGAGAGCGAAGGTGCCGTCGGCGAGGATCGGGGTGCTGATTCCGCTGGTTGCATCGACCACTTTTGTCGTGGATCCGGGGTTGTCGATGATGCCGTAGATGATCCAGGAGCTTGTGTCCTGGGCGTCGGGCAGGGGTGAGATGCTGTCCGTGCTGTAGTAGAACCCGCCGCCCTGGAAGTCGAATCCGAATCCGCCGGCGTGGGCGCTGGGGAACCTGGTGGCGTTGGGGGCGGGGAACATGGTGGGCCAGACCCCGCAGCCCGGAACGTCGCCGCCGAAGGCGTAGTTCGGGTGAATGGAAGTCGAGTCATTATGGGTGCCAGCCCACGTTCCGTCCGGTGCCCTGAATGCTGCGCACCACTGGCCGGTGGTCGTCTGTGCGCCCCAGTATTGAAAGGTGCCGACCCCGGGCACGTTGATCGTGCTGAGTTCCTTGACGGTTGCCGCGACCACGGGGGTGTTGGAGTTCGGGGGATTGTCCTGGTTCCAGTCCGTGGGGTTGTCGGCGAACAGTTGGGCGGGCGAAGCAACCTCAACCGTGGACGCGGGGTCGAGGACCGTAGCGGCGGCTAGGCCGCTGCCGACGACCAGAACCCCGGCGGCCGCGAGCGCGGCCACCCGCCTGCGCCCGAGCGGAGCCCGCGTGACCCGGCCATGGCGCGTCAACGCTCGGAGCCAGCCCGTCGACGTGTCCGGATGTGTTGCTTCTTCGATTTCGTGCGCGAGCGCGGCGCGGGCGCGTTGGTCGCCGGCGTCGTCGACAGTGGGCGCGATCACGCCGAGATCGCGCATCGCATACAGAAGGTCCATTGCTCTCATCCTCCTAGACATTGGCGGCCCGTGGATCGTGCTCGTCAAACCCCGACTGATGTCCACGTAGCTCGAGGACGGAAGCGAGCTTGCGACGGGCGCGGGCCACGCGCGATTTCGCCGTCCCAATCGGGACATCGAGCGCGGTTGCCACCTCCTGATAGGTCAGCTCGCCCCACACGATGAGCAGCAGCGCGTCCCGGTCGTCGCCGGACAGACGCCGCAGTTCGCGGACGAGGTCAGCACCCAAGCCACGGTCCTCATGCTCGATGAGCTGCGGCGCCGCCCCGGCCAGGCGCTCCAGCGCCTTGAGCCGGCGTAGCTCGGATCGGCGGTGACCCGTGACGACGTGGTTTGCCACCCCGAGCAGCCAGGGCAGCGCGCTGTCGTGCTCTGCGCGGTAGCGCTCGCGAGCGCGGAAAGCGCGGACGAACACCTCGGCGGCGAGATCCTCGCCCGCCTCCGAGCCCACCCGCCGAGCCACGTATCGACGGACCGTCTGGCCGTGACGCTCATACAGAGCCGCGAACGCCGGCGGATCGCTCACCGACCGCATCATGAGCTCCGCATCACCTGACATCGCTCTCATGGCCTGTTTAACGCCGCTCCCCACCGAATGGTTCTCGCAGATCGGGATTCGTCGCGGCTGTCCTCGCGATCGAGGGATTCGTCGCAACCGCGTGAGGCCCATGTCGCGACGCGGCGAGTCTGGCGATGTCCCAGCTGCGTGAGATCCAGCAGTTCGCAGCGAAGCCGGGGGGCCGCACAGCCACAGCCGCGCTCGGTGCGCCGATTGGCGCGCCTGACCGGCCACCCAATCAGTCGCTCGGTTGATATGTGATCCACCGCCGATCGGCCAAGGTTCGAGACAACGCGCGCTACGCCGTGCCGGGGGCCGCCGAAGCGGCGGGCGCGCCCATCTCGTCCAACACGATCCGCGAGAAGGAGCACCCGCAATGAGACAATCGTGCCGATCCTCACTGGGCCGAATTCGTCCACGCGTCCGTTCGGCCACGGAGGAGCCGGCCGCAGCTCGGCAGCCGGCGCCGCGTCAATGTGGCGTTGGGTCCCGCTGTACGCCGCCGTGCTGGCCGCGTTCGTCGGCTGCGGCCTGCTGCGACCGCCGGCCGCGACCGCCGAACCGTTGGTCTGCACACCCAAAACAGTGTTCGTCTTCTTCAGCCTCGGTCACGGCAACAGCACGCACTTCGAAAAGACGGCCGACGGATGCGCGCAACCCTGGCTGTCCTACATCGAACGCACCGCGAACATCAAGATGTGGGTGGAATGGAGCGGCGCCTGGCACGACATCCAGACGACCAAATGCGAAGGCGAACACACCTGTAACCTCGCCTCCAACTGGAGTACCGCGTGCGAAGGCGCTAGCTGCAACTACCACAAATTCCATCTCCAAGAAGCAGCCGAAGAAGAAGATTTCGCCGAGCTGAACTATTGAGCTGCCGTCGGCACGCCACCGTCGCCGTCGCCGTCGTGTCCTCGCCCGCGTGACGAGCAAACACGCTGGCTCGGCGATGGCCGTTGAGCGCCGGGCTGCTGATCGACGTGCAGCTGGACCGACCCGGCGGGGAGGATTTGGCGGCTCATCTGCGCGAGCGGGTGGAGCTGGCGGTGCTCGGCGTCCTGACCGAGTTGGGGGACGGTGAGCGGGAGCATCTACGCGTGACGAGCACCATCGTTGACCGGGACGGCGTCGAGACCGAGCTCACAGCGGCGGCGCTCACACCCCCGCGTGCGGCCGGTCCAGGCGGGGCGCCATCGCCAGCGCGCCATCCGCCGGCCAGGCAAGCGGGCCGTCATCGGCCCCCGCCGGCAAACGAGGACCCGGGCGTGCGGATGTCACGCATGGTCTGAGCGGTTGGGGTGCGGGCCCCGGCGATGACGAATCTCACGGTCGCGGTCGTCGGGGCGGGCAGCGGACGACGACGAGGCTGCGGTCGGCCGGGCGACGGCTTCGGGTGGGGCGGGTGGTCGCTGTAGGCGCACAGTGTCGCGATCAGCTCGCGCGAGGCCCGGCGGTCGGTGCGCATGACGGTGGCATAGATTTCCAGGGTGGTTCGCGAGTCTGCGTGACCGATCTCGTGCTGGACCTCGGGCACGGGGTAGCGGTGCGCGAGCATCAGCGCGGCGAACGTGCGCCGCAGCGAGTGGGGGGTGGTCCGCTCGGGCAGCGGCACCAGCCCCCGTTTGACGCGGACGCGGTCGGCCTCGCGGACCGCTGGGGCCAGGACCCGCTCGCGGATGTTGTCCTTGGTGCGCGGCCGAAACGTCCGCGTGCGTAGCGTCGGGAACACGAGGTCGTCGGGTCCCGTCACGGGCGCGTGTTCGCGCCAGCGCTGCAGCTCGGCCATCAGGAAATCGACGATCTTCAGCTCGCGGTCGGCGGCGTCGGTCTTGGTTCCGGGCACGTGCATGACGCGGTTGGCGAAGTCAAGGTCGCGCCAGCGCAGCGCGCAGCACTCTGAGGCGCGCAGGCCGGCGAGCGCGAGGGTGGCGATGATCGCTCGCCGGATGCTCGGCTCGCGGCCAGTCAGGTCTAGCGCGGCCAGCCGCTTGGCGCTCGACCACGACAGCCCCAGCTCGGGGGCGGCCTGCCGGGCTGAGAGGCCGGTGCGGCGGATGAACTCCTGCACGCGCTGGGCGCGTTCGCGCTTGGCCGGGGTCGCGGTCCGGTCGATGCGCTCAGCGGCGTCGATGAGGTCGATGACCTGATCGGCGGTCAGCCACGTGCGCCGGAACTTGGACGCCTTCAGGCGTTCGCCGGCGGCCGCGTTTTCCTGGATGAGCCCGCGCTTGAGGGCCTTCTTGAGGATCCGCTCCAGGAGGACGAGCGTCATGTTGATCGACTTGTTGGCCAGCGGCTTGATCGGCTGGCCGCGCCCGTCGACCAGGCGCTCGCCGTCGGCGAGGCGTTCGGCGATCTCGTCGCGCTCGGCCAGCTTGAAGTCGATATAGCGTTCGACCAGGATCCCGTGGATCTGATCGACGCGATAGGGGTCAAAGAACGCCCGCAGGTGATCCAGCCGCCACCGCAGGTCGGCCTGCGTGTTGGGCGACTTCTTGCGCGACTCGGCGGCCAGCCAGTCCTCGCCGAACTGGCCGAACAGGACCGGGGCATCGGCGGACTGGCGTGGTCGGGGGTCGGTCCATTTGCCCAGCGCGACGAGATGCTGCTGGCGTTCGAGCGCGGTGCCCGCGCTTGTGCGGTCCATGCCCTCGCGGGTCGTGCCGAGCGTGACCGGGACGCGATTGTGCTCGCCGACGGTCAGCTGAGTCCAGAAGGTGGTCGACCCGTCGCGGAGCTTGCGTTCGCGGACGGTGGCGCCTCGTGGCCTGGCCATATCGATCGCCTCCTCACCGCATCCGGACGCGCAAGGACGCGGTCGGCTCGCTGCCCGCCCCTGCGTCGCGCTCGACCGACCCCACGGCGGCGATCAACGACGCGCCGGCCCAGCCGGCGGGTCGCGCGACAAGCCAGCGACGGGTCCACGGGTCGCCATCGGCGCCTCGAGGCGACGCTGCGGGCGCCGTCAGCGCGCACCGGCTCTCGCGCCGGGAAGCCGCTTCAGGCTGAGCGGACAATCCGGTCTCGGCCGACCGGCCGCCCGCCGCCGCCGCCATGACCGGCTGCGGTGCGGCCGCGTCGCACTGAGACGCGCGCCGCGGGCGCCGGGAGGTGCGCGTCGGGCTCGGGTGCCGGCCCGTCCAGGCGCCGGCGCGAGAACCGCCACGGTCCGCGGTCGCCGAGCAGACCCCAGCCGCCGAGCTCACGAGCGTGCGCGTAGACGGACCCGGGATGCACCCGCAGAAAAGCGGCCGTCTCCTCGACGGTGAGCAGATCCGGCGCGGAGCGCTCACCGTCGCGCCCCCGCGATCCGCGGTCAGCTCTCGTCTCTTCTGTGGTGCTCGTCGACATGTCCTACCAGCATGCCGGCGGCGAGGGCCAACCCCGCTCGTTTGCGCCCGGCTCAGCGGCCGCGGCGGCGGCCTGAACAGGGGTTGTGCAACGTATTTCGCAATCCGCCCCGTTTCGGCGCTGCGCGCCCGCCGACGGAATCGTGGAAAACTGCTCATTTGCAGGGCCTCCTTGACGTCTCATCAAAGGAGCCCCCGTGGAGTGCTCACTCGGGTGAAACGAGCGCTCTACGGTTGAGCTTCAGACAGCCCAGACTTCCAGTGAGTCCTTGGGGCCTCAGACGACTAGCCACGGCGGAGTGCTCACTCGTCGGCAGCGAGAGCTCTTGCATTGAGCTCTCCATCCCGACCGTGGCGTAGCTCTGGCACGACCCTATGGAGACTGTCGCGGGGCGGCGTCCATCGCTTCCTCGAGGACGGCGGGTTCGTTCACGAGTCTCGGCGAACGCCCCCGTGAGGGTGAGCTCCGTTAACAACACCTACGTTGTCCCGGTGCTGGGCGCAGCGGCGCTGAAGACGTCTCGTCGGCGATCACCTGGCTGTCGAGCAGTGGGCGCCTGATGAGGCCGCTCCGATAGCTCGACGCCTGTTGGGCATCGCACTCTCGTGTATTGCGCCGGGCTTTTCCGCCGCTCGCCGACCCCCGCACGATCCCGGCCGGGTGTTCGGTGTGGTGTAACTCGACCGGCAGCTGACGTAGATGACGTATCCCCGGCCCGACGTGCTTCGTCTACCTGGCCCGGTCACACCGGTCGCGCGCCGGGGATGTCCGCCGACGGTTCAAGCATGAGGAGCATGCGCAGAGCGTCATCCGGTCGGCGTCGGTGCGACGGCTCGAAGTCCGTCTCGGGGCGGATAGTGCTCCTCACGGGGCGCGCGCGAAATGGCTTGCATCACCAGCGCGCCTGCTGCAGGCGCCGGGCTCCATGGGAGGGGCACCATGACTCAGCCAGCTGCAGAACACACCAATCCGGTGGTCCGCCACTGGCGCCCTGCTCGGGCTTGGCGCGCAGCGCGAACTGAGGTCACGTCGCGTTCGGTCGGGACCGCCGCCGCGCTACGCGTGCAGCTGTCCTCGCCGGACTGCTGATTCTCGCGATCAAGGGCTACGCCGCTGAGTCGGCGTGCGCAGTCGCGTCACCGCCTCCAACCGCTCCTGCGGCCGGTGCGGGTGCTCAGCCTTCCGCCCCGGGGAGCGACGGGGCCGTTGCCATCAAGGCGAACGCGTCTCGTGAGCCTGGAGCGAGTCCCGCTGGTAGTCGCTGGTCACGCCGATAACGAGTCAACCGCCAGTCGGCATGTTGCAGAAGGCAAGGGCATCCTTGGCTAGGTTCACGCGTGCCTCGTTGCCCAAGCCAAGGGTCTGCTTGAAATCCCACTCGTCACCTTCGCCCTTGACAGAGAGCAGACTGCCCGAGCGCCGCGCGCGAGATGTGATCGCGATACGTCTGGTCCGTGCTGGCCATGGTCGTTGGCGAGTCTAGGTGCCAGGCATGTAGAGCGCCGCTGCGTTGCCTCCCAATGTGCCTGCCGGGACGGCCCGTCTCGTCCTTTGGTTTTCAGCCATGGGGTTCCAAACCTCGCGCTTACGAGCTCGACGCGCTGCAGATACGAGCCGCGCCGGAGTTGGAGCAGCGAGCTTGATCCTCGCCGGCATGGGCCAAACCGGGGTTGAGCTATCGCACACGGCGACGAGGGCTGCGACGGCGGGTGACTCGCGGCCTTTGTGCTCGCTTCAGTGTTGCTGACTGGGCGGAGCCGGGCGGTCTCTGCGAGCCTTGCGTCGCGCTTCTCGCAGGCGTGGGGCTTCCTGGACGCTGAGGGTGGGCAGACCGCGGTAGCGGAAGATCCGATGTAGAGATCCGGGCAACACGCCGAGGAAGTCGGCGAGTTCGTCGTTAGATCGACGTCCAGAGATGTATTCAGTGTGCGCGACGAGTACGTCGGACAGGGGCAGCGTGTGGCGAACCCGCAGTCCGAAGCGCTCGCAGAGTTGTTTCAGCTCCTCGGGTGTCGTATCGAGCTGTTCGGCTGCCTCCGTGAGAGAGAGTTTCCCTGCCGCGTACGCCGCATGAACTGGCGTCACCCGTTCTCGTTCAGCGGCGGCGAGACAGCGAGAGCATGGCGGCTCTTCTGGTGTGATCGCGGGGTCGCAGAGCTGTGCGCCGCAGAGGGTGGACGTGTCGTCGCCTCTGACCAGATGGACGAGCGTCGAATAGCCAAGGGTACCCCGCCACGCACGGACAACCAGCCTGCCGTCACTCGCCGCCAGCACCTGCTGCAGGCGCTCGGTGTCCCCTGGGCGCCGCGCACTCTGGCGCGCGGGCCGCGGCCGCAACCCGGTGCGAGGCTGCAACCACAGCGCCTGCGCCCCTTCGGCCGCTGTATGGCCGGCTTTATGCGCCACGGCGAGACAGATAAGGCACGCGCGCGCTCCACCGCGCTCATCGGCTTGGGGCGCGGTGCCGCAGAGCGTTAGCTCCGGTTCCTCAGAGGCGACGATGTGCACTCTTGACGGTTTGCCCTGTTGGTTCACCCATGACCGGGCGGCAAACGCGCCGCCACTGTCTCGCGCCATGCGTTCGAGCTGCGAGTGGGTGACTCCAGCGGGATCGAGGGTCGCGGCGATGAGTTGCGCACGCTGTCCCTCGGCCAGACACCTTTGACATGGCAGTGGAGTCACCGGCTGGGACTCCCAAGGAGAGCTCCCACACAGCGCGGTCCCGCCCGCATCCGGCGCAGCAGCGATGAGATGCACACGCGACTGTCGTCCGTCAGGGCCCGTCCAGGATGAAGCGACCAGCTTACCGTCACTGCCCGCGACGGCCTCGCAGATCTGAACAGGATCATCGTGCGGCTTTATCTCTGTGGGACCGGTCACCGGTGTAGCTTCGCAGAGGAGGAGCGGTGTGAGCGCCGAAGCAGTCGGGCGCCAGACCCAGCCCAATCACTGGGCTGGCCCATGACCGGTTGGGCTGACGCTGACGCCTCCGAGCCTACGGGTTGGACCAGACGCGTTCGCTCGCAGAATGCGCTCGCATTGCGTGCGTCGCGGAATGGCCCAAGAACACCCGCCTCCCCTTCGGATAATGGGCTTGCCAGCGCGACCGCCAGAGCAGCACGAGCCCAATTCGTATTACCGCCGTGCATCGCCGCCAGCGTGGCGACCTACGGCGCCACGGTGAGCATCCCGGCCAGGAATGCCGCCTGCACTTCATCGAGCGCGACGACCGCCAGATCTTCGCCCTTTTCTGGAGCCGACGTGAGGCGAGCGGTCTCCGGCTGGGCTCCGCGGTGACGGACCCGGCTCCCGCGTGACGTGTTGCCAGTGCCGTACGCGCGTGGTCGGCTCGTGATGGATTCCCTCGCAACGGACGTGACCGCCAGAATGACAGTCCGCGAGCGTTGGCCGCCGCAGCAACAACCCGCCGAGAGGGTCGACCAGCAGCGCCGGCGCTCCTAGCAGTACCGCGGTGCCGTGTATCTGCAGGCCGAACGCACAGGGCGGTCCCATCCTCGTCGACGCCCCGGTTTCGGCGCGCTCGCCTCAATGACGTCAGTCCCCCGAGTAGTCCCTCGCCGGCGCCATCCTTACGGCATGGTGGTCCACCAGGAGCACGCTCCCCCGCAGCCGATCGATCACCCACTTTCCCGGGTACCGCATCGTCCCGGCGGTCATCCAAGATCGGCCAGCTTGGTCAGTGGCGCCGAGACCGGAGCCGCCTCACCGCTCGCGACGATCAGCCAAGCCTGATGTCGCTCGAGTCACCAGACATGCCAGACCTGCTCAAGCCGTCCGAGGTTGCTGTACGGCTTCGCGTCTCACGAACGTGGCTCTACGACGCCGCGAAGGCCGGACTCATCCCGTCGATCAGGCTCCCGTCCACCCGTGGGGGAGAGGGGCCGCTGCGCTTTGTCGCCGAGGATCTTGAGCAGTGGATCCAGCAGGCGCGCGAGAGCTGGGCGCCGGGCCGACGGCCGGGGCTCCGCTCATCGTCGGACACTCAGGCGGCGAGGGGCCGTCGCGCCGCGTAGCCAGTGCGGCCGCGCCCGTTGTGCTGCTTGACGGCGCGAGCGATCGCAGCCTCGGTCGCCTTCGCTCCCTCTGCCAGAACGCTGCGCTCCAGGTGCCCGTAATAGCGCTCGGTCGTTCGAATGTCACGGTGGCCAAGCTGCTCCTGTACGTATCTGAGGGAGTTGCCAGCCGCCAGCCACGCAGCCGCCGCGGTGTGGCGCAGCGCGTGCAGAGGCATATCGCGAAGCGCTGCGTCCGTCAGGGCTGCCTTGTGCCAGTCGCGTGAGACGGTGTTGCGATCGAACGGCTCTCCAGCGCCGCGACCATCCCAGCGGCCCAGATCTCGCTTGTGCACTCTCACCGGCATGACGAACAAGGGCGCATCGACCCGATCGCCATCCTCCATCGTCCTTCGCACTGCGATCTGGCCAAGCAATACGCCTGCCAGCCCGGGTCCAACCTCGACCTGCCTGAAGCGGTCAGACTTCGTTGAGCCGACCACCTTCCTCTTCTTCCTCGAGCGGTACACGACGATGATCCCACCGGACTCCTCGAGCTCCAGGTCGCCGAGCTGAAGTCCGATCGCCTCGGAGATACGCAACCCACCGCCGACCAGCGCCTCAGCCAGCGGCCGGTAGACCAGCGAGCATCCGTCGAGGTAGACCGGGATCTCATGCAGACGCAAGTAGTCGCGCTCAATGTGCGCTGCAGGAAGCTTCGGAATCTCAAGCGCCGGGTTGCGAACCATGAGGCGGTCCTTGTTGACCGCTTCGTTGAGACAGACGACCAGCGTGCCGAGCGTGTTGTTGACTGTCTTGGGTGCCAGTTCCCCGGCCTCCATCGACTCGACCATCCGATCCATCAGCTCCTGGACGTCGTCGACCTCCATGCGATCGAGCCGAAGCGACTCCAGCACCGGCAGGATCCGGAGGCGCCCGTCCCGCTCGTAGGCTTCCCAGGTCCCTTCCTCGAGGTAGGGCTTGCGGCGATCAAGCCAACGCGGCCAGAAGTCCCCGAACGCCTCCTTTGTGTGGATCACTTCACGCCGCTCGACCTTCTCGACCTGGCGCCGTCGCCAGTTCGCGGCGGCCGTCGGACTTGTGAAACCGCGCTTGCTGGTCAGCTTGCCGTCGGAGCGCTCGTAGACAACACGCCATCGCGTCCCGGCTTCTGTCCGGTAGGGGTAGACGCCGCCTTGCTTCCCGTAGCTGGTGCGCTTGCGCTCCTCGACGGTCTTTTCGTGCATAGCTTCGTCCCAAGCTTTCGCCGCTTCCTCTGCTTTGAACCGGCGTGCACGCTGACGCCCATCAGGATCCCGCCAACGGACCTCGTACGCGCCCTTCGTGAGGCTGTAGCTCATTGCGGCTGCCCGATGGCGCGGCTGGCCTGTGCGACCACTCGCTGGCCTTCCTCGCAGGCTGTCACCGCGAAGACAAGCGTGTCTACCCGGCCATCCTCTCCTCGCCTGCGGATGCTCCACCGCTCCGTTGCATCGACCGAGGCTCGCGTCCGAACACCGGCAAGCAGATTGTTCGGAAAATTGTTCGGATTTGCCATTGACACAAATCCGAACAATACCGCCGGCGCGGGCCAACCGCGGCCATTACAGCGAAAAGCCCCGCTTTGCGGGGCTTTTCGAGTGCGCCCGAGAGGACTCGAACCTCCACGGACCATACAGTCCACAAGGCCCTCAACCTTGCGCGTCTACCAATTCCGCCACGGGCGCAGGGGGGCGAGTATAGCCCCGGCATCTCAGGTGTCGCGGGACGCTCGACGCGCCCCCGCCTTGCATCCGTCCACGCCCGCCGCTACAGTGCGAACACATGTTCGTCGCACGCGCCAATCCACCCGGACAGGGAGGCAAGCAGAGATGGATCTGACGAAGCGCCAGCAGGAGATCTTCGACTTCATCCGCAAGTACTCGGCCAAGTACGGATACCCGCCGACCGTCCGCGACATCGGCAAAGCTGTCGGCTTGGCCTCCTCCTCAACGGTCCATGCCCATCTGGCCAACCTGGAGAAGATCGGCCTGCTGCGCAGAGATCCGTCCAAGCCGCGGGCGATCGAGCTCCTCGACCGCGCCGTCGGTAGCGCGGTGGACAGCGTGAGGGGGATGGTGCGGGCGGAGGGCCTGCCGTTGCTCGGCTCCGTTGCCGCTGGTCAGCCGATGCTCGCCGAGGAGAACATCGAGGAGTACGTGTCGGTGCCGGAGCTGGCAGGCGGGGAGGACGGCGAGTACGTCCTTCGGATTCGCGGCGACTCGATGAAGGAAGCGGGCATCCTCGAGGGCGACTACGTCGTCGTGCATCCCCAGGACACGGCCACGGACGGAGACGTGGTGGTGGCGCTCCTTGGGGAGGAGGCGACCGTAAAGCGCTTCTTCCGAGAACCGGATCACATCCGGCTGCAGCCGGAGAACGATGCGATGGAGCCGATCCGCAGCAAGGAGGTCAAGGTGCTGGGCCGGGTTGTGGGCCTGCTCAGGAGGGTCTGAGCGACACGACCGCGTAGCGGGCAGCCTCACGACGGCATCGACCGTCCGCTCGCAGGCCTTCACAACGCACCCGCCACGCGCTAGCTTTGCTGGGCAGGTCAGGCAGCCGCGGAGGCAGTCGCCTTCGAGGAAAGTCCGGACATCAAAGGGCAAGGTGGTCGAGATATCGACCCGGGGAAACCCGCGGGAAAGTGCCACAGAAACAAACCGCCTACGTCCGCCGTCCCACGTGAACGGCGGGCCGGCAAGGGTGAAATGGTGCGGTAAGAGCGCACCAGCGTCGCGGTGACGCGGCGGCTGGGCAAACCCCACCCGATGCAAGGCCAAACAGGACCGTTTGCAGGTGCCCGCCGAGGTCCAGGTAGGCCGCTCAGATGGATGGCTGCTCAACGACAGAATCCGGCTTATCGACCTGCTAAGGAAAGGCCCCGCAAATGCGGGGTCTTTCTATATGGGCAGTCGCTGGGTTCTCGTCACAGTCGGCCCCGCAGCGGTGAGCGGGGCGATCTCCCTGGAATCGCTTTCGAACGACGTCGACTCTGACCTCAGGTACTCGTCATCAAACTTGGCGCTGCGCGGCGGGCAGCGACATCGACGTGGCCGCCCCGGACAGCCGTTCTGCGCTGCAACGCGCGACGAACGAGGTGGCGCTGCGATGCGGGTCGGAGCTTCACCTCCTGTGGGCCCCGACCCGTCAAGCTCTCGACGGAGCGTATGCGTCAAGCCGCGGGCAAGGGCCGGACTCGGACGCCCGGACTCCAGACGCAGCCCTCTTCGCAGAGCAGCCCCACGCTACCGCTCGAGAGCGGTAGCTCGGTGTCGTGGAGGTTGAACAGCTGCCGACCGTCGACGTTCGCGCGAAGGCTTGTCCCCTCGACCCTCAGCGATAGCGAATAGGAGCGGCCGAACTTCCATTCGAAGTCCGCCTCGGCGAGCACTCGGACGTCGCCCCGCGCCTTCACGAGCCGCACGCTTCTGGGCTTCAGCTCGAGCGCGTAGTAGCGCCGCTGTCCTTCGACACGGGCGGCGAGGCCGACGGTCGCGGCCAGCAGCGAGTTCAGGTCCGCCTCGACCTGATAGTCGATCCAATCCCGGCTGCCATGCAGGAGGAGGCCGAGTCCCCGGTTCTGAACCAGGCGCAGCGGTTCGAGCTGCGAGCTCTCGAAGCGGTCGGCGGCGCGGACCCATGCGTGCTGCCACATCTCCCCGCCTGCGACGGGCCGGGTCAGGGTCACGTCCGGCGTGCCGTCCCAGGTCAGATAGTCGAGGTGGACGGCACCGTCGGCAGCCCCGTTGCACGACCATTCAAGGCCGACCTCGGCGAGAGGCTGGCCGCCGCAGTCGGGCACTCTCCACTCGATTATCGTCGCCGCGCCCGGTGCGAGCGAGGACGGCTCGTACCGGACCTCGACCAAACGACCGTCTCCGTCGTATGCACGGATCAGGAGTACGCAGGCCGCGGCTTCCCGATTCGCCGGGTCAGCAACGACGCGGGCGCGAATCGTCTGGCCCGGGTAGAGAGTCGGGGAGGCGAGCAGCTCGTACATGTACATCTCGCTTGCGCCGGGCGGGATGAACGTTGGGGTCGTCATCAGGGCTGACCGCGCGCCGGGGGCACTGCTCAGCCGGAGGCTGCGCGCGCCGAGCTCGCTGAAGCCGGCGACGTTCTCGACTGTCGCGCCGGCCTCGGCCTGGAAGCCCTGGGTTGAGCCCGGCAGCTCGAAGTGGAACCTCGCCCCGTCCTTCGGCGACAGCGGCGCCAGTCCGCTCAGACCCCGGCCGCTGTTGGCGACCCGGACTGCCTCGGTCACTGCGTCAGTGATCGCCCCGCCGCCGTCCGCCGTCGGCAGGTACATGCGGTCGGCGACTGGCCCGCGCCAGTCGGGGCCGGCGTCGATCGCCGCCAGGCCGTTCTTGATGCCGAGCAGACAGCCCAGGTTGCCCGAGTTGCTGTCGGTATCCCAACCGCAGGTGTTGACGATCATCAGCGAGCGCTGGAAGTCATCGTCGCCGTGGAGCAGCGCGGCCACGATCAGGGCATGGTTCGGGACGGCCGGGCACACCCCGCCGTACGCCGCATAGGGATGGCGCTTGGCGATCCGCCGGCGGGTGGCGTACCAGTCCTCGCCGCCCGCGTGCCATTCGCGCACGTCCGCGATCGCGCGGGCGATGGCCGAGTCAGCGGGGATCAGCTCGACGGCAACGTCGAGGAGCCGGTCGATGTCGCCCTCGACGAAAGCATGCGCCTCCATCGCTGCGATCACCCGTGCCGCGTGAACCGCCTCCCCGTCGTGGCTGACGCAAGCTGCCCGGCGCGCGAGCTCCGCGGCCAGCTCAGGATCGCCTGGCGCAACCATCGCCCAGCCGTCGATGAAGATCTGCGCACCGACCTGCTCGGACAGCACCTTCCCGTTGAGCTCGGCGGAACCGCTTCGCGGTGGCAGGATGCCCTCGCGGAGGCGCAGATACGCGGTGTGCTCGGTGGAGTTGCCCAATCCGCCCCACCAGAAGATCGAGCGCCCCTCGACGGCATAGTTGAGCCAGGCCTCCCCGATCTGCGCGGATCTGAGCTTGCGCGAGTTGCCGTTGTCGGCAAGCGCGCGGAGCATCGCGAAGGTTCCGGTGATGTCGTCGTCGGTGACGACGAGCCTGTGGTTGAGGAGTTCTAGGTCATCGCGGTCGTTGACGTAGTAGTCCACCTCGCCGAGCTCGGCGAGGATGCGCTCGTGGCTCCACCCCTCGAAGGGCCGGCCGAGATAGACGCCGATCAACTTGCCCAGAACCCCGGCGTAGACGCGCTCGAGGTAGTCAGCCGGCAGCGTCATCGGGACCTCCGCCCGCTTGGCCTCCGGCGGCGGCCAGCGCCTCGGCGGTCGGCATCGAGATGGCTGCGCCCAGCGCCTGTACGCTGAGCGAGGCAGCCAGGTTGGCGGTCGCCAACGACTCGGCCAGCGGCAATCCTCGGCATAGGCCGGCGGCGAGGTTGCCGACGAGACAGTCACCCGCGCCGGTCGTGTCTGCTACCGCTACGCGACGGCCCGCGACGCGCAACGGCCCCTCAGGGGTGACCGCGACCGCACCGGCGACGCCGAGGGTGACGATCACCGTTTGACCTGGATGGCGCCTCAGCTCGGTCGCCGCGGTGAGCGCGTGGCCTGGGTCGGCGAGGGCGGAGACGTCGTCTACGCCGGCGAACACCGCGAGCTCCGTCTCGTTCAGGACGACGACGTCGGAGCTGGCGAGAAGGCAAGCGGCGTCGCGCAGTGCCGGGGCAGGGTTCAGGATCGTCAGTGCGCCCGCTGCGCGGGCACGCTCGAAGGCAGCCGACGCCGCGGCCGGCGGCGACTCGAGCTGGGCGACGACGACGTCGCCGCGGCCGACCTGGATGGCGTCAACCGCAGCAATATCCAGCTCGGCGCTGGCACCGGAGACGACGACGATCGAGTTGTTGGATTCGGCCACCACGATGAGCGCGATGCCGGTGCTCGCCTCCGGCACGACGCGCGTTTGCTGCAGATCGATGCCCTCGGCTGCGAGGAAGCCCAGGATCTGCGCGCCAAAGACGTCCGCGCCGACCCGAGCGACGAGCTGGGTCGCCGCGCCGGCGCGCCGAGCGGCTACGGCTTGGTTCGCCGCCTTGCCCCCCGGCATCAGCTTGACGCTGGATCCCATCACGGTCTCGCCGACCTGCGGATGGCGGCCGGCCTGAGCGACTACGTCCATGTGGACCGATCCCAGGACACAGACGCGGGGGCCCGGCCGAGGTGAGGTCTCCATCGTGCCGGCTAAACTAGCAAATCGATTTGTACGGGTCTATCCAGCGCCGCCGGCGCAGCACGTCGATCGCTGACGTGGCAGCCGCGGTTGGCGTCAGCGCAACGACCGTCTCGCACGCCCTATCGGGTCGGCGCCACGTGCGTGCTGAGACGGTGGCCACGATACGCGAGGCAATGGCCCGGCTCGAATATGTGCCCAGTCACGTGGGGCGCAGCCTCCGGCTGGGTGGCAGCAGCCTGCTTGGCCTCGAGGTGCCGGACGTCGCCAACCCCTTCTACGCCGAGCTGGCTCGCGGCGTCCAGGACGTCGCGGAGTCGTGCGGTCTGAACGTCCTGCTCTGCAACACCAACTCTGTACAGGCGCGCGCGGATCGCTACGCCGACTTCTTCCGCTCGGGAGTCGTCGACGGCGTGATCTCCGCGTCGGCACATGGTGCTTCTGAGATCAAAGGTCTCGCCCGGACGTTGCCGGTGGTTGTCGTCAACGAGGTGGCCGATGGGTGCGAGTTCGATGCTGTTTGCACCGACAACGAGTTCGGGGGCGCGCTCGCAGGCCGGCATCTCCGCGACCTCGGCCATCGCGAGATTCTCATCCTGGACGGCCCGCGGGGCTCGCCGGCGGGCGAACTGCGACGCCGGGGATTCGTGCAGGCATTCGCCGGCGCAAGCGTGACTCTCCGCCACCGCCGTGGCGACTACCGCGGTCCGAGCGCGGCACGGATCATCGATCGCGAGCTGGAGCAAAGGGGGGCGTGGTTCAGCGCCGTCTACGCGGCCAACGACCTGATGGCTGTCGCCGCGGTCGGCGAACTGCGCGCGCACGGGTTCGAGGTGCCCGAGGACGTCTCGGTCGTCGGCTACGACGACTCGCGGCTGGCGGCGCTTGTGACACCGGCGCTGACGACGATCCGCCAGCCCGTCTACGAAATGGGCTGGGTTGGCGGGGAGCGCCTGATCGCGGCGATCCGTGACGTCGACTGGCCGGGGCCTGCACAGACGACACTCGGGGTCGAGCTGGTCCCCCGCGCGTCGACCGCGCCGCGCGCCCCTCGCTAGATGCATCAAAACCAGGGGCTGTGCATCCGCGCCCGGCGTAAGAGTCTCTACACCAACAAGCCTTCTCGCCGATGCCGCCCCATCGATCGTGTACTTGAAGCGCCATGCCGCCGCGGCGGAGCCGCCGGGTCTCAAAGAAGCACTTGACACGCCCCGACCAACCGACTACGGTCAACTGGCATGATGACCTGCTGAGCGGAGGCCCTGCTCGGCGAAGAGAGCGATTAGAAAGTGAGCAACGTTTTGTCGCGACGCTCGAGCGGTTCCAGTGGTACCCCAACAGCGGGGGCTTTGTCGCCGCTGCGCAGGCACGCCCATGCCGTGACCGCGCTCACGGTCGCCTTGCTTCTCGGCCTGTTTCTCACAGCGTGCGGGGGCGGGGGAACCGCCAGCGGGCTGGGCGAAAGATCCACCAAGAGCGGGGGGACCCCCGTCAGGGGCGGGGTGCTCCACTTTGCCCGCAGCCTCGACGTGGACCAGGGCCTCGATCCGCTCACCGCCTACAGCAACGGCTCGATCTTCGTCATGACTCAAATCTTCGACCAGCTGGTCGAGATCGGTGAAGGGTCAAAGCTGCAGCCGGGCTTGGCGACCTCGTGGGAATCCTCGGCTGACCACCTGAGCTTGACGTTTCACTTGCGCAACGCCGAATTCTCGAACGGCGAACCTGTCACCGCTGAAGACGTCAAGTTCTCGCTCGAACGCTGGGCCAACCCGAAGATCGATACCGCCAACAGCAATCTCGTCGGTGCGGTCAAGAGCATCGAAGCCGTCAACCCACACACGGTCACAGTCCATCTGAAGCATGTCGAAGCACCGCTGCTCTACTACCTATCGACGTATGCGGCCTCGATCACACCTAAGAAAGTGGTCGAACGAGAGGGCGACAAGGAATTCTCGAAGCACCCCGTTGGCTCAGGTCCGTTCGAGCTCAAGGAATACGTGGTCGGCCAGAGGACTGTCCTCCAGCGCAATCCCCACTACTGGCGGGCCGGACAACCCTATCTCGAAGGAGTCGACTTCGAATACGTCCCCGACGCAAACTCGCGGGTCCTCAAGATCCGCGCGGGCGAAGCCGATGTCGCCGACCAGGTCCCTTACAACCAGGTCGCCGCGCTTGACGCGACGCCGGGCGTCGAAGTGCAAGTCCGGAAAACGGTCAGCTGGTCCTCGGTTTTCCTCAACTTGACGAAGAAGCCGCTCAACGACGAGAAGGTCCGCCAGGCACTCAACTATGCAACCCCGAAGGAAGAGATCCTCAAGACACTCCTGTTCGGCGATGGCCAAATCGCGAATAGCAACACGCCGCCCCTCAAGTATTGGGATTCATCGCTTGCCGCCTACCCGTACGACCTGGAAAAGGCCAAAAAGCTCATGGCGGAATCGACTGTGCCGAACGGGTTCAAGCTGGAATTGGTGATCTCCGCCGGCGAACCGGTCGAGAAGCAGACCGCCGAAATCCTCAAGGCGGAATGGGCGAAGATAGGCGTCAACGTCGAAATCGTCGTACGCGAATTCACGGCTATGTTCTCGCAATGGCTCGAAGGCAAGGGCGGAATGTCGACAACCTTCCCTGGCAACGCTCTCTCCAGCAACTCCTACGCACCCGATGAAATGTCTGGGCTCGTCATCGACGGCACGTCCGGCTTCCATTCGCTGGGCACCTATTACAACAACCCACATGTCGATCGACTGCTCGAGGAAGCCGGGGAAACGCTCAACGAATCGGTCCGTGAAAAGGACCTCCATGAAACGCAGCGGATCGCATTGGAAGAAGCGCCGGCCGTGCCGCTCTTCTTCACGAAGTCGGTCACCGCGGTGGACACCAAGGTCCACAACTTCGTCACCTACCCGATCGGGTGGTGGCCGCTGCACGAAGTCTGGTTGGAAAAGTAGCCGGGCAGTCTGCGTTCGAGTGACCCTGCCAGCAGGGTCCAGGCTGCGGGCAGGGGGCCTTCGCCAGTCCGACGAAGGCCCTCCTGCCGCGACCGGCCCGCTATACCGGCAACCGAAGCGGGCTCCGCCACGTGTCCTGCTGCGCGCGACGCGCCCTCTGCGAGAGTCAGCTGGGACCGACGTCGCTTCCCGCCGCAGGCGGGGCTGCGAGGCCCGCCCAATGCCCGGTGGCAATCCGTCAGCCACCGGCAGCCGGAGTTGTGCGCCGAGCCGAACCGCTCGGTTCGCCCGTGCCGACCTGCTCGTAGTGCTCGCCCAGGCCGATGATGTGCTTGCGCACGAGATCTGCCGAGAGCTCCGGGTCACCGGCCTCGATCGCGGCGAAGATGCGACGGTGCTCAGCGACGTCCCAGTCTCGGAACTCGGGGATGTCGTAGAGCTCGGGCGCGCGCTCGAGCATCAGCGCGACAAAAGACTCCTCGACGCTGGCGAGGATCTCGTTGTGGGCGGCGTCGGCGATCGCCTGGTTGAACTCGGCGGCCGGCCCCACGGCATCCTCGGTCGGCGCTTCGCGCGCGTCTTCCAGCGCCTCGATCGCTTCCTCTATCCGCCGCAAGTCGGCCGTCGTCCTGCGCACGGCGGCAAGGCGGGCGACCTCGACCTCGACCACACCGCGGGCCTCGAGGAACTCCTGCGTGACGCCGTTCATCAGGGCACGTTGCAGCGGCTCGGCCATGTCGTCGCCGGCTTTGGGCGCCAGGACGAACACGCCTTGGCCTTGGCGGATCTCGACCAAGCCCATCCGCGCCAGACCGTTGAGCGCCTCGCGCACCGTCGAGCGACCGACGCCCAAGCTTTTCGTCATGTCCCGTTCGGAGGGGACCCGTTCGTCGGGCTTCATCGTCGCGACGAGTTCGATGAGTTGCTGGGCAACAGCCTCAGTCAACTTCTGCCGTGGCGCTCGCTTCAACTCGCTGCGCTCGGCCGCACCTTTACCTGAAGCGAAGGTCACCCGAGATCACAATAGCGCGACTCATCATCTCATCTGATCTGCCGTACTCATCAGATCACCGGCCGGGAGCTCCAGTGGGCTGTACTATCGGCGGGTGGGAACCGACCGATCAGGGACGCCGGATTTCGCCTTCAAAAGGGCGCCAAGGCGTAAGCTCGCGGAAACCGTCGGGGAACAGCTTGCCGACGCGGTGAAGAATCTGCCCGCGGGAACGCGGGTGCCATCCGAGCGCGAGCTGATGAAAAGCCTCGGCGTCGGCCGCTCGACGGTGCGGGAGGCGCTCAATGGCCTCGCCCTGCTCGGTCTCGTCGACATCAACCACGGTCAGGGTGTCTTCGTAGCCGAGCGTCCAGTCGAGCAGGAGATCGAGACCTCCGAGCTGCAGAAGGCGCTGATGAAGGGCGTGACGCACGACTTCATCGAGGCCCGCCTCGTGGTCGAGGTCGAGGTCGCCCGCCTGGCGGCTGAACGGCGCACCGACGCCGACCTGAGGCGGATCGAGGAAACGATCGAAGCGCTGAGGACAAAGGCTGAGGCGCCGGCCGAGGAGGCGCTGGAGCCGGCGACCCAATTCAACCAGGCGGTCGCGGACGCTGCGCACAACGAGGTTCTGGGCGGGATGATCGGATCCTTCGTTCAGCTGATGGTTGAGCGGGGGCCCGACCTGTACGAGCGCGAGTCCTTTCGGGAGTGGGACATCACTGAGCACACGCGGATCTACGAGGCGATCCTCGCCAGCGATCCAGACCTGGCGGCCACGCGGATGCGGGAGCACATCCTGGCGCTCGACCAGCACTACCGCGAGGTCGGCACCAGCTGAGCACCTGCGCCGCGACAGGCTGAGCCTTCGCGGTTGATCACGCCACGCCCCCAACGGAGCGGCGCCTACGCCTGTTCGCGGATTCGCCTTGACGGGTCCGTCAGCCGATGATATAACCGGCTTATCAGGTCATCAGTCCAGTTGGAGCGGCGACGAATGCCCAGCAGTGCAACATCGATCAATCGGCCGGGCGCAGGCGCGGAGGGCACATCGCCGTTGATGGCCGACGCCGTCCGGTGGGGTGACCTCCTCTTCCTGGCTGGGCGGGCGGCGATCGAGCCGGGCACGCTGCGGTTGCGCCCGGGCGGCTTCGACGCCCAGGCGGCCGCCGTCATGGACGACGTCGCGGCCATCCTCGAGACCGGCGGTTCGGGCCTCGAGCACGTGTTGCGCGTCGAGTGCTTCCTGGCCGACGCAGCCGACTTCGATGCCTGGAACCGGGTCTGGCGCGAGCATTTCCCCGCCAACCCGCCGGCCCGGACGACGATCGTCACCGGCTTCGGCGTCGAGGGCATCCTGATCGAGCTGCAGGTTGTCGCCGGGGTGCCCTCGTGAGCGGTTCGCGGGTCGCGGTCGTCGGCGGCGGCGTCGCCGGCCTCTGCAGCGCCTACTACCTGGCCAAGCGCGGCGCCGAGGTTGTCCTGGTCGAGTCCAACCGGGTCGGTAGCGGAGCCTCCGCCGGCAACGGTGGCTGGCTCTGCCCGACGCAGGCCGGGCCGCTGCCCGAGCCGGGGCTGACCCTGATGGGGATGCGTGCGCTGCTCGACCGCGACTCGGCGCTCTACTTCAAGCCGTCCAAGCTGGCCGAGCTCTCGCCCTGGCTGCTGCGCTTCTGGTCCTACTGCAGCCCGCGTGCCTACGAGCATGGATTGACCGCGATCGCGCGCCTAGGCCGCCGCGTCTTCGCCCTGGTCGAGGCGATGGAGGCCGATGGGGTCGAGTTCGAGCTGCACCGACAAGGCATGCTGGTGGCCTCGCGCGATCCCGAGAGCCTGCGCAAGGAGCTGGAGAAGCTGCAGCCGATGCGCGAGTTTGGCTACCAGCTGCCTGACGACCTCGTTCTCGACGGGGAGCTGCACGAACTCGAGCCGGCTCTCTCCGATGAGATCCGGGCGGGATTCGTCGTCCCGGACCACTGGCACGTGCGTCCTGAGTCCTTCACCCGCGGCGTGGCCGCCGCTGCCCGCGGTCTCGGGGTTGAGATCGTCGAGGGGGCAGAGGTCATCGAGTTCCTCCGCGAGGGCAATCGCGTCACCGCCCTGCGCACGGCCGCTGGCGACTACCGGGCCGACGACGTCGTCCTCGCCGCCGGCGCCTGGACGCCGACGCTGCTGGCGCAAGTCGGCATCCATCTTCCAATTCAGGCGGGCAAGGGGTACAGCTTCATGGTTGCGCCCTCGGTCGTGCCGCGGTACGCGATCCTGCTGGCCGACGTGCACGTCGGCTGCACCCCCTTCGGCGAGGCGATGCGGATCGGCGGCACGATGGAGTTCAGCGGCATCAACCTTCACCTGAACCGCCACCGGATCGACCGCACGATCGCCGGCGCCCGCGCCTCGTTCCGCGAGTGGGCGCGGCCCGAGGTTGAGTCCGAATGGGCGGGGTTGCGTCCGATCGCGCCTGACGGACTGCCCATCGTCGACCGCGCCGCGCCCTTCGAGAACCTCTATCTCGCCACCGGCTATTCGATGCAGGGGATGACTCTTGGTCCGCCGGCCGGCGAGGCGATCGCCGAGTTCGTCCTCACCGGCCAGCGGCCCCAGGTCCTCGATCCGTTCGCGCTCGACCGCTTCCGGCGCCTCCCGCGGCTGACGGGGAGGTACGACCGCAATGGAGGCTGAGCGCAGACCGCTTCGCGTCGCGATCGCGGGGTCGGGCAACATCGGCACCGACCTGATGCTGAAGATCGAGCGCGCGCCGAGCCTGCAGCTGGCCGGCGTCGCCGGCATCGACCCCGAGTCCGACGGGCTCGCCCGCGCTGTCCGGCGGGGCCACTACGCGACCTCGGGTGGCTTGGCGAGGATGCTGGAGGAGGTCGAGGGCATCGAACTGGTCTTCGACGCCACCTCGGCTCGCGCCCACGCCGAGCACGCCCTCCTCCTCGCCGAGCGGGGGATCAAATCGGTCGACCTAACCCCTGCGGCCCTGGGCCCGGCGGTGGTCCCGTCGGTGAACCTCGAGGAGCACATCGAGGCGCCCGACGTCAACCTCGTCACCTGCGGGGCTCAGGCGACCGTGCCGATCACGGCTGCGATCGCCGCGACGGTACCGGTCTCCTACGCCGAGATCGTCTCTACGATCTCGGCGCGCTCTGCCGGGCCTGGCACCCGGCAGAACATCGACGAGTTCACGCTGACGACCGCGCGGGCGCTGGAAGCTGTCGCAAGCGCCAGGCGAGGCAAGGCGATCATCATCCTCAACCCCGCCGAGCCGCCGATCGTGATGCGTAACGCCGTCTTCGCCGACGTCGGCGATGCCGAGCTGGAGCCGATCGCCGCAGCGATCCACGCGCGAGTCGCCGAGGTGGCCGCCTACGTGCCCGGCTACCGCCTGACTGCGCCGCCTCAGCTTCGTGACGGTACGGTCACAGTGCTGCTCGAGGTGACCGGGGCCGGGGACTACCTGCCAGCGTACGCCGGCAACCTCGACATCATGACGGCGGCCGCTGTTCGTGTCGCCGAGCTCGTTGCCGGCGCGGAGGCGATCCGGTGAACCGGCGGGGGCCACTCAAGATCGTCGACACGACCGTGCGTGACGGCTCGCACTCGGTTGCCCACCAGTTCACGCCCGAGCAGGTGGCGACGGTGGCGGGCGCACTCGACAAGGCCGGCGTCTGGTCGGTGGCGGTGGGGCACGGCGACGGGCTCGGCTCCAGTTCGCGTCAGTACGGGTTCCCGGCCTTCCCCGACCACGAGCTCATCGCCGCCGCCGCCGCGGTGATGGACAGGAGCAGAATCGCGACCGCGTTGCTGCCCGGAATTGGGACGAAGGAGGATCTGCGGGCCGCTCACGACGCCGGCGCCTCCGTGGTCCGCGTCTCGACTGTCTGCACCGAGGCCGACATCGGCGTCCAGCACATCGGACTCGCCCGCGAGCTCGGGATGCTCGCCCACAGTCACCTCAACATGGCTCACATCGCACCACCCGAGCGGATCGCCCAGAACGGGCGCATTGCCGCCGACGCCGGCGGCGAAGCCGTCTACCTGGTCGATTCGGCTGGGGCATTGATGCGGGACGAGGTCCGCGCCGCGATCGCGGCGCTGCGCGAGGCCCTGCCCGACGAGGTCGAGATCGGCATCCACGAGCACAACAACCTCTCGCTGGCGGTCTCCAACAGCGTCGCGGCGGTCGAAGAGGGCGCGACGATCGTCGACGTCACCCTGGCAGGGATGGGCGCGGGCGCCGGGAACTGCCAGGCTGAGGCGCTGGTCGCCGTCCTCGACCGGCTGGGCTTCGAGACCGGCGTCGACCTGCTCGCGCTCCAGGACGTCGCCGACGGGTTCGTCCGGCCCGAGTTGATGCCGGGGCCGATCGTGATCGACCGTCTCACCTGCACGCTCGGCTACGCCGGTGTACCCGCCAGTTTCCTGCTGCACGCGATCCGCGCGGGCGAACGCTTCGGCGTCGACCCGCGAGAGATCGTGATCGAGCTCGGCCGCCGCAACGCAGTGGTTGGCCAAGAGGACATGATCATCGACGTCGCTGCGGCGCTGAAGGGATAGATGTGGCCGCAGGACCGCCGTTGATCGTCCTAGATGACGACCCGACCGGGGCTCAGTCGCAGGCCGGCGTTCCAGTCGCTCTCGACTGGGAGCCGGAGCTGCTGGAACGGGTCGCCGCGACCGGTCCGCGCGCCGTCCACCTGCTGACGAACACGCGCGCCCTCGCCGCGGCCGAGGCCGAGGCCGTCACACGCGCAGCGGCGAGCGCTAGCTCGGCCGCCTTCCCTGGCGCCCCGGTATTCCTGCGCGGTGACAGTACGCTGCGGGCGCACCTGCTGCCCGAGTACAGGGGCCTCAGCCACGCTCTCTTCGGCGGCCGCAAGCCGGTGCTGCTGCTGCTGCCGGCGCTGCCCGCCGCCGGGCGCATCACGGAGGGCGGTGTCCACTATCTGGAGCGTGCCGGAAAGAGGCTGCCGATCGCGGCGACCGAGTACGCCTGCGACCAGAGCATGGGCTACTCGAGTTCGCGCCTGCTCGATTGGGCGGAGGAACGCTCGGACGGAGCTCTCCCGGCGGCCCGTGGCCGCGAGCTGTGGTTGCGGGAGCTGCGCGACCGCGGCCCCGACGCCGTCGCCGGCGCCCTCGGGAGCCTGGCTGAGCGCGGCGGTGCGGCGGCCCTGTCGGTCGACAGCCTCGTCCTCTCCGACCTCGAGCTGGTCGCCGACGGCCTGCGCCAGGCACTCAACGCGGGCGTCGAGGTGATCGTCCGGTGCGCGCCCGCCTTCGTCGGCGTCTTCGCTGGCACCAGTGCCAACGGCTACGTCGAGCCGCCGTCGACGGGCGGTTCCGTCCTCGTCCTCTGCGGCTCTCATGTTCCGACCAGCAGCCGCCAGCTGGCGGCGCTGCTCGCCCGCCATCCCGACAGCGCGGTTTGGGTCCGCCCCGAGCGCCTCGCCGCCGCCGACAGCGGCGCCGAGGTTGCGACCGCGGTCGGTGCGGCCTCACGCCGCCTTGCCGCTGGTGGCCTCGCTGTCGTCGCCACCGAGCGCGAGGTGTACGCAAACGGAGATTCGCTCGCGACGGGCGCGGCGATCGCCTCCGGCCTCGCCGCGATCCTCGCCGGCCTGCGCGAGGAGGCCGAGGTGGTCGTATCGAAGGGCGGCATCACCTCCGCCGTCAACGTCAGGGAGGGCCTTGCCAGCGACCTCGCCGAAGTGCGCGGCCCGCTGCGTGACGGCATCTCGCTCTGGAGCGTCGACACGCCCGAGCGCGCTGCGCTGCCCTTCGTCGTATTCCCAGGTAACGTGGGCGCCGAGCAGGACCTCGCCGACCTGGTCGACGATGTCATGGCGGCGGCGTGATCGCGGCACTTTCTGAGGTGCTTGGCGAGCCCGGCTGCGGCCGGGCCGTCGGCGCCTTCACGGTCTACGATCTCGAGGCCGCGAGCGGGATTCTCGCCGCCGCCGAGAGCCGCCGGAACCCGGTTGTCCTGCTCGTCAGCCGGGCAGCCTTTGCCCGCCGCCGCGGCCCCGCCTTCGTCGCCGCTCTGCACGGGGCCGGCGAGCGCGCGGCGGTTCCTGTCTGCATCCAGCTCGACCACGTAGCCGACCGCGAGTTGATCGGGCGCGCGGCGGAGCTCGGCTGTGGCGCGGTGATGGCCGATGGCTCGAAGCTCGAGTTCGACGCCAATGTCGAGCTCGTCGCCGCCGCCCACCGCCTCCTGTCCTCCACTGGAGCCGAGGTCGAGGGCGAGCTGGGCCACCTTGCCGGTGGCGAGGATGTCGCCCGCGCGGCTGCCGCGGGCGGTCTCACCGACCCGCACCAGGTCGGCCCCTTCGTCGAGGCCACCGGCGTCAGCTGCCTGGCGGTCTCGATCGGCAATGTCCACGGCACCTACGCCGAGCAACCGCGCCTGGATTGGGACCTGCTGGCGCAGATCCGCGAGCGCACCGATGTGCACCTCTCGCTGCACGGCGCCTCAGGCCTCGACGCCGACGACATTGCCCGCGCGATCGAGCTCGGCGTTACCAAGGTCAACGTCAATCTCGAGTTGCGTCAGGCCTACATGCTGGCAACCGAGCAGGCGCTCGAGCGGTCCCTGGAGGGCTTCGACATGCTCGAGCTGCACGACCGCCAGGCCGCCGCGGTGGAAGCAGTCGCGGCAGCCAAGATGGATGTCTTCGCGAGGGCGGCATGACTGTCGTTCGCCGCCTCGACCACATCGCGATCGCCGTCCGCGACACCGAGGCTGCGCTGACCCACTTCGTAGCTGGTTACGGGCTCGAAGTGCTCGCCAGCGAAGTGATCGAGCGCCCCCACGTCCGTCTCACCTACCTCGATTGCGGTAACGCCTGCATCCAGCTGGTCGAGCCACTCGACGGCGAGAGCCCGGTCGCTGAGTTCCTAGCCGCGCAAGGGGAGGGTTTGCACCACCTCTGCTTTGGAGTCGAGGAGGTCGCCGCCGGGGCCGCTGCGCTCTGCCCCGACGGCTCGCCGCCGGCGGCGATCGGCAGCGGCCGCGGCCGGCCGTCGGCCTTCGTTGCCGGCCCGCCGCCCTGCGGCGCCCGCGTCGAGGTAACCGAGTTCTGCCGCGAGGAGGATGTCGACCGCACGCCCGGCTGGCTTGCGGGTTGCACTGCCGACAAAGGTAATGATATACATAGCGGGTCATCAGACCAGTTGGGAGGAGAGTAAATGACGATGAAGGATCGCAGGCTGGTGAGGTCTTACAGCACCGACTTCCCGCGCGCCGAGCGGCCGATCTCTGAGGGTGGGATGTGGCTGAACGGCAAGAGGGACGGGATCGGCTGGTCTGACGTAAACACCCGCCGCGGCCTCGTCTACGGTGCCCTGTCGCGGATGGAAAACGCCGAGTTCCGTGCCGAGCAGGGCAACGCCGTGAAGACCGGAGCTGAGGCCGCCGGCGACTACGACGACCCCACCGCGGTACTCAGCGGCGAGTGGGGGTCAGATCAGCACGGAAGAGGAGTTGTTCACAGTGTCGATCCAACCGCGGAGTACTTCCAGGAGGTCCAGATCCGGCTGCGCAGCGCGATCGAGCCGAACAATTGCACCGGCTACGAGATCTTCTTCCGCTGCCTGAAGAGCGAGGCCGGCTACGCCGAGATCGTCCGCTGGAACGGGCCGATCGGCGATTGGACCTCGCTCGAACGTCATGAAGGCGCCGATTACGGCGTCGAGCACGGCGACGTGATCGAAGCGACGATCGAGGGCGACCTGATCAGGGGATTCATCAACGGCCGGGAGGTGATCTCGGCGCGCGACGATGTCTTCGGCGAGGGCGCCCCGGGCGTGGGCTTCAACTTTGGGGTTGGCGACACCGGTCCGGACCACGGCTTCTCGGCGTTCGAGGTCCACACCTACGTGGCCGAATAGGGCTGAGGGGGATCTGATGAGTCTCGGGATCGTGAGAGAAAGCGACACGCACCTCGATGCGGAGCTCGAGCTGTGCTTCGAGACGGTTGGGTAGTGCTGGCTTATCTCCTCAAGCGCGCACTGCAGGCGATTCCCGTCTTGATCGGGATCAGCCTAGCGGCGTTTCTGGTGGTTCACCTCGTCCCGGGCGACCCAGCGAAGATCATCCTAGGTGCGCGGTCCACACCCAAAGCGGTGGCCAGCCTGGACGAGCAGCTCGGGCTCAACAGACCTCTCCCCACCCAATACCTGTCCTTCATCACCGGCGCGGTGCATTTCGACTTCGGCGAATCGCTCACCCAGAAGACCGGCGTTGGTTCGATTCTCAAACCGCGGGTGGAAGTCACGGCCATGCTTCTCCTGTTCGCGGTGCTGATCTCGATCGTGATCGCCGTGCCGCTGGCGATCGCTTCTGCGCTGCACCGCAACCGGGCTACCGACCACGTGATCCGGTTCTTCTCGACGTTCACCTTCGCGATGCCCTCGTTCCTGCTCGGCCTGCTGCTGATCCTGTTCTTCAGCCTCGATCTCGAACTGCTGCCGACCTCGGGCTACGGCAACGGCTTCGGGAGCCACCTGCGCGGGCTCACTTTGCCGGCACTCACCGTCGGCCTGTACCTGGCGCCGCTCCTGCTGCGAACGCTTCGCGTTGGGATCGTCGACACGCTCGGGACCGAGTTCGTCGAGGCCGTCCGGGCCCGCGGCATCGGCGAGCGCCGGGTTCTGTTCAAGCACGTGCTCAAGAACTCTCTGATCTCGACCGTGACCGTGCTCGGGCTCAACGTCGGGTTCCTGCTCTCTGGCTTGGTCGTGATCGAAAACGTCTTCTCCCTGCCCGGTCTCGGCAGCGAGCTGGTCTCCTCGATCTCCGCCCGCGACTACCCCACGATCCAGGCTCTGACCCTGATTTTCGGCGTGTCGGTGGTCCTCATCAATCTTCTCACCGACCTCGTGTATGCCTACCTCGACCCGCGGGTGCGGCTGTGAGCGCCGAGGCTTCCGGCGAGGCAATCGGGCTGAAGTTCGCTGGCCCCGCCGGCCGTGCCGCCGTAGCGCGGCTGCGAAGGCGCGCCGCGAGCGAGCGCCGCTGGGCACGAGTCACCCTCAGGGTTGGAGTCGCGATCGTCATGCTCATCGCATCCGTCTCGCTGGCGGCGCCGCTGCTCGGCTTCTCCGACCCGAATCGGCAAAACCTGACCGAAGCTCTGCAACCGCCGTCACTGGGACATCCTTTCGGCACCGACACGCTCGGCCGTGACATCCTCACCCGAGCCATCTACGGCGGTCGCATCGACCTCCTCTTCGGCGTCGTCACCGCCCTCGTTCCGTTGATCCTGGGTGTGTTGGTCGGGGCGCTCGCCGGTTACCGGGGGGGCTGGTTCGATACCCTCGTCAGCCGCCTCGTCGACACTGTCGTCGCATTCCCCTTCATCGTTCTCATCCTGGCGATCGTGACGATCATGGGTCCCGGCCTGACCGGGGCCTACATCGGCGTCTTCACCGTGGGCTGGGCGCTGTACGCGCGCATGGCCCGGGGTGAGATGCTGGTCGAGCGCGAGCGCGAGTACATCCTCGCCGCGAAGACCCTCGGCTACTCGACGCCGCGGATCGTGTTTCGGCACGCGCTGCCGAACGTGATCCGTGCCGCCATCGTCTTCTCGATGGCGGACATCGTCCTCAACATCCTCCTCCTCTCCTCCCTCTCCTACCTAGGGCTCGGCGCAACCCCGCCGAGCCCGGAGTGGGGGGCGATGGTGGCCGAAGGGCAGAACGTGCTCCTGACCGCGTGGTGGGCGGCGACGCTGCCCGGCCTCGTCATCGTCCTGGTCGGGATCGGGTTCAGCCTGATCGGCGACGGCATCGCCGACCGCTTCGGTCGCGACTTCTCGTTCACAGGGGGAGAGTGAGGTGGAGCCCCAGTTGCTGTCGGTGCGAGGGCTGACAATCGGATTCCCTGCGCCGGGCGGGCTGCTGCTGGCCGCCGACCGGATCGACTTCGACGTGGCCGCCGGCCGCACCGTCGGCCTCGTGGGCGAGTCGGGCTGCGGGAAGAGCGTCACTTTGCGCTCGCTGCTCGGCCTCGTCCGCTACCCGGGCGAGGTGCTGGCAGGCGAGATCCGCTGGCGCGGCGAGGACATCGCCGGCGCCTCCAAGCGGCGCCTGGCCGCGCTGCGCGGGATCGAGATCTCGATGATCTTTCAAGACCCGGCCTCCTGCCTGAATCCCGTCTTCACCGTCGGCGACCAGATCGTGGAGACGCTGCGCAAGCGCGGCGGCCTCGGTAGGCGCGACGCGCGGGCGCGGGCGGTAGAGCTGTTCGATCGCGTGGGCCTGCCCTCGCCGCAGCGCCGCCTCGCCGCCTATCCCCACGAGCTGAGCGGCGGGATGCGCCAGCGAGTCATGATCGCGATCGCGATCTCCGCCCAGCCGAAGCTGCTGCTCGCCGACGAGCCGACGACCGCGCTGGACGTCACCACCCAGGAGCAGATCCTGGCGCTGCTCATGCAGCTGCAGGCCGAGGAGGGGATGGCCATCGTCCTGGTCTCCCACGACCTTGGGGTCATTTCGGAGACGTGCGATGAGGTTGTCGTCATGTATGCAGGCCGGATGCTCGAGGCCGGCCACCACCGGGCGGTGATCGGCACGCCACGCCACCCATACACCCGTGGCCTCATCGAGGCGATGCCGACGTTGGAGGTCAGCGACGAGGAGCCGCCGGTCCCGATTCGTGGCCAGCCGCCGGACCTCGCCTCGCTTCCCGAGGGGTGCCCATTCCAGCCCCGCTGTGACTTCGCTCGGCCCGCTTGCGAGCAGATCCCGGTTGTGCTCGACGCGCCGCCGGCCAAGCATGGCTCAGCCTGCCCGTTCGTGGGGAGCTCCGCGTGAGCGCCGCTGCGCCGCAGCTCGAAGTCTCGGGCCTCACCAAGCGCTTCGCCGCGACGCACTCGGTCCTCGATCGCCTCCGGCGTCGGCCGCCGGAGGCCTTGACTGCCCTCGATCGAGTCGATTTCGCCGTCGGCCGCGGGGAAACGCTGGGCATCGTCGGTGAGTCGGGCAGCGGCAAGTCGACCCTGGCGCGCTGCATGCTGCGTCTGCACGAGCCCGACTCTGGCTCGGTGAGCTTCGAGGGCCGTGACGTGCTGGGCGCATCTGCCAGCGAGCTCCGGGCGCTGCGCCGCGACATGCAAATGGTCTACCAGGACCCCTACACCTCGCTGAACCCGCGGATCAGGATCGGTTCCGCCGTCGCTGAACCGGCGTTGGTCCATGGGCTCGTTCCTCGTGGCCAGGAGAAGGACTATGCCGCCGAGGTGCTGGAGCGGGTCGGGATCAATCGCGACAGCATGCAACGCTTCCCGCACGAGTTCTCCGGCGGTCAGCGCCAGCGGATCGCGATCGCTCGCTCGCTCGCTGTGCAGCCGAAGCTGCTGATCGCCGACGAGGCAGTCAGCGCCCTCGACGTATCGATCCAGGCGCAGCTGTTGAGCCTGCTCGAGGAAATCCGCCGCGACCTCGGCCTCACGATCATCTTCATCGCTCACCAGCTGGCGGTGATCTCGCGACTGGCAGACCGTGTCGCGATCATGTATCTGGGACGGATCGTCGAGATCGGCGCAACTGCCGATGTGTTCGCGAATCCGCGCCATCCGTATACCAAGGCGCTCCTGGAAGCACACCCGAAGATCGACGGTGGTCGCGTGCGCGAGCCGGCGGTTCGCGCCGACACCTCCTCGCCCTACCGGATTCCCTCCGGCTGCCGCTTCCACCCGCGCTGCCCGATCGCCGAGACACGCTGCTCAGAGGTGGAGCCGCCCGCGACCGAGGTGCTCTCCGGCCACGGGCATCACTACTCGGCCTGCCATGTGCTGGCCGCGCCATCCCCCGAAGTGCCGCTGACGGGTGTCTCCCGCGGTGGGCCGGCGTGAGCGCTCACCTCTCGGGCCCCCGCGAACTGATCGGCAAGCCGGTGGCCGCCGTGCCGACGCCGGCGCTGATCCTCGACTTGCCGAAGGTGCGCGGCAACATCGCTGAGATGCAACGGCGGATGGAGAGCGTGCCGGCGGCACTGCGCCCGCATGCGAAGATCCACAAGAGTCCGGTACTGGCGCAGATGCAGCTCGAGGCAGGCTCGATCGGAATTACGACGGCGACCGTGTGGGAGGCGACGGCGCTGCTCGAGAGTGGGATCGACGACGTGCTCGTCGCCAACCAGGTCGTCGGTCCGCGCAAGGTAGCCGAGCTCGCCAGATTGGCGACCCTGGGGCGGGTGATTGCGCTGGTCGACGACGGCCGTAACGCACAGATGATCTCGGCCGCCGCGGTCGATGCCGGCTGTGAGGTCGGGCTGCTGGTCGAGATCGACGTCGGCCTGCACAGGGCCGGTGTCCGTGGCGTCGCCGCGGCCGCCGATCTCGCGGAGCGGGTCGACCGGCTGCCAGGCCTGCACCTCCTCGGCGCCTTCGGCTATGAGGGCCACTGCATGCTCGAGCCCGATCGCGAGGAGCGGGTGCGCAAGGCAAAGAAGGCAAATGCCGAGCTGCTCGAGTTGGTCGATGAGTTCGAAGCCCGCGGCCTGCCGACCGAGATCGTCGCCGCCGGAGGCCTCGGCACCTGGGACATCACCGGCGCCAATCCTCGAATCACCGAGATCCACGCCGGTTCCTACATCTTCTCCGACGCCTTCCACCACAACCTGGTCCCCGGCTTCGACCCCGCGCTGACGGTGCTCGCCACCGTGATCTCCGCCGACGGCAAGGCGGCGGTGCTGGATTGCGGGCGCAAGTCGATCGGGATCGACCGCACGCCACCCGAGCTCGTCGGCGTCGCCGGGCGCATCCGCTTCGAACATGGAGAGCACTTCGTCCACGAGGAGCACACCGCGATCGAGCTCGAGCAGGAGGCGCCGAAGGTTGGCGATACGTTCCGCCTGATGCCCGGCTACTCGCCGACGACGGTCAACCTCTACGACTGTTACTTCGTCTGCGAGGACGACGTCGTCACCGATGTCTGGCCGGTGCTGGGCCGATATGGAAGCGAAACCACCGGGCTGAGGCCTTGAAGGGACTCGACGAGCGCGTTGCGGTCGTGACCGGCGGCGCCAGCGGCATCGGCGCCGGGATCGCGACGGTGCTGGCGCGGGAGGGCGCGCGCGTGGCAGTCGCCGACATCGACGCCGACGGCGCCCAGCGGCTGGCGAAGAGCCTGCGCGGAGAAGGCCTCGAGGCGGCGGCAGTAGCCGTCGACCTCGTCGACGCGCGGGCGGTCGACGCGATGGCGGCGGCGACACTCGAGCGCTGGGGGAGGATCGACATCCTTTCCGCCAATGCTGGCGTCTACCCGAGCGCATCGATCGAGGAGGTCGACGACGCCTTCTTCGACCGAGTGATGGACCTCAACGTCAAGGGCGCCCTGCACTCGGTCCAGTCGTGCCTGCCGACAATGCGCGAGGCGGGCTACGGCCGCGTCGTTCTAACCTCCTCGATCACCGGCAACCACGTCAGCGCCGAGGGCTACTCCGTTTACGGCTCGACCAAGGCGGCGATGCTCGGCCTGATGCGGGGGTTGGCTCTGGAGGTCGTGCGGGACGGCATCACGATCAACGCGATCCTGCCCGGCAACGTACGAACCCCCCTCGTCGAACGACTCGATGAGGAGTACATGGCCTGGATTCTGCGGTCCATCCCGATGGACAGACTCTGCGAGCCGGAGGAGCTCGGCTGGGCGGTCCGCTTCCTGGCCTCCGAGGAGGCCGGCTACATCACGGGGCAGACCCTGGTCATCGACGGGGGTCAGCTTCTACCGGAGGGGGCCGGATGAACAACCTGCGACACGACGAAGACCCGATCGTCGTCACCGCCGAGATCTCCCTCCCGGAGGGCCCACTCCTGCTACCCGACAGTCGCTGGATGGTCGTCGAGCTCGACCCCCGACGCGGCACGGTGACGCGCATCGGTGCTGGAGGCGCGCGCGAACCGCTGGCGAAGACCGGCCGCCCCAATGGTTTGGCCCGGACCGCCGACGGTGCCGTCTGGGTGGCCGAGTCGCTGGGTGGCGCCATCCTTCGGCTCGACCCGAGTGGCGAGCTGACGACGGCGCTGACGGAGGTCGAGGGCGAGCCCCTGTTGTGGCCCAACGACCTCTGCGTTGGCCCTGAAGGCGCCCTCTACATCACCGACTCGGGATTGCGGGTCGACGAGCTTCTGGCCGATGTAGTCGCGAACCGGGTTCGCCCCGACTGGGAGGATCTGACACTCGACGGTCGCCTGGTTCGGTTTGACCCTGCGAGCGGCGAGAGCGCCTTTCTCGACCGGCATTACAAGTTCACCAATGGGCTTGCTTTCGGCCCGGATGAGCTTCTCTACGTGAACGAGACCTTCACCGCGAACGTCTACCGTTACCAGGTCGACTGCGGCGTGGTGGTCGGCGAGCGTGAGTTGTTCGCCAACGTACTCGACCCCGATTTCCCGGGCTCGGGCATGCGAGGTCCCGACGGGATGGCCTTCAGTGAGGACGGACGCCTTTGGGTCGCCGTCTTCAACCAGGGCGACATCACAGTCATCAACCCGGATGGTTCACTGGACGGCCGGATCCAACTTCCCGGCAACAACCCCACCAACGTCGCGTTCGGCCCCTCCGGAGACACCCGGATCTACATCACCGAGGGCGACGCCGGAACGCTGGAATCCCGCGACGTTGGAGTCGAAGGGCTACCGCTTTTCGACTAGCAGGCTGCACCGCAACTGCTAGCCACTCACCAGCAGGGAGGAGACGAGGAGATGACCGGCACAGGGCGCCAGATGCGCGACCGGATCGACCCTGAAGTGAGACGAGCTGTAGAGGCTTTCCATGACGCGGTTGGACCAGATGGCTTGCCAGGGATCGCAGACCTGGACCTGCGACGAGCTCGGCTCCAGGACATGGCGCGCGAGGCGCGGAACGAGCAACCTTCCATCCCACGAGTCGAACATGAGGACTATCTGTTCGACAGAAACGGCGCCGCAATCGAAATGCGCGTCTACCGTCCCGTCGGAGCTGCCGAGCAGTCACTTCCGGGGATCCTCTATATCCATGGCGGGGGAATGAATCTCGGCAGCATCGAGTCAGAGGAGTCGGCTGCCGAGGCATTGACCGAGGAGGTCGGCTGCGTCACGGCCTCGGTCGGCTATCGCCTCGCGCCTGAGCATGAACACCCGGTTCCGTTCGAGGACTGCTTCGCCGGCTTGGTGTGGGTTGCAGACAATCACGGGCGGCTCGGTATCGATCCCGGAAGGATCGCAGTGTTCGGCGCCAGCGCCGGCGGCGGCCTGGCCGCCGCGGTCGCTCTCGCCGCTCGCGATCGGGGTGGGCCTGAGATTGCGTTCCAAGCATTGATCTACCCCATGCTCGACGATCGCCTTCTGACGGCGTCGAGTCACGAAGTCCTCGACATCGGCATCTGGGACAGGTCTGCCAGTGCCGAAGCGTGGCAGCATCTCCTGGGTGACAGGTTCGGCTCCGACAGCGTGTCGCCGTACGCTGCTCCCGCCCGGGCTAGTACTTTGCGTGGCCTGCCACCTACGTACATCGAGACCGGAGAACTCGACCTCTTTCGCGATGAGGACATTGAGTACGCCTCCCGTCTGATGCGGGATGGCGTCACGACGGAACTGTTTGTATACCCAGGCGCCGTGCACGCGAGCGACTTCCTCGCCCCACAGTCGGAGCTCAGCCAACGGGTCGTCGAGCGGCGAATGACGGCTGTTCGACGGGCCCTCGTTCATTATTGATCGGTTGTGCAAATCGCCCCGTCCTGACGTCGCTCAGCTCCCCGTCTCAGGAGCAAGCTGGCGGCGTCTGAGCCGAGCCTCCGCGGCTCGGCGCTTCAGCGAAACACAGGGACGAGTTGGCACAGTTCCAGACCGATCTGCTCACGAAGAACACGAATCTGACCCAGCAGATCCACGCATTGAGGAGGATGGCTCCTTCTCGATCGGCTATCTCGCCGACGCCGGTGGGGGGGCTTGGACGGCATCGATGTCGTTGGGTCGGGGAACCCGGAGATACCGTGCTTGCGCATGCACTGCGAGATCTTCAGCCAGCGCGCCAGCGTCTGTGCGGATGGGGCTTCCGAGCCGGGCTGGCCGCCGCCCGGTAGGAGCTCGTGGCACTTCGCTTGCGCTGCCTTGAACAGGGGCGCCGCGGGATTGGCTCCGGCAGGCATGCGGAAGCCTCGTAGAAGGCGTTCCGGTTCGGCGCCCACCGGTCCACGTCCGCTCGAGTTACAGTGCTGGTGCGCCTTCCGGCCGCCGATGCGGTACGGGCGATGTGGCAGTTGCTCGTTCGCGGTGGCTGGGGGGCGTCAGGCGGTGTCCCGCAGCTCGGGCCTGGCATTTGTCTACCGCTTTGGCACAGGCGGTCAAATGCCTGTCGCTCGATCTTGGCCATTGGGCCATACCGGCCCGGGAGAGCCTGCGTATCTTGCGGTGGGTACTGCCACATCGCCTATAAGGGGGTCGAACCCGCCATGAGTACCGCCACAACCGCGGCCGAGTCTTCGGGGAGCGTGGGAAGCTCCTCGACGCCCCGCCTCAGACCACACGCACTGGGATTTCCACCACTGCTCGCACAGTCGGTGGCTCTGATCTCACCAACGATGACCGCGGTGCTCATCATCGCGCTGGCATTTGGTGACTCCGGCCAGGGAACCTGGGCGGCATATCTGTTCGGCACCGTCATGCTGCTGTTCGTGGTGCTCGGACTCAACCAGTTCGCGCGCCGCTCCGCCACCGCGGGCTCGATGTACGCCTACACGGCCCGGGGGCTCGGACCGTCTGCCGGCGTGCTTTCCGGATGGTCGCTGGTCTGGTCCTACTGGGGCATCGCCACTGCGGGGCTCGCGGGCTTTGCGATCTTCGCCCAGCAGTTTCTGTCGGGGATCGGGGTGCACGGCACGGTCAGCCCCTACATCTTCTTCTTGATCAGCGGCTTGGTATGTCTGACCATCGCGTGGAAGGACATTCGCATATCGTCGCTTCTGACCCTCGCGCTCGAGGCGATCTCGGTCACCATCATCCTCGCCCTGGCGGGAGTTGTGCTGTTCAAGCATGGGCTGTCCGTCGACACCGGTCAGCTGCAGCTGAAGGGCGTGAGCCTGAAAGGAATGGACTTCGCGATCGTCATCTGCATCTTCAGCCTGGTCGGATTCGAGAGCGCCACGACTCTTGGCGGCGAGGCCAAGCGGCCGCTGCGCAACGTGCCACGAGCAGTCATCTGGAGCCTTCTCATAACCGGCGCGTTCATGGTGTTCATGAGCTACATCGAGGTCTTCGCCACGCACCAGATGGGCAAGTCGCTCGGCTCGTTCAGCACGCCGCTGACCGCGATCTCGGCGGCCTACGGCGTGAGCTTCTTCAAGGTGCCCGTGGCGCTGGGCGCGATGGTGAGCTTCTTCTCGCTGTCGCTGTCGTGCCTGAACGCGGGCGCCAGGATCATCTTCCCGCTCGCCGGGCATGGCTTCCTGCCGAAGCGCGCGCACACGGTGCACGCCAAGAACATGACGCCCCATGTGGCGCTCGCGTCCTATGGAGCCGTCATCCTGATCGTTGCCATGGTGCTTCATGCCACGGGCACGAGCCCGCTGACGCTGTTTGGCGACGCTGGAACGATGGCTGCGTTCGGCTTCCTGTTCGCCTACTTCATGATCACCGTCGCCGCGCCGTTCTACCTGCGAAAGCTCGGTGAGCTGCGTGGCCGCCACGTGCTGATCGCGGTGCTTGCGTTCCTCTGTCTGATGGTGCCGACCGTGGGCAGCTTCTACCCGGCGCCGCCATCGCCGGTGAACCTGTTCCCCTACCTGTTCCTCGCCTTCATGCTGCTCGGCGGTGCGCGGCTCTACTGGATGCACCGCACGCAGCCGGGAGCGCTCCCCGGTATCCAGCGTGACCTCGAACGCGCGCTCGACGCCTCAGCACACGAGATAGCGATGAGCGAGGAGGAGCACCAGCAACACCACGTCCACGCACCGGGGCCGCGCTTTAGCCCGGAGCCGGCAGCGGGATCGGCGGCGGGTGTAAGCATGGTTTCGGCGTCGGCGATGCGGCAGACCGAGTGACCGGCCCCGGCCCGCGAGAGGGGCGATGAGCGCGATCAGGGTCACTGGACTCACCACATATCCATTCAAGTCGTGCGCCGGGTCCTCGCTGCAGGAGGCGCGTCTCACTCCCAGCGGCTTCGAGCACGACCGTGAGTTCATGGTCGTGGACGACGACGACGACTTCGTCTCGCAGCGAAAGGTGCCGGAGCTCGCGCTCATCGTCCCAACGATCGGCGAGACTTCCGTCACGTTGGTGGCGCCGGGAATGGAGGACGTCGAGGTCCCGTTGCACATCGAGCCAGACGACGAGAGGCTGGTCGTGGCGACGGTGCACGAGAGGCCGGTGGCAGGTCAGATCGTCAGCGAGGAGCTGAACGAGTGGTTCACCACCTTCTTGCCGAGGTACAAGCAGAACAAGCGCTTTCGCCTGCTGCACGTTCGCGATGATCGGCCCCGGTATGTAGGCGATCGCTATCAGCGCTCCGAGGCGTCCAATCGGGTGGGGTTCGCCGACGGGCATCCGATCCTGTTGGCCACCGAGCCGTCGCTGGCGCGATTGAATGCCGAGATGGACGAGGCGGTCCCGATGAATCGCTTTCGCCCGAACATCGTGGTCGACGGTGACGGGCTGGCGCCGTATGACGAGGACTTCTGGACGCGGATACGCGTGGGTGAGCTGGAGGCCTTTGTGGTCAAGGCCAGCGACCGATGCGTCATTCCCGACGTCGATCAAGTTACGGCCGTCACGGGCAAGGCCGTGAGAAGAGCCCTCACCACCCGCAAGGGTGTCAACGCGCACGACGACACGAACACAGGGGTCTTCTTCGCGCAGAACCTGAACCACGTCTACAGCCCCGGCGTGCGAGTTGGGCTCGGTGACCGGCTCGAGGTTCTCGAGCGCAGTTCTGAGGCCAACGTCGTTCTGCGCACCGGCTATGCGCTCGTCTGAGCGCGGCGCTCGTCGCAATCCGGGCGACGCTCGCTCACCGGCGCGGCTGCCGCGTGCTCAGAGCCCCAAGTGCGGGTACTCGTCGGCGACGAGCGCGCGGTAGCGCCCGGAGATCTGCTTGGTGATGGGGATCAGCTCGAGCCCGGCCTGCATGTCACCCGCGGTCCGGATGCGCCGTCTGGCGATCGCGTACACGATGTTCTCGCGTCCCTGGAAGAAGCGGTTGGCGGTCTGCGATGACATCGTCATGCGCACCTGCGGCGACCAGTCGACCTCGTCGGTCCACTCCCAAAGGAGGTTCTCCTGCTCTCCGGGCCGCCCCGCGCGGATGTTGAGGACCAGTTCGAAGTCCTCGAAGTCGAAGCGTTGCGCGACGTCGGCCGCGCGCAGCCTGGGTCCGATGTCGGGGTCCCCGCTCATCATCCGCAGGACCCGGTCCATCACGTCGCGAAACTCCTGTGGCGATCCAAATGGACTTGCCATCGCTCACTGTTTATACCCGCCCACCGGGGGGCGAAGCATCGCGCCCGTGCTAGGGGTGCAGCAGCTCGCGCGCGCTGTCGACGAGCGTGCCGCTCTGCTTGAGCTCGTCGAGCGCCGCGACCATCGCGTCGAGCTCGCAGTCGACCTTGGCGGGCCACGGCTTTGGCGGGTGGTCGTCGAGTGTCTTCAGCCCGTTGCCGGTGATGATCGCGACGACCGTGTCGTCGGGCGCGAAGCGCCCGGTGGCGGCGAGTTTCTCGAGGACTGCGATCGTGGTCCCGCCGGCGGGCTCGGTGAGCAGGCCCTCGGTCGCGGCGAGCAGGTCGATGCCGGCGAAGATCTCGGGGTCGCTGGCGAAGCCTCCGGTGCCCCCGCGTTTGAGCACGGCGTCGATCACGAGGTAGCCGTCGCCGGGGTTGCCGATCGCCAGCGAGTGTGCGGCGGTCTCGGGTGTGACCGCGTGGATCTCCGCCTCCTCGGCGACGATCGCGGTGGCGATCGGGTTGCAGCCGCTGGGCTGGGCGATGTGGATGCGCGTCGAGTCGGTCTCGGAGAGCTCGAGCAGCTGCAGCTCGACCAGACCCTTGTGCAGGCGCGAGGAGAGCGTGCCGCCGGCGGCGGCCGTGACGATGTGGTCGGGCGCCTGCCAGTCGAGCTGCTCGACGATCTCGAACGCGGCGGTCTTGGCGCCCTCCGCGTAGAACGGGCGCAGCGTGATGTTGGCGAAGTCCATGCCGGTCGTTTCCGCGACTTCCCGGCAGCGCTTGTTGGCTTCGTCGTAGTTGCCCTCCACCTGGCAGACCTTCGCCCCGAGCGCCATGCACGCGCGCGCCTTGGTGTCCTCCAGGCGATTGGGGTAGAAGACGTAGGCGTCTACGCCTGCCTTGGCTGCCAGGGAGGCGACGGCGGTGCCGACGTTGCCGGTTGAGACGCAGCCGATCTCCGTCCGGCCGAGCTCCAGCAAGCGCGCGACGGACATCGAGACGACCCGGTCCTTGTAGGAGAGGCTTGGCCGGTTGCTGGAGTCGTCCTTGAGGTAGAGGTTGCTGAGCCCCAGCTCTGCGCCGAGGCGGTCGGCGCGGATCAGCGGCGTGTAGCCGGAGTGCTGTCCCACGCGCGCCTGGGCGGAGGCGTCGACGATCGGCAGGAGCTCCTCGAAGTGCCAGATGTTCTGCGGGCGCTCGGAGCTGGGCACCTCGCGGAAGTGCTGCGCGGCGTGCTCGTAGTCGTAGACGACGTCGAGTCCCTTGTTGCAGTCGGGGCACGCGAAGATGGCCTGCTCGAGCGGGTAGCTGTTCTCACAGCGGTGGCAGACGAGAGCGGTCGCGCATGAGCGCGTCCGCTGCCTCGACTGCGTTGGGCTCTCCGCGATCGGTGTGCTCATGCCGGTACCTGGAACGATACGCCCGGCCACGGCGTCTGTGTGTGCTCCCCGTGGCCGAACGCGAGCCACAGCTCCTCGGCGAGGTGTGGCGCAAATGGGCCGAGGGTCTGGGCGAGCACGGTGAGGGCCTCGACGAGCGCATCCAGGTTGGCGCGACCGAGCTCTCCCTCGCGCGCGAGCACGCGTTTCTCGAAGTCCTTGATCCGATCGAACAGGCGCATCACGTTGCGCACGGCGCTGTGCATCTCCAGGCTCTCCATGTCCGTTGTGATCCTCCCGACCCCAGCCTCACACCACTGTGACAGTTTCAGCCGCAGGTGCTCGGTCGTGTCTCTGACGTCCTCGTCCTCGCCGGCTCCCGTAGCGGTCCGTGCCCGATCCCGCTCCTCGTGCTCCTGCGCCTGGGCGAGCTTGGCGTGCGAGAACTCCCACACCTGCGTCAGGAACCTGTGGCAGCGCAGCACCGCCGAGTCGTCCCAGTTCAGCGCCTTCTGCGGACTGGCGGCGTAGAGGATCGCCAGCCTCACGGTGTCGGCGCCGTAGCGCTCGACGAGCTCGTCGGGGTCGACGACATTGCCGAGATGCTTGCTCATCTTGCGCCCGTCGGCGGTGACCATCTCGTGAAACAGGCAGCCCGCGAACGGCTCTCCGTCGGCGAGGAACGCCAACGGCCCGATGTCGCGCAGCGCCTTGGTCACGATCCGCTGGTCGAACACGAAGTTCCCGCTGTCCGAGCCCGCGACGACGCGCTCGCAGGGTAGCCACCGACGCAGGTCCGCGAGCGCGAGGATCTCCTCCAGCGAGTCCTCGCGCGCCTCCGGCGGCACGCACACGGGCACCCACAGCCACAGCGCGTCGAAGTGGCAGTCGAGGGTGTCGGTCTCGCGTCGCGCCGGCCCGTCGCAGGCGGGGCAGGTGGTCTGCACGAAGTCCTCGCGCTCGGCCAGCGGGTTGCCGGTGCCGGTCGGGCGCAGGTCGGTGGGCAGCAGCACGGGCAGCTGCTCGCGCGGGACGGGCACGGTGCCGCACCGCTCGCAGTAGACGATCGGGATCGGCGTGCCCCACGAGCGCTGGCGGGAGACGGTGAAGTCGGCCGCGCGGTAGCGCACGGCGGTACGAGCTCCCGCGTGCCCGTCGAGTGCGGGCGCGCTCGCGTCGGCGAGGCTCGCGTCGCTCGCGTCCTGCTCGTCCGGGAGCTCGATTCCGAGCCGGCGCGCGATCACCTCGTCGGTGCGGTCGTTCGCGGGCACTCCGAGGACGATCGTGGGGCCGAAACGCGAGTCCACCAGCGGCGAGACGAGCACCGGCAGGGGCGAGCCGTCGGGGCCGAGGACCACGCGCCGCGTGTCGATCACGGGGATCTCCTCGGCCTCGCGCGCGCTGCGCTCCCAGCCGCCGGAGCGCATCTGCTCGAGCTGCTCGTGCACGGCGTCATCCGCCGTCCACGCGTCGGCGTCGGGGTGGCGCGGCGACATCAGCACGAAGCGCGCCTCGCCGACGGCGTCCGCGTGCGGGGTGAAGACGCTCAGCTGCGCGCCGTCGGGGCTGCGCAGGTCGAGCTCGACGCCGTCGATGCGCCCGAGCACGATCCGCTGGGAGGCGAGCGCGACCTCGTCCCAGATGCCGCTGGCCTCGAGCTCGGCCAGGCGCCGGTCGTTCTCGGGCACGTACTCGCTGATCCGCAGATACCACTGCGGCAGCTCGATCAGCCTGACCGGCCCGTGGCAGCGCCAGCAGGTGCCGCCCGGCTCGACCTGCATGGAGGCAAGCGTGGTCTGGCAGTTGTCGCACCAGTCGACGTTCCCCGTGCCCCGGTAGATCAGCCCAGCCTCGAGCGCCACCAGGAACAGCCACTGCGACCAGCGGTACATGACGGGGTCGGAGCTGATGAACGAGCGCTCCCAGTCGAAGGAGAAGCCCAGCCGCTGCAGCTGCCCGGTCATGTGCGCGGCGCAGCGCGCGACCCAGTCGCTTGCCAGTTCCCCGCCGGCGATCGCGCCGAGCTCCGCAGGCAGGCCGAAGGCGTCGAAGCCGAACGCGAACAGCACCGCGTCGCCGCGCGCGCGGCGGAAACGCGCGTACGCGTCGCCGATGGAGTAGCTGCGGACGTGGCCGATGTGAATGTTGCCCGAGGTGAACGGCGCGGAGGGCTTGATGTAGAGGTGCGGCCGGTCCTTCCCCTCCCCGTCGGGGGAGGGTGCTGCGGGCGACGGCGTCCTGAACGCGTCGCGCTCGCGCCACGCCGCCTGACGGCGCGCCTCGATCGCGTGCGCGTCATACCTGATCCGCCCTGAGCTGGCCATGGATCGAGCATATCCCAGGGCATTAGCGGCAGTGTGGCCGTTGCTATGCTCAAGTCCAGTTGGCTGCCGTGAGCGACAAGGCACGTTCGGCGGGCATGCGCCCCCTCATTGGCCCCGGCGCGAGCGGGGTCTTTTCGTCCGCCACAACTGCGAGGATGCTGCGATGGAGATAGAGATTGGACGCGGCAAGAAAGGCCGCCGGGCCTACGGATTCGACGACATCGCGATCGTGCCCTCCAGGCGCACCCGCGACCCCGACGACATCGACATCTCGTGGAAGCTCGGCCCCTACCAGTTCGAGCTGCCGATGCTGGCCTCGGCGATGGACGGGGTGGTCTCGCCGGAGACCGCCGGGATCGTCGGCCGTCTGGGCGGTCTTGCGGTGCTCAACCTCGAGGGCATCTTCACCCGCTACGAGGATGCGGAGGAGCAGCTGGAGCGGATCGCGCTGCTGCCCAAGGACGAGGCGACGCGCGAGATGCAGGAGATCTACGCGGAGCCGGTCAAGCCGGAGCTGATCGCGCAGCGCGTTCGTGAGATCAAGGAGCGCAAAGTGGTGGTGGCGGCGTCGCTGACGCCGCAGCGGGTGCTCGACTACTACGAGATCGCGATGGAGGCCGGCCTGGACGTGTTGGTCATCCAGGGCACGGTTGTCTCCGGCGAACACGTCTCGACCGTGTCGGAGCCGCTGAACCTGAAGGAGTTCATCCCGAGCCTGGACGTGCCGGTGGTGGTGGGCGGCTGCGCCTCCTACCACACGGGACTGCACCTGATGCGCACCGGCGCGGCGGGCGTGCTCGTGGGCGTGGGGCCGGGCGCTGCGTGCACTACGCGTGGAGTGCTGGGCATCGGAGTGCCGCAGGCGACGGCGATCGCGGACGTGGCGCACGCCCGTTCGACGCACATGCTGGAGACGGGCGAGTACTGCCAGGTGATCGCCGACGGCGGCATGCGCAACGGCGGCGACGTGTCGAAGGCGATCGCACTGGGCGCGGACGCGGTGATGATCGGATCGCCGCTGGCGCGCGCGTACGAGGCTCCGGGCCGCGGCTATCACTGGGGCATGGCGACGTTCCATCCGACGCTTCCGCGTGGCGCGCGCGTGGCGACCGCGCAGAACGGGACGCTCGAGGAGATCCTCGTGGGCCCGGCTCGCGAGAACGACGGCACGTTCAACCTGTTCGGCGGCCTGCGGACGTCGATGGCGACCTGTGGGCACAAGGACCTGGCGGAGTTCAACCGGGCGGAGGTCGTGGTGGCGCCGTCTCTGCAGACGGAGGGCAAGGCGCTGCAACGGGATCAGCAGGTGGGAATGGGCGCCACGAACGGGAAGGTGGCCGCGCTAGTAAATGACTAGCCCGGCTGCCGCTGTCGAGCCGGAGGTCCAGCAGCGGACTGGCACGCCCGCACCGGAGGACGTGCAGGAGATCGTGGTCCTGGACTACGGCGGGCAGTACTCGCAGCTGATCGCACGCAGGGTGCGCGACTGCGGCGTGTTCAGCGAGCTTTTGCCCCACCACGTGCCGCTGGAGGAGGTGGCACGGCGCAAACCGCGCGGGATCATCCTGTCGGGCGGGCCGGCGTCGGTGTATGCGGACGGCGCGCCGCCGCTGGATCTGGGCCTGCTGGAGCTGGGCGTGCCGGTGATGGGCATCTGCTACGGAATGCAGCTGCTGGTGCACACGCTGGGCGGCCGCGTGGAGCAGGCGGAGGTGGGGGAGTTCGGCCGCTCGGATCTGCGGGTGGCGGACCCGGGTGTGCTGCTGAAGGGGATGCCGCGCGAGCAGACCTGCTGGATGTCCCACCGCGACACGGTGTACGAGCCGCCGCCGGGCTTCACGGCACTGGCGTCCTCGAGCGGCTCGCCGGTGGCGGCGGTGGAGGATCCGGAGCGCAACATCTACGGGATCCAGTTTCACCCGGAGGTCGTGCACACCCCCTACGGCGAGGAGATCCTGACGCGCTTCTTGACGGAGGTGTGCGGCTGCGAGCCGACGTGGTCGGCGGCGTCGATCGTGGAGGAGCAGATCCGGCGCATCCGCGCGCAGGTGGGCGACGGCAAGGTCATCTGCGGCCTGTCCGGCGGCGTCGACTCCTCGGTGGCGGCGCTGCTGGTGCACCGCGCGATCGGCGAGCAGCTGACGTGCGTGTTCGTGGACCACGGCCTGATGCGCAAGGACGAGGGCGAGCAGGTGGTGCAGACGTTCCGCGACACGTTCAAGGTGCCGCTGGTGGCGGTGGACGCGGAGTCGCGCTTCCTGGAGAAGCTGAAGGGCGTCACCGAGCCGGAGGCCAAGCGCAAAGCGATCGGGGCGGAGTTCATCAGGGTCTTCGAGGAGGAGGCTGGAAAGCTCGCGGGCGCAGATGAGGATCCCGCCCGCCCCGCCTCCGCGGCAGAGGAGCCGGCGCGCTTCCTCGTGCAGGGCACGCTGTACTCGGACGTGATCGAGTCCGGGGGCGGCACGGGGGCGGCGACGATCAAGTCCCACCACAACGTGGGCGGGCTTCCGGACGACCTGCAGTTCGAGCTGGTGGAGCCGCTGCGCGCGCTGTTCAAGGACGAGGTCCGCGCGGTGGGAGCCGAGCTGGGCCTGCCCGAGCGCCTGGTCTGGCGCCAGCCGTTCCCCGGCCCGGGCCTGGCGATCCGCGTGGTGGGCGGCGAAGCGACGAAGGAGCGCCTGGACGTGCTGCGCGAGGCCGACCACATCCTGCAGGAGGAGATCCGCAAGGCGGGCCTCTACCGCGAGCTGTGGCAGTCCTTCTGCGTGCTCCCGGACGTGCGCACGGTGGGCGTGCAGGGCGACGAGCGGACGTACGGCTATGTGGTGGTCCTGCGCGCGGTCACGAGCGACGACGCGATGACCGCCGACTGGGCGAGGCTGCCATACGACCTTCTGGAGACGATCGCCTCACGCATGATCAACGAGCTGCGCGAGGTCAACCGGGTCGTGCTGGACATCACGTCGAAGCCGCCGGGCACCATCGAGTGGGAGTAACCCCCCCCAGGTGACCGCCTCGACGCCCCTCGCGGCGTCCTCCCCCATCCGGGGACGATGCGGTCGCTCGCGTGCAAAGCACGCCACGCGGGTGGGTGGGCTTCAATCCTTGCGAGGAACGACGATCCGGCCCCCTGGACGCGATCTGACAACATTTTTTCGGGAGACACGTTCGCTCGTGCCCCGAACAGCCGTAGCGGCGCCGGTCACGACACCTATGGTCGCTGCGGGCGCGACCATCTCGGCTCGCCTCGATGGTCTGCGGATTTACGACGCGACTCGAGTTGGGCCGTTAGCTATGATGTCCGCTCCAGCCGCGCGAACGATCAATGGAGATCGTCTACGCGTGGCCTTTTTCACGCCCATGGCACCCTCGACTAGAACCTACGTAGCGAAGCCGACCGATCGCGAGCGCAATTGGCTGTTGGTGGACGCCAACGGCAAGACGCTCGGCCGTTTGGCGACGCAGCTCGCGGATGTGCTGCGCGGCAAGCGCAAGCCCGAGTACACGCCGCACATCGACACGGGCGACTTCGTGGTTGTGATCAACGCGGAGAAGATCCACGTCAGCGGCAACAAGCGCCAGGACAAGCGCTACTACCGCCACTCCGGCTACCCGGGCGGTCTGCGCTCCCGCTCCTTCGAGGAAATGCTGGCCAGGCGTCCCGAGGACATCATCCGCCTGGCGGTCAAGGGCATGATGCCGCGCAACCGCCTGGCGCGTAAGCAGATCACGAAGCTGAAGATCTATGCAGGGCCCGAGCACCCGCATGTGGCCCAGAAACCGCAACCGCTGGAGATCGAGGCCTGATGGCAGACGACGAGCACCCCGAGCAGGAGGCTGAGGCGCCGGTCGCCGAGCAGCCGGCCTCCGAGACCGAGACTCAGGAGCCGGTGGCCTCTGAGGAGCCCGTCGCCGCCGAGGAGCCAGTCGCCGCCGAGGAGCCCGTCGCCGCCGCGGAGGCTTCAGCCACTGAGGAGCCCGCCCCCGCCGAGGAGCCGGCGCCCCCAGTTGCGGCCGAGGCCGCTGTGGAGGAGGACGACGAGGAGGAAGAGGAGCCCGCGCCGCGTGAGAAACCCGCTGTGCCCGGCGCTCACCTGGAAGTGGACATCGTGCCGGAGGGCGTCGACCCGCTGGGTCGCAGCGAGGGCTACGAGGACGCCTACGCAGTGGACCCGTATGCAGTCGAGGACGAGGCCGACCAGTCGCAGGAGGTGGAGGACGAGCAGGAGCTGACGGAGCCGATCTCCACGGCCGCCATCGATCTCGCCTCGGGCGCGCGCTACCGCGCGACGGGCAAGCGCAAGTCGGCGATCGCACGCGTGACGCTGCGCCCCGGCACAGGCAGCTACCTCGTCAACGGGCGCACGCTGGAGGAGCACTTCCCGCGCCTGACGCTCCAGCGCAACATCCGCCAGCCGCTCGAGACGGTGGGCTACCAGGACCGCATGGACGTGGTGGCGCGCCTGCACGGCGGCGGTATCTCCGCCCAGGCGGGGGCGCTGCGCCACGGCGTCTCGCGCGCGCTGCTCGAGGCCGACCCCAACCTGCGCGGCGAGCTCAAGCGCAGGGGCTTCCTCACGCGCGACTCGCGCGCGAAGGAGCGCAAGAAGGCCGGCCTGAAGAAGGCGCGCAAGCGTCCGCAGTTCTCCAAGCGATAGGCGACGCGCCCACCCAGATGGTCCGCAAGCTGTTCGGGACCGACGGCGTTCGCGGTCTCGCCGGCGAGTTCCTGACGGTCGAGCTGGCGCTTGCGCTCGGTCGCGCCGCCACCAACGAGACCGGGGCGGCGCGCCCGCAGGTGTTGATCATCCGCGACACGCGCGAGTCGGGCGAGATGCTCGAGGCGGCGCTGGCCGCGGGCGTGAGCGCCGCCGGCGGCGACGCGCTGCTGGGTGGCGTGCTGCCGACCCCCGCTGCGCCGCTGCTGATCGGCCGCTACGGCTTCGACCTGGCGGCTGTGATCTCGGCCTCCCACAACCCGTTCCAGGACAACGGGATCAAGTTCTTCGCCGCCGACGGCTACAAGCTCACCGACGACACCGAGCTGGCGATCGAGCGCGAGCTCGCACGCGCCGCCAGCGATGCCACGGCGAGCGCGGGCGAGGGGGCTGGCGCCACGGCTAGCCCCGGGGCGGGGGGCCGCGCCTCGGGGGTCGGTCGCATCCGTGAGCTGCGCGGTGCGGGCGAGGACTACCTGCGCGAGCTGCACGCCCGCTTCGCGGAGCTCGACCTGCACGGCGTGGACGTGCTCCTGGACTGCGCCAACGGCGCCACCTACGAGGTCGCCCCGGAGATCTTCAGGCGCCTGGGGGCGACGGTGACGGTGCTCGCCGATTCACCCGATGGGTGCAACATCAACGCCGACTGCGGCTCCACGCACATCCACGCGCTGGCCGAGCGGGTGGTGGCGGGCGGCCACGCGATCGGGTTCGCGTTCGACGGCGACGGCGACCGCGTGCTCGCTGTGGACCGTCTCGGCGCTGTGGTCGACGGCGATGAGCTGATGGCGCTGGCGACGCTGCATCTGCGCGACCGCGGGCGCCTCAGCGGCGACGGCGTGGCGGTGACGGTGATGACCAACTACGGCTTCCACGCAGCGATGGAGAGCGCGGGTGTGTCCGTGGGGGTCACGAACGTCGGCGACCGCTACGTGCTGGAGGAGCTGCGCGCACGCGGCTGGACGCTCGGCGGGGAGCAGTCCGGTCACATCATCGACATGGGCTTCAACCGCACCGGCGACGGCGTCGCCAGCGCGCTGCTGACGCTGGAGGCTCTTGCCGGTCGAGACCTCAGCGAGCGCGACGCCATGAGCAAGCTGCCCCAACGGCTCGTGAACGTGCGCGTGCGCGACCGTGGCGCGCTGGAGCACGCGGTCGAGGTGGACGCAGCGGTACGCGAGGCCGAGCAGGGCCTGCAGGGACGCGGGCGCGTGCTGGTGCGACCGAGCGGGACCGAGCCGCTCGTGCGGGTGATGGTGGAGGCGCCCAGCGAGCAGGAGGCCGACGAGGTGTGCTCGCGCCTGGTCGCGGTGGTCGAGAGCGAGCTCGGCTAGAGGCCGTTCGGGCCACCCGCACGGCTTCCTGCGGGCACCAGCGCCGGCGGGTCCGCTGGTATCTTCGATCTGGTGTGCGGCATCGTTGGCTACGTCGGCAGGCGTCCCGTCCAGGACCTGCTGCTGGCCGGCCTCAGCAAGCTCGAGTACCGCGGCTATGACTCCGCCGGGATCTCCGTCATCGCGGAGGACCGCATCGAGGCGGTGCGCGCGGTCGGTAACCTCAGCGCGCTGCAGGCGAAGCTCGAGGGCGAAGCGGCCGCCGGTCCCGCGGTCGCCCTAGCCGAGCTCCCGGCAACGACCGGCATCGGCCACACGCGCTGGGCCACGCACGGCCGTGTGAGCGAGGCCAACGCCCATCCCCACTACGACAGCGACGACCGCATCCACGTGGTCGTCAACGGGATCGTCGAGAACTACATGGCGCTGAAGGAGCGCCTGCTGGAGCAGGGCAGCACGTTCACCTCCGAGACCGACGCGGAGGTGATCGCCCACCTGATCGCCCGCTACTACGAGGGCGACCTCGCCGACGCGGTCCTGCGGGCCTACGCGCAGCTGGAGGGCCACTACGCGTTCGTGGCGATGAGCCTCGACGAGCCGGACACGCTCGTTGGCGCCCGCCGCGAGTGCCCGCTGATCGTGGGCCGCGGCGAGGGCGAGCAGTTCGTCGCCTCTGCGGTGCCGGCGTTCCTCGCGCAGACCCGCCGGGTCCAGTACGTGGAGAACGGCGAGATCGTCGTCCTGCACCCTGACGGCGTGCGGATCGTGACCGCCTCGGGCGAGCAGGTCGAGCGGGGCGTTGAGACGGTGGACTGGGACGAGGAGACCGCCGAGAAGGGCGGCTACGAGACGTTCATGTTGAAGGAGATCCACGAACAGGCGGACGCCGTGGCGGAGACCATCGCGGACCGCACAGCGCGGGGCGACGGCGTGGACCTGGACGAGGAGGGTGCGCTGGACGAGGCGATCCTCGCGGGCGTGCAGCGCATCGTGGTGGTGGCCTGCGGCACCGCCTACCACGCCGGCCTGATCGGCCGCTACGCGGTCGAGGAGTGGGCGCGGCTGCCTGTCGAGCTCGACATCGCCTCCGAGTACCGCTATCGCAACCCGGTCGTTGGGCCGGGCGATCTGGTCATCGGGATCTCGCAGTCGGGCGAGACGGCGGACACGCTGGCGGCGATGCGACTGGCGCGCGAGCGCGGCGCGACGGTGCTGGCGATCACCAACACGATGGGCTCGCAGGCCACGCGTGAGGCCGACGGCGTGCTCTACACGCGCGCGGGCCTCGAGATCGGCGTGGCGGCGACGAAGACGTTCGTCTGCCAGGTGGCCGTGATGTACCTGCTGGGGTTGCGCCTGGCCGAGCTGCGCGGCACGCTGCCGGCGGCGCGCGTGGCGGAGCTGGTGGGCGAGCTCAAGCGGCTGCCGCACTGCATCGACGAGCTGATCGAGGACTGCCAGGAGCGCACCGATGCCATCGCTGAGAGCTGCTGGAGCGCGGAGTTCTTCCTGTACATCGGCCGCCACATCGGCCTCGCGGTGGCGCTCGAGGGCGCGCTGAAGCTGAAGGAGATCTCCTATGTCTCCACGGACGCCTACGCGGCGGGTGAGATGAAGCACGGCCCGATCGCGCTGCTCGACCAGGACACGCCGGTCGTGTGTGTGGCCACCCGCTCGCCGGTGCTCGAGAAGCTCGTCTCCAACATTCAGGAGGCGCGTGCGCGCGGAGCGCGCGTGATCGCCGTCACGACCGCCGGCGAAGGCCTGGTGGAGCCCCACGTGGACGCCACGCTCACGGTGCCTGCGACGGATTGGATGCTCCAGCCGATCCTGGCGGTGATCCCGTTGCAGCTGCTCGCCTACCGGATCGCGCGCAGGCGCGGCCTGAACGTCGATCAGCCGCGCAACCTGGCCAAGACCGTCACCGTCGAGTAGTCCTCGCGCGGCGCTGTGCGCCGGGTGGCTCGCCACCGCACCCGGCGGCTGAGGACCATCTAGCATCGCTGGTCGTGGAAACCCTGCCGCCGTGGCTTCTCCCACTGCTCGACGCCGAGACCATGCGCGGCGTCGACAGCTGGGCGATCGAGGATCGGGGCGTGGCGAGCCTCGACTTGATGGAGCGCGCGGGGGCGGGGGTGGCGCGGGCGCTGGAGCGCGCCTGGCCGGACGGTCCCGTGACGGTGGTGTGCGGCAAGGGCAACAACGGCGGCGACGGCCTCGTGGTCGCGCGCCTGCTGCGCGAGTCCGGCCGCGAGGTGCGGGTCGTGTGCGTGGCGCCGCCGGAGGAGCTCTCGGGGGACGCGCGGGCGAACCTCGAGCGTCTGCCAGGGCCCGGGCCGGTGGACCTGCACGGCAAGCCCTGGTCGCAGCGTGGGCAGGCGGGCGGCTCCGAAGCGACGGCGGGCGGCGATGTGTTCGCGGGAGCTGCGGCTGTCGTGGACGCGCTGCTGGGAACCGGCTTTCGGGGCGAGCCTCGCGGTGCGGTCGCGGAGGCGATCGAGGCGATCGATCGGTCGGGCGTGCCGGTCGTGAGCGTGGACGTGCCCAGCGGCGTGGACGCCTCCAGCGGCGTCGTGGGCGGCGCGGCGGTGTGCGCGTCGCTGACGGTCAGCTTCCACGCGGGCAAGCCGGGCCTGTGGATCCACCCGGGCAAGGCCCACGCCGGCGAGGTGCAGACGCTGGACATCGGCATCCCGCGCGGCGCCCCGGGGACGGCGTCGATCGGCCTGATCGCGCCCAGCGTGCTCGACCGGCTCCCGCGGCGCGGGAGCGCATCGACCAAGTTCGTCTCCGGACACGTGCTCCTCGCGGGCGGCTCGCGGGGGCTGACCGGCGCGCCGAGGATGGCCGGGGAGGCGAGCATGCGCGCGGGGGCGGGATATGTGACGGCATGTATTCCCGCGTCGCTGCAGGGGATCTTCGCTGCGGGGGGAACCCCGGAGATCATGACGCGGGGTTTGCCCGATGAGGACGGTGCGCTGACGGTGGACGGGGTTGCGCAGGTGCTGGACGCGAGCGGCCGCGGCGGCGCGTTGGCGCTCGGGCCCGGCCTGGGTCGCGCCCCCGGATCGTTCGACTTCGCGCGCGCGCTGGCCGGCCGGGCCGAGGTGGCACTGGTGCTGGACGCCGACGGGCTCAACGCCCATGCGGGCAGGCTCGGCGATCTGAAGGCCAGGACCGCGCCGACGGTGCTGACCCCGCACGCCGGCGAGCTCGCGCGCCTGCTGGAGCTGGACAGCTCCGAGATCGAGCGCGAGCGCCTGCGCCACGTTCGCGCCGCCTCCGAGCGCTCCGGGGCGGTGGTCGCGTTGAAGGGCGACGACACGCTGATCGCCGACCCCGACGGGCGGGTGGCGGTGAGCCCCGGCGCCAGCCCCGCACTGGCGACCGCGGGAACGGGCGACGTGCTCACGGGCGTGATCGCGGCGATGCTGGCGCAGGGACTGGATGCGTTCTGGGCGGCTGCCGCGGGCGTGTGGCTGCACGCGCAGGCCGGCCGCCTGGCGGCGAGCCGCGTGGGCGCGGCGGAGGGAGTGATCGCAACGGATGTGATCGCCGCGCTGCCGGCCGCTCGCTCGCAGGCTCCGGCAGCGGCGGGACGGGAGGGACAGGTGCACGATGGCTGACGCTGCCACGCGCTCCACCGTGGAAGAGGGGGCGGCGAACATGCGTAGGGCGCAGGCGCGGGTGAACGTGGCGGCGATCGAACGCAACTGCGCGCGCTTGCGCACGCAGCTGCGGGGCGGTGCCGCGCTGTGCGCGGTCGTGAAGGCTTATGGCTACGGCCACGGCGCCGTGCAGAGCGCCCGCGCGGCGCTCGCGGGCGGAGCGAGCTGGCTTGCGGTGGCCGACGCGCACGAGGCATGCGAGCTGCGCGAGGCGGGGCTGCGAGACGTGCGCATCCTCGTGATGGGCGCGCTCAGCACGGTCGAGCTCCAGGAGGCGCTGGCGGCGGATGCCGACGTGGTCGTGTGGAACGAGGACTACCTGCAGGCGGTCGCCGCGGCGGGCGGCGGACGCGTTCACGTCAAGTTCGACTCCGGCATGGGCAGGCTCGGCACGCGCGACCCGGCGGAGGCCTCGCGCGTGGCCGCAGCCGCTCAGGCGACACCCGGCGTGCGCCTGGCCGGCGCGATGACGCATTTCGCCACGGCGGACGACCTCAAGGACGACGGCTTCTTCACGGGCCAGCTGGCCGCCTTCACGAGCTGGGCGCGCGAGGTCAGGGCGATGGCGCCCGACATCCTCGTGCACGCCGCCAACAGCGCCGCCACGATGCGCGACCCTGAGGCTCAATTCGACATGGTCCGCTGTGGCATAGCGATCTACGGCATGGACCCCTTCGGCAAGGATCCGGCGGCGCGGGCACTGGAGCCGGCGCTCGAGCTGAGCTCGTGGCTGGCGGAGGTGAAGCTGTGCCGAGCGGGGGAGAGCGCGGGCTACGGACGCCAGTTCCTGGCAGACGGCGACACCTTCATCGGCGTGCTGCCGATCGGCTACGGCGACGGCTGGCGCCGCGGCCTGTCCAACAACGCCGACGTGCTGATCGCAGGGCATCGCCATCCGTTGGTCGGCACGGTCAGCATGGACAGCATCACGGTCGATCTGGGCTTCGACCCGGCGGTCGAAGGGCTGCGCGGGCAGCGCGCGATCCTGATCGGCTTCCAGCTCAGCGAGCGCATAACCGCGGAGGAGGTGGCGCGCCGCCTGGACACGATCAACTACGAGGTCACCTGCGCGCTGACGCCGCGCGTGCCGCGCGTGTATCACCGAGACGGCGTCCCGGTCGACGCCAAGGGCGTCAACACGTCGGCCCGAGCGGTGAACACCGCCCCGGCATGAGCGCCGCCGCCCTGGACGCGGCCAGGAGCGCGCTGGGGGGTACGCGGGCATGGCTGGTGGGCGGAGCAGTGCGCGACCGCGCGCTCGGCAGGCCCACCGCGGATCTCGATCTGGTGGTGGATGGAGATCCGGCGGAGGCTGCGCACGCGGTCGCGCGCGCAGCGCGGCGCGCAGCGTGCTTTGCGCTGTCTGAGGAGTTCGGCTCCTGGCGGGTGGTGGCGCGCGCGGGTGCCTGGCAGGTGGACGTCGAGCCGCTGCGAGGCATGAGCATCGAGGCCGACCTCGCGCTTCGCGACTTCACGGTCAACGCGATCGCCGAGCCGCTCGCCGGGGGAGAGGCGATCGATCCGCTGGGCGGCCTCGCGGACCTGCGGGCCAGGCGCCTGCGGATGTCGGCACCGGCTGCCTTCGCGCACGATCCGCTGCGGGTCCTACGTCTGGTGCGTCTAGCCGTCGAGCTGGACCTCGAGCCGGACCCGCATACGCTGCTCGCCGCCGCCGAGCATGCGCGCGGCCTGCGCGGCGTCTCGGCAGAGCGCGTGTTCGCGGAGCTGCGCCGGATCGTCGCCTCGCCTCAGGCTCGCCGGGGTCTCGAGCTGATGGACTCGTTGGGCGCCACCGCAGCGGTGCTGCCGGAGCTCGAGGCCCTGCGCGGCGTCGAGCAGAGCCGCTTCCACCATCTCGATGTCCACGGCCACACTCTCGAGGTCCTCGACCGGACGGTCGAGCTGACCGGCGCCAGCCCCGAGGACGGCGCCGGTCCCCAGCTGGAGGCGACGCTCGGCGCACGCCGAGCGGAGGTCGACGCGCTGCTGGCCGAGCCGCTTGCGGATGAGATGACCCGTGGGGAGGCGCTGCGCTGGGGGGCGCTGCTGCACGATGCCGCCAAGCCGCTGACGCGCGGGGTGCGCCCGGACGGCCGCGTGACGTTCATCGGCCACGACGCCAGGGGGGCGCAGCTGGCGCGCGCGGTCCTGGAGCGGCTGCGTGCCAGCGAGCGGTTGCGCGCGCACGTGGCGGCGCTGGTCGCGAGCCACCTGCGGCTCGGGTTCCTCGTCCACGAGCACCAGCCGCTGGCGCGTCGGACGCTGTTCGCCTATCTCCGTGCGTGCTCGCCGGTGGAGGTCGACGTGACGCTGCTGTCGGTCGCCGATCGTCTGGCCACGCGCGGGGACCGCGCGCAGGAGGCGATCGACGCGCACCTGCGGCTCGCCCACGACGTGCTCACGGAGGCTCTGCGCTGGCGCGCGGAGGGTCCGCCCAGCCCGCTGCTGCGAGGCGACGATCTCGCTCGCGAGCTGGGCATCGCCACCGGGCCGCGGGTGGGGGAGCTGCTGGAGGAGCTCACCGCCGCGCAGTATGCGGGTGAGCTGAGCACCCGTGCCGAGGCGATCGCCCACGCGCGCACGATGCTCGAGCGCTAGGCGCGGCAGGCCGTCGCCGTCGCCACCGCCTGCGCCGCTTGGCATAGGATCTGCCCCGGATGGCCGACCCGGACTGCCTCTTCTGCAAGATCGTCGCCGGCGAGCTGCCGGCGCGGATCGTCCACGAGGACGAGCGCACGATCTCGTTCATGGACATCGCTCCCGCCACCCGCGGGCACGCGCTGGTGATCCCACGCGCGCACTCCGCCGACCTGCTGAGCGTCGATCGCGAGGATCTGCTCGCCGTCGTGCTGGCCGCCCAGTGGCTTGCCACGCGCGCCAAGGAGCGCCTGGGCGCGGATGGGGTCAACCTGCTGAACTCCTGCGGGCGCGCAGCCTGGCAGACGGTCTTCCACTTCCACGTGCACGTGATTCCGCGCTACGAGGACGATCCGCTGCGCCTGCCGTGGGTGCCGAGCGAGGGCGATCAGGCGCAGATTGCGGCCGCCGCGCAGGAACTGTCGGATGGGTAGCGAAATGATCAAACCGCTACATCCAGCGTGTGCGTGTGTTGAGTGGGAAATATGAGACGCCTATCCATAGCCGTAGTCGCGAGCATCGCGGCGCTCGCCCTGATCCTGCCCGCGGTCGCTCCGGCGACGCTTTCGGAAGTCGGAGTGATCGGCACCACCACCCCCGCCACTGTCCCCAGCTGTCCCGGTAGCCCCTGCCTGGCCGTCAGCCGCACGACCGGCTTCCAGGTGAAGGTGGGCTCGGAACGCAACCTCGAGAGCGCGCCACGCGCCGGCACGATCGTCGCGTGGACGATTACGTTGGGCAACCCCAACGCGACGCAGATCAAGTTCTTCAACGCAAACGAGGGTGGGCCCTCGGAAGCTGGGATCGCGGTCCTCGCGCCGCAGGCCAAACCGAACCTCACCTACAAGCTCGTGGCGCAGAGCCCGATGGTCAAACTGCAGCCCTACTTCGGCAAAACGGCCCAGTTCCCGCTGGAAACCACGATCCCGGTGAAGAAGGGCTACGTGATCGCGCTGGACTGTGCCCTCGTGGGCGCCGGCGCTGGCGCTGGGCTTCGCCAACACCACCTCGTGGCGGGCCAGCAGACCAAAAGCCGGCTGCACGACCACCAGCTCGCAGACCGTCCAGACGACGCTTGGCACCTCCGCTCAGTACTACTGCCTCTACCAGACCGCGCGTCTGACCTACAGCGCCACCCTCATCTCAACCCCGTAAGGCTCCGCTGGCCTCGCTTGGCCATCGGAGCCCTACTGGCCGTGAGCTATCACGGCGCGGTGGCGCCGCCGGTGGGGCTCACTTCTTTGGGCGCTTCGCCGCCTGCGGCGGTTTCGCTGGCGGCTTTTTCTTTCTGTTCGGCGGTGGCGCCGCCGGTGGGACTCGCTTCGGTCGGAGTTTCGGTGCTGGCGGGAGGTGTTTCGGTGCTTTCGCTCGCTGGCGTTTCGCTGCCGGTCGAGGCGCTCGCTTCAGAGGACTTGGTCGTGGTCGTCGTCTTGGTCGACGCCGTGGACGTCTTCTGGGCGGCGGCCGCTTCCGCGCTCGTGTCCGTCGGCGGCGTGATTTCGGGCGTGCTCTTGGGAACGGCGTCTGAGACGCTGGTCCCCCCGCAGGCGCTCACGCCGACTCCGCACAGCAGCGCCGCGCACACGGCCAGCGCCAGGCGCGCTCTCACAACGGGCCCATGCGCCTGCCGCACGTGGGACAGTCGTTGAGGTCCTTCTGGGCGTGCTGCTCGCACCAAGGGCAGAAGCGCAGGTTCTCGACGGCCCAGGGGAGTTTGGAGGTGGACGGCGCCAGCGGCAGCACCTTGCCGACGACCTCCAGCTCCTCGCCGGAGTCGCGGTCGAGGTAGATCTGGTCGGGCTCGGCCGGGATCACGACTTCGCGTCCCGTCGAGGGGTTGCGCAGACGGTAGCGTTGCTCGGCGCTCATGCCCGGCACTTTACCTGAGCGGGTGGGGGAGCGATCGCGCGGATAGTCTGCGCGTCCGTGCGCGTGCTGATCTTCCACGGCTACCTGCTCGACGGGACCGGCTCCAACGTCTACAACGCGCGGCTGGCGGCCGCCCTGGTGAGGCTCGGCCACGACGTGCATCTGCTCAGTCAGGACCGCCACGCCGAAGCACAGGAGTTCGTCGACGCGGTTGGCGACTGGGACGCCGGTTCGCTGCGGGTACGCGAGCTCGACCGCGCCCGCAAGAACGCCGACGTGGAGGCTCCGTTCGGGCGCTGCACGGTCTATCGCCCGGATATCGGAGACCTGCTGCCGGTGTACGTGGCCGATCGATACGAGGGCATCCAGGCGCGCACGTTCGCGCAGTGCAGCGACCGGGAGATAGCCGACTACGTCGCCGCCAACGTCGCAGCGGTCGGCGAGCTGCTCGAACGGGTGCACCCGCAGGTGGCGCTCGCCAACCACCTGGTCATGGGGCCGGTCATCCTCGCGCGTGGCCTGGCGGGACGGGTTCCATACGCGGTGAAGGTCCACGGCAGCGCGCTGGAGTACACGCTCAAGCCGCAGCCCGCGCGCTTCCTGCCAGCGGCGCGGGAGGGGCTCGAGGGCGCCAGCACCGTGCTCGTGGGATCGCGCCATACGGCGAGCAGCCTGTGGGCGGCCATCGGCGACCCGCATCTGCCCGAGCGCACGCGGCTCGGGCCTCCGGGCGTCGACGTCGAGCGGTTCACTCCCCGCGAGCCGCCCGCGGCGGCAGCCGGCGTGCGGGCGCTGGCAGAGGGCCTGCGTTCAGTCGCCTCCCGTGCGCCCCGTGAAAACGGCGCCCGTGGGCGCGTGGCGCTCCCCGCAGACGGTGGAGAGGCACGCCAAGATGCCGCGCAGAGCGCCTTCGCGCGTGACGCCCAGGCCGCTGCCGACGCGCTGGAGCGGCTCGACCCGGACAGCGACGTGCTGGTGGCCTTCGTCGGCAAGCTGATCGTCAGCAAGGGAGTCGACCTGCTCCTCGCCGCCTGGCCGCTCGTGCTCGAGCGCGTGCCGCGTGCGCGGCTCGTGGTCGTCGGCTTCGGCGCCTACCGGGCCGGTCTGGAACGCCTGTGCGCCGCGCTGCAGGGCGGCGATCTCCGAGCGGCGCGACAGATCGCGCAGGCGGGCAGGGCGCTCGAGGGCGAGAGCTCGCCGTCGCGGCCGCTGCGCCATCTGCTCGCGTTCCTCGACGAGCTGCACGGGTCCGAGCGCGACCGCTATCTGGCAGCCGCGCACGCCCTCCAGGAGCAGGTTGTGTTCGCTGGACGCCTGGATCACGACGAGCTCGCCGAGCTGCTCCCCGCGTGTGAGGCGGTGGTGGTGCCGAGCACCTTCCCCGAGGCGTTCGGCATGGTGGCGGCGGAGGCCGCCGCGTGCGGCGCACTGCCGCTCAGCGCCGCGCATTCAGGTCTGGCGGAGGTCAGCGGCGTGCTCGCCGGCGCCATTCCCGAGCCCGCCGCCGACTGGCTGTCGTTCCCGGTCGACGATCTGGCCGTGCGGTCCCTGGCAGCGCGTCTGGCCGGCTGGCTGCAGGTCGACCCGGCGCTGCGGGCACAGACGCGCAAGGGCCTCGTCTCGGCCGTGCGCCAGCACTGGTCGTGGGAGGGCGTGGCCAACGGAGTGATCGCAGCCGCGCGCGGCGAACTTGGCGCCCTGGCGGAGCCGTGAGTGGCGCCGCGGCCGCCCTCCAGCGCTCCGCGCTGGGCCGCCCCTTGACGTTGGCGCTCTCAACCACTACATTGAGGCAATCGTTGCAAATGTCTGCTGGGCTGTCCAGTGACAAAGCGCGATGACAGCATCGGCAAGGGCCAACGACAGGGAAGGGGCGGCGCGGTCCAGACATGCAAGTTCGGGAAGGCATGAGCGAGGTGGTTCTCATGGTTGGCCCCGGACACTCGCTGCGCGCCGCGGCACGCCTGATGTCCGAGCGACGGGTGGGAGCGGCCGTGGTCATGGATCCCGAGGGCTCCGGACCGGGCATCATCACCGAGCGCGACGTCCTCATAGCGCTCGGCGACGGGCTGAACCCGGACGTTGAGTCGGTCGCAGGGCACCTGACCCGTGAGGTGGTGTTCGCCGCGCCGGACTGGTCGCTGGAGGAGGCAGCCGCGGCGATGATGCGCGGCGGCTTCCGTCATCTGATCGTGCTCGACAGGGGTGAGACGATCGGGATCCTGTCGGTGCGTGACGTCGTTCGCTGCTGGACCGAGGACGGAGCGATCTGTCCGGTGCCAGAGCGGGTGGCCGTGGGGTGAAGGGGAGGTGGTAGGCCTGCTTTGGGGAGCAGTCCTACCGCCGCCACGGCAGCTGCCGCCAAGTGGTGGAGCCCGCGTCGGGTGTGTCCGGCGGCTGGGCGAAGCCAGCTGAGGGTCAGTCGTGGGGTGCGTCGAGCGGGAGTTCGTTGACTTCCCGCTTGGTGTCTTTGATCCAACGCACGACGCACCAGACCGTGAGGATCACGCCGACGACCGTGAACTCGATGAACGTGGTCACGCCAACCAGCGTCAGCGTGATCCCGACCGCTGTGAGCAGCGGCAGGATGCTGGGGCCTGGAAGATGGATCTCCTCGCCGACAGGCGGGGCCTCGGGCTCGAGCGGGCTCATGAGACGAAGACGGCGGCCACCACGAAGGTGAGGCCGAACATGAACATGCAGATCGCGCACACGATCAGCCCGGTGCGGATGTTCTTGAGTGCCAAGCGTCGAGTCATCATGGTCGAGGACGCATTCTATAGATGCCGGTCAGCGACCATCGCGCAGAACAGAAGCGCGAGGTAGCCGAGCGAGTACAGGTACAGACGTAGCGCGGCGCGGCGGTCCGGGCGACGGTAGAGCGTTGCCGCGCCGACGATGAAGCCCAGCCCGAGCAGCAGCGAGGAGACGAGGTAGATCGCGCCGAACCCGCCCGCGCACGCCGGCAGCTGGGTCACCGCGTACAGCAGCACCGAATACAGCAGGATCTGCCTGCGGGTCTCCTGCTCGCCGCGCACGACCGGCAGCATCGGCACGCCGACCTTCTCGTACTCGTCCTTCATCAGCAGCGACAGCGCCCAGAAGTGCGGCGGCGTCCAGAAGAAGACGATGAAGAACAGCATCACCGCCGTGCCGCTCACCGACCCCGTGACCGCCGCCCAGCCGACCAGCGGCGGCACCGCGCCGGCGGCTCCGCCGATCACGATGTTCTGCGGCGTGCGACGCTTCAGCCAGACGGTGTAGATGAACACGTAGCCGAGGAAGCCCGAGAAGGAGAGCGCGGCCGCCAGCGGGTTGACAGCCAGCGACAGCTCCAGCAGCGACAGCGCCGCAAGCGTGCAGCCGAACAGCAGCGCCGCGCGTGGCGATACGCGCCCCGCGGGGATCGGGCGTGTGGCCGTGCGCGCCATGCGCGCATCGATGTCGCGGTCGAACCAGTGGTTGACCGCGCCCGCCCCGCCCGCCGACATATAGCCGCCCAGGCACGTGAGCGCCACCAGCAGCAGTGAGGGATCTCCCGCCACGTACATCGTGGCGATCGTCGTCAGCAGCAGCAGCGACTGGACCTTCGGCTTGGTCAGCTCGACGTAGTCGCTGAGCACCTGCAGCGTGCGCGATGAGCGACGTCCGGCCGCCAGGCCCAGGCTTGGCGCGTCGATGACAGGAGCTGCGCCCGTGGGCGGCGGGCTCATCTACACACCGACCTGCGTGTTCCCTGCCGGCACCTTGGCGCCGTCTGTGCGCCGCTCGACCTCCCTGCGGATGTCCTTCATCGGTTCCGCCGAGCGCACGACCGGCACCACGTCGAAGTTGTTGACCGGCGGGGGCGAGGCGGTGAACCACTCGAGCGTGTTCGCCTTCCACGGGTCCGGCCCCGCGATCGCTCCCACTTTGAGGCTGCGCCACACGTTGAGGACCGTCGCCACCACGCCGGCGCCGAGGATGAACGAGCCGACGGTCGAGATCTGGTTGTACAGCGCGAGATTGCCGACATTGTCGTACTCGTAGACCCTCCTGGGCATCCCGTCCATCCCAATCACGTGCTGGATCAAGAACGTCACCAGCACGCCCCAGAACATCAGCCAGAAGCTTAGCTTGCCGAGTCCTTCTCCGAGCATGCGCCCGGTGATCTTCGGGAACCAATAGTAGATCGCCGCGAAGATCGGGAAGACCGCTCCGCCCACGAGCACGAAGTGGATGTGCGCGACCACGAAGTACGTTTCGTTCAGCTGCCAGTCGACCGGGAAGATCGCCAGGAACACGCCCGAGATGCCGCCGATCAGGAACAGCGACAGGAAGCCGATGCAGAACAGCAGCGGAGTCTTGTATTCGATCGTGCCGCCCCAAAGCGTGCCGATCCAGTTGAGCATCTTCACGCCGGTCGGGATCGCGATCAGGAACGAGCTGAGCATCACGAACACGAGGATCGCCTCGGGGATCGGCGTCGTGAACATGTGGTGCGCCCACGTCAAGAAGCCGAGGAACGCGATCGCCACCGTCGACGCCGCGATCGCCTTGTAGCCGAAGATCGGCTTTCGCGCGAACACCGGCAGGATCTCCGAGACGATGCCGAAGCCCGGCAGCACCATGATGTAGACCTCTGGATGGCCGAAGAACCAGAAGAGGTTCTGCCACAACAGCGGCGAGCCGCCCTCCGTCTGGTCATAGAAGTGGGTGCCGAAGTGCCTGTCGGTGAGGAGCATCGTGACCGCCGCCGCGATCACCGGCATCGCGAAGATGATCAGCACGGAGTACGTGAGCATCGCCCAGATGAACAGCGGCAGCCGGCCCCAGCTCATGCCGCGTGCGCGCATGTTGGCGACCGTCGCGTAGAAGTTGATGGCCCCGAGGATCGAGGACAGCCCCGTGAGGTGAACGAGGTAGATCCACGCGTCCTGGCCGCCCGCGGGCGAGTACAGCGCGCTCGACAGCGGCGGGTAGCTCGTCCAGCCTGCTTCCGGCGGGCTCCAGAACACCGACGCGTAGAAGACGATCCCGCCCGCGAGCAGCAGCCAGAAGGACAGCGCGTTCAGCCGCGGGTAGGCCATGTCGCGCGCGCCGATCATCAGCGGCAGGAAGTAGTTCGCCAGGCCCGCCATCATCGGCACGACGAACAGGAAGATCATCGTCGTGCCGTGCATCGTGAACAGCTGGTTGTAGGTCTCGGGCGAGACCAGCGTGTTGTTCGGCGCGCCGAGCTGAAGGCGGATCATCAACGCCTCGGTGCCGCCGAGGCAGAAGAAGATGAACGTGAGGACCATGTACATGATCCCGATCCGCTTGTGATCGGTGGTCGTTATCCAGCTCGTCCAGCCGTGCGCCTCGTGCTCCGCATGATGGGCGTGAACCTGAGGTACTGGGGCTGCGTAGGTGGCCATGTCGTCCTTTACTCTCCTGATGTCCTAAGGGTTCTCGACCTGTTCGGCGCCTTCGTGTGCGTTGAGTTTCGCTCGCGCCTTCGCTGCTTCTTTGTTGGCTTCCGCGATCTCTGCCTTCTGGCGTGCCAGCCACGCTTCGAACTGGGCCGGGGGCTCTGCGTGGACCGTCGCGATCATGCGCGCGTGCCCGCGGCCGCACAGGAACGCGCACTGCCCGCGGTAGATCCCCGGTTTGCTGATCTTGAACCAGGTGTAGTTGTGGTAGCCCGGCACCGCTTGGAACTTGCCGCCCAGTTCCGGGATCCACCACGAGTGCACGACGTCCTCGGAGACGATGTCCAGGCTGACGGTGGTGTTGGTGGGGACGACCATTTCCTCGTAGGAGTAGGGCGCGCCCAGGCCATCCGGTTCGTTCGCGCCCGGGTAGACGAACTGCCAGATGTACTGTTTGCCGATCACCTCGATTTCAAGCGCTTTGCCGTTCGGGGGGCAGTTTGCGCTCGTTGCTCGCGAACAGCACGTTGTTCTGTTCGCCGAGCGTCACTCCGCTCGGACCGGAGTTCGGGGGGTTCTGGATCGAGGAGAGCTTCGCGAAGGTCAGCGCCGCCAGCGCGATCAGCACGACCGCCGCCCCCGCCGTCCAGCCGACCTCCAGGCGGGTGTTGCCGTGGATCTGCGACGCCACCGCGCCCTTGCGCTTGCGGAACTTGACCAGCGCGTACAAGAGGCCGCCCTCGACCGCGAAGAAGATGATCAGAGCGATGACGAGAGTGATCTTGTACAGATCGTCGATCTCGTTCGCGTTCGGCGACCCGCCCGACTCGGGCGTGAAGAAGGCGAGCAGTGAGGGGATCAAGTGGCCCAAGGCGGGAGGATTCTATTCACGCTCGGGCGGGACGCGCTTGATGACATTTGCCACGAGCCATTTAGGCCCCCGAGAAACGGGCCGGACGCTTCTCCACGAACGCCATCGCGCCCTCCAGGAAGTCCGCGCTGCCGGCCATCTCCTGCTGGATCTGAGCCTCCAGCTCGAGCTGCTCGGCCATGCGCGAGTACAGCCAGCTGTTGAGCTGGCGCTTGGTCCCCGCGTAGGAGCGTGTGGGCCCCGCCGCCAGCCTCGCGGCAAGGGCGAGCGCCTCCGCCTGCAGGCTCTCGTCGGCCACCACGCGGTTGATCAACCCCCACTCGAGCGCCTTGGCCGCCGGCAGGCGCTCGCCCAGCATCGCCAGCTCGCTTGCGCGGGCCATGCCCACCCTGCTCGGCACGAACAGCGAGGAGCCGCCGTCGGGAACCAGGCCGATGTTGACGAACGCGAGCAGGAAGTAGGCGCTCTCCGCCGCCAGGATCAGATCGCAGCAGAGCGCCAGCGAGCAGCCGATGCCCACCGCCGGGCCGTTGACGGCGCCGATCACCGGCTTGGGCAGCTCGCGGATCGCGTGCATGATCGGGTGGTAGCGCTCGGTCAGGGTGCGGTACACGTTCGGGCGCCCGTCCGCGGTCGTCTCGCCGCCGCTCACGTCCCTCAGGTCGGCGCCGGAGGAGAACGCGCGGCCGGCGCCGGTGATCAGCACCGCGCGCACGTCGTCATCCTCGGCGGTGCGTCGCAGCGCCGCCAGCAGGTCCGTGCCCAGCTGCGCGTTCCACGCGTTCAGCACCTCCGGTCGGTTCAGCTCGACCGTGGCAGCCCCGTCGGCGATCCTCACGCTCACCGTCTCGAGCTCGATATCCGGCTCGCCCATGGTTCTCCTCCGCTCGATTCCGCGTTTTGCTCGACCGCAGTCGCTCGCACCGTCATTGTCGCAATGCACGCGCCGGACGTCGTACGCCCGAACGTCCGCCGGCGCCTAGAAGCGCTCGGGCCGCCGGTGATCCTATGGTGTGGGGGATGACACGTCCCGTGATCGGCATCTGCACCTCGCTCGAGCGCGCCCGCTGGAGCGTCTGGGACCAGCGCGCGGCGCTGCTCCCGTTCAACTACGTGCAGGCCGTCCAGCGCGCGGGAGGGCTCGTCGCGATGCTCCCGCCCGATCCGCTGCTGACCGAGGACCCCGAGCAGGCGCTGGATCTGCTCGACGGTCTGATCCTCGCCGGCGGCGCCGACATCGACCCCGACGCCTACGGCCAGAGCCGGCATCCCGAGACAGTCGCCACCGTGCCCGAGCGCGACGCGTTCGAGATCGCGCTCACCCGCGCCGCGATCGAGCGCGACCTGCCGCTGCTCGGCATCTGCCGGGGCATGCAGCTGATCAACGTCGCCTGCGGCGGGACGCTCCTGCAGCACCTTCCCGAGCGCTACGGCCATCACGAGCACAGGCGTGTGGTGGGGTCCTTCGACGGCGCCGACCACGACGTGATGCTGAGCGAGGGCTCGCTCGCCGCAAGGGCCGCCGGGGAGCTCACGCACGCGACCAAGTCCCACCATCACCAGGGCGTGGAGCGGCTGGGGGAGGGCTTGGCGGTGAGTGGCGTCTCCACGCTCGACGAGCTCGCCGAGGCGATCGAGCTGCCTGACGCGACGTTCGTGCTCGGCGTGCAATGGCACCCCGAGGCAGACCTCGCCAGCTCCGTGGTCGGAGCGCTGGTCGACGCAGCCGCGTCCGCTCGCGTCGCCGAGTAGGGACCAGTCCGCGACATATACTCCCCGCCCTGTGCGGCTGTCGAAGGCGATCAGAGCAACCGCCTGGGGGATGGTGGTGGCCGGAGTCGCCGCGCCGCTGGTGCGCAAGCGCGTGAGCGCCCCGCCTCTCCTGGTCCAGGCCGTCGCCTTCGGAGCGCCGCTCGGGCTGTCCGTGGCCGTGCGCCGCTCGCGCCAGCGCGACGTGGCGGTCTGCGCGCTACAGATGTGGGCTTACCTGGCCGCCTACAAGACACCGCACGACGACGCCGACGCCCAGAGCGCCCGCGTGCACGTCGACTACCCGATTCGCGCCGACCGCGTTCTCGGCCTCGGTGAGCTGCCCACCGTGCGCCTGCAACGGGCGTTCGCCGGCGGCGGCGCCACAGCGGCCGAGTGGAGGACTCTCGATCGCGTGCTCGTGTGGACGCACTGGAGCTGGTTCATCGTCCCGCACGGCTCGCTCGTGTTCATCCTCCTGCGCCACCCCTCGCGCTTCGCGCGCGCCGCCGTGCTCACCTACGCGGTGTTCGACATCGGCGCCGGCGTCTACTGGCTGTTGCCCACCGCTCCGCCCTGGTATGCGGCGGCGAGCGCCAGCGCGGACGGCGACTCCACCGTGGCTGTGAGGCGCATGATGGTCGAGTACGGGGAGGTGTTCTGGAGAGACCGCTGGGGCTCGCTCTACAGTGTGTTCGGAGGCAACCCACTGGCAGCGATGCCCTCTCTGCACTTCGCCACATCCGTGATGGCAGCGCTCCTCCTCGCCGAGGTGGGGCCGCTGGCAGGCGCGCTCGGGTTCGGCTATGCGGCGGCGCTCGGGTTCGCGCTCGTGTACCTCGGCGAGCACTACGCGGTCGATCTGCTGGGAGGAGCGGCGCTCACGCTTGCCGTGCGGCGGATGGGGCCGCGCGCGGGACCGGCGCTCGCGCGTGTGGGGCGTGCCGTCGCCGCACTGGAGGCGATGGCCCACGAGGCGGCCTGAGAGGCGGGGGTGAGCACCAACGAGATGGGACGGGGCGAGGGAAGCGACGGGGCGGGAGAGCTGCTCGAGCAGGAGCAGCTTCCCCAGCCCGACCGCGCCCCGCGGGCGAGGGCGGCCGAGGAGGAGATGCCGCGCGTCGTCTTCACGCGCCGGCAGATCTTCGCGTTCGGCCTGTTCATCCTCTGCGTCGTCGCCTTCCTGTACTTCGTCCTGCCGAACATCGCCGGTGTCGGCAAGACGCTCAACCGCATCGAGGGCGGCGACGTCTGGTGGCTTGCGCTCGGCGTGGCGCTCGAGCTGCTCTCGTTCGGCGGCTATGTCGTGCTGTTCCGCGCCGTGCTCGCTCCGGATCCCCACCCGCCCGCGCGGGTCGGCTGGCGGGAGAGCTATGAGATCACGATGGCCGGCCTCGTCGCCACGCGGCTGTTCGCCGCCGCCGGCGCCGGTGGCGTGGCGCTGACGGCCTGGGCGCTGCGGCGCTCGGGCATGGAGCCGCGCGTGGTGGCCTGTCGCATGGTCGCGTTCATGGTGCTGCTGTACGTCATCTACGCCGCCTCGCTGCTGATCGACGGCATCGGGCTCGGCGTCGGGCTGTTCCCCGGCGGCGGCTCGTTCGCGATCACGTTCGTGCCCGCGATGGTGGCCACCGTACTGTTCGCTGTGGCCGGTGCCATCGCGCTGCTGCCGGGCGACCTCGAGCGGCGCCTCGATGGCTGGGCGTCGAGCTCCGCTCGCGCGGCGCGCTGGATCGCGCGCGCTGTCACCGTGCCGGCGCTGGCGGCCAGCGGCGTGCGCACCGCGATCGACTCGATCCGCGGGCGCGACCCCGGCCTGCTCGGCGCGCTCGCGTGGTGGGGCTTTGACATCTCCGTGCTGTGGGCCATGTTCCACGCGTTTGGCTCGCCGCCGCCGTTCACCGTGATCTGGATGGCCTACTTCGTGGGGATGCTCGGCAACCTGCTGCCGCTCCCCGGCGGGCTCGGCGGCGTCGAGGGCGGCATGATCGGCGCATTCGCCGCGTTCAACGTCCCGCTCAACCTGGCCGTCGTCGCGGTACTGTCCTACCGGGCCATCTCGTTCTGGCTGCCCACGCTCCCCGGCGTCGTCGCCTACTTCCAGCTGCGCCGCACGGTGGCACGCTGGAGGCACGAGGAGCCTGCCTCGCCGGCGGGTGCGTCCAGGGCGGGATCGGCGGAGCCGGCGAGCGCCCTGCAGGGCTCATGAGGCCCCAAAAACATGCTTCGAATTGCTACACTATACAAAGTAAAGTGACCCATTTTGGAGATCCCACCCGCCCACGCGGTAGCGACCAGGAGATGAGATGAGCGACGTCGAGAACGTGATCATCGTCGGCAGCGGGCCAGCCGGGTACACGGCGGCGCTGTACACGGCTCGAGCGAACCTCGAGCCGCTGGTGATCGAGGGCTTCGCGTGGGGCGGCCTGCTGCAGCAGACCACCGACGTGGAGAACTACCCCGGCTTCCCCGAGGGCGTCATGGGCCCCGAGATGATGCAGAAGTTCCGCGACCAGGCCGAGCGTTTCGGCGCGCGCCTGATCACTGACCAGGCCGACCGCGTCGAGCTCTCCAGCGGATCGGATCCCGCCCACCCGGCCATCCACAGCGTGTGGGTGGGAGACACCGAGTACCGCGCGCGCACCGTCGTGCTGGCGATGGGCGCAGAGCACAAGAAGCTGGGCGTGACCGGCGAGGAGGAGTTGTCCGGGCGCGGAGTCAGCTACTGCGCCACCTGCGACGCGGCGTTCTTCCGCGACAGTCAGACGATCATCGTCGGCGGCGGCGACTCCGCCATGGAGGAGGCCATCTTCCTCTCCAAGTTCGCCGGCAAGGTGACCGTCGTACATCGTCGCGACGAGTTCCGAGCGTCGAAGATCATGCTCGAGCGCGCGCGCCAGCAGGCCAACATCGAGCTCCTGACGCCCTACACCGTCAAGGAGCTGGTCCCCGGCGAGAACGGCGCGCTGGGGCATGCGCTGCTCAGCAACGTCGAGACCGGCGAGGAGCGCGAGCTGCCGATCTCCGGGGCGTTCATCGCCGTCGGTCACGAGCCACAGTCCGGTCTCGTCCGCGGACAGGTGGACGTCGACGAGAACGGCTACGTCATCACCGAGGGTCGCTCCACCCGCACCAAGCTCCCCGGCGTGTTCGCCGCCGGCGACCTCGTCGATCACACCTACCGCCAGGCGATCACCGCCGCCGGCTCCGGCTGTCAGGCCGCCCTGGACGCCGAGTGGTACCTGCGCGACACCCCCGGCGTGCCCGTGCCGGCGGGAATGCCGCTCGGCGACCCAGCCGAAGCGCAGTGGGCGCCCGCCGCCGAGTCGGCCCCGGCGGGCTCGGCCTAGCCGGCGCGAGCTGGGCATCACACGCTGCTGAACGCGCCGCAGGCCGGCGACGCTCACTGACGATCGGTCACAGAACTGCGCGTTGGGCGTTAACCAGGCATGGATCGCGGCGAACCCAGCGACGGCGAGCTGCTGGCGGCGACGGCTTCGCAGCCCGACGCCTTTGCCGCCTTCTACGACCGTTACGAGACCGCCGTGGTCGGCTACTTCACGCGTCGCACCGGCGACCCGGAGGTTGCCGCCGATCTCGCCGGTGAGGTGTTCGCCGCGGCGCTCAGCGCCGCACATCGCTACCGGCCCGAGCATCCAACCGCTGCCGGGTGGTTGTTCACGATCGCTCGCAACACGCTCGCAAACAGCCTGCGCCGCGGGAGGGTCGAGGCCCGCGCCCGGCGCCGGGTCGGGATCAGCGAGGCGGTCGCCTTCACCGGCGACGAACTCGAGCGCGTCGAGTCAGCCGCCAGCGCGAGCGGATGGGTGCTCGAGCTGCTCGAGCAGCTGCCAGCCGAGCAGCGCGAAGCGGTTCGCGCGCGCGTTCTCGACGAGCGCTCCTATCCGGACATAGCCGGCGAGCTCGAGACGTCCGAGCTCGTCGTGCGCAAGCGCGTCAGCCGCGGCCTTTCGAATCTGCGAGCCGAACTGGAGAACCCGTCATGACACTGCTGCCCGAGGTCCGTAGCCAGCTCTACGACGCCGCCGAGCGCCGGGCGCGCGGTCCCCGCACCGGCCTGCTCGGGCGGCTCTCCCGCGCGCGCCCGAACGGACGCTGGCGGCGCACGCCGCTGATCGCGCTCGGCGTCGTGCTCGTGCTCGGGGGCGGCGCGTTCGGCGCCGGGCTGATCCAGCTCGGCGCGCCGGCAAAGCTGCCGTTCTCGCTCGACGGCAACCCTCGCGAAGGCTCCGGCGCACTCGTCCCGGGCACCGTGCGGATGCTGCCGATCGCCGCACCCGACCCGGCCGGGGGCCCCGATTGGGGCATGCGCGTGCTGAGCACCACCAGGGGCGAAGGCTGCCTGCAGCTCGGGCGCATCGTCGACGGCAAACTCGGCGCCCTCGGCCAGGACGGCGCCTTCGCCAACGACGGGCGCTTTCACGAACTGCCTGTCAGCGCCGCCTTCGATGTCAACAGCTGCGCCTTGCTCGACGGCAAGGGGCGCCTGTTCACGAACGTGACGGCCGACGAGCGCGCCGCGAGCGCCTGGATCGGGACCGGCGGGCGCCTCGGCGGCTGCGTCCCCCCGAGCGCGGGGCCCTACGAAAAGGGCCTGCGCCTGACCCGCCAGGAACGGGAACACGGGGCCAAGCCGGCGGCGATCTGCCCGCAGGCCGACCTGCGCAACATCTACTACGGCCTGCTCGGGCCCGACGCGAAGAGCATCACCTACGTTCTCGACGGCCAGCGCCACACGCTGCCCACGGTGGGCGCCGACGGCGCCTACATGTTCGTCACGCTGGCGTCCGCCCACCAGCTGCTGAACTTCGCCAACGCCGGCACCGCCGACATCGTGCCCGTCGACGGCCCCATCAAGGAAATCCACTACCGCGACGGCTCCACCTGCCATCTGACTCGCAAGAGCTGGATCGGCGGCTCCTACGCGTGCACGCCGTCGCTGTCCGAGCCGGTCGGCTACGTCCCGGTCGGCAAGGCACCCACCCCCGCTGAAGTCGCCACGCCGATCCACGCGCGGCTGAGCCGGGGACGTCGAGGCCGCTTCGTGATCACGATCGGCTTCATCGCGCGGCTGCCCGTCACCGACGCGCGTCGCAGCTACGGCATGCGCTGGCGTGAACCGGGCATGGCGCCGGGAGCGTACGGCGGCGAGGCCACCAACTCCAACATCGCCGCAGGGCAGACCATCACCCGTACGATCGGCGAAATCGGTCCGCGCCTGCGCGCCGGCGTCGTCCACGGCACAGTCAGCCTGCAGCAGGCCCTCGGTGCGGGCAGCATCGAAGGCCCCGGCAGCGTCACCGTGCCCGTCGGCAGCTTCACCGTACGCGTGCCCTGAGCAAATGCTCACGCGGCACGCGCCCAGGGCAGTCGATGGGCAAGCGAGACAAGGACGCAGGGAGCGTGGCGTGCTGCGCACGCGAGCGACCGAGGACGCAGTATCGCGCTGCTCAGCGGCTGCCCTGGAGCGCGCCCTCGAGCTCGAGGAGCCACCGCTTGCGCTCCAGGCCGCCCGCGTAGCCGCCCAGCGCTCCACCCTTGCGCAGCACTCGGTGGCAGGGGATCACGATCGGGATCGGGTTCGCGCCCAGCGCGCTTCCCGCCGCGCGCGAGCCACGTGGGCTGCCCGCCTGCGTGGCGACCTGCGCGTAGCTGAGCACGCCGCCGTAGGGGATCGCCGAAGTCGCACGCAGCACCCGTCGCCCGAACGGAGCGATCAGCGCCCAGTCCAGCCCGAGCTCGAACTCGTGCCGGCGCCCGGCGAAGTACTCGTCCAGCTCGCGCCGCGCCCCCTCCAGCGGCGCCGAGGACTCGACGATGCGCGGGGACAGACGCTGGGCCAGTCCATCCAGCACCGCGTCCGCCGCCTCCTCCGGGAACGCCAGCCGGACGACCCCTCGCTTCGTCGCCGCAAGCAGCAGCGGGCCGAACGGCGAGTCCACCGAGCTGTAGCTCACGTCCGCCAGGCCCTCGTGGGAGATGCGGGTGCGCAGACGCTCCGCCGCCTCTGCCGCCTGTGCCGCCGTATCAGTGTCGGCGCCCTGCGCGTGTCCGCGCAGCGCCTGCTCCAGCTCGTCGGACTGTCCCTGCCTGCGATTGCTCATCTCGGTACCGCCTTCCTCAGCTTCAGTAGTCCCTCGTGCAGCGAGCGGCGAGCCGCCTGCTCGGAGCAGCCGATCGCCGCCGCGATCTCGCGGTGGGGCATGTCCGCCACATAGCGCAGCACCACCGCCGAGCGCTGGCGCGTCGGCAGCCCTTGCACCGCAGCCCACAGCCCCTCATCCGGCTCCTGCGAGAGGCTGGAGGCCCCGCGATCCGTCCTGCCATCCTGGACCGCGGCCACGTCCTCGACCGGCACCGCCCGTCGCGTGCGCGCCCGGTGGGCGTCCAGCGCCTTGCGGTTGGCGATCGTCAGCACCCACGCGCGCAGGTTCGAGTCCGCGCGCAGCCTCGGATACGCGCGCAGCGCCGCGATGAACGTCTCCTGAAAGCAGTCCTCGGCTTCCGCCGCCCCCACCGAGGAGACCAGGAAGCGCCACACCACCTCGCGGTGGCCGTCGAGGAAGCGCTGGAAGGGGGGCAGTGCGTCGCTCACAGCCATAGAACGCGGGCCGCCCCCGGAACGTGAGGTCGGCTGGTGCTCCATCGCCGCTGGCGAGTCAGCTCTCGTACTCGAAGAAGCCCGCCCCGGTCGCGCGTCCCAGGCGTCCCGCCTGCACCAGGCGGCGCAGCACCGGCGCCGGGCGGTAGCGCTCCTCGCGGTACTCGTCGCACAGCGCCTCCAGCACCGTCAACACGTGGTCCAGGCCGATCGTGTCCGCCCACTCCAGCGGCCCGTGCGGGTGGCTCAGCCCCAGCACCATCCCCGTGTCGATGTCGCGCGCTTCGCCCACGCCCTCGCCGAGCGCGAACGCCGACTCGTTGATCACCTGGCAGACGATCCTGCCCAGCACCAGGCCCGGTGCGTCGCCCACCCACTGCACGTGCTTGCCCAGGGTTGCGAAGAAGCGCTCAGCGCGAGCCGCCGCCACCGGGGAGGAGCCTTCGCTGCGCGTCAGCTCCACCAGGCCCGCCTGCGCCAGCGGCGCGACCACGTGAAAGCCCACCGCGCTACCGCCCGGGTCGAGCGCCCCCAGCGACCCGCGCGCGCACAGCAGCAGGCGCGCGCCGCCCTGCGGGAGAGTCTGCGTGCCGCGGCGGTCCGGCCGGCCCGGCGCAACGCCCGTCGTCTGCTCCCGTGGCGCGGGGGCCGCGCCGCAGTCCACCACCAGCGCCGGCAGCACACCGCCCGTCGGCGCGTGCGGCGAGCGCACCTCGTAGCCCGCCGCCTCCGCCGCCGCGCGCAATTCTTCAGCGAGCGTGCTCTCGCCCGCGATCACCACTACGCCCTCGCCGTCGGAGCCGGCCACGCCCGGCTCCAGCGGCTCAGGGTCCGGGGCGCGGTGGGCGCCGGAGGCCTGCGAGTAGTCGTAGTAGCCGCGTCCGCTCTTGCGCCCGTGCAGGCCCGCCGCCACGTAGCGCGCCGCGATCATCGACGGGCGCCAGCGTGGCTCGCCGAAGCCCTGCTCGTAGAAGCTCTTGGAGATCTCAAAGCCCGTGTCCACGCCCACCAGGTCCATCAGCTCGAACGGGCCCATGCGAAAGCCGCCCTCCATCCGGCAGATGCGGTCGATGCTCTCCACGTCCGCGACTCTGCTCCTGCCAGCAGGCGCAGAGCCTCGAGGCCGAACGGCCGGTTGCAGCGGTTGACGATGAACCCCGGCCCGTCCTTCGCGCGGATCACCGTCTTGCCCATCGCCTCGCCCGTCGCCGTCGCAATCGCCAGAGCCTGCGGCGAGGACTCCACGCCCGCCACCACCTCCAGCAGACGCATCAGCGGCGCCGGGTTGAAGAAGTGCATCCCAACCACGCGCTCGGGGTGGCTCGCCCCCGTCGCGATCGCGGTCACCAGCAGCGACGACGTGTTCGTCGCCAGCACGCACTGCTCGCTGACGATCTCCGACAGCTTCGCGTACATCTCGTGCTTGAGCTCCAGGCGCTCCGGCGCCGCCTCGATCACCAGCTCGCAGTCCGCAAACGCCGCCATCTCCTCGACCGGCTGCAGGCGCTCGGCGGCCGCGGCGGCGTCCTCCTCGCTCAGCCGCCCTTCACCATTTCTTTGCGCAGCCCGTCCTCTGCGCTCGCGAGCCCCCGCGCCAGCGCCTCCGGGAACGGGTCGTGCAGCAGCGTGCGCGCCCCCGACCGCGCCGCCAGCTGGGCGATGCCGGCACCCATCGTGCCGGCTCCCAGCACGCCGATCACAGACGCCGGCCTGCCCGCCCCGCCGGCGGAGCCGGCGCTCTCATCCTCATCCACACGCGCCTGCTCTGACATCGCCAGCTCCCTCCCAGCCAGGCGTCAGGAGGGCACGAGCGCGTTGATGCCCGTCATCGCGCGCCCGATGATCAGTTTCTGGATCTGGGAGGTGCCCTCGTACAGCGTCGTCACGCGCGCGTCGCGGAAGTAGCGCTCCACCGGGTGGTCGTCGACGTAGCCCGCGCCGCCGTGGATCTGGATCGCCATGTTCGCGCACTCGAGCGACGCCTCCGTCGCGTGCAGCTTCGCGATCGACGTCTCCAGCGTGTTCGGGCGCCCCTTGTCCTTCAGGAAGCCCGCGCGCCACACCAGCAGCCGCGAGGCGTCCGTCTTTACGCACCATGTCCGCGATCATCGCCTGCACCAGCTGGAAGCTCGCGATCGGTTTGCCGAACTGCTCGCGCTCCTTCGCGTACTTCACCGACTCGTCCACGCAGCCCTGGCAGATGCCCACGCAGCCCGCACGCCACCGAGTAGCGACCCGAGTCGAGGTTCGACATCGCGATTTTGAAGCCATCGCCGACGTTGCCCAGCATGTCCTCGTCGGAGACCTCCACGTCTTCCAGCGAGATCGAGCGCCGTGTCCGAGGCGTGCAGGCCCATCTTGTGCTCGATCGTCTGCGTCGAGTAGCCCGGCTGGTCGGTGTCCACCAGGAAGCACGCCACGCCCTTGTGTCCGAGCGCGGGGTCCGTCTGCGCGAAGATCAGCGCCACCTTCGCGTAGTTGGCCATCGAGATCCACATCTTCGCGCCGTTGATCACCCAGCCGGTGTCCGTCTTCTTCGCGCGCGTCTTCTGGTTGGCCGCGTCCGAGCCGGTGTCCGGCTCCGTCAGCCCGAAGCAGCCCAGCCACTCGCCCGTGCACAGCTTCGGCAGATACTTGCGCTTCTGCTCCTCCGTGCCGAACTTCACCAGGCCCGAGCAGACCAGTGAGGTCTGCACCGAGATCACCGTGCGGATCGAGGAGTCGCCGCGGCCGATCTCCTCCACCACCAGGCCGTAGCTGAAGTAGTCGAGGCCCGCGCCGCCGTACTCCTGCGGGACGATCGCGCCGAGGTAGCCCTGATCGGCGACCTTCTTGACCATCTCCAGGTCGAAGTGGTGGTTGCGCGCGTTTTCCCGCGACTGCATCACGATCTCTTTGTCCGTGAATTCGCGTGCCGTCTCCTTGATCAGGCGCTGCTCGTCGGTCAGGTCGAAGTCCATGCCTCTCCTCTATTCGGTGTTCAGCTTCGGGGTGCTCCACGGCGCGTGGATGCGCCGTTCGATCTCCTCCGCGATGCCCTCGATCGGCAGTCGCTCCTGCGCCAGCGAGTCGCGGTCGCGCAGCGTCAGCGTGTTGTCCTCGATGCTCTGGTGGTCGATCGTAAGGCACAACGGCGTACCGATCTCGTCCTGGCGGCGGTAGCGCTTGCCGATCGCGCCGCCCGCGTCGTACTCCGCCTGCACGCGACCGCGCAGCGCGCGGTGCACCTCGCGCGCCAGCTCCGGCTGTCCGTCCTTGCTCACCAGCGGCAGCACCGCAGCCTTCACCGGCGCCAGGCGCGGGTGCAGGCGCAGCACCGTGCGCATCTCGCCCTCGCCCGTGCCCTCGCGCTCCACCAGTTCCTCGTCGTAGGCGTCCACCAGGAACGCCAGCGTCGCGCGATCCGCGCCCGCCGCCGGCTCGATCACGTGCGGCACGTAGCGCTCGCCGCTCGCCTGGTCGAAGTACTCGAGCTTCTCGCCCGAGAACTGCGCGTGCTGGGTCAGGTCGAAGTCGCCGCGGTTGGCGATGCCCTCGAGCTCAGACCAGCCGATCGGGAACAGGTATTCGACGTCGCTCGTGCCCGATGAGTAGTGCGAGAGCTCGTCCTGGTCGTGCGCGCGCAGGCGCAGGTGGTCGGGGCGGATGCCCAGCTCCGTGTACCAGCGCTCGCGCTCTTTCAGCCAGTGCTCGAACCACTTCTGCGCCTCGTCCGGCGGCACGAAGAACTCCATCTCCATCTGCTCGAACTCGCGCGTGCGGAAGATGAAGTTGCCCGGGGTGATCTCGTTGCGGAAGGACTTGCCCACCTGCGCGATCCCGAACGGCGGTTTCTTGCGCGAGAACTGCAGCACGTTCTTGAAGTTGATGAAGATGCCCTGCGCCGTCTCCGGGCGCAGGTAGGCGATCGATCCGGACTCCTTCACGGGGCCGATCGTCGTTTCGAACATCAGGTTGAAGTCGCGCGCGTCCGTCAGGTCGCACTCCTCCGCTTCGCCCGGATGTTTGGACGGTTTGCGTCCGCACGCGAGCTCCTGCAGATGGTCGGCGCGGAAGCGCTGCCCGCACGTCTTGCAGTCCACCAGCGGGTCGGTGAAGCCCGCCAGGTGGCCGGAGGCCTCCCACACCTTCGGGTGCTGCAGGATCGCCGAGTCGATCGCCACGATGTCGTCGCGCTCCTGCAGCATCGCGCGCCACCACTCGTTCTTGACGTTTGTCTTCAGCAGCACGCCGTAGTGGCCGAAGTCATACGTCGAGCCGACCCCGCCGTAGATCTCCGAGGAGGGGAACACGAAGCCGCGGCGCTTGCACAGCGCGACGATCTTCTCCATCGTCACGACGTCGGGCGTCAGCGGGGATGTGGGTGTGGAGATCGGGCATGCGGGCGGCGGATGGTAGTCGAGCCTAAGATGGCGCGCCGTGGCACGGATCCTGATCGTCGGCGGAGGCTGCAGGGGCAGGCAGCTGGCTGCCGCGATGGTCGGCGAGGGCCACGCCGTGCGCATCACCACCCGCAGCGAGGACGCGCGTGCGGCGATCGAGGCCAGCGGGCGCCGAATGCTGGGTCGGCACGCCCGACCGCCTCGCGACCCTGCGCGGCGCGCTCGAGAACGTGACCATCCTCTGCTGGCTGCTCGGCACGGCCGTCGGCCCACACGATCAGTTGCAGGCGCTTCACACCTCGCGGCTGGAGTTCTTCCTCACGCAGGCGATCGACACGACCGTGCGCGGCCTGCTCTACGAGGCTCGCGGGACAGGGCCCTCCGGCGAGCTTGCGTGCGAGGGTGAGCGCCTCGCACGCGCGCTGGTCGAGCGCAACGAGATCCCCGCTGCGTTCCTCTCCGCCGATCCCGGCGACGCCGCCGGATGGCTCGCCGAGGCCCGCGCCGCCGTCGCGTCGCTGCTGATCGGCGCATGATCGTTCACCGCGGTCAAGCCAGCGGACTTTGTGACCGATGTTGCGTGCAGAATGGCTGCAGATCGGTCCAGATACGGCCTCTCGATGTCCGCGCTCGGCGCGGTCGCTCTCGCTGCCGCCGCCTTGCTGCCGTGGTATCGAGTGAGCTCGATCGTCCATGCCGCGGGCGCACATTCCGTGGGTGCTCGCACGCTGAGCGTCATCAGCGCACACCAGGCGCTGCCCGACATGAGGATCCTTCTGCTGGTCCTCGCGGGACTGGCGCTGCTCGACACGCTGCTGCCGCTCGTGCGCACCGGCGGCCCCGTCCCCGGGGGCGCGGGAGGTTCTGTGGCGCTACTGGGCACGGTTGCCGCGTTGTGCGCGCTCTACCGGATCGTCGATCCACCGGGACTGAGCGGGGACGTCGCCGCGCTATCGCTGCTCGCCGGCCCATGGCTGGCGCTGCTGGGCTCGCTGGGGATGCTGCTCGGCGGCGTGTGGCCGTGTCGTGTCGGCTCCGGCACGCGCCTTGAAGGCGCCCGTCGCGCGCTATCCTGATCTGTAAATCCTGTAAAGCCGATCAGGATTCTGGGCAGTTTTCCTCCTCCGACTCTCGCGACGGCTAGCTGTCGAGAAAGGAGCGACCACAAATGACGCTGCAACTGGGCGACACAGCCCCCGACTTCGAGGCCGACACCACCGAGGGTCGCATCAAATTCCACGACTGGATCGGCGACTCCTGGGCGGTGCTGTTCTCGCACCCCAAGGACTTCACCCCCGTCTGCACCACCGAGCTCGGCTACATGGCAAAAGCCAAGCCGGAGTTCGACGCCCGCAACGTGAAGATCATCGGCCTGTCAGTCGACGCGCTCGACAACCACGAGGCGTGGGCGAAGGACATCGAGGAGACGCAGGGCACCGCTCCCAACTACCCGATCATCAGCGACAGCGACTTCAACGTGTCAAAGCTCTACGGGATGCTGCCCGCCGACACCTCCGGCGACGCCGGTGGGCGCACGCCCGCTGACAACCAGACCGTGCGCAACGTGTTCGTGATCGGCCCCGACAAGAAGGTCAAGCTGATCCTCGTCTACCCGATGACCACCGGGCGCAACTTCGACGAGGTGCTGCGGGTGATCGACTCGCTGCAGCTGACCGCCAAGCACAAGGTCGCCACGCCCGTCAACTGGCAGAAAGGCGACAAGGTCATCATCGCCGGCTCCGTCTCCAACGACGAGGCCAAAGAGACCTACCCCGACGGGTGGGAGGAGCCGCGCCCGTACATCCGTCTCGTCCCGCAGCCCAGCTGAGACGAACCTGCGCGGAGCCCGCTAGGCCAGCGAGAGCTGGCCGGCGGGCCCGGTGCTCAGGCGCTCCAGCAGGTGCTGCAGGATGCGCGCCGTGGCGCCCCAGATGACGTGGTCGTCGATCACGTACGCGTCCGTCTGAAGGTGATGCCGCGGCGTTCGATGTTCGTCTTCGTCTGCGCCGCACGCACCTGCGCCAACGGCAGCTCGAGCACCGCGTCGACCTCTTTCGCCGACAGGCGCCACGCGAGACCCGCCGGGATCGTTGCGACGAACGGGTGGATCACGTAGTTGGTCGCGAACGTCGAGGTGGTCGGTAGCGCCCCCAGCAGGCTCACCTGCGAGCGCTCGAGGCCGATCTCCTCCTCGGCCTCGCGCAGCGCCGTGGCGCTCAGGTCGGCGTCTGTCGGCGTCCTTGCGCCCGCCGGGAAAGGAGATCTCCCCCGCGTGACGACGCAGGTCCGCACGTCGCTTGGTCAGCACCACGTGAGGATCGCGCGACTCGTCTGCGAGGAACAGCGGAACGAGCACGGCAGCCATGACCGGCTCTGCGGCCGGTGGCTGCTGGGCCGAGCCGGGGGACGAGGACTCAGGCGGCCAGGTGAACGCGCTCAACGCGCTCCTGGAACATGACCTCGCCGTCGAGCACGCGGTGCACGGGGCACTTGGCGGCGATCACACGCAGGCGCTCCACCTGCTCCTCGGGCAGGTCGTCCGCCAGGCGCATCACCAGCTGGAACTTGGTGGGGCAGCCGCGCTCGGCGGGGCTGTACTCGACGTCCACCTCCACGTGGCCGATGTCCCAGCCCTTGCGCGCCGCGTACATCTCCATCGTGATCGCCGTACACGTCGCAAGGCTCACCGCCAACAGCTCCTGGGGGTCGGGGCCCGCGTCGTCTCCGCCCGCGTCCAGCGGCTCGTCCACCGTCAGCTGGTGGTCGCGTACCTGCACCGTGTGCCTGTAGGTGCCGCCGTCGCGTCTTGCGGAGGCCTTCATCCGTGTGAGCCCTTGCGTCTGATTCATCGAGATCCCCTCAAATAACGGCTTCTTAGTCCTTGTTGACAATGATACTGCGGCACGATCATGCCTCTGACAGCGGGTTGAACAGCAGTCCCGTGAGCAGCTTCGGGAAGAAGTAAGTCGACTTCGGCGGCATGTTCTCGCCCGCCGCCGCCACTTCGCGAACCTGTCCCACCGGCGTGGGGCGCATCAGGAACGCCGCGTCGTAGTCGCCCGAGCGCACCATCGCCAGGGCCTCGGCCGTGTCGCGTGCGTAGAACAGGCCGTTGAAGTGGGCGATGTCCTCATCGCTGTAGCCCGAGCGCGTTCTTCAGCAGCAGTGTCTCCAGCACTCCCGTGTCGAGGTGGCGATACGCCTGCGAGTAGCCCGGCAGCGCCGCGTCCGCGATCGCCTGGTCTCTGATCGTCAGGCGCAGCGCTCGCCCGTCGCGCCCGTTGAAGTAGCCGAGCTGCAGCGGGCCTTCCCCGGGGGTAGGCGCGATCTCCTCGACGGGCACCTCAGCGATCTCGAAGTCGCGCTCCAGCGCCCGCTCGAGCGCCGCGCGTCGCTCCTCGTCCAGCCCGCCGATCAGGCGGTGGGTGGGAAAGACCGTCAAGCCCGGGTCCTCCAGCGCCACCAGGCACATGAGGATGTAGTGGTGCTCGCCAGGCCCGCCGACCTCCCGCGCGTAGGCCTGCATCGTCTCGTAGCGGTGGTGGCCGTCCGCGATCAGCAGCTCCGCGTCGCGGGTCGCCGCCTGGACCGCCGCGATCGCATCCGCGTCCGAGACGCGCCACAGGCGGTGGACCGTTCCGTCCGCGTCCGTGATGTCCGCCCACGGCTGCTGGGCCGTGGTTGGCTCCAGCGCCCGCCACGCGGCGTCCGTCGGGTCCGAGTACAGCGAGAAGATCGGGGACACGTTCGCGCGGGTGGCCCGCGTCAGCCGCAGCCGATCCTCCTTCGGGCCCGGGTGTGTGCGCTCGTGCGGTCGCACCCGGCCAGGGCCGTACTCCTCGATGCGCACCCGGCAGAAGAAGCCGCGCCGCGTGCGGGCGACGCCGTCGGGGCCCGTGTAGTCCTGGGTGTGGGCCCACACGGCCGGCTCGCGGTCGCGAACGAGCGCTCCCTGCAGCTGCCAGCTGTCGAACAGCTCGCTCGCCACCGTGTACGGGTCCGGCTCGCCCTGGGGGAGGTCGATCCCGACAACGTTGAACGGCGAGCGTGCGATCAGCTCCGCGCGCTGGGAGGCGTCGATCACGTCGTAGGGCGGCGCCACGACGTCGGCGATCGGGCCGACGACAGCAGGGTCGTAGTGGAGGGCGCGCAGGGGCTGGACGTCGGCCATGGCGGGGCGGAGGCTAGCAGTGGGGCCGGTGGGGGCTGGCGCGTCGCGCGCGTTTATGGGTCGAAAGCCGGGCGCGTGTTGTGCAGGGCGGGCCGAGCGTTCCGTCCCCGGCAAATGGGAACATATGTTCGTATGGCGCACGCGGGATACCTCCGAGATAAGGCGCGGTCGATGCGCATCGAGCGCCGGCTCACGATCGACGAGCTGGCCGAGCGGCTGGCGCTGTCGCGCAGCACGATCTACTACTGGGTGCGTGACCTGCCGATCCCGGGGTCGGGGTCGGGTGGGGAGTGGCCGGAGGCTGCGCGGCGCAAGGGGACCGTCGCGATGCAGCGGAAGTACAGGCTGTTGCGGGAGGCGGCTTACGAGCAGGGGATGGGGGAATACGAGGAGCTCGCGGCCGATCCGACGTTCCGCGACTTCGTTTGTCTCTACATCGCGGAGGGGTACAAGCGGGATCGGAACATCGTTTCGATCGGCAACTCGGATCCGGCGGTCGTGAAGCTGGCGACCCGGTGGATGCGGCGCCTGTCTGAGAAGCCGCCGGCCTTCTGGATCCAGTACCACGCCGACCAGGATCTGAGGGAGCTGCGCGATTTCTGGGCCGCGGAGCTTGTGGTTGAGCCGGGCTCGATACGTATGCAGCGCAAGTCGAACAGCAATCAGCTCGCGGGTCGCACTTGGCGCTCGCGGCATGGTGTACTCACGGTGCGAATCTGCGAGACACGGTTTCGGTCAGCGCTTCAGGCTTGGATGGACCGGCTGCGCTCTGAGTGGCAGTAGGCGCGGGGGGCTACGCTCCCGGGGGAGTAGACTCCGACGTTGCGTCGGGGCGTGGCGCAGCCTGGTAGCGCGCACCGTTTGGGTCGGTGAGGTCCCGAGTTCGAATCTCGGCGCCCCGATATTCGCATCCCCCTCACCAAGGTCGATTTGGAGTGGTTCACTGCGCGCCGAGCACTCCGCCGCTCGATCGCCGCCGATGACGCCGACAGGGAGCCGCGGCACAGATGTTGAGGCTACGCTCGCTGTCGAGTCCTGGCTGAACCGCATCGTCCCGCTGTTCGGCGCTTGGCCGCCCGATCACCCAGATGCCGACGACACGCTTTGACCTCGCACGGAGTCGCCCGAGTCGGCCAATGCTGATGGCGTGCTTCACGCCGCGCGGCGTCGGAGCCGAGCAGGTTCGCGCGTCCACGTGGCCGGGGACGAGCGACACGAAGGCCCAGGCCGCGCCGATGGGACGGCATTGACCGTGGCGCCTTGGGCCGTCAAGCTTGCGGACGTGTCTATGCTCGATGCCCCGAGTGGCGCGGTCCCGGTCCATGGCTCGAGGATCTCGGGGGTCGCGTTCTACGGCTTCCGGGTAGAGATCTCCATCGAAGACGATGAGGGACAACATCTACGGTTGGCGATTGGCGGCCCGTTTCACTTCCTGGCTCCCGGCTGTGCTCGAGCACTCATGGACCCCGAGGGCGAGTGGACAAAGCTGGCACGTCTGCTTTCCCTGAAGTTCGCCGGGCTGGATGAGCTCACGATCGACAGGGCGTCGAACGTGCGGCTGAGGACCACCAGCGGGTGCATGGTCGAGATCCCCGGCGAGGGCCACTATGAGAACTGGGAACTAACAGCCGACGGCCGCAAATGGATCTGCCAGGCCGGAGGGGGTGAGCCGTCGTATTGGGGGCCGAACACACCCGCCACGAAGATGACACTCCGGGACCTTGCCATTGGCGCACCCGGCGGGCCGCCGCAGCTCGAGCGCGAACGCTCCCTTGAGCACCCAGCTCCCCGGGTCGGCGAGGGCGAGCCTGGTGAGGGACCGCTCGAAGGCGACGCGCTTTCGTAGTCAGCGAAGCCCGGCAAGCTTACGACGGCTCCTACCGTTGTGCGTGTGTCCGATCAGCAGCGAGAGGCGAGTGAGAGGGCGCGAAGCGTGCTCGTCGAAGCGACGCTTGCGCCCGGCCCCGCGCACGTGTTTGGCGCGGGAAGCCCGAAGGAGCTTGCGCGGGCGTATGCAAAGGGAGCACGGGCGGACAGGATCTACATTCGTGCGACATTGGTCGCGATGCTGGATTCCGGACGCGTGGTCTCGACGGAAGCTCCCAATATGGGATGCAGTGTCCGGCGCGTCTCTGGCGAAGAGCTCTCCAATGGGGACGACGCACTCACGCGCGGAGAGCGAGAGATCGAGTTTCACATCCGCACGATGCTCGGCTTGGGAGAGCATCGCCCGCCACATCTCGCCTGGGACTGTCTGATCGAGTCGTTGGCCGGCGACGGCGTCACCGTCTCCGAGGATGAGTTGATGACGCTCCCGCTGGCAATCGAGCTCAGCCAGCCGCTGCGCGACGAGCTATGCCGCGCCGACGACGAGTCCTCCAGGCGTTCCTGAGCGGCGGGGGAGGGTCCGCAAGCCGCCCATCTCGCCAAGCTCGAGCTCTGTCAGGGTTGCGCCGCCGCTCCCGCCGCGCTCTCGTCGGGGCTTCCGCGGCGGCGCCGCAACAGCGCCTGCTCGCAGAGCCACACCACCACCCCCAGGCCTGCAAACGCCCCGCCGAGCGCCGACACGGCGCTCCAGCCGTCCGCCTCGTAGAGCGCGGACGCGAGCGCCGAGGAGACCGCCGCTGAGGCGAAGACCGTCGCCATGTATGCGGTCGTGAGGCGGCTTCGGGCCTCGGGCGCGAGCCTGTAGATGACGCTCTGGTTGGTGATCTGTGCTCCCTGGATGCCCAGATCGAGGATGGCGATCCCGATGATCAACGCGGCCAGCGAGGTGTGCCCGGCGGCGATCAAGGCCCACGAGATCAGCATGATCAGGAAGAACGATCCCGTCGAGCGGTGGTGCCGGCCACGGTCGGCGAGCCGCCCGGCCGCCTGAGCAGCGAGGGCGCCGGCAAGCCCCACCAGGCCGAACAGGCCGATCGTGGCGTCGCCGTAGCGATAGGGCGAGCCCGAGAGCAGAAAGGCGATCGTCGTCCACAGGACGCTGAACTGGCCCATGCCGAGGGTGCCGTAGATCATGCGCACCCTGAGCGTGGGCTGCTCCACCACGAGCCGTCCCACGGAGCGCAGCAGCGCCGGATAGGAGAGCGTGGTTGTGGGCTTGACCTCCGGCAGCGCGCCTCTGAGGACCGCGCACAGCACCAGCATCAGTCCCGCGGAGACGGCGAACACCAGCCGCCAGCCGCCCGCCTGCGCGATCAGGCCGCTGGCGGTGCGGGCCACCAGGATCCCGACGAGCAGGCCGCTCATGACATGGCCGACGACACGCCCGCGCTCGTGCTCGGCGGCGAGCATGCTCGCCATCGGGACGAGGATCTGCGCCACCACCGAGGTCAGCCCCACGACGAGTAGCGCCGCCGCGAGCAGCGCGAAGGTCGGGCTGGCTGCCGTGGCTGCCAGAGCCAGCACCGTCACGAGCATGATCCGCGTGATCAGACGGCGGCGCTCGAGCAGGTCGCCAAGCGGTACCAGCAGCACCAGGCCGGCCGCATAGCCGACCTGCGACGCGGTCACCATCAGCCCGGCACTGCCGTCGGAGACCGAGAAGTCGTGCGCGATCGTGCTCAGCAGCGGCTGGGCGTAGTAGATGTTCGCGACCGCCGCGCCGCACGCGATCGCCATCAGCAGCACCAGCCCCCGCGACAGCGGGCGCTCGGCAGTAGGCACGGGCACGGATTCGTTGCTCACACAACCACTTTACAAGCCCTCGCCGGGACGCTCCGGAAATCCCTGCTTTCTGCGTCGGGCGCTCAAGCAGCCAGCGAGAACAGCGGCCAGCGGCCGGGCACGCCCTTGAGCTCGCGAAAGCCGCGGTCCTCGAAGCTGAACGGACCGCCCACGACGGTCCCGAACACCGTGCCCGAGACGAGCACCTCACCGGCGGCGGCGAGCGCGCTCACGCGCGAGGCGATGTGGACCGCCATGCCGCCCACGTCCTGTCCGATCAGCTCGCACTCTCCTGTGTGCACACCGATCCGCACCTCCACTCCCAGGCCGCGTGCGGCCGTCGTGATCGCAAGCGCGCTCCGCAGCGCGCGCGAGGGCGGACCGTCGAACGTCGCCAGAAAGCCGTCGCCGACCGTCTTGACCTCCCGTCCACCGAAGCGCGCGAGCTCCGTGCGCACGTCGCGGTCGTGTTGCGCCAGCAGATCGCGCCAGCGCCCATCGCCGACGCTGGCGGCGTGCGCGGTGGCATCGACGATGTCGGTGAACATCACCGTCAGTAGCGCCCGCACCGTCTCACCGCCGCTGCGCACGCCTGTCAGGAACTCCTCGATCTCGTCCACGATCGCGTCGCTGTCGCCGATGAACGGGAGCGAGTCGATCCCGTCGAGCTCGATGTAGCGAGATCCGCTGATGTGCTCGGCGAGGTAGCGCGAGTGGCGCACGTCCCAGACCTGCTCGTTGGGGCGGTGCATGATCAGCGTTGGCACACGGATCCGTGGCAGCACGTGACGGACATCCATGTCGACCGTCGCGTCGAGGATGACGCGCGCCTCGCCCGGGCTGGCAGCCAGGCGCTGCATCCGCGCGAACCAGGTGCTCAGCGCCGGGTCGTCAGCCATTGAGGGCGCCCACATCGACATCGCGTCGCTGTCGGCCTCGCCCCAGGTGGCGATGTTGCGCTCGCTCAATGCCTCTCGTTCCTCGCTCGTCATGGCCCAGTCGTAGTCGGGCGCCCACGACGTGCGGGCGATCGACGCGTACATGATCAGCGCGCCCACGCGCTCCGGCTGCTCGGCTGCGAGCGTCGCCCCGACCAGCCCGCCCTGCGCGTAGGTGAACAGGGCGGCGCGTTCGCTGCCGGCGGCGTCGAGCACCGCGAGCGCGTCGCGCGCCTCCCGCTCGAGCGTGTAGGTCTCCAGCACCCGCTCCGACAGGCCCGTACCACGGCTGTCGAACAGGATCAGCCGGCCGAACGTCGCGAGACGCTCGAGGAAGCGGCGGTTGGCGGGAGCCTCCCAGAGCTGCTCCAGCTGCGTGAGCCAGCCGGTGAGGAACAGGATGTCCAGCGGCCCCTCGCCGGCGACCTGGTAGGCGATGCTCGCACCGTCACTGCGGGCATAGCGGGTGCCCGGCACCATCACGCATCTTCGATCAGCGCGCGAAACGGGGCGGCAGGCTCGACCGTCGCCCCCGCCGCGTGGACCCGGTCGGACAGCCACAGATCGGAGGTGACGACGCGGACGGCGCGCCGCTCGGGGTCGGCGAGCAGCATGCGCACGATCTCGTCGTCGGCCGAGTCTCGCCGTGCCCGCGGTGCGTGCGCCACGACGATCACCGTGGAGCGGATCGGCGGCGAGGGGGGTTGCTCGAAGACCACGGTGATGTCCGCGCCGCTGGAGGCGGCCCAGCGCTCCAGCATGTCGACGAGCCTCACCATCGCGCTGTGGCGGTCCTTCCACCACGCGTCCGGCCGCGTCCCGATCACGTTCATCCCGTCTACGAGCCAGCGCACCGAGATCAAGCCTACAGTTGACGGCGCATGCGGCTGGAGGGCATCCACACGGGAGACATCGTCGAGGTCGACCACAAAGGCCGGCGCTTCCACGCCGTGGTGACCGGCAGCGCCGCAGATGGGCTGGCGATCCGGCCCACCGATCGCCGCATCAACTACTACACCTGTCGCAGCCGCGAGGTCGTCGGCCATTGGAGCAAGCGCGGCAGGCCGCGACAGACGACCGAGCCGCTGCGTCCCTCCCCGCGCCAGCTGGAGATCGACCTCTCCCCGCCGGGGCAGCCGCCCCCGGAGTGACGCGCCGCGGTCAAGAGCCTCGCAGCCGCTCGTAGGCCTCCGCGGCGTCCTCGAGGCGGTCATCGCCCCAGAACAACTCATCGCCCACAGCGACGGTCGGCACGCCGAACACGCCGCGGGATATGGCGTCGTCGGTGACGGCGCGCAGCGCGTCCTTGACCTCCTGATCTGCCAGTGCGCCCTTCAGATCCGCCGGCGCGATGCCGACTCGGCGCCCTGCCTCGAGGACGGTGTCGAGCTCTGCCAGGTCGTGCCCCTCCAGGAAGCACAGGCGCATGGCGCTGAGCGAGAACGGCTCGAGAAGGTCACGTGAGTGCGCGTAGGTGATCGCACGAGCGACCTGCAGATCGCTCGTCGGCCATGGGTCCGGCCAGCGGATCGGGCCGAGACCGTGGGCGCGAGCGCGAGCCTCGCAGTCGGCGAGGCCCTCGGCTCGCTGCTCCGTGATCCCCCACGAGACGCGATCGGCCGCCTTGAACACAGCGCCCGCAAGCACCCCGCGCCGCTGCACGTCGGCCATCAACCCATCGATCCGCTCAGCCGCGATCCACGAGTACGGCGACATCGCCGCGAAGAAGAAAACCGGCGTGCCATCGGTCATTCCCTCATGATCCACGATCGCCGCCGCTGCTGCCCAACTCGGCCATGCGCACGGCACCGGCGGCTACCGTCCAGCCTACCTGCGCCCGGACCAGACACAATGCAACCAATGCACGAGCGACCGCCAGCCCTCGAAGCCAGGAGGCTCGAACGGGCGATCATCCTGCAGCTTCTGAGCCAGGAGGTCGCCGAGAGGTCCTCGCGCGCGCAGCTCGTCGCGGCTCTCGGGAGAGACCAGGAGACGCTCGCGGCGCCGCTGGGCAGTCTCACGGACGCCGGCGTCGTGTGCTGTGAGGGCACGGACGTGTGGGCTTCCGCGGCGGCGCGGCGCCTGGACGAGCTCGGGCTGATCGCAATCTGATGAGCGACCGCGTGCTCCTCCTCTCGTGGGAGTACCCACCCGTGATCGAGGGCGGCCTCGCCCGGCACGTGCGCAAGCTCGCGGAGGCGCTGGTCCGCCAGGGGGTGGCCGTGGACGTGCTGACGCGTGGAGTCGGCTCCGAGCAGGACACGGAGCGCACGAGCGTCCAGGACAACGCCGGCGTGACGGTGCACCGCATACGCGAGCCCAGCTGGCCGAGAGACCTCGACCGGTTCGTCGCGTGGGTCGAGCAGATGAACGAGGACATGCTCGCTGCCGGCGCGGCGCTGGCCGCAGAGCATTCCTACGACCTCGTTCATGGCCACGACTGGCTCGTCGGGCGAGTCTCGGCGGCGCTCGCGGAGAAGCTCGGCGTGCCCTACGTGACGACGATCCACGCCACCGAGCACGGCCGCCACCAGGGCTGGGTGGACAAGCCGCCGCAGTCGCACATCCACTCGGTCGAGCGGTGGATGGCCCGCCGCGCAGATGCGGTGATCGTGTGCTCCTACTACATGCGCGGGCACGTCGCCGACATCTTCGACATCGACGAGCGGCGGGTCGCGGTGATTCCCAACGGCGTGGACCCCAGCGAACTGCGTCCCACGGGCGATCTGCAGACGTTGCGGCGCGAGTTCGCCGGGCCGCACGAGCGCCTTGTGCTGCTGGTCGGTCGGCTGGTGTACGAGAAGGGCTTCCAGCTCGCGCTGGACGCGCTCCCGAACGTGATCGAGAGGGTCGGCAACGTCCGCTTCCTGGTGGCTGGGAGCGGCACCTACGAGGCGGAGCTCAAGGCACAGGCCGCGCTGCTGGGACTGAGCGATCACGGCACGTTCCTGGGGTGGATCGGCGACGACGTGCTGCACTCGCTCTACCGGATCGCCGACCTGTGCGTGGTCCCCTCGATCTACGAGCCGTTCGGGCTGGTCGCGCTCGAGGCGATGGCCTCGGGCTGTCCGTGCATCGTGGCCGACACGGGCGGCCTGCGCGAGGTGGTCCCGGGGGGTGAGCACGTCGGTCTGCGCTTCGACGGCGGCGACGCCGAGCACCTGGGGGTGATGATCGAACGCCTGCTCGTCGACGGGGCGTTGCGCGACCGTCTCGTGACGCAGGCTTCCGAGCATGTCCTGCGCTTCGACTGGGATGACATCGCGGGGCGTACGCGGTGTATCTACGATGAGCTCCTCGAGCTTGCGCCGCAGGAGGCGCAGGAGGAGATCAGGAGGGGATGAAACCGGTGCTCGAAGGCTTGATGCAGAACGACTTCCCGCTGACGCTGAACCACATACGCCGCAGGATGGCCTCGTGCAACCTCGGCGCGGAGGTGGTCACGCTTCTCGAGGACGGCTCCGTGCAGCGCATCGGGCACGCTGCGGTAGCCGAGCGCATCGACCGCCTGGCGCGGGTGCTGGCCGGACTCGGTGTGCGCGCAGGGCGACCGCGTGGGCACCTTCGCATGGAACAACCAGCGCCACTTCGAGCTGTACTTCGCGGTGCCGTGCACGGGCGCGGTGCTGCACACGCTCAACATCCGCCTGTTCGAGGAGCAGCTGACCTACATCGTCAACCACGCCGAGGACAAGGTCATCTTCGTCGACGAGTCGCTCGTTCCCGCGCTGGCCAAACTCGCGCCGACGTTCGACAGCGTGGAGCGCTACGTGGTGATGGGCGACGGCGAGGCGTCCTTCGAGATCGAGCAGCTGCCGAATGCCGTGCGCTACGAGGACCTGATGGAGCAGGCCGAGGACGATCCCGCCCATCCGTTCGAGTACCCCGAGCTGGACGAGCGCCAGGCGGCCGCGCTCTGCTACACGAGCGGCACCACCGGCAACCCCAAGGGCGTGCTGTACTCGCACCGCTCGATCAGCCTGCACTCCTCCGCGACGCTGATGACGGACGCCAACGGCCTCTCGCGCGCCGACCGCGTGCTCGCGGTGGTCCCGATGTTCCACGCCAACGCGTGGGGGCTCCCCTACGGCGCGGCGCTGGCTGGAGCGGACCTGATCCTGCCCGACCGCTTCCTCGCGCGCGGAGCCGCTGGCGAAGCTGATCGCAGCCGAGCGGCCAACCCAGATGGGCTGCGTGCCGACGATCTTCGCCGATCTGCTGCGCTACGCCGACGAGCATCCCGAGGTCGACCTGTCGTCGCTCACGAACGCCGCGTGCGGAGGCTCGGCGGTGCCGCGGCAGCTGATGAAGGACTTCGAGGAGCGCCACGGCGTGAGCATCTTCCAGGCCTGGGGAATGACCGAGACCAGCCCCGTCGCCACCTACTCGCGCCCGCGTGAGGGCGAGCACGACGACGCCTACTGGGACGATCGCGCCAAGCAGGGCAGGCCGCTGCCGTGGGTGGAGCTGCGGCTGGTGGACGACAGCGGCGGCGAGGTTCCTTGGGACGGCGCGTCGACCGGCGAGATCGAGGTTCGCGGTCCGTGGATCGCCTCGGGCTACTTCCGCGACGACTCGGGCGACGAGAAATTCGACTCGGGGTGGCTGCGGACGGGCGACATCGCCGCTGTGGACGAGAAGGCTTTCGTGCAGATCACCGACCGCGCCAAGGACGTGATCAAGTCCGGAGGGGAGTGGATCTCCTCGGTGGAGCTCGAGAACGAGCTCATGGCTCATCCCGATGTGATCGAGGCCGCCGTGATCGCCAAGCCCGATGAGCGATGGGCCGAGCGCCCGCTGTGCTGCGTGGTGCTGAGCGAGCCCGAGGCGGCGAGTGCGCAGGAGCTCGTCGAGCACCTGCGTGGCAGGGTCGCCAAGTGGTGGCTCCCGGACGAGTTCGCGTTCGTGGCCGAGATTCCGAAGACGAGCGTCGGCAAGTTCGACAAGAAGGTGCTGCGCGTCAGGCTCTGCGGAAGGCACGCTCGAGGGTCGCGTACAGCTCACCTGAGGGCCTCCTCTGAGGGTGCTCGAGGCATCTCGCTGGTCGGAAAGAGCGCTTGCCGGCTTTTGTGGCGACCGCAATAGCTGATACACCTTCCTCAGTAGAAGGCAGGCGACTGTCTGCAAATGGCGAACCAGAGACGATGTCTTGCGACAGAGAACGGACAGAACAAGCACGGAAAGAGGCCCTGTAGCAGGGCTGCAGTGTTCAACACACGGACAATGGGAGGTTGGCATGACTCGGACCGATGTCATGGCCTCGAGCAGGCCACGAACAGTAGGCGCAGCCCCGTCAAGCATAGGATCCTCGAGCATCGCGCGCAGGCTTTCAGCTCTGCCGGCGGCTCTTCTGCTGGCGCTTGCATTGGTGCTGCCAAGCACCGCGATGGCGACAGAAACGTCTGGATACAACCAGACGCCCACGACCACCACCACGAGCACCTCGGGCTACAGCCAGACGCCCACGACGCCGGCCACAACGACGACGCCGGCGACTACGACGACACCGAAAACTGGCACGCTGCCGGCGAAAGAAGCCGAAAAACCGGCCACCACGCCGACCGCCGAAACGGAACCCGAAAAAACGAGCAGCACGAGTCCCACGACGAGCACCAGCCCGACAGCGAGCACGCTGCCGTTCACGGGCTTTGACCTGAGCTGGGACATCGGCTTCGGTCTGGTTCTGATCGCGGCCGGGTTCTCGATTCTGGCGATTCAGCGTCGCCACGGTCGGCACGCCGAGCGCTGAGCAGAGCGACCTTCTAGAGCGCGATCCCGTGCGGTCGCCGGCTGACAGAGCCGGCGACCGTGGGTCGCCTATGAGCGCGAGGTAGTCGGGTCCCGTTCGAGCTGCGCTTCGCGTCCAGCGCAGTCGAACAGCGCAAAGGTGAAGACCGTGGCGGGCGGAGGGCCGTGCCAGCTTGGGTAGGGCACCAGTCTGCATGAGCGCAGCACGGCCTTGGTCGCCAGATTCCCCCCGCGCGAGGCGTAGTCCCCGCCGAGCACCACGTACCGTGCTTCGTGGCGTCTCACCAGGCCGGCGAGCTGGGGGCCGTCGAGCGCGGGATCGGTCCCGCCGTAGCCACCGAGGGCTCCGGCGCGCATGCCCAGCAGGATCAGCGGCGCAGCTGTGGGCGACGCGTCGGTGAGCACCGCCCAGCGCTTCGCCGGCCGGTGGCTGTCCACGTAGCTCATCAGCGCCCGGTCGACGCTCAGTTCCGCGTGGCTGATGTCCAGGGGCCCCTCGGCCGTCGCTTCGCGCGGGCCTGCGGCCGGGAAGGTGCCTTCCACGGGACCGAGCCATGTCGCGGAGGCATACACGGTCGGGGCGATCATCAACACACCCAGCGTCAGGGCGATCCCCGCGGGAACCAGCCGGCGACGGGCCGTCATGGACATGCCCACCAGCGCTCCGACGATCAGCACCGGAACCAGCCAGCTCATGTATTCCTGTTCACTGAGGATCACGATCTGGACGGCGACGCTCGCCGCCACGGCGCACGGCAGCAGGAACAGGGCGCGGTGACGATGGCGGACGAGCCATGCGAACGCCAGCGCCCCGCCTCCCACCATCACCGCGGCGCCGGGCGCCATGGCGGACGCGTAGTACGGGTGGACGATGCCTTTGGAGAAGCTCAGGATCACCGCCTCGACGATCATCCAGCCACCGAAGACGATCAGCGTCGCCAGGCGCTGGTTGCGACGCGCTCGCTCGCCTGCGAATGCCATTACCGCGAGGGCGATCAGGCCGAGCAGCGCAAACGGAAGCAGCCAGGCGGCCTGGTCGTTGAGAGCCGACCTGAACAGGCGCAGAGGGCCCGGTGGCCTGGCGAAGAACAGCGGGACGGCCAGTCGCCCGTCGGGGAGGTACTTCGATGTGTGAGGCGGCGTGCTGGGCAGCGGCTTCGGCTTGCTGGCAGTGGCCGAGACTTGGTGCAGCGCGACATCTCGTCGCGAGCTCGACGCTCCGCGGGCGGCGCGACGCGGGAGGACCGGGCGAGGGACCATGTGCAGCCCGGCGCCTTCTGCCACCGGCACCCGACCGGGCCCGCCGATCTCTCCTTCCACCCTGCCAAAGCCGTTGTAGCTGAAGGTGAGGCCGATCTCGGTGTTGTTCGTGGAGCTGCCCACGTAAGGGCGCTGGGACGCCGGGGTGAGTTCCACGAACGCTATCCACGCGAATGACACGATCAGCATCACGACGCCGGCCGTCATTAGCCTGATGAGACGCTGCGTCAGGGGTCCGGGGGCGCACAAGACGTAGCCGAGCGCAATGCCAGGAAGAACCAGGTAGGCGGCGAGCGTCTTGGTGTTGAACGCCAGCCCCACGATGACCGCGCAGCACAGCAGCGAGCGCCAGCGACCGGTCTCGATCGCCGACAGCGCTGCGCCGCACGCGAGGATCAGGAGCAGGATCAGCAGCGGATCGACACCGTTGTCCCGTGAGACGGCCACGAACGACGGGAACACGGCCAGCGCGAGCGCGCTCAACAGCGCTGCGGGGGCGCCCAGGCGTGGAGCGACGATGCGGTAGAGCACCGCCACGCCGATCGTCGAGAGGATCGCCCCCGGCAGCAGCAGGCTCAGCGGAGAGAACCCGAACACCTTGGCGCTGGCGACCTGTACCCAAACTGCGAGCGGCGGCTTGTCGATCGTAACGAGGCCGCCGGGGTCGAACGACACGAACAGGAAGTTGTGCAGCGAGTGGAGCATCGACTTGACGGCCGCCGAGTAGAACGTGTTGCCGTAGCCGTTCTGGGCGAGCTTGTTGGTGTTCAGCACCGCTGACAGCGCGAGGATGGCTCCGAGCGCCGCGTGTCGCGGATGTGCCCTCTCAGCCAGCGATCGCAGTGGATGACGCCGCTGCGGCGCCGCAGGAGCCTCGATCGGGAGCGATGTTTCAGACGCGTCGATGGCGAGGGCTTCGCGGGCGTCGCTCACGACGCCCGGGGTCGCCCGGCTGATCCGCACAAGCGCGTCTGCGCGCGTGTAGCCAGCCGCTTCGCGGGAGCAGGGGCCTGTGGAGCCGACCGGCGCTGCCGAGAGAGTGAGTCGGCCTGCCCAGAGCGTCGAGTCCCTGCGGCGAGGAGGTGGATTGGATCAGTCATCGCTGTTCTTAATTACTGTCGCCGCTAAGTGGGCGCTAAAGACCGAGCTGGCGGCGGTCTCCGCCGCGGGGCGGCCAACCCGCCCGGACGGCTCGACGCTGCGACTACGATATCTTCGCGCCTCAGGCGGATGTGGCGGAATTGGTAGACGCGCACGGTTCAGGTCCGTGTCGGGGCAACCCGGTGGAGGTTCGAGTCCTCTCATCCGCACCATTTGGTCTACGTTGGAACCAAGGCCCCCAAAAGACAGGGGGTCTTGGCCGTTTTGGGCCTCCGGGGCTTGGGCGGGCGTCTGGCAGCCCCGCCCGAGGCGGGTGATGTGGCGGAAGACGGGTTGCTGCTCGCAGTCGGTGTGATCGCTGCGGATGAGGAGTCGCTCGAGCATGGTTTGGTTCATGAGTCGCCTCAGCATCGGGCTGGCGTCCAGGTAGGTTTCGTGGCAGCGTCCGACGATGGTCAGGGCATCGTCGAGCGCCTCCATGACGTCTGTGGCTTCGTGGGTGGCAGCCTCGACCCAGTGGTGAGCCTGGTGCGCTCGGCCTCAATGCGCTGTTGCTCGGCCGTCAACACCTCCTCGGAGACGCCGCCTTTGTAGTAGAGCTGCACGAGCTTCTGCTGCTCTTCTTGGAGGATGGGTCGCGACCGCGAGGATCTGCTGGACCTTCTCGAAGGTCTCCCGGTCGATGGTCGCCTCGGGGCGTCCCTCGCCCTTGACGCCCTTATGGGTCACGATCCCGATGTAGTAGCCATCGCGCAGGATGCGATAGACATACCGAGGCACCAACCCATCGCGGCTTGGTGCCTTTTCATGTGCCCCACCTAGCGCGACGCGCTGTCGCACAAGCGGCAATGTGAGCTCACGGACTGCTGCGCTAGGTGCACAGCGAGTCGCACAAGCGACTCGGAACTAGCGGTTGTGGGACGGCGCTTCGCTGGGGAGTGGGGTTTTCAAGCGCGATAGCCACACCTTCCCGCGCGCAAGGGACCTCGGGTCGGGGAACTTGAGAGGCGGCGTCATGACCTCCGGGTCGTGTGATTCGGCGCTCACGTGAAACATGGTGGTGCGCGTCGCGTCCGAAGTCGGGTCGATCAAGCTGACGGAGATGGGGCGCCCCAGCAGCTCGTTGAGGCTTCCGGCGAGGTAGCCGGCAAACCACCAGTTCAGAGCGAAGCGCGATGGCATCCGGGAAAGAAAGCTATTCGACAAGACCACAAGCCCGTCGCCAGTGCTGGGATCGACCGCAATCGTTAGTCTTCCCATGCCAGCGGTAGCATCGTACTCGCTCCACTTTAGTAGTTGCATCGCAATATCGTCGTGCGCAATTTCCAGCCTTGGGAGTTCACGGTGAAAGTCAGCGACCCAGCTTTTCCCTACTTCAACGCCGCAGTTGTAAAGCGCCTCTTGTCTCGAGGTAAGGGGGATTGCGTGGGCTAGCGCATCTACGATCCGATGTGTCGTACTCACACGAAGGGAGACATTCTGGATGTCCCCCTTGAGGAGAATGCCGGTCTGACGGTCGTCCGTATAGGCGACAACCTCTGTATCGACCGCTTGTCCGACGAGCAGGTTTCGCGCACTCCGAACAATCTGAACGCCGACGACCACGACGATGACTGCGAGAACCGCCACGCCGATTGCCGTCGGCCAGACACCGTGAAGCTGTGGTATGACGCTGATCCCCGAGGCGACCAGCAGTGGAATCGCGGTGACCGCTGCCGCCAAGATGCCGGTCTCACGTCGACTGGTGGAAATGTCTGCGGCTGGCGAGTCTCGCGCCCGCTTGATCAACTCCTTGCGAGGTGCGTCGTCCTCAGGGCGCGGCTGCTCGGCATCAGCGCCATCATCTGACGTGTTCTGGGGCATCTGCGTACTGTTCTCGGCCATGCTTGGCGACTCCCCCGCACGTCACAATGTTTGCTGCTGTCGCAGCATATGGGATCGAGCGCAAGCGTGGACTCGTGGGCGGCATCGGGTCGGTGTCGGGCCGGAGACCAGCTGCTGATCGCAGAGTCCTTCGCCTGCCCGGAGCCCGGACCTCGAGCGGGTGGGAAACACCGTGCAGCGGGCGGCGCACCAGATCGAACACGTGTTCGGATTGCAAGGGGCTTCCGCCTCGGCGGCGAATAGAGTGCTACGTCACGGGGTAGCGGAGGTGGCTAGACTGCCGTCGGCTACGGGCGTTGACCCGTACTTTGTCGGCTTGCGACGCTTGCTTGGCTAGGCGTATGCTGGGAAGTATGAGCGGCGGCCCCTTAGAGACATGACCGTTATACACCGCACAAGTCCGACAGAAGTTGTGCGCATTTCGCCCCGCAGCGCCGGGAGCGCCGGTCGCTGAGCGATCGCAGATAACTCGAGGACCTCGCCATGACGCAAGTCCTACAACACGGAACAAGCGACCGTTCGCAAGGACATGACTGCTCGATTGGCTTGGTGCTTACGGGCGGGACAATCGGTGCCGAGGAAGACGATCTTGTTCTGTCGGTCGGTAGCGGTCCGACCCAAGCCGAGTCGGGGCTTCTCGAGCGCATGTGGCCAGGACCCGGGAAACCGTCGATCACTGTCGAGTCTCCAGTGCGGAAGCTATCCGAGAACTTGGAGCCGAGCGATTGGCTCAAGATTGCCAGTGCCGTCCGCAAGCTCGTCGTCGAGGCAAATGTCGCTGGGGTGTTGATCCTGCATGGAACCGACACGATGGGATATACCGCCGCCGCGCTCAGCTTCCTCCTATCCGACTTGGACCGGCCCGTCGTACTGACAGGCTCGAACTTGCCGTCGGGCGAAAAGAACTCCGACGCGGACCACAACGTGCATACCGCCCTCGTCGCCCTCCAAGAGCTTGGCGCGGGGACATACGTAGTGTTCGCTGGCGAACAAAATCTCCCCGGGCAGGTCTACCTGGGTACAAGGGTCCGCAAGCTAAGAGCTTCGGGGCCAGCATTCAAGTCTGTCAATCGGAGCGTCGTAGGGGTAGTCCATGATGGACACCTCGACTTTACGAAGCCGCACCATGCCCCTAAACACGAAGGCTTTTCCCAGGACCTGGATGATCGCGTGCTCGCACTTCGGCTGTATCCGGGACTCGACCTAGATGTCGTCTTCAAATCTGTGGTGGCTGGGAAGCTTCGTGGTGTTGTCGTCGAGCTATATGCATCCGCTACGGGTCCAGACACGGGCGACCGCTTCTCTCTGCCGCGCTTTATCGAACGGTGCGCTCGCCGTGGTGTCCTAGTCGCGACCGCTATCTCCGAAACGCCTATCACGAATGGCAAAACGTACGAAACGACGCTCGCGATCAAACGGGCAGGCGGTGTCTTCTTGGACGACATGACACCCGAGACCGCCACGGTCAAGCTCATGTGGGCTCTAGGGCAGTCTTCTACCGACCTCGATTACGTGCGTGATCTTTTGCTGAGACCAATCGCTGGCGAGATCGAGCCGCACGACCACTAGATCGGGCTGTCGACCGCGTCGACCAGCTCCCCGACACCCCAGCTTCTGTGGCGGTGCTCGAGGAGTAGGTCGAGGATGAGCCATTCGACGCTGGCGGGGCGCGGAGGCGAATCGGGCATCGGACTCAGGACCGCGGATCGGGGGCGGTTTCATCGATCGGGATTGAGGCGCCCCGTTTCCAAGGCTTGCTGGGGTCTGCACTGTCGTCTCCCGGCTCAGGCCACTCGGCCAGGCAGTAGGCCGGCTGAGGCCAGCCGTAGGGAGGCGAAGGACAGCTGCTGGCCGGCCGCGAGCCAAGCGTTCGAGTTGACCTCGTTGCTGGCATCAAGGAGTCCGGCGGCGACGCTCAGTCGCTCGCGCATATCTTGGCGGAAGCTCTCGAGCCGTGACTCGGCTTCAGTGCGCGCTTCACGCCAGGCGCGGTGCTGCGGTGACTCCGGCAGGCAGGCGCGCCGAGCCGGCGGGCAACCACGGGGAAGAGCGAGGTGCCGGATCGCCTCGGCCGCTCGCCCGCGGGCTTGTCGACTGACCGGCTCCATCAGATCCTCGAGGAAGCCGTCCAGGTTCGGTCGTCGTACCCGGCTCCGCATCGACGAGGACGCTGCGGTCGGCGACGGGCGTGGCGGGCAGCGGGTCAGTATGTATGTCGGCTACGGCTGGCTCAGCACGTGGCAGCATCTCGAGGAACGCACGCTGCAGTTCGCGCGCCAGCCGACGGAACTCGCGATCAAAGCGAGCAAGCCGCTCGAACGTCGGCACCTCTACGCCGGCGGGTCGACGGGGAGGCCGTCCTCGCTCGCTGCGACTCCTTCTAGATGCTCGGCGAACTCCTAGTCGCGAAAGACGCGACCATCTGCGCTCGACCAGCTCATACGCACCGGCAACGCCAGGCTCGCGCAACGTGATCTTCATCGGTGTCGATGCCACGATCGAATGGTCGCACGCTACGTAGTTCGGGCCCAATGTAAGCCGTCCAGGCGAGTGGTCGCCGGCGCTTTGGTAGCCTCCGGGCAGTCGATTTTGCGCCGCTATCGTCCAGGGGACTAGGACGCCGCCCTCTCATGGCGGAAACCCGGGTTCGAATCCCGGTAGCGGTACTCATTGCGCCCCGTGTTTACGGGGCCTTTCGCGCTTTTAGGGGCGCTGGGTGAATGTCTGGGTGCGTCAATAGAAAACATTGACGCACGAAGTCATCAAGTAGCTCCGCCTGTTCAAGATCATGGTCCACGGGCGCTTGACGTCGCTGTTGGTGTTGTCGCGGGCTGTGTGAGCGCTGTTGGGGGCGGCGCTGCCAAAGTCGTGGGCACCGAGCATGTTCGGCTGACTGCCACCGGAGTGGTGCCACTCGAGACGGTGGTGCTTTGGTGGAGCGGTCGAGGTTGGGTGTAGAGGGCGGTGCGCGGCCGCCCAAGGTGTAGCTAGTGGTGTTGTTTATGGTAGGTTTTGCTCGGTAGGTTCATTGGTGTCCTGTCTGCGAGGAGCATCGAGATGTCTGTATCGACTGCGCCCGAGGCTGAGCGACTGGATCATGACGCGGCGACGCTTCCTATTGCGGAGATCGCTGCGTACCTACAGAGTGCCCTCGGTCAGCGCATGGCTGCTTTCCTGGCTGGTCTCTCCGATGCGAAGCAGATCGGCCGTTACGCTCGCGAGGATGGCCCTGAGCCGCGGGAGGCCGTAGCACGTCGTTTGCGGCATGGCTACAAGGTCGTGCGGATGATCGGCGATGCTTATGACGCTGAGACTGCGAAGGCGTGGTTGTTCGGCACGAACACGCGTTTGGATGATCAGGCGCCGATTGAGATGCTGCGCGCAGCGGAGTCGCCCGTGCAGTTCACGGCTGTCATTCGCGCTGCTCGCCAATTGGCGAGCTTTCAGACGTGAGCGACGCTCCTGGGGAGCGTGTGTATTGGCGAGTCGGCTACCGCGGAAATCCGCTCGGCTTCGTCCCATCGGGCTCCGACTCGGCTTTGGGCATCTGGGCAGCTCCGGTGCCCAACATTAAGAGCGAAGTCGTCGGAGTTCTTGCCGTGCAAGCATATGCGACGTTCTCACCACGCAAGCCTCACACCTTTGCACCGGTCCAAGTACGGATCGCCGCAGTACAGCAAAGCGTTTGCTCAATGGCTCGTGGATCAGTACATGAGTGACAACGACTTCTTCTGGAAGGTGCGCGAGGCGTATGGCCAACGGTCCTAGCTTTCACTTGCTGCGCCAGGCGACGCGACCGGCGATCAGGGCGACGCGCCGAGATCGCCTTGCGCTGGATCGAAAGCCGCTTCCAGCGCGTCACGGGCGCGGACGAACTCGCCCCACCGCAACTCGATGTGCGACTGCCGCTGGACTGACTGCGAGAGATCGCGACCGCCGGGCTCCTGTATATAGGCGAGTTCTGGCGCGCGGTCGTAATCGGCGATAGCCAGTTGCAAGCTGACCTTGCTGCGCCACGGCCAGCGCGCGTGGTTGCCGTTCCAGACGGGATGCGAGTTGACCTTGGCGATCCCGATGATCTTGCCCTGGGGGATCGCGTACAGCACAAGCTCCTCGCCGATATCGACCGTGGCCCGCTTATTGAACCCAACTTCATCGCGCAAATCTGATCGCCCGGTCAGCCAGGGATCGGGCATCGGATCGTCCATCGCACCAACGAGCTTGAGCCATATCGCCATCGGTCCTCGGACTATATGCCACGCTAGCTGGATGCCACTTCGCTCTGGCGGGGCCTTCGCGGGTGCTGCTGACCGAGGCCGTCGCCGCCACGATCCGCATGGCTTATGTTGGCGAAGGCGAACATATGTTCGTCCGCTAGGTGTGCGAGAGTTTGCAGGTGCCATTCTTGCCATCCCGAACTTCTCGATATGGCCGACCGTAGCCGCATCGAGTGGACTGAGGCGACCTGGAATCCCGTGACGGGGTGCTCAAAGGTTTCGCCTGGCTGCGCACATTGCTACGCCGAGACGTTCGCGGAGCGCTGGCGCGGCGTGCCGGGGCACCCGTATGAGCAGGGCTTTGACTTGCGCCTGTGGCCCGAGCGCCTGGAGGTGCCGCTGCGCTGGCAGCGTCCGCGCGTCGTGTTCGTCAATTCGATGAGCGACCTTTTCCACGAGGACATTCCCGACGAGTTTGTTGCCGACGTGTTCGACGTGATGGTCCGTGCCAAGCAGCACACGTTCCAGATCTTGACCAAGCGCCACGAGCGCCTTGCGGAACTTGCTCCGGGACTTCCGTGGCCCCGCAATGTCTGGATGGGCGTGACGATCGAGAACCGCCGCTTCATACACCGCGCTGACTCTCTGCGGGAAGTCCCGGCCGCTGTGCGGTTCATCTCAGCCGAGCCGTTGCTCGGGTCGCTGGAAGGACTCAATCTCAGTGGTATCGACTGGCTGATCGCCGGGGGGGAGTCCGGGCCGAAGCACCGCCGCATCGACCCTGTATGGGTCACCGAGCTACGCGACCGCTGTGCTGCCGAGTGCGTCGCTTTCTTCTTCAAGCAGTGGGGCGGGCATCGACCAAAGAGCGGAGGGCGAGAACTCGCCGGCAGGCAATGGGATGACATGCCCAAGCCAAAGCGTCGCCGCGCCGTTCTGGCTATTGCGTGAAGCGCATCGTCGTACCGGGCGGGTATACGCCTTTGCGGTTCCGCGATGACTCGATGACCGTGATCTTGCCGCTCTGCTCAAGTGGGTGCAGCGCCCATGCCCGTAGGTGTGGTTTGTCCAGGTAGCGCGTGCGGCAAAGCGTGAAGTCTTCGGCCTCGCTGATCGTGAATATGCGGTCTGCGAACTCTGCGCTTAGTAGCTCGCCGAGGACGCTGGTGTCGGGCGGGGCGGTCAGCTCGTCGTCGGGAAACAACTGCCCTTGATCGGGCAGGACTTTCGTCTGCTTGAAGCCCTCGCCACCATGCGCGTCTACCTTCCACATGCCTTGCTTCATTGCGCGAAGGCCGTCGTTGTGGTCGGTGCCGAACAGCAGGTAGTAGTCGTTGTGTCTCTCTGGCTCGACGTTGAAGCTCGTCACCCAGTCGAAGTGCTCTTTGAGTCGGTCCCCGAACAGCCCTGCGAGCTTTTGCCCTACGCGCTGACGTGACTGCTCATCCAGAGCCTTCGCCTCCTCCCAGGTCGGCCCGCCGTAGAGTCTCGTTAGTGCCTCGTCGGTGATTCCTGTTTCGAGGAACCGCGCCATGAACGAGGCGGGGAGATAGACCATGACCTCGCTCTTGGTCGGCATCGTGCGCTTGAAGTCGGCGATATGCGAGAACGGGTTATCGGCGTAGCCCCGCGGGTCGATGAACGCGAACGTCGGGACGGGGTGGTGGTAGGCGCTCGCCAGGTATGCGACGACCTTGGGGAACTCCTTCTCGTATTTGCCTTGGATCACGTCCACGGTCGCGCCGTGCAAGGTCGGGTAGCTCTCGACCTCGGCTTTCAAGTGCTGCGCGTAGTCCTTTTTGCTCTCGATAAAGACGAAGTGCGGTGGGCTCTTGAACCGTGCTCGATCGCTGGCTGAGCGTCCCACGTAGGCGTCGAGCATGATGTGGGAACGGCGGTTTGATCTGGCCCCACTGCGGCGGTCTCAACTGGCCCCACCTCCGTCCGACTCGCTGCTGACTGTTTGAGGCTCATGGAGCTCGAGCGGGAGGCGGCAGTGAGGAATGGGATCACGAGTGGAGACGTTCGAGCAGATCAGGCGGGATCGGGACCGGGAAGGCACCTCGACGAGGGCGTTGGCGGCGAGGTATGGGGTGCACAGGCGGGCTGTGCGTCAGGCGCTGGCAGCGCCGTTGCCGCCGGCCAAGCGCTCGCCTGTGGGTCGGCCTGCGCCGAAGCTGGGCCCATATCGGGGGTTGATCGACTCTTGGCTTGACGCGGATCGCTACGCGCCGCGCAAGCAGCGCCACACCGCCAAGCGGATCTGGGAGCGGCTACGTGATGAGCACGCCGCCGATGTTGGCGAGCGCACGGTCCGGGAATACGTTCACCGTCGCCGGTCCGAGCGCGGTGAGGGTGTTCAGGCGTTTGTGCCGCAGGTGCATGCGGCGGGTGTGGAGGCCGAGGTCGACTGGGGCGAGGCGCAGGTCGCGATGGCCGGGTCTGCGCGCAGGGTCTATCTGTTTCATATGCGTGCGTGTCATTCTGGTGCGGCGTTCGCGATGGCGTTCCCGCACTGCTCCCAGCAGGCGTTTCTGGAGGCGCATGTCGAGGCGTTCGACTGGTTCGGCGGGGTATTCGGGTTGTTGCGCTACGACAATCTGAGCAGCGCGGTCAAGCAGGTGCTGCGCGGCCGCCGGCGGGTTGAGACGGATCGCTTCATCGCTTTGCGCTCGCACTATCTCTATGAGTCGCAGTTCACGACCCCGGGGATCGAGGGCGCTCATGAAAAGGGCGGCGTCGAGGGAGAGGTCGGGCGTTTCCGCCGCCGTCACCTGGTCCCCGTCCCAGACGTCGCATCGCTCGGCGAGCTCAACACGCGGATGCTCGCCGGCTGCGAGAGCGATCTCTCACGCCGGATCGCGGGGCGCCAGGAGAGCGTTGGGGTGGCCTTCGCCAGGGAGCGCCCGCTGCTGCGCGGCCTGCCAGCTGAGCGGGCCTCCACGGCTGAGCAGGCCACACCCAGGGTGGACGCCAAGGCACTGGTCACGATCAAGCAGAACCGGTATTCGGTGCCCGTGCGTCTCGCCGGGCTGCGTGTTCACGCGCGCGTGGGCGCACGCGAGATCAGCTGCCATCACGGCGGGGAGCTGGTCGCGCTCCACGAGCGCCAGCAGGGCCGCTTCGGTGTCGCAGCCAGCCTGGATCACTATCTCGAGCTGCTCGCGCGCAAGCCGGGCGCGCTGGCCGGATCGCTCCCTCTCTCCCAGGAGCGTGAGCGCGGCTGCTGGCCCTCAGCGTTCGACGAGCTCTGGGAGAAGATCGCCGAGCGCTATGGCGCCTCGGAGGCCGCCCGGCAGATGGTCGACGTGCTGATGCTCGCCCGCGAGCACAGCGCCAGCGAGGTCGAGCAAGCGGTGCGTGGCGCGCTGAGCGCTGGTGCCCACGACGGGCGCGCGGTCGCCGTGCTCGCCAGTCGCGGTTCTCGCGTGAATCCGGGAACACTCGATGAGCTGCCCTCGCGCCTTGCCGGGCTCGGGTCCCCGCCGCCGAACCTCGACCAATACGACGAGCTGCTCGTGGCGGGAGCAGCTCGATGAGCGCACCGGCGAAGGTCCAGGCGATGGAAGCACTGATCGACGCGCACGCCCGCGAGCTTCACCTACCCAGCATCCGGGATCGCTTCCGGCCGCTGGCCGAGGAGGCGATGCGCGACCAGCAGACCCCGCTCGCCTATCTCGCCGCGCTCTTGGAGGCCGAGGTCACAGAGCGCGCTGAACGCCGCGAACACAGACGGCTCATCGACGCCCGGTTCCCGCTCACCAAGCGTCTCGAGGATTTCCGCTTCGAGGAGAACCCGAAGATCCCCCAGGCCACAGTCGCCGCGCTCGCCCAGGGCTCCTGGATCGATGACCGCGAGTCAGTCATCCTCCTCGGCGACAGCGGCACCGGCAAGACGCATTTGGCGATCGCCCTCGGGGTACTCGCCTGCCAGCAAGGACGAAGAGTCAGATTCACGACCCTCGCGGCCTTGGCGAACGAGCTGCAGGCAGCCGAGTCCCGACGCGAGCTTGGCCGCGTCATCGCACGCTACGCCCGCACCGAGCTTGTCGTCCTTGACGAGCTCGGGTATCTCGCCCTGCCCGAGGGTGCTGCCGAGCTCGTCTTCCAAGTCATCTCCGAGCGCAACGAGCGAGCCTCGCTGATCGTCACCACCAACCTCCCCTTCGGGGAGTGGACGAAGGTGTTCCCCGACGCACGCCTCGCGAAGGCCGTCGTGGACCGCATCACCCACCGAGCGCACATCATCGACACCGGCCAAGAGTCCTGGCGCTTCCGCCACGGACTCGCACGCACCAAGCAGAAAGGAGCCGTCTGACCCCACAACGCGAGCCGCGCCGGCGGCATCTCGTTCCGCTACGCCCTACGGGCTCCGCTCCACGAGACGCCGCCGCACCCACCAATCAGAGAAGATCAACCACACACACCAACCGACGCGAAGTGGGGCCACTTCAAGCCGCCGCGCCGGGGCCACTGCAAGCCGCCGCGCCCATGATGAGCGGCGAGCCGCGCTGACCTTCCCGGTAGCGCCCGGCGCTTGCGAAGCCATCCACGAGAGCGACCTTGCCGTAGCTGAAACCGAGCTTTGCCATCCACACGTCCATGTAGCGCCGCAACAGCTCGTGCTTCGCTCGGTGGTGAGCGTCATAGACAGGCAGCTTCTCGCTGGGTAGCTTCGCGGCAACTATTTTCGAGTCCAGTTCGGACATATGGGCGAGAACCGTAAGGCCACCGCCGGACCCCAAGGCGTGTGCCGTGGTACGGGTCGAAACGCAGTCGCGTGCCCCCGAGCGTGGGCCGGCGTGCGTAGACTCGGGACGTGCGCTGGCGGGCGGCACCCGAGATACCACCGGACCCAATCCTAGAGGGCGAGTGGGAGCGCATCTGGCGCGGGTTCTGGCGCTTCGTTGGATCAGGGCAGGCCGGCGTCTTTATGCTCGTAATCGGCGGTCTGGGTGGCGTCACGGCGGGCTATCTAGCCCAGACCAAGGATCTTGATCCTCTCGCTACTGGAGAGTGGGCCGTTGCGGGAGTGATCGGTGTTCCGCTGCTGTTCTGTCTGGCGGTTCTCCTCGCTACTTGGCGGGGAACGTTGAAGGCGCAGCGTGACGATGCGCGAGCGGAGGTGCTGCGGCTCCGAAGGCCCGAAGACTCGTTGGCGCGTCTCTCGGAAGACCTCGGTTCGTTCGTCCTTCGCGTTGACGCCACGAAACCCGCACATCTTCCGATAGTGGGCGACATCTTTACGAAGGATGGGATGCTGGCTATCCAGGCTGCGCAACGTCAGGAGGCTGAAAGGGTCGATGAGTGGTGGCGTAGGAATATGGCCGAATACCACGCCGACCTCCGCCCGCGATTGGTGGAGTATTTGCGCCAGCCGGGCCGAGAGCAACTTCGGGCCGACTACATCAAGTTGGTCAATGAGCCCGGCAGCCTCGCCGATCTTAAGGTCATAGGCGAAGCTCTCGGACAAGTGGAGGCAGGCGGGCCGAATGACGAAGGCGAGGACCGCCAACCACAGATACGGCGTCAAGCCATAGGCAGGGTACTTGTGGAGCTTGATGTCGCTAAGGGCGCGATTCAGCGTGCGTGCGCTGAGAGTACGTGGTGGGTCGAGCCATTGTCGCTCGTGGCCTGGCAGCAGACAGCAGACATGCTCGCGGAGGCAGGATTTACGAAGGCACATAAGGCTACGCGGGTCGCGTACCGCAACATTGCTGACCTGAATCAGCGCGCGGGGGAGACGCGCGAGGCGATGGAGGCCAGCTTTGACTACGACCCTCCTCCAGGCCTGTATCCCTCCACAGGCGGAGGTCTCAAAGAGGAGCTCGCGGCAGCGGTACATGCAATCGAGCTCGCCGAGTCCGAGTTGGAGAGCGTCGAAAGCGAGAGCCTCAGAGTGGCCGCCAGCATCGACAGGCAGCCGGGCGGTCTTGCCGAGACGCTATCCGAGGCCGACAAGGAAGGTAGTCGTGTACTGGCGGACGCCGCCTCGCTTGAGCCGATCGGCAATATCGGATTTCGAGATGATCTTCTGCGCCGTGCCGATGCCTGGATAGATCGCGTCAGCGACGCGCTCAGCAAGCACGACGAACGCGACATGCTGCTTCGGTGGACAAATGATCCTCGTTGGCTATATGGGACGCCTCAGCCGATCACCCGCGAGCAAATACAGCGTCTTGTGGTGATCCCGCTGGGTGAACGGCTGGAGCTGCTGAGGGATTTTCGGCGCGCGCTGGCAGCCGTCGCCGATCGAAACTAGGCCGGCGTGTCGCACTGTCGACAACGGCTGCTCTTGCTCGCGCGAGACACTTGACGGCGACGGTGCAGGATGTCAGCCGGCTACTGCTCCCACCAGCGGGAGCCAAGCCGCGGCGGGACGCCCACATCTGTTGCGACCTCATCCAGCAGCCGTTGCGCGCGAGCGAGATCCTCGACCGGCTGCCCCGACTGCGCTGCAAGGCTCTCGTCCGTCCACGGCTTTGGCGGTCGCGCATTGGGGAGATGACGCATGACCAGGATCGCCAGCACAACTAGATGTACAGGCTCGCCCGCATCTACGACAGCCCGTCGGTCCCGGTCCTCGGGCTGCCGGAACCCGCCTGCCGTCAGTGCCGCAGCGAACCACTCGCGCCCATTGATCGGCTGATCCCCGAACCCGACCGTAGGCGCTGGCACCCGCTCCTCAAGCAGCGCACGTACACGAGCCCGTACCTCTGCGTCTGTCAGCCCGAAGGGGTCGAGCCCAACCGACACGATGAACAGGCGAAGCTCAGGCAGCGCGTCTGGATCGTCAATGTCGATCATCGCGCGGCATTCTACGGCTACCTCAAGGCCGCACGTCCCGCCCGCGCCCTGCTACGCCCGCCTCTTTGGCGGCCTACGCCAGTCCGCGATGGCATACGACGGGTCCAGGCAATCGCAAAGCCTGGCATGAGGGCGGTATGGCTCCCCGCAAATCCCCCGCACGCGGCCCAAAAACCGCATAGCAAAGCCAACCTGAACCCTTCTCCCCGATGCAGTCCAGTGCTGCGGGCAGATCCGGACATCCCCGCCACGACAGGGGATCAGCAGTTCTGGGGCCGGACTCGCCAGGACATGAGAGGATGGCGTTCGCAGGAACTGGTAGCGGTACTGGCTTGAGGTGGTCGCGGAGATCGTTCGATCGCGTGTGGGGTTCAGAGCTGCTGGCCGTGCGTGTAGCGGCGACCCTGGGAGTCCTCCAGGGCAATCCACCCGATCTGCTCCTCGCTGGCAGTGGCCAAGACGTGTGGGTCGGCCGTAGCCAGCTGATCCTGCTGGCTGGTCATGGCGAGCAGCAAACAGTCTCCCAATGACAGCGGTCGGCGGGTGCGGTGGTAGTGCTCGACCCGCAGCTCCGCTGCGCGCCATGCGTGCGTGTGCTCAGCGGCGTGCACGCGCAGATCGGTGGATTGATCGAGCGATTCGACGGCGGCGCGCGTGCGTTGCACCGCTATTCCGTGGATGCGATCGAGGCGATCGGCGGCCTCCGCGAGGTTGGGTGCCCCACGACGGTGCCACCGGCTGCGATCAGCTGTCCCACCTCGCTTGCCGCCGGCTCCTCCGCCAGGAACGCAGTCAGCGCATAGGCATCGAGCAGGATCGCCGTCGCCGTGCTCGCCGCAGGACGAGTCGGTCCCCACGGTCCTCCGCCAGCACCGCGCGCGTGCCCCACCGTTTGCGGACCGCCGCCGGCACCGAGATCTGACCACCGCTGGAAATCGCAAGTCGCTTTATCATGCATGAGAGCCCACCACGGACAGTCGCGCTGCTAAGCGCGGCGACCGCTCCGATCCGCCTTCGTCAAGCGACCCGCTCAACCGTTGGTCGGAAGGATTCGGCATAGGAACCCCGTTCAATATGATCGCCACGTCCGGGCGCATACCTGGATGCGGCGAGGGCGCTGCCAACCGCGCCTACGCGAGCATGTACGCCCCTGTCCCCTTCCGTCCTGGTAGTTCAGTATATTTTTCCTAAATCGGAGCATTTCTGGATAGTGGACTCCGTATACCCTTCATGGGCGGGCTAAAGAGGCTTCCCCGGGGGTCAACCCTCGACTGATACACGCAAACTCATTCGAATCAGCGGGAAAAAAGTCAGAGACGCGTCTCGACTTAAGGGTCTAGACCCGTGAATCTCCTGTACATGCTCGGGCGGACTAGTGCCTGCTCAGAGGCGAAGTCCGGTCGAGCGTCTTGGCTTGGGCGGACCCGAGTGTTCACTATCACTGGCGAAACAGACGACTAGGCGGGATGACATGACTCTTATGTACAAGACACGTACAGCAACACCGCGATTGCGCCCGGGACCGGGGGGGCTGCCTCGTGGGCAGGTGACGCAGATTCAGCGCAGCCGCATGCTGGCGGCGGCTGTGGAGGCGGTGGAGGAGGTCGGTTATGCGCGGATGACGGTTGCGCAGGTCATCAGCCGGGCTCGAGTGTCGCGCAAGACGTTCTACGACGTCTTCGCCGACCGGGAGGACTGCTTCCTGGCGGCATTCGAGCAGGCGCTCAGCCAGGCGCGAGTAATCGCGCAGGAGGCATACGAGCGTGAGTCCAGCTGGCGAGATGGCGTACGGGCGGCGCTGGCGAGGCTGCTGGTGTTCATGGATGAGGAGCCTGGCCTCGCGAAGCTCTGCATCGTCGAGGCGCTGGGCGCAGGCGAGCGCGTCCTGGATCGACGCGCCAAGGTGCTCGACGAACTGGCGCAGGTCATAGACCGCGGGCGCGGAGCCAGCAACGCGATGCGTGAACCGCCTGAGGTCACCGCGGAAGGCGTGGTGGGCGCGATCTTCGCGGTCCTGCACACGCGAGTGCTCGAGCACGGCAAGGAGCGCCTCTCCGACCTGCTGGGCTCGCTGATGAGCATGATCGTGCTGCCGTATCTCGGCGCCAGGGCCGCCGGGCGAGAACTGAGCAAGCCGCCGCTGGAGGTGCCGAGCGCAAGCGGGTCGCGGACGCTCGCTCGTCACAAGGATCCGCTGGAAGGCCTGAACATGCGTCTCACCTACCGGACCGTACGGGTGCTGATGGTCATCGCTGAGCACCCGGGGGCGAGCAATCGTGAGATCGCCGAAGGCTCAGGAATAGTCGATCAGGGTCAGATCTCGAAGCTGCTGAACCGGCTCGCTCGACTGAAGCTCGTGGAGAACCACGGTGAGGGCCAGGAAAAGGGAGCGGCCAACGCGTGGCATCTGACGCCGCGCGGCGCGCAGGTGGAGCGAGCGACGCGACCACGTTGAACGCCGAGCGGTAGCGCCCCGCCTGCAGGCCGCGCGCGCAGCCCGGGTTCCGGGGCCTTGGGCCGTGCGCGCTGCGCCCGGGCGGCTCGGTCCTGCGCGCCGTCTCTGGTCGGAGAGGGAGTCAGGTGCTTCGCTTCCTGCTGTGGCGGCTGCTCGGCCTGCTCGCGTTCGTCGCGGGCGTTGCTCTGCTCGCTTGGTTCGTGCAGGACGGGCCGGGCAAGCTCCTGCGTGGTGAGCGGGCCGACGTCCCGCATACGTTTGTAAGCGCTCTCCCGGAGACGCTCGACCGTTGGGCCGCCGCCACGTGGTCATGGGCGCCGACGGCGGGGGTCGCGCCGGTGAGGCTGACGCTCGCTCTCGCGACAGCGCTGCTGATGGTGGTTGGGATCGTCCGCGTCCGCGCCCGCGGACGTCGCCGCTACGTCCGTCTGCGAGTGCAGGCCTACCGCAACGATCACGCGAGCGCGCCGGAGCTGGTGAGCATGTTCGGCGCGCTGCACAAGCGCCTGCTGCGACGCTGGTGGCGCAGGCTGCTGTTGGGTCAGCCGTCGCTGTCGCTGGAGGTGCACAGCGAGGGCGCCGCCGGGAGCTCGGCCTGGCTGGCTGTGAGCTGCCTCGAAGGGCAGACGCGCATGGTCGAGGCCGCGCTGCAGACCGCCTATCCGAACAGCCGGCTGCAGCCGGCGGCGCCGGCGGTCGGCTGCCCGCCCGCGGTTCTGCGCTTGAAGAAGCACGCGGACTTCATCAAGCGCGTCAAGACGCCGGAACGCTTCGAAGACGAGCGGGAGCCGACGGTGAACGGGCTGCTCACGACGATGGGCGCCTGCGGCGAGCCGGCGTTCGTGCAGATCGCAGTTACGCCGACGCCCTCGGTGTTCGAGGCGCTGGCGAAGCGCCGCTTCAAGCGTCACGAGGCCCGCCTTTCGCGCGAGCGCAGGGAGCACCTGTTCGTGCGCGACCGCTCGATGGTCGAGGACGCGGAGCTGCGAGGAGGCCTGGAGGTCCAGCACAAACCGCTGTTCTTCGTGGACCTCCGCGTGATCGCTCCGACCCGCGAGGTCTGCGAGCGGATCGCCTCCGAGCTGCGCGTGGAGGGAGCGGAGAACCGGCTCATCGAGCGCGGAACCACGATCCGCCACGGCCTGCTCGGCCTCTACACCCGCCGTGTCCAGCGGGGGGAGGGCAACCCGCTGCCCTCATTCAACAAGGGCGTGTTCGCCTCGGCCGAGCTCGCGCTGATGTGGCAGCTGCCGTCCATCGACTACCTGACGGTTCCATTTCAACGAACCAGCCTGCCGCTGGCGCCGGCGCCGCCGACTGTCTTTCGCCCGCCCGACGGCGCCGGCACCTTGCGCGACGCGCTCGGGGCGGTCTCGATCCACCCGGCGCTGCGCAAGCAGAACACAGCTGTGCCGGGGACCGTCGAGCAGGGCAAGTCCAGCTATCTCGTGGCCACCGTCGCCGAGGATCTCCGGCGCGAGCGCTGCGCGGTCATCGTGCTGGATCCCAAGGGCGATGCCGCCGAGGCCGCCGTCAGCCTGGTGGCGCCAGAGCGGACGTGCACGCTCCTGGACCTCTCTCACCCGACGTGCGGCTTCAACCCGCTGGCGGTCGACGCGCCGGCCGACGTGATCGCCGACTACGTCGTGGCGGCGCTCAAGAACCTGTTCACCGACGCCGACATCCGGGCCTCCTCCGACCGCTACCTGCGCAACGCGATCATCGCGGTGCTCGCGTACGATCGCGCGGGCACGCTGTGGGATGCCGCCCGCCTGCTGTCGGTTGGCGAGGAGGGCTACGCGTATCGGAGCAGCGTTGGGGCGCGGGTGCGGACGCTGCCCGAGTTCAAGGAGATATCTGAGTTTTTCACGGCAGAGCTCAGCGCCCAGCTGGCGGACGCCCGCAGCACGACCACAGCCAAGCTCGACGCTCCCGTGAACAAGCTCGCGCGGCTGCTCAACTCGCCATCGATCAAGCGGGTTCTCCTCAACGAGTCGCTGATGGTGGACTTCGACCGCGTGATCTCCGGCCAGGAGGTGCTCGTAGTCAAGGGCGCGCTCGGCGGAATGGGAGCCGGCAACACCTCTGTGCTGATGCAGCTGCTCGTGGGGATGCTCGATGCGGCGCTGGCACGTCAGCAGGATCTGGTTCCCGCTGAGCAGAGGATTGCTGTCGCCCTGAAGGTCGACGAGGCGCCGTTGGTGATCAACCGGGGCTTCGCCGAGACGATGGCTCTGAAGCGCTCTGCCGGCCTGGAGACCGTGGCGTGCTGGCAGGCCGATGCGCAGTGGACCGAACGCGAGGTCCGCGAGCAGCTCGATGCGCTGTTCGCGCATCGCGTCTACTTCGCCACCGCCTCCACGCGCGATGCGCGCGAGGCGGCCGCCCTGACGATGGCCGAGTTCTCCGACACGGTCCGGCCGGGAATCCAGCGACTTTCGAGCCTCGGGCACCCCGACGTACGACTGCATCTACCCAAGCACCACGCGATCGCGAGCTGGGTCACCTCCGACGGGCGCCAGTCGCCGTTCGTCGCGGAGACGATCCCGCTGGCGGTGGATCGTGAGCGACTCGCGTTGCACGCCGCCCGTCAGCGCGAGCGCGGCGCTCGCCACCTCAGCGACCTGCGCCAGCCACATTGGGACCGTGCCGGTCGCGAGGCGCGTGAGCCTCAGCCTGCTCGCCAACACCCGAACGGCAAACCACAGCGAGCCGAAGCGTCCCGCTCTGCGAGCGGGGCGGAAGACCCGAGCAACGGGCGTCCACAGGCGCCTGCCGAGAGCTACCGCGAGCTCGTGGAGCTCGACGGTGCCCACAGCGTTCGGCCGGCCAGGCGGGTCGAGCTCCCACAGGCGCTCGAGCCAGACCGCCTCGACCTGGAGATGCTCGGCTTGATCGACGCGATGGGGCACGTGCTCACCAGCCAGCTGCACCGCCACTTCAACGCGGGGCGCGCCGCCAGCACCACACAACGGCGGCTGAAGCGGCTCTCCGACGCGGGCATGGTCGAGCGCTTCCAGTTCCATCGCCGCGACGGTGGCGGAATACCGATGTGCTACGCGATCGCCGCAGCCGGCGTGCGGGCGCTGGAGGCTCACGGTCTCCGCGACGGTGCGCTCAGCGACGAGGAGCCGGCCGCACGGGCCTCCCGTCTCTCAGGCGTCGACGCCAGCGGGGGAACCCTGCGCCAAGCACGCCGAGAGGTCCATGTCAGCGGATGGACGTTGGCGCTTGCGCAGATGCTGAGCGGCACCCGTCCGCGGCTGCGCGGCCCCGGCGAATCGGCGCTCGCACCGCCAGGCCGCTCCGGCCCGGACGGACGGGTGGCGCTGTCCCCGAGCGAGCTGAGGCTGCCGGGCGGACGCACGCCGCACGACTTCCTGCGAGCCGACGCCGACGGCCGGCCCGTCGAGGTTGAGCGCTTCGAGACGGTGCGACCCCACGCGATCGTCGATGTGCCGGCCAACGAGGAGCGTCGCATGCCGGCGTGCGACCTGATGATCGAGTACGACGACCGGCTGGCGGTGGGCCGTGCCGCCGCCAAGCTCCAACGCTACGACCATTTCCTCACCGGCTGGTCGGTGCACACGCGTCGCTACGGACGCCGCGCGGAGGCGCTGCCGTTGGTCGTGTTCGTGTGTCGCGACCGCGCCCGTGCCCGCGAGTGCGCTCGGCGCGCCGACACCGTCCTGCGCGCCTGTCGTGCCTACGCCGGCGAGTATCCGGTGGACTGGGAATATCCGGCCCGGGAACAGGTCCTGTTCGTCGCAGAGCGCGACGTGCACGAGGGTCTGCTGCGCGCGTATGGCGTTCCCCGCCTGCCCCCGCACGTGCGGGTGACCGCGGCTCACGGCGACCCTCGTGCCGGTGAGGCGACCGCTGAGTCACGGGAGCTTCTGAGCCCGCGCGAGCCCCTTTAAACGCAAAAAGGCCTCGAGGGCCAAGAGCGGGGGACGGCGGGGGAACGCCCGCTCGCACGTCCCCCGCCGTTCGAGATCTCCTGTCCTAGAAGACGAGCTCGCGCTCGTCCGCGCCCACGCCAACGAGCTCGCCCTCATCCGTGCTGCCCGCCTCGTCCTCGCCATCGCCATTCGGCTGGTGCTCGCCCGGGCTGTCGAGGAACTGGACGGTGTCCGCGATCACGCTCACCGCCTGGCGGCGCTCGTGCTCAGCGGTCTCCCACTCACGCCACTCCAGGCGCCCGTCGATCGCCACGCGACTGCCGCGGCGCATGTAGTGGCCGACGCTCTCGCCGGGAGCGCCGTACACGCTCACGTCGAAGAAGTTGGGCCGCTCGACGAACTCACCGTCGGCGTCGCGCCGGCTCGAGTTGCAGGCGATCCGCAGACTGCAGACGCTCGAGCCCGAGGGGAGCGCGCGCAGCTCGGGGTCGCGGGTGAGACGCCCAACCAGAACGACGCGGTTGATGCTGAAGTAGGCCATGATCGGTCTCCATTGCTAGATGGTTGACCCCCCACCGCCAAGCTACGCATCGCTTGGGACGGTACTCGCGGGCGGCGCCGAGGAGGCCACCTCCGCTCCTCCGATCAGGGCATCGAGCGCCACGGCGATGACCCGCTCGCCGGCCTGCGAGGCGTGGATCGCCCGAGCGAGCGGCCGCTGCACCTGCGGGGCGGCGAGGTAGAGCGTGCCGGCCACGCAGCGGCAGCGCGCCCACGCGCGGCAGATCTCCAGCAGCCGTCGCGGCGCCTTGACCGTCAGCTCGACCTCGACGGCGACCGGCAGGGGCTCCCCGACGCCGGTCGGCCACAGCACGAGGTCGGGGCGGTGCAGCGCCGGCGCGCCGACGACTGGGCCTCCGACTCGCGCGCTGGCCAGCGCGACGCCCGATTCGCGCTCCTGCTGGCGCAGCTCGCGCTCGCCCATCACGTCGTGGTCGGGGTACGCGCGCTCCAGCGCCGCCGCCGCTTCGGCACAGGCGATCATGTGGGGAGCGTTGGCGGCGCTAACGCGAGCCGCCTCCAATCCCCGCAGGCCGGCAGCGCGCAGCCCCGCGCGGGTGACAGTGTAGAGCGCCGGCGCGTCTGCGAGCACGCGGCGTCGGGAGAGCAGGCCGGCGCGCTCGCCGCTGAGCAGGAGCGCACGCGCCGAGGCGAGCGCTCGGTCCTCGTGCAGCGCGAGTGCCTGCGCGGTGACGGCGCCGAGGCCCGCCGTCCAGCGCACGATTGCCAGCTGCTCCGGTGAATGCGATGCGTCTGTCGTGGACATCTGTCCTGTTCCTTTCCGATTGACGGGACGACCGGTCACGCGGCCGGAACGCCATGAGGCATGCCGGCCCGCGTGGGTCCGATCGCAATTGGCTCGGCGGCGTGTCAGGGGCGCGGCGCGAACATGCGCGCGATCCGTACGCTGCCGCCGTGCTCGAGCACGAGCACCGCTGCCCAGCCGCGACCCAGGCTCATCACGCGGCCTGGATCGAGCACCGGCTCGCGGCTCCTGGTGCGTGTGGCTCTGCCGTCGCTGTGGCGGGAGACCCGCCACGCGCCTCTCGTGCCGGCGACGCTAGAGATCAGCTCCGCCGAGCTCGGCACGACCTGGCGGTGGGCGATCAGCACCGACAGGTTGCCCAGCACCTGCTCCAGCAGCCGTTCGCGGCCGGGCGGCCTGAGGTCCGAGAGCTCCTGGGTTCCAAGCAGCAGGCTGAAGCCGGCCGACCGGGCGCGACCGAAGAGCCTCACGACCTGCTCTGCTGCGATCGCCGAGAACTCGTCGATCACCACCAGCGTCGGGACCGGTCGAGCCTGAGACGCCGCCATGGCCGTCTGCAGGTCCTGGACGATCGCCGCTCCGAGCATCTGGCTCAGCAGCGGTCGACGGTCCGACTGGAGGCTGAAGTACACGACCGCCCGTTCCCGCATGGCGGCGAGCAGCTCAAAGCGCTCCGCGCCGACCGTGTCCGGGTCGAGCCATCGCCCGACATCGGACTCGGTGACGGTCGCCAGCCGGTCGCGAACACCCGTCAGATCGCTCTGCTGGCGGGAGGACAGCGAATCGAGATACGCGAACGTGGTGCCCGCCTCGGCCTGCGGCAGCGTGCGGGCGAGCGCCTCCAGGCGAGCGGGATCCAGGTGCTCGACGATGGCCTGCAGGCTGACCTCCCTTTCGCCACAGCGCAGGGCACGCACGACGTGGCCGAGGTAGCGCTGAGCCTGACGCAGGTAGTGGGGCTCGGTGAAGTGCTCTCCCGCGAGCGCCTTGTCGGCGATCTCGCTGGCGCCTCCGCGAGCGAACGGGTTGTAGACGCAGTCTCCGTCCGGAGTCCACTCGAGGAACCGCCGTCCTGACTCGAGCGCTGCGCTGCGCACCCGCTCGCGCATGCCGCGGTCGCCCTTCGGATCGAGCACGACCGCTGCCATGCCCTGTGCGATCGCGTGGCCGGCGATCGACGTCTGGGTGACCGTCTTGCCCGAGCCGGTCGCGCCGACCACGAGCGTGTGCCTGCCACCGTCAGGGCCGCCGAACGGGATCGACACCGTCCGAGCGTTCTCGTCCACGCCGAGCGCCAGTCTGTCGCCTCGGGCCCGTCGGCCGGCTCCGTGCGTCTCGCGGGCTCGTTCGCTCGCCGCGCGAGCGAGCGCCCGCAGCAGATCCAGCGGTGTGCGCCGCCCGTCCGCGAGTTCCGTCAGATCGGCGCCCGCCTCGAGGTCTTCGCGGTGCCAGCGTCGGCCACGCGCGCCAGCGAACAGACACGCGACGGCGAGTGTCGACGCCGGCCCGGGGAGGCTCGGCTCGCAAACGAGCAGAAGCACGAGGGTGCTGGCCGCCCAGCTCCAGTGCAGGTGCCTGCTGCGCATCGCTCGTGCGAGGAGCATCCCGAGCACCACGCCGATGGCGCAGTGGATCGCGGTGCTCGACAGCCAGTGCCCGAATTGGGCAATGACCAACTGCGGAGTGCCTTCGCTTTCGAGATGGAATTCAGATGAGGGCATGTCGCCACTCCCTTCCTGGAACGGCCGTCTGGGCCGTCCCGCTCGGGCCGGCGCGAGCCGGCCGTTGGTCAACGACCGATGGCGGGCCACGAGGCCCGCCATCGGGTGGCGGCGCCTGACGAGCCGGCTCGGCTCGCAGGTGCCTGCGCGCGCCGGCCGAAGCCCGCATGCGCGTTGGTGAGATGAAGAGCCTCAGTTGCGCGCAGCGCAGCCGGCGCTCAGGTCAGTAGGGAGCCGACTCCCCGCAGCCGGCGCTCAGGTCAGTCGGTAGCCGACTCCCCACACCGTGGTGATCCACGAGGTGGTGTCGCCGCACGCGGCGAGCTTGCGCCGCAGGCGGCTCGCGTGGCTGTCGACCGTGCGGGTCGATCCACCGGAGCGGTACTGCCAGACCGCGCGCAGCAGCTCCTCGCGGGCGAACACCCGCTCGGGCTCGCGCGCGAGATGGACGAGCAGGTCGAACTCCATGCGGCGAAGATCGACCTGGCGGCGCTCGAGCGTAACGACGCGCGCGCTCGTGTCGATCCTCAGCGCTCCCACCTCGATCTGTCCTTCCTGCGCGGCCGCGTCGCCGGCGCGGCGCAGGATCGCCCGCAGCCGAGCGCGCAACTCCAGGTAGGTGGCGGGCCGCGCCAAGAAGTCGTCCGCCCCCGCCTCGAAGGCGCGCAGCAGGTCGAGCTCGCGTGCCTGCGAGCCCATCACGATCGCCGGCAGCGTCCGGTCCCATGGGCTGTGTGCGTGCTCGCAGCGGCGTATCTCCTCCAGCAGCGCCAGCGCTCCGCGCGGCGAGTCCAGCCATCCGAGCACGGCGAGTCTGGGCGCGTGCGCCGCGGCGAGCACGCGCGCGTGCTCGGCGGTTCGAGCCAGCTCGACGCTGAAGCCGTCGGCGACGAGTTGGTCGGTGATCGCGCTGCCCAGCTGGCGATCGGACTCGACCACCAGAATCGGCCCGTCGAGCTGGGCGTGCATCAGAGCTCGACCTCGCGCGGGCTCACACCCAGTCCGCTGCGTGCGATCAGAGCAAGCACATCGCTGTGAATCCACGGGGTGGGCACGCTCTGCCCGCCCTCCGCGAGCAGGCCGATGCGGCGCGCCAGCCAGCTCGTCTCGCCGCTCTCGTTGCCGTTGCGGTCGCGCTTGACCCGCCTGCAGCGGACGGCGATCTCGCTCATGCTCAGCTGACCGCGCGCGACCCGCTCGAGCACCGCCTCGCGCAAGCCGCGGTTGAGGACGATCGGGCTCTCCTGCACGCGCGCCAGCTCGGCCCGCAGGACCGTCATGGAGAGCACCGTGCTCGCTTTGTGGAGCGACAGCGCGCGGATCGTCAGCGTCCGCACCGGCTCGTAGCTCTCGATCGAGGCGATCGCCTCACGGAGGCTCACCTGCTCGAGCGGGCCGGGCAACTGGCCGGAGCGCCGACACCAGCGCAGCGTGGGAATCGACATGCCGCCGTGAACGAGCTCGAGTGTGTAATGCCGGCCAAGCCGGTCCACGGCCTGCGGCGCCTCGCTCCCCACCGACCCGTCGGCGTCACGCGCCTCGGGCTCATCGGCGAACGGCACCGTGAGGGCATCCTCGGCCGTCACCGCTCGGCAGCGGCAGCCGTCCGCGGTCATGCTCTGCAGATAGTCGGCGCAGACGACGGCCGCGTTCTCGGCGGGCTCGTCGGACGCCAGGTGAGCGACCATGCGGCGGTCGCCCTGCGTCGCTCGGTCGCGATCGAGGACGAGCACGCTCCCGGCGGCGCCGGGCCTCGAGATGACTTCTCGAGCGCGGCCCCGACGGTCGGTGTAGCAACCCAGCGGATGCTGGGTTCGCGCCCCGGTGCGCTGGCCGGCGACACCGGCTTGCCGACGACGTGCGGCCGTGCGGGTGCTCGCCCGTCGTGGCTCGGTGGGGGTGTGCGACAGCGTTGCGGTCATGGCTTGCTCCTTGCCGGTCGGCCGGCTCGCCCGAGGGCGGCGCGGGGTTGGTTGGAGCGGCTTGTAGGGAGCCGCTCGGGTATCCGTCAAGCGCCCGAATCGGCGCCGGGAGATGTCAGGGCATGGGTCCGAGAACCCCCAAAGGGGTTCTCGGAGATCTCGTCTGCGAGCGCTGGGGCGTCGCCGAAGTTGGCGCGAATGCGCTCATCGCTGTATGTGCCGTGCCGCTGAAGGGGGCCCGCTGGAATGGATCTGCGGCGGGCTCATGCGGCGTGTCGAGTGCTCGCTGGTGCGAGCTGTGAGGAGATCGGCGAGCGCCGAGACGGCTCATGAAGAAAGGGGAGGGGAGCGCCACGGTAGCGCACGGCGCGAGCCCGCCGCAAGCGCGTTGCCGTCGCGCCCGCGCGCGCTGCAGTCAGCCCCCGGTCAGGAGCCGCAGTTTGGCTTTGCCATGCGGGATTGCGGGGTGATGTCCCCGCAGTCGCCCGCCCCCGCCGGGCACAGGCGACTGCGACCGGCGCGCGTCGCCGGGGATGGCGACTGCAAGGACGACCCACCCAAACGCGTCGAGAGGATGGGAACTGCACGAACGCGGGCGCGCCCGATCGCACCTCGCCGCGCCAGCGCGTAAACTGGCGCGCCGCAGACCGCCCCAGACCAGCTACGCCTCCAGGGAGCACGCTCCGATGCCCGTCAACACAGCCGCGATCGGCAAGACCTACGAGCCCGTCCTGTACGCGGTTGGCCGCGAGAAGATCAGGGAGTACGCGCGCGCGGTGGGCGAGACCAACCCACTGCACCTCGACGTGGAGGCTGCGCGTGCGGCCGGCTACGCGGACGTCGTGGCGCCGCCGATGTTTGCGGTCGTCTACAGCGCCCCGTCGGTGGGCCCGCCGATCTTCGATCCGGAGATCGAGCTCAACTTCGCGATGATGGTCCACGGAGGGCAGGAGTTCGTCTGGGGCCCGCTGGTGGTCGCGGGGGATGAGATCACGACCACCGCGAACGTCAAGGACATCTCCGAAGCGGACGGGCGCGGCTACTACGTGTTCGAGTCGATCTCCACCAACCAGCGCGGCGAGCGGGTCTGCCGCGGGACATGGACGAACATCGTCCGAGGAGTGTGAGCGGTATGCCAGAGCTCCACGCCGGCGAGCAGATCCCCGAGGTGCGGGTTACGCCCGACAAGTACCTGACCCTCCGCTACGCGGGTGCCTCAGGCGATTTCAACCCGATCCACACGGACGAGGATTTCGCCAAAGCGGTCGGCCTACCAGGTCGGATCCTGCACGGCCTGTGGACGATGGCGCAGGTCGCCCGGGCGCAGACCGAAGCGGCGGGAGGTCCCGAGCATCTCGAGCGCCTGTCGGTCCAGTTCCGCGGCATGGGCGTCCCCGAGCAGGAGGTCATCGTCAGCGGGACGGTGCGCGAGATCGCCGACGGGCGCGCCGTCGTGGACACGGTCGCCGAGCAGGACGGCAAGCAGATAATCCGAAACGCCGAGGCAGAGCTCGAGCTATAGCCGCGGCGCGCGTTTTTCCGGCGCCAGCACGCCGCCTACAATCAAGAGCATGCTGAGCCCCCGTCAGGAGCGCATTCTGTGCCAGGTGGTCGAGGACTACCTGCGCACCGGCCAACCGGTCGCCTCGCGATCGATAGCCGCCGCCCCGGAGCTCGACTGCGGACCGTCGACCGTTCGCAACGAACTCGCGCTGCTCGAGGAGTACGGTCTCCTCGACCATCCCCACGTATCGGCCGGGCGCGTGCCCACGGATGCGGGCCACCGCTACGTGGTCGACCGCATGCTCAGCTCCGGGCAGGGGCTCGCGCTCGAGCGCCGGCTCGAGCTCTCGCTGATTCGCCGGGAGGTGGAGGAGGCGATGCGCACGACCAGCGAAACCCTCTCGCAGATGACCAACCTGCTCGCGGTGGTCTCCGCTCCGTCGCCGAACACGGCCACGATCCGACACGTCGAGGTGCTCGCGCTGCAGCCGCAGGTCGTGCTCGTCGTGATCATCACCTCCGCCGGCAACGTCTCCAAGATGTTCGCCACGTTCGAGCGCGCGGTGGACCCGGGCCTGGTGGCGTGGGCGGGCGAGTATCTGAACGAGCGGCTCGTGGGCCTCGAACTGGGCGCGAGGATGCTCCAGCAGCGGCTCGTCGACCCCAGTCTCTCGCCGCGAGAGCTCGAGTTCCTCGACCGCTTCGCGCTGGGCTTCGGCGATCTGGCCACCGAGGGCGAGGACTCGCTGTACGTGGAGGGGACCGCGCGGCTGTTCGAGGCGGGGCAGCTCGAGGACACCACCCACGTCAACGACCTGATCGACCTGCTCGAGCGCCGTGTGGCGCTGCTGCACGTGTTGCGTGCGGCGCTCGCCGAGTCGGGTGTGTACGTGCGTATCGGCCACGAGAACGAGCTCCCGGCGATGCACTCGCTCGCGCTGGTTGCCACCGGCTACGGGATGGCCAGTCGCAAGCTGGGCACGGTGTCGCTGATCGGGCCGGTGCGCATGGACTATGCGGGCGCGATCGCGACCGTTCGCGACGCCGCCTATCAGCTGTCGCGCTTCGTTGAAGACGCCTACGCAGAAGCCTGAACTGACCGGCATGCCCCGCGATCCCTATGAGGTGCTGGGCGTCGAGCGCGACGCCTCCGAGCAGCAGATCAAGAAGGCCTTCCGCCAGCTGGCGATGGAGCTGCACCCGGACGTCAACGCCCACGACCCCGACGCCGAGGAGAAGTTCAAGGAGGCCGCCCAGGCGAACGAGATCCTCTCCGATCCCGATCGCCGGGCGACCTACGATCGCTACGGCCACGACGGACTGCGCTCGGGTGGCTACTCGTCCAACGTCGACGGGTTCGGGTCGATCGGCGACCTGTTCAACGCGTTCTTCGGCGGCGGGCCCGCCGGGCGGGGGGGACCGGCGCAGGGCGGGGACGCGGCGGTCACGGTCGAGCTCGATCTGCTGGAGGCTGCCAACGGCGCCACCGTTGCTGTGTCCTTCGACGCCATCGAGCGCTGCGAGCACTGTCACGGCAACGGCGCCGAGCCGGGTACTCCGATCGAGACCTGCGAGCGCTGCGGTGGGGCCGGCCAGCTGCAGGCGGTGACGCGAACGCTGCTCGGACAGATGGTGAGAACGATCGTCTGCGACGTGTGTCACGGCGACGGGCGCGTGCCCAAGCAGCCGTGCAGGCAGTGCCGGGGGAGGGGGCGGGTGACGAGCAAGCGGGAGCTGGAGGTCGAGATCCCATCTGGGATCGCCGACGGGCAGCGCATCCGGCTGGGCGGCAGCGGCCACGCGGGCGAGGCGGGCGCGCCCGCCGGAGACCTCTACGTGCTCGTGCGCGTGCGAGAGGACGAGCGCTTCGTGCGCGAAGGCGACGATCTGATCACGGCTCTCGACGTCGCCGCGCCGCTGGCCGCGCTCGGCGGCACGCTCGAGGTCCCAACGCTCGAAGGCAGCGCCTCGATCGAGCTCCCGCCCGGCACGCAGCCGGGCGAGGTGCTCACCTTGCGCGAACAGGGGATGCCGGCGCTCAGGCGCAGCCGGCGCGGCAGCCTGCGAGTGGTGGTCAACGTCGTGGTTCCGCGTCGGTTGACCCCTGAGCAGCGCGAGCTGATGGAGCGCCTGAACGACACCCTGAGTGAGGAGAACCTGCACTCGCAGGAGTCGATGTTCGCCAAGCTGCGCCGCGCGCTGGGCAGCCAGGCGGCGTGATCAGGCTCGCGGTTCGCGTCGCCGGCGAGCAGGCCGAGATGGTGCTGGCGGAGCTGCTCGAGCTCGCGCCTGCGGGGGTGGAGGAGCTGCAGATCGACCCTGACACGGTCGAGTACGCCGTCTACGGCGCGCCGGGGGAGATTCCGAGCCTTCCCGACCTGCGCGCTGTGGCCGGCGATGCGCTCGTCGAGATCTCCACCAGCGAGATCGCCGAGGATTGGCAAGAGCGCTGGAAGCGCTTCCACCGGCCCGTCCTGATCTCGCCCCCGAGCCCCCGCTCGCAGGAGCGGCCCGCGGTGCCGGCACTGCACGTACGCCCGCCGTGGGAACCGCCGAGCGAGCATCGCGACGGCCCTGTGCGCGAGCTCGTGATCGACCCCGGACAGGCCTTTGGGACGGGCGCGCACGCCAGCACCAGGCTGTGCCTGGAACTGCTGCTCGAGCTCGTCTGCAGCGAGCCCGCCGGCGGGGCGCTGCTGGACGTGGGCACGGGCTCGGGCGTGCTTGCGATCGCGGCGGCGGCGCTCGGCTTCGAGCCGGTGCTCGGCCTCGACCACGAGTGCGAGAGCGTGGACGCGGCGAGCGAGAACGCAGCCGTCAACGGCGTGCAGATCGAGGTCCGCCGCTTCGAGCTTCGCTCCGAGGCGCTCCCCTGGATGGACGGAGCGCACGCCCCCGCCGGTCCACCGGTGGTGCTCGCCAACCTGCTGCGTCCGCTGCTGCTCGCGCTCGCCGCCACGATGCCCTCGGCGCCCGCGCATCTGATCGTCGGCGGGCTGCTGCTCGAGGAGGTCGACGAGGTCGCGGACGCGTTCGCGCAGCGCCTGGGCATGAGCGAGCGTCTGCGGCGCGCCAGCGGCGAGTGGGCCGCGGTGTGGCTCACAGGCGTTGGCCGGCAGACGACAGTCGCCTGAGCGCTCGCGCGCCGGCGGTCGATCAGTCGGGAATCTCGGTCGCGGCGCGCACGATCGATCGATACACCAGGTCGATCGCGGGGCGCACGCCGTCCTCTTCGGCCATCATCGCCGCGGCCGCGCTCAGCGCCGCCCCGATCGTCTCGAGCGCCTCACCCACCGAATCGGGCTCGGGGTCGCGGCAGGCGGCGATCGCCATGTCGAGCATCGCCCGCGCCTGCTCGACGACCCCGGTGAACAGCGCCGGTCCGACGAGGCTTGCGTAGTTGTAAACACGTGCGAGGCGCCCGGAAAGCTGGATCGAGGGGCCGCGACGAGGAGGCGTCACGGGCGGGAGCCCCTGGCCGTCGAGCAGCGCGGCCATCGTGCCGCCGAGCACGAGGCGCGTCGTCGCCTCGTCGAGGCCCGCGTGCGCGGCCACCCGCAGCGCCATGTAGAGCGTGGTGGCGGGCAGCCCGTAAGGAGGGTCCGAGGCGAACACGATTCGCTCGGCGGGAGCGCGTGCGAACAGCTCGATCACATCCAGCGGGAAGAAGCAGGACATGTCGTAGAGCACCCCAGGATGCTCGGCCAGGCGCGAGGTCAGGATCCCCTGGTCGCAGATCGCTCCGTGCGCGAGGATCAGCACGGCACCCGGATGGCGTAGGGCGAGCTCGACGAGCCCCTCGGCCAGCGGCGGCAGCCCGCGGCCCGCGTGGATCAGGATCGGCACGCGCGCGCTCTCGGCCAGCGCGAACACCCCGTCCATCTCCTGACCGTCGAAGTCGAAGTCCTGCGCGCGCGGGTGCAGCTTGATGCCGCGCGCACCGCGCTCGAGGCCGCGTTCGGCCTCCGCCAGCGGGCCTTCCGCCGGGTCCAGGCGGCAGAACGGCACGAGCCTGCCATCGGTATCGGCGGCCCACGCGAGCACGCGGTCGTTGGGCACGCTGTAGGAAGGCTTGCGCTCGGGGTCGTGCAGCGGGAACACGCAGGCGCGGCGCGCGCCGGCGGCGTCGAGCTGCGCGAGCAGCTGCTCGGGTGTGAGCGAGCGTCCGTCCTCATCCAGGCCCAGGTGGGTGTGGGCGTCGATCACTTCAGCCTGGGCGGGGCGCATGCGCTCGGTTTCGGCGAGGAACGGGGCCAGTGCGCTCGCGTACAGGGAGTCGTTCACTCGCTGCACCTTATTCTGTACCCATGGCCTGGCGGGTGGTGATCGCTGGTGGCGGGTTTGGCGGCTTCTACGCCGCCCGCGCCCTCGAGCGCCTGATGCCAGAGCAGAGCGCGCGCGTGACGCTCGTCAACGACGCCAACTTCCTGCTGTACACGCCGCTGCTCCCGGGTGCCGCCGGAGGCACGCTCGACCCGCGCCACGTGGTGGTCTCTCTGCGCTCGCAGCTGCGCCGGACCCACCTGGTGATCGGACGTGTGACCGGCGCCGAGCCCGAGCGCGCGACGCTCGGAGTGCAGCGGATCGACGGTGAGCACCTCGACCTGCACTACGACCAGCTCGTGGTCGCGCTGGGGTCGGTCTCGCGAACGCTCCCGATCCCGGGCCTCGCCGAGCACGCGATCGGGCTGAAGTTCCTGTCGGACGCCACCGCGCTTCGCAACCAGGTGCTGAGCTGTCTCGACATCGCCGAGTCGATGGAGGACCCGGACATGCGGGCCGAGTACCTGGGCTTCGTGTTCGTCGGGGCGGGATACGCCGGCGTGGAGGGGCTCGCGGACCTGCAGGATTTCGCCGCCCAGGCGATCCAGATGTATCCCCGCTGTCGCCTGCAGGGGATGCGCTGGGTGCTCGTGGAGGCCAGGGACCGGATCATGCAGGAGGTGCCGAGAAGCCTGTCCGGCTTCGCCGAACGCGAGCTGCGCGGGCGCGGGATCGAGGTCCGCACCGCCACCACGCTGCTCGAGGTGAGCGACAGCGCGGCGAAGCTCTCCAGCGGCGAGACGATCGCGGCGAGAACGGTCGTGTGGACAGCGGGCGTCAAGCCGAGCCCCGTTGTAGCGAGGCTGGGGCTGCCGCTGGACCGCGAGGGGCGCGTCGTCGTGGATCGCTCGATGCGCGTCGAGCACCGCGCGCCGGCGGCGGATGACCCCGAGGCGGGCGCGAGTGTGCGCGGCGGTACCGACGTGTGGGCGATCGGCGACTGTGCGGCCGTACCCGACGCGTCCAGGCCCGGTCAGCCGTGTCCGCCGACGGCGCAGCACGCGATCCGCCAGGGTCGGCTCGTGGCGCGCAATGTCGCGGCCGTGCTCGCCGGCACGAGCCCCAAGCCGTTTCGCTACCGCACGAAAGGGGTCGTCGCCGAGCTCGGCCACAACCAGGCGGTCGCGATCACGCTCGGCATCCGCTGGCGGGGGCTGCCGGCATGGCTGATCGCTCGCAGCTATCACCTGCTGCTGATGCCCGGCATGGGCCGCAAGCTGCGGCTGCTCGTGGACTGGAACGTGGCGCTCGTGTTCGGCCGCGACTCCTCCTCGCCGGGAAGGCTGGGCAGCCCCACTCCGCTCGAACGCGAGTGAAGATCGTGCGCGAGTTCGTGGCGCGCTCGCCGCAGCGGCGTATCCTGATCGTTGGATGGCGATACTCGAGCAGATCAAGTCCGACCTGCATGGGGCGATGCGCGCGGGCGAAAAGGAACGGGTCGGCGCGCTGCGGCTCGTGCTCTCAGAGTTGCAGAAGGCGGCCAAGGAGGGCGGAGACGACGAGCTCGTCGTGCTGCGTCGCGAGCGCAAGCGTCGGCTGGAGGCGGCCAAGGCCTACGGCGACGCCGGGCGCGAGGATCTCGTCCGCGGTGAGGAGTCCGAGGCTCAGCTGATCGGCTCCTACCTGCCGGCGGAGCTCTCCGACGATGAGCTAGCGGCGATCGTGGAGCAGGCGGTGCGAGACAGCGGCGCGAGCTCCGCCAAGGACATGGGCGCGGCGATGAGGCAGGCCATGGCGGCCGTCGACGGCCGCGCCGACGGCAAGCGGGTATCCGCGCTGGTGCGAGCGGCGCTTCAGGGATGAGGACGCAGATCGAGCTCTCCAACGTGGTCGCCGCCGAGCTGGCGGGCAGCCAGGATGTGGTGCTGAGAGCGCTGGAGGCGCACCTCGACTGCAAGGTGTACCTGCGCGGCAACCTGCTCACCTTCGACGGAGATGAGACCGAGACCCACGCGGGCGAGCGCGTGGTGCGCGAGCTGGCCGAGCTGATCGCCAGCGGCCACCAGATCGGCCCCGGAACGATCACGGCTGTCACGGGCGCACTCGACGCCCACGAATCGCCGGCGCGGGTGCTCGAGGACGTCGTCTGGCGCCACCGCGGGCTACGGGTGGCACCCAAGACGGTCAACCAGAAGCGCTACGTGGACTCGGTCCGCCAGAACACGATCACCTTCGGCGTGGGGCCGGCGGGCACCGGCAAGACCTTCCTGGCGGTGGCGATGGCGGCGGCGGCGCTCTCCCGGCACGAGGTCAACCGCATCATCCTCACGCGGCCGGCGGTCGAGGCGGGCGAGCGGCTGGGGTTCCTGCCGGGCGACCTGATGGCGAAGGTGGACCCATATCTGCGTCCCCTGTTCGACGCGCTGCACGACATGCTCGATCCGGAGAAGGTCTCCCAGCACATCGAGCGCGGGGTGATCGAGATCGCGCCGCTGGCGTTCATGCGCGGGCGCACGCTCAACGACTCGTTCGTGATCCTCGACGAGGCGCAGAACACGACGCCCGAGCAGATGAAGATGTTCCTCACCCGCCTTGGCTTCGGCTCGAAAATGGTGGTAACCGGCGACATCACGCAGGTGGACCTGCCGCGCGAGCAGCAGTCCGGCCTGATCGTCGTCGGCGACGTCCTGGACGCGGTCGAGGAGATCGAGTTCATCCGCTTCGGCGGCGAGGACGTCGTGCGGCACAAGCTCGTGCAGCGGATCGTGGAGGCCTACGACGTCCACTCTCAGCGCGAGGAGCCCGCCCGGCCGGGCATCGGGGCGCGCTCCGTCCGCAGCGCCTGAGCCTGGATGCTCGACGTGGAGGTGTTCGGCGCGGGTATCGCCCCGGGGGCGCCCACGGACCAGGAGATCCGCCGGCTGTGCTCGCGGACGGCCGCTCGGATGGGGATCGAGCAGGCTCACGTGGCGATCGAGTTCGTGGACGCCTCGCGGATCGCGCAGCTGAACGCCGAGCACCGCGACAAAGCCTCTCCCACCGACGTGCTCTCCTTCCCGATCGATGGCGTGGAGGGCGTTGGCGGCCCGCCGCCGCCCGCCGATGTGGGCGGTGCCCGGTCCATCGACCCGGTCCCGCGCGAGCTCGGAGACGTGGTGATCTGCCCTGAGCACACGGCCGATCTGCGCGAGGCGATCGTCCACGGCATGCTGCACCTGCTGGGCATGGACCACGAGACCGACGACGGCGAGATGCTGGCGCTTCAGCGCGAGCTGCTCGCGGGAGCGCCCAGGTGACGCGCAGCGGCTTCGTGGCGCTGGCGGGGCGGCCGAACGTCGGCAAGTCGACATTGGTGAACGCCGTGGTGGGGGAGAAGGTGGCGATCGTCTCCGACCGCCCGCAGACGACCAGGCGCGCGATCCGCGGCGTGCACAGCAGCGGCGAGCGCCAGATCGTGCTCGTGGACCTGCCGGGCGTGCAGCGACCGCGGGACGCGCTGACGGCGCGGATGGCCAAGCGCGTGCAGTACGAGCTCGATGGCGCCGACGCGATCCTGGTGATGATCAACGGCCAGCAGGGGTTGGGGCCCGGCGATCGCTTCATTCTCAGCACCCTCGCCGACGTGCAGCGACCGCTGACGATCGCCGTGAACAAGGTCGACCGGCTCTCCCGGGCCGCGCTGATGGCGACGCTCGAGCAGGCGGCCGAGCTCGAGCCCCGCGCCGAGATGTTCCCGATCTCCGCGCGCACCGGGGAGGGGGTTCCCGAGCTCGTGGATCACCTCAGCGCGCTGATGCCCGAGGGGCCGTTCCTGTACTCCTCGGACGCGAGCAGCGACCAGTCGCCGGAGCTGCTGCTGGCGGAGCTGATCCGCGAGGCCGCGATCAGGCGCACGTTCCAGGAGCTGCCGCACGCGGTTGAGGTGGTGGTGGAGGAGATCGCCTACCCGCGCGAGGACCTGGCGAGCGTGCGGGCGCTCATCTGGGTGGAGAGCGACTCGCAGAAGGGGATCTTGATCGGCGCGCACGGGCGCATGGTCAAGGCGATCGGTGTGGCCGCGCGACGCGAGCTGCAACGCGCGCTCGGCTGCCAGGTGCACCTCGAGCTGATGGTTCGGGTGCGGCGTGACTGGCGCGCGGACGAGTCGCTGCTCGACCGCTTGGGCATCACCTGAGCGACGCGCCTGCGCTCTCGAGATCCGACAGCCTCACAGGCTGCGCTCGAGGCGCTTGGCGATGCCCGCGAGCGCCGCGAGGTCCAGCTGCGAGCCCCATACGAAGGGGACTCCCACGACGTCGAAGCTCCGGCGGCGCAGGCGCGCGAGCTGGTTCTGCTGGAAGCGCGCGCGATCGTGCACCGCGCGTGCCGCCTGCGCGGCGGAGTCGACCGCAGCCCGCTGGATGCCCGTCACCGCCGTACCTGCGCCGGTGCTGGAGCCGCCCCTGGCGCCAAGTGAGCCCTCGACGCTCAGCGACTCGATCCGGTGAAGCTCCTCTGTCGTGAAGCGTCGTGGCAGCAGCGCGTTGACGACGACCGCCGATAGGTCGCGCCCGAGCTGGCGCTGCAGACCGTCCTGTAGCTCCAGGGCCTCGCTGACGGCCATCTCCGTGGCGAGCGCCACCGCGAGGTACGCCGAGTGCGAGGGGGTCTCCAGCAGCTCCTGCAGCTGGCGGGTGTAGCCGACGATCGGTCCCACACGCGCGATCGCGCCGAAGGTCTGCGGAGAGCCGAGCATGCCGAGCGCGTGCCCGGTGGCGGGCGCGTCGAGCACGACCAGGTCATAGCTGCCGGAGCGCGTCCCGCGCCCGCCGCCGCGGGTGAGCTGCCAGATCTTGACCATCGTCACGAGCTCCTTGGCGCCGGGGGCGGCGGCGGCGAAGTACTGGAAGGTGCCGCTGGAGGCGAGCAGGCGGCCGGAGACGCGCCCGCCGAGCGCCTGTAGCCACTCCAACAGCGCGCGGTCGGGGTCGATCGAGATGCTCCACAGGCGCTCCTGCAGCCGGGTCTCGATCCCCGGCTGTGGCGCCTGGTTGCCGAACATCTGGGGCAGGCGGCTCTCCTGGCCGACCTCCACCACGATGGTGCGCCTGCCGCTGTTCGCCGCGAGCAGGCCGATCGCGGCGGCGATCGTCGTCTTGCCGACGCCGCCCTTGCCGGTGATCACGAGCAGCTTGCGGTCGAGCGCCGTCTGCATGGGCGGGAGTGTGTCTGAAACCGCCGTCCGTGCGCCGGGACCTACAATCGGGGCCGTGAGCACCCCCTCTGCGCAGCCGATCGATGAGCTCCTCGAGTACGACGCCGACGGACTGGTGGCGTGCATCGTGCAGGATTGGAGCACGGGCGAGGTGCTGACGCTCGCGTACATGAACGAGTTGGCGCTCCGGCGCACGCGCGAATCGGGCGAGCTTCACCTGTGGAGCCGCTCCCGCGGCGAGCAATGGCACAAGGGCGCCACCAGCGGCAACGTGCAGGCGGTACGCGCGCTGCGCGTGGATTGCGACGGCGACGCACTGCTCGCGCTGGTCGAGCCGGCGGGCCCCGCTTGCCACACGGGCGAGCGCACCTGCTTTCACCGCGGCGAGCTCGACGAGGGCGCGCCGTTCGAGACGCTGCCCGCGCTCGAGCGCACGATCGCCGCACGAGCGCGCGAGCGCCCGGAGGGCTCCTACACGGTCGAGCTGCTCGACGATCCCGGTCGCATCGGCGAGAAGGTGATGGAGGAGGCCGAGGAGGTGGCGCGCGCGGCGCGCGAGGAGTCCGACGAGCGCGTGGACGAAGAGGCGGCCGACGTGCTCTACCACGTGCTGGTGCTGCTGCGCGGTCGCGGACGCTCGCTCACGGACGCCGAGCGGGTGCTCGATGGCCGTCGCGCCTAGCGCGCCCGAGCTCAGCGGCGTGGGCATCGCGCCCAGCCTCGAGCAGGCCAGGTCGCTGGCGCAAAAGTACAACCTGATCCCGCTGCGCTACAGCTTCATCGAGGATTGCGAGACGCCCGTGTCCGCCTTCCTGAAGCTGCGCGCGTTGGCCCCGGGAGAGCCTGCGTTCCTGTTGGAGTCCGCCGATCAGGGCCAGCGCGTGGGGCGCTGGTCGTTCATCGGCTTTCGTCCGCGCGCGGTGCTGCGCTGGTCGCTGGCCGACGGCGGCGATCCGTACGCGCTCGCGGCCGAGCACGTGGCGCGCTTCAGCCAGGCGCCGATCGACACCGGGACCGGGACCTCGCCCGCTCGGGCCTCGGCTCCTCCGTTCACGGGCGGCGCCGTCGGCTACTTCGGCTATGACCTCGTGCGCACCGTCGAGCCGTTGGGCGAGCCTCCAGGCGGGTCCGAGTCCGATCCGCTGGGGCTGCCGGACATGGCGCTGATGCTCTCCGACGCGCTGGTCATCTTCGACCACCTCAAGCACACGGTGACGATCCTCGCCAACGCCGACCTATCGAAGATAGGCCAGCAGGCGGAGCCCGATGTCGAGCGCGCCTACGAGCAGGCCGCGCGCACGATCGGCGAGGTGCGCTGCGCGCTCGCCGGACCGGTGCCGCGCGGCGAGTCGGGGATGGAGCCCCACCCAGTCCAGCCGCCGGCGCGCGAGATGCCCACATTCGAGTCGAACATGCCACGCGAGCGCTTCGAAGCGATGGTGGCGCGCATCGTCGAGTACATCTACGCGGGCGATGCCTTCCAGGTCGTGCCCTCCCAGCGCTGGTCGGCTCCGGTGCCGGTCGAGGCATTCTCGATCTACCGAGGGCTGCGGGCTGTCAACCCGAGCCCGTACATGTACTTCCTGGACTTCGGGGACTTCCAGGTGGCCGGCGCGAGCCCGGAGCCGCTGCTGACCGTCACCGGACGCCACGTCAGCACGAAGCCGATCGCGGGCACTCGTCCGCGGGGCGCCACCCCGGAGGAGGACCGCCGGATCGAAAGCGAGCTGCTCGCCGACGAGAAGGAGCGCGCGGAGCACGTGATGCTGGTCGATCTCGGGCGCAACGACCTGGGAAGGGTCTGCGAGTACGGGACCGTCAAAGTGGACGAGCTGATGGAGATCGAGTCCTACAGCCACGTCATGCACATCGTCTCGTCGGTCTCGGGGACGCTGCGCGAGGAGGTCGGCGCGATGGATGCGCTGCGCTCGGTGCTGCCCGCGGGAACGCTCTCGGGCGCGCCGAAGGTCCGCGCGATGCAGATCATCGATGAGCTCGAGCCGGTCAAGCGCGGCGGCTACGGCGGCGCGATCGGCTACCTCAGCTACGGCGGCGATCTCGACACCGCGATCCACATCCGCACGGTCGTCGTCAAGGACGGCGTCGCACACGTGCAGGCCGGCGGCGGCACGGTGGCGGACGCCAAGCCGGAGTACGAGTACGAGGAGTCGGTGGCCAAGACGCGCGCGGTTGTGCGGGCCGTGGAGCTGGCATGCGAACAGCCGGACTGGTCATGAGAGTCCTGGTCCTCGACAACTACGACTCCTTCACGTACAACCTCGTGCAGTACCTGGGCGAGCTCGGGGCGGACGTGCACACCGTGCGCAATGACCGCGCCACCGCGGAGGAGCTGCTCAAGGGCGCATACGACCGCTGTGTCGTCTCGCCGGGTCCGTGCACGCCCGATCAGGCCGGGATCACGCTGGAGTTGGTGCGCCGCATGCCCGAGGCGGGCGTCCCGACGCTGGGTGTGTGTCTCGGCCACCAGGCGCTCGCGCAGGCGTTTGGCGGGCGCTGGAAGCTGCACTCGCCGGTGCACGGCAAGGCGACCCGCATCGAGCACGACGGGCGCACGATCTTCCAGGGCCTGTCCTCGCCGCTGACGGTCGGGCGCTACCACTCGCTGGTGGTCGACGCGGATCTGCCCGACTGCCTGGAGGAGACCGCGCGCGGCGACGGTGTTGTGATGGGCGTGCGCCACCGCGAGCTGCCCGCCGAGGGCGTTCAGTTCCATCCCGAGTCGGTCCTCACCGAGCAGGGACGCGAGCTGCTGTCCAACTTCCTCGCCGGCTGATGCCCAACCCGATCCTGACACGCGCGATCGACGCGCTCGCGTCGAGTCGTGACCTGAGCGTCGAGGAGTCGGCCGAGGTGCTCGCGGAGATCATGCACGGCGACGTATCCGAGATCCAGATCGCCGCCTTCCTGATCGCGCTGCGGACGAAGGGGGAGACTGTCGAGGAGCTGGCGGGCCTCGCGCGCACGATGCGCGCGCTGTCGGCGCACGTGCTGAGCGATCGCGAGGATCTCCTGGACACCGCCGGCACGGGGGGCGGGCGCAGCACGTTCAACGTCTCGACCACCGCCGCGCTGATCGCGGCCGGGGCGGGATGCGCGGTGGCCAAGCACGGCAACCGCTCCGCCACGAGCAGATCGGGCTCGGCCGATCTACTGGAGGCGCTGGGCGCCAGGATCGACCTCGACCCGCAGGGGGTGGCGGCGTGCATCGAGGAGGCGGGCTTCGGCTTCATGTTCGCGCCGGCCCACCACCAGGCGACGCGCTTCGTGGTGCCGGTCCGCCACGATCTCGCCGTGAGGACGGTGTTCAACCTGCTGGGGCCGCTGACCAACCCGGCGGGTGCTCCCCGCCAGCTGATCGGCGTCTCCGACGCGAGCTTCCTGGAGCGGATGGCGGGTGCGCTGGCAACGCTGGGCGTCGCCCGCGCGCTGGTCGTGGCGGGAGACGACGGCCTCGACGAGGTCTCGGCGAGCACGACCACCAAAGTGGTGGAGGTGAACGGCGAGGAGATCACGCGCTACACGCTCGACCCGCTGGAGCTCGGCATCGACAGCGCCGGCGCGGGGGCGCGCGACCGCGACGGGGGGACCCCACAGGAGAACGCGGCGGTCACGCGCGCGATCCTCGAGGGCGCGGGCGGCGGTGACGGGGCTCCGGTGGGGACGGAGCTCGCAGTGATCAACGCGGGCGCGGCGATCTACGTGGCCGGCGGGGCGCAGACGATCGCAGAGGGCGTGCGCGTCGCGCGCGAGGCGATCGCCGACGGACGGGCGGCCGGCGCGCTCGAGCGCTACCTCGCCGCGAGCCAGGCTCACGCGCCGGCGCACGCTGAAGGGCCCAGGCAGGCGCGCGGATGAGCTCGCGTGAGGCGACCGTGCTGGACCGGATCCTGGCGGAAACGCGCGAGGAGGTCGCGCGGCGCAAGCGCGAGCTGCCGCTGGAGCCGACCGCTCCCGCGACCGCGGGCAGGGAGGCGGGTGAGCGCCGCTTCCGTGACGCGCTGAGCGCAGAGGACATCGGCGTGATCGCCGAGTTCAAGCGCCGCTCTCCCTCGGCCGGCGCGCTGCGCGAGGCGCCGGATCTGGTGGAGATCGTGACCGCGTACGAGCGCGGCGGGGCGGTCGCCGTGTCGATCCTCACCGAGGGCCCCAACTTCGACGGGGCGCTCGAGGACCTGCGCGCCGCGCGCGCGGCGTGCACGCTGCCGCTGCTGCGCAAGGACTTCATCGTGGACCCCTACCAGCTGTATGAGGCGAGCGTGGCGGGCGCCGACGCGGTGCTGCTGATCGTGGCGGCGCTGGAGCAGGAGCAGCTCGCGTCGCTGCACGGCGAGGCACGGTCGATCGGGCTGGACGTGCTCGTGGAGGTCCACGACCGCCCGGAGCTGCAGCGGGCGCTGGCGGTGGGGGCGGACGTCGTGGGCGTCAACAACCGCGACCTGCGGGACTTCAGCGTCGACGTCGAGCGCACGGAGCGGCTGATGGATGGGATCCCGGCTGGGGTGATCGTCGTCTCGGAGTCGGGGATCGTCGGCGCCGAGCAGATGCTGCGACTCTGTGAGCGCGGCGTACAGGCGGTGCTCGTCGGCGAGGCGCTGATGCGCTCGGGCGACCCGGCGGCGGCCCTGCGAGCACTCCGCTCAGCGCGGTCCTGAGAATATTTAGAAAAGCGCGTGGAGCGCTTTAGATGGCGTTGATCGCCGCCAATCATCCTTATCCGCAATGAGACGCCCTCTTCTCCTGTCGTTCATCTCCGCCCTGATCGGCGGCGGCGTCGTCGTCGCCGTGGTCGCCGCGTTCGGCGGTCTCGGCGAAAGCACGACGACCGTCACCACCGTCCAGTCGCAGGCGCTGCCGGCGACCCCGTCGAACGCCTCCCAGCGCAGCTCCGGCGGGCTGACTCCGCACGAAGCGTATGTCCGCGACGCGCCCGGTGTGGCGTTCGTGACCTCGACGGTCGACTCCAAAACCGAATCGCCGTTCCTGTTCGGACAGGAAAGCCAGGGACAGGACGAGGACACCGGCTCGGGCATCGTGGTCAACGGCAACGGCACGATCCTGACCAACTACCACGTAGTGGAGAACGCGGTCAAGGTCACCGTCAGCTTCGAAAAAGGCAAGGCGGTGGAAGCGAAGGTGGTCGGCACGGACCCCTCCAACGATCTCGCCGTGCTGCGGATTCCCACCGACGGCCTGACGCTCCATCCCCTCACGCTGGGTGACTCGAGCATCGTGCAGGTCGGCGATCCCGTGTACGCGATCGGCAACCCGTTCGACCTGGAACGGACGCTCACCACCGGTGTGATCTCGGCGTTGCAGCGCCAGATCACCGCGCCCAACGGCTTCACGATCGACAACGTGCTGCAGACCGACGCCCCGATCAACCCCGGCAACTCGGGCGGTCCGCTGCTCAACACGGCCGGCGAAGTGATCGGCATCAACTCTCAGATCGAGACGGGCGGCAGCGGTGACGGCAGCGTCGGCATCGGCTTCTCGATCCCGATCAACACGGCCAAGCAGGAGCTTCCGGAACTCGAGAAAGGCGGGACCGTGCGCGGCGCCTACCTCGGCCTGACCTCACTGACGGTCGACGGCTCGCTCTCCGCGCTGAACCTGCCGGTGAAGTCAGGGGCGCTCGTTGAGAGCGTCGAGCCCGGCACGGCGGCTGCCAAGGCCGGTATCCGTGGCGGCACGGTCAGCACGACGACCGAAGACGGGACCGTGTCGGTCGGTGGCGACCTCATCGTCAAGATCGACGGCAAAGAAGTGGCCAGCTCCGAAGCCCTCGCCGACTACATCGAGGAAAAGAAGCCGGGCGACGCGATCACGATCGAACTGTGGCGCGCCGCGGGCGGTGGCAAGTACAAGAAACTGACGGTGAAAGCCACCCTCGGCCAGCGCCCCAACTCGGTGCCCAACCCGGACACCCCCGAAGGCTGAGCGCCCCGAGCGCCGCTCCGCCGACCGGCGGGGGCGCACAGCGCGCACGCGATTCCCCCAGCCCTCCCAAGCGACCGCTACCGTTGGGGCATGATGCCGGTGAGCGCCCAACCCTCGACCACGCCTGTGACGGCGAGCTTCCCCTCTCCGCTCAGCGTGGGCCCGGACGCGCCGCCGCCGCGCGTGAAGATCTGCGGCATCACGAATCTTGCGGACGCCGAGCTCGCGACGGAGCTGGGGGCATGGGCGCTCGGGATGATCTTCTACGACGGCAGCCCCCGGCGCTGCTCGTCGGCCGAGGCGCTGGTGATCGCGGCCACTCTGCGCCGGCAGGTCGAGCTGTGCGGGGTGTTCGTGAACGCGTCGCTGCAGGAGATCGTCCGCGACAGCGAGGAGCTGGGACTGAGCATGGTGCAGCTCCACGGCGACGAGGGCCCCGCCTTCTGCGCGGAGGTCCGCCGCAGGACCGGCCTGCGGGTGATCAAGGCCGCGCAGGTCGCGGGTTCCGGCGACGTGCGCGACCTCGAGCGCTTCCACGTGGACTTCCACCTGCTCGACGCCCGCGCGAAGGCCACGGCCAGGCAGGGCATGCGCGGCGGCACCGGCGAGACCTTCGACTGGGGCCTGTTGTCCGCCAGGCGTTCGAAGGTGCCGCTGATCCTGAGTGGGGGATTGACCGCTGAGAACGTCGAGGAGGCGGTGCGCGTGGTCGGGCCCTATGCGGTCGACACCGCCAGTGGCACCGAGGTGGCGCCCGGACACAAGGACCCGGAGCGGCTGCGGGCGTTCTTCCAGGCCGTCGAGCAGCCGCGCCGCGAGGGCGCGGAGATCGGTCAGCGGGCGTGAGCGCTCCCACCCGGGGACAGGCGGACGTGGGTGAGAACGGGGCGCTGGAGCACCGCTTCGGCGCCTACGGCGGGCAGTTCGTGCCCGAGACGCTGATGCCCGCCCTGGCGGAGCTCGAGCAGGCGTGGCTCGAGGCGCGCGATGACCCGGAGTACCGCGCGCAGCTGAACGGGCTGCTGCGCGACTTCGGCGGGCGTCCGACGCCGCTGTACAAAGCCGACAGGCTGTCCGAGCGCGCGGGTCGGCCCGTGTATCTGAAGCGCGAGGATCTCAACCACACCGGCTCGCACAAGCTCAACAACGCGCTCGGGCAGGTGCTGCTCGCCAGGCGCATGGGCAAGCGCCGGATCATCGCCGAGACGGGAGCCGGCCAGCACGGCGTGGCCACCGCCACCGTGTGTGCGCTGTTGGGGATGGAGTGCGTCGTGTACATGGGCGTGGAGGACACGCGCAGGCAGCGGCCCAACGTGCAGCGGATGGAACTGCTGGGCGCACGCGTGCAGCCGGTGGACGCCGGCGCTCGAACGCTGAAGGAGGCGACCTCGGAGGCGATCCGCGACTGGGTGACCAACGTCCAGAGCACCCACTACGTGATCGGGTCGGTCGTCGGTCCAGCGCCCTATCCGGCACTCGTTCGAGACCTGCAGCGCGTGATCGGCGACGAGGCGCGTGCGCAGATGCTCGAGCGCGAGGGCAGGCTGCCGGCGCGTGTGATCGCGTGCGTCGGTGGCGGCTCCAACGCGATGGGCATCTTCGCGGCTTTCATTCCCGACGAGGAGGTCGAGCTGGTTGGCGTGGAGGCCGGCGGCGAGGGCATCCACACGAGCCGTCACGGCGCGCCGCTGACGGTCGGTGCGCGCCCGGGGATCCTGCACGGCTCGCGCTCGGCGATCATGCAGGACGAGGAGGGGCAGATCGTGCAGGCGCACTCGATCTCGGCGGGCCTGGACTACCCGGGGGCCGGGCCCCAGCACGCGCACCTGCGTGACAGCGGCCGTGCGCGCTATGTGGCGGTGAGCGACAGCGAGGCGCTGGCGGCGTTTCGCGAGCTGGCGCGCCTCGAGGGGATCATCCCCGCGCTCGAGACCGCCCACGCGATCGCGTGGACGCTGGCGCAACAGGAAGGCGAGCTCGATCTCGTGTGCCTGTCCGGGCGCGGAGACAAGGACCTGGCCGAGGTGCTCGCCGGGGGCGGGGCGTGAGCACCATCGAGACGACTGGGATCGAGCGCATCGCCGAGGCGTTCGCGCGCACGAGCAAGCACGCGGCGCTGATGCCCTACGTGATGGGCGGCTTCCCCACGCTCGAGCACTCGCTGCGGATCGGGCAGGCGTGCGTGCGGGCGGGAGCGGACCTGATCGAGCTCGGACTGCCCTACTCGGACCCGCTGGCGGACGGTCCCGTGATCCACGCCGCCGGCACGCGGGCGCTGGCCGCCGGCGCGAATGTGGCCGGCGTGCTGGAGGTGGCGCGCGAGCTTTCCGCGAGCGTTCCCGTGGCGCTGATGTGCTACGCGAACATGGTGTTCGCCCCCGGCGTCGACGCCTTCGTGGAGCGCCTGGCGCGCAGCGGCGCGTGCGGGATGATCGTGCCCGACCTGCCCCACGGAGAGGCCCCGGAGGTGCTGCAGGCCTGCGACGCGCATGGCGTCGCGCTGATCCCGTTGGTCGCGCCGACCACCACCCCCGAGCGTCTGGCCGCGATCGGCGCGAGCGCGCGAGGCTTTCTGTACACCGTCTCGGTCGTGGGCACCACGGGTGAGCGGCGCACGGTCGGCGAGGATCTCAGCGCCACGATCGCGCGGGCGAAGGCGAGCACGCAGGTGCCGGTGGCGATCGGCTTCGGCATCGGCACGCCCGAGCAGGCTCTGCAGGCGGCCGAGGCGGGCGCCGACGGCGTGATCGTCGGTACGAGACTGGTGCGCGCGGCGGACGAGGCGGAGGATCCGGCCGAGGCGGTGGGCGCGGTCGTGGGGGAACTGGCAGCGGGTCTGGCTCCGGCTCGCTAGGATTCCGCCGCAATGGGATTCATCCTCACCCTCACCTTCGGCTTGGTCGTCTGGATCGTCCTGTGGGCGATCGGCGCCAAAGGCATCGACGCGTTCCTGCTGGCCACAGCGATCGTCCTCGTGGGCACCACGGTGAAGATCGTCTCCGGCTACCTGCCCGGTCGTCGCAGCTAGCGCCCGGTGCTCGCGCGCTGGCTGGGCCTGCTCGCTCTTGCCGCCATCTTGCTGGGAGTGGTGGGCTGCGGCGGCGTGGCGGTCTCCGACGTGGCCGAAGCGACCGGCGGAGAGCTGACGATCTACTCGAGCGAGCCCCTGCAGGGGCCCTCCGCTGAAATCTCCCAGCAGATCGTCGACGGCGAGAAGCTGGCGCTGTCGGACGCCGACGGACGCGCGGGGCCGTTCAAGATCGGCTACGTGTCGCTCGACGACGCGAGCCCCACGAGCAAAGAATGGAACCCCGGCATCACCGAGACGAACGCCAAGACGGCGGCCGAGGACACGAGCACGATCGCCTACCTCGGCGACTTCGACTCGGCCGCCACCGCGGTCTCGCTGCCGCTGATCAACGCCGCCGGCATCCTGCAGGTGAGCCCGGGCAGCCCCTACGTGGGTCTCACCTCCTCGTTCAACGCCGGGCAGGACGAGCCCGAACGCTTCTATCCCGAGCGGCAAGCGCACGTTCGTCCGCCTCGCGCCGGGCGACATCGAGCAGGCGCAGGCACAGATCGAGCTGATGAAGTCGCTGGGCATTCACCGCCTGTACGTGCTCGACGACCAGGACCCGTTCGAGGTGCCGCTGGCGGACATCGTCGTGGACTACGCCGAACGTGCGGGGATCACGGTGGTCGAGCACGACAGCCTGTCGACCGTCCCCGGCGCCGTGTTCACCGGCGAGGTCGAAAAAATCGTGGAACACAACGCGCAGGCCGTGTTCCTGGCGGGCGAAGAAGGCGCGGGCACGGCGGAACTCTGGCGCGATCTCCATGAGGCCTCACCGAACCTGCTGCTGCTGGGGTCCAGCTCGATGGCCGGCGAATCCTTCACCTCGCAGATCGGGGCGGCGGCCGCGAACACCTATCTGACCACGCCGGTGCTGCCCACGCGGCTGTACCCGGCCGCCGCGCAGAAGGTCCTGAGCCACTACCGCACGGTATTCGGCGTGGAAGGCGGCCCGTACTCGCTCTACGGCTACGAGGCGATGACGCTCGTGCTCGACGCGATCCGCGCCGCGGGCTCGCGCGGGAACGATCGCCAGACGGTCATCGACCACGTGTTCGCCACCAAGAACCGCAACTCGGTGATCGGCCGCTACTCGATCGAAGCAAGCGGCGAAACGACGCTGCCGAGCTACGGCGTCGATCGCGTCTCGGGTGGACGTCCCGTGTTCTTCCGCACGCTGCACCTCGTCTCGCCTGGACACTAGCCAGCGCGCCGACGGCTACTGCAGGCCGAGCACCAGCTTGAAGCGTTCCACTTCGTTGCCGAGGCTGTGACCGCCGCCGGCGAGCGTCGTCAGCGAGCGCAGGTACGGGACGAACCTCGAGATCGACGGGGCTTCGGTGAGCCCGACGCCTTCCAGCAGGCTCAGCAGCGTGGGAAAGTCGACGATCATGCTCGGCTGGATGCCTTCGCCGAGCGCGCTCGCGGCCGCTTCCAGAGGCCCGGTCCCGGCCATCGTGCTGGGCGGGTCCAGTGCGGCCTGCACGGAGGCTTCGCCGATGCCGATCACGAACTTCGTCTGGCCGGCCGAGTCGTGCCCGACGGCGATGTCGAGCACCACCGGCAGGCCGCTCAGCCTCGCGGCCACGGCCGTTTCGGTGCCCGAGATCGACGTGGGCGTCACCGTCCCGCCGGCTTTGCGCAGTGCGGCGGCGAGCTCTGACACGGCCGCGCGCGAGAGCGCCGGGTCCTTGGAGGAGATAACGACCGCCCCCTTCAGTTCCAGCAGGCTCGCTCCGCTGGCGAACACGCCGCCGGAGCCCATCCAGCTCGCGAAGTCCTTCCTCGCCTGGGGGGTGTTGGCGCCGAGCTCTCCGAGCGGCATGAGCAGGCCCTGCAACAGCCCGCCCAGGCTGAGCCCGCTCGTGCTTTCCGGGCCTGCGCCTCCGAGTGTGCCGGCGAGCGAGGTGAGGCTCTCGAGGCCCTGGGCGTCCTGACCGACGGTCGTGCCCAGGTGTCCCAGGCCGATCGCCAGCCACGACCCGCCGGGCAGTTCCGCGAGCGCCTTCGCGCTTTCCGGATCGGTGGCCAGCAGGCCTGCGCTCGCAGCGCCGGAGGCGGAGGCCAGGGTGTCGGCGTCGATCGTCAGCGACCCGCCCGCGACCGGGGCGGCGCCGCTCGTGGACGCGCTCGAGGCGGCCACGACCGAGACGTTCGCCTCGCGCGAGCCCGCGAGCAGCGCCAGCAGACCTGAGGCGCCTTGCGCGCTCGACGCCTGCGGCGAGCTCGGGGGGCTCGCGTACACGTGCGCGATGGCATCCGCGGGCGCGGCCGCGAGGAGCTTCGCGTAGCCGCTCGCATGCGCCAGCGACCCGGCCTGCGCGGACGCGGTTTCGATCACGCCGTGCATGCCGGCTTCACTGCCGATCACGGCAAATTCCTTGACGACGCCGAACGCCACGCCGCTCGAGGTGGTCTCGTAGGAGATGCCCTTGTACGTGGTGTTGTGCGCGCCCGCGTGCCGCGCCTGCGCCTGTACGAAGCTGCGCGCCTTGGCGACGTTGCTCGTGTCCAGCACGATCGCGCCCTGCGCCCCGCCGGCACCGAACGGGAAGGCGCTGGAGGCCGTGCCTCCCAGCAGTCCCTGCTTGACCAGCGTCAGCAGCGTGCTGGAGGAGGAGCTCAGCGATGTCAGGAAGATGCCTGCGTGGGGACCCAGCCACGGCGCCACTTCCTTTGAGTAGTTGAGCTGCGGCGCGCCGGGTGTCTGCAGGGTGCTCAGCAGCCGCAGGTAGGGATCGGCCTGGTGCGTGAGCGCCTTGCCCGCGGCGAGCGCCGCCGTCGCCTGCGTGCCGGTGGGGCGCACCGTCGCCCCCGCGTACAGCGCCGCCGAGGACGGCACCACGACCGCGGGGTCCGCGGAGGTGCCGCCGGGGCTGCTCGAGCCGCACCCAGCGAGAGCGCACCCGAGGCCCACCGCGAGCGCGGCGCAGACGGCTGCCAGGCGTGTCCGCGCGAGGCCGCGAGGGCTGGGTGCGGAGGGGGAGGCTGCTGGCAACGCTGGTTCCTTTCGCTGGCCGGCCGGCGCACGCCGACAGGCAGGGGACAGGGGCACGCCGCCACGGCAACGGTCGTGGCGGAGCGATCGTACAGCCGCGTGCGGAGGCGCTGCTCCCCATGCTGGCGCGCGCCAACCCTGCAACTGCCGTTTCAACGGGCGCGCCTGCACGCGCTGTTGCGCCCGCCGGCCACTTGGCGTAGATCGCCGCGCGCGCCAGAAGGCCCCGATTTACAGGGCTTTTGCGCCGGCGGAGGAGATCGGGAAGGGAAAGTGGGAGAAGATGTGCAAATAGGGTTGCATTGTGGGAGGAAGTGGGATATCTTCGCCGCAGCGAGCCGGGATGGAGGGGCTCCTCCCACTCCTCCATCTCGGCTCGGTAAACAACGCTTGGGAGTTCCGCAGTGGTCCCTTTTCGCGGCACCTTCGACCATACGCTCGACGCCAAGAACCGGCTCACGGTGCCGGCGCGCTACCGAGCAGCCCTCTCCGAGGGCGTGGTGCTGGCGATGCCGATCGACCTGAAGCCCTGTGTCGGCGTGTGGCGCCCGGAGGAGTACGAGCGCTACACCAGGCGCGCGCTGGCGGAGCTGCCGCCGCTGTCGCCGCGGCTGACGGAGCTCGAGCGCTTCTTCTACGGCAGCTCCCACGACGCGGAGCTGGACGCGGCCGGACGGATCATGGTCCCCGGGCTTCCTCGGGGAGCACGCGCAGCTCGCCAAGGACGTCGTCGTGGTGGGCGTGGGCGATCGGCTGGAGCTTTGGGCCAAGACCGCCTGGAACGAGCATCGACCGACGCTGCTGAGCGGCGTCGCGGAGGTCACCGCGCGTGTCGATGACGCTGCTTGAAGTGAGGGACATCCGTGAGCGTGAGCGCCCGGGCGAGCGCGAGAGCTGCGGTCCGGAGCTGGCGCGACGCAGGCGTGGGGGAGACGGCTCCCGCTCCCCCCGGGCGCGCCGCGCGGGCGCGCCCGCCAACCAACCCACGGGAGGCGTGCGCGCCGACGAGGCTTCCCATACGCCGGTACTCGCGAACGAGCTGCTCGAGCTGCTCGACCCGCAGCCCGGCCAGCTGGCGATCGACTGCACATTCGGCGACGGCGGGCACGCACGCCTGCTGGCCGAGCGCCTCGGTCCCGCGGGGACGCTCGTTGCGATCGACCGCGACCCGCTCGCCGAGCAGCGCTTCGCTGCGCTCGCGGCGGAGGCGGCCTGCTCGATGCGCTTCATCCGCTCCGGCTACGCCGAGGCGCTGGAGCTGCTTGCGCGCGAGGGCGTACGCGCGGACATGGTGTACTTCGACCTGGGCATGTCCTCGATGCAGGTGGACACGCGCGATCGCGGCTTCTCCTACTCCTACGAGGCGCCGCTGGACATGCGCATGGACCCCTCCCAGGAGCTGAGCGCGCGCGAGCTGGTGGCCGAGTGGGACGAGCGCCGCATCGCGCACACGCTGAGGGACTTCGGCGAGGAGCGCCACGCGGGCGCGATCGCCCGCGCGATCGTCCGCCGCCGCGAGCAGGCTCCGATCGAGACCACGCTGGAGCTGGTGGAGACGATCAACTCCGCGATCCCCGCGCCCGCCCGCTTCGCCGGCGGGCACCCGGCCAAGCGCTCCTTCCAGGCGCTGCGGATCGCGGTCAACGACGAGCTGGGCCAGCTCGACCGCGCGCTGCCGCTCGCCTGGGGCCTGTTGCGCGAGGGCGGCGTGCTCGCGGGCATCTCCTTCCACTCGCTCGAGGACCGGCGCGTCAAGCGCTTCCTCGCCGAGCGCGCCCAGGGCTGCGTCTGTCCGCCGGATCTGCCGGTGTGCGTGTGCGGTCGCGAGCCCGAGGCGGCGCTGCTGCGGCGGCGCTCGATCGTTCCGTCGGCGGAGGAGCGCGAGCGCAATCCGCGCTCCGGCTCCGCGCGCCTGCGCGCCGCCACCAAGCTGGCCGAGCACGAGCAGGAGGGCAGATGACCCCACCCGGCGCAGCGGCAGTCGCAGGAGCGGCCCCCGCGACCCACCGCGGGCGGAGCACCGCGCCTGCGCGCCCGTCGATCGCCCCGCGCAAGCCCAGGCGCGTATCGGGACCCGTCCGCCCGTCCACCCGCACCCCCGCAGGGCCCCCCGCACGCCGGCCGGCGCGTCCGGCCGCGCCTGCAGTCCAGACCGGGCACGGGCTGGTGCCGGGCCTGCTGGCGGCGCTGAACGCCGTCGCCGGCAACCGCTCGCTGGACCGGCTGATCCGCGGCCGCACATGGATCGCGCTGATCGCGTTCGCGCTGATCGGGATCGTCGCGCTGCAGCTGCTGGTGCTGCGGCTGAACGCCAACATCGGCCGTGCGCTCGTGCGTGAGTCCCAGCTGCAGCGCGAGAACGCTGCGCTCAGCATCGAAAGCTCCGAACTGGCGGCCGGCGAACGCGTCGAGTCCGAGGCGGCGCGCCTGGGCATGGAGCTCGTGCCCGAGGGCTCGCTGCGCTTCCTGACGAGCGATCCAGGCAGCGACATCGCGCGCGCGGCCGCAGCTCTGAAGGCGCCCGTGCAGCCATCCAGCACGAACCCCTCCGCATCAACATCGTCCACCGCCGCGACTGCGAGCACGGGCGAAGCCAGCGAAGCGCCCTCCGGCGAACCGGCCGCGACGCAGGAACCGGCTGCGACGCAGGAACCGGCGACGAGCGCGAGCGGCGCCGCGGGCACCGGCGAAGCGCTCGCCCCCGTGGGCACCGAAGCGCCGGCGGCAGAAACTGCGCCAGCCGAACCGAGCTCCACCGCGACCGCCACCGGCGCCGCGGAAGCCGCCGCGGGCGGCGTGGGCGCGACGCAGTCCAACCCCGCGGGCTGAGGGCGTGCCCATCGTCCAACGTCGCATCGGCGTGATCTTCCTGGTGTTCTTCGCGCTGCTGGTGCTCGCCGCCGGGCGCACGGTCTATCTGGGGGTGTTGCGCGGCAGCGCGCTGCGCAAGGCCGCCAGCGACGAGCAGCTGACCTACGAAGCGGTGACGGCGCCGCGCGGCACGATCACCGACCGCAACGGCGTCGATCTCGCGGTCTCCGAGCCCGCGCAGGAAATCGCGGCCGACCCGTACCTGATCAAGGAGCCGCTGGAAGCGGCGAAGAAGCTCGCGCCGCTGCTGGGTCAGACGCAGGCGAGCGTGCTGCGCAAGCTCTCCGAACGGACCGGCTTCGTCTACCTCGCGCGCTCGTTGCCGGCGAAGGCGGCGCAATCGGTGCTCGCGCTGAACATCGCCGGCATCACGGGCACGCCGGTGATGCGGCGCGTGTATCCACGCGGCATCGCTGGCGGCGCAGGTGCTGGGCGTGGTCGGCACCGAAGGCGCAGGGCTGTCGGGGCTCGAGTACTCGTTGAACTCGACGCTCAGCGGGCGCTCGGGCCAGCGGCGAGTGGTCAGCGACGCGATCGGCCAGCCGGTCTCGATCACCGAAACCCACCGCGAGGTCCCCGGCAAGTCGCTGACGCTGACGCTCGACGCCAACATCCAGCAGCGCGCGGAAGACGTGCTGAGCGCGGTCGCCCGCGACGTTCGACCCCAAAGACGCGACCGCGATCGTGATGAACCCGCGCAACGGCGCGATCCTGGCGCTGGCCAACTGGCCGCAGGTCAACGCCAACGAACCGGGCGGCGCCTCGCCTGAAGCGCTGGAGGACCGGGCGGTCGGCCTCGACTACGAACCGGGCTCCACGTTCAAGGTGGTGGCCGTCTCCGGGGCGCTGGAAGCGGGCCTGATCACGCCGACCAGCACCTTCAACATCCCCGATCAGATCCAGGTCGCCGAACGGACGATCCACGACGACACCGAACACCCCGAAGAAATGCTCACCGCGGGGCAGATCCTGGCTCGCTCGAGCAACGTCGGGCGCGATCACGATCGCCAAACTGGAGGGCGTGGAAACCTTCAACAAGTGGGTGCACCGCTACGGCTTCGGCGCGCCCACGGGCGTCGATCTTCCCGGCGAGGAAAAAGGCGTGACGCTGAAGCCCTCGGAATACTCGGGCTCCTCGATGGGCAACCTGCCGATCGGACAGGGCGAGCTGGTGACGCCGATGCAGATGGCCACCGCGTACGCCGCGATCGCCAACGGCGGCATCCTGCGCCCGCCGCACATCGTGCGCGCGATCGACGGGCACGCGCAGCCCGAGCCGGCCGGCCACCGCGTGATCTCGCAGACCACCGCCGCCGAGCTGCGCCAGATGCTCGAGGGCGTGCTCGGCCCGGAAGGCACCGCCAGCGAGGTCTCGATCCCCGGCTACCACCTCGCGGGCAAGACGGGCACGGCGAACAAGATCGACCCTGAAACGGGCGAATACTCCGAAAGCAAATTCATGGCCTCGTTCATCGGCTTCGCGCCGGCGTCGGACCCGAAGCTGCTGTGCGCGGTGGTCGTCAACGAACCGCAGTCGGGGTCGATCTACGGCGGCACCGTAGCGGCGCCCGCGTTCGGGCAGATCATGAGCTTCGCGCTGCCGTACCTGGGCATCGCGCCGGAATAGCCCCCGGCCGTTGAGCTGTCGGTGGGCTCCTGGGCCTCGAGTAGCATCAGCGCATGCGACTCGACGCGTTGATCGCCGCCGCATCGTCCCCGGAGGGGGAGATCGACTTCGAAGCGGCCGGCGTGGAGATCACAGGCCTGGCCTACGACAGCCGCGAGGTGGCGCCGGGAGACCTGTTCTTCTGCGTCAGCGGCTTTCGTAGCGACGGCCACCAGTTCGCGCCCGAGGCGGTGCGCGCGGGCGCCGCTGCGCTCGTCGTGGAGCGCCCGCTGGGACTGGGCGTCCCCGAGGTGCTCGTCGCCTCCGCGCGCGCGGCGATGGCGCCGGCGGCGGCGCGCTTCTACGGCGACCCGGCGCGCAGGCTGCGCGTGGTGGCGGTGACGGGCACCAACGGCAAGACGACCACCGCGTATCTGGTGCGCGCGCTGCTGGAAGCGGCGGGCGAGCAGTGCGGCCTGCTGGGCACGGTCAAGTCGGTGATCGGCGGCGAGGATCGCCAGGTGGCGCGTACGACCCCGGAGGCGATCGACCTGCAGGAGGACCTCCGGGCGATGCTCGACGGCGGCGACAGCGCGTGCGCGATGGAGGTCTCCTCGCATGCGCTGGAGCTCAGGCGCGTCGATGCGATCGGGTTCGCGGCGGCGATCTTCACGAACCTGACCCAGGACCACCTGGACTTCCACGCGAGCATGGAGGACTACTTCAACGCCAAGCGCCGCCTGTTCGTGCCCGATGCAGGCTCGCCGGACGGCCCGACGCCGGGCTTCAGCGCGATCAACGTGGGCGACCCCTACGGCCGGCGGCTGGCGGGCGAGACCGAGGGTGCGCTGACGTTCGCGGTGGAAGCGCCGGCGGACTACACGGCCACGGACCTGCGCTGCGGCCTCGACGGCTGCAGCTTCACGTTGGAGACCGCCAAGGGCCGCCGGGCGGTGAGCCTGCCGATGCCGGGCCGCTTCAACGTGGCCAACGCGCTGGGCGCGCTGGCGGCGGCGCACGCGCTGGTGGGTCAGCTGGACACGCTGGTGCAAGCGCTGGAGCGGGGTGTGCACGTCCCCGGGCGCTTCGAGCCGGTGGACGCGGGCCAGCCGTTCGCGGTACTGGTCGACTACGCGCACACGCCCGACTCGCTGGAGAACGTCCTGCGTGCCGCGCGCGACGTGGCGCATGCGCATGGCGCGGCGGGCCGGGTGCTGTGCGTGTTCGGCGCGGGCGGCGATCGCGATCGCGGCAAGCGTCCGCTGATGGGCGAGATCGCGGCGCGCCTGGCGGACGTCGCGATCGTGACCTCTGACAACCCGCGTTCGGAGGATCCGGAGCGGATCATCGAGGAGATCATGGATGGCGTTGAGGCGGCCGCGGGCGAGGTGGGCTCGTACGCGGGCGCGACGGGGAACATCAGCGCCATCGCCGACCGCCGTGTGGCGATCGAGCAGACGATCTCGTGCGCGCGGCCGGGCGACGTGGTGGTGGTCGCGGGCAAGGGCCACGAGCAGGGGCAGGAGTTCGCGGAGGGCCGGAAGATCCCCTTCGACGACGTCGCCGTCGCGCGTTCTGCGCTCGACGCCCGCGCGCAGGCGGGCGTGCGATGAGAGACTGGGACGCCCGCCACCTGGCGGCGGCCGCGGCGGGCGCGACGGTGCTGCGCAAGCCCTCCCAAATCGGCGGGGCACCGGGGCCCACCGGCGTGAGCATCGACTCCCGCGCGATCGCCCCCGGGGACCTGTTCGTGGGGCTGCTCGGCGAGCGCTCCGACGGCGGCGCACATGCCGAGCAGGCGCTGGAGGCGGGCGCGTGGGGCGTGCTGGTGGGTGAGGAGTATGCGGAGGCGCTGGCCGCTGGTGCCCACGGCGGCGCTGTGCTCGCTCACGCCGACTCGCTGCTCGCGCTGCAGTCGCTCGCCCGCTCGTGGCGGCGAGAGCTTCGTGCCCGCGGGGCGATGGTCGTGGCGGTCACGGGCTCTACGGGCAAGACCTCGACGAAGGACATCCTCGCAGCGCTGCTCTCCACGCGCCTGCGGGTCGCATCCAGCCCGGAGAACTTCAACACCGAGATCGGGCTGCCGCTCTCGATCCTGGCGGCGGGCGCGGACACGGAGCTGCTGGTGCTGGAGATGGCGATGCGCGGGCGGGGTCAGATCGCGGAGCTGACGGCGATCGCCGAGCCGGACGTGGGCGTGATCGTCAACGTCGGCCCGGCGCATCTGGAGCTGCTGGGCTCGGTCGAGGCGATCGCGGCCGCCAAGGCGGAGCTGATCGAGGGGCTCGCCCGCGGCGCCAGCCTGGTGGTGCCGGCGGGCGAGCCGCTGCTCGAGCCGCATCTGCGCTGGGAGCTGAACACGATCGCCTTCGGCGAGGGCGGCGACGTGTCGCTGGCGGAGCGCCGCGCGGACGGGTCGGTGCTGATCCACCACGGCGAGTCGGACATCGAGCTGCGGCCCTCGTTCGCGCAGGCGCACAACCTGCGCAACCTGCTCGCGGCGGTGGCCGCGGCGCGCGCGCTCGGATACACGCCGCGCGGGCGCGTGGACGTGAGCTTCTCGGCGCTGCGCGGGCAGCGCGAGACGCTCCCCGGCGGCGTGGTGCTCGTCGCGGACTGCTACAACGCCAACCCGATGTCCATGCGCGCGGCGATCGACGATCTGGCCGAGACGGCGTCCGGCCGGCGGGTGGCGGTGCTCGGCGACATGCTCGAGCTCGGCCCGGAAGCCCCGGGGCTGCACCGGGCGATCGGCCACCACGCGGAGGCGAGCGGCGTGGATCTGCTCGTGACGGTCGGTCCGCTGGCGGCGCAGATGAGCGTGGGCTTCGCCGGCGAGAGCTACGCGGTCGCCGATGCGCCGGCCGCCGGCGAGCTGCTCGGCGAGCTCGTGCAGGACGGCGACACGGTGCTCGTGAAGGGCTCGCGCGGTGTCGGCCTGGAGCGACGCGGAGCGCACTGCGCACGCTGCCCTGTCGCGGCGTCGCGCCTACGCCGGCCCGGAGCAGCGCTGAATGGGAAGGATCCTCTTCGGGGGCACGGCGGCGCTGCTGATCTGCATCTTCCTCAGCCCGAAGTTCATCGACTTCCTGCGCAAGCGCGAGTTCGGCCAGCAGATCCGCGAGGACGGGCCGCAGGGGCACCACCAGAAGGCGGGCACGCCGACGATGGGCGGGATCATCATCTTCCTCGGCGTCGCGATCTGCTTCCTGATCCTCACGGAATTCGAATGGCGCTCGATGGGGGTGCTCGGCGCGGCGCTCGCGTGCGCGCTGCTGGGCTTCGCGGACGACTACGTGAAGCTCATCAGGCGCCGCTCGCTGGGGCTGCGCGCGCGCACGAAGCTGGGGATCACGATCGCGATCTCGCTGGGGCTGTGGTACATCGCCCGCTACGAGGCGCACCTGGCGCCCGCGCTGGAGCTGAACTTCGTCGACTACCACATCGAACTGGGGCCGCTCTACCCGCTGCTGATCTACCTGGTGGTGGCGGGGACCACGAGCGCGGTCAACCTCACCGACGGCCTCGACGGCCTGGCGGCGGGCTGCGCGGCGATCGTGCTGCTGGCCTACATCGGCATCACGTTCTTCGCGGGCGACTACGACATGGCGATGCTGGCCGGCTGCCTCGGGGGCGCGTGCATCGGCTTCCTGTGGTTCAACGCGTTCCCCGCGACGATCTTCATGGGCGACACCGGCTCGCTCGGCCTCGGCGGAGCGATCGCGGGCCTGGCGGTGATGACCAAGACGGAGGTGCTGCTGATCCTGATCGGCGGCATCTTCGTGATGGAGGCGCTGTCGGTGGCGATCCAGGTGATCTCGTTCCAGACGACGCGCAAGCGCGTGTTCCTGATGGCGCCGATCCACCACCACTTCGAGCTCAAGGGCTGGTCTGAGACGAAGATCATCCTGCGCTTCTGGATCGTCGCCTCGATCTGCGGTGCGATCGGCTTTACGATTTATCGCCAAAGCAGGGGTGTCTAGAGGCATTCGGGGCTCGATGGCGAAGTGAGCACGGATGCCATCAGCGCCACGGACTGGTCGCCCGCCCACCCGCAAGGGCGCTTCCCGGAGCGGGCGCGGCGCGGACGCGCCTGGCAGCGCCAAGAAGAAGCGCTCCGCCGGCCAGTCCCTCGAGCACCGCATCCTGCTGACGGCGACGCTGTGCCTGCTGGCGTTCGGCGCGGTGATGGTCTACAGCGCCTCCTCGGCCACGACGCTGCTGCAGGGCGGCGGCTACGGCAGCAGCGAGCTCGTCAAGTTCGTGATCTACGGTGCGATCGGTCTGGTGCTGATGCGGGTGCTGGCGCGCGACGGCGTGGCGAAAGTGCACACGATCACCGCGCCGCTGCTGATCGCCTCGTTCGTGCTGGTGCTGGCTGTGCACATCCCGCACGTGGGCGTGAGCGTCAACGGCGCGCGGCGCTGGATCGGCCCTGGCTCGTTGCAGTTCGAGCCCTCCGAGCTGATGAAGCTGGCGCTCGTGCTGTACGTGGCCACGCTGCTGGCCAAGCATCCCCAGCAGGTGCACGACCTGCGGGCGCTGGCCAGGCCGCTGCTGCTGGTGGTGGGCTCGGCGTGCCTGCTGGTGTTCACCGAGCCGGATCTGGGCACTGCGATGGTGATCGCGTTCACCGCCGGAGCGATGCTCGTCGCGGCTGGCATCGCGCCCCGCAAGCTCGGGCTGATCGCGGGGACGGTGCTGGGCCTGGTCCTGATCTACGCGATCGCCGAGCCGTACGCCCGCGCGCGGCTGACCTCGTTCCTCGATCCCTGGGCGCACGAGTCCTCGAGCGGCTTCCAGGCGGTGCAGGGGCAGATCGCGATCGGCTCCGGCGGCCTGTTCGGGGTCGGCCCGGGCCAGTCGGTGCAGAAGATCTACTACCTGCCGGAGGCGCCCACGGACTTCATCCTGGCGGTGATCGCCGAGGAGCTGGGCGTGGTGGGCGTGTTCGCGCTGCTGTTCCTGTACGGGCTGATCGCCTACGCGGGCCTGCGGGCGGCGAAGGCGGCGCGCAGCCTCTACAGCGCGCTGATCGCGGTCGGCGTGACCTCGCTGATCGTCTCCCAGGCCGTGCTGAACTCCTTCGCGGTGCTGGGGCTGGCGCCGCTGACGGGCGTGCCGCTCCCGTTCGTGTCCTACGGCTCGACCAGCCTGATCGTGATGCTCGCGTCGATGGGGCTTTTGCTGAACGTCGCCTCCGGCGCGACGGGGCATGTGCGCGCGGTGGCGCCGGCGCGCCGGCGCCGATCCGCCGACGCGCGCTCGCGCGAACCGGCACGATGGAGCGGTGAGCAAAGCGACGAAGACGATCGTGATCGCCGCCGGCGGGACCGCTGGGCACGTGGTGCCGGCGATCGCGGTGGCGGACGCGCTGCGGGCTGAGGGCGCGGAGGTCTCGTTCATCGGCAGCGCTCGCGCCGAGGCGCAGCTGGTGCCCGCGGCGGGCTTCGAGCTGCACGCGATCGCGGTGGAGGGCCTCAGCCGCAGCAACCCGCTGCGCGCGCTGCGTGCGCTCGTGCTGGCTGCGCTCGCGGTCCCACGCTCGTGGGCGCTGCTGCGCAGGCTGCGCCCGGACGCGGTGATGGGCGGCGGAGGTTATGTGGCCGGCCCCGTCGGCGTGGCTGCGCTCAGCCTGCGCATCCCGCTGGTGCTCACCGAGGCCGACAGCCACCTGGGCCTGACGAACCGGCTGCTGGCGCCGTTCGCGCGGCGGGTCTGCCTCGCGTTCGCCATCCGCGGACGCGACGGCGAGCGCTACCGCGTGACCGGACGGCCGATCCCGCCCTCGGCGGACGATCGCGTCACGGCGCGCGAGCGCTTCGGCCTGGCGCCGCAGGAGAGGTGCGTGCTCGTGTTCGGAGGCTCGCTGGGGGCGCGCTCGATCAACCTGGCGGCGGTCGAGGCGTTCGCGGCGCGGCCCGCGCCTGCCGCCGCGACGGTGCCCGCCGCCGCAACGGCGTCTGCATCTGCGTCAGTTTCGCCGCAGGCACCGGCGTCTACGCCCGCAGAGGCGCCCACGCGCGTCCTGCACATCAGCGGGCGGCGCGATCACCCGGAGCTGGCGGCGCGCGAGCTGCCGCCGGGCTATGACCTGCGCGAGTACCTCGACCTCGCGGACTTCGCCCAGGCGCTGGCGGCGGCCGACCTGGTGGTGGCGCGCTCGGGCGGGTCGGTGTTCGAGATCGCCGCCCACGGGCTGCCGGCGATCCTGGTGCCCTACCCGCACGCCTCCGCCGACCACCAGACGGCGAACGCGCGCTGGATGGCGGATGCGGGCGCCGCGGTGGTGATCGCCGACGAGGAGCTGAGTGCCGATCGCCTGCGCGAGGAGGTGGCGGCGCTCCTGGCAGACCGCCGGCGCCTTGACGACATGGCCTTGGCCTCTACGAGCCTTGCCCGACCGGATGCCGCACGCGACGTGGCCCACGAGCTCCTGCAGGCAGCCTCATGAATACGCACGGGCAGGGAAGCGGGGCGGTGTGAGCGGGCCGTGGAGCGGGCGGCGGCTGCACTTCGTCGGTGTGGGGGGCGCCGGCATGAGCGGCTATGCGCGGGCGGCGCATGCGTTGGGCGCGCAGGTGAGCGGCTCGGACGGCGCGGACGGGCCCTACCTGCGGCGGCTGGCGGCGGACGGCGTGCTGGAGGCGCGGATCGGGCATCGCGCGGAGAACGTTCCGGCGGGGGACGACATCGAGGTCTTCTACTCCTCGGCGGTGAGCTCGGAGAACGTGGAGCGCGTGGCTGCGCGCGAGCGCGGCCTGCCCGAGCGCCCGCGCGCGGCGCTGCTCGGGGAGCTGACGGCGATGCGCCGGACGGTCGTGGTGGTGGGCACGCACGGCAAGACGACCACCTCGTCGATGATCGCCCACGCGCTGCGTGCCGCGGGCATGCGGCCGGGGTGGCTGGTGGGCGCGCCGATCGGGGACGGGTTGCCCAACGCGCACTGGGACGACGGCGACTGGCTGGTGGTGGAGGGCGACGAGTCCGACCGCTCGATGCTCAGCCTGAGCGTCGACGTCGCGGTGCTGACGAACGTGGAGCTCGACCATCACGCGACGTTTTCCTCGCTGGGCGAGCTGGAAGATGCGTTTCGCGCGTTCCTGGCGCTGGCGCAGAAGGGCATCGTGCTCTGGGATCGGCCGCAGCTCCTGGAGCTCACGCGCCGGCCGGTCAGAGTCGATGTCGAGGTGGTTCCCTTTGACGTGCCAGAGCCCGCGCTCGAGCCGGGTGGCTCGCGCTTTGACTGGCGCGGGCATGCGGTGCGCCTGCAGGTGCCAGGTGCACACAACGCGATCGATGCGGCGGGCGCGCTGGAGGCGGCGCGGATGACGGGCGCGGACACCGCGCTGACGATCTCCGGGTTGGAGGGCTTCCGCGGCGCAGGCCGGCGCTTCCAGTTCCTTGGCACGAGCTTGCGCGGAGCGCTCGTGTACGAGGACTACGCCCACCATCCCACCGAGATCGCAGCGACTCTGCGCGCCGCGCGGACGCTCGAGCACAGCCGTCTGGTGGCGGTCTTCCAACCGCATCTGTACTCGCGTACGGCGCTGCTGGCGCGGGAGTTCGGCCGCGCGCTGGCGCTCGCCGACGTGGTGGCCGTGCTCGATGTGTATCCCGCTCGGGAGCGCTCCCAGGACCACCCCGGCGTGAGCGGGCTCCTGATCGCGCGCGCGTGCGCCGACGCGGGGCGCGGCAGGCCCGTCTACTGGCTGCCCGGCTTCGCCGACGCGGAGCCTGTGCTGCGCGGCCTGCTCGAGGACGGCGATGTGTGCGTGGTGATGGGAGCAGGCGATGTCGATGTGCTCGGGCGGGCGCTCGTCGACTCGCCGCACGCGAACGCGGAGGGACAGGGGTGAGCGCGCCGGCGGGCGTGCGCCGCGACTACCCGCTGAGTCGCTTGACGACGGTGCGCACCGGTGGCGCGGGCGAGATGTTCGCGCGAGCGGGGAGCGAGGAGCAGCTGCTGGGGCTGCTGGCGTGGGCGCAGGGCGCGGGCGTCCCCGTCAGCGTCGTCGGGTCGGGTTCGAACCTGCTGGTCGCGGACGAGGGCGTGCGCGGGCTGGTGGTCAAGCTCGACCGCGATCTCGCGAGCATCGAGGTGCAGGGCGAACGCATGCTGTGTGGCGGCGGTGCGCGCCTGCCGGCTGTGGCCGCGCGGGCGGCGCGGGCGGGGCTGTCGGGGATCGAGTTCGGCGTCAACATCCCCGGCACGGTAGGCGGGGCGGTGCGGATGAACGCCAACGCGTACGGCGGCGAGCTCGAGTCGGTGCTGGAGTGGGTGCAGATCGCGACCGCGTCGGGTCTGGAGCGCCGCGAGCCGAGCCGGCTCGGCCTGGGCTACCGCCGCTCGAACCTCGCCGACGGCGAGGTCGTCGCGCGCGCGAATCTGCGGCTGACGGAGGGGGACCCGGCTGCAATCGGGGCGACGCTCCAGGAGATGCGCCGCCGGCGCCACGAGGCCCAGCCGCAGGGGATCAAGACGTTCGGCTCGACGTTCAAGAATCCCGAAGACCCGCGGGCGCGGCGGGCGCAGCGCCGGGCTGCTGCTGTCCGAGGCCGAATGCAACGGGGTCGGTGTCGGCGGCGCCCGCTTCGCGCCCAAGCACGCCAACTTCATCGAGAACACCGGGTCCGCCACGACCGCCGACGTGATCGCCGTGATGGCCGAGGGCCGCCGCCGAGTGCTGGAGCGCTTCGGCGTCGAGCTCGAGCCGGAGGTGCAGACGCTGGGCGACGTACGTTTCCCGTGGGAGGGCGAGACACCACACGGCGGGGCTGCTCGCGAGCGCGACGCGGGCGTCGGCTGAGGAGTTCTCGATCGGCGGTAGGGGTTCCCGGCGGGAGGTCGAACACCGCGTGGATGAGTCGAACGATCGCCGCTGCCCCCGGCCGACGCAGGAGCGCCGCGCCTCGCGGCGCTCCCAGGCCATGGCGCCCGGTGCGCGGCGCGCCGAGAGCGCTCGGCAGCGCTGCGGGCGCGACGCGCGCAGCGATCCGCGTTCTGTGGCAGCGCCGATGGTCGCGCCTGGCGCTGCTCGCCGTGGCGGCCGCGCTGCCGCTGCTGGGCGGCGGATGGCTGTGGCTGCGCAACTCCTCGTTCGTCGCCGTACAGCGTGTGGAGATCAGTGGCGTGCACGGAGCGGACGCCGCCACGATCGACGCTGCGCTGACGGCCGCCGCCCGGCGCGAGAGCACCCTGAACGTGAGCACCGCCGCGCTTCGCTCGGCGGTGGCCGGGTTCCCGCTGGTGCGCGAAGTGAGCGCCGTGCCGCGCTTCCCGCACGCGCTGGAGGTCCATGTCGTCGAGCAGCTGCCCGTGGCGGCGCTGCTCGTGGGGGGTTCGCGTACGGCGGTCGCAGCCGACGGCGTCGTACTCGGGTCGTCGCTGCTCAGCAGCGCCCTGCCCGTGGTGGCGGGCTCGTCCGAGCCCGCGGTCGGGCGAGCGGTGAGCGGTCCCGACGTGCTTGCGGCGTTGACGGTGTTGGGCGCCGCGCCCGGGCCACTGGCCAAGCTCGTCGAACGCGCCTTCGAGGGACTGAAGGGTCTGACCGTGGCGATGCGAAACGGCTTGCTCGTGTACTTCGGCAACGCCACACGCCCGCACGCCAAGTGGCTGTCGCTGGCGAGGGTCCTGGCGGACTCGAGCTCGAGCGGCGCCTCCTACGTGGACGTGAGACTGCCGGGACGGCCCGCTGCCGGCTTCCCAGCGGGAGTGACGCCACCGGACGCGAGCTCCGCCGGCGTCACCGGCTCCAGCGAACCTGGCTCGAGCACCGAATCGACGGTCGCCTCGCTGGCAGCCGGCCTGACGAGCGGCACCGCCGTCTCGGCGGCCGGCGAACCCGCGGCCGGCTCCTCGACCGCGACCGCGGCCGAAGCGTCCGGGGAAACGAGCGAAGGCTCGGCGGCGGGCGCGGGAGGCGAAGCCGCCGAAACGCCGGCGGGCAGCGAAGCGCAAGCGCAGACGGGCACGCCGACGGGGTGACCGAAAGACTCAACCTGTACTTCAGGTTGAGCATGGTGCTGGAGGCATTCTCAGGTGGTGGTCGAGAGTCGGGCGATCTGCAATGAATGTTGCGAGACTGGCGCCCGTCGTTGACAGGGCGAAGTTCCCTGCATAACGTGCACAACTCGGCGGTTCGGCGATTAGTATGCTGCGAACCCTACATTCCTACTGAAGGCTTCGGACGGGACCATCATGGAGAGCGGCGGGAGCTACCTGGCAGTCATCAAGGTCGTGGGCGTGGGCGGCGGCGGCACGAACGCTGTCAGCCGCATGGTCGACGCGGGCCTGCACGGCGTGGAGTTCATCGCGGCCAACACGGACGCCCAGGCGCTCGCCATGTGCGACGCCGACATCAAGCTGAACATCGGGCACGAGTCCACGAAGGGGCTCGGCGCGGGCGCCAACCCGGACGTCGGTCTCGGGGCCGCGTCGGAGTCGCGCGACGACATCAAGGAGGCGCTCAAGGGCGCGGACATGGTGTTCGTCACCGCGGGCGAGGGCGGCGGCACGGGAACGGGCGCCGCGCCGGTGATCGCGGAGATCGCCAAGAACGAGATCGGCGCGCTCACCGTCGGCGTCGTCACGCGGCCGTTCGACTTCGAGGGCTCGCAGCGCGGCCGCCAGGCCATCGAGGGCATCGAGCGCCTGCGCGAGGTCGTGGACACGCTGATCGTGATCCCCAACGAGAAGCTGCTGGCGGTCGTCGAGCGGCGCACCTCGATGCTCGACGCCTTCCGCGAAGCCGACAACGTCCTGCGCCAGGGCGTCCAGGGGATCACCGATCTGATCACGATCCCCGGTCTGATCAACCTCGACTTCGCCGACGTGCGCACGATCATGCAGGACGCCGGCTCGGCGCTGATGGGCATCGGCACCGCCGGCGGCGAGAGCCGGGCCGCGGACGCCGCACGCGCGGCCATCTCCTCGCCGCTGCTCGAAGAGTCGGTGGACGGCGCTACGGGGATCCTGCTGAACATCACCGGCGGCAAAGACCTGGGGCTGTTCGAGGTCAACGACGCTGCAGAGATCATCCAGAACGAGGCCGACGCGAACGCCAACATCATCTTTGGCGCGGTGATCGACGAGGGCATGGGCGACGAGGTGCGCGTGACCGTCATCGGCACCGGCTTCGATCACCGGCCGGGTCGGAGCACGCGTCGTGAGTCGCGCCCCGGCGAGCGTCCCGACAGAGGTCCCCGCATCTCAGATCGCCAGCGCTCGACGCTGGAGATCTCCGACGAGGACATCGACGTGCCGCCGTTCTTGCGCTGAGGCGAGAGTCGCTCGGAGCCTCCGCTAGCCTGGCGGGATGCCCTCGACGGCCCCGCCGCTTTTGCGCCGCACCGCCCTGTTCGACCGCCACCTCGCCGCCGGCGCGAAGCTCGTGGACTTCGCCGGCTGGGAGATGCCCGTGCAATACGAGGGCGTGCGCCAGGAGCACATGGCTGTGCGTCAGGCCTGCGGGATCTTCGACGTCTCGCACATGGGGGAGATCGAAACGAGCGGCCCGGGCTCGCTCGAGCTGCTGCAGCGCCTGCTCTCCAACGACGTGTCCAAGCTCGCCGTCGGCGGCGCGCAGTACAGCGTGCTGTGCCGCGAGGACGGCGGCGTACTCGACGACCTGTTCACCTACAGGTTCGACGTCGATCGCTACCTGACTGTCACCAACGCCTCCAACCACGAGCGAGACCTCGCCTGGTTCTCCGAGCACGCGCAGGATGTCGCCGACGTGCAGGTCAGCGACCGGATCGAGGACTGGGCGATGCTCGCCGTACAGGGGCCGCTCGCCAGGGAGTTCGTCCAGGCGATCTCCGACTCGCCGCTGCCGCCACGGATGAGCGCGCAGACCCGGCGCCTGGCGGGCTCGGACGTGCTCGTATGCGGAACCGGCTACACCGGCGAGGACGGCGTCGAGCTGCTGTGCAGCCCCGAGGATGCCCCGATGCTGTGGGATGAGCTCGTGCGCCGCGGCGCCGTGCCCGCGGGCCTCGGCGCGCGCGACACGCTGCGCCTGGAGGTCTGCTTCCACCTGTACGGCAACGACCTGAGCGTCGAGCGCGGACCGATCGAAGCGGGGCTGGGGTGGTGCTGCAAGGAGGACACCGGCTTCATCGGCTCCGACGCCGTGCGCTTGCTGCGGGAGCGCGGCCCGGCCGAAAAACTCGTCGCGTTCACGATCGACGGCCCCGGGATCGCGCGCCAGGGCAACCCGGTGCTCGGCGGGGGCGAGGTCACCAGCGGCACGTTCTCCCCATGCCTGCAGACGGGCATCGGGATGGCCTATGTGCCCGCGGAGCGCGCCGTCACGGGCACCCGGCTGGAGATAGACGTTCGTGGCAAGATGCGCCCCGCCGTAGTCAAGGACAAGCCGCTCTACAGAAAGGGCTCGTGAATGGCCCAGGCCAGCTACCCCGAGGATCTGCAGTACCACCCCGAACACGACTGGGCTCGCTTCGACGATTCCGACCCGGCCGGCCCACTCGCCACCCTCGGCATAACCTGGTACGCCCAGGACGCCCTCGGAGAGGTCGTCTTCTTCGACCCCCCGGCGGTCGGCACGACGCTCGTCAAGGACGCCTCCTATGCGGAGGTCGAGTCGGTCAAGGCTGTCTCGGATGTGGTCGCGCCTGTGTCCGGCGAGATCGTCGAGGTCAACGAGGCCCTCTCGGAGAACCCCGCCGTGATCAACGAAGACCCCTACGGCGAGGGCTGGCTGGTCAAGGTGCGCCCGAGCGATCCCGCCGAGCGCGAGTCGCTCCTGGATGCCGCCTCCTACAGGGCGACGCTGTCCGGCTAGGCTGCTCGTAGTTGAGTCGCTACACCGCCATCACCCCCGCAGATCTGGACGCGATGCTCGCGGCGATCGGGGTCGGCTCCCTGCAGGAGATCTTCGACCGCCAGATACCCGAGGGCGTCCGCTTGGGCCGTGAGCTGGAGCTGCCCGACGGGCTGGGCGAGCAGGACGTCTACGAGCACCTGCGCGCGCTGGCTGCGCGCAACACGAGCGTCGAGGATGAGCTGAGCTTCCTCGGGGCCGGGATGTACGACCACTACGTTCCGGCGCTGATCGACATGCTGATGGAGCGCTCGGAGTTCCTCACCCCCTACACCCCCTACCAGCCGGAGATCTCCCAGGGGGGTCTACAGGTGATGTTCGAGTACCAGACGGCGATCTCCGAGCTGACCGGGCTGCCCGTGTCCAACGCGTCCGTGTACGAGGGCCCCTCGGCGGTCGCAGCGGCGGGCTACATGGCCAAGCTGCAAAACGGCGGGCGGCGGATCGTCGTCAGCGCGGGCCTTCACCCGCACTCGCTGCAGACGCTGGCCACCAACGCCCGCGGCTATGGCGCGGAGGTCGTGGAGGTCCCGTTGCGCGACGGCGTGACCGATCCCGACGCGTGGGCTGCGGCGATCGACGGCGATACGAGCGCTGCGATCTTCGCCCAGCCGAACTTCTACGGCGCCGTCGAGGATGCCGCAGCCCTGAGCGCGGCCGCGAAGGCGTCGGCCGGCGAGAACCCGGCTGGCGGCGCGACCGGGCCGTCGCCGACCGGCCCGGTCGGCGGCGCCAACCCGGTTGTGATCGCCCAGGTTGACCCGATCACGCTCGGGATCCTCGAGCCCCCCGGGGAGTGCAGCGTGGACGTGGCGGTGGGCGAGGGGCAGTCGCTCGGCAACCGCTTGGACTTTGGCGGGCCGTCCTTCGGGCTGTTCGCCGCCCGCGAGGAGTTCCTGCGGCGGATGCCCGGACGGATCGCCGGCGAGACCGTCGACGTGGATGGCCGGCGCGGCTTCGTGCTGACGCTGCAGACGCGCGAGCAGCACATCCGCCGCGAGAAGGCCACCTCGAACATCTGCACCGCGCAGGCGCTCAACGCGCTCGCCGGTGTCGTCTATCTGACGTGGCTTGGCCGCCGCGGCATAGTCGAGCTGGGGGAGCTGCTGCTCGCGCGCACGCACTACGCCCGCGAGCGGCTGGCGGGCATCGACGGAGTGGAGAAGCTCCACGAGCAGCCCGTCGTCCGCGAGTTCGCGCTGCGCCTGGACGCGGACGTGGCGGCCGTCAGGCGCAGATGCGTGCTTCACGGCGTCAACCCCGGCGTGGACATGCACGCGCTGAGCGGCCGTGCGGAGGACCGCGGCGGACTGCTCGTCGCGATCACGGAGCGGCGCACCCGCGCCGACATCGACCGGCTCGCGGATGTCCTCGGGGTCGCGGTGGCGGCCGAGCGGCAGGCGACGGTGGCGGCATGAGTCCGATCGACGAAAACCACCTCCACGCAGACCCCGGAATCGAATCGCACCATCCGCACGGGAGCGCGCCCGCCGGTGGGATGGCGCCGATGCAGCGCGACGGGGCGCGTACGATCTTCCAGAAGGGCGCCCCCGGGCGGCGCGCGTTCGTCTGCCCCGACGCGGAAGTGCCCGCCGTGGACATCGGCGAGCTGCTGCCCGAGCGTTTTCGCCGCTCGGAGCCGCCGCGCCTGCCGGAGGTCTCAGAGCCGGAGATCGTGCGCCACTACGTGGGCATCTCCAAGCGCAACTTCGACCTCGACTCGGGCTTCTACCCGCTGGGCTCGTGCACGATGAAGCACAACCCCCGCCTGCACGAGCGCGTCGCCGCGCTCCCCGGCCACGCGCGGCTGCATCCGCTGCAGGACCCGGAGCGCGCACAGGGGGCGCTCGAGCTGATGTGGAACCTCCAGCACGCCCTGTCGGAGGTCTCCGGCCTGCCGCACGTGTCGCTGCAGCCCTCCGCCGGCTCCCATGGGGAGCTCGCGGGCGTGCTGCTGACGCGCGCCTATCACGAGGATCGCGGCGAGGCGCGTCACAAGGTGCTGACCCCCGACACCGCGCACGGCACCAACCCGGCGACCGTGACCATGGCGGGCTTCGAGGTGGTCAACCTCGCCACCAACGCCGACGGCGGCATCGACATCGAGGACCTGCGCGCCAAGGTCGACACGGACGTCGCCTGCTTGATGCTCACCAACCCCAACACGCTCGGGCTGTTCGACCCGAACATCTCAGAGATCGCCGAGATCGTGCACGGGGTGGGGGCGACGCTGTACTACGACGGCGCCAACCTCAACGCCGTGATGGGCATCTCCCGCCCCGGCGACATGGGCTTCGACATCGTGCACTTCAACCTGCACAAGTCCTTCACCCAGCCGCACGGCGGCGGCGGTCCGGGGTCGGGGCCGATCGCCGTGTCCGACCGGATCGCCCCGTTCCTGCCCGTGCCGGTCGTCGCTCGCGGCGAGGACGGCCAGTTCGATCTCGAATATGACCGTGACCGTCCGAAGTCGATCGGTCGCCTGCGCGGCTTTCACGGCAACTACGGCTGCTTCGTGCGCTCCTACGCCTACATCTGCTCGCTCGGCGGCGACGGGCTCAAGGACGCCTCCGAGGCGGCCGTGCTCAACGCCAACTACCTGCTCGCGCGGCTGAAAAAGACGACCCACCCACCCGTGGCGGAGTACCTGCCGCTCGCCTACGGTGAGCTGTGCATGCACGAGTTCGTGCTCTCCGGCGGGCCGATGAAGCGCGAGCTGCAGATCAAGACGCTCGACCTCGCCAAGCGCCTGCTCGACTTCGGCTTTCACCCGCCGACCGTGTACTTCCCGCTGCTGGTGGACGAGGCGCTGATGGTCGAGCCGACGGAGACCGAGACCAAGGAGACGCTCGACGCGTTCGCAGAAGCGATCGCCACGATCCTCGGGGAGGCGGCAGAGGACCCCGAGATCGCGCGCGGCGCCCCATACAGCACGCCCGTGCGCCGCCTGGACGAGGTCGCAGCGGCCAAGCACCCTGTCATTCGCGAGGCGCTCGCGTGAGCGGCGAGAGCCGGACATCGGAGGTAGGAAGATGGCGATAGAGCACCGCAAGCTCGGCAGCACCGGCGTCAGCGTCAGCCCGCTGTGCCTCGGCGCGATGATGTTCGGTGCGTGGGGCAACACCGACCACGACGACTCGATTCGCATCATCCACCGCGCGCTCGACGCGGGCATCAACTTCATCGACACCGCGGACGTGTACTCGCGCGGCGAGTCCGAGGAGATCGTCGGCAAGGCCCTCGCCGGCGGTCGCCGGGACTCGGTCGTGCTCGCCACCAAGGTCCACGGCACGATGCACGACGACGATCCCAACCAATTCGGCAACTCGCGCCGCTGGATCGTCACGGAGGTCGAGAACAGCCTGCGGCGGCTGAAAACCGACTGGATCGACCTCTACCAGATCCACCGTCCCGAGCTGGACACGGACATCGACGAGACGCTCGGCGCGCTCTCAGACCTCGTGCACGCGGGCAAGGTCCGCTACGTCGGCAGCTCGACCTTCCCCGCCCACCAGATCGTCGAGGCGCAGTGGGTCGCCGAGAAGCGCGGCCGCGAGCGCTTCGTCTGCGAGCAGCCGCCGTACTCGATGCTGATCCGGCGGATCGAGGCCGACGTGCTGCCCGTGTGCCAGCAGTACGGCATGGGCGTGATCCCGTGGAGCCCGCTCGCCGGCGGTTGGCTGTCGGGCCGCTACCGCAAGGGCGGCGACTCGCCGGCCGACAGCCGCCGCGCGCAGATGATCCCCTCACGCTATGACATGTCGATCCCCGGCAACCAGGCGAAGCTCGAGGCGGCCCAGGCGCTCGGCGAGTTGGCGGACGAGGTTGGCATACCGCTGATCGAGCTGGCGCTGGCGTTCGTCACCAGCCACCCCGCTGTCACTGCTGCGATCATCGGCCCGCGCACGATGGAGCAGCTCGAGGGTCAGCTGCCGGCGCTCGAACGGACGCTGGGCAACGACGTGCTCGACCGCATCGACGAGATTGTTCCGCCGGGGACGAACGTCAACCAGGCCGACACGGGCTGGGACCCTCCCTGGCTCACCGACAGCTCGCTGCGGCGTCGCTAGCCAGACGATCGACATGCGCATCTTCTCGGGAATCCAGCCGACGGGGCGCAAGCACCTGGGCAACTACATCGGCGCGATCGCCCAGTACGTCTCGAGCCAGGAGCGCGGCGAGGGCATCTTCTGCATCGTCGACCTGCACGCGATCACCGTCGCCTACGACCCGCTCGAGCTGCGCGAGCGCCTGTACGACACCACGGCGATCCTGCTCGCCGCGGGCCTCGACCCGCAGCGCTGCATCCTCTTTCGCCAGAGCGACGTGCCCGAGCACACCGAGCTCACGTGGCTGTTGTGCAGCGTCACCGAGCTCGGTCGCCTGCAGCGGATGCACCAGTTCCGCGACAAGTCGATCGCCCAGCGCGAGCTCGTCTCCGCGGGCCTGCTGCTCTACCCGGTGCTGCAGGCGGCGGACGTGCTGGCCTACCGCGCGGAGGAGGTGCCCGTGGGGGAGGATCAGCGCGAGCACCTGGAGCTGATGCGCGACGTCGCACGTCGCTTCAACGCCCGCTTCGGAAACGGCGAGGAGGTGCTCGTCGTGCCCGAGCACCGCATCCCCGAGGTTGGCGCGCGGATCATGGACCTGCAGGACCCCACGCGCAAGATGTCGACCAGCAACGCGTCCGAGCAGGGCACCGTTTACGTGCTGGACGAGCCCAACGCGATCGAGAAGAAGCTCAAGAGCGCCGTCACCGACTCCGGCAGCGAGGTGCGCCGCGACTCGGAGAAGCCAGGGGTCAGCAACCTGATCGAAATCCTCGCTGCGGTGCGGGGCTCCGACCCGGCGGCGATCGAAGCCGAGCTCGCGCAGGCGCGCTACGGCGAGTTGAAGACCGCTGTGGCGGACGCCGTCGTCGAGTACCTGGCGCCCGTGCGCGAGCGCTACGAGCAACTGCGCGCCGACGAGCAGCGGCTCGAGGCGATTCTCCAGGATGGCGCCGGCCGCGCCCGGGAGATCGCAGCGCAGACGCTCGCCGACGTGCGCGAGCGGATGGGCGTCGGACGGCCCGCTCCCAGCCATGGCGGCACGTCGTCCGCGAGCACGTCATCGGCGGCGGGTACGGTGCGCGGATGAGCAGCGCAACGAGCGCCCCCGCCGGGGTGAGAGCATGAGCCTGGCCGCACTGGAGCTCGACCTCGACGTCTTCAGCGGGCCCTTCGATCTGCTCCTGACGCTCGTGCTGCGCGAAGAGGTCGATCTGCTCGAGCTGCAGCTGGCGGAGGTGGTGCTCGCCTACCTCGACCACCTCGAACAGCGTGGCGAGCTCGACTTGGAGACCGCCACCGAGTTCATCGTCCTCATTGCCGCGCTCTTGGAGCTGAAGTCGCGGCTGATGCTCGGCGGCGACGAGCAGGAGCTGCTGGACATCGAGCCGGAACAGGCCGCCGAGGAGCTGCTCGCGCGGATGCTCGACGCCCGCCGCTACCGTGCCGCGGCCGCGCACCTCGGCGAGCTGCTGGCGGGCGAGCACGGCGTGCGTTTCCGCAGCGCACCGCCGCCTGCGAACCTGCGCCGCACGATCGTCCACGCGCAGGACGGCTCGCAGGACCCGGTCGTGCTGGGGGAGGCGATCGGTCGGCTGCTGACGATGCCGCCCACGATCAGCTTCCGCCACATCGCCACCCCTCGCGTGAGCGTCGCCGAGCGCCTGGCGCACCTGCGTGAGCTGCTGCGACGCGGTAGCTTCAGCTTCGATGACGCCGTGCGTGGAGCAGACCGGATGACCGTCGCCGTGACCCTGTTTGCGCTGCTCGAGCTCTACAAACGCGGAGAGGTCGACTGGGAGCAGCAGGAGAGCTTCGGCGAGATCGCCGTCCACGGCCGCTCGCGCCAGGCGCCTGCGCCCTCACCTGCGCTGGCGCTGGCCGCCGCAGCGGGGGCGCCGCGGGAGTTGGCTGGATGAGTACGCCCGAGCAACTCGCGGCCTCTGCCGATCCCAACGCCGAGGTGCATCCGAGTGCTGAGGAGGAGCCGAACGTCGAGGCAGAGCCGAACGTCGAGGCGCAGCCCGCGGCTGAGGCGCAGCCCGTGGCCGAGGCGCAGCCCGTGGCCGAGGCGCAGGCCGAGACGCCAGAGACCCCATCGCTGGCGCGTACGGTCGAGGCGCTGCTGTTCCTGTCCTCCGACCCCATCAGCGTGGCCGAGCTCGCTGAGGCGACTCAGGCGGGCGAGGGTGCGGTGCAGACGGCACTGGCGCTTCTGAGCGAGCAGTACGCCCTCGGCCTGCGGGGAATCAACCTGCGTGAGCTGGGCGGAGGTTGGACGCTCGCCAGCGATCCCGAGACTGAGGATGCTGCGCGCAGGCTGTTCAGCCGTCCGCGGGCATCCACGCTCAGCCCCGCGCAGGCCGAGACGCTCGCGATCGTCGCCTATCTGCAACCGATCTCCCGTCCCGAGATCACCCGAATCCGCGGCGTCAGCGCCGACTCCGCGACCGCCACGCTGCTCGACCGCGGGCTGATCGAGGACGCCGGGCAGTCCCAATTCGGGGCTGTGCTCTACCGCACCACCACCCAGTTCCTGAAGCTGTTCGGCCTGCGCAGTCTCGAGGAGCTGCCCGACGTCGCGCGCTGGGACCCCACGCCCGAGGAGCAGGCCGAGCTGCGCGAGCGGCTGCTGCGTGCGGGCGAGGCTCGCGCGGGTGGGGGACCGTAGGGCAACTGCGCTCAGAGCGCCAGATGTATGCGTCAGTGAGCGAGACCGTCGTCCGTCGCTGACTCCCACGTAGCAGCTTCACCAGCGGACTCCCAGGCATCCCAAGCGTCCTCGTACGTGCCGCCGAGCTCGGTGGCTCGCAGAGCGCTGACGGCCTTGTGGATGAGTCGTTCGGACGAACGTCCGAGACAGAAACATATCTTCCGGAATTTGCTCGACTCGGGCAAAGTCATGTCGGACAGAAAAACACTTGCGGAGGTTGGAAAGCGCCTCGTGTGTCGGCATGAGGGAGTCCGTCTTGGCATCGCGCTACAGAGAACGCACACCAATCGAGGTTCGCAGGGCCGAGCGGGAGCTGTTCTTCTGGACGGCCAGGCAGGCCCTGAAGCTGGTGGTGCTCACAGCCGTCTGCGCCTACGTGGTCGTCTCGCTCGTGCGCGGGCAGATCCCCGGAAGCGAGATGCTGCTGCGCGTTGTCTAGACATGTCTATGCCGCGGAGGCGGCCAGCTGCCCGCAGGCGGCCGCGATGTCGCGCCCGCGGGTCAGGCGTACCGTCACAGGCACGCCGCGTGACTCCAGCGCAGCGCGAAACGCCGCAATCGACTCGCGACTGGATCCCGCATACGGTGCCTCGTCCCCGGAGCCGGTGGGGTTGTAGGGGATCAGGTTGACCTTGAAGATCGGGGGAGCGCCCTCGCGCTCAGCGCTCAGCACGCGCGCCAGGGCGAGGGCCTGCTCATAGCGGTCGTTGACGCCCGCCAGCATCACGTACTCCACGAACACCCGCCTGTGCTTGCGCGCGTAGAACGCGCGGCAGGCCTCGATCACGTCGCGCAGCGGGTAGCGCTCGTTGACCGGCATCAGCTCCGAGCGCAGCGCTTCGTCCGCCGCGTGCAGCGACAGCGCCAGGCGCACCGGCATCTCGCTCTCAGCCAGGCGTTCGATGCCCGGTATCCAGCCGACCGTGGAGATCGTCGTGCGTCGATGCGTGATGCCGATGTCCGGCAGGCGCTCGCACGCCGCCAGCACGTTGTCCAGGTTCAGCATCGGCTCGCCCATGCCCATGAACACGCAATGGTCGATCGGCTCAATGCGCCTGAAGTGCAGCGCCTGGTCGACGATCTCCGAGGCCGTCAGGTTGCGCGCGAACTTCATCGCGCCCGTCGCGCAGAACGTGCACGTAAGCGGACAGCCCGACTGGGAGGACACGCAGATCGAGCGCCGGCCGGCCCCACCTCCCGGAGGGTTTCGATAGCGCATCAGCACCGCCTCCAGCGGGCGCCCGTCAGGGGTGGAGAACAGCGCCTTCACCGTTCCATCGACCGAACGGGCTTCCTCGCGCAGCTCGAGGCTCGAGAACGGGACCTCCTGCGCCAGGGCGTCGCGCAGTCCCGACGGGATGTTGCTCATCTGCTCGTAGCCCCGCACGCCACGCGCCGCCCACGTCCACACCTGGCCCGCGCGAAAGCGCGGCTCGCCGCGGTCGGCGAGCGTTTTGTCGAGTAGCTGAAGGTCCATGGTGGCTCGGGTTCCTCGCAGGATGGTGGCGTGTGCCCGCCGCAGCCCCGCTGCCTCCTATGGTTGCAGCACATGAGCCCGTTCACCGGCAAGCACCCGTGCGCCTAGCCAAGTACCTCGCCCACGCCGGCGTCGCCTCCAGGCGCTCCGCCGAGATGCTCATCGCCGCCGGCCGCGTCACCGTCGCCGGTCAGACCGTCACCGACCCGGCCCGCGACGTCGACGAGCACAGCTCAGTCGCGCTCGACGGCAAGCTCCTCGCCGGCGCCGAGCCTCGTGTCGTCTACGCCCTCAACAAGCCCGTGGGGGTGCTCTCCACCGTGCTCGACACCCACGGCCGGCCCACCGTCGTCCAGCTCGTGCCAGCCGCCGGGCTGCGTCTATATCCAGTCGGGCGCCTGGACCGTGACAGCTCCGGACTGATCCTGCTCACGAACGACGGCGAGCTCGCCAACCGGCTGACCCATCCGCGCTTCCAGGTACCCAAGACCTATCGCGCCAAGCTGCGCGGCGGACCCGTCAGCGAGGAGGCTCTGGACGCCCTGCGCGCAGGCGTCGACGTCGACGACGGCCCCACCGCGCCCGCGCGCGTGCGCCGCCTGGGCGGGCGCGGATCGAACTGCATCGAGCTCACCATCCACGAGGGCCGCAACCGCCAGGTGCGCAGGATGTGCCAGGCCGTCGGCCGGGTCGTCGCAGAGCTCCAGCGCACGGGCTTCGGCCCGCTGGCGCTCGACGGGCTGGCTCCCGGGGCGCACCGGCGGCTGGGCGAGGCCGAGGTGGCGCGACTGCACGCGGTCACGCTCTGACACAATCGCGCGCCATGCGACTGTTCGCGCTGCGCGGCGCCTCTAGTGTCAAGCTCAACAACGCCCAGGACATCCTGGACGCGACCAGCGAGCTCATGAGCGAGATCATGGAGCGCAACTCGCTCGAGCCGCAGATGGTCGTCAGCTGCATCTTCACCACCACGCGCGACCTCAACGCCGAGTTCCCCGCCGTCGCCGCCCGTGCCCTCGGCTTCGACCGCGTACCGCTGCTGTGCGCGCAGGAGATACCCGTGCCGCGCTCCATGCCACGCGTGATCAGGGTGCTGATCCACTACTACGCCGAGGACGACCACCAGCCCACCCACGTCTACCGCGGCGACGCCCGCGAGCTGCGCGCCGACCTGCACGCGGCACAGTAGGACCTCAGCGAGGCGGACACGTGTAGGCGCCACCGCGCGACGCCCATCTCCGCAATTTGCGGGTTATTTCTCAGTATTGACCATTCAAACTCGTCGGACAGTGGGCTTAGGATACGGGTGGAAGCAGATCGGGTCATGCGTGACGGAGCCTGTACGGCTGCGGCGGGGGGGCATGGATGCAGAGGCGAACACGTCGGAGGCGCGTGTGACGGCGAGATGGCTGGGGCGTAGGCGGAACGGCGGGCTGTCGCTCGGAGCTGCTGGCCGGGTGGTGGTGGTGCTCGTCGTGACGGTTGTGGCTTTGGGTGTGTGGGCGGGGTTGGCGTCTGGCACACAGCCGTATGAAACGTATGAGAGCGCGGTGGGCGCGGCGGGGCCGGTGGCGCAGTTTCGTTTCGGCGATGCGGCGGGGTCGAGCACGATCGTGGACTCCGCCGGTTCCTACACGGCGACCAACGATGGGGTCGTGCTGGGAGGCGAAGGCCCGTTCGCGGGCAGCAAATCGGGGTCCTTCGGTGGGGAAGCGTCCGCGGCGTTGCCGTCTGACCCGTTGAAGGAAGCGAGCGCGTTCACGGTCGAGGGGTGGGTGGATTGGAGCGGTGAAGGCTCCACGGGCCAGCCGATCTTCGATTTCGGCTCTGGTGCTGGCAACTCCATGGCCCTGACGCCGTACTCGTCGGTCTCGAGCAAACACCCGATGCGCTTCGTGCTCGAAACCAGTGCTGGCACGGCTTCGGTCAACGCAACCAAATCGTTTCCCACGGGCGCCTGGGAGTATGTCGCGGTCAGCGAGACGGGCGCCGGCGCTGTCACGATGTATTTCGATGGCGAAGTGGTAGGGACGACGAGTGCGACCGTCAGCCCGGCGTCGCTCGGCAGCAATGTGCCCGATGACTACCTGGGGAAATCGGTGCTGTCCGGTGGCCCGGCGTTCAAGGGCGCGTTGAGCAACCTCGCGTTCTACGAGAAGGCGCTGACGGCTGCGCAGATCAAAGAACACTACGAAGACGGGGATGCCCCGTTCGACGTCGAAGCGCCGACGATCTCGGGAACCGCAGAGGGAGGCAGCGCGCTGAGCGCCAAAGAAGGCGTGTGGACGGGTCTCGCGCCGATCAGCTTCGCCTACAAATGGCAGATCTGCACCGCACCAGGTGAGTGCGCGGCGATCAGCAAAGCGACGAAAGCGAGCTACACGCCCGACGCTGAAGAGGTCGGCGAAACGCTACGGGTGGCGGTGGCGGCGAGCAACGCGGCGGGTGAACGCGTCGCGGACTCCGCGCAGACCGCGACCGTGGAAGGCAAGCCCGCCAACACCGAACTCCCGGTGATCTCCGGGAAAGCCGAGGTTGGGCAGCTCCTGAGCACGAGCTATGGGGCGTGGCGGGCATTCCCTGCCCCGGAATACAAATTCCAGTGGCAGAGCTGCAACAGCAAAGGCAAAAGCTGCACGAACACCAGTGGCGCTACGGAAGCGCAGTATCGGGTGCCTAGCGGCAAGCTCGGCGACAAGCTGCAGGCTGTCGTCACCGCCAAGAACCCGCTCGGCGAAGCCACCGCCGAAAGCGCGCCGACAGCGGTTGTCACGGCCGGGCCACCCGTGAGCGTCGAAGCGCCCACGATCTCCGGGACCGCCCGCGAAGGACAGACCCTGACCGCCACGGCAGGCACATGGGCCGGTAGCGAACCGATCAGCATCGCCAACTACCAGTGGCTGCGCTGTACGGGCGGGGAATGCCACGACATCGAAGGCGCCAGCGGCGCCAAAGACACGGAATACAAACTCGCCGCAGCTGATGTCGACAGCACGATCGAGGTGCAGGTGAGCGCCAAAAACTCCGTCGGTGAAACTGCCGCGACCTCGACGGCCAGTGCCGTGGTGGCTTCGGCCTCCCCAGCCAACACCGTGGCGCCCTCGATTGCAGGCATGGCCGAGGAAGGGGAAACGCTCACCGCTAATGTGGGATCTTGGAGCGGCGCTGCACCGATTTCCTACTCCTACCAGTGGCAGAGCTGCAGCGAAACGGGCGAAGACTGCGCCAACATCGAAGGAGCGGCAAGCTCGAGCTACCAGACTGGCCCCGGCGACGTTGGCAGCACGGTGCGAGTGCTCGTCACCGCGTCGAACGAAGCCGGGGCCGTGTCGGTCGCCTCGCGGCTGAGCGCTGTGATCGGCACGGCAGTCACCGAACCGCTGAGCCTCGCGCCACCGGAAGTCTCGGGGTCAGACGAGCCGCGCCAGACGCTCAGCGCGAGCGTCGGTTCCTGGGCGGGCGCCCGACCGATTTCCTACGCATACCAGTGGGAGAGCTGTAGCAGCGCGGGCGAAGACTGCGCTGACGTCTCGGGGGCGACCGGATCGACCTACCAGCTCGGCGCCGGCGACATCGGCGACACGCTTCGGGTCCTGGTCACGGCGACGAACGCGGCCGGCGTCGCCTCGCGGGTATCGGCCGCGACCGAAGTGATCGCCGAATCGCTCTCGGAATCCGGGTCGACGTGCACCGACAGCTGGGTCGGCCCTTCGGAAGGATCGTGGCAGGAAGCCGCCGACTGGTCTACGGGCAGCCCGCCCGGTCCCGGCGATGTCGCCTGTGTGAGCGCCGGAACGACCGTCATCGTCGGCGAAGGCAAAGCGCAAGCGGGGGTCCTCGACGACGCGGGTGGGCTCCTGATCTCGGGCGGCTCGCTCGAACTCACGAACGCCGCCGAAGCATCGACGCTCGCCTCGCTGACGCTGACCGGCAGCGGCGCGGCGCTTACCGGCGCCGGAAGCGTGTATGTCTCGGGTAGCTTCGACTGGGGCGTCTCGGCCGTCATGTCCGGCTCTGGCGCGACGGTGATCGAATCCGGCGTGAGCGGCACCGTCTACGCGCGCTCGGGATGCGAGCCGATGGAGCTCTCCGATGGCCGCAAGCTCGTCAACGAAGGGACCTTGACGTTCGGGTGGGGAACGCTGTACATGTCCGAAGGCGCTCGTCTCGAAAACGAGGGCAGCTTCGTGGACAGCTCCGAAGCGTCGTGTCTGGGTCCGCAGATCCAGCCCGAAGGGTCTGGCGCGGCGCCCGCGATCCTCAACACCGGGACGTTCGAGAAGGCGGCGAGCTACGGGACGAGCACGGTGGCCGTCGCCTTCACCAACGACGGGGGCGTGAGCGCCTACAGCGGCACGCTCGAGTTCACCGGCGGCGGGGTGCCCGAGCAGGCCGCCACGGGTGCCTGGAGCGTTGAACCGGGAGCCAGCATCGTCCTCGGCGGCGGCACTTTCTTGATCGGTGAAGGTGTCAGCCTCTCCGAGGTCACGGTCGAAGGTGCAACCGTGACGCGGGTCTCCCCGCCCGTCGTGAACACCGCGGCGCCGTCGATCGCCGGCAGCGCAGAAGATGGGCAGACGCTCACCGCCGGCGCAGGAAGCTGGTCGGGCGCCGAACCGATCTCTTTCTCCTACAGCTGGCAGCGTTGCAACGCCAGCGGCGAGGAATGCCGCGACATCGCCAGCGCGACGAGCGGGAGCTACACGCTCGATGCCAGCGACATCGGAGCGACGATCCGGGTGCTCGTGACCGCGTCCAACTCCTCTGGTCAGGCGCAGGCATCCTCACCGGCGAGCGCGGTCGTAACGCCACCCCCGCCTCCAGTGAACACGGCGCTGCCAGCGGTCTCGGGTCAAGCGCAGGACGGCTCGGTATTGAGCGCGGGTCGGGGGAGCTGGGACGCGGCGGCGCCCGTCTCCTACGCCTACCAGTGGGAGAGCTGCAACGCGGCGGGCGAAGAATGCGCGCCGGTCGAATACGCGACGACTTCGCGATACGAGCTCTCGGAAGGCGACGTCGGTTCGACGCTGCGGGCGGTGGTCACAGCCACCAACGCTGGCGGCTCAACACGGGTTACTTCAGCTGCGAGCACGGAGATCGAGGCCGAACCGGTCAGCGAGCTGCAGGCGCCGTCGATCTCGGGCTCTGCGGACGATCACCAGGTGCTCGATGCCGACCCGGGCCGCTGGGCCGGGACCGAAACGCAGATCGGCTACCAGTGGGAAAGCTGCAGCGAAAGCGGGACGGAATGCGCCCCGGTCGAAGGCGCCACTGGCACGGAATACGACCTCGCCGAAGGCGATGTCGGCTCGAGGCTGCGGGTGAGGGTCGGCGCGAGCAACGCGCGCGACTCTCTCACCGACGTCTCCGCCGTGACGTCGGTCGTCGGCGCCGCGGGCGCGCTTGCCAATGTCTCCGCGCCGTCGATCTCGGGCGCGCCGCAAAGCGGCCAGGCGCTCACAGCCAACTCCGGCGGCTGGTCTGGCGCGGGGTCGTTCAGCTACCGCTATCAGTGGCAGATTTGCAACAGCCTCGGATATGGCTGTGAAGATGTCGAAGGCGCGAACGCTACGAGCTACGCGCCGCCTGCGGGCGAGGTGGGGCGCACGCTGCGGGTGCTCGTGACCGCCAGCGAGGAAGGACACGAGCTGTCTGCAGGCTCGCCCGCGACCCAGCCGGTCGCGGCGGCGCTGGCGCCGGCGATCGAGCAGGCGCCTCCCATCGCCGGGGCGGCGCTTGCCGGCCACACGCTCATCGCCGGCACGGGCGTGTTCTCAGGGGAAGGCCCGATCTCCTACAGCTACCAGTGGCAGCGCTGCGCCAAACCCGGGGAGTGCGCGAACATCGAAGGCGCCACCGGGAGTTCCTACGCCCTCACCGGCGAAGACGTCGGCTCGACCGTGCTCGTCCGCGTCAGCGCCGCCGACAGCGCAGGGAGCACCACTGCCGTGGCAGCACCGACCGCGGCCGTGGGCCCCGAAGCGCTGCTCGCGCTCTCCTCGCCCTCGATCGCAGGGGTCGCGCAGCCCGAAGGCACGCTGAGCGCCGACCCGGGTATCTGGAGCGCCGATGGACCCGTCTCCTACGCCTACCAGTGGGAAGGCTGCGACGCGGCCGGCGAAGACTGCGCGCCCGTCGAAGGCGCGACCGAAGCGACGTACGTGCTCGCGAGCGCAGATGTCGGCTCGAGCCTGCGCGTGAACGTGACCGCTACGAGCCCGCTCGGCAGCACAAGCGCAAACTCATCGCCGATTCCCGTTACCGCGTCCGGGGAAGTGAGCGTCGAAGAAGCCCAGGCCATCGCCGAGCGGACCGACCCCGCGCTGCTGGCCCCCTCAACCCCCGCGACTCTCGAAGAAGAGAGCATCGCCCCGACGCTCGCCGACACCGGCGAAGAACTCGCCTCCAACAGCACGCTGACGACCTCCACGATCTCCAAGGAAATCGCCGGCGCGTTTGCCGTCAACACGCCGGCGGGCGAAGTTAGCCTCTCGCCCGTCGAAAGCTCCCCACACGCCAACACGCCACCGACGATCGTCAACGGCGCCGCCGCGCTGCTCGCGAACGCCTGGACCGCGACCGACACGATCGTCCGCCCCGCGCCGCTCGGCGCGACCGCGCTCCTTGACATCCGCTCGGCTCAAGCCCCGCGCTCGTTCTCCTGGCAGGTCAATCTCGGCCCCGACGAGGAACTCGAGCAGCTCCCAGACGGCGCGATCGCGATGCTCGAAACACCCGAAGAAGAAGCGGCCCAGCAGAACAGCGCGGAAGAAGCAGGCGAAGCCTCGAAACTTGACGAGACGACCGAAGGCCCGGCCGAAACAAGCGAAGAAAAAGCCGAAGCCGAACAGGTCGAAGCCGAATCCAAAACCGGTGAAGCAGGAGAAGAAGAAGCGCCACTCCCGACGCTCCCCGCCGCACCCACGAGCACGACCGCGGCCGGCGAAGCCGGTCCAGGTCAGCCCCAGCCGCAGAACACGCAAAACTCCTACGAGACCGCGAAGACTGCGATGAGCTACGCCGAAGCCCAGACCGCCGGCAAGGCGCTCCTGACGATCGCACCCCCCGCCGTCACCGACGCCGAAGGCGCCACCGTACCCGCCGCCCTCAGCACCACCGGCGACACGATCACGCTCACGATCAAGCCAGCCGCCGGCGTCACCTACCCCCTGTTCGTCGACACGACCGTCGCGGCGCCCACAAACAAGCAGAGCATGGAACGCGACCCGGTGAAATACGGGATCTCAGACCCCAAGGCCAACGAGCCGGGGCACATCGACGAACACTTCACCACGAACGGCACGGTCGCACCGAAGCTCGACCCCAACCTCTACGACGGCCCGCCACACACCACACGCCACATGCGCACCGCCCGACTGATCGTCCCCTACGACGTGCTCGTCACCCCGGTCACCCAATACAGAAGCGAAGAGAGAAGCGTCCTGGAAACCTGGCTCAAGAAGGTCACAAAGGAAGGGCTCGAACCGTACATCACGATCGGCCGCGACGAATCCAAAGACCCGTGTGGAGCCGGAGCGGAAGCGGCCTGCCCACAACCCTCTGTCGGCCAGTACAAAAAAGCGGTCACGAAGCTGATGGAGGAAGTGATCAGATGGCACGCCAGCAGGCGGTTGCGGCTGGTCAAGCTGTGGGGAGCGTGGAACGAGCCAGACGACGCACAAGATCCGCTGCACAAGGATGCGCCACGAGCAGCCCAGTTCTGGGAGGTCGCCCAGACCATCCTCCACGACATCGCGCCGCACTACCCTTGCAACGGCTGCACCGCCGTCGCCGGCGAATTCTCGACGTTCTACCCTGAATACACCTCTTGCTATCGGGAGGTGCTCCTCTATTCATACTGCGAACTACGCCATAAACGGTACTACTACATGCGGTACTGGTCCGGCAAACCACGAGACCCGTCCGCATGGGGGTTCCATGATTACGAAGACCTCCTCCACCGAAATGACACAGTCGCCCGACATTTCGCGAAATTCGCCCAGACGCGTCTCGAAAAGCCCAGGCTCTTTATGAGCGAGGCCGGCGTCGAGCTTCAGACCGGTAAATCCCCCGAAACGGAACTCGGTGAACTCGAAGCGAAAACAGAAGGCGAAAAGGAACAAAAGCGCTATCTTCAGCTACAGGCCGCAGAAGAGTTCCTCAAACTCCCCGACGGTTTGCCGTATCCCATCGACCGCATGTACTACTACCAGTACAGTGCACCCACGAAGGCGCAGCAGGAAGAACACGTCTTCGACAGCGCGCTGCTCGAAGAGGAAGACGGCGAACGGCGCGAACGGCCGGCCTACTGCGTGCTCGCCTACGAAGACCATCGCTGCCCGCCGATCACGACAACCGGCCCCAATGTCGGTATCGACGTCGAGGGATACACAGAAAAGACCGTCAAGGTGACCGGCATGGTCAACCCCGAGGACCTCCCCACCGAATACCGGTTTGAATATGGGCAGACGCCGTCATCGTTGGGCAGCAAAACCACCCCCGAGAAACTCAAAGCCGGGCTAAGTGCCGACGAAGTCAGCGCCGAATTCACGCTGACCGTGAGTACCGAAGAGTGCTTCGACAGCACCACTGTGGCTTACTTCCGAATAGAGGCCACCAACGCGACGGGCACAAGATACGGATCAGTTGGCAGACTCTACCCGGCATGCCCAGACTGACATGCGACCGACGGTGTGTGAGATGCTGGCATATGGGCGCGGCATACGCTGCCCTCATATAGATGTCCAACGGTCGGCCGCAACTTTGAGCTTCGCAAATAGTCTTTAGTCCGGTGCGACGAACTTTTCTACCTATGCTCCTGCTATTGGCGCTGCTCGTGTTGGCTGCACCGGCGGGAGCGACGGGCATCCATGCCAAGGCTGCGTCCAAGCCGCGCTGTCTACCGGCTCACGTGCGGGTGGTGACAGCCGACGCACAGGCGGCGATCTATCTAGCGCCCGAAGATCCCGACTACCCCGAATTCCTGGGGGTATACGGCTGCTCGTACAAGACAAAGCGCTCCTACCTCCTGGGCAACGTCCCGTCTACAGCCGATACTCCGGAAAGCGGAGGTGGCGTCGAACTTGAGGCGCTCGCAGGTCCGGTCGTAGCGGACTGGTATGCGGCCGATCCGGGCTACATCGAGGTCCGTGACCTCGCCAACGGACGTGTCCTGCACCGACTGCTCCCTCCGGGCAAAGAGGATACCGGGCAAGTGTGGGGTCTCGTCGTCAAGAGCGACGGCGCGGTGGCCTGGCTCTCTCGGCCGCTCGCCGGGGGACCGTATCAGGTGCACGCGGTGGACAAGGCGGGCAGTCGCGTGGTCGCTGAAGGCGACGAAATAGAACCGCACTCGCTCGCTCTGGCGGGCAGCACGCTCTACTGGACCGAAGCCGGTAAGCCGATGTCGGCAGTGCTCAACTGAAGGTCCTGCGCAAACGATGCGAACACGCCAACACGCCTCGCGGGTGGCTGCGTGCCTTGCGATTCTTACCGTGGCCGGCTGTGGCGGAAAGTCCGCGCCTACCTCGGCTCGTGCCCCGAAGCCCACTCCCGCGTACCGGGTTGGCCAATACTGCCATCCAAGTCAAGGGAAGGAAGCGAGATATCGAGCCGCCGGTCTCGTGTGCGACAAGCATCACCTCGCACGACGGTAAGCAGCTGATGCGACGCAACGGGCTGGCGATACTCGTGACTACCTGGCCCCTGAAAATCGAGAATACCCGGAATTCATGGGCGTGTACGGCTGCGCCTACGAGAGCGAGCGCTTTACTATTTCGGGGAAGTCGAGGTCACACCGTCTGGTGATCAGTGGCTTGGGCTGAATGCGCTCGCGGGGGCGGTCTTTGCGTACTGATGCGGCTGATCCGGGCTATATCGAGGTTCGTGACCTCGCCAACCGAACCTAAACTAAACTGAAGGCCAGCGATCAGAGGCTGCTAGCGCTACGTCTCGTCCGTGCGGCCGGGCTGGCTGAAGTGGTGGGGACGCACGCGCACATACAATCCATCCATGTCGATCGAGTTCTCGCAGCGCATAAGGCGCATCCCCGTCTACCCAGCAGCCGGCGGCTACGCCCAGCAGGAGCCGCTCGTGCGGCTCGCCAGCAACGAGTCGCCCTACCCGCCGCTGCCCGCAGTGCGCGAGGCGATCGAGCGCCAGCTCGGCACGCTCAACCGCTACCCCGACCCCTCCAACTCGCTGCTGCGCCAGCGCCTGTCCGATCGCTACGGCGTGCCCACCTCGCGCATCGCCATCGGCAACGGCTCCTGCGACATCCTGCTCGCCGCTGGTGACGCGCTGCTCGAGCCCGGCGCCGAGCTCGTCTACGCCTGGCCGTCCTTCTCCGTCTACCCGCACCTCACCGCCGCCTCCGGCGCCCGCGCCGTCACCGTCGCGCTCGACCAGCACGAACGCCACGACCTGCCCGCCATGCTGCGCGAGATCACCGTCGCCACGCGGCTCGTGCTCGTCTGCAACCCCAACAACCCAACCAGCACAGCCCTACCGCTCGCAGACATCGCCGAGTTCCTCGACGAGGTGCCCCCCTACGTGTGCGTGATCCTCGACGAGGCCTACTGCGAGTTCAACACGCTCGACGACCCCGACTCCTCGCTCGAGCTGCTGCACGCGCACCCCAACCTCGTGCTGCTGCGGACCTTCTCCAAGGTGCACGGCCTGTGCGGCCTGCGCGTCGGCTTCGCCCTGTGCGGCTCCGATGAGCTGCCGCTCGCGCTCGACCAGGTGCGCCAGCCGTTCTTCTGCAACGCGCTCGCCCAGGCCGCCGCCGTCGAGGCGCTCGGCCACCAGGACGCCGTCGAGGAACGCGTCATCCGCACCGTCGCCGAGCGCGTATCCGTCGACGAGCGCCTGCGCGCGCTCGGCATCCAGCCCGCCGACTCCCAGGCCAACTTCTGCTGGTTCGAGCTCGGCGAGCACAACAACGAGCAGGCCGTCATGCAGGGGCTCGCCGAGCGCAGCGTGCTCGTGCGCGCCGGCACCGCGCTCGGATCGGCGGTTCCTGCGCTGCGCGTCACCTACGGGCTGCCCGAGGAGAACCGGCGCTTCCTCGACGCGCTCGCCGAAGTGCTCGCACCCGCCCCAACGCGTTGAGCCACACGCCGCGCTGAGACCGGCCACACCGCGCCAGATTCCGCGGAACCGGCCGAATTGTCTCCCACAACTCGACCAAATGCCGCATGTCTGCTACAAACCCCTGTTACAGCCATGACCGTCGCGCTTCACACATCAGCTCGCAACACCGCCGCAGACGCTGCCTGGCTGCACAGCTGCGCCTATTTCGCCTGGCGATTTAGCTAGGCGCTTCGGCCCTTCGCCCGTTCGTGAGCGGGTGTCAGCGGCCGCACCGGGTCCCGCAGAGGGGACCGAGCGCCACCCAAGCGGGGTGCCCTCGAGCGCCCCACCTCACGAGCCGGGGAGCACATCCCCGCACACGGAGATGGGCCACCTCTAACATTCCCAGGCGTCAGTGAAAGGATGAGTTGATGATGATCGTCATGAAGGAGACCGCAACCGACCAGGAGGTCGAGGCGGTCATCGAGAAGATCGAGCGCGCCGGCGCGCTCGCCCATCGCAGCCGCGGCGCGCGCGTGACCGTCATCGGGGCCATCGGCGACGTCGAGCAGGACGTCACCGTCGAGGGCCTCGGCCTCGAGGCCCAACCCGGCGTCGATCGTGTCGTTCCCATCCTCAAGCCCTACAAGCTCGCCTCCGCGCAGATCACCCACGGCGAGCGCACCGTGCTCGACATCGACGGACGCAAGGTCGGCGGCGAGAACTTCGCGCTGATCGCAGGTCCCTGCACCGTCGAGTCGCGCGAGCAGACGCTCGAGACCGCCCGCGTCGTGCGCGACGCCGGCGCCACGCTGCTGCGCGGCGGCGCCTACAAGCCACGCACCTCCCCCTACGCCTTCCAGGGACTCGGCCAGGAGGGGCTCAAGCTGCTCGCCGAGGCCAAGGCCGAGACCGGCCTGCCGATCGTCACCGAGCTCATGGACATCGGTGACCTCGAACCCGTGCTCGAGGTCGCCGACGTCATCCAGATCGGCGCGCGCAACATGCAGAACTACCCACTGCTCGCAGAGCTCGGCCGCGCCGGGCGCCCCGTGCTGCTCAAGCGCGGGCTGTCCGCCACGCTCGATGAGCTGCTCATGGCAGCCGAGTACATCCTCAAGGAAGGCAACCCCAACGTCATGCTCTGCGAGCGCGGCATCCGCACGTTCGAGACCGCCTACCGCTTCACGCTCGACCTCATGGCCGTGCCCGTGCTCAAGGAGCTCTCGCACCTGCCCGTCATCGTCGACCCCAGCCACGCCGCCGGGCGGCGCGACCTCGTCACGCCGCTGTCGCTCGCCGCCGCCGCCGTCGGCGCCGACGGCATCATCGTCGAGGTCCACCCCAACCCCGACGAGGCCATCTGCGACGGGCCCCAGCAGCTGCGAGCGGAGGACTTCGCCGAGTACGCACGCGCAGTCGAGCGCGCCACCGCGCTCGCAGGCAAGGCGCTCAGCGCCGTCTGATGGTTCGCGTCCCCGTAGCGCGTCAAGCGGGGCACGCTCCTTGAAGGTGGCGGTCTTGGGGGTTGGGCTGATCGGAGGCTCGATCGGCCTGGCCGCGCGTGGGCGCGCCGACGCCGAGGTGTGCGGGTATGACCCCGACGAGCGTGTCCGCGCCCGCGCGCTAGATCTCGGCGCCATCGACACGCAGGCCCCCGACATCGCCGGCGCCGTCGCCGGCGCGGACGTCGTGTTCGCCGCCGCTCCCATCGGCTCGCTTTCAGAGGTCGTTCGCCTCGCGCTCTCCAGCGCAGCGGACGACTGCGTCGTCAGCGACGTCGGCTCCACCAAGCGCTTACTGGCGGACGTCGTCGCCGGCGACGAGCGCTTCGTCGGCGGGCACCCGCTCACCGGCGCCGAGACCGCCGGCGTCGAGCACGCCCGCGAGGACCTGTTCGACGGCGCCACCTGGTATCTCACCCCCGCCAAAGGCAGCACCGCCGGTGTGCTCTACGAGCGTCTGCACCGCCTGCTCAGTCGCTTCGGCGCGCGTCCCGCCGCCATCGACGCCGACACCCACGACCGTCTCATGGCGTGCGTCTCGCATCTGCCCCACGTGCTCGCCAACGTTCTCGTCGGCCAGGCCGCCGGAGCGCTCGGCGAGGGCTCCGAGAGCCTGCCCGCCGTCGGACCCAGCTTCCGCGACGCCACCCGCGTCGCCGGCGCCAACAGCGCCATCTGGACCGACATCTACCTCTCGAACCGCGACGCGCTCATCGCCCGCATCGACGATTTCTCCGCGCGCCTGGCGCAGGTGCGCTCCGCCCTGAAGGACGGCGACCCGCTCGCCGTCACCAGCTGGAACGAGCGCGCTCGCCGCGAGCACGAGGCGCTGCTCGGCGCCGGGCTCGTCGGTGGTAAGAGCGGCGAGACCGTGCTCGAGCTGCGCGTGTCAGTGCCCAACAGCCCCGGCGTCATCGCCGAGATCGCGCTCGCGCTCGGCGGCGCCAGCGTCAACATCCTCGACATGGTCCTCTCGCCCTCGCCCGACAACCGCCAGGGGGTGGTGGCGCTCTGGATCGGTGGCGAGCAGCACGCCGCGCGCGCGCAGGAGCTGATCGCCGAGCTGGGCTTCCCCGTCGTGCAAGCATGATGAGCAGCCGATGAACATGCGCTTCGAGCCTGCACGCGGACTGTCCGGCGAGCTGCGCGCGCCCGCCGACAAGTCCATCTCCCACCGCGCCGCGCTGCTCGGCGCCATGGCCTCCGAGCCCGTGCGCATCGAGCGCTACCTCCATGCCGCCGACACCAACTCCACGCTGCAGGCCATACGCGAGCTTGGCGCGCTCGTCGAGGAAAACGGCGAGGACCTCGTCGTGCGCGGCACCGGCCTGCGCGAGGCACGCGAGCCCGATGAGCCGATCGACGTCGGCAACGCCGGCACGCTGCTGCGGCTCCTGCCCGGCTGGCTCGCCGCCCAGGAGGGGCGCTCGTTCACGCTCGACGGCGACGAGTCCATCCGCCGGCGGCCCGTCGATCGGATCGCAGAGCCGTTGCGTCAGATGGGTGCCCAGCTCGACGCGCGCGAGGGGCGCTTCGCGCCCCTCCAAGTCCACGGCACCCGGCTGCGCGCCATCTCCTACGAGCTCGACGTCGCAAGCGCCCAGGTCAAGTCCTGCCTGCTGCTCGCCGGGCTCACCGCCGACGGCGCCACCACCGTCGGCGAGCCCTCGCGCAGCCGCGACCACACCGAGCGCATGCTGCTGCGCGCCGGCGTCGCCATCCACCGCAACGGCCGCCACGTCACCGTCGTCAACGCCGACGAGCTGCTGCTCGACCGCGTCCGCATCCCCGGCGACCCCAGCTCCGCCGCCTTCATGGTCGCCGCCGGCGTGCTCGTGCCCGGCTCGCGCCTTTTGATCAGTGACGTCGGCGTCAACTGGACGCGCACCGGCTTCCTGCGCATCGTGCGGCGCATGAAGGGCATCGTCCTCGGCGACCTCGAGGAGGAGATCGGAGAGCTCGTCCCCGACGAGCCCGTCAGCGACCTAGACGTTGCCCACGGTGCGCTCGAGGGCACCGTCGTCGAGCCCGACGAGGTGCCGCTCGCCATCGACGAGCTCCCGCTCGTCGCTCTGCTCGGCTGCTTCGCCGAGGGCGAGACCGTTGTGCGCGGCGCCCAGGAGCTGCGCATCAAGGAGACCGACCGCATCGCCGGCGTCGTCGACGGCCTCAGCGGCCTCGGCGCCGACATTCAGGCCACCCACGACGGCTTCGTCGTCCAAGGTGGCAGCGGGCTGCGCGGCGGGCAGATCGACGCCCGCGGCGACCATCGCATGGCGATGATGGGCGCAGTCGCCGGCCTCGCCTCCAAGGAGGGCGTCGAGGTCATCGGCATGGACGCCGCCGCCGTGTCCTATCCCGGCTTCGTCGATGACCTCGCGCGGCTCTGTGGAGGCTGAGCGCGTGGTGCGTTTGCAGGCCGCCGCACGAGATGGGGGAGCGGGTGGTGGTATCGCCATCGCGAACTTGGTGCGCCATCGTATCTACTGTGCGTGGTTGATCTCGGAGCGTCGCCAGGTCTCATGGTCATAGCCATCGATGGCCCCGCAGGCGCCGGCAAGTCGACCGTCGCCCGCGGGGTCGCGCGCGAGCTCGGCTTCACCTACCTCGACAGCGGCGCCATGTACCGGTGTGTCGCGCTCGTAGCGCTAGAGCGCGGCGGGGGAGAGCTGCCCGAGCGCGAGGGTGCGCTCGGGCAGCTCGGCCCGTGCGGCGTCGATCGACTTTGGCGAGCCATCTCCCGGAAGCTCCCCCGGGGCGCCGCGGCCGGTACTGCTCGACGGTCGCGACGTCGGCGCGGCGATTCGCGCGCCCAGGGTGACCGAGGCCGCTTCCGTCGTCGCCGCCGACCCCGCCGTCCGTGCAGCGCTCGTGGCCAAGCAGCACGGGCTGATCGCTGAAGGGGACTGGGTCGCCGAGGGACGCGACATCGGCACTGTTGTCGCGCCTGACGCTGCGCTGAAGATCTTCCTCACCGCAGACCCGCGTGAGCGCGCGCGCAGGCGCGCCGCGGAGCTTGGCGCCGACCTCGAGACGGTGCTCGCCGAGCAGACCATGCGCGACCAGCGCGACAGCACGCGCGAGCACAGCCCGCTGCGCGCCGCCGCCGACGCGGTCGTGCTCGACACCAGTGGGCTGAGCGTCGATGAGGTCGTCGCGCGGATCGCTGAGCTCGCGCGTCACGTCTCCTGATCGCGCCGGGAAGACCCGCTTACGGCGGTTATACTCACGGTATGACTTTCTCGGATGCGACGTACAAGATGGGTCCCAAGGGACAGGTCGTCATCCCCAAGCCGATCCGCGACCGTCTGCACCTACAGCCAGGCGACAGGCTCCTGGTGCACGAGGCGGAGGATGAAGTGCGCATCCGCAAGGCCGTCACAGGCGGTGCCGAGCGCAGGGCGATCGTCGCCAGCCTGCGCGGCGCGCTGGCCGGTGGGCCGAGCTTGACTGCCGGGCTCGAGGCCGAGCGCCGCCGTGAACGCGAACTCGAGGATCGCAAGAGGACGGGAACGGGACGCTGACCGTTGTCCTTGACGCCTGGGCTGTGATGGCCCTCTATGAGGACCATCCGTGCGTGAGCGAGGTCGAAGCTGCGATCGACACCGCCGAAGCGGTCATGTCCGCGATCAACCTGGGTGAGGTCTTGTACAAGCTCGAACGAGACCACGGGCGCAAGCGGGCGAGCACATTGGTCGACCGGGTGCGCGCCGTCACAGCAGTCGAGGATCCCGACTGGGACCTTGTCGTTCGCGCCGCCCGCGTGAAGGCCGAAGGCGGGCTCTCCTACGCCGACTGCTTCTGCGTCGCCACAGCGCAGAGGCACGACGCCCCGCTCTACACCGGCGACCCCGAGATCCTGGCCCTGAAGGACGTCGTCGATCTCGTCGACCTGCGAGTCGGGGGAGACCTGTGAAGGTTGCCATCGTCGGCTATCCAAACGTGGGCAAGTCCTCGCTGATCAACCGTCTCACGGGCACCCGCGAGGCGGTCGTGCACGAGCGACCCGGCATCACCCGTGACCGCAAGGAGCTCGACTGCGAGTGGAACGGGCGGCAGTTCAAGCTGATCGACACCGGCGGGGTGGACTTCGAGGACGAGGACCCGCTGGCCGGCTCGATCCGCGAGCAGGCGCGCGCGGGGATCGCCGACGCCGACGTCGCCGTGCTGGTCGTGGACGCGCGCGCGGGGGTGCGTCCGGGCGATGAGGAGATGGCTGACCTGCTGCGCCGCGCGCCGCTTCCCAGCATCGTCGCCGCCAACAAGTGCGACGGCGTCGCCGACCTGCCGCTCGCCGCCGAGTTCCACCGCCTCGGCCTGGGCGAGCCCACCGCCGTCTCAGCCGCCCAGGGACTCGGCTCCGGCGATCTGCTCGACCGGATCGTCTCGCTGCTGCCCGAGGACGAGCCCCAGCCCGAGGAGGGCATCGTGCGGCTCGCCGTGATCGGCAGGCCAAACGTCGGCAAGTCCTCGCTGGTCAACCGCTTCCTGGGCGAGGAGAGGGTGATCGTCTCCGAGGTCGCGGGCACCACCCGCGACGCGATCGACATGCCACTGCTCGTGGGCGATCGCAAGCTGGTCCTCGTCGACACCGCGGGCATGCGACGACAGTCGAAGGTCGCCGACTCGGTCGAGTACTACACCACGCTGCGCTCCCAGCGTGCCGCCGAGCGAGCCGACGTCGCGCTCGTCGTGTGCGACGCCGGCGACGGGGTCACAGCACAGGACCTGCGCGTGGCCGAGCTGGCCATGAAGGCAGGCTGCGCGACGGCGATCGTCCTCAACAAGTGGGATCTGCAGGAGCACGCCGACAGCGACGCAGGCCGCCATCTGGATCTCGATCACGAGCGCGGGCGCGTGGCCGCAAAGCTCCGACTGCGCCCGCGTGTGCTGACCGTCAGCGCCAAGACCGGTCGCCACGTGGCGCGCCTGCTGACCGAGGCGATCACGCTCGGCGACCGCATGTCCGGGCGCATCCCCACACCGGAGCTCAACCGCTTCCTCGCCGAGGCCACGCAGGCCCGCCAGCCGCCTGTCGGCACGCGCCGCGGCGCCGGGGGGCATCGCCTGAAGCTGATCTACATGGCCCAGATCGGCGAGCGCCCGCCGCGCTTTGCCATCCAGGTCAACTCCCGCGCGCGCGTCACACGCGACTATGCGTACTTCATCGAGAACCGCCTGCGCGCCCGCTACGGCATGGACGGCGTGCCCCTGATCATCGACTTCGTCGAGCGCGGCCAGCGCGGAGGGGCGCGCGCCGCATAGACTTCTGCGGCTTTTGCCGCGCTCGCCGGCGCCGAACCGACACCCACTCACCTTCTGGAGCTGATCCTCAAACACATGACTGAGCTAACCGAGAACGAGTTTCTGTTCACCTCCGAGTCGGTCACCGAGGGCCACCCCGACAAGATCGCCGACCAGATCTCCGACGGTGTGCTCGACGCGGTCCTCACCGACGAACCCTATGGACGCGTCGCCTGCGAGACGCTCGTCAACACCGGCCTCGTGGTCGTCTCCGGGGAGATCTCCACCGAAACCTACGTCGACATCCAGGAGATCGCGCGCGAGACGATCCGCAAGATCGGCTACACCGACGCCGACCTCGGCTTCTCCGCGGACTCTTGCGCGGTGCTCAACGCGATCGACAAGCAGTCGCCCGACATCGCCCAGGGCGTCGACAAGGCCTACGAGGCACGCACCGACTCGAGCGACGACGACGAGCTCGACGTCGCCGGCGCCGGCGACCAGGGGATGATGTTCGGCTACGCCACCAACGAGACGGAGACGCTGATGCCGTTGCCGATCTCGCTCGCCCACCGGCTCGCCGAACGCCTGTCCGCGGTTCGCAAGGACGGCACGCTCGACTACCTGCGCCCCGACGGCAAGACGCAGGTCAGCGTGCGCTACCAGGGGGGCAAGCCCGTCGAGATCGAAAAGCTCCTGATCTCAACCCAGCACAGCGAGGGCTCCGGGGCGCAGATCCCCGGCGACCTGTGGGAGCACGTCGTCGAGCCGATCCTTCCGGGCGACCTCTACGACGCGAGCAAGCTGCGCAGGAACTTCCTCGTCAACCCCACCGGGCGCTTCGTGATCGGCGGCCCCGTCGGCGACTGCGGCCTGACCGGACGCAAGATCATCGTCGACACCTACGGCGGCATGGCCCGCCATGGCGGCGGCGCGTTCTCCGGCAAGGACCCCTCCAAGGTCGACCGCTCCGCCGCCTACGCCTCGCGCTGGGTCGCCAAGAACATCGTCGCCGCCGGCCTGGCCGACCGCGCCGAAGTCCAGGTCGCCTACGCGATCGGAGTCGCCCACCCCGTGTCCGTCATGATCGAGACCTTCGGCACCGAGAAAGAGGGTCTCACCCGCGGGCAGATCGCACGGGCGGTCGACGAGGTCTTCGACCTGCGACCAGGGTCCTTCCGCGAGGAGCTCAAACTGCACCGCCCGATCTACCAGAAGACCGCCGCCTACGGCCACTTCGGCCGCGACGACGCCGACTTCACCTGGGAGCGCACCGACAAGGGCGAGGCCCTGCGCACAGCCGTCGGCCTCTGACCGGGGGGCGGGCGCGAAGACCGCCGAAAGGCAAGCCGGGAAAGGGCCAGGACACCGCCTGGCGCCGCCTGCCCGTCGTCTAGGGTCAGGCGGTGTCGAACATCGCCCAGGTTGACGGTCGGAAGGCGCAGGCGGGCGCGGCATCGGCGATCGTGCGGGTCGAGCCGATGACCACCGCCCGTGCCCTGCGCGGGCCGTTCGACTACCTGCTGCCGGACGCGCTCATCGGGGAGGTGGACGTCGGATCGATGCTCGTGGTGCCGTTCGGGCGCCGGCAGGTGCTGGGCGTCGTCGTTGGCCTGGCCGACAGCAGCGAGGTCGCCGAGGCGAAGCTGCTCGCGCCGCTGCGCGCGCTCGACGATGGCCCGCCCGCCCTACCCGTCGAGCTCGTGCAGCTCGCCGAATGGATCGCCGCCGAGTACTGCTCCACGATCGCGCGGGCACTCGGCCTGGTGCTGCCTCCCGGGGCCGCGCGCAGGCTCAGCGGGCGCAAGCGCCGGGCGGTCGCCCGCCCGCGCCACCTCGCGGTCGGCACGCGCAGCCCCAGTGCGCCGGAGCTGACCGACGAGCAGCATTCCGTGCTCGTTCCGCTGCTCGACGCGCTCGCGCAGCGGCGGGCCGAGCAGCGCCTGCTCCACGGAGTCACCGGCTCGGGCAAGACAGAGGTCTATCTGCGCGCCGCCGCCGCAACACTCGAGCAGGGCCGGGGGGCGATCGTGCTCGTGCCCGAGATCGCACTCACGCCGCAGATCGTCGGGCGCTTCATCGAACGCTTCGGCGAGACGGTTGCCGTGCTGCACTCCCAGCTGACGCCAGGCCAGCGCTATGCCGAGTGGCGGCGCCTGCGCGATGGCGAGGCGCGCGTGTGCGTGGGGCCCAGGTCGGCCGTGTTCGCGCCGATCGAGGATCTCGGGCTGATCGTCGTCGACGAGGAGCACGACTCCTCCTACAAGCACGAGGGCGATCCCCGCTACGACGCGCGCGACGTGGCAGCAGAGCGCGCCAGGCGTTGTGGCGCGGTGCTGGTGCTCGGCAGCGCCACTCCCAGGCCGGAGAGCGTCCACAGGCTCCCCGTCTCGCGGCTGGACCGGCGCGTGGACGGCCGGCCGCTGCCCGCCGTGCAGATCGTGGACATGCGGGGGGAGACCCAGGGGCTGCACCCGCTCACCGCGCAGGCGCTCGCCGAGGTCCGCGCCCAGCGCGGGAAGGCGATCGTCCTGCTCAACCGCCGCGGCTGGTCGAACTTCCTCTCCTGCCGCTCCTGCGGGCGCGTGTGGAGCTGTCCAGACTGCGATGTCGCGCTCGTGCTGCACCGCGCCGACGGGTACCTCGCATGCCACCACTGCGGCCACCGCGAGGAGGTCCCCGCCCGCTGCTGCGACTGCTCCTCAATGTCCGTCGCCCGCCACGGCGCCGGCACAGAGCGCCTGCAGCACGATCTCGCGCTCCTGTTCGACGATGGGCGCTTCCCCGTCTTTCGCCTCGACGCAGACGTCGTCGCCGACGGGGAGGACAGCGGCGTCGGAGCCGTGCTGCGCCGCTTCGAGGAGGCTGAATGCGGGGTGCTGATCGGCACGCAGATGGTCGCCAAGGGTCACGACTTCCCCGACGTCTCACTCGGGGTCGTGCTCGACGCCGACGCCACACTGCGCTTCCCCGACTTCCGCGCCGAGGAGCGCACGTTCGCGCTCATCGCCCAGCTCGCCGGGCGCGCCGGGCGCGGCGTGCACGGACGCGTGCTCGTGCAGACGATCGCGCCCGAGGCGCGGGCGATCGTCTACGCAGCGCGCCACGACAGCGACGGCTTCATCGCAGGTGAGCTGGAGCGACGCGAAGCGCTCAACTACCCGCCGTTCTCGCATCTGATCAGGATCGTCTGCTCCGCAGAGGAATCCCCCGCCGCGCGTGCCGCCGCGGGGGCGCTGCGCGAGTCACTCGCCGAGATCCTTCCTCACACCGACGCCGGAGCGAGCTTCCAAACGACCGTGCTCGGGCCCGCCTCGCTGTTCCGTCTGCGCGGGCGCGAGCGCCAGGTGCTGGTGGTGAAGGCCGCCGAGCGGCGTCCCGCGGTGCACGCTGTGGGCGAGGCCGTTCGGCGGGTCGCAGGCACTCGCGCGCACGTCGGGGTGAGTTTCAGTGTGGATGTCGATCCGCAGTAACAGGACGACGTGCCCGCTGTCGTGTGAAGGCCTTCGTCACACCCGTCGTGCGACGGCGGCCCAGCCTTGTAACCGATTTCAACTCCTGGTAGGTTTGTCCCGCCCGGCACACCGCTCACATGGAAGTGGGGTGGTGGAGATCAGTCTCGCTCGTCCCGCTGCAGGGCTGGGCTGCGATTTCACGAGGAGGACGCGAGGATGAATCCACCACGGCAACTGCGTGGCGAGATGCCAAGGGCCTGGGCTGTAGTCACGATTCTGCTTTGCTGTCTCATCGTTGTCCCAGTGGCGCGGGCGACAGCCGCCGGGACCCGCTACTCGAAGGTCATCCGCGTGTGCCCGCCGCCAAAGCCAGGAAGCGCCACCTGCTCAGCCCTCGTTCGCGTCCCCGTCTCCACCGCAGAGGCCGGCGATGTCGGGGTCATGCCGTACGAGGTCAACGATGGCGCCTCCGGATCCGGGCCGGCCGGTGGTCTCACGCCCGCGCAACTGGCGGGCGCCTATGGATATGAACCGAGCTCCGGCGGGTCCGGGCAGGTCATTGGGATCGTCGACGCCTACGACGATCCCAATATCGAAAGCGACCTTGCCGCATTCGACACTGAGTACGGCATCGCCGCTTGCACGACTGCGAACGGATGCTTCACCAAGGTGTCCCAGACGGGGAGTAGGACGTCGTTGCCGCCAGCCGACACGACCGGATGGTCAGTCGAGGTGTCCCTCGACGTGGAGATGGCTCACTCCGTCTGCCCCAAATGCAAGATCCTGCTCGTCGAGACCGAAAACGAAAGCTTCACGGACCTCTCGGCCGGAGTGAACGAGGCGGTTGCCCTTGGTGCGACTGAGGTCTCCAACTCATACGGCGGCCCGGAGGCCGAGCTTGCCCCGAGCGAAAAGGCCGCATACAACCATCCTGGGGTAGTGATAGCCGCGGCTACCGGGGACTACGGCTATGACGACTGGAATGTGCTGAACGAGGACTTCGAACCTCCGGGTCTACCGAACCTGCCCGCATCCCTTCCGTCGGTCGTCGCAGTCGGCGGCACGACGCTTCTTCTCAACACCGAAGGGAAGCGGGAGAGCGAGAGCGTTTGGAATGGCAACGGTCCCTTTGACGACGATGAAGAAGCAGGAGCGACAGGCGGAGGCTGCAGTACGTTGTTCGTCGCCCAGCCCTGGCAGCAGGACCTCTCAGGCTGGGGGGCGACCGGCTGTGGCGACAAACGCCTCTCCGCCGACATATCGGCCGACGCGAATCCGCAAACCGGCTTTGACATCTACGACAGCTACGACTGTGGAACCGAATGTGAAGCGTACAGACGCGGCAGCGATTGGCTGACGATCGGGGGCACCTCGCTCGCCACTCCACTCATCAGCGGGCTGTACGGTCTCGCCGGCGGCAGCAACGGCGTCAGCTATCCATCGATGACGCTCTACGGGCATCTTGGGGAACCAGCCGACCTCTACGACGTGACCGAAGGTGGCAACGGCTTCTGTGACGCGACGCCGGAGTCGGAGTGCGGCCACCCTGATGCGTTCGGTGACCTGGTGGAAGGCTACGCCCTTCGCGTCGACTGTGAATACACGACCGCGTGTGACGCGGCACCCGGCTTCGACGGACCCTCCGGGGTCGGGACCCCGAGCTCATTGAAGCTGTTCAAGCCGAAGCTGCCCAGCGCCGTGATCACTCCGCCCGCTTCGCCGAAGGCAGGCGTCGGCGCCGGCTTCAGCGCCGTTGCCTCGAGCGACCCCTATCCCGGGGGCACAGTTGCCAGCTACTCCTGGAACTGGGGTGACGGGACGGCCGGCACCGGCATCGCGCCGACGCACACCTTCGCCGCAGCTGGCGAATACACGGTCACGCTGGCAGTCACCGACAACTATGGCCTTACCAGTCTTCCCGCCACCCAATCGGTAAAGGTCGTTGCGAGAACCGCGAAGGAACTGGAAGAAGAAGCGGCCGCCAGGAAGAAGGACGAAGAAGAAGAAGTGGCCACCCACAAGAAGGCCGAAGAAGAAGCGGCTGCCAAGAAAAAGGCCAAGGAAGCAGAAGAAGCGACTGCCAGGAAGAAGGCCGAAGAAGAAGTGGCTGCCAAGAAGAAGGGCGAAGAAGAAGCGATAGAAGCCAAGAGGAAGGCAGAAGAGGAAGCTGAAGCTGCGGCCAAGAAGACTGATGAACTAGCGGCTGCCGTCAAAAAGCTCGAAGCGGAAGTGATCGCGGCCGCAGCAAAGCGCCACCAGGAAGAAGAAGCCGCGAGGATCCAGGTGCTGGGCGTCAAAGAAGGCTCTCCGGATGCCACGATTGCCAGCACGCCGCTGCGGGCGAGCCCAGCGGGTGCGGTGATCGTTCGGATCAGGTGTCCCGTCGGCGACACCCGCTGCGCCGGCACGGTGACACTGCGCACGCTCGAGGCCGTCAGCGCCAGCATGGCCGGTGCGGCGAAAGCCAAGCCCGCGATCCTCACGCTCGGAGCCGGTGCATTCACCCTGGCCGGAGGCAAGGTCGCGACCGTCGTGCTGCACCTCTCAGCCAAGGTGCGCGCGCTGCTCGAGCACTCGCATGAGCTTCGTGTCCGGGTGACGGTCCTCGCCCACGATCCGGCAGGCGCAACCCACACTGGGCAGACGATCACGACGCTCCTCGCGCCGAAGGGGACGCCCGGCAAGCACTGAATCCCCCGGGAAGCTGGGTCTCGAGCCGGTCCGTTGGGCCTGTACGGAGCCCGACGCGCCACCGTCGGACCCCCAAACCGAGCCCCGGCTCATAGACTGGACGGACGATGGTCACAGAGGACAGCACAGCCGCCGAGGACCCTCCGGAGGAGATCCCCGCGCCCACCTCTGAAGAGGCGGACGTCGAGGTCGAGCGCGAGCAGGACGCGCCGGAGCCCGCCGAGCTCGATCCGGAGACGCGAGCCCGCCGCGACGCGGCGCTGCGCCACGTGCGCAAGTTCGGCGATCCGGTGCTGCGTGCCACTGCGCTCCCGGTCGAGCGCTTCGACGAGGACCTCAAGGAGGAGGTGCAGAGCATGGGCGAGCTGATGCACGACGCGCTGGGCGTCGGCCTGGCCGCCACGCAGCTGGGGGTGCTGCATCGTGTGCTCGTCTACAAGGCGTACGTCGACGATCCCGTCACCGCGCTCGTGAACCCGGTGTTCGAGTGGATGAGCGACGAGATGGAGACCGGCGAGGAGGGCTGTCTCAGCTTGCCAAGCGTCCACGTCGCGGTCGAGCGTCATGCGCGGGTACGCGTGCGAGCCCAGGATGAGACCGGCAAGGAGGTCGAGGTCGAGGCGGAGGGCTTGGAGGCGCGGGTGATCCAGCACGAGATCGACCATCTCAATGGGGTCCTCATCCTCGATCTCATTTCACGCGAGGCGCGCAAGGAAGCTATGCGGGCGATGCGCGAGGGGCAGACGTCCGGTGGGGATCGCCCCGCGGACGCCACCTAGCGTCCGGCGCCGGGCCCGCCGCTTTGAGCACCGTCTACATCGGCACCTCCGAGTTCGCCGCAGCGGTGCTCGAACGCCTCGCCGGCAGCGACGCGCACCGTCCAGCGCTCGTGATCACCCGGCCGGACCGTCCCAGCGGCCGAGGCCGGCGGTTGACCTCGCCGCCGGTCGCGGACCGCGCACGCGAGCTGGCGATCGCCCTGGAGCAGCCGCAGAGCGTGAACGATGCGGAGGCGAGGGAGCTGATCTCGAGGGCGCTCGACGCCGGCCCTGCGGGTGGATCGCGACAGAGCATCGTGGTGTGCGCGTTCGGTGCGCTGATCAAGGAGCCGCTGCTGTCCGAGCACGAGATTCTGAACGTCCATCCCTCGCTCCTGCCGCGCTGGAGGGGCGCTGCTCCGGTCGAGCGGGCGATCATGGCCGGCGACACGCAGACCGGCGTCTCGATCATGCGCCTCACAGCCGGCCTGGACAGCGGCCCGGTGTGCCTGACGGGCACCGAGCCGATCAGGCCCGACGACACATACGGCTCGCTCGCGGGCCGACTGCAGCAGCTCGCCGGCGATCTGCTCGTGCGCGCTCTGGATGAGGACCCGCCGTTCGTAGAGCAGCCCGAGGATGGCGTCACCTACGCGGAGAAGCTCGGTACGGAGGACCGGCTGCTGGACCCGTCGCGGCCGGCCGTCGAGCTCGAGCGCACCGTGCGGGCGCTGCAACCCCACATCGGCGCGCGCGTGACGCTCGCCGACGGCAGCCTGCTCGGAGTGCAGCGCGCGGCGCTTCTCGACGCCGGCGACCCGGCCGACGGGCAGCTCCTCCCCGACCACGCGGCGACGCACGACCATCTCGGTCCATACGAGCGCGAGGGGCGGCTGCTGCTCGCCTGCGAGTCCGGGACGCTCGAGCTGCTGGTCGTGCAGCCGCCGGGCGGGCGGGCGATGGACGCCGCGGCGTATCTACGCGGTCACGGGCTGCCCGGGCGCGCGTAGGCGGTCACGTAGGGCGGAGGGGGGATGCCATCCCGCAGCCGTGCGTCCGGCTCGGGCGCGAGCGGCCGGTTGACCAATGGGATCACGCCCGCCCACGCAGGCAGCGCGTAGTCCTCCTCGTCGTCGAGCGGCCCGCCGGTGCGGATCTTGGCGGAGGCCTCCTCGATCGGGATCGCGAGAACGGAGGTAGCCGCCAGCTCGTTGTCCGTGGGAGCGCGAACGTCATTCCAGCGGCCGGGCACGATGTGCTCCACGACCGCCTGGAGCGCCGTGCGCTTCTCGGCCTCGTCGTCCACCAGGCGGGCGCGGCCGACGAGCACCGCCGAGCGATAGTTGGCCGAGTGGTGCATCGCCGAGCGGGCGAGGACGAGCCCGTCGATCAGCGACACCGTCAGGCAGACCGGCGCGCCCGCCGCCAGCGCCCGCAGCGTGCGGCTGGCGGTGGAGCCGTGGCAGTAGACGACGTCGCCGCTGCGGGCGTGCAGCGTGGGGATCACGAACGGCTGCCCCTGCCGATCGACGATGCCCAGGTGGGCGATCAGCGCCTCGTCGAGGATCGAGTCGATCGTGGCGCGGTCATAGCTGCCGCGTTCGCGCTTGCGACGCAGCCGCACGCGATCGGAGGGGGGAGAGGCTGGGGTGGTTTGGCGTCGAGCCTGCGCGGCCAACGTGGCCTCCTCTGTCGATTTCTGTAATAGTACAGAGAGCTCTCTGAAATGAAACAGTATCGAATAAGAGCCGACAGCGCAGCTGAGCTCGTCCGGGCGATCGAGGCGGGCGTGGCCAGCGGCGAGCTCGTCTCGGGACAGCGCCTGCCATCGGTCAGGCGTCTCGCGGCACAGGTCGGCCTCAGCCCCGTCACGATCGCCGCCGGCCTTGCGGAGTTGCGCAGGCGCGGCGTCGTGCTGAGCGAGCCGCGGCGGGGCACCCGTATCGGACCCGGTGCGCCGATCGGCTCCCCCCGCGCGCCGCTGCCGGTGCCGCCAGGTGCGCGCGATCTCTCGCGCGGCAACCCCGACCCGGCGCTGCTCCCCGATCTCGGCGATGCCCTCGCCCGCTGCCAGCTCCCCGCGCGCCTGTACGGAGAGCCGCAGGCGCTGCCGGCGATGCTCGAGCTCGCGCGTGCGCAGCTGCGGGCGGACGGCGTCCCCGGTGAGTACGTGTGCGTCGTCAGCGGCGCGATGGACGCGATCGAGCGGGTGCTACAGGCGCATCTGCGCCCCGGCGATCGGGTCGCCGTCGAGAACCCCGGCTACGCGGCGCTCTACGACCTGCTGCGAGCCCTGGGGCTCGTGCTGGAGCCGGTCGGGCTCGACGACCGCGGCATGCGTGCCGCCGAGCTGCGTGCGGCGCTCACCCGCGGCGCGCTCGCCGCAGTCATCACTCCTCGCGGGCAGAACCCGACCGGCGCGGCCATGGACTCGAGCCGGGCACGCGACTTGGACGCGGTGCTGGCCGAGTTCCCACGCACGCTGGTCATCGAGGACGACCACCTGGGGCCGGTCGCGGGTAGCGATCTGCACGGCGTCCTCTCCGAGGGCGCCCGTCCCGAGCGCTGGGCGGCGACCCGCTCGGTGGCCAAGGCGCTCGGGCCCGACCTTCGTCTCGCGGTCCTCGCCGGCGACGCCCGGACGATCGCCCGCGTGCAAGGGCGCCAGCAGTGCGGGCCGGGTTGGGTCAGCCACATCCTGCAGAGCCTCGTGCTCGGGCTGTACGGCGACCCCGGCGTGCAGGCGCTGGTGGCGCGCGCCAGCGCGACCTACGCACAGCGGCGCGAGCGGCTGCTGGGCGAGCTCGATCGCAACGGGGTGCCGGCGCACGGAGCCTCCGGGCTGAACGTGTGGATCCCCGTGCGCGAGGAAGCCGGCACCGTCGGCGCGCTCATGCAGCGCGGCTGGGTGGTGGCGCCCGGCGAGCCCTACCGCCTTCCGGGCAGCTCGCCGGCGATCCGTGTGACGAGCGCGACGCTCACCGAGCGCGAGGCCGCGCGGCTCGCGGACGACGTCGCCGACATACTGGCCCCCAGCGCGTTCAGTCGCGTCGGATAGCCGATCATGCACACTGTGCCCAGCACCTCAGCCGCCACGCTCGCACCCGCCAGGGCCTGCGCCTACACCGTCCTGCGCCGGGTCTTCGAGCAAGGCGCGTACGCCGATCGCGCGCTCCAGGCCGAGGCCGCCGGGCTCGAGCCGCGCGACCGTGCGCTCGCGATGCGCCTCGCCTACGGCGCTGTCCAGCGCAAGGGCACCCTCGACCACCTGATCGAGCGCCTCACCGAGCGTCCCGCCGCAGCGCTCGACGCGCCCGTTCTGGCCGCGCTGCGGCTCGGCCTCTACGAGCTGCTCTACCTCAGTGGCGCTCCCGACTACGCCGTCGTCGCAGAGGCGGTCGAGCTCGCCAAGACCGGGAGCCCACCCACCCGCGCCGGGCACGGTCTGGTCAACGCGGTCCTGCGACGCGCGGCACGCGAAGGAGCGGACGCGCTGCTCGGCGCGCTCCGCGAGGAGACCCCCGAGCAGGCGGCCGTCAAGCACTCCCATCCGGAGTGGATAGCGCGGCTCTGGTGGGAGGAGCTCGGCGCGCAGGAGGCCCGTGCGCTGATGGCCTGCGACAACGAGCCGGGCGAGGTGGCGCTGCGGGCGAACACGCTCGTGACCGACGCGGCGGCGCTCGCCCGGCAGCTGCCCGTGCGCACCCATCTGGATCCGGGACTCGCGGAGGCGCTGGTGCTCGAGGAGCCCTTCGACGCGCACGCTTCGCAGCTGTGGCAGGAGGGTGCTTTCCTCGCCCAGTCGCGGGCGGCGATGCGGGTTGCCCACGCGCTCGCCCCAGTACCAGGCGAGCGCGTGCTAGACCTGTGCGCCGCGCCCGGCGGCAAGAGCACCCATCTCGCCGCGCTGATGGACGCTCGCGGAGAGCTCGTCGCGGTCGAGCGCGACCGGCGCAGGGCGGGTGCGCTGCAGCGCGTCGCCCAGCGCTTGCGCTGCGCCAACGTTCGCGTCGAGCTCGGCGACGCCGCGCTCGAGCGTCCCGAGGGCCCCGTGTTCGACCGCGTGCTCGTCGACCCGCCCTGCTCGGGCCTCGGCACGCTGCAATCCCGGGCCGACCTGCGCTGGCGCGTGACACCGGATGCGATCGCCCAGATGGTGGGCGCCCAGGCGCGAATTCTCGCCGCCGGAGCCGGTGCTCTCCGTCCGGGCGGCGTGCTTGTCTATTCTACGTGCACGATTTCTGCGACCGAGAATGAGCGTCTGATCGCTTCGTTTCTGGATTCCCAGCCAGAATTCGTGCTCGATGACGTCGTCGTGACTCTGCCGCACCGCGACCACACGGCGGGCTTCTTCATCGCCCGCCTGCGAAGGAGCTGAGCCGTGGAAGGTGACCCAGAGGCGCCGGCGGCAAAGCCCGCGATCGACCTCGGCCCGAAGTGCCCCAACTGCAGCGAGCCCTGGCTGCGCCCGACGAACCTCCCCGGGCGCTATCGCTGCGTGTACTGCCTGCACCGCTTCGAGCTCACCTCCGTGTGCCCCAACTGCGGCGAGCACTCCACCATCGTCAGGATGTCCTCCACCGCGATCCTCAAGTGCAACAACTGCGGCGACTCCATGCTCCAAGCCGTATGACCGCTTCAGCCGCGGACCTTCTCACCAGCATCCGCGTAGCCCCGTCGATCCTGTCGGCGGACTTTGGGCGCCTGCGCGAGCAGGTCTCAGAAGTGCTGGAGGCGGGCGCGCGGGTGATCCACGTGGACGTGATGGACGGCCATTTCGTCCCGCCGATCACGCTCGGCCCGCTGGTCGTTTCGGCGCTCGCAGAGACGGTCCACGAGGCGGACGGAATGCTCGACGTGCATCTGATGATCGAGCGTCCCGAGCGCCAGGTGAGGGAGTTCGTCAAGGCGGGCGCCGACTCGGTCACCTTCCACGCCGAGGCGACCCCGCACGTGGCCTACACGGCCAACCTGATTCGCGAGTCCGGCGCGTGCGTTGGCCTCGCGATCAACCCCGCGACCGCGGTGGGGGCGCTCGCTGAGGTGACGGGCGCGATCGACCTCGCCCTGTGCATGACCGTGAACCCGGGCTGGGGCGGGCAGGCGTTCATCGCGCACTCGCTCGACAAGCTCCCGCGCGTGCGCGCGCTCGTCGGCGCCGGCGTGGCGGTCGAGGTGGACGGCGGCATCGAGCCGCTGACCGCGCCCGCATGCCTCGAGGCCGGCGCGAACGTGTTCGTCGCGGGCTCCGCGATCTTCTCCGCGGCAGACCCCGGCGAGGCCTACCGGGCGATCGCCGCGTCGGTCGACGCCGCCGACCCCGCCTCGGACTGAATCGAGCCCCCCCCGGTCGCGCGCGAGCCGCGGCGGTAGAGCATCGCGAGCATCAGCGCCAGCAGGGCGGTCGCGCCCGCGTAGCCGATCTCCGCGCGCAGCAGCTGTTCGCTGACCGGCGAGCTCAGCATCCACACCAGGAACACGACCGCCGCACACACCCAGCAGACGGCGGCCGCGCGAGCGCGGTCGCGCGCGAGCGCCGCCTGGTTGAGCGCCCCGGAGGTCAGGTGCAGACCCATGCCGACGCCGATCAGCGCCAGACCGAAGCGGTTGTAGCTGAACACCTGCCCGAAGAACACGTGCTCCAGCGCGAACGGGCCGATCGCGAGCAGGCCCAGCGCCACCGCCGTCGCGAAGCCAGCGATCGCGAGAATCGTGACGCGGATCGCGCGCGCGAATGCCTCGTGGCCGTCGGTGGCCTCGAGGCCCGTCAGATGTGGCAACAGGGATGTCTGGATCGCCTGGAAGAGCTGCAGCGGTGCGCGCGCGATCAGCAGCACGTTGAACACGATGCCCGCCAGAACGCTGTTGTGGGCGGTCGCATCGACGGTCAGGACCGCGGCGTTCAACAGCGTCTGCTCGGAGAGCATGATGCTCGACACCCACACCGCGAAGCCGCCGCCTCGACGCAGCGACAGGTCGTTGTGCGCGGCCGTCTCCTGAACGCCCTCGGTCCCCGGCCCGGCAAGCGCTGCATCGGCCTCGTCGACCGTTATTGCTGCCCCGGCGAACACCCGGTCGCGCCTGGTGCTGGCGAACGCCACCGGCACGACCACCAGCGAGACGAACGGCGCTGCCGCGATGCCGAGCGCTACGGCCGTCTGCCCGCTGGCGATCCCCAGCGCCACCGCGATCGCGAAGCTGATGCGCGACGTGGACTCCATCAGCACCAGCCCGCCGAACAGCCCAAAGCGCTGATGCCCGGCAAGCCAGCCGCGCGCGAAGTAGCTGGCCGCGTAGGCGAGCGTCCCCACGACCAGCACGTAGTACAGGGCGCTTTCGTGCTGGAAGACGTGGTTGACCAGCTCGCCGTGCAGCGCGAGCGCGACGACGAGGAATACCAGCGCGAAGCTCCCCTGGATCAGCATCGGCACGCGCAGCGTGCGCTGCGCATGCCCGCGTGCGCGGCGTTCGGCGATCGTGCGCGAGAGCAGCTGTTCGATCGGCCTGTAGATCACCGAGATGATCACGAACATCACCGACCACAGGACGTCGAGCAGCTTCGCCGATTCTTCGCCCAGGACGTGGCTGGCGATCGAGAAGTACGCGAACGTCAGCAGGCCCGTGGAAGCGATCCCGATAGACAGGATCCGCGCCCCCGAGCCGTAGGAGCGAGCGCTGCTAGAGGCGGACAAGCAACATCGTCCAAGGGAACGGCGAGCGCACCTCGACGACCTCGCCGTGGCGGGAGAGGAGCTTCACGAACGAGCGCCTCGACCAGTGGTTGAGGTGCCCCGGCGTGTTGCCCAACGCCGGCAAGTACGCTCCGCGCGCCATGTTGAGCATCCGCCACAGCGGCTCCCGTGGAACCGACACGAGCAGGTGCCGCTGCGCGCAGCGGGCCATCTCCGCGACCGTGTGCTCCGGGTCGGGCACGTGCTCGAGCACCTCGATCGCGCTCGCCAGCTCGAACTCGCCTTGCGCGAAGGGGAGGTTCGAGGCCTCCATCACGCGGTATTCGAGGTTCGGCGCTTGACGCTCGGCCCAGCCGGCCTGGATCGAGTCCTCCTCCAGGTCGATGCCCACCACGCGGGGCGCCTCAGCAGGGTTGCGCTCCGTCAGCTTCTGCGCCCAGCGGTGCACGAGCACGCCCTCGCCGCAGCCGACGTCCAGCAGCGAGCGGGGTGCGGCCATCTCGAACAGCTCGTCGAGCTCACGCTCGAAGGAGGCCATCAGGCGGCGCACCACCGGGTTGCTCGATCCGTACTTGTCGTAGGTGTTGCCGGTGACGACGCCCGTATCGGAGACGGTCACGCCGCTCACAGCCGCACCGTCCTGGGTCGCCCCGCGTCCTCGGCGCTCTCCGTCTCCGCGCTCTCCGGCAGGCGGATCAGGGGGCTCGACGCGGGAGCGCCCGTCGCCTGGATCTCCTGCTGCGCGCTGGATTCGTAGTGCGAGGGCTCGACGCCGAGCTGCAGCTCGATCCGGCGCACCCGCTCGAAGGTCCGCTGCGTCATCACGCGCTGTGCCGCCAGCAGGTCGCCGATCACGCCGAGCGCCCACAGCACGACCGCCGCGATGAACAGCACCGCCCCCAGGATCAGCGACTGCACGTGGCCCTTGCCGTTGCCTTCCGCATAGGCGACCACGAAACGAATCCACACCCCTCCCGCTGCCAGGCCGATGACCAGCGAAAGGCTCCAGAACACCCGCAACGGCTCGTACTGGGCGTAGATCCGGAAGATCGACACCGCGTTGCGGCGCACGTATGCGCTCATCGAGGGGAACAGCCGCGACTCGCGCGTCTTCGGGTTGGTGCGAACCGGCACGTGGTCGATCGCCACGAGGAGCTTGCCCGCCTGGATGATCGTCTCGAGCGTGTAGGTGAACTTCGAGACCACCATCATCTGGATCGCCGCCTCGCGGTTGTAGGCGCGGAAGCCCGAGGTCGTGTCCGGGACCGACGTCGAGGAGGCCTGCCGCACCACCCACGAGCCGAGGCGCTGGAGGACCTTCTTCAACGGCGAGAAGTGCTCGATCCCGCCGACCTCGCGGTCGCCGACGACCATGTCCGCACGGCCCTCGACGATCGGGCGCACGAGCCTGGCCACGTCCGGTCCGTAGTACTGGTTGTCCGCGTCGGTGTTCACGATCACGTCAGCGCCGAGCTTCAGCGCCGTGTCGATGCCTGCCTGGAAGCCCGCCGAGAGGCCCTTGTTGTTGGTCAGGCGCACGAGATGGTCGACGCCGTGTGCGCGCGCCACCTCCACCGTCGCGTCGGTCGAGCCGTCATCGATCACCAGCCACTCCACCACGTCGAAGCCCTCGACGACGCGCGGCAGGTCAGCGAGCGTCTGTGGCAGCTGCTCGGCCTCGTTAAAGCAAGGGATCTGGATGATGAGCTTCATATGGGGGGAGGTCGGGAGGGGGGCCTGCCCCCCTCACGTCCAAGCTTGGGATCTGGATGATGAGCTTCATTGCCCTCGATTGCCTAGACTTCGCTTCCGGCAGTATCCCAAAGCGCAGGTCACGGTCTTGGCGCTCGGAACCTGTTTCAGAATGCAACAGGTTCCAAATGTAGAGCCCACCCCACCCGGCGCCGGTGCGGGGCGGGTGGATCACCCTATGAACCAAGGCTAGATGGAGAGCGCGACACTCACCCGGCGCAGGCCGGGCTCGAATTGGCTGGCGCAGGCGCGTGCCGCGCCACCCGGCGGCTGGCCCGCGGTCGCGCTCGTCGCTCTGTGCGTGGCGGCGCTGATCGGCTACTTCGCCTTCCCCACCTACCCGACGTACGACTCGTTCTACGCGTTGCTGTGGGGCCGCGACGTGCTCCACCTGCAGCTCCCCGACTTCAGCGTCTATCGCGCTCCCACCGAGCACCCGTTGGCGATCGCCTTCGGGATGCTCTGCTCGATCTTCGGCCAGGGCGGCGCGAGGCTGATGGTCCTCGGCTCGATCGCCTCCTTCGTGGTCGCCGTCACCGGCATGTATCGCCTTGGGCGCCTGTGCTTCGGCCCGGTCGTCGGCGTCGTGGCCGCTCTGCTGCTGCTGAGCCGCTTCTACGTCGAGAACCTCGCCGCCCAGGGCTACCTGGACATCTCCTACGTGGCGCTCATCCTGTGGGCGATCGTGCTCGAGGTGGAACGATCGCGGCGCGGGTGGCCGGTCTTCCTGACGCTTGCCGCCGCCGGGTTGTTGCGCCCGGACGCGTGGGTGCTCAGCGGGGTCTACTGGCTGTGGTGCTCGTGGCGGGCCCCAAACTCGACTCGCGCCCGCTACCTCGCGCTGGCGGCGATCGCGCCGGTCGTTTGGGTCGCTGTCGATACGATCGTCACGGGCAATCCGCTCTACTCCCTGACCTCCACCGCGGGCCTCGCGGCCGAACTGGAACGCACGCAGGGGTTCGGCTCCGTCCTGGCCTCGGTCTGGAGCTACGGCGTGCGGATCGACCATCTCCCGGTCCTGGTCGGAGGGCTGCTCGGGATCGGCCTGTCGGTGTGGATGGCGCCACGACGCGCGCTCGTTCCGCTCGCCGCGTTCGTGGTGCTGCTCGGCGTTTACGTCGCCGAGGGCGCGGTCGGCGCCTCGGTGGTGGACCGCTACCTGCTGGGCGCGGCGACCGCGCTGCTGCCGTTCTGCGCCGTCACCGTCGGCGGCTGGGCGATGCTCGAGCGCGGCTCACGGCTGCGTCAGGCCTGGATCGTCGCCGCGGTTGCGCTCGTGGCATACGGCGCCCTCTCGGCTGCTAGCACGATCAGCCTGTCGGGTCTGCGCACCACCATGGCCGAGCACGAGGACTTCCACAAGGGGCTCGCGACCGCGCTCGCCAGCCCCGCCGTGCAGCGCGAGCTGCGCCGCTGTCCGTTGGTGAGCCTGCCCGACAACAAGCTGATCCCCGACGCCCGCTGGATCCTCGGCAGCGTCAACCAGAAGGACATCCTCGCCCGCAGCCAGGCGCGCGCCGACGCAGAACACGGAGACCCCGAGCTCGAGCGGCGCATCCATGCGGGCAGCATCGCCGTCTATCCGCTGGGCGACGCGGTGTTCGTCGACGCGATCGTGGACGTCGGCGACCAGCCGAGCGACCAGATCCCGCTGACGGGCTTCAAGCGCCTCTACACGAGCAGCCTGTACGCGGTATATGGCAACTGCTGAGCGACCGGCTGTCCGCGAGCAGGGGCCGCCCACGCGGGAAATGACCCGTCGCTGGGCCTGGACCGGCCTGGCGGTCGTGCTGCTCGCCGGGCTGGGTCTGCGCCTGTGGGGCGTTCGCCAGGGGCTCCCCTACGCATACAACGCCGACGAGGCCGACCACTTCGTGCCGCATGCGATCGAAATGTTCGAGCACGGCACGCTCAACCCCAAATACTTCGCCAACCCGCCGGCCTTCACATACGTGCTGCACGGCCTGTTCGGGCTGTGGTACGGCGGCGCGGGCGGCGCTGTTCACGCGTTCGAGCACGACCCCGCTGCGCTCTACACCCTCGCTCGCGTGGCGGCCGCCGTGCTCGGGACGATCGCGCTGTGGCTGCTCTACCTGACCGGCGCCCGGCTGTGGAGCCGGGCGGTCGGCCTGCTCGCGGCGGCGATCGAGGCGGTCGCGTTCCTGCCCGTCTTCTACGCCCACCTCGCGCTCAACGACGCCCCCACACTGGCGCCCGCGACGCTGTCGCTGCTCGGCACCGTCGGCGTTCTCAGAAAAGGCCGCGCGCGTGACTACCTGATCGCGGGAATCGGGCTGGGGCTCGCCGCTGCCACCAAGTACACGGCGGGCATCATGCTCGTGCCGCTGCTCGCGGCGATCGCGATGCGCTACCTCGATCGGGGCCCGGGGGCCGCGCGGCGGGCGGTCGGAGGCCTGCTCTTGGCCGGGGTGTGCGCGCTCGCGGCCTTCCTGATCGCCAACCCGTACGCGATCTTGGACTACACGAGCTTTCACGCGGAACTGGCTCACCAGTCGACGCTGTCGGCGGAATCGCAGGGCAAGCTGGGAGCCCCCAAGCAAGGGGGACTCCTCTACTACCTGTGGTCGTTCACGTGGGGCCTCGGCTGGGCGCCCTCGATCGCCGCGCTCGGCGGCGCGATCGCCGTGTGGCGCCACGAGCGCCGCCTGGGCTGGCTGCTCGTCCCCGCGGCGCTCCTGTTCCTGGCGTTCATGGGGACCGAGGGTCGCTACTTCGGACGCTGGCTGATGCCGATCTTCCCGATCGCCTGCCTGCTCGCGGCGTTCTTCGTCGCGCAGGTCGTCAGCTGGGCGGGGCGCGAGCTCAACGGCGAGACGCGTCGCGGAGCGCTCGCGGCGCTGCTCGTGCTGGGGGTGCTCGCCCAGGGGCTCGTCTACAGCATCCACTCGGGCCTCGTGCTCTCACGGCCGGACACCCGCAACCTGACCCGCAGCTGGATGGTCGAGCACATACCCGCAGGCGCCAAGATCGTGGCCGAGCCCGTCGAGCCAGAGGAATGGGCGCGCGAAATCCTCCCCGGGACCTCGACCGCGCAGAACCCGCTCAGATGGCAGCTGTATCCGGCGCTCTACCTGCGCATCCGCCCGAACGACACGATTGCCCCGTCCTACATACGCGAAGTCGGGCTGGAGAACTACGAGACGACGCTGTATCCGGCGCTGATCGACTTCTACGAGCGCGAAGGCTACTGCTGGGTGATCACCGGCTCGACGGAGTACGGGCGCGCGTTCGCCGACCCGAAGGCCGTGCCGCAGGCGGTCGCCTACTACCGCAAGCTCGCCCGCGACGGCGAACTGGTGTTCCGCTCATCTCCATATGTAAAGGGCCACAGCGCGGTCGCGTTCAGCTTCGACTGGAGCTTCGACTACTACCCGCTCGCCTACGAGCGCCCGGGGCCGGTGATGAAGATCTACCGGCTGCGCGGGGGGCGCTGCGCAAGCTAGCCCGGCGGGTGCGCGCAGCCGGGTTATCCTGCTCTCAGAGATGCCCACATCGACAGAGACCGACGAGCTGTGCCTCGCGCGGGCGATCGAGCTCGCGCGCAACGGCGCCGCGACCGTCAAGCCCAACCCGGTCGTCGGAGCGGTGATCGCCCGCGACGGCGAGATCCTGGGGGAGGGCTGGCACAAGGAGTTCGGCGGCGCGCACGCCGAGGTCAACGCGATCGAGGCGTGCGGCATGACCGAGCTCGCCGGCGCGACGCTGTACGTCTCGCTCGAGCCCTGCTGTCACGAGGGCAAGACGCCGCCGTGCACCGACGCGATCCTGCAGTCGGGGATCAGGCGCGTGGTCGTCGGCTCGGACGATCCCACCGAGAAGGCATCAGGGCGCGGGCTGGGCATCCTGCGCGACGAGGGCGTCGAGGTGGTGCTCGCCACCGGTGAGCTCGCGGCGAGCGCGCGGCTGCTCAACCAGGCGTTTCGCAAGCACGCTCGGGTTGGCCGCCCGTGGGTGCTGTTCAAGTCGGCGATGACGCTCGACGGCAAGGTGGCGACGCGCACCGGGGACTCGAAGTGGATCAGCGGCGAGCAGAGCCGCGAGATGGCCCATCGCTGGCGCGCCTCGGTCGACGCGATCGTCGTGGGCATCGGCACCGCGCTGGCGGACGATCCGCAGCTGACCGCGCGCCCGGACGGGCTGCCGGCCGAGCCGCTCGCGCAGCCACGGCGCGTGGTGTTCGACTCGCTGGCGCGCCTTCCGCCCAACTCCCAGCTGGTGGCGGCCGCCGCCGAGATCCCGCTGACGATCGTGGTCTCGCGGGCGGCCGCGCGCGCCGACACGGACGCGCTGGAGGCCGCCGGAGTGCAGGTGATCGTGGCGACCGGCGAAAACGAGCCCGCGCGCGTGCGCTCGGCGCTCGACCAGCTGGGTGCGATGGGCGTCGCCTCGGTGCTGCTGGAGGGCGGCCCGCATCTCGCGGGCGCGTTTCTGGACGCTGGGGAGATCGACGAAACTGCGACTGTTCCTGGCGCCGCTGCTGCTCGGCGGCAGCGCCGCGCGCGACCCGCTGGAGGGCGAAGGCGTCGAGCGCATCTCCGAGGCGCTGCGCGCGCTCTCCTTCGGCTGCGAGAGCGTCGGCGAGGACCTGCTGATATCGGCGCGCCTGCGCGAGTGGTGAGCGCCGGTGGCGCCAAGGGGGACAAGCGGATGTTCACGGGCCTGATCGCCGACCTCGGCAGCGTCGCCGAGGTGCGCCGCGACGAGGACGGGGCGACCCTGAAGATCGCCAGCGGCCTCGCCGGCGAGCTGCAGGAGGGCGACTCGATCGCCGTCAACGGCGTCTGCCTGACAGCCGTCGAGGTCGATCGCGACGGCTTCCAGGCGCAGGCGATGAACGAGACGCTCGAGCGCTCCGCGCTCGCCGGCGCTGCGCGCCGGGCGCGCGCGTGAACCTCGAGCTGGCGCTGCGCGCGCAGGACCGCCTTGGCGGGCACGTCGTGCAGGGTCACGTCGACGGCACCGGCACCGTCCGTGCGATCCGACCGGAGGGCTTCTCGCGGGTGCTCGAGATCGACGTCGAGCCGGGGCTCGCGCGCTATCTCGTCGAGAAGGGCTCGGTGGCCGTCGACGGCGTGAGCCTGACGGTCAGCGCGCTGAGCGATGAGGGCTTCTCGGTCTCGCTGATACCCGAGACGCTCGAGCGCACGAACCTCGGCGCGATCGGCGAGGGCGAGCGCGTGAACATCGAGGTCGACATCCTCGCCAAGCACGTCGAGCGACTGATGGCATACCAGGAGGCCCGCACATGAGCAGCTCGCGCACGACCACCCCCTTCGCCACGGTCGAGCAGGCGATCGAGGACATCCGCGAGGGCAAGATGGTCGTCGTCTGCGACGACGAGGATCGCGAGAACGAGGGCGATCTGACGATGGCGGCGCAGTTCGCGACGCCCGAGGCGATCAACTTCATGGCCAAGGAGGGGCGGGGCCTGATCTGCCTGTCGCTGACCGCCGAACGCTGCGACGAGCTGAACCTCGACCTGATGGCCGCCAAGAACGAGTCCCCGTTCGAAACCCCGTTCACGGTCTCGATCGAGGCGCGCGAGGGCGTCACGACCGGCATCTCCGCTCACGATCGCGCCCACACGATCCAGGTGGCCATCGACCCCGAGAGCCGCCCGTCGGACCTCGTGCAGCCCGGCCACGTGTTCCCGCTGAAGAGTCGCTCCGGCGGTGTGCTCGAGCGCGCCGGCCAGACCGAGGCGGCGGTCGACCTCGCGCGCCTGGCAGGGCTGAACCCGGCCGGCGTGATCTGCGAGGTGATGAACGACGACGGCACGATGGCGAGGGTCCCGGAACTCGACGGAGTACTGCGCGCGTCACGGGCTGAGCATGATCACGGTCGCCGATCTGATCGCCTACCGCCGCGGCCACGACAAGCTCGTCGAACGGGTCGTCTCCACGCGCCTGCCGACCACCTTCGGCGACTTCGAGGCTGTCGGCTATCGCTCGCTGGTCGACGACAAGCACCACGTGGCGCTCGTCAAGGGCGACGTCAGCGGGCAGTCCGACGTGCTCGTCCGGGTGCACTCGGAGTGCCTGACCGGCGACGTGTTCCACTCGCTGCGCTGCGACTGCGGCGAGCAGCTCGAATCGGCGCTGTCGATGATCGAGCGCGAAGGCCGGGGGGTGCTGCTGTACCTCTCCCAGGAGGGTCGCGGGATCGGCCTGCTGAACAAGCTGCGCGCCTACCGCCTGCAGGAGGACGGCCTCGACACCGTCGAAGCCAACGAGCGCCTGGGACTGCCGGCGGATCTGCGCGACTACGGCATCGGCGCGCAGATCCTCGTCGACCTGGGCCTCGGCTCGATCAGGATCCTGACGAACAACCCCAAGAAGATCCGCGGCCTGGAGGGCTACGGGCTGTCCGTCGCGGCACAGATCCCGATCGTGCACGCCCCCAACGAGCACAACGAGGCGTATCTGCGCACGAAGGCCGAGCGCATGGGGCACACGCTGCACCACCAGGGCCTGAACCTCGACGAGGAGCTGCTGCACGGCGAGCGCGATCTGAACCCCACCCACCCGCGCCGCAAGTGACGAGCACGGGTGGGTGGGGTTCCGATGGCTTCGCGATCGTCGTCGCGCGCTTCTACGAGGACCTCGCCGAGCGGCTCGTCGCCGGCGCTCGTGCCGCGTTCGCTCGCGAGGGCCACTCCGAGATCCAGGTGTTCGACGTCCCCGGCGCGTTCGAGCTGCCGCTCGCCGCCAGCTACGCGGCGCGATCCGGCCGCTTCGCCGGCGTGGCGTGCGTCGGGGCGGTCATCCGCGGCGAGACCGACCACTACGACTACGTGTGCGCGGAGACCGCCCGAGGAGTGATGAGCGTGCAGCTCGATACGGGCGTCCCGTGCGCGTTCGGCGTGCTCACCTGCGAGACGATGGAGCAGGCGCTCGCGCGGGCCGGCGGGGACAAGCGCGACCAGGGGCGACACGCGGCCGAGGCGGTCATGCGCATGGCGACGCTACGGGCGCAGCTCTCGAGCGGCTAGACTGCCGCGGATGGCAAAGGTATGTCACAGCTGCGGGAAGGGGCCGGCGTTCGGTCAGAGCCGCAGCCACTCGATGGTCGCCACCAAGCGCCGCTTCGACCCGAACCTGCAGAAGGTCAGGATCCTCGTGGGCAAGGCGCCCGCGGCGCGTCTACGTCTGCACCCGGTGTCTGAAAGCAGGCAAGGTCACCAAGGCCCCCGCAGGGCCGCTGCGCGGCCCCACAGCGGGCTCTGAACCCTAGGATCACCGTCCACGACTCGGCAAGACGGCGGGCCGAGGTGATAGACCTGTCGCCGTGACCGACACGAATCTGGTCCGTTTCCGCGTCGCAGTGGCGGGCGCGCTCGCACATCTGGAATCGCGTCGTCAGGAGGTCAACGACCTGAACGTGTTCCCTGTGGCCGATGGCGACACGGGCGACAACATGGCGCTGACGCTGCGTGCGGTGCTGGACGAGCTCGATCGTCTCCAGGGCTCTGACGAGCAGCGCACGATCGACGAGATCGGACGCGAGGAGATCGTCCAATCGGTCGCGCGTGCGGCGCTGCTGGGGGCGCGCGGCAACTCCGGGGTGATCCTCTCCCAGCTGATCCGCGGGGCGGCTGAGGAGCTGGTGTCGAGCCGCCCGGGGCAGCTGATCGACGCGCCGCTGATCGGCGCGGCGCTCGCCAACGCCGCCGATCGCGCGTACTCCTCGGTTCGCAACCCCGCCGAGGGGACGATCCTGACAGTCGCCCGCGAGATGGCGCACAAGATCGCCGCGGACCTCGCCCATGGCCCCGAGAGCCCGCGCTTCGGGCCGGCCACCGAGCCGCGCGAGCAGGACAAGGCGATCGCGGTCGCGCTCGAACGCGCGGTGCAGGCGGGCCAGGACTCCGTCAAGCGGGGTCCCGAGCTGCTGGCCGCGCTGCGCGAGGCGGGCGTCGTGGATGCCGGTGGCTACGGGCTGACGATCATCTTCGCGGGGGTGGTGGCCGCGCTGCGGGGCGAAGAACCGCCGCCGCTGGACCACTACGCGCCGGCGCGTATCACCCACCCCGAGCACAGCTCGCTGACCTACCGCTTCTGCACGAACTTCGCCGTCACCGGCCGCGAGCTCAGCCCGATGCGCTTCATCGGCTCGCTGGAAGAGCTCGGAGACTCGGTGCTGGTCGTGGGCGATCAGACGACGCTGAAGGTGCACTTGCACACGGACGAGCCGGAGCGCGCCACGGCCGTGTTCGCGGATGCCGGCGAGGTCTCGCACCTGGACGTGGCCGACATGCGCGCGCAGGTGGCCGAGCGCGACGGACGCTTGCATCGTCCCGACGGCTCGGCTGAGCTCGCGGCCGATCTCACGGGATCGCGCGCGCCTGCCGGCGGCGCCGGCGCGGGGCAGCGCTGCGCGGCCGTCGCGGTGGTCAGCGGAGAGGGCCTGCGCCAGCTGTTCGCTGGGCTCGGCGTGCACACGATCGACGGTGGCCCAACGCTGAATCCCTCGACCTACGACCTGCTGGCCGGCATTCACGAAGTGCCGACCGAGGAGGTCGTGCTGCTCACGAACAACGCGAACGTGATCATGGCGGCCGAGCACGCGGCGAGGCTCTCGGACAAGCAGGTGCACGTCGCGCCCACGACCAGCCAGCAGGCGGGGCTGGCGGCGGCGGTGGCGTTCGCACAGGATCGCTCGGTCGAGGAGAACGCCCAGGCGATGACCGAGGTGCTCGCGCGGCTGCGCACCGGCGCCGTCGCGCCTGCCGCGCGCGACGACGCGCAGGGGCGGTTCAAGCGCGGCGACGCCGTCGGCTTCGTCGAGGACGAGGTGCTCGCCTGGGGAGACCCGCGCGAGACCCTGCAGCGAGTGCTGCACGCCCTCGCGCAGGCCGACAACGGCGACGCCCCTCCCGAACTGATCAGCGTGCTCGACGGCGAGGGCGCGCCGCTCGGGCTGGCCGAGGTCGAAGGAATGGTCAACGGCGGCGATCGAGCTCGAGCTGAGCCACGGCGGCCAGCCCGCCTACTGGTGGCTGCTCGCCGCGGAGTGAGCGCGAGCGGCCCGTTACGACCGCCACGGCGATCATGATGGGCGCGGATGCCGGCGAGCCACAGCACGACCCATTCGCCGGGCCCGGCGGCCGCGCGCACCGCGGATAGGACGCGATCGGACGTGCGCGGCTTCGCCTCCTCTGCGGCTCTCAGCCGCCAGGAGCTGACGCGGGCGCCGGTGCGCTGGCCGCGGCCGTCCCGGCTTCGCGCGCCGCTCGAGCCGAAGGCAGCGAAGAAGCTCGCCGGCGGCCTGCGCGCGCTGGGCCTGCAGACCGTCGGGGACCTGCTCGAGCATCTGCCCAGCGACAGCCGCGAGGCGCGGAGCGTCGCCGCGCTGCGGGCGGGCGAGCAGGCCACGGTGACGGTCGAGGTGCGCAGGATCGCCAGCCGCTCCGTGCGCCGTCGCGGGATGCGCCCGCTGGTCGAGGCGACCGTGTTCGATGCCACGGGGACGATGCGGGCGACGTTCTTCAACCAGCCGTGGCTGCGTCGAGCGCTACCCGCCGGGCACACGCGCTGCTGCTGCACGGCAAGGCCGATGCGCGCGGGGGCTTCAGCGTCGCCCACCACGCGCCCAGCTCACAGGCCGCGGTGGACGCGGACGCCGTTCCGGACGTCGGCGAGAGCGACGCCGTGGCGCACTATCCGGCGACGGAGGGGGTCACCTCGACTCAGATCCTGACGCTCGTGCACGGCGCCAAAGATGCGCTCGCCGATGTGGTCGAGGCGCTCTCGGCCGCGACCAGGGTCACGGAAGCGCCTGCCGGATCGTGCGAGCGCGCTGGCGGCGATGCACTTCCCGCGCGTCCCCGGCGACCTCGAGACGGGTCGCCGGCGCCTGGCCTTCGAGGAGCTGCTGCTCGCGCAGCTCGTGTTCCTGCGCCGGCGCGCCGCGCGTCGGGCGCGCAGCGGCGCTGCGGTGCTCGCGGACCGGGAGGCGCTCGGCGCTCGCTGGCTGCGGGAGGGGCTGCCGTTCGAGCTCACGGGCGATCAGCGCAGGGCCGTCGAGGCGATCGCCGAGGATCTCGAACGCCCCGCGCCGATGCAGCGGCTGCTGATGGGGGAGGTGGGCAGCGGCAAGACGGTGGTGGCGCTGTACGCGATGCTGCAGGCGGTCGGCCACGGCTGCCAGGCCGCGCTGATGGCGCCCACGGAGACGCTCGCCGAGCAGCACTTCGCGACGATCCAGCGGCTGCTGGGCGCCGGGGTGGGTGGGGATCTCATCAGTACCGCGCTGCTCACCGGCTCGACCCCCGCGGGCAGGCGGCGTGACATCCTCGGCAAGCTCGCCAGCGGCGAGCTGTCGCTGATCGTGGGCACCCACGCGCTGATCGAGCCCGACGTGCGCTTCGACGCGCTGGCGGTGGCGGTGATCGACGAGCAGCACCGCTTCGGCGTGCGCCAGCGCGCGGCGCTCGGCGAGCGCCGCCCGGCCGCGCCCGGAACCGCAGCGAACGCTGGTGACGGCGCCGACACCGGCGGCACGGCAACCCACGCCCCGCACACCCTGCACATGACCGCCACGCCGATCCCGCGTACGCTCGCGCTCGCCCGCTACGGCGATCTCGACACCAGCGCGCTGCGCGAGCTGCCGCTCGGGCGCCAGCCGATCGAGACGCGCCTGGTCACGGGCGAGCAGGAGCGCGAGCGCGCGTATGAGCAGCTGCGCGAGGAGCTGGCGGCCGGTCGCCAGGCATACGTCGTGTGTCCGCTGATCGAGGAGCCCGACGCCGTCTCGCCGGGGGAGAGCGGCGAGTCGCCGCCGCCGAGCTCGCAGCCAGACCTGCGCGCCGCCGCGCTGAGCTGCTCCGCCTCAGGGCGGGCGAGCTGCGGGGCTACGAGCTGGCGCTGCTGCACGGCGGCATGCGTCCGCGCGAGAAGCAGGACGCGATGGCGGCGTTCGCCTCAGGGCGGGCCGACGTGCTCGTGGCCACGACCGTGATCGAGGTCGGCATCGACGTGCCCAACGCGACGGTGATGTTGATCGAGAACGCCGAGCGCTTCGGCATCTCGCAGCTGCACCAGCTGCGCGGGCGGGTCGGCCGCGGCGAGCATCGCTCCACGTGCTTCCTGCTCGCGGGGCCCCACTCCGGTGGCTCGGCCCGGTTGCGCGCGCTCGTGCAGCATCACGACGGCTTTCGCCTCGCCGAGATCGACCTCGCGCTGCGCAAGGAGGGCGAGCTGATCGGCACCCGCCAGTCCGGCATCGGTCAGTTCCGCGTGGCGCGGCTGCCGGAGGACGCCCAGCTGCTCGAGCGCGCGCGCGCCCGCGCCGAGGCGATCCTCGCGCGCGACCCGGAGCTGCAAGCGCCCGAGCACGCGCTGCTGGCGACCGTTCTGCAGGAGGCCGTCGGCGAGCAGGCGCTCGAGCCGATCCCTGCCTGAGCGCCCGGCGCCGAGCCTGCCGCCGTTACGGTTCTCGGCATGCGTGTGATCGCTGGACGCCTCGGAGGCAGGCGCTTGCAGGCGCCGCGCGGCAACGTGACCAGGCCGACCTCCGATCGCGTCAGGGAGGCGCTGTTCGCGATGCTCGGCGACGTCGACGGCGCGCGCGTGCTCGACCTGTTCGCCGGCACCGGCGCGCTCGGCATCGAGGCGCTCTCCCGGGGAGCCGAGACGGCGGTGTTCGTCGAGCGTGACGCAGGCGCGCTGAAGGTCCTGAACGCGAATCTGGAGGCCCTCGGCGATCCCGCGGGAGTCCGTCGCAGGTGCGCCGCGCGGACGCGCTGGCGGCGCTGCGAAGCGCACGCGAGCGCAAAGAGACATACGATCTGGTCTTCATCGACCCTCCCTATCGGGCAGGCGCGCGACATGGGGGCCCGAGCTCTCGGCGATGCTGCCGGCGCTGCTCGGGCCGGACGCGCGCGTCGTCGTCGAGAGCGACCGGCGCGCACCGCTCGAGCTCGAGCTGGCGGTCGAGCGCGAGCGCCGCTACGGCGACACTTCGATCACAATCCACCGCCACCAATGACCCCAGTCCAGAAATCGATAGCCGTGTGCCCGGGCTCGTATGACCCGATCACCAACGGCCACCTCGACGTGATCCGGCGCACGGCGGCGCTGTACGAGGAGGTGGTCGTGGCGGTCGTCAACCGCTCGGTGCGCAAGAGCGGCGCGCTGTTCGGCATCGAGGAGCGCGTGGGCTTCGTCGAACGTGCGCTCGCAGACCTCGACCACGTGCGGGTCGAGCCGTTCTCGACGCTCGTGGTCGACTTCGCGAGGAGCCTCGGAGCGAAGGCGATCGTCAAGGGACTGCGCGCGATCTCGGACTTCGAGTACGAGCTGGAGATGAACCAGCTCAACCGCCGCCAGGACCCGGAGATCGAGTCCGTCTACCTGATGGCCTCGCCGCAGTACAGTTTCCTGTCATCCAGCGGCGTCAAGGAGCTCGCTACGTTCGGGGGCAGGATCGACGATCTCGTGCCCGACGAGGTGGCCCGGCGCTTGCAGGAAGAGCTGAGACGCTGACGAAATGAGCGATTGACGCGGGGCTGGAGGCCCCGCGGAGGTGACGAAAATGGATGTCCTGGTACTCATAGACAAGCTCGACGACTTGGTGCACAACGCCAAGACGATGCCCCTGACCGATCAGGTGCGAGTCGACAAGGAGGAGATCTACGACATCCTCGACCAGATGCGCGCGACGATCCCCGAGGAGATCAAGCAGGCGCGCTGGATCGTCAAGGAGCGCCAGGAGATGCTCGCGGAGGCCAAGAAGGAGGCCGAGCGGATCATCAAGGACGCGCGCGAGCGCCAGGAGCGGCTGGTCGGCGGCGAGGAGGTCACCAAGCAGGCCGAGCGCGCGGCGGAGGACATCGTCGAGGACGCGCGCGCCCGCGAGCGCGAGATCAGGCTCGGCGCGGAGGACTACGCCGACGAGATCCTCAACACGCTCGAGGTCAACCTGTCGAAGTTCATCGCCGCCGTCCAGCGCGGGCGCGAGCGCCTGCAGGGCAAGGACGAACCGGCTGAAGTCGGCTAGAAACTCGCCGTGCGGCTTCGCATCGCGCACGGCGGTTTTGGGTAGGGTCATCACGTGAACGCGCAAACGCTCACGCGCACCGCCAGGCACAAGCTGCTGGTGGTCAAGTCGCTGCTCGACACCGGCATGTTCGAGCCGATGCGCCCCGACAGGGTGGCGCAGTCGCTGTCGGCGCTGCGCCGCTGGGGCGCGACGCCCGCGGGCGCGTACACCGGCGCGCCGCGCGCTACCCGCAACGGGCGGCGCTGATCGACGAGCGCGGCTGCCTGACCTTCGCGCAGCTGCACCTGCGGACCAATGCGCTCGCGCACGAGCTGCGCAAGGCCGGGCATCTCCGAAGGCGACGGCGTGGCGATCATGTGTCGCAACCACCGCGGCTTCATCGAGGCGACCGTCGCCTGCTCGAAGCTGGGCGCCGGCGCGCTGTACCTGAACACCGCCTTCGCCGGCCCGCAGATCACCGACGTGCTCGAGCGCGAGGACCCGGTGGCGGTCATCTACGACGAGGAGTTCAGCGGGCTGGTCAGCGAGGGCGCGGCGGAGAGGATCCGCTTCATCGCCTGGAGCGAGCCGCGCGCCGACCCGGACGAGGGCGCAGGATCCCACGCTCGAGCAGCTGATCGCCCGCGGCGACGACTCGGATCTGACGCCGCCCACGGAAAAAGGCCGTGTCGTGATCCTGACCTCGGGCACCACCGGCACGCCCAAGGGCGCAGCGCGCCAGCAGAGCGACTCGATCGAGCCGGCGGCGGCGCTGTTCTCGAAGATCCCGCTGAAGGCGCGCGAGACGACGGTGATCGCCGCGCCGATGTTCCACTCCTGGGGCTTCGCCCACTTCCTGCTGAGCCTGCCGCTGCTCTCCACGCTCGTGCTGCGCCGCAAGTTCGACCCGGAGGAGACGCTGAAGGCGATCGCCCAGCACGCGGGCGAGCGCGCTGGTGGTGGTGCCGGTGATGCTGCAGCGGATCCTCGAGCTGCCGCCGGAGACGATCGCGCGCTACGACGTGCAGCTGCCTGAAGGTGATCGCCGTCAGCGGCTCGGCCTTCCCGGGGGAGCTTGCCACGCAGGCGATGGACACCTTCGGAGACATCGCTCTACAACCTCTACGGCTCGACGGAGGTGGCGTGGGCGACGATCGCCACGCCCGCGGACCTGCGCGCGGCGCCGGGCACCGCCGGGCGCCCGCCGCTCGGAACGGTCGTGAAGCTGCTCGACGAGCAGGGCCGCGAGGTCGCCGCCGGGTGAGGTGGGACGCATCTTCGTGGCCAACGAGTTCATGTTCGAGGGCTACACCGACGGCGGCAGCAAGGAGATCGTGGGCGGGCTGATGCGCACCGGCGACGTCGGGCGTCTGGACGCCGCCGGGACGGCTGTTCGTGGACGGGCGCGACGACGAAATGATCGTCAGCGGCGGCGAGAACGTGTTCCCGCGCGAGGTCGAGGACCTGCTGGCCGACCACGAGCAGATCGAGGAGGTGGCGGTCGTGGGCGTCGAGGACGAGGAGTTCGGCCAGCGGCTGAAGGCGTTCGTGGTGCCGCGCAACGGCAACGAGCTGACGCAGGAGGCGGTGCAGGAATACGTCAAGGCAGAACCTCGCCCGCTACAAGGTCCCGCGTGACGTCGTGTTCGTGGAGGAGCTGCCGCGCAACGCGACCGGCAAGATCCTCAAGCGGGAGCTGCGAACGCACTCTTAGCTTTGTGCCGCCAGCTTCTAGCCTGAAGGCATGGCCAGCGAGCGCGCACAGCCACGTCAGCACGACTTCGACCTGGCCAGCCTGCGGCTGAGCCCGGGCGAGGGCCGGCGCCTGGAGCTCACGACCGTGATCGAGCCGCTGGTGCTGGGCAGCGAGACGCTATGGCGCGGAGTCGGGCGAGGCGGGCGCGGTCGCTGTGCCCGTGCAGCTGAGCGTCTCGCGAATGACCGGCGGCGGCTACGCGCTGCTCCTTCGCTTCTCCGCGAACGTGGTCGGTCCGTGCATGCGCTGCCTGAAGCCGGCGCGCCCGCGCGTCGAGGTCGAGGCGCGCGAGGTCGACCGTCCCGGCGCGCGGCGAGGAGCTCGACAGCCCCTACGTGCACGACGAGACGCTCGACCTGGCCGGCTGGGCGCGCGACGCCTTCGCGCTGGCGATGCCGGCGAAGATCCTCTGCCGCGAGGACTGTGCGGGCCTGTGCCCGGTGTGCGCTGCCGACCTCAACGAGGCCGGCCCGGAGCACCACCACGAGGCGGCGCCCGATCCGCGCTGGGCGAAGCTGCGCGAGCTGAAGCTCGAGTAGCCGCCGTCGTCCCGTCGCCGCGCCCGCCGGCCCGCCGCGCATCGCCACCCCGACGCGCGCCCGCACCCTGGTAGCCTTCTCGACTCGATGGCCGTCCCCAAGAAAAAGCAGTCGCACAGCCGCACGGCCAAGCGGCGCGCGCAGCACAAGATCGGCACGCCGGCGCTGAACGCGTGCCCGCAGTGTCACAGCCCGCGCCGTCCGCACCGGGTCTGCCCGGTGTGCGGCCCCTACGCGGGCCGCGAGATCGTGACGCCGGGCGTGCACGATCACGAGCACGACCACGACCACGACTAGCGGGCAGTGACGCCAGGGGCCTCGTCCTCGCGGGCCAATGCTCTCCGCGGGCGAGCACGAGCCGCCGGTGATAGCGGTCGACTGCAACGGCGCGGACCTCGGTCCGGCCGAGGTGGCGGCGGGCGCGGCGCTGGCGGCGGCGCAGGGCGCGCGCGTGCTCCTGTTCGGCCCCGCCGAGGAGCTGGGCGCGCCGCCGCCGGGCGTCGAGATCGTCGATGCGCCGATCTCGATCGCCAAGGCGCAGGACCCGGTGCTGGCGGTGCGCACGCACGCCCGAGGCCTCGATCGTGCAGGCGGCGGCGCGCTGTCGCGGAGGGTCGCGCGCAGGCGCTCGTGTGCGCGGGCGGCGACCGGCGCTGCGCTCGCCGCCGGCACGTTCAACATCAAGCGCGCTCGCGGCATCTACCGGCCGGCGCTGGCGATCCCGCTGCCGGTGCCGCACTGGCCGGTGACGCTGCTGGACGTCGGCGCGAACGCGGAGGCCAGGCGCGAGCACATCGTGCAGTTCGCGTTCATGGGCGCGGCGCTGGCGCAGACGGTGCTGGGCGTGCAGCCGCGCCGCGCGTGGGGCTGCTGTCCAACGGCGAGGAGGCGACGCGCGGCAGCGCGCTCGTGGTGGAGGCCCACGCGGAGCTGCGCGAGCGAGCGAGCGCTGGCATCGAGGCGTTCGAGTTCGTCGGCAACGTCGAGGGCGGCGACGTCGTCTCCGGACGCGCCGACGTGATCGTTACCGACGGCTTCACCGGCAACATCGCGCTGAAGCTGATGGAGGGCGTCTCCCAGACGATGCTCGGCGCGGTGCGCGAGGCGGCGATGTCCTCGACGCGCGCGAAGCTCGGCGGCGTGCTGCTGCGCGGCGCGCTGCGGGGCTTTCGCGACGAGATCGATCCGGAGGCCAACGGCGGCGCCTACCTGCTGGGGCTGCGCCGTCTGGGGGTGGTCCCGCACGGGCGCTTCACACGCGACGGGCTTCGCGCAGGCGATCCTGCGTGCCGAGCGCGGCGCGCGCGAGGACATCGTCGCGCAGACCCATGACGCGCTCGAGCAGGCCGGGGCGCTGCGGCGCTCGCCCGTGTCCGCATCGGACGCTAGCCTGCCCCACACAGGATGAGTGACACGAGCCACACCCGCGAGCAGGTGTTCGCGCTGATCCGGGCCCATCTGGCGGACGAGCTCGACGTCGATCCCGAGGCGATCGTCGAGGACACGCGCTTCAAGGAGGACCTGGAGGCGGACTCGCTGGACCTGTACACGCTCGTGCAGGAGCTCGAGGACACCTACGGCGTGCAGATGTCCGACGAGCAGGCCGCGCAGATCCTGACGGTCGGAGCGGCGGTGGAGTTCGTGCTCGCCCACGACGGGGCCGTGAATGCGGAGCGATGATGCTGCTGGGGGAGTTGCTGGAGGAGCTGCCCGAGGACCTCGCGCGCCAGGTGTTCACGCACGCCTCGTGGAGCGAGCGCTCGAGCGACTCCTACACGCGCCTGGCGTTCCTCGGCGACAGCGTGCTCGCGCTGGCTGTGACCGCGTATCTGTATCCCCGGCTGGAGGCCGAGCGCTTCGGCGCGGGACGCCTGACGAAGATCCGCGCGCAGGCGGTCTCCGGGGTCTCCTGCCGGGAGGTGGCCGAGCGGCTGGAGCTGCCCGCGCGGCTGCGCGCGGCGGCGCCGGAGGGGATCCGCGAGAGCGTGGCCGCGCTGGTGGAAACCGAGCGCGTGCTCGCCTCGGTGATCGAGGCTGTGATCGGAGCGTGCTATCTGCAGTCCGGCTACGAGCGCACCGCGGAGGCGGTGGTGGAGGCGTTCACGCCGGAGATCGAGCGCGCGCTGGAGCACCCGGTCGACTTCAAGTCCGCGCTGCAGGAGCTGCTTGGCACGCCGTGGCGCGGAGGTCAGCTACGAGGTCGCCAGCGAGGATGGGCCGCCGCACGAGCGCACGTATCGCGGTGGTCGCGCGCGTCGACGGCCGCGAGCTGGGGCAGGGCAGCGGGCCGCAGCAAGAAGCACGCCGAGCAGGAGGCTGCACGCGTGGCGGTGGACAGGCTGGCAAGCGAAGCATGAGCGGACGGGTCACATGCGCCTGAAGTCGCTGACGCTGAACGGCTTCAAGTCGTTCCCCGACCGCACCCACCTGGACTTCGGTCCGGGGGTCAGCGTGGTCGTCGGCCCGAACGGCTCGGGCAAGTCGAACGTCACCGACGCGGTGCTGTGGGTGATGGGCGAGCAGTCGCCGCTGGCCGTGCGCGGACAGTCGATGCAGGATGTGATCTTCGGCGGCGCCAGGGGCGTGCAGCCGCGCAGCGCCGCGGAGGTGGAGATCGTGCTCGACAACTCCGACGGGCGCGTGGACATACCGTTGAGCGAGATCTCGATCGTCCGGCGGCTGGACCGCAACGGCGAGGGCGGCTACCGGCTGAACGGCGCGCGCTGCCGCCTGACGGACGTGATCGAGGTGCTCTCGGACACGGGCCTGGGCAAGGAGACGCACTCGGTCATCTCGCAGGGGCGGGTCGACGCGATCGTGACCTCCAAGCCGCGCGACCGCCGGCTGCTGATCGAGGAGGCCGCTGGACTGGGCAAGCACCGCAAGCGTCGCCGGCGGGCGCAGCTGAAGCTCGAACGCACGCAGGAGAACCTCGACCGTGCCCTGGACGTCGAGCGCGAGGCGCGCAGCCGCCTGCGCCCGCTCAAGCGCCAGGCGGAAGCGGCGGAGCTGCACGAGCGCCTGGAGCGCCAGATCCTGCAGGCCCGCTGGGAGCTCGCGCGAGACCAGTCGCGGGCGCGGCGCATCGAGCTGGCGGTGGCGCAGGAGGGCGTCGCGCGAGGCGCGCGCCGCGCGCGCGGAGATCGAGCGCACCCTGCAGGAGACGATCGAGCGTGCGCGGCGCCGCCGAGCGCGCCCTGTCCGAGCGCGCGGAGCGCCACGACGCGCTCTCGCGCAGCGTCTACGAGGCCCGCTCGGCGCGCGAGCGGCTGACGCTGCGCGCCGAGCAGGTGGGCGCGAGCGCGCAGGCGCTGGTCAGGAGGATCGAGCGCGTCGAGCAGGAGCTGCAGGCCTCCACGCTGCCGCCACAGGCGGGCGAGAGCGCGGAAGCGGCCGAGGGCGAGGGGCGCATCGAGGCCCTGCAGGCGCAGCTCGCGGAGATCGCGGCGAGCCGCGAGCAGGAGATCGAGCGCGAGATCGCGGAGCTGCAGGCCGCGCTGGTCGCAGCAGACCGAGCGCATCGAGCAGGCGCAGGCGGCAGCCGACGCGGCCCGCGCGGCACGCGCGCAGGCCGACGAGCAGGCCGAGCAGGCGCGCGTGCGCCTCGCGGCCGCCGAGCGCGAGGCCCAGGACGCGCGGCGCGAGTCGGCGCGCGTGGGGGCGGAGCTCGCCGCCGCCAACCAGTTCCTGCGCGGGCACGCCCACGTCGGCGCGGATAGGGCGGGCTCCGCAAAGGCGCTCAGCGAGGAGCTGCGCGTGCAGGACGGCTACGAGCTGGCGCTGGCGGCCGCGCTTGGAGGGCGCCTGGACGCCGCCCTGGTCGAGGATGTGGCGGGCGCGGAGGCGCTGCTCGACCGCGCCGGTCCCGACGGCGGGAGCGCGCTCTTGGCGAGCCCCGGCTCGGCACACGCGGCCGCGCCGGCGCAGTCCACCGAGCCGCCCACGCCGGGCGCGCTGCGCCTGACGGACCTGCTGGGCGGCCCGCCGCAGGTGCTCGAGCTGGCCGGCCGGCTGCTCGCGGACGCCTGGGTGGTCGAGCGCCTGGAGGAGCTCCCGGCAGACTTCGCCGGCATCGCCGCCACGCGCAGCGGGCGCGTGTGGTTCGCCGCCTGGGGCGAGGTCCGCCAGCTCAGCGAGGGCGGGACCGAGCGCGTGCTCGCACGCCGCAACGAACGCGATCGGCTGATCGCGGAGGCGGAGCGCGCGGCACAGGCGGAGCACGGCGCGCGAAGCGCCAGCGAGCACGTGGCTGCCGAGGTTCGCGCCGCCGAGGAGACGCGCATGTCGGCAGAGGCCGCGCTGCGCGAGGGCGAGCGCGAGCTCTCCGAGGCGGGCGAGCTCAAGCGCCAGACCGAGTGGCTGATCGAGCAGCGCCGGGTGGCGCCGGCGCAGGGCGCGCTGGCCGTCCGCAAGGCCGAGCTGGAGGGAGAGCTGGCGGCGGAGCGCCGCCAAGCGGAGCGCCGCGAGCGCGAACGAGCCGAGCGGGCCGCCCGGCTGGAGCGCCTGCGTGCCCAGCACGCGGTGGACCTCGCCATCGTCCCGCGGGCCGAGCGTCTCGCCGCAGCCCTCGCCGTCGCCGCCGAGGGCGTCCAGAAGCGTCTGGTCGCGCTGGAGGCCGAGCTGGCCGCCGACAGCCGTGCGGGCGAGGAGATGGCGGCGCGGCTGCGGGCTTGCGCCGGCAAGGAGGCGGAGATCCAGGCGGCGCTTCGCGGCGCAGGCGAGGCCGTCACGGCCGCGGAGGTCGCAGCGCAGCGGCTGCGCGATCTCGCCGGCGAGGCGGAGCTCGAGCTGTCGAGCGTCGCCGAGCGGCTGGGGCTCCCCGCTGTGGGGTCGGTCGCGAGCAACGAGGGCGCCCAGGCCGCCGAGACCGAGACGGTGGCCGAGACGGACACCCAGGCCGAGGAGGACATCCCGGCTGCGACGGACATCCCGGCAGGGACGGACACTCAGGACGAGACGGAGACGGCGGCCGAGCCACAGCCATTGAGCGAGGAGGAGATCCAGGCGCTGCGCGCCCGCGTCGAGCGGCTCACGCGCAGGCGCGAGCAGCTCGGTCCCGTCAACCCGCTCGCCCAGGAGGAGTACGCGGAGGCGCTCGCGCACGTCGAGGAGCTGGAGAGCCAGCGCAGCGATCTCGAGACCGCGCTGCGCGAGCTGCGAGGGGTGATTCGCGAGACCGACAAGCAGATCGAGGAGACCTTCGAGGAGACGTTCGCCGCGGCCGCGCGCAACTTCGAGGAACTCGTCGGCGACGTGTTCCCCGGTGGCAGCGGGCGACTGCGGCTCGTTGCCGACGAGCAGGCGCCGAGGCCCGTGCTCGGCGGGCAGCCGCTCCCCGAGGGGGAGGGCTCGGACGCGGACGCGATCGAGGCGGCGGCGGAGGCGGAGAGCGAGGCCGAGTCCGCCGGGCCCGAGCAGGAGCAGCTGCCGGGCGTGGAGATCGAAATCACACCCGCCGGCAAGTCGACCAAGCGCCTGACGCTGCTCTCCGGCGGAGAGAAGTCGATGACGGCGCTGGCGTTCCTGTTCGCGGTGTTCCTCGCCCGCCCGTGCCCCTTCTACATCCTCGACGAGGTCGAGGCGGCGCTCGACGACCTCAACCTCGACCGCTTCCTGACGCTGCTGCGACGCCACTCCGGCGCGCGCCCAGTTCATCGTGATCACCCACCAGCGGCGCACGATGGAGGCTGCCGACTGGCTCTATGGCGTCTCTATGGGCCAGAACGGAGTCTCGAAGGTGCTCTCGCGGCGACTGCCGGCCGAGGAGTCCTCCAAGCCTGAGGTCCAAGAGGTAGCCGAGGTCGCCTGAGCGCAGGACGCGTGGGCGCACTGCTCGCCTTCGCGTGAACCACCCTGCTGGGCACTGCTATCGTCGCGCGCCCCGTGGCCCGCGACTGGAGTGAGCTCTTCATCACCGAGAACGGCCACAGCGCCGGCTCTCAGGCCGCGGACGGCGAGTCCGACTCGCCGCGCAAGCGCGGGGGGCTGTTCCGGCGCCTGCGAGAGAGCATGGCCAAGACCCGGCAGGCGCTGGGCTCAGAGATCCACGCGACGCTGTTCGGCGTGCTCGACGAGCAGACCTGGGAACGCCTGGAGGAGGCGCTGATCATGGCCGACGTGGGCGCCAGCACCACCGCCGCCGTCGTGCAGACGCTCGAGCAGGAGGCCACCGCGGGGGAGCTCGAGGGCGGAGAGGCGCTCAGCGAGCGGCTGATCGAGCTGCTGGCGAGCACGGCCACGGTGGGTGACGGGCGCATCGACATCCGTCCCAAGCCCACGGTGATCATGGCGGTTGGCGTCAACGGAACGGGCAAGACGACGACGATCGGCAAGCTCGCGTGGCATCTGCGGGAGGAGCTCGGGCACAGCGTGCTGCTGGCGGCGGCGGACACGTTCAGAGCCGCCGCCGCCGAGCAGCTCGAAGGCTGGGCGCAGCGTGCGGGCTGCGAGATCGTGATCGGTGCAGAGGGCTCCGATCCAGGCGCGGTCGCCTTCGACGCGATCGCTCAGGCCCGCGGGAGGGGCATCGACGTGGTGATCGTCGACACTGCCGGACGGCTGCACACGCAGGACGACCTGATGGGCGAGCTCGGCAAGGTGCGGCGCGTGATCGCCCGCCAGCTCGAGGGCGCCCCCCACGAGACGCTGCTGACGATCGACGCCACCACCGGCCAGAACGGGCTGCGCCAGGCCAGGATGTTCGCGGAGGTGGCCGAGGTCAGCGGCGTGGTGCTCACCAAGCTCGACGGCACCGCGCGCGGGGGCATCGCGCTGGCGATCGCCCGCGAGATCGGCCTGCCGGTGAAGCTGATCGGGGTGGGGGAGTCGGTCGAGGACCTGCGCCCGTTCGACCCCCAGGACTTCGCACGCGCGCTGATCGCGCAGGACTGATCGCACGCGCAGGCGGCCGATAGAGGTAACCTGAAGGTATGGACTGGATCGTGTGGGTGGTTGTCGCGTGCATCCTCGGCATCGGTGAGATGCACACCGGCGCGCTGTACCTGCTTCCGTTCGCGATCGGCGCCGCGCTTGCGGCGGTGGTCAGTGTTCTCGGCGTCGGCGCTCTGCTGGCTGTGCTCATATTCGTGCTCGCGTCAGCGCTCGTGTTCGGAGCGCTGCGCCCAGTGGCCAGGCGCCACCGCCGACTGCCTCCCGCGATCAGAACGGGAGCCGCTGCGCTGATCGGCCGGCGCGCGATGGTGCTCGAGCGGATCGCCAACAACGAGGGCGTCGGCTGCGTGAAGATCGACGGCGGCGAGGTGTGGACCGCGCGCAGCTACGACGAGGACGAGGTGATCGACGTCGGCAAGCGCGTCGAGGTCGTCGAAATAAAGGGAGCCACCGCCCTGGTCATGCAGTAGCGCCGTCGAGGTCCTTCGCAACTGGACTTTCAAGGTAGGCTCTGCTGGGCAGGTAAGCGAAAGGAAACCTCATGGTCGCTCTCATCGTCATCGTCGTGGTCGTCGTGTTCGTGCTGGCGCTCGCGTCGCGGACGATTCGCGTGATACCGCAGGCGCGGGCAGGGGTGGTCGAGCGGCTGGGTCGCTACAGCCGCACGCTCGAGCCGGGCCTGACGCTCGTCACACCGTTCATCGATCGCGTGCGCCCGCTGGTGGACCTGCGCGAGCAGGTCGTGAACTTCTCACCGCAGTCGGTGATCACCGAAGACAACGTGGTCGTCGGCATCGAGACCGTGCTGTACTTCACGATCACCGATCCGCGCTCGGCGACGTATGAAATCGCCAACCCGCTGCAGGCGATCGAGCAGCTGACGGTGACGACGTTGCGAAACGTGATCGGCGGCCTGACGCTCGAGGCGACGCTGACCGCGCGCGAGAACGTCAACACCGAGCTGCGCGTGGTCCTGGACGAGGCGACGGGCAAGTGGGGCATCAGGATCAACCGCGTCGAGATCAAGTCGGTCGACCCGCCGCAGGACATCAGGACGGCGATGGAGAAGCAGATGCGCGCCGAGCGCGACCGTCGTGCGGCGATCCTCACCGCGGAAGGCGAGAAGCAGGCGCAGATCCTGACCGCTGAGGGCGCCAAGCAGGCGGCGGTGCTCACCGCCGAAGGCGCTCAGCAGGCCGCTGTCCTGGACGCCGAGGGCGAGCGCCAGGCGGCGATCCTGCGCGCCGAAGGTGAAGCCAAGGCGATCGACACGGTCTTCAAGGCGATCCACGAGGGCAAACCGGACCGGGCGCTGCTCAGCTACGAATACCTGCAGATGCTCCCCCAGCTGGCCGAAGGCGACGCGAACAAGGTGTTCGTAGTGCCGTCCGAGTTCGCCGAGGCGTTCGGCGGCATCGGCGAGGCGCTGAAAGGGCGGCTGGAGGAGCGCCCCAGTCCGCCTGCGCCTCCCAAGCCGCTGCGCTCCACCGCGCGCGGGCCCGACCACGACGGCTGAGACCCGCACGCTGCTGCCCTGACCGGGGCGCGGCGGCTGCGAGAATCAAACGCTCATGTTCGACTCGCTCGCCGAGAAGCTCCAGGGAACCCTGTCGGAGGTCCGCCAGCGCGGAACGCTGACCGAGCAGGACGTCGACGCGGCGATGCGCGAGATCCGCCTCGCGCTGCTCGAGGCGGACGTCAACTTCAAGGTCGTCAGGCAGTTCACCTCTCACCTGAAGGAGCGCTGCCTGGGAGCGGACGTGATCGGCGGCCTGAACCCCGGCCAGCAGATCGTGAAGATCGTCTCCGAGGAGCTCACCTCGCTGATGGGCGGAACCGCCGCCGGCCTGAGCTTCTCGCCCCGGCCGCCGACCGTGATCCTGATGGCCGGTCTGCAGGGCTCGGGCAAGACGACCGCCACCGCGAAGCTCGCCCGCTACCTGCGCGAGGAGCACTCCTCGTCGGTCGCGGTCGCCGCCTGCGACGTCTACCGGCCGGCGGCGGTGGAGCAGCTCGTGAAGGTCGGCGCCCAGGCGGGCGCGGACGTCTACGAGCAAGGCACCGACCGCGACCCGGTCGAGATCGCCACGTGGGCGCTCGACCGCGCCCGCCAGGAGGGCAAGGACGTGCTGATCGTCGACACCAGCGGGCGCCTGCACGTCGACGAGCAGCTGATGGCCGAGCTCGTGCGGATCCGCGACGCGGTCAAACCGCACACGGTGCTGCTGGTGGTCGACGCGATGACCGGTCAGGACGCCGTCAACGTCGCCGAGAGCTTCGCCCAGGCGGTCCAGTTCGACGGCGTGGTGATGAGCAAGCTCGACGGCGACGCGCGCGGTGGCGCCGCGCTGTCGGTCAAGGCCGTCACCGGCAAGCCGATCCTGTTCGCCTCCACGGGCGAGAAGCTCGATCAGTTCGAACGCTTCCACCCCGATCGCATGGCGCAGCGGATCCTCGGCATGGGCGACGTGCTGAGCCTGATCGAGAAGGCCGAGCGCCAGTTCGACGAGGACGACGCGCTGGCGCTCGAACGCAAGCTGCGTCGCAACGAGTTCGGCCTCGACGACTTCCTCGACCAGCTCAAGATGGTCCGCAAAATGGGCCCGCTGACGAGCGTCCTCGGGATGATCCCCGGGCTCGCCGGACACCAGCTGCAGAACATGAAGGTCGACGAACGCGAGCTCGACCGGATCCAGGCGATCATCCTGTCGATGACCCCCGAGGAGCGCCGCCGGCCGGAGCTGATCAAGGGCTCGCGCCGGCTGCGCATCGCGCGCGGCTCGGGAACCAACGTCCAGCAGGTCAATCGCCTGGTCAAGCAGTTCGGCCAGATGCGCAAGGTCATGCGCCAGGTCGGGCGCGGCAAGATGCCCGACATCGGCGCGCTGATGCGCGGCGCCCGCTGAGGATCGACCGTCCGCGGCCCGCCTCCGCCGCGCACACCGTCTAAGCTCTCTGACTTGGCGTGTATGGCGGTGCAGCACACGCCGCTGTCTCATGCCATCGAGATCTCGTTCAGCAGCAGAGAGGAAATCGTGTCGGTAAGGCTCAGGCTCACGCGAGTGGGCGGCAAGAAGGACCCGATATGGCGCGTCGTCGTCGCCGACCAGCGCTCCCCGCGTGACGGTCGCGTGATCGAGACGATCGGCCACTACAACGCGCAGACGGACCCGTCGACGATCGTGATCGACGAGGAGCGCGCACGCAGCTGGCTGGCCCGGGGCGCTCAGCCCTCGGACACGGTCCGCAAGCTCCTGCGCATCCAGGGCATCGCACAGCTAGGACAGCGCTGGCACGATGGCCAGCGAGAACCCCAGGCGGCTGCTCGAGTACCTCGCCGAAGGCCTGGTCGACGACCCGAGGCGGTCGCGGTCGAGCAGTTCGAGGAGGACGACGGCACGATCGTGCTCGAGCTGTGTGTCGGCGCGGAGGACTACGGCAGGATGATCGGGCGCGGCGGGCGAACCGCGCACGCGCTGCGCACGGTCGTCAAAGCGGCAGCGGCCGGCGAGGGCTCCACGTGCTCCTCGACATCGTCGATTGACGGGCACGCCGGCAGCACGACGAGGCGTCCTCGCCCGCGCCGGAGGGCCTGTCGGCGGGCCGGGTGGGGCGCCCGCACGGCCTGGATGGCAGCTTCTACGTCACGCGGCCGCGGCCGCGCCTGTTGACGCTCGGCGCGGTCGTCACGGTGGCGGGGCGCACGGCGGAGATCGTGCGTCGGGCCGGCACCGAGCAGCGTCCGATCGTGCGCCTGGAGGGGGTCGATGCCCGCACGGACGCCGAGGCGCTGCGGGGGATGGAGCTGCGTGATCGCCGGCGAGGCCCCCGCGCTCGGTGAGGACGAGTGGTGGGCCCATGAACTGGAGGGCTGCGAGGTCGTGGACGGTCAGGAGCTGCTCGGCACCGTCATCCGCCTGATCGAGCTGCCGTCCTGCGAGGCCCTGGAGGTGCGACCGGCGCGTGGCGGCGAGCCGGTGCTCGTGCCGATGGTCAGAGACGCTGTACGCGAGGTCTCGCCGCAGCAGAGGCGCATCGAGGTCGACCTCGACTTCCTCGGTCTCGCCGGCGCTGGCGAGCCGATCGACCCCGACCGGCCCGCGGGAGAGCGCGGGCTGCCGAAAGCGGACGGCGAGGCGGGTGCTGGCGCTTGAACATCGACGTGTTCACGCTGTTCCCGAGTGGTTCGAGTGGTTCGTCTCGCAGCGGCACGTCAGCAACGCTGCTGGCAGCGGGCTCGCGCCTGCAGTGCGTGAACCCGCGCGATCACACGCCCCTGAGCGGCGGCCAGGTCGACGACACGCCGTTCGGCGGCGGCGCCGGCATGGTGCTGCGGGTGGACGTGCTCGACAGTGCGCTGCATGCCCACTACGGCATCGACCCGGTGACGTTGCGCAGCCGCCGGCGGGTCGATCGCGCTCGCGCCCGGCGGGCGGCTCCTGGACGAGCAGCTCGTCCAGGAGCTCGCGGGCGAGCCCGAGCTGACGCTCCTGTGCGGCCGCTACGAGGGCTTCGACGAGCGCATCCTCGAGCACTTCGCCAGCGACGTCGTCTCGATCGGGCGCTACGTGCTCAGCGGCGGAGAGCTGGCGGCGATGGTGCTCTGCGACGCGGTGCTGCGCAAGCTGCCCGGGGGCTCTCGGGGACGAGCGCTCCGCCGCCGAGGAGTCCTTCAGCGATGCGCTCGAAGGGCAACCTCGAGTACCCCCACTACACGCGCCCAGCCGAGTATCGCGGCTGGCGCGTGCCCGGATGTGCTGCTCTCCGGCCACCACGAGATGATCGAGCGCTGGCGGCGCGAACGCAGCCGGAACGTGGCGGCGGCGCGGTCGGCTGAGCCTGTCCGTGGGGTCGAGCCGCTACCAGCGCGGCGCCGTGTGCCGACGGTTCGCTACCATTGCTGCTCGCGCCGACCGAGATCTCTTCTCGCGGCTTCCACGCCGTAGGGCGCGCCCTCCTTTATCAGTCATGAGCAGCGTAATCGCAACCATCGAGCGCGCGCAGCTGCGCCGCGTTCCCAACTTCTCGCCGGGCGACCGCGTCAAGGTTCACTTCCAGGTGATCGAGGGCGCTCGCAGCCGCGTGCAGGTGTTCGAGGGCGTTGTCATCAAGCGCCAGGGCCACGGCGCACGCGAGACCTTCACCGTGCGCAAGCAGTCCTTCGGCGTCGGCGTGGAGCGCATGTTCCCGCTGCACTCGCCGAAGATCGAGCGGATCGAGCTGGCGGCCCGCGGCGACGTGCGCCGCGCGAAGCTCTACTACCTGCGCGACCGCGTCGGCAAGCGCGCCCGGGTGCGCGAGCGCCGCTACACGGGCCCGGAGGTCGCAGTCGAGCCGGGCCTGCTGGCAGAGCTCGAGCCGGAGCAGGCCGCGCCGGATGGGTCCTCCGCCGACGGCGTGACCGCCGAGGTCTCGCTCGCCGCGGACGTATCTCAGGACAGCGAGCAGAGCAGCGGCGACACGGTCGCCGAGGCGGGCGGGGACGAGCAGGCTGTCGGGACGGAGGCCGACGCGGCCGCCGATGGGTCCGAGGGTGACGCAGACGTCGCCGCGGCACCCGCTGACGCCGGCGACGCCGATGCAGGCGCTCCCGCCGGCGACACGCAGGCGTGAGCCCGGGCCCCACGACCGACGAGGGGGAGAGCTCCGGCGCGCGAGGTCTCGGGAGGCGCTCGAAAGCGAACCGGGCGGCCAATCTCGCGCTGAGCGCGAAGACCGGACGCAAACGCTCCAAATCGACGCTCGGCGCGATCGTCGAGCTCGTCGTGATCATCGCCGTCGCGCTCGGCCTGGCGCTTCTCATCCAGGCCTTCATCGTCAAGCCCTACAGGATCCCGAGCGGCTCGATGGAGCCGACGCTGGCCATCGGCCAGCGCGTGCTGGTGAACCGCATCGGCATGGACTTCGGCGAACCGCACGTCGGCGAGATCGCCGTGTTCCATCCGCCTGAAGGCGCCGAGCAGGAGGAGTGCGGGCCGACGCCGCACGTGATCAAACTCGGCGAAGCGCCCTGCGACTCTCCGCTGCCGAAGGAGTCCAGCATCAACTTCATCAAGCGGGTCGTTGCCGGGCCGGGCGACGAAATCTACATAAAGGAAGGCCACGTCTATCGCAAGGCGGCCGGCAAGAGCACGTTCGTGCGCGAGCAGGACTCCTACATCCGGGCCTGTGGAGAAAGCCCGGAGTGCAACTTCCCCAAGCCGATCAAGATTCCGCCCGGTCACTGGTTCATGATGGGGGACAACCGTGGCGAATCCGACGACAGCAGGTTCTGGGGACCAGTCCCCACCGGATGGGTCATCGGACAGGCCTTCGCCACCTACTGGCCCCCCGATCGGATCGGCAGCCTCTAGCGAGCGCGACCATGTCGGGGATGACGGTGAAGCTCAGCTCTGGCTCCTCCGCTCGTGCGCGGCGCCGTGCGCGTCGGGCCGGCAGCGGCAGGCGGCTGTTCGCGTTCGACCGCCGTCTGGGCGTTCGTCTGGTGGCCGGTGCCGACGAGGCCGGCCGCGGCTGTCTCGCCGGGCCCCTGGTGGCGGCCGGCGTGCTGTTCGACTACGAGGCGCTGACGACGCGCGAGCTGCGCGCGCTGGGTGCCCTCAACGACTCCAAGCAGCACAGCGCGCAGGCCCGCGAGGAGCTCTATCCGCTGGTGATGCGCAGCGCCGCCAGGGTCGCTGTCGTGTCCCGGTGCGTCCGCGGGATCGACGCTCGCGGCCTGCACAAGACGAACCTGGCGGCCCTGCGCGATGCGCTGCGCGTAGCGACCGCTGAGGTCAGAGGTGAGGTGATCTGCCTCGTGGACGGCTTCTCGGTGGCGGAGTTCGAGCATCCGCAGCGGGCGATCGTCGACGGCGACGCGACCAGCGCCGCGATCGCAGCCGCGTCGATCGTCGCCAAGGTCACCCGCGACCGGTTCATGCAACACGCCGACGTCGAGCACCCGGGGTGGAGCTTCGCCGAGCACGTCGGCTACTCCACGCCCTCGCATCGCGACGCGATCCTGCGCCAGGGCGTCTCGCCGCTGCACCGCATGTCCTTCCAGTCGCTCGCCTATCAGCAGTTGGCGCTGTAGCGGGACACAGGCGCCGCGCCTCACTGCGCCCCTGTAGGCACCGACTCTCACCACGTGGGCACGGGCTCTCACCACGCACCCTCGACATGGTCGAGACGCAGCAGCCGTCCGCGGCCGTCGAGGATCACGCCGACGGCGTCGAAGCGCACCGTGCGCGCCGTCGGCCGCTCGTGGCGCTCATCGCTCAGCCACGCGATAGCCAGCCGCCGCAGGCGGGCGCGCTGGCGAGGACGCAGCCACGGCAGCGGTTCCTGATCGGGGCGTATGCCTCGCTCGCCGGAGCGCACGCGGCGGGTCTTGACCTCCACGAACACGAGCGTGCGACCGTCGAACACGATCAGGTCGATCTCGCCGTGGCGCGTGCGCACGTTGCGCGCGAGCGTGGAGAAACCCAGCCGCGTCAGGTGTGCGGCGGCCAGATCCTCCCCCAGACGCCCCAGCGTGCGGCGGGGATCCGTGCGGGGAGCGCTTGGCGACGGTCGTCCCGATGGCGGCGAGCTTGGGCGGCACACAAACGCCACGCTAAGGCGCTGGATGTGACGTGGGGCTGCTGTCTGTGCCGATTCAGTGCACCGAATGTGGCGAAACTGTGTCCCGGAGGCGCCGTGCGAGCGCGGCTCCCCTCGGTGGCGCCGGCGCTCGCTACGCGCGGACTGCGCCGTTTGCGTGAGGGCGCGGCGCCTGCCGCCGGCTCCTGACCTTCCTACGCGCTTCGGTTGTGCGAGCGGAGCGCTGCACCTCTGCGTTCTCGGCGTCGCTGACCGCCCAGGCGAGGCGCTCCACGAGCTGGGCGGCGGCGTGACCGGTGCTGAGATGCACCGAGCGCACCTGCTCGTCGAGCAGCACCGGCGTCTCGTCGCTCGGCTCTGATGAAACAGGATCGGTTGTGACGATGATTCTGGGCATGACGCCCTCCTTTGTCGGTCGCTTGGCTGTCTTGGGTTCGGAGATGAGTCGAGTAGCCGGCGGCGCCGGTTTGAGGAGACCCGCTCGAGAGCATATCACACTATGTCAATCGAGATTATGAGAAATCTGGCTGTTGCCGAGAGGATCGCGGTGTGGACGAGCACGCAGGACAGCGCTCGCGTAGCCTGCCCGGAATGAGTGAGAGCCAAACAAGCACGGCGGCGTCCGGGGACGCGCGCTCTGCGACTGGCGCGGAGGACCCCAGCGGTCTGAGCGTGCCCGGCGGGCCGCGCTCGCTGGACGGCGTCAGCAGCTTCATGGGCCTGCGCTGGGACGACCCGGAGACGGTCCGTGTGCTGATCCGCCCGGAGCTGATCAACGGCGGAGGGCTGCTGTCGGGCGTGGCCACGTACGCGATGGTCGACTACTGCATGGGCTCGACGCTGTGGGCGCAGACGACGCGCGAGGAGCGGATCGCGACGATCTCGATCTCGATCAACTACATCCAGACGGCGGTGGAGGGGGAGATCGTGTGCCGCACGACGCTCGACCGCCGCAACCGCAGGACCGCGGTGATGCGCAGCGAGGTGCGCCACGAGGACGGGCGGCTGCTGGTGACGGCGATCGGCAGCTACTCGATCTTCCCGCCGCGTGGCCGGCCCGCGACCTCCGCAGAGCGCTGACCGCCACCGCGCTGACGATCGCCGGCTCGGACTCGGGCGGCGGCGCGGGCATCCAGGCCGACCTGAAGGCGTTCGCGCGCTGCGGTGTGCACGGCACGAGCGCGATCACCGCGATCACCGCCCAGAACACGCTGGCGGTCACGGCTGTGCACGAGGTGCCGCCGCAGATGGTGCTCGCCCAGGTGCGCGCGGTGCTCGCGGACATCCGCGTGGACGCGGTGAAGGTGGGCATGCTCGGCACCGCCGCGGTCGCGCTGGCGGTGGCGCAGGCGCTCGACGAGCTCGAGCCGGGCACGCCGGTGGTGGTCGACCCGGTGATGGTCGCCGAGTCGGGGGCTCGCCTGCTCGAGCCCGACGCCCAGGACGCGCTGGTGCGCGAGATCCTGCCGCGGGCGAGCGTCCTCACCCCCAACCTGCCCGAGGCGCGTGTGCTCGCGGGCCGCGCTGCGCCCGGCGTTCGGGGTCCCAAGCGGACGGGAGAGGACGAGGCCGAGATCGAGGAGCTCGCCAGGGCGGTGGCGGCGCTGGGTCCGCGCGTGGTCGTGTTGACGGGCGGCCACCGGGCGCGGGCCGTGGACCTGTTCCTCGACGTCTCCGACGGCGAGCTCGTCCGGATCGAGGGCGAGCGCCACCCCGACGGCGCCGCGCACGGCTCCGGCTGCACGCACTCCTCGCTGCTGGCCGCGCAGCTGGCGCTCGGGCGCTCGCCGCTGCAGGCTGCGCGAGCTGCGCGCGCGCTCACCGGAGCGGCGGTCGCGCACGGCCTGCGCGATGTCGGATCGGGTGCTGGTCCGGTTGACGTACTGGACCTTTCGCGGATGTGCGCCGAGTGACGATCTGGCCCGCCGCGTTTGCCATAATCCCAAGAGATGAAGCTGCTGCGCATGAAGCCCGGTCATGGCGAGATCGTGCTCGCCGAGGGTGACGTGGCGGTCCCGGAGCAGGAGCGGGAGCTGATCGAGGCGTTCCGGCGCGAGCTCGACGCCGGCATGTGGGCCGCGGTGCCCACGGCCGCGCCGGGCGGCCGCCGTGAGGCGGAGCTGGTGAAGAGCTTCGACGATGTGCCCCGCGACGCCGAGCGCGTGATCTTCTTCCCGCGTGCCGCCGGCGGAGCGCCAGCGGCGACGCGTTAGCGGCGTCATGGGGCTGGCGCTGGGCACCGCGGCGATCGTGCTCGTGGTGCTGGTGTGGGAGCTGGCGCGCCCGACGCTCAAACGCACCGTCGCGCGCCTGCATCTGCTGTGGGTCGATTACCGCCGCGCGAGCGCGCCCGTGGGCTATGACCCCGGGCGCGAGCGCCGCGCCGAGCAGCGCGCCCGTACGCTGCTGCGCTCGTGTGTGAGCGAGCACGACTGGGAGATGTATCGCGACCTCGGCTTCCTGCGCGTGTGGGGCCGTGGTGGCGAGCGCACGGACGGAGAGGAGGCCTCGTACGCGTATCTGATCTACCCGCACAAGCCGCTCGTCGCGTACATGGTCGACACGGGCGAGCTGCTCAACGAGTACTGCGTGGCGTTCCCCGACGAGTCCAAGCCGTATGGCAGCTCGAGGCTGCCCGACTCCGACGACGTGCTCGCCAAGTGGATGGCGCTCACCGCCGACGAGCGGCGGCTGGTGGGGGAGGCCAACATGCACCTGCCGGGTCGCCAGGTGGACCCCGACAGGGTTCGCCGCGATCTCGCTCGCGTGCGCCGCTGGGAGCGCGAGCGCGAGCGGGTGTTGCGCCGGCGCGAGGGCGAGCGCGATAACGTGCGCGCCGCGTGAGCACTCCCGACTCCTTCGACGTCAAGCACCGCAGCCGCACCCTCACCGAGGGGCCCGAGCGCGCGGCCGCGCGCTCCTACCTGCACGGGATCGGCTACTCGGCGGAGGATCTCGCCAAGCCGATCGTGGGGGTGGCGCACTCCTGGATCGAGACGATGCCCTGCAACTTCAACAACCGCGTGCTCGCGGCGAAGGTCAAGGAGGGCATCCGCGCGGCCGGCGGCACGCCGATGGAGCTCAACACGATCGCGATCTCCGACGGCATCACGATGGGCACCGCCGGCATGCGCGCGTCGCTGGTCTCACGCGAGCTGATCGCCGACTCGATCGAGCTGGTGGCCAGCGCCCATCAGTTCGACGCGCTGGTGACGATCTCCGGCTGCGACAAGACGATCCCCGGCACGGTGATGGCGCTCGCGCGTCTGAACATCCCCGGCCTGATGCTCTACGGCGGCTCGATCCGCCCCGGCCACTACAAGGGCGCGGAGGTGACGATCCAGCAGGTGTTCGAGGCGGTCGGCCAGTTCGCGGCGGGCAAGATCACCGAAGAGGAGCTGCACGAGCTGGAGGAGGTCGCCTCGCCGGGCGCGGGCGCTTGCGGAGGGCAGTTCACGGCCAACACGATGGCGATGGCGTTCGAGGCGCTGGGGATCTCGCCGGCGGGCAGCGCGATGGTTCCCGCCGAGGACGGACGCAAGCTCGAGGTGGCGGTGCAGGTGGGTGAACTGGTGATGGACGTCCTTCGCCGCGGCCAGCGCCCGAGCGACATCATCACCAAGCCGGCGTTCGAGAACGCGATCGCGGCCATCGCCACCAGCGGCGGCTCGACCAACGGCGTGCTGCACCTGCTGGCGGTGGCGCACGAAATGGGGGTGCCGCTGGAGATCGACGAGTTCGAGGCGGTCTCCGAGCGCACGCCGCTGCTGTGCGACCTGCAGCCCGGGGGACAGTACGTGGCAACCGAGCTCTATGAGGCGGGCGGCGTGCCGCTCGTGCTCGCACGGCTGAAGGAGGCGGGGATCCTCAACGCCGACGCGCAGACGGTCACCGGCAGGACGATCGGCGAGCACGCGGACGCGGCGGTCGAGACCGAGGGCCAGCGCGTCGTGCGCCCGGTCTCCGAACCGATCAAAGCGACCGGCGGCTTCGCGATCCTGCGCGGCAACGTGGCCCCTGACGGCTGCGTGGTCAAGCTCTCCGGGCACGAGCGACGCAAACACGTCGGGCCGGCGCGCGTGTTCGACGGCGAGGAGGCGGCCATGGCGGCGGTGCTGGCGCACGAGCTGAAGGCCGGCGACGTGGTGGTGATCCGCGCCGAGGGGCCCGCCGGCGGCCCGGGCATGCGGGAGATGCTCTCCGTCACGGCCGCGATCGTGGGGGAGGGTCTCGGCGAGGAGGTCGCGCTGATCACCGATGGGCGCTTCTCCGGCGCCACGCGCGGCTTCATGGTCGCGCACGTCGCGCCGGAGGCCGTCCGCGGAGGCCCGATCGCGGCGATCCACGACGGCGACGAGCTGACGATCGACGTCGACACCCGCCGCCTGGACGTGGCGCTATCCGACGAGGAGATCGCGGCGCGGGTGAGCGCCTACAGCCGCCCGCCGCGCGCGGACGAACACATAGACGTGGCGATCCAGAAGTACGTAAAGCTGGTGGGTAGCGCCGCCCAGGGCGCCGTAGCCCGCTAGGAAGCCGCTGGCACGGCGCGTGCCTGCGTCCTCAGTCGCTCGCGTGCTCTCGCACGCCACGCTCCCTGCGTCCTTGGCACGCTTGGCCAGCGACTCCCTAGAAGACGTGGTGCTACTCCGCGAGGAACTCCTCGAGCAGGGCGTTGAACGCGGCGGGGCGCTCGAGCATGGACATGTGCCCGGTGTCCTCGAACACGACCTTGTGGGCGTCGGGGATCAGCTCGACGAACACGTCGGCGTCGCGTAGCGGCACGAGGCGATCGCGGTCGCCCCACACGACGAGCGTGGGGCACGCGATCTCGGGTAGGCGCTGGCGGATGTCGTAGTCGAGGATCGACTGCAGCGCCTGGATGAAGCCCGGCTTGCCGGCGCCGCGCAGCTGCTCGGCGGCGAGCGCTGCGGGCAGGCGGTCGGGATGGCGCACGACGAGCGCCATCAAGGCCTCCCGTAGGCGCGCGCGCCGGGCGACGGTGTCCGACTTGGAGGCCACCCACGCACCGCTGGCGGCGAGCACCGTCTCCAGGCGGCGAAGCGAGGGCAGCGCGCGCTTCGTCCCGGGGTGACCGGTGGTGGATATGCCTGCGGCGGAGACCAGCACGAGGCGCTCCACGCGCTGGGGGAAGGCGATTGCGAGCTCGGAGGCGATGAAGCCGCCCATCGAGTTGCCGACGACCGCGGCCGCGTCGATGCCGAGTTGGCCCAGCAGGCGGTCGAGCAGTCGCGCGTAGCCGGAGATGGAGATCTCCTGGGAGGGCATCGGCGAGTATCCAAAGCCGGGGAGGTCGAGCGTCACGACGCGATGAGCGCCGGCGAACACGGGCAGCTGCTCGAGCCAGTTGGCCCAGCAGCCCGACAGTCCGTGCACGAACACCAGCGGCTGGCTGACGTCGGCGTCTGCCGACGAATGCACGGGGCCGAGCTCCACGGTGTTGATCGCCTGGCCGTCCACGACCAGCCAGCGCTGATGCGCGCGCCAGTCGACGTCCATCCATGGAGAGCGCCCGATCGGCCCGTATGCGCCGGGACCGCTGGCTGCGCGGCTTGGCGCGGAGCCGTTGGCGACGGCGCTGGGCGAGCCGACGGCGCGCCGCCCGTGAGCATCGGAGCTCATCCAGTGAATGTACTCCAGCCCAGCTGGGACCCTGTCACGTCACCGCGATAACTCGAGTTTCACAATCGCGTTACGGCGCGCCCCAGCGATATATCTACACTCCGCACGTTCGGCCTTCGAGCTGTGAACGGAGCTCGCACGCGGCACGCGCAATCGGCGGCTGGTGCGGATCTCGAACACGCTCAGGCAGGCAGAGAACACAAGGCGGCGAATGAAGGCGGGGAGATGGCAGCTCAAGGGGATCGAGCAGGGCTCATCGGGGAGACAGCGCTGAGCGCCGAGTGGGCGGCGGCGATGGCGCTCCTGGATGAGGATCTGCGCAGGCGTGACGCGGCTGAGCGCACCTGCCGCGCGTACGCGCTCGACGTGGCGCAGTTCGCGCACTGGTGCGCGGACCGCGTCCTCTCGCCGCAGCAGGTCGACCCGAAGACGGTGCGCCGCTACATCGCTCACCTCTCCGAACGCTCCACAGCCGGCCACAGCCGCGCGGCGCCGAGCACCTCGGCTCGCAAGCTGGCGGCTTTGCGGGCGCTGTTCTCCAGCCAGCGCGAGCACGGTCGGATCGCACAGAACCCGGCGGACCTGGTCTCCACTCCACGCAAGGGATCGCACCTGCCGCGCGTGCTGAGCGCGCGCGAGGCGGCGCGGCTGCTGGATGGCATCGAACCCGATCCCGCCCGCCCGGCCGCCCACCCGCTGCAGCTGCGCGACCGCGCGCTGTTCGAGCTGGCGTACTCGTGCGGCCTGCGCGCGGAGGAGATCGTGTCGCTCGACTGTGCGGACGTTGACTACGACGCGGAGCAGCTGCGGGTGGAGGGCAAGGGGCGAAAGACGCGTTTTGTGCCCGTCGGCGAGCCGGCGATGCTCGCGGTCGAGGCATACCTCGAGCGCGGGCGTGCGAAGCTCGCCGAGCAGGCAGCGTCGGCAGGCGCTCCGGCGCAGGCGCTGTTCCTGAGTAGGACGGGCCGGCCACTGGGCACGAGCGACGTGCGCAGGCGGCTGCGCACGTGGACGAGCCGCGTGGGAGTTGGCGAGGGCGCCTCCCCGCACGCGCTGCGTCACAGCTTCGCCACGCACCTGTTGGACGGCGGCGCTGACCTGCGCAGCATCCAGGAGCTGCTCGGACACGCAAGTGTGTCCAGCACTCAGATTTACACTCGGGTAGAGTCCGCCAGGCTTAGAAGCGCCTATGCGCGCAGCCACCCTCGGGCCTGAATAGAGGGGGACGGAACCCTGGAGACTAACGTCAAACCGATCGAGCTGCGCGAACTGTGGCGGCGCTATAAGAACGATGGAGACAGTCGCGTCCGCGAGCGGCTGGTCGTCGCGTACTCGCCGCTGGTGAAGTACGTGGCCGGGCGCACGGCAGCCGGCCTGCCGCCGCATGTGGAGGAGGCGGACCTGATCTCCTACGGCCTCGTGGGCCTGATCTCGGCGATCGAGCGCTTCGACCTCTCGCGGGACATCAAGTTCGAGACGTACGCGATCATGCGCATCAAGGGCGCGATCATCGACGAGCTGCGCTCGCTCGACTGGGTTCCGCGCAGTGTGCGGGCGCGAGCACGTGAAGTGGAGCGCGCCAACGCGAAGCTCGAGCACACGCTGCAGCGCGCGCCCACCGACGAGGAGCTGGCGCGCGAGCTGGGGATTACGGTGAACGAACTGAACGACTCGCTGCTGGCGATCTCGCACTCCTCCATCGTCGCGTTGGACGAGCTGTGGAGCGTCTCTGACGCCAGCGGCGACCAGGTCTCGTTGATGGACACCATCGAGGACCCCGGCGCGCCGGACCCGGCCAGGGCGCTCGACGTGGGCGACCTCAAGGACAGGATCGCCGAGTCGATCGCCAAGCTGCCCGAGCGCGAGAAGCTGGTGATCGCTCTGTACTACTACGAGAACCTGACCCTCCGCGAGATCGGCGAGGTGCTGGGTGTAACAGAGTCGCGCGTCTCGCAGATGCACACAAAGGCCGTGCTGCGCCTGCGCTCGAGGATGCAAGAGGAGTCCTTCGACGACTGACCTGGCGGCTTTTGGGGAGACGCGTTCGCTGGTTCCCCGAATTGACCTCGTTGGCGCCGGTCACGACAGCTCGTGTCGCGGAGCGCGCCAGCTCGTACGCAGAGGTTGCTTTCTAGGCCGGTACGAGAACGTGAAGCGACTGTGTCGCCGGAGTCACGACCGGCTGTGGCGCGGAGCGATCGTCGCTCGTATAGAGCGCCCACGCCTCACCCAGAGCCTCGATCAGGTCATCCATCGTCTCACCGGAGGCGAATAGGCCGGGGTGGCTAGGCACCTCTGCCCAATACATCCCGTCCTCGCGTCGCACTTGTGCAACCAGCTCGATCTGGGTTCCCATGCCTCGACTCATGATAGGCCCGCCTGCCTAATGATCGCCCTCTCCAAGCCCTTTCCGTAGTCGCGGCCCTTGTGCATCGGCAGCGTGATCGGACGCTCTCCCGGCTTGGTCATCTTCACGACGTGCTTGCCACCTCGGGCTTCTTGCCACCCACTTTCGGCCAGGAGCTTGCGCATCGACTTCTGATTGTGGGCCATCAACTACACAATCCGACGAGCCAATCGTCGGAGGACATGCGCCACCCCGAAGATGAACGAGGGATGAGGATCGGGCAGGTGTCATCGTGAGGGCTTCAGTTCATTCAGCCCGAAGGGAGGCGCCGTGGAGTTGAGGATCTTCGTCGAGCCGCAGGAAGGCGCGAGCTACGAGCAGCAGCTGCTGATGGCCAAGGCGGCCGAGTCGCAAGGCTTTGGGGCCTTCTTCCGCTCGGACCACCTGTTGCGGATCAACCGCGGGTCCGGGCTGCCGGGCCCGACAGACTCCTGGGTGACGCTGGGCGCGATCGCGCGCGAGACGAGCACGATCCGGCTCGGCACGATGGTCACCTCCGCCACCTTCCGGCTGCCCGGTCCGCTTGCGGTTGCCGTTGCGCAGGTCGACGCGATGAGCGGTGGACGTGTCGAGTTCGGGCTCGGCACGGGCTGGTTCGAGGCGGAGCACCTCGCCTACGGGATCCCATTCCCGCCGATGCGCGAGCGCTTCGAGCGTCTGGAGGAGCAGCTGGAGATTCTCACCGGGTTGTGGAGCGCTGCCCCCGGCGAGAGCTTCGAGTTCTCCGGGCGCCACTACTCTGTCGGCTCCGGTCCGGCGCTGCCCAAGCCGTTGCAGCGTCCGCACCCGCCGGTGATCGTCGGCGGCCTGGGCACGCGCCGCACACCCGCTCTGGCGGCGCGTTTCGCCGCTGAGTTCAACGTCCCGTTCGCCGACGTGCAGACGACGCGGACGCGCTTCGAGGGAGTACGCGAGGCCTGCCGCGCGTCCGGGCGCGATCCGGACGAGCTCGTGTACTCGCACGCGATAACCGTCTGCTGCGCCTCGACGCAGGCCGAGTTGGAGCGTCGCGCGGCGCGCATCGGACGCGAGCTGAGCGAGCTGCGCGAGAACGCGGCTGCCGGCACGCCACTCGAGGTGGCCGAGCGGCTGCGGGCCTACCGAGACGCGGGAGCGTCGCGCTGCTACCTGCAGGTGATCGACATCGACGACCTCGACCAGGTGGCGCTGCTCGCCGCGGAGGTGATGCCGCTCCTGGACATTGCCTAGACCACGGCGAGCGGCGGCGGTATGGTGGCGGTACCCAGCGGAAGGAGATACCTGTGCACTCGCCAGCGGACCGGATTCGCAACGTGGCCCTCGTCGGACATAGGGGGTCGGGGAAGACGGCGCTGCACGAGGCGCTGCTGTTCGAGGCAGGCGTGAGCAACCGCCTGGGCTCGGTCCCCGACCGCAGCACCGTCTCGGACTCCGATCCCGACGAGCAGGCTCGCCAGATGTCGATCTCCACGACGCTCAGCTCGTTCCACTGGCAGGAGCGCAAGATCAACCTGCTGGACACCCCCGGCGAGCCGAGCTTCATAGCGGACGCGCTGGGTGCGCTGCGGGTGTGCGAGTCGGCGGTGTTCGTCGTCAACGCGGTCATGGGAGTGGAGGTCTCCACCACCCGCCTGTGGGCGCGTGCGGCGGAGCTGGACATCGCGCGCATGCTGTTCGTCAACATGCTCGACCGCGAGCGCGCGGACTTCTTCCGCACGCTCGAGCAGCTCAAGCGGGCGTTCGGCCCGCACGCGGTGGCCACCGAGATCCCCATCGGCTCCGAGCACGACGTTCAGGGGGTCATCGACCTGGTCGACATGAAGGCCTACCGCCAGGACTCCGCGATTGAAGCACCCACCCGCCCCGCCGGCTGGAGCGAGATCCCGATCCCCGACGCGCAGGCGGAGCTCGCGGGCGAGTACCGCGAGAAGCTGATGGACGAGGTGTGCGAAGTGTCCGACTCGCTGATGGAGCGCTATCTCGAGGGTGAGGAGATCTCCCATGCGGAGATCGTGGACGCGCTGAAGGAGGGCACCAACCACGGCAAGATCTTCCCCGTGGTGTGCGGCGTGGCCACCAGCAACCTCGGCACCACGCGCCTGCTGGACGCGATCGTCGAGGACCTGCCCTCGCCCGTCAAGCACGGATCGCTGTCGGTCGGCGAGGTCGAGCTCAGCCCCAGCGAGGACGGGCAGCTGTTCGCGTACGTGTTCAAGACCAGGGCGGATCCGTTCGCCGGGCGGATCAACCTGCTGCGCGTCTACCAGGGCGTGCTGCGCGCCGACAGCCAGGCGCTGAACACGCGCGCGCACGTCAAGGAGCGGATCGGCCAGCTCGTGGTGTTCTGCGGCAAGGACGTCGGGCACGTGCAGGAGTTCGGTCCGGGAGACATCGGCGCGGTGGCCAAGCTCAAGGAGACGCGCGCCGGCGACTGGCTGGCCGCGCAGGACGAGCGGATCGACATGCCCGCGCTGAAGCTGCCCTCGCCGGTGATGGCCTTCGCGGTGGAGCCAAAGAGCCGCGGCGACGAGGACAAGGTGCTCTCCTCTCTGCGACGCCTGCAGGAGGAGGACCCCACGATCGACCTGCACCGCGACCAGCAGACCGGCGAGCAGATCGTGGCGGGCCTCTCGCAGGTGCACGTGGAAGTGATCGTCGACCGGCTGCGCTCGCGCTTCGGCGTGGAGGTCACGCTGAAGCCGCCGCGCGTGCCCTATCAGGAGACGATTCGCGCCACCGCCGCCGCCCACGGCCGTCACAAGAAGCAGTCGGGCGGGCGCGGCCAGTTCGGCGACTGCCACATCGAGATCCAGCCGCTCGGCGACCCCGAGCACCCCACCGGCTTCGAGTTCGTGGACGCCGTCAAGGGCGGCGTCATCCCCAGCTCGTTCGTCCCCGCCGTGGAGAAGGGCGTGCACGAGGCGATGGAGTCCGGCGTGCTCGCCGGCTATCCCGTCAAGGGCGTGCGCGTGCGCCTGTTCGACGGCGCCCACCACTCCGTCGACTCCTCCGAGATCGCCTTCAAGCTCGCCGGCATCCAGGCGATGAAGCAGGCGCTCGCGCTCGCCGACCCCGTGCTGCTGGAGCCCGTCATGCTCGTCACGCTGTCCGTTCCCGATGCACACGTGGGCGATGTGATCGGCGACCTCAACAGCCGCCGCGGGCACCCGCTCGGGATGGAGCCCGTCGGTGCGATGACCGAGATCAGGGCCGAGGTGCCCATGTCGGAGATGCTCACCTACGCGCCCGACCTGCGCTCGATCACCCAGGGCCAGGGCGACTACACGCTCGAGTTCCTGCGCTACGACGAGCTCCCCGAGCACCTCGCGCAGAAGGTGGTCGCCGAGGCAGGACAGGAACGCACAGCCGTCCACGCATAGAGGGGTGGGTAGGCGGAGACGAGCAGGTAACCGATACTCTGGTTAGCTGATGGCCACGCGCACGATCGTCACCTCACAGCCGGACGTCGAGTGCGAGGTCTGCGAGCGGCGCCTCCTGCGAGGCGAGCAGCCGAACGTATTCCTCGCCGCCGGACGTAGGCGGATCGTGTGCGAGCTGTGCGCGCCGCGCGCCGCGCACGAGGGCTGGATGAGGGAGACCGACAGCCAGTCGCTGAGCATGCCGCCGATGCGCCCTCGCCGGGGACGCAGCCTGTTCGATCGGCTGCGACAGGTGGGCAAGGCACCCGGAGACGCCACAGGCGCGCCGGGGACCCCAGCGGCGCCCGAGGCCGACGCCGAGCCCCAGCAGGGCTCCTACGATCTGTTCGACGGCTACACACGTGCCGGCGCCGTGCCTGCGCGGCCCGCCGCGCACGGAGCCGAGCAGCCGCACGCGGACGGCGAGGCGCAGGCCCCCGACTGGGATGAGAGCTCGATCACCGCCGCCTCGCACGCCGACCTACAGACGGGCGCCGTGCCCGAGCAGGCCTCATACCCCGAGCAGCCGTCCTCATACGTCGAAGACGCGGTCGCGGTCTTCAACGCGAGCGAGTTCCCGCGGCGTGTGGCAGGGGTGACCCGCTCGCTCGGCGCTCCCACGGTGAACGTTCGCTCCGCGGAGCACCTCAGCAGCGTCGTCACGATCGTGGTCGCATGGGAGCTCTGCTGGTACCGCTACCAGGTGGATCTCAGCGAACCGGTGGTCGAGGCCCAGGTCACCGCGCAGGGCACCGAGCTCACCGAGCTGACGCGCGAGGACCGCGTGGTCAACGCCGCCGCCGTGGAGTCCGGCGCGCTGGTGCTCACCAGCGCCTGAGCCGGCGTGTAACGATTCGGTGCGATTCGCTTGCGCATTTGCGCTCGCGGAGTAAGATCGACGCACGATGATCTACTGCGTAGTACCGAGACCGCTCGCAGATGAGCTCTACCCGAAGCTCGTCGAGCACTACAACGACGACGAGAACGTGACCGTGATCGTCGATCGTCGCGAGTTCGACCGCAGGGCACGCTACGCAGGCGCTGCCGGCCGTCCGAGCGCCGACGCGCAGCGACGCATCGTCCGCGATCGCCGTCGCGCACGAGTGCCCGGCGACCTGCTGCCGCTCGCCACCGCTTCCTAGCGGCTGCGCACCGACCTAGCGGATCGCACAAGCCGTGATCTCGTGCGCGAGCGCTTCGTCCCCGGCGAGCTTCATACTGCAGCCGCGATGAAGGTCATAGTCAACGTAGACGGCGGAGCCCGAGGCAACCCCGGCCCCGCCGCAGCAGCATGCGTGGTGCGCTCCCCCGACGGCCAGATCCTCGACGAGCATGCCCAGCTGCTCGGCAAGGTCACCAACAACGTCGCCGAGTACCGAGCGCTGCTGCTGGGCCTGGCCAGGGCAAAGGAGCTGGGCGCCGACGAGGTCGAGGTGATCGGAGACTCAGAGCTGATCGCCAAGCAGGTGCAAGGCCTATACAAGGTCAAGCACCCAGCGATGAGACCCCTATACCTCGACGCAATGCAAGCGCTCAAGGCATTCAAAAGCTGGAAGATCCGCACGGTGCCGCGCGCGCAGAATGCCGACGCCGACGCACTGGTAAACGCGGCGTTGGACCAGGCAGCAGCAGCGTCCCGCTGAGGTACGCTCGATCCGTGCTGAGCCCCCGCAACCGAGAGCTTCTCGGCCTGGTGCCGTCCGCGCTGCTGGTGACCGCGGGCTTCACGGCGATCTTCATCCAGGCGCAGAACAACTCGGCGGGCGCCTCGACGAACGTCACGTTCAACCACATCTCGAGCGTGTCCCTGACCTACGGCGCCCTGTTCCTCGGGCTGTGCCTGGCCGCGCATCTCGTGATCCGCTTCGCGCTGCCCTACGCGGACCCGTACCTGTTCCCGCTCGTGGCCGTGCTCGCCAGCGTCGGGATCGTGATGGTCTATCGCATCGAACCCGTGCTGGCCCGTCAGCAGGCGCAGTGGATGGTGCTGGGACTGGTGCTGTTCTCCGCCACGATCATCGCCCTGCGCCACCGCGGGGTGGGCGTGCTCGAGCGCTACCGCTACACGATCGCGGCCGTCGGCATCGGCATCACCGTGCTGCCGCGGGTGCCGGGGATCGGAGAACAGGTCAACGGCGCATACCTGGACATCCACGTCGGCAGCGTCTCCTTCCAGCCGGCGGAGCTCGCGAAGGTCGCGATCGTGATCTTCCTGGCCAGCTACCTGCGCGACAACCGCCAGATCCTGGTGACCGCCGGACGGCGCGTACTCGGCCTGACGATCCCGCCGATGAAGCAGTTCGGCCCGATGCTGATCGTGTGGGGTGCGTCGATGGCGACGCTGCTGATCACCGACGAGCTGGGCACCTCGTTGATGTTCTACGGTGCGTTCCTCGCGCTCCTGTACGTCGCCACCGGGCGCCTTTCGTTTCCGCTGATCGGGATCGCGCTGTTCGCGATCGGCGCCTGGTATCTCACGGGCCACGTCAGCCACGTGCAGGCGCGGGTGCAGGCGTGGGAACACCCGTTCAACGAAGCCCTCTACCACCGCGAAGTGGGCGGCAGCTATCAGCTCGCGCAGTCGCTGTTCGCCCAGGCCGACGGCGGCCTGCTGGGCACCGGCTTCGACCGCTCGCTGCTGCAGGTCCCGGTCGAACTGGCCAACCACCAGATCGTGCATCGCTCGATCCTGCCGGTGCCCGAAAGCGACATGATCTACGCGGTGATCGTCGACGAGCTGGGCCTCGTCGGCGCCGCGGCGCTGCTGCTCGTCTACCTGCTGCTCGTGGCGCGCGGTCTGAAGACCGCAGTGCTCGCGCGCGACTCGTTCTCCAAGCTCCTGGCCACAGGGCTGTCGTTCGTGATCGCGCTGCAGGTGTTCGTGATCGTCGGCGGCGTGACGCGCGTGATCCCGCTCACCGGCGTGACGCTGCCGTTCGTCGCCTACGGGGGCTCGTCGGTGGTGATGAACTTCGTGCTCGTGGCGTTGCTGCTCGTGGTCTCAGACCGCGCCCGGCGCCCATATGTGAGCCGCGCGCGTACCTGATCGCTCGCAGGTGCGCAGGCGGCGCCGTCGAACACCTTCGCGGCGATGCTGAGCACGACGAGCACCCATGCCGCTCCACGCGTGTCCATGCGGACGCCGCTCGCGTCCCGCCACGGCGCCTATCGCGGCTTCGTCGACGATGCGGTGCTGGCGGAGGAGTTCTGCTCGCCGGCGGGCCTGTACAAGCGCCCGTGGCTGGAGCGCCTGCGTCGGGCGCTCGCCGAGGACCTGTTCGTGCTGCACTTCCAGCCGATCGTCTCGCTCCAGGACGGTGAGCTCTCCCACCACGAGGCGCTGCTGCGCCTGGCCGACGACCCCGGCGGGCTGATCGCGCCCGGACGCTTCCTGCCGGCGGCGGAGCGCTACGGGCTGATCCGCGACATCGACCGCATGGTCCTGGAGCGGGTCGCCACGCTGCTCGGGGTCGATGGCCCGAGCCGTGGGGTGAGCATCGCGATGAACCTGTCCGCGCTGTCGGTCACCGACCCCGCGATGCTCCTCGACCTGGAGCGCTGTCTGGGACGCCACGGCGTGGAGCCCTCCCAGCTCGTGATCGAGGTGACCGAGACAGTCGCGATCTCGGACATGGAGAGCGCCAGCGCTTTCTGCGCGGGCGTGTTGGCGCTCGGGTGCGGGGTGGCGCTCGACGACTTCGGCGCCGGCTTCGGCTCCTTCCAGTACCTCAAGCACCTCCCCTTCAGCCATCTGAAGATCGACGGCGACTTCATTCGCCGGCTGCCCGTCTCGCGCACCGACCAGCTCGTCGTCAGGGCCCTCGCGGGCGTCGTTCGCGGAATGGGCCGTCGCACGATCGCAGAGTTCGTCGGCGATCAGACGACCATGAGCATGCTGCGCAGCTACGGCGTGGACTATGCGCAGGGCTTCGAGGTGGGGCGCCCGAGCCCGCACATCCCGCTCGCCGCATAAGTGCTCACGAGCGCCTGCGCGAGGTAGGCTCTCTGCATGGTGCGCCTTGAAAGCTGGATCAGGCCGGCCGGTGTGAGTCCGGTCCGGGTAGATGCCGGAGTGCCCGGTAGCAGGCCCCGGTTCGTCGCTGAGAGGCGGCGGGCTGAGCGGGGCGTCGAGAGCCTCTTTGGAGGGAGCAAGCGCGTGGGCTGTGACTGCAGCCTCGTCAGAGAAACAATCGGGGAGCCGAGCCGGTCATGTCGCGGCGAAGGCCATGTCCACCAGTCCTTGATCCGGATCGGGTGCGGTGGGTCCCTGCGGGGTATGGGGAGTTGCACGCGCGCAAGGTCTGATCACGGAACAAGGGAGACCCGTCTGGCCAGCCTCGTCAGCAAAGACCGCTCGTATAAGCCGATGGCGAAATCGAGCGGAGGCCAGCGGGAGTCCGAGGGGGTCGTAGTAGTGCAGATCGGCGTGCAGAACAACGCGCCGGGAGCGAAGGACCCCTGCTTTGATCGCGTTTGCGCGAGAGGTAAGCGTTAGGGCATGGTCGGGACGTTTCGACCCAATTCCCCCGGCGGGTGTGAGCCCGTCGCCTCGTCCAGCGAAATGGCGCTTCAGGCCACTGGTGGGGACGTGCGAGAACTTCAGCGCAAGCTATGGGTGGCCGCCAAGCGGTCGCCGGGTAGGCGTTTTCATGCTCTGTTCGATCGGATCTGCAGGAGTGACGTCCTGCGGGAGGCGTGGAGGCGCGTGCAGAAGAATAAGGGTGCTGCCGGGGTCGATGCTCAGACGCTGGCGGCGGTGGAGGAGTACGGGGCGGAGCGGCTGTTGGCCGAGCTGCAGCGTGACCTTCAAGGGGGGAGCTATCGCCCGCTGCCGGTCCGCCGGGTGCTGATCCCCAAGCCCAAGGGTGGTGTGCGGCCACTTGGCATCCCGACCGTAAGGGATCGGATCGTCCAGCAGGCTGCACGGATGGTGCTTGAGCCCATTTTCGAGGCCGACTTTCTCGATGCCTCGTTCGGGTTCCGCCCGCGTCGCTCGGCCACGGACGCCAAGGAGGTGCTGCGTCGTTCGTTCATCGACGGGTACTGCTTCGTGTTCGAGGCCGACATCCGCGACTATTTCTCCCAGATCGACCACGAGCGTATGCTCGGGAAGGTCGCGGAGCGAGTCTCGGATCGGCGTGTGGGAAAGCTCATCAGGCAGTGGCTCAGGGCAGGTGTGATGGAAGAGGGGGTGCTCCGGCGGTCGGTCGCTGGTACGCCCCAGGGCGGCGTTATTTCGCCGCTTCTGTCGAACATCTACCTGCACGCGCTGGACCTAGCGTTCGCTGATGGCTCGCACGGCAGGCTCGTCCGCTATGCGGATGACTTTGTCGTGATGTGCTCAAGTGAGGCGCAGGCCCACGCGGCCCGGGAGCTGGCCAGGGAGGTCCTGGCTGATCTCGGGCTTGAGCTTCACCGGGAGAAGACGAGGGTCGTTGACCTCACAGAAGGCCGGAAGGGCTTTGAGTTCCTTGGCTGCCACTTTCACGCTCGCGTGTCGGGCAGGCTGCTGGAGCGCGGCATCCGCCGCTACTACCTGCAGCGCTGGCCCTCTCAAGCGGCGATGAAGCGGGTGCGCCAGCGAATCAAGGCGCTGGCCGGTCGAGGCCGTGTCGGCACGGATATCCGCGAGGTGATCTCGCGGATCAATCCGATCCTGCGCGGCTGGGGCAACTACTTTCGTACCGGCAACGCCGCCATCCGCTTCAACCAGATCGACTCGTATGTCTTGAGGTGCCTGCGCGACTTGATGTTCAAGCGTCAAGGTCGCAACGTGCGCCCTGGTCAGACGGCTATCTGGACGCGTGAGTGGTTCGAGGCGCACGGCCTCTACCGCCTGCGCGGTACCGTCCGCTACCCGGTGTCAGCGTCGTGACCATCAGGAGGATCATCGGTAAGCCGTGTGCGGGAAAACCGCACGCACGGATTGAAAGGGGAATGGGGAAACGGGCCCTCATGGCACCGCGCCCCTGACTACCAATGACCACCATCTCTGCAGACTCCCTCCCCGACGCACTCGGCGCCGACGCACGCGCGTTCATCGCCGGACCCCATCGGCTGCTGATCGGCGAGGAGCGCCTGGAGGCCGCCGATGGGCGCACGTTCGCGACCCTGGACCCCGCGAGCGGGCGTGCGATCGCCGACGTGGCGCTCGGCGGCCCGGAGGATGTCGCGCGGGCTGTGGCGGCCGCGCGGGGCGCGTTCGCCGCTGGCCCCTGGTCCTCGATGCCCGCAGCCGGACGCGAGCGCCTGATGCTCGCGCTGGCGCAGGCGATCGAAGATCGCGCGGTCGAGATCGCCCAGATCGAGTCGCTGGACAACGGCAAGCCCGTCGGCCTCGCGCAGTACGTCGACGTCAACGGCGCCGTCGGGCACCTGCGCTACTTCGCCGGCTGGCCGACGAAGATCGAGGGCGGCGTGCTGCCGGTGAGCGCCCCCAACATGCACTGCTACACCCGCCGCGAACCGGTGGGGGTGTGCGCCCAGATCATCCCGTGGAACTTCCCGCTGCTGATGGCCGCGTGGAAGCTCGGGCCGGCGCTCGCGGCCGGCTGCACCGTCGTGCTCAAGCCGGCCGAGCAGACGCCGTTGAGCGCGCTGCGCGTGGGCGAGCTGGCGCTCGAGGTGGGCTTCCCGCCGGGCGTGATCAACGTGCTGAGCGGCGACGGCAGCACCGGCGCGGCGCTCGTCGATCACCCGGACGTCGACAAGGTCGCGTTCACCGGCTCGACCGCCGTCGGGCGTGAGATCGGCTCCAAGGCGGGCCGCGCCCTCAAGCGGGTGACGCTGGAGCTGGGCGGCAAGTCGCCGAACATCATCCTTCCCGACGCCGACATCGACGCCGCGATCAAGGGCTCCTTCCAGGCGATCTACTTCAACACCGGGCAGGCCTGCAACGCCGGCTCGCGGCTGTTCGTGCCCGCGGAGCGCTATGACGAGGTGATGGGCGCGCTGGCTGAGGCGGCGGGCGCGGCGCGGCTCGGACCGGGCCTCGACCCGGACACGCAGCTGGGGCCGGTCGTCTCGGCCGAGCAGCACGAGCGGGTGATGAGCTACATCGACGCCGGCCGCGCCGAAGGCGCCGAGGTCGTGGCGGGCGGCGAGGCCGCGCTGAGCGACAGCGGCGGCTACTTCATCGCGCCGACCCTGTTCAGCACCACGTCCGACGATCTGCGCATAGCGCGCGAGGAGATCTTCGGCCCGGTGCTCGTCGCGTCGCCCTACGACAGCCTCGAGGAGGTGGCCGCGCGCGCGAACGACAGCGATTACGGGCTCGCGGCGGGAGTGTGGACGCGCGACGTCTCCAGCGCCCACCGCCTCGCCGCGCTGCTGCGCGCGGGGATGGTCTACATAAACACGTGGGGGGTGGTCGATCCGTCGGCGCCGTTCGGCGGCTTCAAGGCCTCCGGCATCGGCCGCGAGCACGGCCACGACGGCCTCGAGGCATATCTGGAGACGAAGACCGTGTGGACGGCGTTGTGAGCCCCGCCGCTTCGTGAGCGCCGTCGCGCAGGGCGAACGCCGCCTTGCACATGCCCGCAGCGGGCGCTGGGTGCCGGCGCTGGCGACGGTACTGGCGCTCCTGTTGGTCGCCGGCGCAGCCGAGATCGTGCTCGACGGCGCGGCCGGCCTCTCGCCGCTGATACCGAAGTCGCCCGACATCAGCTCGTGGCTGTCGGGCATCGGCGAGCGCCTGGGCTTCCGCGTGTTCCTGATCGCGCTGCTGGTCTCGAGCGGCGCGTATGCGGGGCTGGTCGTCCTCGCCCGCCGCTACGCCGCCGGCGGCGAGCGGACGTTCGCGATCTCCAAACGCTGGGCGATCGTGCTCGTCGCCGCGCTCCAGCTGATCGTGTTCGTGGGCCCGGTCCTGCTCTCGACCGACGTCTTCAGCTACATCGCCTACGCGCGCATGGGCGTGGAGCACGGGCTCAACCCCTACACGCACGGTCCCGTGGCGATCGCCGGCGACCCCGTATTCCCGTACGTCGGCGAAGACTGGATCCACGTGGCCACCGCGTACGGTCCGCTGTACACGCTGCTGTCCTACCCGCTGGCGCCGCTCGGCCTCGTCGGCGCGCTGTGGGCGATGAAGGCGGAGGCGCTGCTCGCCAGCGCCGGCACGCTCGCGTTGACCTGGCGCTGCGCCCGCGCGCGCGGCTTCGACCCGGTGGCCGCGCTCCTGATCGTCGGCGCCAACCCTCTGTTTGTCATCTACGGGCTGGGCGGCGCCCACAACGACCTGATCATGATGCTCGCGATGATGGCCGCCGTGAGCCTCGTGATCGCGCCGCCGGTTGTGAGCTCGCGACGCGAAGCCGCGGCGGCCGCATTGGTCGTGGCGGGGGCGCTCACGAAGGCCACCGTCGCCGTGCTGCTGCCGTTCATGATCCTCTCGCGACGGCGCCTGGCGCCGGTGCTCGGTGCGCTCGCGGCGATCGTTCTCGGCGCCGTCGTCGGCTACGCCGTCTTCGGCATCCACGGGATCGACCTCGTGGCGGCGCTGAACCGCGACGCCGCGTTCGTCTCGACCGACAGCTTCGCCACCGAGATCGCCCACCTGCTCGGCAAGCCCGGCGTGTTCCCCGTCGATCACGACCTGCTCAAGGCGGCGCTGGTGGTGATCCTGCTCCATCTGCTGTGGCGGACCTGGCGCGGCTATGACTGGGTCGCCGCCTCCGGTTGGGCGCTGCTGGCGATCGCGGTCACGAGCACGTGGCTGCTGGCGTGGTACATCCTGTGGCCGCTGCCGCTCGCTGTCGTCACCCGCGACCGGCGCCTGCTCGCCGCCACACTCGCCGTGCAGGCGCTGTTCGTCATCCACCAGATCTCCCCGCTGCTGGTGCCGGTGAAATGAAGCGCACTTGGCTGATCGAGACAACCGTGCTGGTGCTCGTCGGGCTGCTGTTCGCGGTCGCCACCGTCAACGACCTCTCGCGCGAGGCGGGGATCAACCACCGGCTGATCGCCGACCTCAGCACCTGGCGCCACTACACCGATCACGACTACGTCAACATCTCGATCGATCAGGAAACGCTCGGCGTGGACAGCGGACGTGACGTTTTGTGCGGGAACACCAGCGGGGGGGCACCGGGAGAAAAGACGCAGATCTGCCTGGGAATATGGGGGCCGGTAGCGGACGGGCTGCGCACGGTTCACGGCGGCTGGTATCTGCCGCCCTACCACCCGGACGTGCCCGCCAACCGCTACGGCTGCTTCGGGACCGCCGGACGGGGCAAATGCCCGCGGTGAGCGCTGTGGGGGCTCACGGGAGGGGCCGGCTGTGAGCGCGGCCACTCACGACGCGACCGCGCCGGCGACGCGTTCGAGCGCGCGCTGGGCGCCGTGGTGGCCGCTGCTCGCGTTGACGCTCCTGGCCGCGGCCATCCGCCTCTCCACGCTCGACCTGCAGAGCTTCTGGTACGACGAGGCCTTCACGCCACTGCACGTGCTGCATCCGAGCCTGTGGGCGACGCTCCGCTCGGTCGTCCACAGCGAGAACACGCCACCGCTGTGGTACGTGATCGCGTGGGCCGACTCGCGCGTGCTCGGCACCGGCGAGGTGGCGCTGCGGCTGCCCTCCGCGCTCGCCGGGATCGCCACCGTGCCCGTCGCGTGGGCGATCGGCTGGGAACTGTATGGACGCCGCGTGGCGATCGGCTGCGCCGCGCTCGTGGCGGTCAACCCGCTGTTCGTCTGGTACTCGCAGGAGGCGCGCGCGTACGGGCTGTTCGTGCTGATGGGGGCGCTGGCGATGCTCTGCTTCCTGCGGGTGCGCCGGGAGCCCACGGGCAGACGCATGGCGGTCTTCGCGCTCGCCGGCGCGCTGGCGCTGCTCACGCACTACTTCGCGGTGTTCCTGCTCATCCCGATGGTCCTGGCGCTGCTGTGGAACCGCGCCACCCGTCGCCTGGCGCTGGCAGCCGCCGGCGCGATCGGGCTCGTCGGTCTGGCGCTGCTGCCGCTGATCTCCGCGCAGGGCGGTCACGGCACGCAGTGGATCGGACGCTGGCCGCTGCGCGAACGCCTTGAAGCGATCCCCCAGTACTACCTCACCGGCTACTCCGGTGCACCGCTGGGACGCGGCATCGAGCTGCTCGTGGCGCTGCCGATTCTCGCCGGGCTGGCGCTCGGTCTGTGGCGAATGCGCGCAGCTGAGCACGAGCCGGCCTCCAGGGCGCGGCGCGGCGCTCTGGTCGCGCTCGCGATCGCCGCGTGCGGCGTGCTGATCCCGATCGTGCTCGTGGCTTTCGGGGCCGACTACCTCGCGCCGCGCAACCTCGTGGCGGCGATGATCCCAGTCACGGCGGCGATCGCCGTGGTGGTCCTGTGGCGGGGCACCGGCCGCGCGGGGATCGCGCTGGCCACGACGATCGCGCTCGCGTTCCTGCTCGTCTCGATCGACGTGGACCTCAGTCCGAGACTCCAGCGTGGGAACTGGCGCGACGTCGCGAAGGCGTTGCGCGGCCGGGTGGGTGGGAGCCGAGAGGATGTGATCACGACCGTGGAGCTCGGCTCGGTGCCGCTCGAGTACTACCTGGCGGGGCTGCACGAGCTGCGCGAGGGCAGCTATGTCACGGTCAGCGAGATCGACGAGACGGGCTACGCGCCCCTGGTTCCCTCCGCGGGCGAGCCGCCGGCGCCCGGCTTTCACCTGCTCGCGCGCCTGGACGTGGACGGGCTGATCGTGTATCGCTTCGTATCGCCGGTTCCGCGCCGGGTGAGCGAGGCGACGCTGCGCCGGCACGTGATCACACAGGCCGCTCCCAACGTGCTGGTGCCGGCCGGCGCCCGGGTCTCGTCGTGAAGGTGCGATAAGACGGTGCATACGCAACTGTCGTCTCAGCAAGAAAAGATTTAGGTTGTTGGCATGTCGCAGTTGACCCTGGAAGCCAGAAGCGAGGCGAAGGTCGCACTCGACCTCTCGATCGAGTACCTGCTCTCCCTGCAGGAGGACGGCGGCTGGTGGCGCGCCGAGCTGCAGACGAACGTGACGATGGACGCCGAGGACATGCTCCTGCGCGAGTTCCTGGGGATCCGTCGCGCCGACGAGACCGAGCGCTCGGCCGCGTGGATCCGCTCGCAGCAGCGCGAGGACGGCACCTGGGCGAACTTCTACGGAGGGCCCGGCGAGCTCTCCACCACGATCGAGGCCTACTGGGGCCTGCGTCTGGCCGGCGATGAGCCGGATGCCGAGCACATGCGGGCCGCCGCGCAGTTCATCCGCGAGCACGGCGGGCTGGAGCAGGCGCGCGTGTTCACGCACGTGTGGCTCGCCCTGTTCGGCCTGTGGTCGTGGGAGCGGGTGCCGGCGCTCCCCCCGGAGGCCATCCTGCTGCCGCCGTCGGTGCCCCTGAACGTCTACGACTTCGCGTGCTGGGCGCGCCAGACGATTGTGGCGCTGTCGATCGTGAAAGCCCATCGGCCGGTGCGAGCGCTCCCGTTCGACCTGCGGGAGCTGCAGAGCGACACGCGCGCCGAGGGCGCTGAGGAGCAGGGCCAGGCCCGCTCCGTCAGGCACGTGTGGCTCGGCCGCCTGGATCGTCTGCTGCGCGCCTACGAGCGCCGCCCGTTCGCGCCGCTGCGCCGGTTCGCGCTGGCGCGCGCCGAGAGCTGGGTCGTCCGCCGCCAGGAGGCCGACGGATCCTGGGGCGGGATCCAGCCGCCGTGGGTGTACTCGCTGATGGCTCTGCGCCTGCGCGGCTATCCGCTCGAGCACCCCGTCATGCGCCGCGGGCTGGAAGGGCTCGATCGGTTCATGGTCGAGGACCGCGACGACTCGTACGGCGTGGGCGACGGATCCGAATCCCGCCCACCCGCGAGCCGGCGCCTGGAAGCGTGCCAGTCGCCGGTGTGGGACACGGCGCTGGCGTTGCTCGCGCTCGCCGAAGCCGGCGTGCCGGGGGATCATCCGGCGCTGATCGCCGGCGCCGAGTGGCTGCTCGGCGAGGAGGTCACCCAGAAGGGCGACTGGTCGGTGCGCGCGCCCGAGCTCGAGCCCGGCGGTTGGGCGTTCGAGTTCGAGAACGTCAACTACCCCGACGTCGACGACACCGTCGAGGTGGTGCTCGCGCTGCGCCACCTCACCGACGTGGAGCCGGTCGGCTCGCGTATCGAGGCGGCGATCGAACGTGCGGTGCGCTGGGTCGAGGGCATGCAGAGCGCGGGCGGCGGCTGGGGTGCCTTCGACGCCGACAACACACGCTCGCTCGTGCGCGAGCTGCCGTTCCTGGACTTCGGCGAGGTGATCGACGAGCCGAGCGCCGACGTCACCGCCCACACCGTCGAGATGCTCGGCCTGCTCGGGCTCACCGAAACCCCGGGCGCACAGCGCGGCGTGCGGTGGCTGATCGACCAGCAGGAGGCGGGCGGCTCGTGGTTCGGGCGTTGGGGCATCAACCACGTGTACGGCACCGGTGCGGCCGTGCCGGGATTGATCGCCGCCGGCGTCAACGCTTCGCACCCGTGCATCCGCCGGGCCGTGGACTGGCTGGAGCGCCACCAGAACGAAGATGGGGGCTGGGGCGAGGACGCGCGCTCCTACGACGACCCGGAGTGGATCGGACGCGGTGAGAGCACCGCCTCGCAGACCGCGTGGGCGCTGCTCGCGCTGCACGCCGCCGGGGAGCGCTCGCCGGCGCTCGCGCGCGGCGTCGCCTGGCTGGTCTCGACACAGCGCCCCGACGGCGGCTGGGACGAGCCGCAGTACACCGGCACGGGCTTCCCGTCGGACTACTACATCAACTACCACCTCTACCGGCTGACGTTCCCGATCATGGCCCTCGGCCGTTGCCTTGCCTCGGAGAGCCAGTGGGATCCCGCAGCAGGCAGCTCTCCCGAGCCACGGGGGTGATGCCGATAGCGGACGCGCCGATCGACGCCCCCACTGCGGAGGCGGTGATGGCGCGGGCGGCCACGGAGAACTTCTCCGTGGCCAGCCGCGTGCTGCCGCGCGGCGCGCGCGCTCACCTGCTGGCCGTCTACGGCTTCGCGCGCCTGGTGGACGAGCTCGGCGACAGCGACCAGGTCGCTCCCGAGCAGCGCCTCGTGGCTCTCGACTGGCTCGAGCGGGAGCTCGATCGAGCGTTCGAAGGCAAGGCCGAGCACCCGCTGCTCGTCCGCCTGCAGGCGACTGTGCGCGAATGCCGGCTGACGCGCGAGCCGTTCGTACGTCTGATCGAGGCCAACCGCGTGGACCAGCGCGTCAGCCGCTATCAGACGTGGGCGGAGCTGCGCCGCTACTGCTCGCTCTCGGCCGATCCCGTCGGCGAGCTGGTGCTGGGGATCTTCGGTCTCGCCAACCCCGAGCGGATAGCGCTTTCCGACTCGATCTGCACCGCGCTGCAGCTTGCCGAGCATTGCCAGGACGTGGCCGAGGATCTGGCTCGCGGGCGCATCTACCTGCCACTCGAGGACCTCACGCGGTTCGGCTGCGACGAGGCCGACCTGGCCGCCGAGCACGCGGGTGCTCCACTGCGCGCGGTGCTCGCGTTCGAGGTCGAGCGCGCGCGCCGACTGCTGGTCGAGGGCACGCCGCTGATCGCTCAGATGCAGGGGCGTCCAAAGCTCGCCGTCGCGGCGTTCGTCGCCGGCGGGCACGGTGCGCTGGACGCGATCGAGCGTGCGCGCTACGACGTGCTCGCCGGCCCGCCGCGCGCCGGACGCGCCCGTCGGGCGCTCGCGCTCGTGACGGCGCTGCGCGCGAGCAGGGCCCACCGGTCTCCCGACGGGGGTGCGAGCTCGTGAGCGCGCTTACGGTCGCCGACGCGTACAGCCGCTGCGAAGCGATCACTCGCAGCCAGGCAGCCAACTTCTACTACGGGATCCGCCTGCTTCCCGGCGATCGCCGCCGCGCCATGTGCGCGGCGTACGCGTTCGCGCGCCGCGTCGATGACATCGGTGACGGGACGCTCGATCGCGAGGAGAAGCTGCGGCTCCTGGACGCGCAGGAGCGAGCGCTCGCCACGATCGCGCCGGCCGGCGCGGCAGCGGGGGCGGCGCAGGCGGGGGCGCGGGCGGGTGAGCCATTCCTCGTCGCCCGGGAGGACCCCGTGATGGTGGCGCTCGCGGACGCGCAGCGCCGATTCCCCATGCCCGCGGACGCGCTGGGTGAGCTGATCGAGGGTGTGCGCATGGACGTCGTCGGTGTCAGCTATGAGAGCTTCGAGGACCTGCTCCCATACTGCCGGCGGGTGGCCGGTGCGGTCGGGCGCGTGTGCCTGGCCTTCTTCGGTCTGCGCGACGGCGCCCACGCCGACCTCGCGCGTGCCGAAGGGCTCGCTGACGATCTCGGGGTCGCTCTGCAGCTGACCAACATCCTGCGCGACCTGCGCGAGGACGCTGAGAACGGCCGCGTCTACCTGCCCGCCGAGGACCTGCGGCGCTTCGGCGTGATCGCCGCTACCGACGAGGGCTCGCAGGTCGCGGCGCCGCTGCCCTCCCAGGTGCTCAGCGCGCTCGCTCGCGCGACCGCAGGCTCCTCGCCGGAGCGCTCGCCCGCCGACGCGGAGCAACTCGATCGGCTGTGCGCGCTCGTCCGCTTCGAGGCCGCGCGCGCGGCGGAGTGGTTCGACCGCGGACTGGCCCTGACGGAGCTCTTGGACCGGCGCAGCGCGGCGTGCGTGCTCGCGATGGCAGGCATCTACCGGCGGCTGCTGGAGCGCATCGAGGCGCACCCCGATCAGGCCCTGGCGCGACGCATGTCGCTGCCCGCCCACGAGAAGGCCTGGGTGGCCGCGCGCGGCATGCTGAGGGCGGGCGCTTGAACGCTGGGCGGCGTGTCGCGGTCATCGGCGGCGGGCTGGCCGGCATCGCCGCGGCGCTCGACTGCGCCGCGGCGGGCGCGAGCGTGACGCTCGTGGAGGTACGGCGCAGGCTCGGAGGGGCCGCGTACTCGTTCGAGCGCGAGGGCCTGCAGATGGACAACGGCCAGCACGTCTTCCTGCGCTGCTGCGGCGCCTACCGGGCGCTGCTCGCGCGCCTGGGCAGCGAGCGGCTGACAGCGGTGCAGCCGCGCCTGGAGATCCCCGTGCTGAAGCCCGGCTCGCGGCCCACCGTCCTGCGGCGTGGCTCGCTGCCCGCGCCGCTGCAGCTCGCCGGCGCGCTTGCGCGCTACCCGCACCTGTCGCGCTCCGAGCGTCTGGGAGCGGCGCGAGCGGCGCTCGGCCTGATGCGACTGGATCCCGACGAGGAGGCGCTCGACCGGGTGAGCTTCGGCGACTGGCTCGCTCGCCACGGACAGGGCCCGCGAGCGGTGGGTGCCCTGTGGGATCTGATCGCGCTGCCGACGCTCAACCTGCCGGCCGCCCAGGCCTCGCTGGCGCTCTCGGCGTTCGTGTTTCGCAAGGGGCTGCTATCCGCCGCGGACGCCGGCGACATCGGCTTTCACGAGGCGACGCTCGGCGAGACGATCGGGGCGCCCGCCGAGCGGGCGCTCGAGGAGGCGGGTGTCGAGGTGCGGCTCGGCTGGCGCGCAGAGCAGCTGGAGAGGACTGCCGGCGGTCTGGAGGTGCACGCAGGCGGCGACGGGCTGAGTGCCGAGGCGGTGGTGGTCGCGCTGCCGCACGCACGGGCCGCGACGCTGCTCGAGCCCTTGCTGGGGGAGCGCGCCGGAGCGCTCCGCGGCCTGGGCAGCTCGCCGATCGTCAACCTGCACGTCCTCTACGACAGGCAGGTCTGTGACGAGCCGTTCGCGGCGGGCGTGGGCACGCCGGTCCAGTACCTGTTCGACCGAACGCGGGCGGCTGGGGCGCCCGCCGGCTGCCAGTATCTGGCTGTGTCCCTGTCGGGCGCCGAGCACGAGATGAGCATGACCGTTGATCAGCTGCGCGAGCGCTACGTGCCCGCCCTGGGCGAGCTGCTTCCGCGCGCACGCAACGCGAAGGTCGAGCTGTTCCTCGCCACGCGTGAGCACGCCGCCACCTTCCGGGCGGCCCCCGGCACCGCCGCGCTGCGCCCGCGTCCGCGGACGATCGTCCCGGGTCTCCTACTGGCGGGCGCATGGACCGCGACCGGATGGCCGGCGACGCTCGAGAGCGCGGTCCTCAGCGGCCACGCGGCCGCCGTCGGCGTGCTCGAGGCCCTCGGCATCGACGGGCAGAGCGCGCGCGGGCCCGGCGGTTCCTCACCGGCCGTCGCGACCCCGCTCAGGGAGAGCTCCGGGGCGCCGGCGCGATGAGCAGCCGGAAGGGCACACGCCAGCTGCTGGTTGCCGCGCCCCTGCGTATCGAGGCCGCGCTGATCTCCTCCGCGGCGCGCGGGGCGGCGGTGCGCAAGACCGGCATGGGTCCCGTGCGCGCCAAGGCCGCCGCCGGCGAGCTGGCGGGCCAGGCGGGCAGCGCGATGATCGTGCTCGGCTTCTGCGGAGGGCTCGATGCGAGCTCGGTGCCGGGGGAAGTGATCGTCGCCGAGGAGGTGTATCCGGCGAGCGACGAAGGTCATGCCGAGGCGCGCGTGCGCTGCGATCTGAGCAGCGAGCTGCTGCAGCGGCTCACGGGCCTGGGGATGAAGGTGCGCACGGGGCATGTGGTGTGCGTCTCGCGCCTGGCCCTGGGGGAGCGCCGTGCGGAGCTTCACGCGGGCGGCGCGATCGCGGTGGACATGGAGTCGGTGTGGCTGGCGGCCGGAACCGGCGAGCGTCCGTTCGGCGTGGTGCGCGTCGTGCTGGACAGCCCCGAGCACGAGCTGATGCGCCTGGGGGCGATCGGCGGCGCGCTGCGAGCGGCACTCTCGCTGCGCCGTGTGGCGGCGGCCCTTCACGACTGGACTCCAGGGGACTAAGGTAGGCCCAATGGCGGCACGAATCAGGCAGAGCACGCGCATGGGGTGGTACCTCGCGCGCCAGCGGCTGGCCAAACGCGAGAAGTTCCCGTTGATCGTGGAGCTCGAGCCGCTGTTCCAGTGCAACCTCGCGTGCTCGGGCTGCGGCAAGATCCAGCACCCCGAGCACGAGCTGCGCCGGCGGATGCCCGTCGCGCAGGCGATCGCCGCGATCGACGAGGCCGGCGCCCCGATGGTCTCGATCGCGGGAGGCGAGCCGCTGATCCACCCCGAGATCCACGTGATCGCGGCTCGACTGCTCGAGAAAAAGAAGTTCGTCTACCTCTGCACCAACGCGCTGCTGCTGGAGAAGAAGCTCGAGAACTTCAAGCCCAGCCCCTATTTCTCCTGGGCGGTACACATGGACGGCTTGCAGGAGCGCCACGACGCCTCCGTCGAGCGCGAGGGTGTCTTCGACAAGGCCGTCGCCGCGATCAAGGCGGCCAAGGCGGCCGGCTTCAAAGTGACCACCAACACGACCTTCTTCACCCAGGACTCGCCCAAGACGGTGCGCGAGGTGCTGGACTTCCTCAACGACGACCTGGAAGTCGACGAGATGATGATCTCGCCCGCCTACGCGTATGAGAAAGCGCCCGACCAGGAGCACTTCCTCGGCGTGACGCAGACGCGCAAGCTGTTCAGCGAGGCGTTTGCCGACGGCCGGCGCAAGAAGTGGCGGCTGAACCACAGCCCGCTGTTCCTGGACTTCCTCGAGGGCAAGGCTGAATTCGACTGCACGGCCTGGGGGATCCCCAGCTACTCGCTGTTCGGCTGGCAGCGCCCGTGCTACCTGATGGCCGACGGCTACACCGAGACCTACAAAGAGCTGGTGGAGACGACCGACTGGAGCAAGTACGGCCGCGGCAAGGACCCGCGCTGCGAAAACTGCATGGCCCACTGCGGCTATGAGCCCACCGCGGTCCTGAAGACGACCAGCTCGCTGCGCCAGTCGCTGCGCGCCTTCGCCGGCTAGCTTCCCGCGTCGGACTCGGAGGAGGGCATCCTGCTCGTGCGGATGTCCTGCCAGGACAGGCCCTCCTTCAGGAGCGCCGGCACGCCCAGGATGAGCGCGGTCACGACCTCGACCGCCTGCAGGATGATCCCGTAGGCGAGGCCCTGTCCGGCGCCGACGCCGTACGCCGCCAGCACCACCAGGCAGGCGGCCTGGAACACGCCGACGTTCGACGGGGTGGCCGGGAGCACCGCGCTCAGGTTGACCGCCAGCAGGATCGCCGCCGCCGCCGCCGGGCCGGTCTGGGACTGCAGTCCCAGCGAGAGGATCACCGTGTAGCACGCCAGCCACTGCAGCGCCCACGCCAGCAGCTGGAAGCCGACCGCTGTCGATCCATAGCGCGGGCGCGCGAACACGACCAGTCCCTGGCGCGCGAGCGCCAGCAACCGCTCGATCGCCTCCGCGGCGCGAGCCACGCGCGCCCGGCGCGAGCGCCGCCCGAGGGCGAGCAGGCGGGGCCCGAAGACCACCAGCAGGCAGGCGGCGAGCGGGAGCACGAGCGCGATCGCGATCGACGCCAGGTGGCCGCTCGGCAGCGGCACGCTCGTGAAGGTGACCCCCAGCAGGATCGCCAGCGCCAGCAGGTTGATCAGCGTCTGGGAGAACACCGTCCCGGCCACCACTGCCACCAGGCGGCTCGTGCGTCCCTCGAGCCTGCGCGAGAGCACGAGCACGCGCGAGGGCTCGCCGATCCGCGCGGGAACGAGCGCCGAGGCCATCACTCCGATCATCAGCGCCCGTATCACCGGGCCCCACGGCATCGGGGTGTCGGGCAGCGCCGCCCGCAGCGTCTCATGCCAGGAGACCGAGCGCATCAGCATCGCCAGCGACATCAGCACGAGCGCCAGCACGATCCAGCCGGGCGAGGCCGTCACGAGCGAGTGTCCCACGCGCTGGAGTTCGAGGCGTGAGAGCGCGAACGCGACCAGCCCGGCGAGCACGAGCACCGCGACGGCGATCGCCAGGTGCCTGAGTCCCGGCCTGCGCGACCTCACCGACGCGTTCTCCGGTGCAACCATTAAGGCCGGTCTATCAGGTCGTGTTGCGCCAGCCAAGTGAGAGGAGCCGGCAATGTCGAGCGTGGAGCAGGTCGTGGAGGCGACGAGAGCGCGCGTCGGCGGCGTTGGGGTCTGGTCGGGCGTGCGCGGCGCCGCCCCCGTCGCCGATGAGCCACCGGCGATCAGACGCATCGAGAAGCTCGGCTACGGGTCGCTCTGGACAGGTGAGCGCATCGGCGGCAAGGACGCCTTCGCACACGCTGCGATGGCGCTCGCCTCCTCCTCGCAGATCGTCTTCGGAACCGGCATCGCCAACGTCTGGGCACGCCACCCCGCGACCATGCAGGGCGGCGCCGCCACGCTCGCGGCGGCCTGGCCGGGACGGTTCGTACACGGAGTCGGCGCCAGCCACGCTCCCATGGTCGAGCGCAGCGGCCAGGTCTACGGACGGCCGCTCGCGCACATGACCCGCTACATCGCCGACATGGATGCCGCGAATCGACGACGCGCCGAGCACGCCGGTGCCGTTCGCGCGCGTGCTGGCGGCGCTGCGGCCGCGGATGCTGGAGCTCGCCCGCGACCACGCCCACGGCGCCCACCCCTACTTCGTCCCGCCCGCGCATGCCTCGGCCGCGCGGGAGATCCTCGGCCCGGACCGGCTGTTGATTCCCGAGCAGGCGGTCGCGCTGAGCACCGACCCGTCGCGGGCGCGGCACGTCGCTCGCAAGCACATGGCGCTCTACCTGACGCTGCCCAACTACGTCAACAGCCTGCGCCACCTCGGCTTCGGCGATCAGGACTTCTCGGGCGGCGGCAGCGACAGGCTGGTCGATGCGATCGTCGCGTGGGGAGACGAGCAGGCCATCGTCGGACGTGTCCTCGAGCTGCGCGAGCGCGGCGCCGACCACGTCGTGCTGCAGCCGCTCGCCGACGACCTCGCCGGCGTGATCGACCAGCTCGAGCGACTCGCTCCCGCGCTCTCCTCGCTTGGCCTTCTAGGCTTGCGAGAGGACGGCAGAGAGCTTCATCTCTCCTGAGGTGCAGCACAAGAAGATCGAGGAATGGGCGAAGCTGCGCGGCGTCGAGATCGTGCGTTGGCACACCGATCTCGATGAGTTGGGCGGCAAGCTAGAACTACCAGGGCTGACGAGGGCATCGAACGGATCGAATCCGGCGAGAAGCAGTGCATCGTCGCCGCCAAACTCGACCCTTTCAGCCGCCTCGGCGTCGCTGATGTGCTCAAGCTGGTCGAGCAGATCCGTGCGGCCGGAGGTTCCATCGCCTCGATCGACCTCGGGATCGACCCGACCTCGCGCGTCGGCGAGTTGATGATGACGTTCATGCTGGCCCTGGCACGGATGGAGCGCCGTCGTTTGGCGGACAACTACGCGGGGGCCGCAGCTCAAGCACTGGCCGGACACGATCGCGGCGAAAATTGGTAGCCAACACCTTGCGCGCGCTCTGCGAAAACAGCACCGGGTAGTCAAGCAGGGAGGCCTGCTGCTTGCCCGCCATCTCGCCTGTCCACGCTGCATTCGGCGATGCGCTCCGCGAGCTGCGCGCCGAGCGGGACATGTCGCAGGAAACCGTCGCGCTCAACGCCGGCCTCAATCGCGGCTACTACTCGGGGGTGGAGCGTGGCGTCAGAAACGCCTCGCTCACGAACATCGTCAAGATCGCGGACGCGCTCGGTGTGCCGCCGTCGGAGGTGCTTGCACGGGCCGAGGCTCAACGAGGGTCCCCATGACTCGATTGGTGGGAAACGTGCGAGGGCCTGAACTACGTGCAGCCGTGCCGTCCGGCAGAGTGAGCAGAATGCAAAGAGCCCATCTGGTGTGGCGCCAGAAGGGCTCTTTGACAAGCTTTCGTGGATTGGTCAGACCTTGAAGTAGGGCAAGAGTAAGACCAGCCACGGACGGAACGGAAGGGACGTTGCGGTGGCTCGATGTGGCCTGCCGACTCACAAGCCAAGGACACGCTGCCCTTGGGGTGCTCGGGAGCGCCGTTGCAAGGATCTACAAGGGGGTATTCTCAGATCATGGCTCCAGTGCAAGAGCACCCGCCTCCCACGGCTGAACACAGCGTGTCATCTCGCAATCACGAGATTTCGCCGCAGACATGGAGTTCCGCCGGACAGGCGGTTGCGACCGCTGCCGGTGGTGCGGCGATCTTTGGCCTGGTTGTCGGTCCCGAGGGCGCTGCTGTCGCTGCTTTGGTTGGCGGCATCATTGGCCTTGTTCTGGCCATCCAGCACGCTCGCGCAGAGCAGCAGCACACCAACGACTGACTCAACGCCATCCGGCCCCTACGTCGTTGGTGGCTTGATCCTCGCGGGCGTCCTTGTCGCGCTATATAGCGTCGTCCGCGTCGTGCGGCGTCAGGAGTGGCCGGACATCGGGCATATCGTCGGCATTGTCGCCCCGACCACTGCCGTAACCGCCGGCGTGCGTCTCGGTGTAGTCGCCATCACTGCCAGCAGTCTCGGACCATTTGAATCGCAGGATCGTGTGTTCATTCCGCTAGCGGGACTCGCGCTCGTTCTTGTCTCGGCCAAGGCGATCTATGACGTGATGCGAAATGGCTGCGCCAAGCGACTGGAGACGTCTGTCGTGCCCGCCACGCCGGTTGCTTAGGCCCGCGCCGCGATTAGCGCGTTGCGGGGCCGCCCTCCTAGCTGCCCGGTGACCTCGGCAAACGTCAGCCTGCTCTAGAAGTTCTCGATGTGGTGTGGGTGTGGACTTGGCCGTCTACGTAGCGTTCGGCGTGGTCGATGGTCTTGTGCGAGAAGCGGACGCCGAGACCTCGACCTCGACTGGCGGGCGCTTGACACGATGCGGGGCCTCCTCGGAGATGTGGACGATAGCGATGACCTGGAGGAGGCGCCACACCGCGCCGCTGGTTGACGCGCTGCGCGCGCAGCTCGCGACCGAGCGCCACCTCGCCGACACCCCCGACGAGCGCGAGCGGCACAGCGCAGACGTGGCGCTGATCCAGGCGTGACGGATGAAGCAATCCGCACCGTCCCCGCCCGTCCATCCTTGGACCGGGACGAGGTAGACTAAATCGAGGGGACGATTCAGTCGGAGCGGCGGGCGCGAGGAGCGACCTCGAGCCTTGATGCGTAGCGCGGGTCAACCGCGACGGCCATCATCTTTGGTCACCCTCGCGCAGGGTGCGGAAAGCTCGGCCTTGGGCCGTGTTGCCCGCACCTGGAAGGCCGTAGCTGACCGTGCCGGGTCCAAGGCGTTCGAGTTCGTCGGCATCAGCCATGCGTTTCGTAGTCATCCGGACGTTGTCCAACGTGACCTTCCAGTTTCCTCGGGAGACGAGCTCGGTGTGGATGTCCTTCGGCACGAGGAACGGCGTATCGGTAGTGCGCAGCACTTGAGCAATCTGGGCGCGTAGTGGGCCGATCGCGACGGAGGCGCCGAGTTCGGCGATCTCGTCCGCAGCATCCCCACCCTGTCGCTCACGCAGCTCCAAAACCTGTTCGAGCATCGCTTCCTTGCTCTCGATCAAACGTCGCTGTTCGCGGAGCGCCTGAAGGTCTGTCACGATCGTCGCAGGAGGCGTGTCGAACAGCGCATCAAGGCTTGACATAACATCAGGCTAACAGGCTTGGAGACAAAGTTCAAGACTCTGTTCCGAACTGTGTGCGGCAGCGTTTGGGCGGTTGCGCTAGATCGGTCCGCGCTCGGGGTCGCCCGATGGCCCCCTATCTTGAGCACGCGGCACTAGCGTCTACGCTCTGTCCAGTAGTCAACCGCGCGATGAGGAGCGAGAATGAAGGCGACTTGGAACGGGGCCACTCTGGCCGAGAGCGACGACACGGTGATCGTGGAGAGCAACCACTACTTCCCCGCGGACAGCATCAACGCGGAGTACTTCACCGACAGCGACACCCACTCGATCTGCCCGTGGAAGGGCACCGCGAGCTACAAGACCATCGAGGTCGACGGCGAGCAGAACGTCGACGCGGCCTGGTTCTACCCAGAGCCAAAGGACGCCGCGGCCGAGATCAAGGATCGCTTCGCGTTCTGGAAGGGCGTGACGGTCGAGGCTTGAGCGGGCTCAGGCCTCGAGCAGCAGTGTCACCGGCCCGTCGTTGACGAGCTCCACCTGCATGTTCGCGCCGAAAACGCCCCGCTGCGCGCCGGCAAGCTCGCAGAAGCGCTCGTACAGCGCCAGCGCGTGCTCGGAGGGGGCGGCGGCGACGAAGCTCGGCCGGTTGCCGCGCCGCGTGTCGCCGTACAGCGTGAACTGGCTCACGCACAGGATCTCGCGCTCGCCGAGCGCCTCGTTCATGTTGCCGTCCGCGTCGGGGAAGATGCGCAGCGCGCGGACCTTGGCGGCCAGGCGCTCCGCGGCGGCGCGATCGTCCTCGCGCGCGACTCCCAGCAGGACCAGCAGCCCCGGTCCGATCTCGGCGACCTCCTCGCCGCCGACGCTGACGGCCGCGCGGCTGACCCTCTGCACGAGCGCGCGCATCGGCGCTCGAGTATGACACTCAGCCGCGGGCTGTATGCGCTTCGCGCAAGTGTCTGCCCTGCGCTTCGGCTCCGGCGCGCGCTTCGCTCTCGCGCGTGGCTCGGCGCAGGCGCATGATGCCCCGCAGGTCCTCTCTGGCCGTTGCGAGGATGTCCACGCGCGAGTCGGGGTCTTCGACCCAGCGCACGGGCACCTCGTGAATCGCCAGCCGGTTTCGCTGAGCCCTGTAGAGGAGCTCGGTGTCGAAGAACCAGGCGTCGTCCTCGACCTCCTCGAGGAGCGCCTGGACAGCCTCTCGCCGCCCGGCCTTGAACCCGCACTGGGCGTCGGAGAACCCGGCGCCGAGCAGCGCCTGAAGCAGCGCGTTGTAGGTGCGCGAGATCACCTCGCGCTTGACCCCGCGTGTGACGTGGGCGCCGGGAGCCAGCCGCGAGCCGATGGCGAGATCCGCGCGTCCTTGGAGAAGCGGCTCGAGCAGCTCGCCCAGCGATGCCAGGTCGGTCGACAGATCGACGTCCATGTAGGCCAGGACGTCCGCCTCGCTGGCGCTCCAGGCCGCGCGCAGGGCCCTGCCGCGACCCTTGCGCTCCAGGTGCAGCACGCCGACGTCGGGCAGCTCGCGCGCGAGCGAGCGAGCCACCTCGAGCGTGTCGTCGGTGCTGGCGTTGTCGGCGATGGTGATCGCGAATCCGGTCGCGAGTTCGCGCAGCAGGTGCTCGTGCAGCGTGCGTACGCTGGCGGCGAGAACGTGCTGCTCGTTGTAGACGGGGATAACGATCTCGACGTTTGGAGTGTTCATGTCATGCATCCTGGAGCGCGTGGTTTGTAGGAGGGTGAACGAAGCCTGAGAGATCTCTGAGCGTGAGCACCGCGGGCGGCGCCACGACCTTGTGGGAGCCGTCGTCGAACACGATCGCGCCGCCGTGTTTCAGCCAGCCCGGCGCCGCGCGCGGGCCGGCGAGGAGCGCCGCCTTCGCGTAGATCTCAGCCATGAGCGCGCTCGATGCGAGCGCCGTCACCTGGACGATCCCGGTGAAGGCGGGCCGGCCGGTCGCCGGGTCGAGCAGGTGGTGCGCGGGCCTGCCGTCGCGTCCCAGCCAGCTGCGCCGACCGATCCCGCTCGTGGCGACCCCGGTTCGGGATGACTCGAACGTGTGCAGGACGCGACCGTCGAACGGGCTTTCGACCTCGATGGCGCGCGTCATCTCGTCGGTGCCTCCGATCAGCAGGTCGCCGGCGCAGTTGACGGCGAAGCTGCGATGGCTGGCGAGGACCTCGCCGAGCACGTCCGCGAACAGTCCCTTCGCGAGGCCCCCGCTGTCGAGCATCACGCCGGGAGGGCGCGTGATGGTACCCGCGTCGAGGTCCACCTCGATCTGGCGCCAGTCGGCACGCGTCGAGCCGCCGGCGGGGCGGCGGGCGTCGGCGAGCGCCAGCGCTCGCTGCAGTGGGACGCGGGCGCCCAGGTCATCGGCGTAGCCAGCGCGCTGGACGTCCTTCAGCAGCGTGGCGTCCACCAGCCCACCGGTGATGCTTCCGGCGGTGTGGACCGCCTGTGCGAAGCGCGCCATCAGGGTCCGGACCGGAACCTCGCGCCGGGGATCGCCGTTGAGCTGCGACAGCTCGCTCGTGGGTAGGAAGCGCGAGAAGCGGCTGTGCCAGGACAGCAGAGCGCGCCGGGCCAGCGACGCTGCGTCCTGCGCCGAGCCTGCGTATCCGGGGCCGATCACGAGCGCGGCGCAGGTGGAGCCGAAGCAGTCGAACTCCTCGATGATCTCCGGCGCGGCGCTCATGACTGGGACGTGGTGACGGCCGACGCGCCGGAGTTCGATTCGGTGGAGCTCGATTCTTCGCCGGTGGAGGAGCTCGGTTCGGTGGAGGATTCCCCGCTTTCGGAGCCCGAGGCTGTCAAGGATTCGGTGCTCGAAGACGAGTTCTCGGCGGTCGCGCGTTTGGCGTTGGCCACGAGCGCCGGGTCGTGGCCGGAGGCGAGCTGCACGTAGATCACCAGGAACGCCACGCTGAACAGCGTCGCTGCGAGGGCCGCGACCGAGCGCCGGATGCGCCGCTCGCGCACGCGTATCGCCTCTCGGCGCTCTTGTGCGAGCGCTCTGGCTTGGACCTGCTCGGGCGAGCGCGGGGGGCGGGGAGGGCGGGGAGAGCCGTCGGACGAGCTCATGCTCGCTCCAATTGGGCTGGGCTGTCGCGGTCGACGAAGGCCTTCTCTGCGGGCTTCGCCGTGCGTCGCAGATCGGTGGCGCGGACCGCGGGGCCGGCCGCGCCCTGCGCTGAGCCGAGATGGCGGATGACGAGCAGGGCGAGCGCCGGCACGACCACGACCCCGATCATCGCCAGGAACCAGGCCTGCCCGGCGTCGGTCCCCTCGCCGAGGGAGTGCACCAGCCCGAGGATCCAGGCGAGGGCGGTGAAGCGGTGCAGCGTGCGCCAGCGCTGCACGCCGATGCGCCCGCGCGCGTAGTAGGCGAGTCCGAGGATCGCGAGCATCCAGAAGGCGACGATGCCCATGCTCGTCCACACGGTCTCGTAGCTGCCGAGGAAGGGGATCGCGATGTCGCCGAGGCTCGGGTGCAGATAGCCGTCACCCAGCAGGCTGAGGCCGTGGACGAGGAGCGCGAGGAGCGTCGCCAGCGACAGCGCCTCGTGGGTCACGCGAAGCTCCAGGCGGTGGCGCTTGACGATGCCGCCGCCCATCAGCAGGCCGAGGCAGATCGACAGGCTGGCGAGCACCAGCGCCGCGATGCCGGCGGCGCGGCTGGTTATCCAGTAGATGTACGGGCCGGTGGCGGTGGCGAGGATGTTGGCTTCGGTGAAGATCATCGGTCGATCAAAACGGACGTTCCTGGGAGGCGGCTGTGAAGGGACTGGGCGCTTGGTGGGGCTTTCCCCGGCGACTGGGACCAACTGGACACCGGCCCGCGCGGCCGGCCGCCACAGCGTGCACGACGGCCTTGAACGGGCAGTAACCCTCGAGTAAGGGCACGCTAAGAGGGCGGGTGCTCAGGCGGCGCTCGCGGCAGGTGGCCGCGGCGCTGACTTGGGTAGGCGCACGACGAAAACGGCGCCCCCGTCGGGCGCGTTGCGGGCGCTGATCTGGCCATGGTGGGCCTCGACGACGCCCTGGGCGATCGACAGGCCCAGTCCGGCGCCTGCCCTGCCCCGCTCGCGGCCGCCCTCAGCGCGCCAGAAGCGGTCGAACAGGTTCTCGCCGGCGCTCGCCGGCAGGCCCGGCCCGTGGTCGCGAACGCTGATCGTGACCGTCTCCTGGTCCTGCTCGAGCGCGACCTCGATGCGCGTGCCGGCAGGAGTGTGCACGAGCGCGTTGCGGGTCAGGTTGGCGAGGACCTGTCTGAGCTGGTGGGGATCGCCGAAGACGACCGCGGGGCCGTCTTGGGCGAGCTCGATCGACCTGTCGGGCGCGGTCGCCCGCGCATCCTCGACCGCGTCGCCGGCGAGCACGGCGACGTCCACCGGCTCGATCGTGAGCTGGGGCGCCTCGTCGAGTCGCGCGAGGGTCAGCAGGTCCTCGACGAGGATCCCCATGCGCTTGGACTCCTCCTCGATGCGGCGCATGGCCATCTCCGTGCCCGCCTGGTCTTCGGTGGCGCCCATTCGGAACAGCTCCGCGTAGCCGCGGATCGAGGCGAGCGGCGTGCGCAGCTCGTGCGAGGCGTCGGCGAGGAAGCGGCGCAGACGCTCTTCGCTCTGCGTGCGCGCGGCAAAGGCCTCCTCGAGGCGGTCGAGCATCGCGTTGAGGGCCAGCCCGAGGCGTCCCACCTCTGTCTTGCTCGTGGCTGGGCTGACGCGGTGTGAGAGGTCGCCCCCGGCGATCTCCCCGGCGGTGATCTCCATGCGGTCGAGCGGCCGCAGGCCGAGCCGCACGACGAACGATGCGCTCACGGCGAGCGCGATCAGCACGCCGAGGATCACGAGACCCTCGACCAGCAGCAGGCGGTTGAGCGTCTGTGAGACTTCGCGCAGCGGCACGGCCACCAGGGTCAGCCCGCTGTCCTCGGGGTCTTTGCTGACGTAGACGCGATAGCGCAGCCCGGAGGATCCGGCCGACCCGACGGTGAACACCTTCCCGATGGGCACGTGCGTTGGGATCGCCGGCCGGGGCGGGCTGGTTTCGGTGAAGCTGAAGAAGGTGGAGCCGAGCGAGGTGCCGGACGCGCTTTTGCGTTCGCCGTAGGTGCCGGGAGGCAGGTTGCTCTGCGGGCCGTTGGGTTTGGCCTGTCCGGCAGGCCCCTGGTTGTTGGGGTTCTCGGCAGTGCCGGTGGCGGGCGCCCCGCCGGGCGGTGTGAAGCCGTCCCTGTCCAACGCCACGGAGACCGCGGGGGCGGCAGCCTTGACCTCCTGGTCGATGCGCCCCAGCAGGAACGAGCTCTGCTCCGCGTAGGTGACGGCGGCCAGCGCGATCAGCCCGGCGGCGGCCAGCACGAGCACGCTGACGAGCACCCGCGCGCGCAGCGAGGCCATCAGGAGCGCGGGGCTTGCAGTGCGTAGCCGACGCCGCGCACTGTCTTGATCAGCGACGGGCCGTGGGCGTCGAGCTTCTTGCGCAGGTAGCTGATGTATGTCTCGAGGACCCGTCCGTCACCGCCGAAGTCGTAGTTCCAGACGTGATCGAGCAGCTGCGCGCGCGTGAGCACGCGACGGGGGTTGAGCAGCAGGTAGCGCAGCAGGCGATATTCGGTGGCCGTCAGCTCGATCGCCTCGCCGGCGCGCGTGACCTCCCGCGACTCCTCGTCCATCTCGAGGTCCTCGAAGACCAGGCGCGCGGAGTCGGGCGTCGCCTGGCCGGTGCGTCTGAGGATCGTCCTGATCCGGGCGACGAGCTCCTCCAGGCTGAAGGGCTTTGTCATGTAGTCGTCCCCGCCGCCGGTGAGGCCCCGGATCTTGTCCTCGGTGGCGTCGCGCGCGGTCAGGAAAATGATCGGCACGGAGGCGCGCTGGGCGCCCAGACGGGCGGCGACGTCGAAGCCCTCCATATCGGGCAGCATCACGTCGAGGACCATCAGGTGGGGTTTGAAGCTGCTCACCGCCGCGAGCGCCTCGCGACCGTTGGTGGCGCTCTCCACGACGAAGCCCTGGAAGCGCAGGGCCATGGTGAGGACCTCCACGAGGTTGGGCTCGTCATCGACTACCAGCACACGGTGGGCGGAGGGGCTGTCAGGCATGTTCGCGCCTTCCTCTGTGAAAAATGCAGTGGGCAAGGAGGCCATGGTCGCCGAGGATGCTCAGCGTATCCGGTGAGAATCCTTGGAGTTCGCTGAGTGCGCCAGGTGGCCGGCGGCAGGTGAGCCCAGTGGCCCCGCGTCGCGGCCTGGCAGCCGGCGCTCTGCGCCGCCGTCGCGGTGACGGAGCGTTTACGATTGTCGAGGGTGATGCTGGGTCGCGTGTTTCGAGGACTGGGGATGGGGCTCGCGCTCGCGGGTGCTGCGGCCTGTGTGATGGCGGCGGGCGGCGTGGGCGTGGGGTCCGCGCGCGCGGCCGGCGGCTGGTGGGCGATGCCTCAGCATCTGACGTGGTACTGGCAGCTGACGGGCAAGGTCGAGAACACCGAGCCGGTGCAGGCGTATGACATCGACGGCTTTGAAAACAGCGCAGCGGAGGTGGCGTCGCTGAAGGCTCAGGGCAAGCACGTGATCTGCTACATCGACGTGGGCACGGCCGAGGACTTCCGCCCCGATTACCACGAGTTCCCTGAATCTGTTCTGGGGCGCTCGAATGGATGGCCGGGGGAGCGCTGGCTGGACATCCGCCAGCTGAGCGTGCTCGAGCCGATCATGACTGCGCGCTTTCAGATGTGCAAGGAAAAGGGCTTTGAAGCGGTCGAGCCGGACAACATCGAAGGCTATGCGAACGACACGGGCTTCCCGCTGACGGCGCAGGAGCAGCTGACCTACAACGAGTGGGTCGCCGAAGAGGTCCACTCGCTGGGGATGGCGGTCCTGCAGAAGAACGACGGCGAACGGACGCACGAACTGCTGGCGTACTTCGACGGGGCGCTGACCGAGCAGTGCAACCAGTACCGCGAATGCGCCGACTTCGAGCCCTACCTGGCCGCGGGCAAGCCGGTGCTGAACGCCGAGTATCACCGCTCGACGGCGAAGTTCTGTGCGGCCGACAACGCCGCCGGCATGATGGGCGCGCGCTTCAACGTGGCGTTGAACGGCAAGCGCTTCCAGCCCTGCTGGTAGCCGCGGCGCCTGTAGCGAGCCGGCCGCTCCGCGGCTCAGGGAGACGCGGACGCTTCGCGGGAGAACGAAAGCGACGCGGTCCTGAGCCGGTCGAGGAACCTTTCCCTTCCGGCCCGGGGGCCTTCCGGTTCGGGTGGCGCGGCCTCACACCTCAGTGGCCTCGCTCTTGACGGCTCGGAACCGCGTCTGGTGCCAACATACGACGAGCCCTGAGCGATTGCAAGGCGCCCCGGGCGCGCTTTCCGCATTCTGCGCAGAAATTCGCCGGCGGCGGTGCCACTCGCCGGCGAGCCGCGTGTCCCCGCGGGAGCGCGGCGGCTCAAGTGCCTGGCCTGAGGGTGTCGATGTCGAAGTGGTGGCAACCATCTCGACCGAGACGAAAAGGCCCGACGCCGCGTCCTACGCAGGCGCCATCGCGCCTGCCCCGCCGGCGGAGGTGGAGATGGCGCCGTCGAGCCCGATGGCGTGCGCGGCGCGGGCGTTCGGCGATGACTATCCGCCGATCAGCCGGCATTGGCTGGTGCGCTTCGCGGGGATCGCATACGTGATCTCGGCGGTCATCTACGTCCCCTGGCTGTTCTCTTCGCTCGACCGTCATCTTCCGTGGCTGGCGTGGCCGTTCCTGGTGGCCAACGTGTTCACGATGCTGACGACGCTGCTGAGCATCTACAACCACTGGTGGAGAGCGGTCCCGGAGCGTCGCCCGCTGGCACACGGCGAGGAGCCGATGGTCGGGATCGTCATCCCCTGTTGCGGTGAGCCGGTGGGCATGGTTCTGCGGACGGTCACCTCGGTGATCGAACAGGACTGGCCGCTGGAGCGAATGGCGATCGTGGTGAGCGACGACGGTCACGACCCGGCGCTCGCACGGGCGCTGCACGACTGGCCGGTGCTCTACCACTCGCCGCCCGACCGCTTCGCGCCGGGCCGCGACGGCGCGGCGAAGGCCGGAAACCTCAACTCGGCGTTCGCGACGCTGATCGCCGAGCACCCGCGGCTGGGCTACGTGGAGACGCGCGACTGCGACGACGAGCTCGGCTCCACAGCGTTCCTGCGCGAGGTGATCGGTCAGCTGGCGAGCGACGAGCGCCTGGCGTACGTGCAGACGATCAAGGAATCTCAGGTGAGCGCGGGCGACCCGTTCAACAACCGCGAGGCGATGTTCTACCGCGGCCAGATGCTCTCCCGCAACGCCGCCAACGCGACCTTCCCATGCGGCTCGGGCGTGGTCTGGCGCCGCGCGGCGCTGGAGGACATCGGCCTGTTCCCGACGTGGAACCTCGTGGAGGACCTGCAGTCGGGCGTGGAGGCGCTGCGCCGCGGCTGGCACGGGCGCTACCTGCCGATCGTGGGGGCGATGGGCCAGCACTCGCCGGAGGACGTGCCGAACGTGTACAAGCAGCGAGGCACGTGGGCGATCGACACGGTCCGCCTGATGGTCTGGGGAGACCTACGCGGCCTGAGCGTGCGTCAGCGGGCACAGTTCTACGAGCTGCTCGGGTACTACCTGCACTCGTTCACAGTGCTGGTGTACGTGCCGAGCATCATCGGCGCGCTGCTCGGATACGTGCCCTTCAGGGCCAGCGGGCAGAGCTTCCTGGTCCACATGCTGCCGATCGTCCTGGCCACGGAGGCGTGGCTGCTGGCGATCAACCGCCCGTACAACGACCGTCGCCGCCGCCAGCGCCATCCCGTCCGTGAGCTGTGGCGCGTGCGCATCATCTGGAGCGGCATGGCGCCGGTGTTCATGAAGGCCTCGCTGCAGGCGATTCTCGGGGGCCCGAACCGCAAGCCGGTGTACAAGGTCACGCGCAAGCACGACGACCCGCGCTGGCACTGGGGGCACACGCTGCCTCAGACGAGCGTGCTGGCGCTGGTTGCGTTCACGGTGGTCTACGCGGCGAGTCACGGCACGCTGCCGCGTCCGATGCTGCTGTTCCCGTTCGTCTACTGGGGCGGCCTATACGTGGCGCTGTTCGCCGGCTTTGTCGCCCGCAGCTGGTATGGGGTTCGCGCTCTGCGGCGAGCGGCTTTGCCGCTCGTGCGGGCGGGTGTCGAGCGCCAGGGCGAGCCTGCTGCGCAGCTGGGCGAGCGTCGCTGAGCGGCGGCGCCTGCGTCCCGGGTCACGCTTCGGCGACCGTCGAGCTCATGCACCCGCTCAGGTCATCTGTTCGAGCGCGCTGGCAAGTTCGATCAGGCTGACGTCCATGGCTTGAACGATTCGCTTGAGCGTGGTCCAACCGGGACTGTTCAGCCCGCGTTCGATCCTCGACAGCGCCGAGGCCGTGATGCCGGCGTCGAAAGCCAGCTGTTCCTGCGTGACCTCTCGCTCCTCGCGGAGTTGCTTCAGAAGTGCTGCCAGGACCTGGTCGGGCTGCTCGCGCATGTAGATAAACATGCCGTAGTCCTAGGGTCAAAGTACAGGGACAATAGTCCTAGGAGCAAAAGCTGTGTAATCTGGTCGCGCCCAAGCCATCGTCCGAGATGGTCCTGGTGCGCAAGCCAGGCCGAGTGCCGGCCCCACATCGGCGCGAGGCCTATGTAGGCGACTGGGGGTTCTCCGGGTATGGCTCCCCGGGGACCCCCAGGCGCTCAGCCGCCACCCCGTGGGAGTCTCGGGGAGCGCTCTCGTCTCGCACGTGCTCGTCGAGCTTGGCGGCGGAATCGCGCCACCGTGGCATGGATCGGGTGGCAGCGCGAGCGGATGGGCATGCGATCGGCTCATGATCTGTCGCGTGCTGGGAGTTACGCTGATGTCAAGTCCTGCTGAAATCCGAGCAACAGAATAGAAGCGCAATCCGAACTCGACTCGACCCGGCGAACTTGACTCGACCGGGCTCAGGTGCGAGACTCGCGGCGGGTGGCTAAAGGGGAGGAGAACCGATGCGAAGAGGGTCGATCTGTGTTGGGGTGCTGGCTGCGGCCTTCATGGCGCTGGCGAGTGTGGCGTCGGGAGCGCCGACGGTGACGTTCAAAGCGCAGGCGGTTCCGATACCGGGCTTTCCGCACACCGGCGACATCCTCGGCGCAGGGGCCGCTCTCCAGTCGGAATTCAAGATCTCGGGAACCGAATACGGCGGGTTCCCGGCGCCGCTGATCGGGGTCAACGTGTCGCTGCCCTCAGGCTCGGTGTTGCACACGGCTGGCTTTCCGACGTGTGCCAAGACGGTGCTCGAACAGGAAGGCACGCAGGCGTGCCTGAAGAAAAAAGCCTCGGCGGGGCCGGTCGGTAGAGCGCTCGGGGTGGTCGCATTTGGCGGCGAACGCGTCCCGGAGGAAGTGGAAATCTATTCGTTCTTTGCGCCGGGCGGCGGCTTTGAGTTCTTCGCAGACGGGCACTCGCCGGTATCGCTCGAAATCATCTCCAGCGCCCACTACATCAACCTGGGTGGCGCTGACGGCTTCGGGCCGAAGCTGATCACGGAAGTGCCGCTGGTCGTGACCGTGCCGGGAGCCGCCGACGGATCGGTTGAATCGATCAGCGTCAAGGTCGGCGCCGCATACAGGTCCCACGGCAAGCCCGTCTACTACGGCCGCCTCCCGAAGACGTGTCCCAAGGGCGGCTTCCCGCTGAAGGCAGAACTGATGTTCGCGCCGAATGCGCAGGGCACGAGCCCTGGCGCGAGCCCGGTGACCGTCACCACGCTCTACAAGGCGCCGTGCCCGAGGAAGTGAGCGGCCTGGAGGGCTCCCGCTAGGCCTACTCGGCGGCAAAGGTCGTCTTCCGGGCTCAAGCGCCCGCCGCTTCGTTCCGAAGCAGTATGCAGGTTGATGCGCGGACGATCATTTCAATGGCGATGGAGGGCGCCCACGCTCACGGGAGCGTGGGTCCTCGGCGGTCGCCCGTCGTGGGACGCCAGCGATCGGCCTACGGTCTCGCGCGCGCTCGCGCGCCGGCTGACCGCCCGCCGTCCGGCGATCGGATGGTCGCTGGCGGCGCTCTTCCTGTTCAAGGGCCTCATCTGCCTGGCGACGGTCGCCTTCCCGATAACCACCGCCGAGCCGACCGGGCTCGTCAGCGCCGCCGGGGCGCTGGCAATCGTCACGGGATGTGCCGTATGGCTGTTCGCGGCCCGCATTCCGCTCATCGGCTTCGAGGTGCTCGCAGCGGGCGGCTCGTTCGTGACGAGCGTCCTGATCGCCCACGCGAGCACCCACGGAGGGATGATGCTCGCCGCCTTCGCCTACCCGTGGATCGCGATCTACGCGGCCCATTTCTTCCCGCGCCGCGCGGTCAACGCGCAAGCGGTCCTCATCTCTGCCAGCTTCGGTGCCGGCCTGCTGCTGAGCGGTCTGCCGCACATCGCGATCTACTGGGTCGTCGTGACGGTGACGATCTGGTCGATCTGCGTACTGCTGGGCAACCTCAGCGAGAGCCTTCGCCTGCAGGCGGGCACGGACCATCTCACTGGCCTCTTGAACCGCAGCGGCTTCCTTGCGGCGGCGCTGCGCGAGCGCGCGTTGGCAGACCGTACAGGCGCGCCGCTCAGCGTGGCGCTGATCGACCTCGACCAGTTCAAGGAGATCAACGATCGAGACGGTCACGCCGTCGGTGACCGGTTGCTCGCGGACCTCGCCAGGCAGTGGCGTCAGCGGATGCGCCCGAGCGACATCCTCGCGCGCCACGGCGGCGACGAGTTCGTGCTGCTACTGCCGGGCACATGGCCGTCCGGCGCAGACGCGGCGCTCAGGCGCCTGCGCGGCGACGAGGACGCCGTCGGCTGGTCGGTGGGCATCAGCGAGTGGTCTCCCGGGGAGGACCTCGACGCTCCACTGGCACGAGCCGACGAGCAGCTGTATGAGGCGAAGCTCGCCGTGCGCCCGGCGCGCGAGCGAGATGAGGTGGAGCAGCCATCTCGCGTGGGAGCCTCGCCGAGGCTTGGTTCGTGCTGAGCGCAGTGCGGCATGCTCGACAAGGTTGCGAACGCGCTCTCCGACGAGCTTCGGGTTTGCGGCGAAGGCACGAGTCTGGACCTTTACGAGGCCGAAGTGGAGGCGTGTCAGCGCTACAATGACGCACATGGAGCTCGTAGGTATCCGCGAGATGCGTCAGAACCTCAGCCGCTACGCCCAGCGGGCTCGACACGGGGAGTCGTTTCTGATCACCGATCGCGGCCAGGAGGTCGCACAGCTCACGCCTGCCCCCGGACGCGCTTCGGCCATAGACCGGCTCGTAGCCGAACGGGGGGCCATACGCGGGCAGGGCAATCTGCTCGACGTTCTGGAGGAGCTGCCCGCGCCGATTGCAGGCCCGCCCTCCAGTGAGGTGCTGGACGAGCTGCGTTCAGAGCGCCTGTAGAGCGCTTGCCAGACTACCTCGACACCTCGGCCTTCATCAAGCTCGTGCGCTCAGAGCCCGAGAGCCCCGCCCTGCGCCGCGAGCTGGCCGGCAGAGAACTCCTCAGCAGCACCCTGCTGACCGTCGAGGGACGTCGCGCTGCCCGGCGCTATGGCGAGCTGGCCACCAAACGCGCCCGTGCTGCCCTCACCGCTATCACGCTGGTCCCGCTGGATCAACCGATCCTCGACGCCGCTGCCGAGTTGGACCCGGTCGAGCTGCGCTCACTCGACGCCCTGCACCTGGCAACCGCCGTGAGCTTGGGCGAGGACCTCGGGCGCCTTTACTGCTATGACGCTCGCCTCGGGGACGCTGCGCAGGCTCTTGGCATCGAGGTCGCTCAGCCTCACTGAGGCGCCGCCGAAGATGTACTCGGCGTCCGGTGCGGCGTGGGCCATCGCCCGTTGTGCCACTCCAGAAGCTCGCCGACGTGGCGCCGGTCGGTCAGCCCCCATGCTCGGCGCGGTGGCCGCCGCTACCTGCACCGGGAGGCGTCGGGCTACGCCCTCCTCCATGACGCGTGACCGCGCCAACCTGAGAGCCACTGAACAATGCAGAGTCCCGCCGCATGCGCCCGCGAGTTCCGGGACCATTCCGGGACCTTTTCGCCCGCTTACCGTGCAAGACGATGCGACCCGTGCGGAAAATGGCTTTGCAGAGCCCAGAAGCGCGATGCCGGAGGAGGGACTCGAATTCGCGTGGCTCCCAGCCCGGATTGCCGTAGTTTAGGCGGGTTTCGGCCTAGTTACAGGGCCTTTTTCCGCCCACTGCTGCGCCCTCTAGGGAAATCCCAGGGAAATCACGCCCCCATCGCCACACAAGCTCGTTGGTCGCTTCGAGCTAGTGGAGGTCTATACAGATGATGGGCAGCAGCACGTTCAGGCCCCAAGGGCACCTGCAGGTCAGGCTGGACGCCAACGGCCCCGTCGGCCCCCAACGTGATTTATGCTACTTCCGCTATAATCTTGCTATGCGCAGTTCTGATCTTCTCGTCACCGGACGCCGCCGCGCCGGACTATCTCAGGACCAGCTCGCGGAACGTCTCGGGCGACCGCAGTCAACGATCGCCCGCTGGGAGACCGGACAGCAGCACCCGCCGTTCGAGAGCGTCATCGAGGCGCTGCACGCCTGCGATCTCGAGCTCACTGTCGGCCTCGCCCGCTACGACGACTCCTACCAGGCACAGATTGCTCGGCAACTGCAACTCGACCCCGCCGAGCGCGTGAGGCGTCTGACGCCGGCGTGGGCCACGGGGAGCTTCGACCCGATCGGCGTCCTTGCCGCGCTCGCCGGGCAGGCGCGTTTCGTGGTGATCGGCGATGTCGGCGGTGCGCTGCACGGCTCGCCGATCATGCTCGGCGCTCGCACCCTGCACGTAGTACCCGCGGAGACCGCGCCGCCGCGCATCGAGCAGGTTGCCAGGCGACTCGACGCCGCGCCGATCACAGACGAGGCAGGGCAGACGCGGCGCTGGGCGCTGTCCGGCGGCGGGGAGCTGCACGCCACGCCATGGCCAGCCGGCACGCGCGGCTACCGCGACCTTGCGCGCGACGCCGAGACCATGCAGATCGCCCCCGGCGCGTCGGTCAGGGTCGCCTCGCTGCTCGACCTCATCCGCATCGCCGAGGCATCCCCGGAGGATCGCGCACGCGCGTCGGTCCCCGCGCTGTGGGCCACCCTTGAGATGCGCCGACACCAGGCGCAGGAAACGACACCGCCGCGCGCATGAGCGACGAGAGCGCAATAGACGAGGGCCGCCAGGCCATCCTCGACGCTCTTGAGCGCCACGAGGTGCGCTACGTCGTGATCGGCGGCGCCGCCGCCCAGGCGCGCGGCTGGCAGGAACCGACCGACGACATCGACGTGACCCCCGAGCCCTCTGAGGACAATCTCACGCGCCTGGCCGCCGCGGTCGTGGAGCTCGACGCCGGCTTTCGCGTTGACCCGGTGCGCTATCCCGAGGGCTACCGGCCACCCGACGGCATCGACGTTCGCACCTTCCGCAATCAGGTGTCGATCACCTTCACCACCTGCCACGGTGACTTCGATGTCGTCCTCATCCCTGACGGCACTAGAGGTTATGAGGAGATCATCGCCACGGCCACGCCTGAGACGGTCCCTGGAACGCGCGTGGTCGTGCCTGTCGCATCCGCCGAGACGATCCTGCACTCCAAGGCCGCGGCTGGTCGCGCGAAGGATCGCGCCGTCATCGACTCCATGCGCCGCGCCCTCGGCCTTGAGGACTAGACCTCTCCGCCAGCGCTTCTATTCACTCCAGCAGCCTGTCGGCGTCTCATAGTCTCAGCGGTAGCGCGATCGACGAATCGACGTACCCGTACCTCGTCGATCCAGCGGAAGTGCCGAGCCCCAATCGAGAGGGCGATCCCAAGCAGAGGAGCTGCGAGCGAGTAGGAAAACATCGAAGCCGGTTTCCGCTGTGCGACAGACGGCGGGTATGGATCGTCCGTCAAGTAAGCCTCGAGAGCCGTCATCGAGCCGTGCGTTCGATTGCTCCCGACCCGGTAAACGCTTTGGTACAGGCCGTGGAAAGAGAACACGTGCTTGGGGATCTGCAGGCCAGGTATCTCGCTTGGCCAGTAAGCATCGAACTCGCGGGCCATCACTTCAACTGGCGGGATTCCCTCTTTCGCGTTTTCGCAAAACGCCAGCTCGTCCGGCGACAGCAACACCTGTCCGAAGGGTAGGCACTCGTTGTGCATCGCCAAGGTTTGCCGGTTGCCGTGGTCCGCCCACCTCACATAACGACGCGGGGGGTCGATCGCGGCCCAGGCAAAGATCGTCACCTGCTCGTACAAAGTCCGAAGGAGGACCAGGGCATCGAGATCGTTGTGGCGAGCAAGCAACAACATCAAGCTCTCAACGGTGTCGCACATTCTCAAAAGCGCAGCAGCGGCGTAGCGAAACCACCAAGGCTCGCTACGGTAGAAGCGCATAGGAAAACTGCCTCGGACGTACCGCACGAACTCACGGTTAACACGCCGCAACTGATGAGGCTCCAGGTAAAGTACAACTGTTTGCGTGCTCTCGGTCATGCGCTCGAGAGCGGCAAGATATTGGACTGGCTGGTGTGCTGCGTCATCTTGGGCTCGTCATTGGCGAGCGGCAGGGCCGCAACATCATCTACCCCTGCATGACGATCACGTCGGGGTGCTGCTCGCCGTCTCTCACGCCGAGCACCTACGCCTCGGCCTAGCGTCGCGTCCCTCTGAGCGCGCGTTCTCAGCGTGAGCGCCACAACCCCAGCTCTGCTGGCCGCGGCAGCCGGTGTCGGCTTCCGTCATGCCATCCTGCCCGACCATTGGGTTCCCTTGGCGGTCGTTGGCCGTACACGCCGCTACCCGCTCGCCAGGGTCGCGCGCCTGTCGGGCATGGCCGGCGTCGCTCATGTGCTCGTGTCGATCGTGCTCGGCGGGCATCATCATCGCCGTGAGCCTCCAGTTCCGCTCGACTGTCCAGAGCGCGCAGGCCGCGTAAGGGAGGTGTCAACGTCAACCAGGCACGAGGAAAATCCTACTCCCAACCGACGAGCCCGAGTGTCGGGTTGCGGACGCAATAGTCGCTATGGCATACACCAGGAGCCAGTAGGGTCTCGCGCGTGCCTGACTTCCGCGACGACCGTGACGCCGCGGCTGAGCTTACGAAGAAGATCGAAGCCGACCTGCGCACCGGCATGGACGGCGCCGCGAGCGTCAGTGAGTTCACGGTAGGCGCGCCGCTGGAGGCACGCAAGCCGCTGACGAAGGAGCAGTGGGCGGCTGCCGTGGCGCTGAATACGCTCGCGGAGCTTCTGGATCAGCGAGCCCAGCAAGCCTGCACAGCAAGGGAACCGCGCTGGCAGGGGCTCGCAGACGCTTCAACGATGGTGCTGAACGAGACGGGCCGACTCGGGCTGCCCCAACTGTTCCCAGACGTGCCGGACGACGACGAGACGACGCCCGAGTAGGCGTCGTAGCAGTTCCTAGCGCCTGCACTAGCGCTGCGGCTGCTCTGCGAGCCATGCGTCGAGCAGGCTCGCGTGAAGCGGATGTGGCGCCCGACACGAAGGCACGGCAAGCGACCGGACCTAACCGCTTCGTGGACCCAGCTCGTCTCGACGTCCAGATACCACGCGGCCCACTCGGGGCGTCGAAGCCGATGGTCGTCCAGGGCAGCTGGTGGCTCCGCTGTCGTGTCGTTCCTTCCACGCCAGTACAGACCCCGAACGCCTCCAACCGGCTAACGGATTTGCACGAGTCACGATCGTGCCTATGGGCGCGGCTCCTGTCCGCTACCGGCGCGACCTCTCCAGCGCAGCCGAGCCTCCGCAAACCGGCTGGCCAGGCTTGCGCAGCCGTTGACGATCGCCACGATCAACGCCAGGTCCGCCAGCATTGGACTCCTCCTACGCCGCGATGACGACGATCCGCCGACCGTCAGGCATGACCCCATCGGGGTAGGTCTCCGCGAGCCGTTGTGCGCGAGCCTGGTCGCGGACCACGCTCATCCCGTGCAGTGCCGAGAAGAACACATCGTCGGCGTGCATCGTCTTCTGCGCGACCGCCTTGTGGTTGTAGATCGTGCTGGGCTCACGTCACGGCTGTCAGCGATGTCGGGCACCGATTCTTCATCGAAGAAATAGCGGTTGATCACCTCCCGCTGTACCCGTGGCAGTCGCCCCACGGCCGTTTTGCACGCCTCACGCACCGGATCGTGGGCGAAGAACTGCTCGACCACATCGAACACGTCCCGCATACGGATGCGCACCCGCCACTCCGCCAGCCCGCGCCGATCGCGCATCGTCGGCGCCTCGACTCCCTCGAACCCGGCGAGCGCCGCCTGCATCGCTTCAGCCTCCGGCATGCTTGCGCCGCAGGTCTCAGCCTCCGGCAGCTCGCCGCGTAGCTGGTCTAGGGCACGATGAGCTGCGCCTGACCGACTCGAAGACGAGCATCAGGAAGACCAGCAGATGCTCGTTGCTCTCAGGGTCGCGGCGGACTACCTCGATCATCGGCTCAAGGAAGCGCTGCTTCTGCTCGGCGGTGTTCATTCGGTCAACCCACTGCCACTTGTCGAGCAGCGCGGAGACCTTCTCGCCGTGCGGCAGACGCTCCAGCTCCTGCAGCCGGCGGATCAGCGCTCGGGTCTGCGCGTCGTGGGGCTCGAACTGCTTGCGTCGCGCGGGAACGAACGACAGCTCGCGGCTCTGGATTACGGGCAGACCCTCGTCGCGCTCCTCGTCGCGCACACGTCGCCGACTCGATTCAAGGTCGGGTCGCCAGCGATTGTCGATCGGGCCGTTAGAGATAGGCATGTGTTCCGCCTCCTGGGTTATAGGGCGGGGATCGGATCATTCCGTCCCTTTGCCTCTACAGAACAGGCGGCATCTCTAGTCCAGCCACCGCCAGGTGCGCGCCGACGGCGATCGGGTCCTATCCGGCTGGCACGATCCACGCCATGAGCGAGCCGCAAGTCCCCGACGATGGCGTAAAGCACCTGACGACCGGCAACTGGCTAGAGCCCGACCCGATCTGCTTGAAGTTCGTGGAGGTCAACCTGGCCACCGCAGCTCGCCGCCCGCCGACAGGCGAGGGTTGGGCCGAGCGGTTCCTTGCCGTCGATCTCGCGCCCACCGTGGCGGGCGAGGTGCGAGATATGTGGGAGGTCGCCCGCGGGCTGCTGCTCTACGGCTGGTTCTACTACGCCATCTACGCGATCGGCGAACACGAGCTCCGGCGCGTCGCTGACGCCGCGGTCCTGCATCGCTATCAGCAGGCCGGGGGGCCGGCGAACAAGAAGCGCGGACCCGAAGGCGAGCTGCGCTGGCCCGACATGATGCGCCGCGTGGACTGTCTCATCGAGGCTGGCGTCATCCCGGCTGAGAAGCGCGCCCGCTGGGATGGGATACGCGACCTGCGCAACGAGACCACGCACATCAGCATTCGGCATCTCACCGACCCGTATGACGTGCTGCGCGTGCTGGAGCTCCTGGCGGGCGAGATCAGCGCCCTGTTCGCGCCCTAGCGACCCCTCCACGCCCCCGCGATGCCCCCTGGGGAAATCAGTGGGGAAACTAAGCGGCCCCGTCTGAGGGCCTTGCTACAGTAAAAACCGCTTGGATAGTGGCTTTGTGGGAGTGCCGGAGGAGGGACTCGAACCCCCGACACGCGGATTATGATTCCGCTGCTCTAACCAGCTGAGCTACTCCGGCCCGGATGACGCTGGAGTGTAGCCACAGGGACGTCGTGGGCCGCGCGTCGCTAGCCTCGTTGCGCGATGGCGCCGCCGACCCTGCTTGCAGTGCCAAACGTCTCAGAGGGCCGCAGCGAGGAGGCGATTGCAGCGATCGCCGCTGCCTTCGCGGACACAGACGGTGTGCGGCTGCTGGACGTCCATTCCGACGCCGGCCACCATCGCTCCGTGTTCACCCTGGCCGGACACGCCGGCCGGCTGGGAGACGCGCTGTTGCTCGGGGCCGGCGAGGCCGTGAAGCGGATCGATGTGATGGCCGCGGCGCGCAACGGCCCAGGCCGCGATCCCGCCCAGGCAGGCCAGCATCCTCATGTTGGGGCAGTGGATGTCGTGCCGCTCGTCTATCTCGACCCGCAGGCGCGAGGCGCCGCATGCGCCGAGGCGCTCGTGGTGGCGGACCGCATGGCGCAGGAGCTGGGGGTGCCGGTGTTCCTCTACGGCGAGCTCTCCGGGGCCGACCCCAGCTCGATGCGGACCCGCGCGCAACTGCGCAGAGGCGGGGTGGCCGGACTGGCAGCACGAATGGCGGGGGAGGGCGAGAGGATCGCTCCGGACTTCGGGTCCTCGCGCATGCACCCGAGCGCCGGGGCGACACTCGTCGCGGCGCGCCCGCCGCTGGTGGCGTTCAACCTCCAGCTCGCTGCAGGCTCGGGCGTGCGGGCCGCGCGTGAGATCGCCGCGCGCATCCGCGAGCACGACGGCGGCGGGCTCCCCGGCGTGCGCGCCATCGGAGTCGAGCTGGGCCGGGGTGTGGCGCAGGTCTCGACGAACGTCGAGCGCCCGTTCGAGGTGTCACTGGCGATGGTCGTGGCTGCGGTTCGCTCGCACGCGGAGGTCGCCAGCGCGGAGCTCGTCGGGCTCGCACCTGCCGTCGCGCTGGACGGCTTCCCTGAGGACGTCCCGATTCCGGGGTTCGATCCGGCTCGCCACTTGATCGAGAACGCACTAGGCTGCTAGCCGTGGCACAGACGAGACCCAAGCGAAAGACCAAGCACCGCGGCAACGCCGCCGGCGTGGTCGAGTCGCGCGGCCGCACCGGTCGCAAGCCGACCGCCGCCGAGAAGAGCGGCGATCAGCGCGAGCTCGCGCGCGAGAAGGAAAAACTGCTCGACAAGCGCGACCGTCCGCCGACGTGGCGGGGAGCGTTCTTGAAGGCGATGTTCGCCGCGATCTTCCTGCTGCTGGTCGTGATCCTGGTGCTGCACCAGTCCAACCAGGCGATCGGCCTGTTCCCGGTCGTGCTCGTGATGTACACCGTGGTCAGCTACTACAGCGACAAGTGGATGTACGATCGTCGCCAGCGCAAGAAGGCACAGACCGGCGGCGGGAGGGCTGCGTCGCGATGAGCGCGCTGGACGTACGCGCGTTCACCGTCGGTCCTGTACAGGAGAACTCATACATCGTGCGCTCGAGCAGTGACGCCAAGGGCGCACTGCTCGTCGATCCGGGCGATGAGCCCGACCGTCTGATCGAGGCGATCGAGGCTCTCGGCGTCGAGGTCGAGGCGATCCTGGTCACGCACTGCCACTTCGACCACATCGGCGCCGTCGCGCCGCTGGCGCGCGCCACCGGCGCCCCCGTGTACTGCCCGGAGATCGAGCGTCCGGTGCTCGCCGACGTGATGAGCTGGGTGCCGCCCGGGTTCGGCCCATTCGAGAGCTACGAGGCCGACGTCACCCTCGCCGGGGGTGAGCGTCTCGCGCTCGCCGGCATCGACATCCAGGTGCTCTTCACCCCCGGCCACAGCCCGGGCCATCTGACCTACGCCGTGCCCGGCGCGGTTCTCTCGGGCGACGTGCTGTTTCAGGGCTCCGTCGGGCGAGTGGATCTGCCGGGCGGCGACTGGCCCACGCTGGAGCGCTCGATCGGGAGCCTGCTCCAGGCCTTTCCGGAGGAGACTGTGGTCTATCCCGGGCACATGGGCGTCACCACGCTCGGGCGCGAGCGCGACACCAATCCGTTCCTCACCGAGCTGCGCGTGCGCGTGCCTCGCGAGTCGGCGGCGGACTCGTCGGCAGCCGGACGTTGAGCGTCGCCAAGCTCAAAGCGCCGCGCGGCACTTTCGACATCGTCGGCGAAGATGCCACGCGTCGCAGCGGCATCGAGGCGCGCGCCCGCTCGATCCTGGAGGGCGCCGGCTACGAGCGGATCGAGACGCCGGTGTTCGAGGCGACAGAGCTGTTCGCCAGAGGCGTGGGCGAGTCGACGGACATCGTGCGCAAGGAGATGTTCACGCTCGAGGACCAGGCCGGACGCTCGCTCACGTTGCGCCCCGAGGGGACCGCCCCGGTGTGCCGCGCCTACCTCGAGCACGGCATGCACAAGCGCCGCCAGCCGGTGAAGCTCTGGTACCTGTCGTGCTTCTTTCGCCACGAGCGAGCCCAGGCGGGGCGCTACCGGCAGTTCTGGCAGGTGGGGGCCGAGGCGATCGGCTCAGAGGACCCCGCCGTAGATGCCGAGTCGATCGTGCTGCTCGCGGCGCTGCTCTCCGAGCTCGGCGTGCGCGACCTGCGGCTGCGGCTCTCGAGCCTCGGCAGCCCGCAGAGCCGAGTCGAGTACCGCGAGCACCTGCAGCGATACCTGCGCGAGAACCAGGAGAGCCTGTCCGAGGACGTCCGCGCCAGGATCGAGCTGAACCCGCTGCGCGCCTTCGACTCCGATCACCCAGGCACTCAGCGCGTAATGCAGGGCGCGCCGCTGCTGCGCGACTACCTGAGCGCCGAGGACGCAGAGCACTTTGCACAGGTCCGCGAGCTGCTCGACGTCGCAGGTGTCGTCTACGAGCTGGACCCGACGCTCGTGCGAGGACTCGACTACTACACGCGAACCCTGTTCGAGTTCACCTCCGACGCGCTCGGCGCGCAGAGCGGAGTGGCCGGTGGGGGACGCTACGACGGCCTGGTCGAGCAGCTCGGGGGACCGGCCACGCCCGGCATGGGCTGGGCGGCCGGGATCGAGCGGATCATGCTCGCGGGAGACAGCGGCTCGGCCACCACGGTTGGCGAGCATCTCGCCGCGCCGCTCTCACCCGAGCTGTTCGTCGCACTGGACGGCGAGCGCGACGAGCTGCGCGTCGCTGCCTTCGGGCTGCTCAGCGCGGCGCGCTCCGCCGGACTCGCCGCACAGATGGATCTCGGCGGACGCTCGCTGAAAGGCCAGCTCGGTCATGCCGACGCGCTGCGCGCTCGCTACGTCGCGATCGTCGGCGAGGGCCACACGCTGCTGAAGGACATGCAGGGCGGTGGCCAGCAGGAGCTGGCCACGAACGCTGTAGTGCACGCCGTGCTCCGCAGCCACCACGCCATCTGAGCAGAACGCACCGCGTTCAGCCGTCCAACGGTGGTTGCGCCGTTCAACTTATGCGCCTCGGATGCCGAAGCTGGGAGAGATGGATCAGCTCTCCCGTCCATTTCAGATTGCGCTCGTAGTCGTGTGCCTGTTCGCCGGCGTGTGGTTCTTCGCGCTGCGTGGACACTCGACCAGCACGACCAGCTCCAGCTCCGCGCCCGCTGCGACGGCCAGTGCGCCGGCCGCGTCCAAACCGGCGAGCTCGGCCGCCGCGAGCAGCTCCTCCACAGCGTCGGTGACGGCCCGGGCCAAGGCCGAAGCCAAGACCGGCCACATCTACCACGGTCCCGTCCCCGGCCTGGAAGGCCTCACGCGCGACATCGCCCGGGCCCACGGCGCCGTCGCCGCGATCGGAGCCACGCCATCGACTCCTGCTGCCACTCACAGCAGCTCCTCCGCGACCGCCACCGCGCACCACCCCGCCAAGACGTCGGCCCCCGCCGCGTCCAACTCCACGGTCAAGAGCCAGCCGATCAAGGCAAAGAGCGGCGCCGGGAGCACACCCTCGAGGCAGGTGCTCGTCGAAGACGCGCTCCACGAAGGGAAGATCGCGGTCATCCTCTTCTGGAACCCGAAGGGCACCGATGACACGGTCGTCAACGACCAAATGAAACTACTCAAGGCGAAGCGCTTTGCCGCGTTCGTGTCAACGGCCAGCCAGGTCGCCTCCTACGGCTCGATCACCCGCGGCGTGCAGGTCTACGGGACGCCATCCGTCCTGATCGTGAACACGCGCGGGCAGACAACGGTTCTGACGGGCGTGCAGGACGCCTTCTCGATCGAACAAGCGATCGACGAAGCCCGCAACTCATAGCCTTACACTCGCTCACGTGAGCGAGAACCGCGAGCAACTGAGCAACCACCTCGAACGTCCGCTGGGCCGGGGCCATACGCCGCCGGACGCCTTCACGGGCGCCGCGGGCGGGGCTGCGTGCGGCGATCTGGTCCGCATCTCGCTCGCCGTCGATCCCGACAGTCCCGAGGGACTCATCCGCGACGCCGGCTTCGATGCCAGCGGTTGCGGCGCCGCGATCGCCGCCGGCAGCGCCGTCGTGGCACTGGTGCGCCAGGCGCCGCTGCTGAGCGCCGCGCGGATCGGTGTGAAGGACATCGCGCGCGAGCTCGGCGGACTGAGCTCCGCCAAGCGTCATGCGGCGGAGCTCGCCGTGGATGCCCTCCACCGCGCGCTCGGTAGCGCCGCGCGCGAGCGCGTGCGACTCGGGCGCAGCCCCGAGCGCACGCTCGTGGCGATGAGCGGCGGTGTCGACAGCGCCGTTGCCGCCCTGCTCGTCGCACGCGCCGGTGGCGAACCCGTCGCGGTCACGCTCGAGCTCTGGTCGGACCCCGGGAACGACGGCGATCTCAGCTGCTGCTCGGCGCAGGCTGTCCGCGGCGCGCGCGAGCTCGCCCACGACCGCGGCATGGCGCATCTCTCGATCGACCTGCGCGCGGAGTTCCGCGCCGGCGTGGTCGACGGCTGGCTCTCCGACCACGCTCGCGGGCTGACCCCCAACCCGTGCGTGCGCTGCAATGGCAACGTTCGCCTCGACGCGATGCTCGAGCTGGCCGACAGGCTCGGGTCGGAGACGCTCGTCACCGGCCACTACGCGCGCGTGACCAACGACCTGACCGTCCGCTCCGGCGACGTCCCGCTGCTGAGAACCGCGGCCGATGTTGCCAAGGACCAGAGCTACGTGCTCTCCGCGCTCGCGCCGGAGTCGCTTGCGCGGATGCGCTTTCCGCTCGGCGAGATGCGAAAGCAGCAGGTCCGCGAGCTCGCCCGCGAGGCCGGGCTGGCGGTGGCCGGGCGCCGCGACTCGCAGGACCTGTGTTTTCTGGCGGGCACCCGTCACGGCGATTTCCTCGAGCGCCACGGAGGCTTGAGCAGACGCTCCGGGTCGATCGTGGACCGCGACGGCACGGCGCTCGGCGAGCATGGCGGCGCTCATCTCTACACCGTCGGCCAGCGTCACGGTCTCGGCATCTCCGCGCCCGAGCCGCTCTACGTGCTCGCCACAGACGCGCGCTCGAACACCGTGACCGTCGGCCCGCGCGGGGCACTGCTCGCCGATGCTGTCACCGTGAGCGAGGCGACGCTTCACCGCGACGGGCGCTGCGTGGACGGCGTGCGCGTGCGCGCCCACGGCCGCCGCTTCGCCTGCCGCCTTCCCCGAGACCTGGGCGCCGGCCGCCACGCGAGCCTCGCAGTCGAGCTGGCGGAGCCAGCCGAGCGCACCGCCCCCGGGCAGTTCGCCTGCCTGTACTCAGGCGACGTGGTCGTCGGCTACGGCACCGTCGCGGCCTAGCGCCGCCTAAGATCCGTCGCAGGATGACCTCAGATGAGATCCGCGAGCGCTACCTGAGCTTCTTCGAGGAGCGCGGCCACCGGCGCGTGCCGTCGGCCTCGCTGGTGCCCTCCGCGCACGATCCCTCGGCGCTGTTGACCGTCGCCGGGATGCATCCGCTGAAGCCCTACTTCCTCGGACAGGAACGCCCGCCCGCGCCGCGTTTGACCGACTGCCAGAAGGTCTTTCGCACGGTCGACATCGACAACGTCGGCAACACCGCCCGTCATCTCACCTTCTTCGAGATGCTCGGCAACTTCTCTTTCGGCGACTACTTCAAGCATGAGGCCATCGAATTCGCGTGGGAGCTCTCACGCGAGGTGTTCGGCTTTCCCGAGCAGGACATCTGGGTGACGGTGTTCGAGGGCGACGAGGGCCTGGGTCTGGGCAGCGACCAGGAGGCGATCGACCGCTGGCTCGAGCTGGGTGTGCCGCGCGGGCGCATCGTCGAATGCCCACGCTCTGAGAACTTCTGGCAGGCCGGGCCAACCGGTCCGTGCGGTCCATGCTCAGAGCTGTACATCGACCGCGGCGTCGAGTACGGCTCGCCCGATGACCTTCCCGGTGGCGAGAACGAGCGCTTCCTGGAGTACTGGAACCTCGTGTTCATGCAGTACGACCAGCAGCCCGCGCCCGATGAGCCGGGCACAGTCCTGGAGCCGCTGCCCGCCAACAACATCGACACCGGTCTCGGTCTGAACCGCATGGCGGCGATCCTCCAGGGCAAGCAATCGGTGTTCGAGACCGATCAGTTCCAGCCGCTGATCGAGCTCGGCGAGCAGCTCTCCGGACATCGCTACGGCTCCGACTTCGACAGTGATCGCGCACTGCGGATCCTCGCCGATCACACCCGCGCGATGACATTCCTGACGGCCGACGGCGTCGTCCCATCCAACGAGGATCGCGGCTATGTGCTGCGTCGCGTGATGCGCCGCGCGATCCAGCAAGGACTCGCGCTGGAGCTCGAGCCGGGCTTCCTCACGCGCTACTCCGCGTGCGTGCGCGAGATCATGGGCGCCACCTACCCGGAGCTCAGCGAGCAGGCGGAGGTGACCGACATGTGGCTCGCCGCCGAGGAGGAGGGCTTCGGGCGCACGCTCGCCCAGGGTATGGAGATGCTGCAGGACCAGATCGAGCAGGCTCGTGCCGCCGGTAGCTCATCGGTGCCGGCACTCGAGGTCTTCACGCTGCACGACACGCACGGCTTTCCGCATGAGATGACCCGTGAGCTGCTTGCCGAAGCAGACCTGTCGATCGAGGGCGACTTCGAAGAGCTGATGGAGGAACAGCGGGAGCGCAGTCGCAGTATCGGTGTCACAGCGCAGGCTGGCCTCGGCTTTGGAGCGAGAGGTGCGGTGGCTGTGTCGGATGAGCCCCTGGGCGGTGGCGCGCCGACGCGCTTCACCGGATACGAGACCGAGGTACAACCCACCATCGTCCTCGCCATCCGCTCGCTCGAGGAGCTCGCGGGCGCCAACGGGGACAGCGGTGGAAACGGAGCGGCGCCCGCGCGGATGCTGGTCAAGCTCGCCGAGTCGCCCTTCTACGCGGCCGGCGGCGGCCAGATCTCCGACGTGGGCACGATCGAGTGCGAGCACGGCGACTGCCGCGGGCGCGTGGAGAACGTCTTGACCTTGGGTGAGGACCGCGTTCCGGAGGTGATCGTCGAGGCCGGCACGCTCGAGGTGGGCGAGGCGGTGATCGCGCGTGTCGACCATCTCGTGCGACATGAGACCGAGTGCAACCACACCGCCACCCACCTGCTGCAGGCGGCGCTGCGCGAGCGTCTCGGGAGCCACGTGCGCCAGGCCGGCTCCTACGTCGGACCGGACAAGCTGCGCTTCGACTTCAGCCACGGCCAGGCGCTCGGCGCCGAGGAGCTGCGCGACATCGAGGACCGCGTCAACGCTTGGATCGCGCGCAACGACCCCGTGCGAGCGCTCACGACCACGCTCGACGAGGCCAAGCAGCTCGGCGCGATGGCGCTGTTCGGCGAGAAGTACGGCGAGGTCGTGCGTATGGTCGAGGTCGGCGACGGCGAGCATTCGCGCGAGCTTTGCGGCGGCACCCACGTTCGCTCCACCGCCGAGATCGGCGCGTTTCGCATCGTGCACGAGACCTCGAGCTCCGCGAACGTGCGACGCATCGAGGCCGTCACCGGGCCGGTGGCGGTCGATCTGCTGCGCCGGCACGACCGCCTGTTGAGGGAGATCGCCACGCAGCTGCGCGCGCGCCCCGAGGACGCCCCCGAGGCGGTGGCGGGCCTCGCGCAGGAGCGCAAGCGTCTCGAGAAGGCGCTGAAGGGCGGAGCGGGTCAGACCGACCTCGCCGAGCTCGACGTGGAGTCGCTGGCGGGTCAGGCGCAGGAGGTGGCCGGCGCGAGCGTCCTTGCGGCCGTGGTGGCGGTCGCAGACGCGAAGGCACTGCTCGTGGCTCTGGACCGCGTGAAGGCGCGCCTCGGGGACGCGGCGATCCTGCTTGGAAGCGCCTCCGACGGTCGGGTGCATCTCGTCGCGAGCGTCGCGCCCTCGCTCGTGGAGCGCGGCGTGAAGGCGGGCACCGTGGTCAAGGCCGCCGCTGAGGTCGCCGGCGGTGGCGGCGGCGGTCGCGACACAATGGCTCAGGCGGGCGGGCGCGACCCCGAGCGCCTCGGTGAGGCCATAGATGCCGGTCGCGCGGCGATCGAGGCCGAGCTCGCCGGTTGATGCAGCAGGGAAGCAGGTCCGCTCGATCGCAGCCGCCTCCAGCCACGCGCGAGCGTTGGCGTTGACATGCGCGTTCTCGCTCTCGACTACGGAAGCGCGCGTTGCGGATGCGCGCTCAGCGACCCCACCGGCACGATCGTCACGCCGCTGGAGGCCGTGGAGCGGCCTGCCACCAAGCGCGGGTATGCGCGCTTGCGTGAGCTCGTGCGCTCGCGCGAGGTGGGGCTGGTGATCGTCGGCCTGCCGCTGTCGCTCGACGGCCACGACACCGAGCAGACGCGCGAGACACGGGCATTCGCGCGCGAGCTCTCCGAGCGTCTGGGCGGGGAGGTCGCCGTGGAGATGCACGACGAGCGCTTCACCACGCGCATGGCACAACGGATGGAGCCCGCTGGCGCGCGCTTTCAGACCAGCGAGGACTCGCGGGCGGCGGCCCACCTGCTCGAGGGCTGGCTCGCGTCCCAAGCGCGTTAGGGTTGCTGCTCCTTGTCTCGCGGCGAACGATCACGACCAGGGCGCGAACGCTCAGCGCAGGAACGCGAGCGCGACCGCCAGGAGCGCGCGCGCCGGCGCGGGTCCCAACAGCCGCTCGACGCGCAGCCGCAGGCGCCCGCCGGCGAGACTCGCGCGCCCGCCGAGCCGCCGCCTCAGCACGACCCTCCACCCGCGCGGCCGCCGCAGCCGGAACATCTACAGTCGCTCTCCGAGGACCCCCTGCCGTCGAGGTCGGAGCCGCCGCAGCGGCAGCCGCCCGAATCCCCGCCGTCCGCGTCTCCGCCAGTCTCGACCCCGACTTCACCCTTGCCGCTGCCGCCGCCGCCCGCCCAGCCGCCGCTGACTCTCGACCGGCTCGCGGCGAGCGTGGGCCCGCCCAGGCGCCGGCGCTCGCTGATCGCGCGCGTGGCGGCCTTGCTGGCCCTCGCGGCCGTCGTAGCGGCGGTCGTGTTGGTGATGCACTCGCGCGCTCCGAAGCCGGCTGCCCCGCTCGCTCCGCCCCCGGTGGTCAAGGTCCTGATCCCGGAGGGAAAGACGCGCGCGCAGAGCGCGCAGATCGCGAGCGCCGACGGCCTGAAGGGCGACTACCTCACCGACTCCAGGCGCTCGCCGCTGCTGAACCCGGTCAGCTACGGGGCGCCGAAGGGCACGCCGGATCTCGAAGGCTTCCTGTTCCCGGCGACCTATGACATGGATCCCGGAGCCCCCGTCAACAGGCTCGTGGAAGAGCAGCTCGAAGCCTTCCGCGAAAACTTCGGTGCCACCGAGCTCGCGCGTGCGAAGAGGTTGCACATAACGCCGTATCAGCTGCTGATCGTGGCCTCGATGGTCGAGCGCGAGGCGCAGATACCCGGAGACCGGCCGAAGATCGCCGCTGTCATCTACAACCGCCTGGCTCAGGGCATGCCCCTGGGCATCGACGCCACCATCTACTACGCGGTCGAGAAAGCGACGGGGATCGCCACGTACACCCACGAACTCACCGAAGCGCAGCTGCACATCGACTCGCCGTACAACACGCGCACGCACGTCGGCCTGCCGCCGACGCCGATCTCCAACCCCGGGGCGGCCTCGATTCACGCGGCGGCGTACCCGGCGCAAGTCTCCTACCTGTACTACGTGGCGGGCGCGAATGGCTGCGGCGAGCAGGTGTTCTCGAACACGCAGGCCGAATTCGAAGTGAACGTGGCCGCCTACAAGGCTGCGGTCGCTCGCAACCACGGTCGGCCGCCCACCTGCAAGCGGAAGTGATGGCGCGGCTGGGCGTCCTCGGCTGGCCGGTGGCGCACAGTCGCTCGCCCGCGATGCACAACGCGGCGCTCGCGGCGCTGGGGATGGAGGGCTGGCGCTACCAGCGCCTGCCGGTCCCGCCGGCGCTGTTCGCGCAGACCACGCTCGCGCTGCCCCAGTCGGGCTTCCTCGGCGCCAACGTGACGATCCCCCACAAGCAGGCTGCGCTGGCGCTGGCGACGGAGGCGAGCGAGACGGCACGCGGCGTCGGTGCGGCCAACACGCTGACGTTCGGCCCCGATGGGGCGGTCGCGGCCGAGAACACGGATGCGCCCGGTCTGATCGCCGCGCTGGCAGGCTTCGCCGACCTGCCCTCCCACCCGAGCGCGCTCGTCCTCGGCGCCGGCGGCAGCGCCCGGGCCGCCGCATGGGCGCTGCGCGAGGCGGGGGCGAGCGAGGTCTACGTCTGGAACCGAACCCCCGAGCGAGCGCAGGAGCTCGCGCGGGACCTCGGCGTGCGGGCCGTGCGCCGGCCGGCCGGCGCGGATCTCCTCTTGAACTGCACTTCGGTGGGCCTGGACGGCCCTGAGCTAGAACGCTCGGCCACTGACGACGAGGCGCTCAACCAACTGGGGTTGACGTTCGATCAACTCGGTGAGTACTCGTATGTCGTCGATTTCGTCTACCGCTCCGGATCCACGCAGCTGCTCGCGGCTGCGCGAACGCATGGCGCCCGCACCCTCGACGGCCTGGAGATCCTGCTCGCCCAGGGGGCGCTCAGCTTCGAGCTGTGGACCGGGAGGACGGCTCCGCTGGAGGTCATGCGCAGCGCTGCGCGTGGAGGAGAGTCAGCTCCTTCATAGGGCCCCAGTCGAGGGTGGCGCTCGATGAGCGACGCTCCTCAGCAGGCCAGCCCCGACCTGCACGCGATCTTCGGGATCGACGGGACGCCGCGGGAAGCCGCCGAGCAGATCATCTCTGTCGGCCGGGGCGTGCTCGCCGATCCCGAGGCGCGGGCGGGAGCGCTCCCCACGGCTGAGGTCGACGTCGAGCTCGACACGGAGAGGCTCTCGCAGGCGGAGGTCCATCACGACCCGCTGCCGGGGGCCGACGTGGAGTTCGAGACGATCGCCGGCGCCGACCACTACATCGAGGTCGAGCACACGAGCCTGGATGGGATGCAGGACCACGGCAGCGGCGGGGAGCTCGGCCCTGGCGGCGGCTCTGAGCCGCAGGAGTCGACGGGCCTGACGAAGCCTTCGCGCCGGGGCTCCTCGCAACGTTTCCTGACCGACGTGATCGTGGACATGGGCCTCGTCTCCCGCAAGCAGGTCGACGACGCCGTTGCGAACTCGCGCATATCCGGCACGACGCCCGAGCGTGTCCTACTGGAGAGCGGGGCGATCAACCAGGACGGGCTGGCGCGCGCTCTGGCCGAGCGCTATGGCCTGGACCACCTCGACCTCGGCGTCTTCAGCGTGGACATGGCGGCCGCCAACCTCGTGAGCACGACGATCGCCAAGCGCTACCAGACGGTACCCGTGGCGTTCGCCGACAAGCGCACGCTGCTGGTTGCGATGGCCGACCCCGCCAATGTACTCGCGGTCGACGACATCGCGATCATGACCGGCTATGAGATCCGCGTGGCGGTTGCGCCGCCGGATGACATCGCGACCCTGATCTCGCGCCTGGACAGGCTGGAAGACGTGGTCGGGGAGTCCGCCGAGATCTCCGAAGAGGCGGAGGATGGCGCGGAGGTCCTCGCCCTGCACGAGACCTCCGAAGACGCGCCCGTCATCAAGCTCGTCAACCAGATCGTCGCCCAGGCCGTCGAGCGCGGCGCCTCCGACATCCACCTGGCGCCCGACGGGCGCGAGCTGCGCGTGCGTTTCAGGGTGGACGGCGTGCTTCACGACGTCACCACCGTTCAGCGACGGATGGCCGCCGGGGCGATCTCGCGCATCAAGATCATGGCCGAGATGAACATCGCCGAGAAGCGCCTGCCGCAGGACGGGCGCGTCGGGCTCGTGGTCGACGGCCGTCACGTCGATCTGCGTGTGGTGACGCTGCCGAGCGTCCATGGGGAGGGCGTCGTCATGCGCGTCCTCGACAAGGAGGCGGTCGTGGTCGAGCTCGACAAGCTGGGCATGGCCGACGCCGAGCGTGAGCGCTTCGAACGCGCCTGTCACGAGACGCACGGCGCGGTGCTCGTCACCGGCCCCACCGGGTCGGGCAAGTCGACGACGTTGTATGCGGCGCTGCAGATGCTCAACACGCCCGAGAAGAACATCATCACTGTCGAGGACCCGGTCGAGTACGAAATGAGCGGGCTCACCCAGGTTCAGGTCTCGGCCAAGGTCGGCCTCACCTTCGCCGCGGGCCTGCGAACCATGGTGCGCGCCGACCCCGACATCATCATGGTCGGCGAGATCCGCGACCGTGAGACAGCGCAGATCGCGATCGAGTCCGCGCTCACGGGCCACCTGGTCCTCTCCACGCTGCACACCAACGACGCACCGTCGGCGATCACCAGGCTGATCGAGATGGGCGTCGAGCCGTTCCTGGTCGCCTCTGCGCTCGACTGCGTCGTCGCCCAGCGTCTGGCGCGGACGCTCTGCCCCAACTGCAAGCGGCGCACGATCGTCTCGGCGAAGGCGCTGCAGGAGAACGGATACCGGGCGCGCATGGAGCTCGAGGCATACGAGCCGGTCGGCTGCCGGCGCTGCGGCGGCAGCGGCTACCGCGGGCGGCTCGGCCTGTATGAGGTCATGAAGATCTCCCCCGAGATTCAGTCGCTGGCGCTCGAACGCAGCCCGGCGGAGGCGATCCGCGACGTGGCGGTGAGCCAGGGCATGACGCGCCTGCGCGACGACGGCCTGCAGAAGGTCCGCCAGGGCCGTACCTCGATGGCCGAGATCGCTCGCGTCATCGGCACCAGCTGACTCATATTTTCGTCCGCTGCCACGTCGGCGTGGGCTTGCGCTCCTAATGCACTCGCGGCGATCTGTCGATGGACGGACTCATGGATATCGATTTCGCAGACCTGCTGATGGAGGTCGTACACCGCAAGGCATCCGATCTCCACCTCAGCTCGGGCGCTCACCCAACGGTCAGGGTCCGGGGGCGTCTGTCGCCGCTCGAGGATTACCCCAAGCTCTCGCCGACCGACACCCGCGAGATCGTCTACTCGATCCTCACCGGCGATCAGCGCCAGCGCCTCGAGACCGACTGGCAGCTGGACTTCGCCTACTCGATTCCCGGACACGCGCGCTTTCGTGTCAACGCCTACTACCAGCGTGGCGCGATCGGCGCGGCCTTCCGCCTGATCCCGTTCAACCTCAGCTCGATCGACGAGCTGGGACTGCCGCCGGCGGTACACGAGTTCACGCGCCGCCCGCGCGGCTTCGTGCTCGTGACCGGACCTACCGGGTCTGGCAAGTCCACCTCGCTCGCGGCGATGATCGATGAGATCAACTCCACGCGCGAGGAGCACATCATGACGATCGAGGACCCGATCGAGTTCCTGCACGGCCACAAGAAGTGCCTCGTCAACCAGCGCGAGCTCGGCTCCGACGCGCACAGCTTCTCGATGGCCCTGACCGCCGCCCTGCGCGAGGACCCCGACGTGATCCTCGTCGGGGAGATGCGAGACCTGGAGACGATCTCCACCGCGCTGACAGCGGCGGAGACCGGTCACCTCGTGTTCGCGACGCTCCACACGCAGGACGCCGCGCAGACGATCGACCGTGTGATCGACGTGTTTCCCTCACACCAGCAGGGACAGGTGCGGGTGCAGCTGTCGGTGGCCCTTCAGGGGATCATGACCCAGCAGCTGCTGCCGAACGCCGACGGTTCCGGGCGGGTCGTGGCCGCCGAGGTCCTGGTGCCGACCCCCGCGGTCCGCAACCTGATCCGTGAGGGCAAGACCCACCAGATCTACTCGGTCATGCAGACGGGCTCCTCGGTGGGCATGCAGACGATGGACGCGGCGCTGGTTTCGCTCGTACGCCAGGGCAAGATCAACCAGAAGCTCGCCGAAGCGCGTTCCTCGACACCGGACGAGCTCCGTCGTCTGATGGGCGCGACCTCGTTGGCGGCGGCGTAGGCACCGCATGAGCACCTACGTCTTCAAGGCGATCGACATGGTCGGCGCCAAGGCCCGCGGAGAGGTGGAGGCCGACTCCAAGCAGGCGGTCTCCGATCAGCTGAAGCAGCGCGGGCTGATCGTCCTGGACATCGCCGACAAGCACTCGTCCCTCAACATCGAGATCGGGTTCAAGAGCGTCAAGCCGACCGAGCTTGCGATCTTCGCGCGCCAGCTCTCGACGATGATCTCCTCGGGAATGAGCATTCTGCGTGCCATGTACGTGCTCGAGGAACAGACCGAGAGCAAATACCTGACGGAAACGATCGTCGCGGTCCGCAAGGACGTCGAGGCCGGCCTTTCGCTGAGCGACTCGATGGCGCGTCATCCGAAGGTGTTCAATCCGCTGTTCATCGCGATGACACAGGCCGGCGAGACGGGCGGTGTGCTCGAAGACGCGCTCGTGCGCGTGGCCGATCAGCTCCAGAAAGACGCCGCCCTTCGCCGGCAGGTCAAATCGGCGATGATCTACCCGGCGCTCGTGGGCACCTTCGCGATCGGCGTGATGATGGCGCTGGTGGCGTTCTTGGTGCCGGTGTTCGAGGGGGTGTTCAAGGAATTCGGCGGCGAACTTCCGAAGCTGACCCAGGTCTCGGTGCTGATGTCGAAGGCGGTCACCCAATACTGGTGGCTGATCTTCGGGGGTACCGGGGCCGTGATCGTGTCGTTCGTCAAGTGGAAGAAGACCACCTGGGGACGCCGCCAGTGGGATCATTTCCGCCTGCACGTGCCGATGAAGATCGGCACGATCGTTCAGGAGGTGTCGGTGGCGCGCTGGTCGCGCACGCTCGCCTCGCTGACCCAGGCCGGCGTGCCGCTGCTGCAGGCGCTCGAGATCACCGGGCGCACGGGGGGCAACGTCGTCGTGCAGGAAGCGATGGACAGCGTGATCGCCTCGGTCAAGCGCGGTGGCACGATCGCGGCGCCGCTTGCGCAGGAGCCGATCTTCCCGTCGATGGTCACGCACATGGTCGGCGTCGGCGAGGAAACCGGTGCGCTGGACGACATGCTCGACCGGATCGCGGAATTCTATGAGGAACAGGTCGAAGCGGCGGTCAAATCGCTGATGTCGATCCTCGAGCCAATTCTGATCATCGTGATCGGCGCCATGGTCGGCTTCATCGTGATCTCGATGTACCTGCCGCTGTTCGAAGTCTACAACCGCATCGAATAACAGATCAGGAGCGCTCGATTCGTATCGTGCGCCCGCGTCCGGTTCCACTGACCGACAGGGAGACCTGTCCGTCGAGCAGTTCGAGCAGCTCGGCCCCGGCGAGCTCGCGCCGCCATCCGCGCAGTGTGCGCACGTCGGCCTCCTCGGCGCCCGCCCGGGCGTTGGCCACGATCGCCTGCAGGTCGGCACGCGCCGCCAAGAGCTCGTAGGCCAATCCCGCCTCTCGGGCGCGGGTGCGCAGGAGCGCCTCGCCGAGCGCGACGAGCGGAGCGTCATCGGGCCTGGGTGCCGGTGGGCGCGTGGTCTGTAGCGGCGGATCGGGTGGACGCTCACGCCCGGCCCGGATCGCCTCCAGCAGTTCCTCGCCTCTGCGCCCGCCGGCGCTTTGACCGACGCCGCGGATCTTCTCGAGCTCGCCGCGCGAGGACGGCCTGCGTCTGGCGATCTCCACGAGCGTGGCGTCGCCCAGGACGCTCTGCACGGGTCGGTTCTGGCGCTCGGCGGTCCGCTCGCGCCAGCCGACGAGCTCGCGAGCGACTGGGCGCGCGCCGGCGTTGAGGGTCCCGAGCCGCGGCAGGCGGGCGAAGATCGCCTCGAGGTCGCGCTCGTCGCTTGCGAGCTCGAGCGGTTCGCACTCCTCGAGCGCCCACTCCAGCCGTCCGAGCTCGGTCAGCCGACGCTGCAGCTCTGCTGCGAGCTCGTGCAGGTGGACGACGTCCTCGCGCGCGTATGCGAGCTGCTCTGAGGAGAGCGGCCGCGCATCCCAGCGCGTGAAGCTCGCGGTCTTGGCGACACGCAGCCCCAGGACTTCGCTCAGCAGCGAGTCATAGGAGGCCTGTGCGCCGAGCCCTGCGAAGCCGGCCGCCACCTGCGTGTCGAAGACGTTGCGCACCTCGGTGGCGAACCGTCTGCGCACGAGCGCGATGTCCTGGCGCCCCGCGTGTACGACGACCTGGATCGCAGGGTCGGCCAGCACCTCGGCGAGCGGCGAGCCGTCGAGATCCTCGTGCAGCGGGTCGAGCACCAGGATGCGCTCGCTCGTCTCCTCACTTTCCCCCTCCGGACACGATGCTGGGATAGCGAGCTGGATGAGGCACACCAGCGTGCGGTAGCGGCCCTCGCCCATGAACTCCGTGTCGAGCGCCAGCGTGCCGGCCGCGCGGGCTGCGTCGGCGAGCTCCCGCAGTCTTGGCTGCTCGGGAAGGCCGCTCACGGCTTTGCCCCGGGCAGCAGGTAGAGCAGCCCGCCCTGTGGCAGGCCGGCCTTGATCGAGACGTCCGTTCCGTGTGCGCGCACCCAGCGTGCGGGCGCGGAGCAGGCGGGGTTGACCGACTGGTCCGGTCCCGCGCAGAACGTGTTCAGGAACGCGTAGCGGACCTTCCCCTCGGCGATCAGCTGCATGAGCTTGGACACGGTTGTGAAGACGCGCGCATCGTATGTGGTCAGGACGAGCACCGGGCGCCCGTCCTGCACGATCAGCGAGCCGACCGCGGTGGCCGACTCGGCCGCCACCTCGTAGTAGGCCCCGTCCTGGTGGGCGCGCAGGTATGCGCTGAGCGGACGTTGCTGGGAGCCGGGCAGCTGACCGACGAGTCCGGCGTCGCTGATGCGGTCGACGATCGCCGTCTGGTCTGCCTTCAGAGGGATCACCAGCACCGCTACCAGGGTGAGCGCGATCACGCCGGCAGGCGCGAGCAGGGGACGCACCCTCCCAGGCAGCCCCGGCATTCGTGCCAGCAGTGCGCACGCGCCCGCGCCGAGCGCTCCGAGGAGCGTCAGCCACCACTCGATCGGGTACCCGTACATCAGCCGCTCGGCGTAGTAGACGACCGCCGCGAGCGTCACGAGCAGAGCCCCCAGGCGCAAGCGCGAGAACCTTTGCGGGCCTCCGCGCGAGGCGGCCCACGCGATGCCGATCCCGAGCATCGCCGCGACGGCCGGCGTAAAGCCTTCCACGTAGCGCGGGTGCAGTCGGATCTGGTGGCTGAACAGCACGATCCCGACGAGCATCCACACGCTCAACCCGCCGGCAGTCGCGCGGCGCATCCGCCGGCGCGCCCGAATCCGGTCCTCGTCGAGGTCGGGCGTCTCGCCGTCGGGCGGTTCGGCTTCCCCGCGTAGACCCCATAGCAGCGCCGGGATCCCCAGCAGCAGACCAGCGAGGATCTCGAGGCCGAGGCGCTCGCCGGAGAGGGGACCGACCGTCGCCAGGAGGCGGGTGGGGGAGGGCGGGCCGATCGGGATGTGGTCGCGCTCCTCCTGCGTGGCGACCGGGTAGCGATGGCTCGGTTCGAATTCGGTGCCCCCGAGTTCCGGCGTTTTCCCGCCGAGACGGTCGGTCCCGTTGAACACGAAGGCCGCGTTCCACGCGCTGCCGTTGGTGGAGCCGATGGCGTAGGGGCGGTCGTGCGCCGGGAACAGCAGCGTGGCGGTCAGCCAGGACAGCGCCACCGCCACGTAGACCACGCCTGGGATCACCAGACGCACGAGGCGTCGCAGCCGGGGGCCGGGCATGCCCAGATAGGCGAACAGGGCGATCGCGGGCAGCGCCACCAACGACTCGAGCAGCTTGACGTTGAACGCGATGCCCAGCGCCGCCGCGGTGGCGATCAGCCACGCGCTGCGTCCCGTCTCCACGGCGCGCACCACCGCGAACAGGGCGAGCACCAGGGCCAGCATCATGACGGCGTCCATCGTGTCGCTGCGCGCCGTGATCACCTCGATCGGCAGCACCGCCATCGCCACCGCCGCGGCGATGCCCGCCGGCGCGCTCCACATGCGGCGCACGACCGCATACAGCAGCGGCACCGACGCGGTTCCGGCGAAGGCCTCGGGCAGCTTCAGCGTGGTCGAGCTGAAACCGAGCAGCTTCACGCTGATGACCTGCAGCCACAGATCGATCGGCGGCTTGTCGATCGCCACGCTGCCACCGGGCTCATACGCGCCGAAGAAGAAGTTGTGCCACGAGATCGTCATGCTGCGCACCGCTGCGTCGTAGAAGGGGTCCGGCGGAACCTGCCCGATGTGGACCAGGCGCAGCACCGCCGCGCCCACCGTGATCGCGGCCACGATCGTCCACTCCGCTGCGCGTCCAGGCTTTCTCACGCGCGGAACGCTAGTCTGATCGGCTCGTGTCAAGCGACAGCAGCGATAGTGGAGAGACCGAGGGTCAGGCGCCAGCGTCCCATGAGCCGCGGGAGTGTATGGCCTGTCGCGGCAGCGGGCAGGTGATCTCGAACCTCGGCGGCGCGCCCAGCACCGTCACGTGCCCGTGGTGCGGGGGCGGCGGCGTGCGCGTGCCCGGCATCGACGCGCAGGCCCAGTGGCGCGAGCAGCAGGACGCACAGGCCGGCGAGGCGGACTCGACGCCTGAGCCAGCCGCCTGAGCGCGTTGCCCGCTCGCCGCTGAGCGCATGTAGATGGTGGCGGTCGGCCCGGGCCCGCCGCGGCCGTCCCCGTCATGTGTCCAAGGTGCCGTGCACCTATAAAGGTCCCGATCGGGCGAGTCGATGCAGCCGCTGACAAAGCCAGTACCGAGGTGCCACGGCAGACATCCCTGAGATGCGTAGCAAAGCCGGCGGCCCTCAAGAGGGGGACGCATCGCCGTTTTGAGGCGATAACCGAGGGCTGGCGCCCCAAGACCGGATCCTAGGAGGATTCATGTTGAACTCACTACGCCAGCGCACGGGAGATGAGGGTGGTTTTACCCTTATCGAACTTCTTGTCGTGATCCTGATCATCGGCATTCTGGCCGCGATCGCGATTCCGGCTTTCCTGAGCCAGAAGAGCAAGGCCTACGACTCCTCGGCGAAGACGCTTGCGCAGACCGCGCAGACGGCTGCTGAGACCTACGCGACCGAAAACGGCGGCAAATACAGCTTCACGACGCCGGCGGAACTCAAGTCGATCGAGCCGTCGATCAACACCTCGAACGCGAACGAAGCCATGCTGACCGTTGCTTTGGGCAAAGTTGGAACCGGCGGCGCCGAAGAATATGAAGTGACCGCCGAAGCCGCGAACACGCATGACAAATACACGGTCAAGCGTCTGGAAAGCGGCAACGTGGAACACAAATGTGTGAGCACGGCAACACAGCTGGGCTGCCCCGGTCACGCAGCGTCGAGCAGCAGCTGGTAGCGATCAACCCCCGCGTAACACGCGGATCGTTGGAAGGTTGAAGGGAAAGAGGCGGCCTCCGGGCCGCCTCTTCTCGCAGATGCCTCTCAAGCGCAATCATTGCGTAGCCGATCTATAGGCCATGGAGGCAACCTTCGCGGGCGTGCTCGGCGCGGTCTTCGGTTCGTTCTTGAACGTCGTCGTGTACCGCCTGCCCCGCCACGAGTCACTGGTTCTGCCCGCCTCGCACTGTCCCAAGTGCGGGACGCCGGTCAAGCCCTACGACAACATCCCGATCGTCTCGTGGTTGCTGCTTCGCGGTCACTGCCGGGGCTGCGGAGCGTCCATATCGGTTCGCTACCCGCTGGTCGAGGCATTCACGGCGGCGCTGTGCGTGACTGCGGTTCTCACCCATCGCTCGGCCATCGGCATCGCGTTGAGTGTCTCACTGATCCTGCTGCTCGTCCCTGCGGCCCTGATCGATCTGGAGCACCGCATCATCCCGAACCGGATCACGGCAGCCGGCGCGATACTCGCGCTGGCGATCGGGCTCGCACTCGACCCCGCCGGTGAGCCCGGACGTCTGATCGCAGCCGCCGCGGCAGGCGGGTTTCTGCTTCTCGCCGCGCTCGCCTATCCGGGCGGCATGGGCATGGGAGACGTCAAGCTGGCCGGCATGATGGGGCTGTTCCTCGGGGCGGCCGTGGCGCCGGCGCTGCTGATCGCGCTGATCGCGGGAGTGGTGCTCGGTGCGGTTGTGATCGCCCGCAAGGGCGCACAGGAGGGACGCAAGACGGCCGTCCCGTTCGGCCCGTTCCTCGCGCTGGGGGGAATGCTGGCGCTTTTCGTAGGTCACCCGCTGGTGGGTGTCTACGTCAACCACTTCCTTCACTAAAGCGCCGGCGACATGACGCCGATACCCGACCTGTGGGTGATCTGCCCGCAGTCTGAAGCGCCCTACTCGAGATGCGACTCCCCTCACGAATCCCTTCGCTCCCTGCCTTGACGCTCCCCGTCAACCTTGGCCGGCGCTCGAAAGAGGAGCTTGTCGGCCTCGACATCCAGCCTGGCTTCGTGGCAGCTGTGCAGGCGCGGGTGAACGGCTCGATCATCGCCGAGCGGGCTGCCGGCCTGGCGCTTCCCGCTGACGCCATGCGCGACGGTGAAGTGGTCGACGACGACGCGCTCGGTGAGGCCCTGCGCGAGCTCTTCGGCAAGAGCCGTTTGAGCAAGAACGTTCGCGTCGGCGTGGCAAACCAGCGCACGGTGCTGCGCACGCTCGAGCTTCCTCCCGTCACCGATCGCAAGGAGCTCGCGGCCGCTGTCAACTTCCAGGCCCAGGATCAGGTGCCGATGCCGCTCAACAACGCGGTCATGGACTTTCACCCTCTGGGTATCGTCGACACGCCCGCCGGCCCGCGCCAGCGGGTGGTGCTCGTAGCCGCCCAGCGCGACATGATCGAACGCCTGTTGAACGCGGTGCGCCGCGCGGGTCTCACGGTGGAGGGTGTGGATCTCTCGGCGTTCGCGCTGATCCGCTCGCTCTATCGCAGCGAACCGGAGCAGACCGGCCGCGTGCTCTACCTGAACGTGGACGGTCTGACGAACCTCGCGATCGCCGAGGGAACGGTCTGCCGCTTCACCCGCGTCGTGGGCAGCGGCTTCGAGGGGATGGCCAGCGAGCTGGCCGAGCGTCGCAGCATCGCCCTGACAGAGGCGCGCGCCCTGCTTGCCGCCGTCGATCTGACCGCACCGGCGCCGGCCGAGCAGCCGCCGGCGCTCCCCGATGGGGGTGGAGCAAGCGCGGTCGAGGATCCTGAGCCCGACGACCACGAGCCGGCGGACGGTGAGCAGCACATGAGCCCCGAGGACGCGGACGAGCACGAACGCTCGATGAGCTACGAGGAGCTCGCTGCGATCGAGAGCGGGCCCGTCGCGCAAGCGCCCCAGTCGGATACCGACCTCTGGGCGGTGCTCGAGAACGGCATCCGCGACATCTCCGGAGAGGTTCGCAACTCGCTCGACTTCCACCGCTCCCAAGACGGAGGAGGCGATGTCTCGCACGTGGTGATGAGCGGCCGCGCGCAGGACATCCCCGGCTTCGCCGAGGCGCTTCAGGTCTCGTTGGGCGTCGAGGTTCGCTGCGAGGAGGTCGGTCGACCCGAGCAGGAGCTCTCCGACGAGGTCTCCCCGCACCGCCTGGCGATCGCGACTGGCCTTGCCGCCGCGGAGGCTCCGCAATGAGAGCCGTCAACCTGATCCCCACCGAGCAGCGCAGCGGCCAGCCCGTCGGCGCCGGTCGTTCGCAGGGCGGCGCCTACGCCGTGCTGGTGCTGGTCGGCGGTCTGGCGCTGATGGCCTACCTGTACGGCAGCGCCCACCACCAGATCGCGAGCCGCCAGGCGCAGGTCGCGTCGCTGACCGCCGAGGCGCAGCGGGCCCAGACGGCGGCGGAACGGCTCGCGCCGTACACCAGCTTCACCGCGCAGAGCGAATCGCGCACCCAGGCCGTCCAGTCGCTGATCGCCTCGCGCTTCGATTGGGCACACGTCTTCCATGAATTCGGCCGGGTGCTGCCGACTGGGGTTGCGATCTCTTCACTTACCGGCGCCGTCGGCTCGTCCACCGTGAGCGCAACGAGCTCGTCAGCCACTGGCAGTTCGGCGACTCCTGCGGGGAGCGTCCCGACGTTCACCCTCGCCGGCTGTGCGACCAGTCAGCCGACGGTCGCGCTCACGCTGCAGCGTCTGCGTCTGATCGACGGTGTCAAGGAAGTCACGCTGCAGAGCTCCACCGGGGGACCGAAGCAAGCCGGCGGAAGCTCGGGCACGGGCGGCTGCAGCTCCAGCGACCCGGTCTTCTCGGTCCAGATCACGTTCGATCCGCTGCCCACCGCCGCAGCGGTGGCCGCAGCGACGAAGACGATCTCGGACTCCCACAGCAAAGGCTCCACAACAGGCTCAGCTACGTCATCCGGGAGCAGCGCACGATGACTGGACGCGACCGCATAGTGATCATGGTCATCGTGGTCGCGGTTGCGCTTGCAGCCGTGTGGATGGAGGTCGTCTCGCCTGAGCGCAAGCAGGTGAACGAACTCAACGCACAGGTCGCGAGTGCCCAGTCGGCGCTGGCGAGCGCCGAAGGAAAGGTGGCGGATGCCAGGAGCGCCGAGTCGCAGTACGCGACCGCATACGCGGCGACGGTCAACCTCGGCAAAGCGGTTCCGCCGAGCCAGGAAGTGGCGTCGCTGATCGACCAGCTCACGCACGCCTCCAACCAGAAGAACGTCTATTTCTCCTCGATCTCGAGCGGCGGTGGCAGCACAGCTTCGCCCGCGGCGGCCACCGGCGCGTCAGCGACGTCCGCTGTTGCGTCCGCGGGCCTCACCCAGCTGCCGTTCACGTTCACCTTCGAAGGCAGCTACTTCGACCTCGAACACCTGTTCAACCGGCTCACGGACTTCACGAAGCTCAACGGGTCCGGTGACATCGAAGTCAGCGGTCGCCTCCTGACGATCCGCAGCGTCTCCCTCACGCCGGGTGGGAGCTCGAGCTCAGGGACGAACACTTCCAGCAATCTCACCGGCTCGATCACCGCCACGGCCTACGTGCTGCCTGCCAGCCAGAGCCTCACGGGCTCGGCGACCCCCGCCTCGCCCACGGGGAGCAGCGCGAGTCCCGCATCGAGCACCGCGCCTTCGAGCTCGCCGGTATCCCCAGCGGTCGTGAAAGTGAACCCATGAACGACTTCCTCGCATCCCTGAAGGCCGACCTGCTCGACCGGCGCCTGCTGCCGCTCGTGGCGCTGGTAGCCGCTGGGCTAGTGGCCGCGATCGCATACGCGGCGCTGGGCGGCGGCTCGAGCACGGTGACGCCCACGGCCGCGACTTCCAGCGGGACCTCCTCCGTGCCCGCGGGCCTGGCGACCAGCCAAACGACCCCTGAAACGGCGGTCGCGGAGGTGACGAGCGGCGCTGCGGTCCAGCATCACGGCACCGCGCACAACCCGTTCACTGCGCTTTCGGGAGCGAAGGCCAAGTCGGCCTCTGCGAGCACCGGCTCCACGAGCACTACGACCACCAGCAGCCCCAGCTCCTCCTCGGGCAGTTCCGGCGGGTCGACGCCGACGACGCCGTCCGCACCGAGTACCCCATCCACGCCGCGCACCCCGTCCAAGCCGAGCACGCCAAGCACGCCGGCGAAGCCGAAGACCGTCTACCACGTGGCTGTGCAGTTCGGCGCGCTGCCCGTCAGCGCCGCCGCGCCGCTGACGCCGTATGAGAACCTGAAACTGCTGACGCCGCTGCCGTCCAGCTCGCAGGCGCTGATCGTCTTCCGCGGGGTCACCGCGGGCGGAAAGAGCGCGACGTTCACGCTCGTCGGCGAAGCGATCCTGCACGGCGCAGGCAAGTGTCTGCCCAGCGCGACGCAGTGCGAAGCGATCGACCTGCAGTCGGGCAAGGCGGAGCAGCTGGAATACCTCTCGGCGACGGGACAGGTGCTCAGCTACGAACTGAAGGTTGTGAGCATCACCTCGGAAAAGGCATCGAGCGCGGCGGTCAGGTACGCGCTGCACGGCGAGTCCAAGGCGGGGCGCGAACTGCTCAGCCACGACGGCCTGATGGCGATTCCCTACCTGCACTACTCGGCCGGCACGGGCGTGCTGGTGTTCGCCGGGCACGGCGCTTTCGCGGCGCGGGCGCACGCCTCTGCGCACGGCCGTCACGGTCGTTGAGCTCCCCCGCAAACGGTCGCCGAGCCCCCGGCAAATAAGCTAGGGGGCGTGGAGCTCCGTCTGATAACCGCCGGCGAGTCGCACGGCCCTGGCCTGACGTGCATCGTCGAGGGGATGCCCGCTGGCCTCGAGCTCTCGCCGGAGGACCTCAACCGCGACATGTCGCGCCGTCAGCTCGGCCATGGTCGCGGCGGGCGCATGAAGATCGAGCGCGACAGCGCGGAGGTCACAGGGGGGGTGCGCCACGGGCGCACGCTGGGCGGCCCGATCGCGCTGCAGGTGGGTAATCGCGACTACGCCAACTGGGAGGAGCGCATGAACCCGTGGCCGGTGGCGGAGCAGGTGGACGAGGTCCATCTGCCGCGCCCGGGGCACGCGGACCTGGTGGGCACCCAGAAGTACAAGCAGAGCGACGTGCGCAACATCCTCGAGCGCGCGTCCGCGCGGGAGACGGCGGCGCGGGTGGCGGGCGGGAGCGTGTGCAAGGCGTTCCTGCGAGCGCTCGGCGTGAGCGTGTACTCCCACGTGATCCAGATCGCCTCGATCCATGCCCCCGAGCGCGAGCGGGCGCTGACGGCTGGGGACTTCGCGGACGTGGACAGCTCGCCCGTGCGCTGCCTGGACGCGGATGCGTCGAAGGCGATGGTGCGCGAGATCGACAAGCTGCGCAAGGAAAACGAGTCGCTCGGCGGTGTGTTCGAGGTGCAGGCGTTCGGCCTGGTCCCGGGCCTGGGCTCGCACGTCTCCTGGGAGGAGCGTCTGGACGGGCGCCTGGCGATGGCGATCTGCTCGATCCAAGCTCTGAAGGGCGCGGCGATCGGCGACGCGTTCACGGTCGCAGGCGTCCCCGGCTCGCAGGCCCACGACGAGATCTTCTACTCCGAGGAGCGCGGCTACTACCGCGAGACCAACCACTCGGGCGGCCTGGAGGGGGGGATGACGACGGGCCTGCCGCTGCTGGTGCGCGGCGCGATGAAGCCGCTGCCGACGCTGACGAAGCCGCTGCGCTCGGTGGACACGCAGACGCACGAGCCGGCGCAGGCGCTGCGCGAGCGCACAGACTCGTGCACGGTGCCGGCCGCGGGAGTGGTGGCCGAGGCGATGGTCGCGCTGGTGCTGGCGGAGGCCTACCGGCGCAAGTTCGGCGGCGACCACATCGACGACGTGCTCGGGGCCGTGAGCGCCTACACAGACCGGATCGGATGGCATTCGTCCTGATCGGCTTCATGGGGGCGGGCAAGTCGACCGTCGCCGCCGAGCTCGCACAGGCGCTCGGCACCCCCGCGCTGGACAGCGACGAGCTGCTCGCTGAGCGCTTCGGCCACCCGGTGGCGCAGGAGTTCGCGCTGCACGGCGAGGATTCGTTTCGCGCGGCGGAGGAGGAGCTCGTCTGCGAGCTGCTGGCGGGCGCGGCGCCGCAGGCAGTGGTTGCCCTGGGCGGCGGCAGCGTCGGCTCCGAGCGCGTGCGTGACGCGTTGGCGGGGCATGTGACGCTGCTGCTGGACGTGGATGCGCAGACCGCCTGGGAGCGCGTCCAGGCACAGCCGGACGCGGCCGAGCGCCCGCTGGCCGCGAGCTTGGACGGGTTCCGTACCCTGCACGCCGCTCGCCGCGATCTGTACGAGGGACTGGCAGACGCGATCCTCGCCGATCTGCCCGTGGGCGGCGCCCCACGCATCCTGGGAGCACTGCGCGCGTTGCAGTCGGCGCCGAGTGGCACCCGCCTGTTGTGGGCGTCGTCGGCTTCGGGCGAGTACCCGGTGCTGGTCGGACACGGGCTGCTGGGCGCCGGCGCGGACACGAGCGGGCCGCTGGGAGCGATCTGGCCGCTGGATCGCTCGCGCTCGCGACCTTTCTGTGTGAGCGACGAGACGGTGGCGGGCCTCTACGGCGGGCGCCTGGGCGGGCTGGCGGGCTCGATCGCGATCCCGGCCGGGGAGACGCACAAGACGCTGGCGATCGCCGAGCGCGTGTGGCAGGCGATGGTCGGCGCGGGCATCACGCGCGCCGACCACGTGGTGGCGTTGGGCGGCGGCGTGGTGGGCGACCTGGCGGGCTTCTGCGCGGCCACCTTCCAACGCGGGATCCCGGTGGTGCAGGTGCCGACGACGCTGGTGGCGCAGGTCGACTCGGCCTACGGCGGCAAGACGGGCGTGGACCTGCCGGAGGCGAAGAACTACGTCGGCGCCTACCACCAGCCGGTGGGCGTGCTGGTGGACCCGGACACGCTGGCGACGCTGCCGGCGGCGGAGCTGGCGTCGGGCTGGGTGGAGGTGGCGAAGACGGCGCTGATCGCCGGCGGCGCCCTGTGGGAACGCGTGGCGAGCGGTGCGGAGGTCGACGAGGAGACGATCTTCGCGTGCGCCCGCACGAAGCTGGCGGTGGTGGCGGCGGACGAGCGCGACGGCGGGCGCCGCCAGGTGCTGAACCTCGGGCACACGATCGGCCACGCGATCGAGACGGTCACCGGCTACGCCCGCTACCGCCACGGCGAAGCGGTCGGCCTGGGGCTGCTGGCGGCGCTGACGCTGTCCGGACAGGACGCGCTGCGCGAGCGCATGCGGGCGTTGATGCTCGCGCGCGAGCTGCCCGTTAGTCTCGACGATGATGTTTCGGTGGATGCTGTCCTCGGGGCCGTCGCCCTCGACAAGAAGCGGGTCGGTGCGCACGTGCCGTTCGTTCTGGTGAGAGCGCCGGGCGAGGTGGAGTTCGGCTGCGAGCTCGCGCCGGAGGAGATCGCGGCCGCGGTCGGGGAGCTGGTGGTGTGAGCGCGGAGGGCAATCGCGTGGAGGTGATGCACGGCGTCAACCTCGACCAGCTGGGGCGTCGCGACCCGAAGCTGTACGGCACGCTGACGCTGGCGGAGCTGGAGGAGCGGATCGACGGGGAGGCACGCGCGCTGGGGTTGCAGACGCGCTTCTTCCACACCAACCACGAGGGCGAGTTCGTGGAGCACCTGCACTCGTTGCGAGGCCCGCCGACCGAGGCGGACGCGGTGCTCTTGAACCCGGGCGCGTGGAGCCACTACGCGTGGGCGATCCGCGACGCGCTGGAGATCGCGGCGCTGCCGGCGCTGGAGATCCATCTCTCCGATGTCGAGCACCGCGAGCAGTGGCGGCGCGTGTCGGTGGTCAGGGACCTGTGCTTCGCGAAGATCTCCGGGCGCGGCCCGGATGGGTACCACGACGCGCTGGTGCGCCTGCGCGAGGAGCTGGGGAAGGCGGGGACATGAGCACGAGCGGCACAGAAAATGACTTGCGTGCGAGTCGAGTGCGGCGGCTGGCGGGCGAGATGGCGGCACTGGAGCTGGACGCGTTGATGGTGGACTCGCTCGTGGACGTGAGCTATCTGACGGGCTTCACGGGCAGCCACGCGATGGCGCTGGTCGTCGCGGACTCGGCTCGTCAGGAGCTCGGTCCGGATCGTTTCCTCACCGACTTCCGCTACGACACCCAGTCTGCCGAGCAGGTGCTGGACGTGTTCCAGCGCGAGATCGTCACCGGCGATCTGCTGGACGCGCTGGCGCAGGCGCTCTCCGAGCGGACGGGGCGGCTTGGCTTCGACGACGCGAGCCTGTCGGTGAAGGGACACGGGCATCTGGCGGAGCTGCTTGGGGAGGGGTGGGAGCTCGTCCCTGCGGGCGGCGCGGTCAAGCGCCTGCGCGCTGTGAAGGACGCAGGGGAGATCGCGCGCATCCGCGCGGCGAGCGAGCTGGCGGACGAGGCGCTGCGGCTGGTGCTTGAGGATGGACTGGTGGGGCGCACCGAGCGCGAGGTGGCGATCGAGCTGGAGCTGCGCATGCGCCGGCTGGGGGCGCAGGCGCCCAGCTTCCCGTCGATCGTGGCGTCGGGCGATCACGCTGCGCTCCCGCACGCTCAGCCGCGCGATCGTCCGATCGCGCGCGACGTGCTGGTGACGATCGACTGGGGGGCGCTGCACGAGGGCTACTGCTCGGACTGCACACGCACGTATGCAACAGGGGAGGGGATCTCGGCACAGGCGCGCGAGATCTACGCGCTGGTGCTGAGCGCGGAGGAGCAGGGAGTCGCGGCGGTGATCGCCGGACGCAACGGGCGCGAGGTGGATGCGGTGGCGCGCGAGGTGATCGAGCAGGCGGGCCAGGGCGAGAACTTCGGGCACGGCCTCGGCCACGGCGTGGGCATGGAGGTGCACGAGGGCCCGCGCCTGTCGCGCACCGCGGGCGATGAGCCGCTGGAGGCGGGCAACGTGGTAACGGTCGAGCCGGGCGTGTATCTGCCGGGGCTGCTCGGGGTGCGGATCGAGGACTTGGTGGTGGTGGGCGAGGGCGAGGGCTCTCAGGAGGTCCTGACGAGCCTCTCCAAGGAGCTCGCGGTCGTCTCCTGAGACAGCGCGCGCGCGCCGGGGCGGACTTGCGGAGCGTACGCGGCGCCGCGCGCCACGGCCAGGCGTGCCCCCAGCCACACCGTGAGTGGCAGCGACCAGGCGAGGAACAGCGCCGCCTGTGCATCCGGCGAGACGTGTTCGGGCAGCCACTGGAAGCTCGCCCACACGAGCGCGGTGCACGTGACAGCGAGCAGCGGCGGGCGGCGCCGTCCCGCGCTCAGCTCCCAGGCGAGCAGCGCGAACAGGAACGGCAGCGGGTAGTAGACGGCGTCCCAGGTGTCGAGCACACAGCGCAGCAGCAGCACGAGCGCCAGTGCCAGGAGCGCGTCGCGTTCGATTAGCGCCGTGTGCCGGCTGCGCGCCCACAGCAGCGCGCCGAGCGCCGCGCCGACGAGCAGGATCAGCGGGTGGCTGATGGCGCCGGTCCACGCCGGCGCGACCCGGTAGCCGGGCTTGGCTGCCCCGAACAGTCCGTGCACGAGCGCTCCGTGCCCGCCGAAGAACCACCAGATCTGCTGCGGCTGGAAGATCGCGCTCGCGGCTGGCGCGGCCACCTCGCGGCTGCTCGTGACAAAGCCCCCGGAGCTCGACAGCAGGAGCGGCCCGAGCACGGCGGCGCTGACGAGCGCGGCCATCCCCAGGCAGCGAGCGCGGCGACCAGGCGGCAGCGCGAACAGGACGGGACCGGCGGCGAGCAGCGCCCACTCCTTGTTGGCGATCGCGAGGCCCAGCAGCGCGCCGGCCAGCAGCGAGTGATCGCGCCCGCTCGCCGACCGCGCGGCCAGGAGGACAGCGGCGACGCACAGGCTCGCCCCGAGCAGCTCCTCGGGGTGCCCCAGTTCGAGGGCGCGCAGGGTGACCGGGTTGGCCACGCAGACACCCAGCGCGACCGCACACGCCAGGGGCGGCTGGCCGGCGGCTCGCATACGCGTCACAAGCCATACGCCGAGCACGGCGGCGGCCAGCAGGCAGGGCAGGGCGACCATCCGGTAGACGGCGAGCGGGCCGCCGCCCCACAGTCCTGGCAGCAGCGCGAACGGCGCCCGCTCGATCAGCGAGCCGCCGTAGGCGGGGGCTAGCTGCAGGAAGCGCAGCACGTGGCCGTGCACGAGCGCTTCATAGGCCGGCCGCGCCTCGTTTTCATAGTCGCTCCACGCGAACCCGTATAGCGCCAGCCACGCGACCGTCGCGCTGGCGGCGGCGGCCGCGAACGCGCACAGGGCGTTCTCGCGCACGATTCGACGCATGGGTTGCCATCGGCCTCCCGGTGGTCCGGCTTGAGCGTCAGCTGCCGAGCAGGGAGGCCCAGCCAGTCGCGTTAGACCCCGAGAGTTGTCCGGCCACTACATCCGCTACACTGTAGCCAATGCCCGGTCGTCACGCTAAGACCCAACCCTTTTCGATCCGGCTCGGTGCGCAGGCGAACCTGCTCGTCGCCGACGAGGTCCGCCGTTCGGGACACTCGCGCAGCGTCGTGGTGGAAGAGCTCGCCGAGGAGGCCGCGAAGGCGCGGTTGCATCCCGGGATCGCGTTTCGCGGCAGACCTCGCCGCGCCTGGGTGATCGGCAGCGGCCTCGACGTGTGGGAGATCGTCGAGATGCTGCGCTCTTATGACGGCGACGAGGAGCCGTTGCTGGCAAATCACCCGCTTCTCAGCGTCCGGCGCCTGCGTGCGGCACAGGCCTACGTAGAGCGCTTCCCCGAGGAGATCGAGGCACTGATCGAGGAAAATCATCGGCCTCTTGAGGATCTCCTCGAGCTCTACCCCTTCCTGCGCAGCGCACCCTCGCGATAGCCGCGCCGGTGCGGCTTCTGCTCGACGCGCACGTCTCCGGGCCCAGGGTCGGGCGCCGGCTGGAAGCGGAGGGACATGACGTCCGCGCGCTCGACCAAGAGCCGGCGCTGGAGGGACTCGAAGACGAGGACGTGCTCGCACTGGCGTCCCAGGAAGAGCGCATCCTCGTGACCCATAACATCCGTGACTTCCCCAGCATCCTCCGCGAATGGGCGGAGGCGCAGCGCGCACATGCCGGTGTGATCCTCGTCTACGGCATCGACCACAGCGAGTTCGAGCTCATCGTCCGAGGCATAGGGCGTTGGCTGGAGCTCTACTCAGCGCCCGCGAGATGGGCCGACCTCGCCGCCGTCCTCGATCGGGACTTCGCCTCGGGTTGAGAGAGGGCGCCTGGTTGCGGGTGGCTCGGATGGACGCGGGGCCGCGCGTCAACTTCGTCGAACCCCGGGGCAGCTATCGTAGTCACGCCGTCGTGGCTGTCAGGCGGCACCGAACGACATCGAGATTTGGCTCTAGAAAGACTGATTCGTCCTGATAAGCACCAACCAATTCAAAAACGGCAATCACATCGACGTCGAGGGCACCGTCTTCAAGATCCTCGAGTTCCAGCACGTCAAGCCGGGCAAGGGCGGGGCGTTCGTGCGCACGAAGCTGCGCAGGGCCTCGGACGGCAACGTGATCGACAGGACGTTCAGGGCGGGCGAGAAGTTCCGCCCGGTGCACACGGAGTCGCGGACGATGCAGTTCCTGTACGCGGACGGCACCGATGCGCACTTCATGGACACCGAGTCCTTCGAGCAGATCGCTGTACCCGAGGCCGCCATCGCAGACGCGCTGCGCTGGATCACGCCCAGCAGCGAGGTGGACGTGCTGTTCATCGACGAGGAGCCGGGTGACCTGCAGCTGCCCAGCGCGGTCGATCTGACGGTCACGGAGACCGACCCGGGCCTCCGCGGCGACTCGGTGTCAGGCGGTGGAACCAAGCCCGCGACGCTGGAGACCGGCGCTGTGATCCAGGTGCCGCTGTTCGTCGAGCCGGGGCAGCGCATCAGGGTTGACACGCGCTCCGGCGACTACGTCGCGCGCGCCTGAATGCGCCGCTCGGATCAGCGCAGGGCTGCAGTGATAGCGCTCTACCAGCACGACCTGACCGGCAAGCCGCTTGCGGACGCGCTGGGTCCCAACGCGTCGCTGTTCGCGCGGGC
>CAVUYF010000007.1:0-24781 GCA_963745635.1 uncultured Solirubrobacteraceae bacterium | reverse complement strand
CCAGCCGCCTGAGCGCGTTGCCGCGAGCTGCGGGGGCGCAGCGAGCCGGTGATCGCCAGGCGCGGCAGCGAGCACGGCTCTGGCTTTGCAAGCAGGCGCGCCGCAGCGCTACTCGCCCCTCCCTACATCGCCAACGGAGCGGCCGACCAGAGCACAAGCAAGCTGTGGTTCCCTGCGCCCCGACGGCGATGGCCCGACCACCGAGGCTGTTGCTGGTGCGAGCGCAAGCAGCGCGAGTTCTTATTCGACAGACGCAACCGGGGAGGCGCTGGATTGGCCAATCATCTAGAGCCATCTTCCGCAAATTGCGGCCTTCTGTTGTCAAGCCTCTTGAACGGTGGTGATAGTTGGGCCTAGGTTGCCGCCGGGCGCGTCGCGCGCATTCCGGGGTATTCGACGGGGTGGTCGCTGAGGCGGAAAGCGGGCAGTACGTCTAGGGGGCGCGTGATGATGGGCGGCGACAGGTTCGGTGCATCTGACACAGGTGGTCGCTCGCGTCAGCGTACGCGAGTCCTCTGGCTGGCTTTGCTGGCGACTCTGGCTTTGGCTGCTGTGGGACCCGCGTCAGCGTCGGAATCCTCGGGCGCCGCCGCCTGGGGAGTCAATACCGATGGGCAGCTCGGGAACGACACGACCACGACGGAGAGGGAAGCCGTGGCGGTGAAGGTGCTGACCGAAGCGACTGCGGTGGCTGGTGGCGAACTGCACAGCCTCGCGCTGCTGAAAACGGGCAAGGTGATGGCCTGGGGCGACAACGTCGACGGGCAACTGGGCAACGGTACGACCACAACCGAGAAAGAACCGGTGGAAGTCAAAGGGATCACCGAAGCGGTTGCGATTGCGGCGGGTGCTGACCACAGCCTCGCGCTGCTCAAAAGCGGCAAAGTCATGTCCTGGGGCCTGAACACCGACGGGCAGCTCGGCAACGGCACGACCAACTCGGAGCAGCTTATAGTTGCCGAGGGTGATCCCCATGTGGAACACGGAGCATATGGAAGACACCGGAATCGCGATGACGCCTAGCGCGGAGCGTTACGTGCACCCAATTGTCGTCGGAGGTGGGCCGTCCGAGGGTGCGCAACCGCAAACAGAACACCCGAGCTATGCGGAATCATCGCACGGTGCGCGAGCTGAGTTTGACGAAGCGCCGGCGTTCGACGTGAGGGCGGCGCCAGCTGGGGTGCGCGACCCGAGGATTTGGCGCTTCGAGCTCGAATCGGTGATCGTATGTGGCGAAGACTCAGGTTGCGACTTGCAAGTCGCAACCGAAGCACTGGCGAAAGTCCACCACAGGATATATCTACCGATGGAATATCTGGCATGGTCGCCGAAAGCCCCTGCTTGCTATCGCGAATCCGGAGACGACGCGGCGGCGGCCTCGTGCAGTTGATGAGATGGAGCGGTAACGCACGGCGCGTCGCGGTACTGATCGTCGCGGGCGTCATAGTGTGCGCTGCGGGCGTCGCTATAGGCGGTTGCGGCAGCACGAGCAAGAAACCACCTCCAGCGCGATCAAGTAACGGGGGGCTTCCGGAACTTAGTGCCAGGGCACGCAGCGCGCTCGAGAAAGCGCGGCGCATCGAAGAGCTCTTGTCATCTCTCAGCCAACGAACGCCCGAATCGAAGTCCATGGGGGCACGGCTTGTGCAGGAACTGTACGTGGCGCAGTTCCTTTCGTGGAAAGTGTTCTATGAACGTAAGCTGGGAGGGTCCGTTCGCGAAGTTTGGCGATCGACTGCCGACGGCGGCCGGTCACTCGTCACGCTGGAATACACTCGCGTCGCGTCCCGTGCGTCCAGCGGTAGGGCCGAATGGACGGTTCGCTCTGCAAGTAGCGTAGAAGCGGCCGAAGGCGTTGGCCCGCACCAGCTCGTCGAGCCAAGGAATGCTCTCGCGCAGCGCCTCCAAGGCTTCCCGCCCGTAAAGGCGGGAACGAACTACCCGGTGCTCATATACGCTTTCGAGATATCCAACCCGAGCCACAGCACCGTGGTCGTAGGGCTAGCCACACATCAGGAGTATCAGCCGCTGATGTTCGTTACTGCCGGCGGTTTCGACGAACCGTTGCTACGCGGGTATGACATGGGCCAAGAGCCAGTCGCGCGCCCACCCAGACCGGTCTATCTGACGGTGGCGCCGGACGCGGCCGTCTACCGGGGCACGATCGCGCACGGACGGATCGCAGCTGTGAGCCCCGCTCGTTTCAAGGCCGTCCGCGAAGCGTTTTCTCGCGGAATAGTTCCTCTGCTCGTGGGCTGGCGTCACGGCGCGCCGAAGGTAAGCGAACTGCTGGCGCGCCCGGCACAGACGCTTGTCATCTTGGAACCGTGAAGATAGGTCCGAGCGTCGCCCTTGATGCGCGGCGGCTGAACGGGTGCAGACGTTCAAGCTGTCAAACGGCACGCGCTTCGTCGCATCCCCTGCTGGCGCGGGGTCACCGCAGCCGGCGTTGCCCGTAGCTCCTGGGACCGTGATCTGGCTCTCGCGATCCAGGTCACCATCCAGCTCAAGGAGCCGCTCCCGGTCGTTCTCGCTCCGCTCAGACGCGGCAGCTCGCCCTGCTCGTCGATCACCGCCACACAAGCAGCGGCGTCGTGGGCATGATCCTGGACGGGTGATTCGTGATCTGGCGGTGATGTTCGGCGACAGCGTTCTCCTGGCCGGTCGATTCTCGCTCACGGGAGGATCGGGGGAGGGAGGTCGGATGGTGGCTTGATCCATCGCTTGCCGTCCGCTAGAGGCCACCTCGATCTTCGTCGCCCTGCGGGCCGACCGGCTGGAGATGTCGAGCCCTGGATCGGCCTTCTCGCTCAACACTCGGCAGCGATGCTGCCAGCCGTCACGAAGTCAAAGCCGAAGCTGAACTTATCGCCCGGATGGACCGCCTTCGCCACCGTTGATCGCGTCCGCGAACGCCGAGGAGGTGTGCCCCGGCCCGACAATCATGATCCGTCCCGGCGCCGGCTCGAGCTCGCCGCCAAGCCCGCCAAGCAAATCAACCCGCATCTGCAACCACGGCCTCGCCACTCCGCCGCAGGCTACCCCCCAACGTTTCGAGATGGCTTCGAAACGCACATAGATGGAGGCGCCCGGCCTGAGCCCGCCTGGGCCGTCAAGTCATGTGTCCAAAGTGTCGTGCACCTATAAAGGTCCCGATGGGGCGAGTCGATGCAGGCGCTGACAAAGCCAGTACCGAGGTGCCACGGCAGACATCCCTGAGATGCGTAGCAAAGCCGGCGGCCCTCAAGAGGGGGACGCATCGCCGTTCGAGGCGATTACCGAGGGCTGGCGCCCAAACCGGATCCTAGGAGGATTCATGTTGAACTCACTACGCCAGCGCACCGGCGATGAGGGTGGTTTTACCCTTATCGAACTTCTCGTCGTGATCCTAATCATCGGCATTCTCGCCGCGATCGCGATTCCGGCGTTCCTCAGCCAGAAGAGCAAGGCCTACGACTCGTCCGCGAAGACGATGGCGCAGACCGCGCAGACGGCTGCTGAGACGTACGCGACTGAAAATGGTGGCAGCTACAAAGGTGCTACCCCGACGACGCTGCACGCTGTCGAGGCGTCGCTCAAGATCACCGCTTCGACCTCCGAACCAGAGCTCACGGCTGTAGGCTCGAGTTGGAATGAAACCACCGGTCTGACAGGTTCCGAAGGGGCCGCAGGGGAATACGCAGTCGTCGTGAAGGCGGCCAACACCGAAGACGAATACGTCGTGTTCCGGAACAGTGCAGGTGAAGTGGGCCACTACTGTAAAGCCCCTAGCGGCAAAACCGGATGTCCCGGCAAGGCCGAACACAGCAGCAACTGGTAGCAATTCGGTCTTGAGCTAGCGCTCGGGATCACATCAAGACGTCTAAGAGGCGGCCTCCGGGCCGCCTCTTCGCTTTGCGCACGGCTCAAGCGCGACGCCCCCTCAGCCGATCAGTTCTCATGGAGGCAACCTTCGCGGGCGTTCTCGGCGCGGTCTTCGGCTCGTTCCTGAACGTCGTCGTCCATCGCCTGCCCCGCCACGAGTCGCTGGTGACGCCAGCCTCGCACTGTCCCAAGTGCGGCACCCCGGTCAAGCCATACGACAACATCCCGATCCTCTCGTGGCTGATGCTGCGTGGCCATTGCCGCGGCTGCGGAGCCGGGATCTCGGTGCGCTATCCGCTCGTCGAGGCGCTGACGGCCGCGCTCTGCGTGGCGGCAGTGCTCACCCATCGCTCCGCCATCGGCATCGCGTTGAGTGTCTCACTGATCCTGCTGCTGGTCCCTGCCGCCCTGATCGACCTGGAGCATCGGATCATCCCGAACCGGATCACGGCAGCCGGCGCGATACTCGCGCTGGCGATCGGGCTCGCACTCGACCCCGCCGGTGAGCCTGGACGTCTGATCGCAGGCGCCGCGGCGGGCGGGTTTCTGCTTCTCGCCGCGCTCGCCTATCCGGGCGGCATGGGAATGGGAGACGTCAAGCTGGCCGGCATGATGGGGCTGTTCCTCGGGGCGGCTGTAGCGCCGGCGCTGCTGATCGCGCTGATCGCGGGAGTGGTGCTCGGTGCGGTTGTGATCGCCCGCAAGGGCGCACAGGCGGGACGCAAGACGGCCGTCCCGTTCGGCCCGTTCCTCGCGCTGGGGGGAATGCTGGCGCTTTTCGTAGGTCACCCGCTGGTGGGTGTCTACGTCAACCACTTCCTTCACTAAAGCGCCGGAGGCATGACGCCGATACCCGACCTGTGGGTGATCCGCCCGCAGCCTGAAGCGCCCTACTCGAGATGCGACTCCCCTCACGAATCCCTTCGCTCCCCGCCTTGACGCTCCCCGTCAACCTTGGCCGGCGCTCGAAAGAGGCGCTTGTCGGCCTCGACATCCAGCCCGGCTTCGTGGCAGCCGTGCAGGCGCGGGTGAACGGTTCGATCGTCGCCGAGCGGGCCGCAGGTTTGGCGCTCCCCGCTGAAGCCATGCGCGACGGCGAAGTGGTCGACGACGACGCGCTCGGTGAGGCTCTGCGCGAGCTCTTCGGCAAGAGCCGTCTGGGCAAGAACGTTCGCGTCGGCGTGGCAAACCAGCGCACGGTGCTGCGCACGCTCGAGCTTCCTCCCGTCACCGATCGCAAGGAGCTCGCGGCCGCGGTCAGCTTCCAGGCCCAGGATCAGGTGCCGATGCCGCTCAACAACGCGGTCATGGACTTTCACCCTCTGGGTATCGTCGACACGCCCGCCGGCCCGCGCCAGCGGGTGGTGCTCGTAGCGGCCCAGCGCGACATGATCGAACGCCTGTTGAACGCGGTGCGCCGCGCGGGTCTCACGGTGCAGGGTGTGGATCTCTCGGCGTTCGCGCTGATCCGCTCGCTCTACCGCCGCGAACCGGAGCAGACCGGCCGGGTGCTCTATCTGAACGTCGACGGTCTCACCAACCTCGCGATCGCCGAGGGAACCGTGTGCCGGTTCACCCGCGTCGTCGGCAGCGGCTTCGAGGGGATGGCCAGCGAGCTGGCCGAGCGTCGGAGCATCGCCCTGACGGAGGCGCGCGCCCTGCTTGCCGCCGTCGATCTGACCGCACCGGCGCCGGCCGAGCACGCGCCGGCGCTCCCCGAGGGGGGCGGAGCAAGCGCGGTCGAGGACCCTGAGCCCGACGACCACGAGCCGGCGGACGGTGAGCAGCACATGAGCCCCGAGGACGCGGACGAGCACGAACGCTCGATGAGCTACGAGGAGCTCGCCGCGATCGAGAGCGGGCCCGTCGCGCAAGCGCCCCAGTCGGATACCGACCTCTGGGCGGTGCTCGAGAACGGCATCCGCGACATCTCCGGAGAGGTTCGCAACTCGCTCGACTTCCACCGCTCTCAGGACGGAGGAGGCGAGGTCTCGCATGTGGTGATGAGCGGCCGCGCGCAGGACATCCCCGGCTTCGCCGAGGCGCTTCAGGTCTCGCTGGGCGTCGAGGTGCGCTGCGAGGAGGTCGGTCGGCCCGAGCAGGAGCTCTCCGACGAGGTCTCCCCACACCGTCTGGCGATCGCGACTGGACTTGCCGCCGCGGAGGCTCCGCAATGAGAGCCGTCAACCTGATCCCCACCGAGCAGCGCAGCGGCCAGCCCGTCGGCGCCGGTCGCTCGCAGGGCGCCGCCTACGCCGTGCTGGTGCTGGTCGGCGGTCTCGCGCTGATGGCCTACCTGTATGGCAGCGCCCACCACCAGATCGCCAGCGGCAAGGCACAGGTGGCGTCGCTGACCGCCGAGGCGCAGCAGGCCCAGACGACGGCTGAACGGCTCGCGCCGTACGCCAGTTTCACCGCGCAGAGCGAATCGCGCACCCAGGCCGTGGAGTCGCTGATCGGCTCGCGCTTCGATTGGGCGCATGTCTTCCATGAATTCGGCCGGGTGCTGCCGGCCGGTGTTGCGGTCTCCTCGTTGTCCGGCACCGTCGGCTCGTCGACGGCCAGCGCATCGAGCCCAGGCTCGAGCAGTGGCTCGGCGACCCCTCCGGGGACCGTTCCGACGTTCACGCTCTCCGGCTGTGCGACCAGTCAGCCGACGGTCGCACTCACGCTCCAGCGTCTGCGCCTGATCGACGGCGTCGAGGAAGTCACGCTGCAGAGCTCCAGCGGGGGACCGAAGGGCAGCGGCGGAAGCTCAGGCACCGGCGGCTGCAGCTCCAGCGACCCGGTCTTCTCGATCCAGATCACGTTCGATCCGCTGCCCAGCCCCTCGGCGGTTGCCGCGGCGGCGAAGACGGTCTCGGACTCCCAAGGCAAAGGCTCCACACCGGGCTCCGCCACGTCATCCGGGAGCGGCTCACGATGACTGGACGTGACCGCATAGTGATCATGGCGATCGTGGTTGCGGTTGCGCTCGCAGCCGTGTGGATGGAGGTCGTCTCGCCTGAGCGCAAGCAGGTGAGCCAGCTCGAGACGCAGGTCGCGAGCGCCCAATCGCAGCTCGCGAGCGCCGAAGGCGATGTGGCGAACGCCAGGAGCGCGCAGTCTCGGTACGCGGCCGCCTACGCGGCGACGGTCAACCTCGGCAAAGCGGTACCGCCGAGCCAGGAAGTGGCGTCGCTGATCGACCAGCTCACGCAGGCCTCCAACCAGAAGAACGTCTACTTCTCCTCGATCTCCGATACGGGCGCCGGCACCTCCTCGAGCGCTACCACTGGTACGTCCGCCACGTCGAGCGTGGCCTCCGCGGGCCTCTCCCAGCTGCCGTTCACGTTCACCTTCGAAGGCAGCTACTTCGATCTCGAACATCTCTTCAACCAGCTCACGGACTTCACGAAGCTCAACGCCTCGGGCGATATCGAAGTCAGCGGTCGTCTGCTGACGATCCGTAGCGTCTCCCTCTCGCCGGGCTCCAGCTCAGGGAGCGGAAAGAACGCCTCCAGCAACCTCACCGGCTCGATCACCGCCACGGCCTACGTGCTGCCTGCCGGCCAGGGTCTCACAGGCTCCGCCACCCCAGCATCGCCCACGGGGAGCAGCGCGAGCACCGCAACCTCGAGCTCACCGGTATCCCCCGCGGTCGTGAAAGTGAACCCATGAACGACTTCCTGGCATCCCTGAAGGCCGACCTGCTCGACCGGCGCCTGCTGCCGCTCGTGGCGCTGGTCGCCGTTGCGCTCGTCGCGGCTATCGCCTACGCGGCGCTGAGCGGCGGCGCGAGCACGGCGACGCCCACGGCCGCCACACCGAGCGGCTCCTCCACACCAACCTCGGGCCTGGCGACCAGCCAGACGACGACTGAAACGGCGGTCGCTGAGGTCACCAGCGGAGCCGCGCTCCAGCATCGCGGCACTGCGCGCAACCCGTTCACTCCGCTGCCGGAAGTCAAGGCCAAGTCCGCTTCGACGAGCACCGGCTCCACGAGCACGACGACCAGCGCCAGCCCCACGAGCTCGAGCCCCGGCTCATCCTCGGGCAGCTCCGGCGGGTCCACGCCGACGACCCCGTCCACGCCGACGACCCCGTCCACGCCGAGCACGCCGCCCAAGCCGAGCACGCCGGCAAAGCCGAAGACGGTCTACCACGTGGCCGTGCAGTTCGGCGCGCTGCCCGTCAGCGCCGCGGCGCCGCTGACGCCGTATGAGAACCTGAAACTGCTGACGCCGCTGCCGTCGAGCTCGCAGGCGCTGATCGTCTTCCGCGGGGTCACCGCGGGTGGCAAGAGCGCGACGTTCACGCTCGTCGGCGAAGCGATCCTGCACGGCGCAGGCAAGTGTCTGCCCAGCGCGACGCAGTGCGAAGCGATCGATCTGCAGTCGGGCAAGGCGGAGCAGCTGGAATACCTGTCGGCGACGGGGCAGGTGCTCAGCTACGAACTGAAGGTTGTGAGCATCACCTCGGAAAAGGCATCGAGCGCGGCGGTCAGGTACGCGCTGCACGGCGAGTCCAAGGCGGGACGCGAACTGCTCAGCCACGACGGCCTGATGGCGATTCCCTACCTGCACTACTCGGCCGGCACCGGCGTGCTGGTGTTCGCCGGGCACGGCGCTTTCGCGGCGCGGGCGCATGCGTCGGCGCACGGCCGTCACGGTCGTTGAGCTCCCCCGCAAACGGTCGCCGAGCCCCCGGCAAATAAGCTAGGGGCCGTGGAGCTCCGTCTGACAACCGCCGGCGAGTCGCACGGCCCTGGCCTGACGTGCATCGTCGAGGGGATGCCCGCCGGCCTCGAGCTCTCACCGGAGGACCTCAACCGGGACATGGCGCGCCGTCAGCTCGGCCATGGCCGCGGCGGGCGCATGAAGATCGAGCGCGACAGCGCGGAGGTAACGGCGGGGGTGCGCCACGGACGCACGCTGGGCGGCCCGATCGCGCTGCAGGTGGGCAACCGCGACTACGCCAACTGGGAGGAGCGCATGAACCCGTGGCCGGTGGCGGAGCAGGTGGACGAGGTCCATCTGCCGCGCCCGGGGCACGCGGACCTGGTGGGCACGCAGAAGTACAAGCAGAGCGACGTGCGCAACATCCTCGAGCGCGCGTCCGCGCGGGAGACGGCGGCGCGGGTGGCGGGCGGGGGCGTATGCAAGGCGTTCCTGCGCGCGCTCGGCGTGAGCGTGTACTCGCACGTGATCCAGATCGCCTCGGTCCATGCCCCGGAGCGCGAGCGGGCGCTGACGGCTGGGGACTTCGCGGACGTGGACAGCTCGCCGGTGCGCTGCCTGGACGCGGATGCGTCGAAGGCGATGGTGCGCGAGATCGACCGCCTGCGCAAGGCCAACGAGTCGCTGGGCGGGGTGTTCGAGGTGCAGGCGTTCGGCCTGGTGCCAGGCCTGGGCTCGCACGTCTCCTGGGAGGAGCGGCTGGACGGGCGCCTGGCGATGGCGGTCTGCTCGATCCAGGCGATCAAGGGAGCGGCGATCGGTGACGCGTTCACCGTCGCGGGCGTCCCCGGCTCGCAGGCCCACGACGAGATCTTCTACTCCGAGGAGCGCGGCTACCACCGGGAGACCAACCACTCGGGCGGCCTGGAGGGGGGGATGACGACGGGCCTGCCGCTGTTGGTACGTGGCGCGATGAAGCCGCTGCCGACGCTGACGAAGCCACTGCGCTCGGTGGACACGCAGACGCACGAGCCGGCGCAGGCGCTGCGCGAGCGCACAGACTCGTGCACGGTGCCGGCCGCGGGAGTGGTGGCTGAGGCGATGGTGGCGCTGGTGCTGGCGGAGGCCTACCGGCGCAAGTTCGGCGGCGACCACATCGACGACGTGCTCGGGGCCGTGAGCGCCTACACAGACCGGATCGGATGGCATTCGTCCTGATCGGCTTCATGGGGGCGGGGAAGTCGACCGTCGCCGCCGAGCTCGCACAGGCGCTCGGCACCCCCGCGCTGGACAGCGACGAGCTGCTCGCTGAGCGCTTCGGCCACCCGGTGGCGCAGGAGTTCGCGCTGCACGGCGAGGATTCGTTTCGCGCGGCGGAGGAGGAGCTCGTCTGCGAGCTGCTGGCGGGCGCGGCGCCGCAGGCAGTGGTTGCCCTGGGCGGCGGCAGCGTCGGCTCCGAGCGCGTGCGTGACGCGTTGGCGGGGCATGTGACGCTGCTGCTGGACGTGGATGCGCAGACCGCCTGGGAGCGCGTCCAGGCACAGCCGGACGCGGCCGAGCGCCCGCTGGCCGCGAGTTGGGACGGGTTCCGTGCCCTGCACGCCGCTCGCAGCGAGCTCTACGAGGGACTGGCGGACGCGATCCTCGCCGATCTGCCCGTTGGCGGCGCCCCGCGCATCCTGGGAGCGCTGCGCGCGCTGCAGTCGGCGCCGAGTGGTACCCGCCTGTTGTGGGCGTCGTCGGCTTCCGGCGATTACCCGGTGCTGGTGGGGCGCGGGCTGCTGGGCGCCGGCGCAGACACGAGCGGGCCGCTGGGAGCGATCTGGCCGCTGGATCGCTCGCGCTCGCATCCTTTCTGTGTGAGCGACGAGACGGTGGCGGGCCTCTACGGCGGGCGCCTGGGCGAGCTGGCGGGCTCGATCGCGATCCCGGCCGGGGAGACGCACAAGACGCTGGCGAGCGCCGAGCGCGTGTGGCAGGCGATGGTGGCGGCGGGCATGACGCGCGCCGATCACGTGGTGGCGCTGGGCGGCGGCGTGGTGGGCGATCTGGCGGGCTTCTGCGCGGCCACCTTCCAGCGTGGGGTGCCGGTGGTGCAGGTGCCGACGACGCTGGTGGCGCAGGTCGACTCGGCCTACGGCGGCAAGACGGGCGTGGACCTGCCGGAGGCAAAGAACTACGTCGGCGCCTACCACCAGCCGGCGGGCGTGCTGGTGGACCCGGACACCCTGGCGACGCTGCCGGCGGCGGAGCTGGCGTCGGGCTGGGTGGAGGTGGCGAAGACTGCGCTGATCGCCGGCGGCGCCCTGTGGGAGCGCTTGGCGAGCGGTGCGGAGGTCGACGAGGAGACGATCTTCGCGTGCGCGCGTACGAAGCTGGCGGTGGTGGCGGCGGACGAGCGCGACGGCGGGCGCCGTCAGGTGCTGAACCTCGGGCACACGATCGGCCACGCGATCGAGACGGTCACCGGCTACGCCCGCTACCGCCACGGCGAAGCGGTCGGCCTGGGGCTGCTGGCGGCGCTGACGCTGTCCGGACAGGGCGCGTTGCGCGAGCGCGTGCGGGCGTTGATGCTCGCGCGCGAGCTGCCCGTTAGTCTCGATGATGATGTTTCGGTGGATGCTGTCCTCGGGGCCGTCGCCCTCGACAAGAAGCGGGTGGGTGCGCACGTGCCGTTCGTGCTGGTGAGAGCGCCGGGCGAGGTGGAGTTCGGCTGCGAGCTCGCGCCGGAGGAGATCGCGGCCGCGGTCAGGGAGCTGGCGGTGTGAGCGCGGAGGGCAATCGCGTGGAGGTGATGCACGGCGTCAACCTCGACCAGCTCGGGCGTCGTGACCCGAAGCTGTACGGCACGCTGACGCTGGCTGAGCTTGAGGAGCGGATCGACGGCGAGGCGCGCGCGCTGGGGTTGCAGACGCGCTTCTTCCACACCAACCACGAGGGCGAGTTCGTGGAGCATCTGCACTCGCTGCGGGGCCCGCCGACCCAGGCTGACGCGGTGCTCTTGAACCCGGGCGCTTGGAGCCACTACGCGTGGGCGATCCGCGACGCGCTGGAGATCGCGGCGCTGCCGGCGCTGGAGATCCATCTCTCCGATGTCGAGCACCGCGAGCAGTGGCGGCGCGTGTCGGTGGTCAGGGACCTGTGCTTCGCGAAGATCTCCGGGCGCGGCCCGGATGGGTACCACGACGCGCTGGTGCGCCTGCGCGAGGAGCTGGGGAAGGCGGGGACATGAGCACGAGCGGCACAGAAAATGACTTGCGTGCGAGTCGAGTGCGGCGGCTGGCGGGCGAGCTGGCGGCACTGGAGCTTGACGCGTTGATGGTGGACTCGCTCGTGGACGTGAGCTATCTGACGGGCTTCACGGGCAGTCACGCGATGGCGCTGGTGATGGCGGACGCCGCTCGCGAGGAGCTCGGTCCGGATCGTTTCCTCACCGACTTCCGCTACGACACCCAGTCTGCCGAGCAGGTGCTGGACGGGTTCGAGCGCGAGATCGTCACCGGCGATCTGCTGGACGCTCTGGCGCAGGCGCTCTCCGAGCGGACGGGGCGGCTTGGCTTCGATGACGCGAGCCTGTCGGTGAAGGGACACGGGCATCTGGCGGAGCTGCTGGGGGAGGGGTGGGAGCTCGTCCCTGCGGGCGGCGCGGTCAAGCGCCTGCGCGCTGTAAAGGACGCTGGCGAGATCGCGCGCATCCGCGCGGCGAGCGAGCTGGCGGACGAGGCGCTGCGGCTGGTGCTGGAAGACGGGCTGGTGGGGCGTACCGAGCGCGAGGTGGCGATCGAGCTGGAGCTGCGCATGCGCCGGCTGGGGGCGCAGGCGCCCAGCTTCCCGTCTATCGTGGCGTCGGGCGATCACGCTGCGCTCCCGCACGCTCAGCCGCGCGATCGGCCGATCGCGCGCGACGTGCTGGTGACGATCGATTGGGGGGCGCTGCACGAGGGGTACTGCTCGGACTGCACGCGCACGTACGCGACCGGTGAGGGGATCTCGGCACAGGCGCGCGAGATCTACGCGCTGGTGCTGAGCGCGGAGGAGCAGGGAGTCGCGGCGGTGATCGCGGGGCGCAACGGGCGCGAGGTGGACGCGGTGGCGCGCGAGGTGATCGAGCAGGCGGGCCAGGGCGAGAACTTCGGGCACGGCCTCGGTCACGGCGTGGGCATGGAGGTGCACGAGGGCCCGCGCCTGTCGCGCACCGCGGGCGATGAGCCACTGGAGGCGGGCAACGTGGTGACGGTCGAGCCAGGCGTGTATCTGCCGGGGCTGCTGGGCGTGCGGATCGAGGACCTGGTGGTGGTGGGCGAGGGTGCGGGCTCTCAGGAGGTCCTGACGAGCCTGCCCAAGGTGCTCACCGTCGTCTCGTAGGCGGGTGGCGGGCCGGTCGGCCTGAGATCCGAGGTGGGCGCCTGCCGTCCGGCAGAGAGCAGACGCAAGCCGAGCCACAGCGCGAGTGGGAGCGACCAGGCCAGGAAGACGGCGGCCTGGACGTCGGCGGAGGCGTGCAGCTCCAGCCATTGGAAGCTGACCCACGTGAGCCCGCTGCAAGCGAGCGCCAGCAGGGGCGGGCGACGAGGAGCCGTGGCGATCTCCCAGGCGAGCAGGGCGAGCACGAACGGCAGCAGATAGTAGCTTTCATCCCAGGTATCGAGCAGGCATCGGAGCAGGAGCACGAGCGCCAGAGCCAGCAACGCCTGTCTCTCGGGCAGCGCCACTCGACGGCTCCGCGGCCACAGTGCGGCGAGCAGCGCGGGCGCGGTGGCGAGGATCAGCGGATGGCTGACGACGCCCGTCCAGGCCGGCCCGATCCGGTAGCCGGCCTGGTGCACGTCGAGGGGTCCGCGTGCGAGGGGGCTGTAGTGCCCGAAGAACCACCACAGCTGCCAGGGCTTGAAGATCGCCACGGCAGAGGGCGTGGCCACTGCGCGGGTGCTCGCCACGAAGCCGCCTGAGTTGACGAGCACCAAGGGCGCGAGCACCACCGCGCCGGTCAGGCAGGCGCTCGCCAGGCATCTGACCCTGCGCCCCGGGGAGAGGGCCAGCAGCACCGGGCCTGTCGCCAGCAGCGCCCAGTCCTTGTTGGCCACCGCGAGCCCCAGGAGGACGCCTGCGAGGACGGAGTGGTCGCGAGCGGCGGTTGAGCGCGCGGCGAGCATCACCGCGGCGACGCACAGGCAGGCACCGAGTAGTTCCTCGGGGTGTCCGAATTCCAGCGCGCGCACCGTGATTGGATTGGCCACGCATACGGTGAGCGCGACGGCGCAGGCGAGCGTCGAGCCTCCCTGCCTGCGCATGCGCGAGACCAGCCCAACGCCGAGCAGGCATGCTGCGAGCAGACAGGGCAGCGCGACCATCCGGTAGACGGCCAGTGGGCCGCCGCCCCACAGCCCCGGCAGCAGCGCGAACGGCGCTCGCTCGATCAGCGACCCGCCGTAGGCGGGCGCGAGCTGCAGGAAGCGCAGCACGTGCCCGTGCACGAGCGCTTCATAGGCGGGTCGCGCCTCGCTTTCGTAGTCGTTCCACCCGAACCCGTAGAGCGCCAGCCACGCGACCGTCGCGCTGGCGGCGGCGGCCGCGAACGCGCACAGGGCGTTCTCGCGCACGATTCGACGCATGGGTTGCCATCGGCGTCCCGATAGGCCGGCTTGAGCGTCAGCTGTCGAGCAGGGACGCCCAGCCAATGGCGTCAGGCCACGAGTCGTACCGGCTCGAAGGCCAGCACTTCGGCGAGCACGTCGTAGTGGCGGTCGACGTGGAGCACGGCGGCCTGATGCTGTTGGGCGGCGCTACGAGCCAATTCGAGAAGGCGTGTAGAACGTATCGATCACGGCGCGAGGCAACTCAGGCCGTGAACCTGATCGAAGGCGGTGTCGGTGCTCGCGACAAGGCTGCACGTTGCCGCTAGAGCATGGGCGGCGTGAAAGGCGTCTCGGGGACTGAGACCGGGTTTTGCCATGAGTGCCTGCGCTTGGGCGACGACCGCGTGATCGGTAGGGCATAGCTCGAGGGACAGCGACTCGACGGCCCGCCACGTCGCTGTAAGGCGGCGTGCCATCGTACGCATCGTCGCCTGCGGTTCGGCCCGGTATCTGGAGAGAGGATCCTCCACGCCATCATCTCGCAGCCAGGCGAGGATAAGTCTGTAGGCGAGCTCGTCGAGGACGAGCGCGCTGATGACGCCGCCATCGCTCGCGAGCTCTGCCAGGACCGACCGTCGCCAGGTCTCGATCGGGTCTGGCGCACTCGAGGGCTTCGACCTCAGGTGTGTATAGAGGAAGTTCGTGTCGAGGTAGCAGCGACTCACAGTGGCCGTGTCGCCCGCTCCAAGGCCGTGTCGAACACGTCGGGCCGGCCGCCGGCGAGGATCTCCTCCAGCTCACCGGATTGGGCCTGTCCGGCGGCTCCTGCTGCGGCGAGCCATGCGTCTGCCGGGTCGGGTTCGCTTGTCCATAGTGCGCCTGGTGTGACATCCAGCGTGGAGGACAGGCACGCGATCGTGTGAAGGTCCACGCGCGTGGCGCGTCCGGCAACGATGTTCCGGACGGTCTTCTCGTCGAGGCCGGCCGCCTGCGCGAGTCCTCGTGTGCTCCATCCCTTTTGTGCAGCGAGCTGCCCAACGCGCCATGTGATCGTGCTCATGCGGAACATCATACCACCAGAGGGCGATGCTACCGCTGTCGTCGCTACGCTCGCCTATCCCGTGATCGAGCCCGCCGCCGAGACATGGGAGCTGCGCGACACGCTGACTGCGTATGACGCCGCGTACCTGGCCCTCGCTCGTCGGCTGGATGCCGGGTTGGTCACGCTCGACGGAGGTCTGGCAGTGGCGGCGGCTGAAGAGGGACGTCTCGTGCGATTGGAGACTGGTGTGTAGTGCCAGATGAGTCGTAACGCGTCCACGCAACACTGGCGCTATCGTGACCCGGCCGCGACGAAAGGTTCGCGCGGCCCGCGACCACATCGAGATTTGGCTCTAGAAAGACTGATTCGTCCTGATAAGCACCAACCAATTCTGAAACATGCCTAGAACGTATTAGGGGGATCGGACGTAAGAGCCGCCCGAGATCGTCGTGCCCACCCCGCTCGCTTGTGACCGACTGCCGCTCTTCGCGCAGGGCGCGTAACGGGAGCTGCTGCGGACGGTGCTGGTCATCGTCCGATGGGCAAGCGGAGCGGCGCGGTGATGAGACCCCTCGCAGCCAATCCGAGCGCTACCCATCCCGCCCTCAAAGGACAGCGCGCCCGCGCACACCAGCGCCGGCCCCGCGACCCCGGTCCCGGTAGCTTCCATGCGTGGCGTGCACTCGGAAAGAGGTCGGTCGTCGCCGCTCAGAGCGCGGAGCGGTGAGTGACCACGTGCTAGGCCAGGTTCGCGTCGGACGGCGGTCTGCCTACTTGAGCGGCATGGTCGCACTGATTGCAGGGCTGGGCCTCATCCTCACCGCCTGCGGTTCCTCCGCCGGGACGGCGACAGCCAGCGTGACGCGCCTCTCGTCATCCTGCATAGAAGCCACGTACAGGCTCCTTGGGCCCCGGCCCGCGCCTGCCAAGGAGCTCTCGACCCCGTTGGAAGCCACGATCCTCTCCAGTTTCGCCATCTTTCGCAGATCAGCGTTGCCGAGTGACGCGCTTTCGGGGCTGAAACCAGAGGGCGACGGACTCGACCGCGAACTCTCCAAGGTCTACGAGCTCTCGGGCTACTACCCCGCGTATGTGCGTCAGCTGACCAGGCTCCCCGACGGCCGGCGCTATTTCGTGATCCCGGCGTACGGGCGCTCCGAAGAGGTGCTCCCCGCCCACTGTCTGCCGGCCGGGGAGCGGGAGCGACGCGTACTCGTCGAAGAACAGCACCGGCGCCTGGTCGAGGCGGTCGACTGCATCATCGAGATGGGAGGCAGCGAAAACGCACCTCCACTCGGGTGTGAACCCTTCGCTGCGATCGACGAAGCTGGCCGGGTCTTCCAGCCGGACTTGTACAAGGAACTGATCGTCGAACTTGTGCCCGATGGCGTCGCCTCGGTGCGCATCGCTTATCGGGAAACGCCTCCGATCGTCGTGCCTGTCAGCGAAAACGCTTTCTGGTTCACACCACCGCCACCGACGCCTCGCGTCGCGGCTGAGCTGAAAAGGCTGGAGCCCGAGGTCGTCGCGACGCACCTCAATCGGGCCCAGCGTCGCCGCTTCACGTTGCAGTGGGACGAGGCCGTGCAGGAAACCGAGCCAACGAAGATCGAATGGCTCGACAACGCCGGCGGACTGGTGCGCGCAATCAGCCCCCCGACCGCCGCGAGCAGTTCCGTGACCTCGGTCGGCAACCTCCGCGCACCCCAAGACATCGAAGGGTGACCAGACTGTGCGCATTGATCCCTGAGGACTACGAGGAAGATCAGACGAGATAGCGAGGAGGTTCGGGCCTCGTCAGAGCAGCCGGTTGAGCTGCTCGCGGGTGATGCCCGCGGTGCGCGGGATGTTGCCGAGTGTGCCCTTCTTGATCGGCTGGTTGCCGTGGACGGGGACGGGGATCGCGTCGGGAACGGTCGGGTGGCGCAGGATGTGATGGCTGCCACGTATGCGCTTGACGTACCAGCCCCGGCCTTCGAGAACCTCGACGAGCTGCTTGCCCGTGACGGCTGGGTCTGGCTCACGCGGCGTGGACCGCTACGCGGTCGCGGTGCACGGCGGGGATGGGAAGGCCATCCCCGTGCATGACTTCGAGATACCCCTCGATCGCCTCTTGTGCGTTCGCGCGGGCTTCCTCGATCGTCTCGCCCTGCGTTGCGACGCTCGGCAGCTCGGGCACGAACACGCTGTAGCCGCCCTCGGGCTCGGCCACGATCACCACGTCAAACTCGCGCTCTGCGCTCATGCCTCAGCTGAACGATAGCGCCGCCAGCACCGCCGCTTTCCTCGAAGTCGGAGCCGTCAGAGTAACCCCTGCGAGCTACACTAGGGCTGGCATGCCGAGCAAGCACCCGCGAATCGCTGTGACGGCGGACCCGGAACTGGGGGACGCACTGGAGCGTGTGCGCGCAGTGACGGGCACGCAGGAGGCCGATGCGTCTCTGGTGCGCAGGCTTGCGGTAGAGGGGGCCGAGGTGGAGCTCCAGGCCAGGCGTGGCCGTCGTGAGGCAATCGAGGCGCTGTTCGCCGCGATGGACAGGGATGGGTTCGATCTCGACTTGGATGAGATCGATCGGCTCAACTCGCCTCCGAGCAGCGTGTGAGCGTCGAGCCGTGGGATGGCCGGGGTGCGGTCCTCGCCGACACCTCCGCATGGATGCTCGCACGCCGGATTCCCCGTGCGCGGGAGCTGCTATTTGCGGCCGCTGAGCGTGGCGACATCGCTTGGTGCTGGCCTGTGCGCTACGAGTTGACCTTCGATGCGCCGAGCCCGGAGCGAATCGCCGCGGTCGATCGGACGCTGGCGGGCATGCGTGAGATCGCGGTCGATCGTGCTGTCCAGCGGGGCGTGCTCTCGGCGATGCGAGAGCTGGCGGATGAGGGTTCTCACGGCGCTCACCGCCTCCCGCTAGCTGACCTCACTGTCGCTGTCGCGGCACAAACGTCGGGACTGGACGTGCTGCACTACGATCATCACTTCGAGCGTCTAGGCGACCTGCTTGGCGTACGCATGGTCTGGATTGCCGATCCCTCCGCTTGACTGATGATCACTCCGGCTGAAGGCCCAAAAACCATCTATTTGCAGGCATTTTCTTGATCTCAACAAACCAATCCTGAAACGTGTCTAGAACGTATCAAGCCGGACGGACGGACGCTCACGGCTCGAATCATGCCCCCGCATGATCAGCAGCCGATAGCTGCCCGGCTCAGCTGCTCAAAATGCTGCTGCTTACCTCGGCTCGTCGGTAGAGCAACGACAGCAGACGCCGCTCGGTTGCAGCGGGGAAGGGACGCGGGGAACCCGTCGCGTGGAGCGTGATCACCGCCGGACCCACCGAGAAGCCCACGAAATCTTCGTAGTAATTGGGACGGCCCCTCACACGCGGCGCTTCAAGGAAGGCTGCCTCCACGGCGGTCACCCGGTCTCCGTGCGCAGACGCACGTCCCGCCGGCAAAGACAGCGGGGCGATTTTGACGTCAGTGAACGAGGGTTCACGTTTGGTTCCTGTGATAGTCGCATGGTCGTAGTTGTCGCGCTTGAGGCATGAACGCGCACGAGCACTCACGAACACCGCGACCTCATGCGAGGCAATAGCATCACTACGGAGCAAGTAGACGGCAGAGAACACGCTTTCGATAGGGAAGAAGCTGCTTTGGCGTTCGTAGTTGCGCGAGAACCTTTGCGAAAGTACGCCGAACACCTCGCCGGGCGTGTCCACGCCGCCAGTGCATCGTTCTCCGAGGGTGCCAAACGGACCATATTTCGTCTCGCGACGGAGTGCTACGGTCGATCCCACGAGTCCTTGCACATCAGACGGGCGCAGGTTGACCGCTTTGGCATACGCAATAGCGTGCGATTCGCTGACAGGTCCGCCAGGATCGCGGGTGCCTACGCTGCTCGCCCCGCACCCAACCGCAAAAACAGCTACTCCTGAAATTATCCACGCCACGGAGAGCCGGCGCCCAATCAGAATCATAAAGTTCCGCATATTGAGCCGCCGGACTATAACACGACCGCACCTGACTCCGAGCACGCCCCCTCCGACATCAGCCAACCGCGACCACCAGCGCATGGTTTGCGCGCCGACAAGTTCGCCCCATGATGCGTCCCTACCCAGATCACCCTCCGATGGCCGCGCTCGCGCTGCCGAGCACGCAGCGACGATCGAGCGGTTTCTCGCAAGCGTCAGATCAGCCGGTTGAACTCCTCGCGGTTGATCCCGGCGGTGCGCAGGATGTTGCCGAGCGTGCCCTTCTTGACCGGCTGATTGCCGTGGACCGGGACGGGGATCGCATCGGGGATGCTCGGGTGGCGCAGGATGTGATGGCTGCCACGGATGCGCTTCACATACCAGCCTTGGCCTTCGAGCACCTTCACGAGCTGCTTGCCCGTGACGGCTGGGGTCTGGCTCACGCGGCGTGGACCGCTACGCGGTCGCGGTGCACGGTGGGGATGGGAAGGCCATCCTCGTGCATCACTTCGAGATACCCCTCGATCGCCTCTTGTGCGTTCGCGCGTGCTTCCTCGATCGTCTCGCCCTGCGTTGCGACGCTCGGCAGCTCGGGCACGAACACGCTGTAGCCGCCCTCAGCCTCGGACACGATCACCACATCAAACTCGCGTTGCGCGCTCATCGCCAGCAACGATACCGCTCCGCCGAGTCCCACACGCGCTCCGGCTCCCTCCATCCGAAGTGGTCCCCAAGTCTCCTGAACAGACTACGGGTATGAAATATCGACTGGGCTGTTGTCCGGTCGTGTTCGTAGGGTCGTTTGACCGGGACAGGGGCCTTGTGGGAAGACGCAATGGTGGGGCAGGCCGTCGTGCATTTGGGCTGCGAGCCCGTCAATGACTATATGGCCGCCCCTGCGACTCGCCTGGTTGGGCTGAGAGCCCGAATCCGTATTTGTCGCTTGCCCGCCGCGCCTTCCAGTCATGTGTTCGATGTTGTGGAAGGGAGCGGGAATTGCGGTATTTCGGTGTTGATGTTCACTTGGAGTTTTGCGAGATCGCCGTCTGCGAGGACGGCCGGGTGTCGCAGGTCGGACGGATCGCGAGCTCCCCGGAGGCGATCAGGGAGTTCGCGGCGGGTCTCGGCGGCGAGGATGAGGTCGTGCTGGACGCGAGCGGGAGCGTGATGGCGATCGCGCGGATCTTGCGGGAAAGCAACGTCGGGCGTGTCGTGGTTTCCGATGCGGCGCAGACGCGTGCGATCTCTCACGCGCGGGTGAAGTCCGATCGCTTTGACGCGGCGATGCTCGCGCGGCTGCTTGCCTCGGGGATGCTCAGCGAGGTGTGGGTGCCGGATGAGGCGACGCTCGCGTTGCGTCGGCGTGTCGCGCGCCGCGCGGCGCTGATCCGGGCGCGCACCCGGATCAAGAACCAGGTGCATGGTGTCGTGATGCGCTGTCTGCTCGGCCGCCCGCCGGTGAGTGACCTGTTCGGCCGCAAGGGACGCGTCTGGCTCGCCGAGCAACAGCTCCCCGAGGAGGAGACCGAGACGGTGCAGGGCTGCCTGCGCCAGATCGACTTCCTGGACGGCGAGATCGCCCAGCTCGACCAGAAGATCGCCGAGCAGGCCCTAGCGTGGCCTGGGTTGTGCAGGCTGTTGACGATCCCGGGTGTGGACATCGGGACCGCGGCGGCGGTGATCGCGGCCGTCGGGGACATCTCCCGCTTCCCGAGCGCTGGCCAGCTCGTGGCGTATCTGGGGTTGGATCCGAAGGTCCGCCAGTCAGGCTCTGAGCCCGCTCGCTATGGGCACATCTCAAAGCGCGGCAACGCGCAGGCCCGCTCGATGCTGGTCGAGGCCGCGTGGATCGCGATCCGCAGCCCCGGCCCGCTCAGAGCGTTCGGTGAGCGCGTCCGTGCCCGCCGTGGCGCCCAGGTCGCCGCGGTCGCTGTCGCACGCAAGCTCGTGGTGCTGTGCTGGCAGCTGCTGAGCAAGGACGAGGACTACGCGTTCGCGCGTCCGTCGCTGACCAGGCAGAAGACACGGCGCCTGGAACTGACCGCCGGTGCGTCACGCCGCCCACGCCGCCACGACGGGCTAACCGTCTCCCCGACAGCCGCTCAGCGCGCGGCGGAGCGTGAGCTGCAATCCCAGGCCGAGCAGGCATACCGGCGACTGGTCGCCGACTGGCAAGCGGCAGCACCGAAGGGTGGTGCGGGTGCGACACCGGGGCGCGCATCTTCTAATAGGCCCTCGAAGGGCAAAGCCGCGCGGCAGGCCACAAGCCCCTGACGCCTGCGCTTCGCTACGTCAGTCACCCGCACCACCACAGATCATTCCACCACGAAGCGCTCGACGCGACCCCGCCGGCCGACGCGGACGCCTGCGCCACAACGCGCCCCCCGGCACGACAAAAGCCCGTATAGACCAGATGCACCACTGTGCCAGCGCTGTGTCCGCGCTGTGCCGCCCCAACGCGACCTCGAGCATCAAGCAGCACCCTCAGAAACCCCGAAGAAAAGCTCGCGAAACCCTTGACTTTTCATCCGTAGATGCACCTTCGGAGCGGACCCTAAAGTGGGCCTCGATTTCGTTGGCCGGTCTCGCGGACTTGGGGTCAGTAACCGGCAGAAGGGGCACCAGAAGGCCCTCAATGTCGAAACTCGGAGGTTCCGTAATGAGCAGTCGAATCAAGATCACGCTTTCCGACGACATAGCCGCACGCTTGGACGAGCTGGCGGCAGCGTCCGGGCAGCCGGTCGCGCGTGTCGCTGGCCAGATGGTCCGCGACGGACTCGGGAAGCTCGCCGCCGCAGCGCGCGGGAACGGAAGCGCACCAGCGGACGAGCTGACGATCACTCGGGCGCCGTGGCTGGAGCCCTACGGCGGCGATCGTGAATGGCGACAGTTCATGTGGGGCTCAATCCTCGCGCTGTGTGGGCGGTATCCCGACGAGCTGAAAGGGCTCAAACAGGGTTGGTGGACCGACGAATCACAGGTCGAGACGCTGTGCGCGCTCGCGCACTGGCGTCAGATGCTCGACGACGGAGGCCGCGATCCCCGTGACGAGTTGGACTTCCAGCTCAACGTCGTTGAGTTCGGGCGAAGGCTCAAGCAGGCCGGCGGCGGAGTGACCAAGGAGTGGACACCCGGCGCAGCCCCCGACGAGTGGCGCTGAGAACGCCTGCGGAGGGATGAACGGGCACCGAGGGGCAGGTAGTGGGGCAGTTTGACCGGGAGCGGCTTGCGCGCCGCGTGCGCCGCGACGCCACCAGCGGCGTCGCTGCGCATACCCGAAACATGCCTGCGCCGTTGACACGCAGGGTTCAGGGTGCTGTAACGATGAACAGTTGCGTGCCGAGGAATGCACCGACGATCGCACGCCACGATCGCCGCGACTGGCGGCCGGCACTCCTCGCGGCACGCTACTCCATCGCGCGACCTCGATCCAGTGTGGCATAGGGCCACTATCTCCTGATGGGTCGACCTATATGGCCCACCGAGGGCAGTGGCGCAACACTCGTCGCGACGCGCCAGGGGACTGCCACGTCAAACTGACGCCCGTATCGCAGGCAGAGGGCGCGCAGGGCATAGAGGCGACGCCGGCGTCGGGAGCGGTTGCGGCCGGGTGGCCGCCGCTACTGGCACCGGAGGCGTCGGCTTCGCCTCCTTGTCCGTGTGAGCGGCGAGCTCGACCGGCGCGGGTCAAACTCGTTGGCCGGTTGCTGCCCTTGGGGGTCAGTACCCGTGTGAGGCCACCCAGCCCAGCACAAAAATTGAGCCGCCACGGCCGCTACGAGCCTCGTCTCGCCGTAGCGACCCCCGAGGCGCGGCCCATGCCCCAAGAGGCCCGCGAACGATTGGAGCGGGCGCTATGTGGCGTCCTCGAGCGGCGCTACCCCGGACGACGGTTCGCCATGAAAGACCAGCTCGACACGCTCAGCCATCGGGCCGCGGCCGCGCGCACGACCGCGGCTAACACGGACGGTCTGAAAGACGCTGCGTAGCACGGTCCTCAGCTCGTCAGGCGCGAGGCTGTCAAGCAGCTCGATCGGCGGTATGACGATCTCGGAGGCGCGCATCGTGTCAACGTGCTCGCGGTACTCGACCCGCGCAGCTTCGGCGCGTTCGGTTCGTGTGCGTAGAGCCGCTGTCCATGCGGCCTGTCCAAGCAGCTCCGCTGCAGTCGGGTCGGCGGCGAACCGCTCCAGCTCGCGCTCCGCCGCCTCCAGCTCGCCCTGAACGTCCTCGAAGGTGCTCCCCGTGTCCGCGACGCTGGCTGCGAGCCCGGACGTGCCCGTCTGTTCGTATGCCTGCTTGAGCTGTTCCACGACGTAGCTCTCCAGGCGGTCGGCCATGACGTTCGTAGGCGAGTCGCAGCGCTCGCCCTTCCAGCTCGCCAGCGACGCGCGGCAGCGATACGTGCGCAGACCGCGCCCTCCGTTTCCGCCTGCTCGTGCGCCGATCAAGAACTCGCCGCAGTTGGCGCAGGTGGCGAACCCGCTCAACGGGAACACGGCAGCGGGGCGGCGCTGCGGCTTCTCATCGCCGGGGTGCGCGCGCTCGAACGTCACGCGATCTACGAGGGCCGCGTGTGAGTCCCGCACAAGGCGATCGCCGTAGCGCGTCTCGCCCAGGTAGCTGCGGTTGCGCAGCAGTCGCCGCACGGTGAAGGCGTTCCAGGTTCGATGATCGGCGCTGCGCTTGCGACGAACACCCGGCTGACCATCCGAGGGGTACGCCGGTACTTGCTTGCGCAGGTACGCGAGCGCCGCGTCGACGCCCTGGTCGGCGGCGAGCTTGAACGCTCGTGTCACGACACGCGCCCACTTCGGATGCGGGACGAGCAAGCCGTCGTCGTCGCGCGTGTAGCCGAACGGCGTCGCTCCCATCCGAGCGCCACGGTCGAGCGCCCGAGTCTTGGCGTGCTCCCACGCCTCGCTCATGCGTCGCCGTTCCATGCGCGCCAGCGCGAGCATGATCGTCATGCCGAACTCGCCGAACGGCGTCGTCGGATCGAGGCCGAGGTCGAGCGCCGCGATCGAGCCACCGGCCTCCGTGATCTGTTCGACCAAGCGCAGGGCGTCCGCCACACCGAGACGGCTCAGGCGATCGAGTTTCGAGACGATCACGCCGTCTGTCTCGCCTGCTCTGATGCGCGCCATGAGCGCATCGAGGCCGGGCCGCTCCAGCTTGCCGCCCGACTGGTCGAGGTCTTCGTGGACGACCGCGACCTCGACCCCACGCGAAGACGCCCACGCAGCTCCCTGCTCGCGTTGCAGGTCGGGCGAGATGAAACTCTCTCCCGAGCGACCCGCAACGCGGCTGACCCGCACATACTGATCCATGCGGCTAGGCTTCTTGGCTGTAGTGGTCACGCTAAACAAGGGTACGCTGAAGTACGTGCTAGGCACAAATCGATCAAGAACAGAAACCACATCGAGGTCGATGGCACGATCTTCAAGATCCTCGAGTTCCAGCGCGTCAAGCCGGGCAAGGGCGGCGCGTTCGTGCGGACGAAGCTGCGACGGGCCTCGACGGAAAGTGATCAACCGGTCGCTGCGGGCCGGCGAGAAGTTCCGGCCGGTGCGCGCGGAGGCGCGCAAGATGCAGTTCCTGTATGCGGATGGGACGGACGCGCACTTCATGGACACGGAGTCCTTCGAGCAGCTGGCGGTGCCGGAGGCC
>CAVUYF010000006.1:0-15856 GCA_963745635.1 uncultured Solirubrobacteraceae bacterium | reverse complement strand
CTATTAGAGCGCCTATCAAAATGAGTGTTGTAGTTGTTGGTGGCAGATGAGGGCGGCGCCGATGGTGAGGAAGGCTTCGTGGATGTCGGCGCGCCGGTCGTAGCGGCGATCGAGGCGGCGTTGGCGGTGTAGCCAGGAGAGCGTGCGCTCGACCACCCAGCGATCTTTGCCGAGGCCCGAGCCGTGCTCGCTGTTGCGTTTGGCGATCCGTGGTGTGATCCCGCGCTCCCTGAGCGCTTCGCGATGGCGGCGACTGTCGTAAGCGCGGTCAGCGAGCAGCGCTTTGGGACGGAACTTGCCGTAGCGCCCGGTCGGCGGGACACGATCCACGAGCGGGAGAAGCTCGGTGATGTCGTGGCGGTTCCCGCCGGTCAAGATCACGGCCAAGGGGATGCCCCGCCCCTCGCAGATCATGTGGTGCTTTGAGCCCGGCCGGCGCCGGTCGACGGGCGAGGGACCTGTCTTTTCGCCCCCCCTTTGCCCGCACATGCGAGCTGTCAACGACCGCGCGGGACCAGTCGAGCTGGCCGGCGTCCTGAAGCTCACCCAGCAGCGCTTGGTGCAAGCGTTCCCAGACCCCCGCTTCGTTCCAATCCCGCAACCTTCGCCAACACGTCATCCCCGACCCGCACCCCATCTCTTGCGGCAGATCCTCCCACGGGATACCTGTTTTCAGCACGAACAGGATGCCCGTCAGAGCCTGCCGATCAGGCACCCGCTTGCGCCCCGGATACCGATACCGGCGCTCGACCCGCGGCAACAACGGCTCGATCCGAGCCCACAACCCATCACTGACCAGTGGTTTCGCCATAGACACCGTCTACGACAACGATACCCCAAACCCTCTTTCTGTTAGGCGCTCTTAGTACCGTCCTACACAGGCGTCGCGTGTCGAAGCCTCCTCGGGCGGAACACGATCGCAACCTGTAGTCTCGCTCGTGAACTAGGCGTATCGTGGACACTAGTGTTCTTTCGTCGGCGTGGAGTATTGAACGTCACAAGCGGAGTTCAACCACGTCTACATTGGTATTGCGGATTGAGCCGGCTAGGAGCTAATTTCGAGTTTTGTTCGGTAGCGCCCCGAAGACCCCACCTGCGAGTGCCGAGGGGATTCTGACCACAGTCGCTCCAGCCGTTCCACTGACTGAACACGCCCCAGCCATGCCGGGCGGGCCGAGCTCGATTGCGGACGCTCTCGCCGAGAGCACAACCCATCGAGTGCACCCTGCTTGCACCTTCCCAACCCAGCGCTACTAGGTCTTGAGCAGCCGCCTCGGCGTGACACCGTCGTTGAGAATCATCGGCAGCATCCGCCGAGAAGGGCCTGGGCGGGCCCGCCCAGGAGCTATCTCGAATTCGGTCTAGCTCCTCGAGTACCCGGGAGAGCCTCCAGTAGCCGCCGACACGCTCCCCTGTTCCCAGAGATGCCGAAACCCCGACCTCCTGGGAGACCGGGGCTCGACCTTCTACAAGATGATGGAGACGGTGGGTTCGACAGGGGCGAAATCCCAGGCCGAGAACGGCTCTGGAATGCGGATCGCGTGGTCGGTCCGAGGCGAAGCTGCGTACGCTTCGCGTACGCCACCAGCCGGCCTCCTGCCCTGCTGTCCGCGGCAAGCCGGGCCCGGCGAGCACTGATCAACGAGACGCGTCCCTGCGCCTGAGCAGGTCGGGCCGCTCTGCCTCTGGGATCGCCGACGGCGCTCGCACGACCAGTCATCGCGCCGATGAAGACTCTGGCGGGCCGAGCGATGCGCCACATGTGGTGCTGCGCGATCAGCAGTAGGTGTCGCGGTTGCTGTAGGCTGGTGCTGCAGTCGTTCTCGATCGCAGTAGGGTTTTGTCGCTGCGTCGCTTAAAGCCCCGGGAGGTGTCAATGCGGACCACAATACGAGTGGGAATTTGGTCGGCTGGAACTGTAGGAGCGGTCGTCCTGTTTGCGCTGGGCGGGGCCGGGGCGGGCCACGCGGCCCCGGCGACTGTCGCGAGGCACACACACAGGACTTTTCCCGCAGTGTTCGTCGCGGGTTCGACCCGCGAGGTCTGTCAGCTGACCGGCCAGACGAACTTCCAAACCGGCAAGCCGACATCAAGCGAAACAGAAGAACGCTACGGCCTGCGGGTGGCAGATGCCGGCTACTCCTTCGAATTCAACGGCAGGGTGGCTTACCTGTTCGGCGATGCGGTACCGACCAAAACTTTCAAAGAAATGAACAATCTTGGCAACCGTTACCCGACGGCCGCTGATGAAAGTTCGGTCGACAACGACGCGATCGCCTTCACCGAACCGACCAGCCCCGGTGTCTGTCCGAGCCTGCAGTTCGTGCCGCAGCTGGCCGGCAGAGGTCAGGCGGCCGGAGCGTACACCAGCCCGCAGCTACTGACCTCGGAAGGCAAGCAGGTAGACCTCGAGACCAACGAGGCGCCGGTTTCGGGGATCACCGTGGGCGGCAAGATGTACGTAATCTTCAAGACCGACAACAGAAAAGCGCAGGAGACGAAGAAAGAAAAGGAACAGGAAAGGACCAGTGGCAGCTCCGAACTTCAGAGCGTCTCCACACGATCTGTGATGGGAGAACTCGAGGACGAAAAGACCCTCACATTTCGCGATCTCTACGATTTTTCCAGGCCAAGCGAACCCTTCCTGCCGGGCGCTAAGTTCGTCAACGTCGCGATCGCGGCAGGCATCGGTTCCGATCCCTACCTGTACTTCTGGGGCACAGGACCACTCGAAAACCCCCACAAAGAACTGAGCGCCAAAGAAAGCCCCATCTATCTCGCCCGCATGCCGGCATCAGCAATCAGCAAAGCCGGCGAGGAGGACAGGCCAGCGCAGATCGAATACCTCCGCGGTCTCGGCAAGGGGGAATCACCCGGCTGGGGGGACACCGAAGGCGAAGCCGTGCCCCTCTTTCATGACGTTACCCTTATCGATGGCAAACGCGAGCGTTCTGAATGCGGACACACGCTCGGCGTTCAGTGGAACGCGGACGTCGATCTCTGGGTGATGCTCTACAACTGCACCGACGCGACCGCGGCCAACCCGGCCGGCATATATATGCGGACAGCTCCACTGCCGTGGGGACCCTGGAGCTCGCCTCAGACGATCTTCAACCCAAAGCCGGACGCGAAGGCGAAGACGGGGTTCTGCTACTTCATCTACGCGCCCGAAAAGCACATCAAATGTCCACGAGGCTCAAAGAAGACGAACGCGAGGTTGGGGCAGGCCCCGTCGCCCGGCCCCAGCGGTAGCTACTACGGGCCCTACTTCATCGCCGGCTGGACGACCCCCCACTACGAACCCTCACAGAGTTTCGAGGGCTCCACCTTCTACTACACCCTGGACACCTTCCACCCTTACGGTCAAGTCATCCTTCAGAGCACGATCAAGGCGCCCCGATCCCCGATACCGTCCCCGAAACCGGTCAAGCCAGGGTGCAAATCAACCACCTGCACCTAGTGTCCTGTTGGTTTAATTCGTTTGTGGTTAGGGTAGGTGTGGGTCATGCCTATTCCTACTGCTGTTTCAATCGAGTTGACGGGCGAGGAGCGCGCTGTGCTGGAGGGCTGGACGCGGCGCCGGAGGAGTGCTCAGGCGCTGGCGCTGCGGGCGCGGATCGTGCTGATGGCGTCGGAGGGGTTGTGGTCCAACGGCGAGATCGCAGAAGCGCTGGCGGTTTCGCGGCCGACGGTCACGAAGTGGCGCAACCGGTTCGCTCAGCGCCGGCTTGAAGGGCTCGCGGATGAGCCGCGTCCCGGCAAACCGCGGACGATCACCGATGAGCAGGTCGAGGCCGTGGTGACCAAGACCCTGGAGAGCGCGCCGAAGAACGCGACGCATTGGTCGACCCGCTCGATGGCCAGGGAGGTTGGGATGACCCCGGACGCGGTGATGCGGATCTGGCACGCGTTCGGGTTGCAGCCCCACCGCCAAGAGACCTGGAAGCTCTCCAAAGACCCGCTGTTCATCGAGAAGGTCCACGACATCTGCGGCCTGTACCTGAACCCACCCGAGCGAGCTGTCGTCCTGTGTGTGGATGAGAAGAGCCAGATTCAAGCGCTGGACCGCACCACGCCGATCCTGCCGATGCTGCCCGGCACGCCACAGCGTGCGACCCATGACTATGAGCGTCACGGCACCTCAAGCCTGTATGCCGCGCTGAACCTGGGAAGCGGCGAGGTGATCGGGTCGCTGCACCAACGCCACCGGGCCCTCGAGTTCTTGAAGTTCCTCAAGACGATCGACGAGAGCGTACCCGCCCACCTCGACGTGCACCTCGTGCTCGATAACGCCTCCAGCCACAAGACCCCACAGATCCGACGCTGGCTCGCTCAGCACCCGCGGTTTCACCTGCACTTCACCCCGACCTCGAGCTCGTGGATCAACCTCGTCGAGCGCTGGTTCGGCGAGCTCACCACCAAGCTCCTACGCCGCGGCGCGCACCGCTCCGTCCGCGCCTTGAACGCCGATATCCGCCAGTGGATCGACACCTGGAACGAGAACCCCCGCCCCTACGTCTGGACCAAGACCGCCGAGCAAATCCTCGACTCGATCAGCCGCTACTGCCAACGAATCAACCAAACAGGACACTAGCATGGGTTCCCCAGTAGCGGTGGCGAAGGGCCGAAACGCCCGCCAGTGTGTGGGCATTAGCGCGCGAAGCCGACGAGCCGTGCTTCTCGCCAGAAGCAGGGGCTCGTAGGGCAATCGGACCCTGTCGCCGTGCTTACACCGAAGAAACCGCGTCCTAGGGATTGCCGGATCGGACTAGCGCACCTAAACTACTTGTAATAATCGATACGAAGTGGAGACGGTGGGTTCGACAGGCGCGAAATCCGCGTCTCGGTGGCCTCCGCGACAGCATCCGCCTCCCCGGCCAGCGAAGTGGCAGTCGGAAAGTCTCCACCGAAGGCGGCGCACATGGCCACGCACACGCTCGGCGTACGCTGTGACCGCGAATGAGCGGTCGAGCCCGGTTAGGCCTTCTGCTTGGTCCCGTAGCGCTGGCGAGCCGCCTCGCCCGAGGTTCCCAGCATTGAGCCTATAAACGCCCACGAATAACCGCTCGCGCGGGCCTGCTCGACCGCGACGCTGATGGACCGTTCCGCGTCTGACCTGGACAGCGCGGCGTCCCGTAGCGCCTGAAAGACCTTTGGGTCGCGCTCGTCATCGGCTGCCGGCTCGTAGTTCTCGAAGCGGCTGGCCAGCTCATCGGCGTGATCGAGGATGTCTTGGACGCTTCGTGGCATGTCGTTCACCTCAGAAATCTCTCGCGGGCCTTCATCGCATGCACGATCACCGGTGCCTGCACCCCGTCCACGATGCCGATCTCGTAAATGATCGCTGCCTGGTTGGCTCCGATGATCATGGTCAGGCCCTCATCTAGCTCGAAGATACGCATGGGGTGCGAATAGGCATGGAGCATGTCCTCATCGCTGACACCGTGTCCGCGGGCGCTCACCGCGATGATCGGAACAACGCCCACCATCACAAGTTAGCTTGTCGCGCACGCCCTGTCGAGACCTGCCGCAAAAACGCGCCACCGTCGCTGCCCAGCTATTTGTAACAATCGATACGAAGTGGAGACGGTGGGTTCGACGGGGGCGAAATCCTGGCCGGAACGGCTCTGGAATGCAGGTTCGCAAGGTCAGGCCGAGTTGGCCCTGCGAACGCTCGGCGTACGTGCTCGGCCCGGCGGAGCCAACCGCTCCTCGTCCCCGGTCGGTTAGATCGCCGCCCCGACGGAGATGATTTCTTTCCGCGCTTTCCGGATCTCCGGGCGGGTTCGGCACGAATACCCTCCGGGAGCGAAAGCAGGAGGCTTCGCCTCACGCCTACGTGGGAGGCCTTGCAGAACCTCGGAGCGCCGCCACCCCGACCGGACGCGCTGCAATCGAGAAGCCAGCTCCGCTTCACGGCGTGGATTGTGGTGCGGCGGGGATTCGCACCGTGGCGCGGAGCCCACCGTCGGCTCGGGTGGCGAGAATGAGGGTGCCGTTGTGTGCTTGGGTGATGCTCTCGACGATGGCCAGTCCGAGCCCGACGCCTGCGTGGTCGGCGCGGACGCGTTCCTCGCCGCGGAGAAATGGCTCGGAGAGCGTGGAGACCAGCTGAGGCGCGAGCGTCTTGCCGGTGTTCTCGACCGTGAGCTCCATCCCGTCGGGGCGGGCACTGGTCGAGACCCAGACCGTGCCATGGTCAGGCAGGTTGTGGACGATCGCATTGTGAACGAGGTTCTGGCTCAACTGCAGCAGTAGGGCGTGTGAACCGATGGTGCGCGTCGTCTCGCCCGAGGTCTCGATCGTGATGCCGCGCTCTTCTGCGAGCGGGAGGAGCGTTTCGGTGACCTCTTCCGCCAAGAGGGACAGGTCGACCGGTTCTCGGATGAACGAGCCCCGGTCCGCGCGGCTGAGCAGGAGCAATGCCTCCGTGAGGTCGATCGCCCGGGCGTTAACGGCTTGGAGGCGCTCGAGGAGCTCGCCGTCGTCGCGTTCGGGGTCGCGGCGGGCCACGTCGAGAATCGTCTGCGTGATCGCCAGCGGGGTGCGCAGCTCGTGGGACGCGTTGGCTGCGAATCGCTGCTGTTCAGCTACGTGCGCCTCGAGCCTCGCGAGGAGGCCGTCGATGGTGTCGGCGAGATCCTTCAGCTCGTCGCGGGGCCCCGAGAGCGCGAGGCGCTCATTCAAGTTGCGCTCGGAGATCTGCTGGGTGGTCGCCGTCATCGCGCGCAACGGTCGCAGGACGCGACCGGCGATCAGCCAGCCGAGCGCGATCGAGACCACGGTCATGATCGCCAGCACGATCACGGACCGCAGGAGCCCGTGGTGGAGCGCGTCGGTCGAACGCCGGACGAGTTCGGCGTATCTGAGTTCGGCGGCAGCGTCCCGGGCGAGCGGCCTATGCGTCGGCCCGTTCGGGACGATCAGGTTGACCCTGGAGTCGCGGCGGAAGATCAGATAGGTGATCGCGAGCAGCGCGACCCCAGAGATGAAGAAGAGGCCGCCGTACAGCAGCGTCAGACGCAGACGGACGGTCCGCGAGGGCAGGCGGAGCCACCGCTGCGGGGCGATACCGGCGAGCGAGGGCCGGGACCTCAGGGTCGGGACTCTATCCACTATGCCCTGCTTCGGACCCGATGTCCGGCTGAGTGTCAATGCGGTACCCGGCGCCGGCCACAGTGGCGATGATCAACGGCTCGCCGAGCCGTTTGCGCAGCGCCGAGACCGTGATGCGCACGGCGTTGGTGAACGGGTCGGCGTTTTCATCCCACGCCCGTTCCAGAAGTTCCTCGGCGCTGACGACACCACCTTCGGCAGCCACGAGGACTTCGAGCACTGCGAACTGCTTGCGGGTCAGCGCGACGTAGCGCCCCTCGCGATAGACCTCGCGGCGGAACGGATCCAGCTGAAGGCCCGCGATCTCCTGCACGGGTGGCCTGTTGTGGGCGCGCCGGCGGTCGAGGGCCCTGAGGCGGAGGACGAGCTCCTGGAGCTCGAACGGCTTCGTGAGGTAGTCGTCGGCGCCGAGCCCGAACCCGGAGGCCTTGTCGTCGAGACGGTCCGCAGCGGTGAGCATCAGGATCGGCATGCCGCTGCCGGAGGCGACGATGTGTTCGGCGATGTCGTCGCCGGAGGGGCCGGGGATGTCGCGGTCGAGGACGGCGATGTCGTAGGCGTTGACGCTCAGCAACGCCAGGGCGGCGCCGCCGTCACCGGCGATGTCTGCGGCAATCGCCTCCAGGCGCAGTCCATCTCGGATCGCTTCTGCCATATAGGGCTCGTCCTCAACGAGCAGCACACGCATCGTCCCGATGCTAGAGCCGGCGCATATCGTCGGCATATCGAAAACCGCATACGTGCTGGCAACGCCACGCCGCGTTGACTGGAGGCGTGAGCTACAGCGAACCAGCACGAACGGCAGCTCGCCCAACCGCGGCGACCGTGTACGGCCGTCACCGGCGGCGCCGCTTGCTGCTCGGCGCCGTGTTCGTCGTACTCCTCGCTCTCACGACGTTCCCGGCAGCCCGGCACGAGCTGAACGGCACGCCACCTGCTCAACGCCAAGGAACGCGCGGTCGAGAGGGACTCACGTACCTGCCGGCGGTCCGGTGGCCGCCGCAAGGGCAGGGAGCCTTGGTTCTGGGCAACGGTCGGCCGGCGATCAGCCCGGACGAGCAGCCTGCTCCGATCGCCAGTGTCGCGAAGGTGATGACGGCTGATCTGGTCCTCAAGCACTACCCACTGAGCGGCGTGCAGGAAGGGTTCACGATCACCGTCACCGCGGCGCAGGCGCAGACCGCGGCCCAGGACGCCTCCGAAGGCGGATCAGTCGTAGCGGTTCAGGCCGGCGAGCAGCTGACCGAGCGCCAACTGCTGGAAGCCCTGCTGATCCCCTCCGGCAACAACATCGCTGAAATGCTCGCCGCGCTGGTGGCGGGGAGCGAGACTCGCTTCGTCGCCGAGATGAACGCCGAAGCCCGTGCGCTCGGGATGGACCAGACGATCTACACCGACCCCAGCGGGTTCGATCCGAGCACGGTGTCCACCGCCGCCGACCAGCTACGCGTCTTTCGGCAGGCGACGCGCTTCCCCGTCTTCCGTGAAATCGTCTCCACGGCCCGCGTGACGCTGCCAGTCGCCGGCACGCTCACCAACTTCAACCCCCTGATCGAAGAGGGCTACGCCGGCAAGACCGGGTCGGACGCCGAAGCAGGTGGATGCTTGGCCTTCTTCACACACGTGATTGTCAGCGGGCGCCAGCTGACCGTGATCGGCGTCGTGATGGGACAAGGGCACGGCAACGACACCTCCATCCTCCTCGCAGCAGCCGGGGAGGCCGCCCAGCAACTCGTCCAATCCGTCACCACAGCGGCCGCCGTACGCACGACACCCGCGCCTGGCACGCCCGGCAAAACTAGTGGCCTCCTCCCCGCGCGCGCTCCCGATCGCCCCTCGGAACTCAGCTGATGCCCCGCAATCACTATCCGCAGGAGAAAGCATGAATAGACATCTGCGGCCGCTCGCCGGCCTTGCCCTGATCGCAGTCGTTGCCCTGATCAGCGCGTGCGGGTCAAACGCCCCCGCCGCGAGTAGTAGTGGCGCCAGCATCACGGCCGCCGACCAGAAGGCGGTGAAATTCTCCGAGTGCATGCGCAGCAATGGCGTCCCCACATTCCCAGATCCGCCGGCCTCGGGAGAGCTCACAATCGATGAAGTCGCGAACGGCTCGTCGCTGGACACGAGCAGCCCGACGTTCACGCAGGCCCTCGACGCATGTAAGAGCCTGGAGCCGGCAGGATTCGAGGGCGGCACGCGGAGCACCCAACAGCAGGCGGCAGCGCTCCAGTTCGCACAGTGCATCCGCGCCAACGGCGTAAGCGACTTTCCGGACCCGGCCGCCGGCCAGCCCCTCGTCGACACGAATCGAATCCCCTCGGCCTCAACGAGCAGTGGTATGAGCGCTCTCAAGGCCGCAATGCAGAAGTGCAGCGCCTTGGGCGAAACAGCAGGAGCCCACAGGTGAGACGGAGGACTTGGGCGCTTGGCTCGGCGACCGTAGTGGCTGGCGTACTCGTCGCCGGCGCGGTCGTCGTCACGTCGGGCGCGAGGCAACAGGCCCTCGCCGCGCAGCAGTCGCCGGTGAACACGGTGAAGGTGGAACGGCGGGAGCTTTCGGCGACGGTGTCCGAGGCGGGGATCCTCACCTATCGAGCGCTGGGGGACGGCTCACCGTACTCCGTGATCAACCAGGCCCGAGGGATCTACACCGAGCTGCCCGCAGCCGGACAGGTGATCTCGCAGGGTCACGTGCTCTACCGGGTCAACGATCTACCGGTGGTGCTCCTGCGAGGCGCGACGCCCGCCTATCGCACCCTCGGGATTGGGGCAAGCGGCCGCGACGTGGCCGAGCTCAACGCGGACCTCATCGCGCTCGACTATGCCACCAAAGCACGCCTCAGCCCAGCATCGGCCTCCTTCGGGCCGGCCACCAGTGCGGCCGTGATGAAACTGCAGGCCGCCCTCGGGCTGACCCAGAATGGCACGCTGACTCTCGGCCAAGTCGTCTTCGAGCCTTCCGCGGTGCGGGTGACGAACGTCGCGGCGCAGCTCGGGGGCAGCACCCAGGCGGGCGCGACGGTGATGCAGGGCACCTCGACCACCCGCCAGGTCCAGGTCGCACTGAGCGCCTCGGAGCAGACCACGATGGCAGTCGGGGACAAGGTGAGCATCACCCTGCCCAACGACCGGATCACCCCTGGTGTCGTCTCCTCAGTCGGGGCAGTCGCCACGTGCCCGTTGAGCTCGACAGCCGGGGGGCCGGGGTCGAGTTCCGCCGCGCCGGGCACGGACGCCTGCTCCGCTGGCAGTTCTCAGAGCAGCACGCCGACGATCACCGTGGGCGTCACCCCGTCTGATCCGGGCGCCACCGGCACGTGGGATCAAGCCCCGGTGCAGGTCGGCATCACAACCGCCAGCATCCCCAACGCGCTTGTGGTGCCGGTGAGCGCTCTGCTGGCCCAATCCGGGACCGGCTACGCCGTCGAGGTCGCAGGGGCAGGCACGCGCAACCACCTCGTGCCGGTCTCGCTCGGACTATTCGACGACGCAGCGGGACTTGTCCAGGTCACCGCCTCGGGGCTGGCCGCCGGCCAAGCGGTAGTGGTCCCGACGACATGACCGGCACCACACCCGAGAACGACGCTGTCCCGACCGGCAACGGCTTCGCGATCGGCGACGCAGGGGGGCCGGTGCTCGACGTAGACGGGGTAACCAAGACCTATCCCGGTTCACCTCCCGTCGAAGCCCTACGGGAGGTGAACCTCACCATCGGCCGGGGGGAACTCGTCGGGATCGTCGGCCCGTCAGGGTCGGGCAAGACCACCCTGCTGCAACTTATGGGGACTCTCGACCGGCCAACCAGCGGCCGGGTGCGGATCACCGGCCTCGACGTGGCAAAGATGCCCGACGAGAACGTGGCCTATCTGCGCGCCACCCGGATCGGGTTCATCTTCCAGCAGTTCTTCCTCGCTGAGCACTCCACTGCGCTGGACAACGTCGCCGACGGACTGCTCTACGCTGGAATCCCCCTCACCGAGCGGCGCAAGCAGGCCCTCGACGCCCTGCAGATGGTCGGCCTGGCCGAGCGCCCCCACGCACGTCCCACTCAGCTCTCGGGCGGTCAACGCCAACGCGTCGCGATCGCCCGAGCACTAGCCCGGATCTTGCAGGTAGCTGTGTGAGGTGAGTGTTTGGCTGGGCGGTGCGGGGTGAGGCGGGTTGAGGTCGTCGTGGGGGATCGGGTTGCTGGTTTTGAGGTGTGGCCGGGGGTCTGGCGGTGGTTTGGCGTGGGCGCGCGGGCAGGCTTCGCGGGGCGTGCCGCGCCGGGGGTGAGACTGGTCATCTCGGGTTGGTGGTCGGGGTCAGGCCGCGGGCGCTGGGAGTGCTCTGAGGCGCTGGAACGCGATGGTGAGTTCGCTTGCCCAGGGCCAGCTGGCCTGTATGCGCAGTGTTGCCGTGCGGGCGTGGAAGCAGAGGCGGGCGGCGACGTGCAGGATGCGGTAGCGCAGGCGCTTGGGCTCTGCTTTGGCGAGTTCGCCGGTGAGCAGCAGGCGCTGGGTCCACGCGAGGAGATCGTGGGCGATCCGCACGAGCTGGAGCCAGACGCGGTTGTGCTCGAAATCGCGGAACGGCAGGTTACGCATCCCGGTGTCCTTGTCGTTGCGGATGTGATCCTCGACCCTTGCACGACCGCGGTGCTCGCGCTCGACGTGGGCGAGCTGACCGGGTTGGTCTGTGAGGATCGCCTGGAAGCGGTGCCCGTCATGGTCGGTGAAGGAGAGCTGCGCGCCGGGGTGTGCGCGCTCGCGCCGGATGATCACCCTTGACCCAGAGGGCCAGCCCGACAGGTCGAGCTGGCAGGTGATCTCGCAGAGCTGCCCGTTGGGCCGCGGAGCGCCGTCCTGCTCGAGCGCCGAAACCCAGGCACTGTCAGGGATCTGGAGGATCGCGGCACGCACTGCCTCGTTCAGTTCATAGCCAACGGAGAACCCGATCCGGCCCTCGCGAGCCCAGTCCAACAGCTCGTGGCAGGCGCCAGCCGAGTCAACGCGCAGCAGCAACTCGATGTCCTGGATGTGCTCGGCGGGAATCTGCTGGATCGCCTGCTCGGCCACCGCGATCTGATCGGCGGCGGTGTTCGCGCCGGCGTTTCCCGGCCGCAGCTCACCGGCCAGTGCTTCGCCGGTCTCATCCGCGTAGGCGAGCATCGGGTGAAACCCGTAGCCACCCTTGAAGTTCCCCGCCGCGCCCTCCTTCTCCGAATGCGAGCCGATGAGCGTGGCATCCAGGTCGATCGTCAGATGCTCTGGGGCGCCGGTGAGCTTCCACACGCACGCCCGCGCTTGCGCGTGAGCGGCGCGCAGCCGCTCCAGGCCCGCCGGGTCGCTCGCGATCCGATCGATGAGCCGAAACGCCGTCGAGGCCGACGCGACATCGCCGAACAGCGACTCCTGATCACCGAGCGCTCCGAGATCGGCCAGACAGTCACCACCGTCTCCGAGCATCACCGCGAGGTCACAGATCACGCGGCCCTGATCGTGCCCGGACTGCCGCTGCTTCAGGCCCGCCAACTCGCGCGACAGCGCCCCAGTCAGCCCCGTCTTATCCGCCACCCGAGCCAGCAGCGCGCTGCCCGCGTGCGAAACCAGCCCCTCTCCGTCCGACACGACATCTACCTTGATCTGACGCCCATCGCGTGTCACCTTCAAGGTGATCCTCCCAAGCTCGATTCCAAGGTCTCGACAACCCCAGAATCCCAGCCCAGGCGGACAGTCAGCGGCCCCGAAACCCGGGGCCGCAACTGCTTAACGCAAGATCCGGGCTAGTCGGCCAACCCGCCATCGTGCTCGCCGACGAGCCGACCGGGAACCTCGACCAGGCCACCGGGCAGTCCATCCTTGCGCTGATCGACCAGCTTCACCAAACCGGCTCGACGATAGTAGTCATCACCCACGACCACGCCATCGCCGAACGGACATCCCGCAAGGTCGAGATCCTCGACGGCCAGATCGTCGCCGACACCGGGCAGACAGCCGGCACAGACCCCCGCCTGCGCCCCCTAGCTCCCATCGTCCAGCCACACGCTGCCTCCGGTTCGGCGGACAGCGAGAAGCCGTCTTGACCGCCACCGCCACCGCGAACCGCAGACGGCTGCAGCCGGCAGACCTGGCCCGGCTCTCCGCCGTCGGGCTGCGCACGCGAAAGCTGCGGGCGGGGCTGTCCGCGCTCGGTATCGCAATCGGAGTGGCCGCCATCGTCGCCGTGCTCGGCCTGTCGGCCTCCTCCCAGGATGGCCTGCTCAACGAGATCAACCAGCTCGGCACCAACCTGCTCACCGCCAGTGACGGGCAAACCCTCACCGGCGGCACCGCCGAGCTGCCCACCAGCGCACCGCCCATGATCGGCCGCATCAGCGGCGTGCAGCAGGTGCAGAGCACCGGGGCGGTTAGCGGCGCCAACGCTTTCCGCACCCCTTACATCCCTGCGGTCGAGACCAACGGCCTGAATGTCCGAGCCGCATCTCTCGGCCTCCTCCCGGTAATCGCCACTACCGTCGCGCAGGGCAATTACCTCAACGCCGCCACTGCCCAAGAGCCCGTCGCTGTCCTCGGAGCCGCCACCGCCCAGCTGTTAGGCGTCGACCGCATCTACCCCGGCGAGCGAATCTGGGTCGGCGGCCAATGGTTCTACCTCGTGGGCACCCTCAAACCGGCCGTGCTCGCCTCCGCCATCGACTCATCCGTCCTGGTCGGCTACCCCGCGGCAGAAAGATACCTAGGCTTCGACGGGCATCCCTCCACCGTCTACGTCCGCGCCGAAACCGACCGAGTCAACGCCGTCGACAGCCTTCTCGCCGCCACCGCGAACCCAGAGAGCCCCAGCGAGGTGAATGTCAGCCAGCCATCTGACGCGCTCGTTGCCCAAGCCGACGCTAAGAGCGCCCTCGACGGCCTGTTCCTCGGCCTCGGGGCCGTCGCTCTCCTGGTGGGCGCGGTGGGAGTCGCGAACATCATGATCATCAGCGTCTTGGAGCGCCGCTCCGAGATCGGCCTCAGACGGGCGCTCGGTGCGACCCGCGGACAAATCCGCGGACAATTCCTTTCAGAGGCGATCCTGCTCGGCCTGCTCGGCGGAACCGTCGGGGTCGCCCTCGGCGCAGCGTCTACCGCCGTCTACGCCCACACGAGACACTGGGCCACCGTCATCCCCACCGAAGCCTGGGTCGGCGGCATCGCCGCGTCCCTAATCATCGGCGCGGTCGCCGGCCTCATCCCCGCCCTACGAGCCGCACGCCTCTCACCCACCCAAGCCCTCTGGTCCGTCTAACGAGCAATCGAGCGCGACGCCGCAGCACCCGGATGTTGCGCGCCCTTGCGGGTGCCGATCGGGCGGCACGAGGCTGAGATCCGCTTTCGTCGGCGACCGCCGCCTGGCGACTTCAGGGCCAGCGCACCTGGGTTGCGCTCAACCCAGGTCTCTCGCGTTCAGCCTCGAGAAACCCGCTTCTCGCCAAAAGCAGGCTCCGTGGCTCCACGCCACGGCGGTCCTGGCATCCACCATGGGCGGCGACGTGATCTGACCGGGCTAACGCACCAGAATTATTTGCAACAATCGCTACAAAGTGGAGAGGACCGTACGTTGCGCAAACCCCGTGGTCGTGCAGGCGGAGTCGCTGAGCATCTAGCTCACTCGACGATCCTTTGCGCAACGCTTGCAGGGTCCGAACATCGTGCCAGAAGCTGACATGTTGATCCAGTCCAACGACGCGGGAGTGTGACGCTGATCCTGGATTCTGCCTAGCGCTACCGTTAGGCGCCATGACCGCGGCGAACCCGATGCTCGACACGGCTTCCCAGCGCCCAGCCACCGGGATGGACGTGCCTGCACGAAAGCTGATCCTCAAGACCCTGGAGAGCTGCTCGAACCAGGATGCTCTCTACGGGTTCTGGGGCGATGACTACGCGAACTTCGACGATTACACGAGAGCCGTTCGGGAAGTGTGGCTTGACGCGCCGGCTGACCGCTTGATCAACGCCGTGAAGCGGGCAGCCGGCGAACAGCCGGCGGCGGTGAGCGTCGGCGCTGTGCGCCAAGGCGAAGAGGCTGTGACCGAAGCCGCGCTCCTCCACATGCCCGAGCCGGATTTCCGCGTGGCGGTCTTCAAGGCATTCAGCAAGGACAAGCTCAACTCCACGGTCACGCGCATCACGAGCATCTGTCGCAAGCGCGGCATCCCGTGGGAGTTCAACCGCAGCGACGGGTTTCGCTGGATCGGAGACGAGCATGTGGAGGCAGCAGTGCGCCCGGCGCTGAGCGCCATCGAAGACCCACGCCTCATGTCCGCCAAGAGCCACTTCGAGTCGGCGCGGTCGGAGCTGGCGCTTGGCACGCCAAGCGCTCTACCCCAGTCCGTGCATCAATCCGCCTGTGCGGTGGAGAGCGCGATGAAGGCCGTGCTCAAGCATCGCGGCGTCGCCTATGACGAGAAGGACGCCGCCTTCAAGCTGTTCGACCTGCTCGTGGCTGCCGACCTCGTTCCTGAGTTCATGCGATTCTGCGTGCTCGCCCCTGCCTCGCCGCGCAACAAGGTGGGCGGTCATGGCGCAGACAAAGAACCGCACCACGTGCCGCAGGAGATGGCGGAGGCGGTCCTGGCCTCGACGGCGGTCGCCATCGCCTATTTGCACAAGCTCCTGCCTTAGCTGCGCTCTGGTCCCGTCCCTTGGGGGGTTCTGGCGCAGATGGACTCAGCGCAGGTTGCCCCAGCCTTGTTGTTGCAAGCGGCGACAGGGGCGGC
>CAVUYF010000005.1:0-84388 GCA_963745635.1 uncultured Solirubrobacteraceae bacterium | reverse complement strand
TGGTCGAAGAGATCGACGAAGCGAACGGCGAGGAGTACCTGACGGCGACAATCCACGAGGTCCTGCGCCACCGCCCCGTCTTCCCGTTCGCAGTTCCGCGTGCGGTGGCGCAGCCGGTTGAGAATCGGCGGTTGGACCTACCGCCCACCCGACCCGGTTGCTGGGGTGCATTTACCTTGTGCACCACGACCCCTCCCTCTACCCAGATCCGCACGAGTTCCGCCCGGAGCGCTTCCTGGGCTCACCCCCACGGTCGCGTATCTGGCTGCCCTGGGGAGGGGGCCACAAGCGTTGTCTGGGCCAGCATCTTGCGCTGCTCGAGATGCGCACCGTGCTGTGCGCAACCCTCGCCGCGCGAGTGGTGCTGCCCACGGGCAAGAACATCGAGGGCACCCGTTGGCGCAGTGTGCTGCTCACCCCGCAGGCCGGATCGAGGGTCATCCTCCGCCGACGCCTCCCGCGCAAGCACCAGCCCACCCGCAGATCCACACGTGTGGCGTCGCGGTGAGAGGTCCAGGCACGGCGTCACAGCCACGCGCCTTTGCCACAGCCCCGTTCCAATTGGAACACAAACGTTCCAATTGGAACGGATTCCTGGCCATGATGTGGGTCAGGCGTCATCATCCTCGGGTAATGGGTCATTGGAACATGAGGGCCGATTCCGGAGGAAGCGCGATGCGTCCCAGGGGGGACGAGACGTATCCCGGCGTGCTCGCAACTTCAAGGAGGAGACAGAGAGATGCCTAGATTGGGAACGCATCCGCCAGTTGCGGCCAACGAGTGGGCGCCCGCGATCCCAACCTTGCAGGAGCCGCGCTTCTCGCAGTCCCTGGAGCGCGGCCTCGCGATCCTTGGCTGCTTCACGCCCGAGCGCCCGGTATTGGGAATCGCGGATCTCGCGGACGAGCTCGGAATGAGCCGCTCCACGACCCACCGCTACGTGATCACGCTCACCCGGCTCGGCTACCTGCAGCAGGGCCTCAGACGCAAGTACCACCTCGCGCTCCGCGTCACCGACCTCGGCATCTCGGCGATGAACGGCATGAGCCTCTACGAGCACGCCCATCCCTATCTCGAGGAGCTGCGGGGGCGAACCGGATTCACAGTCTCGATGGGAGTGCTCGACGGCTTGGAACTGCTGCTCGTCGACTGGCTGCGCGGCAACCGCCGCGGTCAGCGACTGATCGACCTCGGCGTCGCGCCCGGCTCGCGACTGCCACTCCACTGCACGGCGGCCGGCAAGCTGCTGCTCGCCAACCTGCCCGACCAGGACCAGCGCGAACGACTCGCCGAGCTGCAGCTCCCCAAACGCGCCCCCAAGACGCTCAAGAGCAAGACCGCGCTGCGCCAGGAGCTGCGGAGATTCCGAGAGGAGAGCTTCGCGGTCGCCGAGGAGGAGCTGGCTCCGGACCTCTTTGAAATCGCGGCCCCCGTGCGCACCACCGGGAACGAGGTGATCGCGGCCGCGACGATGACCGTGCACAGCTCGATGATCTCTCTGGAGGAACTCGCGGATGCGCTCGGGCCACACCTGATCTCCACCGCCGACCGCATCTCCGCGCGCCTGGGTTACCGCCGGGACGACGAGCGGGTGGGCGGCTGAGAGCCGCCCACCCGCTGACGTTCGCCACGGGCAGGGCTCCTCAGCACCACGATCTGCAACGGCCCCTGTTCGCTCAGGTGCCGGCCGACCCACGCTGGGCGGTGCAACTCTCCCCCGAACCGGCCCCCCGGATGGCAGGAGCCGTAGAGACGGCTAGTCTGCTCCGGACAGCGACAAGGAGGCCCGAGCATTGTTTGAGAACTTGATCGTCGGGGTCGACGGGCGGTCGGGCGGCCGTGACGCGATCGCTCTCGCGCGCCGCCTCGGGAGCCCACAGAGCGCGCTGACGCTCGCGCATGTACACGGCGGCGGCGAGCCGCACCTGATGAGCGCCGCGACCCCCGGGCATCCCGCGGCCGAACTCGAGGGCTCCTCGGAGCTGCTCGAGCACGAGCGCGAGGAGGCCGGCGTCGAGGCGGAGCTTGTGGGCTTCCCCGCGAGCACCGTGGGTCGCGGCCTGCACGACCTCGCCGAGGAGCGGGGTGCGGACCTGCTCGTCGTGGGCTCCTGCAGCCGCGGGATGCTGGGCCGGGCGATGCTGGGGGACGACACCCGCGCATCGCTGAACGGAGCCCCCTGCGCGGTGGCGATCGCCGCCCGCGGCTACGCCGAGCATCCGCTGGCGCTCGCGAGCGTCGGCGTAGCCTACGACGGCTCCCCCGAGAGCGAGGCGGCACTCGTGGCGGGGCGCTCGCTCGCGGAGCAACACCGGGCCAAGCTGATCGCGTTGGAGGTGGTGTCGATCCCGACCTCCTCCTTCACCGGGCTCACACCACCCGCCCTGGGGGAGACGATCGAGGCGCTGCTCGAGGATGCCAAGGAGCGACTGGGGGAGCTCGAGGGCGTCGAGGGACGTGCGGTGTACGGGCTGCCGGGAGAGGAGCTGGCGTCGTTCGGCGGCGAAGTGAACCTGCTGGTGGTGGGCTCGCGCAACTACGGACCCCTGCGGCGGCTCGTGCTTGGCAGCACCTCCGACTACCTGGAGCGCCACGCGCGCTGCTCACTGCTGGCGTTGCCCCGCCAGGCGAGCACGGCCGCGGCGGGGTAGGAGCAGCAGGCCGCACGGTAGGGCATGATGGGTGCATGCCCACTCCCGCCTCCACACGCAGCGTCAAGATATCCCCCGACGAGCGCGGGGGGTGGTCCTCGGAGCGCCCCCGCCGCGACGGTGCCCCGCAGCGCCCGGTCGATGTCTCGGCGCGCTGCCACGTGCTCGCTCCCTCGGACCGCCTGCGCTACTCCCCGGGGAGCCTGCTGCTGATCGTCTCGGCGGACCCCACCGCGGCCGCGGGTTTGGCGGAGCGCGTCCTCGAGGAGCGCGGAGCGTTGCTCTCGCCTGCGAAGATCCGCGCGCTGCTCGCCGGGCGGATCGCGCCGCAGGAGCTCGAGGCACGGACGCGGGAGCTGCTCGACGCCACCGTCGCAAAGCGCCTGGGCGCCGGTCAGACCGTGGTGCTCGTGGTGGAGGGCCTCGGCGCGGAGCAACGCGAGGGATACGTGCGCCTCGCCCACGGACTGCGGCGCGCGCGTCATCTGATTCTGCTGGAGACCCCCCGCGACCAGCTCGAGGTGTCGGCGCAGGAGCGCGCGACGCTCAACGAGCTGCGTCGCGCGCTCGACGCCGGCGAGCTCGGCCTAGAGGGCTTCCAGACCGCTCTGCGCCTCGGCGGCGCGGCGGTCCGAGAGCTGCAGCGGATCGTCTTCCGCCATCCACCGCGCGAGGAGTGACCCCGCGCGGTGGCGCGACCCTGCGCCGTGGCGCGGGTTAGAGCTGCTGGATGTTGACGGCCTTGGGACCCTTGTCCCCGGCCTCGGCGTCGTAGGAGACCTTCGCGCCCTCGGTCAGCGAGCGATAGCCCTCGCCGATGATGGCGGAGTGATGGGCGAAGAGATCCTTGGACTGGTCGTCGGGCGTGATGAACCCAAAACCCTTGTCGTCACTGAACCACTTGACGGTTCCTGTAGCCATTGTGCTTCCTCCTGTAGTCGCGTGCCGCGAACTCGGAGACTGCTCAAAGCAAGGCTACGACCGCTGCACTGCATGCGCCGGGCAATCCGCCTGGCCTGTTGGGCAACACCGTAGCAGCAACCGCCGGCAACCGCGATACGCGGACGGAAGCCCTCGAGAACTCGGCTATCCTGGATTAACAGGCCGCGGCGAGGGTTCGCGGCGCAATCGTGCAGGCCGCCGGTCGCTGCCCCAAGCATCTGCCGGGCCCCCGCACGGGCGAGGCCATGAAATGAAGACGATGTGGGAGCGACAGGAAGAGCGGCGCGAGGAGAAACTCGCGGACATCCGCGAGCAGATCGAGCAGGGAACGCTTCGCGTCCGGCAGATGACCGCCAAGGAGCGCGCGGAGAACCCTCCGCGCCCGCGCAGGCCGAACTCGCGGAGCGCACGCCCGCGCCCCCATAAGCAGCCAGCCGACTGAGGGAGCCGGTCGTTGAGGCGGCACGGCTCATCCAGACGCCGGCCGCGCGGATGGGCGCGCCACTACGCCGGCATGCTCACCCCGGATGCGGCGACGACGACGCGCCTTTCGCTCGAGCGCGATGCCGGGAAGCGGCTGCGGCGCCTGGCGGGGACGATCGCGGACCACGGCTGGGGAGACGCGCGCAGCCGCCACCGGATGCGCGCCCTCGTCGCCGCACCGGGCGGGAGACTGCGCTGGCGGACGGTGGCCGCCCCGCCCCCGCCGGGCCCGAAGGGGGCGATCGTGCATCCGATCGCCGCCTCGACATGCGACATGGACTGTCCGGTGATGCTGGGCGCGACACGGATCCCGCTGCCGCTGCACCTCGGACACGAGTGCGTGGCCGAGGTGCTGAGCGTGGGGGAGCAGGTGAGGACGGTACGTCCAGGCGAGAGGGTGATCGTGCCCTTCCAGATCAACTGCGGGGAGTGCGGGCCCTGCGTGGCGGGGCACACGGGCAACTGCACGAGCGTGCCGCCCCTCTCGATGTACGGCTTTGGGATCGGGACGGGACATTGGGGCGGGGCGTTCTCCGACGAGCTGCGGGTGCCCTACGCGGACGCGATGCTCGTGCCGCTGCCGGATGGGATCGACCCGGCGGCGGCGGCGAGCGTGGCGGACAACGTGTGCGACGCCTACCGGCACATCGGCCCCCACCTGCCGGGGCTGCTCGAAAGGAACCCCCACGCGGAGGTGCTGATCGTGGCCGGCAGGGGGGAGCGCTCGCTGTTCACACCGAGCGTCCCGCTGTACACGGGACTGATCGCATTCGCGCTGGGCGCGCGGTGCGTGTACTTCGCGGACGCCCGCCCCCGCGTGCGCGGGTACGCGGGGGGCCTGGGAATGAAAGCGCTGCGCCCCCAGGAGCTGCGCCGCAGGGACCCCTTCCCGCTGGTGGCGGACGTGAGCGCGGACGGTCTCTCGCACGCACTCGCGAGCACCGCGCCGGACGGAATCTGCTCGAGCTCCGGGGGCCTTCACCGTGAGACGAGGATCCCGCTCCTGCAGATGTATCTGCACAACGCGACGCTGCACCTCGGCCGTGCGCACGTGCGCACGCTGATCCCGCGGGTGCTGGAGCTGATGACCAGTGGAGACCTGCAGCCCGAGCGAGTCACGACCACCGTCGCCGCGCTCGATGAGGCACCGGGCATTCTGCGGGAGCACTTCCTCGGCGGGGAGAGCGTCAAGACGGTGCTGAGGGCGTGAGCGAGCCGATGCCAGGGGGAGGTAGAGTTGCGACATGGATGACAGCGCAATCGAGGCCCGCCGTCGCGAGGAGCGCCGCGCGGTCGAGGAGGGCGGAGGGGGCGAGTCGGAGGGCTTCGAGCTGGCCGAGCAGGAACTGATCGAGCACGCCTCGCACGGCGACGAGCACAGGCCGTTCCGCATCACGCAGGACGCTGGACCGGACGAGGAGACGTCGGACTCGGTGTACGGCGAGGCCGACGAGGAGAACCCGGCCGATTGAGGCCCGGTCAGCGCGCCAGCTCGTACCTAACCCCGGTCAGCTCTTCGGAGACTTCCCACAGCCGCGCGGCCACCTGCTCGTCCCGCGCCGAGCCGTTGGGGGATACCTGCCGGGGATGGCCGCGGAACTCGCCGATCCCGTCGGGCCCCACGTAGATACCGCCCTCCAGACCGGGCTCGGTGGCGGCATACAGCGAGGGCAACGCACCGCGCTCGGCGCTCTGCGCGGCCAACGCGTTGGTGAACACCATCACGATGCGATCGAGCGTGGGCACCGCGGCGGACTGCAGATTGGTGGCCGCGTAGCCGGGATGGGCCGCGAGACTCTTCACCGTCGAGCCCGCCGCGCGCAGGCGGCGATCGAGCTCGAGCGCACACATGAGGTCCGCGAGCTTCGACTGCCCGTAGGCGCGCCAGCGGTTGTAGCGGCGCTCGGACTGCAGATCGTCGAAGTCGATGCGCCCCATCTTGTGGGCAAGGCTGCTGAGGGTCACCACACGCGCGTCCTCGCGCCCCTCCATCGCGCCGATCAGCTGACCAGTCAGCGCGAAGTGGCCGAGGTGGTTGGTGCCGAACTGCAACTCGAACCCCTCCGCGGTCACCTGCCGGGGGGGCGCCATCACGCCGGCGTTGTTGAGCAACAGGTCAAGACCGTCGTGGGTCGAGCGGAACCACTCCGCGAACGCCTGTACCGACGCGAGGCTGCCGAGATCCAGAGCGGCCAGCTCCAGCCGCGCGGTGGGAGCCACGAGCGAGATCGCCTCGAGCGCAGCCGCGCCCTTCTCGGCGTTGCGGCAGGCCAGAACCACGCTCGCGCCCCGGCGGGCCAGCTCGCGCGCGCTCACCAGCCCCAGGCCACTGTTGGCTCCCGTGACGATCGCCGTACGGCCCGTCTGGTCGGGAATCTGCTCGGTCGTCCACTTGGTGCTCATGGGGCTCCTCTCGAGGAATGATCCGATCGGCAGGTGTACAACAAATGTCCTCCCCCCGACCCACGGCCTGTATTAGGCAATCTCGCAGACCTCCAGTAATCAGTATTTGCCGCCGATAAGTTGCGCGTGAGCACGGTTCCACACCCCAGAACGCGGTACGGCGGGACTCACGCGGCGAAGCCCCCCACCCAGCCGATGGCCGCGGTGGAGCCGGCCGAGGATCTGCGTCGTCTCGGCGAAGCGTTGAGGGCGCGCACCGGGGACGTGGTGGACGGGACGGTCGATCGAACAAGGGCCTCGAAGCACCTCCTCAACATATCGGTGGAGGAGAGCTTCGAACAGATCTGCACCGCCTCCACGGCGGCCGTGGCGGGCTGGATGGCCGGCGAGAGCCTCGAGGCCGCCCGCGAGGTGGGCATGGAGACTTGGCACATCTTCGGCCAGCTCGCCGCCGAGCGGGTTGCGCCGCTGGACGAGGTCACCAAGCGCTGCCTGCGTTGGCGCGACGCAGCCGCCGACGTGCTGCACGAGAGCGCCGCGCAGCTGGGCATCGCGCCGGAGACTGTGCTGCTGGGTCTCGCCGCGTTGCAGCGGACCCTCGACATCACGCTCGTGCGGGTGGGCCGGTTCTTCGAGGACGAGCGCCGGCGCGCGGACGAGGAGCTCACCCGCCGCCAGGAGGAGCTCGCGTTCCTCGCCACGCACGACACCCTGACGGGGCTTCCCAACCGCACGCTGATCATCGACCGCGTGGAGCAGATGCTCGTGCGCTCGCGCCGCAATCAGACGCCCGTGGCCGCCCTGTTCGTGGACCTGGACAACTTCAAGAGCATCAACGACACCCTCGGCCACGGCGCCGGCGACGAGCTCCTGCGGGCGGTCGCCGCGCGGCTGGACGGGATCGTGCGCGCCACCGACGCGCTGGGGCGCCTCGGGGGGGACGAGTTCGTGGTCATCGCCGAGGAGCTCTCGCTGGCGGCGGGGCCCGAGGTGATCGCGGAGCGCCTGCTGGAAGCGCTCAAGGAACCCTTCAAGCTCGCCGAGCAGGAGACCCGCCTGACCGTGACCGCGAGCATCGGGATCGCGATGGGCGAGCGGGCCTCCGCGGAGGATCTGCTGCGCGACGCGGACATCGCCATGTACCAGGCCAAGTGGGACGGCCGCAACCGCTATGTGGTTTTCGAGTCCGGGATGCAGGACGCCGTGCAGAGCCGGATGGAGCTCGAGATGGACCTCCGGGAGGCCCTGGAGAGGGACGAGTTCTTCCTCGTCTACCAGCCCACCTTCAACTTGCGGGACATGAGCCCCACCGGGGTGGAGGCGCTGATCCGCTGGAACAGCCCACAGCGGGGACTCGTGCAGCCCAACGACTTCATCCCCCTGCTCGAGGAGACCGGTCTGATCGTCCAGATCGGGAAGTGGGTCCTGGGCGAGGCCTGCCGTCAGGGCGCCGCGTGGCGCAGGGCCGGATATCCGATCAGCATGGCCGTCAACATCTCCGGGCGCCAGCTCGACGTCGACGACTTCATATCCGATGTGCGGGAGGCGCTCGCGGAGAGTGGGCTGGATCCCGTGGCGCTGACCATCGAGATCACCGAGACCACCCTCATGCGCAACGCCGAGGAGACCGCCCGCCGACTCGCCGCGATCAAGCAGCTCGGGGTGCGGATCGCAATCGACGACTTCGGCACGGGCTACTCCTCCCTCGCCCACCTACAGCGATTCCCCGTCGATGCCCTCAAGATCGACCGCTCCTTCATCACCGGACTGACGCACAACGACGAGGGGGAGACCCTCATCCGCAGCCTCGTGCAGCTCGGCAAGGCGCTCTCGATCGAGACCCTCGCGGAGGGCATCGAGCAGCCGCGGGAGCTGACGCTTCTGAGGGAGGAGCAGTGCGACAGCGGGCAGGGCTTTCTCTTCGCCAAGCCCCTCGACGTGGCCGCCAGCGAGGAGTTCCTGCGCAACTGGCGCGGGCCCACGTCCGCGGCCGCGGACGTCGAGCAGGCCGCCGCCGATCAGCAGCCGGCGTAGAGAGCCTCACGCGAGCGATAGGAGGTAGGAGCCTCACGCGAGCGTAAGGGCCTCACGCGGGCGTAGGAGCCTCACGCCGGAGGCAGCTGGAAGGCGAGCTCATCGACGTAGCACCAGCTCCAATCCTCCTCGGGCTCCGCCGAGCGGATGATCGGATGTCCCGTCGCCCGGTGATGAGCGGTGGCGTGACGCCCCGGCGAGCTGTCGCAGCAGCCGATGTGCCCGCAGGTCTGGCACATCCGCAGGTGCACCCAGTGCCCACCGGTGGCCAGGCACTCCTCGCACCCCGCCACCTCTGCCGGCAGGTCCAGGATCTCCACCGAATCGAGATGCGTGCAGGCAGCCATCGCCTCTGCATTGTGACGCATATGCGTCATATGCGTCGACCCCGATCGTGCCTGAGCTACGTGCCCCCGCCATCGGCCCGGAGGCTCATCAGCGCGACCGGGATCGACAGACAGGCCGTGCGGCGAAGCGTGGCGATCCGCCGGCCCGGCTGGACCGCGGGGCGGATCGAGCCGGCGTGTGGGCCGAGGACATCCACGGCACGATCGAGGTCCTCGACGCTCAGGGCAAGGCCCCACAGGCGGGCGGGCCGGTCGGGTCCACCACCGCGCTCGATGGCCCCGTCGGGCTCCTGGACGACCTCGAGGATCTCCGCCCCCAGTCGGAAGAACGCCTGCCGTGGCGCCCCGACCGGGGTGGGCTGCTCGCGGATCCTGCGCAGATCCAAACCGGCTGCCTCGAGCGCTCGCACGCTGCGCTCGAGCGCGGGGGACATCGCGACGAGGTGATCGATCGCCACCGCGCCGTTGGGGTGCGCGGGTGCCGGCGCCGGCACCGGAGACTCCGAGCGCGTCGTGGGAAGCCCATCGAGCTCGACGGCGGCGATCGCGCGCAGCGCCCAGTGGACGATCCCCTGTCCAGCCCCGCGCCCAGCGAGACGCAGGCGGACCCTGCCGAGCTGGCAGCACTCCCCCACGATCGTGAAGCCCAGCGCCGCCCAGCGCTCGGGCTCATCGGCGATCACGAGCTCGTCGATCGTGGGCGCAGGCTCGGGCAGGCTCTGATCGGGGGCGGGCATCGCCTCCAGCATGTCACGCCCTGCAACCCCGATCGGAGCTGGCATCGCTGCGGCATGTCAAGCCCTTCAACCCGCCTGGAGCGGCCCGCGCCAGCGGCTATCCTCTGAACATGGGGGCACTCGACAAGCGCGGAAGCTACACCCCGAAGGCCGCTCGTGAAAAGCGGGCGTATCGGCTGATCCTGATAGGCAGCGTGGCCGGGATCCTGGGGTTCGTCGGGATCGTGTTGTCCTTCATCGGAATCATTGGCGCCGGCGTTCCGATCCTCGCGATCGTGATCGCCGTGGTGTGCGCTCTGCTCTTCCGGCGTACCGTCTCCCGCTGAGCGCCCCCAGTCGCCAAACATCCACGTCGCGCATATGGGCTCGGGAGGGAGGGGAGCTGCCATGCTTCGCATATGAAGGATCGAGTTCGCGAGCGCTATGCCGCACAGGCCGACGGACTGCGAGCGCTCGGTGCGCTTCTCGCGATCATGTGGGCTGTCGAGCTCGTCAACGCGCTCGACAGCTATCGACTCGACCGCGACGGGATCGTGCCGCGCAACCTCTCGCACCTCGACGGCATCGTCTTTGCGCCGTTCCTGCACGCGAGCTTCTCGCACCTGCTGGCGAACACGGTTCCGTTCGTCATCCTCGGCGTCGCGATCGCTCTCGCCGGGGCAGGACGCCTGCTCCTCGTGACCCTCATCGTGGCGCTCGTGAGCGGCGCCGGGACGTGGCTCACAGCACCCGGCGGAACGGTGACGGTGGGCGCGAGCGGCGTCGTCTTCGGCTACGCGACCTACCTCATCAGCCGCGGCCTGTTCGATCGCCAGGTGGTCGAGATCGCCGTCGGCGTCGTTGTCCTGCTCCTCTTCGGCGGTGCGCTCATCTACGACCTCGTCCCGCACGCCGGGATCTCCTGGGAGGCCCACCTCTTCGGCGGGGTCGGCGGGGTGCTCGCCGCAGCGGTGCTCTCGCGACCGGCGCGCCGGCAGGCTGGCGCCCCTGGCGCGACGAGCCTGCCCGCGTCGCCGCGCTGAGTCGCGCGGCACGCCCGACCTCGATCTCCACGTGGGGTATGGCGAGCGTGGCCCGGTCCATCGCCAAAGTGCCGAATCCGTGGCCCGGGCCCCGGAGGAAGCCCGTCCAGCCCAGCCGCAGCGGCTACCAGCTACCACAAAGGGACAGAAAACCTCACTCTCACAGCACGCGATAGCGGCGGCGGCATACAAACCCTCACCATGTCCATAGACGGCCAACCAGTCGAAACCTACACAGCCCCATGCAACTACACCTACCCACAACCCTGCCCCTCCCAAATCACCCCAACACTCACACTGAACACGACCAAAACTACCTGACGGCACACACTTACTCAACCTAGTCGCAACGGACGCCGCTGGCAACCAATCTGGAGTGGACCCGGTTTCGTGGACAGTCTTGGGCTATCGTGGCTAGTTGCTGATCGTTGTTGTGGTTGATTGGTTCTCGTACTGTTCTGGGGAGAGGTAGTCGAGGGTTGAGTGCCGTCGTTGACGGTTATAGAAGGCCTCGATGTACTCGAAGACCGCGGAACTCAGCTCGCGTCTTGTGGGCCAGGGGTGACGGTGCACGAGCTCCTTCTTGATCGTCGCAAAGAAGCTCTCAGCGACCGCGTTATCATAACAGTCGCCGCGGGATCCCATCGAGACTGCTACTCCTGCGTCGCGTGCCTTTTGCCCGAAGGTAAGACTCACATATTGGGCTCCCTGGTCGCTGTGATGAATCAGACCTGGGTCTGGACAGCGACGCGCTAGCTGACGTGCCCAGGGACGTTCAGAACGCTGTGTAGGTAGGTCCGGGCCTACCGAGAGGCTGTGGGTGTCAAAGCTCACTGACCTCGAGGGAGGCCCGGAATGCCGCACCATAGAGCCCGTATGACCCCGTGTGGGCGGGAGATGGTCGTTCGTCGTGTCGTGGATGACGGGATGTCGTTCTCGCAGGCAGCTGTATGGGGGAACGTGTCGAAGTCCACCGTCTGGGAGTGGGTGCGCCGTTGGCGGGCGGCGATCCCTGCTGAGCGCGAGTCGTTGGCGTGCCTGGCGGAGCGCTCCAGTCGCCCTCACCGCTCTCCCTCCCGGTGTCCTGTCGGGGAGGAGCAGCGCATCTGTGAGCTGCGCCAGCGAACGGGCTGGAGTCCGAGGACGATCGCCATGCTGATTGGGCGCCCTCACTCGACCGTCCATCAGGTGCTGCGGCGTGGGGGATGCTCGCGCCGGGAGCCATCCGAGCGCGCGGCGGTCGTCCGCTATGAGTGGCCCTGTCCCGGGAACCTGCTGCATATGGACGTCAAGAAGCTCGGCAAGTTCACCGAACCCGGGCACACGCTGACCGGTGATCGCACCAAACGCTCCAGAAGGGCCGGCTGGGAGTACGTGCACTCGCTTGTCGATGACTGCAGCCGCCTGGCGTACTCGGAGATCCACGACGACGAGAAGGCCCCGACCGTGACCGCGTTCACCCGCCGCGCACTGGACTGGTTTTTGGAGCACGGGATCGTCGCTGAACGGCTGATGACCGATAACGCGTTCGCCTACATCCGCAACAAGACCCTGAGCGAGTTGCTTTATCGCCGCGCGATCCGTCACCTCCGTACCCGGCCCTACACGCCCCGCACCAACGGGAAGGTCGAGCGCTACCAGCAGACCCTGCAACGCGAGTGGGCCTACGCCCTGCAATACGCCTCAAGCAACGCCCGCCGCGCATCACTGCCACACTGGGTCCACCACTACAACGAGCAGCGCACCCACAGCGCCCTCGGCAACCGCCCACCCATCCACCGCGTTCGGGACGTCACCGGGCACAACACCTAGCTCCACGATCACGAATCGACGTTCGACTGCAAACTGATCTCGATAAGGATGTCTCACCATGGCTCACGAGTCCTCATAACCCTCTCCACGCCAACTCGGCATGTGGAGGCGTACCCTCTCAAGGGCAGCAGCATTGCGTTTGTGTGCTAGCTGCTCGGCGTGCTCCTTGATCACCTGGTGCACCTTCTCGACGGTCAGACCTGTTGCAGCAGCCATCTCCTCGCGGCTAAGGCTGTTACTTAGCGCAAAGGCTGTCAGCCGGTCAGCAAGCTGCCAGCCCTTCAGCGAACCAAGCTCTTGCATCGATTCTGCGCGGCGAGAGCCATCGAGAATCTGAATCACTCGGGTGTGGCTCATGCCCGTCAGCTCGGCAATCTTGCGACGGGATAGACCGCTGGCGGCCGCTGCGCGTATCGCTTGCTCGCGCCGCGAAGTGGCTTTGCTGAGAGGCGGCTCAACGGCCGCCCGTAGCACTTCGTAGTCTCGCTGTGCGGCAAGAAGCTCTCGAATCGCATCTTCGATGTGCCCGACTTCCGAGGTCATCGAGGGAGCACCATCGATCGGCCGAAGGAGAGGAGAGCTAACACAGCCGGAAAGATAGCCTTTCCACCAAGGTCTGTCAATGCCCCCTTTCCGAGACCCCAGACGCTACCTCCGCGGCCCGTACTTGTCGCGCGCCCCAAAACGCTGGGCGTGCAGCCCCCTAATGCGCTTTTGCACAAGGTACGAGTTCGAGCTTCGTCCCCCGACCCCCGCTGGTACAGGGGATCGGCGGCGTCCCCGGCGCCGACGAACATCGCGGCGCGTGTCGCCTGGGCGATCAGCTCGCGCAGGCGTGCCACGTCGATGCCGCCAGCGGCACAGAAGATCGCTACGCGGCAAGAACCCCGGGGGGGCCTGGCTAGCTCTGAGCTAGCCGTGGAGGTTCAGATGGAGCGCCCGACCACGCCGGGTGGCCTCCGGCCAGGTTCGCAGCACTCATCCCGTATCGCTGAGCGCTAGGATCGGGGGTCGCGGCGAGATAGCTCAGCTGGTAGAGCACGCGACTGAAAATTGCGGTGTCCTCGGTTCGAGTCCGAGTCTCGCCACTAAAAAGCCCTGCAAATAGCCCTCTTTGTGGTCATGGCACGCGCTCAAGCTCGTTGACGAGGCTCGGCTGGTCTTGGCGCGGTGGGATCCCTGACACCGTCTGGTTGCAGACCGCCATTAGTGCGCCGGACAGGGTGTCCATTCGCTTGACCTGTCCGGTCAGGGGTTTGGGCCGGGGATGCCCGCGCCCCGGCCCAAACCCCTGGGAATCGCAGGAAACGCTGGCCGCCCTTTAGGCGAGTTTGGCGGCAGCTAGCGAGGTCGTGGCGATGACCGGCGATGGCGTCAACGATGCACCCTCGATCAAGGCCGCCCACATCGGGATCGCGATGGGCAGCGGCACGGAGGTCGCCAAGAACGCCGGGCGCATGATCATCACCGACGACAACTTCGCCACGATCGTGCACGCGGTCGAGCAGGGACGCAAGTTCTACGACAACCTGACCAAGTACGTTCGCCTTCGTGCTCATCTCGCTCGTCGCGTTCGTCCTCACATTCCTGGGTGCGACATTGCTCAACATCGCCGCCGGCCAGCCGTTTACACCCGCACGTCTCGCCATCGTCTGACTGGGCCTCACGCTCTGCGTGGTTCGCAGGATAGGTTGGTTACACGGGGGGCTGCCTGTGGTCCGTGAGCGTAGGCGGTCTGCCGCCGCGATGAGCGGCGGGCCATACGGATCAACTCCACCACCGCCACCATCTCCGACCGGCTGGGAGCTGTGGCCAGCGCGTGCGGAAGCTGTGCAGCTCGTCGGCTAGGCGAACGAACTTGCGCAGCCAGTCGGGAAGCCTCCAGGCCGCTATGAGAACCACCACAATGAGGAACTCCCGCGTTGTCAAGTGCGGCCACATGGATCTCCTGCCCGACCTCCGACTTGGTTAGTCTGTCGGACGATTGCATTCACTAAGGCGTCGGTCCGGCTCCTTCCCACAGGCGCCCTGGGCGGGTTATCGACCGTCTTCTATCATTCCCAAATAACAGGTCGTGGCGAGATCTTTGTTCAGCACCTCAGAGGTTTCCCAAAAATTTGCGGCTGGCTTCGATGGAGGATGGTGTGCTGTTGGTGTGCACGGCTCCCCTGAATATCTTTACAGCGCGCGAGACGCACGCCTAGCCACTGGCCGTAGCGAGCCCTCCTAGTCGTTAGCGTCCACGCCGTATGCGCCCAGGAGGAGGGCAGGAACTGCATCCCAGCCCTCAGCGCCGCTTGAGACGCGGAGGTTGCGCCCGTAGTCGATCTCGACCTCGTTGATCGCCGGCAAGTACCCGCCAGGGGTCCCGGAGGCACTACCGGCAGCCTGGTAGATCAGCAGCAGGAACGGTGGGACGCGGAAGCTTTCGATGAAGAAGTCGGGCACGCTGAGCTGCCCCGGGTTCGACGGCGACCGTGATCTGCCGCTGGTTTCTCGGAGTCGGCGGCCTGGCATCGGAGGCGATCACTCCCGCTTCTCAGCCGAGCAAGCGCCCGAGATCCTTTGTCGGGCTTCCGCAACCGACGATTCCCGGGCACGCCGATTGAGGATTGCTTTTCGTCCCTTCCGGTCGTCTGATTGGCCTGCGCTTGCACGCTCGGTTTGGCCGCAAAGCACAAGCGCAGCGGGAGCGCCTCGTTCTGCGATGCCCTCAACGCCGAGCTTTCGTTTGCCTCCGGGGATGGCCTACACAACCCCGGTCCGATGTGGTTGTCTTAGCTGTTATGAGACGAGTCCTGGCGCTAGTTGTCTGGATTGCACTGTCTGCGGCGAGCAGCGCCGCTGCAGCGCCGACGTTGATCGCGCCGCTGCACGGGGGGACCACCATCGAGTCGTTCGGCGACCTGCAGGTGTGGAGTGACTACAGCGCGACCGACAAGAGCTGGCACCTTGTCGTGGACAGCGACGGCCTGATCTCGACGCCGCCTATCCCTGCCGCCACACGAACGATCGAAGCCGACGTTGGCCCCGGTCCATCGGGCTCACCGCTACTGGTCTACAAGGTCTGCCAAAGCGGCTGCCATCTCATCGTTTCAGGAGTCGATGGAAGCGACCCTCGCGCGGTCCCCGGCAGCGACGAGGCTCGGGATCCGACGATTTGGGGCGATCGCGTCGCTTGGATGAGGAGCGCGAATCAAGTGATGACAAGCCTGCTCGACGGCAGCGGGCGAAGAACGCTCGGCGGCGCGCCGCGAAGGTTGTGCCAGCCAGCAAACAAAGTAACGCGCGCGAGCTGCGAAGCCACGACGAACCGCAGCGTCACCGGTCTGCAGCTGTACTACGGGCGGCTGGCGCTGACCGACTCGTTCTACACCAGAAACGGAGACCCAAATGGCGAAGGCGAGGTCCTGACCGAGGCGGTCAAGGGCGGTCCGCAGCATCTCATCGCGCTGCAAGGAGTTGAAGAAGGCGGAGGAGAAACGTTCTGGCTCGGTCCCTCCTGGTCAGAAGGAAAGCTCTACTTCTACGCGGACGGTCTTCCTGAGTGCGTCGACCACTGCATCTACGTGTATGGATTCGATCCGACGCACGATACGTATGCTCGAGCGACTGCGTCCACCGAGCTGACCGGATTCTCGATGGCAGCAGGGCTTCGGGCGTATGAAGCAACCGCTCCCGGCAACGGCGAAACCACTCCGAAGGCCTGCGCGGAAGCACTCAAGGGCGAACCGGCCGGGGAATACCTCATTACGGTGATTCCTTGCGTCGTACGCCTGAGCGCTCCGATTGCGTTCAGGCCCACACGCCCACCCATCTCGTTCCCTGATGTCAGGCTCCAGGACCCGGACGGCCCTTGAGGCTGGCTCCTGGGCCGATTTGCGCCGGTAAACGGTGTTTGGTATCAGCGCAGACGAGCGCCGTCGCGTCGTTTGGCCTGGCGCGATGTAGCGTCCTGGGCGGGCCTGTCGCCTCGCCGCAGGCGTGCTCCTTTCCGCCGCTAGAAGCGAGCGTCCACGCCGCGACCGCGCAGACAGCCGCCCAGGACGACCGTCAGCCGTCAGCGGCGCCAACAGACGCGCGACCTCAACCGCCTACGGGAGCGAGCGTGTCCCGACCGCCAGGGCGTGCGGTTGTCCGTCGAGCGCGCGGCTCCACCGTCACAGCGTTTGCTTTCGGGGGTGGACGGGCCCAGCATCGCCTGCCTAAACCACGATCACGGTCGCGCGATAGGGGTGCAAGCCGCGACGTCGTGCCGGCTTGACGCTCTTCCAGGCTTGCGCGATGGGAGCTGTGAGCGTGGTCGTGCCCGGGGTCAGCGCGCGGAAGGCGTACACCACGACGGGCAGCGTGGAGGCCCCGCTGCGCGGGCAGAGCGCTACGCGCCGCAGCACGCTGGGGTCCGACGAGCGAGCGGCGGCCCAGGGGAAGACGAGCGGGGGCGGCTTCGTGCCGGCGGGCCAGGAGAGGTACTTCTCGGCCTCGACCAACTCCACGTAGACGACCGCGCCCACCTTGACTGTGAGCGTGGCGCCGCTCTCCGGCGCGATGCCAGACAAGAATGTCGTAGGGGACCTCACACAACCGTTGGGTGCCTCCCCCGGGAAGGTGTCCGGACGCCCGCAGGCCACGAGCACAACGGCACAGAGCACGACGCCAGGGAGAGCGCTCGGATACCTCATTGTCCATTTATACGTGATCGCCCCATGACGTCACAGATCCGTTAAAGATCGCATGTTGCGCACCGCTGCCCCGTCGGGGCGCAGAGCAATGGCACCTCCATCGATCAGGCAGCTGTGCCGGTCCTCGATCCAGTCGGCATGCTCGGAGTCGTCCAGCCCGGGGCGTCTCGCTGGCTACGCGGGGGCGCTGCTTATCCGAGTTAGCATGACTTGGTGCGGTTCCTCGTCACCAGTGCAGGTAGCGCCAACGGTGGGGGCCATGATGCGGTGCTCGCCTTCAACGCCGAAGGCGAGCTCGTCGGCCCGTTCAGCGACGACCCTCGGATCGTCGATCCGCGTGGTCTCTGCATTGATCCCTCCGGCGCGCTGATCTACCTGAACAGCGTGGACCGGATGCTCGCCCTTGATCGCAGCGGACGCGTCGTGCGCGACTCAGGGCCGATGGCGGACCTCGACCCGGGCGGCGCCGTGTTCGGGCCAGACGGTCGCTTCTACGTCACGATGCGACGCCGCCGGACGATTTTGGGCATCTCTGCGACGCTCGACGGCCACGCGGAACCCCTCCTCCCGGAAGGCATCGTCCCATTCCCGCGCGGGTTCGGTTTCGGGCGGGACGGCAGCCTGTATCTCGCCTCGGGCATCGGCCCTTCCGGCGAGGGCGACAACACCATCCTGGTGTTCGATCCCGACGCGCCGGCGCAGCCGCGGCGCTTGGTCACGGATCCCGAATTGAGCCCTCTGGACCTGACCGTGGCTCCCAATGGCCACATCGTCGTCGCCAGCGAGTCTCCGTTCTGTGCCCCCGATGCTGTAGTCACCGTTCGCGAATACGATCCGGCCAGCGGAGACCTCCTCCGCGTCTTTGCTCCTGACCGTTCGGTGAACTTCCGCCAGCCGCGCGGGTTGAGATTGGGCCCGGACGACCACCTCTATTGCGTCGGCGAGGCTCACGCGATCGCGTTCGACTTCTCGACTGGAGACTTCCTGGGGCCGGTCCTACGACTGCCGAGACTACACGGCCAAGCGCTCGTGCTGCTCGGCTAGTGTTGTGAGTCGTTGATTCGTCTGCAGTAGCGGGTGATGGAGTCGAGGATTTGGTCGGCGGTCTTGGTCCAGACGAAGGGTTTGGGTTCGTCGTTCCAGATGTCGATCCAGGCGCGGATGTCGCTGTTGAGCGCTTGCACGGAGCGGTGGGAAGCGCGGCGTAGCTTTTTGGTCGTGAGCTCTGAGAACCAGCGCTCGACGAGATTCAGCCACGAGCTCGAGGTCGGGGTGAAGTGCAGAATGAACCGGGGGTGCGCGTGTAGCCAGCGCTGAATCGCGGGGGTCTTGTGAGTAGAGGAATTGTCGAGGATCACGTGCACGTCCAGCTCGGCAGGGACCTCGCGGTCGAGTGTCGCCAGGAACTTCTTGAACTCGATCGCGCGATGGCGGGCATGCAGCGACCCGATCACCTTGCCGGTAGCGATGTCCAGCGCGGCGTAGAGACTGGAAGTGCCCGAGCGCTTGTAGTCGTGGGTCGCACGTTGTGGTGTACCCGGCAGCATGGGCAGGATCGGTGCGGTGCGATCGAGCGCTTGGATCTGGGACTTCTCATCCACGCACAAAACGACCGCGCGCTCGGGTGGATCGAGATACAGACCAACGACATCGCGGACCTTGGCAACGAACTGCGGGTCCTTGGAGAGCTTCCACGTCTCGGTGCGGTGTGGCTGCAGACCAAACGCCCGCCAGATCCGTGAAACAGCCGTCTGGGAGAGCCCGACCTCGCTCGCCATCGACCGAGTTGACCAATGCGTCGCGCCCTTCGGAGTGGACTCCAGTGTCTTTACGATCACCTCCTCCACCTGCCCGTCGGTGATCGTCCGCGGTTTCCCCGGACGCGGCTCATCGACCAACCCCTCAAGGCGATCCCTAGCGAACCTAGATCGCCACTTACCTACCGTCGCGTGATCGAGCGAAAGCCGCCGAGAGATCTCAGTGTTCTTCAATCCCTCAGCCGCCGCCAGCACGATCCGGGCACGCTGCGCCAACGCCTGAGCGCTCTTGCCCCGTCGCGCCCACGACTCCAGCTGCTCACGCTCTCCCTCACTCAAAACCACCTCAACCGCAAAGCAGGCGGGCTTGGTGAAGGTCGGGGTGATCGCGATCGACGGAACGAAGGTGCACGCGAACGCCTCGCATCACTCAAACCTCGACTATGAGCAGCTCGCGAGAGAGATCCTCAAGGAGGCCGGCGAGATCGACGCGGCCGAGGATGCGCTATACGGGGATGCTCGTGGCGATGAGCTGCCCGAGCACCTGCGGACCAGCGAGGGACGTCGTGCTGCTCTGGCAGAGGCGAAGCGAAAGCTCGAGCTCGACCGCGCCGAGAACGAGAGTGCAAAGACCGAGGCGACTGCCGAAGCCCCCGAGGTGAACATCGAGCTTGACGCAGAGGTGATCGTCCCCCGGACTCAGGGCCGCGAGGGTTGGCTACGTGAGGCCCGCCACCAGCACGATGAGCACCGCCGCCGGGAAGCGAAGCCGATCGTCCGCTCGCGCGCGGAGCGGCTGTTGGAGGCGGAGCGCCGGATGGTGGGAGACCTCGAAGTCGAGCGTGCGGCGAACGAGGCGTATGAGCATTACCGCGCGCACGGGCGCGACACGCAAGGCCGCCGACTCAGCCGCCCGCCGACTCCATACCAACCACCCGATATCCCGGCGGGGAAGATCAACACGACCGACCTGGACTCGCGGAATGTGAAGACTCCACGCAGCTACACCCAGGGCTACAACGCTCAGGCCGTCGTGACCGAGGAGCAGATCGTGCTCGCGGCCGAGGTGAGCGCGAGCTCACCGGACTTCGGTCACCTGGAGCCGATGGTGAAAGCGACGAAGAGGGAGCTCCAGGCGATTGGTGTGACAGAGACTCCCGGGGTCGCGGTTGCCGACTCTGGCTATTGGAACGAGGAGCAGATGGACAACGTCGTCGCGAACGAGCATGTCCAGGTGCTGATCCCACCCGACGCCGGCAAGCGCAACACGCCCCGGCCCGGGTGGCATGGCGGGCGCTACACATCGATGCGCGAGGTACTCGCGACCGACTACGGCGGCGGGCTATACAGACGACGAAAGGCGATGGTCGAGCCGGTGTTCGCGCAGACCAAGCACAACCGGCGCATCAATCAGTTTCAACGACGAGGCAGATCCGCCGCGCTCTCGGAATGGCGGCTCATCACCGCCACCCACAACCTATTGAAGCTCCACAAGCACCAGATAGCCGCCGCAGGGGCCTGAGAAGCGCCCCGGCGGGTATCAGCACAGAAGCGTTGGTCGAATGCCGCAACACAGCCGCGTGGCTCGTGCCTTTGTGCGACATCCACCGTCCGAAGCGATAGTCTCGTGAACGGCGTGGAGCGCGCGCGCAAGGCCGTGGCAGCAGGAGCCTCGCCCAGCAGGAGTCTGGGGCGGAGGGGGACAGGATTTAAGATTCGTTCGATCGCGGTCAGCGAGCCGCCAAATCAAAGGAGAGACGATGCCAGCAAAGGGGAGCGCGGAATGGAAGGGCGATCTGAAGGCCGGCAGCGGGACCTTCACCGCGGGTGAGCGCATCAATGGCGACTATTCGTTCAAGTCGCGGTTCGAGGATGGCCCAGGAGCCAACCCCGAGCAGCTGATCGCGGCGGCACACGCGGCGTGCTTCTCGATGGCGCTCTCAGCTGGGCTAGCCGACGCCGGCACCCCGGTCGAGTCCGTCAAGACCGACGCGACGGTGACGCTGCGTTTCGTCGACGGCGCGCCGACGATCACGGCGATCGCGCTTCACACAGTCGGGAGCGTCCCTGGAATCGACGAGGCCACCTTCAAGGCTGCCGCGCAGGGCGCGAAGGAAGGCTGCGTGGTGAGTCGCGCGCTCGCCGGTGTCGGGGAGATCACGCTGGAGGCGTCGCTCACCTGAGCGGCGCGGACCTCGCTGCGCCGGCAGGCCGCGATGGCGGGCGGCCTTGCTGCTCGGCGGCCGAGCAGGGTGCGGATGAGTCGCCCAGCGAGCACACATCCGGGTGCGGATGGTGACCGGGGATGACGTGATCACCGGCGCAGCGATCGCGAAGTAGCTGGGGATCGAGGGCGAGGCGATCCTTGGCGCGGAATTCGCAGCGCTCGGGATCGGCCTGAGCCTTGGAGCCTACGTGTCGTCCCGAACGGGAGCGTGGCGTGGCGGGACGGGCTGTTTGAGCCGGTCTACGCCAGCCCGGCTCTGACTGCGAAAGCGGCGGCCGCGGTTCGTGATGGTAGGTTGAGCTTGTTTCTGATGTTGGCGACGTGGCGGTGGACCGTGTGGGTGCTGAGCACGAGTTGCTCGGCGATGTCAGCATCGCTGAAGCCGCGGGCGACGAGCGTGAGCACTTCGCGCTCGCGTGGAGTCAGTGACTGCGCCAACGGCACGACATGCGCGCCTTGCCCTGTACCGGGGCCGAGCGCGTTGGCTATAGCCGCACCGGTGCCGTTCGCGTCCCCGCGCCAGGGATGGTGCGCGTCACCGGGAAGGGGGATCAGGCGCGCATTGGGTGCCAGGGTGGCAATCTCGCGGCCTTGGGAGAAGGGGACGGTGCGGTCCCCCGTCCGGTGGATCACGACGGTTGGCGTCTGGAGATGGGCAAGGTCGTCGCGAATGTCGAGCGCGAAGATCAGCTCGAGAAGATCAGCGGCCATACCCGCGCTGGCGGAGGTTCGTTGGAACTCAACGTATGCGCTTCGCTCGCGATCGTCGGCCCCGGTCATGAATACCTCAGCCAGGATCCGTGAGCCGAACCCCCACGTGCCGCGCACGAGCTCGATCAGCGAAGCCTGAGCCTGCGGCGGGGCAAGAGCTTGGCCGTCCGCCCAGCCGGCGTAGATCACGAGCCGCTCCACGCGCTCGGGGTGGCGGCGCGCGTACGCGGCGCCGAAGCAGCCGCCGCATGAGACGCCGACAAGCGAGCAGTTGTCCACTTTGTGCTCGTCGAGGAGCGCGTGGAGCACACCGAGCTCGGACTCGAACGAGGTGTGGTGCGGCTCGCGGCGGCGATCGGATAGGCCCACGCCAAGCCTGTCGTAGCGCAGCACCGTGTGCGTCTCCGCGAACTCGCCGAAGAACGACCGAAAGCCAGGCTGCTGCCACTCGAGCTCGATATGACTGATCCACCACGGTGGAAACACGAGCATCGGCCCCTCGCCCACGAGCGAGTACGCCACCTTGCGTCCCTCGAAGTCAATGAAGCCGATCCGCTGTTCCAGCATCATCGATGAGGCTACTCGCAGGTGCCCGCAACCACGAGTCCCGGGGATAGATGGCATTTCGGGCCATCCCCGTGGGATGGCCCGAAATCGCGATGACCGGCTCGGGCGCGGATGGGATGCTCTCGAGGCGCCGTATCAGCCGCAAGACCGGCCCATCACGACTGCGAGGAGTGCGACATGCCATTCATCAATGTGAAGGTCATCGAGGGAGTCTTCACGGCCGAGCAGAAGCGCGAGATCGCCGAGCGCCTGAGCGAGACGATGATCGAGATCGAGGGCGAGAGCATGCGCGAGGTCACGATGGTGGTGATCGACGAGACGAAGTCCGAAGACTGGGCGATCGGGGGTCGCTGCCTGAGCACCGAAGCCGTCCGCGCGCTCGCAGCCCAGAGTACAGGCGCCAAGTCATGAGTCCGCAGCCCGAGACGACGCCACGGCTCACGCGCGCGAGTCGATCGCAGGTCGCGGCCCGGCAGGCGCCGCTGCGGCGTACCTACGAACAGGACGCCGCACAGGCACTGGTCGTCGACCGCGCTCACACGGTCGGATGCGACCTCGAGGACCCTGTTCGCACCGCCGTGGTGCCCGGCGAGGAGTACCGCGCCGAGGACGTGATGATCGCGGTCGGCAATCACCGCGGGGTCGGCGGCCTGCATGAGGCCCCCAACTCTGGAGAGCTGTTGTGCGCCGCGCTCGCGGCCTGCCAAGACTCGACCATTCGCATGGTTGCCGACCTGTTGGGCGTCCGCCTGACGGCACTTGCGGTCGAGGTTGAAGGCGATGTGGACCTACGCGGTGCCCTCGCGGTGGACGGGTCGGTGCGTGTGGGCTTCCAATCAATGCGCTGCCAGACCAACATCGAGGTGGCGAACGGCACCGATTCGCGGACCGTCGAGATGCTGCTCACCGCCGCCGAGCGATCGTGTGTCATTCTCGACACCCTCAGACGCGGAGTGGACGTCACAACCAACGTCGACCTCGGGCCCCTCGCGGACGATTGACGCATTCATGCAGTCACGCGCGTGACGACGCGGTTGCGCGGCGACGGGGTGCTAGCTGGGGTTCGTGGCCGTGACGATCCAGACGGCTGCGCGGCTGACTATGGAGCCGTCGGGCTTCTGCCAGGCGGCGTAGTGGTCCCTCAGGGCTTCGGCGATCTCGCCCCGACGACTCTCCCCGTACTCGCCGTTCAGGCGGATCAGCTCGGCGCCGGGTCCGATCGCGAGCAGGGAGTCGATCGCTTCGTCTATGTCCGCGCCCATGAAGTAGTCGAAGTCGCGCTGACGCAGCTCGATCTCGTCGAACCCGGCGGCCTGGAGAATCCCGCGGGTGGTCTCGGGGTTACCGAGCGAGAATGGCCCGGGCCCGCAGGTGTCGGCCTCGTACTCGTCAGGGCGAGAGAGGAACTGCTGAACGACCTGCTCGGTCTCCGCCCAGAGCGGGCTTTCGGCCTTGCGGCGCCAGCAGACCTTCGCGAGCGTGCCGCCGGGTTTGAGCGCGCCACGGATCGCGCGCATAGCCGGGACCGGTGCGGCGAAGAACTGCGTCCCCATGCGCGAGAAGGCGTAGTCATAGATCCGATCCCACTCAGCCGTCTGCGCATCGGCGGTCTCGAACGCGATGTTCTCGACCCCCGACTCGACGGCCTCGCGACGGGCGTCCTCGATGAACCGCGGCGAGGAATCGGTGCCGAGCGCGCAGCCTTCCGGCCCGACGAGCTCAGCCAGCCGCTGAGTCGTCTCGCCGAAGCCGCACCCGATGTCGATGCAGCACCCACGCTCGGGCGGCGGAAAGAGCTCGAAGACCTCCTCGGTGACCTCTGTCAGCGCGCCCACGAACACCTTGCGGTTCGACTTCCACCGCTCATACAGGACGGTGTTCCATGCACGCACCGCCTCCTCGTTGGCGACCGCCACCGCACCCGCGCCCTGCTGCTGCATCATCGGCTGATACTACACCTCAACCGCTGCTCCGCAGCGCGGGCTACCACTCGGTGCGCTGCTGCTTTCCGGGCTCAGAGCGGGGATTTCCGCTACAGTCGGCTCTCGCGTGCCGCCATGCCCGGCGGCGAGTTCAAGGGCGGAGGTAGACGGCCGATGGCGCGTACTATCGATGAGCTTCCTGGGCCTCCGGGCCTCCCGCTGCTCGGCAACGCGCACCAGCTAGCGCGCGCATCCCGCCTACACACGGTCTGCGAACGATGGGCGGATCGGTATGGGCCGATCTTGCGTGTCGATATCGGCCGGCGGCGCATCGTCGGCATCTCAGACGCCGACGCGGTAAACATGATCCTGCGGGAGCGTCCCGAGGGTTTCCGCCGCTGGTCAGTGCAGCAGGTCGTCTTCGATGAGATGGGCCTCTCGGGAGTGTTCACCGCCGAGGGCGAGCAGTGGAAGCGCCAGCGCAGGCTAGTTATCACGGCGCTCAACACCAATCACCTGCACCGCTACTACGGGGTGATCCGCACGAGCGCCGAGCGTCTGCACCGCCGGCTGTCCGAGGCGGCCCAGGAGGGCCGGATGCTCGAGATCGGCGAGGAGTTCACCTCCTATAGCCTGGATATCACCTCCGCGCTCGCGTTCGGGCACGACCTGAACACGCTGGAGCGCCGTGAAGGGGAGCTGCAGGAGCACATCCAGCGGGCTTTCGGGATGCTCATCCGGCGTATGTCCGCCCCGTTTCCGTACTGGCGGCGGGTCAAGCTGCCTGCCGACCGGGCGCTCGATCGCTCGCTGGCGGAGCTGCACCGGGCGACGGAGCAGTTCATCGCGCAGGCCAGGCAGAGGATGCGAGAGCGACCTGAGCTGCGCGAGGCACCCGAGAACTTCTTGGAGAGCATGATCTCAGCCCAGGAAAACGACGGCGCCTTCAGCGACAGCGAAATCATCGGCAACACCCTGATCCTGCTGTTCGCCGGGGAGGACACGACCGCGCACACGCTCGGCTGGACGATCTGGCTGTTGGCGACCCACCCCGATGTGCAGGCGCAGCTCGCGGCTGAGGCGAGCGAGGCGCTGCGCGAGGACCCGTTCCCCAACGACTACGGGGTCATTGGCGGTCTCGACTACACCGACGCCGTGCTGCGCGAGTCGCTGCGGGTGAAGGGCGTGACGCCGCTGATAACCGCCGAACCGCTGGCGGACACCACGATCTGCGACACCCACATACCCGCCGGCACTCAGCTACTGATGCTGCTGCGCTATCCCAACCTGGGCGACGGGTTTGACCCCGGCCGCCTGCTCCGCAGCGATGAGTCGAGCGCACCGAAGGTCTTGACCTTCGGCGCCGGCCCCCGCTTCTGCCCAGGACGCAACCTCGCGTTCTTGGAGGCAAAGAGCGCGCTCGCGATGATCGCCCGCAACTTCCACATCGAACTCGACAGCACCGCCGGCCCTGTGAGCGAGTACTACAACTTCGTGACCATCCCCAAGGGCCTGCGCGTGCGCCTCACCCAACGCAGCCGCCAAACGGCAGGCGCAGTCATCGGCGCGTAGCGAACAAAGCCCTGCGGGAAGGCCGTCACCGCAGGGGTTGCCCTTTCGTGGGAATCCAGCTAGGCGTGTACGCCTACGCCTACAGCTACCACCGCAGGGGTCGGTGATCATGGTTCGTGCGTGGGCGGCGGCGTCGCGTGTCGCGCTGCGACGGCGAGCTCGGTGCGGTTTGCGACCTCGAGCTTGCGGTAGACCGTGGAGAGGTGCATCTTTACCGTGCCTCGGGCGATGAAGAGTTGCTCGGCGATCTGTGGGTTGGTCTTGCCACTGGCAGCCAGGAGCGCCACGTCGCGCTCGGTGCCGGTCAGGCTCGGCCAGCCGTCCGCCGTGCTTCGACGACGGCGTCCTCGTCCTCGTCGGGCGTAGGCGATCGCGTCGGCTAGCGCAGCCTGTTCGCCTTGTGCCCAAGCGGCATCCCAACAGTCCCCTGCCTCCGCGGCGAGGCGTGCGCGTGCGCTGTCGAGCCGTTCAGTGCTCGCAAGCGTGGGCGCACAGCTAAGCCGAGCGCGAGTCGACGCGCCGGCCGCCGCCAGGCGGGCACACCGCTCGGCTTCTCTCGCGTCTGCCGCGAGTAGCGCCAGCTCGTCAAGTGCGTCGGCCGCTTCGCGCTCCAGGCCAAGCTCCGCGCAGCTCGCAAGCGCGGCATGTAGGAGATCGCGTCCTCTGTCCTTCTCGCCAATTTGGATCGCAGCCCGGCCGTTGATGTAGTCCGCAAGCGCCCGGTGGCGCATGCTGCCCGACCGCTGCGCGATCGCCTCCAACTCGCTCGCGTGGCCCTGCGCGTCAGCCGGCTGATCGCGGGCGAGCGCGATCCGGGCGAGCGTCTCACGCGCGATGACGAGCGTGTGCAGATGCGGCATACGCAGCAGCCCCTGTGCCCGGTCGGCGGCGGAGTCCAGGGCGCCATGCAGTAGCTCGGCGGTCGCGAGCGCCAGTTCGATAGCGGGGACCGACTGAAGCGCACCGGACTCCCTGGCGCGCTGTAGCGCTTGCTCGCCTGTGGCAATGGCCTCGTCGGTTTGCCCGAGGCGGGCGAGTGCATGAATGCGGAAACCGAGCACTTGAAAGTGGGTCATCGACGGCCAGTCGCCCTCCAGGGTGCTTGCCCGTTCGATGTGTACGAGCGCGCGCTCGGGCGATCCGACGCTGACGTGCGCCCACGCCGCCGCCTGCTCCGCCCACGCGCGAAGGGTCCGGTGCTCGCAGGCTGTCGGGATCGCGAGGAACGCCTCGTATGCTTCGCCGAGCACTTGAAAGCGCTCGCACAGCATCGCCGCGACCGCGAGCGATACGAGCGCCCACGCCAGCCCAAGCGGATCGTCCCCATGCTGCTCCGCGAGCTGCACGGCGCGTTCGGCGTTGGCCAGGCCGCCGTGCAGGTCCACGCCGGTTTGGATCAGCACCATCGAGGAGCACAGCAGACAGGTCGCCTTGACGCCGGGGTCCTCGACGGCGCCCAGCAACACGAGACCTGTCTGCGTGCCCGTGAGCGCGCCTTCGTAGTCCTCGCTCAGCATCGCGACCAGCGCCGCCCCGCACGTCACGAGCGCAAGCGCCCGCGCATCCGCGTTCTCGTCAACTGTGTGAAGCACCGCCGAGCAGATCGAGCGCGCTTCGTGGTAATGCTCGGCAAGTATCCAGTGACGCATCAGCGACGCTGCCATCGCCAGCGCGCTTTCAGGATCGTGCTCCAGAGCGCGGTCGAGCGCGCGGCGTAGGTTCGGACCCTCCACGTCGATCGGCTCGTGCCCGTCCCGGAGAAGCCCGTCGTTGGCTTGCGCGGCCCATGTCTGAAACCAGGACAGGTGGCGGTCGGCCAGCTCGTCGCTTTCACCGGCCTTCGCCAGCTCCTCACCCGCGTACTCGGCCACCGTCGAGAGAAGCCGCCAGCGCTCCGGCGCTCCCGTGAGCACGACCAGGCCCTTCCTCTCCAATGCTCGAAGGCGATCGTGAACGGCCGTGACGCTCTCGGCGGGCGCAGTGACCCTGCGGGCCGCTTCGGCTGTGAACCCACCCGAGAACACGGCGAGACGCCGGATCAGTGCTCGCTCGGTCTCATCGAGCAGGCGGTAGCTCCAATCCAGCGACGCGCGCAGTGAGCTATGGCGGGAGGGCTCGGCGGCACTCCCGGCGGTGGCGAGACGCCCTTGCCCGCCGAGCTCACGAGCGATCTCCTCGGCATCGAGCGTGTCCAGGCGAGCGGCGGCTAGCTCGAGTGCCAGTGGTAGACCGTCAAGCTGGCGACAGATGCTTACGACGGCCCGAGCCGTTCTCGGCGTGAGCGCGAACGCCGCGTCTCGGTGAACGGCTCGATCAACGAGCATCCGCCCAGCGTCAGAACGGACGATTGCGCCGACGCCGTCATCGTCCGGCTCGGGGAGGCTCAGCGGGCCGAGGCATAGCACGCTCTCCCCGTCGATCTCCAGCGGCTCGCGGCTGGTCGCCAGCAGCCGGAGATCGGGCGCATCGCGGCACAGCTCGCTGGCGAGGAGGGCGACGTCGGGGAGGAGGTGCTCGCAGTTGTCCAGCACCAGCAGCAGCCGCCGCGAGGCTAGATGCTCGACTAGGACGTCGTTCGGCGTGCTCCCGAAACACTCACGCACACCCACAGCGGCCATCAGCGAGTCAATGAGCCGATCGGCTCGCGGCACGTCCGCGAGCGCAGCGACCACGCAGCCGATGCTCTGCGGCCGCGACGCGCCACACGCGGCCATCTCCAGCGCGAGCCGCGTCTTGCCGCATCCACCCGGCCCCGTGATGGTCACAAGCGGGCTGGCTGCGAGCATCGACTTGAGCTCGGCGAGCTCAGACTCGCGCCCGATCAGCGTTCCCCGGTCGGTCCTCACCATGCCCTGAAGATCGTCTCAGAAAACCCCGCCGCGACCACCTTCGACCGGCGCCGGGCATGTCGAACTCTGAGAGTGCGGTGCGCGCACCGGCGAGCGATTAAGTCTGGCCAGGTGGCAGATGTTTTCGGCTTCGCGGTTGGGTAGCGTCATCGCGCGAATGGTCGAACTTCAGGCTCTCGCGGCGTTGCTCGCTTTCGACCGGGCGCGCGAGCGAGCTCTGGGACGAGCGAGGCAAATGGGACGACGCCCCGGAGTCGCGGTGCTTAGCGGCATCGCACTTGGCTGGGTCGTGGGCATGACCGGCCGGCGCGCATCGTGACCGCGACCCGTCCGATCGCCGAGCTTCCCGGCCCCCGCGGTCTGCCGCTGTTCGGCAACCTGCACCAACTCTGGCGCATCGAGCGATCGCACCTCGTGGCCGAGGCGTGGGCTGAGCGCTACGGGCCGATCGTCAAGTTCCATGTGGGACGCCGGTTGAGCTTGTACGTCAGCGACGTGGAGGAGATCAACCGCGTGCTGCGCGAGCGCCCCGATGGCTACCGGCGCTGGCCCGAGATCGAGGCCGCGTTCGAGGGGATGGGCTTCCCCGGCGTGTTCGCCGTGGAGGGAGACGCCTGGCGCCGCCAGCGCCGCCTGGCGGTCACCGCCTTGAACACCAACCACCTGCATCGCCATTTCAAAGTCATCCACACCGCCGCTCAGCGGCTACACCGAAGGCTCACAGAGCTCGCACGCGACGGCCGGCCGATCGACCTCACGGACGTGCTCACCTCCTACGCGGTCGACATCACCTCCACGCTCGCGTTCGGGATCGAGCTCAACACGCTGGAAGACGGAAAGAACGAGCTGCAGCAGCACATCCAGCGCGTCTTCACGATGCTGAACTTCCGGCTGTTCTTCCCAATCCCTTACTGGCGCTGGTTTCGGCTTCCCGCCGACCGGCGGCTGGAGCGCTCGCTGAACGAGATCAACCGCGCCGTCACCGGGTTCATCGCGCAGGCCCGCGAGCGCATGCGCGAGCGCCCCGGACTGTTCGAGGAGCCCGAGAACTTTCTCGAGGCGATGCTCGCCGCTCAACGGGAGGACGGCACCTTCACCGATAAGGAAATCATCGGCAACGTCTTCACCCTCCTGGTGGCCGGAGAGGACACGACCGCCCACACCTTGGCCTGGACGAGCTGGTTTCTAGCCCAGCACCCCGACCTTCAGGCCCGGTGGGCACAAGAGGCGCGCGAGGTGCTCGGCGATGAATCGTTGCCGAGCGATCACGAGACCATCTCGCGGCTGCCCTACTGCGAGGCGGTGCTGCGCGAGGCGATGCGCCTGAAGTCCGTCGCAAACGGGCTCGTCGTCCAGTCGCTTACCGACACCGTGGTCTGCGACACCCAGATTCCCGCCGGCACCCGTCTGATACTCGGAACCCGTAAGACGTCCCGCGATGTCGGCGGCGGCGCGGACTTCGAACCCGAACGGTGGCTCCCCGACGAGCAGCGCAAGGCGCCCGACCAAAAGTCGTTCCTGGCGTTCGGGGCCGGCCCGCGCTTCTGCCCTGGCCGCAACCTCGCTTTCTTGGAGGCGAAGACCGCCCTGGCGATGATCGCCCGCAACTTCGAACTGCGGCTGGACGAGAGCGCACCGCCGGTCCAGGAGCACTTCAGCTTCACGATGATCCCCAAGGGCCTGCGCGTGCGAATCAGCCAGCGGGCCGCAAGCGCGTCCGCGCCAGGACCGATAGTCGCCGTCGCTCCCTCCGAGGCGTAGCCAATGAGCTTCCAGGCCACTCGCTCGATCGCTGATCTGCCGACTCCGCCGCGGCTGCCGCTGATCGGCAACGCTCACCAGCTCCTCAGAACGTCCCGGCTGCATCTGGTCGCGGAGGAGTGGGCGCGGCGCTACGGGCCGATCGTGCGAGTCGACATAGGTCGAAGAAGGATCGTTGGGCTGGCCGACCCCGATGAGCTGCATCGCATCCTGCGCGAACGACCCGACAGCTTCAGGCGCTGGCGTGAACAGCAGACGGTGCTCGGGGAAATGGGTGCGCCCGGTGTGTTCGCGGCCGAGGGGGAGGACTGGAAGCGCCAACGCCGCCTCGTGATCACGGCACTGAACACAAACCATCTGCACCGCTACTTCCAAGTGATCCGCACGACCACCGAGCGACTGCACACCCGGCTGACCGACGCCGCGCAGGCAGGCATCGCCCTTGACATCAGCCAGGAGTTGACCTCCTATACGCTGGACACCATCTCGTGGCTGGCGTTCGGCCACGACCTGAACACGCTGGGCCGCGGCGAGGACGAGCTACAGGGCCACATCCAACGGCTCTTCCACATGCTGGCGCGTCGTCTTGCCGCGCCCGTGCCCTACTGGCGGTGGATCAAGCTTCCCGCCGATCGAGCGCTGGATCGCTCCGCCGCTGCGCTCGACCAGGCGATCGAGCGGTTCATCTCGCAGGCGCGAGAGCGCATGGCTGGGAGGCCCGAGCTGCGCGAGGAGCCCGAGAACATGCTGGAGGCGATGCTCGCCGCACAGCAGACGGACGGCACCTTCAGCGACCGCGAGATCGCGGGAAATGTGCTCACGCTGATGATCGCCGGGGAGGACACGACCGCGCACACGCTCGGCTGGACAGTCTGGTTCCTTGCCTCAAACCCCGGGGCGCAAGAGCGGCTCGCGGCGGAGGCGCAACAGACGCTCGGCGAGCACCTCCTCGCGCCGGACTTCGAGACGGCCAGCGCGCTGCCCTACGGCGAGGCGATATTGCGCGAGTCGATGCACCTGAAGACGGTCGGTCCGCTGCTGACGCTCGAACCGCTCACTGACACCACGATCTGCGACACCCACATTCCAGCCGGTACACGGCTGATTTTGCTTTTGCGCCAGGCCAACCTCCAGTGGCGACCAGCGGACCGATTCGACCCCGATCGCTGGCTTCGTGAAGATGACGCAGCCGCCTCCAAGTCGCTGGTGTTCGGCGCCGGGCCGCGCTTTTGCCCTGGGCGCAACCTCGCGTTCCTGGAGGCAAAGAGCGCACTGGCGATGATCGCACGCAACTTCCACATCGAACTGGACGACTCGGCCGGCACGGTGGGAGAGCGCTTCAACTTCGCAATGATCCCCGACCGCCTGCGGGTGCGGCTACGGTTGCGCGAGCGCGTCTCGCCTGCCTCTGTCCCCGCCGCTGAAGCCGCTCGGTAGCCGCGATGGCATCGGTTGACGCCGGCGACACACCGGCCACCACGGACCCTGGGTATGCGCTCAGCTCCTCCAGCGAGGATGAGCACGCGCGACTGAGCCGCCAGTCCGCGGCGCATGAGCCGTTCACGCGCCGCCTACTCCAGCGCGCGGGAATCGCGGCCGGAATGCGGGTCCTGGACGTCGGCTGCGGACCGGGCGACGTCAGCTTCCTCGTAGCCGGCATGGTCGGTGGGGAGGGCTCGGTTGTTGGGGTCGAGCGTGACGAGCAGGCAGTCGCGACCGCGCGCCGACGCGCCGACGACGCCGGGCTTGGCAACGTCGAGTTCGTGTGCGGGGACTTCCGCGACGTGCAGCTCGACGGCGGCCCGTTCGACGCTTTGGTCGGCCGGTTCGTGCTGATGTACCAGGCCGACCCCGCAGACGCGGTGCGTAGAGCCGCATCCCATCTGCGCCCCGGAGGTGTAGCCGCGTTCCTGGAGGCCAACATGATCGGCTCGGCGGTGCCGGCGCGATGGTTGGGGTTGTGGCCGGCGACCCCTGCATCTGAACAGCTCAGCGGGTGGATCTACGAGGCGTTCGCGAGACTCGGCACCCAGCCGGACATGGGCGGCCGGTTGCCTCACACCTTCGCTGAAGCCGGCCTTGAGCCCAGCCCGGACGTTGACGTCGGGGTCGCGGTCGCCGTCGGCGAGGACGCCATCAGCCATACGGTGGAATTCGCCGCCAGCCTGCTGCCAGCAATCATCGCCGCCGGGATCGCCACGGAGGAGGAGGTCGACATCGACCACCTTGCCGAGCGTCTGCGCGCCGACACAGGACCCGTCGGGCCGGTCGGCTGCTGGCCGACCGCGTTCGGAGCGTTCGCCACCAAGCCGCCAGAGGCATAGCCGTGAGTCAAGCGAACCTGGAACTGCTCGCGCAGGGCTTTGCTGGCTGGGGGAAGGGCGAGCCGGCGAGGATGAGCGAGCTGCTGGCGCCCGACTGCGAGCTGATCGTCCCCGACTCGATCCCGTATGGCGGCACCTTTCACGGGGCGGAGAACGTGATCGGCTGGTTCACCCACGAGCTATGGCGCTGGTTCGACGAGTTCACCTCGACACCGGAGGCTGTCATCGACGGTGGCGATCTGATCGTCGTGCCGGTCAACGTAAAGGCACGCGCCAAGAACGGCAAGGCGCTCGACGTCCACAACCTATGGGTCTACGAGTTCAAAGACGGCAAGCTCACCAAGGCTCGTGTATACGCCGACACGGCCGTGCTGCGAGACGTCGTCGCGGGGATGACTGCATAGATGATCGGCAACCGTAAAAGGCCCGATCAGTGAGGCACGCGACGGGCTGATGTCGCTGCGCGTCATCTTCTCCACCCACCCCGCCCACGGGCATCTCAATCCGCTGCTGCCGGTGGCGCACGCGTGCCAGGACGCGGGTCATGAAGTGCTGTTCGCGACGGCTCCGCGCTTCTGTGAGACGGTGCGCTCGCACGGGTTCGAGTGCCGGCCCGCCGGCCTTGACTATCTGTGGTCGGAGCCTCTGGTGAGCTTTCCCGAGATCGCTGACGCTCCGCGCGGCCCGGACCAGGTCCGTTGGCTGATCGAGCGGATCGGCGTTCCACGCCTGCATCGCCCGATGGCCGAAGGCGTGCTCGAGATCTCCCAGGACTTCAACCCCGACCTGATCGTGGTCGACTTCGCCGACTGGGGCGGGCGCCTCGCCGCCGATGTGCTCGACATCCCTTACGTGTATTGCTCCTGGGGGTATGAGGTCGACATGGACTTCTCCTACACCGGAGACCTCTACGATGAGCTACGTGCCGCGTTTGGACTCGGGCCCGATCCCGTCCGCGACACTCACGGGGCTCGATGGCTGCGCCTCTCACCGCTGCCCGAGCGTTGGGTGCGCGAGCGGGCGCCCGCCAGCCCGACCACGCTTCGCTTTCACATGGCGCTCTATGACGCCCCCGCGGGGAGCGGGTTGCCGTCGTGGTTTGCCGAGCTCCCCGAGCGGCCGCTGATCTACGCGACGATCGGGACCGTGGTGTCTATCGCGCCGCTGATCGGGTGGCTGATCGACGGGCTCTCGCCGCTGGACGCCGAGGTGGTGATCACGACCGGCACGGGCGTTGACCCCGGCTCCCTCGGGTCGCTGCCGGAGAACGTACACGTCGAGCGGTTCATCCCGCAGTCGCTGCTGCTGGAGCACTGTGATCTGGTCGTCTCCCACGCCGGTTTCGGGACGGTGCTCGGGGCGATGCGCCACGGAGTCCCGATGGTCCTGATGTGCCTGGCCGCCGATCACTGGTACAACGCCGAGCGCTGTGCCGAGCTCGGTCTCGCGCGCGTCGTCGGCCGCGACGCACAAAGCGCACAGGGGCTTTGCGAGTTGGTCCGCCCTGCGCTCGTGGACGATCAGCTGCAAGCCGGCGCAGCCGCGATGAAGACGGCGTTCGCCGATCTCCCGGACGTGAGCGAGGCCGTCCCGCTGCTGGAGGAGCTCGCTCGCGAGAAGACACCGATCACGCAGCTGGCGGCGGGGTAGGGGGCCGTTGCCGTGCGCATCCTGTTCACTTCGATGTCCGCGCAGAGCCACATCGCGCCGATGCTGCCCCTCGCCCGCACAGCAGCTAACGCGGGCCACGAGGTCGTCTTCGCCACGGCCCCCGACGCCATCGCTGCGGTGCAACGCGCCAGCCTGAAAGCGCTGCCCGCCGGGCTGCCCTTCGAGGAGACGCAGCGGCGCTATACCAAAGCGCATGGGAACGAGCTCGCCAGCCTATCCCCGCAGGAGCGCCTCGCGCATATTCTGCGCCACTGCTTGATCGGGATTGCAGCCCCGGCGATGCTCGAGCACCTGCTGCCGTTCGCCAGGACGTGGCAGCCGGACCTAGTGATCCGCAATCTCGGCGAGCCGGCCGCCGAGGTCGTCGCGACCGCCGCAGGTGTGCCGCACGTGATTCATGGCTTCAGCTCGCCAAAGTCCAGCTACTTCGAGCCAGTGCTCAGAGCGGGACTCGCGGAGCTGTATGAGAAATGCAGGATCGCCCCGCCGCGCGGCGACTCGCGTCTCGCCACCCCCTACCTGAACATCTGGCCCGAGGGTCTGCACCCGCAAGCGGAGGACTGGCAGTACCCGAACATGTGGCCATTGCGGCCCGAGAACGCGCTGCCGTCAGCGGCGCCCGTCCCGCGTCCGGCCGCGTTGGACGGCTTGCCCTTCGAGAGGACCGTGTACGTCACCGCCGGCACCACCCACAACTCCACCCCCGGGCTGCTGGAGACGATGGTCGCGGCGCTACACAACGAGGCCGTGAACGTGGTCGTGACGATCGGCCCCGATGGGGACCTCGACCGCTTCGGTCGGCATCCGGACAACGTGCGCGTGGAGCGCTGGATCGACCAGAGAACGATCCTGCCTCACTGCGAGGCGGTCGTCTGCACCGCGGGGGCGGGCACCGTGCTGGGAGCGCTCGCCCACGGCAGGCCACTAGTGCTCGCGCCCGTCGCGACCGATCAATACGAAATGGCGGCGCAGATCGAGCACGCCGGTGCCGGTAGAGCGTGCTCAACCCAGCCGCTCTCACCGGCCGCGGTGCGCGAGAGCTTCCACGAGGTCAGCCGCGACCCGGCCTACACGGCAGCGTCCACTCAACTGGGCGAGCAGATCCTCTCGATGCCCACACCAGAAGACCTCCTCCCACGGCTGGACGAGCTAGTCACGGGATGACACCCACCACCACACGCTTGGGCGATGGCTGCGGGCCACGCGTCGTCGTGAGCGCGGGGAGCCAAGCGCCGTGGGGTTTGTGTCGCGGACCCTAGCCTCGCGGCACAAACCCACCGGAATCCGCACGTATCCGGCGGTATCTCGACCTGCAGCCCGATGATCCAGTGACGCTGGGCTCCTCACAAAATGCCCGCAAACGCGGGCTTTTTGCTAGGCGCCGCGCGGCTGGTCGTTGGGCGGGCGCCACGCCTGAAAATCGTGGTGTCCCCAGTTCGAGTCTGGGTCTGGCCATCTCAAGTTTTCCCTGCTAATCCGCAGGTTTTGAGTGGGCTTACAGCCAGTTTAGCGGGCACGTTTTGGGCCCATTTTCGTGCCCGTGGTCCAATTCGTGGTCCAAACCCCCCGGTTCAGGGCCCAATGAGCGCTCTGTTTTGCGTGGAGGGATGCAACTGCGAGGCTTGGGATTGGCTTGGTTATGCGGTTTCTGCGCGCATGGCCCTCGATTGGGCCTAAAGGAAACATGTCCGCGAATCGTGGTGTTCCCAGTTCGATTGTGATTGCGCGTTGACAAAGCTAGGCCGCACGAAGGCGGTAGCGGCCTGACCGTCCACCGATGGGCTCGACTTGCTCGGCGCGGTTGATCTGAGCCAGGAAGCTGGCCAGCGGATCCTTCCCACGGGCGCGGTAGCCGGCGGCGCAAAGCAGCGCATACCAATCGCGGTAGTGGACTGCTTGACCCGGTTGTATCTCGCGCTCGAGAACGGCGATAGCGATCTCTTGTAGCCGCTTTCCCCCCAGCTCACGATCTAGCTGTTCGATCTGCAGCTGTGCTGCTAGCCCGAGAGTGCCTTCGAGCTCGTGGAGCATGTGCTCGTCTCGACTGACCTGCTCGTCCAGATGCTCGGCGAGCGTTCGCAGTCGATCGGCTCTTGTACGAGCTTCCTCGATCCGTGCCTTCAGGCCCAGGTACTCCTGGGCGACGGCAATCTCGGCAGGATCAGCGAGCTGAAGATCGGGGTCCACGCGTGGCAAACCTACAGCGAGTCCCGGACACGCTTTAGAGACCGCTACGCACCCAATCGCGCTCTTTGCGAAACGGTCGTCCGAGCGCCCTGCAACGCTGTATATACGCAGCTACGTGACCTATAAAGGCTCGCCGCCGGAGGGTCCCTCGATGGTGCCCGACTGGAGTGGACCCGGTTTGACGGACAGCTGATTGCTTTCGTGGTTTAGATGCGAAAGGATGGTGTCTATGTCGCGGTCGGTGCGTCGATACCCGGAGGAGTTCAAGCGTGAGGCGGTGGGTCTGGTTCGCCAGGGCCGCTCGTTGAGGGATGTCGCTGAGAGCTTGGGGTGTAGTGATCAGTCGTTACGGTTCTGGGTCAAGCAGGCCGAGGTCGATATCGGCGAGCGAGACGGCCTGACGTCGCAGGAGCGCGAAGAGCTCCGGCGGCTACGGCGCGAGAATGCTCGGCTCAAGCAGGAGCGTGAAATCCTCAAGCGAGCCGCGGTCTTCTTCGCAGCGGAGACCGAGACCCGGTGAGTGTCTACCGGATCATCTCGGCGGAGAAGGCCAGTTTCCCAGTCTCTGTGATGTGCGAGATACTTGGTGTCAGTCGTTCTGGCTTTCACGAGTGGGAGCGCCGTGCTCCGAGTGACAGGGCGCTCGCTGATGCCTGGCTGATAGAGAAGATCAAGGAGATCCACGAGCAGGCCAGGGGCGTCTATGGGTCTCGTCGGGTGCAGGCTGAGTTACTCCTTGGCCATGGGGTCCAGGTCTCACGCAAGCGCGTGCAGCGTCTTATGCGCCAGGCCGGGATCGCAGGGCTAGTCAAGGTCAAGCGTGGCAAGACTACGATCAGGATTCCTGGGGTTCGTGTCGCTGATGATCTGGTTGACAGGCAGTTCCGGCCAGCGGCGCCGAACGTCTTATGGGTCGCTGACCTGACATACCTGCGGACCTGGGAGGGATGGCTCTATCTCGCGGCGGTCCAGGACGCCTTCTCCCGGATGATCGTGGGCTGGGCGATGGCTGAGCACATGCGCTCAGAGCTGGTCCTGGACGCGCTGCAGATGGCGCTAGCGCGTCGCTGTCCAGACCCAGGTCTGATTCATCACAGCGACCAGGGAGCCCAATATGTGAGTCTTACCTTCGGGCAAAAGGCGCGCGACGCAGGAGTAGCAGTCTCGATGGGATCCCGCGGCGACTGTTATGATAACGCGGTCGCTGAGAGCTTCTTTGCGACGATCAAGAAGGAGCTCGTGCACCGTCACCCCTGGCCCACAAGACGCGAGCTGAGTTCCGCGGTCTTCGAGTACATCGAGGCCTTCTATAACCGTCAACGACGGCACTCAACCCTCGACTACCTCTCCCCAGAACAGTACGAGAACCAATCAACCACAACAACGATCAGCAACTAGCCACGATAGCCCAAGACTGTCCACGAAACCGGGTCCACTCCAGTGGCGGCCGGGTGGTGATCAGCGATCAAGCTAACGGACAAACAACTGGGCGACTATGTAGCCGGCAAGCTCGCCCTCCCAGGCGATCAGCGCAACGAGCTCCGCAAGCAGATTGGACGGCTGCTAGAGAAGCTCGAAGCGAAGATACACGAGGACGGCTCCTACAGAATCAAGAAGTTCCGCCGTGCCGGATCGCTGGAGAAGGGCACAAGCAACCGTCCGCGTGCGGGCAAACCCGTTGACGGAGATGTCGGCGTCTATTTCGAGGTCGACGATCCCGAGAACTTCGATGTCGCGGACCTCCAGAAACTGATCAAGCAGCTCCTCGAAGCCGCGTATCCCCAGAAGAGCCCCGACGACTTCGACGACTCTGGCGACCGCATCTTCGAGGTTGTCTTCACGGGCACCGGTCTAGAGGTCGACCTAGTCCCAATCGTCTCACTCGACGGCGACGCGAACTACGGCTACCAGTACTCTCGCACCGGCGACCGCGTGAAGACCAGCGTCAAGGTCCATCTCGAGCATTTCCGCAGCCACTCCGCAAAGGACGCATTCCTAGCTCCAACCCTGCGCATGGCTAAGCGTTGGCGCCATTGGCAGGAGCTCGGCGGCATCCAGTCCTTCCACCTCGAGTTGATACTCACGTTCCTCGTCGTGCGGGACGGCCCGGCACCCACGCTCGAAGAGAGCTTTCGACGACTCTTTCTCTTTGTTATAGGTGACTTGTCTGCCGGCGTCGCCTTCGACAAAGGCAATGCCACCAGGTTTACTACTCCGGTCGTGATTGTCGATCCGGCAAATGACGACAACAACGTCGCCGCGAGGATCGAGCTTGGTGAGCGCGACGAGCTAATCCAAGCTGCGCGCACAGCCTACGAGACACTCACCTGGGCACAGGGACTCCCCGGCAAGGGCGAGACCGTGGCAGCCTGGAAGGAGATCCTCGGCGAAGGCTTCGCGATCGACTGACAATGACCGAGACCTACTCAACCACCTTCAACCGCGAAGACATCAGGCGCGTGCACGCAGCCTTCGCCGCCGATTACCGAATCGCGGCGGAGTCAACCAAGCTGCACTCCAGTAAATACGTGGACCAGAACGTTGCCGCCATCAAGGCCGTCGCGGAAGAGCAATACCTGAAGGCGGTCCACATGCGGCTGGTGGGATCCGATGGTTCCGTCCGCGAGGCCGCTGTCTACGAGGTATCGACTGACGCCTCGGGTTGGACCAGTGAACGCCCCGGTGACATGTACTGGAAGGCTCAATCCGGCGACCAATTGCAGTTGACCATCATCCACAACGCGAACTGGGCGGCGCTTACACAGGCGGAGAAAGAAGCTTTCGACAAGGAGCATCTGCCCGGTTGGGGACCGTCAAGTTTCGACGGCCACTACGATGGCATGACAACCTCCGCCGATCGCCAATATTCCAGCCGCGCGTACGGATTGCAGCGTACCCGTCACAGCCGCCCAACCTGACTATGGCCGAGGAGACAAAGTTCGAGCTGAAGCGCGAGTTGCCCAACAGCGACCTGGCGAGCCTTGCCAGTCGCCTCATCGGCTTCGACCGGCGCTTCGCGCGTATCGGCCAGCAGATGCGGCTGCTGACCGACGTCGCCGGGGTTGAGCGCTGGGCCGAGCGGCACCACGGCGCCGACCAGAAGCTCACTGCCATCCTCGGGGACCGTTACCCACTCGCGATCTTCCACGGCGACGTCGGAACCGGAAAGACGGCGACCGCTGAAGCAGCGGCAAATGCCCTCTGCGAAACGATGGACACAGACGGGTTCCTGCTGAAGTTGAGCACGCGCGTCCGCGGCGTTGGGCACGTAGGCGAGATGAGTTCGCTCATCGGCGACGCATTTGCGGAGGCAAGCGTTCTTGCTGGCAAAAAACGCTTCATCGCAATGATCATCGACGAGGGTGACTCGCTCGCATTCAATCGCGGGGCTGAGCGAGCGCACCACGAGGACCGCGTTGGCGTCAACAGTCTGATCCAGAAGGTCGACGACGCAAGGCAACTTGAGGGGCGGCTCTTCATCATGCTCTGCACCAACCGTGTTGGCGCGCTCGACCCTGCGATGATGCGACGCGCTAGCCTTTTCGAGCGGTTTGACCGACCATCCGACGACGAGCGCCGGGAGCTCCTCCGGGCAGATCTCGCCGGCATCGACATCGGGGAGGATGCACTCACGAGCCTCGTTGCCGCAACGGGGCCCCGCGACGGTGTTCCCGGGTTCACCTTCTCTGATATTCAAACGCGACTGGTACCGGCTGCGATCGCCCACGCCTACCCCGACCACGCCCTGACCGCAGGGCACCTGCTCGCCGCCGCCGCCCAGATCGAGGCCTCACCTGCAATGGCTGAGGATCTAGCTTGAGCCTCGCTGGCCGCCGCGTCCACGTTACTGGGAGCGCGGCGGAGGACTGCGGCGCGGAACTGCTCGCGGCGGCGCACGACTACGTAGGTCGCCTCACGACGCACCTAATCGAGCACGGTGGCGGACTCGTCGTTGGTGCGGGCGCGGAGCCGATCGGTGCCGCGGGACTACCGTGCATATTCGACTGGACAGCACTTGAGAAGATCAGCACCGCCCCGCTCCCGGCGGGCGGCTGGCCCCCGTCACGGCCGCGGAGGTTCGTCGCAGTCGCCAGCCAGGGAGGGCTGGAGCGGATCCCAGCAAACCGGACCGAGGCGTGGCAGCGGTGCTGCGCACGTACAGACTTCGAGCTCGTAACCGCGCCGCCCGGATGGCGCATGGCCGGCATCATCCGCGAGCGCCAGCTCTCCCATGGCGACATCCTGGTCGTCCTCGGCGGCGGGGCTGGCGTGGAGCATCTCGCTGAGCTCTACTGGCGGGACGGCAAGCCGGTGGTCCCCGTGTGGGCGCAGCTGGGCGCCTTCAACGATGATGGCTCTGGAGGTAGCCGAGCGCTATATGAGAAGGCTCTGGGCAATCCGGGCGCACTGTTTAGGCTGGCGCCAGGCGCCGGCGGCGACAGTGCTCGCCTGCAGGCCCTACGGCTCGAAGCCGAGTCGGACCAGAGTTCGCTCGCCGAAGCGACCGTGCGGATGCTCGAAGACCTGATGCCGCCGAGCGCGTTTTACGTCCGACTGCTCGATCCGAGCAATCGCGATCACGCTGCGGTCGAGTGGTTCTTCTCGGAGGTCGTGACCCCAGCTATATCCGAGCGAGGCTACGCGCCGGTGCAGATGGGTCTGGGCACGCCCGAGAGCATGTTCATGAACGTCGAGATCTTCCGGCGGCTGCATCGCGCCGGCGTGGTTCTAGTCGACCTCACCGGCATGCGCCCCAACTGCACGATGGAGCTCGGCTACGCTCTCGGCCGCCCACGCCGAGTGGTGATCTCCGCGCAGGAGGGCACGAAGCCGATCTTCGACAGCGACAAGCTTCCGACGCATTTCTGGGCCCGCTCCGAGGATGTCGCGGCGTGCGTAGCTGACTACCTCGACTGGTTCGACCGCTATGTAGAGGTGGGACCACTTGTGACCTAAGTGGATCGCCGAGGGACAGACCATGTTGTCGATAGTGGTGGGCCGATAATTTCTTTCAAGATGAAGTTTCTGGTGCGACGATAGCGATCGTCGGTTATCATGTAGCCGATAGGTCCGATGTCGAATGAACTATTGGCTTTCTGATGACGCAAGATGGTCGTGGAATCTCAGGCGTTGGACGTGCCGAACTGTCGGCGGTGCTTGTCGATCGCAGGTTTGTCTCTCCAGAGATCGCCGCACGCGTGCTGGGTGTGGACGCGAGCGTTGCGGCGCGCAAGCTCGCGCATTGGGCGGAACAGGGGTGGCTGCGTAGGGTTCGGCGGGGCCTGTATATCGCCGTGCCAGTCGATGCTCCTCCGCGAAGCTGGTCGCAGGATGCGTTGGTGTTGGCGAGCGCGGTGTGGTCGCCGTGCTACTTCAGCGGGTTCACGGCAGCGCGTCATTGGGGTCTGACCGAGCAGGTGTTCCGCACCACGATCGTGAAGACCGCACAGCGTGTGCGCGCCGCGACGGCGAGTCTGCTGGACGCCGAGTACCTGCTGATGCACGTAGCGGAGGACACGCTCGAGTGGGGCTTGAAGACAGCGTGGCAGGAGGAGGTGCGGCTACTGTTCGCCGACCCCGCACGGACGGTAGTGGAGATCCTCGACGCACCGCGAATCGGCGGTGGTATCCGCCACGCCGCAGAGATCCTGCGGGCGTATCTGGATGAGCACGAGGGTGAGCGCCTGGTGGAGTACGCGCTGCGGCTCGGCAACCGCGCTGTGCTTAAGCGCCTGGGTTTCCTGCTGGAGTCGCAGGGCTGGGGTGCCCCCGAGCTGATTGCGGCGTGTCGCGCTGAGCTCTCCAGCGGTATCTCGCTGCTTGATCCAGACGGGCCCCGTATGGGGCCGCGCGTGCCGGCGTGGCGGCTGCGCGCCAACGTGGTGCTTGAGCCGCAGGAGCCGTCGTGATTGCCAAGCAGGAGCTGATGCGACTCCGCGGCGAGTGGCAACTCGACGTCGGCGTGATCGAGAAGGACTACGTGCTCGGCTGGGTGCTTGCTGCGATCGCTGCCGAGCCCGCGCTCGCCAACACCTGGATCTTCAAGGGCGGCACCTGCCTGCGCAAGTGCTACTACGAGACCTACCGATTCTCTGAGGATCTCGACTTCACCCTCGTCGACGGTGGTCCGGAGGAGCCCGACAAGCTGATCGAGATCTTCAAGAGAGTCTCGGACTGGCTCGCGCGCGAAACAGGCGTCGAGTTGGAGATCGACCAGCGCACATTCGCGCGGCGACGCAACCTACGCGGCCAGCCCACCACGCAGGCGCGGATCGCCTATCGCGGACCGAACGCCCCGCGTGGGACTCTCCCGAAGCTCAAGCTCGATCTGACCAGCGATGAGGTGCTCGTCGAACGGCCGCACCGCCGCATAATTGTGCACTCATACAGCGACCAACCGCTCCCCGGGACCGGTGTCCTGTGTTACTCACCGACGGAGTTGCTAGCCGAGAAGACGCGTGCGCTCGCTACTCGCTGCCGCCCGCGCGATCTCTACGACGTCGTACACATGCACCGCCACCCCGACCTGATCGGCCGAGCCGCGCGCGTACGCACGGTCCTCGCTGCCAAGTGTGCCCACGCTGGCGTGAATGTCCCCGACGCCGACTCGATCCGCACCTCGCCCTACGCCCAGGAGATCGAGCGCGAGTGGGAGAACATGCTCGGCCACCAGCTACCGCGACCGCTCCCCCCGTTCGAGATGTTCTGGGAGGCGCTGGAGGAAGTGTTCGCCTGGCTTGCGGGCACGCTGACGCGTCGCAGGCTTCGCCGCGCGCCCTCCAGAGACCAACTCGATACGTGGCGTCCCCCACACGCGATCGTCTCCTGGCGACAGGGTGCGCCCCTGGAGATGATCCGCTATGCCGGTGCCAATCGCCTGAAGGTAGAGATCGACTACCGCCCCGCCGAGGGATACCCGGGACGCCGCCTAGTCGAGCCCTATGAACTCCGGCGCACTCGCGCTGGCAACCTCGTGCTGCTCGCCGTCAACGGCCAGGGCGAAACTCGCACCTACCGCATTGACCGCATTGCCGCCGCACGTCCCACCAACCGGCCCTTTACCCCCAGATACATCGTCGCTTTCTGAGACATGTCAACCCAGAGCATGCTCCTGACGCCACGCATCCGGGCGTGGTCCGGGTAGATCCACTACGCCCGCCTTGCCGAGTTAGAGGTTTACAAGATCGCGATAAACCTCGTATAACTCCGTATAACTTCGCGAGTCCGGCCATAAACCTTGATCGGGCTGTTCCCCGACAGGGGCCGCCAAGGTTTTGGACCACGACGCCCATCCGTGGTCCAAAACCCCCGGTAAACCACCGGAAACGAACGGTACCTGGCTTAATGTTGGCAGATACAAATACCCTGCAAATGGGCAGTTTGCAGGGTCACTTTCGGTACGACTGAAAATCGAGGTGTCGGCGGTTCGAGTCCGCCTCTCGCCATCAAGAAGGCGCTGCAAATGGGCATGTTTTTGAGATAGTGATCGCTATCTCGGCCGCCCACGTTTGGTCGTCGCGGCACAAACCTCGGCACAAACCCTTGACAATAGGCCCTGTTCCGGGCCCAATCGGCCGTCTCGAGAAGTCTTACGAGGGGCGTGTCTGGGCGGCAAATGGCTTATCTATGCGGTATCGACATGGAGAACCGAACTTATGGGCGAGCCTCGAATCAAAGACAACATCAGTTGGAATCGTGATGTCATCAGTTCGATTTCCTGGGCGTTTGACCGAGTTTTACGGGGTTTACGCGATCTCGATAAACCCCGCTAAACCCCTTATAACCCGGTCTGGGATCGATACGGATCAGGCGGAGCTGAGCGTTGTGTATGCGTTGGCGACTCGCTCGGCAAGCGGCGTCGTTCCGTTGCTGAGCACCTCCCACACGAAGTCGTGCAGCTCGAGCGGCAGCAATCGTGCGTTCACATTCGCCAGCTCCGCGAGAGTGTTCTTGAACCGCTTGGCTTTGCTAGCCGGTACGAGCGCGGCTGTGGCGAGGGCCTGCTGCCAAATGACCCAGCCATCCTCGACGTCGATGCACTCGACGGCGAGCGCTAGCCGCAGACAGCGGGCACGCCAGCCCCACGGCTCGCGGTGAACCTGCTGGCGCAGTTGCGACTGCTGTACCGCGCGGATCGTCCTCCAGGGTCCGGATGAGCTATCGCTGCACGAGGCCCAGTGCTGCAGACGATGGCGAATCCCTGCGTTGGGCTCTCCCGCGGCGATGTCGATCGTCCAGGTCTCGCATTCGCGGGCGTAGCGTGCAGAGCAGTAGGCGACCATCGCTTCCCACCGGCTCGGCTCGGTGAAGCTCGTGAGCAGGATGTCGAGGTCGTATAGCTGCCGGGGTATCGCATCGCCTCGGCGTTCTTCATCGATCCCCACCGGCGAGGCGGCCAGGGTCATCAGCTTCAGCACGAATTGGTAGGGCAGCTCGGGCAGGCGCGCACGGATCTGGCGCTGGGTGGGGCCGACATTCCCGCTGACCGTCTCAGCCGGCGGCAGGTCAGGCTCGAAGTGAAACTCGATCTTGACCGTGTTGTTCGTAGCTTTGCCGTGGTCCAGCAGCAGGGCGACAGGGACGACGTAGGTGATCATGTTCAGCTCGTCCGTCGGGTTTTCGGGCTCATAGACCTTGGGCTTGAACAGAGGGTGGAGTGCCTTGAAGCGCTCGGCGAAGGCGTCCATGAGCCGCCCGATATCGGCATGGCTCGCTGCCGTAAGGTAGTCATTGTCGCGAGAGCCGCGTTGCTGTATCGCGTCGAAGCGCAAGGACGCCGCGTTGCCGCCCATGAGCAGCAGTTCGACGCCGACGGTGTCCTCCAGGTCGTGGAGGTGCTCATGCACCTCTGCGCACCATGCGGCCAGCTCGGCGGTGAAGAGGTCGTTGTACTTGTAGCGGCGGGCGAGCGCCTTCAGGCGGTTGGGGTCGCCGATCCAGTCGGCCTTGAACAGCGAGAGGTGTTCTGCGGGAATGCTCACGCGGCGTAGCCTGCCGCGAGGCGGCGCTGCCCAGGCCCCTTGGGCGAGCGCTGGCCAATGGTGGCGGCGAGCCAGTCCTGGTAGCCGAGCCTGGCAGCGTAGGAGCGAAGCGCGCGGAAGTTGAGAGTCTGTTCGCTCATTGCACGCAGCAGCCGTCCGAGCTCACCATAGTCAAATGGCGCTGCGCTGCGGCGTGTCTCGCGCAGCAGGTCAACCCACGCCTTCTCCGGCGTGGCGATCATGCCCTGCACCAGCGTACGAGAGTGGATCGCGGGCTGGCGGCGCAGCAGCACCGTCTTCTGCAGTGCGGCGTCGATCGCTGCGCCGGGCCCGGCGGGCAGGACGACGAACTTCTTCTTCGCCAGCGCTGCGCCGAGACCGTCGGCGTGTGATGGGTGGCAGCAGACGAGGTGCGGGTAGTCGAAGACGAACTGGTGGGTGAAGCCGGCGAGCACGTCATAGCCCGAGAGGTGCGCGTCGGCTTCCAGGTGCTTAATCACGCGCACGATCTCTCTCGCTGGCGTGCTGCTGGGCGAGGCGCCTGGTGCGCGGTCGGAGTATCGGTCGCGGCTCAGACGAAAGACCCTGCCGGTTGCAACCAGGCGGCTGAGGGTTCGCTGAAGAGTACGCTCGGAAAGGCCGAGCTTGTCGCGGAGTTGCGCGACGGTCACGACGCTCCCGTGCTCGGCAGCCAGCGCTCCAACCGCCCGAGCTACATCCTCTATATCCACGGCAGAAGTTGGCATGATCCTCAGAATATAGAGCAATCCTGAGCTTAGTGCCAGCGCTAGACTGTGCTCTCACGGGTTCGGGTAGGTGGCTAGGTTCGAGACGATCTCTTGCTCGCTGCCCGCCGAAGTATGCGAGCTTGCCTATGCGTGGCAAGAGAGCGATCTGTGATGTGATGAGATCCACGTCACGTCTGACGGTCCCATCCTCCACCGGAGTTGGCGGTTAGCTGGTTCCTCGTCCAGGTGGGATCAGGTCGCAGCTAGCGCCGCTCCGACGTGCCCCGTAACATCGTGCTTGTGGCGACACTCAGCTACTCACCCGAGAAGACGTGACCCTCGAGACCCATTTCACCGAGACCTTCGTTGCGCGCCTCGCGGCTCGCGAGAAGCAGATGCAGCAGCACTATCGGCCGGTCATCAGCGTGCATAAGTGGTTCGCACGCCGCCCGGGCGCGCTCTTCCGCGCACTCGTGCTGGCAGAGTTCGTCGACGAGCGCGTCGAGCGCAGCTATGCGGAGAGTCACCAGCTAGCCGGCGTGTGCTTGGACCCGTTTATGGGCGGCGGCACGCCGGTGTTCGAGGCGAGTCGGCTTGGGCTATCGGTGATTGGCTACGACACGAATCCGATGGCCAGGTGGATTGTCGAGCGTGAGCTCGAAGACGTGGATCCCGACGAACTGCACGAGGTGGGCGAGCGCGTGGCCACGGACGTTGACCACACGGTCCGCTCGCTTTACCGGACGACGTGCCCAAAGTGTGACGCCGACGCCGAGGTCCGGTACTTCCTATGGGTGCGTCACCACCGCTGCGCCTGTGGCGAGGAGCGCCCGCTGCTCGCGGACACGATGCTGGTCTCGACTGGGCTGCGCCGACACCCGCGCGAGGTTCACCTCTGCCCGTCGTGCCTGACGCTCGCCGAGTTTCGGCGCGGGAAGCGACCCGCGCGCTGTCCGTCATGCTGCGCTCGCTACGACAAGGGGCTCGTTCCGCCGGGCACCCAGTGGCAGTGCTCGTGCGGCGAGAGCTGTCGCATACCGCCGCAGGGGACGATCGAGACGCCGCTCCTGCGACTGGTCGCCGTCGAGTACCACTGCTTGCACTGCGCCTCGAAGGCAGACGCGCCGAGGCACGCCTTCAAGACGGCCGATCAGCGCGACCACAAGCTCGTGCGCAAGGCCGAGCGCCTTGCAACCAAGAACCCGTCCGAGTTCTGGCCGCAGGAGTTGATTCCCCATGGCATTGAGACGCGGCGCCTCCTGCGCTGGGGATACAACCAGTGGGTTGACCTCTTTAACGCCCGGCAGCTCTATGGCCTCGGTGTCCTCGCGGCGCGAATCAGCGAGGAGCCCGGAGGCCCAGTCAAGCGCGCTCTGCAGACAGCGTTCTCGGACTTCTTGCGCTACCAGACGATGCTGTGCCGCTATGACCGGCAGGCGCTGAAGCCGACGGACGTGTTCGCGGTACACGGCTTCCCGGTCCCGCGCGTGTCCTGCGAGCCCGCGCTACTCGGGACGCGGGGGACCGGCAGCGGAGGGTTCCGGCATGCGCTCGCCAAGTATGAGCGCGCGAAGGCGTGGTGTCGCAATCCGTACGAGACCGTCCACGACGGTGCGCGCCGACGGCACGTCTCAACCGCGCCGGAGACTCTCACACCGACGCTAGTCGATGACCCGGCGGGGCTGCCAGAACACGGCGCAGCGCTGCTACGTCGGGCATCCCTCGCCGTCGCGGATCTGGCCGCGGAATCTCTAGACATGGTCCTGACAGATCCGCCCTACTACGCCAATGTCCAGTACGCCGAGCTCATGGACTTCTGCTATGCGTGGCTGCGACGCCTCGCTCCGGACACGCCGTTCTTCGATGTCCCGAACACGAAGACCGAGCAGGACGCAGTCGGCTCTACTGGTGCGCAGCAGGTGAGCCTGATCGAGTTCACGAGCCGGCTTTCCGCGGTCTATTGCGCGGCTACGGCGGCGCTGAAGCCCGGCGGGGCGTTCGTCTTCACCTACCATCACAACGAGCTCGCCGTGTACGCCCCGCTCGTCGTCGCCTGTCTCGATGCCGGGCTTACGCCAACGCGTCTATACGGCTGCCCCTCGGAGATGCGCGCCTCCACCCACATCCGAGGCCGCAACGCGTCGACCGTGGACACCGTGTTCGTGCTGCGCAAGCCCCCCGTGCCGGCCGGCCTCGGAGCCGTCGTCGCCCGCAGCGTCCGCTCGGTTGTGGATGCCCGGCTCGCGGCGCTGCGCCGCGCGGGGCTGAACCCGACGGAAGCCGACCGTGCCTGCGTGCGCTACAGCGTTCTCGCCGCGCGAGCGATGGCGCAACTCGCCGCGTCATGGGACCCGGGGAGGGATGCGCAGGCCAAGGTCGCGCGCGCGCTCGAGGCCCTTGGCGCGCGGCACGCCGTGGCGATGTCAGAGCCAGCGTCGGTCGGCTGAACTCTCCGGTCAGGTCGTGCCGGCGGCGGCGCTGCCCGACGGGCCCCAAGGCGAGTCGCTGCTTCTGTGGGCTGCGTGGCGCAGGTCATTCGTCGCTTCGCGGCTCGATGTCCTGCGCCTGGCGCATGTCGCGTAGTAGTTGCCTTGCGAGCGCGCGACGGCCTCGATCCAGGGTGAGGTAGTCCGCGAACGCACCCACCGCCTCGGTATGCTCGCGCGGCGAGCTGCCAGCTGCGCCGCGCAGGTAGGAGATGACGAACTGCGCCTGCCCGCGCGCGGGGGTCATGGCGGCCGCACGCGGGCTGCCGAGGCGCGCAAGACGCATCGCGAGCTCGACCGACTCATGCTCTGCCCCCTCCAGCGCGTGAGCCACCCCCTCCCCGAGTACCTCGGCTACGCGCGCCCGAAGATATCGATGCAACTCCTCGGTGGCGTCGGGCTCAAACTCGGCGAGTTCTGCGACGACGTCGGGGTTCAGGCCGTAGAAGCCGGACAACACGTCGAGCGTCACCCGCCGGGGACGGTCGGCGTCACCGGCCTCAAGCCGGCGCACGGTCCGCCCGGAGATGCCCACCAGCGCCCCAACCTGCTCGGGGCTGCGGTTGAGGCTGTCGCGCGCGCGGCGAAGGACCTCGCCGAGCACGTCGCGGGGATGCTCTGACATAGCCTAAAACTATAGACAAATGTCAAGACATAGAGACGAGCTTGGACTTTTGCTACATTTCCCAGCTATGCAATCAGGGGCTGTCGCCGTTGTGACTAACCTCCCGGTTTCCGGGCCATCGGTGGCCGAGCGTCTGCAGGGGTACGCCCGCTCTGACCGCGTGCTGAGCGGCGTGTTGCGCCCCGGTTATATTCGCCTTGACGGCAGCCGCGTCTTCCCTTCCGGGCTGGACGAGGCGGCGTGCATGGTCGCGCGGTCGCTCTTGACCGACGCCGTGAACTCGGTCGCCGTCGCGTACCCGCGCGGTCGCGGCCCGCAGGCGGCGATGCTCGGCCTGTACCTGGCGTTCTTGCGGCAGTCGCTTCCGGCGCGGCTGTGCGGGTCGGTGCTGGTGTCGACCACGCAGAGCGAGATGTCAACGCTGCTGCGGCATATGACGCTCGACGGCGCGACGTTCGAGCGTCTGCTGCCGGGACGGCTGGTCGGCGGAACCGCGACCGTTCGCCCACTCGACCGCAGCCCGCGCGTGCGGGGTATCTCCCAGGCGGACGGGTTCCTGCTGTTCGCGCGCCCGAACACGCTCGGGTGCGTGGCCGAGAACGTCATCGGGGTAATGGTCGTGGACACAGTCGGGACCGCGGGACCGCCCCCGTTCGCGGGCGCCGGCTCTGACCCCGATTCGTGGACGCGCACATGGGAGAACAATGTGGCCGCCGCTCGCAAGCAGCTATGGGTCGGAGAGCTCGAAGATCCCGACTTCGCCCGCTTCTGCGCCGCGAACGAGATTCCCCTGGTCCGCTTCGACTGGCAGCTGATCGAGCGCCTCGAGTGCGCAAGCGAGTACTTCGGCGCCGGCCGTCTAACGAGCGCCCCTCTCGCCGAGCGCGCACGGCATCGTCCGGCGGTTTCTTACCGCATCGTGAAGGATGCCGAACGGGACTACCTAGCGCGCGAGGTGTACACGCTGCTGGGCAAGTTCCGCCGACTCGCCGGCGAAGAGGGCCAGGAGCCGAGCGTGGTCGCCACCGCCTGGAAGCTGTGCGGCCTACTGTGTCGGTTGCCGTGCACCAGGCAGGCGTACGACGCGGCGACCGGCAGCGCCCGGTTCGCGGAGTCGATCGAGCGGATGTGGAAGACGATCGACAATGCGCGCTCTGCCGCGTTCGTCGGGCGCAAGTGGAAGAACGCGTTTCACCGCTACTGGGACCCAATCCGCTCGGCGCTGCGCAAGCTCATCCACCTCCAAGAGGACGAGGACACGTGCAGCAAGTACGTGGCGCTGGTCGAGCGCATCGGCGAGGCCCAGGCCCGCGGCGAGCGGCTTCGCATCGTCTGCCAGACCAACGCCGAGCGCGGCGCGGTTAAGACCGTGCTGCGCGACTACGGCGTGAACACCGACCAGGTCTCGGTCCACTCGTTTGGCGCCCGGTTCGAGCACGGGCCCGAGGGAGAGACGGTGACTCTGCTGATGGGAGCGCCGCCACCGTGGCGGCGCTCCGTGCTCGTGACGGGTGAGGCGGGGCACGTGGAGGTGCTCTGCCACAGCCACGAGCTCGCGCGGCTACGCGCGCGGGTGCGCGAGACCGAACATTCCCACGAGGCCACCAACACGGTTGCGCTGAACAGCCTCAATCTCGGGACGCTTGCCACCCGGCCCGAAGACAACGAGCAGCTTGGGGAGCTCGCCGAGCTCCCCGGCTACGAGATCAGCTCCTCGGACGAGCCGGTGGATGAGTGGAGCGCGACTGTTCCCGCCGCCGAATCGACGCTGTGGGAGAAGCTGGTGGCGAAGTACGGGCAGGAGCTCCCCGAGCCCGACTCCACCGACGACATCGAGGACACGACCGCCGGCGCCGCGACTGCGCCCTACAACGGGATGGCAAGGCTCGTGCGCTTCACCGACGCCGCGCCGATGTTCTACCGCGCCGACGCGAAGGTCGATGTGGTCCGCGGCGAGGATGAGGAGGCGGCACCGGGCGCCGTGCCCGTGAGTGACCTTCAAGAGGGCATGAACATCGCGCTGCTACCAGGCGGCCAGCGCTCACTGGTCGAGCAGGTGTGCACGTTCTACGACGAGCGCCTTTTCCTGGAGACGAAGATGTTCGCGCCGCTGTGGGAGCACGCGCTCGCAGCCGCAGTCGCGAACGTTGGCATCGCCAGCCTCGCGGAGCTAACCGAGCGCACCTCCAACACCGTACGCTCGTGGGTGAAAGGCAACAGCATCCCCCAGCAGCCGTGGTGCGTTAAGCGCGTGCTCGAGACCTCCGATGACGCCGAGGCGCTCCGCGCTCAGCAGCCGCTGTGGGATTACCTGACCGCGACCCGTGGGCCGCACAGCCGCATCGGCAAGCTAAACCGAAAGGCCATCACCGAGGTCGCGCGCGACGACCGCGAGCAGCCGAATCTGCGCGAGCTCGAGCGCTACGTCGGCCGCGACCTAGAGGACCTCTACGACCAGGTGGAGCTCGCGACGGTGCTGTCGGTGTCGAGCCCGACCCCGATTCCGCTGTCGCACTGCGGCCGCCCCTTGCCAGAAGACGACCCGTACCTCAGGAGCTGTTCATGAGCACGACCGACACCACGCCCGCCACCGCCATCCCCGACGCCACCGCCGACGAGCAACTGCTGCTCGTCGAGCACCTACACTCGCGCCTGCGCGACCAGTTCTCGGGCGGGGCGCCGGAGTTCGAGGAGCTGCGCCGCCGCTACCCGAGCAAGGTGCTTCAGCTCGGGGTGATTCCGCCGCTCCCGCAGCCCGACCCGGACACGGGCGAGACACCGGAGCAGTTCGCCAAGCGCCTGCGCCGGCCGCCGTCGAATATTGGCGTCGACTTCGAGCTGCAGCAGGCACCAGACGGGACCGCAACGGTAGACGTCGAGGCGCGATTCTCGTTCTATGTGCAGCGCTACCCGGACCTAGACGCGCAAAAGGAGTTCTACGCCGGCGGGCAGGAGCAGGCCACGCGCGAGGAGGAGGAGAACGCCGAGGACCCGGACACGAAGGAGAACGTGCGGCTTCTGCCCGTGTTCAAGCGCTTCGATATCGACACAGGCCGCATCGCTGTAGAGCTCGACAGCGACACCGGCGAGCGGATCATCGACCTCGCCGGCCCTATCGCGGCCGTACTCGCCCCGATCTTGACCGACCTCGGGACCGTGTACCCGTTCTGGGGCCGGCGCTCGCAGACGCTGCCAGCGACGGCGCTCGCAGGCGACCAGGCGCAGTTCGAGGCCGCTATCCGCGAGGCCGAGGGCGGCAGCCGCTCGGAGCCGCTGGCGCCGCCGCAGGCGAGCGTCGTCGTGACCTGGCAGCCGAGCGCCGACGGCCGCATTCGCGTGCAGGCGACGCTCCGCAACGACACACTGTTCAAGCTGCGAAACCAGGAACGGCCGAAGCGGCGCACGAAGGCGGACGGCGAGAAGAAGTCGAAGCCGGCGCTCGCCCGCGACATGGAGCTGTTCGACACGCGCCTGCGTGTGTTCCAGAGCGCTGGCGCGTTCCAGCGCATCGAGTTCCGCCGCGCACCGAGGGACTTCCGCTACGCCGAGCTGCGGCACGTATGGGCGGTCGGGCGCAACTGTCATGGGCGGCGCATGGATGTCGAGCGCGACGGCGAGGCCGCGGCAGAGGAGCCGCTGACCACCGACCACTGGCCCGTGTACACGCAGAAGCAGATGACCCCGCGCAAGGACCGAGACCTGCAGCTGACGTTCTCCGAGCTCGCCGACCCCGCGACGTGCATGCAGGCGCTCGGGCGCATCTCCGCCGCGATGAAGGTGTACGAGGGACGCTGGGAGCAGTCGCTGACCGACTGGCCGGCTGACTCGAAGCAGGAGTGCGAGAAGTCGCTCGTCGGCTTCCGCGCGGACATTGAGGCGTTCGAGCGCGGCATCGGCTGCCTGAACCGCGACCCTAACTTGGCGAAGGCGTTCTGCCTGGCCAACCGCGTGTTCGAGATCATCGGCGCTGATCGCGGCATCACGACCTGGCGGCTGTTCCAGGTTGTCTACCAGGTCATCCACGTCGCGGCGCTACGCGCCCGCGAGCAGCGCGACGAGGAGTTGCTGGCCGAGCTCGACACCGTCGACGTGCTGTGGTTCCCGACCGGCGGCGGCAAGACCGAGGCGTACCTCGGGCTCATCCTCATTGCCCTGTTCTACGATCGTTTGCGCGGCAAGACCCGCGGCGTGACCGCGATTCTCCGCTTCCCGCTGCGGATGCTCTCCGTCCAGCAGCTCCAGCGGCTGCTCATCGCGGTCGCCACCGCCGAGCGCCTGCGCCTGGAACTGTTCGCCGGCGGCGAGGAGCTGCACGGCGACCCATTCGCGCTCGGCTACTGGGCCGGGAGCGCGAACAGCCCAAACTCGCTCGTGCGCGACTCCAAGGACAACCCGTTCGAGCACATCAAGAACTGGGTCAGCTACGTCGCGCAGGCCCCCGACGGCGGGGACGACAGGCGCATCATCACCGTCTGCCCTGACCCGGCGTGCAAAGGCAAGGTCCGCCTGCACCCCGACCCGATCCAGGTGCGGTTGCGTCACGTCTGCTCGCAGTGCGGCAACGACGTGCCCGTGTACATCAGCGACGAGGAGGTCTACCGCTACCTGCCCGCGGTCATCGTCTCGACCGTGGACAAGCTCGCTCACGTCGCCCGCGCTGACCAGTTCGTGAACCTGCTCGCCGGGCCCGCCTACCGATGCCCGGACCACGGCTACTTCACCTGGCATGAGGCCGGCGACGAGGTCGACGCGTCCGGGGCACCGAAGGTTAAGGATCGCTGCATGGCCCGCGAGCTCTGCAAGCGCAAGGCCGAGGAGTACGAGCTCGTGGGGTCGACCAAGGACCCGACGCCGGCGTTCATCGTGCAGGACGAGCTGCACCTCCTGGAGGAGGAGCTCGGGACGTTCGCGTCACACTACGACACGCTGCTGAAGGTGATGCAGGAGCGCCTCGGCGGCGGTTCGGCGTCGAAGCTGCTGGCCGCGACCGCGACCATCGAGGCGTTCGAGGAGCAGGTCCGGCATCTGTACGCGCGCGAGGCGCGTGTGTTCCCCTCACCGGGATGGAAGCTCGGCGAGAGCTTCTACGTCGAGACCGACGCAGACGTGGCCCAGCGCGTGTACGTCGGGGCGCTGCCCTCGCGCCCGGATGTGACCGAGTTCGGCGCGCTCGCGCAGACCTACCTGCATCAGGAGGTCGTGCGGATGCAGCGCAACCCCGAGTACGGCCTGCAGGCGCTCGGGCTCGACGACAACCACGACGAGGCATGGCTACAGAGGCTGCTCCTCGACTACGAGCTGACGCTCGGCTACGTCAACCGCAAGCCCCACGCCGACCGCATCGCCTACGAGCTGGTCCGGGCAGCCGCGCGGCCAGAGCTCGCCGAGCAGCTGCGGGTCAAGGTGCTCATCGGCGGCGGCGCGGACATGGGCACGCCGCTCGCCGAGATCGCCGACACGCTGAACGAGATTGCGGGCCAGTACCGGACACAGCCCGACCGCACCCTGCGCCTGCGCGCGATGGTCGCGACCTCGGTCATCTCCCACGGGGTCGACCTGGAGGCACTCAACCTGATGGTCGTCAACAACATGACACCGACGGTCGCGCAGTACGTGCAGGCGTCCTCGCGCTCGGGGCGCGCCAACGTCGGGCTGGTGTTGGTGAGCTTCGACCGCCGGGCGGCGCGTGAGCGCGCGTTCTTCACCTACTTCCGCGAGTACCACGCGTTCCTCGACCGGATGATTGCGCCGGTGCCGGTGAATCGGTTCGCGCGCTTCGCCACGCAGGCGACCGTGCCCGGCATCCTCTCGGCGCTCATCATCCAGATACTGGGGCGTGAGCGGCTGCGCGACAAGGGACTTGACCCGAAGCGGCCGCTGACGTCGCTGCGGGTCGGCGCGGAGATGCGCCGGTTCCTGTCGGGCGGCGAGCCGCCGGGGGACAAGACAGGTCTGCTCAAGCAGCTCACATTCGAGTCCCTGGGGATTGACGCGCACGTGCGCCGCCGTCGTGGCAGCAAGGTCAAGACCGAGCCCGTGTTCCCGCCGCGGCTGACGCAATGGCTTGAGTACGAGGCCGGCGAGCAGTGCGACCGCCAGTTCGCCGAGCTGCGCGACCCCGGAAAGCGCGGCTCAACCCCGGGCTTCTTCCGCCCGGACCCGCTGACCTCGTTCCGCGAGGTCGACGAGCCGACCGAGTTCATCGTCGCCACCAAGTACATCGAGGTCGAGGGCGACCTCGCGCGCCGCAAGTAGAAGGAGATCATCGCGATGCCGACCATGACCCGTTCCCGCACGCAGGTGCTCCGCGAGTACCTACCCGGGCAGACCTTCCAACACCAGAACGAGACCGTGGTCAAGACCATCTGGGTCGAGGCCGAGAACTCCAGCGTCGACCCCGACGTCCTGTTCGAGAACCTCGCCCGCGAGCTCGTGCGCTGGCAGCAGTTCGTCCCGCCCAAGGCCAACGACGATGACGCCGACCCCGACCCACAGAACCGAGCGCCGAGTTTCCCCGAGCTGCCGCGCTTTCAGGACCGCTACGAGCTGAAGGAGCCCTACGAGGAGGTCCGCTACGTCGTCTGGCCGCTGCTGCTGCGCTGCGTGAACCCCGACTGCGAAAAGGTCGCCTTCCTCGCCGACAACCAGGAATGGGCCAAGACCCGCAACCCAGCAAGGTGCGACAAGTGCGGCTCGGCGCGCGAGCAGATGCCGTACATCCAGGTGCACATATGCGGCAACGACAACACGCTGCTCGTGCCCGCGTGCGACAAGCACGGGATGGACCACGTGTACCTGAAGGACGAGCGCTCGTTCGAGACATCGACCTGGCGCTGCCGGGCGCCGGGCTGCAACGGCCGGTATCTCTCGAACATGCGCTACCAGCCGTGCGGCTGCGGGATGGGCGGCGGTTACGTCTCGCGGACTATCCGCCAGGAGGACAAGTTCATCACGCACACGCTGTCATTCGTCAGCTTCGAGCGCGCCCCGCGGCTAAAGCTCGCGAAGACGCCCGGTGCCGACAAGGTCGTCGTCGGCTACTGGCTAGGGCTGTTCGACGACTACGAGCAGGCGCTGCTCGACGCACAGAACGAGCCGAATGCGGAGGCAGCCGCGAAGTGGCCGGAGATGGAGAAAATGATGCGGGCCAACCCCGCGTTCAGCAACGAGGACATCGACCAGATGCGAAAGCGCGTCGTCGGCGAAACCGCGAGCGCGCTTGCGGAGGTGACTGCGCTCGTGCCGGAGAGCGTATGTGCGGACATCGGCATCGAGCAGCGCGCCCGCGAGCGCACGCTCATCTGGTCGGGTTCGGGCAACCTCCACACCTGGCGGCTGACCGACTTCCGCCAAGCGGCGGAGGACACCGGACGCCACGGCGCCGCCACTGTGCTCGACGACGCCGAGCTCAAGCTGGGGCAGGCCGGCTTCTCCGACCTGCTGGTAGTCGAGAACTTCCCGGTCGCACTCGCCGCCTACGGGTACTCGCGCCTCGGCCGCAGCCCGGGGACAGCGCAGCTACGCGCGTTCCCGCCCCGGCACCGCGGCAAGAGCAAGGACAAGACACCCATCTACGTGGTCGAGTCCAAGACCGAGGCCGTGTTCTTCGAGCTCGACGCCACGCGCGTGCTCAACTGGCTGATCGCCAACGGCCTGCACGAGCAGGTGACGCTGCCGGATGAGCACGAGCAAGCGCTGATGGAGGCGAAGGCAACGGTCCTGACCGCGGCAATGACCGACGTGGTCGTGCGCGAGCACATCGCGCTGCTGCAGCACACGCTCGCGCACGCGCTCATTCGCAACCTGGGGGAGCGCTCCGGGTTCGCTGAGAACACGATGTCCGAGTACCTGATCCCCGAGCTGCTGACCTTCGGGCTGTACGCGGACACCCACCAGGAGTTCACGTTGGGCGCGCTCGTGTCGCTTGTCGAGCATCGCCTCGCCGAGTGGCTCGACGCTGCCCGTGAGGGTGCCCAGCACTGCGACTGGGACCCGCAGTGCGGCCGCGACGATGGGGCGTGCATGGGCTGCCTGCACCTGAGCTTCGGCTGCGAGCACTACAACGAGCTGCTCGACCGCGCCGTCCTGTTCGGCTCGCCGCACGGGCACACGCGGCAAATTCGGCGCGGGTTCTGGTCCTGAGGTCAAGGTCGTGAGCTCGCTCACCTACGACCAGGCACAGGTTCTCGTTGCCAGCGTCTACCGCGCGCTCGACCTGTTCTCGAACAGCGAGACGGAGCTCGGCGAGTGGGCCAAGACGATGGATTCCGACGGGAACGCCGACGGGTTGATGCCATCGTGGTTCGACGCCGCCGAGCGCGGCGCCCTGACCCGCGCGTTGTCGGACTGCGGCGTCATCCGCCAGGACACCACCGTGGACCGCTACCGGCTCCTTGAGTTCCAGCAGGCAGTGGAGCTGCTGCCGCACTTCCGAGCGCAAGAGCTCGCCCGACGGCCTCCCGCCAAGGCCCAGGTCGTCTTCACCGTTCCCGACGCCGTTCAGCTTCCGCGCGAGGCCGCTTACCTACGTCATTCACTCGCGGCGCGTGTGTCGGAGTCACTCGCCTCCGCCGAGGACCGTGCGCTACTCGCCTCACCCTACTGGTCCGATGAGGGCGCGGCTAAACTCTGGGACGCAACGACGAAGATCCGCGAGCTGGGCTTGCCCGTGACGCTCGCCGGAGCAAGGCGCGACCCCAGCGCCCAATACGACCATTTGGCGGCCATGCTGCGATTCGGACACCGGCTCGCCGAAGACGGTGCGAAACTCAGGTGCCTGGAATTCATCCCGCCCGTTCCCGGCGCAATCTTTCACGCGAAGATTGTCTGCGGGAGCATCGGCTACCTGGGCTCCGGGAACATGACCGACTCCGCCCTCGGGATACACGTGGAGGCCGGCGTGCCACTCGCGCCTGTCGACGTCAACCAAGTGTGGTGGCTCATCGGCATCCTCGAGGAAGCGCGGCTACTGAGACCCGTCGAATCCCACGATGAGTGAACCCCGCGAGCACACGTCACTCCGAGCTGGCGCTCAACTCCCCTGTACACCGTGTAGCTGATGCTCGACCAAGCGCGTATGCAAGAGACGGTCGAGCTTGGTGTGCGTAACCAGGAGATCATCGAGCTAGTGCGGCGCCACTGTTCGCACGCGGTGGTCACCAAGCCGTCGTTCGGCGGCAGCGGCCTGCTGGAGGCCCACACCGGCCTGCCGCTCGACATGCGCACCGTGCGCTGTCCGCATGCAGCTCATCCGGCGCCCGCAGGGATGCAGCTCGAAGGGATCGCGCTCACGTTTTGGGAGAGCAACTGCCGAAACTGTCCCCACCGGGACGTGCGTGACATCCCGAATCTCGCCACGTTGGGAGCTGAACGGCTCGCCGAACGTGAGCGCGACCACGAGCGGGACCAACGCCAGCGCGATACACGAGACGAGCAGAGAGCCGCCCGTGCAGTGGCCCGGCATTCCCGTATTGCTGGCGAGTCGCCGGCCACCCGTGTGTTCGTCGAGTTGCTCGACGGCGTTGATGCAGAGGAATCGGATTCTCGCGCGGGCCAGCTGGTCGACCAGGCTCGGGCTGCCCCGGAGCTCTGCTCGCCGCTGGCCGGACAGATCTTGATGGACTGCAGCCGAGAGGTGTCCGACGACCGGTTGTTGCAGGCGCTCGACTACCTGGAGCGTGCCGACCGGGTACCGCCGGAGCCGCTGCTGGCCAGCGCGCTGCTGGCGCTTGCTCGCCGCCCGAGCCGGGTAGCCGCTCAGATCGTGGTGCGGCTACAAGCTGGTCTCACGCCGGGTGCGCTGCGGCCGACGCTTCGGAGCCTCGTTTGGCTTGCCGGTAAGTCGAGCGAGCCGTTCGAGGACGGTCCACGGTATTACGACGGGCTAGCGCTGGCTGCGCGTGTTGAGCTCCCAAGCCTGCTCGACGAGCTTCGCGCCGGAATCGAAGACAACGGCTCGCACCGCCGCGGACGCTGGGCCTACGCCGCCGCCGCGCTGATGGACCAGCGGCCCGAGACGGCGAGCGTTCTCGCACAGCCGCTGGTGCTGGCGCTTGGTCTCCCCGATTCGCACTCGGGATTCGCTGGCTCACCGCGGTTCGGGATACAGGCAGGTCTTCGGGCCGCCCTAGAAGCCGACCCCGACAACACTCCGGCGCTCTACGACCGCCTCGCACGCCGCGTTGACCAGGAGCAACGCGGCGTACTGTTCCACGCCTTTACCGATGTCCTTCGCCGGCGGCGTGGGGAGACGGAGCCCCCGGCGGAGCTGACTCGAGTAGCACTCGATGGAGTCTTTGGTCGCCTCGGTGGAGACTGGGGCGATGACCTGGTCGACCACGCGATCGAGGCTCTGGAGCTCGTAGCACGCCGGCGCCGCGAGCTGCTGGCCGACCGGGTCGATGCTGTGTTCGGCGCGTTGCTTGCAGCAGTCGCCGGGCCTCAGGTGGCGCCTACATCGGCGCAGATACTGCGCCCTCCCTCTCCACTGGAAGCACTAGAGCGGAGCAGCCAGCAGTTCGTCCGCGGCAATCGCATAGCCAGACTACGCAAGCTGGTCGGTCTCCTCGCACCGCTGCGGCCTGAGGAGACACTGGCCGGCGTGGAGGCCGTGCTCGACCGCGCCAGCCTGCCAGACGACGACGCCACGCAAGAACTGCGCGGACAAGCCGTACGCTTGCTTGGAGACCTGGGGAAGCGCCCCGAGATGGCACCTCGCGTGCTGCCAAAGCTCGTCGGCTTTGCCCTCGGCCCAAGCGTGATCGAGCGCACGCGTGCAATCGAGGCCCTGGGGGAGATCGGCACCGTTGCGCACCGACGGCTGCCTGAAGACGTGCTCGAGCTCGTGTCCGTATGGCTGGCCGATCCCTACATGGGTCCACATCAGGCCGCCGTGCGCGCCCTGAACGATGGCTTCCCGGTCGGCGAGTCTTCGCTAATCGATGTCATCGGCCGCCTGATGATCCTCGCCAAAGTGTATGCCAGTGAGGACGCGGCGTTCCTGAACTCGGTGCTTGAGCGCCTGTGGTCGCTGAGCCGGCGGCTCGACCCGGAGTTCCGCACCGGGGTTGAGCGGGTGTGCCTACAGCGTGCTGAGCACCTGTCCGCGACCGACATCGAACGTTTCGTCCGCTGGCGCGCCCTCCGCGAAGGCGACCCGCGGAACGCTGACCTTGCTGCCGACCGTCTGCTGCAGGCACTGTCGGACCCCGAGTACGCGAGCGACCTCAACGATGATGGCGACGATGCGATGCGGGTGCTGCGAGACATGCCGGCGGAGATCCTGCGATCCCGCGCTGCCGTCATAGCTGAGGCGGCTCGGGTCCACCTACCGCACGACGTGCACTCCGCGCTCGCGTACGTCGAGGTGCTCCAGCACGCCGGCTGCTGGAAGGAGGCCGAGGACCTCACAGAGGAGGTGCTTCAGGAGGTGCCGGATACCGTTGAGGACCGAGGTGTGCGCGCGTGGGTGCGCTCGGTGGCTGCTGCTGCCCGCCTGGAGCATGCGCTCGCGGAGGACGCGGCCAACGATGTCGCCGAGGCGCTTCACGACTGGAACGCCGCAGTCGACGATCTCGAGTCGGTCCGGGCCGAACAGAAGTCGCCGTGGGAGATGCTCCCGTGAGAGCCGACGGCCAAGAACTCGCCGCACGCCGGGCGACGATAGAAGCCCTTAGCGTGGACGCCTCGTCCGAGCAGGTGGCGCGGCAAATAGCCGAAGCAATTCAAGCATGGTCGGGCATCGCACCAGGCGATGGCCCCGCCGCACTCGTGAGGGTCAGCTACCGCAAGGCACTCGCGGTCTTGGAGCAGCTCTATCAGTGGGACGCGGATGTCCAAGCCGCCGCTCCCGAGGCTGACCGCCACCTGGCCGCCGCGCGGAGAAACGCGGAGCTATCGCGCAGAGCGCTCGATGACGGGGGAAGCTCGGCGCAGCCAATTCGAGACCTACTCGAACGCGCCGAACAGCTCACCGACGCAAACGACCTCGACGACCTTCGCTCTGCCCTTCTGAGGATCCCGATGTCGATCCGCATGCTCAGGACGCCTGAGGCAGGACGCCGGCATGTACCAGCGACGGCCCCCCCGCCACCGGCACCACGCGCCGTGGTCTTGCTGCGAGTCGGCGAACAACCACTGACGGGGCCGGTACTCGTCAAGCCCAGCACCGCCTATGACCTGGCCGTTGAAGCCAGAGTCCTCGATTGGCCGTCCTGGGCCGACCGCCTCACGGTGCGTTTTCTGTCGCGATGGCAAGCGCTTGCGGCAGATGTGCCCGAGGTGGCGCTAGAGCGTCCGGCGGACGGCAATAACGGCCTCTGGCGCGCGGTGTCCGCCGGAGCGGTGGTCGTGCGAGCAACGCCCGCGCAACCAGACAAGCCAATGGTGTTTACGGTCGAGGCTGAGCTTGAGGGCAACGATCGTCGGGAGACGATCGAGGTGCTTGGCTATTCAGAGCTCGCACTCCACGCCTATGACCCTGCCGTTGCTTACATCACCGGCTCCGAGGTCATCGACCGGCGCGTCTGGGAGGTACTCGTCGAGGTGGGAAGCAGCGGCGTACCAACAGCCGAACGCGACGCCTTTGCGCAGCTGTTCAGGACGCTGGCAAATGAGGCGCAGAAGCTAGTCGCAAACCGAACATTTCGCTCGGGCGAGCACGTACGAGAGGCCGAGTTCCAACAGCGGCTGCTCGAAGGTGCCCAATCCGCACTGGGCGCCACGAACGTACGAACGGGGACCGATGTGGGCGGCGGGACGATGGACATCGTCTACCTCGACACGCTCACCGCAGAGCTCAAGGTCGAGCGCCAGACGCCTGCAACCCTTGAGCGCGCGCACCTGTATCTTGGCCAGCCAGCCCAGTACGCTGCGGGCGCAGGGCGGCAGCTGTCGATTCTCTGCATACTCGACATCACCAAACGCGCAGCGCCAGTCGGCGTGTTGGCGAACCACATCGGAGTGTTCCGCCCCGTCCTGGCCGGCATGGAGGACCCGTCCTACCCCGCCCTCGTCGGCGTGATCATCGTCAGCGGTGGCCTACCGTTGCCGAGCGACTGGGCGGGTACGCGAGTAGCGACCGAAGACTCACCGGACCAGTAGAACACCGGAACCGACTAGTACCTCCGGGCGGGTCTCCTTATCCCCTCCGCGACATAGAGGGCGCGACTGCACGTAGCTCTGGCGGCATTAGCCGCGAGGGAAGTCATCGCCACCGCCAAAGCCGACGCCGAGTATCTACTGCTCGCCCGGATACCCGTATAAGGCCCGAAATAGAGCGACGGCTCTCTTCTTCCGCAGGGATCGACGGTCATTCGTCGTAAGGGCGTGTGGCGCCCGTCCGACTCGCCTTCACCTACCACCTGGCGCTCCCCGTGACCCCCGACGTCACCCCGTCGACTATCAGGGCCTCGATCGAACCAAAGCTCGGCCGCTACCACACAGGACTGGGCGAATCTCCCTTCGAGATGAGCGCGTCGGTGTACGGGGTGGGCTGGCTCGTGAAGGTCGACCTGCGCTTCGCAAGCGGCGGCGGCGGCGCCGAGGCTGAAACCACCTGGGACCCTGCGGCCGACGCCATGAGTCCCATCTCTGTCCAGCAGGCGCATCGGTAGGGCTGGACTCGCTCGTGGAGGCATTCGAGTCCTTCGTCGCCGTGGCGCTTGAAGCTGAGGATTATGTGGTGTCAGGTGGCGTGAAGTTCCGCGTCAAGCTCCCGACCCGCAAGGCGGCATACACCGAGGAACAGACCCACGGCTACGAGGTCGACCTCGTAGGCGCCCGCGCCGATCGTCTTGTGCTCGCGAGCGTGAAGTCTGCGTTTGGCTCCCGCGGTGTTGTCGCCGAGCACGTCACCGGCGAAACCTCAAATCAGGCCGCGAGCCGCCGCTACCGGCTCCTGAATGACAAGGTTGTGCGGTCGCGCGTCGTAGCTGAGGCGGCCAAGCGCTACGGCTACCGCATCAATCAGGTGCAGCTTCGCCTCTACGTTGGGCGCTTCTCCGGCCGTAAGGCCGGCGCGCACGAGCAGCGAGTACGTGCTTGGGCGGCAAAACAACGCGTCGGGGGCGGCCCGATCGAGGTCATCGGCGTCCACGACGTTGTCCGAGTCGTGCGCAAGGCCGCTGGCGACACGCAGTACCGCGACAGCCCGGTCCTGGTCACGCTAAAGGCACTACACGAGGCTGGCCTGATCATTGGCTAGGGGACAGGCTCGCGACGCTCGCCGTGCTTGCCTCGGTTCCTGGCCATCGCATGGACGGTAGCTACGGAGAGCAGCAGCCTCGGCCGGTGGCGAGCGTGTCCGCGGAGTTAGGCGCGCGGCTGGTCCGGCCGCCTGGCAGTGCTCAGACGCCGCACCACTCGGTGGGCGCGATCACGACTTGTGCCCTCCAGCCGGATCGCCATGAACGATCGACGACCCGATGCGGCCTTCCCGCTGCTCCGACTCGGTAGCAGCAGCAGTAGTCTGCGGTAGTCGCCCACGCATGGGGCTTGCCTGACCAGTCGAGCACGGAGCGCACGAAATGACCGCTATCACCCAGCTCATCCCGTACGGGGGGAACCTTCCCGGCGCCGCGATCACCACTGAGCAGATGGTCGGTCTCCTCACATCACTGGAGAGCCGTCTCGCTGACCAGGCGCTGCCGTGGCGCGCTGTGTCCTTGCTGCTTGTTGCCAACGCCAAGGGGACAAGTGAGCAGCGGGTTCAGCACGGCTCGGATTCGGCGGTGGTCGATGGTCTGCGCATATTTTGCGACTCGCGGCAGTGGCATCCGAGCTTGATCGGCTCCTCCGTGCATAGCGCATTCTTCCAGTGCGATGGATGCGACTCGTCAGACATCGACGACGGCCTCCTGCTCGTTGCGTTTGTCAACCAGGTGTTGGAGCGCATACCGGTCGGTGTCGAGATGACCGCGCATCGCGCTGAGCGGCCGCGCGCGGCGAGCGTCGCGCTGCACCGAGCAATCAAAGCAAGCGCGCTGCAATACCAGCGGGAGCTTGGTTTGTCAGTGCCGGAGCACGTGATTCCGCAGACGTCCGTGGGCCTCGTGTTTTCCTCGGGAAGTGGCCACATGGACTCGGTCGACGACGTCGACTTCAAGGAGTGTTTCGCGGTGGGTCAAGATCTACTCGCTGCCGCCAACACGGTCGATGCCCATCTCTACGGAGGGTGCTCGACCAACAAGTCGCGCGAGCACTACCAGTGCCTCTACTACTCGGAGGAAGTCGCCGGTCAGGTGCGCTACGCGTCGAGCTATCAGCACGGAGCAGTCGTGACGCTGCTGCCGCACACACTTGCGCGCTCGCACCTTGCTCACCCCTACACGGCAGCGCCGGTACCGCCTCTGGACGTCAAATTTCACGACCGCGAACAGTACGCCGACGGCCGCTCCTTCTTCGTGCGTGAAATTAACGGCGCCCCGGTGGAGGACTTTCTCAAAGAGTACTGGCCGGGAGCGAGTGAGTTCCTTGACGAATGGATCGACGGGCACGTTCCGATTCCCGGCAGGCCCGAGGCTCACGGCGTGACGATCGGCTCGTCGGGGAGCCGGACCGACGACAAGCTGTGGCCAAACGTAGCCGTGTGGCTCGAGCGTGAGGGTGATGAGACGCTGCTCAGGCTTGTCCGCGCTGAACCAGAAGAAAGCAATCACTTTCTCATGGAAATGGCCCCCGACCCGGTCGAGGCGCTCAAGCGGAACGCCGTGAACCTCATGGAGGGACTCGCATTCATGCCGCACTCGGATGACATGTCGGTCCTAGCGTTCTTGTGCGAGAGCCGCAAGATCCTGCTCGAAACAAAGGAAAGCAACATCGAGGCCGAAATGATGATCGACGCGGCTCCCTCGAAGGGCGCGCTGATCGGGATCTATCTCAATGGGGAGTATTCGACCGGCGCTCCTCGCTCGATTGGGTATCACAACTATTCGCAGATCGCGGCGATGCTCCCGGCGATCGCCACAGATAATCTCCCGTACAATGTTCAGCAGGCGCTCGCGGCAAAGGGCACCCAGTTGTTCCTGTGCCATTCGAGTCGTGACAAGTCGGCGGTGCGCGAGTTTGCGGGATGCGTTGAGCAGCACATTTTCGGCTCGAAGGACTGGATTGACGAGGACAAGCTCGTCACCGGCGATGAGCTGCGGGACGCGATTAAGGGTGCCATTGCGACACCAAATCAGTTCTTTATCCCATTTTTCACGGCCAACAGTGCAACAGCACCCTGGTTTCAGCGTGAGCTGAAGTGGGCGTTCAAGCAGGAGGAAGCCCAAGAGCGGCGATTCATCCTCCCGGTGGTTATCGATGCCGGTGGCGTCGACGTGCTCGATATGTTTCGAAAGGCTTGGGGCGACAAGTTCTGGAAGCGCATAGAGCAGCGTCTCGCGGTGGTCGTGCGGAGCACAGAGTTGATCGAGATCGAAGCCAAGGCAGCGAAACTAGCGAGCGACATTCGGGCACGCGCAGAGCGCGAGAAGCAGGAGGCGGGCGAGGGTCCCCAGCGGCCGATGACGAGCCTGCGTCCTCTGCGCGACGACGACGGGGCGATCTGACCGTGCAGAACGTCGCACGCGACGCCCGCGACACCAGGTTCAACGTGGTGAGCATCGGGCGCACCGACGTGACGATTGCCGTGGACGATGTCATACCCGGCGAGGTGCGCATCGAGTTGGGTGCCTTGGACGACGTCGTCGTCGAGTCTCGCGACTCCTTCCGTGGCGTGGGCGAGTTCGCGCTGGACATCGCCAACCTGGCGCTGGCGGGGGTCGTTGGCGGAGCCTCGTGGGCGCTTATCCCTCACACAGCTGCGTTTCTTCGCCGTGTCTCAATGCGGAATCAGACCGATGGCGCGTTGACTGTCGAGCGAGCTGGTGAGGTCATCTCGAGCGTGGCCGAGGCGGTCCATGGTCGCCACGTGCCCGTAGACATCACGGCGGCCCGGCGGGACATCGACGGCAGCTGGGATTGCCAGGTCATGGTCGGGGGAACGCCGGTCACGGCCCGCGTCCACCCCTCGGGTCGTCTTGTGGCCTGGATGACCGACGAACTCGGCGCTCGAGAGAAGTCAACCGAGGGATGATCGTCCGCGCTCTCGGTCACCCGGTCGGAGAGCCGGGATCGCAAGGGAAGTTGGTTTGGCGGCTTCCGTCTGGTGGGGTGTGCGGGGGCGCGAACCTCACCTCCAGAGGGCAGCTGTGATGGACGAAGGATGGGCGCCGCTGATCGAGGAGGAAGACCGTCTCGGCACACAAGCCGCGCGCGCGCTGGCTGGCGGCGCTGATGACCTCGCGCGGTCTCGGCGCCACTCGGTCGTTGGCACCGAGCACGTGGTCCAGTGCATAGTGGAACAGGAGCGATCGCTCGGCCGCAGACTCCTTGGGGCCGCCGGATGCTCACCGGCAACCGTGCGGGCGTCAGTCGAGGCGCTCGCCCCGCCCGGCGCCCAGATCAACGTCGAGCACCAAGCCCGAGCGCCTCAGATCGCCGTGGCGGCTGCGACCGCTGTGAGAGTCGCGGCGCGAACTGCAGAGTCCCACGTCAACACGGCACACGTGCTTATCGCCATCGCGGAAGGAGAGTCGCGCGGCGCAGAAGTGCTAGCCCGCCTGCAGCAGGATGCCGATTCGCTCAGTGCGGTCCTTCAGGAGCTGCGGAAGAACGAGTTGCGGGTACGCCATGCGAAGCGCGGGTTGCCACGCAACCACACTGTGAATCCGTGGCCAGACCCGACAATCGTGCGATTCGCCGCTGACAAGCCCGAGATCGACCGCCTGGTCAGCTTCCTCGAGGAGGCCGGTCGCGGGTCTCCCAACGGCACGTCGACATCGGACATCGTGGGCTTCACGGTCGCGGAGCAGCCAGACTTGTGGCGCTGGTTCCTCGACGTCTTCGGTTACGAAGCATCCTCATTCCTCGGGGGAGCGCGCCCGGCCGAGCCGGGCCGGGCATGGTTGGTCCCGACCGTGGGTAACGGCTACACATGGCTAGAAGTAACTAGAGAACCGACGCCGGGCCGCGTCGAGATCTCGCTGGCAGCAGCCGAGGCTGTGTGGCGCTACTGCGCGCTGCTCGGGGCACACGGCTGCGCGGCCTGGTACACCGATCTGCTCGCGTGCATGGTTCTCGCCACGCCTGGCACCTGGGCAAACCAGTTCCTGAGATCGGGCGAACCGCCGGGTCTCGACCTCGCGACGGCATGCTTCGCTCATACTGGATTTCAGTTCGACTCGCTGCCAGATGCCTTTCGAATCCCGGTCAACCTGTTCGAGCCGACCGAGCCAGGCGAGACGACGACGGAGAGCGCTGAGATCGATCAGTGGATCATCCGCCACGGCCTGCGGGAGGCAGTAGTGGGTCAGCTTCGCAGTCACGAGCGCAAGATTCCCCTGCAAGAGCCCAATCGCGAGGACGCAGAGGGTTGGATGGGGCAGGCAATCAACAGCTATACGAGAATCGCGACGGGCTCTCGAGAGCTCTCACCATTCGAGACTCAGCTCGTCTGCGGAGCCATTTTCGCGTCCGCGTCAATCGCTGGCAGAGTCAAGGATGCGGTACAGGCGATCAGGGCGAGTACCGAGAGCGTGCTCGGCGAGCCGCGCACGACGGTTGCAGACCGGCTGTTCGAGGCCGGGATCGCGCTCGCGAGAGCCGCGGGCGAAGAGGATCTCGCCCGTGCTATGCGGCGGGACAGGTGGTCCGCGAGGGCGACATTTTGGGCCGCGGCAGACTGGCCAAACCTCGATCCGCCGCTCAAGGCGCCGTGGAGCGTCGAGGAGCAGGAGACGGCCCTAGCAGCCCTCTTCAAGTCGACGTCGCTCACGGCGATCCATGACGTCATCCGCGCTCACCCGTGGCTCCTCTCGTTTGGGCTCGACGACGTGATCGATAAACGAGCGGCTGTAGATCGTGCGAATGCTCCGGTCGTTTCCCCCGGCGGGTGGATCCGCACAGCGGCGATCCGCCAATTTCGAAACCTGGCACGCAACCACGGGACTTCGTTCGCGCGCACATGGATGAGCCTGCTGTCCGACCGGGAGATGGGAGAGCAGTATCGAGCGTCAGAAGCCGCCGAGGCTAGCGTACGTGCAGCGCTCGTCGCTTGGGATGCAGCCGGGATCCTCGACGAGCCGGGATACCAGCAGGCAGACAGAGAGCTCGCGCTCGCGTCCGCGCTTGGCCCGCCTGCCCGACGAACACTGCACGCCACTCTCCGTGGTGGCGTGTCTACGCTGAGGGCTCGCCCGTCCGGCGATGCCAGGCATCGCGACGATGCCCGTCACCGGCTCCGAGAAGCTGAGCTGCTCCTCCGCGCGGGAGATGACACCGACGCCGCGATCGCTGGCCACTTCGTCGAACTGGAAGGCTCCGCCTTCGAACAGACCGGCGCAGCGGAGAACCTGCACGGCGCGGTCGCCGCCATCACAAACGCACTCATACTCGTGCCCGGACCAAAAGCGATCGTGCGCCTCCTGGGCGATCTCGCGCTCATTTGCACGTGGCCAGGCAGCTTTGGCGCTGCGGCCGCGCGACAGCAAGCAGCGACGGGTCTGGCGCTCGCACAGGCCCTCGGTGTGGCGCTGGGTGAGCGCCTCGAGACCGTCGTCGCCGAGCTGGAGCGCGTCGACGGACATGCCGCAAGCCCGATCGAGCGTGCCCGGCAGGCCCACGATCGCGCCATCGCGCTCTCCCGTGCCGAGGGAAAGCAGCCGTCGCAGGACCCTCGAGTCGCACTAGAGGCCGCGAGGCTGGCAATCCTCTCCGAGGATCCGGTCGAGATCAGGAGCGGCCTGGACGCGCTGAGCGTCTTGAAAGATGAGGATCAGGCGCGGGCGACGGCCCAGCTGTTGGTGCAGCTCAGCCGTCACGCCGAGCTTGAGATGAACGAAAGGCGACGGGCACGGGAGGCAGCCGACGCCGCCTGGGACGCCCTCACGCCGGCCCGACCACTACGCGACGTCCTCCGCGTCGCGCTGCTACGCGTCGACGTCGCCAAGATGTGCGAAGACGACGACTACCTCACCAGCGTCGGCACCGCAGCGATCAGAGCTGCGATGGAGAGGTACGCGGACGCCGGGGATGACGAGGAGAGGATCGCCCTTTCACGGCAGCTGAACGGATTTCTGCTCCCGCTCGCCAACGACTACCACGAGAGATCCCGAACGTGGGAGAGCGTCGTCGCACTCGAGGCGGGACGTGGACTCCTCCTCGATACATGGGCCGCACAGGACCATTTCACGAACGAAGGTGAGGCGCGTGGCGAGCCGGCCCTGCCATCGGGACTCGCGGCAGAAGGCGCGGCGACGTCGAATCCAAACGCCAGCACCCTCTCGGCGGCACTGAGCCTCGAAGCGGCCGCCGCAAGGCAGACCGTCATCTACCTAACGATCGAGGCCGATCAGGCGGCAGCCTGGGTGGTCAGGGACGGGCGACAGGCGCACCGAGTCGACCTGCACGCCTCGCGTGCGGAGATCCTGCAGCGAGCCGTGGACTTTATGTGGGCCACCTCGAACGGCCGTCCCATGTCGGAGTTCGCGCTCCTGACCGAGAAGGTCGGAGCGTGGCTTTGGTCAACCGTCGTTCGCCCTCTTATCGAGGCAGGGCTAGCCTTCGAGCGGCGCGTCTGCCTCATCCCCACCGACCTGTTCGCCAATCTGCCGATCCAGATCGCATGGACCCGCGACACCGAGCACCCCCACGGTAGGCGCTATCTAGCAGACGTGTGCGAGTTCACTCAGTCACCCTCAGCGGGACTGCTCGCTCGCTGTCAGGGCGCATGCCCGCCTCTTGACCTCGACCACGTCGTCGCCGTTGCGCCGGAGGCGTCGGCGGGACTAGCTGAGCTTACCTTCGCGCCCCGCGAGGTGCTGGAGGTAGCGGCGGCCTTCCGCTCGTCGGACATTCTCGACGGACCAGCCGCGAACGTACAGCAATTCGAGCAGGCGCTAGCCAAACCGCATTCCGTCTTTCACTTCAGCGGCCACGGCATCGGGCTGCCCGGCATGCGCCTGCAATCCCTGATCCTCAACGGACCGACCGCCTATCCCATGTCGGCCCTTAGATTTCGACGCGCGCGAGGCCGACGTCTTGCAGTGGCATCAGCGTGCGTGTCCGGCGTCTCAGACCCCTCGCTCGCCTTCGAGGCGGTGAGTGTCGCCAGCGAGCTGCTCGCAGCAGGATACCGCGGAGCGATAGGCACCTCTTGGAACGTGTCGGACCTCGCAACGACGATCCTCTTCACCCGATTCTATGGAGTCCTGTCGGCATCCGGGCGGCCCGTGGACGACATCGCCGGCTCCCTACATGCGGCCCAACGATGGATGCGGACCAGCACGACCGCAGAGATCATGGAGGCATATCCGTGGACGCGCTTCCCGATGCGAGGCATGACCTCTGCAAATGAGGTTCCCTTCGCCGACCCTGTGTACTGGGCCGGTCCGGTGTTCCACGGTGCCTAGAGGGCCCCGCAGGTGCTCAACATGGTGCGCGGCACAGAGCTGATCGAGATCGAAGCGAGGGCGGCCATAGTTGGCCGGCGGCGTTCGGGCACGGGCAGAGCGCCCTACGGCTAGGCCGGTTCCTATGTCGCGGACCTTGCGATGGCTGTGCTCGATATCAGCCGTTACGGAACCCCTCACTCCCAGGAGTGCGATGCCTTAACTGTAGCCCGTCAGTTTGGCGGAGGCCCACGTCGCTAGCTCCGCCCGCCCTTTACTCGCGTCCCGCTGGACCGAACTCTCCCAATGTATAGTCCCGCGTACTGTTTTCTGTCTAGGGGGTCAGGTGATGTCTATACGAGGTATGGGTGACTGTCCCGCCGCGGGCGATAACCCCGCCTGAGCTGGATGTAGGCCGGTACAGTGAAGGCCAAGAATGTTCGGATGACGGCCGCGGCCGTGTCGACCCCGACGGCGCGGCTGCTCGTCTACGCCGATCTCGGCGATACCCCCAGCAAAGGCCCACATCTGGCCGCGATCACGCTATTGCTCGACATCGTCACCGCGGCCGTCCGCCTACTCTTGCCGTCGGGGCGGCCCGACAGGGTGGCCCCTATGTGATGGCCACTCTTGTGATCCCCAACCTGGAGTACTCGCTCACGAGCAGCTGCAATCTGCGGTGCAGGCACTGCTCCTTTCGCGTCCCCGACCAGGCCCGCCCACACCTGCCCGTGCGCCCGGAGCACTTCGTGGCCGACCTCGACCTCCTCTTGGCGGCGGACGCCGGGGCGCGCTGCTTTCGGCTGCTGGGCGGCGAGGCGCTGCTGTCACCGCACTTCGCGGCCATTGCAGCGATTGCCGCCGCCTGCACGGCGCTCGAGACCGTCGAGGTCATTACGAACGGGTTGCTCGTCGCGCGGGCGCCAACCGAAGTCTGGGAGCGCTTCGACACGATCGGCGTCTCGCTATACCCCGTTACCGACGGCCTGGAGGCACCGCTGCTCGCCTACTTCGCTTGTCTTGGCCTCGCCGACCGCGTGCGCATTATCCGTCGCACGTGGGATCGCCAGGATCCGCTGGATCCTCCCGCGTCCGTCGAGCAGGCGGCCGAGGCTTTCGCGGGCTGCGAGGACCGCCACTTCTGCGCCACCCTGGAGGCAGGTCGCCTCTATCGCTGCAGCCGCGCGGCGAAGTGGGGCGATGAGTCCGACGGCCTCGACCTCCGCGCGGCACGTCCCAGCGACGTCGAGGCCTACCTCTTCCCGTCCCGGTGCCCGACGATATGCACAACCTGCCGCCCCAAGCTGGCCTACGAAGTGGTGCCCCGCGGCCAGCAGGCGCATCCCCACGCCCCTCACGCCGAGCGCCTCGCCGAGCGGGCCGAGCGCGAGCTGCGGGCCGCGGTGCCGACGCCATGACGGTTCAGGCGCATGAGGCGGTCTGGCAGAGCGCGGACGGGCAGTTCGCGCTGCGCGGCGGAGCGCTCGGCAGGGCGGACATCGGCCTCGCCGAGGTCAAGGGCCCCGGCCACCCAGACTCGCTCGCCGACGACCTCGCCGAGGCCCTTTCGTCGGCCTACGCTCTGCACACACTGGCGCGGGCGGGCGCGGTGCTGCACCACAACTTCGACAAGGTGTGCCTGCTGGGCGGGGCGAGCACAGTGAGCCTCGGGTCTGGGGTCGTCACCAGTCCGGTCCGCGTGCTGGTCAACGGTCGCGCCTCGCTGCGGTTCGCCGGCCGCGACCTCGGCGTCCCCGCGCTGCTGAGAAGCGTCGTCCGGGACTTCTTCACGCACCGCCTGCCCGGCCTCGACGCCGGCGCCCTAGAGGTCGAGCTCAATCTGTCAACGGCGAGCAGCCCAGGCCATGTCGACGATCCTCGGGCCCTCGACACGCGCCGGCACTGGTTCGAGCCGCGCAGCCTCGACGACCTTCGGGAACGGCGCACGCTGCTGGCCAACGACACCTCGCTGGGCACCGGCTTCGCGCCGCTAGACCCCGCGTCAGTGTTCGCCATCACAGCGATCGGCGCGCTGCGCTCACGCTCCTGGGAGTGGTTGGGCGGCGACATCAAGGCCATGGTCTTGCACCGGGGTGACCGACTTACGGCCGTGCTCTGCCTCCCCCAGCTCGCCCACGCCGTGCCTGACCTGGCGACCTACCAGGCGAACCTCGAGTCGGCTGCCGAGCTGCTGCACGCGAGCGCCCAGAGCATGGGCCTCAGCCTGGAGCTGTCGCTCAACACGCGCGACCGGCCCGACGCGCTCGAGCTCTACCTCACGGCGACCGGCAGCTCACTGGAGTCTGGCGACGAGGGCGTAGTGGGCCGCGGCAACCGCGTTAACGGCGTGATCACACCGATGCTCCCAATGAACATGGAGGGCTTTGCAGGCAAGAACCCCGTCTACCATGTCGGCAAGCTCTACAACGTGGTTGCGGTGCTCGTCGCGGTGGAGCTGCACGAGCGCTTCGGCGGCCGGTTCGTCGTCCACCTGGTGAGCGCCGCGGGCCGGCCGCTCCTGGAGCCGCATCGCGTCGTCATCGACGCCGACCGCACAGACCTCCCGCCCGCGGGTGTATTGGAAATCGTGCGCCGCGGGCTCAACGCCATCCCCAAGATCACGGACCGCATCGTGCGCTCGAGCGCGCGCGAGGTGGTCGGCGACGCGCTCGTGGCGGCGGGCCTGCTCCCAGCGGTGCCGTGATGCGCGTCGCGGTCTGCGACTTCCCGAGCGCCTACGGCTTCCCGCCAGCGTCCTACGGAGGCATCGAGCGCTGGCTGTACGCCGTTGCTTGCGGGGTCGAGGCCAACGGCTGGGAACTCACCCTGGTCGGGCCGCGCTGGTCCCCCGGCGCGACGGCCGGCCGTCGCCACCTCCCGACGCCCCTACGCGAGCTGCCGATCAGACCGGGCGACGCCCCGGCGTTCGACGTCGTCGTGCCCGGCCACGAGGACGTCGCCGACGATGGGTGGCGTGCCCACGCCCTCGCCTTGGCGGGGAGGGTGGCTACGTTCCAGCACTCGCTCAACGACTACGGAGCGCCAGTCCTGCTGGATCGCGACCGGGTCTCGCTCTTTTGCTCCTCCCCGGAGATGTTGGAGCGCTACACCGAGCTGCGGCCCAGGCCTGCGTTCGCTCCAGGGGCCGACCTCACCCCGGAGCCGGGCGCACGCCCAGAAGGCGACTTCGACCTGTGGATGGGTCGCATTTACCCGGCCAAGGCGCCGCACATCGCCGCGCAAGCCGCACTGCGCGCACGCCGAAGGCTCGTGTTGGCCGGGCCCATCCACGACCACGCGTATTGGCGCCGCTATGCGTCGTGCTGGGACAACGACTACGTCACGTACGCGGGCGAGGTGGGAGGCGCCGCGCGCGCAAACCTCCTTGTCGGCGCCGCCCGCGCCGTTTACACACGCGCCCGCGACTACGTCGAGCCTGGCGCGCTCGTCTTCAGCGACTACGCGCGGGCTGGCCTGCCGGTCGTCGCCACCACCTACAACGGCCGCGACTGCGCTGCGGCCCTGCTCACGGCATGGCCTGCCCTAGGGCGGCTCGTCGTCCTCGACGCCGGCCTGCCCGAGCGCGACATCGTGGCGACGCTCGCCGATGTCCTAACAGAGCCGGCGTCGGTCGCCAAGCCCGAGGTGCAGGATCTCGGCCGAGCGGTGTTCTCGCTCGCCGCGCACGCCGCCACGCTCGTCGGGTAAGGCCGGGCGGGCGTTCACACACTGACCTTAGGATAGGCTCGACCGATGAACAGCGCATGGCTAAAGCAGCTCCTGAGCGCCGACGACGTGGCCGACCGTCTCGCCTCGCGTGGGTACACGCTTGATATAGGGCAACTGCGGGAGATGTCCACCAGGCGCTCCGGGCTCATCGCACGGACCGAGTCCATCCGAGGCGAGGCCAAGGCCGCGTCCAAGGACAAGGCCGCGGCGCAGTCGCGACGCGACGAGCTGCGCGCGCTACGCGACGAGGAGCACCGGCTGGCCGAGGACCTGCGACGACTCGAGGACGAGCTCGACGACCTGCTCGCCGCGATTCCGAACCTCCCCGATCCCGACGTCCCGCTGGGCTCAACCGAGGACGACGCTGTCGAGCTGCACCGCTGGGGATCGACGGCCGACCGGCCGTTCACGGTTGCCCACCACGGCGACGTTGCCGAGGCGCTCGGCCTCGTCGACCTCGGCATGCTGCGCCGTGTGACGTCCGAGCGCGGCGCTGTGTACGTAGACCTCGGGGCGCGCTTGCACCGCGCGCTCGTGACGTTCTTCCTCGACCAGCACCGCCTAGCCGGCTACCGGGAGGTCATCGCTCCGGTCCTGGTCAGCCCCCGCGCCCTGCGCAACACCGGGCAGCTGCCGAAGTTCGGCGAGGACCTCTACCGGACGGACGATCTCTTCCTGTCGCCCACGGCCGAGGTGACGCTCACCAACCTCGTGGCCGACGAGATACTCGACAGCGCCGACCTGCCCATGCGCATGACCGGCTACAGCGAGTGTTTCCGCCGCGAGGCCGGCTCGGCAGGGTCGAGCACACGTGGACTCATCCGCCACAACCAGTTCGGCAAGGTGGAGCTCGTTCACATCTGCTGCGCCGAGGACGCCGACACACACCATCAGGAGATGCTGCGGCATGCGGAGGCCGTCCTACAGCGGCTCGCGCTCGCCTATCGGGTCATCCACCTCGCGCGCGGCGACATGTCCCAGGCCGCCGCGTCGTGCTTCGACATCGAGGTCTGGCTGCCGGGCGCCGGGGAGTTCCGGGAGGTGTCGAGCATCTCCAACTGCCGCACGTATCAGACCGACCGCATGAACGCACGGGCCCGCGCGACGGACGGCCGCCGCGTCACCCTCGCCTCGCTCAACGGCTCGGGCTTTCCGATCGGGCGCCTGATCGCCGCCATCCTGGAGCAGGGGCAGCGAGCCGACGGCGGCGTTGACATCCCGGAAGCGCTACGCCCGTACACCGGGTTCGCCGCGATCTCCAGCCGCGGCGAGGCGATTGCCCAAGACTGACGAGGCCGCCGAGCTGCTGCTGCGCTGCATGGCGGCCGCGCCGCCGCCGCATGCCCCTGCGGAGATCGCGAGCGTCTGGGACGTGCTCGCGGCCGTGTCGCGCCCGGCGGGCCTCGAACGCCTTCCGCCAATCCCGATCACCGCCGGCGCGGATGCGGACCTCGTCGGCGCAGGCATCGACGCGATCGGCGGGCACGCGGCACTGCTAACTCGGCCGCGTGCACCCTCCCTCGTCCTGCAGCCGTCGGTCCGCTTCTCCGACTGGCACACCGACGGCGGGGCGGAGCACCTCGTGCTCTCGTCCTTCGTCAGCGTCGGCGTGCTGGCCTCGGTGTCCGACCTGCCCGCAGCGGCACCCGTCGTCTCCGCCTGGTGTGCGCTGCTATCGGCCGTGGTGGGCGCGTCGCCCGCCGGCGCGTCGACGCCGGCATGGGAGCGCGACGCCTACGCGGGCAGTACGATCCGCCTCCTTGCCGACGATGTCGAGTATGCGGACATCTCGCTCTACTGGGCCGCCAACGACGGCGCGCTCGTCGCAGTCGACTGCGGAGCCAGCCTCGAGCGCCTGCTGGCCGTCCGCGTCGGAGCCGTGCCGGCACGCGCCCAGCTCCTCGGGCCGATGGCCGACCACGGCGTCGCACCGAGAGACCTCGACGCGCTGCGGACCGCGTCACTGCTGGTCAGCGGGGGCCTGCGTCCGTCGCACCGCGGCGCGGGTTATGCGGTGCGCCGGTGCCTGCACCGCATCGAAAGCGACGCGGTCCTCTCCGGCGTCGGGGCGATCGTGCGCCCCTATCTGGCCTACTGGAGCATGTTCTGCCGCCCGATGCCCGAGTGGGCGCCGGTAGCCCGCATCATCGAGGACGACCTCTGGCGCGCGCGTGTACGCCGGCCCCCCCCGGCACCGCCGAGGCGTTGACGCGCCAGGCCGGGCTTCACACGCTTCCAAGTGCATGACTTCGAGGACCCCTCCAACCTCTACTACGAGGTCCGACCATAGGCAGCACGGGAGCACGTTCTCCCGCTAGATCGACTCCGGGGTTTGTGCCGCCGACCCCCGCATCGCGGCACAAACCCACCGGAATCCGCACGTATCCGCAGGTATCTCGGTGGACCGCACGGCCGGCAGCGACTGCTGACGGCGTCCCAAAACTGCCCGCAAACGGCCACTTTTTGCGACCCTCAGCCGAGCAGGTCAGGGCTGGGCGCCCCTCCAGTTGGAATCGTGATGCCCTGAGAACGAGTTCTGGGCTGTTCGAGTGTCCCGCCATGAGCGCATAAGCTCTAAAGCGAAAGAGGACAGGTGATCGTCTACTGCGGATGTCAAGCTCTGTGCGTGGCGGGGGCAACGAAAACCAGACTGCGATGCCTGGGCTCATATCGAGTACGGAGTTTTATAGGGTTTATGCGATCTCGATAAACTCCGATAGCCGGTCGGACGGGGCTCATCCAGGGGTTGTGCAGTCGCAGGATTGAAAGCGTCAGCGGGCTGGGCGAGAAAGCCTCACGGCGCCGATCAGGCGTCGATGGCTGAGTGCTGGCGGAGGTACTCGCGGAGGTAGGGCAGGGCGAAGTCGACGTACCCGTGGCGGGTGGGGTGGATCAGCTCGGCTGCGATCAGTCGTAGGCGGTACTGGCTGGCGTAGTTCACGTCGACAGCGAGGCGCTCCTGGATGTCAGCCATCCTGGACGGGCCTTCATCCTGGGCCATCGCGAGCAGGAATGACTTGTCGATGTCCGACGCCGCGCTCAGCGCCGGCTCGTGGATGAGCGCACCGAGCCTGCGCCGAGCTCGAGCGACCCCTTCGGTGGCGTCTTCGGCCGTGATCTCCGCTGCGCTCGGATTCACCCGCCACACCTGCGCGCCGACTAGCTGAAGCAGGAAGGGGTAGCCGCGGGCTCCGTCGACCATGATCTGCAGCGCCCGTTCGCCGACGTCGCGGCCGGCTGCTTGGATCGGTTCGCGCAGGGCGCGTTCAACGTCGGCGCGCGCCACCGAGCCCAGGGTGTGCCGTTCTGCGCGGCGCAGGAAGGTGAGAACGTCGTCGTTGACGACATCGCTGACGCTGGCAGCTAGGCCAGCACCGGCGAACGCCAGCTCCCGATTCTCGCGGAAGGTGTGCTGCACGACGGTGGCAAGCTCGCGCAGCTCTTCGATTTGGTTGTGGTGGATCTCGTCAAGGGTGATCAGGACCCCGGTGCTCTGCTCGGCTAGCAGGTCGGCGAGCATCTCGAGTTGGTTACGCAGACCTGCTTGGACGACGTGCGCCTCGATCGTGCTCCAGGCGAGAGAGCCGAGATTAAGTGGAGCGCTCACGCCGCTCATGCGGCGCTGCACCGCCTTGGGGTCGAAGTCGCGCAGCAGCCGCGGGAGGTGCTGTTGGGTCATCCTGGAGACGAAGCCGGGGGTGGCGGTCTCGCTGACGATGAGCCAGCCGCGCTGGCGTGCGCGGTCCTCGACGGCGTTGAGCATGACCGTCTTGCCAGCGCCGCGAGCGCCGGTGTAGAGCGTCGCGCGGCCCGCCGCTCCGGGGCCATCTTCAAGTGCCTCGGCGAAGTCATCTAGCAGGTCGTCGCGGCCGACCAGAAGCGGCGGGCTGACCCCGAAGCTCGCGTGGAATGGGTTGCTCATCCGACCACCATACCTAATTCCTTTAGAGGTTTTTAGAGTTTTTAGATTCGGTTAGAGGTGGCTCAACGGCCCGTGAGCGTGGCAATCCGCTGTTCAGGCGGTGCAATTCGGGACGTATCTTGAGCCCGAAGCGCAGTGGAACGCGTAGCTCGCTTCAAACCTCATCCGCCCGAGCGGGAATAGGCTGCGCGCATGGGTAGGCCCCCCTCGCTGCTTCGCTGGACACGCTCGCGGTGGCATCGCCGCTGGTTCCGGGCGTCGGCACTGGGCGGTGCGTTCGTGGTAGGTATCGGGCTACCTGGTGGCGCGCTGCTCGCCGCGACGCACCCGGAAACGCACAGCACGCTGTGGACGGTCGCACTCGTGGCAGTGATCGTAGTTACGGCTGTAGCAGCGGCCGTGGCCGTGGTCGCCGGCGTTGGGGCGTTCGTCACGCAGCCTATGTCCGATAGCCACTGCGCCACCCTCAAGGCATCGGCTCTGAGCGTAGCTCGGAGCATCCAGGGCGATCGTGCCTGCGACTACGGCGAGGGGTATCGGCCGGACCAGGCTTTTCATACACACTTCCCGAAGCTGGGGGAGCGGCTGACGGGCTGGTGGCCGCGCCCGCCCAGGCGCAGGGTGCTCTCGAACGGCAGATCGACACGATGATGGCCGAGTGGGGCGTGACGGATGCGGAGATGGTGGTCGGCTACAACATCCCGGAGATCACGAAGTACGCTCGCGGGCTCGCTTTGGCGCGCGCACGCGGTCAGGTCCAGGAGGTACCGCATCTCACGTGGGCCGGCTTCACCAACGCACCGCCCACCGCAGGCGGTCAGGTTACTGGTCCCCCGGAGGGCCAACTGAGACCTAACGGCGGTCCAAACTGGATATCGCTCCGGCCACGAGACGGCGAGACGGTGCCTCAGTGGAACGAGCGCGCCGACCTGTACACGCAGCGAGTAGATGGCCTGATGGCGGCGGTATACGAGACGGCGCTGTCCTACGCGCATGCCGTGGTGGTTGCCGAGCAGCAGTTAGAGGCGTTCAAGCAGGATGAGCGTCCCACGATCTTGGCCGCGCTCCAGCTCATTGCGGTCCGGGAGCCACCGCGCGTCCGGCGTGGGTGCGAGTCATGCTGACGGGGCCCGCTCTACGCGGGCGCGAACGTGACTCGAATCTCGGAGGTCCTTCCTGCCGCGCGAGGGAGTCAGCGACCTGACGCCGTAGCCCGCGCAGCGCGCAGCTTCAGCGTCGTCGGACCCTAGGACCCGAGACTGATAAGAGCGAGGCGGGAGTCGGGCGAGTAGCCCGTGACAGCGCCCTCCTCAAACGTCAGACTCCTAACCTGACATGGCTGCGAGGAGACGATCAGGAGGAGGGGCAAGCACATCTGGCGGCGTGGAGTTTCAGGCGCAGGTGGCGGCGTTCTACGGCGTCGCGATGCTCTGTGAGGAGCTTGCACCGGCACCGCTTGGTCTTGGTGGCGGTGGCGTCATCGACGCCGTGCGCTGCGAGCTCGACGCAGCCGTCGATGACGTGCACATCATCCTCTCGGCCGACCGACGAGTGTTGATCCAGGCGAAGCACACCGTCAATGCGAGCCCGCGTGAAAAGTCGCACCTTGGCTCCGCGCTCGCGCAGTTTGCACACGCATGGATTGATTCGCGAGATCGTGTGGACGCTCGCGGACCGATGCGCTCCGACCGTGACCGGCTGCTATTGGCGTGTGGACCGAACAGTTCCAAGTCGGTGAGGCTCGCGCTGCCGATGCTGCTGAAACGTCTACGCGATGACCCGCCCGACAAATCCGGATCAGCTTCGTCTTACCAACACGGACCAGCGCAAGATCTGGCCGTTGGTGCTTGGTCACCTGCGTTGGGTGTTCGAGGAGCGAGACGGTCACGTCCCGGAGGCGGAGGAGCTGACCGCGCTGCTCTCGCTGATGAGGGTGCGTGAGTTCGAGTTCGAGGGCTCGGAGCGCGACATCGAGCAGGCCAAGGCGATGCTCGCCCAGTCCGTGCTCGCGCAGCCGACGCAGGCGGGCGCGGCGTGGGGACAGATCGTGGGCTTGATGCTGAGCGCCGCGTCAGGTCAGAGTGGACTGCCTCGGGTGAGCCTCGCCCAGCTCTTGGCTGTCGCTGGCCTCTCGATGCTCGCCGCGCCGAGTCCATCGGGCTCACCGCTACTGGTCTACAAGGTCTGCCAAAGCGGCTGCCATCTCATCGTTTCAGGAGTCGATGGAAGCGACCCTCGCGCGGTCCCCGGCAGCGACGAGGCTCGGGATCCGACGATTTGGGGCGATCGCGTCGCTTGGATGAGGAGCGCGAATCAAGTGATGACAAGCCTGCTCGACGGCAGCGGGCGAAGAACGCTCGGCGGCGCGCCGCGAAGGTTGTGCCAGCCAGCAAACAAAGTAACGCGCGCGAGCTGCGAAGCCACGACGAACCGCAGCGTCACCGGTCTGCAGCTGTACTACGGGCGGCTGGCGCTGACCGACTCGTTCTACACCAGAAACGGAGACCCAAATGGCGAAGGCGAGGTCCTGACCGAGGCGGTCAAGGGCGGTCCGCAGCATCTCATCGCGCTGCGACTCACAACCTGATGAAGCTCCACAAGCACCACCTGGCCGTCCAGGCGGCCTGACACGGCCCCTGCGCTGCAACGACACTCGACCTAACCCGCAGAACCCGGCTTCTCCGACGCGCCCATCGACAGCGCGCGGCCCTCGCCCAACGCCCCTCCACTTTGCGCGACACCCACGACGAGCTGCGGGCGTATTGGCGGAGGATCGGTATACGCCCGCTTGTGCCGGGCGAGGCAGAAGCGCTTGCTTCGCCGCACCCCACCCTGTCCTCGTCCGGAGTCCCCCGCACCCCGGTTTCAACCGGACACAGTTGCAGGTCAGTCGAGCCTTTCTGGAATGAGCGCGAGTCCTTCGGCACCGGCAGCCGCGTGGAGGCGGCGGTCCCAGGTGGCAAGGAGAAGATTGTCTCCGGGGAGCATGAGGGCCGCGGCGAGATGCAGGGCGTCCAGGCTGCGCAACTCGCGGGCGATCGCGAGCTTGGCGGCGTCCTCGACCAGGCTCTGGTCCACCTCGATCACGCCGAACGCGGGCCACTCCTCGCGTACGATCTTGGCGGCAGGCTGGCCTGCGCTCAGGCCGACGGCGCGGACAGTCTCAACGAAGCCGACACGACACATGAACCAGCCCTCGGCACGGTCCATCGCATCGCGGACGGTGTCGCTGCCGGGCTCAACGACATAGCGCTTGACCAGCGCGCTCGCGTCGAGGTAGAGGTTCAGCGCTCGGCTTCCCGCTCGGCCAGCACCAGCGCCGATGCGCTGCGACTGCTCTTCACGAGACGGGGTGCCCGCGTTGGCCTCGCGCGCGCGGGCGCAACCAGCCGCCCTTGGGCCACCAGCCCGCGCAGGCGATCGTCCTTAGCCGAGGCACCGGCCGGCACGATGTCGGCCAGCGGCCGACCACGGAGGGTCACGCGCACCTGCTGACCGCGAGCGACCGCTCGCAGCGTCTGGCTCAGCGTCGTCTTCAACTCGCGGACTCCCATCTCACGCATGTGGCCACCTTATCAGCTATGAGTCCACAATACGAACAACCGAGCACCAATGCGAGAGCCACGGACGGCGCCCGAATTGGTATGCGGTGCGGGGGGTCGAGACATTTCGCTGGGACGCGTAGGCTCACTGCTGAGATGTTCGTGCTTGTCCTGCTCGGAGCGTTTGTTCTCGAGGTGTTCGTCTTCGTTGGGGTCGGACGCGCGATTGGCTGGCTGCTGGCGGTCGTCTTGCTGTTTGGGACCTCGGTGCTCGGCGCTCGGCTCCTGCGCATCCAGGGACGCTCGGCGATCGAGCGCGTCTCACTGGCGGTGTCCGAGCATCGCGCGCCCGCGCGAGCCGCGATCGATGGCGCACTCGGCTCTCTGGGGTGCGTGCTGCTCGTGGTGCCTGGGTTCGTCACCGATGCCCTTGGCGTACTGCTCCTGTTTCCGCTCACCCGAAAGCTGACGCGCCGCTGGATATCACGCCATTACGCCGGTCGCATGATGAGCTTCGTGGCAACGGCAGGACGCTTCGCGCCAAGCGACCGCGGTGAGCGTCCGGCTGACGTCGAGTCAACGGTCCTCGACGACGATCGCGACCAGCTATCTTGAGATGGCGCAGCACGCGGGCATCTCCGGCCGTGCCCGATTTCTAGCTTGTCTGAGCTGCTTCCGCATGGTCAAGCGGGATTCCGACGATGGCAGGACGATGGGACACCGCGCCGCGGGACCGCAACTGCTCGAACGCACTCGGACTGGCGCGGATTTGGCACGAGCAGCACCGTTCGCTTGATCACGCATGGGATCTCGGCTAGCGAGTACGACGCGCGACGATCCGCTGCGATTGCGTTATGCGACAGCACGCCTTTGGGCGAGGCGCAGGAGCGCTCGGGCGGGCGCCTCGCTTGGATCGAGGTCGACGATCAACACCTGGCTAGAGATACCGGTGAGACCGGTGAGAGTCAGCGCGCGGTCGACCTGGGCCGGGCCACGCACCAGGATCAACCGGCCGTTCCCTGGCTGCACGTTTGCCGCGGTATCGAGGATGACATGGACGCCAGAGCTCTCGATGAAGGCGACCTCGCGCAGGTCGAGCACCACCACTCGGGCATACCGCTGCGCGTCGCGCAACGCCCGCCTGAGTTCGGGCGTGTTCATGAGATCCATCTCGCCGGCGACGTGAACCCACGCCACACCAGAACCACCCGGCCTCCACGAGCATTCGAACGGCGATGGCGCCACGTAACGACTGGTGGCTATGGAGCTGGTGAGAACCGAAGTTTGGGGCACATGGACCTCCTTCGCGGCTTGTATATGCGAGCGCCGGAAGTCACGTCATGTTGCCCGCCCCCGTGGGGACCGACCACAGTTATGCCCTCTGCTGGAGAGGATAGCGCCCGCTGACCCCAAACGCACGCGGCCTGTTGGAGAGGTTGCTCAGGGGACCGGCAAGGACTCCCAAGGGGATGCCTGACGCGATTGGAGTCAGCAGGCAAGCCGGTGCAGCTCAGGCTAAGATTTCAGCGGCGTTTCGCCTGACGGCACCCCTTCCGCGATGAACCCTCCCGACAGCACGAGCATCCCGAGCACGCATGGGGATGTGCTCACCGCGATCTCCGACGGGATGGTCGCTTTGCTGAAGGAGTTCTACGGGCGAGGCCCAACACGCGCAAAGTCCTACTACGAGGACGACCTGGTCGTGTGTGTGCTGCGCGGGGGCTTCTCCCGGGTGGAGCAAACCTTGCTCGATGGCGGGCGTGGCCACGCGGTCATCCAGCAGCGGATGGAGTTTCAGGAGGTCATGCGCGATCGCTTCACCGGGGTGATCGAACAGGCGACCGGACGGGCGGTCATCGGGTTCATGAGCGGCAACCAGCAACACCCCGACATGATGTGCGAGGTGTTCATCCTCGCCCCCACCGACCTACTCGGCGAACACGAGTGGGGCGACTCGTCGGGTGGATCGGCTCTTGCCACCTGACAAGCAGCGGCCGGGATCAGCTCGCCGATCGCCGTCTCGCCGGCCGGTTGGTTTGGCTGCTAGCGCTCCTCAGAGCGAGTGCTCGTGCGTAACGGGCAGGGCGGCAGCCCTGCCTCCGCTGGCCGGCAGGCCACCTCGCCCGAAAGCGGTCGAGGTGCACCTCGACCCGACGGGCCGCCATTCGCCCTGGTAGCGCCGGAGGTGTCCCCGGTTCGAGTCCGAGTCTCGCCATACGGTTTCCCTTCCCAGGCGCACCTTTTGGGGTGACATCAGCTACCGGCCCTCGGATAGCCCAAATA
>CAVUYF010000004.1:0-161534 GCA_963745635.1 uncultured Solirubrobacteraceae bacterium | reverse complement strand
CGATCACCCGCGCGACGACGCCGCTGGCTTCGCCTTCGTCGGCGCCCGCGGAGCCGGTGTCGGCACTGGCGCCACTGGACCCGCCGGCGGGGGCCTGGGTGACGAGCGCTGAGGCGGGCGGGGTCAGCGTGACGGCGTTGTGCACCCCGATCAGCGACCACGTTGCGGGCCCGACGACGCCGTCCACGGTCAGTCCGTGGCGGGCCTGCAAGGTGCGGACGGCCGCCTCTGTTTCGAGCAACTCGCCATCCAGGGGCAGCTTCAGCGCCTTCTGCAGCCAGTCGACCGCGGTGGTGCCGCTGGCGGTGGTGCTGGGGGCGTTGCTTCCGGGCGTCCCGCCGGGGCCGGCGGCGAGCCCTGTGTTGGTGTCGGCTGCGGTGGCATCCACGGTGGCGGTGTGGGGGGTGGTCTTGGGCAGCGAGGAGGGCGGGGGAGTGAGCGTTTCCTGGCCGTGCACGCCGATCACGCTCCACGTCTGCGGGCCGACGATGCCGTCCACGTTCAGGCCGTGGCGGGCCTGCAGCGTGCGCACGGCGGTCTCGGTTTCGGCGTTGAATTCGCCGCTGGGGGCGATGTTGAGAGCGATCTGCCAGGCCTGCTTGACCGCACCGTCGGCGCTCGCCTGACTGGCTTCGGCGACCACGTTTGCAGGGGGTGTGAGCGTCTGCTGCCCGTGCACGCCGATGACGCTCCACGTGGCGGAGCCGACGATGCCGTCGACGGTGAGGCCGTGGCGGGCCTGCAGGGTGCGCACGGCGGCCTCGGTTTCAGGCCCGAAGTCGCCGTCGGCACTCAGATGCAGAGCGATCTGCAGCTGCTTGACGGCGTCCTCGCTGCTTTTTTCGACGCTGGGATCGCTCGCACCGCCGGTGCCCGTCTTTTCTTCGTGCGAGCTCGATGAGGATGTCGTCGTTGTGTGTTCTTCGGCGACGCCCGGCGTCGAGTACTGGGCGGGGCTGGCGCTCGAGGCGGGCGCATTGGAGCCGGCGGGGAGCGTGCTCGCCCCGGGGACGACGTTGTTGACGTCCGCGATGAAGGCGTTGCCGGCGGTGTCGCTGCGCAGGGCGGCGCTCGTCTGCGCTCCGACGACGCCGTCGACGCTCAGGCCGTGGCTCGACTGGAAGCTGCGTACGGCCGCTTCGGTTTCGGGCCCGAAGACGCCGTCCACTTTGACGCCGCCGAGCGCTTCCTGAAGCAGCTTGACCTGCCGGCCTTCGCTGCCGAAGCTGACGACGATCGTGTGTTCGGTGGTGGTTGCGGGCCCTGCGGGCCCGGTGCTGGCGGAGGCGATGGTGGTGGCGCCGCCGCTGGCGAGCCCGACGGAGGGTCCGACGGTCAGCGCGACGAGCGCGCCCAGCGACAGGCGCTTGGCACGCGAGTCGGTGGGTACGAAGCGCAGCCGCTGGACCGCGCGCCGGCGGGCGCGCGAGCGTCCGAGCGACAGCTGCCAGGGCTCCTCCTCGGCGAGGTCGCGCACACGCACATGGTGCAGCGGGCCGCGCGGGTCGAGCAGCGCTGAGAGCGAGGTGGTGGCGCTCGTGTGGGCGCCACGGCGCACATGCCCGTGCTGCGTCTGGGCGCGGCGTGCACGCGAGCGTTCCAGCGAAGCGCTCCAGTGGTCGACAACAGCAAGATCACGCGGGGATCCCGACATCCAAGGCGTCCTTTCGATTTCCGTTGCATGGCGCCTACGGGGTTAGCTGACGGGCTCGCGTAAACATCTACGCTACGCCACACTGTGTGGCGATTCGCCCCCGCAGCCTTTCGGCTGCACTGGGTCCCCCGATCCTCGGCCCCGTGGGGTCGAAGACTCGGCACGAACGGTCGCCAAGCTAACAGATCTCGCTGCAAGATGCATCACATGGGAAGGTGTGCACGCTTTCTTGCCGACGGAACTGTGCGCGCGGGGCCTGTGGCACTGATAACTTCGCCGTTGGATGCGCAAGAACGGAATCGATCTCCGGGCGATCCTTTCGCTGCTCGTGCTGGTGCTGGTCGCGGGCGTGGTGGCGGTGGTGGCGATCGGCGGGCAGTCGAACGAACACGCCAAGCGCGAGCAGGCGCTGGCGCAGCACTTCGAGGCGGCTGCGGTGCTCGATCCGCCCAAGGCCGCGCCGCCGTTGGCGCTTCGCAACTACCTGGGTCAGCCGGTGAACATCGACTCCTACCGCGGCAAGGTGGTGCTGGTGACGTTCCTGTACACCACCTGCCCGGACATCTGCCCGCTGATCACCTCCGACCTGCGGGTGGCGCTGAACGAGATGGGCCCGGCGAAGGCCTCCAAAGTGCAGATCATCGCGGTGTCGGTAGACCCGCGGGTGGACACGCCCAAGTCGGTGGCGGCGTTTCTGGCCCGGCATGAGATGACGGGTCGGATGCAGTACCTGATCGGCTCGGCCAAGGAACTGGGTCGCGTGTGGCAGGCGTGGGGGGTGGGCTCGCAACAGGACCTGGAACAGCCGCAGTTCGTCAACCACACGGGGATCGTCTACGGGATCACGGCCTCAGGCAAGCAGCTGACGGTCTATGACCCCGAATTCAAGCCGTCTGAAATCGTCCACGACGTTCCACTGCTGGCCGCTCTCTGAGCTGAGGGAAGATGTCTTGGTGGCTGCGAGTGCTCGCTGTGACCCTGGTGGTGGCGGCGGTCGCCGTGGCGGCGGTGTTCGGGTTGGCGTCGCATGCGACGACGGGGCGCCGGGCGCCGGCGCTCCCGCGCGAAACCCTCGAGGGGGGACAGGTGACGTTGGCGAGCCTGCTGGCGGGCGCCCACGGAAAGCCCGCGCTGGTGGTGTTCTGGGCCAGCTGGTGCGGGCCGTGTGCCCAGGAGGCGCCCGCGCTGGAGCGCTTCTCCAAGAGCGCTGTGGGGCGCGGGCGGATCGTGGGCGTGGACTGGAGCGATGCGCGCTCGGGGGCGGTGCAGTTCCTGCGCCAGCACGCGTGGACGTTCCCCAACCTGCGTGACGCAGAAGGCCTGGTGGGCAACTCCTATGGCCTCACCGGCCTGCCCACGACGTTCGTGATCGCCTCCAGCGGCCGCATTCGCGCGGCCCTGCGCGGCCCTCAGAGCGAGGGCTCGTTGACGAAGGCGCTTGCGGCTGCGGAAAGCAGCTGAACAGCTCGATCTTGGTGTCCGGGCCGACATGGTGGTTGGATGTGAAAGGCGCGTCGAGCAGGTAGGCGACATCAACCCGCGATCGCCGCTATGCTCGTCGACGGAGGGCATTACTGCGGTCGGTCCCCATGGGACGGGCATCATGAGCTGACTTCCGATTTGCGCTCATGCTCACCGCAAGGAGGTCCAAGTGCCCGCACCGTCTCCCTCGCCCGCTCGGCGAGATTCCATGAAGCATCAGCTTGGACAGTGGGCCGTATCTCCCAAGGCCCACGTCCGGGGTAGTGCGGAGAGTGTCCCTCCTTCTCCGTAGCGCTGGAACTGGCGTGACCGCACCTACCCCCGGTGCGGTCACGCCTCCAATCTCTCGGGGCACGGTGGCGATCCCGGTGGCGCGCCCGTCCAGTCGCTCTCTGCGTTCAAACGGTGTATGCACGCCCTCACCTGCGACTCGACCGGGACGCTCCGTGCACTCACACAGATAGTCCATCGCCGCGGGCCTTCAACCCGAGCCCGTGTGTGCGCCGGCGGGGGGCGCGTTCTCCTGTGCCGCGGAGTCGAAGGCATCGCGCGGGTAGCAATCCTCACAAAGCTGGTCAATAAAGTCTGCTAGCGTCTCGCGCGCTCATCCCCCCAACCCAGGATCAGGAGGATCGATCGATGAATCGCAGAGCTACAGGATCGGGATCGAAGGCTGCCGCGCGCCGCCGACTGCGAGGCGCAGGCGGTGTGCTTGCGACGCTCGCCGCGGCCTCCCTGCTCACCGGCAGCGCGCTGGCGGACGGCGCCGGCCACCACGGAGCGCCCGCACGGGCCTCCCGTGCGCGAGGACCTGTGTCACGCCCGGCGGGAGGCCACGTTCCGCCGCCCAGCCATGTCTCGCCGCCGGCTCACGTGCCGCCACCCAGCCACGCTCCGCAGCCGAACCCGCTGTCGGCATCGTCGCTGCTGGCCAACATCGACACCTACGCATCGCTTCCCAACCACTACAGCGGCACACCCAACGACGCGTTCGAGCTCGGCGTGATCGGCAGCGAGCTCGCCTCCGACGGCCTGCAGCTCGGACAGCAGGCGTACTCCTTCCCGCAGTTTCAGCCGACGCGCGTGGCGCTGACGGTCGGCTCGCAGAGCGAGCCCTCGGCGGCGATCGCGCCACTGCAGTACTCCGGCGTCACTCCTCCGGGCGGCGTCACCGGCCAGCTCTACTACGGCGGCAAGGGCACCTCCAGCCTGAGCGCCGGGGCGGGCAAGATCATCGTGCTCTCCGGCGAGAACCTCGACAACGGAGTCGAAGCCGCAGCGGCTGCCGGCGCCAAAGCGGTGATCGCCGTCACCCAGGGCTACGCCAACGACCCGAAATGGGAAGACATCAACTCCCGCGACGGCACCGGCTCGGTACCGGTGATCCTGATCGGCAAACAGTCCGGCGCCGGCGTCGTCACGGCGGCGGAAGCGCAGGAGAGCGCGAACGTGGTCCTGCAGGCGCAGACCGGTGTCGCGTGCGATCGCGACGTGTGGGGCGTACTGCCCGGTCGTGAACCCTCGCGGCGCGTGTTCGTAGGTACGCCGGCGTCGAGCATGGTGCCCGCCGCCTCAGAGCGCGGTTCGGGCGACGCGATCCTGCTGGGCCTGGCACGCCACTATGCGGAGCTTCCGCTCAGCCAGCGTCCCGAGACGCTGGTGTTCCTGTTCACCACGGGCCATGAAGTCGGCTACCTCGGTCTGCCGGCGTTCATCGCCGCGAAGGGCAGCTGGTTCACCGACGCTGACGCCTACGTTCACCTGGGGTCCTCCCTGGGTGCGCCGACGGCGACGGAAGCGGCGGATGGGACCGTGACCGTTGACCCGGTGGCCGACCCGAGTGGGGTCCTGCACTACAGCGAGAACCCGCTGATCGAATCGATCTTCCCGACCGCGTTCTCGGAATCCGGCGTCACGCTGCCGGCTACTCCGGGTCACGTCGCAACGGGAGGCGAGCAGGTCGACGCGTACACGAACGGCGTGCCGACGATCGGCTTCAGCGGCGGCAGCCTGTACTTCCACACCGCCGCCGACCTGCCGAGCACGATCGACCCGACCCTCCTCACGGAGGAGGCGGAAGGGTTCCGTCGCACGATCGACGCGATCACGGCGCTCCCGTCCGGTGCGTTGAAGGCCGCCAACGGGCAGGCCGAAACATACGGCGCGGCGATCAACCCGGCCACGCGCGACCCCAGGAACCCGGCGCTGGGCGCCGCCGGCGTCGGCGGACCGGAACCGCAGCTGGTGTCTCGCTGCGAGTACTAGTACAAGCGGGTCTGCCAGCACCGCGGGCGTGCATCACGGGGGGTGGGGAGACTCTCCCCGCCCCCCGGGCCCGCGTCCGCCGATCCACCCGCGGTGAGCACGTGCGGCGAGGTCCCGGGGGCGCTCCCACCTGAAAGATTCCGGTCAGCTCTCGAGGGGCGCGAGCAATCAAGTTGTGCGCCGCGTTTGACGATGTGGACTCATGTGTGTTGGCTGTCCGATGACTGCCGTACGGCTGTGGCAGGACCCCGCCAGCGGACCCTCCAGCCGGCGTCAGCGGGCGAGCTGATGGTCGCCGGCAGTCGCATCGACGCGACCCCCGCGCCCGACACGCTGGCAGCGATCTGGGAGCGCCATCGGGCGTCGATGCTGGAGCGCATCGGTCTCATCGAACGGGCCATCGCGGCGCTGACCGCCGGGCAGCTCGGCGAGGCGCAATGCGCCGAGGCCCGACGCGCCGCGCACACGCTCGCCGGGTCAGTGGGCACCTTCGGCTTCGTACGCGCCTCGCGCGTAGCGGGGGAGCTCGAGCTGGCGCTCGGCCACCCCGCGGCGGCTCAGGCGCCCAGCCTCTCAGCGCTGCTCGCCACGGTCCGCACCGAGCTTCGCAGCGAGGTCGCGCGCCCCGTGCGATTCCCACCGGCAGAGCCCACCGATGAGCAGCCACGGGTGTTGCTCGTCGATGACGATCGCGAGCTGTGCGCGTGGATCGCGGCAGAGGCTGCGTCGCTGGAGATCGACTGCGAGACCGCCTTCAGCCCGACGGAAGCACGGGCCGTCTGCGCCGAGCGCCCGCCGACGATCGTGCTGCTCGACCTGAGCTTTCCGCCGGACGGCATGGCGGACGCCTACGAGCTGATGAGCGAGCTCACCGCCATGTCACCGCCGATCCCCGTGCTCGTCCTCACCGTCAGCGGCGCCTTCACCGACCGCGTGGAGGTCGCCAGGCGCGGCGGTCGCGGGTTCCTGCCCAAGTCGATGCTGCCCTCGGAGGTGCTCGACGCCGTCGTGCAGTTCCTCGCGCGCGAGCGGCTGCAGGCCACGCGGGTGCTCATCGTCGATGACGAGCCCGCCGCCGTGGCGGCGATGCGCGCCCTGCTCGAGCCGCACGAGATCGCGGTCTCGACCCTCACCGAGCCGCTGCGCTTCTGGGAGACGCTCGAGGAGGTCGCTCCAGAGCTGTTGATCCTCGACGTGGACATGCCCGCAGTGAACGGTCCCGAGCTCTGCCGCGTCGTGCGCAACGACCCCCGCTGGAGCGGGATCGCGGTGATCTTCGTGACCGCGCACAAGGACCCGGCGACGATCGAAGGGCTGTTCCGCGCCGGCGCGGATGACTGCCTGACGAAGCCGATCGTCGACACCGAGCTGATCACACGCGTCTCCAACCGCCTCGAGCGCATACGCCTACAGCGCAGAGAGGCCGACACGGACAGCCTCACAGGTCTGGCGAGCCGCAGGAAGTCAACCGAGGGCCTGGCCCAGCTGCTCTCGCTCGCCGACCGCTACTCCCAGCCCGTGTCGGTCGCGATGCTCGATCTCGACCATTTCAAGCGTGTCAACGACACCCACGGTCATGCGGCCGGTGACGCGGCCCTGCGAGGAGTCGGCGAGCGTCTGCGACGGGATTTCCGCGGGGACGACGTCGTCGGGCGATGGGGCGGTGAGGAGTTCATCATCGGGATGTACGGCATGACGCGCAACGACGGGGTCCAGCGGATCAACGAGACGCTCGAATGCCTGCGCGAAGAGGAGTTCAGCGTCGCGCCGGACGCGTTCACGGTGAGCTTCAGCGCGGGCGTCGCGGAGTATCCGTGTGACGGGCGCGACCTGGGAGCGGTCGTCAACGCAGCCGACGAGGCGCTCTACGGCGCCAAGGAAGCGGGGAGGGCCCGCGTGGTGGCGGTGGGCGAGCCGGCCATGACAGGTCGCCGATGAGCACAGTCAGGCTCCACGAGCGCACCGCGACGGCCACAACACCAAAGCTCACGCGCCGCCGCGTGGCGAGCCTCGGACTGGCGGCCTATCTGCTGGCGTATGTGAGCTGGCAGTTGCTCGGTTGGATACCCGGTAGCAAGCAGGAAGTCGGGGATCTGCTGCTCCTGCCCGTCGATGCGGCCGCCGTGTGCGCGGCGTGGTGGGCGTCGCGGCGTTGCGCGCAGGCCGAGCGCCTGCGCGCGCTCTGGCGACTGATGGCGATCGCGCTGGCCGCCGAGCTGACCGGCGATGTTGTGCAGGCGGTGTATGAGGTGGGTCTCCATCGCTCGCCGTATCCCTCGCTGGCTGATCCGTTCTACCTGGCGTTCTACGCCCTGCTGCTGCTGGCGCTGCTGAGGGTGCCGGTCGCGGCCGTCACACGGGGCAAGAGCGTCAGGACGATGCTCGACGGCACGACGATCGTCGTCGGCGGAGGGGCGGTGGTGTGGTACTTCGTGCTGGGCCCCACCGCGGTCGAGGGCGGGCAGAGCGCCCTGGCGATGGCGGTCTCGCTGGCGTTCCCGGTGGGGGACCTGCTGTTGCTGGCCGGTCTCGCCGCCGTGCTGCTGCGCCAGAGTCCCCTCGCGCTGCGCATCCCGTTGCGGCTGATCACGGCAGCGGTGGCGCTCGGCGTCGTCGCGGACGTCCTCTACGGATACGGGCAGCTGCACGAAACGTACACCTCGGGCGACTACATCGACACGGTGTACGTGCTCGAGTTCACGACGTTCGCGCTCGCCGGTCTCAGTCAACGCGCGGTGTCGCGAGACGACCCCAGCGCCGCGCCGGATGCCTCCCACCAACGCCGATCGCGCGCCAGCTGGCTGCCCTATCTCAGCCTGGCGATCGGGCTGGGCGTATTGCTCGGCGTCGAGCGAGACCTCGCCTTCTTCCCTGACGTGAGCCTCGTGCTGATCGTGATCGTGCTCGCAGCGCTGGTCGCCGCCCGTCAGTACCTGGCGCAGCGCGAGCTCGCGAGCACCCAGGCGGCACTGCGCGCAAGCGAGCGGCGCTCGCGTGCGATCTTCGACAACGCGGGCATCGGGATCGTCGTCAGCAACCTCGACGGGGAGAACATCGTCGACGTCAACCCCGCCTTCTCGGAGATGGTCGGGTACACCCCGGAGGAGTTGTGGGGCGGCAACTTCTCCGAGCTCACCCACCCGGAGGAGCTGGAGGCGTTCGAGGCGCTCACACCCGCGACGATCGACGGGTTCCACCGGGAGATCCGGTTCCTGCGCCGTGGCGGCATCGCGCGATGGGGGAGCCTCACGCTGTCGCTGCTGCGCGACGAGGACGGCGTCCCGCGCCAGGTGATCGGAGTCCTGAAGGACATCACCACACGCAAGGAGGCCGAACAGGTCAAGGACGAGTTCATCTCGGTGGTGGGTCACGAGCTGCGCACGCCGCTGACGAGCATCCGGGGCTCGCTTGGCCTGCTGGAGGGGGGCGTCTTCGGCGAGCTGCCAGAGGAGGCCGAGAGCATGGTCGCGCTCGCGGTCACCAACACCGACCGGCTGGTGAGGCTCATCAACGACATGCTCGACATCGAGCGCATGGACGCAGGGCACCTGGAACTGGAGCTCGCGCCGGTCAAGGCCTCGGAGCTGGTGGCGGACGCCGTCCAGATCGTGCAGATGCCAGCCACGCAGGCAGGGGTGACGCTGGTCGCCGACATCCAGGAGGACCTGACGGTCTCGGTCGACTCCGACCGCATCCTGCAGGTGCTCGTCAACCTGCTGGGCAACGCCATCAAGTTCTCTCCCAGATCGAGCACCGTCACCACGAGCGTCGCCACCGAGCACGGGCGGGCGCTCTTCTCGGTCACCGACGTGGGCCGCGGCATCCCGGCCGACAGGCGGGAGTCGATCTTCGAGCGCTTCCGCCAGGTCGACTCCTCGGACGCTCGCGAGAAGGGCGGCAGCGGCCTGGGACTCGCGATCGCACGCAACATCGTCGAGCACCACGGCGGAGCGATGCGCGTCCGGAGCGAGGTGGGGCGGGGCAGCACCTTCGCCTTCACGCTGCCCCTCCTGGACGCTCGCGTGACGATGCTGGTGTGCGGCGGCGAGAGCGGCGACACGGAGGAGGGCGGCGGTCGTCTGGCCGAGTTGCAGGCCATCGCACCGGTCCTGCGATCGGGGACCGTGCTGGTGGTGGAGGACGATCCATCGCTGGGTGAGGTCCTCACGGAGACGCTCCGCCACAACAACATCGCCACGCGGCTCGTGCGTACGGCGGCCGACGCCGTCGAGGAGATCAGACGCTCCCAACCGGCGGTGCTCCTGCTCGACCTGATGCTGCCCGGCGAGGACGGCTTCACCGTAGTGGAGCGCCTCCGCGGAGACGGCGTGCTGCACGACACCCACCTACTGGTCTACACAGCCCTCGACCTCAGCTCCGGCGAGCGCGAACGCCTGCAACTCGGTCACACCGAGTTCCTGTCCAAGTCCAAGGTCACGCCGCAGGACGTCGAGCACCGCATCAGCGGGCTGCTGGGAGCTCGAAAGGAGGGTGTTGCACTATGAGCCGGCGACTCCTGCTCGTCGACGACGAGGACGCAATCCGTACGATCGCAGCCATCAGCCTCGAGCGCATCGGAGGGTGGACCGTCATCTGCGCTTCGTCAGGCCAAGCAGCGCTCCAGGCCGCACAGGACGACGGCCCGGTGGATGCTGTCCTGATGGACGTGATGATGCCCGGCATCGACGGACCCTCCACGCTCGCGCGCATGCGAGACGGCGTCCTGCCGCCCGAGGTCCCGGTGGTCTTCCTCACCGCGAAGGTAGGAGCCGCCGAACGGGAGCGCCTGCTCGCGCAGGGCGCCGTCGGGGTGATCGCAAAGCCGTTCGACCCGATGATGCTCCCGAAGGAGCTCCAGCTGATACTCGGGGGGTGAGGCGACTCGCCGGCCGCGGCGGGGCTCCTCTGAAGGCGACGACCGGAATCGAACCGGTGTAGACGGCTTTGCAGTGCGTCGGAAAGCGGCGCTTTCCGCATACCTAAGCGGTTTTCGGCGACCTCAGGTGCTCTCAGGTGCCCTCAAAAAACGCTCGGTTGGGGAGAGTTTGGGGAGAGTGCCCGGCCCACCGGCGCGCGGCACCGCATGAGCAGCCGAAGCGTCGCGTGGTCATGCCGCTCGCGCGGCGATCAGAAGCGACTCAAACAGGGGGCAGCCAGCCTCCACCTCGCGGACTAATCCGCCCGGGATCTGCACATCGCATCGGGTGCGTGCAGCTCAACAAACTTCGAGCGTCCGGCAGCCATAAGCTACGACGGTGCAATTCTGTCTGTTCATATCGCGAAGCGGCTCGATCCGACCACGCCCGGGTAGGCAACGCGCTGCACCCTGCCCCCTCGGCAGGTACCGGCATCTCCCGATTCAGACACACCAGCCGACAGGCGCCGAACACCAGGCGACAGACAAACCTCCCCACGCGCCGAGAGAGAGCCGCTGCTGGTCCCTCCCATTTCGCTCCGCCGAACCCGGCCGTAAGGACACCCTTCGCCGGCTGGCCCGTCGGGGCGATCGCGGCCGGTGATCGCGGTGGGCGACGTCCTGGTACTCCACGACGCCGACACCGGCGCCTCTGAAAAGAACGTCTGGCGTCCCTGCATGGTCCTCGCGGTCACCTCGACCGTCGTCATCGTCGCACCGCGCTCCGGGTCGGTGCCCGGCAGCATCGAAACGCCGATTGGCGCCTCGACCGCGTTCACGAAGGTCGGATACTTCAGCCGCTGGCGGCGGCCCGTCAGCCCGCCTGCCGCGGAAGCCGCCGACAACCACGGGCCGCTCGCCGAACCCTACCTTGGGGAAGTGCTCGTGCTGAACGCCCGGAGACCACGATGAGAAGCGACCGATACCTCGAGGCGAGGGAGGCCATGCTCGCCGGTGCGGACCCGCCGGGCGAGCTGATCGCCGAGTGCCGTCGCGTCGCGGGCCTGATGATCCGGACCGCCGGTCTGCCTGCGCACTACTCGCCGCTCGGCGTCTGGAGCGAGGAGGCGACCGAAGAAGCGTTCGCGGACTTCACGGCCGAGCGGCTGATCGGACGCGGCCAGCTGCTCGCGATGCTCCAGCGTGCCCCCGTCCTGCCCGTCTTCAGGCGCATGCTCGAAACGGCGTTCCGCCAACACCTGATCGACCGCCTGGAACGCTCCCAGTCCGCGAACCTCTACAGCCGCATCGCCGGGCTCCTACAGGAGCACGGCAGCTACGCCGCGACGGGTAGCGGCAGCGGCCGGCTCTGGCAGCTCGCCACCGGCCCCGCGGACCCGTTCACCGGCGATGACCGGGCGCTCGGATCGCTCGCGTTCTCGCTCGGCGAGTTCACCGTGATGCGCTATCAGCCAGACGCACGCAAGCTCTCCCCGCTGCTCGACAGCGACGAACTCACCCGTTTCCTCGATGGCCTCCTCGCGGGCGGCGCGATGACCCTCGCCACGATCATGCGCGCGCTGAAGCTCCGCTTCAGCCTCGATGACCCCTCGGCGGCCGGCGAGCTCAACCCCGAAGCTCACGCCGCGAGCGGCCTCGGCGCCGACCCGCAGCAGATCGTGTTGCGCCGCGAGGCAGCAACTGCCGCGCTCGCCGAGCTGAGCGACCGGCAGGCCGAGGTCCTGATCGGCATCGAGCGCAAAGAGACCACGCGCGAGCTCGCGCTGCGCCTTCACTGCTCCACCGGCACGATCTCCTACGAGCGAGCACAGCTCGCCCAGGTCCTCGCCCGCACCGGTGCAGAGGACCCGGGGGTTCTGAAAGAAATCCTCGATGCTCTGTTCATAGGAGAGGAATGAGCTGCCCAGCCGCCATCGAGCTCGCCGCGCCCGACGCCGAGCAGGCCTTCAGCGAACACCTACAGGCATGCAGGCGCTGCCGTGCCCTGCTCGCACGGCTGCGATGCCACGAGGACATACTCGAGCACTCCACCGCACTGGCGGGGCCGCAGGCGCCGCCAGTGCGCCCGCTAGGGGCCGGAGGCGTGTGGAGCTTCTGGGCGCCCGGCAGCGAGGAGTACCTCGTCGCGGCCGTCCTCGACGCCGACGAGGTCGAGCTGCTGGTCGTGCCGTTGCTCGCCGACACCCGCTGGGCGAGCGAGAACGACATCGAGCTCCCGACCCAGACGCTCGGCTACCCGGCGCTCGCGCCCGTCTGGGCCGGCGACCACGTGCTCGCCGAGCAGGCTGTCGAGCCGCTCAGCATCCTCTCGGAGCTAGAGCTCGAGCAGCTCAGCGACGGCTATGACGCGATCTACGCCGGGGCCGCGATCGCCGAGCCCGCCGGCCCCGCCGTGATCGGCCCCGCCGACCCCCGGATCGCGCTGCACGCCGCGATCGCCGACCAGCTGCGGGCGTACTTCGCGCCATGGTCGGCGCTACAGGGAGCGGAGGAGCTCGGCCCCGTCCTGAAAGCACGCCGCGAAGACGCCGCGCTCCCGATCGACGCCTGGGCGCAACAGATTGACGTCGAGCCCGAGACATGGCGGCGCTTCGAGAGCGCGCAGCTCGACCCCTACACGGCGATCCCCGTGCGGGCGATCGCCGCCGCCACCCGTGAGCTCGGGCTGCTCGCCTCCCAGCGGATCATCAGCCTCGCCCACGCCTCGGTGAAAGCACACCACGCGGGCCAGGCCACGCATGCTGCTCCCGCGCGGGCACGCCGGCGCCGCGGCGTCGCCCCCGGGGCACGCCAGGACCCCGACGTGGCCCGCGAGGCGGCGGACAGGTACGCCGCCGCGCTCGCTGAGGAGCTCGGGCTGTGAGCGAAATGGTCTGCCGCGGCTGCGGCGAGCACTTCACCCCCAAAAGCCGTTTCGAGGCGGAGTGCCCGGAGTGCGGCTGTGAGGACCTGATCGACGAGGACGCCTACGACCCGCTTGAGCGCGAGCTGCAATGCGAGTACTGCGGGTACGTGCTCGACACCACCACCACCGACAACGACTGGGCCGAGGAGGACGAGGAGGGGGCCCGCGGGCCGCAGAGCGTCGATGACCCTTGCCCGATCTGCGAGAGCGCGCTCGTCCCCGTCACGGAGCGCGCCGGCGCCCGCGAGATGCCCGAGTACAAGCTCGCCCGCGCCGCCGCCCAGAAGCTGCACCGCGATCATCCCATACCCGGGCCGCCATACGAGGTTGAGCAGCTCGCGGACGCGCTCGGTCTGCAGGTCGTGCTCGGCGTCTTCGACCACGACGGTCTGCTCGTCGGCGGGCGGATCGAGCTGCCCGAGTCCGCCAGCGAGCAGGCCCGCCGGTTCGCGCTCGCGCACGAGATCGGCCACCACGTCCTGCGCCACCAGGGCGAGCGCTCAAAGCTCGAGCCTGAGGCCAACGCGTTCGCCTCAGAGCTCCTGGTCCCCTCAGAGCAGCTGGAGCACGCGATCGCGACGACCCCGTCCGTGCGGGCGCTCGCCCGCCGGTTCGCGGTCTCTCGCCAGGCGCTCGTCTACGCGCTGATGAGCGGGGGGAAGATCGACCGGGTCCGCCGCTGAACGATCCCTCAGATCACACGTTCACGGTAGGTGGATGCCGCCGCGCCACAAACCTTCAAGCCAAGGAGCCCCCTGTGCTCACCACTAGATCCGAGATCGTAAGCCGCCTGCTCACCAGCACCGTCGCGGAGCTTGACATCCCCGCCCCGCTGCGCGCTGCCGCGACCGCCGAGTACCAGCGCGTTGGAGACTGGCTCGCCGCCCATGCCGACACGAACGGCGGCTGGGTCGTCCACCCCCAGGGCTCGTTCCTGCTGAACACCGTCGTCCTGCCCGCCGTCGGTGACGAGTACGACGTCGACACGGTCTGCCGGCGCGAGCTCGCAAAGCACGAGACGACGCAGGCCGCGCTGAAGCAGGAGGTCGGGGAATGCCTCGAGATCTACAGGGGCCTCTGCGAGGGCCCGGATGCGCCGCGAGGCCTGCGCGAGCGCAAACGCTGCTGGACGCTCTCTTACCGTCCCGGCCTGCGCTTCCACCTGGACGTGCTGCCGGCGATCCCGAACCCCGACGGCGGCGAGGGCGCGATCCTGATCACTGATCGGGACCTCCGCGCATGGCACTTCTCCGACCCGCTCGCCTACGCCGCGTGGTTCAAATCCCAGAGCCAGCTCGAGTTCCTAGCGAAGCGCGCTGTTCTCGCGGAGGCCGCGCACACGCCGCCGCAGGCGATCCCCGACTGGCAGGTCAAGACGACGCTGCACCTGCTCGTGCAGGTGCTGAAGGCGCACCGCAACGAGCACTTCCGCGATCAGCTCGAGTTGCGCCCAGCCTCGATCCTGATCACGACGCTCGCCGCGCACGCCTACCGCGGCGAGCAGGACCTGATGGCGGCGGTGCTCGACGCGGTGGAGCTGATGCCCGCTTACATCGAGGAAACCGACGACGGCCCGCTGGTGCCGAACCCCGTTGAGCCGCGCGAGAACTTCGCCGACCGCTGGCGCCAGAAGCCGCAGCTGCTCGCCCGCTTCAACGGTTGGCTCGAGCAGCTCGCCGAGGACGTCCGTGAGGCCTCCTCCGAGCATGGCCTGCAGAAGGTTGCGGTGCGGCTGTCGGAGAGCTTCGGCGAGAACCCGGTGCAGAAGGCAATGGAGGAGCTCGGCGACACCTACCGCGTCACCCGCGAGCGCGGCACGCTCGCCCTCGGCGCCGGCAGCGGGCTGCTCTCGACGGCAGGTGAGCTGCCCGTCCGCGACCACGGGTTCTACGGCCGTGGCGGGTGACCGGAAGACCCTCGCGCAGCAGCTCGGCGGGCTCGCGCGCCTCGGGCTGACCACCAGCGTCACCGTGAGGGAAGGGCGCCTGCTGTGGACCGGCACGCTGAAGCCCACGCCGCTGAGTGACACCTACACGATGCGGATCACCTACCGGCCCGGTGGGCCCGCGCCGGAGGTGCGGATCGTGAGCCCCGAGATCCACGCCCCCGAGGGCGGGGCACTGCCGCACGTCTACCCCGGGGAGCGGCTCTGCCTGTCCTACCCGCACGAATGGAACGAAGGCAAGATGATCTCCCGCACGATCGTCCCGTGGGCGGCGGAGTGGCTGCTTCACTACGAGATCTGGGTCGCGACCGACACGTGGCGTGGCGGCGGGCACGAGCCCGCATGCGCGAGGCGGCGATGAGCGAGGCGCGCGCGCCGATCACCACGGAGGCCAGCCTGCGGCTGTGGGTCGCCGCCGGCGGGCGCTGTGAGTACTGCAACAGCTACCTGCTCGCGGACGAGTTCACCGGTTATGAGCTGAACCTCGCCGAACGAGCGCACATCGTCGGTGCCAGCACCTCGCGCGGCTCGCCACGAGGCGACTCGCCGCTGCCCTTGGAGGCGCGCGGGGGCGAGGCGAACCTGATGCTGCTCTGCCGGGACCACCACCGCGTCATCGACCGCCTGATCGCAGAGCACACCGTCGAGGGCCTGCTGCGGATGAAGCGCGAGCACGAGGCGCGGATACTGCATCTCACCGGGCTCGCCGATGACCGTGCGAGCATCGTCGTGCGGGCGATCGGAGCGATCCGCAGCGGCGCGGTTGAGATACCGCGCGCAGCAGCCGCCGCGGCAGTGATCGCCGATGGTCGCTTCCCCCGCTACCCGCTCGCGCTCGCCGGCGAGGACATGGAGATCGACCTTCGCAACCTGCCCGACGAGGGCGACCCCGGGTACTGGAGCACCGGCGTGCGGATCATCGAACAGGCCGCTGCACGCCTGCGCGAGGCACAGCAGCCGGTCACCCATCTTTCGATCTTCGCGCTCGCACGGATACCGTTCCTTATCGCGCTCGGGTTCCATCTCGACGACAAGATTCCGGCCACGATCCACCAGCCCCGCCGCGACGGGACAGTCGGCGGGTGGCTGGCAGACGAGCACGCCACGCCGGTGAGCTTCGCCGCGCAGCGTCGCTCGGGGACGCCGGGCTCTGAGCGGGTCGCGCTCGCCGTCTCGGTCACGGCCGCGATCGCGGAGGACGTCGTCGCCACGGCCGGGGAGGGGGCGAGCGTCTTCGAGATCGCGCCTGTCGGGGTGCCGCGCGGCCGCGACGTGCTCGCCGCCACCGCATCGCTTGAGAGCTTCGCCGAGACCTACCACCAGCTCCTCGAGCTGATCGAGCGCGAGCACCCCGCGTGCAGGCTGCTTGAGGTCTACCCGGCGTGCCCGGCGGCCGCCGCGGTCGCGCTCGGACGCGGGGTGATGCGCGACGCCCAGCCGGCCCTCAGGGTCAACGACCGTGCCGCGGACGGCGCCTTCAGGGTCGCACTGGAGCTGCGGTGAGCACGAAGGTCGACCGTTCCTCGATTGCTCGTGTGGCGCACCGCTGCGCCCGCGGCCACCACGGCACGGTCGAGGCGTGGGTCGTGATCGACACGGCCGCACGCCCGGACCTGCACAGCCTGCTCGCCGACCCCCGCAGGCGCCTGGTGCGCTGTGAGCGCTGCGGCCGCGCGGACCCCCGCAGCGAGCCGCTACTCGCGCTGATCGACATGCCCCAGCGGACCGTCGCCGTGCTGATCCCCGCCCGCGGAGGACAGACGGCCACCCCGCCCGCATGGTTCGCCGCCCTGCTCTCGCAAGCAGACGCGCTCCTAGTGGTGGCCGACGCGTCCGCTGCGGCGCTCGCGGCGGAGCGCGAGCTCGCCGTCGACCTGCTCGACCCCGAACGAGCGACCGCCGACGCAGCGCGAACCTCGGGCGTCTCGGCCGCGGCCAGCTACGGCGCCCTGTTGGCCGATATCAACCGCATGGATGGCGAGGCGACCCTGCTTGCCCTGATCGGCTCGGCCCTCACCACCGACGGCCCCCAAGAGTTCGAGGTGATGCTCGCTTGCCACCCCGAACTGCTTGAGGACTCCACGCTCGAGCAACTGGAGCACCAGCGCACCGGCGAAGCAGACGTCCGCATCGACCTCGGCATCGAACTGCTCACCGCGGCACGCACCGATCCCGCCCGGGCGTGGGCCGAGCACTTCGCGAGGATCGATCGCCTCGGCGGCGAGCTGATCGCGGGCGCCCAGGACCGGCTGGCCCGTGTCCGCGCCGCGAGGAGCACCGAGCAGGCGATCACGCTCGCCGATGAGGCGCTCGCCTACGCTCAGGCCGTATCGGCCGAGGACGAGTTCACAGTCGCGGTCTTGGAGCTCCGCGCGACCGCGCACCGAGAATGCGCGAGCGGCAGACGCGACGAGCACCTCACCGCCGCGCTCTCAGACTACGAGCATGTCCTGCGGCTGACCGGCGCGGAGGATCCCCAGCGGGCGGGCAGGCTGCTGAACGTCGCGGTGGCGCTCGGCATGCAGGTCGACGCCGAACCGCGGCCGCGGGACCGCCGCGCACAGGAGCTGCTGCGCGCGGCTCTCGTGATCGCAGAGCGCGAGGCAGACGAGCGGCTGATGGCGATGATCCGCACGAACCTCGCGCTCGCGCTCATGCGCTCCGCTGCAACCGGGCAGACGGCGCCGCTGATCGAGGCGCGCGAGCTGTGCGAGGCGGCGCTCGGCTACCGGAGCCCAGAGCGGGACGTCGAGGACTGGGCGTACACGATGATCAACCTCGGCGCGATCACCGAGCGCCTCGCACGCCTCGGTCAGGGCGGCCTCGCGGCGGCGCAGGCCGCCTACGAGCAGGTGCTCGAACATGCGGACGAGCTACCGCCCGAGCTCCCCGCTCACGCCGGGCTGAACCTGCTGTGCATCGACTTCGAGGAAGCGCTGAGCGAAGAGGAGGGGCTGACCGACCAGCACCGCGCCAGGCACACCGAGCGCGTGTTCGCGCTGGCGGCGCGGGTAATCGCCGACCCGGCCGTACTGGCCCTGACCCGGGGCCGCGCCCTTCGCCGCGTGGGGACGCTGCACAGGCGCTCCGGGGAGGTGCAGCGGGCGCGCGAGGTCCTGCAAGAGGCGGTCGCGCTGCTGGAGGGGACGGACCTGCACGAGCTCCAGCAGGCGGCGTGGGAGCTCGCGGCCTTGGAGAGCGAGGAGGGCCGCTGGCCAGCCGCGGCGGAGGCCTACCGTCGCGGCCTGTCCGCTTCGGAGGTGCTGATCAGCACGCCCGCGGGGCGTGACGATCGCCATGAGCACGCGCAGTCCGCGGGGCGCCTGTCGCGCTGGGCTGCGAACGCGTTCCTGATGCTCGGCGAGCTCGAGGAGGCGGCCGTGACGCTCGAGAACACCCGCACACGGGAGCTCTCGCGTCAGCTGCGCCTGGAGGACCCTCAGCTCGCGAGGCTCGAGCGGCTCGTCCCGCACGCCGTCGCGGCGTGGAGGGAGGCGATGGCCGCCTCCTCGGTGCCCGACGCGGGCCCCGAGGCCGCGCACGCGCTCGCGCTCGCGCTCGATCAGATCCGTGGCGTACCGGGCTTCGAGCGGTTCGCGATGGGCGCCGATCTCGCGGGGGTGCGGGCGGCGGCGGCGCCAGGCGAGCCGGTGATCTACATCAACCCCTCGCCGTACGGCACGACGCTGCTGCGGGTCCCGCACACCGGGCCGCTGAGCCAAGTGGTGCTGGCGGTCACGAGCGGGCAGGTCATGAGCCAGGTGCTGTTCGGCCTGGAGGACCACTCCGCGGGCCTCGATGACGCGGTGTCGTTCATCATCGCCGTGGGCGTGAGCGACGCAAACGTCCAGGACGGCCGCGAGCCTCCGGAGGTCGCCCCCGCGCTTGACCGTCTGCTGCCATGGGTAGGCGAGCACATCTGCGCCCCGGTACACGAGCTGCTCAAGTCAAACCACGACACGGGCGCGCTGCTCGTGGCGTGCGGCGCCCTCGCCGCGGCACCAGTCGGCGCCGCGCCGTACGGCCCGGACGGCGAGTGTCTGCTCGACGCGTTCACGCTGGCCGCGACACCGTCGGCGAGCGCTCACGCGGCGGCACGCCGCCGCGCACGCGCGACCCCCGACGCGTTCGCGCGCCTGGTAGCGGTCGCGGACCCGACGGAGGACCTGGAGCATGCCCGCGTGGAGGTCGCGGACGCCGCGAGCCACTTCACCGAGACGGAACTCGCAAGCGGCCCGGAGGGGACATGCGCCTGGCTTTTCGAGCACGCCGGCGAGGCCTCGGTGCTTCACCTCGCCTGCCACGGCTTCGGCGGGATCACCGACGCGACCGAGAGCGGCTTCGTGCTCGCCGACCGCACGCTGACGGGGCCGCAGGTGACCGAGCTCGGCCCGCTGCACGCGAGGCTAGCGGTCGCCTCCGCCTGCCAGTCGGCGGTGACCGCGGTGGGGGAGGAAGCGGGCGAGGCGTTCTCGCTCGCCTACGCCCTGCTGGCCGCCGGCGCAGCGTGCGTGATCGCCTCGCTGTGGCCGGTCGACGATCTGGCGACCGCGATGCTGATGGGCCGCCTCTACACCGAGATCGCGGCAGGCCTGACCCCGCCGCAGGCACTCGCCGCAGCCCAACGCTGGCTTCGGGGCGTCGATGCGCCGGAGACGAACCGGTTCCTGGCCCGCCACCCAGCCCTCGCCGTCAGCCGCGCCCGTCGCGGCGCCGCCCCACCAACGGAAGAGGCGCTCGGCCCCACGCGTCGTCCCTTCGCACACCCGGAGTTCTGGGCCGCCTTCATCGTGATCGGAGCATGAGGGCGGCATCGGCGCGCAGGCGCGACCGCCGCCGGCCCACTTCGCCTTCGCCGGAGCTTTCCGTCATGGGCTCCACTTCGACATCTATCCCGGTTGGTCCCGACGGCCGCCGCCATGGACTCGCTCGGCCACAGATGTTCACGATGGCATCCGCTCGGCTCCACTCGCTGGCGGTTTGGCGCTGCGATGGTCTGAGGACCGCAAAAAGACCGCAGAAGGGCGGAAACCCGCACAGGAAAAGCCAACTTGAACCTTTCTCCCCGACTAGCAAAGGGCCCCTGTTCACGGGCCTTTTGCGTGTTCGAGCGGGGTTGGGTAAGCCGCTTGGGGTCCAATTTGAGGTTCCAATGCTGTCCTGTGGCCATGGAGGCGGCGCTCGGATCGCGGCCGGTGTTGCCCCGGCGTGTGTTCCCGTCATCGAAAGCGACTACCGCCCGATCGAGCAAACATTGTGCCGGTAGCGGGCCGATCAGAGCATCGGTGGTCAGCACGACCGGTGGCGTCGGAGCTAGCTCCTCTGGAGGCACTGGTAGCCTGCCGTCGTCGCAGCAGCTTCGCCCGAGTGGAAAGGACCCTAGTGCGCATCCGTGTCGTCAGCATCGCCACGCTCGCCGCCGTCTTTGGTCTCGTAGCACCCGTCGGAGCGAGCGCGACGATTCACGCGGGCCGCATCGTGTTCCCGGAACCGCACAATCCTCCAAGCATCGGCGTACCGCCGCCTCCTGCGGTCCAGCCGAAAGAGTCCACGCGCGAAGTCATCATTAGGTACGACGCGAACACCGGCACCGTCACCCTTCGTGCCGAAGTTTTCGATCCAGCTCTTTGGGGCGAACAGATCGACGAAAGCTTCGAGCTAGGCCCGGAGTGCCTCAGCTACGATGAAAGCGTATTCCATCCCCCCGAATTCAGCGCGAGCATGAGCGCCACGCCGAAACGCTTGGGGCTGCTCGGCGAAGAAGTCGGCGGCGTCTCGGGCAAAGCGACGCTTCGTGGCTACACGGGTCATGTCAGCGGCACGGGGACGTTCAATGGCGGCTATTTCGAGATCACGTTCACCAGCAGCGCGTTTCGCAACCGGAACTGGCGTTGCGCCATGCTCACATCGTTCGGCTTCTCTTGGCCGCGCGTTCCCCTTGGTGGGTGGCGCAGGGCGAAGCGGTCGCGCAAGTCTCGGTGATGCGGCCAACTCCGCGGAAGAGCCGTAAGTGGAATCATCACTCGCGAATGAGCATGGGCGAAGCGGAGGGCGCTGAGCTAGCCGGGCTGGTCAATCTCGAACGGCTGGACCTGATCTATGTGGAGCTGGTGCAACGGGCTGATGGTCAAGCGATGGCGGGTTGCGCAACCTCTCGTTCGCACATCTCCGAGGCGAGCATGTAGAGCATCTGTTCGGGTTGCGCGGAGATGAACTCAGTTATGAACGGGCCGTATGGCCCGGCGATAATTTCATCGAACGTGTGTGGCCGATATCGGACGACCGTGCCGAGATAGAACAGCGTGGCCCAGAGCGAGCCAATCTGTGGCAGCGGCGTGGTCTGTAGGGGCTCCAAATACAGGTAGTAGCGTCGGTACGCCGTCCCCGGAATGGCGCTAACAATCTCCCACAGGTGAGTGCGGAGCGTGTCGGCGAGTCGACGTAGGGTTTCGACCGGCTCGCGTCGGTACCGTGCCGGGGCGTTTAGCTCGAAGCAGTGCTCGTCTGCTCGTAGGCTATGCACCTGGTGAAATGTTGCGTCGAGGTTCGCCTCGCTCAATAGCCTCGCGGGCGTGATGCCGTACCGGGAGAGATCGCCGAAACGGACGTACAGGCAGGCCCATACAAGCTTCGCGGTTCTGTCGTGGCGGAACTCGACCTCAGTCCGCACGAACCGCTCGACTTGGTCTTCCGCATCCCGCCATTGGCGATGACCCACGACGATCTGCGGCAACAGTTCGCGGACAGGCCATTCCGCTTTATTCGCTGGGCGCGGATATTTGAGCGCATCCATGACGGCCGGAAAGACGTACACCCTATCGCCTCCGTCACGCACCTTGAGCCTCGCGGTGCCGAGGGTGAGACCGCCGCCTTTGCTCTCGGGGACCTCTCCAAGTCCGTGGTGGGCATGATCGAGTGAGTCTCTGACCCGCCGGACACGAAGCAGTGCCTTGCCGACGTTTAGAAAGGCGTAGTAATAGAGCAGCGGGTTCGCCGCTAGCTTGTCACGGGCGGCGGCGTAAAAACCCTGCGCCTGCTCCAAGAATGCCGTTGGCTCGGCGCGCCTGGTTTTCGGCAGCCTAGAGTTGATCGCCCCTTGCATCACGGCCCAGGGACTCACCGCAAAGATCGTGTCAGCCAAGTGCCACTGATTTTGGCTACGTCGTGCGGGAAAGAACGAGAAGTCAACCTCGCGGTTTGTGAGTTCGAGTGCGATCCCTGGTCGATGTGAGGCAATGGTCACGCCACGATGCTACAGCGCCGTTTGCAGCCTGGCGCGAGGCGGATGGCGCGTCGCACGACCGCCACCGCTGCGTTTAGACGAGCGATGTCAGATCACCGAGGAATGTCTTGATGTCCTCGGGGATTGCGTCCGCTTGTATCTGTTGCGCGACGTAATACGCACTGGCCTCGAACTGCGTGAGGGTGGCGTTGCCGGAGGAGGGCTTAAGGATCGCCTTGCCGCGGACGTCCATCAGCGCTTGCGGTGCGTCCATACGTGCTGCTGATGAACAGCCACGACGGCTCGACGGCCGTGATCGCCGCGACCACCCCGGTCCGTGTTGTCTGCCAGAACACCCTCAACTGGGGTCTTCGGAGCGCACGGCAGATGTTCTCGATCCGGCATACCGAAGCGGTCACCCAGCGCGTCCATGAGGCTCGCCGAGTCCTCGATCTGTCGATCAACTACTACGAGCAGTTCAAGCGCTACGGCGACCAGTTCGCCTCAGAGCGCTGCACGGAGCGCCGAGCTGCGAGCGGTTCTCGACGAGCTCTACCCGAACGGCACGAGCGACTCGGTGAGCGGCCGCACGCGGAAGTCGCGGCAGCAGACGAAGGACCGCATCGCCGAGCTGTTTCTGCGTGGCGACACGCAGGGCAACGCGCCGGGCTCCAAGTGGGCAGCCGTGAACGCCGTGGTGGAGTACGGCGACTGGCTGCGCCCGATGCGATCGAGCGGTCAGCGCTTCGCCCGCGCGCTCGACGATGGACCCGAGAAGACCCGCGCGCTGGAGCTCGTCGCGGCTGCGTGACCTGGACAGGCTCGGCGGCCCTACGATCCCCGCCGAGCCTGTCGCCATCGACCCACCCGTAGCACCCGCGTACTCCCGTACAATGGATAGTCAAGGAGCCGGCCCTAGCGGTCGATTCCCCACTGGAGCGTTTGCAATGGCTACCCGAACTGACAACGAGATCCGCGAGCTGAGCCCCGAGGAGTGGGATCAGCGAGTAGATGAACAGGCACGCAAGCGCCTGGGCATGAGCGGCGAGGAGTTCGAGCGGCGTCTGAACGCGGGCGAGATCGACATTGACGATAGCCCCGACGTGACGCGCGTTGCGATGATGCTCCCGCTCCATGCCACGCACAAGTAAGACTCCCGCTGAGGCCGTCGAGCACTACCGCGGCAGGACCGTGCGGTTGCTGTCTTGTGTGACGAGCGTCCATGTCGTCGCCCGCGCCTACCACCTCTCGGAGGAGCCGCACGAGCTCGAACTCGCTGATACGGCGAAGATGCACGGTGGTCCTCTCTCGATCGACGTCGCTGAGGAATACGAGGTACGCCAAGACGCCGACGGTTGGCGCGTCGAGGTTCGCGGCTACCTCTACGCCATCGGATACGAGGGCCGCGAGCTCGTCTCCTACCACTGGCATCCCAGCGGCCACAGCCCGATCACCTGGCCGCACATGCACGTCGCCGCCAACATCGAGGTCGGCGATCGCTGGCTCGGAAAGGTCCACCTACCCACCGGCCCGGTCGGCCTCGAGCGAGTCGTCGCGCTGGCGATCACCGAGCTGGGCGCCAAGCCGCTGCGCGACGACTGGGAACGACTGATCCGCGAGGCCGCCGCCCGCTAGCGGCCGGTCCGCCGCAATGGCCTCGAGCGTCAGCGTCCCCGTTGCGCTCTGGGCCGACGTAGCGTGCTCGTCACCGCCAGGTCGTGATCGAGCCTCGCGCTGACGCGGATCAGTGCGAAGCGCCGCCGTCCGTGGGCCGAGCTCGAACGTCACTGTTAGCCGTCCAATCTCACCCGAGGCGCCATGATGCTCGACTGTGGACGACGAGTTCGTCGCTCAGGAGCTGGCCTCACGACCCCCGGCATGCCGATCAGTGCGTGCATCGAGCGTCCGTCAACGGCCTTTTTGGGCTACGACGACGCTCGAGGTGTTAGCGGCGAGGCAAAACCCCTGCAAATCCGCCCAAAAGTTGAGCGGTGTAGACGGCTTTTGGGGAGAGTCTGGGGAGAGTGGACGATTGTCTGCCAGTCTCGGGGAGCAAAAAGCAACTATTTGCAGGCATTTTTCAAGGCGACGACCGGAATCGAACCGGTGTAGACGGCTTTGCAGTACGTCGGAAAGCGGTGCTTTCCGCATATCTAAGCGGTTTTCGGCGACCTCAGATGCCCTCAGCTGCCCTCAAAAAACGCTCGGTTGGGGAGAGTTTGGGGAGAGTTCCCGGTTCGGGCCGGGCGGCAGTCGCGCGCGCGGTCTGAGCGATGCCGTGCCCCACGGGCCGGCTACGCCGCGTCTGGCTCGGTCGCCGCGGGTTCCCAGGCCCGCGCCGACGTGAAGTCGATCCAGTCGCAGCGCACCTCGATGCGGACCTCGCGACCGCCGGAGGGCACCAGGAACGGCTCGAGCTCGACGGGGACCGGAAAGTACAGCCCGTCGAACAGGCCCTGGAGCGGCTGCTCCAGCTCGACCGCGCCGCCAGCGGCCAGGCCGTCGGAGCCCTCGGTCGTGATCAGCTCGTCAAGGCGCACCTCGAACTGGAACGCGGTGGAGATCAGATCCGAGGCGATCAGCATGATCTTGTTCCCGGCCCACACCGCGCCGCGCCCCTCGCACTGCTGGATCACATCGCCATAGACGCTCGCCGCTGTCTTCGGGATCCGCAGGTAGTAGCCGCTCAACTGGGCGAACTCCTCGATGCCCTCGATCCGCACCAGCTTCGGGATCCTTCCCTCGTGTGGCTGCGGGTCGGCGAGGCGATCCGTCTGAACCGAGACGACATCGACTTCGAGAACGAGATGCTGACGGTGCACCACAGCAAGTTCGACAGGTCGCGGGAGATCCCGCTACACCCATCGACCGTCAACGCACTACGGGGTTACCTGCACCAGCGTGACCGGCTGCATCCACCACCCGGCACGCCGGCGGTGTTCGTCTCGACCACAGGGACCAGGCTGCTCTACACCAACGTCTCCGAGACGTTCCGGCTGCTCAAGACCCACGCTGGCCTTCACCCCAGGTCCGGAGCGTGCCGGCCGCGAATCCACGATCTCAGACACACGTTCGCCGTCAACACGCTACTCGACGCGTACCGAAGCGACGGCGAGATCCAACCCAGGCTGGCGCTGCTCTGCACCTACCTGGGACACGTCAATCCCAGCAACACCTACTGGTACTTGTCGGGCTCGCCCGAGCTACTCGCTCTCGCCAGCCAACGCCTGGAGCACGACCACGGAAACCAACTATGAGCGCACTCGCACCCACCCTCCAAGCGTACTTCACCGACCGGCTCAGCCGACAGCGCAACGCGAGCCCGCACACCATCGCTGCCTACCGCGACACGATGCGTTTGCTGCTCGCTTTCGCCGAAGAACAGACCGGCAATTCACCATCCAACCTCGACATCGCCGACCTCGACACCCGGCTCATCGGAGGCTTCCTCGACTACCTGGAGCAAGACCGAAAGAACAGCGTGCGTACTCGCAACGCGCGTCTGGCAGCGATCCATTCACTGTTCCGCTACGCCGCACTGTGTCACCCCGAGCACGCCGCGCTCATCCAACAGGTGCTCGCGATGCCACCCAAGCGCACCGACCGCGCACTGGTCACATATCTCAACGAGCACGAGACCAGCGCGCTGCTCGCAGCACCCGATCGCGCGAGCTGGACGGGCCGGCGCGACCACGCCCTGCTACTCGTGGCCGCCCAGACCGGGCTGCGCGCCTCCGAGCTGACCGGCCTGACCTGCAGCGACGTGTACCTCGGCACCGGCGCGCACATCAGCTGCGTTGGAAAGGGACGCAAGCAGCGCATCACCCCGATCACCCGCTCCACCGTCGCGGTCCTCCGCGTCTGGCTGCACGAGCGCAAAGGAGAACCAGCCGATCCCCTGTTCCCAACCAGCCAAGGCGCGCGACTCAGCCGTGACGCGCTGCAGCGCCGGATCGCGAAGTACCTTCCGATCGCCGCCAAGAACTCACCGACGCTGACCGAGAAGAAGGTCACCCCGCACACGCTGCGCCACACCGCCGCGATGCGGCTACTGCACGCCGGCATCAATACGACCGTCATCGCGCTCTGGCTCGGCCACGAGAGCATCGAAACCACCCGAATCTACCTACACGCCGACCTCACCCTCAAGGAACGAGCACTCACACGCACCACACCACCAAACAGCAAACCCGGCCGCTACCAACCCCCAGACACCCTGCTCGCCTTCCTTGAGAACCTCTGAGAGCGCTACCGCGAGCAGCCCCAATACCGTTGCGCCGGGGATGGATTAGGACCGCGCGGCCGAGTATCGTTCCTAGCAGGTCCGACGCGACCGTTCACGCACGGTCGCAGATCCTCGGCTATTCGAGAATGCTGACCACCCTACCGGCGCCGCTATTCTTCCCCGACCTCGATGAGGCCATGTTCGCCGCTACCGGATAGGTAGTTGCCAACCGCCACACACCAGGTTGTGCTGGCACAGCTCACCGCGTTCAGCTTGGCGGTACCGCCTTCGTAGTAGGTCTCTTTGGCGTTCGGGAATTGTAGGAGCGTTGCCGGCTGCCATTCGTGGTCCGCCCACGCATCAACGCTCGCCAACTTCTGAGACGGAACGTAGTCTTCCGCGGCGCCAGCTCCGATGCACTCTTCGGCCGCTGGACACGAGATTCCATCCAATTCATAAGCTATGACTTCGCGCGAGAAGTCACTAAGTTCGCTCGGTTCCTGGGCCGGCGCAACCGAGGACCACTCTCCGCTACCGCTTTGCTGTGCCAGGAACGTGCCTTTGCGGTTATCTTCCCCTTCGTAACGTCCCGAGGCAACGCAGATGCCACCCGGCGCACACCCCACCGCGGCTACGTGGACGTCAGCGTGCGCCGGAGCACCCGCTGGCGTGGGGAGAATCGTGGCTTCCCACGTTGTGCCGTTCATCTCCTCGAGCGGCGCGGGGCGATCGTAGATCGGCATCGTAAGTGCGACGCAATGCGTTGCACTGGCACACGCAACGTGTTCCAAGGCAAGCAAGCCGTACCCTTCCGGTGCATCCGTCGGTGCCGGCGCTTCTCTGTCGGACCACCCCGAGCCATCCCATTCCGCGATCAGGCCGTCCGATTCGTTCAGGGCGCCCACGGCCACACAAAAGCCGGCAGTTGGGCATGTCAGGTCGTAGAGGGAGTCCACGCCGTACGATTCAGTGGGTCGCGTCAAGCTGGTCGCGGTCCAACTCGACCCGGTGAGCGAGTCGACAAGGGGTTCGCTGTCGGACGGCCCCTCTTCTTCGGGGTAGTAGCGGCCGACCGCGAAGCACTCCCCAACGGACCGGCACGAGACCGAGAAGAGGTCCGCGCCGGGTTCGCCTGTGATCGTTTCCACCTTCTTCGCGTTCGCCGGCAACGGAGCACTCGTGGCCGCCCATTTGCCCGCGCTCAGAGTCTCAATGAGTCCGCTCCAATACCCTTCATGGTCACGGTAAGCGCCCACGGCAACACAGTACGCAGCGTTCACGCACGACACCGAGGACAGGTAGCTTGAAGGGTCCGATTCGGCGCGCGACGGCAGCGGCCCTTCGATCGCGGTCCATTTGCCGTCACTCAACGACTCAATCCAAGCACCGAGATCGGTGTCGCCCACGGCGACGCACGAACCCTCCACCGGGCAAGAGATCGCGCGAAAACCCTCCCCGAGGCCACGCTCCAGCGCACCACCCGACGGCAACGGCGCTTCCAGACCCGTCCAAGTTAGATGTCCACCACTTTCACCGCCGGGCCCTTCCGTGCTGCTCGCTGTGACGACGCCCGTCACCGCCGACGCCGCTGGTTGGGAGGCGCCCGCGGCGTTGCGGGCGGTGACGCTGACGCGTAGCGCGCTGCCGGCGTCACCGCTGACGACCTTATAGCTGGACGAGGTCGCACCGGGGAGGCTGCCGCAGACCGACGCGGTCGCGCAGCGTTCCCACTGGTATTCGTAGCTCGTCGGCGAGCCGCTCCACGAGCCCGTAGTGGCCTGGAGAGTGTCACCGACCATCGGTGGGTCGTTGCCCTGCGCGTCGGTGACCATTGGCGCCGCGGAGTTCGCTGGGGGGGTGCTGGCTTCAACGGCACCGGCGGGCGGTCCCGTGGACGCACTCAGCAGCGTCTTGCAGACCTGGATGAGATGTGGGTCGCTCCAGTCCAAATCGAGCGGCGAGATCACGAAGCCGAGGCCGGCCTGGAGACAGCCCTGGAGCGTCCACCACGGCGTCTCGGTCACGTCTGCGTTCAGCTTTGCCACAGCGCCGACATCAAAGCTCGGCCCGGCGATGCCATAGAGCAGCGTGTCGACCGTTGGTGTCAACGCGAGTTCGCCGCTCGCGTCGCCTTCCGCGGTGAACGCCGGCGTGAAGTGCTGGCTGAACGACGAGATCGGACTGAACGAGCCGTGTTCGTAGCTCGCGCCGACGGTCGCGCTCGCGTCCTGTTCCAGCGACACCGCGGCCTTGGCGGTGATCGTCGCTTGGCCGGACAGGTAGAGCTGCAGCTCCGGCGTCACCGTGACCACGATTGGGCCGACTGGAATCGGGACCGTCGCCAACGGGATCGCATGCGGAAACAGGCCGATGCCCGGCGAGCTCGTTTCGCAGTGAGCGCCCGCGTCAGCGGTAGCGCCCAGCGAGATCGCCTCTGCGACCGTCACAGAGATCGACGCCGAGTCCAGTTTCAGAAAGCCCCAATGAGCGTGGACGGCCAAGGACGGCGTGAACGTCAGCGTCGGAGCGTTGACGTGCACCCCAGCACTTGTCGTGCAGTCCAAGTCGGCTGCGTGGAACGAGAACGAGGCCACTCGAGCACGCCCGCGACCGCTGTGCCGCATCACGAAATCCGCGGAGCCCCCGTGCTCGATGGAGGCGGCTTCAGCCGTGGGTTCCAGTGCGGCTTCCGTGTTGATTTCGCCCGTCGTCAGCGCTTCCAGCAGCGTCGCGTTGACGACGCTCAACACGGCCGAGCCGTCGCCCTCGCGCTCCACCTTCGTGACCTTGACGAGGTAGCCGTACGGCGCCGCTGCGGTGGCCGCGGACGACAGGATCTCCCCGACCTCGACGCCGCGAGCCGCTGCGCCCATCAACGTGAGCACGCGCGGCCCACTCGGGGAGCCGCTCAGCGACTTCGTCTCGGACGCCGCAACCACCCTCGTCGACTTCGGGACCAGGGTCGCGTAAGCGACCGTCACCGTCGTCGAGTGATCCGCGCGCACGCTCGCTCGAGCCCGAGACGCCGTCGCGTAATACACGCCCGAGGACGCGCGCACGGGACCAGCCGAGACAACGTAAGCACCAGCGGGGACCGTTAGGGAGGAGGAGCGCTCCACGCGCCTCCGGTAGCGACGCGGACCGGTGACCACAATCTGCGCCGCCGCATCATGCGGAAGCTCGCGAACCACGACCCGCAACGTCGCCGCGCCCGTGTGGTGAGCCTTCCCGGCAAAGACCGCCGCAGGCATCGCAGCCGCGCCCTTCGCCGCCCAGAGAAGCAACGCCGAGACCAGCGCCGCGAAGACGACGAAGCGACCGAGCTTTCTCCGTGTCAGCACCCCGTCAACCCTCCTGGTCGTTCGCAAGGCCACTTCAGTCCACCCACCAAGCCGCAACGCTACACGCACGAACCCCCGTGCGCACACCCGACACCAGCAGCTTCCCGTGAGGCGAATCGCGCCAGCGCCCAGAACCGGCCGAGTCGCGAGCGCTGGAAGCGTTCCGACGCCGCCATGTCTCCGGAGCCTGATCTCTATGCCAAGCAGCAGCCTGCCGGCGGTGTTCCGCTCTTCAGTCAACGTTATTGCCTCTAGCGGCCCACCCGAAATCGACTGCAACGCACAGAACGGCAGGGCCTGCGCTTATGTCTCGCTTCCCGGTTAGCGGCGCGGATTATGCCGACCCGGCCCGCCGCGATCACCGCTACCAGCAACGACTTTGGGCGTTCAGATCGGCATAACCAGCGGGTCGGCATAACGAGCGCCAGCTTCGCGCGGTCCTCGACGAGCTCTACCCCAACGGCACCAGCGACTCGGTGAGCGGCCGCACGCGAAAGTCCCGCCAGCAGACGAATGACCGCATCGCCGAGCTGTTCCTGCGTGGCGCGACGCAGGGCAACGCGCCCGGCTCCGAGTGGGCGGCCGTGAACGCCGTCGTGGAGTACGGCGACTGGCTGCGTCCGATGCGCTTGAGCGGTCAGCGTTTCGCTCGCGCGCTTGACGACGGACCTGAGAAGACCCGCGCGCTGCAGCTCGTCGCGGCTGCATGGCCTGGACAGGCTCGGCGGGGCCCACGATCCCCGCCGAGCCTGTCGCGATCGACCCGCCGAAGTGCCCGCGTACTCCCGTACAATGGATGGTCAAGGAGTCGGCCCGAGCGGTCGATTCCCTACTAGGAGCATTTGCAATGGCTACCCGAACTGACAACGAGATCCGCGAGCTGAGCCCCGAGGAGTGGGACCAGCGAGTAGATGAACAGGCACGCAAGCGCCTGGGCATGAGCGGCGAGGAGTTCGAGCGGCGTCTGAACGGGGGCGAGATCGACATTGACGATAGCCCTGACGTGACGCGCGTTGCGATGATGCTCCCGCTGCATGCCACGCACAAGTAAGACACCCGCCGAGGCCGTCGAGCACTACCGCGGCAGGACTGTGCGGTTGCTGTCCTGCGTGACAAGCGTCCACGTCGTCGCCCGCGCCTACCACCTCTCGGACAAGCCGCACGAGCTCGAACTTGCTGACACGGCGAAGATGCACGGTGGTCCTCTCTCGATCGACGTCGCTGAGGAATACGAGGTACGCCAAGAAGCCGACGGTTGGCGCGTCGAGGTTCGCGGCTACCTCTACGCCATCGGATACGAGGGGCGTGAGCTCGTCTCCTACCACTGGCATCCCAGCGGCCACAGCCCGATCACCTGGCCGCACATGCACGTCGCCGCCAACATCCAGGTCGGTGATCGCTGGCTCGGAAAGGTCCATCTACCCACCGGCCCGGTCGGCCTCGAGCGAGTCGTGGCGCTGGCGATCACCGAGCTTGGAGCCAAGCCGCTGCGCGACGATTGGGAACGGCTGATCCGCGAGGCCGCCGCCCGCTGACGGCCGATCCGTCATCGCCTCCAAGTCGTCAGAGGCTCCGAGGCGCCGCGTGCCGACGCGAGGTGCTCGTCACCGCCAGCTCGTGACGGAGCTTCGCGCTGACGCGGATCAGTGCGAGGCGCCGCCGTCCGTGGGCCGAGCTCGAACGTCACTGTCAGCCGTCCAATCTCATCCGAGGCGCCGTGATGCTCGGCTGTGGACGTCGTTCAGGAGTGGGCCTCACGACCCTCGGCATGCCTATCAGTGCGTGCATCGAGCGTCCGTCAACGGCCTTTTTGGGCTACAACGGGCTCGTGGCGTTAGCGGCTAGGCAAAACCCCTGCAAATCGGACCAAAAGCTGAGCGGAGTAGACGGCTTTTGGGGAGAGTCTGGGGAGAGTAGACGATTGTCTGCCGGTCTCGGGGAGCAAAAAGCACCTATTTGCAGGCGGTTTTCAAGGCGACGACCGGAATCGAACCGGTGTAGACGGCTTTGCAGGCCGCTGCGTAGCCACTCCGCCACGTCGCCAGGAAGGCTCAACAGCGTATCGAGCCCGGGCCGAGGCCCGTTATGAACTTCTTCTGCGTTCCTTATCGACGCTTACGGGCTTTCTTAGCGCCTGCAGAGCGGGGCGTCGCACTATGGCTCTCCCCGAAGAATTAGAGGTCATCTGTGAAACGTCTTCTTGCACCCATATTGCTGGCGGCTCTGGTAGGAGGCATTGTCGCCGGTGGCGCCGTCCTCCTGTTCGGCGGCGGCGACCGGACCACGACGACCACGTCCGCCGGCGCCCCCATATCGAGCACATCCACCACGACGGGAACCCGTCGCGAGGCCGCCTCGACAACCCTGTCGGCAACCCAGATCTATCAGCGCGACTCCCAGGGAGTCGTCTCGATCAAGGTCGTGACCGCAGATGGCGAGGATGAGGGCACCGGGATCGTCCTGAACGAAAAAGGCCTGATCCTGACGAACGACCACGTGATCGCGGGCGCGACGAGCATCACGATCGACGCGAGCGGGTCCTCGAAAACGACGCGCACGGCGAAGATCGTCGGCGAAGAAGCCAACCAGGATCTCGCGCTGATCAGCGTCAACCCATCGGGCCTCGGCCTGAAGCCGCTGACACTGGCGAGCTCCAGCTCCGTGGAGGTCGGCGAAGGCGTGTACGCAATCGGCACCCCATATGGCCTCGAAGAGACCTTCACCCGAGGCATCATCTCGGCGCTGGGACGCGAAATAGCGGCGCCTGACGGGTCGAAGATCACCGGCGCGCTGCAGACGGACGCCGCGCTGAACCCAGGGAACTCCGGCGGCCCGCTGCTCAACGACGAAGGCAAGGTGATCGGCGTCAACTCGCAGATCGCCACCGACGCGTCGACGGCAGGCGGCTCGCAGCCCGGCAACACAGGCGTCGGCTTCTCGATCTCTTCCGACACCGTGGCGGAAGTCGTCAAGAAGATCGAGGCGGGTCAAGGTGTGACCTACGCCTCCGTCGAGGGCAGCGTCCAGCGCTCCGAGGAGAGCCGCTACGGCGGTGCGGAAGGCTCGCGCGAAGCGGAAGTCCCGGGACGCGGCTACGGACGCGGCACTGAAGCCGAATCAGGATCGAGCGGCCCGGAAGGCTACGGCGCCATCAACCCCTACGGCTCGGAATCCCCGGGCGCCGCAGGCACGGAAGGCCGCGTCGTCATCGTGCCGTAAGCACCTCGTCAGGCCCGGGCGCTGCTGGGAGGCGACCCGCCCGGCGCCCGGGCCTGATCAGAGCTGGCTGCGCCTCCCAGCGCGGCGAGCTCTGTGAGGGCGGTGAGCAGTCGGCTCGTTGATACCCTTGCAGCCGATCCCAGGGCGATTAGCTCAGCTGGGAGAGCGCCGCCTCGACAAGGCGGAGGTCACTGGTTCGAGCCCAGTATCGCCCATCGCATTTGGCCCCGTGTTTACGGGGTCTTTTGCGTTAGGGGTCTTACCGGCCAAGTGGGCTTAGAGGCTGTTTTCCCACACGCTTCCCACATGCGCGCCCCCGGCAGCGACTCGGTGCGGATGGACGACGTGGCGCCCGAGCATGCACCCGAGCTCGCGTGGGGTCGATGGCGTGAGCGCATCATCGAGAGCGCCTACCCGGTGATTCGGTGAGGGGCTCCTGCCTAACCTTCGGGCTCGGGAAGCGCTTTGCCGCCCGAGCAATCGTCCGTCAATGCGCCGCCCTTGGCCCGTTCTACGCCGACGACTCGGCCGCCTTCGAGGCATATCTCCCACCAGGTGGCTTCCTTCGCTTCGGGGACGTTAACTTCGTGATTTTCAGTACTGCCGGTACCTCTGATCGGGTATTGCACGGTTTCTCGTACGGAACGACCAAGGCCGCTATTCGCTCTGCCACCGAGTGCTCGAAAGGCTTGGTCTTCGCTCTCGCCCATGTGGATCGAGCGGCCTTGAGCTTCGGTGACGTAAGGGTCGCCCCACTGGTCCGTCCGAGGTGGCGATGAGGGCCTCGCGCTGGTGTTCCCGCAGCCTCCGATCGCGATCGCGATCGCGATCGCCGTTAGGCTCGCTGTCGGACTCGACATGCGCGCATCGTAATCGCCTGAAACGGGGGAAGTCCAGACTCGCCTTGCGCGGTAAGGCTCCGCATGTCCCCCTCAGCTCTGAGGTTCTAACGGACGCTGGGGCGCTTTGGGCTTGGGATGCTGGTTCCTCGGCAGAACACCCGGTCGGGTTCGGCCACCCACTTGAGCTCGCCCGCGTGGGCTCGACCGCACACGGCGGATGGACGAGACCGCACGCGCCGAGCGCTACCTTAGCTGCAAAGATGCCGCCGAAGCAGGTTCACTGCAGAGCGGCGCGTGACGCCTTTCGAATCCGGGTAGCGGTACTCGTTTAGCCCCGTGTTTACGGGGCCTGTCGCGTCTCCGGAGGCCGTGAAAGCAGTCTGAAAGCGGCTACCTGAAGAGCAGTCCGCTCGGCCGACGGGCCAGCCGGTCGCTGACGGTGAACCCGCCACGCCACTTGCCGGCGGCGTCCTGGTATCCGTAACGCAGACGCTTGATCTTCGAGCGCAGGGCGATCCGGATGGCTTCGTAGTGTTCGGAATTGTGAACGCTCTGCCCGTATCCGGTGCAGTACGTGTGCGCAGCGACGGGAAACAGCACGGCGGAGGCCATCAGGTCGGCGATCTGCATTCCGGCGTAGTTCTGACTTCGACCGAAGACGGTCGCGTCGACGATGTGCGGCAGGGCGTCACCGGAATGTTGGTTCTTCTGGGTGACGATCGAATGGCCGACCAGAATGTCTTGCGCGTGCTGGCGAGCGTCGCAGATGACGATGCCCAGGGAGTTGGTGGAAGCGAGATAGTGCTCGAAGTGCCTGGCGATGTCCTGAACGGCGAAGGTGTACGTCGACACCGGGTCAAGCGCGTCGCCCTTGCCCTTGATCCAAACGCGGCCGACCAACCTGGCGTCGCTGGCGATCAGCAGGTCCAGGATGCCGTCCAGGAACCTGATCGCTTGCCGCCGGTCGTTGCGTTTTGACGATCGCAGGTTACGGCGGACCGTGCTGCCCTTCAGCTCTTCCAGCAACACGTCGAGGATCGGCCGGCCGGCCGGCAGCGAACTGCGATAGAAGCGTTGCCGGTGCTCAAGGAAGCCGCGAGTCAGTGACCGCAGGTGCTCGTGGTCGACGATCAGACCAAGCAGGACCATCAATGGGGTGGCGTCCGGCGTCGAACCCTCGGCCTCGAAGCCCCCCGACTCGTCGATGTAGCAAAGCTTCAAGAACCGACCCCTAAAAGCGCTATGGACACCGTGAGGTGCCCATAGGATGCGGCGTTCGGCACGAAGCCTAAGCGCCAAGTTATGTACTAGAGCACCAGCGTACCAGATGGATCGCGTAGGTCGAACCCGCGGTAGTGGGTCAGGTTGACCGCCGGGCGTAGAGACGGGCAACTATGTAGGCACGGCACGTACGGGCGGAAAGCCGCTTTCTAGGGCCAAAGCTGAGGGCGACGACGGCCCCGAAAGATACGAACATCCGTTCGTGAGTCGCCGAGGGGGACGCGGGCGATGACGTTGGTGCAGATCTGTCTCGTCGGGGACGCGGTTCTAACCGTAGGCTTTGTCGCGTTTGCTGCCTACATCTACTTCGCCGATTCGGATCGTGATCGTTCACGAAGTGCTCCATCGGAGCACGATGCTTCCAACGGTGCTCTACGCCATCGGCTTCGCGCTGCAGGTCGTTGGTGGCTTGATTGTGCTCGCGGAGATCCGAGATGACCGCCGCGCCGCGAAAAAGATCCACTCAGGCGGACCGACCTGGGATGACATCGGTGCCGCGCCAGAAGTCGTGCGGAGTCGTCTGTCCGCCGTCGGCGGGCGGCTCCTGGGCGTGGCGCTCATCTTCGTCGGTGCAGCTGTGGCGCTCACGGCCAATCTCACAGCGCTGTAGCTGGCCACATGGGCTGCGCGCATGGATCACGGCAGGCGCGATCTGCGAAGGAAAACGTGGACGCGCCCAAGGCGTGGGTGGGCAAGCTCTATGCCGACCTACTCGCAATGGCTGCCCGCAGGCCCTTTCGGACACTTCTCAGACGCATCAGCGTACTCACGATGCTGGGATTTGCTGGCGTGGTTCTGAGCGTTGCGGCACTCATGGTGATTATCGGGATCGGCGAGACGCAGATCGTTGCTTCCGAATCGCGCGGCGGACACCACGCGCACCTGCTGGCCAATGGCTGGTTTGTGGTCGGCCTCGTGGCAGTTCCCGACCGCGCCTAGTTATTCACCTTCGCCTTCGGGCTTCGCTTCTCTCGCGCTCGCGCCATGACAGGAGGGCGAGGACTCGGCCCGCATTTCAGCCGAGGAGCTTTCTTCGGGGCCCGTTGTCGAGGCCGCATATTCCATACCGACGAGGCGCTTGAGGGTCGGGCTGCGCCACACGATGCATTCTTCCCCGTTGAGATTCGTCTGTCTCGCGCCTGGGGGCAGGATGTTGCCCCCTAGAAATCCGACACGCTCTCGCGGTTCCAGGGCGGGTTCGTCGTTCTCTTCCATCCGAAACGCGGTTACGCGGCCTGCCGAGTCGGTCGAGAGGACCGTGTACCACGTGTTCCCTGCGGGCGGGTTGGGCGATGGCTTGCCTTCGTTTGAGGCGCTGAATACGGCGGCCTTACTCCCGAGCCCTGAATACGATTCCTTCGGTGGCGCAGCCACGGTGGTGCTGCTCCCAGCGGCCTGTTCGGAGGTTTCGGGCTGGGAGGACGCGCCCGATTCGCTGGAGCCGCACGCCGAGAGGCTCACGGCAACCACAAGGCTTAGAGCGATGCCCCCCAAAGGCTTCATCGGGGCGGGATCTTATAGGGGTTGTACGTGTCGTGCCTACATACTTGGCAGCCGCGAGCGGAAGGCTTCCGGCTCAGGCGGGCACACGACTCCGTGAGCTACGCGGAGCCGTTGGAGGGCCCCAAAATGGTCCCGAACTGCCCTGATTCGGCGGGAACTGAGCGCACCTGAGCGCCACGAAAACGGCTCTGCAGATGCCAGAACGAACCGTTCCTTGCCAAAGCCTCGGCCAGTCCGCGGTTGCTGCTCAGACCACGGCGATATCGGTATCATCCGGCGATGAGCGAGCGAGGTCAGGCGAACCCTGGGCGAGACATTGCTGCCTCCTGACGGCGTCCCCGCGCGGAGACTCTTTCCACTTCAGCGACCGTCCTTGGTATCGAGGCTAAGGCAGCTCGATATGCGAGTGCTCATCATCGCCACGCTCGCGTCCTTGGTTGTTCAACCGGCCGCGGCCTACGCGACTCAAGCTGAAGAAGAACAAGCGCCCGCCGCGATTTTGACTGTGCGCACCGAAACAGAAAGAGTCGAACCTACTTATGACGAACCCGGCGAAACCGCTGTAGTTATCGGGACGAGCCCATATGCAACCGTGACATATTCGAACACCGGAGCGCCGTACGGAAACCGTGGCGTGTGGCAGCTGCTTCCGGAAATCCCAGCAGGCTGCGAAGAACGCGAAGGCGAAACCTGCACATTGCATGTTTTGGAGGGGCAGGGACCAAGCGATCGACCGTGGCCGTGGGCAGATGGAGCAACGGGCCAGCCGGTGGAGCCTAGTTGGTTTCAGACGCGATTGGAAGAAGAAGGCAAGCCAAGAGAAATCCCGCGCGCTGCGACCATGATCGTGCCGTGGTCGTGCAGAGGTCAACACGTCGGACGTACAATTACCTTCTACATCACGGAGCAAGGTGGCTCTGGACCACCTCTCGAATATGTCGGGCACTTCAAAGAAGGCATAAGTAAGCAATGGTGTTCCGCCACAAAACGCAAGCGCGAACACGAAGAATCCGTAGCGCGAACAAGGGCACGCGCAAGAGGTAAGCGTCACTACATCGAACGAATCCGTCGTGAACGCGAAGAACGCGAAAGACGGCAGGCAGAAGAACGCTTTGAAGAACGTCGCTTTGAAACGAATTGCCGGGCCATTGGCGGCATTCCCGTCACGGTGTTGAACAGTGAACATCGCTGGGTGATCGTCTGCCGGTCGCACGCAGGCGGCACAATTCCGGTGCCGTAGCTGGTGGCACACACGCCAGGCACTCAGGCGCGCGCGCTGTACCTCGTCGCTGCATTCACAGGGCTACGGGCGAATGGGGCGATCGGACATGGGCTCAGCGCCCGCGACCGATGCCGTGGCTGGGTGGATCGCGGAGGGGTAGCCGGGTGAGCCAGCGTGTCGGCGAGAGGGTGGAGCGAAGCCGTAGAGGACTGCGGCTCGGTGCCCAGCCGGGGTCGGGCGGCTCGGGGTAGGCGAGCAAGGGTGTCTGCGCGCGGCTGTTGCACATCTTCTGGGCGAGCCGTGTGATGCGCTGGGGGTCTTGTCCTTCGTAGCCGAGGTCGTCGCGGGCGATGAACCAGTCGGTGCCGTGTCGGGCGCGGGTTGCCTCGACGTAGGCGGTCTCCTTGCTGGTCTGCCAACCGCCCGTGAGCACGACGGAGCGCTCGACGGTCGCGCCCTGCTGGCGGTAGACATGCTGTGCGTAGGCCAACCTCAGCGAGTCGAGATGCTCGCTGGCGAGTTGGATTTTGCGCTGTGACCCGTCGAGCGTGATGGTGACACTTTGTTCGTGGATGGCGCTGACGTGTCCGCGGGTGCCGTTCTCGACCCGCGGTTGCCCCGACGGGCGGTGCTGCGTGGTGAAGGCGATGAGGTCGCCTTCACGCAGGCCGTAGTGGACGCCGGGTAGCGGGATCTCCTGGTGTCCGAGTTCGCCGCGCTGTGCGCGGAGGTGTTGTGCGCGAGCGTTGAGCCGGTCGATCTCCTGGTTGGAGGCGTCGGCGATCAATGCGACCTCGCGGATATCGCGCCCGTTCGTGAGCGTGGCCCATGTTTGTACGGCGTGCTCTGCTGCTTGGTCGCGGGTGTCGGAGAGGTGTAGCTGGCCGCGTGAGGCGTAGTGGGCCATAGCGCGCTCTGGTTCTCCTGCGCGTAGTGCTTGCCATGCGCGTTGGTCGGCGGGGTCCTTGGTGCGGTGGATGTCTGTGAGTTCGGCGCTGGGTGCGTGGGTGGTGAGCCGGTCGAACATGCCGCCGGGGCCGATCGAGGGGAGCTGCTTGCCGTCGCCGACAGCGATCAGCTTTGCCCCGGAGCGCTCCACCAGCTCGGTCAGGGCATCGAGGCGCTTGTGGTCGACCATCCCCGCCTCGTCCAGGATTACTGTCGTGTCCCTGCCCACGTGGATGGCGCCCGTGTTCGCGCGGGCGACCAGCGAGTCCAGAGTGAGTGTCTGCCCGGCGAGCGCGGGGCTGTCGGCGCCGAGCCGCTCGGCGGTGGAGCCGGACACCGCGACCCCGATTGTCTCTCGCCCGGCGGCCTGCTCCGCGCGGGCGACGGCGTCGATCACGACTCCCTTGCCGGTCCCAGCCGGACCGACGAGCACCGCGGCACGCTCGGGACCCGTGAGGACTTCGAGCGCGTGGTGCTGCTCGGGGCTAAGCGGTCCGCCGATGCGCTCCGCGACCTCACGGGCAGCGTGATCGCGTGCAATGTCGCCGACGTCTCGGCCCGCGGGCTGGGCGAGCTGGGCGGTGCGGCGCTCGATCGCCTGCTCCTGCGCGCGAACCGCCAGCGTGGTCATCCGCCCGCCCTCCAGAGTCAGCACGCGCCGGTCGCTCACCATCTCCCGCCCGACGGCAAGCGCCTGATCCGGCGCCATCTCCCCGGCGGCTTGCTCCAGCACGATCGCGCGTAGGTCGCGCTCCTGGAAGACGGCGTGCTGCTCGGTCAGCTTCGCCTCGACACGATCCTCGATCCTGCGCTCGGTCATTGGCCGCTCGGATGCGCCGATCAGCCGCACCGCCTCATCCGGGCCGAACCCGTGATCGTGGGCGGTCTGTGTCCACACTCGTTGTAGGTCCGAGCGTGTGGTCAGCTGCTTGGAGCGGCGGTTCTCGAGTGCGAGGTTGCGTAGCTCGCCGCGTTCGGGAGCCCGGCCGTAGCGGGCACGGAAGCGCTCAGCAGCGCGGGCGACCTCACGCGAGCGACCGGAGAACGCCTCGCACAGTTCGCGGGGGACACTGGCGATCTCGAAGTACCGATCGTCTTTACCGGTGCCGTGTTCGATCGCGTAGCCCTCCCGCACGAGCTCGTCGGCGAGCGCTGAGCGGTAGTACGCGCCGAGCTCCCGCGCGCTGCGGAAGATCGGCCGCGACGCGACGGCCACAATCCGCTCGTCGTCGCGGACGGCGCCGGTGATGACGACGTGGCTGTGCAGCTGCGGGTCGGGGGCCTGGGCGCCCGCGACTCCGCGGGCGGTTGTGTGCCGGTACTCGGTGGCGATCACGTCCTTGGCGTGCTCTTCAACGACCTGGCCGCTGTAGCGACGCCGCACGACGGGCACCTGCTCCCGCAGGTGGTGGACCGTTTGCTCGACCGCCCTGGCGTGGGCCTGCTCGATCTGTTCGCGCTGCCACGGGTCGCCGAGCGCCCAGACCGTCGAGACGGACTTCGGGGCGCTGAACGTCACGTCGATCCCGCCGCCCCGTCCGCCGCCGGCGCCCTCCGGACGAAGCCACCGGCCGCTGCCAGGGTGACGGCCCTCCATCAGCGCGATGAAATCCTTGCCATCCACCGGCCCGCCGGGCTGAACCCCGAGCCTCTCCAGGGTCTCGGCATCGGCGAGCCAGCGGCCGGGGGCCTGCGCCATCTCCCCATCCGGGGTCAGGTAGTAGTCCCCGCGCTCGGGCTCAACGGTCTTGCTCTCCAGGTAGCGCGCGTACCCGCCGCCCCGGGACGCACCTATGCTCGCCGCAGTCATCACATGGGTGATGACCCTCAACGCGCCGAACCGGCCAAGCAATTAGGTTGGCGCGGAAGTTGGGGTGCGTCGGTGGCCGCCGGGATGTAGGTCAGCCTCCTCTTCGAGTTGCTCATTGGCCCAGGTGTGTGCGGGCTTAAACCACTGTCGGAGGAGGCTGGATGCAGAGGATGACGGACGTGACTGGGACTGTCCACGCGGGCGAGCCCGCGTGGACAGTCGGCATCGATCTGGGGCGCCGCGCGGCGCACGAAGCGGTGTTGCGGGCACCGGACGGGACCGATCGGCGGCTCAGGTTCACTCATTCCCGTGATGGCATCGACGGGTTTCTCGGGGAGCTTGCCGGGCTTGAGGGTCGTGTCCTGGTGATCATCGAGCCGACCGCTACGCGCTGGCAGGCACTCGCGGAGGAGCTTTCCGGAAAGGGCCTTGAGGTCCGCCAGGTTCACGCGGCGACCGTCGCGAAGCTGCGCGGCGCGCGCGACATCACGGGCGCCAAGTCTGACCGTGTCGATGCCCGCACCCTCGCCGGCGCCGTTGACTACTCCCATCTCGTGCGGCCCGACGCGCCCGCGGTGGCGTGCGCGCACGCGCTGTGTCTCGAGCGGCTGCGGCTGCGCCGCGAGCGCCGCCGGCTTCGCGGCGCGGCCAAGACTTGCCTGGACACGATCTGGCCCGAGTTCCTGCAGACCTTCCGCGGCGGCGAGCGAGGCGTCACAGCACGCGCCGTGATTGCTGTCACCGGCGGAGACCCCGCACGTGCAACCAGGCTCGGCGCGCAAGAGCTTGAGCGTCGAGTCCGGGCAGCCGCACCCGGACGCCATATCGGGCACACCAAGATCAGGGCCCTCACAGAGAAGACCAGCCGCCCGGTCGGCTACCGCGCTGCCAGAGCCGCCTACGCCGCCAGGCTGCAGCGGCTGATGCGCCGCCGCGCGCTCGTCGAAGGCCAGCTTGAAGCGCTCGAGGATGAGCTCCTGCACCTATACCCTCGGCTGCCCGGAGCGCAACGCCTGGACAGCCTGCCGGGTCTGAGAGAACTCGACCGGGCGCTTCTTCTCGCCGCCGCGGGCGACGTCCGCAGGCTCAGGTCCCCGCGCGCGCTCGGCAAGCTCGGCGGCTGCGCTCCGATCGCAAGGGACTCCGGGCAAAGCACCCCGAAACGCAAGATCTCCGAGCGCTGCCGCTACCAGCTGCGCGACGCTGCCTTTCACGCCGCCAGACACATCATCAAAGCGTGCCCTGCCTTCCGGGCGCTTTACCGCGCACTGCGCCAAAGGCTCACCGCCAGACAAGCCGTGATCGCGTGCGCGAACCGGCTGCTGCGCGTGATCTGGCGCATGGTCAACAGCGACGTCGACTACAACCCCGCGAAGGTCGCCCCTGCCCTGAACCGCTAGCCCACACCCAGCCACGGCTGTCGTCTCACGACACACCCGAGCGCAAGCCCGCATCCGCAATTTCGAGCCCTCGAGCTCGCGCCCGCAACAAGGGCCCCTGCGCACGCCAAAGACCGCATAAGGCCCCTGGCCACCAAGGCCGCACGCGCACCTAATCAGGCCACGGCGTGCCATCTCACCGCTCCCAGCAACCAGCAACGAGCACAGCCAGCAGCACCCAACAACCGCGCCAACAGCGCGGAGAACCACACCCGCCAACACGCCACTTGACATTCCGCCAAAGGCCAGTTCGCACAGCGCTCGCTGTGCCACGGCACAGCCGTGCATGTTGTCTGTTCAGGCAGTTGAAGCGCAGCGCGAGCGGGCGACCGGCCGACATCGGCAGAGGGCCGCGAGACGGCAGGGCGCGATCGCAGACGAGCATCGGACGGGCCTGTTGAGAGCGCGCAAGATCACGTCGCGGAGGCCGGCGGACATCACGCGCAAAACTCGTTGGATGCTTCTATGTTGTCAAGGGCGTTTTTGTGAGCTGGTTGTAGAGGTCGCGGGAGAGGTATCTCTTGAGGGATCTGATGGCCTCTCGCTTGGTCTTGCCTTCGTCGATTCGGCGTTGGATGTAGGCACGGCTCGGGGCGTGGTGGACGGAGCGTGAGAGCGCGATCGTGTAGATCGCGGTGTTGATTTGCCGGTCGCCTCCGCGGCTGAGGCGGTGACGGACTGTTTTGCCGGATGACGCGGGTTGCGGGGCGGTGCCGTTAGCTCGCGCGAATGCCGCCTCGCTCTTGAAGCGTGCTGGGTTGAACGCGATCAGCTTCGCCGCGCAGATCGGCCCGACGCCGGGTTCGTCCATCAGCGCGGGTGCAAGCTCGCGCGTAAGCGCGTCGATCTGACGGGTGTAGTCCTGGGCTTGCTGGTCGAGCGCGCGGGTGCGGTTGGCGAGGTCGCGGAGTACTTGGAGGGTGGTGTTCTCTTGCAGGCTGGCGTTCGGGCGGGTCCGCATCCCGGTGAGTCGTTGTGCGAGTTTCGCGCCGTTCTTCGCGGGCCCGACCCTTTCCCTGAGCGTCGCTGGTGCTCCGACGTGGAGGGCCTGCAGCTGGTTATAGAGCCGTGAGCGCTCGCTGATGACAGAGCGGTAAGCGACGAGCAGCATCTGCAGCGCCAGGCGCTTGCCGTGCCCCCTTGGTGTGGAGAGCCCATCATCGGCAAGCACCTTCTTTGCGGCCAGCAGCGCATCGAGCCGGTCGGACTTCCCGGTGCGTCGCTCGCGGCGCCGTGGCCGTTCGACCTCGAACACGGTGATGCCGTTGTCCTGGAGGTATTCGCATAGGCCCGCGCCGTAGCTGCCGGCGCCCTCGATCCCGACACGGATCTCTCCCTCGAGTGCCGCGAGCCATGCGAGTAGCTCGCCATAGCCGGCGAGAGTCGCGGTGATCGTGATCTCGGCGAGGAGCTGTCCGAGAGCGTCCACGGCGACGGCGAGGTGCTGGTGCTTGTGGGTGTCCACGCCCACTGCGATCATCATTTGCGGTCTCCTTTGTTGCTGGTTGGCGCTGGTGATGTGGAGGCCGCCAGACAAAGCCATGTCGAGCAAGCAGCACGCTTCTATGAAGTCATGGCGGCGTCCGTGGCAGACGACGGGAGACAAATCCAACGTAGGGCACCCAGTTGGGGCCAGCCGTTTTAATCGAGTCATCCCGCCGTCTGCCACACCCTCGACGGGGCACCGGACGCCACTGCATGACCGCCGCTTCGCTGCGCCCTACGGGCTCCGCTACGCGCCGGTCAGCCCGCTTTCCACAGGGCCCCAACAGGCACTGAAGAAACTACATGGCCGTTTCGAGCCGCTTGGGGTCATACACACCGATGGCCATTTGTCATCGACCGACCCCACACCCCTACACGGGAGCAACGATGAGCAATCCGACCGTAGATCACCGCGCATTGGCGGCTGAGGTCGCCGAGTTGATCGGCCACGAGTCCGCTCCGCGGTCGCTCGCCGCCGAACAGGCTGGGCAGCTACTCAACGTGCCCGCGTCGTGGATGCTGGCGCAGGCTCGGGCCGGCCGCGTTCCCCATGTGCGCCTCGGACACTACGTCCGCTTTGACCGGGACGAGCTTCTCGCGTGGATCGAGCACCGCTTGACCGGTCCGCGTGCTCGCCGGGAGCGCGGTAGGGGAGCCCGGACGACCTCGTGTTCGCCGAGCCCGCGTCTGGCGACGTGCTGCGTCGCGGCGCGCTGATGCGTCAATACCGGAGGCGCTGAAGGCGGGGGAGTCGAGCCGGGGCATCGCTTCCACGATCTGCGGCACACGTTCGGAACCGCGATGGCGGCGGCCGGGTGCCGATGCGCACGCTGCAGGAGTGGATGGGCCATCGCGACCTGGCTACGACCCAGCGCTACGCGGACTATGCGCCGAACGAGCGCGAGGTCGAGATGGTCGATCGGGCGTTCGGCGGCCCAGGAGCCGGCGGCGACGGCGACCGCTGATGCCGGTAAGCCGTCTATGCCCTGACTGTGATGCGGAGTGGCTCGACGTCGCCGTGACGGGAAGTTGGTGGCTGCTTCTCCAAGTCCCCGAGCGCCAGCAGGTACTCGTGAGGGCACCGTGAGACCCTCCTTCGCCCCCCGGTAGGCAGGTGCGGCGGTGATCACGGTGGCACCGATCGTGGCCTGCACCCAACTGTCCTCGGTTGTCTCATACCTTGCGGTAAAGGTCATTGCTTTGACCGTGCCGTGCTGGGTGTCGGCGACGTGCTAGGGCAAATAGCGCACGCTTGGTCGTCTTGAGATCACCTCCGGTCAGCAGTCCCAAAGCATTCCGCCATCCCATATGCAAGAATGCGCGCGGCTATGGCGACGGGCGAGCCCGATATTGACGTCGCGCATAGAGACGTCACCTACACGCCGTTCGGCTCCCCTGACGCTGCAAATGATGGTGCGCCTCCACCTCCGTTTGAGCTAGCGGAGCTGTCCGCGTACGCTCGCATGGCCGCGAGTGGATTTGATCCGCTCGCTCGCGTGCTTGTTGGGCGTATGGGAACTGGCAAGACCCGATACCTAATTGAGTTGCGCAAGTTGATGGCTGGAGAGGGCGTGTGCGAGCTAACCGAGATAGAGGCGGATCTCCCAAACCTCACGGCGGTAACGCGGCTCGCCGAGGATCTGCATCCCAACCCGGTCGAACGAGCAGAGACCTGGCGCAAGATCTGGGAGCGATCCATTGTAAGCGCGACCATGTCATGGATGTCGACCGATGGCAGCACCCAGCGCATGCTCATTTACAGCGAGTTCGCACGGATATTGCGAGATTATCCTACGCTGCACGCGCTGCGCGATTATCTCGACAGCCCGGATTGGGATGTCGCAAACCGGGAGTTTGAGCAAGCGCTAGCAGGCCGGTCGCAACCACTCTGCTTTTTCCTGGATGCCGTAGAGGAAGACTCTGCGCACGCGCCCCTCTACTGGCTGTGGTGTCAAAAGGGCCTCGTTACGCAGGTCTTGAAATATGCGCGCAAGCAGGTGCTTGCAGACAAACTCCGAATTTTTCTATGTATTCGCGACCAGACCTGGCGTCAGCTTCAGCAGACAATCTCATCCGCCCGTCTGGAGCAGCATCCCGTAGTCAGGGTTCTAAAGTGGGACGCGCACCTAGTTGCGGACTTTCTTGGCCAGAAGATCTCGCGTCTGCCGCCTGAGTACTTGATGCAGATGCCAAGTGGATCAACTCGGGCAAGCGACCTGGTGGCCGCGTGGCTAGGCACCGAGGAAATCGCAAACGACACCCGGGGTGTTGGTGAGGACATCACGAAGTACATCCTTAGGCACACTCGCTTGATTCCGCGAGACATCGTTACAATGGGGAATCTCTTGGCGCGAGAGACCTTCGCGGCGAAGCGAAGAGGCGAGTCAGAACTCTCGCCCGAGCGCATCCGACGCGCTGTCGCTGAATCGGCGCGTCTATCTGCGGCGGAAGAGCTTCAGTGGTGCGGTCTTGAGATCGTGTCCAAACAGCTAGCAGCGGCTCAGTCGACGAAGGAACGCCGCAGCATAGCGCCGGACGAGGACGCAGCCGCCCGCGCTACGGATCAGCTGAAGACCTTGTTGCGGGGGATCGGCCAGGACACATTTACAAACGAGCGCTTTCTCGCCTTTGAGGCGGACGCGAAAGCGGCGTTTGGGGCATCTATAGCTTTCGCTCCTCTTCTTTGGCGCCATGGACTCGTCGGGTGGGGAAGTTCGACTGAAGGTCCGTTCGGTTTCTCGTTGCGTGCGACCCTGATGCCACTCGATCAGCCGCCAAGTGGGAACTACGTCGCGATGCACCCAATGCTGATTGACGCACTTCCCGTTGATGCGGAAGGCAAGACGCCGGTTGTCCCGTTCGACGAGGATGAGATGCCATGAGTGAGCGCCTGTTCGACACTGAGCAGGAGGGGCCATTCGGCGTGGCGGATGGGCATCGCTCTGGCATTGACGAAGCTACCTTCGTGGAACTAGACCCGGCAATCGCGGCCACCGGACTGCTTAGTCGCCCGAGTGACAGGGCGGCGCGGATCATCGTTGGCAAGAAGGGATCCGGCAAGACGGTGTATCTCCGCCGGTTTCAACTAGCTGCGGGCGAAGAGAAGTCTGTGTACGCGGCGCAGATTGACCCCAAAACGCCAAGTACGGCAAATATCGTGACCTTTTGCCAGTGGTATCGGGGCGAGGATTTGACGGAGCGCTGGAGTCAAACGTGGCGGACTGCGATCCTAAGATCGATGTGTTCGCACCTTCTATATCTTCCAGCGTTGCACGAGTATGGCAGCCAAGCACAGCGCCGCGGTGTGGAACGGGCCGCTCAAGAACTGCTGCCAGAAGTGAGCACTCCGCGAAGTCCATACAATCAACTAGATGAATTGATTAGCGGTCACGCAAGTGGGCAGCACCTTGAAGCGACTCTCAGCTCGGGGCGGTGGGGGGATCTTGAGTATTGGCTCGGCGAGCTCATACAGGATGCACCGCCGGTATTTTTCTATCTGGACGCGGTCGACGAGGAGTACGCGGCAGCGCCAAATTATTGGCTGCGATGCCAGAAGGGTCTGTTCTACCAGGTTATGCGGTTTCTACGCGACCCAGTGTTTGGTGGGCGTTTGCACATTGTAATTTCCATACGAGACAACGTGCTGGCGTCCGTCCTGCGCAGTGAGCATGCGACTCGCTACCGGACTGATCCGCACGTCCGCATTCTGGCCTGGGATCACTCCGCCGTGAGCTACCTACTGACCGAGAAGCTTTCGAGGCTAGGGGGCGAGCATATGATGCGAGACGGTGCTAGACCGACAGTTGAGGCGTGGCTCGGTGCGAGCACGATTGAGAACGCGAGCCGGGGACTGGTTGAGGGCATCGAGGACTATCTGTTGCGTCACACTCGGCTGCTGCCGCGTGACATCGTACTTTTGGGCAACGCGCTTTGCGAGGACGTGATCCGTGCTAAGGCCAACGGGCAGATCGCCGTGAGTGCCGAGCGGATCCGGGCGACCGTGAGCCAAGTAGCTTGGTGGTGTGGGGATGAGCAGCTTGCGGTGTGCGGCAACCAGGTCCTCGGTGACGTGATACCGAGAGGCGCGGCACGCAACCAGAGAGGGCGCACGTATGTCGCGACTGACGAGTATCGACGGCAGCTTAAGGAACAGGTAGGGCAGATCATCCGTGCGGTGGGCGTTGACCAGTTTGATGCGGGTACCCTTGAGACGTTCGCCGAGATGGCACGCTCAGAGTTTGGCCAAGAGATTGACTTGCCGACGGTGTTGTGGCAGAACGGACTGCTTGGGTATCGGGATAAGCGGGTGGGGAACGGGGATTGGGTGTTTCACGGTGTGGAGGACGTTGACCGCTTTCACGTCCCGCTGGACCGTGAGCAGTACGCCTTTCACCCGATCCTGCTAGACACGCTTGGCTTCCGGGGGGCGGGACTCGGCTCTGCGCCAGTGCGACCATGGAGGGAGGCGATCAAGTAATGGCGAGTGTTGATGAGACGGCATGTCGGAGTTGGAACGATTGCCGCGAGGCCATGTTTGATTCTCTGTATCCGACTGGCAGCTTTGAACCGGGCAGGTACATATTTCGTGGCGTCGGAAGCGACGAATGGACTTTGGAGAGCAGCTTCGATCGGTACGCCGCGGATACGGTGCTTGGGGAGAGACAAGCAGGTGCTGAGCGGCTGCTGGCCTACTTCGCTGAGCAATGCGCTACGGATGAGGAGATCCAGCTGTGTCCTGACGATAACGACGAGCGCGTCGCGCTGGCTCAGCACTACGGTCTGCCAACGCGAGCGCTTGATTGGAGCGAGAGTCCCTACATTGCCGCCTACTTTGCCTTCGGTGACGGTGCTGCTAAGGGCGTGCCGCATCCGGCGACTAATGTAGCTATCTGGGCGTTGGACCGGAGTCATAGCGTCTGGAATGGCAGCATGGGGGCTAGAGTTCTGAGTATCAGGCGGACAGGTAATCCGCGCCTTCTCCGGCAGCGGGGAGCGTTTACCTATCTTCAAGCTCCGTATGCGTCGCTCGAGAGCTACGTAGCTGCGTGCCCCGATGGGGGCGTAGCGCTGCGCAAGTTTACGTGCTCCCGAGAGGAGTCCGGTGCGGCCTTGTCTGATCTAGCTGCGATGGGCATTTCGGCCACCCGCCTGTTTCCGGATCTCACTGGCGCAGCGCGAGCGGCGCTAGTGCTCGACGGACTGGGCGAGCACTAGCTACCTGACGTGCCTACATAGGTTGTGAACGGTTGAGGAGGCATCCGGGCCTCATCCCAGGCTGTGGGTCTGCGAAGGCTCACGACCTAGGAGGACCCGGATGCAGATCCACGGTAGAGCGAAGCTCGGACCGGCTGGGCGCTTGGCGCTATGCGAGGCAGTTGAGGGCGGGATGACGTTCAGGCAGGCCGCGGCGGCGTTGAGCGTCTCGCCGGCGACCGCGCACCGGTGGTGGCGTCGATATGCCGACGCTTTGCCGGCAGAGCGACACTCGTTGGGTTGGGCGGCTGATCGTTCTAGTCGTCCTCGTTGCTCTCCTGGCCTCCTGGACGCCGGCGCTCAGGAGCGGATCTGTGAGGCGCGGCGGCGCACTGGCTGGGGCCGCGGCTGATCGCGGGGAAGACTGGTCATCCGCACTCAACGGTCTGGAAGGTGCTGCACCGTCACGGCCTCTCGCGACGGCCAAAAGCGCCACGAGATGCTGCCCGCCGATACGAGTGGCCGTGCCCGGGTGATCTGCTGCACATGGACACGGCGCGCTACGCGCGCTTTGAACGGCCCGGGCATCGCGTCACCGGAGATCGCTCGCAGGGCAGCCGCGACTGGATGGAGCCTGGGACACGCGTGGGCTACGACTTCGCTCACGCGATCGTCGATGACCACACGCGCCTGGCCTACGTCGAGCTGCACGGCGACGAGCGAGCGCAAACCGTCACCGACTTCGTCGCCAGAGCACTCACATGGTTTGAAGGGCACGGCATCATCGCCAAGCGGCTGATGAGCGACAACGCTTGGACCTACACGCACAACCGCTCCCTACGCGAGCTCCTCACCACCAGAGAGATCAAGCACATTCGCACGCAGCCCTACCGCCCCCAGACCAATGGGAAGGTTTGTGTCTTAGGTTGGGGTTGCCGTCCGGCAGGGCGGCGAGGCTCCCCGCACCTGCTGGTTTGACTCAGGCGAAAGGCGTGCCGGACTGGTGAGGGAGGGGTGACCCGATCGGGTCACCCCTCCTCGATGCTGCTCCTGGCCTGCGTTCGATTCGTCGACCAGCGGGTTGCGGGCGGGCCGGCAAGCTGACTTGATAGGAGACTCGCGTCAATGTGGCTGCATCGACACAGAAGCGTCGCCTGCCGGCCCGGCCTCGACTCTAACCACCAGACAGGAGGCCATCTTGATCGTCGGCATCGACGTTCACAAGCACAACCACGCCGCCGCGCTGATCGATGATCGCGGCGGCGAGATCGCAACCTTGATCACCCCGAACACCCCGAAGGGCTATCGGAGCCTTATCGACTGGCTGGTCGAGAACGGCGCCGCAAAGGCAGTGATCGGTGTCGAGAGTCCCGGCAGCTATGGCCGCTGCCTGGTCACGGCACTGGCAGGCGCGGGCTTCGAGGTGCTGCAGGTCCCGGCGTGGCGCACACACCGCGAGCGCCACCGACGGGGACCCGGAAAGACTGACCCCGGGGACGCTCTCTCGATCGCTCACGTGGTGCGCACCAAGCGTGAGGACCTCGGGCCGGCTGAGGAGCCCGAACTGGTCCGGGCACTCGGGATGCTCGAGCTGCAACGCCGCCGGTTCGTGCGTGACCGCACCCAGGCGATTCAACGGCTGCGCTCTGACTGGACCCAGCACGATCCAGTCGCAGAGGCCGGCGTTATCCGCTGCGACCGCCAACGCGAGCTAGCCAAGCTCAAACGGCTGCAGCTCGGTTCGAGCCTGGCTGCTCGCACCGCAGCTCGCTGCATTCGCGAGCTCGCCAAGGACATCGCGGATCTCAACGCGCGCATCGCCAACCTCGATCGAGAGATCGCCGAGCTGCTCGTCGAGCACGAGAACCCACTCGCTGACCTCCAGGGCGCTGGCTCAAACCTCGCCGCCACGATCATCGCCCAGGCCGGCGATGTCCGCCGGTTCCGCAACGCCAGCGCATTCGCGCGGTTCTGCGGCGCAGCACCAATCCCCTGCGGCTCAGGGAAAACCACCAACCGCCATCGCCTCCACCGCGGCGGCAACCGACAGCTCAACGCCGCGCTCTACCGCATCGCGATCGTCCAGCAACGCCACCACCCAGACGCCAAGGCATATCTAGCTCGCAAGACCGCCGAAGGAAAGACACCGAGAGAAGCCCGCAGAGCACTCAAGCGCCACCTCGCAAACGTCCTCTACCGGCGCCTCTACGCCTGGGCTGAACAAGCACCAGCGATGAATCTCTTGACATAGGAGAATCGAGCGATTCCACCAGACCATGGGACGGGAGTGGGCATACGGCATGACCTACCGCTCACACCACCACCGCAACCAAGCCCTGCCACACTGGATTGAGCACTACAACACGCGCAGGCCACACAGCGGGATCGCCAACCAGCCACCCATCAGCCACGTTCACAACCTCCGTGGGCAGGGTCTGTCTGATGAACGGTGGATCTGACTTGGTCTGACCGAAGGGGATGACCATGACGGAGCTAGCGGAGTCGACCGATGTGGGCGAGATGATCGAGCCCATGACCGTAGATATCGTTGATCAGAAGGATCTCGCCGAGCAGCTGCTGGCGCAGGCGAAGGAGCAGAACATCGAGCTGGTCGGCCCCGACGGGCTGCTGGGCCAGCTAACCAAGAGCGTGCTCGAGACCGCGCTGGATGCGGAGATGAGCGAGCACCTCGGCTATGAGAAGCACGACCCAGCCGGACGGGGCAGCGGGAACAGCCGTAACGGGACGCGCGCCAAGACGGTGCTGACGGAGATCGGGCCGGTCGAGATCGAGGTCCCGAGAGACACTGAGTCGACGTTCGAGCCGCAGATCGTCCGCAAGCGCCAGCGGCGGCTCACGGGGGTCGATGAGATCGTGTTGTCGCTGACGGCGCGTGGGTTGACGACGGGGGAGATCTCGGCGCACTTCCAGGAGGTCTATGGCGCCAAGGTCAGCAAGGACACGGTCAGCCGGATCACGGAGAAGGTGACCGGCGAGATGACCGAGTGGCTGAACAGGCCTCTGGAGAAGGTCTACCCCGTGATCTTCATCGACGCGATGGTCGTCAAGGTCCGTGATGGGCAGGTCGCGAACAAGCCGGTCTACGTGGTGATCGGCGTGACCGTTGACGGCGAGCGCGACATCCTGGGGCTGTGGGCCGGCGATGGCGGTGAGGGCGCGAAGTTCTGGCTGAGCGTCTTTACCGAGATCAAGAACCGCGGCGTTCAGGACGTCTGCATCGCGGTCTGCGACGGGCTGAAGGGCCTGCCGGAGGCGATCACCACGACGTGGGAGCTCGCGACCGTCCAAGCTTGTGTGATCCACCTGATCCGCAACACCTTCAGGTTCGCCTCCCGCAGATACTGGGACGAGATGAGCCGCGACCTACGGCCCGTCTACACGGCGTCCTCAGAGGTCGTCGCCCGCGAGCGCTTCGCGGAGTTCGATGCGAAGTGGGGCAAGCAGTATCCGGCGATCAGCAAGCTGTGGGAGAACGCGTGGAGCGAGTTCATACCGTTCCTGGACTACGACGTTGAGATCAGGCGCGTGATCTGCAGCACAAACGCGATCGAGTCTCTGAACGCGCGCTACCGTCGGGCCGTCAGGGCGCGAGGGCACTTCCCGAACGACACAGCCGCATTGAAGTGCCTCTACCTCGTCACAAGGGCCCTCGACCCCACGGGACGAGGCAGAGCACGCTGGGCAATGAGATGGAAGCCCGCACTAAACGCGTTCGCGATAGCGTTCGAAGGAAGAATCAACTAAACCCACCAAGCCACTTCCACCGTTAATCGGACACTCCCCGTGGGCAGGACAGCTAGCTGCGAGGACGGTCTTGGTCCTGCTCGCTGTGCGTGTCTTTCGGCGCGTGAAAGATGGCATGAAGAGTCGGTCCACCTCGCGGTGTAGGGACCTCCTCATCTCAAGCGCGTTTTGGGCCGCGCTGGCGTTCAAGCCATGGAGCCTGAGGAGGCCCCTTGTGAGCATCGTAGCGCGACTTGATCAGCATCGAGCACAGATCACGGCGACTGGCGGGAGACCGAGATCGGCGAGGTCAAGCGCAGGTGCGCGACGCCGGCGGATCGCTCTGGAGTGAAGAGGTTCTCGAGTCGTTTTCGCGGCCGGTTTGCGCGTCGCAGCCGCGCGAGCAGTCACCCGGCAGCGGCGAGCGCGGCGCCCGACTGTAGTGTGTCGGTGTGTCCGGGCGTCAGATCCACGGGTGCCGCGGGACGGTCGCTATCGCGTCCGTCCTCGTGCTGACGGGGTGCGCGTCGAGCAGCATGCAGACGGACGCCGGTACGTTCGTCGACGAACACGCCGTCACGGCGACTCGAGTCGCCACGGCCACGAGGGCTGTCGAGGCTGACGTGTCGCGATTGTCGAGCTCGCCCGGCCGCACGCAGCTGGAACCGCTCGCCCGGGTCGCGGCGCAGGCTCGCCGCAACGCCGTGCGGGCGGGGGAGTGGGACGTCGCGAAAAGCGGGGAAGGCGGCGAAGAAGGCGCCGAAGAAGAAGACCTGCCGCGGGCCGAGACCGAGGCGACCGAAGCGGCCAATGAAATAGCCGACGCGATGTCCGTGCTGCAAGCGTACGCGCGCGCGCCGAGCGCGGCGGCGCTTGCCCATTACCAGAGCAAGTTCGCGCATGGGCGAGAAGTGTGGGACGAAACCATCTCTCAGATCTGGTACCTCGCCCACAGAGCCTCCCCGCCGACCGTTTAGCGACGGCGGATATCCGGGAGGATCGCGGAAAGATGGGTTGACGCGCGCCGACGCCGGCCTATAGACGCGGACAGTACGAGGGTCGACCGAGACTGGGGACAGGCTTGAGCGTCTTCGCAAGAAAGGTCGTGGCAGTAGCTTTCGCCGTTGCGGCGGTCGGCGTGCTGATCGCGCTATACGTGGCCGACTGGGCGACGAGCTTCCCCACACCGGTCAGCTCGACGCTCAACCCCGCCTCCGCAGGTGGCGGCACGAACCTCACGCTCGAGACCGTCGCCGCCGTCGGCAAGCAATACGGCAGCAAGCCCGACTGGGTCTCCTATCTGGTGCGCAGCAACGGCAAGTGGGTGCACAGCACGATCTACACGGTGCCCGCCCACTCGGTCGTTCACGTGACCCTGTATGAGTTCGACTCGCCCACCGGCCTGCGCAACCCCCTCTTCTCCCAGGTCCGGGGCACTGTCGGCGGAACGATCACGATCAACGGCAAGACCGTGAGCTCGGTCGGACCGGAAGAACCCGCGCACACGTTCGCCATCCCCGAACTCGGGGTCTTCGTGCCGCTCCCGGGCGTCAACGAAGAAGCCAAGAACTTCTGCGAAGAAGGCCCGTGCGAACCGGCCACGCAGGAGCACAACACGATCACGTTCAGCTTCCGCACCGGCAAGAAGGGACGCTACCGCTGGCAGTGCTTCGTGCCCTGCGGCGCGGGCTTCCTCAACGGCAACGGTGGCCCGATGCAGACGCTCGGCTACATGGACGGCTTCATCGATGTCGTCTGAGCCTGCGGTCGCGCCCGGGCCGGCGGGGGAGCCGAACCACTGGCGGCGCTTCCTGACGCTGTGGCTGGTCGCGACGGTGATCGCGATGCCGCTGATCATCATCTTCGTCGGGCCGCTGCTGGCGCCCAACGGCAGCGAAGAGGCCGAAGGCCAGCGCACGATCATGACGGTGCTGGCAGCTGTGAGCACGCCGGTCATCCTGCTCGTGATGCTCTACCTCGCCTACGCCCTGGCGTTCTTCCGCCAGGAGAGGGGCGCGGCGCTCGAAGGGCCCGCGATCCGCGGCAACGCGAAACTGCAAGTGGTCTGGATCGTCATCACCTCGCTGATGGTGCTCGGGCTCGCCGCCTACGGCACCTACGAACTCGAGGCGCATTACGGTCATGGCTCGGGCAGCGGGCCGAGCCCGCTGACTGCCCCGAGCGGCCCGAAGCTGCCGGTGCAGGTGATCGCCCAGCAGTGGCTGTTCACCTATCGCTACCCCACCTACGGCGGCGTCGAGACCTACCAGCTCGTGCTGCCCGTAGATGAGAACATCGAATTCCACGTCACCTCGCTCGACGTCGTGCACTCGTTCTGGGCCTACAAGATCGGCGTCAAGGCCGACGCCAACCCCGGCGTCGACAACATCGCCTACGTGAAGCCCACCAAGCTCGAGTCCTTCAAAGTGCGCTGCGCCGAGCTCTGCGGCCTCTGGCATGCGGCGATGACCAGCGAAGGCAGGGTCGTGAGCGCGAGCGTGTTCAACACGTGGATTCACGCACAGCAGACGACGCTCGCGCCGGCAACCAAGGTGCTGCCGAAGTACAGCAAGACCTACATCCCGGAACCAACGAGGCGGGCGGAACCAGAATGAGCACTGCAGAATCATCGGGCGTCGTCCCGAACGCGTCGCGGACCGCCGATCCCGCGCCGATCTGGCGTCGGCTGGTCGGCTTCAACCTGCTGAGCGCCGTCATCCTGGGCGTGGGCGGCTACTACCTCGGCTGGTGGATCGGGCACCTGATCAAGGCCCCGACGTTCGAATACGAGAGCGCGACCGACGAGAACGAGGTCGCGCTGCTGCTCGGCTACGCCTTCGGCGTGATCGGCTTCCTGATCGGCATGGGCTTCGCCAACTACCCCGTCTCCCGTCTGCTGGGGCGCCCGGCATCGCTGCGGGAGAAGGAGGGAGAGGGGATCGGGCGCTACTTCGGCCTGTGCACCGACCACAAGGTCGTCGGCATGCAGTACCTGATCGGCATCGGCGTCTTCTTCTTCGTCGGCGGCGTCAACGCGATGATGATCCGCGCCGAGCTGCTGCACGACACACCCACGATCCTCGGCCCGGGTCAGTACCTGACGACGGTCGGGATCCACGGCACCATGATGATGGGGATCATGACCTCGGGCGTGCTCGGCCCGTTTGCGAACTACTTCGTCCCGATCATGATCGGCGCGAGGCGCATGGCGTTCCCGCGCATCGAGTCGCTCACCTTCTGGATGCTGATGGCCGCCGGCTTCATCCTCGTCTCGACGATCTTCTTCGGGGGCTTCCCCACCGGCTGGACAGGCTATGAGCCGCTCAACGACCAGGCCGTCGCTGGCATGAACTCCTACATCTGCTTCTTCGCGCTGGTCGGTCTCTCGATGACGCTGCTCGGCCTGAACATGATCGCCACGATCGTGACGATGCGCGCACCCGGTCTGAGGTGGTCGCGCCTGCCGATCTTCGTGTGGTCGGTGCTGGCCACGGCGGTGCTGATGGTGCTGGCAGCGCCGATGCTGATCGCGGCGCTGCTGATGGCGGCGCTCGACCGCTCGATCGACACCACCTACTTCGTCGTCGGCGGCGGCGGCAGCTCGTTCCTGTTCGAGAACCTCTTCTGGTTCTTCGGGCACCCCGAGGTCTACATCCTCGCGCTGCCCGGCTTTGGCATCGTGCTCGAGCTCCTGCCGGTATTCGCGCGCAAGCCCCTGTGGGGCTACAAGCTGGCGATCTCGGGGATGCTCGGCGTGAGCCTGCTGAGCTTCTTCGTGTGGCAGCACCACCTGTTCGTCAGCGGCATCAACGCCGACCTGCGGCCGTTCTACATGCTCTCCACGGAGCTCATCTCCATCCCCACCGGCTTTATCTTCCTGTGCTTCATGGGCACGCTGTGGAAGGGACGAATATCGCTGGCGGTGCCGATGTTGTTCTGCCTGGCGTGGGCGTTCAACTTCCTGATCGGCGGAGCCACCGGGGTGACGCTGTCCGACGTCGCCACCGACACCCAGCTGCACGGCAGCTTCTTCGTCATGGCGCACTTCCACTACACGATCATGGGCGGGCTCATCTTTGCCTTCTTCGCCGCCATCTACTACTGGGTCCCGAAGATGACCGGCCTGCGCTTCAACGAGACGCTCGCAAAGTGGCACTTCTGGCTGATGTTCCTCGGGTTCAACTCGACCTTCCTGCCGCTGTTCGCGCTGGGCATCATGGGCATGCCCAGGCGCGTCAGCACCTACGAAGCCAGCTTCGTGCCGCTGAACACGTGGGTCTCGATCTCGGCCTTCGTGCTCGGCTTCTCGATGCTGATCTTCATCGCGAACACCGTCTACTCGATGATCTTCGCGCGCATCCCCGCCGAGGCCAACCCGTGGAACTCGAAGTCCGTCGAGTGGCAGATTCCGCATCCGATCCCGGTCCACAACTTCGACGAGATACCCGTCTTCGACTCCGACCCCCACGACTACGGCACGCCGCTGCTGCCGGCCGGGGGCGGACAGACGGCGACGGCGGGGGCCTGAGCGATGGCCGCGAGCGAAAATGCGCCGACGGGCCGGCTCGTCCCGGCGGTGCCGCGGAGGGTGGAGATCGCCCCCGAGTCGCCGGACGTCGGCGCGCGGACGCTGTCAGTCGCAGCGAGGCTGCTGTGCGGCGCGACGACGTTCTTCTTCCTCGCGTTCGTGTTCGCGTACTTCTATCTGCGCTCGCTCAACCAGAATCACATGTGGCGGCCCGCGCACGTGCACCCCAGCCAGGGCTGGGGCGTCGCGTTCGTCGTGTGCATCGTGCTGAGCACGATCCTCGCGATCGTGGCGGGACGCCAGATGAAGGCCGGCTCGAGGAGCTGGCTCACGGCGGGGATCGGCGCCGTCGTGCTGGGGCTCGCGGCCGTCGCCGTCCAATGCATCGAGTACACCGTCCAGGACTTCGGACCGACCAACGGCGCATACGCGAGCGTGTTCAGCGGGTGGACCGGCTTCTACATGATCGCTGTGCTGAGCGCGATGTACTGGCTCGAGACACAGGTGGCGACGGAGTTGCGTGCCCGTCGCTCGCCCGCGAGCAGCACGGGCGATGTGCAGGAACCCGATCGGCTGATCGCCCCGGCGCTCGATGCCGCGGTCTTCTACTGGGGCTTTCTCGCCGCGATCGGGGTCCTGACCTACGTGGTCCTCTATCTCGTCTAGGAGCTGCCCTTGCCGAACCTCGGCCTTCCCATCGCCACTCACTTCTTCGCCGGAGCGGTGCTCACGCTGGCGCTCCCGCTCGCGGTGCTGATCGTGGTGGTCATCTGGTACACGGTGCTGGCCCGCCGCGGCTTCGGCGAGCGCTGACGCGCGCAGCGGCGGGCGCCGGGTACGCTACGAGGGCGCTTCCGCCACAAAGCAACACTAGGAGCTAGCACGTCATGCCAGGCATGAACACCGGGCTCGAAGCCAATGACCCGACGGTCGTCTCGGCGTTTCACAGCGCGCTCGTGACCCAGGGCCTGATCGTCATCGCGCTGATCCTGCTGGTGGGCGGCGTGTGGCTCCTGCTGCGCGTACGCCATCTCTGGCACGCGGCCGCGGCCGGGACCGATGCATCGGCGGGCTCGTCCCCGTACGCGTTCCCGGAGCCCGCCGCCCGGCGGCTGCTGCGGATCGGCTTCGGCGCCCTGTGGATCCTCGACGGCCTCCTGCAGAGCCAGCCGAAGATGCCGCTCGGCATGGGGCCCGACGTGATCCAGCCACTCGCAGCGGCCTCCCCGACCTGGGTACAGCACCTGGACAACGCGCTCGTGACCGTCTGGAGCTATCACCCGATCGCCGCCGCCGCCGCCGCGGTCTGGATCCAGCTCGGCATCGGCGTGTGGCTGCTCGCAGCGCCGCGCGGGAACTGGTCGCGCCTGGCCGGGCTCGCGAGCGTGCTCTGGGGGCTGAACGTGTGGGTCTTCGGCGAGGCCTTCGGGGGGATCTTCGCCCCGGGGCTCACATGGCTGTTCGGGGCGCCCGGCGCGGCCGTGTTCTACTGCGTCGCCGGCTGTTTGATCGCACTGCGAGAAACCGCCTGGACGACGCCCAGGACCGGACGGATCGTGCTGCGTGGGATGGGCCTGTTCTTCCTCGGCATGGCCGTGCTCCAGGCATGGCCGGGGCGGGGCTTCTGGCAGGGCGAGATCAGGCCCGGCGTCGCCTCCGGGACGCTGACGGCGATGGTCCAGGAAATGTCGCAGACGCCGCAGCCGCACGTGCTCGCCTCGCTCGTGTCGAGCTTCGAAGCGTTCGTCGCGGCCAACGCCTGGGGCGCGAACCTGTTCGTCGTGATCGCCCTCGCGGCCATCGGCACGGCATTTCTGACGGCGCGAGCATCGATCGTTCGCGTCGGCGTGATCGCAGGCTGCGTGCTGTGTCTCGCCGATTGGGTCCTGATCGAGGACTTCGGCTTCTTCGGCGGCGTCGGCACCGACCCGAACAGCATGATCCCGATGGCGCTGGTGTTCGTCGCCGGCTATGTGGCGATCACGCGGGTGCCGGTGCGCGCGAGCGAGGTAGCTGCCGCCGGCGCCGTCCAGCCGACGGGTGCTCGCACATGGCGCCAGCGGCTGCTCGCCGACCCGGGGTATGCCTTTCGCTCGCTCGCCGCGCTCGCAGCGCTCGCCGTCACGATCGTGGGCGCCGTTCCGATGGCCGTCGCCGCAACCCAGCCCCACGCGGATCCGATCATCGCCGAAGCCATGGACGGTGCCCCCGACGCGGTCGACCTCGCCGCGACGCCATTCACACTCGTCGACCAGCACGACCAGCCGGTCTCGCTCCGGGCCCTCCGCGGCAGGACGGTCGCGCTCACGTTCCTCGACGACGTTTGCACCTCGGACTGCCCTGTCATTGCCCAGGAGTTTCGCCAGGCCGACGGCATGCTGGGCGCCGATGCACGCCACGTCGAGATGGTGGCGGTCAACTTGAACCCGCTGTACATCGCTCCGGACTACCTGGCGGCGTTCGACCGCCAAGAGCAGCTCGAAGGCGTTTCGAACTGGCTGTATCTCACCGGTTCGCTCACGCAGCTCGAGCGCGTGTGGCGGTCCTATGGCGCGACCGCCGAATACTCCCCGGGGGGCGCGATGGTCGCTCACAGCGAGTCCGCGGACGTGATCGGCGCCAATGGGCGCGTCCTCTACATCCTGAACACCGATCCGGGTCCCGAAACCGAGGCGTCGAAGTCCTCGTTCGCGTCCACGCTCGCAGACGCGCTCGAGAGCGCCATCCGCGCTTCGTGAGCCGGGGGCGGATGTCGCAGCGAGCGCGGCGGCGGGTGCCCCGAGGCGCTGCGCTCGCGCTCTCGGTGCTCTCGCTCGCCGCGTGCGGCTCATCCGCGCCGGTTCCCGCCGCGCCGGCGGCGCCTTCGATCCCGACGCCGCTCGCCACCTCGGTGCAGACCCCCAGCGGGACCTGGGCGACGGTCGCCATGGGCCATCTCGAACAGCCGCTCGACACCTTCTGGCAGCTCCTGTTTCGCCCGGCGGCCGGCGCGACATGGTCGAACCACGTGCAGGCGACCGCTGTCGCCACGAACGGGGGACTCGTCCTCGCCACCGGCGGCGGCGGCCTGGTCGCGGGGGTGCGTCCCACCAACCTGCTCACGTTCTCGCCGCTGATCTTCACCTCTGACGCCGGGCGCTCGTGGTCGACGGGGCTGCTCTCCCAGGGGCTCGCCGCGAGCCCCGACGCGCTCGCGGCGGACTCGGCCACGCACCTGCTCGCGCTCGCCAGCGCCCGCGGGCAGCAACAGGTGCTGCAGAGCACCACCGGCCTCTCTGGTTGGCGCACGTCGACGAGCGCGACTGCGCTTGGCGCAACGGCGCCGGGCCAGGCCTGCCGGCTGGCCACGCTCACCGCCGTCGCGTATGCCGCCGGCACCCCGCTTGCCGGCGGCAGCTGCAGCCGGCCCGGCGTGATTGGCGTGTTCGCAGATCGCGGCGGCGGCTGGGGCCTGCTCGACGCGGCAGCGCCCAGCGCGCTCGCGCACGAGCGCATCGAGGTGCTCGCCCTCCACGGTGCCGGCTCCGGGGCAGCCGCGCTGCTGTGGGTCTCGGGCGGTGGCTCGCCCAGCCTCGTGGCGGTCTCCTACGCCGACGGGCGCTGGAGCGTTTCCCAGCCGCTGGCCGTCAGCGGCTCCAAGCACCTGTCCTCGATCGCCGCGGCTGGGGAAGGCGGCTTCTTCGCGCTGCTGGGCGGCTCCTCGCCACAGCCGCAGCTCTACCTCGCGAGCACCGCGGGCTGGCGCCAGCTGCCCCCGCCGCCCGCTGGCACCGCGACCGTCGCGCTCGGGCCGGCCTCGAGCGTCGAAGCGCTCGCCGTCAAGGAAGCGGTCCTGAGCATATGGACGCTTGCGGTGCGTGGGCGCGCGTGGGCCCACCGCCAGACCATGCGGGTGCCGATCGAGTACGGCTCCTCAGAATGACGAGGGCCGGCTGGGCGTGTGCCCGCCGAGGCTCCGCTCCAGCGCCGGGCGGGGACGATCCCACACCGGGAACGTGGTTGTAGACCGGGTACCCCGACCTAGGGTGAATCGGTGGTGGCACGGCGGGTGACCCCGGCGCCGCCTCACGTCCCCGGAAAGGGCGGCCCGTTCGGCCGCAGAAAGGACGACCATGCCACTGGTTCGAATCGACATCATAGAAGGCAGGACAGAGACTCAGGTCCGAGCCATTGCGGACACGGTACAAGAGGTGATGCTAGATGTCTTCGATGCGCCCGAACGTGATCGCTACCAAGTCATCCACGAGCACCCGCCGGGCCGAATCATCGTCGAAGACAGCGGCCTCGGACTCGAGCGCACCGAAGGGGTCGTTATCGTCCAGGTAACCGAGACGGGCCGCACTGACGATCGCAAGCGCGCCCTATACGCCGCGTTGGCCGACAGGCTCGAGAAGCAGGCCGGGGTGAAACCGACAGACGTCATCGTCTCGATTGTCGCCAATACCCATGCGGACTGGTCCTTCGGTCTCGGGCGGGCCCAGTTCCTCGAGGGGGAACTCTAGCTCGAGCGCTCCGGGACGCTAGGCCTCCGTGGCGCGCGGAGCGTAGCGGTGGTGCAGCATGAGAGCGTTTCCGTCGGGATCGGCGAAGAACGCCATGTGACAAACGCCGGTGTCGAGGATCTCGCCTGCAAACTCGACACCGCGCTTCTCGAGTGCCGCACGCACCTGCGCGACATCGTCTACGTGCAGTGCGATCGCGTTGGGATTGACGCTGTGCTCGAGACCCATCTTCTCGGGGTTGAACACGCTCAGTGTCAGGTTGCCCGTCTCGAACTCGGCATAGTGACGGTCCCTGATGTACACCGACCGCGGCAGGCCAACGATCGAGCCGTAGAACTCAACCGCCGCCTCCAGATCGCGCGTGGGCATGCCCACGAAATCGACGCCGGTTACTAGCTGGGTGGTTGTCATCGTGATGCCTCCTGGGTTGGTCGGCGAACCTCGCGCCTCGAGCTTATCGACCGGTCCAAGGGTCATGCGGGCGCCTCACCACCTTCGCCCTGCTCTGCTGCTAGGGCCGACGTCAGCCGTGAAACGCGTGCAACGGATGTTCCACCGTCGCGAGCGCCGTCGCAACTTCTGAGGTGGGTTGATCGGCGGTCGCCACCCCGACGCTGGTCAGCCGCGAACCCTTGGTCACTTCGAGCCCGAATCGTGACCGTGGCGCTCACTCCCGGGGCGAGGGTCCCGACGGTGCAGCTGACGCGACCCTCGCCGTCGATCGCACAGGAGGGGTCGGAGATCGCGAGGTCGGCGGCGGCATCCGCCGGCAGCACCTCAGTGACGCGAACACCCGTGGCGTCGTAGGTCGCGTCGGTGTTGGTGACGGTGAAGTTCGCGCTGAACTTGCCGCGGCCGCTTCGTTTTGGAGCTGCCGCCAGGGTCTCCTGGAGTCTCAGTGCCAGCGGCAGGGGAGGTGTCGTGAAGGTTCCATCGCTGCCCGTGGTTGCGAGATCCGCCGTCGTGGCGTCGAGGCGGTAGTGGTAGGTCGTGCCGGGGGTGAGGCCTTCGATGTGGGCCGAGGTCGGTTGTGAGCTGAAGCCCGTGGGCGTCGCCGATGCCGTCGTCGAGCCATAGCTGGTGCTCGTGCCGTACTCGAAGTGGGAGGTTGTGGCGGTCCCGTCGGGCACAACGGTTCCATTCAGCGTTGCCGTGGTGGCGGTGACATCGCTCACCGGGCCGGTCTGGCCAGCGGAGTATTCGGGCGATTTGGCTGTGGCGACAGCTGCTTCGCCGCCCAGCTCCCAGGCGATCGATTCGAAGGCGAACTGGTTGAAGGCGGCCTTGAACACGCTGGGGTAGACGCCCGGGTCGATCACGGTCGGCTGTCCTTGGTATTCGATTCCGGGCACCACCTGGTTGGTCTCGCCAAAGGGGACCGAGGTCTGTTCGCCGGTGTTCACATAGCCGTAGTAGACCCAGAGGTTGCCCGTCGCTGATTGTGCGAGATGCAGTCCACGATCGGACTGATACTCGCGGCTGATGCTGCGCCGGCGCTCAGAGCGACGATTGTGGCCAGGCCCCCAAGGGTGATCGCGGCACGGCGAATGGGACGAGACCGGCGAGCGGTGGTCAACATCGAGCCTCCATCGAAACATCAGGACGGCTCCCACTGGCCCGCGCGCACAGCATAAACGCATCCGTACTCCAGTGACAAATGAGCGGCTCGTAGGCCGGCCTGTCCCTTCTGCTCAGGGCCGGAGTCGGCTTGGTGTGCTTGGAGGAAGGCGGCGATGTCCTCGACGATCGCCAGCGGATCGCCATCTGGGAGCAGTCAACTCTGCGTGCCAGCGAGCTGACGCGCCGCGACTTGCTGCTCGTGCTCGAACGCTGGCGCCAGTCGCTGCAACTCCGGCGTGGCGAGACCCGTTGCCCGTGCCACCTCCTGCCAGCGCGCAGTCGCAGTGGATAGCTCATCGACGATCTGGCGAGCCTCAGCCTCCGAGAGCCTGAACAGGCCGGCCACATTGAGCGCAGTGGCAAGGCTGGCTTCCGCGTTGCTCGCGTCGATCGCCGTCGCAAGCTGTTTGGCTGCGCCTTCGGGATTGGGATTCAGATCAAACACGGGCGAGAGCGACCAGCCTGCGGTGCTCTTGCGCAGGAAGCCGTGGTTGCGCAGGTGGTCGTCCGTGTTGGAGATGAGGACCGTGAAGATGATCCGCCGCCACAGCTCGCGCAGGTCCGCGTCGACCGCTGGCGAGCTCTCTTCGATCGCTTCCGCGATTTCAAGGTAGCTCGCTTGCTCGCCGTCCCGGGCTTGGAGCATCGACATCGCGCTCAGGTAGCCCACCCGGCCGCTCTCGTCACGGTCAAAGCGACGCACCACCAGCACCGGCCGATCCTCGATGACGTGCAACTCGTGCTCAGGCACGTTGATGCCTCCGGCCTGTGCCAGCTCGAGCGCGACGGCCTCCCATCGGATCACGTCCCATTCGTCGATGTTGGGGGATGGGAACTTGGCGATCCCCAGGTGCCCGTGCGTGTCGAGCACGTGCGCCTTCGGTCGTGCGCCCCCGAGCGAGCTGCCGCCGTGAAGCAGCAGACGCAAATCCTCGCTCGTCGGTTCGTCGCGTTCCAGCTCTTCAGCTGCGTTCAATAGCCGCGGGAGCATGATCAGATCCGGAACTCCCTCGGCGTCGACTGCGAGGTATTGCTCGCCGCCGCGCGCGCGAAGCCGCAGCGCGCCTTGACGTAGGTCGTCGCGTGCGCCGAGTAGGAAGTCGATCTCAGCGAGGCGACGTTGTGGCGTGGCGGCTTCGCGGGCACGTTGCGCCTCCACGCGCCGGACGAGTCGCCGTCCCCAACCGTCCGGCGCGCAGTCGGACATCGCGCCGAAAAGCGCCTGCCCAAGGGCCGTCTGATGCTGCCCGCTCTGTAGGGGCAGGCCGGGGTCGAGCTCGTAAGCGTCCGCGCGCTGAAGGTAATCCTCGCGATAGCTGAAGGTGGCCGACTCCCTCTGACCGTGGTGATGCGTCCACAGCCGTCCGGCCGGAAGGTCTTGCCCGCCGATGTGGACGTCGACTTCGATCGGCTGCTCAACCATCGTCTGTCAGTCGCCTCGGGCGTACCCGTCGGGGCAGATCTTGGTCTGCACGTAGACGGCCGATGTCGCTGGCGAGCGGGTCGAGTGCAGTCGCTAGAAGGTCCTGAATGCCGAGTGCCCGCAAGATTCGGAGCAGGTTCTCAATGCTGACACCGCCGTCGCCTGCCTCGAGGCGCCGCACGACCCCCCGGGACACGTCCGCCCGTTCGGCGAGCTGAGCCTGCGTCAGGCCGCGTAGCTTGCGCCACGATGCAACGCTCTCGGCGAGGTTGCGCTGCGCTCGACGGACCGCAAGCGGCGCTCGCTGTTTTGCCACCTTATGCTCCATATCTAGGTCACTATAGATCATAACGATCTATATATCGACCTTTAGACAGCAGCGCTTGACGGGTACCATGGCGCCGGAGGCGAGGCCGAACTCAGGGCCGACGTCCGGCTCGCTCACGCTCGACGGCGTCGCCGCGCGAGCGGGGACGAGGACGGCCCAGCAGGATCGCGCCCGCCACGACCGCAGCAAACGCCACGATACGCAGCGCGCCCTGAGCCCCGTGTGGCGGTGTCTCGTGCAGTAGCACCGAGCCGGCGGCGATCGGCAGCGCAGTCGTCAGCAACGTGGCGACGCCGGCGATGCTGAGTGCCGTGCCGCGCTGGTAGCCGACCTGCAGCAACGAGCTGCCCAGCACGTACCCGAGAATCGCGGCGGCGGCGAACAGCACTCTGGCGCCGCCCTCGGTCGCGATCTTCGTCGAGATGTCGCCGCACGAGAACAGCAGCCCGCCGGCGACCGCGTCGGCTGGCGCCGCCCCGAACAGCGGCCGCCCGACGCTGAGGACGAGCAACGCGGCTATGGCCGTACAACCGAGCCACAGCCCGATCTCGACGAGATCGCCACGCGCGCTCCGCTGGACCCCTCCAGCCAGCGACAGCGAAAGGAACACCAGTCCCGCGACCGACACGCCCCCGCCGACGCGCTCGACCGTCGTGAGCGTGCGGTGACCCAGGCGCGTGGTGGCCACCGCGAGCACTCCGATCCCGCCTGCGGCGACGCTCTGCACGAGCGCCAGCGGCGCCAGCCTCAACGCGGCGACGTACAGGAAGAATCCGCCGGACTCCATCGCGAACGCCGCGAGCCAGACGCGATCCGCCAGCAGCAGGTGCAGCGAGCGCGCCGGTCGCAGCAGCGACAGCGGCGGAAGCTCGCGAACCGCGTCGTGCTCGCGCACGTAGGCGAGGTTCACGAGCGTCGTCGAGACGAGCGCCAACGCGAGTCCGACGGCGGCCTCGACGTCGGTGTACCTGACGAAGGCGACAGGCTGCATGCCCATACTGAACCGCTTTCGCGCAAACCACGCCGCTCGCCCCGCGCTCGCCCACCGGAGGCGCAACACTGGAGCGCGGTGCGCACGCGTCGAGCAGGAATCTGGCTGAGGCTGGTCTTCCCGGTCGTTGCGGTCACGGCGTTGGTCCTCGCGCTCGCGTCACCTTCGCCGACCGCCCGCGTGTTCAACGTGAGGCGCTACGGGGCGGTTGGGAACGACAGGAACAACGACACCCCGGCGTTCAATCGAGCGATCGCGGCGGCCAACCGCTCGGATGGCGGGGTGGTGGAGGTGCCTGCGGGCACGTATCTGGCGGGCGGTTCCATCCACATGCTCAGCAACGTGACGCTGCGTCTGGAAGCGGGCTCCACGCTGGTGGGAGGCAAGTACGGGTACGACCCGCCCGAGCCGAACCCGTATGCCCGCTACCAGGACACCGGACACAGCCACTTCCACGACGCGATGATCTGGGGCGAGGACCTCAGGAACATCGCGTTCGTGGGCTCAGGCACACTCGACGGCGGCGGCAACCTGTTGACGGGACAGCCGATCAGCGGACGGGCGGACAAGCTCATCTCCCTGGCCGTCTGTCACGGGCTGACCATCTCTGGCATCACCATCAGACGCGGCGGCCACTTCGCGATCCTCACGAATGACTGCACGGACGTCCGTTCTGACCATCTGAGAATCCTCACCGCGGAAGATCGTGACGGCTGGAACGTGGTCAACTCCACGGACGTGCGCATCACTAATCTCGTGGACCACGCCTACGACGACGCGCTGGCGTTCAAGAGCGAATGGGCCCTCGGCGCCACCCTCCCGAGCGGCGACGTCACAGTGACGAACGCGCAGATCTCCTCGGTGTGCTGCAACGGGCTGATGTTCGGATCGGAGACGTGCGGCAACTTCAGCGACTACCACTTCTCCCACATCAACATCACCGGAGCCGGCAAGTCCGCCCTGGGGATGGTGTCCATGGACGGTGGGCACATCTCCGACGTGTACTACTCGGACATCACCATGTCGGGGGTGGCTGGACCGATCATGGAGAAGATCGGCATCCGACGAAATTGCGGGGGAGACCCCGGGATAGGCAGCATCAGCGACATCCACTACCGCAACATCACCGGCACGAGCCTGGGCACATACAGCCCGACGCTGTGGGGTGAAGCCGGCCATCCGATCAGCGACATCACCTTCGAAGGCGTCCGGCTGCTGTTCCCCGGCGGGCAGCCGGAGATGTCGACTGCCGTCCCCGCCAACGACCCCTATCTGTACAACCCGGACACCATCGGCACGCGCCCGGCCTACGCGTTCTACCTGCACGACGTCAGCGGGATCCACTTCCGCGGCAGCTCGTTCCGGCTGCAGGCGAGCGAAGCCCGCCCGCCGTTCCTGGTCAACCACGCCACCGATGTGGACTTCGACCGCGTCACCGCGCAGAGCGGCTGGGCAGACAGCTACGACATCGACCTGCAGGCCGTGAGCGGCATTCACCTCAGCGACAGCTACAACACGAGCGGGCATGCGCTGAGAGTGAACACCTCTTGCGAGCTGCCGAGCGAATCGCTCGCCTGCTGAAGACTGGGGCCTCGGTTCATCCCTAGCTTCTGAGCGCGCCGGCCGGGGGGAGGAAGCCGCTGTATGTCAGGCTTCGCGCCCGAACTTGGGCACGCGGCCGTCCGGCGCCGGCCGCCGGGTAAGCTCCTCGCATGCGCCGCCTTTGGCTGCTGCTGGCGTTTGCGATCTTGGTGGTGATCGACCTCTCGATCTTGCCGACGCTCGTCCTTGCAGTCTTTGCTGGTTCGCTCTTGACCGCCGGGAGCCACCAGGGCCGCTCGTTTTTGCCGGCCATGGCTATAGCGGTGATGTTCGGAGCCATGTTCATAGGACTGACGTACGTGGTCGGGAGGGCGTGGCGCAAAGCCCCGAAGCCCTCGAGATCAGACTGACGCATCTTTTCGCACACGCTCTCGGCCGAGTCGAGGTTGGTCGGGGACGGGCCGAGGGACCCGGATCATCACCGGGGTCCAAGACGACCTCGCTGGCCAAGCCGCGGAGGGTGGTCGTACAAGGTGCCACCGGTGTGCGTTTCAAGCTGGTGCGCGACGCGCGCTCGACAAGAGCCCCTCATCGACAGTGGTGCTCACCCTTGTCCTGGCCATGCCAATGTTATGCCACAGATAGGCCACGGGCCCACGGATGGCTTTGGCCTACCAAGTCCGTAAGAGATGAAAGGGGCTCGGATCACGTCATGGCACCCGATTGGCTGACAAGCGTTGCCTGGCTCTACATCGGCATCTGCTTCCTGTGTGCCGGCGCGATCGCGTACGACATCGGGTTCAATCGTCGGCGCCAGGCGATGGGTGTGATGAATGCGGTCTACCCGATCACGGCGCTGTACTTCGGTCCGTTTGCGCTTGCGCTCTATCGGCGGTGGGGACGGGCAGAGGTGCAGCGTATGGCGACACCGAGTCTCACGAGCGTTACGGCGAGGCCAAATGTGGCGGTAGCCACGCCTCACATCGCAATGCCGGCGAGGCCACGATGGGCCGCGATCGCGATCGAGGTGAGCCACTGCGGCTCGGGGTGCTCGTTGGGCGATCTGATCGCGGAGTGGACGATCTTCGCCCTGGCGCTCAGCGTCGCTGGCCACACTCTGTTCGCCGAGTACATGGGCGACTACGCACTCGCCCTCGCGTTGGGCATCCTCTTCCAGTACTACGCGATCGCGCCGATGCGCGGCCTCGGAGTCAGAGATGGGCTCGAGGCCGCCGCGAGGGCGGATTTTGTCTCGCTCACCTTCTTCGAGATCGGGCTCTTTAGCTGGATGGCTCTGATGGCCCTCGTGTTCTTCCCGGCGCCGCACAATCTGATGCCCAATTCGGCCGCTTTCTGGTTCCTCATGCAGATCGGGATGATCGTCGGGTTCTTCACCGCTTGGCCCGCGAACGTCTGGCTCATCAAGCGCGGGATCAAGGTCCCGATGTGAAGGCTCGCGGCGCCCGAGGATCAGCCGTCGACGGCCCCGCCGGTGACATCCGGCACGCGCCGCGCACGCCCCGGGCCCCGTTATCGTGACCCGCGGATGAACAACAGCGACCCCTATGCAGGACTGGAGCCGGCGGGGCTCTGGCGTCACTTCGCCGCGCTGAACGACATTCCGCGCCCGCCCGGACACGAGGCCGCCGCGCGCGAGTACGTACGCCGCGTCGCCGAGGCCTGCGGTGCGGAGTTCCTCGCGGACGCGCGCGGCAACGCGCTCGTGCGGGTGCCCGCCCGCCCAGGCGTCGCCTCTGGTGAGCCGATCGCCGTGCAGGCCCATCTCGACATGGTCTGTGACAGCGCGCCCGGGGTGGAGCACGACTTCGAGCGCGACCCCGTCGTCGCACAACGCGACGGCGACAAGATCTCCGCGCGCGACTCCACGCTCGGCGCCGACAACGGCATCGGTGTGGCGGCGGCGCTCGCTGTGATGACCGAGCCGGGACTGTCGTGTGGCCCGCTGGAGCTGCTGTTCACCGTCGAGGAGGAGACTGGACTGCACGGGGCGCTCGCTTTCGACGCCTCGCTGCTTCGCGCGCGCTCGCTCGTCAACCTCGACAGCGAGGACGACACAGCTCTGACCGTCGGGTGCGCCGGCGGTGCGGACGTCAAGATCCGCCTCGCGCTCGAGCAGGAGCGCCTCGACGCCGGCTGGAGCTGCGCGGAGCTGAGCGTGTCGGGGCTGACTGGCGGTCACAGCGGCGTTCAGATCCACGAACACCGCGCCAACGCGATCAAGCTGCTGGTGGCTGTCATCGATCGGCTCGTGGACGGCGACGTGGACCTCCGTCTCGTGTCGCTCACGGGTGGCACGGCGCACAACGCGATCCCGCTCGCTGGCACGGCGCGCCTCGCGATCGCGGACGACGCGATGGAGCAGGCGGTCGAGCTCGTGGCAGGCATCGCTGCCGAGCTCGAGCAGGAGTGGGGCACGGACGAGCCCGGCATGTCGATCGAGTTTCACCGCCGCGACAGCTCTCTCGAGGAGGCGGCCGGGGAGCGCGCCTCGGCCAGGCTGCTGAGCTTGCTGCGCCAGCTGCCACACGGTGTGCTCGCGATGAGTCGGGACTTCCCAGGGACGGTCGCCACCTCGATCAACCTCGCGATCGTCAGCGCCCACGGGGAGGAGGTCGAGGTGCAGACGAGCGTTCGCAGCCTCAGCGTTGAGGAGCTCAACGCGGTCGTCTCGCGCGTGGAGGCATTGGCGGCCGAGCGCGAGGCCAGCGTCGAGGTGGCGAGCGGCTACCCGAGCTGGGAGCCGAGGAAGGACTCACCACTACTCGCCGCGGCCGCTGTCGCCTACGAGCGGGTTCACGGCAGCCGACCCTCGATCGAGATCGTCCACGGCGGCTTGGAGTGTGGTGTGCTCGTCGCCAAGGAGCCAGATCTCGACGCGGTGTCCTTCGGTCCGCGGATCAGAGAGGCGCACACGCCGCGGGAGCACGTCTACGCATCGACCGTCGCCGGCACGTGGAGGGTGCTCGTCACGCTCCTCGAGGATCTCGCCGCGGCGAGCCGCGGAGCGTCGCCAGCCTGAGCGTGCTTCGGGTTCCGCGGCAAGCTGCCGTCAGCGCCAACCTCTAGGAGATCTTGCGGGCGCCCTTATGCGCAGGTGAAGGAGGCACGGCATACCGGACGAATACTCGTGCTCGGGCCCCGGTCCGCCGCGGTCCGCCCAGCGGACCACGCGGCCCGCGCAACAGGTCCACCGATCATGCCCTCGCCAAAAGTCTCCCTGCTAGTGCTCGTGACAATCGCGATCGCCGTCGCGTGGGGGGTCGACGTGAGCGCCTCCACGGGAGGATCCCCAGTCGATGCGTCCGCCTTCGCCGCCGGCTCGTGCGTGGCCTTTGAACCCACCGCCGGGGAACGCGGCAAGACGGTCTTCCTCGACGCCGGTCACGGCGGCATCGACCCCGGCGGCGTGGGCGCCACCGAACAGGGACAGACGATCGACGAGGCGAGCGAGACGCTGCCCGTGGAGCTCGACACCATGGCGCTGCTGCGCGGGAAGGGCTTTCGCGTGGTGGTCTCGCGCACCCGCGCCTCGACCGTGATGCGGCTCGGGCCGGGAGACGTCTCCGAAGGGGCGCTCACGCTGCAGGGCGCCCACGACGACGTGGCCGCGCGCGACGTCTGCGCCAACCGCGCCCACGCGAACGTCCTCGTCGGCATCTACTTCGATGCCAGCAGCTCGTCGTCGAACGCGGGAAGCCTCACCGCCTATGACCCCGACCGTCCCTTCTCGCCGGACAGCCAACGGCTGGCCGAACTGCTGCAGCACGACGTGCTGGCATCCATGAACGCGCACGGCTGGGGCATCCCCAACGACGGCGTGCAGCCCGACACCGAACTCGGTTCCTTCGACGGCGAACCTGGCTCAGGCGGCGTCGCCGAAGCGGCCGCGTCATACGACCATCTGCTGTTGCTGGGACCAGCCATGGCCGGCTACTTCTCCACGCCCAGCCAGATGCCGGGCGCGGTCATCGAGCCCCTGTACGTCACCGACCCCTTCGAGGGATCGATCGCCAACAGCGCCGCGGGGCAGCAGGCGATAGCGGCCGGGATCGCAGCCGCAGTCGAGCAGTACCTCTGAGCCGCGGGTGTATGATCGGCCCCGGTGAGCGGCTCGGGCCAGGAGATGTTCGACGTGAGGGGGCGCACCGTCTTCATCACGGGCGCCGCGCGCGGCATCGGCGCGGCCACCGCCGAGCGCCTGCACGCGAAGGGCGCGAACGTCGTGCTCGTGGGCCTCGAGCCGGAGCGTTTGGCAGCGCTGGCGGAGCGGCTTGGAGAGGCGCGCTCGCTGTGGGTCGAGGCGGACGTGACCGACTTCGCCGCGCTGCAGGGCGCCGTCGCCGCCGGCGTCGAGCGCTTTGGTGGCATCGACGTGGCGATCGCCAATGCCGGGCTCGCCTTCAGCGGGACGCTCGCGGGAGCACCCGTCGAGCAGGTCGAGCGGACGCTGGCGGTCAACTTCCTGGGCGTGTGGCGCACGAATCGAGCGGTGATCGACCAGATCGTCGCCCGCCGCGGCTATCTGCTGAACATCGCCTCGCTGAGCGCGGTCGCGCACGCGCCGCTGATGGGCCCCTACACCGCGACCAAGGCTGGTGTCGAGGCGCTCACGGACGCGCTGCGGATGGAGACGGCGCCGAGCGGCGCCCGCGTCGGGTGCGCGTACTTCGGCTTCATCGACACCGACCTCGTCAAAGCCAGCTACGCCCAGCCGGCCGCGCAACGCATCAACGCGCGGACACCCGCCTTCCTGCGCGATCCGATCCCCGTCAGCAGAGCTGTCGCGGCGATCGAGCGCGGCATCGAGCGACGCTCCGCGCGCGTGTGGGCGCCTCGCTGGGTCGGTCCCATGATCGCCGTGCGCGGCCTGCTGCAGCCCCTGCTCGAACGTCGCTCCCTCAAAGAGCAGGCCGACCTCGTCGAGAGCATGCGCCTGGCCGACACCCCGAGCGGTGAGGCCCACGACGATCTCCTCCTCGGGGTCGCCGCCGAGGCGCTCGACTCGCAGCAGACGTCTGTCGCCGCTCACTGACGCGCGGGGCGACGCGAGACGATCCCGGCGCGTTGGCGAGCGCCGACTGTAGGGTCTGCGCGTGCGTTCGTCTCACTTCCGCCTGCGCCTCTGCGCGCTCGCCGCTGTCGGCGGCCTGCTCCTGGCGGGCTGCTCCACGGGCAGTCCCCAGACCGACGCAGCGAGCTTCCTGAACGAACGTGCAACGGCGATGACGAGCCTTGCGAGCACGACGAGGGCGCTCGACGCGGAAATCTCACGGCTGACGGGCTCGCCCACGCCTGCACAGCTCGCGCAGATCGGACGTGCCGCGGGAGAAGCTCACGACGCCGCTTTGAAGGACAGCGAATGGAACGTCCCCGGCGCCGGTGAAGAAGGCGCCGAAGAAGAAGACGTCCCGCGGGCGGGCACGCAGGTGACCGAAGGCGCCGGCGAACTCGCGCAGGCGATGTCCTATCTGAAGTCCTACGCCAAAGCCCCCGAGACGGCCGCGCTGCGCCACTACAAAGGCAAGCTCGCGAACGCGCGCACCGAGTGGAACGAAGGCGTGGCGCAGCTCTGGTACCTCGCGCACCGCTCGCACGCCCCGATCATTTAGGCGCCCCGCCACACCATGGACGCTGTCTCGGCACGTGTCCAAACGGCCGCGCCGAGACACTGGCCAGCGGTCCCTCCTACGCAGCGCCCAGCGCCGTCAAGCTCATCGCATGGCTGGTGATCTTGAGATAATCGGTGGTCCCACTCCGATACCGATCGCCCGCGAGGCAGACATGTATCGGTTCAAGGTCCTCAACGACCGCGCCGAGCAGCACGTGTACGTGCAGATCGCCAGCTCGCTGCGGCCCGAGGCCTTCGACGAGCCGCTGCGCTCGGGGATCGAGTCGAAGGGCGAGTCGATACTGCGCAAGCTGCTCGAGCGCGGCAACGTCCCCACCAGGATCAAGATCACCTCCGCGGGAATCACCGAAGTGGGGATCGACCGCCGCTCGCGCCCCTGCTCGATCTGACCCGCGAGCACCGCCGAACATGGCGCGTGGGGTGCCCGGAAGCGGGTACTGTGATAGTGCGATGAGTGCGAGTGGATGGCATCTGCTTCCTCGGGCCGGATTGGGCGGATGGAGGGGGAGCGCATGAGCCCCTCGTGGATCGTCCGCCACGTGCGCCGGCGCAACCGGCGAGCCAAGCCCGTCGGCGACCAGTGGCAGGCGCTCGCGGTCATGGGCGAGTTGTGCCCGTCCGGCTGGCAGGCGCAGATCACCGTCTACGGCTGGGGCGCGCCCGTGCCCGCGGACGCACCGCCAGCACGGGCGCCGCTGATCGAGCTGGAATGGAAGCAGTTCGAGGAGGAGTCGGGAAGGATCGCGGTCGCGCGCCGCGTGTGGGCCCCCACGATCGGCGACGCCCTGCAGACGATGGTCGAGGACCGCCGCACCGATCTCACGCTCGAGCAGATCGAGCAGGCCGCCGCCGCCGAGCACGACGACCTCTGGTGGAGCGATTGAGGCGCCGCCGTTCGAGCGCGCCCGCAGACTCGTGCGCGCGGGTCGCGCTCGAGCGCCTCGACTGAGCTACTGCTCCGAGGACTGCGGCGTCGGCGCGCTCGCGCGCACGAAGCCCTCGGTGACCGCGAACGCGCGCTCGATCGTGCCCCAGTCGAGGTTCTCCGGAGTATCGCTGGGCCAGTGATAGTTGGATGGGAACTTGGTGGCGTCGATCGAGGCCAGCGTCGCCGCCGCGTATCCACCCCTCAACGCCACCAGCGCGTCGGTGGCGAGCACCGTGCGCAGGCCTCTCACGAGCTCCACGCCGGCCGCCTCAGCCGCCTCCGCCACGCGTGCGCGTGCCGAGGAGCTGTAGGGGCGCATCCGCAGCATGCCCTCCGCCTCGATCAGCGTGAGCATCGGGCCACTCACGCACTCCAGGCACAGGACCGTCGTGCGCTTCGGGTCGAGCGTGGCGCGGTGGCGGCGGAGGAAGCCCTGCATGCCCTCCATGAACGACTCCTCCGAGCCGGTCGACACGAGCAGCACGCGCACGCCCGGCTGCGGGCGCTCGCCCAGCGAGCGTGCAAGCGCCAGCAGCACCGCCACCGCGCTGAGGTTGTCGTTGGCGCCTGGGACCACGTCGCTGCGCGCGATGTCGGCCATCGTCACCGTCGTCGCGCCCGCCAGCAGCGATCCCCAGCGCAGGAGGCCCCTTCGACCGAGGATCGAGCCGAGCGCCACGAACACCGGGCCGAGCCACGTCGCGAACATGATCGGCAGCGTCTGCGTCGAGCGCTCGAGCAGCTCTGGGAAGCGCTCCGCGAACAGCTTCGGCAGCCCCGGATGGAAGATCAGCCCACTGTGCGCAGCGTCGTGGTGGGCCACGACCACGACCGTCTCCTCGGCGTTCGCCTCGCCGATCTCGGCCACCACGTTGAACGTGTCGCGGTGGGGGAGCGTCGCGCGGCGAAACCACAGGCTTCCGCCGCCCAGTTCGTCCCAGATCGCCGCCGCCGCGCCGGCGCCGATCGCGCCGGCCAGCAGGCGCGCGCGGCGCGAGCCCGAGCGCAGCGCCGCGAGCCCCGCCACGGTCACGCCCGCGTTCGCCAGCCCCAACGGCCACCAGAAGCCGCCGTGGGCGCGCTCGACCTCCACCGACGCCCGGTGCCCGTGCGCGCGCATCCGCTCGGCTATCCACTCCGCCGCCCGGCGCTCGCCCTGCGATGCCGAGGGCCGCTCATAGCCGGCCAGCTCCTCGACGACCGTGCGCAGCTCCTCCGTCAGCCAGCTGTGGCTCGCCGGCCGCCGCTCGCTCTCAGCAGTCCCTGACGCCATGCGCAGACGCTACCCGAGTGGCGCCGCGGACGCCCGCCGCGCGCTCACTGCACGCGCGTTGTGGGTTCGGTCGCGGAGAGCTGGTCCGGCTGGTTGATCTCAACGCCCGGCGGCGGGTCGACGTGACCGGCCAGCAGCGGGTCCTCAGTGTCGCGCATCCACTCCTCCAGGCGCTCCCGCAGGTCCACCGCGACCGGCTGATAGACGGGATCGTCGATGAGGTTGTTCGCCTCGTTGGGGTCGAACACGAGGTCGTACAGCTGCTCTTTGGGGATCTCGCGCTCGGCCCAGCCGTTGGCCAGCAGCAGATCCTTGCTGGGGCCGTCGTCGGTGTTCGGCAGGACCGGCGTCCGGCGGTCGCCCCAGCGGCGGATGTACTTGTGCCGGGTGGTGCGGATCGCGCGCTGGGGCTCGTAGGCGGCGTGCCAGGTGGAGCCCGCGAAGATCTCCTCGCGCACGCTCGTCGTCTGCCCGCGCAGCAGCGGCAGCAGCGAGACCCCCTGCAGGAACGACGGGCGCTCGATCCCCAGGTGCTCGCACACCGTCGGGTAGATGTCGATGTGCGAGACCAGCGCGTCGATCACGCGTCCTCCGTTGAACGGCTCCGGCCCGCGCAGGATCAGCATCACACCCAGGCCGCGGTCGTACAGCGTCGCCTTCGCGCCGGGGAACGGCATCCCGTGGTCGGTGGTGAAGATGATCAGCGTGTCGTCGAAGAGACCCGACGCGTCCAGCTGGTTGAGCACCATGCCCACGCCGTGGTCCAGGGAGCGCGCGCTCGCCTTGAACGCCGCCACGTCGGCGCGCACCTCCGGCGCGTCCGGAAGGTTGTTCGGGGGCTTCGAGTAGTGGACGTCGCGCAGCGAGCCGGGACCGAGGAATTCGCGATGGGTCTCGAAGAAGCCGACCGACACGAACAGCGGCCGGTCGCGCTTTCGCCTGAGCACCTCCATCGCCAGTGGCGCGACCATCTCCACGCGCGTCGTCGGGACCTTCATCACCTCGTCGTAGCCGATCGCCTCCGGCTCCTTGGAGATGTGCTGCTCGCCGATCAGCGTGGAGGTGTAGCCGACGGTGCGCAGCACGTGGACGATGTGGTGGCGGTAGTCGCGCAGCGACCAGCCGCGGTGGGCCAGGCCGAGCATCCCGTTGCTCTGCCCGTACTGGCCGGTCAGCAGGCACGCGCGGCTGGCCGAGCACGTCGGCGCCGCGCAGAAGGCCTCACGGAACAGCACGCCCTGATCGGCCAGCGCCTGGACGTTGGGCATCGGCACGGGCTCGCCGTAGGGCTGCACGTAGCGCCCCGTGTCGTGCGAGTGCAGGTAGAGGATGTTCGGTAGGTCGGTCACGGGGTATTGTTCACCAAGGCAGTGTGCTTGATCTAATCCTCGCGATGACGCCGATGCTCTCCTACCTGGTGTGTGCGACGCCGCGAAGCGGCAGCACTCTACTCTGCCGGACGCTCGATGAGACCGGGGTCGCCGGCCATCCCGAGGAGTACTTCGAGGCGCTGCACCGCTCGGGGCTGCCGCGCCGCCCGCACGAGTACTTCGATCCCGACCGCCACGCCAACATCGTCGAGCGCCTCGCCTTCCGTGAGATGCCCGATGGGATGGCCAAACCGAACCCGCTGTGGCATCCCGACACCTATGACCAGTACCTCGCGTGGGCGCTCGAGCAGGGAACCACCCCCAACGGCGTCTTCGGCGCGAAGCTGATGTGGGGCTACCTCGGCGACTTCGCGCAGCTCCTGCGGGGCATCGACGGGATGGCCGAACGGCCGCTGCCGGAAGTGCTCAGCCGCGCCTTTCCGGGCCTGCGCTACATCCAGATCACGCGCGAGAACAAGGTGCGCCAGGCGGTCTCGCTGTGGAAGGCCGTGCAGACGCAGTCGTGGAAGCGCGAGCCGGGAGAGACGCAGCGCCCGGTCGAGCTGGTGTTCTCGTTTCGCGCGATCAACTACCTCGTGCGGCTGCTCACAGCGCATGACGCCTCCTGGGACGCCTACTTCATGGGGCTCGGCTACGAGCCGCTGAAGGTGACCTACGAGGAGCTCGCCGAGAGCACCGACGCGGTCCTGCGCCGCGTGCTCGATCACCTCGGGATCCCTGCTCCCGCCGACCTCCTCGTCGAGGCGCCGCGGTTGTCCGTCCAGGCGGACGAGGTCTCAGAGGAATGGGTGCGCCGCGTGGACGAGCACCTGCGCGCGCTGGAGGCTCCCGAGCCCGTCTGAGCGGCGCTCAGCGCCGTGGCTTGGTGCGTTCCACCGACTCCGCCAGGGTCGCCAGGCTGACGCCCAGCGCCACCGCGATGCGCCTCACGGTCGTCCACGTGGGGTTGGCGTTGCCGCGCTCGATGCGCGCGAAGGCAGCCACCGTCAATCCTGCTCGGTGAGCGAGGTCCTCCTGGGTATCGCCGCGCTCGATGCGCATGCGCCGCAATGTCGCCGCCAGGGCCGGATCTGCCTGTGTAGGTGCTGACACAATCAGAAACATCGCATCTCTCGGGATACAATAGCCAGACAGCGGGCTGCTGGTATCTTGCTGCCGTCAGCCCATCCCCACAGACGGAGCTGGCCCGGCCGGCGCCCGTGCACTCCCTGTGCGGGTGCCGGCCACACCTATTTTTAGCAGTTGGTCAGGTGCCCGGTAGGCGGTACTTTCGCGTCTTCGGGCAACGCTCCAACAGGCCCAGCTCCACGAGCGTGGAGGCGTATCTGTGGGTCGTGCTCGGGCTCATCTCGAGGTCGCGCGCGAGTTCGAGGATCCCGCGCGCGCCTCCGTCGGCGCCGAAGCACGCGAGGATCGACAGGCCCCGTTGCAGCGATCGCGACATGCGCGGATCGACGGTCTCGACAGGCGCGAAGCCGCCGAGCAGCTTGGAGACGCTCGGCGCGCGACTGCGGCTGGCGGTACGCACGACGTCGTCGATCTGCGCGGGGGAGAGGGTGATGGAGATGGTCTGCTGCTGTTCGTTTCTCATGTTCGGCATGTTCGCAGATGCAGACCCTTGTCTGCATCCCCAGTTTCTGACACCGACGAACACGGCCGCGCCAGCGCCGTCCGGGGCCATGGGTCCGGCTCAGATGCTTGCACGTGCAATCATTGACGTATGAGCAAGATCGCGATCACGCACTTCACCGACCCCGGCTGCCCGTTCGCCTACTCCGCCAGCCCCGCGCTCGCGACCCTTCGCTGGCGCTACGGCGACCAGCTCGACTGGCGCCTCGTGACCATCGGGCTCGCCGAGGACCCCCAGCGCTACCTCGACGCCGGCTACACGCCCACGCGCTCCACGATCGGCCAGCAGAGCTACTTCAGGCGCTTCGGCATGCCGCTGCTGATGGAGCCGCGCGCTCGCGTGACCGCCACCTCGCGCGCGTGTCGCGCGATCGTCGCCACCCGCCTGCACCATGCCGGGCGCGAGGACGAGGTCCTGCGCGCGCTGCAGCTCGCGTGGTTCACCACGCCGCTGCTGCTCGACGAGGACTCCGACATCGCCCGGGCGCTCGCCCGCGTGGACGGGCTCGATGTCGATGCCCTCGTCGCCGCGATCGACGCGTCGGAGACGCTCGCCGCCTACGAGGACGACAAGCAGCAGACCCGCAGCGCCGAGGGCGGCCCCACGCAGTTCCAGGGCAAGGCGCGCCAGACCGACGGGCCCGTGCGCTACTCCGCGCCCTCGCTCGTCTTCCAAAGCCCCGACGGACAGCGCCTGGAGGCCGGCGGCTTTCAGACGATCGAGGCCTACGACGTGCTGATCGCCAACCTCGACCCCACGCTCGAGCGCACCGACCCGCCCGACGCGCCCATCGAGGCGCTGCGGCGGTTCCCCGACGGCCTGGTCACCGCCGAGGTCGCCGCGATCATGGCCCAGAACAACCAGCTCCCCGACCGCGACAGCGCCGAGCGGGCGCTGATCGAGCTGGTTGGAGACGGCGCCGTCGAGCGCGAGGCGCTCGCCGACGACGCGCTCTGGCAGATCGCCTGAGCGCGCCCGCCGATTCGGCTGATCTCACTCGCGCCCGGCGTCCGAGCACGACGCTCCGCCACGCGCGGCGACGAACCCACACCGCGGCCGGGTAGCCTCCAGCGCTGCGATGTCGCTCACCGTCACACTCCCCGATGGCAACGCTCTCGAGCTGCCCGACGGCGCCACCGGCGCCGACGCCGCCGCCGCGATCGGCCCCGGCCTCGCGCGCGCCGCGCTCGCGGTCGAGCTCACGGGCTCAGACGACGGCGAGGGACCACAGGTGCGCGACCTGTCCCGCCCACTGCCCGACGGCGCCCACCTCGCCATCCTCACCAATAAAAGCGGGCCGAAGGCCCTCGAGCTGATCCGCCACGACGCCGCGCACGTGCTCGCCGCCGCGGTCATGGAGCTCTACGAGGGCGTCAAGATCTCGATCGGGCCGCCGATCGAGAACGGCTTCTACTACGACTTCGAGTTCCCCGAGGGCACCTCGCTCTCCGAGGAGGACTTCCCCAGGATCGAAGAGCGGATGCGCGCCCACATCAAGGCCGCCGAGAGCTTCGAGCGCGTCGACGTGCCCGTCGCCCACGCGCGCGAGCGCTTCCTCGCGGAGCGCCAGGACTACAAGGTCGAGCTGATCGACGACCTCGTCACCGCCGCGCACGAGAGCCTTCACCGCCAGCCGCTGGAGAGCGTCTCGCTCTACACCAACGGCCCCTTCACCGACCTCTGCCGCGGCCCGCACGCGCCCACCACCAAGACCGTCGGCGCGGTCAAGCTGACCTCGCTCGCCGGCGCCTACTGGCGCGGGGACTCCAACCGGACGATGCTCACGCGCGTCTACGGCACCGCCTACTTCACCAAGGCCGAGCTCGACGAGCACCTCGAGCGCATCGAGCTGGCGAAGGCGCGCGACCACCGCAAGCTGGGGCGGGAGCTCGGGCTGTTCAGCTTCTCCGACGTCTCACCCGGCGCCGCCTTCTGGACCGGTGCGGGAACCACCATCTTCAACTCGCTCGTCGGCCTCTCGCGCGAGATGGGCGCCGAGCGCGGCTACACCGAGGTCAAGACCCCGCAGATCTTCGACGCCGAGCTGTGGCGCACCTCGGGGCACTGGGACAAGTACCGCGAGAACATGTTCACGCTCGAGGCCGAGGGCCGCGAGATGGCCGTCAAGCCGATGAACTGCCCCGGGCACTGCCACCTGTTCGGCCAGACCCGACACTCCTACCGGGACCTTCCCGTGCGCTACTCCGAGCCGGGGCTGCTGCACCGAAACGAGGCCTCCGGCGTGCTGCACGGCCTCCTGCGCGTCAGGCACTTCGCCCAGGACGACGGGCACATCTTCTGCACCGAGGAGCAGGTCGAAGATGAGGTGAGAGGCGCGCTGGAGATGGCCTTCGCCACCTACGCGAGGTTCGACCTGCAGGTGAGCCTGGAGCTCTCCACCCGCCCCGAGCAGCGCATCGGCGACGACGAGCTGTGGGACCGCGCCGAGGAGAAGCTCACGCGCGCGCTCGAGGAGCTGGGGCTCGAGTACGAGCTGAACCCCGGCGATGGCGCCTTCTACGGGCCGAAGATCGACATGCACATGACCGACTCGCTCGGGCGCTCCTGGCAGCTGGGGACCGTGCAGCTCGACTACTCGATGCCCGCGCGCTTCGGGCTGAGCTACACCGGCGCGGACAACCAGGAGCACACGCCCGTGATGATCCATCGCGCGATGCTCGGCTCCTACGAGCGCTTCATCGGGATCATGATCGAGCACTACGGCGGCGAGCTCCCGCTGTGGCTGGCGCCCGTGCAGGCGATCGTGCTGCCCGTGTCAGATCGCTTCGCCGACTACGCCGCGTCGGTCAGAGACAGCCTGCGCGGCGAGCAGATCCGCGTGGAGCTCGACGACCGCAACGAGTCCATCGGGCGCAAGATCCGCGACGCGGAGCTGCGCAAGATCCCGTACATGCTGGTCGTCGGCGAGCGCGAGGTCCAGGACGGGGCGGTGTCCGTGCGCACCCGCTTGGGCACAGGCGAGCACCACGGCGGCGACCTCGGCAGCGAGCCGATCGAAAAGTTCTCACAGCGACTGCGCGGACAGCTATAATCCCCGCCATTGCAGCCCGGCAAATCCTCAGAACGTCACGCGTAACGCTCGCTTGACGCGCGGTCACTACAGCTAGTGCCGGTCCCCCGCCGCTTCGACCGGCGCCCGCCTGAGCGGGACACGACAAGGATCAACGAGCGCATCCGTGTGCCCGAGGTGCGTCTGATCGACGACGAGGGTCAGCAGATCGGCGTCTTGAAGACGCCCGACGCGCTCGTCTTCGCCCAGGAGCGCGAACTCGACCTCGTCGAGGTCGCCCCCGAGGCGCGCCCGCCCGTGTGCCGCGTGCTCGACTACTCCAAGTACAAGTACGAGCAGGCCCAGAAGGTCAAGCAGGCGCGCAAGCACCAGCAGCAGATCACCGTGCGCGAGATCAAGTTCCGCCCGAAGATCGCCGAGCACGACTACGACACCAAGAAGCACCACGTCGAGCGCTTCCTGCGCCACAAGGACAAGGTCAAGGTCACCATCATGTTCCGAGGACGCGAGGTCACACACCCCGAGCGCGGCACCGCGATCCTCGACCGCCTCGCCGAAGAGCTCTCCGAGCTCGGCGTTGTCGAGCAGCGCCCCATGCAGGAAGGGCGCAACATGACGATGATGATGGCCCCCTCCAAAGCTGTGCTCGCCGGCAAGGCCGACACGCACGAGGCCGCCGACGAGGTCTTTCCCGCCGGCGCGCAGGGCGACGTCGCCGAGGAGGCGCTCGAGTCGGCGCTGGAGTCTGGCTCCGCGTCCTCCAAGCCGGTCTCCGAGCCCCAGCCCAGCACGCCCGAGCCCGCGGCCGAGGAGCCGCAGAGCGCTCCAGAGCCCGCCGCCGAGGCCCCCGAGAGCGCTCCAGAGCCCGCCGCCGAGGAGCCGGCGCAGACGGCCGAGGCACCGCTCGGGGACAGTGGAACCGCTGCCGCGGGCAGCACCGTGTCATAATCCTCGGCCGAGAAGCTATGCCCAAGATGAAGACCCACTCCGGCGCGAAGAAGCGCTTCAAAGTCACCGCCACCGGAAAGGTGCGCGGGCGCCACGCTTTCACGAGCCACATCCTCGAGAAGAAGTCGCCCAAACACAAGCGTCAGCTCGGTGAACCGGCGATCCTCTCCAAGGACGACGCGCCGCGCGTGAAGCGGCTGCTGGGGGTGGGCAAGTGACCCGCGTCAAGCGCTCCGTGCACGCCCGCAAGAAGCGTCGCGCGGTCCTCGAGCAGACGAAGGGCTTCCGCGGCGAGGCGCACTCCAACTACCGGAGGGCGAAGGAGGCGCTGCTGAAGGCAGACGCCTACGCCTACCGCGACCGCCGTAACCGCAAGCGCGACTTCCGCCGCCTGTGGATCACCCGCATCAACGCCGCCGCGCGCATCAACGGCATGAGCTACTCGCAGCTGATGCACGGCCTGAAACTGGCCGGCGTCGAGCTCGACCGCAAGGTGCTCGCCGACATCGCCGTGCGCGACGCCGACGCTTTCCGACGTTTTGCCGAGGTCGCCCGCGAGGCGTCGGCTGCCTGACCCCGGATCGGCCGGGGACCCGGCAAACGACAGACAGCCTCCCGGGCGTCGCTCCTGAAAAAGGACGGCGCCCTTTTTGTTGGCACGAGCAAGGAAGAACACCGAGCACCGAGAGCATGAGTCAGATCGCATCCCCACAGAACCCCCGCCTGAAGGCCCTGCGCCGCCTGCACACCAAGCGCGAGCGCGCGCGCAGCGCCACGTTCCTGGCCGAAGGCGAGGATCTGATCGCCGCCGCCCGGCGGGCCGGACGTCCCGCGCTCGAGGGCTACCGGCTCGCTGGCTCGGGCCTCGGCCACGACGACTTCCACGATGTCGAGCGCTCCGCGCTCGCGAGCGTCTCCGCGCTCGGCTCAGGCACGCGGGTGATGGCTGTTTACCAGCAGCGCTGGGGGCCGGCGGCGGGCCCGCTGTGCGTCTACCTGCACCGCGTCGGCGACCCCGGGAACGTGGGGACCGTGCTGCGCTCCGCGCAGGCGTTCGGCGCCTCCTGTGTCGCGCTCGGGCCCGGCTGCGCCGACCCCCACGGGCCCAAGGCCGTGCGCGCGAGCATGGGCGCGATCTTCACCGTGGCGCTCGCGCACGTCAGCGATCTCAGCGAGCTGCCCGGCGAGCTGGTCGCGCTCGTCGCCGACGCGCCCGAGGTGCTGCGCGGGCCGCAGCCCGATGGGGAGGCGGGCGTGGGAGCCGGGGCGGGAGAGGGCGCTGTCACGCTGCTCGTCGGCTCCGAGCGTGAGGGTCTGCCCGACACCGTCACCGCCGCCTGTGACCGCGCCGCGCGCATCCCCATCGCGTCGGACTCGCTCAACGCAGCCATGGCCGCCACCGTGGCGCTCTACGAGATGACCCGTCGGCCGTATCGGTGTCCCGCCCGCCCCAGCGATACGGTGCCCGCGTCATGATCGATCGCATCCAACAGCTCCAGGGCGAGGCCGAGGCCGCGATCGCCGCCGCCGGCACGAGCGCCGAGCTCGAGGAGCTGCGCGTTCGCTACCTCGGGCGCAAGGCCGAGCTGCCGCAGCTGCTGCGCGGCGTCGCCTCGCTCGCAGCCGAGGAACGGGGGGCCGTCGGTAAGGCCGCCAACCAGGCTCGCCAGACGCTCGAGGGGCTGATCGAGGCCCGTACCGAGCAGATGGCCGTCGGCGAGCTCGAGCAGCGGCTGCTCGCCGACCGCGTCGACGTCACGCTCCCCGGCGCGCCGCCGCAGTCGATCGGGCGCCTGCACGTGCTCAGCGCCACCCGCCGCGAGCTCGAAGACATCTTCCTCGGCCTCGGCTTCACCGTCATGGAGGGCCCAGAGGTCGAGACCGTCCACTACAACTTCGACGCCCTCAACCACAGCCCCACGCACCCCGCGCGGGCGCGCACCGACACGTTCTATGTCGCTCACGACGGCGCCCGCGAGGTCCTCCCGCAGGACGAGCTGGTCCTGCGCACGCACACCTCGCCCATGCAGGTGCGCGCCATGGAAGCGCACCCGCCGCCGCTGTACGTGGTGATCCCCGGTCGTGTGTACAGGCGCGACCTCGACGCGACCCACACACCCCAGTTCCACCAGATCGAGGGCCTCGCCGTCGACGAGGACATCACCCTGGGCGACCTCAAGGGCACGCTGCTGTCCTTCGCCCGAGCGATCTTCGGCGATGAGCGCGACGTGAGGCTGCGCCCGCACTTCTTCCCCTTCACCGAGCCCTCCGTCGAGGTGGACGTCTCCTGCTTTCACTGTGGCGGCAAGGGCTTCCTCGAGGACGGCTCACGCTGCTACCTGTGCAAGGGCGAGGGCTGGCTGGAGATCCTCGGCGCCGGTGAGGTCGACCCCAACGTCTACTCCCACGTGCCCACCACCGAGGCCAACGCGCCCGGCTACGACCCCGAGAAGGTCCAGGGCTTCGCCTGGGGGCTCGGCGTCGAGCGGATCGCCATGCTCAAGCACGGCATCCCCGACCTGCGCCTTCCCTACGAGAACGATCTCCGGTTCCTGGAGCAATTCCGATGAGAGTGCCGCTGCCATGGCTGCGCGAGTACTGCGATCCGCCGCTCGACGTGCGCGCGATCGAGGAGCGCCTGACGATGACCGGCACGAAGGTCGAGGCGATCCACCACCACGGCGTCCCGTCGCCGGAGGGGTTCGTCGTCGGGCGCGTGCTCAGCGCCGAGCAGCATCCCGACGCCGACCGGCTGAAGGTGTGCACGGTCGACATCGGATCAGAGGACGAACAGCCGGCGACGATCGTCTGCGGCGCGCCCAACGTCGCCGCCGGGCAGACGGTGGCGGTGGCGCGGCCCGGCGCTGTGATGCCCGACGGCACCAAGCTGAAGCAGGCGAAGCTGCGCGGCGTCGTCTCCGAAGGGATGATCCTGTCCGAGTCAGAGCTCGAGATTGGGGTGGGTGGGGATTCGATCAAGGGAATCCTCGTCCTGGATGGGCAGATGCTCGACGCGGAGCTCGCGCCCGGAACGCCGCTCGCGGAAGTCCTGGCGATATCGATGGACGTGCTCGAGCTCGAGATCACGACCAACCGGCCCGACTGCCTCGGCGTCCACGGCGTCGCGCGCGAGCTGCACGCGGCCACCGGCGCGCCGCTGGCGCCCGCGCCCTGGAGCGAGCACCTCGGCTCCCCCTCCGGGGACGATGCCGCCGGCCCTGTGTCCGGTGTAGAGGTGATCGTCGAGTGCCCCGACCTGTGCCCGCGCTTCACCGCGCGCGTGTTCGAGAACGTCACGATCGCGCCCTCGCCGCCCTGGCTGAAGGCGCGGCTGATGGCGGCAGGGCAGCGGCCGATCAACAACGTCGTCGACATCACCAACTACGCGATGCTGCTGTCCGGGCAGCCGCTGCACGCATTCGACCTCGACCGCGTCGCCGGCGCGCGCCTGACGGTGCGCCGCGCACACGAGGGCGAGCAGGTGCAGACGCTCGACGGACAGACACGCACGCTGGACTCCCAGATGGTCGTGATCGAGGACGCCGACGGCCCCACCTCGATCGCCGGGCTGATGGGCGGCGCGCGCTCGGAGGTGCAGGAGGACACCACGCGCGTGCTGATGGAGGTCGCCACCTGGGACGGCCCCAACATCCATCGCAGCTCCTGGGCGCTCGGCCTGCGCAGCGAGGCCTCCGGGCGCTTCGAGAAGGGGCTGCAGCCGGAGCAGTGCATGCACGCCCAGGCGATCGCCACACAGCTGATGATCGACCTGTGCGGCGCCAGCGCCGCGCCCGGCACGATCGACGTCGGTCTGAAGTCCGCGGACGCGATTGTGGGTGGGGTTCAACTTGGTCTGCGCGAGGCCCGCGTACAGGCGATCCTCGGCATCCCGGTTCCGATCGAGCGCCAGGTCGAGATCCTGAGCGCGCTCGACTTCGCCACCGAAGCGCGCGCGGGCGGCCTCGAGGTGACCGTGCCCGCGCTGCGGCGCGATGACGTCACCCGTGAGATCGACCTGATCGAGGAGGTCGCGCGCATCGACGGCCTCGAGCGTCTGCCCGCGACCCTCCCCGCGCGCCGCGGCGCCGCCGGCAAGCTCACGCACGCCCAGCGCGTGCGCCGCGCCGCCGAGGACGCGATGGTCGGCCGCGGCCTCTACGAGATCGTCGGCTGGAGCTTCACCGACCCCGAGCTGCTCGACCGCCTGCTGCTGGGCGAGGATCACCCGCTACGGCGCGTCGTCACGCTGGAGAACCCGCTGTCGGAGGGTCAATCGATCATGCGACCCACACTGCTCGGCTCGCTGCTGGACGCCGCCAGGCACAACGTGTCGCGCAACGGCCCCGACGTGGCGATCTTCGAGTCGGGAACCGTGTACCGGGCATCGCAGGACGAGCGCGCCGCCGATGAGCACCACGGCCTTGGCGTGCTTCTCAGCGGAGGGCTCGCGTCTCGCGCGTGGCGCGGTGAGCGCACGGAGGCCGACTTCTTCGTCGCCAAGGCGCTGCTCGAAGGGCTGCTCGATCGCTTCGGCCTCGACTGGGCGGTCGCGCCCGACGAGATGCCCTTCCTGCACCCCGGGCGCAGCGCGGCGGTGTTCGCAGGGCCCAGCCCAGGCTCGGCGCTCGCGGGTCCCGACGGCCCCTCCGAGCCCGTGCGCCTGGGCTTCCTCGGCGAGCTGCACCCGCTCGTCGCCGGCGCGTGGGACCTGCAGCGCTCGGCCACGTTCGCCATCGATCTCGGCAAGCTCGCCGAACTGGCGTCGCCGCTCGTGGAGTTCGCCGCGTTCGGGCCGTTCCCGCCGCTGCGCCAGGACCTGGCGGTGACGCTGCCCGACTCCGTCGCCGCGGAGGATGCGCTCGCACGCGTGCGTGCGGCCGCGCGCGGGGTGCTCGAGGAGGCACGCGTGTTCGACGTCTACAGCGGCCAGCAGGTGGGGGAGGGACGGCGCTCGCTGGCGCTCGCGCTGTCGTTCCGCGCGCTCGACCGCACGCTCACCGACGAGGACATCGAGCCCGTGCGCGCCAAGATCGTCGCCGCGCTTCAAGAGATCGGCGGTGAGCTGCGTGGCTAGGGTCCCAGTCCAGACCACAGCGGCCAACGCGCCGCGCGCGATCGTCGCCGGCGCCACCGGCTTCACCGGCGCGCTCGCAGCGCACCTGCTCTGGCGCCATCCCGACTTCGAGCTCGTCGCCGTCACCGGGCGCTCGGAGGTCGGCCGGCCGCTGCAGGAGGTCTATCCCCGCTACCGCGTGCCGCTCAGCTTCCAGGAGCTGGAGATCGAGCGCCTGGAGGGCATAGACGCAGCGGTCGTCGCCTACCCGCATGCCGCCGCCGCACCGACCGTGGCGGCGCTGCGCGAGCGAGGCATCCGCGTGGTCGACCTCAGCGCCGACTTCCGCCTGCGCTCGCTCGCCAGCTACGAGCAGTGGTACGGCGAGCACCCGCGGCCAGAGCTGCTCGAGGAGGCCGTCTACGGTCTGACAGAGCTTCACCGCGAGCAGATCGCCGGCGCCGCGATCGTCGCCAACCCCGGCTGCTACCCCACCGCCTCGCTGCTCGCGCTCGCGCCGCTCGCCCGCGCCGGCCTGATCGCCGACGTCGTGATCGACGCCAAGCAGGGGATCTCGGGCGCCGGACGCGTGTTCGACGAGACCACCCACCTGTCGATGGCCGGCGAGAACATCGTCCCCTACAAGGTCGCCGCACACCGCCACACGCCCGAGATCGAGGAGCAGCTGACGGCGCTCGACCCCGCTCACCCCGAGCTGAAGGTCCAGTTTCAGGCGCACCTCGTGCCGCTCGACCAGGGCGAGCTGGCCAGCTGCTACGTCACCACCACGCGTCCTGTGGTGGCCGAGGAGCTGCGCGTGATCTACCTCGAGGCCTACGACGACGAGCCGTTCGTAGAGCTGCTTCTGGACGGGCCGCCGGGCGTGCTGGAGGTGCGCGAGACCAACTACTGCCGCGTGTTCGCCGCCGCCGACGAGCACACCGGCAAGGTGATCGCGTTCGGCGCGATCGACAACCTCTGGAAGGGGACCTCCTCGCAGGCCGTGCAAAACCTCAACCTGATGTTCGGCTACCCCGAGACGAGGGGATTGCTGTGAGCGCCGGCAAAGACGTGTACGGAGACCGCAGCTCCGACGATCCGCCGCAGCCCTTCTTCCGCTCGCGCTGGGTGCCCGCCCCGGCGCACGTGCGCGAGCTGGGGCTCGACTCCGGGCTCCCGGGCGGCTTCCGCGCAGCCGGCGTGACCTGCGGGATCAAGCCCAGCGGCAACCCCGACCTGGCGCTGCTGGTGTGCGATGCGGAGAACCCCGTCAGCGCCGCCCGCTTCACCGCCACCGCCGTGCCGGCCGCGCCGGTGCTGCTCAGCAAGGAGCGCTGCCGGCTCGACGGGCTGCGCGCGATCCTCGCCAACTCCGGATGCGCCAACGCCGCCACCGGCAAGCGCGGCCTGGAAGACGCCGCCAAGACGCAGGGTGCCGCCGCTGCCGCGCTCGGCCTCGACCCGTCCGCCATCGCCGTTGCCTCGACCGGCGGCATCAGCGACTACCTCCCGGTCGATTCGATCGTCAAAGGGATCCTCGCTGCACACAAGCAGCTGCGCCGTGAGGGCGACGCGGATCTGCAGCGGGCGATCCAGACGACCGACGCGTTCGAGAAGCGCGCGTCTCTGGAGGTCGAGCTTCCCTCCGGCACCGTGCGCCTGAGCGCCCAGTGCAAGGGCGCCGGCATGATCTCTCCGCGCTTCGCCACGATGTTCTGCTTCGTGCAGACCGACGCCGCGCTCACACCCGAGACCGCCGACCTGCTGTTCGGCGTGTGCGTCAAGCGCTCGTTCGACCGCGCCTCCGTCGACGGGCAGCTCTCGACCAACGACACCGCGATCCTGATGGCTTCCGGCTCCAGCGGCGTCAGCATCGCCCCCGAGAGCGAGGACGAGCTGCGCTTCGGCGAGGCCCTGGACGCGCTGCTGCGCCAGCTCGCGATCATGATGGTCGCCGACGGGGAGGGGGCGGCGCGGATCGCGCGGGTGGTCGTGCGGGGCGGCGATCTCGACGGCGCCGAGACCGCCGCACGCGCCGTCGCCAACTCGCCGCTCGTGAAGGCAGCGCTGCACAGCGGCGACCCCAATTGGGGACGGATCGTGCAGTCGGTCGGCGGAGCGCTCGGCGGGAGGCCCGGCTTCGCCGCCCCGCTCGCCGTCGACCTCACGCTCGAGGGCATCCACGTGTGCTCGGCCGGGGCGGCCATCGCCTACGACGAGGACGCGCTGGCGAGCGCCCTGCAGGCGAAGGAAGTCGAGTATGAGATCGAGCTGGGTGGGGGGGGCTCGATCCACGCCGAGACCGAGGTGTTCTTCTCCGATCTCTCGCACGAGTACGTGACCGTCAACGCCGACTACCACACATGACCACCGCGACTCGAAGGGATCTGGATGCGTGACGTAGGCACGCTGCTCGAGGCGCTCCCCTACATCAGGGAGTTCCACGGCAGGACGGTCGTGATCAAGTACGGCGGTGCGGCGATGGAGGACGCGGGGCTTCGCGAGGAGTTCGCGCGCGACGTGGTGCTGCTCAAGTACGTGGGACTGAACCCGATCGTCGTGCACGGCGGTGGCCCGGAGATCACCGGCTACATGGAGCGCCTGGGACTGCCGGTCCAGTTCGTCGGCGGTCTGCGCGTCTCAGACGAGGACACCGTGGAGGTCGCCAAGATGGTGCTCGTCGGCAAGGTCAACAAGGAGATCGTCCTGCGCCTCAACCGCCACGGCCAGCCCGCGGTAGGCCTGTGCGGCGACGACGGCAGCCTGTTCCGCGTCACCCGCCGCGCCGCGCCCGGCGGCGAGGACATCGGCTTCGTGGGGCGTATCGAGCGGGTCAACATCGGGGTGATCGAGCACATCGCAAGCGACTACATCCCAGTGATCGCCTCCGTGGGCGCCGACCGCGACGGGCACTCCTACAACGTCAACGCCGACGAGGCCGCCGGCGCAGTCGCCGGTGCGCTCGGCGCGTACAAGGTCGTCTTCCTGACCGACGTCGCCGGCTGGCTGAGGGACCCCGCCGATCCGAGCAGCCTGATCGGCCAGGCGAGCGCCGCGGAGGTGCGCGACTCGCTGCCGAGGCTCGACGGCGGCATGCGCCCCAAGCTGGAAGCGTGCGTGGACGCGATCGACGCGGGCGTGAGCGCCGCGCACATCCTCGACGGCCGGATCGCGCACTCGCTGCTGCTCGAGCTGTTCACAGATGCTGGGGTAGGAACCAAGATCGAGGCGGCGGCGTGAGCCTCGCCGAGCTCCAGGAGCTCGAGCGCACCAGCGTCGTGCACTCCTACGCGCGGATGCCCGTGGAGTTCGTCCGCGGCGAGGGCGCGCGCCTGTGGGACGCGGAGGGCAACGAGTACCTCGACTTCCTGTGCGGCATCTCCGTGACGAACCTCGGACACTGCCATCCGCGGGTGGTCGAGGCCGTGCGCGAGCAGGTGGGGAAGCTGATGCACGTGAGCAACCTGTTCTACACCGAGCCCGCGATGCGCCTGGCACAGCGGCTGTCCGAGTCCAGCCTCGGCGGCAAGGTCTTCTTCTGCAACTCCGGCGCGGAGGCCAACGAGGCGGCGATCAAGCTCGCGCGCAAGGCGCGAGCCGGGGGGGACGTGGTGGTCGTGAACGGCGCCTTCCACGGGCGCACATACGGCGCCCTGTCGGCGACCCCGCAGGAGGCCAAGCAGGCGCCGTTCGCGCCGCTCGTGCCGGGCTTCCGCGCCGTGGAGGCCGACGCGGACGCGCTGCGCGCGGCCGTCGACGAGCAGACCGCCGCGGTGCTCCTGGAGCCGATCCAGGGGGAGACCGGCGTGCACATCCTCTCCGGCGAGCTGCTGGCGGCCGCACGCGAGGCCTGCGACGAGCACGGCGCCGCTCTGATCTTCGACGAAGTGCAGTGCGGCATGGGCCGCACCGGGTCGCTGTGGGCCTACGAGCAGGTCGGTGTGAAGCCGGACGCGATGACCGTTGCCAAGGCGCTCGGCGGCGGCCTGCCGATCGGTGCGCTGATCACCGGGGAGCGGCTCGCGGACGTGCTCGTCCCAGGCGATCACGGCTCGACGTTCGCCGGTGGCCCCGTGGTCGCCGCCTCGGCGCTCGCCGCGCTGGAGCTGACCGACGACGAGCAGCTGCTCGAGCGTGTGCGCGAGCTCGGGCACATGCTCGCCGACGGCGCTGGGCGCCTTCCACACGTCGCGGCGGTGCGGGGGCGCGGCCTGATGCTCGCCTGCGAGCTCGACGTCCCCGCGCCCGCGGTGGTGCAGCGCGCGCTGCTCGAGGAGCGACTGGTGGTGAACGCCACCGGGGCGAGCACGCTGCGTCTGCTGCCGCCGCTGACGATCGACGAGGCCGACGTGCAGGAGGCGCTCGCGCGGCTGGCGCGGGCGCTCGAGGGCTGAGCTGTGCGGCGTGAGCTTCCGGGCGGGTTCGAGCTCGACGACGATCGCAGCCGCATCGACGTGACCGCCGTGCACGCGTTCATCAGCCGCGAGTCCTATTGGGGGCGCGGGCGCCCGCGCGAGCGCGTCCAGCGAACCGTCGACGGGTCCACCCGCGTTGTCGGGCTCTACGACGGCGACCGCCAGATCGGCTTCGCGCGCGCGGTCTCCGACGGCGTTACCGTCGCCTACCTCGCCGACGTCTACGTGCTTCCCGCCTACCGAGGTCGCGGGCTGGGTCTCGCGCTCGTGCGCGAGATCGTCGAGGGCGGCGGCGCCGACTGGTCGGAGGTGCGCTGGCTGCTGCACACAGCCGACGCCCAGGGCCTCTACCGGAAGATCGGTTTCGCCGAAGGCCTGCCCACCTACCCGCTGATGGAACGCGGGCGTGGATACGATGGCCGCCGATGAGCAGCGCCGAGCAGATTCCCAACACCCGCACCGCCTCCTACGAGGCCGACCCCGAGCAGGTGCACCGCGTGCTGCTGCTGTACTCCGGCGGCCTGGACACGAGCGTGATGCTCAAGTGGATCCAGGACTCCTACGGCGCGGAGGTCGTCTGCCTGACGGTCAACCTCGGCCAGCCCGGCGAGGACTACGAGGTGATCAAGGGCAAGGCGATGCAGCTGGGCGCGCTGGAGTGCCACGTCCTCGACGCCCGCGAGCAGTTCGCGCAGGAGTACCTTGCGCCCGCGATCAGGGCCAACGCGCTCTACGGCGGCGGCTACCCGCTGTTCACCGCGCTCGGGCGCCCGCTGATCGCCAAGCTGGCCGTCGACTACGCGCGCACCAGCGGCTGCGACACGATCGCCCACGGCTGCACCGGCAAGGGCAACGACCAGGTCCGCATCGAGGCCACGATCGCCACGCTCGCGCCCGAGCTGAAGGTGATCGCGCCCGTGCGATCCTGGCAGATGGGCCGCGAGGAGGAGATCGCCTACGCGCGCGAGCACGGCATACCGATTAAGTCCCACCCAACCCAGGGCACGGAGGCTCAAGCCCCGTACTCGATCGACGACAACCTCTGGGGACGCTCCTCGGAGGGCCGCTGGATCGAGGACCTCGACCAGGCGCCCGAAGACGACGTCTTCCAGCTCGTCACCCGTCCCGAGGACGCGCCCGACGAGCCGGAGCTGATCGAGCTCGGCTTCGAGCGCGGCGTCCCCGTCTCGCTGAACGGCGAGCAGCTCGGCCTCGTGGAGCTGATCGAACGCGTGGCCGAGATCGGCGCGCGCCACGGCGTCGGCATCGTCGATCACATCGAGGATCGCATCGTCGGCCTGAAGGTGCGCGACATCTACGAGGTCCCCGCGGCGGCGATCGTGCTGCCCGCCCACCAGGAGCTCGAGCGGCTGGTGTGCACGATCCACCAGAACCAGTTCAAGCCGCAGCTCGACCACCAGTGGGCCTACCTGGTCTACGCCGGCCTGTGGTGGGAGCCGCTGCGCAGCGACCTGGACGCCTACATGGACGAGGTCAACGAGCGGGTCACCGGCACGATCGGCCTGAAGCTCTACAAGGGCCACGCGCGCGTCGTCACGCGCTCCTCGCCCAACGCCGTCTACGACGCCAGCCTGGCCTCGTTCTCGCAGTCCGGCGGCCTCTTCTCGCAGACCGCCTCGCCGGGCTTCATCGAGCTGTGGTCGCTGCAGTCGCGCATGGCCTGGCGACTGCGTAACGAGTAGCTGCCGAACGTGGCGAAACGGCTCGCCGGCTGAGGGTTCGGCGCGGCCGCGTGGGCCGTCCGGCGCTCCCCTTAGTTTGCCGGTCATCGTGATGGCAGAGGGAAGCGAGACGCCGAACGGCGAAGGCATCGGCCCGGAGGGTCGCGGGCGTCGCAGCGAGGGCGACCTGTTCGCCGAACGCCGAGCGCGCCGTGCGGCTGAGAGCGGCGAGGCGGCGCTGACCCGCCGCGCCGAGGCCGCGGAAGCGACGGTGCAGACGCTGGAACGCCACGTCGCCAGCCTGCAGCAGCGCCTGCGCGAGGCCGAGGAAGAGCGCGAGCGCATCGCCGAGCTGGTCGAGGCCGAGCGCGCCGAGGCGATCGAGCGCGAACACGAGCTGCGACGCGTCAAGCAGCGCGAGTACGCCGAGCAGCAGCTGCGCGTGGAGGCCGAGGATCGGATGCTGCTGGCCGACCGCGAGAGCCTGGTGGAGATCGAGCGCCTCAGCGCGCGGCTGAGCGACAGCGAGCACGATGCTCGGGAGCTGAGGCTGCGACTCGACGGCGTCCAGCGCCAGCTGGCCGAGACCGAACATGCCGCCGAGGCCGAGCGCGTGGCGATACGCGCCGACATTCGATCGGTGGCCGAGCTGAACCTGCAGGAGCGGATCGCCGACCTGGAGCGCCGCACTCAGGAGATCCAGCGCGGGCTCGACGCCGAGAGCGCCGCGCGCGAGCGCTCGGAGCGCCTGCTGGAGAGCATGCGCGAGGGCCACCGCCGGATGGAGTCCCTGCTCGGCGAGATGCGGAGCATCGTCGGCCGGGTGAGCGCCGCGCTTGTGGCGCGAACAGAGCCGCCCCCGGCCGCCCCGATCCAGTCGGCGGCGCCGGTGCTCTCCCCGCAGGTGCGGGGCGCGGAGATGGCCGACGCGCTCGCGGCTGCCGTCGAGCGCCTGCGAGCGCGTGCCGAGGCCGCTCCGCTCCCACCCGAGGAGGCCGACCCGCCGACGCCTGCCGGTCGGCCCGGCTCAGAGGACCCCGCAGTGTGCGCGGCGACGGCGCAGCCGTCACTCACGCCGAGCGCGGGCGTCGGGCGTATCGCACCGGTCGTGCAGCGCCCGACGGCAGCCGACTTCCCGCAGCCTCCGCACAAGCACACCATGTCGTGGTTCGCGCGTCGACGGCTTAGGCGCAAACTGCGACGCGAACGGCGCGCGCAGTGAGCCGATCCGCCGCCAGGACACCTAGCATCAGTTGGCAGTGAGCAGCACCTCCTGCGCCCATCTCCACGTCCACTCCGAGTACTCGCTGCTCGATGGTGCGTGCAAGATCGACGCGCTCGCCGAGCGCGCCGCGAGCTTCGGCCAGCCCGCCCTCGGGCTCACCGACCACGGCGTCATGAACGGCGCGGTCGAGCTCTACAAGGCCTGTAAGAAGCACGGCGTCAAGCCGATCGTCGGCTGTGAGATCTACTTCGTCGACGACCACACCGCCAGCGCCCGCAACAAGACCGAGCGCAACCACCTGACGCTGCTGGCATCCAGCGACGCGGGCTACCGCAACCTCGTCAAGCTCTCCTCGGCGGGCTTCCTGGAGGGTCTGCAGCGAGGCAAGCCGACCGTCGATCTCGAGCAGGTCGAGCGCCACTCCGAGGGCGTGATCGCGCTGACCGGCTGCCTGGCGTCGCGCTTCTGCCAGCGCCTGCTGGAGGACCGCGACCAGGAGGCTCGCGCCCACGTGGACGACCTGCTGCGCGTGTTCGGCGCCGAGAACGTCTACTTCGAGGTCCAGAAGAACGGCCTGGCGCCACAGGACAAGTGCAACGAGGGAATCGTGCGGATCGCCAAGGAAGTGGGGGGGAGCCTGGTGGGAACGGGCGACGTCCACTACCTGCGCCGCGAGGACTACGACCACCACACGGCGCTCCTGTGCGTGCAGACCAAGAGCACGATCGCCGCCCCGAAGATGACCTTCGAAACGAACGAGTTCTACCTGCGCGACAGCGATGAGATGGCGAGCTCCTTTGCCGAGTGGCCGGAGGCGATCGCCAGCACCCTCGAGATCGCCGAGCGCTGCTCGGTGGAGATCGAGCTCGGCAAGCAGCTGATCCCCAGCTACCAGACGCCCGACGGGAGCGGCGAGCGCGAGTACCTGCGCGCGCGGGTTCAGGAGGGACTGCGTCTGCGCTACGGCGACCCGCCGCCCGCGGAGGCGCTGGCGCGGATGGAGATGGAGCTCGACGTGATCGACCGGATGGGCTTCAACGCGTACTTCCTGATCGTGTGGGACTTCGTCAAGTACGCCAAGGAGAACGGGATCGCCGTCGGCCCGGGCCGCGGCTCGGCAGCCGGCTCGATCGTCTCCTACTGCCTGGCGATCACCGATGTGGACCCGCTGAAGTACGACCTGCTGTTCGAGCGCTTCCTGAACCCCGAGCGGGTGTCGATGCCGGACATCGACATCGACTTCTCCGTGCGCGGGCGCGAGCGGGTGATGCGCTACGTCACCGAGAAGTACGGACGCGAGTCGGTCGCCCAGATCGTCACCTTCGGCAAGATGTTCCCCCGCGCGGCCACCCGCGACGCGGCGCGCGTGCTGGGCTTCGACTACGGCACCGGCGACCGCCTGGCGAAGCTGATCCCCGACCCGATCATGGGCCGCGCGCCGTCGTTCGAGGACTGCCTGAAGTCCGGCCAGCCACTGCGCAAGGCCTATGACGAGGAGCCCGCCGCCAAGCAGATCGTCGACGTCGCGCAGGGCCTCGAGGGCATCGTGCGCAACTCCTCGATCCACGCGGCCGCGGTGGTGATCGCCGACCGCCCGCTGACCGACATCGTGCCGCTGCAGCTGGCCGACGCGGGGACCGACGAGAACGGCGAGCGGATCTTCCGCACCGTCACGCAGTTCTCGATGAAACCCATCGAGGAGATCGGCATCCTCAAGATGGACTTCCTGGGACTGCGCAACCTCGACGTGATCGAGGACGCGCTGGACATCATCGAGCGCTCCACCGGCGAGCGTCCCGACTGGGCGCAGGTGCCGCTCGACGACCAGCACACGTATGAGATGCTCGCGCGCGGGGACTCGATCGGCGTGTTCCAGTTCGAGTCCGAGGGCATGCGCGAGGCGCTGAAGAAGGTGCGCCCGGACGAATTCAACGACCTGGTGGCGCTCAACGCGCTCTACCGCCCCGGCGCCATGGACCAGATCCCGGTGTACGCGAAGGGCAAGCACAACCCGCAGGCGATCTCCTATCCGGACGAGCGCCTGCGGACGATCCTCGAGTCCTCCAACGGCGTCATCCTCTACCAGGAGCAGGCGATGCAGATCTCCAAGGATCTGGCCGGCTTCTCGGGCGCCAAGGCCGATGACCTGCGCAAGGCGATCGGCAAGAAGAACCGCGCGGCGATGGCTGAACTGAAGCCCGAGTTCGTGGAGGGCTGCCGCGCGTCGGGCACCAAGGCCGAGGTGATCGAGTTCCTGTGGCAGACCAACGAAAAGTCCGCCGACTACTCGTTCAACAAGTCCCACGCCGCCTGCTACGGGCTGATCGCCTATCGCACGGCATGGCTGAAGGCCAACTACACCGCCGAGTACATGGCAGCGCTGATCTCCTCGGTGATGTCGACCAAGGACAAGGTCCCGTTCTTCGTCGCCCGCTGCGAGGAGATGGGGATCGAGATCCTGCCGCCGGACGTCAACCTCTCAGATCACGAGTTCACGGTCATCGACGGCAACATCCGCTTTGGCCTGGACGCCGTCAAGGGCGTCGGCTATCAGGCCGTCGAGGCGATCAAACGCGCCCGCGAAGACGCGGACCCCGGAGGTGGGCATCCGTTCACCTCGCTGTGGGACTTCTGCGAGCGCGTGGACGGGCGCACCGTCAACAAGAAGTCGATCGAGGCGCTTATCAAGTGCGGCGCGCTCGGCTCGACCGGCGCAACCCGCAAGGGGATGCTCGAAGTGCTCGAGCAGGCACAGGCCAAAGGCCAGAAACTGCAGCAGGACGCGCTGATCGGCCAGGGCTCGATCTTCGATCTGCAGGAAGAGCCCGCCGCTGCCTCGGCGTCAGGTCCTGGCTCTGCGCAGCAGGCGGGTGGCTCGCTCGGGCTGGGCCAGCCCGTTCACCCACCGATTCCCACGGAGGAGTTCGAGCAGCCAGAGCTGCTTGCCGCGGAGAAGGAAGCGATCGGGCTGTTCGTCTCCGCGCACCCGCTGAAGCCGCTGCGCGACGCGCTGCGCGCCCGCGTCGACTGCGCGATCCCGGCGCTGGAAGAGCGGCGCGACAAGGACTGGGCGACGGTCGGCGGGATCATCACCGAGGCCAAGCGCATCCGCACGCGCAACGGCGACCCGATGATGTTCGCGACGCTCGACGACCTCACGGGCTCTGTGGAGATGCTCGTGTTCGGCAAGGCGCTGACCGAGCACGAGGCGGCGCTGGCGGTCGATGAGGTGGTGGTGGTGAAGGGGCGCGTGGACCACAAGGAAGCGGGCAAGACGTGCCTGGTGGTGCAGACGGTCGAGACCTTCGCGCCATCGGCTGAGGAGATCGAGCGCGCGCGCAACCACGCCCGCACGGCGGCACGCACGGCGAGCGCGCTGGCCGAGCCCGTCGAGCTGCGCATCGCCGCCTCGGAGCTGTGCGAGAGCACCATCGACGAGCTCAGACACGTGATCGAGGAGTGCCCTGGAAGCGCCGAGGTGATCGTCGCGATCGACGGCAGCGACGGCAGCAGCCGTCGCATGCGCCTGGGCGAGGACTATCGCGTGAGCCACACACCCACGCTCCGCGCGGAGCTCGAGAACGCCGTGTCGCGGGCCGGTGGCGTGCCCGTCGCCTCGCTCGCCTCTGCCGCGAGCGCCTGAGCGCCGGCGCGTCAGGACCTGGCAGCGATTCCGCGCTCGCGCAGCGACACCGCCAGCGCGACTTCCTGGGCCGACGGCCCGCTGCGGTTCTCGCCCGGCGTCTCCAGTATGCAAGGCAGGCTCTGCAGCGACGGCGCCGACAGGAACGCCGAGCAGCCCTCCTCGCCGAGCTCGCCCTCGCCGAGGTTGGCGTGGCGGTCGCGGTTGGATCCGAGCGGCGTCTGCGAGTCGTTGAGGTGCAGCGAGCGCACCCGTCCGCGTCCGAGCTTGCGGCCGGCCTCGCGCAGCGTGCTCGACATTCCCGCGGCCGTGCGGATGTCATATCCGGAGGCGAGCAGGTGGCAGGAGTCCAGGCACACGCCGAGCCGCTTGCCGGCGCCCGCTCCCTCGATCAGGCCGGCGAGCTCGTCGAAGGAGCGCCCGAGCGTGCCGCCCGCGCCGGCGGTGTTCTCCAGGTGAAGCTCACAGCCCTCGCTCTCAGCCAGGGCCTCGCGGATCGTCGCGGCAGCGCGCTCGATCGCCTCGCCGACGTGCCCCTGCTTGGCGGAGCCCGGGTGAAGCACCACCGCGATGGCGCCGATGGCGTGCCCCGCCCGCAGCGAGTGCGTCAGCGACGCGAGCGATTTCTCGCGGATGTCGGGATCCTCGCTGGCGCAGTTCAGCAGGTACACGGCGTGGATCAGGACCGTGTCCACTGGGCTCGCGGCCATCGCCTCGCGGAACGCTGACACGTCCTCGTCGCGGTAGACGCTCGCCTTCCACATCCGCGGCGACTGGTTGAAGATCTGGACCGCCCGGCAGCCGCGCTCGACGCCCCGCTCGATCGCCTTCGCCAGCCCACCGGCGGGCGAGACGTGCGCTCCGATCAGCACGGCGGGTGGCGCGGGACGGCTGCGACTAGCATGCGGCCCATCCTATGAGGGTTCGCTTCGCACCATCGCCCACGGGCGCGCTGCACATCGGCGGCGCCCGCACGGCGCTGTTCAACTGGCTGCTCGCCCGCCACTGCGGCGGTGAGATGGTGCTGCGCATCGAGGACACCGACCGCGAGCGCTCCACACCGGAGAACGTCGAGCAGATCCTCGATGCGCTGAGCTGGCTGGAGCTCGACTGGGACGTGGGCCCGATCCTGCAGACCGAGCGCACCGAGCGCCACCAGCAGGCGCTTGCGGCGCTGCTCGGCGCCGACCTGGCATACCGCTCGAACGCGACCGCCGAGGACGTGAAGGCCTACAAGGCCGAGCACGGTGCGGAGCGCGGCTTCCGCGGCGAGTCGGAGAGCGAGGGGGCGGTACGGCTGCGCGTGCCCGCGGAGGGCGCGACGATCGTGCACGACGCGATCCGCGGCGACACCCGCTTCGAGCACGTGCACCTCGACGATCCGGTGATCGCCCGCGCCGACGGGTCGGTTCTCTACAACTTCGCGGTCGCGATCGACGACCTGGATGCGGGGATCACCCACGTGGTCCGCGGCGAGGACCACCTCTCCAACACGCCCAAGCAGGTGCTCGTGCTCGAGGCTGCCAAACAGGTCGGGCTCGGTGTGGATGCGCCGCTGCCGATCTACGCGCATCTGCCGCTGCTGCACGGACCGGACGGCAAGAAGCTGTCCAAGCGCCACGGCGCGGCCTCGGTGCAGGAGCTGCGCGACGCGGGCTACCTGCCGGAGGCTGTGCGCAACTACCTGGCGCTGCTCGGCTGGGGCGCGGGCGACGACGAGACGGTGCTCTCGACCGAGCAGCTGATCGAGCGCTTCACGCTCGAGCGCGTGAGCCGCAACCCGGCGCGCTTCGACGAGACCAAGCTGCGCTGGCTGAACGGCCTCTACATCCGCAAACTGCCGGTCGCGGAGCTCACGCGGCGCCTGGAGGAGTTCACCGGCCGCGACGGCCTCGAACCGGCGGTGCGGATCAGCCAGGAGAAGATCTCCACGCTCGCGGACTTCTGGCCGCTGTCGGGGTCGCTGCTCGACGGCCCTGTCGATGACCCGGCCGCCAGGGAGCGCTGGCTCGGCGATGACGGGCGCGCGGCGCTCGCGGCCGCCCGTGAGGCCCTCGCGCAGATCCCGAGCTTCGATGAGGCGTCCGTCGGCGAGGCGCTCGGCGCGGTCGTGGAGCGGCTCGGGGCAAAGCCGCGCGAGGTCTACCAACCGCTGCGTGTGGCCATTACCGGCGGTACGGTCTCGCCGGGGATCTTCGAGAGCGTCGCGCTGCTCGGTCGCGAGGAGACCCTGCGCCGCATCGATGCGGCGCTCGTCTGACGCAGGCTTCAAATCACCCCTTAATTTTTGCGCCCGGATGCCGATAGGAGCCCAACGCTGGAATCACCGGCCGGGATGGCAGGCGAACCCAAGGAAGGGGCAAGCACGATATGCAGGCAACAGCCGTAGCAAAGAAGCTGACCGTAGCGACGAATCCGACGACAGCCAAGAAGCTGAAGGCGGCGAGCAAGCCGACGGGAGCCGCTGCCCGCACGGCGCACAAGCAGCCGGCGGTCGCCTCCGGCGCCCGTCGCTCGCTGGACCCCCAGCGGCGCCAGAGTGCGTCCGCTGCTCCTTCGGGTGAGCGCCACCAGAACGAGGGCCACGGACGCCGCCTGACGATGGCCTTCGAAGCGCTCGAGGCATTCCCCGCGCTAGCCGAGTCGCGCAACCGCCTGTTGTCGGTGATCTCCCGCGACCACGTCGCCACAGCAGACGTGGTGGCGGCGGTCGAGTCCGACGTGGCGCTGATCATCGCCGTGCTGCGCCTCGCCAACCGCGCCCAGCAGAGCCGCACGCGCGTGGACACCGTTGTGAGCGCCGTCGAGGTGCTCAACCCGCAGACCGTTCAGGCGGTCGCCAACCGCGTGCGCACGTTCGACTTCTTCGAGCGGGCGAGCGTGTGGGACAGCGCCCCCGAGCGCTTCCGTCTACACGCGCTCGCCACTCAGCACGCGGCCGACCGGATCGCCTCCGAGCTCGGCTATGAGAACCGCGACCGGCTGACGGTGACGAGCCTGCTGCACGACGTGGGCAAGCTCGTGCTGCTGCACGCCTACCCCGGCTACCCCTCGCAGGTGCACCGCGGGGCGCGCACCCCAGAGGAGCGCATCCACCAGGAGCGCCGCGAGCTGGGCGTCGACCATGCGCTCGTGGGCGGCGTGCTGATCCGCCGCTGGGGTCTGCCGGGCACGCTGGCGACACCGATCGAGCGTCACCACAACCCGGACGCCGAAGGCGAGGCCGCGTTCATCCGCCTCGCCGACATGCTCGCCCACTACGAGCAGGGCGCGCGCGTGTCCCCGTCGGAGATGCTGCACACAGCGCGCAGCCTCGGCCTCGGGCCGGAGGAGCTCAGGCGGGTGATGTACGAACTGCCGAGCCCCGCCAGCCAGCGCCAGCGCCACGTGGACCCGTGTCCTCTGTCCGGACGCGAGCTCGGTGTCCTGCAGCGCCTGGCCGAGGGCAAGGTCTACAAGCAGATCGCCCACGAGCTGACGCTGTCCACGAGCACCGTGCGCACCCACCTGCACAACATCTACGGCAAGCTCGGGGCGGTCGACCGCGCTCAGGCTGTCTTGATCGCCACTGAGCGCGGCTGGCTCTGAGACGCTCACTAGGCGGCCTACTGGCCGTCTGGGCGGCTCATTGCGTAGCATCGCCGCTGTGCTCTCGATCACGAGCAAGTCCCCCTACGCCGTGCTGGCTCTGGCGGAGCTCGCGCGCAGCTCGGGCGATCAGCCCGTCCCGATCGGTGAGCTGGCGCGCAAGCGCGACGTGCCGGTGCAGTTCCTGGAGCAGCTGTTTGCGGTGCTCCGTCGCGGCGGGATCATCAGCTCGCAGCGTGGCGTAAAGGGGGGCTACCGCTTCGCGCGGGAGCCATCCACGGTCACCGTGCTGGAGGTGGTGGAGCTGCTCGACGGCCCGCTCGGGCGCGACGCTCAGGGTGTGTTCGACGAGGCGGCGGGGGCGGCACGCAAGGTGTTGGGCGAGACGACGATCGCCGACGTGCTCGAGCGCGAGATGCGCGACGCGGGCGCGAGCATGTACCACATCTGAGGAGGGTGTCACGTGCGCTCCATTGGCAGGAATCCGATCGCGATGCCGCTTCGGCACAAGCGCGGCGGCGGCTCGCTGATCGCAGCCGCGTCGCTCGTAGCGACGGTGTCCTTCGCAGCGGCAGTGAGCGCCTCGGCCCGTCCTGCCGTACAGGTCGACCACGTGTGTCATGTTCCGCGGCTCACCGGTCTCACCCTCAGCGTTGCCCGTGACCGGGTCGCTCACACCGGCTGCACGTTGCGCGTGAGGGGCGCGGCGCTAGAAGAAGCCCAGATCCAGACCGTCGAGCGCCAGTCACCCGCCAGCGGAAGGCGGTCCTCGACGGTGACGGTGTGGCTGAACCCGCTCTGCCACGGCTCAGCTGCGTATGGCCCGGGGCTCAAAGAGCCGGTGCTCACCCCGGGACCGACGGAGCTCGTCAGCGGTTTCTATCTCGACGGCGGGCCGCTCGCCCGCTTCTCTGATCCGGGCTGCAAACGCCCCGCCCCGCCGCCCGGCGCGGGCACAGTGGAAGTGATGGACGCGAGCGGGGCGGTCGTGGCGACCCAGACCTCCACCAGCGGTCAATTCATCAGGATTCCGCTGCCGGCTGGCTCGTACACGATCACGGGCACCTTCCTGGACGCGACCAGCAACGGCGTCCACCCAACGACATCCGAGTCCCTCGTCGTGCCGCCAGGCCAGACCGTGCGCCAGGATTTCTTCCTCAGCATCAAGTAGCGGCTAACGGGCGAGGCGTTCTGCGGCGGATGAGTCCTTCGACCGTCGCCGGTGCCAAACGGCCGCGCCGGCAGCACCCAGCGCGCCGATGCCGGCCGCGCTCCCGCCCGCGAGGACGGCGCCGCGTGCGAGCTTGCGCCCGACACGCCGCACGCGCCGGTGCGCGTAGAGCACTCCAGCTGACATGGCGGCTGCCAGGAGCGCGTCGTCGATCTGACGGTCGTGCTTTCGCGTCATACCGAACAGCGTACGCGACCGGACGCCACGCGTTATCGCCGGCTGCCCACTATTGTCGGCATATGTCGGTAATCCCGATCAACATTGCGGAGCTCGTTGGGGAGACGCCGCTGGTTGGTCTCCCGCGCATGCTGGAGGGGACGCGAGCGGGCGATAACGGCGTGGAGCTGTTCGCGAAGTTGGAGGCGTTCAACCCGGGCGGCAGCGTGAAGGACCGCATCGGCGTGGCGATGATCGAGGCGGCGGAGGCGGAAGGCAGGATCGAGCCGGGCCGCACGACGATCGTGGAGGCGACGAGCGGCAACACGGGGATCGCGCTGGCGTTCGTGTGCGCAGCGAAGGGTTACGAGCTGGTGCTGACGCTGCCGCAGGGCATGAGCCGCGAGCGTGAGAGCCTGCTGCGGCTGTATGGAGCGCGCGTGGACATCACGGAGTCGATGGGGGGGATGGGCGAGGCGGTGGCGGCGGCGCAGGCGATGGCGCGCGACGAGGATGTGTTCCTGCCGGACCAGTTCTCCAACCCCGCCAATCCCGAGGCCCACCGGCGCACGACCGGCCCGGAGATCGAGCATGCGCTCGATGGCCGCGTGGACGTGGTCGTTGCGGGCGTGGGCACGGGAGGGACGATCACGGGCGTGGGCGAGTACCTGCGCGAGCACGCCAACCCGAACCTGCGCGTGGTGGCGGTCGAGCCGCGCGGCTCGGCGGTGCTGTCGGGGGGGCGCCCGGGGCCGCACCGCATCCAGGGCATCGGCGCGGGCTTCGTGCCGCCGGTGCTCAACCGCGAGCTGATCGACGAGGTGATCCCGGTGAGCGACGACGACGCGATTCAGACGGCGTGGGCCTGCGCCAAACGCGTTGGTCTGCTGGCGGGAATCTCGTGCGGCGCTGCGCTGTGGGCGGCGCTGCAGGTGGCCGAACGCCCCGAGTCCAAGGGGCAGCGGATAGTGGTGATGATGCCCGACTCCGGCGAGCGCTACGTCTCCCAAGCGTTCTTTGCTCCATAGAGATTTTTAGAGACGCCCCTCCGGGGCGGGCGGCGTTCGCGTTGGGGAACATTCGGTTGCGCGGTCAACATTCGCCAGGTTGCCCGCTACGCTGTTCGCATGCCCGGATTCGAGGGGTTTGCGCGGGTTGCCAAAGAGGTGCGCCGCGACGTGCTGGCCGCTCGCGACCGCGATCCGGCCGCGAGGGGCGTCGCCCCGGCGGAGATCCTGGCCACGTGGCCGGGCATCCACGCGCTGCTGGCATACCGCGTGGCGCACGCGATGTGCCAGGCGGGCGTGCCGGTGGTCCCCCGGTTGATCTCGATGGTGACCCGAGCGATCACCGGGATCGAGATCCACCCGTCGGCGAACATCGGCCAGGGTCTGTTCATCGACCACGGCGCGGGCGTGGTGATCGGCGAGACGGCTGACATCGGCAACGACGTGACGCTGTACCAGGGCGTTACGCTCGGCGGCACGGGCTTCGCGACGGGCAAGCGCCACCCGACGGTGCAGGACAACGTGACGATCGGCTCGGGCGCGAAGCTGTTGGGGCCGATCACGATCGGCCACGGCGCAAAGATCGGCGCCAACAGCGTTGTCATCACCGACGTGCCAGCGAACTCCACTGTGGTGGGCAATCCTGGACACCCCGTGCGCGTGGACGGCCGCCGCGTGGAGGGCCCGGACGCGGACTGGATCCACCTCCCCGACCCGATCGCCGAGGCGATCCAGGCGCTGTCCAGCCGCATCGCGACGCTGGAACGGCTGATCGCCGAGATCTCCGACACGGACGGCGAGGAGGAGCGCGCGCAGGTGCGGCCGCTGCGGACGGTCAAGGGCCCCAACCCCGCCGGCGGCTGACCCGGCCGCCGGGCGGCTTTTGGTTGCGCCCGAGCCCGCATCTATGCTGGGGATCGGATGCCCGAGAACCCACATGCCGCGCACATCCAGGAGCTGCTGGAGGGTCTGAACGAGCCTCAGCGCGAGGCGGTCACGCACGGCGAGGGGCCGCTGCTGATCCTGGCGGGCGCGGGCAGTGGCAAGACACGTGTGCTGACGCATCGCATTGCGTACCTGATCTACACCGACCAGGCGCAGGCGGGCGACATCCTGGCGATCACGTTCACGAACAAGGCCGCCAGGGAGATGCGCGAGCGCGTCGAGCGCCTGCTGGGCCACGGCACCCGCGGCATGTGGCTGCTCACCTTCCACGCCGCCTGCGCTCGCATGCTGCGTGCGGAGGCCCAGCGCCTCGGCTACACGCGCCAGTTCACGATCTATGACCAGGCTGACGCGCGCCGGCTGACCAAGCGTTCCGCCGACGCGGTGGGCGTCGACCCGAAGCGATTCACCCCGTCCGCGATCCACAACCAGATCTCCGCGGCCAAGAACCGCCTGATCGACGCCGGCTCCTACCGCCAGGGTGTGGGCTCGCAGTTCGAAGAGATGATCGCGGACGTGTACGACATCTATGAGCGCGACATGCACCGCATGAACGCGATGGACTTCGACGACCTGCTGTTTCGCACGGTGAACCTGCTGGAGCTGTTCGAGGAGGTTCGCGAGCGCTACACGAACACTTTCCGCCACGTGCTGGTGGACGAGTACCAGGACACCAACCATGCCCAGTACCGGCTGCTGCAGCTGCTCGTCGGGGGTGGGCGTCCGCCCGCCGGGGGCGGCTCGCAGCCGGGCGACCGGCCGACATATGCCGGCCCGGTCGGTCACCGCAACCTGGCGGTGGTGGGGGACGACGCGCAGTCGATCTACAGCTTCAGGCAGGCCGACATCCGCAACATCCTCGACTTCCAGGAGGACTTTCCCGACGCGCGGGTTGTCAAGCTAGAGCAGAACTACCGCTCCACGGAGACGATCCTGTCGGCGGCCAACGCGGTGATCGCCAACAACCGCGGCGGGATCTCCAAGCGGCTGTGGAGCGAGTTGGGCCAGGGCGATCAGATCCAGCTGCGCGGGCTGGACGACGAGCACGCGGAGGCGCGTTTCGTCGTCGGCGAGATCGAGCGCCTGGTGGACGAGGGGGCTTCCCGCGCGGAGATCGCGGTGCTGTACCGCACGAACGCGATGTCGCGGGTGATCGAGGACACGCTCGTGCGCCGCGAGATCGCCTACCAGGTGATCGGCGGCACGAAGTTCTACGAGCGCGCGGAGATCAAGGACGCGATCGCCTACCTGTCGCTGCTGGCCAACCCGTTCGACGTGGTCAGCTTCACGCGCGTTGCCAACTCGCCGCGGCGCGGCATCGGTCAGACCTCGCTGCAGCGCGTCCTTGGCCACGCGGCGGCCACGGACATCTCGGCCTGGGAAGCCGCGGCTGCGCCGGAAGAGGTGCCGGGGCTGGGTGCGGCGGCGATCAAGGCGCTGCGCAGGTTCATGGACACGATGGAAGAGCTGCGCGTGATGGCCGGCCTGTCCGGCCACGGGCGCGGCGGCGACGAGGATGAGGAGGCCGCCGCGGTGGGTCACGGCGTCCCCGTTGGTGACCTGCTGGAGGCGATGCTCTCGCAGAGCGGCTACCTGGAGGCGCTGGAGGCGGAGCGGACGATCGAGGCCCAGGGGCGCGTCGAGAACCTGGAGCAGCTGGTGGAGGTGGCGCGCGAGTTCGACGCGGCCGCCGGTGAGGACGCGGACACGCTGGACGTGTTCCTGCAGGAGGTGGCGCTGGTGGCAGACGCGGACACGCGCAGCGACGACGAGGGCCTGGTCACGCTGATGACGCTGCACAACGCCAAGGGCCTGGAGTACCCGATCGTGTTCGTCGCGGGGATGGAGGACGGCGTGTTCCCGCACTCGCGCGCGATCGACGAGGGCAGCCTGGAGGAGGAGCGCCGCTTGTTCTACGTGGGGATCACCCGCGCCATGCGCCAGCTGTATCTCACCTACGCGCGACGCCGCGCGGTGTTCGGTGCGCAGACGTTCGGCATGCCCAGCCGCTTCCTCGATGAGATCCCAGCGGACCTGCTCGAGGAGCCCCAGCAGACGGTGTTCCGTGCGGGCTCGCTGTCGGCGGGCTTCGCCGGGGTCGGGGGGGCGATCGGCCGCGGCTCGGGTAGGAGCGGCGGTGGCGGCTGGTATGAGCGTGGTGGCGGCGAGCGCCCCGCGTCGGGAGCGCGCGTTCGCGAGCCTTCCACGACCGCCACGCAGTTCCGATTGGGCGAGGATGTCGTGCATGCGGCTTTCGGCGACGGAGTGGTCACGGGAGTGGAGCCGGGCGGCGTGATCGTGGTGCGCTTCGCGGGCGACGGCTCCGAGCGCAAGCTGATGGCCGAGTACGCGCCCGTCAGCAGACGCTGAAGCGCACGTTCTCCACGCGCTCAAACGCATAGCATCTTGCGCATGAGCGCAACGATCATCGACGGCAAAGCGATCGCTGCGCGTGTGCGCGCGGAGGTCGCGCGCGAGGTGCAGGCGTTCACGCGCGATCACGCCACGGCCCCGGGACTCGCGACGGTGCTCGTCGGCGAGGACCCCGCGTCGGCTGTTTACGTCGGCGGCAAGCAGCGCGCCTGCGCTGAGGTGGGAATGGTGCCCTTCGACCGGCGGCTCCCCGCGGAGTCCTCGTTCGAGGAGGTCGCAGAGGAGCTCGAACGGCTGAACGCGGACAGGGCGGTCAACGGCGTGCTGCTGCAGCTGCCGCTGCCGGAGCACCTGGAGGGCCCGGCGCTGACGGGGATGATCAGCCCGGACAAGGACGTGGACGGCCTGACCCCCGTCAACGCAGGCCTGCTGTCGCTCGGTCGTCCCGGCCTGCGCCCGTGCACCCCCGCGGGAGTGCTGGAGCTGCTGGCGGACACCGGCGTGGAGCTCGAAGGCGCGGAAGCGGTCGTGGTGGGTCGCTCCAACCTGTTCGGCAAGCCGATGGCACAGCTGCTGCTCGCACACAACGCCACCGTCACCGTGTGCCACTCGCGCACGCGCGACCTGCGCGAGGTGTGCTCGCGCGCAGATGTGCTGATCGTGGCCGTCGGCCGGGCGCGCATCGTCAAGGGCGACTTCGTTAAACAGGGGGCGGTGGTGATCGACGTCGGCATGAACCGCCTCACCCCCGAGGAGGCTCACAACAAGAGCGGCCTCGTCGGCGACGTTGACTTCGCGGCAGCCTCCGAGGTGGCCGCTGCGATCACACCGGTGCCGGGGGGCGTGGGTCCGATGACGATCGCGATGCTGCTGCGCAACACGCTGCAGGCGGCGCGCTACCACGCGCAGCTCGAGTCGCTGCTCGCCGAGGTGGACGGCGAGATGCCATGAGCACCGTAGGAGCGTCAGGGAGGGGAGGGGCATGAAGCTCAAGCAACTGCGCGTGGGCGAGCTGCTGGTGCTGGCCGGCGCGATCCTGGTGATCGTCTCGCTGTTCGTGCGCTCCTACGAGGCGCCCGTCGGCAACCTGACCGCGTGGAACACGTTCGGACCGGGCGTCGCGCTGCTGCTCGCCGCCGCGGCCGCGGGACTTGCGATGGTGATCAGCGCGCTGACCGAGCGCAGCACGGCGCTGCCGGTGTCCATGGCGGTGTGGTGCGTGCTTCTCGGTCTGATCGCCGTGATCGCCGCCATCGTGCGGGTGCTCGAGCGCCCCGACCACGCGAGCATGGTCTGCATCGGAGCCTGGCTGGCGCTCGCCGGCGCCGCCGCCATCCTCGTGGGCGCCTGGCTGGCGTTGCGCGACGAACGGCCATCGCTGTACCAACCGGCGCGACCCGAGCCGCGTCCGCGACCATAGCTCGCTCCAGCGCGACAGCGACCGACGCGCCTGCAGTCGGCATGCCCGCGCCGCCCATCCCGCCGGTCGCGCCGCAGGGCTCGGAGCCGCCGGAGGCGACGCCCGCATGAGCGCCTGAACGACAGTCACGCCGTGGCGGCGCCAGCGCCGAGCTGTGCGCTGCCATGGTCGATCGCCGGGCGGCTCGCCGGCCATCCATAGAATGCGCGCCATCGTGATCTCCCGCGAAGAGGTTCTGCACGTGGCACAGCTCGCCCGCCTTGCGCTCAGCGAGGAGGAGATCGAGCCGATGGCGCGCGAGCTCTCAGCGGTGCTCGACCACATCGCCACGATCGGCGAGCTCAACCTGGACGACGTCGCGCCCACCTCACACGTCGTTGATGATGAGATGCCCGCCCACCCCGCCCTGCGCCCCGACGAGACGCGCCCATGCCTGCCACGCGAGGTCGCGCTCGCGCAGGCGCCCGCCGTCAGCGAGGACGGCTTCCTAGTCCCAAGCCCGCAGGCATGAGCGACATCCTCGCGCTGACTGCTTCGCAGGCCGCCGAGGCGATCGCTGCCGGATCGCTGTCCGCCAGCGAGCTGTTCGACTTCTACCGCTCGCGTGCCGCAGCCGACAAGGAGTCGGGAGCGGAAGGGCTCAACTGCTTCACCTGGGTCGCCGCGGGAGACGGCGACGGCCCAGCCGGCGAGGGGGCGCCCCTTGGGGGCCTGCCGCTGGCGGTCAAGGACCTGTTCTGCACCGAGGGCGTGCCCAGCCAGTCCGGGTCGCGGATCCTCGAGGGCTATCTGCCGCCCTACACCGCCACCGTCGTCGCGCGGCTGAGCGCGGCCGGGACGAGCCTGCTGGCGAAGACCAACCAGGACGAGTTCGCCATGGGCTCCTCCAACGAGAACTCCGCGTTCGGCGCCGTGCGCAACCCGTGGGATCGCCGGCGCGTGCCCGGCGGCTCCTCCGGCGGGAGCGCCGCCGCCGTGGCCGCCGGCCTTGCGCCGTGGGCGCTCGGCACCGACACCGGTGGCTCCATCCGCCAGCCCGCCGCACTGTGCGGCATCGTCGGGCTCAAACCCACCTACGGCTCCGTCTCGCGCTACGGCATGATCGCCTTCGCCTCCTCGCTCGACCAGGCCGGGCCGCTCACGCGTGACGTGCGTGACGCCGCGCTGATGTTCCGCCACATGGTCGGGCGCGACGAGTGCGACGCCACCTCGCTTCAGTTCCCCCACGAGATCTCGCCGCCCAGTGCCGAGCGCCTGGACGGGGTGCGGCTGGGGGTCCCCGAGGAGCTGAGCGGAGAGGGCATCGAAGCGGGCGTGCTCGACGCCTTCCGCGCCGCGCTCGCCAAGGCCGAAGAGCTCGGCGCGCAGATCAGCGAGGTGCGTCTGCCGCACGCGCCGCACGCGCTGTCCGCGTACTACGTGATCGCGCCCGCCGAGGCATCCTCCAACCTCTCGCGCTACGACGGCGTGCGCTACGGCCTGCGCGCCCAGGGCGCAACAGACCTGACGGACATGTACACGCGAACGCGCCACGACGGCTTCGGCCCGGAGGTCAAGCGCCGCATCATGCTCGGCACCTACGCGCTGTCCTCCGGCTACTACGACGCCTACTACGGTCGCGCGCAGCGTGTGCGCACGAAGATCTCAGAGGACTTCCGCACCGCCTTCGGACAGGTCGACCTGATCGTCACGCCCACCGCGCCCACCGTGGCTTTCAAGCTCGGCGAGAAGACATCCGACCCGCTGTCCATGTACCTCAACGACTTCTGCACCGTGCCCATGTCGCTCGCCGGCATCCCCGCCATCTCCATCCCCTGCGGCCTCTCGGACGGGCTGCCCGTCGGCCTGCAGCTCGCAGGCCCCGCCTTCAGCGAGAACCGCCTGCTCGACGCCGCCCACGCGCTCGAGCAGAGCATCGGCTTCGATGGAGCGCCCGCCCGTGGCTGAGCAACCACGCACGCCGCAGCCGCCGCCAGGCGGCTCCATAAAAGACGATCTCTACGAGCCCGTCATCGGCCTCGAGATACACGTCCAGCTCGCCACCGCCACCAAGATGTTCTGCGGCTGTGAGCTGTCCTTCGGCGAGCCGCCCAACACCCGCACCTGCCCCGTCTGCCTCGGGCTGCCCGGCAGCCTGCCCGTGGCCAATGCGAGGGCCGTGCACTTCGGGCTGATGATCGGCATGGCGCTCGGCTCCGAGCTCGCGCCACGCTCGATCTTCCACCGCAAGAACTACTTCTATCCCGACCTGCCCAAGGGCTACCAGATCTCCCAGTACGACGAGCCGCTGTGCCGCGGCGGGCGGCTCGGCGAGGTGCGCATCCACCGCGTGCACCTGGAGGAGGATGCCGCCAAGCTCACCCATGTCGGCTCCAGCGGACGTATCCACGGCTCCGATGCCTCCATCGTCGACTTCAACCGCGGCGGCACACCGCTCGCCGAGATCGTCACCGAGCCCGACCTGACCTCACCCGAGCAGGCCAGCGACTGGCTGAAGCTGCTACGCACCACGCTGCGCCAGCTGGGCGTCTCAGACGTGAACATGGAGGAGGGCTCGCTGCGCTGCGACGCCAACATCTCCCTGCGGCCCGTGGGCACCACGGAGCTCGGAGTGAAGACCGAGCTGAAGAACATGAACTCCTTCCGCTTCATCGAGCGCGGGATCAGAGCCGAGATCGCCAGGCAGCAGCAGATCCTGCAGAGTGGCGGGACGGTCGAACAGGAGACGCTGCACTTCGACCCCGCCTCCGGCGCCATCACTTCGCTGCGCTCCAAGGAGGAAGCCCACGACTACCGCTACTTCCCCGAGCCCGATCTGCTGCCCGTCGCCATCAGCCAGGAGATGATCGACGCTGCCCGCGCCGACATGACCGAGCTGCCCGCCGACCGCGCCGAGCGCTTCCAGCGCGAGCTTGGCCTGAGCACCGAAAGCGCGCAGCAGCTCGCCTTCCGTGGGGAGCTCGGCGACTACTTCGAGGCCGCGCTCGCCGCCGGCGGGGAGCCTGCGCCGCCGGCGCAGATGCTCGCCAACTGGGTCACAGGCGAGCTCACCCCGCGGCTCGGTGACGCAGACGACCGCGAGGGGGCGGGCAGCGGCTCCGCCGGCGAGCCGTCCGCATCGCGCGTGCAGCCCGCCGCGCTGGCCGTCCTGGTCGGCCTGCTCGCCGCCAAGCGCATCAGCGTCGGCGCCGCACGACAGGTCCTCGACACGCTCGTCGCCCAGGGAGGGGACCCGCAGGCGATCGTCGACGCGCAGGGGCTCGCAGCCATGGACGCAGGCGATGAGCTCGCCGCCATCGTCGCCGCGGCGCTCGAGGCCAACGCCGACGCCGCGCAGCGCGTGCGCGAAGGCAACGCCAAGGCCATCGGCCCGATCGTCGGCCACGTCATGCGCGAGACCAAGGGCCGCGCCGACGGCACCGAGGTCGCCCGGCTGGTGAACGAGCAGCTGGGCGTCTGACGCCTCCCACCACTTAGGAGAGCGTGGCGCGCGACATTTTGGACTGACGGCCAAAGGCAAGAGGCCCTCCTCGCGCCAATATGCTGGTCATGAACCGTTCAGCAGCGAACCAAAGCGTTTCATCTCCTCGGCGGTTCATCCTGCTGCCCGAGGAGGCGGTGGATGGCTCCGGTCACGGGCCGCGGATCCGCCGCTACAAGCTCACAAGTGTCGGGCAGGGTGCGGGACGTCGGGGTGCCGGCGTCAGCGGAGACGATCTTGTTCGGGCACGGATTGCCCGCGAGATCTGTCGACTGGGTCGTACATAGCGATTCCTCCCACATCGACAGCGCCGGCTTCCCTCAGCCGGTGCCATGGGGGTGCGGCCGGGCAGGGGTAGATCTTCCTGTCCGGCCGCGCTTCCCAGCTCCACCGTCGCTTCCGAGCGCTACCATGGGAGATGATCTCAACATGAACGAGACATCCTCAAAATCCTTTGGCCGCACCGCGGTCGCGGCGTTGGTGTTCCTGGTGGCCGGCTGGCTGCTGCTCAGCGTCATCGGGCACATCCTGTCGTTCCTATTCGGCACCCTGCTCCTCGTGGTGGCCGTCGTCGCCGTCGTGTGGGCGCTGCGCCTCCTGCTGTAGAGGCCTGACGCGGCCGATGGCCTACGTCGTAATCGCCATCTGCTTCGGCTTGGCGGGTGGCATCGTCGGCAAGATCAAGGGCAGCTCGTTCTGGATCTGGTTCCTGATCTCGGGCGCTGTCCCGTTCTTCGGTCTGCTCGCCGCGATCGCCTATCGCTTCGAGCGCGACGAGCTGCGTCGGCAGTGCCCCACCTGCGGGCGCGTGACCAAGATCTACGACGCGCTGTGCACCAATTGCGGGACCGAGTTCGACTTCCCCGAGGTCGCCGTCGCGCCCGAATCGTGGGAGCGCACACCCGCCTCGCCCTCCTCCTAGGTCCGAGCAAAGCGGTCGCCCGCACACGGCGGAATTCGGCTGCCCTAAGCCGATTTAGTCCGCCCTAAGTCGATTCTTGGCCTACTCTGTCGCTGCGATGAGCGCCGAAGCAGACAGAGCCAACCCCGTACACGAGTCGCTGCTGGCCCGCTGGATCCACCAGGCGGGCTTCAAGGACGAGCGCGACTTCGTGCTGCGCGTCGTGCAGCCCGCGCTCGTCGGCATGATCGACGGCACCGTCTCCTCGCTCGCGCCGATCTTCGCCGCGGCGATCGCCGCGAACTCGCACACCGCGCTGCTCGTCGGCTTCTCGGTTGCGCTTGGCGCGGGCGTCAGCATGGGCTGGTCGGAGGCCCTGTCGGACACCGGCGAGGAGACCGGTCGTGGGTCGGCGCTGGTGCGCGGCGCCATCACCGGCGGCATGACCACGCTCGGGGGCATCTTCCACACGCTTCCCTTCCTGATCTCAAACGTCCACAAAGCGCTGCTCGTCGCCGGCTGCGTCGTCGCCGTCGAGCTGTTCGCCATCGCCTGGGTTCGCAAACGCTTCCTCGAGGTCTCGATGCGCTCCTCGCTGCTCGTCGTCACCGTCGGCGGCGCCATAGTCCTGGCTATAGGCATCGGCATCGGCTCCTCCTAGCGCCGCCGGCGCGCCCAGGCCAGCCACAAACCCGCTGGTACACTGGCTTTTTTCCTAATTAAACGGAAGGAGGCGACGGCATGCGCGCAGTCGATGCGTTGATGGAATGTTTGAAGGCGGAGGGCGTGGACGTCGTCTTCGGCCTGCCCGGTGGAGCGAACCTCCCGACCTACGACGCGTTCGTGAACGGCGGCATCCGTCACATCCTCGTCCGCCACGAGGCGGGCGGCGGGCACGCCGCGGAGGGCTACGCCAAGGCGACGGGCAAAGTGGGCGTGGCGTTCGCCACGAGCGGGCCAGGCGCGACGAATCTGCTGACGCCGATCACCGACGCGATGATGGACTCGGTGCCGGTGGTGTTCATCACCGGCCAGGTGCGCACGGAGCTGCTCGGCACGGACGGCTTCCAGGAGGCGGACACGCTCGGCTTCACGATGCCGGTGGTGAAGCACTCGTTCATGATCCAGAACCCGCAGGAACTGCCGCGGGCGATCCACGAGGCGTTCTACATCGCGCGCAGCGGCCGGCCGGGGCCGGTGCTGGTGGACATTCCCCAGGACCTCTCGCGTGCGGAAATCGACTACGAGCCGGTCACAGATGTGCGCCTGCCCGGATACCAGCCGAAGGTCGAGGGCAACCAGAAGCAGATCCGCCAGGCCGCCAAGGCGCTGGCGGCGGCGCAGCGCCCGGTGATCTACGCGGGCGGCGGCGTGGTCAACGCCGAAGCCTCGGCGGAGCTGACCGAGTTCGCCACCTCCGACCGCTTCCCGGTGACGTGCACGCTGATGGGCCTCGGCGCGTTTCCCGCCACGGTGGAGGGGGACGGTGGGCGGGAACCCAATCCTCAATGGCTGGGGATGCTGGGCATGCACGGCACCCGCACGGCCAACTACGCGATGGACGAGGCGGACCTGATCTGCGCGGTGGGCGCGCGCTTCGACGACCGCATCACCGGCAAGCTCTCGGAGTTCGCGCCGCGGGCGAAGTTCATCCACATCGACGTGGACCCGGCGGAGATCTCCAAGAACGTGCCCGCGCACATCCCGATCGTGGGCGACGCCAAGCACGTGCTGGCGAAGCTCGTGATCGAGTACCGCGCGCTGGGCGCCGACCCGGCGCGGCTGGAGGCGTGGTGGCACAGGATCAACGGGTGGCAGGCGAAGTACCCGCTCTCCTACGAGGACTCCACGGACTCCGAGATCAAGCCGCAGTTCATGGTCCGCGCGCTGTACGAGGCGACGGGCGGGCAGGCGATCGTCACGAGCGACGTCGGCCAGCACCAGATGTGGGCGGCGCAGTACTACGACTTCCCCGCGCCCAGGCGCTGGATCAACTCGGGCGGCCTCGGCACGATGGGCTTCGGTCTCCCGGCGGCGATGGGCGCCGCCGTGGGCGCCCCCGATCAGCTCGTGTGCTGCATCGCCGGCGACGGCTCCGTGCAGATGAACGCGCAGGAGCTGGCCACATGCGCGCAGAACAACATCCCCATCAAGGTGTTCATCATGAACAACGGCTACCTGGGCATGGTCCGCCAGTGGCAGGAGCTGTTCTGGGACGGCAAATACAGCCACGTGGACATGGGCGAGTTCCCCGACTTCGTCAAGCTGGCGGAGGCCTACGGCGTCACCGGCATGCGCCTCACCGACAAGAGCACGCTCGTGGAGGACATGAAGCGCGCGATCGCCATCGAGGGTCCCGTGCTCGTGGACGTGCGCGTGACGCGTGAGGAGAACACCTACCCGATGATCCCCGCCGGGCAGGCCGCTCGCGAGATGGTGGGGTGAGCGCCGCCATGGGAGAGCCCGGAACGAAGGAGCCGCTCAGCCTCGAGGAGCTGGAAGCGTCCACGAACATGCGCACGGGCCGCAAGCACGTGCTGTCGATCCTCGTGGAAAACAAGGCGGGCGTCCTGACCCGCATCGCCGGCCTGTTCGCCAGGCGCGGCTTCAACATCGACACGCTCACCGTCGGCCCGACCGAGGACGAGCAGGTCTCGCGCGTGACGCTCACCGTCGACGGCGCGCTGCACCCGATCGACCAGGTGACAAAGCAGCTGCACAAGCTGATCAACGTGCTGAAGATCCGCGACCTCGAGCCCGCGGACACGGTCTCGCGCGAGCTGGCGCTGTTCAAGGTCACCGCGGACGGCGTGCAGCGCGGCGAGCTGATGCAGATCGCTGAGATCTTCCGCGGCAAGGTCGTGGACGTGACAAAGCGGGCGATCATCCTCGAGGTGACGGGCACCACGGAGAAGATCGAGGCGTTCGAGACGATGGTCCGTCCGTTTGGGCTGATCGAGATGATGCGCACGGGCGAGATCGCCATCTCGCGGGGGCGCAGCGAGACATAGGGTGAGCGTGCGGACCGACGCGGAGATCTCGGGAGGCACGCTCGCGCGTTCCTCAGCCAGCCTCGCCGCCGCCGGCCACCACACTTTCCGTCTCAACGCAGAGGATCGCAAGCGTCTGTCCGCGCGGCTGGCGCTGGCGGTCCGGCGCGCGCGGCGCAGCGGCGGGGAGGTGCTGGCGACGATCACGCTGCCGCTCGCCGCCGACGTGGACCCGACGGCTGTGGTCTGCGCCTCGCGCCGGGAGGGGGAGCGCTGGTTCGTGTTCGAGCAGCCCGACCGGGGCAAGGCGGCGCTGGCGGCGCTGGGTGAGGCGACGAGCCTGCAGGCCGCCGGTGCAGAGCGCTTCGCCACCGTGGCCGACCGCTGGCGCTCGCTGTCGGCGCGGGCGGTGTCCGACCCGGCGGAGGAACCCGCGGGCGCGGGGCCGCTGGCGGTCGGCGGCTTCGCGTTCGCGCCCGACGGCGGCTCCTCGCCGCACTGGCAGGGCTTCTCGCCGGCGTCGCTGACGGTGCCGGAGGTGGCGCTCGTGCGCAGCGAGCGCAGGGGAGAGCTGCGTGTGCGCATGACGCTGGCGGCGCTGGCGCGCCCGGACGACGTGCCCGAGCAGCTGCTCGCGCGTCTGGAGGGTCGTCTGGCGGAGCTGCGCTCGCAGCCGCTGCCGCTGCTCGACCCCGCGCCCACGGGACGCTTCCAGGTGGCCAGCGCGATGCCTCCCCAGCACTATGAGGGCGCTGTGGCGCGCGCGGTGGAGATGATCGCCGCGGGGAGGATGCAGAAGATCGTGCTCGCCCGCGAGGTCCAGGTGCACGCGCCGCGCGCGTATGACGCGGCCGCCCTGCTGGGCGTGCTGCGCGAGGAGTTCCCGTCGTGCTTCGTGTTCTGCGTCGGGCGCGGCGAGGCTGCGCTCATTGCCGCCAGCCCCGAGCTGCTCGTCCGCCGCGAGGGCCATCGGGTGAGCACGCTCGCGCTCGCCGGATCCACGCGGCGCAGCGCCGATCCCGCCGTCGACGCGCACCTCGGCGAGCGGCTCCTACGCGACGAGAGCTACCGCGAGGAGCACGCGATCGTGGCCCGCCGGATCGAGCGCATGCTGCGCCCGCACGCGATCTGGGTGGCCGCGGCGCCGGAGCCCGAGCTCGTCAGGATCGCCAACATCCAGCACCTGGCCACGCCGATCCGCGCGCAGCTGGCGGCGCCGATGGAGGCGCTGGAGCTGGCAGGGCTGATGCACCCCACGCCCGCCGTGGGCGGCGAGCCGCTGGCGAGCGCAGCGCCGCTGATCCCAACCCTGGAGGGCCTGGACCGCGGCTGGTACTCCGGCCCCGTCGGCTGGACCGACGCCACCGGCGACGGCGAATTCTGCGTCGCGCTGCGCTGCGCCCTGCTGCGCGGGGAGGTAGCCCGCTGCTACGCCGGCAACGGCATCGTGCGCGACTCGGACCCCGCCAGCGAGCTCGCCGAGACGGAGATCAAGCTCCAGGCGCTGCTGCCGCTTTTGGCCGGCTGAGCAGTCGGAGACACTCCGGGCAGAAATACGACATATTCACATCTGGCTGCGTCTTGGATCTATCATGGCCGGGCCATCGTATTGAGAGATCGCGCGCTCGAGAGACGGTCCTGTCGGCTCGGACGCGAGAGCTCTCGGTCGTCAAAAAACCGCATAGGGGGTTTGCCATGAGTCCGGCCGTGCCTACATCGCCTCCGAGTCCGGCCGTGCCTTCGCCGCCTCCACCACGATTTGGCCAGGGAGCGATCGCGACGGCGCTGAATCTCGGGCCGCTTGCGTCGTTGCCCGGGAGCTGGCGAGGGCCCGGCTTCAACGTGATGTGGCGTCCGGACAACACCAAGAGCCCCACGTTCGACGAAATCCACCGCTTCCTCGAGCTCAACCTGACGACCGACTCGTTCGACTTCCGCGTGATCCCGGGGGTCGTGCCGAACCGTGGCGCCGGGGAACAGGCAGACCTCAGTCTGTACGGCCTGCACTACCTCCAGCGGGTCAGCGACGCCGACGTCCCTCCGGTCAAGACCGCCGGCGAAGCGCTGCACATCGAGCCAGGCCTGTTCATGAACGTACCCGCAAGCGAAAACCACAAAGTTCCCACGATCGTCCGCATGGGCACCATCCCGCACGGGGTCACCGTGTTGATGCAGGGGCCGACCCCCAGCACCGTGCCGGTTGACGGGCCGCCGAAAATACCCGCGATCTTCCCGCTCGAACAGCTGCCGGAATTCACTCCCGAAAAACCCCAGGCGGGAGAACCAAACAAAGACCCCCCGATCGAGGGCCTGGGGATAATGCCGGCCAACGTCCCGGCGCCGCCGGTGCAGCCCCCGCCTCCGCTCAAACACGTGAAAAGCAAACAGCATGAAGTCAAAGAGGTCGTCATCGAAAACGACAAACCCGGGAAGACCAATGGTCCGTTTCCAGCAGAGTTCCAGGACTACGTCGATAACCCGAACAAGGTGTTGACAGATGCGATCGCCGACCAGGACATCCTCGGCACGATCACGATCGAGCTCAACAATGAAGAAGTGGAAGACTCGATCGGGAACATCCCCTTCCTGGGGGCTCCGAAGGAACAGCAGCAGCCCAAACCGGCGAACAACGCGTTCGTCCAGTCGGCGCGCGCGACCTTCTGGCTCGAGTGGGTGCGCTTCGGCGATCGGAAAGGCGGACGGCCCGCGGCCGGCAAAGCACCGGACCCGGCCCACCAGGTCGAGCCCTATCTCGGCGAGCCGACGTATCTGCAGTTGCAGTACTCCCAGTCGGTGATCCTGGTCTTCAACGAAGTCCTCTGGCCGCACATCACGGTGGGGACGCTGACCCTCAGCGCCGGGTAACCGCGAAGTCCGCTCAGACGGTTTCTGCAATAGCCGCAGACACGGCGCCCCACACGTGGCGGTGCAGATCGACGTTGCTCTCGCGCTCGGTCTGCACTTGCACGATCGTCGAGCCGGCCTCCGGTGAGAGCGCGTGCTCCAGCGCCGCCCGCAGCTCGGACGTAGTGGCGACCCATTGGTGCGCGAGCCCGTACAGCGCGGCCGCCGTCGCGAAGTCCAGGCCCGTGGGGGTGGCTATGTGGCGTGTGTAGATGTCCTCGCCGCCGCCCGCGTCGCCGAGCGTGTCCCGCGGCTGCGGCTGGTCGGGATCGGCCGCTCGCACGCGTCCCATGCTCGCGGCCGCGACCGGCAGGAAGTCGAAGATGCCCCCTCCGCCGTTGTCGAGCAGCACGATCGTCAGCTTCAGCCGAAGGCGCGTGGCCGCCAGCAGGCCACCGATGTCGTACGCGAGCGCCACGTCGCCGATCAGCAGCACGACCGGGCCGGGGTCGTTGGCGGCCGCCCCAAAGGCAGAGGAGACGGTGCCGTCGATGCCGTTGGCGCCGCGGTTGCACAGCACCCGCGGCGGGTCCACGCGGACCGGCCAGAACGTCTCGATGTCGCGCACGGGCATCGAGGAGGCGACGAACAGCGTCGCGTCGGCGGGCAGCAGCACGCCCAGCTCCGCGGCGACCCGCGGCTCTGAAAGCTCCCCACCGCCGCCGCCGATCACGCTGTCGATCGCCTCCGCTGCGCGCTCGTCGGCGCTGCGCCAGCTGGCAAGCCAGTCCTCCTCCGCAACTGGCGGCGAGCCGCTGAACGAGACGGCCAGCTCCTCCAGCGCCGCGGCCGGCTCCAGCGCGAGCGAGTCGGAGACCACGGATGCGGGGTCCTGCCAGGCGCCCTCCGGATCGAGCGAGACCTGCCTTACGCCGCTCAGACCAGCGAGCCACCCGCGCAGGGGCTTGGAGACCGGCAGGTCGCCCACACGCACGACCAGGTCGGGGGTGAGCGCAGCCCCAAACTCCGGTGTACGCAACAGAGCGTCGTAATGGGCGATCGCCGCGTCTCCGCGGCGCGCCCCGGACAACGGATCGGCGAGCAGCGGCCACCCCAGCGCCTCAGCAAACGCCGCGGCGTCCGCGCCCAGCGGCGTGGCGCGCTCGTGGCGACCGGCCACGACGATCCCGCGACGTGCTTGGGAGACGAGCTTGCGCAGCTCCGCCGCGCCCTGGCGGGTGTCGAGCGACGCCGGCGGGCGACGCACCATCGGAGCGCCGTCCTCCCGGCCGCTGCGATCCTCGGGCAGCGGGCTCTCCTCCACGAGCGGCTCACGCAAGGGGAAGTTCAGGTGGACCGCTCCCGGCCGGCCTTCCAGCGCTGTCCAGTAGGCGCGGCACGCGAGCGTGCGCATCCAGCGCAACTGCTGCTCGCCGGCCTCGTGCACGCCGACCTCCACGAACCACTTGGCGGCGGCGCCGAACAGCTTCAGCTGGTCGATCGCCTGCCCGGCGCCGTTCTCGCGCAGCTCCGCAGGTCGGTCTGCGGTGAGCACCAGCAGTGGCACGCGTGCCTCACGCGACTCGATCACTGCCGGCAGCAGCTCCGCGGCGGCGGTGCCCGACGTGCATGCCACCGCCACCGGCAGTCCCGACGCCTTCGCCAGCCCGAGCGCGAAAAAGCCCGCGCAGCGCTCGTCGATGTGCGAGTAGCAGCGCAGGCGCCGCTCGTGGGCCAGCGACAGCGCCAGCGGCGCGCTGCGCGAGCCCGGTGACGTGCACGCCGCGCGCATCCCGCAACGCGCGAGCTCGTCGATGAACGCACGTAGCAGCGTGTACATGTTGGTGGTGGCGGTCATAGGATCCTCAGATGCCCGAGAGCGTCGTCCTGCTACACGGATTCGGCGGCACGCGCCGCGCCTGGGACGGCGTGGTCGCGCTGCTCGACCCTGAACGCTACCGTCCGCTCGCGCTCGACCTCCCGGGGCACGGAGAGGCGGCCGACGCCAGGCGCCCGATCGGCTTCGCCGACTGCGAGCGGGCGGTGTTGGACGCCGCGCCCGAGCGCTTCACGCTGGTCGGCTACTCCATGGGCGGTCGCATCGCCATGCACGTGGCGCTCGCCGCCCCCGCGCGCGTCGAGCGCCTGGTGCTCGTCTCGTGCAGCCCCGGCATCGAGGACCCCGACGAGCGGGCCGCACGGCGCGCTTCCGACGAGGCGCTGGCGCGTGACTTGGAAGAGATCCCGTTCGAGGAGTTCATCGAGCGCTGGCGCACGCAGCCGCTGTTCGCCGAGGACCCTCCCGAGGTGGGCGCGCTGGCCCGCGAAGACCAGCGCCGCAACCGTGCGGACGCGCTCGCGGCAGCGATGCGCGGGCTCGGCACGGGGGAGATGCAACCGCTGTGGGACAGGTTGGGAGAGCTGCGGATGCCCGTGACAGTGCTCGTGGGGGAGCGGGACCCCAAGTTCGTGGCGCTCGGTCGCCGGATGGTCGGGCTGATGGCCGACGCCGAGCTGGTCGTGGCGCGCGGCGGGCACGGGCTGGCGCTGGAGAACTCGGCGGCGGTAGCGCGCGCGCTCGGGGCTGGCGGCGACTACTAGGAGGGTCTAGCGAAACTCGCTAGCCCTGTATTGGTGCGGGGTTCTTGTCGTGCTCGCATCAGCTGTACCTCGCTTTTGATTCTCTCTTACCCCACGGGCGGCTGCGTCCTGCCTCAGCCGTAGGATTCGTCGCCTACATAACCGCACCACGGCATGGCCTTTTCTGTGGCGAAGCCGGGTCCGCTCTCCCCCGAACGAGGAGGCACACCCGGCAGCACACACAGGCCAGAAGAAGAAGCGGGAGAGGGAGATTGAGTCCCCCTCCCGCCACGCGTCGCGGTGGCGGAATTGGTAGACGCGCCCGGCTGTGACCCGGGTGGTCCTTCACGACCGTGCGAGTTCGACCCTCGCCCGCGGCACTTATGAGCGCATGGACAAGCCAGTTGCTCATCGTCGGTATACCCGAAACCGCGTGCGCGGCGGTGGCTGGCGCACACGCTGACGGGTGTCCCGCTTGGGGTCAAATCGACGGTTTTCCGTCCGACTCGACTGGTAGTTTTCCCTTTACTAGAGCCAAAGATGACCCCCGCGACGTTGGTAGCGTCCGGGGGTCTGGATCAAGGAGTTGTGCCTCCGTGACCACCAAGACCGTACCACGGCGATCCGTCGCCGAAGACCTCTCGCGCATCCTCGAATCGCCGGAGGTTTCCCGCCTCGTAGACGAGCTGCAAGCGACCCGCTGGACGGGTCGCCCCGGCTACCCGCTCAGAGCGATGATCGGGATGGCGCTCGCCAAGTCGCTGTACTCGCTGCCGACGTGGACGCGCACGGTCGCGCTCGTGCGCGAGCACCCCGCGCTGGCAGCCGTGATCGCCCCGGATGGGGACGTGCCCTCCGTGTACGCCTGCTACCGCTTCACGGCGAAGCTGCGCGAGCACGCGCCCGTGTTGGAGCGGTGCATCGCAGGCGTGATCGCCGCCCTCAAGAAGGCCAACCCCGTGCTCGGTTGGGACGTGTCGATCGACGCCAGCGATCTGCCCGCGTATGCGAATGGGCAGCGGTTCGTCTCGAAGGGCGGGCGGGAACGCGCGCTGAGCGAGTACAGCGACCCCGACGCCAGTTGGGGGCACCGCTCGGCTGTCTCGACGCGCAAGGGCGGCGGCTTCTACGGCTACCGGCTGCACATGGCCGTGTGCTCCAAGACCGACCTTCCGCTCGCGTGGCGGATCGAGACAGCACGCGACCACGAAACGCTGTCGGTCGCGCCGCTGCTGGACAAGCTGCACACGCTCGGCATCGACCCTGAGACGTGCGCGCTGGACAAGGGGTACGACAACACCCGCGTCTACGGCGACTGCTCGGAGCGGGGCATCGCCCCGGTGATCCCGCTGCGACAGACCCCCGACGTGAAGAAGGGGAAGGACAAGCCGCCGACCTGCGAGCACGGCGAGTGGAGGTTCGCCGGGGCCGACCACAAGCGCAACGCGACCAAGTGGCGCTGCCCGACCGGCGAGTGCAAGCCCGCGAGCGTGTGGGTCAAGGCTGACCGTCTGCACCCGCTGATCCCGCGCGAGACGCTGCGCTGGAAGGGCCTGTATCGGGGTCGTGCGTCCGTCGAGCGTGCCTTTGGCCGCAGCAAGCACGAATGGGGACTCGGGCCGCTCCGCGTCCGCCGGATCGAGCGCGTGCGACTTCACGCGAACCTCACGATCCTTGCGCAGTTGTCGTGCGCGCTGAATCAGGAACGGTCGTTGGTGCTCGCCGCGTAGCGGCGTAGGGTCGTCGCATGACCGTCAAAATCGAGAGCATAATCGCCAAGCTGAAGGCCCTTGAAGCGATGCATGGCTGTCCCGCCTGCGGCAACGAGGGGTGGGAGCCGCAGGGGTATCTCGTTTCCCTCCCCGCCGTCGTGGGCGACCGCGTCAACCCAATGGCAGGACTGCCGTGTCTCGCCCTTCTGTGCAAGCACTGCGGATATGTGGCGCTTCACGCGACGGAGCTTCTTGAGCAACGCTGACATCTGTCCTCCTTTGGGCCGGGGAAACGAATACAGTCGCGGCGTGACGCGTCGCCTGCTGCCAATACTCCTTGCCTTGGGCGTGGGCCTCGCGGGATGCGGGGGAGCCTCAAAGACGACGAGCACCGAAGCGGAAGTCCCGTCAAAAGCCGAAAAGGCCGCCACGGCGTGCCTGGGGCTGGATGAAGCGGTCCTCGCCTGGGTGAGCCAGGTAGGCCATGTCCTTGAGCCGAGCGTCGGGCAGAACGAGGCTGCGGCACTCACCCAAGCCGACGAAGAAAGCTACCGCGTCGAAACGGCGGTCAAGAGCGTCACAGCCGCCATTCCCGGCGCGAAAGAAGCGGCGACACGCTTGGTATCGACCATCGCCACTGTACGGACGGCGCTAAGCGAAGGCGACGAAGATCACGCGGCGGGGGCGCTTGCCGAAGTGAAAGCCTCAAGCGGCGCAGTCATCGCGGCGTGCCACGGGTAGCGCCACGCCCCGAGCGGGCGGCGTGGCGCTCTGAGCGGACTCAGACGACTTGGCCGACCAGCGCCACCATCTTGAAGGCGCTGGCGGAGGCCATGACAAAGCCGTCTGCGATGCGGTGCACAAGACCCGCGTTGACCAGCGGACGCAAGACCGCGTCCGGGTCGTTCGTTTCAAGCTCGCGGCCGAGGTCCTCGACGGACCAGACCGAAGGCCAGCGGCCAGGGTCGGTCATGACGTAGACTGCCTCTCGTTCCATCACGTCCCAATGGCGCATCTGCTCGTTAGGCTCATCGTGCATCGGAAGGTCCTGCCTTTCGGTGTCACGGCCGGGGGGCAGTTCGCGCTGTCGCCCCGGCCAATTCGTATAGAGCCCCGGACGCTACGCTCTCCCGGCAGGATGCGGGGGAGTTTCGCTAGCCGTTTCGCTCGCCCCTCCTAGCTCGGATGCGGCGCGGCCTCGGGCTCCGGCTCGAGCTCGACCGCCGGCAGGCCGTCGAGGCTCGCGGTGTTCTGCTCGCGTTGGTAGTCGCGCAGCGCCCGGCTGCCTCCGACCTTCTGCTTCTTCTGCGCCCATGCGTCGGCGTGCGGGCGCAGTCCCTCGAAGCTCATGAGCGGCACGCCGTAGCCGCACGAGTCCGCCACCCGCGTCACGTCCACGCGCACGATCGCGCGGCGGGCCGCAGCGACGTCGGGCTCGTCGAACGCGCAGTCCGCGGCCAGCGCCTGGAAACGCTCGTCGGCGGCGAGGATCGCCTCGCCGCGCCCGTGCAGGCGAACGATGCGCGGCGGTCCCGAGAACGCGCAGAACATGATCGCCAGGCGCCCGTTCTCGCGCAGGTGCGCGATCGTCTCCGCGCCACTGCCGACGAGATCGAGGTATGCGACGGTGTGCTCGTCGAGGATCCGCAGCGTGCCGATCGGGCCCTTGGGCGAGACGTTGACGTGGCCGTCCGGATCGAGCGGGGCGCTCGCCACGAAGAACAGCGGCTGCTTGGCGATCCAGCTCGACAGCCGCGCGTCGATCCCCTCGAAGACCGTGCCCATCGGGGGAGGATATCGGCATCTGAAACGCCCATCCCGGCACCGGCCGCACTCCCGCGGCGTGCTCGCGGGCCTTACTGTCCGACGGCCGTGCCGAGCGCCGCCAGCACCTTGAACGCGGGCCGCAGCGCGTCGTTGTTGTCCATGAAGCCGTACTCGCCCGTCGGATCGTCGTGTGACTGGTACCACCAGATGCCCGCGATGTGGGGGTCTGCCAGGAGCACTTCGTAGGCGGCCTGCATCCTGCTCGCCTGTTCGCTCGGCGAGCACGCGCCGATCGTGTTCCCGCAGTCGTCCAGCGCGTAGCCGATCTCGGTCACGTAGAAGGGCGGGATCGACCCGAGCACCGTTTCGGCCACCTGCTCGTCCGCGGCCGCCGCGCCGATCCCCCAGTCGTCGCGGTTATCTTCGCGGAGCGCTCCGTAGGGATGGATCGAGATGCCGTTCGCGAGGATCGCGGCGGCGAGGCCGGGGACGCCGTCGACCGCCTCGCGCAGCCAGCCGCCACCATGGGCGTCTTCGGACCAGGCGCCGGGATCGGCCCAGGTGTTCGACGGGATGTCGCCGGTCATGTTGAACAGGAGCGGGGTGTGGATGCCCGCCGCGTTCATGTCTTCCACGGCTGCCAGGTACATACGTCCGTACTGGACCGGGTTGGCCACCCCGCCCTTGAGGTAGCTCTCGTTGCCGGCTTCGGCGATGCCGGCGCCACGGTTGCCCTCGAGCTGGGAGACGACTTCCGCGCCCCACCTCGCTGGTTCGACCTGGCTGAGCGGGGTCCCATCGGCGACGTTGTTCACGATCGCCAGCACCTTGAAGCCGTCGCTCAGCGACTGCGCGAGCGTGTTCTGGAAGGAGCCGAGTTCCACCCGGTTCCACGTGATGCGGGCTCGCAGGATCGTGCGAGCGGCTGCGCGACCCCAGCCGGCGCCGTCGTTGGTGCCGATGATCGGCTCGCGGGTCGCGACACGGCGGGCGGGGGACCCGTTCGGCGGTGTCGCGCGAGGAGGGATCCTCATGTGGCGCAGGCGCGTCAGGTCGGAGGCGAAGTGCCGTTCGTATGAGCTCTCCCGCCCTGCGGATGCGGATACGCCCGCAGCGAGGGAGAGGAGCGCGACCACGCCGAGCAGCAGGCGCAGCGACGACCGCGGGAGAATGTCGGTGAGCGCTAGAACGGCTGCACCCCGAGACCGGGAGCGTCCGGCAGCTCAATCGCTCCGTCCTTGGCGGGCAGCGGGTTCTCGATCTCCGCGAACAGGCCCAATGTCGAGAGACCGCAGTGCGGCACCGGTCCGCGCGAGGCCAGCGCGGCGGCCGCGTGAAGCGCCGCCGCCACGCCCAGCGGCCCGTCGAGCGTCGAGGCGAGGTACACCTCCGCGCCGGTGGCGCGCACGAGCGCCGCCGCCGCCAGCAGTCCAGCGATCCCGCCGCACCGGGAGATCTTCAGGCAGACCGCGTCCGCCACGCCGGCCGTCAGGGCCCCGAGCTCGCCCGCCGTCTCGTCGATCGACACACGCACCGCGACGCGGTCGCGCACTTCGCGCATCGCCTGCAGGCCGTGCGTCGGCTCCTCGACCAGCTCGAGCCCAGCCGGCGAGAGCGCCTCGATCGCCGCGATCGCCTCCTCGACGCCCCACGCCCCGTTTGCGTCCAGGCGCAGCGCCACCTGCGGTCCCCCGGCGGCGCGAGTGGCGGCAACGCGTCCGGCGTCATCGCCCACGCCCACCTTCAGCTTCAAGCACTGGAAGCCTTCGCGCACGGCTCTCGCCGCCTCCTCGGCCGCGCCCGCCCGGTCGAGCGAGGACAGCGTGGCATTGACGGGCACGTGCGTCGCGGCGTCGTCGGTCAACAGCGCGGCAACCGGCAGCTGGGCGCGGCGCCCCGCGCGGTCCCACAGCGCCAGGTCGATCGCGGCCAGCGCCGCGGGGAGATCCTCGACTTGGCGACAGGCTTCCATGAGCTGTGCACCGTTCGACGAAGAGGCCTCGGCCAGCACCGGTCGGTAGCGCTCCAGCGCCCGCTGGACGCGATCGATGCTCACGCCGTCGTAGGGCTCCAGCGGCGCCGCTTCGCCGTACCCCGGCACGCCGTCCTCGCCGGTCAGCGTCACGAGGATCAGCTCGCGCTCGTGCACCGGGCCGTAGGAGCTCTGCAGTGGCCTCGAGAGCCGGAAGCTGCGCCGCTCGAGCTCGAGCTTCACGGGCCGACGCCGCCGCTCGCGAGGATGCCGGCCGCGAACAGCAGACAGAAGACGAGTTGCAGCATGCCCGTCTTCGCCAGCGCGCCGTTCAGCGCCGGCCCGTCCGTGCGCGTGCGCACCACCCGCACGACGCCGGCGGCCAGCGGGATCGCCGCCCACGGCAGCAACAGCCACGCGTACATCGAGCCGAACGCCCATGGCAGCGGCGCGGTGACGAACGCGCCTGCGACCATCGCCGCGTACAGCCACCGCGTACGCGCGCGCCCCAGGCGCACCGCCAGCGTGCGCTTGCCCGCGCGGCGGTCGGTCTCCAGGTCGCGCACGTTGTTGACCACCAGGATCGCGCTCGCCAAGAGGCCGACCGGCACCGCGCACACGAACGCCTGCCAGGGCAGCTGCTGCACCTGCACGAAGTACGAGCCCGCCACCGCCACGATCCCGAAGAACAGGAACACGAACAGCTCGCCAAGGCCCTCGTAGCCGTAGGGCCGGGGACCACCCGTGTAGAGAACCCCCGCGAGGATCGAGGCGGCACCCACCGCCAGCAGCTCCGGCCCCGCGACGGCCACCAGATACGCGCCGCACGCCACCGCCAGTCCGAACGTCACGTAGGTCGCCAGCAGCACCTGGCTGGGGGGCACGAGGCCTCCGGCCGTGACGCGCACCGGCCCGAGACGATCCTCGGTGTCGGCTCCGCGCCGGGCGTCGGAGTAGTCGTTGGAGAGGTTGGTGCCCACCTGGATGAACACCGCCCCAAGCAGCGCCGCCACGAACGCAAGCGGGTGGAAGTGGCCGGCCCCCAGCGCCAGCGAGGTGCCCACGAGCACGGGCGCCACCGCCGCCGGCAGCGTGCGCACGCGGGCTGCCATCACCCAGATCCGAACGGCGCTCACGCTAGGCCCGCTTGGGGAAGCGCGAGAAGTCCGGCCTGCGCTTCTCGCGGTATGCGTCGCGGCCCTCCTGGGCCTCCTCGCTGCCATAGAACAGGAGGTTCGCGTCATGCGCGAGCTGCTGGATCCCCGACAGCCCGTCCTCGGCCGCGTTGAAGCTCGCCTTCAGCAGCCGCAGAGCGAAGGGCGAGAGCGCGAGCATCTCCCGGCACCACTGGACCGTCTCCTCCTCCAGGCGCTCGAGCGGCACGACCGTGTTCACCAGCCCCATCTCGAGCGCTTCCTCGGCCGAGTACTGCCGGCACAGGAACCAGATCTCCTTGGCCTTCTTCGGCCCCACCAGGTTCGCCAGCAGGCCCGCGCCGAAGCCACCGTCGAAGGAGCCCACCTTCGGGCCCACCTGTCCGAAGCGCGCGTTCTCAGCGGCGATCGTCAGGTCGCACACGAGGTGCAGCACGTGCCCGCCGCCGATCGCATAGCCCGCGACCATCGCCACCACAGGCTTGGGCAGCCGGCGGATCTGGATGTGCAGGTCGGTGACGTGGAAGCGCCCGACGCCTGCCTTTCCAGCCTCGTCGTCGTTGAGGTATCCCGAGTCGCCTCGTACGCGCTGATCGCCTCCCGAGCAGAACGCATCGGGACCCTCACCGGTCAGCACGATCACGCCGACCGCCGTGTCCTCGCGCGCGTCCTCGAGGGCCTGGGAGATCTCGATCACGGTGCGCGGGCGAAACGCGTTGCGGACCTCCGGGCGCGCGATCGTGATCTTGGCGATGCCCGATGGGGACCCGCCCTCCCCGCTCGACTTCTCGTAGTGGATGTCCGTCAGCTCGCGGCCGGCGAGCTCGGGAATCGATGTCCAGGTGACGCTCATCGCGCGAAGGCTAGCCTGTGAGCCATGTTGGTCGAGGGATGGCTCAGCCGCGCCGCGTCCGCGCGCCCCGATGCGACGGCACTGGAGACCCCGCGCGGCAGCTGGTCCTACGCGCAATTGCACGGGGCCGCGAGTGCCGGGGCGGCGCAGCTGGCGGGGGCCGGGGCGGGCCGCGGATCGCGTGTGGCGATCGCGCTGCCCGCCGGGCTGGAGCTCGCCCAGGCGATCCACGCCTGCCTGCTGCTGGGAGCTGTCGCCGTGCCCGTCGACCTGCGTCTGTCGCAGACCGAGCGCGACGCGATCTGCGCTGGGGCGCAGGTGCTGATCGATGAGCCGCTCGACAGCGCCCGCGCGACCGACGGCGCACCCGTCCCGAGCCGGCACGAGCTGGACGCCACGGCCGTCGTGATCCACACCTCGGGCACGACCGCCCAACCGCGTCCGATCGAGCTGACGTACGGCAACTTCCTGTGGAGCGCGCTCGGCTCCGCCGTCGCGCTCGGGCTGGACCCCAACGAGCGCTGGCTGTGCGCGCTGCCGCTCTCGCACGTCGGCGGGCTGTCGATCCTGCTGCGCTCGGCGATCTACGCGACCACCGCCGTCGTGCACGAGCGCTTCGAGGAGGACCGCGTGCTGAACGCGCTCAACGCCGAAGGCGTCACGCTGGTGAGCCTCGTGGCGACCACGCTCACGCGCCTGCTCGACGCGGGCCTCGAGCGCCCTCCAGCGCTGCGCAGCGCGCTGACCGGCGGCGGCCCGGTGCCCGCCGCGCTCGTGCAGCGCGCGCACGCCGCCGGCGTGCCGGTGAGCCTCACATACGGGCTGACCGAGAGCTGCTCGCAGGCCACGACCACGCCCGTCGCCGCATCCTCCCCGGAGGGGGAGGTCGGCGAGGCGCCCACCACCGCCGGGCCCCCGCTGTTCTGCACGCGCGTGCGGATCGCGCGCGACGACGCCGACGCCGACGGTCTCACCGAACACGCGGCGGCTCCCGGCGACGCGACAGGAGACCAGGGGGAGATCCTCATCTCCGGCCCGACCGTGGCGCCCGGCTCGGTCGCGGAGGACGGTTGGCTGCACACCGGCGACCTCGGCGAGCTCGACGAGCGGGGACGGCTGCGCGTTACCGGGCGCGTGTCGGACACGATCGTCAGCGGCGGTGAGAACGTCGCGCCGGCAGAGGTGGAGGCGGTGCTCGAGGCCCACCCTCAGGTTCTGGAGGCGGCGGTGCTCGGGCGCGCCGATCCGCAGTGGGGCGAGGCGGTCACGGCGATCGTCGTGGCGCGCGAGGGCGCTCAGCTGGACGTCGAGGAGCTGCGCGCCCACTGCGCGGTGGCGCTTGCGCCCTACAAGGTGCCCAAGCGGGTCTCGCTGAGCAGCGCGCCGCTGCCGCGCACGCGCTCGGGCAAGCTGCTGCGCCGGGAGCTGCGGTGAGCTTCGACGCCGAGGCATACCGCCAGGCGAGCCTCGAAGGCTGGGAAGCGGCCGCTCCAGGGTGGGTTCGGCGTCAGGAGCTCATGCGCCGCTACGCCGCGCCGGTATCGCATCGCATGCTCGACGCGCTCTCCCTGCAACCCGGCGAGCGCGTGCTCGAGCTCGCGGGCGGGGTGGGGGAGACGGGGATGCTCGCCGCCGAGCTCGTCGCTCCGGGCGGTAGCGTGACGATCTCCGACCAGGCGGAGGCGATGCTCGACGGTTCCCGTGCGCGCGCGGCCGAGCTCGGCCTCGGAAATGTCGAGTTCCGCGTGCTGAACGCCGAATGGATCGACCTGCCGCTGGCGAGCGTCGATGCTGTTCTCTGCCGCTGGGGCTACATGCTGATGGCCGACCCTGGTGCGGCGCTCGGCGAGACACGCCGCGTGCTGGCCTCCGGTGGGCGCCTCGCGTTCGCCGTGTGGGACTCCGTGCAGAGCAACCCGTGGGCGCTGCTGCCCGCCCAGGAGCTGATCGAGCGAGGCCTCGCGCCGGCGCCAAGCGAGACATCCGAGCCGCGACCCGGGCCGTTCGCGCTCGGCAGCGCAGAGGTGGTCCGTGACCTGGTGGCGCATGCGGGCTTTGCGGAGATCGAGGTCGTGGCGCTCGATCTGCCCCGCCGCCACCAGGACTTCGAGGAGCTGTGGGAGACGACGCTCGACCTCTCGCGCGAGTTCCACGATGCCGTGCTCTCGAGACCGGCCAGCGAGATGGAGGAGATCGAGACCTCTCTCGCCGAGCGCTTCGCGCCCTACGCGGCCGCCGACGGGACGCTCGAGATACCGGGACGCACGTTGGTCGTCTCCGCCAGCGCCTGACTGAGCCTGCAGGCCGGCGCCTGAGCCCGCGCCACAGGCCCCGCGTCGGCTCGATCCGGCCTACACGCCGCCGGTTGGATAGCCTGCGGGCAATGATCTACGACGACGATGCAGACCTCACACTCCTCGACGGCAAGACCGTCGCCATCATCGGATACGGCTCGCAGGGCCACGCCCACGCGCTGAACCTCAAGGACTCCGGCGTCGACGTCGTGGTCGGCCTGCGCGAGGACTCGGAGTCCGTCGCGAAGGCCCGCGAGCAGGGTTTGGAGGTGCTGCCCGTCGTCGAGGCGGCCAGCCGCGGCGACCTCGTGATGATCCTGCTGCCAGACGAGTTGCACCACGACGTGTGGGAGAGCGAGATCCGTGACGGCATCGCCGAAGGCAACATGATCCTGTTCGGCCACGGCTTCTCGATCCACTACGGCGAGATCGAGCCGCCGGCCGGAGTGGACGTGGGGATGGTGGCACCCAAGGGGCCGGGGCACCTCGTGCGCCGGCAGTTCACCGAAGGTAGCGGCGTGCCAGGGCTGATCGCCGTCGAGCAGGACGCGACGGGCAACGCTCGCGCGCTGGCGCTTGCCTACGCCAAGGGCATCGGCTGCACGCGTGGCGGCGTGATCGAGACGAGCTTCAAGGACGAGACGGAGACCGACCTGTTCGGCGAGCAGGCCGTCCTCTGCGGGGGCGCATCCGAGCTCGTCCAGGCCGGTTTCGAGACGCTGGTGAACGCCGGCTATGACCCCGAGATGGCGTACTTCGAGTGCCTTCACGAGCTCAAGCTGATCGCCGACCTGATGTACGAGAAGGGCCTCGCGGGCATGCGCTTCTCGATCTCCAACACCGCCGAGTACGGCGACTACACGCGCGGCAAGCGGGTGATCACCGAGCAGACGCGGGAGAACATGAAGAAGATCCTCGAGGAGATCCAGTCGGGCGACTTCGCGCGCGAGTGGATCGCCGAGAACCGCGCCGGCCAGGAGAACTTCAAGCGCATGCGCGCCGAACAGGCCGACACCCAGGTCGAGCACGTGGGCGCGGAGCTGCGCTCGCACATGGACTGGATCAAGCCCGCTTTCTGAGCGGGCGAGAGGCACGTCTCGCCGTGCTGGCCTACCTTTTCTGGCACCGCCCGCTGGACCCGGCCGGCGTGGAGGCCTACGAGCAGGCGCAGCTGGCCTTCCACCGCTCGCTCGCGCGCAGCCGGCCGATGGGCATGTCCGGCTCGGCGAGCTTCCGCGTGCCCGAGATCCCGTGGCTCGGCTCGCCGCCCGGCGGCGCGGATCAGGCCGGCGCGCCGGTCCTGGGCTATGAGGACTGGTATCTCGTCGAGGACTACACCGCCCTGGGCGTGCTCAACGAGGCGGCCGTCGGGCGCGGCCACCGCACGCCACACGACGACGCCGCGCGCCGCTTCGGCGGCGGTGCGGGCGGGCTGTACGCGCTGATCGAGGGCGAGCGCTCGGACCTGCTCTCGGCAACCGCGTCGCTCGCCGTGTGGGTACATCGGCCGCCAGGATCCGAGCGCCGGCCGCTGGGGGAGATGCTCGGCGACGGCATGGACCCCAGCTGCGCGAGCCTGTGGCGCCGCCAGCTGGTGTTCGGTCCCGCGCCCGAGTTCTGCCTGCTGGCGGGCGAGGCCCCGCCAGGGGTGGCGCCGGCGCGGCTCCCCGACGGCTGGAGCGCCACGACGCTCCAGCGGGAGTGTCTGTGGAGTGGCTGACGAGCTGATCGACGCGGAGATCTCAGGCGGCGAGTTCTCCCGCCAGGTGAGCCGCTTTCGAGACTGGGTCGGCCCCGACCCGAGCACCGGCGAGCCGGGCGAGCATCCGCCCGCGGCGGGCCGCTACCACCTGTATCTCTCCCTCGCCTGCCCGTGGTGTCATCGCACGGCGATCGTGCGCGAGCTCGCTGGCATCCAGGACGCGGTGGCGATCTCATACCTCGCGCCGTTTCGCGACGAGCGCGGCTGGGCGTTCACCGGCGAGCGCTTCCAGGACGGGCCCGGAGGCGAGTACGTCGACGCGCTCAACGGCTGGGCCTTCATGAGCGAGGCCTACAGCGCGAGCGACCCGAGCTTCCGGGGTCGGATCACGGTTCCCGTTCTGTGGGACGCGCACAGCGGGCGCATCGTCAACAACGAGTCCGCCGACATCATCCGCATGATGGGCGACGGCGACTCGCTCGGCGGCCTCGGTCACGGCGCCGAGCTCGACCTCTACCCGCCGCAGCTGCACGCGGAGATCGACCAGATCAACGACCGCGTCTACGAAACGGTCAACAACGGCGTCTATCGCGCCGGCTTCGCACGCCGCCAGGAGGCCTACGAGCGAGCGTTCGCCGAGCTGTTCGACAGCTTCGAGTGGCTGGAGGGGTTGCTGGGGGAACGCCGCTACCTGCTCGGCGATCAGGTGACAGAGGCCGACTGGCGCCTGTTCCCGACGCTCGCGCGCTTCGACGAGGTCTACAACCTGCACTTCCGCTGCAACCGCCGGCGGCTGGTCGACTACCCGAGCCTGTGGGGCTACGCGCGCGAGCTCTACCAGTGGCCGGGAGTCGCGCAGACGCTCGCCATGGATCAGATCAAGCGCCACTACTACACGACCCACGACGAGCTGAACCCCAAGCGCATCATCCCCGTCGGTCCCGGGTATGACTGGTCCGAGCCGCACCGGCGCGCTCCGTAGGAGACCTCCCGCGGAGGGTCGCGATCGGGCCTGTCGGGCGCGGGCGCGACGTTCGCTACACTCGCCTTCGTCGTCGCGACTGGCGCTCGGGTGGAGTCCACCACCGGGAAGCGGCGACCCGGTACCGCCGCGCGCCTGGGCACCCTCAGATCCGACCATTACCTTGAGGTCCGAAAGAGCGAGGAGCCCGAAATGACGAGCACCCCCCCTATAGAGCAGACACAGCTGAGCATCCCCGACGAGCTGAAGCCCGGCGACGGGCGCTTCGGATGCGGCCCCTCCAAGGTCCGCCCCGACGCGCTCGCGCGGCTGGCCAGCGAGGGCGCCGCCGTGATGGGCACCTCGCACCGACAGAAGCCCGTGAAGGGGCTCGTGGCCGAGATCCGCTCCGGCCTTCGCGAGCTCTTCTCCGCACCGGACGGCTACGAGGTGGCGCTCGGCAATGGCGGTGCCACCGCCTTCTGGGACGCAGCCGCGTTCGGCCTCGTCGAGCGCCGCTCAGCGCACCTGAGCTTCGGCGAGTTCTCCCAGAAGTTCGCCACCGTGACCAAGGGCGCGCCGTTCCTCGATGACCCCGTCATCGTCTCCGCCGATCCCGGCGATGTGCCCGATCCGGCCGCGCTCGGGGCGGCGGTCGGAGACGACGGCGCCGATCTGCTTGCCTGGGCTCACAACGAGACCTCCACCGGCGTGATGGCACCGATCACGCGGCCGGCGGGAAGCGAGGCCGCGCTCGTGGCGGTCGACGCGACCTCCGGCGCGGGCGGGCTGCCGGTCGACCTCACCCTCCTCGACGCCTACTACTTCGCTCCCCAGAAGTGCTTCGCAGCCGACGGCGGCCTGTGGCTCGCGCTCCTCAGCCCCGCCGCCCAGGAGCGGATCGCCGCGCTGCACGCCTCCGAGCGCTGGATCCCCGAATTCCTGTCACTGCACACGGCGTTGGAGAACTCCGTCAAGGACCAGACCTACAACACGCCCGCCGTGGCCACGCTGTTCCTGCTCTGCGATCAGATCACCTGGATGCTCGAGCACGGCGGTCTCGACTGGTGCGTCTCGCGCAGCCGCGCCTCCTCCGAGCACCTGTACGGCTGGGCCGAGAGCACCTCCTACACGACGCCCTTCGTAGCCGACCCCGCCAAGCGCTCGCTGGTCGTGGGCACGGTGGACTTCGAGGACTCGATCGACGCGGCGGCAGTCGCCGCGACGCTCCGCTCGAACGGGATCGTCGACGTGGAGCCCTACCGCAAGCTCGGTCGCAACCAGCTGCGCGTCGGTATGTTCCCGGCCGTGGAGACCGCGGACGTAGAGGCACTCACAGCCTGTATCGACTGGGTCGTAGAGAGGCTCGCATGAGCACGTATGGCCCTGCCAAGAGGAGTGACGTCAATGACTGATCGCACCAAGGTTCTGGTGAAGGAGAAGATCGGCGACTCGGGGATCGCGCTCCTGCGCGAGCACTTCGACGTGGAGCTCGGGATCGACTGGAGCGAGGAGGAGCTCGCGGAGCGCATCGGCTCCTACGAGGGGATCGTGATCCGCTCGGCCACGAAGATGACCGCCGATCTGATCGGGCGCGCGACAAACTTGCGGGCGATCGGCCGCGCGGGCGTGGGCGTGGACAACGTGGACGTCGAGGCGGCGACCAAGCGCGGGATCGTGGTGGCCAACGCGCCGGAGTCCAACGTGGTGACGGCCGCCGAGCACACGATGGCGCTGCTGCTGGCGCTGGCACGCAACGTTCCGCAGGCCTACGCGTCGCTGATGGAAGGCAAATGGGACCGCTCGAAATACTCCGGCGTGGAGCTCTACGAAAAGACGCTCGGCATTGTCGGCTTCGGGCGCATCGGCCAGCTCGTGGCTCAGCGCGCACGTGGCTTCAACATGCGCGTGCTCGCGTTCGACCCGTTCGTCAGCGCAGAGCGCTATCGCGAGCTGGGGGTGGAGAAGGCCGACAGCGTGGAGGACGTCTACGCGCAGGCCGACTTCATCACCATCCACCTCCCCAAGACGCCCGAGACCGAAGGCTTCATCGACGCGCCCGCGTTCGCGGCGATGCGCGACGGCGTGCGCCTGTTGAACGTCGCACGCGGCGGCCTGATCGACGAGGAGGCGCTGAAAGACGCGCTCGACTCGGGCAAGGTCGCAGGCGTTGCGCTCGACGTGTTCAAGAGCGAGCCGATGACCGAGCACCCCCTGTTCGGCTACCCCAACGTGATCGCCACGCCGCACCTGGGCGCCTCCACGGCGGAGGCGACCGACCGCGCCGGCTACCAGAGCGCCGAGCAGGTCGTCGCCGCGCTCACAGGCGGTGTCGTGGCCACCGCCGTGAACATCCCCGCGGTCGGCGCCGAGGACATGGAGATGCTCGGGCCGCTGTTGCCGCTCGCCCAGCAGCTCGGGCGTCTGGCGATGGAGCTCGCCGAGGGCAGCTCCGTGGAGCGCATCGAGGCCGCGTTCCTCGGCAGGATCGCCGACTTCGACACGCGCCTGCTGGGGCTGGCGGTGATCGTCGGCGCACTGCAGGGACGCACCGAGGAGCAGGTCAACCTCGTCAACGCCCCCACCATGGCCCAGCAGCGCGGGATCGTCTTCGAGGAGAAGGCCGTCTCAGAGGCGCAGGACTTCAACGAGCTGATCCGCGTGACCGTCGTCGCCGGCTCGCAGCGCGTGGCCGTCGCCGGCACCGGCATCGGCCCCAACGGCGTGCCGCACCTCGTCGAGGTGCAGGGGCGACGCCTGACGATCGAGCTCGCGCGCTACGTGACCGTCTTCCGCTACGAGGACCTGCCGGGCATGATCGGTCGCGTGGGCACGATGTTCGGCTCACACGGCATCAACATCTCCTCCGCGGCCGTCGGCCACACGCCGGATGAGAGGCCCACCCACCCCGACGGCGAGGACCGGCGCCTCGCGGCGATGGTCGTCACCACCGACGCGCCCGTGCCGCGTGCTGTCGTTGAGGAGATCGTCGCCTCCGACGGGTTCGTCAACGGCTGGCCGGTCGATCTCGGCTGAGGCGATCCGGCACCTTCGCGACGCGGCCTCCTCGCTCGCTCGCGTGCCAGCGCCGGCAGCCACGGCGTCGATCCTCTAGCCTCAGCCGACACGGCGAGCGAGCGGAATGGGGGGCAGGAGTGAAGGCAGTCGTCATCACCAAGCACGGCGGTCCCGGGGTACTTCAGGTCCAGCAGCGGGCCGACCCTTCGCTCAGCCCCGTTCAGGTGCGCATCGAGGTCGCGGCCGCGGGTGTCAACTTCGCAGACGTCATGGCGCGCATGGGCCTGTACCCCGACGCCCCCAAGACGCCGTGCGTGGTCGGCTACGAGGTCGCCGGCACGATCCTGGAGGTGGGGGAGGGCGTTCAGAACGTGAGGGTCGGTCAGCGGGTGTTCGCCAGCACCCAGTTCGGCGGCTACGCCTCGCAGGTGGCGGCGATCGCAACCGACGTGGTCGCGCTGCCCGATGAGCTGAGCTTCGAGCAGGGCGCGGCGATCCCCGTCAACTACGGCACCGCGTGGGCGGGCCTGATCGGCTACGGCAACCTGCAGCCCGGCGAGCGCGTGCTGATCCACTCCGCCGGCGGCGGCGTCGGCATCGCGGCCACGCAGATCGCCAAGCGGGCCGGCGTGGAGGTCTACGGGACGGCCTCGCCCGGAAAGCACGCGCGCTGCGTCGAGCTGGGTGTCGACCACGCGATCGACTACACCAAGCCCGGCTGGGAGCGCGGCCTGCCGCAGTTCGACGTGATCATGGACGCCGTCGGTGGCGCCAGCTTCCGTCGCAGCTACAACCTGCTGCGCCCGGGCGGCCGTCTGGTGGCGTTCGGCGCCTCCTCACTCGTCTCCGGCGAGCGCAAAAACGTCGTCACCGCGCTGCGCGCCGTCGCGCGCATGCCCCGCTTCAACATGATCAAGCAGATGTCGGAATCGAAGACCGTGATCGGGCTGAACATGCTCAGCCTGTGGAAGGACCGCGGGACGCTGGAGCCGTGGATCGAGCCGCTGCAGGAAATGCTCGACGACGGCACCGTCAAACCTGTCGTCGCGGAGGCCTTCGGCTTCGACGACGCCGGCGCGGCTCAGAACATGATCACCGAGCGCCGCAATGTCGGCAAGGTCGTGTTGACGCCGTAGGCGTCAACGCCACGCGGCGGCTACCGGTCGCATTGCGGTGCGGAGGAACCGACCTACGATGATCGGGGCATGACCGACTACGGCCACGACCTGCAGTTCGGGGTATTCCTCACCCCGAACGCTGCGCAAGCCGATCGCCTGCTCGAGCTTGCCAGCCTCGCCGAGGTGCTCGGCCTGGACCTCCTCACCGTCCAGGATCACCCCTATCAGCCGCGTTTCCTGGACACGTGGACGCTGCTGTCAGCGATCGCCGCACGAACGGCGAGCATCCGCGTCGCGCCGAACGTCGCCAATCTGCCGATGCGTCAGCCCGTCGTGCTGGCACGCAGCGTGGCCAGCCTCGACATCCTCAGCGGCGGGCGAGTCGAGCTGGGACTGGGCGCCGGCGCGTTCTGGGACGCGATCGCGGCGATCGGCGGCCCGCGCCTGACACCCGGGGAAAGCGTGGACGCGCTCGCCGAGGCGATCGAGGTGATCCGTGCGGTCTGGCAGGCCGGCGACGGGCCGATCCGCCACGAGGGTCGTCACTACAGGATCCTCGGCGCCCGTCCGGGGCCGGCGCCCCGCCACGCGGTCGAGATCTGGCTGGGGGCCTACAAGCCGCGCATGCTGGCCCTCACCGGCGCCCGAGCCGACGGCTGGCTGCCGAGCATGCCCTATGCCGAACCGGGCGAGCTGGCGGCGATGAACGCGGCGATCGATAGTGCCGCCGTGGCGGCGGGGCGCAATCCGGTCGAGATCAGGCGTCTCTACAACGTCAACGGGAGCTTCGGGGAGGCGGGCGGCTTCCTACGCGGCAGCACCGACGAATGGGTCGAGCAGCTCGCGGGCCTGGCCGCAGAGTCGGGCATCGGCACGTTCCTGCTCGCCTGCGAGGAGGAGGAGACGCTGCGGCGCTTCGCAACGGAGGTCGTGCCGGGGGTGCGCGGGCTCGTCGAGGAGGCTCGGCGGTCCGGGCAGTCCAGTACGCCGCCGCGGCCGTCCGAGCCGCAGCAGCCAGGGGGGCAGCCGCAGCGGCCCCACCGGTCGCAGCCGTCCGAGGCGGAGCAGCCGTTCACGGTCAGACCAACGCCCGACGACGGTACCCGGCTCAGCCCCGAGCCGCCATGGGAGGAGAGCGACCGTCCGGCGGGCCCTGCACCCGACCCCTCCCGCCGCTACACGGCCGAGGAGCTCGCCGCGGGGCGCCACCTGATCGACGTTCACAACGGGCTGCGCGCCGAGCTGGGCCGGCTGCGCGAAATCCTGGAGCAGGTCGCAGCCGGGGACTCCGACCCGGCGGCGCTGCGCTCGTTCTTCAACCGCATGACGATCCGCCAGAACCACTGGACGCTGGGAGCCTTCTGCGAGTCCTACTGCCGCGCCGTCACCGCCCACCACACGATCGAGGACCAGAGCGTGTTCCCGCACCTGGCACGGGGTGACGCGCGTCTGCGTGCGGTGCTCGAGCGTCTCGGGCAGGAGCACGAGACGATCGCCGCGATGCTGGATCGCGTCGACGAGGCGCTGGTGAAGCTCGTCTCCGAGGAGCCCCGCGCGCTCGGGCTGGTTCGGGAGGCCGTCGATGCGATCACGGACGCGATGGGCTCGCACTTCTCCTACGAGGAGCGGGAACTGGTCGAGCCGCTGGCGCGGCTCGGGTTCTACTGACGGCGCGGCGTCCCGGTGCTAGGCTTCGCGCAGATGTCGTTTCACTGCTCGCTTCTGCAGCTTCTTCTCCTCCCCCCTCGGGGGGAATAGCGCGTGGCGGCCGCGTAGCCGCATACCCAGCAGAGAGGAACCAAAAGCGAGATAGAGAAGGAGCACGAACGACATGAGCACCAACGAGGCACGTAACGACGCGGACCGCGTCCTGATCTTCGACACTACGCTGCGCGACGGCGAGCAGTCGCCGGGGATCTCCCTGAACAAGCAGGAAAAGCTGGAGATCGCCCACCAGCTGTCGCGACTGGGGGTCGACATCATCGAGGCCGGCTTCCCAATCACATCGCCCGGCGACTTCGAGTCGGTGCAGGCGATCGCCCGGGAGGTCGAAGGCCCTGTGATCTGCGGCCTGGCACGAACCTCCAAGCAGGACATCGACGCGGCGTGGCAGGCGGTCAAGGACTCCGAGCGCCCCCGGATCCACATGTTTCTGGCCACCAGCGACATCCACATCGAGCGCAAGCTGCAGACCACGCGCGAGGACGTCAAGGGGCAGGTGCGCGCGGCGGTGGCGCAGGCGCGCGAGTACACCGAGGACGTCGAGTTCTCACCGGAGGACGGCTCGCGCTCGGACATCCAGTACATGGCCGAGGTGATCCAGATCGCGCTGGACGAGGGCGCGAGCACGATCAACGTGCCCGACACCGTCGGCTACACGATGCCCAACGAGTACGCGGCGATGTTCACAGAGCTCTACCGCCTGGTGCCGGGGCTGCGCGACGTGGTCGTCTCGGTGCACTGCCACGACGACCTGGGGCTGGCGGTCGCCAACTCGCTGGCCGGCCTGGAAGCGGGCTGCCGCCAGGTCGAGTGCGCGATCAACGGCATCGGCGAGCGCGCCGGCAACGCGTCGCTCGAGGAGATCGTGATGCTGCTGCACACGCGCGAGCCCAGCCTGGGACTGTGGACGGGCGCGGACACGACCGAGATCGCGCGCACCAGCCGCCTGGTCTCGCGGCTGACCGGCTACCAGGTGCAGCCGAACAAGGCGATCGTGGGACGCAACGCGTTCGCGCACGAGGCGGGCATCCACCAGGACGGCGTACTGAAGGAGCGCACCACCTACGAGATCATGGACGCCACCACAGTTGGGCTGCGCAGCAACTCGATCGTGCTGGGCAAGCACTCAGGCCGCCACGCGCTCAGCAAAGCGCTCCAGGAGATGGGCTTCGAAATCGACGGCGCCGCGCTGAACACCGCGTTCAAGCGCTTCAAGGAGATCGCCGACCGCAAGAAGCAGGTCACCGCGATGGATCTCGAGGCGCTGGTCACCGACGAGCTGCGCGAGGAGGTCCAGGGCTACGCGCTCGAGTCCTTCGAGGTGGACGCGTCATCGCTGCGCCCGCCGCATGCGCGTGTGTCCGTGAGCATGCCCGACGGCTCCTCCGCCAAAGGCTCCTTCACCGGCGACGGCCCCATCGACGCGGTGTTCCAGGCGATCAACGTCGCCACCGGCATCGCGCCCATCCTCAGCGACTTCACCATCGGCGCCGTCACCGAGGGGCAGGACGCGCTCGGTGAGGTCTCCGTGGTGCTGGAGATCGGCGGCTTCACCGGCGCCGGCCAGGGGGTGTCCACGGACATCATCGACGCGGCCGCGCGCGCGTATGTGCGGGCGCTGTCCGTCGCCGTTGCGCGCTCGCAGGTGGACGACGCCGTCGGCTTGCCCGAGACCGCCGCGGGCTGAGGGGATTTTGATGAGGACCTTGCCGGGGGCCCGCCGTCCCCGGCAGGGTCGCGCGTTGCCGTCAGTCGCCTGTCAGGCGAAGAAGTCGGAGACGGCGACCCGCCAGCCGGGCACCGCGTCGCTGAGGTCGAGCTCGCTGTTGGTGAAGGTGCGGATGTCGTCGCCCGCTCTGTATACGGTCGCCGTCCCTCGGGCCGGATCAAGGACGAGGATCGCTGTCGCGCCTGCGGCAACCCAGCCCACTGCCTTGGACTCCACCTCGCTGAAGCTGTCACCCGGCGAGACGACCTCGACGGCGAAATCGGGCGGCCCCGGCCAGAACTCGACGGTCCGGCCTACCGCGTCTGCGCGCGCCTTGCTGACGAACGCCGCGTCGGGCGCACGGACGGTGTCGGGATCGCTGGCCAGTACGAACCCTGTCTCGGCGCCGAAGGCTACGCCGGTACCCGTAGCATGCACATGCACGCTCAACAGCCGGCCCGCCGTCATTGAGACGCGGCCATGCTCTGCGCCGGCGGGCGTCATCGTTCGCAGCTGTCCTTCGACGAGCTCATGGCGCATCCCGTCGTCGGGGAGGTTCCAGAGATCCTCTGCGCTGCATGCGACCGCATGTGATGCCATGCCACAAAGGCTAGCGCCACACCCGGCAACGGGCGAGCCCTTTGCTTGGTTTTTCCGTCGCAGAAGTCACACGAACAGCGTGACGATCGCTTGGGACACAATTCTCGACCGCGGGCGTCGCGTCTGTGATAGCGTACGTTTGTATGACAACTGACTCAGTCACTCTGGACACGCCGCCGGACCACGCCTCGGCGCTGTCGCCCGCGGTGATCGGCGCGCGCGTCAAGGCGCTGCGCGAGTCTGCCGGGCTGTCGCTTCGCGATCTCTCTGAGCGCAGCGGCGTCAGCGCGCCCATGCTCTCGCAGGTCGAGCGGGGGGAGACCAGCCCCACGCTCACAGTCGCCGCGCGCATCGCCTCCGGCCTCGATCTGCGGCTGTCCCAGCTGTTGCGCCTGGACGAGGGAGGCGCCGTCACCGTCGTGCGGGCGCGCGAGCGCCAGCGCGGCGGCAACAAGCGTCGCGGACACAGCTTCGAGGTGCTCACCTCATCCCAGCCCGGCCAGCGCGCGGAGCTCTCACGGCACACGCTCGCCCCCGGCGGCGCCACCGGAGCGTCCGACGGGGTGGGCGGGCCTCATCTCCACGAGCCCGGCAGCCGCGAGACCGCTGTTGTGGAGAGAGGCTCGGTGGTGCTCGTATGCGACGGACAGCGGTACGTCCTCGACAAGGGCGACTGCGTGACCTTCGACGCAGACCTGCCGCACCACTTCGAGAACCCCAAGGAGCGTGACAGCGATGCCGAGTTCATCGCCGTCGTCTCCGCGGGACTGAGGCGCAGTTAGATGAGCGCCACGCGAACGCCCCCGGGCGGGTGGGACATCATGAATGTCCCCATAAAAACGAGATCCACAACCCACGAGCACGAGGACCGATGACCATGCCCAAGACGCTGTTCGAGAAGATCTGGGAGTCCCACGAGGTGGCCGATGGCCTCATCTACATCGACCTGCACCTCGTGCACGAGGTCACCAGCCCGCAGGCCTTCGACGGCCTGCGCCTCGCCGGGCGCACCGTGCGCCGGCCCGACCGCACGCTCGCCACCGCCGACCACAACACCCCCACCGACGGCACGCCTGTCGCCGCGCGCATCAAGGACGAGCTCTCGCGCGTGCAGGTCGAAACGCTCGAGCGCAACTGCGCCGAGTTCGGCGTGCCCGTCTACTCGCTCGGCTCCGACCGCCAGGGCATCGTGCACGTCATCGGTCCCGAGCTCGGCGTCACCCAGCCCGGCATGACCATCGTCTGCGGCGACTCGCACACCTCCACCCACGGCGCCTTCGGCGCGCTCGCCTTCGGCATCGGCACCTCAGAGGTCGAGCACGTGCTCGCCACGCAGTGCATGGTCCAGGCCAAACCGCGCTCCATGCGCATCCGCTACGAGGGCCAGCTCGGCTTCGGCGTCACCGCCAAGGACCTCATCCTCGGCACGCTCGGGCAGCTCGGCATCGGTGGCATGACCGGCCACGCCGTCGAGTACTCCGGCCCCGCCATCCAGGCGCTCTCCATGGAAGGGCGCATGACCGTCTGCAACATGACCATCGAGGGTGGCGGGCGCGCCGGCATGATCGCCCCCGACGACACCACCTTCGCGTGGTTCCGCGACGCCGAGCAGGCAGGCACGCCGCGCCCGGGCGCGCCGCAGGGCGCCGAGCTCGACGCGGCCATCGGGCGCTGGCGCGAGCTCGCCACCGAGGACGGCGCCCAGTTCGACCGCGACCTCGTCATCGACGCCTCCGCCATCTCGCCGCAGGTCACCTGGGGCACCAACCCCGGCATGGTCCGCGCCGTCACCGACAAGGTGCCCGCACCCGAGGAGTTCGACAGCCCCGCCGAGCGCGAGGCCACCGAGCGCGCGCTGCACTACATGGCGCTCGAGGCGGGGACTCCCATCGAGCAGATCGCCGTCGACCGCGTGTTCATCGGCTCGTGCACCAACTCGCGCATCGGCGACCTGCGCGCCGCCGCCGAGGTCGTCGCCGGCAAGAAAGTCGCCGCTTCCGTCAACGCCATGGTCGTGCCCGGCTCACAGCAGGTCAAGGCCCAGGCCGAGGCCGAGGGTCTCGACCAGGTGTTCCGCGACGCCGGCTTCGACTGGCGCGTCGCCGGCTGCTCCATGTGCCTCGGCATGAACCCCGACATCCTCGCCCCCGGCGAGCGCTGCGCCTCCACCTCCAACCGCAACTTCGAGGGCCGGCAGGGACGCGGCGGGCGCACACACCTCGTCTCGCCGCAGATGGCTGCAGCCGCCGCCATCGAGGGCCGCTTCGTGGACATCAGGGAGTGGTCGTGAGCGCGGGCGAGAACACCGCCACACCCGGCGCCCACTGGCAGCACGAGGAGCTCGTCCACAGCTTCGTCGAGCGCCGGCGGATCCTGATCCCGCTGCTCGAGCTGCAGGAGGACGTCATCGCGCGGTTGTTCGCCCGCAGCGAGCGCCCCGTGAAGCGCTTCCTCGACATCGGCGCCGGCGCCGGCGCCATGAGCGAGCTGATGCTCCGCGCCGGTGGGGAGGGCACCGAAGCGCACGGCGTGCTCGTCGACTTCTCTCAGCCGATGCTCGCCCGCGCCGCCGTCAACCTCGACGCGTACGCCGGACGCTGGCAGGCCGTGACCGGCGATCTCAACGATCCCGCCTGGGGCGACGCGCTGCCCGACGGGCGCTACGACGCGGTCGTCTCCGGGCTTGCCATCCACCACCTCCCCTCTGAGCGCAAGCCCGCACTGTTCGCCGAGATACTCGAGCTGCTCGAGCCCGGCGGCATGTTCGTGAACATGGAGTACGTCGCGATCGACGGCCCGCTGCGCGGCCTGTTCGACGAGGAGATGCTCGCCAGCGCCGTGCGCGCGGAGCGCGAGAGCGGCGGCACGCGTCACGAGCACGAAGTGGACCTCGACGACGACGATGACTGGCCCGACACCGTCGAGGACCAGCTGCGCTGGCTGCGCGAGGCGGGCTTCCAGCAGGTCGAAGTGCACTTCAAGTGGGCCGAGGCCGCCATCTATGGCGGGATGAGGCCCGCCCTGCAGTGAGCAGTTGTATGACGTTGTCAGTTGTGTGACGTTGCCGTGACGCGCGCGTGACGGGCAGGTGACGCGTCTGTGAAGGGCCGGGGAGTCAGTGTCCCCTCAAAAACTCTGTATGACCATCGCTATACACCGTAGGAGAGAGCACACATGAACCCCATCAAGGCGATCGCCGGCAAGATCAGCCACCTCGACCGTGCCGACGTGGACACCGACCAGATCATGCCCAAGCAGTTCCTCAAGCGCGTCGAGCGCAGCGGCTTCGGCGAGTTCCTGTTCTACGACTGGGCCAAGGAGCCCGGCTGGGACCTGCCCGCCAACCCGATTCTCGTCGCCGGTGAGAACTTCGGCTGCGGCTCCTCGCGCGAGCATGCGCCGTGGGGTCTGCAGGACTACGGCTTCCAAGCCCTCGTCGCGCCCAGCTTCGCCGACATCTTCTACTCCAACTGCACCAAGATCGGGCTGCTGCCCGTGGTGCTCAGCGCCGAGGACTGCCAGTCGCTGGCCCGTGCAGGCGAGGGCGAGATCGACCTCGAGGCTCAGGAGGTGCGCTTCGCCGGCGAGAGCGTGCCGTTCGCGATCGACCACGAGATCCGCCACCGCCTGCTCGGCGGGCTCGACGACATCGCGCTCACGCTGCAGCAGGACGACGCCATCGCGGGCTATGAGCGCCAGCGCGAGGGGCGGGCGCCCGCGGTGCCGGTTACCACGGCCCTCTGAGCCGGGCCTGCTAGCGTCGCGCGCCGATGGCACACCTCATCGTCACCCTTCCCGGCGACGGGATCGGCCCGGAGATCATGGAGCCGACGCTCGAGCTGCTCGAAAAGCTCGGCGACTTCGAGTTCGAGGAGTACCTGTTCGGCGGCGCCTCGATCGACGTGCACGGCACGGCCCTCACCGACGAGGTCCTGAACGCCTGCCGACGCGCAGACGCGGTGCTGCTGGGGGCCGTCGGCGGACCCAAGTGGGACACGACCGACCCCAGCAAGCCGCGCCCCGAGCAGGGGCTGCTGGGGCTGCGAAAGGGGCTTGGGCTGTATGCCAACCTGCGCCCCGTCAAGCCGCTGCCCGCCCTCTACGACGCCTCGCCGCTGCGCCGGGAGCGCATCGAGGGCACCGACCTGCTGGTCGTGCGCGAGCTCACCGGCGGCATCTACTTCGGCGAGAAGACACGCACCGCCACCACCGCCTCGGATGTGTGCGCCTACAGCGTCGAGGAGATCGACCGGATCGCGCGCACCGCGTTCCTCGCCGCCGAGCGGCGCTCGGCCGAGCCGAAGGTCGCGAGTGTGGACAAGGCCAACGTGCTCGAGACCTCGAGGCTGTGGCGCCAGGTCGTCAGCGAGCTGCACGCCAGCGAGTTCTCCCACATCGAGCTCGAGCACGTGCTCGTCGACAACGCCGCCATGCAGCTCGTCTCCGCGCCTTCCCACTTCGACGTGATCGTCACGGAGAACATGTTCGGAGACATCCTCTCCGACGAGGCCGCCATGCTCACCGGCTCGATCGGCATGCTCCCCAGCGCATCCCTCGGGGCCGACGGCCCGGGCCTGTTCGAGCCGGTGCACGGCTCCGCGCCCGACATCGCCGGGCAGGGCGTGGCCAACCCACTGGCGATGTTCCTCTCGGCGGCGATGCTGCTCAGGCACGGACTGGGCTTGGCAAGCGAGGCGGCGGCTGTAGAATCGGGGGTCGAAGGTGCACTGGCTGGGGGTCTGCGAACGCCCGACCTGGGTGGCGCGGCGGGCACGGTCCAGGCCACCAGGGCAGTGCTCGACAACGTCGAATAGGAGCAGTGTGATCGTGGAGCCGACCGACCTCATCTGGATGAACGGAGATTTCGTCGCCTGGGAGGACGCCAAGGTCCACGTCTTGACGCACGGCCTCCACTACGGCACCGGGGTCTTCGAGGGCGTGCGCTGCTACGACACTGTGCTCGGCCCGGCCGTGTTCCGCAACACCGACCACGTGGAGCGCCTGCGGCGCTCGGCAGAGCTGTTCTACATGGAGCTGCCCTTCTCCAACGAGGAGCTGCGCCAGGCGACGCTCGAGCTGGTCGCCCGCAATGGGCTGCGCTCCTGCTACATCCGCCCGATCGTCTACCGCGGCTACGGCTCGATGGGCCTGAACCCGCTGGAGGCGCCGGTGGATGTCACGATCGCCTGCTGGGAGTGGGCGACCTACCTCGGCGAGGAGGGCATGCGCAACGGCGTGCGTGCGATGACCTCCTCGTGGCGGCGCATCAGCCCCGACTCGCTGATCCCGCACGCGAAGGCGACGGGGCAGTACCTCAACAGCGTGCTCGCGAAGGTCGAGTCGGTGAAGGCGGGCTATGAGGAGGCGATCCTGCTCGACGACCACGGCCACGTGTGCGAGGGCACCGGCGAGAACATCTACATCGTGCGCGACGGCGAGATCGCGACGCCCGGGCAGCACAACTCGATTCTCGACGGCATCACGCGCCGCTCGGTGATGCAGATCGCGCAGGACCTCGGCTACAAGGTGCTCGAGCGCAACGTGGCGCGCGCGGAGATGTACCTGGCGGACGAGGTGTTCCTGTCGGGCACCGCCGCCGAGATCGTGCCCGTGCGCGAGGTGGACAACCACAAGGTCGGCACCGGCAAGCCCGGAGAGGTCACGCGCGTGCTTCAGGCGGCCTTCGACGACGCCATCCACGGGCGCGCGGAGCGCTACCGCGAGTGGCTGGACGTGGTCGACGCGGTCGACCTCGAGACCCCCACCGGCGAGAGCCCGGCGGCGGACGCGCAGCAGCTCACGGCGACGGAGCGAATTACCGGGGCGACCGGCTAGAGGCGGTGCGCCGCGGCCGGTCGCAACCCCGACCCGCCCCGTACCCCTCTACGCCGAAAGGACTTCCCCAAATGAACGCAAGATCGACCCGCATCGAGCTCTATGACGCCACCCTGCGCGACGGCATGGGCGGTGGCGGCATGACGCTCACCGCGGAGGAGAAGCTGCGTGTGGTGCACGCGCTGGACGAGCTCGGCGTGCACATGATCGAGGCGGGCTTTCCCTCCTCGAACCCCAAGGAGCTCGAGCTGTTCTCGCTGCTCGCCAACGAGACCCTGAACAACGCGGAGATCGTCGCCTTCGGCATGACCCGCCGGCGCGACGCCAGCGCCGAGAAGGATGACGGCCTGCGCGTGCTGGCCGAGTCCTTCGCGCCCATCTGCACGATCGTCGGCAAGGCCTCCGTACTGCACGTGGAGAAGGTCGTGCGCGTCTCGCGCGAGGAGAACCTGGCGATGATCGCCGACTCGGTCGCGTTCCTCATCCGTGCCGGCAAGCGTGTGCTGCTCGACGCCGAGCACTTCTTCGACGGCTTCGCGCTCGACCCCGCATATGCGCTCGAGTGCCTTCGGGTGGCCGCTCGACGCGGGCGCGGAGAGGCTCGTGCTGTGCGACACCAACGGGGGCTCTCTTCCACCTCATATGAGGACGGCGTTCGCAGTTGTCAGCGAAGCGCTGCCCGGCACCGAGCTGGGCATCCATACACACAACGACTCCGGCTGCGCTGTGGCGAACACGCTCACGGCGGTCGAATGCGGAGCCACTCAGGTCCAGGGAACGGTCAACGGGATCGGCGAGCGAACCGGCAACGCCAACCTGATCACGATCATCGCCGACCTGCAGCTGAAGATGGGCGCGCAACTGCTCGCGCCCGAGCGCCTCGCACGATTGACCGAGACGGCCCACTTCGTCGATGAGCTGCTCAACCGCACGCCCAACCCGGCGCAGCCGTATGTCGGCAAGCACGCATTCGCGCACAAGGCCGGGCTGCACGCCGCCGGTGTGCGCGCCGAGCCGCAGACGTTCGAGCACATCGACCCGGCGATCGTGGGCAACGACCGCGACGTGCTGATCTCCGAGCTCTCCGGCCGCGGCACGGTCGTCGAGAAGGCCCAGCAGGCGGGGATCGCCACCGACGACGCACTGGCCCAGCGCGTGGTGGAGCGCGTCAAGGAGCTCGAGCACGAGGGCTTTCAGTTCGAGGCCGCCGACGGCTCGTTCGAGCTGCTGCTGCGCAAGGAGGCAGGCGTGTACGAGCCGCTGTTCCGTCTCGAGTCCTGGCGGGTGATCGTGGAGAAGCACGCCGACGGGCGCGCAGCCACCGAGGCCACGGTCAGGATCTGGCTCGGGGGCGAGCGCTACGTGCGCACCGCCGAGGGCAACGGTCCGGTGAACGCGCTCGACCGCGCCCTGCGCGACGCCATCGGCGAGATCCACCCGCACCTGAAGGACATCGACCTCGTCAACTACAAGGTGCGGATCCTCGACGAGACCAAGGGCACCGGCGCGGTCACGCGCGTGCTGATCGACGCCTCCGACGGACACAGCGTGTGGGGCTCGATCGGCGTCGCCGAGAACCTGATCGCCGCGTCCTGGGACGCGCTGGTGGACTCGCTGGAGTACGGAATGCAGGGCGAGCGGCGCGCCGCCGCCGCATCGTCCCCGGCGGGGGAGTCAGCGCTCGGCTCGAGCAGGTGATCCCGCTCGCGCGCCCGGTGATCGGGGCAGCCGAGGAGCAGGCGGTGCTCGAGGTGCTGCGCTCAGGGCAGCTGTCGCTGGGGCCGCGCCTGGAAGAGTTCGAGCGCGCCTTCGCCGCGCGCGTCGGTGCGCCGCTGGCCAGCGCCGTGAGCAGCGGCACCGCGGCACTGCACCTGGCGCTGCGGGCAGTCGGCGTGGGGGAGGGCGATGAGGTCGTCACGAGCCCGTTCTCGTTCGTGGCCTCTGCCAACGCGCCGCTGTACGAGCGCGCGCGTCCGGTGTTCGCCGACATCGATCCGGTGACGCTCAACCTCGACCCCGATGCTGCCGCGGCCGCCGTGGGCGAGCGGACGCGGGCGCTGCTGCCCGTTCACATCTTCGGCTACCCCGCCGCCATGTCCGCGTTCGAGCAGCTCGCGCAGCGCCACGACCTGGCGATCGTCGAGGACGCGTGCGAGGCGCTCGGCGCCGTGCACGCCGACGGGCCCGCCGTGGGCGCCCGCGGCCATCCGGCGGCGTTCGGCTTCTACGCCAACAAGCAGCTGACGACGGGAGAGGGCGGCATGGTGACGCTCGCCGACCCGGCGTTGAAGGAGCGGATCGACTCCGAGCGAAACCAGGGCCGCGCGCCGGACATGGGCTGGCTCGACCACGACCGCCTCGGCTTCAACTACCGGCTGTCGGACATCGCCTGCGCGCTCGGGAGCGCCCAGCTCGCCCGTTTGGACGAGATGCTCGCCGCTCGCGCACAGGCGGCGGACCTGTACCGCGAGGCGCTGGCGGGGATCGAGGGTCTCGAGCTGCCCTGCCCCGACTCCGGCGGCGACCGCCGGGGCTGGTTCGTGTTCGTCGTACAGGTCCCTCGCGGCGTGGACCGTGACGAGACGGTGCGCGCGCTGGCGGCGGTCGGGGTACAGAGCAAGCCGTATCTCCCGGCGATCCACCTGATGAGCTTCTACCGCGAGCGCTTCGGCCACCGCGAGGGCGAGTTCCCCGTCTGCGAGGACGTCGCCGCACGCTCGCTGGCGCTGCCGTTCTTCCCGGAGATCACCGAAGGGCAGATCGCACGCGTGGCCGAGGAGCTGCGCTCGGTGCTGGCGGCGAGGCCGGCCGCCGTAGACTGAGCGGCCGTGTCCCGCTTCCACGAGCCCCAGAACCCAATCTTCCAGCAGCTGAACACGTCGATCGGGTTCGACCGGCGGCTGTGGCCGCAGGACATCGAGCAGTCGCGCGCGCACGCCAAGATGCTCGCCGCGCAGAGCATCATCTCCGCCGAGGACCGCGACGCGCTGCTCGCGGGACTGGACCAGGTGGCGGGCGAGCTCGAGGTGGCGGGCGCCTTCCGCGTGGAGCCCGACGACGAAGACATCCACATGGCGATCGAGAGGCGCCTGACGGAGATCGTCGGGCCGGTCGGCGGGCGTCTGCACACGGCGCGCTCGCGCAACGACCAGGTGGTCACCGACCTGGCGATGTACACACGCGAGCAGAGCGCCGAGACCCAGAGCGCGATCACGGCGCTGATGGCGACACTGCTCGAGCGTGCCGAGGAGCACATCGACTGGCCGATGCCCGGGTACACGCACCTGCAGCGCGCGCAACCGGTGTACCTCGGCCACCATCTGCTGGCCTACTTCTGGATGCTCCAGCGCGACCGCGAGCGCTTCGCGTTCGCCCAGGCCCAGACCTCATCGCTGCCGCTTGGCGCGGGCGCGCTTGCCGGCGTCAACTTCGACACCGACCGCGGCATGGTCGCGCGGGAGCTCGGCTTCTCGCGCGTCGCCCCGAACTCGATCGACGCGGTCTCTGGACGCGACTTCGTGCTCGACTACCTGGGCGCAGCGGCGACGTGCTCGACGCACCTCTCCCGCCTGGGAGCCGAGCTGGTGCTGTGGTGCAGCGCCGAGTTCGGGTTCTGCGAGCTGCCGGACTCGTGGAGCGCGACATCCTCGATCATGCCGCAGAAGAAGAACCCCGACGCGGCGGAGCTGCTGCGCGCGAAGGCGCCGCGCGTGGTCGGCCACCTGGCGGCGTTCCATGGCGTGATGCACGCGCTGCCGCTGACGTACAACAAGGATCTGCAGGAGGACAAGGAGCACCTGTTCGACGCTGTGGACACGCTGCAGATGACGCTCGCCGCCGCGCGGGGGATGGTCGCGGGCGTGAGCTTCGATCGCGAGCGGATGCGCGAGGCAGCCTCCGACGAGCTGATCGCGGCCACGGACGTGGCCGACCTGCTCGTGCGTCTGGGCATGCCCTTCCGCGAGGCCCACGGGGTCGTCGCCGGCCTCGTGCGCAGCGCGCTCGACACGGGCAAGCCGCTCTCGCAGCTGACGGCCGAGGAGATCTCCCTGCACAGCGAGACGCTCGCGGCCCACAAAGACGAGTTCCAGCGCACACTCGCGCAGAGCTCGTGGCTGGAGTCGAAGGTGTCCGAGGGCGGCACTGCGCTGGCGCGTGTGCGCGAGCAGCTCGCCCTCGCGCGGAGCACGCTCGCATCGTCCCCGGAGGGGGATGCGCCCACTTCCAGCTGACTTCTACAACCGCCGGGTGCTCGAGGTGGCCCGCGCGCTGATCGGCTGCACGGTCGAGCACGAAGGCGTGTCGGGCGTGATCGTGGAGACGGAGGCCTACCACGAGAGCGAGCCCGCCTGCCATGCGTTCGTCGGGCTGACGCCTCGCACCCGCACGTTGTTCGGCCCTCCGGGTCAGGCCTATGTGTACCTCTCCTACGGCGTACACACGATGCTGAACGCGGTGTGCGAGCCGGAGGGGGTGGGCGCGGCGGTGCTGATCCGCGCGCTGCACCCGCTGGCGGGCATCGAGCAGATGCGCGCCCGGCGCCGGCGGGCGGGCAACGCGCGCCGGCCGATCGGCGAGCACGACCTGTGCTCGGGCCCGGGCAAGCTGACGCAGGCACTCGGCATCTCGCTCGGTGAGAACGACACCAGCCTGTCGAGCGGCCCGGTGCGCATCGGGCCGGCGCCCGCCGGCTGGCCCGAGCCGGTCGTGCTCGAGGGCACGCGGGTGGGCATCACCCGCGCGGTGGAGCTGCGCTGGCGCTTCTGCGCCGCCGAGAACCGGCACGTCTCGCGCCCGCGGCCCCAGCCGGCGCCGACCCAGCTCTGACCCAGCCTCCGCCTACGGGCTTGCGCTGACGCCGCCGGTCTGGGAGGACGTCGGCGCGGGTGTGGCCGGCGTGGCAGGCGTGGCAGGCGCAGAGGGAGCGGGCGGTGTGCTCGGGGCTTCATGGGCGGGTTCCGCCGTGGGGGGCGCGGTGGCGTGTTCAGGTGTGGCCGTACCCGCCCCTTCGCTCTTTTCGTTCCCGGTCGCCCCCGGCGTCGCCGGCTTGCTGTTGGTCTTGGCGGGGGTGGACGGGGCGGTGGCCGGCGCCGTCGAAGTTGCAGGTGCGGAGCTGAGTTCGGAGGCGCCGGTGTGGTCGCGAGCGGCAGCCTTCGCTGCGCCCTCTTCGGAACGTTCTTTTTCGATCTGCAGCGCGGACATCTGGAATTCGTGCCAGATCAGCGCCGGGAAGGTGCCGCCGACCACCGGGCCGCCGTCGTAGTCGGTGGTCATCGGGACCAGCTTGTTGGGGAAGCCCACCCACACGGCGACCGTGTACTTGGAGTCCCAGCCCACGAACCACGCGTCGCCGTAGTTGGAGGTGGTGCCCGTCTTGCCGGCGGCGAACTGGCCGATCGCGGCGGCTTTGCCGGTGCCGTACTCGAGCACCGTTTCCATCATCGAGGTCTCGGTGGAGGCGATGCTGGCCGGCAGTATGCGCCTGGTGCGAACATGGTTGACGTCGCGGCGCGAGCCGTCGGGCAGCGGCTGGCTGCCGGCGTCGACTTCCTGGATCCCGACGGGCGCTTCGGCTTCGGCGAGACTGCCGGTCACCCGCTCGCCACCGTGCGCGATCGTCTCGTAGGAGTGCGCCATGTCAAGAGGGGTGACGCCGGTCGTGAGACCGCCGATCGTCATCGCGGCGTTGGTCGACAGCGGTGTGGTGATGCCCATTTCGTGCGCCAGTTTGGCGATGCGCTTGGTGCCGACTTTCAGACCGACTTCCGCGAAGATCGAGTTGTCGGAGTAGGCGAGCGCGCCCGTGAGCGTGTTCTCGCCCGTATACGCGCCTTCGTCGTTGTGCACGACGAACTTTTCGACCCCGTTCGGTCCGTGCACGAAGAAGGTCTTTTCCTTGGACGGCCACACGGATTCCGGCGAGATGCCGTCCTCCAGCGCGGCAGCGAGATCGAACGCCTTGAACGAGGACCCGGGCTGGCGCTCACCCTCGGTGGCGATGTTGAACGGGCTTTCTTCGTAGTTGCGCCCGCCCACCATCGCGCGAACCTCGCCGGTCGAGTTTTCGATCGCGACGAGCGAGGCGGAGGGGCCTTCGGGGTCGGAGAGGTAGTCGTTGACGGCGCGTTCCGCCGCACGCTGCAGTTCGAGGTCCAGCGTCGTCCTGATCTTCAGTCCGCCGTCGAACGCGCGCCTGGCGCCGTAGCGTTCGATGACCTGCTGCTGCACCCAGCTCGTGAAGTAGCCCGCGTCGACGCCTTCCACGCTCTGCTCCTGCGGGGCCTGGGTCTCGGATGCCGCCGGCAGCGCCTGCCTGATGCTTTCCCTGTAGACGGCCTTGCTGATGTAGCCCTGGTCTCGCATCTGTTCCAGGACCGTGTCTCGGCGTTCCATGGCGGCCTGGGGATGGGTCGCGGGGTCGTACTCCGTGGGCGACTGGATGATGCCCGCCAGCAGCGCCGCCTCCCACGGTTTGAGCTGCTCGACGCACAGTTCGTGGGCCGGCGGAGCCCCGCAGCCGACGTGGTTGACTTCCCGGCCGAAGTAGGTCTGCGCGGCGGCCTCGATCCCGTACGCGCCGCTGCCGAAGTAGATCGTGTTGAGGTAGGCGGTGATGATCTTTTCCTTCGACCACTTCTGCGAGAGCTGATAGGCCAGAGCCGCCTCGCGCATCTTCTCGAAGATCGTGCGGTGAGATTGGGCCTGCAGGGCGTTCTTGATGAACTGCTCCTCGATCGTGGAGGCCCCCTGGACGGCCCCTTTGTGCTCGACGTCGTCGACGAGCGCGCGCGCGATGCCGCGGAGGTCGATCCCGCCCTCGGTCCAGAAGCGCTTGTCCTCGATCGAGATCACCGCGTCCTCGACCAGTCGCGGGATCTGCCGCGAGGTGACGATCACACGATTCTGCTGGCTGAGCACGCCGATCGGCTGACCGCGGTCGTCCGTCAGAATCGAGCTCTGCTCGTTCTTGTACTGCGAGAATTCCTTGGTGAGCGAGGGCAGATCCGAGGCGACCGACACGAACATCCCGAACGAGAACGAGATCCCGCCCAGTACGAGCGCGGCGAGCAGGATCGCCGCGAACCGCAGCCGCTTCAGGCGCGGCCTGGTCTTGAACGGTATGTCGGGGCGATCGTCATCGCTCATCAGCAGCTGCGGAGCCAGCCTCCGCGGTACTCGAGGATCCGGTCTCGACGGCGTGACGGGCTGTGCGCCCCCACGGTGGGACCCTCCAGGGGGCGAGAGTCTAGCATTGGCCCCGATGCCCAACGCCCCAGATGCGGCTGCTGACGACGCCGCGCGGCTCGCCGCAAACGCCGTCGACAGCCTCCCGGCGGGGGCACTCGCGGACAAGCTCCGCAAGGCTCGCTCGGAGTCGCGGCCGCTGCGCGTGAAGCTCGGCATCGACCCGACCGCGCCGGACATCCACCTTGGGCACGCGGTCGTGCTCGGCAAGCTGCGCGAGTTCCAGGACGCCGGCCATCGCGTGGTGCTGATCGTGGGGGACTACACCGCGCGCGTGGGCGATCCCTCGGGACGCTCGACGCTGCGCCCGATGCTCTCTGCGCAGGAGATCGACGCCAACGCGGCGACCTTCCAGGAGCAGGCGCTGAAGATCCTCGACGGCGACCCCGAGCGACTCGAGGTGCGGCGCAACAGCGAATGGCTGGACATGCCGATGGCCGACCTGCTGAGGCTCGTCGGGACGACCACCGCGGCGCAGCTGCTCGAGCGCGACGACTTCGCCAAACGCTGGAGCTCCAACGAGCCGATCTCGATGCTCGAGCTGATGTACCCGCTGCTGCAGGGCTATGACTCGGTGGCGATCGACGCCGACGTGGAGCTGGGCGGCACCGACCAGAAGTTCAACCTCCTGCTCGGGCGCGACATCCAGCGCGCGTACGGAAAGCCCGAGCAGGCGATCTTGACGATGCCGATCCTCGTGGGCGTCGACGGGCGTCAGAAGATGTCAAAGTCGCTCGGCAACCAGATCGGTGTGACGGACGAGCCGCAGGAGATGTACGGCAAGACGATGAGCATCCCCGACGAGGCGCTCGGCGAGTACTACCGGCTGCTCGTCGCTCCACGCCTGGAGGCGGCCGACGCCAGCGGTGACTGGCACGCCGGTGGGCTCTCGCCGCGCGACGCCAAGCGCGCGCTGGCCCGCCGCCTGGTGGCGTGGCTGCACTCCGAGCGAGCGGCGGAGGATGCCGAGCGCCACTTCGACCGGGTGTTCGTGCAGCGCGGCGTACCCGAGGAGGTCGAGGAGGCGCGCTTCGAGTGCGTCGACGGCATGATCCACCTGCCGGGCCTGATCGCGAGCGAGTTCGGGATGTCGCGCTCGGAGGCGCGGCGCGTGATCGACCAGGGCGGCGTGACGCTCGGCGAGGAGCCCGTCGCGCCCGGGCGCCACGACGTGCCGTGCGAGCAGGCGGACGGCCTGATCCTGAAGGTTGGCAGGCGCCGCTTCCGGCGTCTGAGCGCTGGCTAGCGCTGCCGGCCCGCGGAGCGCTATACTCCGCGGTCGGCCCGCAGGTGCCCCTGGGCACCGGGTCGGATCGGTCTCCTCCAGAAGGAAGCCCTTTCGGTGAGGCTAGGCGGTCTTTGAAAACTCAACAGCATGCGCATCTACGATCCAAGTCGGATCGTGGTGTGCGTCCAGGTTCGACCCGCCAGCGGGAGCGTCGCCGATCTACGATCGGCCCAACGCCCCCGAGTGGCGGTCAAAGAGTCAAGTAGATGAAGTACCCCGTCATGGTGCGGGACCACGGTGTATAGGTCCCGTGTGCCGTAGCCAGCCGCGCGCTTGCGTGCGACCGGCGAAAGCAAACCGATGACAGCTTTTCGTGAAGTTCTTCACGGAGAGTTTGATCCTGGCTCAGGACGAACGCTGGCGGCGTGCTTAACACATGCAAGTGGAGCGACGAACCAGGGCTTGCCCTGGGGCAGAGCCGCGAACGGGTGAGTAACACGTGGGTTACCTGCCTCGATGACCGGGACAACCCGAGGAAACTCGGGCTAATACCGGATGTGCCCGCAAGGGGAAAGGAAGCTTCGGCCTCCGCATCGAGATGGGCCCGCGGCCCATTAGCTTGTTGGTGAGGTAACGGCTCACCAAGGCTTCGATGGGTAGCTGGTCTGAGAGGACGATCAGCCACACTGGGACTGAGACACGGCCCAGACTCCTACGGGAGGCAGCAGTGGGGAATCTTGCGCAATGCGCGAAAGCGTGACGCAGCAACGCCGCGTGGGGGAAGAAGGCTTTCGGGTTGTAAACCCCTTTCAGTTGGGACGAAGCTTCTCCGGTGAATAGCCGGACGGAGTGACGGTACCTTCACAAGAAGCACCGGCTAACTACGTGCCAGCAGCCGCGGTAATACGTAGGGTGCAAGCGTTGTCCGGAATTATTGGGCGTAAAGAGCGTGTAGGCGGCCCCATTAGTCCGCTGTGAAAGTCCAGGGCTCAACCCTGGAATGCCGGTGGATACTGTGGGGCTAGAGTCCGGAAGGGGCGAGTGGAATTCCTGGTGTAGCGGTGAAATGCGCAGATATCAGGAGGAACACCAATGGCGAAGGCAGCTCGCTGGGACGTGACTGACGCTGAGACGCGAAAGCGTGGGGAGCAAACAGGATTAGATACCCTGGTAGTCCACGCTGTAAACGATGGCAACTAGATGTGGGGGGTGTCGACTCCCCCCGTGTCGAAGCTAACGCATTAAGTTGCCCGCCTGGGGAGTACGGCCGCAAGGCTAAAACTCAAAGGAATTGACGGGGGCCCGCACAAGCAGCGGAGCATGTGGTTTAATTCGACGCGACGCGAAGAACCTTACCTGGGCTTGACATGTGAGTGACCGGCGTGGAAACACGTCCTCCCTTCGGGGCACTTTCACAGGTGGTGCATGGCTGTCGTCAGCTCGTGTCGTGAGATGTTGGGTTAAGTCCCGCAACGAGCGCAACCCCCGTCGCATGTTGCCAGCATTTAGTTGGGGACTCATGCGAGACTGCCGGTGACAAACCGGAGGAAGGTGGGGATGACGTCAAGTCCTCATGCCCCTTATGTCCAGGGCTACACACGTGCTACATTGGCGCATACAGAGGGCTGCGATACCGCGAGGTGGAGCGAATCCCTTAAAGTGCGTCTCGGTTCGGATTGCAGGCTGAAATTCGCCTGCATGAAGGCGGAGTTGCTAGTAATCGCGGATCAGCATTGCCGCGGTGAATACGTTCCCGGGCCTTGTACACACCGCCCGTCACACCACGGGAGTGAGCAACACCCGAAGCCGGTGGCCTAACCCGCAAGGGAGGGAGCCGTCGAAGGTGGGGCTCGTGACTGGGGTGAAGTCGTAACAAGGTAGCCGTAGCGGAAGCTGCGGCTGGATCACCTCCTTTCTAGGGAGCACCTAGCGGTGCCCCGATCCAGGGCCTGTCTTGTGACAGACCCGCGCGGTCGCCAAGCCCGTCAGTACTCAGCGATGGGTATGTGGCATGGCGATGACCAAGCGGATCGGGCCTAGCATGTCGACCGAACCTGGCTGGATGGCCGCACGCCGGGCGAGTCCCGCACTACTTCGGGAGCTCGTCGGGCGCCGGCCGCAAACTACCCCAGCATGCTGTTGAGTTTTGAGAGACCGGCGTCCGCCGGGATCGCGTGGTCACGCCGCATATGGCGTGACCGACACACACGACACCGGCCGGCGTTATACGCCTCTCCACGGTCCTTGAAAACTGCACAGAAGCCACATCAGCCGCCATCGATAAGCGGCGGCTGAAAAACGGGTATCACCGGGCCCTGCAAGGTCGAAGCGTTCCGTAAGGGACGTCAGATCTCGTTGGGCCAGATCACCGTCAAGATAGTAAGGGCACACGGTGGATGCCTTGGCACCAAGAGTCGACGAAGGGCGTGAACGGCTGCGATAAGCCACGGTTAGGCGCTGAATAGCCATTGACCCGTGGATTCCCGAATGGGGAAACCCAACGCTGGTAATGCGGCGTTATCCCCGGCTGAACACATAGGCCGGCGGAAGACAAGCGGGGGAAGTGAAACATCTCAGTACCCCGAGGAAAGAAAATCAACAGAGACTCCCTGAGTAGTGGCGAGCGAAAGGGGATCAGCCCAAACCTGGCAGATGTAAGCGGACACGCGTTGTCTGTCAGGGGTTGTAGGGCGCCTGTTCCGAGCTGTGTCTGGCTCGGCAGGAGTTACAAAATCGTGTGGTAGTCGAAGCGCGTGGAACCGCGCACCATAGAGGGCAATCGTCCCGTAGACGAAACTGCACGATCTCCTGTCAGGCGTTCCTGAGTAAGTCCGCACCCGTGAAACGCGGACTGAACCTGGGGGGACCACCCTCCAAGGCTAAGTACTCCTTGGTGACCGATAGCGGACAAGTACCGTGAGGGAAAGGTGAAAAGTACCCCGGAAGGGGAGTGAAATAGTACCTGAAACCGCGTGCCTACAAGCGGTGGGAGCAGGCTTGTCCTGTGACCGCGTGCTTTTTGCATAACGAGCCGGCGAGTTACTCGTCTGCGGCAAGGTTAAGCGATGAGCGGAGCCGTAGCGAAAGCGAGTCCTAATAGGGCGACATAGTCGTAGGCGGTAGACCCGAAACTGGGCGAGCTACCCATGGGCAGGCTGAAGCGGGGGTAAGACCTCGTGGAGGGCCGAACCGACCTAGGTTGAAAACTGGGCGGATGACCTGTGGGTCGGAGTGAAAGGCTAATCAAGCTCAGTGATATCTGGTTCTCTCCGAAATATATTTAGGTATAGCCTCGGATAAATTGCGTGTTGGCCGTAGAGCACTGTTTGGATTAGGGGCCCTACCAGGTTACCGACTTCAGGCAAACTCCGAAGACCAATCACGTTTACTCCGGGAGTCAGTTGCTGGGGGATAAACTTCAGCGTCAAAAGGGAAACAGCCCAGACCGCCAGCTAAGGTCCCTAAGTACTAGCTAAGTGGGAAACGATGTTCGAGTGCATAGACAACCAGGAGGTTGGCTTAGAGGCAGCCACCCTTGAAAGAGTGCGTAACAGCTCACTGGTCAAGTGTTCGAGCGCGGACAATGTAACGGGGCTCAAGCTAGTCACCGAAGCTGCGGGTGCGTGAGACCTTCGGGTCGATCGCGCGGTAGGAGAGCGTTCCTACGCCAGTAAAGCGGCGGCGTAAGCCAGCCGTGGAGGCGTGGGAAGTGAGAATGCCGGCATAAGTAACGAAAGAGGGGTGAGAATCCTCTCCACCGATTGCCCAAGGATTCCTGAGTAAAGTTCGTCTGCTCAGGGTTAGTCGGGACCTAAGGCGAGGCCGAAAGGCGTAGTCGATGGCCAACAGGTTGATATTCCTGTACCACGTCGCTTCCGTTTGACCGATGGGGGGACGAGGAAGGCTAGGGAAGCCCAGGCGATGGTTGTCCTGGGGTAAGCATGTAGGGGTGGCCCTTGTCAAATGCGGGGCCGCATAACCTGAGGTGCGATGCCAGCTGGCGTTAAGCCGGCGAGTTCCTGACGCCATGCCTCCAAGAAAATCCTCTAGGGAGGAAGCGCGTGCCCGTACCAAAACCGACACAGGTGGGCAAGTAGAGAATACTAAGGTGATCGAGATAACCCTCGTTAAGGAACTCGGCAAAATCGCCCCGTAACTTCGGGATAAGGGGCGCCCCAGTAGGGTGAAACTCCTCGCGAGTGGAGCCCGAGAGGGCCGCAGTGAATTGGCTGAAGCGACTGTTTACCAAAAACACAGGTCTCTGCTAAGTCGAAAGACGACGTATAGGGGCTGACGCCTGCCCGGTGCCGGAAGGTTACGTGGAGTTGTTAGGGCTTGACCCGAAGCAGCGAAGCTAAGCCCCGGTAAACGGCGGCCGTAACTATAACGGTCCTAAGGTAGATCGCTGCCCTCCGTGCGGGTAACCGTACGGTGAGCATCTGGCCATATGCTGGAACGCCTGAGAATCCCGCACTACGAGTTCCGTCCCAAGTGGGCGGTACCGTGACAATGTGTCGGGTGCAGGAAATCAGCAGGAAAGACTGTCGAAGAGGCAGAATCCTCAGAGGCCATACGCTGAACACGCGTGCGAGTGCATGTGTGAAGATATGGTCCGACCTTCACGGCGACGTGGAGAGCTCAGGCGGAACGAGAAACGACCTAGCCGTCTCGAAGTGGAGACGTAAACAGAAAGTGTCTAAGGTAGCGAAATTCCTTGTCGGGTAA
>CAVUYF010000003.1:0-327500 GCA_963745635.1 uncultured Solirubrobacteraceae bacterium | reverse complement strand
CCACGTGAGCCCGCTGCAAGCGAGCGCCAGCAGGGGCGGGCGACGAGGAGCCGTGGCGATCTCCCAGGCGAGCAGGGCGAGCACGAACGGCAGCAGATAGTAGCTTTCATCCCAGGTATCGAGCAGGCATCGGAGCAGGAGCACGAGCGCCAGAGCCAGCAACGCCTGTCTCTCGGGCAGCGCCACTCGACGGCTCCGCGGCCACAGTGCGGCGAGCAGCGCGGGCGCGGTGGCGAGGATCAGCGGATGGCTGACGACGCCCGTCCAGGCCGGCCCGATCCGGTAGCCGGCCTGGTGCACGTCGAGGGGTCCGCGTGCGAGGGGGCGGCGCAGGCGCCGAAGAACCACCACAGCTGCCAGGGCTTGAAGATCGCCACGGCAGAGGGCGTGGCCACTGCGCGGGTGCTCGCCACGAAGCCGCCTGAGTTGACGAGCACCAATGGGCGCGAGCACCACCGCGCCGGTCAGGCAGGCGCTCGCCAGGCATCTGACCCTGCGCCCCGGGGAGAGGGCCAGCAGCACCGGGCCTGTCGCCAGCAGCGCCCAGTCCTTGTTGGCCACCGCGAGCCCCAGGAGGACGCCTGCGAGGACGGAGTGGTCGCGAGCGGCGGTTGAGCGCGCGGCGAGCATCACCGCGGCGACGCACAGGCAGGCACCGAGTAGTTCCTCGGGGTGTCCGAATTCCAGCGCGCGCACCGTGATTGGATTGGCCACGCATACGGTGAGCGCGACGGCGCAGGCGAGCGTCGAACCTCCCTGCCTGCGCATGCGCGAGACCAGCCCAACGCCGAGCAGGCATGCTGCGAGCAGACAGGGCAGCGCGACCATCCGGTAGACGGCCAGTGGGCCGCCGCCCCACAGCCCCGGCAGCAGCGCGAACGGCGCTCGCTCGATCAGCGACCCGCCGTAGGCGGGCGCGAGCTGCAGGAAGCGCAGCACGTGCCCGTGCACGAGCGCTTCATAGGCGGGTCGCGCCTCGCTTTCGTAGTCGTTCCACCCGAACCCGTAGAGCGCCAGCCACGCGACCGTCGCGCTGGCGGCGGCGGCCGCGAACGCGCACAGGGCGTTCTCGCGCACGATTCGACGCATGGGTTGCCATCGGCGTCCCGATAGGCCGGCTTGAGCGTCAGCTGTCGAGCAGGGACGCCCAGCCAATGGCGTCAGGCCACGAGTCGTACCGGCTCGAAGGCCAGCACTTCGGCGAGCACGTCGTAGTGGCGGTCGACGTGGAGCACGGCGGCCTGATGCTGTTGGGCGGCGCTACGAGCCAATTCGAGAAGGCGTGTAGAACGTATCGATCACGGCGCGAGGCAACTCAGGCCGTGAACCTGATCGAAGGCGGTGTCGGTGCTCGCGACAAGGCTGCACGTTGCCGCTAGAGCATGGGCGGCGTGAAAGGCGTCTCGGGGACTGAGACCGGGTTTTGCCATGAGTGCCTGCGCTTGGGCGACGACCGCGTGATCGGTAGGGCATAGCTCGAGGGACAGCGACTCGACGGCCCGCCACGTCGCTGTAAGGCGGCGTGCCATCGTACGCATCGTCGCCTGCGGTTCGGCCCGGTATCTGGAGAGAGGATCCTCCACGCCATCATCTCGCAGCCAGGCGAGGATAAGTCTGCAGGCGAGCTCGTCGAGGACGAGCGCGCTGATGACGCCGCCATCGCTCGCGAGCTCTGCCAGGACCGACCGTCGCCAGGTCTCGATCGGGTCTGGCGCACTCGAGGGCTTCGACCTCAGGTGTGTATAGAGGAAGTTCGTGTCGAGGTAGCAGCGACTCACAGTGGCCGTGTCGCCCGCTCCAAGGCCGTGTCGAACACGTCGGGCCGGCCGCCGGCGAGGATCTCCTCCAGCTCACCGGATTGGGCCTGTCCGGCGGCTCCTGCTGCGGCGAGCCATGCGTCTGCCGGGTCGGGTTCGCTTGTCCATAGTGCGCCTGGTGTGACATCCAGCGTGGAGGACAGGCACGCGATCGTGTGAAGGTCCACGCGCGTGGCGCGTCCGGCAACGATGTTCCGGACGGTCTTCTCGTCGAGGCCGGCCGCCTGCGCGAGTCCTCGTGTGCTCCATCCCTTTTGTGCAGCGAGCTGCCCAACGCGCCATGTGATCGTGCTCATGCGGAACATCATACCACCAGAGGGCGATGCTACCGCTGTCGTCGCTACGCTCGCCTATCCCGTGATCGAGCCCGCCGCCGAGACATGGGAGCTGCGCGACACGCTGACTGCGTATGACGCCGCGTACCTGGCCCTCGCTCGTCGGCTGGATGCCGGGTTGGTCACGCTCGACGGAGGTCTGGCAGTGGCGGCGGCTGAAGAGGGACGTCTCGTGCGATTGGAGACTGGTGTGTAGTGCCAGATGAGTCGTAACGCGTCCACGCAACACTGGCGCTATCGTGACCCGGCCGCGACGAAAGGTTCGCGCGGCCCGCGACCACATCGAGATTTGGCTCTAGAAAGACTGATTCGTCCTGATAAGCACCAACCAATTCTGAAACATGCCTAGAACGTATTAGGGGGATCGGACGTAAGAGCCGCCCGAGATCGTCGTGCCCACCCCGCTCGCTTGTGACCGACTGCCGCTCTTCGCGCAGGGCGCGTAACGGGAGCTGCTGCGGACGGTGCTGGTCATCGTCCGATGGGCAAGCGGAGCGGCGCGGTGATGAGACCCCTCGCAGCCAATCCGAGCGCTACCCATCCCGCCCTCAAAGGACAGCGCGCCCGCGCACACCAGCGCCGGCCCCGCGACCCCGGTCCCGGTAGCTTCCATGCGTGGCGTGCACTCGGAAAGAGGTCGGTCGTCGCCGCTCAGAGCGCGGAGCGGTGAGTGACCACGTGCTAGGCCAGGTTCGCGTCGGACGGCGGTCTGCCTACTTGAGCGGCATGGTCGCACTGATTGCAGGGCTGGGCCTCATCCTCACCGCCTGCGGTTCCTCCGCCGGGACGGCGACAGCCAGCGTGACGCGCCTCTCGTCATCCTGCATAGAAGCCACGTACAGGCTCCTTGGGCCCCGGCCCGCGCCTGCCAAGGAGCTCTCGACCCCGTTGGAAGCCACGATCCTCTCCAGTTTCGCCATCTTTCGCAGATCAGCGTTGCCGAGTGACGCGCTTTCGGGGCTGAAACCAGAGGGCGACGGACTCGACCGCGAACTCTCCAAGGTCTACGAGCTCTCGGGCTACTACCCCGCGTATGTGCGTCAGCTGACCAGGCTCCCCGACGGCCGGCGCTATTTCGTGATCCCGGCGTACGGGCGCTCCGAAGAGGTGCTCCCCGCCCACTGTCTGCCGGCCGGGGAGCGGGAGCGACGCGTACTCGTCGAAGAACAGCACCGGCGCCTGGTCGAGGCGGTCGACTGCATCATCGAGATGGGAGGCAGCGAAAACGCACCTCCACTCGGGTGTGAACCCTTCGCTGCGATCGACGAAGCTGGCCGGGTCTTCCAGCCGGACTTGTACAAGGAACTGATCGTCGAACTTGTGCCCGATGGCGTCGCCTCGGTGCGCATCGCTTATCGGGAAACGCCTCCGATCGTCGTGCCTGTCAGCGAAAACGCTTTCTGGTTCACACCACCGCCACCGACGCCTCGCGTCGCGGCTGAGCTGAAAAGGCTGGAGCCCGAGGTCGTCGCGACGCACCTCAATCGGGCCCAGCGTCGCCGCTTCACGTTGCAGTGGGACGAGGCCGTGCAGGAAACCGAGCCAACGAAGATCGAATGGCTCGACAACGCCGGCGGACTGGTGCGCGCAATCAGCCCCCCGACCGCCGCGAGCAGTTCCGTGACCTCGGTCGGCAACCTCCGCGCACCCCAAGACATCGAAGGGTGACCAGACTGTGCGCATTGATCCCTGAGGACTACGAGGAAGATCAGACGAGATAGCGAGGAGGTTCGGGCCTCGTCAGAGCAGCCGGTTGAGCTGCTCGCGGGTGATGCCCGCGGTGCGCGGGATGTTGCCGAGTGTGCCCTTCTTGATCGGCTGGTTGCCGTGGACGGGGACGGGGATCGCGTCGGGAACGGTCGGGTGGCGCAGGATGTGATGGCTGCCACGTATGCGCTTGACGTACCAGCCCCGGCCTTCGAGAACCTCGACGAGCTGCTTGCCCGTGACGGCTGGGTCTGGCTCACGCGGCGTGGACCGCTACGCGGTCGCGGTGCACGGCGGGGATGGGAAGGCCATCCCCGTGCATGACTTCGAGATACCCCTCGATCGCCTCTTGTGCGTTCGCGCGGGCTTCCTCGATCGTCTCGCCCTGCGTTGCGACGCTCGGCAGCTCGGGCACGAACACGCTGTAGCCGCCCTCGGGCTCGGCCACGATCACCACGTCAAACTCGCGCTCTGCGCTCATGCCTCAGCTGAACGATAGCGCCGCCAGCACCGCCGCTTTCCTCGAAGTCGGAGCCGTCAGAGTAACCCCTGCGAGCTACACTAGGGCTGGCATGCCGAGCAAGCACCCGCGAATCGCTGTGACGGCGGACCCGGAACTGGGGGACGCACTGGAGCGTGTGCGCGCAGTGACGGGCACGCAGGAGGCCGATGCGTCTCTGGTGCGCAGGCTTGCGGTAGAGGGGGCCGAGGTGGAGCTCCAGGCCAGGCGTGGCCGTCGTGAGGCAATCGAGGCGCTGTTCGCCGCGATGGACAGGGATGGGTTCGATCTCGACTTGGATGAGATCGATCGGCTCAACTCGCCTCCGAGCAGCGTGTGAGCGTCGAGCCGTGGGATGGCCGGGGTGCGGTCCTCGCCGACACCTCCGCATGGATGCTCGCACGCCGGATTCCCCGTGCGCGGGAGCTGCTATTTGCGGCCGCTGAGCGTGGCGACATCGCTTGGTGCTGGCCTGTGCGCTACGAGTTGACCTTCGATGCGCCGAGCCCGGAGCGAATCGCCGCGGTCGATCGGACGCTGGCGGGCATGCGTGAGATCGCGGTCGATCGTGCTGTCCAGCGGGGCGTGCTCTCGGCGATGCGAGAGCTGGCGGATGAGGGTTCTCACGGCGCTCACCGCCTCCCGCTAGCTGACCTCACTGTCGCTGTCGCGGCACAAACGTCGGGACTGGACGTGCTGCACTACGATCATCACTTCGAGCGTCTAGGCGACCTGCTTGGCGTACGCATGGTCTGGATTGCCGATCCCTCCGCTTGACTGATGATCACTCCGGCTGAAGGCCCAAAAACCATCTATTTGCAGGCATTTTCTTGATCTCAACAAACCAATCCTGAAACGTGTCTAGAACGTATCAAGCCGGACGGACGGACGCTCACGGCTCGAATCATGCCCCCGCATGATCAGCAGCCGATAGCTGCCCGGCTCAGCTGCTCAAAATGCTGCTGCTTACCTCGGCTCGTCGGTAGAGCAACGACAGCAGACGCCGCTCGGTTGCAGCGGGGAAGGGACGCGGGGAACCCGTCGCGTGGAGCGTGATCACCGCCGGACCCACCAAGAAGCCCACGAAATCTTCGTAGTAATTGGGACGGCCCCTCACACGCGGCGCTTCAAGGAAGGCTGCCTCCACGGCGGTCACCCGGTCTCCGTGCGCAGACGCACGTCCCGCCGGCAAAGACAGCGGGGCGATTTTGACGTCAGTGAACGAGGGTTCACGTTTGGTTCCTGTGATAGTCGCATGGTCGTAGTTGTCGCGCTTGAGGCATGAACGCGCACGAGCACTCACGAACACCGCGACCTCATGCGAGGCAATAGCATCACTACGGAGCAAGTAGACGGCAGAGAACACGCTTTCGATAGGGAAGAAGCTGCTTTGGCGTTCGTAGTTGCGCGAGAACCTTTGCGAAAGTACGCCGAACACCTCGCCGGGCGTGTCCACGCCGCCAGTGCATCGTTCTCCGAGGGTGCCAAACGGACCATATTTCGTCTCGCGACGGAGTGCTACGGTCGATCCCACGAGTCCTTGCACATCAGACGGGCGCAGGTTGACCGCTTTGGCATACGCAATAGCGTGCGATTCGCTGACAGGTCCGCCAGGATCGCGGGTGCCTACGCTGCTCGCCCCGCACCCAACCGCAAAAACAGCTACTCCTGAAATTATCCACGCCACGGAGAGCCGGCGCCCAATCAGAATCATAAAGTTCCGCATATTGAGCCGCCGGACTATAACACGACCGCACCTGACTCCGAGCACGCCCCCTCCGACATCAGCCAACCGCGACCACCAGCGCATGGTTTGCGCGCCGACAAGTTCGCCCCATGATGCGTCCCTACCCAGATCACCCTCCGATGGCCGCGCTCGCGCTGCCGAGCACGCAGCGACGATCGAGCGGTTTCTCGCAAGCGTCAGATCAGCCGGTTGAACTCCTCGCGGTTGATCCCGGCGGTGCGCAGGATGTTGCCGAGCGTGCCCTTCTTGACCGGCTGATTGCCGTGGACCGGGACGGGGATCGCATCGGGGATGCTCGGGTGGCGCAGGATGTGATGGCTGCCACGGATGCGCTTCACATACCAGCCTTGGCCTTCGAGCACCTTCACGAGCTGCTTGCCCGTGACGGCTGGGGTCTGGCTCACGCGGCGTGGACCGCTACGCGGTCGCGGTGCACGGTGGGGATGGGAAGGCCATCCTCGTGCATCACTTCGAGATACCCCTCGATCGCCTCTTGTGCGTTCGCGCGTGCTTCCTCGATCGTCTCGCCCTGCGTTGCGACGCTCGGCAGCTCGGGCACGAACACGCTGTAGCCGCCCTCAGCCTCGGACACGATCACCACATCAAACTCGCGTTGCGCGCTCATCGCCAGCAACGATACCGCTCCGCCGAGTCCCACACGCGCTCCGGCTCCCTCCATCCGAAGTGGTCCCCAAGTCTCCTGAACAGACTACGGGTATGAAATATCGACTGGGCTGTTGTCCGGTCGTGTTCGTAGGGTCGTTTGACCGGGACAGGGGCCTTGTGGGAAGACGCAATGGTGGGGCAGGCCGTCGTGCATTTGGGCTGCGAGCCCGTCAATGACTATATGGCCGCCCCTGCGACTCGCCTGGTTGGGCTGAGAGCCCGAATCCGTATTTGTCGCTTGCCCGCCGCGCCTTCCAGTCATGTGTTCGATGTTGTGGAAGGGAGCGGGAATTGCGGTATTTCGGTGTTGATGTTCACTTGGAGTTTTGCGAGATCGCCGTCTGCGAGGACGGCCGGGTGTCGCAGGTCGGACGGATCGCGAGCTCCCCGGAGGCGATCAGGGAGTTCGCGGCGGGTCTCGGCGGCGAGGATGAGGTCGTGCTGGACGCGAGCGGGAGCGTGATGGCGATCGCGCGGATCTTGCGGGAAAGCAACGTCGGGCGTGTCGTGGTTTCCGATGCGGCGCAGACGCGTGCGATCTCTCACGCGCGGGTGAAGTCCGATCGCTTTGACGCGGCGATGCTCGCGCGGCTGCTTGCCTCGGGGATGCTCAGCGAGGTGTGGGTGCCGGATGAGGCGACGCTCGCGTTGCGTCGGCGTGTCGCGCGCCGCGCGGCGCTGATCCGGGCGCGCACCCGGATCAAGAACCAGGTGCATGGTGTCGTGATGCGCTGTCTGCTCGGCCGCCCGCCGGTGAGTGACCTGTTCGGCCGCAAGGGACGCGTCTGGCTCGCCGAGCAACAGCTCCCCGAGGAGGAGACCGAGACGGTGCAGGGCTGCCTGCGCCAGATCGACTTCCTGGACGGCGAGATCGCCCAGCTCGACCAGAAGATCGCCGAGCAGGCCCTAGCGTGGCCTGGGTTGTGCAGGCTGTTGACGATCCCGGGTGTGGACATCGGGACCGCGGCGGCGGTGATCGCGGCCGTCGGGGACATCTCCCGCTTCCCGAGCGCTGGCCAGCTCGTGGCGTATCTGGGGTTGGATCCGAAGGTCCGCCAGTCAGGCTCTGAGCCCGCTCGCTATGGGCACATCTCAAAGCGCGGCAACGCGCAGGCCCGCTCGATGCTGGTCGAGGCCGCGTGGATCGCGATCCGCAGCCCCGGCCCGCTCAGAGCGTTCGGTGAGCGCGTCCGTGCCCGCCGTGGCGCCCAGGTCGCCGCGGTCGCTGTCGCACGCAAGCTCGTGGTGCTGTGCTGGCAGCTGCTGAGCAAGGACGAGGACTACGCGTTCGCGCGTCCGTCGCTGACCAGGCAGAAGACACGGCGCCTGGAACTGACCGCCGGTGCGTCACGCCGCCCACGCCGCCACGACGGGCTAACCGTCTCCCCGACAGCCGCTCAGCGCGCGGCGGAGCGTGAGCTGCAATCCCAGGCCGAGCAGGCATACCGGCGACTGGTCGCCGACTGGCAAGCGGCAGCACCGAAGGGTGGTGCGGGTGCGACACCGGGGCGCGCATCTTCTAATAGGCCCTCGAAGGGCAAAGCCGCGCGGCAGGCCACAAGCCCCTGACGCCTGCGCTTCGCTACGTCAGTCACCCGCACCACCACAGATCATTCCACCACGAAGCGCTCGACGCGACCCCGCCGGCCGACGCGGACGCCTGCGCCACAACGCGCCCCCCGGCACGACAAAAGCCCGTATAGACCAGATGCACCACTGTGCCAGCGCTGTGTCCGCGCTGTGCCGCCCCAACGCGACCTCGAGCATCAAGCAGCACCCTCAGAAACCCCGAAGAAAAGCTCGCGAAACCCTTGACTTTTCATCCGTAGATGCACCTTCGGAGCGGACCCTAAAGTGGGCCTCGATTTCGTTGGCCGGTCTCGCGGACTTGGGGTCAGTAACCGGCAGAAGGGGCACCAGAAGGCCCTCAATGTCGAAACTCGGAGGTTCCGTAATGAGCAGTCGAATCAAGATCACGCTTTCCGACGACATAGCCGCACGCTTGGACGAGTTGGCGGCAGCGTCCGGGCAGCCGGTCGCGCGTGTCGCTGGCCAGATGGTCCGCGACGGACTCGGGAAGCTCGCCGCCGCAGCGCGCGGGAACGGAAGCGCACCAGCGGACGAGCTGACGATCACTCGGGCGCCGTGGCTGGAACCCTACGGCGGCGATCGTGAATGGCGCCAGTTCATGTGGGGCTCGATTCTCGCGCTGTGCGGACGCTATCCCGACGAGCTGAAAGGGCTCAAACAGGGTTGGTGGACCGATGAATCACAGGTCGAGACGCTGTGTGCGCTCGCGCACTGGCGTCAGATGCTCGATGACGGGGGCCGCGATCCCCGCGATGAGTTGGACTTTCAGCTCAACGTCGTTGAGTTCGGGCGAAGGCTCAAGCAGGCAGGCGGTGGAGTGACCAAGGAGTGGACACCGGGCGCAGCCCCGGACGAGTGGCACTGAGAACGCCTGCGGCGGGATGAACGGGCACCGAGGGGCAGGTAGTGGGTCAGTTTGACCGGGGGCGGCTTGCTCGCCGCTTGCGCAGCGACGCCACCAGCGCAGTCGCTGCGAATACCCAAAACATGCCTGCTCCAAAGACCCTCAGAGTCCAGGGTGCTGTAAGGATGAACAGCAGCAACCCGAGGAATGCACCGACGATCGCAAGCCAGATCGCCTCGACTGGCGGCAGGCTCTTGTCGGGGAACGCTATCCATCGCGCGGCCTCGATCCATCGTGTCATAGGGCCACTATATCCTGATGGGCCGACCTATATGGCCCACCGGGGGCAGTGGCGCAACACTCCTAGCGACGCGCCAGGGGACAGCCAAATCAAACTGACGCCCGTATCGCAGCCAGAGGGCGCGCAGGGCATAGAGGCGACGCCGGCGTCGGGAGCGGTTGCGGCCGGGTGGCCGCCGCTACTGGCACCGGAGGCGTCGGCTTCGCCTCCTTGTCCGTGTGAGCGGCGAGCTCGACCGGCGCGGGTCAAACTCGTTGGCCGGTTGCTGCCCTTGGGGGTCAGTACCCGTGTGAGGCCACCGAGCCCAGCACAAAAATTGAGCCGCCGTGGCCGCTACGAGTCTCGTCTCGCCGTAGCGACCCCCGAGGCGCGGGCCATGCCCCGAGAGGCCCGCGAACGATTGGAGCGGGCGCTATGTGGCGTCCTCGAGCGGCGCTACCCCGGACGACGGTTCGCCATGAAAGACCAGCTCGACTCGCTCAGCCATCGGGCTGCGGCCGCGCGCCCGACCGCGGCTAACACGGACGGTCTGAAAGACGCTGCGTAGCACGGTCCTCAGCTCGTCAGGCGCGAGGCTGTCAAGCAGCTCGATCGGCGGTATCACGATCTCGGACGCGCGCATCGTGTCAACGTGCTCGCGGTACTCGACCCGCGCAGCTTCGGCGCGTTCGGTTCGTGTTCGTAGAGCCGCTGTCCATGCGGCCTGTCCAAGCAGCTCCGCCGCAGTCGGGTCGGCGGCGAACCGCTCCAGCTCGCGCTCCGCAGCCTCCAGCTCGGCCTGAACGTCCTCGAAGGTGCTCCCCGTGTCCGCGACGCTGGCTGCGAGCCCGGACGTGCCCGTCTGTTCGTATGCCTGCTTGAGCTGTTCCACGACGTAGCTCTCCAGTCGGTCGGCCATGACGTTCGTAGGCGAGTCGCAGCGCTCGCCCTTCCAGCTCGCCAGCGACGCGCGGCAGCGATACGTGCGCAGACCGCGCCCTCCGTTTCCGCCTGCTCGTGCGCCGATCAAGAACTCGCCGCAGTTGGCGCAGGTGGCGAACCCGCTCAACGGGAACACGGCAGCGGGGCGGCGCTGCGGCTTCTCATCGCCGGGGTGCGCCCGCTCGAACGTCACGCGATCTACGAGGGCCGCGTGTGAGTCCCGCACAAGACGATCGCCGTAGCGCGTCTCGCCCAGGTAGCTGCGGTTGCGCAGCAGTCGCCGCACGGTGAAGGCGCTCCAGCTTCGATGATCGGCGCTGCGCTTGCGACGAACACCCGGCTGACCATCCGAGGGGTACGCCGGTACTTGCTTGCGCAGGTACGCGAGCGCCGCGTCGACGCCCTGGTCGGCGGCGAGCTTGAACGCGCGTGTCACGACGCGCGCCCACTTCGGATGCGGGACGAGCAATCCGTCGTCGTCGCGCGTGTAGCCGAACGGCGTTGCTCCCATCCGAGCGCCGCGATCGAGCGCCCGAGTCTTGGCGTGCTCCCACGCCTCGCTCATGCGTCGCCGTTCCATGCGCGCCAGCGCGAGCATGATCGTCATGCCGAACTCGCCGAACGGCGTCGTCGGATCGAGGCCCAGGTCGAGCGCTGCGATCGAGCCGCCGGCCTCCGTGATCTGTTCGACCAGGCGCAGGGCGTCCGCCACCCCGAGACGGCTCAGGCGATCGAGTTTCGAGACGATCACGCCGTCCGTTTCGCCTGCTCTGATGCGCGCCATGAGCGCGTCGAGGCCGGGACGCTCCAGCTTGCCGCCCGACTGGTCGAGGTCTTCGTGGACGACCGCGACCTCGACGCCGCGCGAAGACGCCCACGCAGCTCCCTGCTCGCGTTGCAGGTCGGGCGAGATGAAACTCTCTCCCGAGCGACCCGCAACGCGGCTGACCCGCACATACTGATCCATGCGGCTAGGCTTCTTGGCTGTAGTGGTCACGCTAAACAAGGGTAAGCTGAATACGTGCTAGGCACAAATCAATTCAAAAACGGCAATCACATCGACGTCGAGGGCACGGTCTTCAAGATCCTCGAGTTCCAGCACGTCAAGCCGGGCAAGGGCGGGGCGTTCGTGCGCACGAAGCTGCGCAGGGCCTCCGACGGCAACGTGATCGACAGGACGTTCAGGGCGGGCGAGAAGTTCCGCCCGGTGCACACGGAGTCGCGGACGATGCAGTTCCTGTACGCGGACGGCACCGATGCGCACTTCATGGACACCGAGTCCTTCGAGCAGATCGCTGTACCCGAGGCCGCCATCGCAGACGCGCTGCGCTGGATCACGCCCAGCAGCGAGGTGGACGTGCTGTTCATCGACGAGGAGCCGGGTGACCTGCAGCTGCCCAGCGCGGTCGATCTGACGGTCACGGAGACCGACCCGGGCCTGCGCGGCGACTCGGTGTCAGGCGGTGGAACCAAGCCCGCGACGCTGGAGACCGGCGCTGTGATCCAGGTGCCGCTGTTCGTCGAGCCGGGGCAGCGCATCAGGGTTGACACGCGCTCCGGCGACTACGTCGCGCGCGCCTGAATGCGCCGCTCGGATCAGCGCAGGGCTGCAGTGATAGCGCTCTACCAGCACGACCTGACCGGCAAGCCGCTTGCGGACGCGCTGGGTCCCAACGCGTCGCTGTTCGCGCGGGCGCTCGCACACGCAGCCGCCGATCGGGCGACGGAGCTCGACGAGGTGATCGACCGGCACGCGCACGGTTGGTCGGTCCAGCGGATCCAGCCGCTCGAGCGAAGCATCATGCGCGTGGCGCTGATCGAGATCCTCCATCCGGACGCCGCGCCCGCCGATACGCCGATACCGCCGGAGGGCGCGATCGAGGAGGCGGTGGAGAGCGCCAAGACCTTCTGTGGCTCGGACGCGCCGGGCTTCGTCAACGGCGTGCTGGCAGCAGTGCTGCGCGAGGTGCGACAGAATGCTGGTATCCGATGAGCACGCACCTCAGATGACAAGCGTTGAGCGTCTCGACGAGCTGATCGCTCGTCTGGAGCGCGCGGCCGAGCAGCTGCGCTCGGGCGAGCTCTCAGCGGACGCCGCGGCGACGATGGTGGAGGACTGCGCCTCGCTTGCCACGCAGGCGGCGGCCGAGCTGGAGCAGCTGACGCGTGCGGAGGTCTCAGCTCCGCCGCCCGGCCAGGACAGCCTGCTGTAGGTGCCGGCGCACCCGAACCAGCCGGCCGACCCCCCCGCACCTGCGTCCGCGCTTGCTATCAACCCGAGCTACCCGGATCACCTGCGGGAGGAGATCGAGCGTTACCTCGAGGACATCAGCTTCGCCGAGGAGACGATCACGCGGGGGCTGGACGAAGCGATGCGCTACTCGCTGCTGGCGGGCGGCAAGCGCATCAGGCCGGTGCTGGCGCTCGCGACCGCGCGCGCGGTCGGCCTCGAGCAGGCCGAGGTGCTGCCTCTGGCCGGCGCGATCGAGCTGATCCACACCTACTCGCTGATCCACGACGACCTGCCGGCGATGGACGACGACGATCTGCGTCGCGGCGCGCCGACCTGCCACGTGAAGTTCGGCGAGGACGTGGCGATCCTCGCCGGGGACGGGCTGTATGCGGAGGCGTTCAATCACCTGCTCAAAAGCCAGCGCTCGGCTCCCGAGCGCGTGCTGGCGGCGGCCGCTGAGCTGGCGGCGGCGACGGGGGTCAACGGCATGGTGGGCGGTCAGTACGCCGATGTCAGCCCCCAGACGCCGTCCGGGCCCTCGGCGCTGCGTCGGCTGCACGAGCTCAAGACTGGCCGTTTGATCGGTGCGTCGGTGCTCTGCGTACTACTGTTGGGAGGGATCGAAGATGCGGCGGAGACCGCGCCCTTCCGTCGCTTCGCTGCGGAGCTGGGGGTGCTGTTCCAAATAGTCGACGACATACTTGATGTGACCGGGACAGACGATGCGTTGGGAAAGCCAAGAGGTAGCGATGAGCGTCACGGGAAGCGCACGTACGTGAGCGAGTTCGGAATCGAGCGTGCCAGGGAGCTCGCAGCGGAGTCGCATCGGATGGCCCGCGAGGCGCTCGCGCAGGCGGCCAGCATGGTCTGCACGCGCGAGGGGGCGCCTGCCGACGCGACCGCTGAGCTCGAGGGCATCGCCGACTTCATCTACACCCGCACATCATGAGCCTGCTCGCCAAGATCGACGGACCGGAGGACCTCCGCGAGCTCTCAGAGCAGGAGCTCGAGCAGCTCGCGCAGGAGGTGCGCGAGCACATCATCGATACGGTCGGCGAGATCGGCGGGCACTTCGGCGCGAACCTCGGCACGTGCGAGCTGGCGGTGGCGCTGCACTCGGTGCTCGAGTCCCCGCGCGACAAGATCCTGTGGGACGTGGGCCACCAGGCCTACCCGCACAAGGTCCTGACCGGCCGCCGCGACCAGCTGAGCACGATCCGCCAGTACGGCGGGCTCGCGCCGTTCTGCTCGATCGCGGAGTCCCCGCACGACATCATGGGCGCCGGTCACGCCTCCACCTCGATCGGCTACGCGGTTGGGATCAAGGAGGGCATGCGCCACATGGGCGGTGAGGCCGACGGCAAGGTCGTGGCGGTGATCGGCGACGGCGCCATGACCGGCGGCGTGGCGTTCGAGGCGATTGGGCAGGCGGGCGGCCTGGGCACGCCGATCGTGGTCGTGCTCAACGACAACGGCATGTCGATCGCGCCCAACGTCGGCGCGCTCTCACGCTACTTCAACCGCGTGCGCCTGAACCCGAAGCTGTGGCACGCGCGCTCGGATCTCGAGGGCGGCCTCACGCGCCTGCCGATCGGGATCGGCGCCGCGTTCGAGCGCCTGGGGCCGCACCTGAAGGAGTCGATCAAGGCGTTCTGGGCTCCGGGGCTGTGGTGGGAGGAGCTCGACTGGGCCTACATGGGCGTGATCGACGGCCATGACGTGCGCGCGCTGCGAGCCGCGCTGCGCGAGGCGCTCGCCGCGCAGCGGCCAGTGGTGGTGCACATCGCCACGGTCAAGGGCAAGGGCTTCGCGCCGGCGGAGGACGGTGGCCTCGAGGGGATGGAGAAGTGGCACGCGGCCAAGCCCAAGTCGATCACCAACGGCATGCCCACCAAACCGGCTGCGGCGAAGGCCAACGGCTCGCACGCGAAGATCGTGCAGGCGCCGCCACCGCAGTACACGCAGGTCTTCGGCGAGGCGCTCGTGCGCGAATGCGAACGCGACCCGCGCGTGATCGGCATCACCGCCGCGATGAACTCCGGGACGGGGCTGAGCATCCTGCAGAAGGCCATGCCCGAGCGTTACTTCGACGTGGGTATCGCCGAGCAGCAGGCGATCCTGTTCGCCGCTGGGCTGGCGCTCGAGGGCGTCAAGCCGGTGGCGGCGATCTACTCCACGTTCCTGCAGCGCGCCTACGACCAGATCGTGCACGACGTGTGCCTGCAGAAGCTGAACGTGGTGTTCGCGATGGACCGGGCGGGTCTCGTCGGCGACGACGGCCCGACCCATCACGGCGCATTCGACATCGCCTACCTGCGCTGTCTGCCGAACATCGTGCTGATGGCTCCGCGCGACGAGGCGATGCTCGTGAACATGCTGCGCACCGCGCTGGAGTACGACGACGGGCCGATCGCGCTGCGCTACCCGCGCGGCGAGGGCACCGGGGTCGCGCTTCCCGCCGAAGGCAAGGCGATCGCGATCGGCACCGGCGAGATCCTGCTCGAGGCCGACGCCGCCCCCGCATCCGGCGCGGGAGCGCCACGTGTGGCGCTGATCGGCTACGGCAGCGGTGTGGGCAAGGCGCTCTCGGCGGCAGAGCGGTTGGGTGACGCCGACATCGCGGTGACGGTCGTGGACGCTCGTTTCGCCAAGCCGATCGACGCGGGCCTGATGGCCCAGCTGGCGGCCGAGCACGACCTGCTCGTGACGATCGAGGAGGGCGCGCTGGCGGGCGGCTTCGGCTCGGCCGTCTGGGAGACGCTCAACGACGCCGGAACGACGCCGCGTATCCTCCGGGTGGGGTTGCCCGACCGCTTCGTGGCGCACGGCAAGCCGGCGCTGCTGCACGAGGAGGTCGGCTTCACCGGCGAGCGTATCGCCGAGCGCGTGAGGGCTGCGATCTCCGACGACGGACGCCGCGGCACGATCCGGGGAAGCGCTCCTCGTAGCAGCGGCTCGGCGATCGTCGGCGCTTAGCGGGACTCCTCGCGGTCCGTGCCGCGAACGTGACGCGGCCGCTCAGGTCGGGATCGCCTCCGAGCCACCTAGCGGCGAAGCCGCGAGGATTATCGCTGCGGCCTCCTCGATCGTCACCACGAGGGTCGCGGCGCTCAGCGGCGAGGAATCCCATGCCAGCAGTCCGTGGTTTGCGAGCAGCAGCGCCTTGGTCTGCCCGTGGGCCTCGAGCGCATCGGTCACTCGTCCGACGAGATCGCCTTGGCTGCGCCGCCCGTAGGCGGTGACGGGGATCTCCTCCAGCAGGCCTCGATAGAGCAGCGGCTCGTAGTGGAGCGGGATCGGACGCCGCGCCACGGCGAAGGCGGTCGCGTTCGTGGAGTGAGTGTGGAGCACGGCGTTGACCTCGGGATGCGCCCGGTAGACCGCGGTGTGCATGGCGATCACCGGTTGCACGTGACTGTCGAGCCATCCGCTCACGAGCCCACCGTCGAGGTCCACCACGCCGAAGTCCTCGGTCGTCAGGTCTCGCCTCAAACCACGGGCTGAAAGCAGAATTCGGTCCGAGCGCGTCCTCAGGCGCACGCTGCCATTGGAGGACCCGGTGAACGGGAGGACCTCGGCCTGGTGCAACTGCTCGACCGCCGCGAGCAGCTCCCCCCGTGCCTGCTCGTCCGCCGGCTCGAGCTCGAGCGCTCCGGCGTGGTGATCCTGGGCTGGCGGTGTTGCAGTGGCTGTCATCTCTGCTGTTCCTTTCGTGGTCGTCGATGGTTGGTGCGCTCGCCGGGTGAACCCCGCGATCGGGCTCCGGGTGGGATCAGGCTTCGATTGGGATGCCCACCATGCTGCCCCACTCGGTCCACGAGCCGTCGTACACGCGCACAGAGCTCAGGCCGGCCACATCGCCGAGTGCGACCCATCCCAGCGTTGCGCGATGTGAGAGGCGGCAGTAGCCGATGATCTGCTCGTCGCGCTCGATCCCTCGCGCGGTCAGCGCAGCAGCCAGCTCGGCAGGCGTCTTGAACGTGTGGTCGTCGTTGAGCAGCTCGCGATAGTCGAGATGGCGCGCACTCGGAATGTGTCCGGCGCGCTCGGCTCCGTGGTCGACGCCACCGGCCATGCCGGGAGGGCTGACGCGCTCGCCGGCGTACTCCTCGGGAGAGCGAAAGTCGACGATCACCTGGCCGGGCCGGTCGATCGCTGCGAGCACGTCCTCTCGCCCGACGACGGCCGAGAGGTCAGGCGGACCGGCGCGACGAGGGCTTCCGGGTCGGTTGTGCTCGGTGGCTGTGCTGAGCTCGTGGCCGGCACCGACCCAATGATCCTTGCCGCCGTCGAGTACCAGCAGGTCGCGCTGTCCGGAAGTCGTCAGCGCCCACAGCGCGTAGGTGCCGTATTGAACCGGGTCGCCGTAGAGAACGAGCGTGCTCTCACGGCCGACCCCCAGCTCGTCGAGACGGCGCGCCGTCTCCCGCGGGTTCGGGAACGCACGCATGCGCTCGTCCCACAGCAGCGTCTTCCAGTGGGCCCACTGCGCGCCCGGGATGTGACCACGGCGATACCCCTCCTCGTCCGTCGCAGCCGACACCTCGAGGATGCTCACGCTCGGGTCCTCCAGGCGCTCGCGGAGCGCCGCCGCCGAGATCACTCGCCCGCCGTCCGTCATGTGAGTCCTGCCTGGGAGCTGCGCAGCGCGTGCAGCTCGCCGATGAACGCGGCGATCTGCCGAGCCTGCGCGGTGAGGATCGCGTGCCCCTTCTCCGCCGTGCCGTGCGTGGCCAGCCCGATGATCCCGGTAGGCGTCCGCTGCCTGAACTCGGCGGCGGTGGTGCGATGGTTGACCGCTCCACCGAACAGCCGAAGGAACGGGTTGGCTCCGTCGACAGGCACGTCCACGGCCTTCTCGAGGTCGACGAGGTCGGGGCGAATCGCGAGCATCTGTGAGACCTCGAGCTCCTCCGCGTGCGGGAACACGTCGCTGTCGCAGATCGCCACGAGCTCGTCGAACGCGATCGCATTCAGGTCGATGTCCCACAACGACACCTCACCCAGCTCGGCCTGGATCTCCTCCGCGGCCGACAGCAGCGCCGGATGCGCGCCCCCGAGATGGCCGTTGAGCAGCACGAAGTCGCGAAAGCCGTGCCGCGCGAGACTGCCGCAGACGTCGCGCAGGAGCGCGATGACGGTGCTCGGGCGCAGCGAGATCGTGCCGGCGAAGCCCATGTGCGACTCGCAGGTCGTGAGCCACAGAGGCGGGGCGATCGGCACTCCGCTCACGCGGGCGACCGCCTCGGCGAGATACGAGGGGACGTATGTGTCGGTGCCCTCGGCCAGATGGGGGCCGTGCTGCTCGGTCGAGCCCATCGGCAGCAGCACCGTTGTGGTGCGCGTCAGCACCTGCTCGATCTCCGGCCAGCTCATCTCGGCCAGCCACAGCTTGTCGGTTGTACTCATAGTCTCCTGCTCACGTAGGTTTGGGCGGGTTGTGATTGCGGTGCGGTGAAAAAAGCGTCCGGGGGGGCGATCTCAACGACCTCCCCGTCGTCCATGAACGCGATCGTGTCGGCCACCTCACGGGCGAACTCGAGCTCGTGCGTGACGACCAGCATCGTCATGCCGTCGTCTGCGAGCCCGCGCATCACGTCGAGCACGTCGCGTACGAGCTCGGGGTCGAGCGCTGAGGTGGGCTCGTCGAAGAGCATCAGCCGGGGGCGCATCGCCAGAGCCCGAGCGATCGCCACGCGCTGCTGCTGTCCACCGGAGAGCTGTGAGGGGTAGGCGCCGAGCTTGTCCGACAGTCCGACCCGGTCGAGCAGGTCCCTCGCTGCCTGCTCGGCCTGGGCACGTGACAGTCGCTTGGTCGCGATGGGCGCGAAGGAGACGTTGTCGATCACCTTCATGTTCGGAAACAGGTGGAAGTGCTGGAAGACCATGCCCACCGCACGTCGGCCCCGGGCTGCCTGCTGCTCGCGCAGCGGCACCAGATGCTCTCCGTCGATGCGGTACCCGAGCAGCTCGCCGTCGAGCGTGATCAGGCCGGCGTCGACGAGCTCCAACTGCGCGATGCAGCGCAGCAGCGTGCTCTTGCCCGAGCCGGACCTGCCCAGCAGCGCCACCACCTCTCCGGTGTCGATCGTGAGCTCAGCGCCCCGCAGGACCGTGAGGCTGCCGAACGACTTCCACACATCGCGTACGGACAGCAGTGGCGCATCCCCGCGCGCGTTGGCGGCGCCGTGGGGGATGCCGGCGCTAGAAGGCTTCCGCTGCAAGAGCGACATCGTGCGCACCCCCCTCTCGTTGAAGCCTGTGCTCGGGGAAGCGCCGCTCGAGATACCACTGCAGCTGGCGCAGCACGGCGACCATCAGCATGTACCAGACCGTCGCGACGAGCAACAGCGGGATCGTCTGGAAGGTCCGTGAGTAGACACCCTCCACGCGGTAGAGCAGCTCCGGGATCGCCACCACGCTCGCGAGTGACGTCAGCTTGAGCGTCCCGATCAGCCTGCTGCCGCCATTGGGCGCGATCACCCTCATGGCCTGCGGGAACACGATCCGCCTGGCGATCGTCCTGCGTCCCAAGCCGAGCGACCTGGCGGCCTCGGTCTGTCCGCTGTCAACGGAGCGGATTCCCGTGCGGAACACCTCCGCCAGGTATGCCCCCTCGTGCAGCCCGAGGCCGATGGTCGCTGCCACCCATGGTGTCATCACGCTGTTCATCGAGGTCGAGAACAGCGCGGGGCCGCCGAAGGGGACACCAAGGCTGAGCTTGGGGAACAGCAGCGACAGGTTGAACCAGAACAGCAGCTGCGCCAGCTCGGGCACGCTGCGAAACCCCCACTGGTAGGCATGAGCCACCAGGTGACCGACCGGGTTGGAAGACAGCAGCATCCATGCCAGCAGCGCCCCGCTGACGATTGCCAGCGCCTCGCACATCAGCGTGAGCCACACCGTGTTGAGCACGCCGCTGAGGATCACGCCGTTGAACACCCACTGGCCGAACACCGACCACTGCATCGCAGGCGCAGTCGCGAGCGCCTGCACCAATATTGCGAGGAGCAGGATTGCCAGCACCGCCGAGGCCAGCACCCGACGCGTGATCCTGCGTCTGGGCGCCAGCCGCGGCGTTTGGCGCGAGCTGCCGTCCACGACCGACCGTGCGGGTCGCTCGACGTCGAGGGATAGAGGTATCGAGGCGATCTCCGGCCCCCTAACCCTTGTATGCGTAGTCGACGGTGATCTTCTTGACGGCGGTGGCCGTCGCGTCCCACTTGGCGAAGATCTTCTGGTAGGTCCCGTTGTCGATCAGGTTCTGCAGCCCCACCTGGAGGGCGTGCAGGAGCTGCGGCTGATTGGCCGGCACGGCGATGCCCGTAGGGACATCTTTCAGCGGAAGGACGTTTTCGATGTAGCGCAGCTTGCCCCCCGACTGGGTGACGAAGTAGTGCCCGTTGACTGGGTCGGCGATGCGTCCAGTGATCTGCCCGGACTCGATCGCGACGATGATGTCGGGGACCTTTTCGAAGCGCTTGATCGCGACCGACGGCTTGCCGAGCGCCGCGCATTCCTTGTCGAGTGTCGAGATGTCGGCTGTCTCGCCGTTGGTGTAGCCCAACGTCTTGCCGCACAGGTCGATGCCTGTCTCGAGCGACGTGTCGCTGGAGCTGACCACGATGTCGTTGAACGAGCGGTTGGCGTAGATGAGGAACTTCGCTGCCTTCAACCCTTCGAAGGACGAAAGCGCCATCGCCGACCAGCCCACGTCGTCGCGCCCGGCCTCGAGCGACGGGATGATGTCCGCGTAGGTGCCGTTGTTGACTTCGAGCTTCACGCCGAGCTCCGCTCCCAGCGCGTTCCACAGATCCACATCAAGCCCTTCGAGGCTGGAGCCGTTGGCCTGGAAGACCTCGAACGGCGCGTAGCCGACTTCCGTGGCGATCCGCAGTACGCCGCTCGAGCGGATCGACGCCGGCAGCAGCGGCGACGGTTTGGCGGCAGCGGACGTCGTGCCGCTGGCCGTGGCGCTCGCCGGGGAGGAGCTGCCGCAGCCTGCCAGCAGTGCCGCCGCGAGAAGTAGTGTGGCCGGTAGCGCTAGCCACCTGAGTTTCTTGGTCAACATGTGGTCCTTTGCTTGTGGATCTCGTGATGGAGGGACGTTCACAACGACTTTCTAAACTTATTGCACCGACTTAGTGAGGATTACGGTGCAGGATAGTAGCAGCAGATCCAGTTCTCTCTTCCCAAGCGGTGCGCCTACACGATCTGCGCTCGCCGGGCGGGCGTGTCGCCGGGGGCTCAGCGGAGAACGAGGCAGGCCGTCGGGCACGAGCTCGCTCGGCTGACACCGGGCGAGCGGGCGGGTGATGGCCGGGCGCTTTAAATGAAACGACCCGCCGGGGAAGCGGGCCGTCTCGGGGAGGAGGGATTCAGGAGAGTGAGTGCTGCGCTCTCGATCGCTAACGATGATGCCGACACTGGGCGCGATCATGTGTGACATCGATCACAGAAAGCCTCGAGACCGGTCCTACGGCCGGCCGGGTGCCAGCCGTTCCCCGGGTATGGGGCGAGGTTTGTGCAAGGGTTCTTCGACGATGGGCAAGCGCCGTCTGGACACCCTGTTGGCCGACCGCGGGCTGTTCCCCTCGCGCAGCAGGGCGGCTGCGTCGGTGATGGCCGGTGAGGTCTATGTCGAAGGAGCCCGGCCGGGCGAGCGCCGCGCGGAGAAGCCCGGCGAGCTGGTCGACGTGGACACGCACGTGCGGGTCGCAGAGGCGCCGCGGTTCGTCTCGCGCGGCGGGATCAAGCTCGCCAACGCGCTCGCTGCGACTGGGCTGGACGTACAGGGCAGGCGCGCCCTCGACGTGGGCTCCTCGACAGGCGGGTTCACCGACTGCCTGCTTCAGCACGGCGCCCGGGAGGTGATCGCGGTGGATGTCGGCTATGGGTTGCTCGACTACCGTCTGCGCAACGACCCGCGCGTGTCCGTGCTGGAGCGCACGAACGCCCGCGAGCTGGCGCCGGAGGGGCTGCCCGCCGCGCGGATCGAGGCGCCGGTGGGAGCAGCTTCCCTGCCGGACCTAGCGTGTGTGGACGTGTCGTTCATCTCGCTGGGCAAGGTGCTGGTGGCGGTGCTGGGGTGTCTCGCCGCGGGTTACGACGTGCTGGCTCTGGTCAAGCCGCAGTTCGAGCTAGGGCGCGGGCGTGTCGGCAAAGGCGGCGTCGTTCGCGCGGCGGACGATCGGCGCGAGGCGCTGATCGGCGCTGGCCGGGAGGCGCTCGAGCTGGGCGCGGCGGTCCTGGGCTATCGCTCCTCGGGGCTGGCGGGGCCGAAGGGCAACCTGGAGACCTTCCTGTGGCTGGCGGATCCCGCCAGTGGACGGGGGTCGCGTGATCCGGCCGTGCTCGAGCCGATGGCGCGCGAGGTCGAGCCGTGAGGGAGATCACGGTGTTCACCCACCGTCACTCCAACGAGACCGCGGCGGCGTTGGCGCTGCTCGCCGAACGGGCGGCGCAGGCGGGCGTCACGTTGCGCCTCGATGAGGCCGAGACGCGCAAGCACGGGCTGAAGGCAGGTCCGGGCCTGGCGGTGGACGCGCCGGCGAAGGACGACGTGGAGCTGTGCATGGTGCTCGGCGGGGACGGCACGATCCTGCGGGCGCTGCGCCGCTACGCGGGCACGGAGGTGCCGGTGTTCGCGATCAACTTCGGCGCCATCGGGTTCCTGGCCACGGTCGAGCCCGAGGACATCGAGGACGGCATCCGTCTGGCACTGAACGGCGAATTCGAGTTGCTGCGCCTGCCTGGGATCGTGCTCGGGCCCTCCGATGACGGTTCGCACGTGGCCGGTCAGACGGCCATCAACGACGTGGCGATTCACCGCAAGGTGGGAGAGCGCGTGGCCGACCTAGCCTACGCGCTCGACGGCGAGGAGGCGGGCAGCGTGCGCTGCGACGGGCTGGTCGTGGCGACCCCAGCGGGGTCCACCGGCTACAACCTCGCCAACGGCGGCCCGGTGATGGCATGGGGGGTGGAGGGCTTCGTGGTGTCGTTCATCGCGCCGCACTCGATGAGCGCGCGTGCGCTGGTCGTCGCCCCCGACGATCAGTTGACGATCTTCAACCGCTCGCACGAGCCGCTGGACCTGGCGGTGGACGGACGGCCCGCTGGCGAGATCCCCGCCGGCGGGCAGATCGGAGCACGCTTCGTCAACGACGTGGGCACGATCGCGCAGTTGCCCGGCTCCTCGTTCTACCGGCGGCTGCGGGAGAAGTTCGGCCGCCTGGCCAGCTGAGTGGGACGCCCGGTGGGGCCGCGACGGCGGTCGCTCAGGCGACGCGTGCGTCGTGCTCGAGCACTACCGGTCCTTCAGCGGGACCGCTGCTCTGCATCGATGAGATGAAGTCGTCGAGTTGGGCCCTGGAGAAGCGCCTCTGGCCGCCGGGCGTCCTGTAGCAGCTGACGTGCCCTGCGTCGGTCCAGCGGCGGACCGTGGCCAGCGAGACGCCCAGGTAGCGCGCCGCCTGTGAGCTCGTGAACACGAGCTGACGCTCGTTGCGGGGTTGCGGGGGGGACGCGGACAGCGGCATTACAAGCCTCGATCGGTTGGGGTCGCAGCATGCTTCGTCTGAAAGCGCGGGGAACTTGAGCGCCTGCGAGGTTTGTGGACGTTTGCGACGCGCTGCGTCGACGCGGGACATCGACATCCCCGGACCATCGAATCCCTTCGTCTGCAAGGAATCCTGCACGAACCTGCGCAAACTGGATATTTCGTCCTTCTGTCCGCTATGCTCCGCAAACCTACTCAAAGGGTCAGTTCTCGACATGGATCGGTGAGAGCCGCCTGGAAAAGGAGTCCGTTGTGGAATCGTACGCACGCTAGAGCTTGTTCAAAAAAGTTTTATGTCGTACTGAGGGCGCCTAAAACCGACTTGAGAATGGGTCGGCACGGCGTCCTCAGCTCATTGAAGGGCGATCCGCTTCACGTGCCTGCGATAGATTGGCGCCGACCGGCCCGATTTTCATGGGCGGGAAGGCTCGGCCATTTTGCGGACGCGCTGCTTGAACGCCAGCTCGGCGTCGTAGTCGGCGTCTTTGAGATCTGCCAGCGCGACCGGGTCCTCGCGCTCGATCATCCCGATGAAGCGCTCCACCAGCTCTGAGTCGAGCTGTAGGCCGGCGATGTGTCGCAGCTCGCCGATTGCCTCCTGGGGCGACATTGGCTGGCCGTAGGTGGTGCTTACGGTCATCGTGTCGAAGGTTGAGCAGATGGCCACGATACGCGAAGCCAAAGGGATCTCGCTCCCGATCAGCCCTGCTGGGTAGCCGCCGCCATCGACCCGCTCGTGGTGGTACAGGATTGCGTCAGCCACGGGGCCGTAGCCGTCGAGCTTGCCTACAAGAGCGGCACCGTCCTGCGGGTGACGACGAATCACCGCCCAGTCCTGATCGTTGAGCGCGTCCGCAGGGTGCAGGATGCGATCCGACCACGCGAACTTACCGATGTCGTGAAGCAGGCCCGCGGTATGGACGATCTCCTGCTCAGCCTCGTCGCACCCGAGCTCGATCGCGAGCGCCTTGGCATAGCGTGCCACCATCGCCGCGTGTCGACTTGTCGCTCGGTCTCGCAGAGCCAGCGCGTCCATGAGCATGCTGAGCACTCCAAACTGCAAGTTAGCGAGGTGGATCGACCGAGCTTCCAGCTGATCGGCGCGGTCCTCGGAGCGGAGCAAAGCAGTCGTGAGATAATGGAAGATCAGGAGCACTAGGACGGCGCCGAACAGGGCCGGGAGCCCGAGGTTCGTGTACGCGACCGCTAGCAAGGCTGCCAGCGAACCGGTCGCAAGATGCCCCGGCAGGAGCGGAATGAAGGACTCCCGCACCTGACGCATGAGCGGACGCCCTTCGTCCACCTTCACGTCCATTGCGACCAGGGCGAAGTTGAGCGCGATGGTCAGAAGGAAGACGGCGAACACCACCAGCCCGAACGTGACGCTCTGCGACAGTTGGCGGTTGACCGGATCGTGGATGTTCCCCGCAAGTGCTCGAGCTGCCAAGGCGCCGACGAACGGGAAGACTGAGAAGGTCACGAGATTGTTGAGCCAGCGAGGAGGCGACACGCGCCTGGAGGCTGACGTGAGGACGGCCGCGCAAATACCGAAAAGGACCGCTGCGGTCGGGCCCAGGAGGCACATCGCGAGGACGAGCGCGATATGCGCGGTCGTCAACACCCCGCTGCCGATCTTCGCGTTGAGCCGCTGTCCCACGAGCGCGAGAGCAAGCAACAGCAACACGAGGAGGATTGGATGCCATTCCGGTGCGCTCGAGAGGCGAAGGCTGGCCAGGGCTACCGCCGCTAGCACCAAGCCCTCGGCAATCCAGAAGAGACGGCTCTTGAGCTCGGAAGTAAACATGTCGACGCCCCCTGTCGTCCTTAACGACCAATTCGCGGTCGTCCTGAAGGGGCAATGCATCTGGCTGGCCTGTTGGAGACGGCTCGGCAGGCGGCGGGCCTGGCGGTCAGTCGCAAGGGAACCGTGCCTCTCCGGCGGCTCTCGGTGCACCGGCCGCTCAGCGCTGCGCGACCTCTTTTACTGCGGCAGGCTGCCCGAGCGCCTCATCGGGACCCGTGGGCGGGTCAGCTGTGCCTCCTGCTCTGGAAGTAGGCGGCTTCTCGGAGACGTTGCTCAGCGGGACGCGTACGAACCCAATGGTCGTGAGGGCGGCTCCGGCGCCAACCACGAGAAATGCGGTCCGGGGCGAGCTCAACGCGACCAGGGCCCCGCCTAGCGACAGGCCCAGAGCGGGGCATAGCGCGCCGATCGATTCCACGGCTCCCATGACACGTCCCTGAAGCGGTTGCGGCGTAAGCAACTGCACGGCGCTGACCAGCGGCGCCCACTGCACGCCGTTACCGACACCACCGAGCAGGGCCGCGGCGCACGCAAGCAACAACGATGGTGCCAGTGCGAAGCCCATATAGGCCAGGCCGATCGCCAAGGTGCCAGCGCAAATCATGGTGCCGAGCCCACGCTTGGCGGAGCGTGCGAACACAATGCCTCCCAGGACAACCCCTGCGCCCCAGGCGGCTATGAGGAGACCGTAGCCGCGGTCCCCCGCGTGCAAGGTCACCTTGACGTAGGCAATCTCGATCGGCGCTGCGGACTCGAAGAAGACGAGCGCTGCGGCCTGCGTGAGCAGGAGCGCCCGTAGCGCGGGGACCCCGTTGATGTGTCTCCAGGCGGCGCGAAGCCTCGCGCGGACGGACTCACCGGCAGCCCCCTCGACGTGGGGACGCAGATCTACGAGCAGCGCTCCACAGATCAAGAATGTCGCTGCATCGAGAAGCAGCGCAGCTGGCGCCCCCGCTCCTGCGGCAATCGCTCCTCCCGCCACGGGTCCCAGCACGAACGTCGCAGAGAAGGCAACATTGATTGCCGCCGTAGCGCTCCGTTCTCCCGCCTGCGCATCCACTTCGCGCTGCCCATCGCTGCTGGAGCCAAGCGGTGAGCCGATGACAAACTGTTCGCGTCCGGCGCGCGCGGCCTCGGTTCGCAACAGTGCGCTCGCGGCCAGCGCCGCAGTACCGTCGAGTGCGACGAGAAAGAACACCGCTGGGAGCCAGAAGTGCCACAGAAGGACTGCGAGCGCGGCGGTCGTCACACCCTCGAAGACGTACAGGGCACTGAGCTCTCGCCCGTGTCGTGAGGCCTCCACCCGGGCGACGAGCGGAGGAACGGCGAATGCGGGCAACACCTGTGCCGCGACGAGCGTCGCCGCAACCGCGAGTGCGCTGTGGGTGTGGTCGAACACGGCCAGCGACAGAGCAATCGTGCCGATCCACGTACCCAGCCGATTGACCGTGTACGCGGCGATGATTCTGCGGAGCCGTCCCGAGCTCAGCGTCGATCTCATTCCGGCCACGCTAACGCCTAGCGGTGGGCGGGTCGAGTGCTGCACGGACACAGACGGGTCGCCGTCTGTTCGCGCCCGTGGATTCCAGTGCGCGCGGCAATGATTGGCGCAGGACAGGCAGCCCTACTGAATCGCGCCGCTCCTGCCGATAACTTGCGCATATGGAGGCTGGCACGCTCTCAGCGACGAAGACGATCGACGTGATCATCGCCGACGACCACACGGTCGTACGCGACGGCATCCGCGCGGTCCTGCAGCGCGAGAACGGTGAGTTCCGCGTTGTCGCGGAGGCCGCTGACGTCCCGTCGATGATCCGCGCGGTCAGGGAGCACAAGCCCGACCTGCTGACGCTCGACCTGACCATGCCGGGCGGCTCGAGCCTGGGGGCGCTGCCGTCGTGCTTCATCGCCCATCCCACGCTTGCGGTGGCGATCCTGACGATGCGCGAGGACCCCGAGTACGCCCGTCAGGCGCTGAGGGCGGGGGCGCGCAGCTACGTGCTCAAGGAGGCCGAGCCGGCGGAGCTGCTGCAGGCCTTCCGCCTGGCTGTCGCCGGCGGCAACTACCTGCACCCGCGGCTGGGCGCGCTGATGGCCACCGGCGAGGACGGCTCCGCGGACGGCGTGGTGCTGTCAGAGCGCGAGCGCGAGGTGGTGCGCTTGATCGCCAACGGCTACACCAACCCTGAGATCGCCGACCAGCTGAACGTGGCGGAGCGCACCGTGAAGACCTACCGCGCCCGCGCGATCGAGAAGCTGGGCTTCTCCTCGCGAGCTGAGATCACCGCCTACGTGCGGCGCACCGGGCTCGCGGACTAGTTGATTCAAGGACCGGCCTTGCGGCCGGTGGGTGCGTGCGCAGTGCTTCGACGCACGCAGTGTCGATTGCGGGAGCCGTAGTGTCAACCGGTCGCGCGCTCGCGCGTGATAGGAACCGTTCCAGCGACCCGGCGTTTCTCCTCTGCAACGGCGCGGCGTCGGGTCGCCCACCATACCGGCGCGCACGTGTACGCTGAGTCGATGGCCTCCACGGGATCGAGCCTTCCAGTCGAGGGCTACCAGCTGAAGGACATCTCGCCCCGGGCCTTCCAGCACCCAGCGGACCGCGCCGCCACCGCGGCGCTCAAATCGATCCCCTACCTGGACACGGTCGTTCGCAAGCTGATCGAGCTCGGCTACGAGCGCGCGCTGCGCCAGAGCTACCTGGGTTCCTCCGTGCGGCTCTCCGAAGAGCAGCTCGGAGACGTGTGGCGCGAGCACGCGATCGCCTACGCCACGCTGGACATGAGCGAGGTGCCCGACCTGTATCTCACCCAGTACCCCACGCCCAACGCGCTCGCAATCGGCGCGCAGCGGCCGATCGTGGTCGTCCAGTCCGAGCTCGTGCACCTGCTCGACGCTCCTCAGCGGCGCGCCGTGTTCGCGCACGAGGCCGCGCACATCCTCTCCGACCACCAGCTCTACCGCACGGCGCTCGCGATCCTCGTTCTGATGACCCGCAGCTCGCGGCTGCCGCTGCCGCTGGCGCCCGTGCGCAGCGCGCTGCTGGAGTGGGGGCGGGCGACCGAGCTCAGTGCCGACCGCGCCGCTGCGCTCGTCACGCGCGACCCGCTGGTGGTGTGCCGCACGCTGATGTCGCTCGCCGCCGGCGCGATGGTCGAGGAGCTCGACCTCGACCTGTTCATGCGCCAGGGCCTGGACTACCAGGAGAAGGGCAGCGGGCTCGAGCGCCTGACCAGGCTGATGATCGACCTCGGCGTCACGCACCCGATGCCCGTCAAGCGCACGCACGAGCTGATGGCGTGGGTGCGCTCCGGCGAGTTCGACCGCATCGCCGGCGGCGAGTACCCGCGCCGTGGCGACCCCGTCGATCCGCGCGCCGACACCGGCGACGCCGTGTCCTTCTACGCCGAGCGCATCCGCGACGGCTTCCGCGACGCCGGCGAGTCGGTCAACTCCGTCGGCAAGCAGCTCGCAGGCTGGCTGCGCAGGGACGGCTCCGACCACGACGACGGCGACGTCGACGTCGATGCCGCGAGCGGTCCCGACGCCGAAGCCGGCGGCAACGGCCATGCGGAGACCGATCTGGACGCCGAGCAGCTGGACGAAAACTGACTCGTAGCGCCGGGGGTGTGGTGACCGGCGCCACTGCGGATCGACGAAGCAGCTCGCCACCGCGTCTCCCGACACGACCGCGACTGCCCTCAGCAGGTCAGTGGGACGTCGGCTGGCCGGGAGACTGTGTGGGACGTCCGGCCAGCGGCACGGTCACGCGCACCGTCGTGCCGCGCCCCGGCGCCGGCACGAGCTCGAGCTCGCCGCCGATCAGCTCCGCGCGCTCGCGCATCCCCGACATCCCAAAGCCGCCCTCCAGGCCGTCGCCGCGGGGGCCGAGCCTGCTCGCGTCCGGCAGCCCCTTGCCGTCGTCGGTGACCGACGCGCGGATCGTGCCGTCGCGCTCGCGCACGCTCACCACCGCTTTCGTCGCCTCCGCGTGGCGGCTTACGTTCGTCAGCGCCTCCTGCACGATCCTGTAGATGGTGCTCTCCAGCTCCGCGTCCAGCCTCCGCGAGCCGGTGTCCTGCCCGCCGTTGCCCACCGCATCCGCCGGCTCGGGCAGCTCGATCTCCGTCTCCACGTCCAGCCCGTCGATCGCCTGCGCGCGCCGCGCCAGCGCCTGCAGCGCGGCCGCCAGCCCCAGATCGTCCAGCGCCGCCGGGCGCAGCTCCGTGATCAGGTGGCGCAGTCCGTCGATCTCCGTGCCCAGGCCCTCCAGCACCGTGTCCACCGCTTCGCTCAGCGCCTGCCTGTCGTCGAGGTCGCGCGCGTTTGCCAGCTGCAGCCGCAGCGCGCCGATCCCCTGGATGCTCTCGTCGTGGATCTCGCGCGCCCAGCGCGTGCGCTCGTGCTCGCGCGCCTCCATGCCGTAGCGCAGCCGTTCGATCTCCACCGAGCGCTCCGCCTTCAGGCGCTGGGACACGCTCGTCGCGAACGCGTTCAGCGCCTGGCGGTCGGGGCCGCGGAAGCCGCCGTCGCGGCGCAGCGCGATCACCAGCCCGCCGCCCTGGCCCTCCATGCTGAACGGCTCCACCAGCGCCGAGCGCGCCTCCAGGCCCAGTTCGTGCAGCCACGCCGCCTCCTGGCCCCGCGGGCGCTCGAGCGCCAGCGCCTTGCCCTCCCGGTAGAGCGCTCCCAGGGCACTGCCCTGCACGGGCACGATCCGCAGGCGCACCGACTCGCTGCCCGCGCACGCCGCCACGCGCAGCTCGCCGCGCTCCTCGACCACCACCGCCAGCGTCGAGGCGTCCAGCAGCGCCAGCCCACGATCGGCCATCAGGCGCAGCAGCCACAACTCTGATCCGGAAAGCACCGGATCGGGATTATGAAGGTCCGCTGTCTCCGAACGCCGGCCGTGGGGGGGCGGCCGCTCGCTGCAGGGACTCGAGCACAGGCGCCGCCGCGCGCTCCGGCGAGGACGCGTGCTCCTCGCCGTTGATGCGGCGCAGCGCCGCGTGCGCCCACGCCACCATCGACTCCACGCTCACGTCCTGGCGCCACGCAGCCATGCCCACCGACACCTGCAGCGGCCGGCGTGTGCCGCGCGCTTCCACCTTGATCGTGCGCATCCGCTCGAGCGCCCGTCGCGCCACGATCTCCGCCCGCGGGCCGTCGGCGCCGGGCAGGATGATCAGCAGGTGGTCGGAGGAGTCGCGGCCCTCCTTGCCGCCGCGGCCGACCCGGTCGAAGCGGCGCAGCTCGCGTCGCAGCGCCTGCGCCACGTAGTCGAGCGTCTGCTCGCGCAGCTCCGCGCCGTGCTCGCGTGACATCTCTTCGAGGTTCTCGATCACCACCACCAGACAGCTCAGCTGCGTGCCATGGCGCTCCGCGCGGCTGATCTCCTCCTCCAGCCGCTCGCGCAGCGCCGCCGGCGCCGAGCAGTCGACCCCACCCGAAGGGAGCCGGTCGGAGCTTGAATGAGGGTCGCTGGCAGCCATGCCTTTGGCGGACGAGTGTACGTTTGGCGCAGGCGTCCGTTCCTGCACCCCTGCACCGATTATGCCCCCTGCAGGGCGCGCCGGCAAGTAGTGATCCGTCCCCATGCGCTGCTACACCACCTGACGTGCTCCAAGAGCTTCGTGTCGAGAACCTCCTGCTGATCGAGCAGGCCCAGCTGCGGCTCGCCCCCGGCCTGAACGTGCTCACCGGCGAGACGGGCGCCGGCAAGACCGTGCTCGCCCACGCCCTCGACCTGCTCCTCGGCGGGCGCGCGCGGGCGGGGATCGTTCGCCCCGGCGCCGGCGAGGCCTACGTCGAGGGTGTGTTCGACCTTCCCCAGCAGCTGCGCGAGCGCCTCGGCGAGCGCCTGAGCGCCGACGCCGAGGAGCTGGTGCTCGCCCGCCGCGTGAGCGCCGACGGGCGCACCCGCGCCTACCTCGGCGGGCGCTCCGCGAGCGTCGGTGAGCTGCGCGAGATCGGCGGGGCGCTGCTGGCGTTCTACGGCCAGCACGAGCACCGCAAGCTGACGCTCTCAGCCGCACAGCTGGAGATCGTCGACGGCCTGTGCGCCGGCGACCACGCCGGACGGCTGCGCGCGTGTGCTGACGCGTTCGCGCAGACGCGCGTGTTGCAAGAGCGGATGGAGCGCCTGCGGGAGCTCTCCAGTGAACGCGAGCGCGAGCTCGGGCTGCTCGAGTACGAGCTCGCCGAGATCGACGCCGCAGCGCCCGACGAGCGCGAGCACGAGCAGCTGCTCGCCGCGCGCGAGCGCATGCGCAGCCTCGACGCCCTCTGCTCGGCCGCGGGGGCCGGGGCGGAGGCGCTGGCGGCCGAAGCCGGCGAGGGCCCCGGAGTCGTGCAGCTGCTGGCCGGCGCCGTCGGGCCGCTCGAGTCGCTCGTCGGGGTCGACCCCGCGCTCGACGCGCTCGCCGAGCGCGTGCGCGCGCTGCTGATCGAGTCCCAGGATCTCGCCGGCGAGCTGCGCGACTACGGCGAGCGCGCCGCCTCGAGCGGTCTGGAGGGCGTGCTCGCCACGCTCGGGGAGGAGGTCTCCCTGGATGCGCTCGAACAGCGCCTCAGCGCGATCGAGCGGCTCGCCCGCAAGCACGGCGGCAGCGTCGGCGCGGTGCTGGAGTACGCCGAGCGCGCCCGCGCACGCCACGACGAGCTGGCCGGCGCCGAGGTGGCGCTCGAGCAGACCGGCGCGGAGCTCCAGCAGGCGCGCGCGGCGCTGCAGAAGGGGGTGCTGGCGGTGCGCAAGGCGCGCGAGGCCGCCGCGCGGCGCTTCGCGCCCGCGGTACGCGAGCAGCTCGAGTCGCTGGCCATGGGCGCGGCCAGCTTCGAGGTGATCCTCGGCGAGCGCGAGCCCGGGCCCTCCGGCGGGGACACCGTCGAGTTCACGATCGCGCCCAACCCCGGCGTGCCCGCCGGCCCGTTGCGGGAGATCGCCTCCGGCGGCGAGCTCTCGCGGGTGATGCTCGCCATCATGAGCGTCGCGCAGGCCTCCGCCCTGGACACCACGCTCGTGTTCGACGAGGTCGACGCCGGCATCGGCGGCCAGACCGCGCGCGTCGTCGGCGCCCGCCTGCGCGAGCTGGGCGAGCGCAGGCAGGTGCTGTGCATCACCCACCTGCCGCAGATCGCCTCGCTCGGCGCGCGCCACTTCTCGATCGTCAAGGACCTCGGCGCGGAGCCCGCGCGCACGAGCGTGCTGCAGCTCGCCGAGGGCGACGTCGTCAGCGAGCTCGTGCGCATGCTCGGCGCCGATGACGACGACAGCGTCGCTCGCCAGCACGCCAGCGAGCTACGCAGCGCTGCCTGAGCGCCTGCAATGCCTGCACACGGCGGCGTTTGCGGCCTGCGGGCGTTACTCTCGGAACTGTGGCTGCAACCCGATCCAGCGCTGTGGGATCCGCGCCGCTGGTGAGCGCGCCGGTCACCGAGAGCAAGATCGCCACGCCGCTCGTCAGCGGGCCGGTGCGACCGGGCCGGCGCACCAAGCTGCTCGTGCGCCACCTCGTCCGCGGCGACGTTGCGCTGATCGACCATCTCGACATCGACCGCGTCTCCGCCGAGGAGCTGATCGCCGCCGGCGCCGTCGCCGTGCTCAACTGCCGGCCCTCCTCCAGCGGCTCCTACCCCAACCTCGGCCCGCAGCTGCTCGTGGAGGCCGGCATCGTGCTCGTCGACCTCCCCGACGACTCGCTGTTCGACGCGCTCTCCGACGGGGACCCGATCGTCGTCCGGGTGCTGCCGCCGGGCGCCGACGCGCCCGGCGAGGGCGTGGGAGGGGCAGTCGGGGAGACCGTTGCCGTGGAGGTGCTGCGCAAGGGGCAGCGCCTGGCGCACGGCGAGCTGCTCGACCGCAGGCGGGTGTCCGCCGAAACGGAGCTGCGCCGGCTCGAGATCGGAGAGGCGCTGGAGCGCTTCGCCCACAACACCATCGATCACATGCGCGAGGAGCGCGAGCTGCTCGCAGGCCGGATCCAGCTGCCGCGCTTCGCCACCGACTTCCGCGACCGCTCCACGCTCGTGGTCGTACGCGGCGCCGGCCACCAGCGCGATCTGCGGGCGCTGCGGCCGTTCATCCGCGACATGCGCCCGGTGATCGTCGCCGTCGACGGCGGAGCGGACGTCCTCATCGAGGAGGGGCTGACGCCGCACATGATCGTCGGCGACATGGACTCCGCCAGCGAGGCCGCGCTGCGCTGCGGCGCCGAGCTCGTCGTCCACGCGTACCCCGACGGCCGCGCCCCCGGCCGACAGCGCCTGGAGGAGCTCCGCCTGCCGTTCAAGCTCGTGCCCGCGCCCGGCACCAGCCAGGACATCGCGATGCTGCTCGCCGCCGAGAAGGGCGCCCGGCTGATCGTGTCGGTCGGCTCGCAGCTGAACCTCGTCGAGTTCCTCGACCGCAACCGCAGCGGCATGTCCTCCACCTTCCTCACGCGGCTGCGCATCGGTGAGATCCTCGTGGACGCCAAGGGCGTCAGCCGGTTGTACCGGCCCCGACCGGGCCTCACCCCGCTGCTCGTGGTCATCGCCGCCGGCCTGCTGGCCCTCGTCGCCGTCGTCTGGATGAGCCCCGCGCTGCGCGACGTGGCGGAACTGCTGTGGCTGAAGATCCAGCTGCTGGCCGACATCCGGGCGCCGGACCTCACCTCGCTCGGCGCCGGCTGACCCCGCCCGGCGGCGAGCTATCAGATGTTCGACTTCCGCTACCACGCGCTCTCGCTCGCCGCGGTCCTGTTCGCGCTCGCGCTCGGCGTCGTGCTCGGCGTCGCCATCGGCGACTCCAATCTCGTCTCCTCCGCCAAGAACGGGATCGTCGCCAACCTCAACTCCGAAGTCGGCCACGCCCGCCAGCAGTCCAGCCAGCTCCAGGAAAAGCTGACCGCCGAGGAAGCGTTCGCCACCGGCCTGTATCCGCTGGCCGTGCACGAACTGCTCGCCGGGCGCACGATCGGGGTCGTGTTCCTCGGCGCCTCCTCCAACACCGTCAACACGCTCGTGCGCAACGCCGTCGGCGAGGCCGGCGGGGACGTGACGACCGTCGTCGCCGTGCGCGAGCCGCTGGAACTGAGCGCCCTCGCCCAAGCCGCCGCCGACCCCCATTTCGCCGCGCTCGCCAGCTCGACAGGCCTCTTGGAAAGCTTCGGCAACCTCGTCGGCCGCCAGCTCGTCAGCGGTGGCACGCTCGTCGACCACGAGCTCATCAGCCGCGTCCGCTCCAGCCTGCTGAGCGCCTTCGACGGGCAGCTCACGCGCCTGGAAGGGCTCGTCGTGATGCGCGCCGAACCGACCGGCATGAGCACCGAGCAGGGCGAAGCCAGCGCCGCCTTCGAGTCTGGGCTGCTCGCCGGCGTGGCCGCCGTCAAGGTCCCCGCCGTGGGGGTCGAGCTGAGCGGCACCGAACCGTCGCAGATCCCCTGGTACAGCGGCAAGGGCCTCTCCAGCGTGGACGACCTGGAAAGCCTCGCCGGCCAGGCCGCGCTCGACTACGCGCTCGCCGGCGACCGCGGCGCGTTCGGCACCAAGTCCACAGCCGACTCGCTGCTGCCGGGCGTGAGCACGAGCCCCTCCCAACCCTGATCCGGGCCTCGCGGCGGCCCCTCGGCGTGTCCGCTCGCGTCGCTAGCTTCCACTCATGCACGCCCTGCCGTTCGTCGTCTCGCTGGCCTGCGCCGCGCTGCTCGCGCCGGCGCTGCTGCGCGCGCTCGGCGATGGGGGTCGCACGCGGCTCAACTACCGTCGCCGCGCGCTGCCGTTCCCCTTCGGCGTGCTCACGCTCGCCGCCGCGCTGCTCGCGCTGATCCCCCTGACGCTGCTGCAGCAACTCGCCTCCACGCGCGTCTTTCACCCCGAGACGCTCCCCATCGCCCTGTATGCGCTCGGCGTGCTCGCCCTCGGCCTGCTCGACGACACGCTCGCGTCCGGCGCCGGCGCCGGCGCCGGCGCTGCGGCCGGCGAGGGCGATGGCGGTGGGCCGCGCGGCTGGCGCGGCCACGGCGCCGCGGCGCTGCGGGGCGAGCTCTCCACGGGCACGCTCAAGGCCGCCGGCTCGCTCGGCCTGGCGCTCCTGGCGATGAGCTACCTCGGCCTCTCCAACGGGCGCTGGCTGCTGGCGGCGGGCGTGCTCGTGCTCGCCACCAACGCCTTCAACCTGCTCGACCTGCGCCCCGGGCGCGCCACCAAGGCGTTCGTGCTGCTCGGCGCCGGTCTGACGATCGGCTCGGCCGGCCTGCGTCCGCTGTGGGCGCTCGGCCTGTTCGCCGCGCCCGCACTCGTCGCCGGGCTGTACGACCTGCGCGAGCGCGCCATGCTCGGCGACACCGGCGCCAACCTGCTGGGAGCGCTCGCCGGCCTGTGGCTCGTGCTCACGCTGTCCGGAACCGGCCAGCTCGTGGCGCTCGTCCTGCTCGCGGGAATCACGGTATATGGGGAGTTGCGATCGATTTCTGCGCTGATCGAACGGACACCGCTGCTGCGCCAACTAGACTCCTTGGGCAGGCCCACATGAGCATGCACCACTCCGACCGCCACGCGCAGGCGCCCAGCAAGACCCGGTTCATCTTCGTGACCGGCGGCGTCGTCTCCTCGCTCGGCAAGGGCATCGCCTCGGCCTCCATCGGGCGGCTGCTCGTCTCGCGCGGTCTGACCGTCGGCCTGCAGAAGTTCGACCCGTACATAAACGTCGACCCCGGCACGATGTCGCCCTACCAGCACGGCGAGGTGTTCGTCACCGAGGACGGCGCGGAGACCGACCTCGACCTCGGCCACTACGAGCGCTTCACCGACGCCAACACGAGCAGAGCTTCCAACGTCACCGCCGGCGGCATCTACGACACCGTCATCCGCCGGGAGCGCCGCGGCGACTACCTCGGCGGCACGGTGCAGGTGGTGCCGCACATCACCGACGAGATCAAGCAGCGGATCGCGCTGATCGCCGAGTCCTCGGACGTCGACTTCGTGATCACCGAGATCGGCGGCACCGTCGGCGACATCGAGTCGCTGCCGTTCCTCGAGGCGATCCGCCAGTTCCCCGTGGACATCGGGCGCCGGCGCTGCATGTTCATCCACCTCACGCTCGTCCCGTACATCGGCCACGCGGGCGAGCTGAAGACGAAGCCCACACAGCACTCCGTCAACGAGCTGCGGGGCATCGGCATCGCGCCCGACATGCTCATGTGCCGCTCCGAGGGGTCTCTCTCGAGCGAGATCCGCAAGAAGATCGCGCTGTTCGCGAGCCTGCCCTCCGAGGCGATCGTCTCGGCGTGCGACGTGGACAACATCTACAAGGTCCCGCTCACGTTCCGCGAACAGGGCGTCGACGACTTCATCCTCGAGCACTTCGGGCTGGAGGCGCCGGCTCCGGAGCTCTCGAAGTGGACGGAGCCGATCGAACGCTCCGCGCGCGCCACGCGCTCCGTGCGGATCGCGCTCGTCGGCAAGTACGTGCAGCTGGAGGACGCCTACCTGTCGGTCTCCGAAGCGCTGCGCCACGCCGCCTCGCTGCAGGACGCCAGGGTGGAGATCGACTGGATCGACTCCGAGAGCCTCGAGGACAGCGACGATCGCGAGACGCTTCGCCGCCTCTCCTGCGCCGACGGCATCCTCATACCCGGCGGCTTCGGCGGCCGCGGGATCGAGGGCAAGATCGCCGCCGCTCAGGTCGCGCGCGAGCAGCAGATCCCCTACCTGGGGATCTGCCTGGGGATGCAGGTCGCCGTCGCCGAGTTCGCCCGCAACGTGGCCGGCATGGAGGGCGCCAACTCGACCGAGTTCGACCTGGAGACGCCGTTCCCCGTGATCGACCTGCTGCCCGAGCAGAAGGAGGTCGCGGACCTCGGCGGCACGATGCGCCTGGGCGCCGACCCGATCAAGCTGCACGCCGGCACACGCGCTCTGGAGATGTACGGCGAGGCCGTCATCTACGAGCGCCACCGCCACCGCTATGAGGTCAACAACCTCCTGCGCAAGCGCCTTCAGAGCGCCGGCCTGCGCGTGTCCGGCACCTCGCCCGACGAGCGCCTGGTCGAGGTGATCGAGCTGGATGAGCACCCGTTCTTCGTGGCCTCGCAGTTCCACCCCGAGTTCAAGTCCCGCCCGGAGCGCCCCGCGCCCCTGTTCCGGGACTTCGTGGCCGCCGCGCTCGCATCGTCCCGGGAGAGGGAGTGCGCGTCTGGGCGCGAGGGCTTCTCCGAGGCCATCGACGGCGCACAGGCGCCGTCGGCCTCACCGGCGCAGCCGGCCGGCCGGCCGTGACGGTCGGAACGCCGGTGTCCAGAGTCGGGGAGCTCCCCCTCCGCGGACAACGCGAGCGACCGTATTTGAACGGCACGTTCGCGGAGCTCTGCCGGATCGAGAGCCCCTCCGGCAGCGAGCGCGCCTGCGCCGAGCGTGTGATCGCCGAGCTGCGCGCCCTGGGCGTGGACGTCCACGAGGACGACGCCGGGCCGCGCGCCGGCTCTGACTGCGGCAACCTGCTCGCGCGCCTGCCAGGCGGGGATCGGTCCGCTGCCGGCCCTGGGGCCGCGCCGCAGGAGCAGGACGCCGTGCGACGCTCGGTGCTGCTGTGCGCGCACCTGGACACCGTCCCGCTGCAGGCGCCCGTCGAGCCCGTGCTCGTGGACGGCGGCTGGGAGAACGCCAACCAGGGGATCCTCGGCGCCGACAACAAGGCCGCCGTGGCCGTGCTGCTGGCGCTCGCGCGCCACGTCCACCGCGAAGGCGCGCCGGTTGACGTCGAGCTGCTGTTCACCGTCGGCGAGGAGCGCTCGCTCGCCGGCTCCAGCGTGTTCGACGCCTCGGTCCTGCGCAGCGACTTCGGCTTCGTCTTCGACCACGCCACTCCCATCGGCGAGGTCGTGATCGACTCGCCCACCCACTTCCGTGTGCAGGCCGCGTTCCGGGGCGCCGCCGCGCACGCCGGCATCCGCCCGGAGGACGGCCGCAGCGCGATCCTCGCCGCCGCGCGGGCGGTCGCCTCGCTGCGGCTCGGGCGTCTGGACGAGCACACCACCGTCAACGTGGGGACCATCTCCGGCGGCACCGCCGTGAACGTCGTCGCCGAAGACTGCTCGCTCGAGCTCGAGGCGCGCGCCCTCGGCGACGAGCGCGCGGAGGAGCTCGTGGCGGAGATCGTCGACCGTCTGCACGAGGCGGCCAACCGCTCCGACTGCGACTGCGACGTGGACGTGAGCGTGCAGCGGACCTTCTCCGGCTTCCAGCTGGCGCCCGGCAGCCAACCTCTGCTCGTGGCCGAGGCGGCGCTGCGCGCCTGCGGACACGAGCCCGTGCACATCTCCAGCGGCGGCGCCTCCGACGCCAACGCGCTGCTGACGCAGGGCTTTCAGACGGTGAACATGGCCAACGGGACCGAGCGCAACCACGAGCCCGGCGAGCGCGTCGGCGTGAGCGCGCTCGAGGAGATGCTCGACGTCGCGCTCGCGCTGCTGGACGAGGCAGCGGCCCTGGAGCCGGCTGGCGCCCGGTAGCTTGCCGCGTTCATGCTGAAGCTTCGCCCCGCCACGGTCGTCGAGACCTTCAGCTCCGCAGCCGACTCCGCCGCGGACGATCGCGGGCGCCCAGCCGGCGAGCAGCAGCTGATGATCGAGCTCACCGGCGAGGGGCGTGCCGAGAGCGCTCGCCGCAGGGCGATCGCCGACGTCGCGCTCGTTGGGCGCGCGCAGGTGGGCGACGAGGTGATCGTCAACGTGCAGGCGCTCGACCTCGGGCTCGGCTCCGGCGGCTTCGACGTCGTCCACGTCAACCTCACGCGTGGCCTCGACGGCGACGGAGATGGGGGTCCCGCCCACCCCCACGTGATGAAGCTCAACTACACGAGCCTCCAGCACGCGGTGGCGCCCGTCGAGGAGGAGCACCTGCAGCTGCCCGTGGAGGGCCCTGTGGGCGTGCTCGCACTGCACGGGCAGCTCGCAACCGTCGCCTGGGCCTTCGCCCAACGCGTGCCCGGCGCGCGCCTCGGCTACGTGCAGACCGAGGGGGGCGCGCTGCCCGGCGGGCACTCCGCCACCGTGCGGATGCTGCGCGAGCGCGAGCTGCTGGCCGGGCATCTCACCGCCGGCTCGGCGTTCGGCGGGGAGGGAGAGGCGGTCACCACCGCCGGCGCGCTGCACCACGGCCTGAGCTCGCTCGGCTGGGACGCCGCGGTGTGCGGTCCGGGACCGGGGATCGTCGGCTCGGGCTCCTCGCTGGGACACGGAGGGATGGTCGCGCTGGACTCCGCGCACGTGGCGCTCGCGCTCGGGTGCCCCACGATGCTCGTCGCGAGGCTCTCCTCCGGCGACGAGCGCTCGCGGCACCGCGGCTTCTCCCACCACACGCTCACCGTCCTCGACCTGCTGCTCGAGCCCGTCACCGTGGCGCTGCCCTCCGGGATGCGCTCGCCGGTCGGCGCCGACCTGCGCGCCGGGCTCGGCGCCGTGTTCGGCGGGGCAAAGCGCAGCCGCCAGACCAAAGGCCAGATGGCGCTCGCGATCGACGTGGAGCGCCCTGCCCGCATCGCCCGCCACGACTGGCGCCGGGCGAACGTCGACCTGCCGGGCTATGCCGTCAGCGGGCTGCCCACGGAGACGATGGGGCGCGGGCTGATCGAGGACCCGATGTTCTTCGCCGCCGCGCTGGCAGCCGGCAGCGCGCTCGCCGAGCTCACCGGCGAGGGCGTCGCCGAGGAGGGCGCAGCCGCGGAGCCCGACGCCGAGAGCGCGAGCGCAGAGAGCGCGAGCGTCGAGGGCGCGTGAGCAGCGAGTTCGAGGCGCTCGGCGGGGAGACCGTCTACAGCGGGCGCCTGGTGGACGTGCGCATCGAGCGCTTCCGACACAGCGACGGCGCGGAGGTCTCGCGCGAGATCGTTCGCCACCAGGGCGCCGTGGGGATCGTCGCGCACGACGAGCAGAACGTGTGGCTCGTGCGCCAGCCGCGCGAGGCCGTCGACGAGCCCGCCCTGCTGGAGATCCCCGCCGGGCGTCTGGACGTCGCGGGGGAGAAGCCGCTGGCGGCCGCCCAGCGCGAGCTCGCAGAGGAGATCGGCCGCGGCGCGCGCAGCTGGGAGCCGATCGTCGTCTACTACACCGGCGCCGGGTTCACCGACGAGCGGGTGCACCTGTTCTACGCCACCGAGCTGTACGAGTCCCATGCGGACAGCGGCGAGGACGAGCGCATCGAGATCGTCCCCTGGCCGCTGGCGGAGGTGCAGCGCGCGATCGACGAGTGCCGCGACGCCAAGACGCTCATCGGCCTGTGCTGGCTGGCGCGCCGCCTGGGCGTCTGAGCATCTGAGCGTCTGAGAGGCCTGCAGCGGCTGAACGCCTGGTTGCACCGCCAAGGAGCGCCCGCGCCGTCAGCGAAGGTGAGGGGATGACACCCGTCCAGACGGCTCCGCCGCCCGCCGCCACCGCGATCGAGCCGCTGCTCCTGAGCTTCCTCGACTACCTCGAGCTCGAGCGGGGACTCTCGCGCAACACGCTCGAGGCCTATCGCTCGGACCTGCTGCAGTTCGGCGAGTTCCTCGACCGGCGCGGGCTGGCAGCCACCGAGGTCAGCCACGGGGACCTGTCGGCGTTCCTCGCGGAGCTGGACGTGGCGGCGAGCACGCTCGCCCGCAAGATCGCCTGCCTGCGCTCCTTCTACCGCCACCTTCGCCGCGAGGGGACGATCGAGCACGATCCCACCGCCGATCTGCGCGGGCCGCCCAAGCCGCAGCGTCTCCCGCGGGTGCTCAGCCGCGACCAGGTCTCGCGCCTGCTCGCCCAGCCGAGCGGGACGGCGCCGCTGGCGTTGCGCGACCGCGCGCTGCTGGAGCTGATGTATGCGTGCGGGCTGCGCGCCTCCGAGGCGATCGGTCTCGAGCTGACCGACATCGACCTCGAGGAAGGGATGCTGTGCGCGCGCGGCAAGGGATCCAAGGAGCGGATCGTGCCGATCGGCCGCCAGGCGGTGGCCGCGGTGCTCGCCTACTGTCGCGACGGGCGTCCCGCCCTGATCGCCGCCCGCTCTGGTGGCGTCACGCGTACGCAGACGCAGCTGTTCCTCAACAGCCGGGGCAGCGGCCTCACGCGCCAGGGGCTCTACAAGATCGTCCAGGGCCACGCCGGCAGCGCCGGCCTGGCTGAGCGCATGAGCCCGCACACGCTGCGCCACAGCTTCGCCACCCACCTGCTTGCGGGAGGCTGCGACCTGCGCTCGCTGCAGGAGATGCTGGGCCACGCCGACCTGGCCACCACCCAGGTCTACACGCACCTGTCGGCCGACCGGCTCAAGCACGCGTACTTCAGCGCGCACCCGCGGGCAACCGCCGAACGGTAGAAATCGGCCATGGATCGAGGCCACGCTCGGCGCGCGTTCGTGCTCGTGATCGACGCATGCGGGGTGGGGGCGCTGCCGGACGCCGCCGCCTACGGCGACGCCGGCACGAACACGCTGGCGCACCTCGCCGAGGCGCTCGGCGGGCTGGAGCTGCCGACGCTCGAGTCGCTGGGGCTCGGCTCGATCCTCCCGCTGCTGGGCGTCGCCCCGAGCGCAGACTCCGCGATCCACGGCCGCCTGCACCCGCTGGGTCCCGGGAAGGACTCGATCGGCGGCCACTGGGAGCTGATGGGCGTGGTGGCGGAGCGGGCGCTGCCCACCTACCCCGAGGGCTTTCCGCCGGAGCTCGTAGAGCAGCTGGAGGCGGCGATGGGCCACGAGGTCATCTGCAACCGCCCCGACAACGGTCTCGCGGCGATCGAGGAGTTCGGCGCCGAGCACCTGCGCACGGGCGCGCTGATCCTCTACACCTCGCAGGACTCCGTGCTCCAGCTGGCAGCGCACGTCGAGCGGGTGCCCGCGCAGGAGCTCTACCGCGCGTGCGCGGCAGCGCGTGCTGCGATGAGCGGCGAGCACGCCGTCGGTCGCGTGATCGCCCGGCCGTTCACCGGCGAGCCGGGGGCGTTCACACGCACGGAGGGCCGGCGCGACTTCGCGCTCGAGCCACCCGGTCGCAGCTACCTGCAGGAGCTGCAGGATGCCGGCGTGGAGGTGCACGCCGTCGGCAAGATCGACGACCTGTTCGCCGGAGTGGGGGTGAGCGAGGCGCACCCGGGCGCCACCAACGCGCGGGCGCTCCACGAGCTCGACGGGCTCCTCGCGAGGCTGGAGCGGGGGCTGGTGTTCGTGAACCTGATCGAGACCGACCAGCTCTACGGCCACCGCAAGGACGCCGCCGGCTTCTACCGCGCGCTGCGTGAGATCGACACCCGCCTTGGCGCGATGCTAGAGCGGCTGCGCCCGGAGGACCTGTTGATCGTGACCGCCGATCACGGCGTCGATCTCGCCCATGCCGGCAGCGATCACACACGCGAGTATGCGCCGCTGTTGGCCGTGACGGGGGAGATGCTCGCCGGGCGCGCCGCGGGCGGGAGCCTCGGCGGCGCGCGCCACGACGGCCCGCTGGCGGACGTGGGCGCCACGGCCCTGCGCTGGCTGGTCGGCCGCGATGAGCCCGAGCTGCCCGGCGGAGCCGCGTTGCCGGGAGAGCCCTTCCTCGGCGTCTAGCGAAGGGTGAGCCACGTAAGCTGGAGGCGCAATGCCCGAGCTGCCAGAGGTCGAGACGATCAGACGCCAGCTGGCGCCGCTGGTGGAGGGTCGCCGGATTACGAAGATCGAGATCCTGGACCCGCGCTGGTCGCGGCCGCTTGCCCCCGAGGAACTCGCTGCCGCCCTGCTCGGGAGGCGCGTCGAGAGTCTGGGCCGGCGCGGCAAGTACCTGGTGTGGAGCTTCGATGAGGATGTCCACCTGGCGCAGCACCTGCGGATGACGGGCGCGGTGCTCGCCGATCCCGACCCCGAGCCGTCGCATACGCGGGTGCGCATGCGGCTCGGACCCCGGCGCGATGGCGGCGCCGAGCTCGAGGCCCGCGGCGGGCGCCGTCTGGCGATCGTCGACCCGCGCCGCTTCGGCACGGGCGAGCTGCTGCTCGGCTCAGATGCGCTGGACGCGTTCTTCGCGGCTCGGCTGGGCGTGGAGCCGTTCGACGAGACGTTCACCGCCGAGTACCTGCGCGTGCTGGCGCGGGGCAGGAGCGCGCCGATCAAGGCGTTCCTGCTCGACCAGCGCAAGATCGCGGGGGTGGGCAACATCTACGCGGACGAGGCGCTGTTCCGGGCGGGCGTGCATCCTCGGCGTCCCGCAGGGAGGCTCACGGGCGAGCAGTACGCAAAGCTGCGCGAGAGCGTGATCGCGGTGCTGCACGCGGGCATCGACGCGCGCGGAGCGACGATCGACGACTTCCGTCACGTCGACGGCGTGCAGGGCTCCTTCCAGGACCAGTTCCTGGTGCACATGCGCGCGGGCGAGCCGTGCGGCGTGTGCGGGGCGACGATCGTCAAGATGGTCGTCGCCGGCCGCGGCACCTACGTGTGCGAGACCTGCCAGCCGGTGTTCAGGCCGCGAGCAGCTCGTCCAGGCGCCCGCTCTCGGCGGCGGCCTGCACCTCGGTGAAGCCGCCGATCAGCTGGCCGTCGACGATCACCTGGGGAAAGCTCATCATGCCCGTTTTGCGTGCCAGCTCCTCGCGCCCGGCGGGGTCCTTGGAGAGGTTGATCTCCTCGAACTCCACGCCGCGTGCCTTCAGCAGACCCTTGGCGCGGGCGCAGAACGCGCACGGCTCAGTCGTGTATACCGTCACATCGCTCATTACTTCACTAAATATAGCGCGGGCACCACGCGCTCGGTGCGCTTGGGCGGGCGCAGGTACTTGCGCTCCTGGCGAGGCGGCAGCTTCGGCTTCTTGCCCTCGTCGACGTGCTCGTAGGGCACGAGCGAGAGCAGGTGGCCGATGAGGTTCAGGCGCGCGGTGCGCTTGTCGTCGGCCTCCACCACGTACCAGGGGCTGGTCTCGGTGTCGGTGTAGGCGAACATCTTGTCCTTGGCTTCGGCGTAGTCGACCCAGCGGGCGCGGGCCTGCAGATCGGTGGGGCTGAACTTCCAGCGCTTGCGCGGGTCCGACAGTCGTTTCTCGAAGCGCCGCTCCTGCTCGTCGTCGCTGACGGACAGCCAGTACTTGACGAGCATGATCCCGTCGTTGCGCAGCGCCTGCTCGAACAGTGGGCAGAAGCGCAGGAACTCTTCATACTCGTCCTCGGTGCAGTAGCCCATCACGTGCTCGACGCCGGCGCGGTTGTACCAGCTGCGGTTGAACAGGGCCATTTCCCCGGCGGCGGGCAGGTGCTGGACGTAGCGCTGGAAGTACCACTGTGTCCGTTCGCGCTCGCTGGGGGTGGGCAGCGCGACGACGCGGCAGGTGCGCGGGTTCAGGTAGGTGATGATGCGCTTGATGGCGCCGTCCTTGCCGGCGGTGTCGCGGCCCTCGAACAGCACCACCAGGCGCCGGCCGCCGGCGACGATCCACTCCTGCAGGTAGACGAGCTCCGTCTGCAGGCGCAGCAGCTCCTTCTCGTACTGCTTGTCCGTGAGCTCCTTCGTCGTCACCGGCAGGAGACGCTAGAGCATCGCCGTCGGGCGACGCGGTGGCTGGGACCGTCGGGCGGATCGATCACCATGGGTGCATGGCCAGCAGAGCTGTCAAGACGGAAGCGGTGGTTCTGCGCTCGATGCGCTACGCGGAGGCCGACCGCATCCTGCACCTGTACACGCCCCATCGCGGTCGCGTGAGCGCGATCGCCAAGGGGGTGCGCCGCGCGCGCAGCCGCTTCGGTGGGCGCCTGGAGCCGTTCTTCCGCCTGCACATCGAGCTGCACGAAGGGCGCGGCGAGCTGCTGACGGTCACCGGTGCGCAGACGATCGATCCCCATGCGCGCCTGCGCGGCGATGCGCGTGCGCTGGATGCGGCGGCGCGGGCGTGCGACGCGGTGGGACGGCTGTTCGAGACATCCGAGCCCCACCCTGGCGTGTTCAACCTCCTGTGCCGTCAGCTCGCGCTGCTGGACGATCGCGCGGGCACGGACCTCGGCGCGGGCGCGGACGGCCGCGCGGGGGCGGACGTGCGCGCGGGGGCGCTGGCGTTCCGCCTGAAGCTGCTGCTGGCGGCGGGTCTGGCACCGCAGTTCGGCGCGTGCGCCACCTGCGGCGAGCGCGAGCATCTGGTGGGCTTCTCCGGTGCGGCCGGCGGCGTTGTGTGCGCGGCCTGCGAGGCGGGATCGTTCCCGCTGGCGCAGGAGGCCCACAGCTTCATGGTGGACGCGCTGGGGCGCGCCCTGACGGAGGTGCCGCAGGCGGGCGCGGCGGTGCTCAACCAGGTGGATCGTGCGATCGCGGCCACGCTCGAGCACCATGCGCATCTGCGCCTGATGCCTGCTGCCGGACGCGCCGGCTGATCCCGGTATCGTGGTGCGCCGTGGACGAGGGTCTTCCAATCGCCTATGGAGTGCTGGAGAAGGGCGTAGCGGTGCTCGGCTCCGACGGAGAGCGCGTGGGCACGGTGCACCACGTGGTGTCGGCGCCTGAGAAGGACATCTTCCACGGCATCGTGATCGCGACCCCCGGGCACGGGCTCCGGTTCGTGGAAGCCGCGGACGTCGCCTCGCTGCACGAGTTCGGCGTGGATCTGCGGATCGACTCGGTGGCGGCGCAGAGCCTGCCGCAGCCGGGCGGCGGTGCGCCGGTGTTCGACGAGGACCCGGGTGCGATGAAAGGTTGGCACCACTGGGTTCACAAGGCGACCATGCGGGGCGACTGGAAGCGCGAGAGCTGAGCGACGCGGGCTCGGCATCGGCCGTCGCCGGTGCCACAATCGAGCGGTGAGCACAGCCAGCGAGCAGGACACGGTCGCAGCCGCCTTCGCCGGGCGCTGCGCCCAGGAGGAGGAGCGGCTGCTCTCGCCGTTGGCGGCGCGCTCCTACCCGGCGCTGCGCGAGCACGCCGAGGAGGACTGCGCGCTGCGCACGCCGTTCCAGCGCGACCGTGACAGGATCGTCCACAGCAAGGCGTTTCGCAGGCTGACGCACAAGACGCAGGTGTTCGTGGCGCCCCGCGGCGACCACTACCGCACGCGGCTCACGCACACGCTGGAGGTGACGAGCATCTCGCGCACGGTGGCGCGGGCGCTGCGCCTGAACGAGGACCTGACGGAGGCGATCGGCCTGGGCCACGACCTGGGGCACCCGCCGTTCGGTCACATCGGCGAGGAGGTGCTGGACGGCTGCTTGAAAGAGCGCTTCGGGCGCGACTTCCGCCACTACGAGCACTCGCTGCGGATGGTGGACCGCCTGGAGCGCGGCGGCGTGGGGCTGAACCTGACGGAGCAGGTCCGCGAAGGGATCGCCCGGCACTCGAGTCGCACGCCGCCGCCGCAGACGCTGGAGGGGCGCATCGTGCGGGTGATCGATCGCGTGGCCTACATCAACCACGACATCGACGATGCGGTGCGCGCGGGGCTGCTGCGCGAGGAGGAGCTGCCGAGCGAGCCGATCGCGGTGCTGGGAACGAGCGGGTCGGCGCGGATCGACGCGCTGGTGCACGACATGGTCGAGCAGTCCGAGCGCGCGGGCGACATCGTCCAGGGGCCGCTTGCGGGCCCGGCGATGAGCGAGCTGCGGGAGTTCATGTTCGAGCGGGTGTACCTGGGACCGGCGGTGCGGGCGGAGCACAAGAAGATCGCGGCGGTGGTGCGCAGGCTGTTCGAGCACTACGTGGAGCACCCGGAGCAGCTGCCGTCGGAGCCGGACGGCGGGCGCGGGGATGAGGATCGGGAGCTGGCGGAGCGGGTGACGGACTACCTGGCGGGGATGACCGACCGCTACTGCATCAGGGCTTACACGGAGTTGCAGGTGCCGCAGGCTTTCGCCCGCTAGCGTTGCCGCTGTGGCGCTGTACACCAACGAGTCCAAGGATCGCGTACGCGACGCGGTCGACTTCCTCGAGCTGGTGTCCGCGCGCACGGACCTGCGCCGGGCGGGCCCGGCTCGCTACGAGGGCCTGTGCCCGTTCCACGACGAGCGCTCGCCGTCATTCGGGATCGACCCAACGCAGAAGGTCTACTACTGCTTCGGCTGCCAGGCCTCGGGCGACGTGTTCACGTTCGTGCAGGAGACCGAAGGCGTGGACTTCAAAGGCGCGCTGGAGCTGCTGGCGGAACGCTATGGCATAGAGCTTCAGCGCGAGGAGGAGGACCCGAAAGAGGCGGAGAAGCGCAAGCGCAAGGAGCGGCTGCTGGAGCTGCTGAGCCGCACCGCGTCCTACTACGAGCGCTACCTATGGGAGTCCGAGGAGGCGGCGCGGGCGCGTGACTACCTGTTGGGCAGGGGCCTGAGCGAGCAGTCGCTACGGGAATTTCGGGTCGGATACGCACCGAGCGCGTGGGACCGGGTGCTGCTGGCTTCCCGCAGGGGCGGGTTCTCGGAGCAGGAGCTGTACACGACGGGCTTGGCTCAACGCTCGAATGAGAATCGCCGCCTGTATGACCGGTTTCGCTCTCGGATCATGTTCCCGCTGGCGGACGTCCGTGGCAAGGTGCTGGGTTTTGGTGCACGCGCGATGCGCGAGGAACAGCGCCCGAAGTACCTGAATACCTCGGACAACGAGATCTACCACAAGGGCAAGCAGTTGTATGGCGCTGATCTGGCGCGCGCGCACGCGACGAAGGCGGGGGAGATGATCCTCTGTGAGGGCTACACGGACGTGATCGCGATGCACCAGGCGGGGCTTCCCAACACGGTTGGCCTGATGGGCACGGCGCTGACGGCCGATCAGGTGCGCGAGCTGGCGCGGATGGCGCAGACGGTGCTGCTGGCGCTGGACGCGGACAGCGCGGGGCAGGAGGCGATGCTGAAGGCGTTTCGGCTCGCGAACAAGAGCAAGCTGGAGCTGCGCGTGGTGATGCTGCCGCAGGGCACCGACCCGGCGGATCTGATCCAGCGCGAGGGTGCGGCGGCGATGAAGGCGGCGGTCAAGGGCTCGATCTCTTTTGTGAGCTTTCGCGCGGAGCGCGTGCTGGCGAGCGGCGATCCGTCGAACACGGAAGACCAGGACCGGATGATCGCCGAGCTGCGCCCAGTGTTCGCCGAGCTGCCTCAGAGTGCGCTGCGGATGGAGCTGACACGCACGGTCGACAGCCGCATGGCGTTGCGCGAGGGCCTTGCCGAAGAGCTGCTGTCGGCTCGCTCGGCGCCTGCTCAACGCTCGGGAGAGCGACGGCAGGGCGCGCCGCGTAGAGACGATGAGGGCGAGGTGGCGCGCACGCGCCAGCCGCGGATGAGCGAGATGACCCGCCGCGAGGAGACCGAGCGGGCGTTCCTGGCGCTGTGCATCGCTGCGCCGGATGACGGAGCGTTGGCGCTTGCGGGTCTGGACGTCGACGAGCACTTCTCCAGCGGCCTGCTGCGTCGCGCCGCACGTCACCTGTGTGCGGGCGATCTGCGCTCGCCGATGAACGAGGTGGCGGGCGCGCAGGAGCGTTTGGACGACGACCCGCAGCTGAAGGGCCTGCTGGCTGAGCTGGTGGTGGAAGCCGGTGGCGAGCGAGCGGATGCGGCGATGCTCGAGGTCCAGCGCCTGCAGCTGGAGCTGGCACGGGTGGAGCGCCAGATCCAACGAGCGCGCGGGCAAGACGGCGGCGACATCAGCGCTTTGGCCCAGCACAAGGCCGAGGTCAAGCGCAACTTCGACCGCGCCTACGGGCAGGTCCTGGAGCAGACTGGGGATCGGGAGGGGTAGAGCATCTTCAGGGCTGTGGGACGGCTCGCCGCCCGTCGGCTGGTTGCTGGCCCGGGCTGGCGGGTCACATTGGTGAGTCGAAAAGGTCACAGACTCGGCACAAAAGACACACATACGAACATGTGTTCGTGCGAGCATGTTGGCCATGGATCGCGCCTCTCTGGAGCAGCTACTTGGGCAGGGCCTCTCGCTGGCGGAGATCGGCCGGCGGTTCGACCGCCATGAAGCGACCGTCAGCTACTGGGTCGAGAAACATGGGCTCGAGGCGGCCAACCGCCCCAGGTACGTGTCGCGGGGAGGCATTGCTCGGGAGGAGTTGGAGGCGCTGGTTGGGGCCGGCAAGTCGATCGCGGAAATAGCCGAGGCTGTCGGCCGCAGCAAGGCGACCGTGCGGCATTGGCTGATTCGGTACGGGCTGAAGACGCACAACGGTCGTGGGAGACGCCCATCGGACCAGGCAAAGGCAGCCAAGCAGGCTGGGCTTGCCACGGTGATGATGCACTGCAGTCGCCACGGAGAGACCGACTTCTGGCTCGCCGGGACCGGCTACTACCGTTGCAAGCAATGCCGATCGGACGCGGTGGCTCGGAGGCGCAGGAAGGTAAAGGCGATCCTCGTCGAGGAGGCAGGCGGCGCCTGCTGCATATGCGGATACGACCGCAACATGCGTGCGCTGCACTTCCATCATCTGGACCCGTCGCAGAAGCGCCACGAGATCAACGCCAAGGGGGTCGCTATCGCCCTCGACAAGTTGCGGGTCGAGGCGCAGAAGTGCGTGCTTCTATGCTCTAATTGTCACGCTGAGGTCGAGGATGGGACGATGGTCATCCCGGACGAGGCACTGGATAGAGCGAACCTCCGTCCGGGGTAGCACAGATACGGTCCGGGGTAACTCAATTGGCAGAGTGCGAAGCTGTTAACTTCGAAGTTGTGGGTTCGAGTCCCACCCCCGGAGCTCGTAGAACAGCTCGCTTGCCCTCCTACCCCCCGATGGGGCTTCGGAAATGTGCTCCGCAATCGCTTCTGCGCGGCGACGTCCGACATGTATGTGCTGACGGCGGGGAGGTTCCGCGCTGAGTCCAGCAGCGCAACGCATGCCGGCGAGCGTTGGCAGGCAGCTGGCGGGCTCGATGGGGGCTCCTCTCGCCGCTCATGGCCCAGACATCGCAAGCCGCTCGACAAGCCCGGCGGCAACGGCCCCGGCATCATGCCCGTCGGCCCACCCCGCCAACTCCCGCGCCCGCGCCCGAATCGCCCCGTCCCCAAGCGCCCGCTCGACAGCCAGCCGCAAGACCCGCGGCGTGACGAACCGCCGCGGAACGCGCACTCCTGCCCCGGCCCAGTCGAGCCGGGCGGCGTTCTCGTTCATATCACCGACGGCAGGACACGCGACGACAGCACACCCGCTCGCGAGCGCGCGCACGAGCGTGCCATGGCCGGCGTGGCAGACGACGAGGTCGCAGTGGGGCATGGTGCGCGAGTAGGAGACCCAGTCGACGACGCGGGCGTTGGCGGGCACGGGCAGCGAGCGCGGCGGCAGCCGGCGGTTGTAGGTGGCGAGCACGCGCACGGGCATGTCACGGAGGCCGCGCAGGGCGGCGCGCAGCATGCTGTGCTGGGAGTCCTGGGCGGTGGAGGGCGCGATGAGCACGAGTGGCGCATCGGGGGCGACGACGCGGCCACCGTCGGGCAGCTCAACGTCCTGGGCGGGCGGCTCCCACATGAGCGGCCCGACGACGTGCACGTTGGCGCCCCGCCGGTCCGGGGCAGCGGCTCCGCCACGGGGATACTCGAGTTGGGGGAAGGTTGCGACGAGCGCGAGCTCGCGGCTGATCCCCCCGTGGACGTAGTGGAGCGGGGGCAGCCCGACCTGCGCGCGGGTGTGGTTGAGCTCGACGCGTCCCTGCTCGAGCCCCCGGTCGATGACGTGCTGGGCGTGCCGCCAGAATGCGCGCCCGGCGGCGGTGCGGGGCATGCGCGCGCCGAGCGAGTAGATGGGGAAGTGGGGCGCGCCGTGCGGGTGGACGTGGGGGATGAGCGTGGCGTGGCGCACCCCTGCGATCTCGGCGGCGAGTGCGGGTGCGAGCGTGAGGATGTCGGCGACGACGACGTGGGGGCGCAGCTCGCGCACGAGCGGCAGGGTGTCGCGCGTGGCGTGCACGACGGCCTCATAGAAGTCGAGCGGCTCAGGCCCGGAAGGGAACACCTGGTACTCGGGGGCGGGCGCGAAGTCCATGCCCTCGGCCTCGACATGCGGCTGCCAGCGGCGCCAGGTCTGCAGCGTGACGTGGTGTCCGCGGGCGGCGAGCGCGCGTCCGAGGGCGATCATGGGAAAGGCGTGCCCGGGGTCGCCGAAGGCGCCGAGCAGGACGCGCAGCGGGGCCGCTGCGCGCACGGGACCACCGCGGGCACTTGGTTCCACGGCGCCTGGGTTCAGGCGGCGAGCTCGGCGAGCAGCCGCAGCTGCTCCAGGCGCTCAGGGGCGGTGAAGGCGGTGGGGGTGACGCCGAGCGTGCCGACGCCGGCGTCGCGGTAGACGGCGAGCCGCTCGCGGATCACATCTGGCGGCCCGCACAGGGAGACGGTGTCGATGAGCGCGTCGGGAATGGCGGCCATGGCCTCGTCGCGCTTGCCTTCGAGGTAGAGGTCCTGGATGGTCTGGGCCTCGGCCTCATATCCATATCGCTGGACGAGCTGGTTGTAGAAGTTCTGCTTACGCGAGCCCATGCCGCCGACGTAGAGGGCGATGAAGGGACGCATGGTGTTGCGTCCGGCGTCGAGATCGTCGGTGATGCAGAGGCTGACGGTGGGGGCGATGTCGAAATCGTCGAGCGATTTGCCTGACCGCTGGGCGCCTTCCTGCAGCAATGGCCGCAGCTCGGAGACGTGCTCTGGGGAGAACAGCGTAGGGATCCACCCGTCGGCGATCTCGCCGGCGAGGGCGGTGTTCTTGGGGCCGATGGCGGCGAGGTAGATAGGGATGCGCTGCTGAACGGGGGAGATGGTGAGCTTGAGCGCCTTGCCGGGCCCGTCGGGGAGCGGCAGCTCGAGCGTCTCGCCGTGGAACTCCACGCGCTCGCGCGCGAGGGCCATGCGCACGACGGCGACGTACTCGCGGGTGCGCTGCAGCTGCTTGGCGAAGCGCTGCCCGTGCCAGCCCTCGGCGACCTGCGGGCCGGAGGAGCCGATGCCACAGATCATGCGCCCGCCGGAGAGCTGGTCGATGGTGGCGGCGGTCATGGCGGTCATGGCTGCGGAGCGCCCGGGCATCTGGAAGATGCCGGCGCCGAGGCGGATCTTGGATGTCTGCCCGGCGAGCCAGCCGAGCACGGTGGCGGTGTCGGAGCCGTAGGCCTCGGCGGCCCAGACGGAGTCGTAGCCCAGGCGCTCGGCCTCCTGGACGATGGTGAGCTGGTCCTCCGATGTGAGGCCCATGCCCCAGTAGCCAATGTGCACGCCGAGCTTCATGTGCAAGTTTCCTTTCAGCGGAAGGGGATTCGTTGCGGGCGTGAAGGCGTGCCATACGCTTGGCGGCGCGCCCGCTTGGCATTGGCTGAACAGCCAACAGTGCGGCGCACAGCCTATGCGAAACCGCCGCCGCCAGACCGCCAGCCCAGTGGAGCGCCTGCGCGTGGCGATCGACTGCCTGCCGGTGAGGACGCGGGAAGCGATGCTGGCGGGGGTGCGCGCGAACGAGCGCATAATCGCGGGCGCTTACGTGGACGGCGAGGGCGGCGTGTGCCCGATGCTGGCGGCGCACCGCTGCGGCGGACGCACGGACCTGCTGTCGTTTGCGAAGTCGTGGGACCGCTTCACGCGCACGAAGCGCGGCTCGCGGGCGGCGACGGAGCGCGAGGTGAGGATCCTGACGGCTCAGCTGGAAGACAGCCTGATGAGCTCGTCGGGCCTGGATCTGGACGTGGCGATCAGAGAGCACCGCGAGCTGATGAGCAGCCGCGTGCGCGGGCGCAGGCGGCTGGCGGACTCGGCGGACCCGTCGGGCGAGATCAGGGCGAGGCGTCTGCGCAGACCGTCGGTTGGGAGACTGTTGGGAGACAATCTCGCGGGGCAGCCCGCCCGAGGGCCTCGGTCGCCGGTCTCAGCGCTGGGCTGATCGAGTCCCTGCGTGGGACGACGCCGCGGATGGTGCGGCGGTGCGGTTTCTCCTCAGAGCGCCTCGCCGGGCCGGACGAACATCATCTCGGGCACGACGCAGGCGGGGGAGACCTTGAGCAGGTAGCGGACTGCCTCGGCGATGTCCTCGGGGCGGATCATCTCGTTGGCGGGCACGTGCTCCTTGACGAAGTCGGTCATGGGCGTGTCGACGAAGGCGGGGCAGAGGGCGGTGGACTTGATGCCCTCGGCGCCGAGCTCCTTGTTCATGGCTTCGGTCCAGCCGACGACGCCGTGCTTGGTGGCGGAGTAGACGGACAGCCAGGCCTCGCCGCGCTTGCCGGAGATGGAGGAGGTGTTGACGACGAGCACGTTCTTGTGCTCGCTGGCGGCCTCCCTGAGCAGCGGCATGCACTCGCGGTAGAAGAGGACGATGGAGCGCAGGTTGATGTCGAGCTGCATGTCCAGCCGCTTGGTGTCGATCTCGGCGACGGGCGCGCCGACGCCGACGCCGGCGTTGTTGACGAGCACGTCGAGGCGCCCGTACTTGTGGCGGTGCGCGGCGACGACCTTCTGGATCTCAGCCTCGTCGGAGACGTTGGCGGCGACTGCGTGGACGTCATAGCCCTCGCTGGCGAGCCCGGCGACGGCTGCGTCGAGCTTGTCTGGCCGCCTGGCGGCCATGGTGACGCCGAACTCTTCCTGGCAGAGCACTCGGGCGATGGCGAGCCCGATCCCGCTGGATGCTCCGGTGACGATCGCTGCACGCTCTGCTGGCATCTGCTGTCCCCTCCCTTGATGGTCCGAATTCGAAGCGACCGCCCAAACAGCGAAGCGGCGCGCGGGAGCATCCCACATCTCGCTGGTAGCGTCTGCGCCAGCGCGCACGAGCCACGGCCCGAGCGCGCGACGGGCCCGTAGCTCAGCTGGTTAGAGCTGTCGACTCATAATCGATAGGTCGCAGGTTCGAGTCCTGCCGGGCCCATGGTGGATTTGGCTTTGGGAGCCGGACTTGGGGATCGGGCACTGCCCCGACGCAATCATTTGGGATGCCTCGGCCTGCTCATTCGCCATTCGTTTACCTAGACGTGCGGCTCGCGAGCCCGGACGATCGTTTGCGGTAAGGTTTACGGTACGGTTAGCCGATAGGAGAACATGATGGAGCGCACGATTGGCGTCGACAAGGCGCGCACGAGACTAGGGCAGATAGCCGATGAGATTGTGGCCGACGATGAGGCCGTGGTCCTGACACGCCGCGGTCAGGCCGTAGCCGTGCTCATTAGTCCGGCCGAGTACGACGCGCTGCTAGAGCTGCGACGCAAGATGGCCCGCGAGGAGCTGGAGGCCAGGCTCGCCGAAGTCCGCGAGAACGTCGCGTCTGCCGGCTTGGATGTCTCAGTGGTGGACGAGGCCATCGAGGCTGCCCGAGCAGCCGCGTGACCCGCCGCGCAGTACTCGACTCAAACGTCATCGTCTCCGGGCTTGGCTGGTCCGGCGCCCCGGCACGCATCGTGGCGTCGGTCCTTGCTGGGGAGTTGATGCTCGTGACGAGCCCGCCGCTGCTAGCCGAGCTACGCCGCGTGCTCGCGTATCCAAAGCTTGCCAAGGTGATCCCCGAAGGCGAGAGGCTCGCCGACCTCGTCGAGATGTCGAGCGTCGTCGTCGAGCCGACCAGCGTGTTCGACGCCGTAAGAGACGAGAGCGACAACCGCGTCCTCGAGGCCGCCGTCGACGGAGTCGCCGACTACATTGTCTCAGGAGACGAGCACCTGCTGACCCTCAGCACGTTCCACCGCATCCCGATTGTGACCCCGAGTGAGTTCGTCGCGGCCGTCGTCGGAGACTGAGTTGGCGCTCGCCCCGACAGGCGCCTCATAATCGATGGTCGCAGGTTCGAGTCCTGCCGGGCCATCAGCGATCGCTTATATGGCGGTCGTCACCGCAAGCCGACGGTAAATGCTCTCGACGTCCTCGGGAGCGAGCACCGGCCTGCGGCGTGCCAAATGACCGGCGAGCATCCTTGCGGGCAGCAACATGACGCCTCGTTGGCTCCAGGGCGCTCGATCGAGGTAGGCATGGCTGAACACGAGCAGGCAGTCGACGTGAATGTCTGTGATTCGTTCGAGATGCTTGCGTTGTGCGTACGCCTGCTTCAGCCAGGCTTGGTCAACGTTCGCCACGTTCAGTCGCCCCCGGTAGCTCTTGGTCTCAACGGTCAGCAGCCCGCCGGGCCCGACGACGACGTGGTCGATGTTTCCTCGACCTGTCTGTACATCGTGCAAAGTCAGCCAGCCGTCGTCCGTCATGCGGTCGAGGATTGCGCCCACCTGTTGCTCTGCCTCGTTGCCGCGGACCCGTCGATCGAGGATACGAGTGACCGAGCGGTCGAGAAGCACCGCGAACGAGATGGCGAGCAACTCCGCCACGATCCAAGCTGACCCGCGTAGGCCAAATACAAACCAGAACAACACCGGCGAGAGCAGCAGAAGCCCGTAGGCTGCCAGCGATCGGAGCACGATACGGCGCACCACCGTGCGGCCATACTGGGCCGGCCGCCGCCGATCCGGAAGTTCCGACCTCTGGGACACGGGGGACAAGTCGGCAGCCACGGGTGAGGCCTTGAGCACCGCATAGCGTGGGCCGCAAGGACCGGCGGCGTGCTCCACTTGGAAGGCGTGCTCCACTTGGAAGTTAAGGAGAGCGGCCTCCGCGCTTAACGGGTGTCAGACGCTGGATCGGCCTGCGGTGCGCCGAGATGAGCTGTGCTGCGGGGCGGGGTCTCGCGCCTGTGCGATCTCGATGCCCTGGAGACGGCCGGCGAGCTCGTCGAGTCGGTCCATGATCGCCCGCTCGCCGTGGCTCAGCTCTCCCGTGTCTCCGAGCGCTTTGCCGGCGAGGAAATGTTGAGCCACTGCTCCAGTCATGATCGAGAACACGCCAATGCCTGAGAGCATCAAAATGATCGCGATGGTGCGCCCGGCAATCGTCGTGGCTTCGATCTTGCTTCCCTCGGTCGTTACGGTGCCAAGCGCCCACCAGATGCCGTCCCACGTTGACACGTGATGTCCGACATGACTCTCGACGCTCGCAAACACGGTGCCGCCTCGTATGACGAGAAAGACGGTGAGGGCGACGAGGTACTTCAGGCCGTCCAGCGTAAGTAGCTTCGACAGGAGCTGGAAGCCTCGGGCCACGCGGAGGAGGCGCAGCAATCGGAACAGCCTCAGCGCCTGTAGTACGGGTGGCGCGAATGGAGGTGTGAGGACGAGCATCGCGGGTGCCAGCGGGTAGCTGCGCAGCCACGTCCTCCAGTCCCTCGCGAGCACCACGATCGCGGCGAGCTCGACGAGAAAGACGAGCCAGATAGCCCAATCTCCGATCACGGCCACGGAGTGCCACGAGGCACGCAGCGGTTGCTCCTCGAACACGAGATCTGGGATTACCAGCAGCGTCGCGGCGATCATTAGAGCGCGCATGCGAGCATCGATTTCCGCAGCGTTGAAGCGTCGTGTTCGCATGAGCACCGCCGATAGGCGGTTCACGCGCTTCCCCTCGAGTTGCCCGATGTCGATTTGCTCGATAGACATATCGCCTCCGCAGCGGGCCAGTCTAAACATTTGGAACAATCGTGGTTGGCAACACCAAGACACGCAGGCTGCGCTCGACAGTCGTGATCGAGATGGATCGGCGGTTTCCCTAGGTCGGCCTTTCCACGGCCTGCACATGCGAAACAAGCCGCCCGTCCACAAGCGTGTGCACGGCGAACCCGAGAGGCTGATCGCTTTCCGCGAAGGGAATGTCATCCCGCGTACGCATATCCAGGCGCACCGTGGAGTTGGTGCTGGGGCAGATGAGCAGTGGACGCCCGGCGAACGACGTGCTCATCGTCGTATGCACATGCCCGCAAGTGATCGCGCGCACCTGGGCATGACGTTCCAGCAGGAGCTCCAGCGCATCCCTGTCAGCGGAGGCCAACGCGATCAAGTCCATCGAGCGCACGCCGGTAAGTACAGGAGGGTGGTGCATAGCAAGCAGCGTGGGCCTATCGGTCTCCTGGCTGAGCGTCTCATCGAGCCACTCGAGCTGCGCGGCGCCGAGCACGCCAGAGTCCTGCCCCGCCTGGGTCGTGTCACAGCCAACCAGGCGCAGCGCACTGCAATCCACCGCGAAGTTCACGGGAGCGCCAGCGGCCTCAGATCCGGCCCCCGGCCCAGCCTCCGGCCCAAAGCACGCCCGCAGCATGTCGCGATCGTCGTGGTTGCCGGGAATCGCGTGCACGGGAAGCCCGAGTCCCGCGATCAGCTCGTGCGCCTGCTCGTAGGCGGCGGTCGAAGGCGTATCGACGACGTCGCCGCTGAGGAGCACCGCGGTCGGGCGCGGTTGCAGCGTGGCCACCTGCCGCAGCGCGCGCTCCAGACGCCGCGCCGGGCCGGCCCCGTCCTCCCCGGCACGCAGGTGCAGATCGCTGAGCTGCACGATGATCGCGGTGGCTCGATCTTCGGCGGTGGGAGGGGACGTTGCCATGAGCTGGCGAGAATGATGCCGATCGACGCGGCGAGGACCTGTCACGCTGGAGGCTCGCGACGATCTCCGACCCGAGCCTGGAGGAGCAGCCATGAACGACGAAGGCGTCCTGAACAAGATCGAGCAGCTGGTGGCGGAGGAGCACGAGCTTCTCAGCAGCGACGAGCACGCGCGCACGGCGGACGTGCACGCGCGCCTGTCGGCGGTCGAGGTGGAGCTGGATCGCTGCTGGGATCTGCTGCGCCAACGCAGAGCCCGCCGCGAGTTTCAGCAGAGCCCCGACGATACGTCGATCCGCGATCCGGACACTGTCGAGGGCTACCTGCAGTAGAGAGAGCGCACCGGACGCCCACGTCGAGTCGGGCGGTCGAACGCGGATTTCCGCGCAGGTGTCAAGTAATCGCGTGGAAGGGCCGATGCAGAGGCGTGCCCGCGCAGACAGGAGACATTCCCGACGTCGACCAGGTGATGGTGAGCGCCGATCACGCGGCCGCCGCCGCGCTGCGCGAGCTGCCCGAGGCGCTGATCCTCGTCTTCGACCGCGACCTTCGCTTCGTGATCACTGCCGGGCACGCGCTGGAGCGCCTGGGCAACCAGCAGGCATGCCGCCCTGGCGAGCCAGTGGCGGACACGTTCCCCGCTGCGCTGTGGGCTCTGATGGAGCCGTTGTTCCGCTCGGCGCTCGAAGGTGAGACGCGCTCGCGCGAGCTGTGGACCGCTGAGCAGCGCCACTGCCTGATGGTCGATGTCGGCCCGCTGCGACTGAGCGGCTCCGACGATGGCCAGGAGGGCGCCGAGGTGGCGGGCGGTGTGGCGGTGGTGCTCGACATCACCACGCGACGGCACGCCGACCTGCTGGCCGCGCAGCCGCAGGGCGGAAACTTCGAGGAGGTCTTCGAGCGCGCGCCCATCGGCACGGCGCTGCTGGACAGCGACGGGCGCTGGCTGCTCGTCAACCGCGCGCTGTGCGAGATCACCGGCTACACCTCCCAAGAGCTGGTGGGCAAGCGCTTCGATGGGATCGTGCATCCGGCGGACGTCAACAACGACGCCGAGGATCGTCGGCGCCTGCTCGCCGGCGAGACTCCCGCCTACCAGGTGGAGAAGCGCTACTTCGACGCCGCGGGCGAGACGCTCTCGGCGATCCTGTCGGTGTCGCTCGTACGCGACCGCGACGGAGCGCCGCTTCACTACATCGCCCAGCTGCAGGACATCTCCGAGCGCAAGCGCCTGGAGGAGCACCTGCGCCACCTCGCCGACCACGACCCGCTGACGGGGCTTCGCAACCGCAGGCTGTTCGAGCACGACCTCAAGCTGCAGGTCGCGCGCTCGCAGCGCTACGGCGAGGTCGCGGGGCTGATGGTGATCGACCTGGACCACTTCAAGAGCATCAACGACCGCTACGGCCACAAGGTGGGCGACGACGCGCTGAAGGCGGTCGCTCGCGCGTTGACGCGCAGGCTGAGGGAAACGGACCTGGTGGCTCGTCTCGGGGGCGACGAGTTCGCGGTCCTGCTGCCCCACATCGACGAGGAGGGCGTGGCGGTCGTGGCCGACGGCCTTGCGCGCGTGCTGCCGGCGTGCAGCGTCGAGGCGGGCGACAGCGTGCTGCACCCGCATGCGAGCATCGGCTTCGCGCTCGTGCACGAAGGCACCGTGAGCTCCGAGCAGGTGCTGGTGGAAGCCGACCGGGCGATGTACGCGGCCAAGCATGCCGGCGCCAGCGCGCTGAACTGAGCGTCCCCGGAGGCCCATCGCCCGGGACCCCTCCGGGCCGGTGAATACGCTCAAGAGGATGCTGCCCAATGAACGTCTTGCGGTAATCGACCTGGGGTCGAACTCGTTTCGGCTGGTGGTGTTCATGGCCGGCGAGGGCTGGTGGAAGCGCACCGATGAGATCTACGAGCCGGTGCGCATCGGCGAAGGGCTGATGGCCACCGGCAGGCTCGGGCAGGAGCCGATGGAGCGGGCGCTGGCCACGCTGGACGTTTTCTCGCACTTCTGTCGAGCGAGCGGCCTGGGGGAGGGCTCGGTGGACGCGGTCGCCACCAGCGCCATCCGCGACGCGGAGAACTCCGCCGGCTTCCTCGAGCGGGCGCGCGAGGTGCTGGGCATGCCGATTCGCGTGCTCAGCCGCGAGCAGGAGGCCCGCTATGGATATCTGGCGGCGGTCAACTCCACGACGCTGCGCGCTGGCAGCGTGCTCGACCTCGGCGGCGGCTCGATGCAGCTCGTCCATGTGGTCGACCGCCTGATGCGCGACTCCGGCTCGTGGCGTCTGGGCACGGTGAGGATGAGCGAGCGCTTCCTGCCGCCCAACGGGCCGGCCAAGCGCAAGCAGCTGGACGAGCTGCGCGAGTACGTCGCCGAGCAGCTCGCCGGCGTTGCGTCGCTCAGCGAGAACGATCGCGAGCCGCGCGGCGGGCGCCTCGTGGGAACGGGGGGGACGGTGCGCAACCTCGCCGCCGCCGCGCAGCGCGCCGCGGGGCTGCCTTCCAACGGCGTTCAGGGGATGGTCATCGAGGAGGCGGCGCTCGAGGAGCTCGTGCAGCGGCTCGCTGCGCTGCCCGCCGCCGAGCGCGCCAGCGTGCCCGGCATCAAGCCCGCGCGCGCCGACCTGATCCTCGCGGGGGCGGTGGTCGTGCAGGGCGTGCTGCGGGCGGGCGGCTTCGAGTCGCTGGAGACGACCGAGGCGGGCCTGCGCGAGGGCGTGTTCTTCGAGCGCCTGCTCGCCGCGCACGACCCGCCGCTGTTCGAGGACGTGCGGCGCTCCAGCGTCCTGAACATGGCCGCCCAGTACCACGTGGACAAGGACCACACCGAGCACGTGGCGGCGCTCGCGCTGGGCATGTTCGACGAGCTCGCCGAGCTGGGCCTGCACGACGGCGACCCCCGCGAGCGCGAGCTGCTGTGGGCCGCCAGCATGCTGCACGACATCGGCATGTCGATCGACTACGACGACCACCACAAGCACTCGCGCTACCTGATCCTCAACGGCGCCCTTCCCGGGTTCGCGCCGGTGGAGACCGCGATCGTCGCTCAGGCGGCGCGTTACCACCGCAAGGGCATGCCCGTGCCCGGCCCGATGGCGCCGCTGTTCGGCCGGGGCGACTGCGAGCGCCTGAACCGCTGCGCGACGCTGCTGCGCCTCGCCGAGGACCTAGAGCGCTCGCGCGACCAGCTCGTGCGCTCGACCAGCATCGCGCTCTCCGGCGATGAGGTGCAGCTGCGGCTGATCGCCGACGGCGAGTCGGCCGTGCCGCGCTGGGCGGCCGGACGTGAGCGCGAGCTCTTCGCCAGGGCGTTCCACCACGACCTCTCCGTCGCCGCCTGACGGTCAGCCGGCGGCCGCGAGCCCCTTTTCGTCGCCGGCGCAGTCGAACAGCACGAGGCCGTAGGGGTAGGCGATGGGGCTGTGCCATTCCTGGGGCGCCAGCTCCCTGCAGGCGCGCAGCACGGCCTTGGTGGCGAGGTTGCCGCCGCGCAGCGAGTACTCCCCGCCGAGCAGCACGTAGCGCGCTTCCTTGCGGGCGACCATGCCCGCCAGGCGCGGACCGTCGACGGCGGGGTCGGTGCCGCTATAGCCGCCCAGGGCGCCGGCGTCGAGGCCCATCAGGATCAGCGGCGAGCTGGTGTCGGAGGCGACCGACAGCAGCGCCCAGCGCGAGCCCGGGTGGTGGGTGGCGACGTACACGAGCAGCGCGTGGTCGATCGCCAGGTCGTGTTCGTCCACTCCGTAGCCGCCGGCGCCGGCGAACGCTTTGGGCCCGGCCACGGGGAACGTGCCCTCGACGGGCGCGAGCCACGTGGTGCTGGCGTAGGCGGCGGGTGCCACCAGCACCAGCAGGAACATCAGCGCGACGGCCGGCGCGGCCAGGCGCCGCAGCGCCACCAACGCGAGGAACCCGGCGGCGCAGCCGATGGCGAGCACGGGGATGAACCACACCATGTAGTCCTCGCGGTGCATCAGCACCGCCTCCACCAGCCCCGTGCTGGCCAGCGCGCACGCCGCCAGGAGGAGCCCCAGGATTCGCCTTGGCAACGAGCCGCGTGCGAGCTTGACGAACGCCACCGCGCCCGCTCCCGCCATCGCTCCCGTGCCGGGCGCCAGCGCTGAGACGTAGTAGGGGTGGACGATCCCCTTGGAGAGGCTGAGCACCGCAGCCTCCACCACGAACCATCCGCCGAGCACCAGCGCGGTCGCCAGACGAGGGTCGCGACGCCAGGCCAGCCGTGACGGCGTGGCCGACGGCGACGGGGCGGGGGCGGACGAGGGCGTCGGCGGGAAGGCGCCTCGCGGCGTGGAGGCGCTCGCCGCGGCATCGGAGCCCGCCGGTCCGTCCTTGTTGTCACCGGCCGGGGCGCCACCCGCCGCCCGGGCGGGGGCGACGCCATCGAAGTCGCGCCTTCGCTCGATCAGCGCGAGCGCGAGCAGACCGATCAGCCCGAACACGGCGAACGGCAGCAGCCAGCCGGCCTGGTCGCCGAGGCCGGTGCCGAACAGGCGCAGCGGTTTGGGCGACTCGCCGAACGGGATGGGGTCCTTTTCGCGGCCCTTGGAGACGACGGGCGGCGAGACGGGCGCGGGCTTGGGCAGTGCGCTGGCGGGGACGTGCGGCGCGGGCGCCGGCGGCTTGCCGGCCCGGGCGCGGCCGGCGGCGTTGTCGACCTTCAGCTCGCGCGCGGCTGGGACGTATGCGCCGGGCTTGACCACCACGCTGTTGGGGCCGCCGGCCTGGCCTTCCACGCGCCCGAGGCCGTTGTATTCGAACGTCAGCCCGATCTCGGTGTTGTTGGTGGAGCTGCCCACGTACGGGCGCTGCGAGGCGGGCGTGAGTTCCACGAGCGCGATCCACGCGAACGACACGACGAGCATGACCACCCCCGCCACGACCAGCTGGGAGAGGCGCCGCCACAGCGACCCGGGCGCGCACACGAGGAACCCCAGCGCGATCGACGGCACGACCAGGTCGGCGGCGAGCGTCTTGGTGTTGAACGCCAAGCCCACCATCACGCCGCAGGCGATCAGCGTGCGCCAGCGTCCGTTGTCGATCGCGCGCAGCGCCAGGCCGCAGGCGGCCACCAGCAGCAGGATCAGGACGGGGTCGACGCCGTTGTCGCGCGAGACGGCCACGAACGACGGGAACACGGCCAGCGCGAGCGCCCCGCCGAGCGCCCCCGCCACGCCGATGTGCCGCTGCAGGATGAAATACAGCAGCGCCACCGACAGCACGCCGGCGATCGCCTCCGGGAGCAGCAGGCTGAGCGGGGAGAAGCCGAACAGCTTGGCGCTGATGACCTGCACCCACAGCGCCAGCGGCGGCTTGTCGACGGTGACCAGGCCGCCGGGGTCGAACGAGGCGAACAGGAAGTTGTGCAGCGAGCTGAGCATCGATTTGTCGCCCGCCGAGTAGAAGATGTTGGAGTAGCCGTTTTTGGAGAGCCTGTTCGTGTTGAGCACGGCGGAGATCGCCAGCACGAACGGCAGGCCGGCGTGGCGCAGCAGCGAGCGCGAGTCGAACGCCGGACGCCGCCTGCCCGGGCGTGCCTCTCCGTGAGCGCGCCTGCCGCCCGCCTCGACGCCGGCCGCCGAGGTCGTCGTGGCGCTCGCCTGCAGCGGATCGCTCACGCGGGCAGCGCCTCGATCAGCCGCTGGAGGTCGCGCTCGTCGTTCCACGCCCCCACCGATGCCCTGAGCCAGGGCCGGTCGGGGATGGTGCGCACGATCACGCCTTGCTCGGCCAGCAGCGCGCGCTCGCCGTCGGGGTCGGGGCTCTCGAAGGAGACCAGCGTGCTGGCCCCGCGTGGCGCCGGCTCGCGCCCACGTTCGCTCAGCAGCTCGGCCAGCCGGCCGGCCAGCGAGCGCGCCTGCTCGTGTACGGCCGCCCACCCGGCGGACTCCAGCACGCCGATGGCAGCCAGCGCGCACGCCGCAGTCTCAGCATTCATGGACATCGTGTCGAAGCGCCGCGCGTCCTCCTGCAGCCCCGCGTCGAGGCCGGCGTTGGGCTCGGCGAGGTTGGCGTAGCCGCGACGCGAGACGGAGATCCGCTCGCGCAGCTCGGGGCTGACCCACAGCATCCCCGTGCCGTCGGGGCCGCACAGCCACTTCTGCCCTGCGCCCGCGTAGGCGTCGCAGCCGAGCGCGTGCACGTCCACGGGCACGGCGCCGACGCCCTGGGCGCCGTCCAGCAGCACGGGGACGTCCAGCTCGGCGAGCTCCACCGGCGCGAGCGAGCCGCTGACCCAGCCGACGTGCGAGCAGGCGACCAGGCGGGTGCGCGGACCGACGGCGTTGGCGAGCTCGGCGAACGGGACTTCGCGCACCTCCACGCCGTGCAGCTCACGGGCGGCGGACAGCGCGCCCAGCAGCCCCGGGTGCTCCTCGTCGCTGGTCACGATCTCATCGCCGCGCGAGAAGGCCAGCCCACCGATCACCTGGGCCATTCCCTCGCTCGTGCAGGTGGTGAGCGCGACGTCCGCCTCCTGGGCGCCGAGCGCGGTGGCGTAGGCGCGGCGCAGATCGGCGCACAGCTCGGAGCGGCGCTCGAAGTGCGCCGTGGCGCGCCCCTCCGCCAGCTCCCGCTCCAGCTCGCGTGCTGAGGCCTGCACGGCGCGTGCGGGCAGGGGCCCGTCGGTGCCCGCATTGAGGTACGCGAGGGCGCCAAGAACGGGAAACTCGTCGCGCAACCCCGGCAGGCTCACAAACCGCGAGAATACCCGCATGTCCAGCGCCGCCCGCCAGCATCCCCTGTGGGAGCCCCCGCCGGAGGAGCTGCAGAGGGTTGAGATGAAGCGCTTCATGGACTGGGCGGGCGAGCGTCGGGGCCGGCCGTTCTCCGACTACGACGAGCTGTGGCGCTGGTCGGTCGACGATCTGGAGGGCTTCTGGGCTGGAATCTGGGAGTTCTGCGGCGTGCGCGCGTCGAAGCCCTACGAGCGCGTCCTCGGCTCGCATGAGATGCCCGGCACGCGCTGGTTCGAGGGCGCGGAGCTCAACTACGCGGAGAACCTGCTGGCGCGCGGAGAGGGGCGCTCTGACGAGGTGGCAGTGCTGCACTGCTCGGAGCTGCGTGACCTGGACGAGATCACCTGGGGCGAGCTGACCGCGCAGGTGGCGGCCGTCGCGGGCGGCCTGCGCGCGCTGGGGGTGACGCGCGGCGACCGTGTGGTTGCGTACATGCCGAACATCCCGGAGACGCTGATCGCGTTCCTGGCGGTGGCGAGCATCGGCGCGATCTGGTCGAGCGCGGCGCCGGAGTTCGGCGCGCGCAGCGTGATCGACCGCTTCGAGCAGATCGAGCCGAAGGTGCTGCTGGCGGTGGACGGCTACCGCCACGGCGGCAAGGACTTCGACCGCACGGCCAACGTGGCGCGCATCCTCGAGGAGATGCCCACCGTCGAGCACCTGGTCGTGCTGCCGTACCTCGCCCAGGACGGCTTTGATGAGGCCGCCTTCGGCGGCGGGGGCGTTCGCGGTGTCCTCACCTGGGATGAGCTGCTGGCCCGTGGCCAGGACTCTGAGCTGACCTTCGAGCAGGTGCCGTTCGATCACCCGCTGTGGGTTCTGTACTCGTCGGGCACGACGGGCCTGCCGAAGGCGATCGTGCAGGGCCACGGCGGCATCCTGCTGGAGCAGCTGAAGAAGCGCCTGCACCTGGACCTGCGCCGCGGCGACCGCATGTTCTGGTTCACGACGACGGGCTGGATGATGTGGAACTTCCTGGTGGGCTGCCTGATTTCAGACGCGGCGATCGTGCTCTATGACGGCAGCCCCGCGCACCCGGACCTGGACTTCCTGTGGGGCCTTGCGGAGCGTGCGCGGATCACCTGCATGGGCGTCAGCCCGGGCCTGCTGGCGAGCTGTGAGAAGGCGGGGATCGAGCCGGCCCGCGACCACGACCTGAGCGCGCTGCGGGCGCTGGGGGCGACGGGCTCGCCGCTGTCGCCGGAGAGCTTCCACTGGGTGTACGAGCACGTGAAGGAGGACGTGTGGCTGTTCTCCACGAGCGGCGGCACGGACGTGTGCACGGCGTTCGTGGCGGGCTGCCCGCTGCTGCCGGTGTACGAGGGCGAACTGCAGTGCCGCGCGCTGGCGTGCGCGGTGCAGGCGTGGGACGAGCAGGGCAACTCGCTGAGCGACGAGGTGGGGGAGCTGGTGATCGCGGAGCCGATGCCCTCGATGCCGCTGTTCCTGTGGGGGGATGACGACGGCTCGCGTCTGCGGGAGAGCTACTTCTCGATGTACCCGGGGGCGTGGCGCCACGGCGACTGGATCCGCATCACCCCACGCGGCGGCGCGGTGATCTACGGCCGCTCGGACTCGACCATCAATCGCATGGGCGTGCGCATGGGCACGGCGGAGATCTACCGGGCGGCGCTAGCGGTGGAGGACGTGCTGGACGCGCTGGTGGTGGACGTGACGCGCCCGGCACGGAGCGGCGGGGAGGAGGGAGCACAGGCTGTGGAGCTGTGGATGATCATGTTCGTGGTGCTGCGCGAGGGGCTTGAGCTGGGCGACGAGTTGACGTCCCAGATCAAGCGGCGCATACGCGAGGACTGCTCGCCGCGCCACGTCCCCAACGAGATCCGCCAGATCGCGGAGGTCCCGCGGACGCTGTCGGGCAAGGTGCTGGAGGTGCCGGTGAAGCGCATCCTGATGGGCACCCCACCGGAGCAGGCGGCAAGCGTGGAGTCGCTCGCGAACCCGCGCTCGCTGGACTACTTCGTGGAGATGGCAGGGGAGATGGCTGCGCCAGTCTCGAGCTAGGCTGCTCGGCGACGCTGGCTGCTGCTCTGCGCGTTCGCTCGAACGCGGCTGGAACGCACGATCTTGCCGGCGTCGTTGATGAGGCGAACTTCGCCTCCGCCCTCGCGCCGTACGACATCGCGAGCTCGAGCAAGCGCCCGCTCCTGTGTGTCCACATGCACAGCGGCACGCCTGTCGCCCTCTCTCAGAACGTCCCAGCCGCCCGACGTGTTTCTCTTGATATCTCGCTTACTGGCCATCAGATGCGCTCCTGGTGATCGAGTGGCCCATCATATCCGCGGAGTCCTATCAAGCGGCTCCGTCTGACCAATGGGATTTGCCAATGCGAGAGACGTGGCGCAGAGCACGCTACAGCCCCAGCGACCGCCCGACGATCTCCTTCATGATCTCGTTGGCGCCGCCGTAGATGCGAGTGACGCGGGCGTCGGCGTAGGCGCGCGCGATGGGGTACTCGAGCATGTAGCCGTAGCCGCCGAACAGCTGCAGGCAGCGGTCGACGACGCGGCCCTGCAGCTCCGTGCACCACGCCTTGGCGGTGGCGGCGTCCTCGGCGGTCAACTCGCCGTCGTTGAGCGCGAGCGCGCAGTGGTCGACGTACACGCGCGCGATCTGCGTTTCGCCGTGCAGCTCGGCGAGCGTGAAGCGCGTGTTCTGGAAGGACCCGATCGTCTGCCCGAACGCCTTGCGCTCTCGCACGTACTCGAGCGTCCAGCCGAGCGCCGCCTCCGCGGCGGCGACCGCGCCGGCGGCGATCGCCAGGCGCTCCTGGGGCAGGTTGGACACGAGGTAGCGAAAGCCCTCGCCCTCGGCGCCCAGCAGGTTCTCGACGGGCACGCGCACGTCGGTGAACGCCAGCTCGGCGGTGTCCTGCGCGTGCTGGCCGATCTTCTCCAGGTTGCGTCCGCGCTCGAAGCCCTGCATTCCGCGCTCGACCACGAGCAGGCTGATCCCCCTGTGGCGCTCGGAGGGATCGGTCTTGGCGGCGACGATCACGAGGTCGCAGTTGATGCCGTTGGTGATGAACGTCTTGGAGCCGTTGACCAGGTAGTGATCGCCGTCGCGCTTCGCGGTGGTGGACATGGCGGCGAGGTCCGAGCCGATGCCCGGCTCGGTCATGGCGATCGCGGCGATCAGCTCGCCGCGGGCTACCCCGGCGAGCCAACGCCCGTGCTGCTCCTCGTTGCAGTAGGTGAGGAAGTACGGCAGGCAGATGTCGGTGTGGACGCTGCAGCCGAGGCCGAAGCTGCCGACGGCGGCGCGCTGGCACTCTTCGCCGATGACCATGTTCAGGCGGAAGTCGTCGGCGCCCGCGCCGCCGTGCTCCTCGGGCACGGCCATGCCAAGGAAGCCGCCGCGACCTGCCGCTTCGTAGGCCTCTCGCGGGACGATCCCCGCCCGCTCCCACTCGCCGTAGCGACCCTCCTCGCCGAGCACCTCGCGCTCGAGGAACGTGCGGAAGCTCGCGCGGAAGTCTTCGTGAACGTCCTCGAACAGCCGCCGTCTCATGTAGCGACGGACACTACCTGCGGAACTCGTGGGGAGGACTGCGGGCCGCATACGTCGAACAGAACCGCCGATGAAGCGTGCCGCGACAAAGACCGCCGAGCGAGACGGCGACGCCGAGGTGGCTCGGCCGAGCTCCCCGATCGGGGGCACCAGCGAGCACCAGAGCCTGTCGACCTACATCCAGGCTCGCTTCGACGAGTGCTCGCGCTCGCAGAAGGACGTGGCCCAGTACATCGTGGACCATCTCGACGAGGCGGCCTTCCAGACCGCCGAGGAGCTGGCGCGTCGCGCGAACACCTCGAGCTCCACGGTCGTGCGCTTCTCGCAGGCGCTCGGCTTCGAGGGCTTCCCCGAGCTGCAGGCGGCCGCGCGCGAGGAATACAGGCGCGTGAACGCCAAGGCGGCCAAGAACGGCGCGGCGGGCGGGGCCTCATCCTCAACGCCGCTGTTCTCGCTGGACCAGAACGAGTTCGAGGCGGCGCTGGCGGCCGACCATCTGAACGTGGAGGACACCGCGCGCAAGGTTTCGCGCAGCTCCGTGGAAGCGGTGATCGACGCGATCGTGCAGGCCGACAAGGTGCTCGTGGCGGGCACAGACCAGATGGCCTTCTTCGCAAGCTACCTGCGCCACCTGCTGATGCTGCTGGACCTGCGCGTGGACGTTGTCGCGAGTCCCTCCCAGGAGGCCCTCAGTCGCCTGGGGCGCATCGACGGCGCGACGCTAGTGATCGGACTTTCGGCCGGTCGCCCGCACCCGCTGGTGGTGCGCGCGATGAAGCTCGCCCGCCACCGCCAGGCGCGCACCGCGGCGATCACGGATGCGACCCTGTCAGAGGTGGCGAAGCTCGCGCAGATCAAGCTGTACTACTCCTCCAACAGCCCCGCATACGTGCGCTCGCACACGGCGCTGCTGAGCATCATCCAGGCACTCGCCTACGGCGTCTACGCGCAGGACAGCGCACAGTACGACGACCGCATCAAGGCCTTCCGGCTGAAGTAGCGCTTCGCGCGCTTACCCTCAGGCGACGGGCAGCGTGTGCCGGTAACGCGGCGCGTGCGGCTGCGAGTGGATCGCGCGGGCGAGGCGACGCACGCCCTCTCGCAGCTGCTTGGGGGTGAGCGCGGTGAACGACAGCCGCAGGTGCGTGGCGCGCGGGGTCTGCACGAGCATCGCGGGGCCGGGGGTGTAGCTGACGCCACCCGCCAGCGCGGCGCGGTAGAGCTCCTCGTCGTCTCGGGCCTGCTCGAGGGTCAGCCACATGTGCCCGCCCGCCGAGGGGCGCTCGTAGCCGGCAAGCCCTGGCATCTCGCGGTCGAGGGCCTCCAGCAGCGCCTCGCGACGCGGGAGATAGAGCTCACGCGCGCGGGCCACCTGGCTCGGGTAGTGCCCTTCGGCAAGGAAACACGCGCTGGCCTGCTGGGGAAGCGTGGCGCAATGGGCGTCGTCGTCGCGCTTCTCGGCGATCACGCGGTCGAGCACGGGGCCGCTGGCGGCGACCCAGCCGGCGCGCAGGCCGGGTGCGACGGTCTTGGAGAGCGAGTCCACGTAGATCACGTGCGCGGGGTCCAGCGCGCGCAGGGGGCCGGGGTCGGTGCCCTCGTAGCGCAGGTCCGCGTACACGCCGTCCTCGAGCACAAAGAAGCCGTGGCGCGCCGCCAGCTCGAGCAGGCGGGTGCGGCGCTCCTCGCTCAGGTCACGACCGGTCGGGTTGTGTCCGCGCGGCTGCAGCGCCACCAGGCGCACCTCGTGCCCGCGCAGCAGCTGCTCGAGCGCGCCCACGTTGAAGCCGTCGGCGTCGACGTCGACGGGCATCACCGTCGCCCCGGTAGCTCGCAGCGCCTCGATCATCCCCATGTACGTGGGGGACTCGCAGGCAACCACGTCGCCCGGCCGCAGGACCGCGCGGGCGACGAGTGTGAGCCCTTGCCTGGCGCCCGTCGTGATCAAGATGCCGTCGGCCTCGTCGCTCAGCCCGCGTTCGCGCCCGAGCGCCGCGAGCTGGGCGCGCAGCTCGTCGGTTCCCTCGATCGGGCAGTACTCGAAGCTCGCGAGGGCTTCGCGCTCGAGCGTCTGGTGCACGGCTGCGGCCAGCTGCTCGACGGGTATCGCCTCGCTCGAGGGGTAGCCGACCGAGAGGGCGATCAGCCCCGGACTGTGCGCGTGGCGCACAGCCTCCTCGATCGCTCGTCCCGCGTCCCCGTCGCGCGCCGGCGCGAGCGCATACGTCTGCCAGGAGAGATCGGCCTCGTCTGACGCGCCGCCTGCGGCCGCGCCGGCGCGCACGAACGTGCCGCGACCCACGGTCGAGACGACGAGGCCCTGCTCCTGCAGGCGCCGATAGCAGCGACTGGCGGTCAGCTGGTTGATGCCCGCGATCTCCGCCAGCTCCCTGGTGGGAGGTAGCTTCGCGCCGGGCTGCAGCTCGCCGGCGGCGATGGCGGCCGCGAACACGTCTACCAGTTGCTGGGTGAGCGACAGCTTGGCGTGGCGGTCCACCGCTTCGAGGCGATCCGTGAGTGTCATGTGGTCATTCAATCGTAGATTGATCGATATTGCAATTCAGATTGAGTGGTTTATGGTCCTGCAATCCACGTTGTTGTCGATGGGTTGAGGTATGTCAATGGCGAGAGACAGCTTGAACGCCGAGATCGCGCGCCAGCGCCAAGCTGAGATCAGGCGAGCGGCCGAGCGCCATTCGCTCGCCGCCGAATTTCCAGCCCGGCCCCGCATGGTGCGCGCCGGCGCAGCTCTTGCGAGGGATCCCGCCCCGATGAGCTGCGCGCCTGAGCGGGCCACGGTCGCGGACCTGGCTGCGGTCGCCGAGGAACCGTGTGAGTTCTGGGGCGATCGCGACCTGCCTGCCCTGCACCACCCGCTGCTCGTCCACGACTTCGGCGAGACGGCGATGGTGATCCGCGGCGACGCCGGCGAAGCGAGAGCGGAGGGACGCGGCCGCGTGATCGCGTACCTGTTCGGGTTGCTGACGCCGTCGGGTGTCGGCTACATCCACCTGGTGGCGGTGCGCGAGGGCCATCGTCGAGAAGGCCTCGCGCGATCTCTGTACGAGCGCTTCGAGGACGTTGCGCGCGAGCACGGAGCGCACGCGCTGAAGGCGTTCACCCAGCCCGTCAACACGCGCTCGATCGCCTTCCACCGCGCGCTGGGCTTCACCGCGACCGCGACCGCCGACTACGCGGGACCGGGGGAGACGCGCACGGTCTTCTGGAAGCCGTTTACGCCCGCTGGCGCACCCGCGCGCGCCGAGAACGCGGCCGGGCTGTCAAACTAGAGCCGATGAGAGACGAGGCCACATTCCGCGTCAAGACCGGCTTGGCGGAGATGCTCAAGGGCGGTGTGATCATGGACGTGGTCACGCCCGAGCAGGCGAGCATCGCCGAGGAGGCCGGGGCGGCTGCGGTGATGGCGCTGGAGCGCGTGCCCGCCGACATCCGTCGTGACGGCGGCGTCGCTCGCATGTCCGACCCGGAGATGATCGCGGGCATCCAGGAAGCGGTGAGCATCCCCGTGATGGCCAAGGCGCGCATCGGGCACTTCATGGAGGCGCGCGTTCTGGAGGCGCTGGAGGTCGACTACATCGACGAGTCCGAGGTGCTCACGCCGGCGGACGAGGCCAACCACATCGACAAGTGGGACTTCAAGGTGCCGTTCGTGTGCGGGGCCACCAACCTCGGCGAGGCGCTGCGGCGCATCGGTGAGGGCGCCGCGATGATCCGCTCCAAGGGCGAGGCCGGCACCGGGGACATCGTCGAGGCGGTGCGCCACATGCGCCAGATCGCCGGCGAAATCCGCATGCTGACGACGCTCGGCTCGGATGAGATCGCGAGCTTCGCCAAGAACCTCGCGGCGCCGCTGGACGTGGTGCGTGAGGTTGCCGCACGCGGCAGCCTGCCGGTCGTCCTGTTCAGCGCGGGCGGCATCGCCACGCCGGCGGATGCCGCGCTGATGATGGCGCTGGGCGCCGAAGGCGTGTTCGTCGGCTCTGGCATCTTCAAGTCCGAGGACCCGCCCACACGGGCGCGGGCGATCGTCGAGGCGACCACCCACTGGCAGAACGCCGAGCGCGTCACAGAGGCCTCGCGCGGCCTCGGCACCGCGATGGCGAGCCTCGAGAGCTCCAAGCTCGAGAGCGAGCAGCTCCTCGCGCAACGTGGCTGGTGACTCTGCGCCGCTGATCGGCGTGCTCGCGCTGCAGGGCGGGTTCGAGGCGCACGCGCGGATGCTGGCGAAGTTGGATCCCACCCGCCCGCGCATACGCGAGGTCCGTATGCCGGCGGATCTCGACGGGCTGGACGGGCTGGTGATCCCGGGGGGCGAGTCGACCACCATGACGCTGGGGATCGAGCGCGAGGGGCTCGCGGAGCCGCTGCGCGAGCTGGCGGCGCGCGGGACGCCGATCCTCGGCTCGTGCGCGGGGCTGATAATGCTCGACCGCGATCACCTGGGGGTGATGGACATGCGCGCCGAGCGCAACGCGTTCGGACGGCAGATCCGCAGCTTCGAGGCGGATGTCGAGGTCGAGGGGGTTCCAGGCGGTCCGATCCGCGGGATCTTCATTCGCGCGCCGTGGATCGCCGAGCACGGTCCCGATGTGAAGATCATCGGCGAGGTTGACGGTCACCCGGTGGCGGCGCGCCAGGGCACGACGCTCGCCGTGGCCTTCCATGCCGAGCTGGGGGACGATGACCGTCTGCACCGGCTGTTCCTGAACTTGGTGGAGCAGGCCGCGTCCGCCGCCGGCGAGCAGTACGCGATCGCGCCGGGTGCGGGGGAGGACCGCGGGGGCGGAGGCTAGGTCGTCGCGCCGGCCGGTAGCGGGCTGCTCGGCTCGAGCTGCACGCCGGTGTCCGCCAATGCCGGCACACCGCCGTCGACCACGTGGATCACGTCATGCGCTCCGTGGTGCTCGAGCAGGCTGGCGGCGGTGGCCGCTCGCGCGCCGCCCGCGCAGATCACCGCGATCGGGCGGTTGGCGTCGATGCCCTCGGGGATGCCCACGATGTCGTGCCAGGCGGTGAACACCGACCCGGGCACGTGCCCGGTGTCCCACTCGTGGCGCTCGCGCACGTCCAGTAGCTGCAGCTCCGGTTCCTTGGCCAGCCAGCCGCGCAGGTCGGCCGCCGCGACCCGATCGGTGTGCTCGGCCGGGTGGCGTTCCTGGCGCCAGTTGGTCATGCCTCCCGCCAGCAGCCCGGCGATGTTGCGCACGCCCACCGCCAGCGCGAGCTTCGCCGCGCGCCGCCCGTCCGCGTCGTCGCGGCCGATGAACACGATCTCCTGGTCGTGGTCGGCGAGCCACGCGAGCTTCGAGCCGAAGCCTGACGTGAACGACGGGATGCAGATCGAGCCGTGGATGTGCACGTCGTCGAATTGCATGTCCGTCCTCACATCGACCAGCAGCGCGCCCTCTTCGCGCTTGAGCTGGACCTGGTGCGGATACAGCGCCGGCACCTCCACACCGGTGGTCACCAACGGGCCGCGGTTGAGCTCCACGATCTTCTCGAAGTTCGGCGGCTGCGGGCCGAGGCTCGACACGGCGTGTGCGACGAACTCCTCCACGTCCTCGATCGCCAGCGTCGCGTTGTGCTGGCGCTCGAAGCCGATCGTCGAGCAGATCTTCGCGTTCATTCCCGCGCCGCCGCACATCGAGCCGCCCAGATGGGCCGGCCACAGCTCGCAGTCGTCGGGGAGGCTCAGCAGCTTCTCGTGCACCGAGGCGAAGATCTGCCGGGCGCCCTGGGTCTTCTCGATCGCGAGGTCCGTGCGGGCCACGTCGCCCACGAACAGGCTGTCTCCGCTCAGCACCGCCCACGGGTCCGACCCGCGCGAGTCGTCGATCAGCAGGAACGCGGTGTGCTCCGGGCGGTGGCCGGGCGTGTGCAGGGCGCGAATCCGCAGCGATCCGAGCGTCAGCTCCCAGCCATCGTCGAACGGCTCGTGATCGTAGGCGGGCTGCGCGGCGCGGTGAACGTGGATGCGCGCGCCCGTCGCAGCCACCAGCCGTCCGTGACCGGAGACGTGGTCGGCGTGGTTGTGGGTCTCCAGCACGTGCGCGATGCTGACCGAGCGGTAGCGCGCCCACTCGAGGTACTCGTCGATCTCGAAGCGCGGGTCCACCACCGCCGCCACTCCCGCCTTCTCGTCGCCGATCAGATAGGAGGCGCAGCCGAGGTCGTCGTGGGTGATCTGCTTGAAGAGCATCGGCGTGCCCTCACGCCCGCCCGGGCAACTCGCGGGTGATGTCGGCGCACCGCTCGCAAATCTCCGGCGGTATCGCCCCGACACGCATCAGCAGCGCGAACATCCTGCAGCCCAGGCACAGCCCGAACACCGACTCGAGCGTCGCCGCTGCGATCAGCACGCCCAGCAGCACGTACGCGGCACCGGTCAGGCCGAGCGCCACCGCGAGCACGGCCGAGGCCACCGACAAAGTCGCGCCGATCGCCTGGGCGAAGCGCTTGGGGGGACCGGGAACCGGCCGCGCCGCGAACGGCAGGCGCGGAACGATCGCTCGTGTCACGAGCTGGCCGAGAGGGCTGAGCGTGGGTCCGCTTGCGACCCGCGCGAGGAATCCGTAGGCGATCACCAACGTCAGCCACGGCACGTCGAGGGCGATCGTCAGGGCGCTCATCAACACGACGCCACCCGCCACCAGGCGCGCAGAGATCTCGTTGACCGGGTCCGGGAACGAGAACAGACCTTCGCGGCGCTCGCTGGAGGCGGGGGAGGCGGGGGATGTTTGGGCTGTCGCGGGCATGGTCCTCTGTCGGGTATACGCCGATCGCGCGAGAGACGCGCACAGCGCATTTGTACACTGAGAACATCAACATTATGGAAATTAGCATGCGCCGAGGGCTGCGGCTGCCGTCGGGCTGACGCGCCGCTCAGGTCGCGCGGAAGCTCACGACGCCATCCCGCTCTTCTTCGAGCACCTGGCCGTCGCGCAACAGCAGATCGACGTGTCCGAGCACCTCAGAGAGGGTCAGGAATGCCTGTGTGACCGCCACGTTGCCCCACATCTCCTGGGCGATCTCGTGCGCGGTGCGCGGCTCTGAGGCGATCATGCGGCGGATGTTCTCAGCGCGACGCTCGTGCATGCGGAAGCGCTGGTCGATCAGCGCGGCGTGGTCGGTGATCGGGCGGCCGTGGCCGGGGAGCACGAGCGAGAGGTCCATCGCGCGCGTCTTCTCCAGCGAGTCCAGGTAGGCGATCAGCGCCCGCGGGCGGGGGGCCGGCGGGACCGAGTACTCCTCGTCCGCGTCCAGCGGCCTCGCCAGCAGCGGGTTCGAGGAGATGTGGGCGATCAGGTGGTCGGCTGCGATCAGGATCGAGCCCTGCCCGCTCGCGGAGCGGTCGTCGAGGAACACCGTGTCCGAGGGGCTGTGGCCGGGACGGTGCAGCACCCGCAGCTTGCGGTCGCGCAGCTCGAGATCGGTGTCGGCGCCGAGCGGCCTGGTCACCTCCACCGCCTCGCCCCACGCACGAAAGCCCGCGGAGACGGCCCGCAGGGCGGTGACGATTTCCGGGGGGATCCCGTGGCGCAGCATCATCCGCTCGGCGAACTGGTCTTCCAGGTCGGTCTGGTGGCCGTAGCTGGCCAGGAACGGCGCGAGCTCCGAGAGCGCCGCCACCTCCGCGCCGGAGCGGCGCGCGAGGATCGCGGCCAGGCCGAAGTGGTCCATGTGCTGGTGGGTGATCACCAGCAGCTCGATGTCCTCCACCGCGTGCCCGCGCAGCGCCAGCGCCTGCTCGAGCTCGTCCAGCGCCTTGGCCGAGTTGGGGCCCGAGTCCACGAGCGTCAACGGCGAGTCCTCGATCAGGTAGGCGTTTATGCGTCCCACCATGAACGGCGTCGGGATCGCCAGGCGGTGGATGCCGGCGTCCGCGGCGAGCGCCAGCGCCTCGCGCTCCTGTTGAGCTTCGCGCTCTTCGCGCCGGTGGACCTCCTCCGCCGGTGTCACGACGCCGGCGAGCGGATCAGCGCGAGGACCTCGTCGCGGCGGCGCTCCATGTCCTCGGGGGAGACCAGCGACTCCAGGCACAGCCGCAAGAGCGGCTCGGTGTTCGACGAGCGCACGTTGAAGTGCCAGTCCTCGTAGTCGATCGAGATCCCGTCCAGGCGGTCCTGTTGCGCGTCGGAGTAGCGCGCGGCGATCTCCTCCATCTTCGCGTCCGGGTCTGCGACTTCGGAGTTCACCTCGCCTGAGATGAAGTACTTGGAGCGGTATGGCTCCAGCAGCTCGGACATCCGCTTGCCGCTCGCGCTCAGCAGCTCGAGCACCAGCAGCGCGGGGATCGTGCCGGAGTCCGCGCAGTAGAAGTCGCGGAAGTAGTAGTGCCCGGAGACCTCGCCGCCGAACAGCGAGCCCTCCTTGCGCATGCGCGTCTTGAAGAAGGCGTGCCCAACGCGGTTCCTGTACGGCGTGCCGCCGGCCCGCGTGACCGTATCGGGCACCGCGCGCGAGGCGCGCACGTCGTAGAGGATCGCCTCGTTGGGGTGCTTGCCGAGGAGCGTCTGCGCCAGCAGCGCCGTGAGGAAGTCGCCGTCGACGAACTCGCCCGTGTCGTCGATGAAGAAGCAGCGGTCGGCGTCGCCGTCCCAGGCGATGCCCAGGTCGGCGCCCGTGTCGCGCACCTTCTCCATGATCAGCTTGCGGTTCTCCGGCAGCAGCGGGTTGGGCTCGTGGTCGGGGAAGTTCCCGTCCGGGGTCCAGTAGGTCTCGATCAGCTCCAGCTCCAGACTCTCCAGCAGCGGCCCCACCATCGGGCCCGCCATGCCGTTGCCGCCGTCCAAGACGACCTTCAGCGGCCGTGCGGTGGAGCGCACCGCGTCGGCGTCGATGAAGCGCAGCGCCGCCGCCTGGAACTCCTGATAGATGTCGACCTCCTCGACCGTGCCGGGCGCCGGCGCCGCGTGCTCGCCGTGCGCGCTCGACTCGCCTTCGATCTCCCTGCGGATGTCCTGGATGCCGGAGTCGCCCGACAGCGCGATCGCGCCGTCGCGGACGAGCTTCGCGCCGGTGTACGCCTTGGGGTTGTGCGAGGCGGTGCACATCAGCCCGCCGTCGAGCTCGCGCGAGCCGACGAGGAAGTAGAGCATCTCGCTGCCGACCTGGCCGGCGTCGATCACGTTGGCGCCCTCGCCCACCAGGCCTTCGCGGTAGCGCGCCGCGAGCTCAGGCGCGCTCAGGCGCATGTCGCGCCCGAGGCCCACGCGCAGATCTGCCACGGGCTTGCCCGCCAGCCGGCTCAGCACGTGCGCGAACGCGCGGCCGATCCGCTCGGCAACGTCACCGTCGATCTGCTCGCCATATAGGCCGCGGATGTCGTAGGCCTTGAAGATCTCGGGAGAGGTGGTGGCGGTCATGTGCCTGCCCATCCTATTTGCTGGAAAGGCCCAGCCGGTGCTCCCACGGCCCTGAGCACGCCGGGATCGTGCCGGCGCGCCCCGGATCGTAGACTTGGAGGTATGTCAGGACACTCCAAGTGGTCGAGCATCAAGCACAAGAAGGCAGTCGTGGACTCGCGCCGCGGAGCGCAGTTCTCCAAGCTCTCGCGCGCGATCATGGTGGCGGCGCGCGACGGCGGCGGCGATCCGGAAACGAACGTCGTGCTCGAGAACGCCGTGCGCAAGGCCAAAGAAGCGTCGATGCCCAAGGAGAACATCGAGCGCGCGATCGCCAAAGGCACCGGGGAGGGCGGCGAGGCGGATGCGATCGAGAGCGTGCTCTACGAGGGCTATGGCCCCGGTGGTGTGGCGGTGCTGGTCGAGGCGCTGACCGACAACCGCAATCGCACCGGCGCGGATGTCAGGCACGCGTTCTCCAAGAACGGCGGCAGCCTCGGCGAGCCCGGCTCGGTGGCCTACCTGTTCGACAAGACGGGCGTGATCGTGATCGACGCAGAGGGCTACTCCGAAGACGATCTGATGGTGGCTGTCGACGCAGGCGCCGAGGACATCGGCACCGATGACGACGTGTTCGAGGTGATCACGCCGCCGAGCGACTTCGCGCGCGTGCGACAGGCCCTGGAGGACGCCGGGGTGCAGATGGAGAGCGCCGAGGTCGCCTACCGTCCCTCGAGCCTCGTGCCGCTCGACGAGGGCCACGCGGGCAGCCTGATGCGCCTGATCGACTCGCTCGAAGACAACGACGACGTGAGCGCGGTGCACGCCAACTTCGACGTGTCCGCAGACGTGCTCGAGCGTGTCGCAGGCTGAGCGCCGCGACGACGCTGTCGCGAAGCGGCCCCCCGTCGCGATCCTGTGCGGCGGGCGGGGCACACGCCTGCAGGAGCACACGCAGGCGATCCCCAAGCCGCTCGTGGAGATCGGGGGCATGCCGATCGTCTGGCACGTGATCCAGCTGTATGCCGTGCAGGGTTTCCGCCGCTTTCTCCTCGCGACCGGCTACAGGGGCGAGCTGATCGAACGCTTCGTCGCCGCACACGAGTGGCCCGAGGGCGTGAGCGTCGAGTGCGTGGACACGGGCCTGGAGACCCAGACCGGCGGGCGCATCAAGCTGCTGGAGGAGCACCTGGCGGGTGAGGAGCTCTTCTGCGCGACCTACGCCGACGGCGTCGCCGACATAGACCTGGAGGGCCTGCTCGCCTTCCACGCCGAGCACGGCGCCCTGGCGAGCATGACCGTCGTGCGGCCCCAGCTCCAGTTCGGGGTGACCGAGCTCAGCGACGATGGACGGGTGACCGGCTTTCGCGAGAAGCCCACGTCCGACCACTGGATCAACGGGGGCTTCTTCTGCTTCGGCGCGGCGTTCCTCGACTACCTGGAGCCCGACAGCGTGCTCGAGCGAGCGCCCTTGGAGCGGCTGGCGGCCGCCGGCGAGCTGCGCGCGCGTCGCCACGAGGGCTTCTGGGAGTGCATGGACACCTACAAGGACGCCGTCGCGCTGAACGACCTGTGGGCATCCGGGATGGCGCCTTGGCGGTTGTGGGGGTTGGACACGGCGGACGGCGCGGTCTCGAGCCTGCCGGCGGGCGACGGCGTGCCCGTCTAGCGACCCGCGCGCCTCATGCGGGCAGCCGCCGCGCCCGGAACAGCGGCACCGACCCACGTATGCCCCTCAGCTTGCGCTCGCCGGCGAACGACCAGGCGTAGGCATCCCCGGCCGAGTCGCGCACCTCGCGCTCCACGAGCACGCTGCCGGGCCTCGCGATCGCGGTGATGCGGCTCGCGAGGTTGACCGGCCGTCCGAACCAGTCGCCGGCGCGCGGTAGCGCGAGCCCGAGCGCTGCTCCCGCGCGCAGCTGCGGGAAGTCCGCGCCCTCGGCGTCCGCGGCTTCGACCAGATCGAGGGCCGCCTTCAGCAGTGGGTCGGGGTCGGGGGAGGCGAGCATCGCGGCGTCGCCGATCGTCTTGACGAGCCGCACCGGTGGCGCCGCGACCTCCGACGCGAGGGCCTCCAGCCGCCCCGCGAGGTGGCCGAGCTCCTCGGGCGCGACCTCCTCGCCCAGGCGCGTGAAGCCGACGAGGTCGGCGAAGCACACGGCGACCTCCCGGGATCCCGGCAGCCGCCCGCCGCTGCGCTCCATCGCGCTGATCACCTCGCTCTGGGCGCTGTGGCGCAGGTGCAGCGCGAGCACGTTGCTGATCAGCGGGTCGACCATCGGGTAGAGCTGCTCCGCGGCCTCGCCGTAGCGTGTGGCGAGCTCGCGTTCGCTCATTCCCGGCTCGAGCACGAGCTTCAGCGGCAGCGCTCGTAGCGCCTCGGCGGCCTGGGAGAGACCGCGGCCGAGGATGCGCAGGAGCTCCAGGATCTCCTCGTCGGAGATGCCTGCTTCTCGCGCCACGAGCACGCGCCTGGCGGACTCGAGCTCGGCGTCGGTGTAGACGGCCTCATCGGGCTCGGGCGTCGGCAGGCCCATCGCGCGGCGCGCCGCTGCGAGGAACTCGAGATCCACGCCGCTGCGCTCGGCGACCTCGACGGCGGTGTAGCGCTCCGGACCGACGATCGCGCGATCGGCCGGCAGGAAGATCACCGTGCCGGTGGCCGTGGTGCGCCGCAGCTCTGAGAGCGCCACGCCTTCCCCGGCGAGCTGCTGCAGCAGCGCCAGGCGCTCGGAGCGCGCCTCCCCGTCGAGCCCGTCGAGCAGCCCCTCGGCGGCGAAGTCGATCGGTTCGGGCTCCATTGCCGCGCAGCGTAAGGCAGGCAGGCGTCCGATGGCGGGCGCAGAATCACAGACCGTGGTCGTCCTCGGCATAGATCCCGGCTTGGCAAACACCGGCTACGGCGTCGTCGCTCGCCGCGCCGGACGCTTGCTGGCGCTGGACGGCGGGGTGATCCAGACGCGCGCGGAGCTTCCCCAGGAGCGCCGGCTCGCGGAGATTCACGGCGCCGTCAGCGCCCTCATCGACGAGCACCGGCCCGACGCGATGGCCCTCGAGCAGCTGTACTTCGGCCAGAACGTGCGCACCGCGTTCGCGGTGGGGCAGGCGCGCGGGGTCGTGATGCTCGCGGCGGGACAGCGAAGCGTGCCGTGCACCGGCTACACCCCCCAGCAGGTCAAGAGCGCGGTGTGCGGCTCGGGACGTGCGCAGAAGGACCAGGTCGCGCGCATGGTGATGGTGTTGCTGGGGCTGACAGAGGAGCCGCGACCCGACCACGCCGCCGACGCGCTGGCGGTGGCGCTCTGCCACGCCAACTGCGCGCCGCTGGCCAGTGCGCTCGAGGGAGCCCTGGCGTGATCGCGCTGCTGCGGGGCGAGGTGGCGCTGCGTCGCGGCGACCACGTGGTGATCCTCACCGCTGGTGTCGGCTACCGCGCGGCGGTTTCCGCGCAGACGCTGGCGCAGGTTCCCGCGGTGGGCGAGCAGGCCACGCTGCACACCCACCTGATCGTGCGCGACGACGCGCTCGCGCTGTACGGCTTCGCCTCCGAGCAGGAGCGCGACCTGTTCCTGATGCTGCTCTCGGTCCAGGCGGTCGGCCCGAAGGTCGCCCTGGCGGTGCTCTCGGCGGCGCCGCCCCGCGCGCTGATCGGGGCGTTGGCCGCGGGTGACGCCGCTCGTTTTCAGGCGGTCCCGGGGATCGGCAAGCGCACCGCGGAAAGGATCATCGTGGAGCTGCGCGAGAAGGTCGATGGGCTCGATGCCCACCCACACGCAGGCGGCTCGGGGCGCATGCCGATAGTTGCTCGTCGAGGCGAGGCGCAGGATCCGATCCCACCCGCCCAGCTGGCGCGCGAGGGCCTGCTCGAGCTCGGCTTCGCCCCGGTGGAGGCGGATGAGCTGCTGGCGGGCGCCGAGGGAGAGAGCGCCGAGGAGCTGATCGGGCAGGCCCTGCGCCTCGCGCGTGCGCCATCGTGAGCGAGATGACCGAGACCGTCGCCCGCATTCAGACTCCCTACCTCGTCGCCGAGGACGAGCTCGACCGCTCGCTGCGCCCGCGCCGGCTGGAGGAGTTCGTCGGCCAGGAGACGCTGCGCGAGCAGCTAAAGGTCGCGATCGAGGCGTGCAGCGCCCGCGGGGAGGCGCTCGACCACCTGCTGCTGGCGGGGCCTCCGGGGCTCGGCAAGACCTCGCTCGCGCAGATCGTCGCGGCGGAGCTGGAGGTGCCGTTCGTGCAGACCGCGGGGCCGGCGCTCGAGCGCAAGGGAGACATCGCGGCGTTTCTGACGGCGCTGGAGCCGCGCAGCGTGTTCTTCGTGGACGAGATCCACCGGCTGCCACGGACGCTGGAGGAGACCTTCTATCCCGCGATGGAGGACCATCGGCTGCCGATCACGGTCGGGCAGGGCGCAGGTGCGCGCGTGGTGACGCTCGAGCTGCCGCCGTTCACGCTGGTCGGCGCGACCACCCGCACGGGCCTGCTCACGACGCCACTGCGCGACCGCTTCGGCATCCAGGCGCGCCTCGAGCCGTACGCGGTGCAGGAGCTGGCGATCATCGTGCGCCGCTCCGCGTCGATCCTCGACATCGAGCTCGAGGAGGATGGAGCGATTGCGATCGCCGCCCGCAGCAGGGGCACGCCGCGGGTGGCCAACCGGTTGCTCAAGCGTGTGCGCGACTACGCGGAGGTGCGTATGGCGGGCGTGGTCACGGCGGCGGCCGCGCACGCGGCGCTGGAGATGCTCGAGGTCGACGTGCGGGGCCTCGATCGCCTGGACCGCGAGATCCTGAGCGCGATCTGCTCCAAGTTCGACGGGGGCCCGGTGGGCCTGTCCACGCTCGCGGTGGCGGTCGGAGAGGAGCAGGACACGATCGAGGACGTCTATGAGCCATACCTGCTGCAGGAGGGGCTGATCAAGCGCACGCCGCGCGGCAGGACCGCGACCCCGGCGGCGTACGAGCATCTCGGGCTCCCCCATCCGGGAACAGGCGACGCGCCGGCGCCGGTCGGCGCGTCGCTCTTCTGAGACTTGCCGTGGGGGGAGCTGAATTTATGCTGTGGGGGGGTTGGATTTCTATCCTGGGTCGGGCGTACGGCATCCGGGCGCCTCCACCGCTCTGCTTGCGTAGTCTGTTAGGGACACCATGGCCCATCCATTCATCTGCCCCAACTGCGGTCACCGCACCTCCGAGCTCGATCGCAATCTCGGCTTCACGCGCCAGCGCAAGGGCTGCGAGAAGTGCGGCTTCGCGTTTCTGTTCGAACTTCTCGACGACTACTACCCCGCCCCGGACGCTGCGTTCTTCGTCTGCGACGGCGAGGGGCGCATCGTCGGCTGCGGGAAGAACTCGTTCGCGTTCACGGGCCTCGAGGAGGAAGAGGTGATCGGCCAGCGCGTCGAGAACGTGCTCGGCCTGAGCTTCGCCAACGGCGACGATCCTGTGGCGACCGTCCTGGAGTGGGGGGTGCGCGCGCTGGAGGTGCAGGTGCAGGTCAGCGGTGAACGCGACGTGGCGGCGAGCGCCAAAGCGGACATGTTCCCGGCCTACGACGATGACGGCGGGCTGTTGCTGGTGCTCACCCCCGACAAGTAGTCTCATTGGACGATGACCGACCGCCGCCGCAACATGCTGATCCTCCTGATCGTCGCCGGCCTGGTTGCCGCGTCGGCGGCGGTGATCGCCACCAAGAAGACGCGGCTCGGGCTCGAACTGAAGGGCGGTGTCGAGCTCGTCTACCAGGCCAAGCCGACCGCGCAGTCCAAAGTGGACACCGAATCGCTCGAACGGGCGATCAACATCATGCGTACGCGCGTCGACCAGCTGGGGCTCACCCAGCCGGAAATCAACCGTTCCGGCGAAAAGGAAATCGACGTCGCGCTGCCCGAAGTCAAGAACATCCACCAGGCTGAAGAGGAGGTCGGCAAGACCGCCCAACTGCAGTTCTACGACTGGGAGACGAACGTGATCGGCCCCAGCGGCGAACCGGCGCCGACCGAAGGCACGGTCACGGGGGACACGACCAGCGACGGACCAGGCGGGGTGACGGCCGGGCTGCCCGAGTACCAGGCTGTCCTGCGTGCGGCAAAACGCAAGCCCGAACTGCGCGACACCGACACGACCTGGACGAAAGGCTGCACGTCGGAACAGAAAGACGGCTGCATCTACGGCAGCTGGTACCTGCTCGACCCGGCCCACGAAAAGGTTCTGAGCGGACCGGAAGAAAACGAACAGAGCCTCTACACGAACGTGAAGAACCCACCGAAGGGGGCGAAGGCGGTGCGCGTGAACCCGGGGACGGTGCTCGTGCAGGCCCATCCGGTGGAAACCAATGCCGGCAAGATCACCAACGCCTCGCCCAACAGCTGGTATGTGCTCAAGGACGATCCGGTGCTCAACGGCTCGGACATCACCAACCCGGCGCAGAGCAACGACGAATCGACCGGGCAGCCCGATGTCACGTTCGGCTTCACCTCCTACGGCAAGGGCGTGTTCGAAAAAGTCACCAAGGAAATCGCTCATCGCGGCCAGGAAGCCAAGCTTCCGGGGGTGACCAAGGAAGAGGCGCTGCAGCACTTCGCGGTCGTGCTCGACGGGCAGCTGATCACGGTGCCGTCGATCGACTTCGAAAAATACCCGGAAGGGATCGACGCCTCGACGGGCTCTGAGATCTCGGGCGGCTTCACGATCACCTCCGCGCAGAGTCTCGCCAGCGAGCTGCAGTCCGGCGCGCTCCCGATCAAGCTGTCGCTGATCTCGCGCTCGCAGGTCTCCGCCAGCCTCGGCAAACAGGCGCTCAGCCAGGGAGTGCTCGCGATGATCGCTGGCTTCGCGATCGTGTGCCTGTTCCTGCTGCTCTTCTACCGCTTCCTCGGCATGATCGCCGTCGGCGGCCTGCTGATCTACGGCGCCTACTCCTTCGCGCTGGTCAAGCTGATCCCGGTCACCCTGACGCTGCCGGGGATCGCCGGCCTGATCCTGACGATCGGGGTGGCCGCCGACGCGAACATCGTCATCTTCGAGCGCGTCAAGGAGGAGATCAGGGGCGGAAGATCGATCGTCTCGGGGATCGCCACGGGCTACAAGCACGGCTTCGCGGCGATCGTGGACGCCAACGTTGTGACGTTCATGACCGCGTTCATCCTGTTCGCGCTGGCCACCGCCGAAGTCAAGGGCTTCGCGTTCATGCTCGGCATCGGCGTGCTGGTCTCGCTGTTCACCGCCGTGCTGGCCACGCAGGCGGCGCTCGGCGTGATGAGCCGCTCGCGGTTCGTCACCCACCCATCGGCGCTCGGCGCGGGGCGCCAGCACAGGCACTGGACCTTCGACTTCATGGGCGCCTCCAAGTGGTTCTTCTCGATGTCGGGCACGATCCTGCTGATCGGCGCGCTGGCGATCGGCGGCAAGGGCCTGAACTTCGGGATCGACTTCAAGTCGGGCACGCGCATCCAGACGGCTTTCATCAAGCCCGTCTCGGAGGCCGAAGTGGCGAAAGTGATGACCTCGGAGGGATTCCCGAACGCCGAGGTGCAGAAATTCACGAACAAGAGCATCGGCGGCTCGGGCTATCAGATCTCCACCAAGACGCTTCATCCGGAAAAGGTGGACGCCATCGAGCGCGCGCTGGAAACGAAGTTCGGCACAGGGACGCCCGGCACGAAAGGCTTCACGCCGGGAACCAAGGACGTCTCCGCGACCTCGATCGGGCCGACGTTCGGCAAAACTGTTGCCAACGCCGCGGTGATCGCGATCATCGCCTCGCTGCTGGTGATCTCCGCCTACATAGCGCTGCGCTTCGAGTGGAAGTACGCGATTCCGGTGCTGATCGCGTTGATGCACGACCTGTTGATCACGGCAGGGGTCTACTCGCTCACGGGGAGGGAAGTCACGACGGCGACGGTCGCCGCTCTGCTGACGATCCTGGGGTACTCGCTTTACGACACGATCATCGTGTTCGACCGAATACGCGAGAACGTGCCGCGCATGCCGCGCGCCGCGTTCTCGCAGATCGTCAACCGCTCGATGTCAGAGGTGGTCACGAGATCCCTGGCGACGAGCTTCTGCACGCTGCTGCCGGTGCTGGCGCTGCTGCTCTTCGGCGGGGAAACGCTCAAGGACTTCGCGTTCGCGCTGATGATCGGCATCGCCTCCGGCGCGTACTCCTCGATCTTCATCGCCTCCCCGGTGCTGACCCACTGGAAGGAGCGCGAGGCCGGCTATCGCACGCGTCGGGCGCGAATCGTGCGCGAACTGGGCGCAGTGCCCGCCTACGCGACGACCGCCGGCGGCGCTCCCGAGGACGTCGAGCCGACGCAGAAACGCCGTCGCACGAGGAGCGGCAGCCTGGTGGCGCCGGAGCAGCCGGGGCAGCAGCTCTCGCGCGACGAGTTCCAGGAGCTCGTGCGCGACCTCGGCGTCGAGGAGGAGAACGGTGGAGCGCCGGCCGGTGGGCGTAAAGCTCGCTCGCGCTCGGCCACGGCAGCTCCGCCCCCCGCTCCGCCCCCCGCTCCGCCCGCCGCTCCGCCTGCGGCACCCGAGCGCGACCCCGCCGCTGACCTCACGCCCGAGGACCTGGTCCTCAAGGAAGACCCCAAGCCGCGCCAGAAGAGCCGTCGGGCAGCCGGACGTCGCAACAAACGCCACGGGAGGTCGCGCTGATGGGACTGCTCGGCTGGGTGATCATGGGTCTGGCGATCTGGCACTTCACGATCTTCATGCCCGACCGCTTCTGGGGTGGAATCGTGGGCGCGTTCGTCGGCTCGCTCATCGGCGCGGTGGTCGTGGGGCTGATCATCTACGGCGTGAAGGTCTCGGCGCTGAAGATCCCCGGTGAAAAGGCGACAGACGTGACGGTGGTGCTCTACGCCGTGCCGGGCGCGCTGATCGGCATTGCGGTGATCTACCTCGAGGGCATGCGTCGCGAACGCGCCGGCACGACGCCGCAGTTGCCCGAGTAACTTCACACCACGTTCACACCACGCGAATTGCCCGAGTGCTGAAATAGTACGAGCGAGCTGTCGCGGGGCTCGCGTTTAGCGTAGAGTGCCCGCGTGCCAAGCGGTGCGCGGGTCGGAGGATGCCCGCGTTCGGATGTCACATGCGCGCGCGGGGTCGCATCGGCACGTGCGCCAATGCTAAGGAGTGGAGACGAAATGAATGGAATGATTCCAGTGAGCCGTGCGCGGCTCGCGGCGATGGCGATCGTCGTCGCGGTCGGGACGCTGACGGTGAGCGCTGCTGCGGCCGCCGCCTCGCCGGCAAGAGCGGTCTACAGCAACCTCAAAACGGTGCCGACCGAAGTGAATGAACTTCCGAACCAGGACACGTACTCGGCGGCCCCATTTGAATTTCCCTTTGGTGGCCTGGTGCAGTTCTCCCCCCGGCCCGGGGTCATCAAGAGCCTGACCGCCCAGGTGGACAGCTTCACCTGCGAACACGGGACCTACATCTACGAAAACTGCTACACGGGCGACCCCAGCAAGAAGTTCTCCTACACGTTGACGGCGAACATCTACGAAGTCACAGCGGAAGACGAACCGGGAGCCCTGGTCGCCTCCTCGACCAGGACGTTCAAAATCCCGTACCGCCCGACCACGAACGTGGCATGCCCCGCCACCCCGGAAGGCAAGGGCTTTGGCAGGAACTGCGACGTGGGTGGCTACCTGGACACGATCACTTTCAAGAAATTCGCCACCGCGGCGGTTCTGCCGGAAAGGGCGATAATCACGATCACGAACTACGAGGACAGCGACCCCGAAACCGAGGTTGTGAACGTGGGCACGCAGACGTCTTACAAGGAATGGGACGGTGAATTCGTGCCGGAGGCCCCCCTCAACGAAGGCAAACCCTCAGTAGGCAGCGACCCGCTCCCCGAAGAGACGATCATCAGGGGCAAGCTCGCAGGAGGCCAGGCCGGCTTCCAGCCTGTCTTCCAGGTCATGGCCAAAGCCTAGATCGCCGTCCGCTGTTCGCGGCCGGGCTCGGCGCTGCCCCACGCAGCGCGCGAGCCCGGCCCGGCGGCCCGTCTTCCCGTTCCGTCCCACCCTGGCCGTAGTCTCGCCGGGGTGGACGTGTGCCGCTTCGAGATACCCGACTGCCCCGAGCGGGACGTCGAGCGGCTGCGCCGCGAGCTGGGGGTGAGCGGGCCGCTCGCCCAGGTGCTGGTGCGCCGCGGCATGGCCGAGCCGGCGCTCGCCCGCTCCTTCCTGGACGCCAGCGAGGAGCACTCGCCGGAGCTGTTCGCGGGCATCGGCGACGCGGTGGAGGCGATCCTCCGCCATGTCCGCGAGGGCAAGCGGATCACGGTCCACGGCGACTACGACGTGGACGGCGTGTGCTCGACGGCGGTGCTCGTGCGGGCGCTGCGCGAGCTGGGCGCCGACGTGGACTTCTACCTGCCCGACCGCGCCAGCGACGGCTATGGGCTGAACGTGGACACGGTGCGCCGCTTGGCGGCGCGCGGCACGCAGCTGCTCGTGACGGTCGACTGCGCGGTGACGGCCGTCCAGGAGGTGGCGGTTGCGCACGCGCTGGGCATGGAGGTGGTGGTCACCGACCACCACTCCCCGCGCGCCGACGGCGAGCTGCCGCAGGCGCCGATAGTGCACCCGCGGCTGTGCGGCTACCCGTGCGCGGATCTGTGCGCGACGGCTGTCGCGTACAAGTTGGCGGAGGCTCTGTACGCGGCGCTCGGGCGCGACGCGCGCGAGCTGCGCGGAGACCTCGACCTGGTAGCGCTGGCGACGGTCGCGGACGTCGTCCCGCTGACGGGCGAGAACCGAACGCTCGTGCGCCGCGGGCTGCGCGCGCTGGCGGCCACGACGAAGCCGGGCCTGCGCGCGCTGATGGCGGTTGCGGGGGTGGACCCCTCGACGGTGGCGGAGCGGTCCCTCGGCTTCGCGCTTGCGCCACGCCTGAACGCCGCTGGCCGGCTCTACCGTGCGGATGCGGGCTTGGAGCTGATCCTGACCTCCGACCCGCAGCGCGCGGAGCGCATCGCGCAGGAGCTCGACAGCGCCAACCACGAGCGCCGGCAGATCGAGCGCCGGATCCGCTTCGAGGCCGAAGCGCAGATGGCTGAGCTGGGCGAGCGCCCCGCGTACGTGCTGGCCGGCGAGGACTGGCATCCGGGCGTGATCGGGATCGTGGCCTCACGGATGGTCGAGCTGAGCGGCCGCCCGGTGGTGATGATCGCGCTGGACGCGGACACGGGGAGGGGGTCGGGACGCAGCGTGGAGTCCTTCGACCTGCTCGCCGGACTGACCGCCTGTGGCGGGAGCCTGCTCGGCTATGGCGGCCATCGCGCGGCGGCGGGACTGCAGATCGAGCGCGGCCGGGTGGGCGAGTTTGCGGCGGCTCTGAGCGCGCACGCGGACAACGTCCTTCACCCGGGGGATCTCGTGCCGGTGGAGCGTGTGGACGCGATCGTGGGCGGCCCGGAGCTGGGTATGGAGCTGGCTGAGGAGCTGGCGAGCCTCGCCCCGTTCGGGCGCGGGAACCCTGCCGTCTCGCTGATGGTCGCCGACGCGGTGTTCGCGGACTCGAGGCCGATGGGCGAAGGCAAGCACGCGCGCTTCACTGTCGAGTCGCAGGGCGCGCGGGCGCGGGCGGTGGCGTTCGGCTGCGGTGGGCGGCTGCCCGTCGCCGACGGTGAGCCCGTGCGGGCGACGTTCGGCCTGGAGGTCAACGAGTGGAACGGGATCAGCGAGCCACGCCTGCTGCTGCGCCACGCCGTGGCGCGGGCGAGCGCACTCGAGCAGGACGATGCCGCAAAGGCGGGCGTTCAGGCGAGCGTCGAGCTGCTGCAGGCCGAACCGGACGAGAGCCAGGCCGAGGAGCTCGTGCTGTTCGCCCTGCCGTGATCGTGCAGCCACTTCAATCCGTGGCGGCGGTCCCCTAACCTTTGAGGATGGCCATCGCTGAAGAGCCACAGAGCACGCAGGTAGCGGACGTCCTGGACGCCTCGGAGCGCCAGCTGCTGGGAGACCTGTTCGCGGTCGTCTCCGAGCACGCGGCGGACTCTGCGGTGGAGATCGACCGCGATCGCGTGCGCGAGGCGTTCGTGTTCGCCTGCGAGCACCACGCCGAGCAGCGGCGCAAGTCGGGCGAGGACTTCATCGTGCATCCCGTGGGCGTTGCGCGCATCTGCGCGGGCATGCGCCTGGATACAGAGACACTGTGCGCGGCGCTGCTGCACGACACGGTGGAGGACACCTCGGCATCGATCGAGGAAGTGCGCGAGCGCTTCGGCGAGGAGATCTCCAACGTGGTGGACGGGGTGACCAAGCTCACGGGCATCACCTTCCAGTCCCACGACGAGGCGCAGGCGAACAACTACCGCAAGATGATGGTGGCGATGGCCACCGACGTGCGGGTCATCCTGATCAAGCTGGCCGATCGCCTGCACAACATGCGCACGATCGACGCGATGCCCAAGCAGAAGCAGATGGAGAAGGCGCGCGAGACGCTGGACATATACGCGCCCCTGGCCCACCGCCTGGGCATCCACGCGATCAAGTGGGAGCTCGAGGATCTGGCGTTCGCGACGCTTCACCCGCGCAAGTACCAGGAGATCAAGGGCCTGGTGGCCCAGCAGCGCGACGAACGCGAGCACTACGTGGAGGAGGCGGGCGAGTACCTGTGCGGTGAGCTGGCAGAGGTGGGCATCCAGGCCCAGATCGCGGGCCGCGCCAAGCACTTCTACTCGATCTACTCGAAGATGACCATGAAGGGCCGCGAGTTCAACGAGATCTATGACCTGACGGCGATGCGCGTGATCGTCGACTCGGTGAAGGACTGCTACGGCACGGTCGGCGTGATCCACTCGCTGTGGAAGCCGCTGCCCGGTCGCTTCAAGGACTTCATCGCGATGCCCAAGTTCAACATGTACCAGTCGCTGCACACGACGGTGATCGGGCCGGAGGGCCGGCCGTTGGAGATCCAGATCCGCACCCAGGAGATGCACGAGATGGCGGAGTTCGGGGTGGCGGCGCACTGGGTCTACAAGCAGCCGGGGCCGGGCCCGGGCGGCGGGCCGGAGCGCCCCGGATGGCCGGGCGGCGGCGAGGACGCGAAGCTCAAGTGGCTGCGCTCGATGCTCGACTGGCAGAAGGAGCTCTCGGACCCACGCGAGTTCATGGAGACGCTGCGCACGGACCTGTTCGAGGAGGAGGTCTACGTGTTCACGCCCAAGGGCGAAGTGAAGTCGCTGGCCGCGGGCGCCACGCCGCTGGACTTCGCCTATGAGGTGCACACGGAGATCGGACACCGCTGCGTGGGCGCGCGTGTGAACGGGAAAATCGTGCCGCTGCACTACGAGCTGCAGTCGGGCGACATCGTGGAGATCCTCACCGCCAAGCGCGAGCGTGGGCCCTCGCGCGACTGGCTGGCGATGGTCAAGACGACGCGGGCGCGCAACAAGATCAAGGCTTGGTTCAAGGCGGAGTCCCGCCAGGACACGGAGCACACGGGACGCGAGCTGCTGCAGGAGCACCTGCGCAAACAGGGTTTGCCGGCGCAGAAGATCACGGGCTCGGCGCTGCTGGCGGACGTGATCCGCGAGGTCGGCTACCGCAAGGCGGATGACTTCTACATCGCGCTGGGCGCGGCAAAGATCTCGCCGAAGCTGGTGGTGAACAAGGTCATGCAGCGCCTGAAGCAGGGCGAGGCGGCGGACGGCGAGGACAGTGCCGCGGACCTGCTGCGGGTGGGCCGCGCGCGCCGGCGCCCGACGAAGTCCTCCAACCAGTATGGGATCAGGGTGGAAGGCGTGGAGGACGTGATGTTGCGCCTGGCCAAGTGCTGCCGCCCGGTCCCGGGCGATGAGATCGTCGGCTACATCTCGCTCGGGCGCGGCATCACGATCCACCGCGAGGACTGCCCCAACGCGACGCTGCTGCGCAAGAGCCCCGAGCGCTTCACGAGCGTGGCCTGGGAAGGAGACCAGTCGACGGGCTTCGTGGTGGAAATCCAGATCGACGCGTGGGATCGCCACCACCTGCTGGCCGACCTCTCGCGTGCGTTCTCGGAGTCGGGCGCGAACATCCTGGAAGCGCGTTGCCTGTCGCTGCCGCCGATGGTCAAGAACCGCTTCGTGGTGGAGGTGGCAGACACGCACTCGCTGCGCAGCGCGATCACGCGACTGCGCAACACCGAGTCGGTGTTCGACGCCTACAGGGTCACGCCGGGCGCCGCGGCGGCGTAGACAGCGCTGCGCGCAAGCGTGCGCGAGGAACGGCATCTATGAGGGTCCGCGCTGTTCGTTCCCGGGCAGCTCGACGAGGTAATCCAGCTGTGCTCGCTCAGGAAGAGTCCGCTGGCAGCAACCTGAATGCCTTGCCGCCGGTCAGCGGTTTCAGTGCGCGGAAGTGGCGTTCGTCGAGGGTCGCTATGGCGATCGTCTGCAGGCGCGCGGCAAGGACAACGAGCGAGGCGTCGGCGAGGCCGAGCTCCATCGACTCATGGCGCTTGGCGACGGCGATCGTTTCGTGGATCGCTGCTTTCCACCATTCGATCAGGTAGGCGCCGCGGTCCAGGTCTTCGCGCAGGGCACGCGCGGCCGCTGCTCCTCCCTGGCGGAAGGCGAGATGGTCGAGCTCCGCCACGATCAGCGGGGTGCTGCTGAGCTCCTCTTCGCTGTTCTGCATCCACTCGCGGACCCGCTCGTGGTCGGCGTCGCGGCGGTCCATGAACGCGAGGGCGACCGAGGTGTCGAGGACGATCACCCGCTCAACGCTCGCCGAAACCGGTGCTCTCCAGGTAGCGGTCGACGTTCCTGGCCAGGTCGCCGGGTCCGTCGAATACCCCGCACGCGCGTGGTCTGGCTCTCTGCGCTGGAGCGGCCGCGGCTGCGAGGGCAGCGCGGATCAGCGCAGCCTTCGTGGTGCCTTCGGCGGTGGCACGGCGGACGAGCGCTCGATCGACTGCAGGGTCCAGGTAGATGCTGGTCTTCTTCATCCTCGGCAGCATTTTACCACCTGCCACCTGCCACCTGCCACCCGAGCTCCGGGCTTTAGGCCACGACGTTGAGCGCCCCCGGCATGATCGAGTAGCGGGCCTCTGTGACCTCGCCGAGGTAGTCGCCGTCGACCTCCAGCGGCAGTGGGCGCCCGTCGGCGCTGCGCACGAGGAGCTCGCTCAGATCCGTCAGGCCGGTCACCTGGCGGTTGCCAGCCACTCGCGCGCGGCTCGAGAGCGCGCGCCAGGTGATGGACGGCATCGCCAGCGGCGTCGCGCGGTGCAGCACGCCGCCGGCGAGCGCCCCCGAGTCGAGCGCGGCGCCGTCGGCGATGTCGATGGGACGGTTCTGGAAGTAGGTGAACGGCGATCCGTTCTGCACGATCGCGGTGACGCCTTCGATCGTCTTGGCGCCCTCGCCGGCCTGGACCTGGAGGCGCGGGGGCCTCACTAGGTAGCGGCGCAGGAGCGTGCTGAAGGCGACCCACGCGAAGAAGTACGGCCCCAGGCGCGCCTTCATGCGGGGGTTGGCGTCGACGCGCTCGACGACGCTCGCGTCGAGGCCGAGGCCGGAGGCGAACGTGAAGCAGCGGCCGTTGACGACGCCCAGATCGACCTTGCGCGGACGCCAGTCGTCGGCCATCGCCAGCAGGTGCTCGGTGGCGTCGACGACGTCGCCGGGGATCCCGAGCATCTTGGCGAACACGTTGGCCGAGCCGCCGGGCAGGCAGCAGAGGGGGGTGGGGGAGCCGAGCAACCCGTTGGCGGCTTCGTTGACGGTCCCGTCGCCGCCGAACGCCACGACGACGTCGTAGCCCTCGTGCGCCGCCTCGCGACAGAGCTCGGTGGCGTGCCCGCGGGCCTCGGTGTCCACGGCGTCGACCTCGAAGCGGCCCTGCAGCGCGTAGACGACCAGGTGACGCAGCCGGTCGGAGACAGTTGTCGCGTAGGGGTTGACGATGATCAGCATGCGCCGCTTGCTGGCGGGGTTGGCGAAGCGGAAGGGCGCGTCGCCTTCGCCGGTCCGCGGGTCCTCCTCGACGGTGCTCTGACCGCCGGCCGGCAGCTGGTCGTTCTCGGACGTGGAGGCGCTCACCGCTAGGCCTACACCGGGTGCGCGCGAGCGTTACCCTCGAGATCCGATCTCTGGCGAGCGTCCACTCCGGCTCATGGCGGGGCTTGCGTTCGCCGATACGGTTGCTAGACTTCCCGACACAGATGGACACATCCAGAGGGGTGGAGGGCCTGGCCCTACGAAACCCCGGCAACCACCGCCAATGTCACAGGCGGGAAGGTGCCAATTCCAGGTGATGTGTGGCCGGGCTTCGCGCTCTTCGCCACACGTGACAAGGCGAAGGCTAACGCGAAGGAGCCCAAATGGCTGTCAGTCATCTTCAGTGCAAGGAGTGCAAGGCGGAGTATCCGCTGGAGGCGCTCTACGTCTGCGACAAATGCTTCGGGCCGCTCGAGGTGGCCTACGACCACGCCGGCTTGACGCAGGACGTCGGCGAGCTGCGCCGGCGTATCCAGGGCGGGCCCCAGAACATCTGGCGCTACGCGGACTTCCTGCCGCTGGCGGGCGGACCGCCCGGACCGTCCGGCCGCCTGGCCTCGCGCGTGGGCCTGCCGGCTGGCTGCACGCCGCTGATCCGCGCGGACCGGCTGGCGGAGCGCCTCGGACTGCGCGAGGTCTGGGTCAAGAACGACGCCGCCAACCCCACGCACTCGTTCAAGGATCGCGTCGTCTCGGTGGCCGTCACGCGGGCGCGCGAGCTGGGCTACGAGACGATCGCGTGCGCCTCGACCGGCAACCTGGCCAACTCGGTGGCCGCCCACGGCGCGGCGCTGGGCCTGGAGTCCTATGTCTTCATCCCCTCCAACCTGGAGGAGCAGAAGATCCTTGCCACGGGCGTCTACGGGACGCGACTGGTCGGCGTGAACGGCAGCTACGACGACGTCAACCGCCTTTGCACGGAGCTGTGCGCGGAGCGCGACTGGGCGTTCGTGAACATCAACCTGCGTCCCTACTACGCGGAGGGCTCCAAGACGATCGCGTTCGAGATCGCCGAGCAGCTCGGCTGGGAGCTTCCCGACCGCTGCGTGGTTCCCGTCGCCTCCGGCTCGCTGTTCACGAAAATCGCCAGGGGCTTTGAGGAATGGACGGAGCTCGGGCTCATAGAGGGCTCCGCCCGCCCGCTGCCGCGCATGAACGGCGCGCAGGCGGAGGGCTGCTCGCCGGTGGCGAGCGCGTTCTCGGCCGGCCACGACGTCTGCCGTCCGGTCAAGCCGGACACGATCGCCAAGTCGCTGGCGATCGGCAACCCCGCGGACGGGCCCTACGCGCTGGATCTGGCGCGCTCCACGGGCGGCTCGGTGGACGCGGTCAGCGACGATGAGATCCGCGCGGGCATCAAGCTCCTGGCGGAGACGACCGGGGTCTTCACGGAGACCGCGGGCGGCGTGACGACCGCGGTGCTGGCCAAGCTGGCCGCGCGCGGCGACATCGACCCGGACGAGCGCGTCGTGCTGGTGATCACGGGCGAGGGCCTGAAGACGCTGGACGCGGTGCGCGGCACGTTCGAGACCTCGACGATCGAGCCGACGGTCGAGGCGTTCGAGGCCGGTGTGCCGGTCGCGGTGGCGGTCTGATGTCCGTCGTGGTGAAGATCCCCACGCAGCTGCGCGCCGCCGCCGGCGGCGAGGCGCAGGCGCAGGTGGACGGCGCCGCCACCGTGCAGGAGGTGCTGGACGGCCTGTTCACGCTTCACGAGGAGCTGCGGGGGAGGATCGCCGACGACGACGGGTCGCTGCGGCGCTTCGTCAACGTGTATCTCGCGGGCGAAGACATCCGCTTCCTCGACGGCCTGGCCACGCCGGTGATCGACGGCGCCGAGCTGACGATCCTGCCGGCAGTCGCCGGCGGCTGAGCCCTCCGGCGCGGCGTCCGATCCCTCTTTGGCCTGCCTGGTCGAGGGGGCCGCGGCTCAGCGGCGCTCAGAGGAGCGGGATCGCGCCTGCAGAGCCCCTGACGCGTCGGCGCGCACGTCCAGGTCCTCCGCGTGCTGGCGCAGCTCGGTGCCGCGTGGGGTGCTCTGCTCCCGTGTCGCTTGGGCCTCGCTCATCTCCTGAGCGCGCGAGCGCGCGAAGGCCAGCTGGTCGGCGTGCCCCTCGTCTGTGCCGCCGGCGTGCCCGAGCAGCCAGTAGAGCAGGCACAGCGTGAGGATCGCCTGCTCGCCCAGCATGATCGCCCCGGCGATGTTCTGGTCGGCGATCGGGGACATGTGGAAGCGAGCCTCCCCAGTGAGGTAGTAGGGGTAGAAGATGGTGCCCGACCACAGGAAGATGTTGGCCAGCGCCGCACCGGTGAGGCGCACGGCCAGGATGTAGGCGAGCTTGGCGCCGTTGCCGAACCAGCTGGGCTTGGGCAGCGGGCCGAACAGGCACATCCACATGTTGATCCCCAGGCCGAGGAACATCAGGTGCTCGAGGACCTGCACGCTGTTGTGGTGCATGGCCGCCTGGAAGAGGATGCGCAGGTGCCAGGCATACAGGTCGATGACCCACAGCGAGAAGGCCGCGACGGGATGGGAGAGCGCGGGCAGCAGCCGCCCCAGGATCGGCATCCGCAGCAGAGGGGCCAGCAGCGGCCCGGTCAGGCCGAGCACGATCAGCAGCGCGGCGAGGTCTCCGAGCAGGATGGTCTCGAGCGTGTGGACCCACAGCAGGTGCTGGCCGGTCGGCCCGAGTCCGGCGAGCGCAGCGGCGGCCACGACGAGCCCGCCGTAGAAGCAGGCCTGGCGCCAGCTCGGGGGGCGATCCTGGCCTGTGGCGAGAGCGTGCGCGCGCAGCGCGTAGAGCAGGCCGAGGATCGCCAGCACGACGATCTGCAAGTCGGCCGAGGTCTCGACGGAGATGGCGAGCGGAGCGGTGAGCATCCGCGTCAGGGTACGCGAGCGCGCCAGAATGGGCGAGCCGCAACCAGGTGCTTGCATAGACTGCCGCTGGCATGAGAGCGCCTGCCCGCCGCCTGTGGCCACTCCTTCTCGTTGGCCTGGGCGTCGTGGCGCTGGCGCTGCCGGCGAACGCGCTGGCGCACGGGATCGTGGGCAGGGCCGACCTGCCGATTCCCGTGTGGCTGTTCAGCTGGACAGCGGCGATCGTGCTGGTGGTCTCGTTCGTCGCGCTCTCGACGCTGTGGACGCGACCGCAGCTGCAGGAACCGCGCCTGCGGCGTCTTTTTCGCCTCCCCGCCGTCGTGGAATGGCTCGCAGGTCTGATCGGTGTGGGTCTGTTCGCGCTGGTCGTCTACAGCGGCTTCGCAGGCGCCCAGGTCACCGAGGCGAACTTCTCGGTGACGTTCATCTACGTGATCTTCTGGGTCGGCATCCCAGTCGCGAGCGTGCTGTTCGGCGACGTCTTCCACGCGCTCAATCCGTGGCGCGCGTGCGCGCGCGCGATCGGCGCGCTCCGCGGCCTGGCGCCCGGCGGCCGCAGGAGCGCGCCGCCGCTGCGCTATCCGCGATGGCTCGGCCTGTGGCCGGCGATCGCGGGGATCGTGGGCTTCGCGTGGCTGGAGCTGATCTACGTCGAAAAAGACAACCCGTCGACGCTGGCGGCGCTATCGGTGGGCTACTTCGTGGCGATGCTCGTGGGGATGGCGCTGTTCGGGATCGAGGAGTGGACGACGCAGGCGGACGGGTTCTCGGTGTACTTCAACCTGCTCTCCAAGCTCTCGGCGATCGTGCGCCGCGACGACGGCGCGGTCTGTCTGCGCCGACCGCTGAGCGGCGTGACAGAGCTGAAGGTCCAGATCGCGACGGTCGCCTTCATCTGCACTCAGATCGGCACGACCACGTTCGATGGCTTCTCAAACGGCGGGATCTGGCGCGACAACGAGCCGCACCTGCAGAGCCTGTTCGAAAAGCTCGGCTTCACCCCGACGCCCGCGCAGGAGCTCGCGTACTCCGTCGGGCTGGTGTTCTGCATCCTGTTGATCGGCGCCGTCTATCGCGTGGGCATCATCGGCGTGCACAAGGTCAGCGACCGCTACGACATGCAGACCCTGACGCGCACGTTCGTGCACACGCTCGTGCCGATCGCCTTCGCGTACGTGCTCGCGCACTACTTCTCGCTGCTCCTGTGGCAGAGCCAGGCGATGGTCTACCTCGCCTCGGACCCGCTGGGCAACGGCGCGAACATCTTCGGGACGAGCAACTTCCAGATCGACTATCACCTGATCTCCTACGCGGCGATCTGGTACGTGCAGGTGGCCGTGCTGGTCAGCGGCCACGTTGGCGGCCTGGCACTGGCGCACGACCGCGCGCTGGTGCTCTACAAGGACCCGGAAGAGGCGGTGCGCAGCCAGTACTGGATGCTCGCGGTGATGGTCGCGTTCACCAGCTTCGGCCTGTGGCTGCTCTCCGCGGTGGGCACGTGAGCCGTCCATGAGCGCTGTTCGCCTGCGCTACGGTTTTGCGGGCATGGCCCGCCGGCGCCTGATCCTGGCCTCGTTCATCGCCGCATCGCTCACGTGCGCGCTGCCGAGCTCCACTACAGCCGCCACGAGCTCGGCGCTGTCGAAGGAGAGCTCGAACCCGATCAACGACCAGGGCTCGAGCTACGAGTACCGCTCGAACATCACCGCGATCGCGCCGAGCGTGCCTGGGCTGAGCGTGGAAGTGCTCGAGTTCGCCGATCGCCTGCTGTTGCGCAACCACACGGGCAAGACGGTCACGATCTACGGATACGAAGGCGAACCGTACGCGCGCGTTCTCGCCAATGGCACCGCCGAGCAGAACGTGCGCGCGCCGGCCACCTACCTGAACACCAACTTCTACGCCCAGGTGACGGTCCCGCCGATCGCCAGCTCGAGCGCACCGCCGAAGTGGGAAGTGGTCGACCGCACGGGCGAGTTCGAATGGCACGACCACCGCATCCACTGGATGTCGCCGGTGCCGCCCGCGAGCGTGAAGAACAAGACGACCAGGGCACTGATCTTCGACTGGCAGGTGCCGATCGCGGTGGGGAGCACCAAGGGCGCGATCTCGGGCCAGCTGTTCTGGACGCCGGAGAACTCCAAGGCGCCGCTGGCGATCATCATCGTCGGCGCGGTGATCGTCCTGGCGGGGCTGGCGTTCGTGGTGTACGTGCGCCGCCGGCGCGCCCGAGCGGCCGCGACCGGCGGCGGCACCGGGGCCGGCGGGGTCGACGGCGCCCCGACCGAGGCCTGGTGAGGGCGCCCGCCCGCCTTTCGGTATTTCTTAACGACCGTTGAGGTTCGCGTGAGGCGCGTGCGATTGGCTGGGAACATGACCTCAGAGACCCTCATCCGCCCCGCCGTAGACGGGCTCACCGAGCGCTTTGACCCCACAACATGCGTGGACGAGACCGTTCGCCATCGGGCGGTTCCGCTCGATAACGTTGAGCCAGGCCGCTACATCGAAGTCCAGGGCCCCGAGCGCACGCTGCTGATCCCGCTGTCGGGCGAGGTGATGCACGTCGGGCGCGGGCTGAGCGCCGAGCTGCGCCTCGACGAGACCTCCGTGTCTCGCCGGCACGCGATCCTGGTCCCGCGCCCCTCAGGCGCCAGGATCCTGGATGACCGGAGCTCCAACGGAACGTTCGTCAACGGCCGGCGCGTACAGCAGGCGGACCTGAGCAACGGCGACGTGATCGTGCTCGGCCGCGTCGTGATGCGCTACTTGGAGCTGTAGCGGCACCACATCAGAGCGGGGGCGGATGCCATCGGTCCGTCCCAGGGTCCTCGACCGCGTCGCGGGGTTGGAAATTTGGATGACCGGACGGTTGCGACGGGTGGGGTAGGAGAGTCGAGGCCGGAAGCTCCGGACCGAGCTGCAGCGCCAGTAGACGCGCCTACATCGCTCGAGCCATCGCGAAAAGCACGCCCTCAGGTTGCGCACGATGCTTGGAACTGCGCGGAGCAGACAGGGCGCAAGGCTTCCAAAATCGCACCAAATCCACGTATGATGCCTGCAGCGGCGGACAGCGACCGGGATGCACGATGGAGGGCTGAGCGTACCCGGGTGAGATCAGGCGGAAGACGACATGATTGGGAGCGGCGTTTCGATGAAGGCCGGAAGGCATGTTGCGCTATGGGCGACGACATTGTTCGTGTTGACGGCCATGCTCGTTCTCGCCTTCGACGGTGTCGCGATGGCTTCAGTCCCCGAACTGACGATCACCCAGCCCTCGTCTGGGAGCGCGACCGGCAGCCAGACGCCAACCTTTGGCGGGACGACGACCGACACGTCAGATCCGATCACACTCGGGTTTGATCCGATCACGCTCGACATCTACCCGGGGCTGAGCACCGGCGAACCGCCGATCGCAGAGTTGACAGTGCCGGCGCCGTCTAGAGAAGTCGGCTTTCAGGAAGACACGTGGGAAGGCACGCTGGAAGGCACGACGCTCGAACAAGGTCAGTACACAGCCGTCGCCGAACAGACAAGCACGGAAGCGGGTACGGGTAGCAGCCTCCCGGTCACGTTCACCGTGGAGACCGCGCCGGTTGTGACGCTGATCGCGCCTAGCGAGGACGCCGTGCTGAAAAGCTCTGAACCGACGCTCGAAGGGGGCGGGGGCAGCGCCGCGTGGGACGAGCAGGTTGCCGTGAAGATCCACGAAGGCAACTCGCTGAACGGAAGCACTGTTGCGTCGGAAGCTGTCTCGGTGAGCGAAGGGAAATGGTCCTATCGGACACCCGATCTGCCCGACGGGGTCTACACAGCGCAGGCTACTCAGGCCGACGGAGTCCACACCACAGGCACGAGCCAGGCGGTGACCTTCACGCTCGACACGACTCCCCCGGCGCTGACGTTGACCGCGCCGTCCGAGGGTGCTGTGCTGAAAGAATCACAGCCGGCCTTGACGGGGCGTACCGGGACGGCCAACTGGGACTATCAGAGCGTGACGGTCACGATCCACGAAGGCACGTCTGCGACAGGGCCGGTAGTGGGGTCTCCGGGGAGCGCGTCGGTCAGCAGCGGGAAATGGTCGTACTCGACGCCGGAGCTCGCTGACGGTGTCTACACGGCCCAGGCTGAACAGAGTGACGAGGCTGGTAACAGGGGCACGGTCACGGTGACGTTCACAGTGGATACGACTCCTCCGGCGCTGACGTTGACCGTGCCGTCCGAGGGTGCTGTGCTGAAAGAATCGGAGCCGACGTTGACGGGGCGTACCGGGACGGCCAGCTGGGACTATCAGAGCGTGACGGTCACGATCCACGAAGGCACGTCTGCGACAGGGCCGGTAGTGGGGTCTCCGGGGAGCGCGTCGGTCAGCAGCGGGAAATGGTCGTACTCGACGCCGGAGCTCGCTGACGGTGTCTACACGGCCCAGGCTGAACAGAGTGACGAGGCTGGCGACAGGGGCACGGTCACGGTGACGTTCACAGTGGATACGACTCCTCCGGCGCTGACGTTGACCGTGCCGTCCGAGGGTGCTGTGCTGAAAGAATCGGAGCCGACGTTGACGGGGCGTACCGGGACGGCCAGCTGGGACTATCAGAGCGTGACGGTCACGATCCACGAAGGCACGTCTGCGACAGGGCCGGTAGTGGGGTCTCCGGGGAGCGCGTCGGTCAGCAGCGGGAAATGGTCGTACTCGACGCCGGAGCTCGCCGAGGGTGTCTACACGGCCCAGGCTGAACAAGGGGATGAGGCCGGTAACGAGGGCACTGTCACGGTGACGTTCACAGTGGATGCAGTTGCGCCGGTTGTCTCGATGAATGCTGTCGTCCCTAATCTGAGCAACAACCCGACCCCCACTCTGACGGGGGAGGCGGGCGTGGCCGGCTGGGAGGACTCGAACGTGACGGTCACGATTCATGAAGGCGGTTCGCCCACGGGAAGGGCTGTCGGTGCTCCGGGAAGCGCTGCGGTGAATGCGAGCTCCGGGGCCTGGTCGTACTCGGTGCCTCATCTGAGTGATGGTGAATACACGGCCGAGGCCACTCAGGGAGATGAGGCCGGGAACACGGGTGAGAGCAACCCGGAGACCTTCGTCATCGACACGACACCGCCGGATTTGACGCTGAAGACACCCGCGCCCGGCCCGCCGCTCCACATCTCTCAGCCGACATTCAGCGGGCTCGCGGGCGACGCGTCTGGAGACGAACCGACGGTGACTTTGACGGTCTATGACGCCGAAGATGGTGAAGTGTCTGCAGGCCCGATCGAAATCACGCCGAACGATGCCCACGAATGGACGACCGGCTCCACGGGTCCCAGGCTTCCGAATGGAATCTACACGGCGTTCGCCACCCAGCGCGATAAAGCCGGGAACGAAGCGAAGAAGAGCACGACCTTCACCATCGATACGAACTCTCCCGACGTAACGCTCGGCACTTCGGGGTTCGTGACGCGTGGGAGCCAACTGCTGACGGGGCCGACACCGAGCTTCAGCGGCACAGGCGCGACCGAACCCGAAGACAGCAGCGCCGTGATCGTCAAGATCTACAGTGGAAACTCGGCGTCCGGCACTCCTCTGAGGCCGCCTGTGCAAGCGCTGCTCAGCAGCTCGGAGTGGACGACTGGGCCGGTTGAAGCGCTCCCGGATGGTACGTACACTGTGCAGGCGGAACAGGAAGACTCGAACTCGCAGACCGGCGTCAGTAAGGCTGTAACCTTCACTGTGGACGCGAACGCGCCGCTGGTCACTCTCAGCTCGCCTTCCAATGGCAGTTCGACGACGAGCTCTTCGCAGACAGTGAGCGGGTCGGCCGGCACGGAAGAAGGCGATCTGCCCGACGTCAGTGTCCAGCTGTACGCGGGCTCATCCAATGGGGGGCAGGCGCTCGAGTCCATCACCGTGGGGGCATCCGCCGGAGGCTGGTCCACTGTCCTGGGTGGACTGAGCCCCGGTACCTACACAGCGCAGGCAGAACAGAGCGATGACGTCGGCAACGTCGGACACAGCGAACCGGTGACCTTCACCGTGCTCGCGCCGACGGTCGCCAAAAGCCCGTCCCCGCCCGCGGCCTCCTTCACGTGGTTCCCGACGGCGCCGCACACCGGCGAAGCGATCTCGCTGGTCTCGACCTCCACGGATGCGAGCACCGCGATAGCCAGCTTCGGCTGGGCCCTGGCCGGTAACGACGTGTTCAGCACAGGCGGCTCGACGATCAGCACCTCCTTCTCGACAGCCGGGCCCCACGTGGTCCAGCTGCGAGTTGTCGATGCGAACGGCCAGTCGAGCGTTGTGTCTGAGACGATCCCGGTCAGCACGCCTGCGATCCCGCTGATGCAGCCATTCCCGGTCGTGCGCATCGCGGGCTCCTTCAACTCCGGGGGTGCCAAGATCGGCGTGCTGACAGTCCTGGCGCCGGTGGGGGCGACGGTGCGTGTGACCTGTCGGGGAGGGGGCTGCCCTGCAAAGCCTCAGAGTCTGCGGGCGACCGCGCCGGCCAAGAGCAAGGCGTCCACGGTCCTCGTCAGGTTCCGCCGCTTCGAGCGCTCGCTGCGCGCGGGAGTGGTGCTGGATGTGTGGGTCTCCGACGCCGGCGAGCTCGGCAAGTTCACGCGCTTTGTGATTCGTCGCGACAAGGCGCCCACGCGGACGGACCTCTGTCTCAACCCGGCGGGGACGGTCCCGTTGGTCTGCCCGGCGTCATGAACACGATCCGCGTGACAAGACCGCCGGTCGACGTGCCTGGGCGGCGTACCGAGCTTCATCTGCTCACCCTGCTCGTCGTGGCGCTCCTGTGCGCGGCCGTGTTCGTCTGCTGCTTTGCGATCGGACGGGCTGAGCGGCCCAAGCTCGCGACGGGCGAACGGCTGCCGCCGAGCGTACCCGTGGCCTCCGCGGGCGCTTCGATTCCGCTCGCGCTGAACAGCGCTCCGCCGATAGACGTGCGCGACATCATCGTCGTCAAGACGCCTGCCCCGCCGGCGAGATCGATCACAGCCACGAAGACGACCGTCGAAACAGCTCGCGTCCCGAGCTCCGTCGCCCCGGCCGTCTCGAGGACGATCACACCCGCAATCGTCACGCCGGCCCCCGTTGCGCCGGCCGTCACCACGCCGGCCGTCACCACGCCGGTCAGCACGGGCGAGCATTCCTCCGGAGGGACATCGACCCCGGCCGCAAGCGCTCCCCCGGCGAAACAGGCGCCAGCCGCGAAGTCCGAAACGAGCAGCAGCACCTCGTTTGAAAACTCCGGCTGAAGTGGAAACGCCCCGACGCAGGTTGCCTCGAGTCGTGATCCCGGTTCTCGTGGTTGTGGCGATCGTCGGCTACCTGCTCGGGATCCACCGCGGCTCCACGCCCTCGACTGCCGTGACGGGGCCGCTGCGGGTCGCCTCGGGGACCAACTTGCTGCTCGAATACCCCTCGGGCTGGCAGCCGGCCGCGTCCGCTCCGCGCTTGGCCGGCCTGACGATCAGCGGCTCCCACGTGCTGGCTCCCGGCGGCAGGTCCACGACGGCGGGTCTCATAAGCGGGCAGATGCCTGGCGGCGAAGCCAGTCCGCTGCCCGCCGGTTTCCTCGCGCTCGTGCACGGCGCGCCTCACGTGGAAGTGGTGAATCTGGCGCAGGTGCAGGCATACAGGTTCAGCCAGCTGAGCGGCTACGAACGGACGCTCGACGTGTACGTCATCCCGACGGCTGGAGGGACTCCGACGGTGCTCGTGTGCTACGCGTCGAGCCACGCTTCCAGCTACCTGCAGCAATGCGAGCAGATCGTGGCGACGGTCGCGTTGGTGGGAGAGACCTCGTTCAACCTCAGTCCGAGCGCCGGCTACGCCAGTCACCTGGGGACGCTTGTGAAAGCGCTGAACAAGGAACGCCTGACGCTGCGGCGCGAGATCCGCGCCAGCACAGCGCCTGCGCGGCTGAGCTCGCTCGCGAGCACGCTCGCCGCTCGGTTCGCCGCCACTGCCACCTCGCTGGCGTCGCTGGAAGCACCGCAGGCCGCCAGTGCGGCCCAGGCCGCGCTGGCAACCGCGCTGATGAGCGCCCACGCTGCCTACGTGACGCTCTCAGCGGCGGCTGCCGCCGAAGACGTCGCTGCCTACAGCGAAGCCGAACAGAAGGTGAACGCCGCCGAGGCCGGCGTCGACACCGCGCTCCAGAGCTTCGCCCTGCTCGGCTACAACCACACGTAGAGCGCGTGGAACTCAGGCGATGGGCCCAGCTAGCGCGGGTCGGCACGGTCGAGGTTCCAATGCCGCGAGGTCGAGCACAGCCACAGCCACGGCTCCTCGTCGTCGGGCGAGCGCGGGGCGAGGAAAAAGCGTGTGACCGTGCGCTGGCCGCCCTCGTGATCGCCGTACAGCACATCGACGCTGATGGGGTTGCGGGCGTCGATCGCCTCTCGTAGCGGCGCGTACAGCGGATCGTCGGGGTCGCGCACCGCGGCCTGCCAGAAGTTGTTATCGCCCGCGGGCACATACAGGTCGCGGTTCAGCCGGCGGAACTCGTCGCTGTCGAGGGGAGGGGGAATCGTTCTGCGGTCTCGCTGCGTCCACAGATGCCACCCGTGCAGCACCGCGATCCCCGAAGCGACGTTGCGCAGCGGAATCGCCAGGTAGAGGCTGCCCTCGAACTCCTGGACGGCGGCGAGGCCCTCGCGCAGCACCAGCCAATGGTCATCGACGAAGCCGACCTTCTGCGGCGGGTCCTGCGGGCGGGCGTTGAACAGGACTGGGCGCAGCCCGACCTGCAGCGCCCGCTCGGAGACACGCGCGGCGCGGTTGGCGGAGCGTGTCGAGGAGAAGGTGGCGAGCGCGAGGACGAGCGTGCCGCCGGCCGTTGCGAGCGATGCGATTGTGCTCGTATCTGCCATGACGGCGCAGGCTACTAGGGCGGAGCCGCTCGCTGGATTCGCCGAAACCACGCGAGCCCGATCAGGCAGACGATCGTCGCGACATAGAAGTTCACCCGCAGCCCGAAGATGTGATGAGCGGGGTCGATCCGCAGCAGCTCCTCGCCGATGCGGGCGAACGAGTAGCCGGCGACATAGAGGGCGAACAGGCCGGGGGGACGTATCTTGCGGTGATGTCCGATCCACACGAGCGCGGATGCGAGCAGCAGGTTCCAGATGATCTCGTACAGGAAGGTGGGCTGGAAGGTGGCGTATTGCGCATACCCCACCGGCCTGTGGGCGGGTGAGATCTCGAGCGCCCATGGCAGCGTGCTCGGCTCACCGAAGAGCTCCTGGTTGAAGTAGTTGCCGACTCGTCCGATCGCCTGCGCCACGAGCAGCGCGGGCGCGGCTGCGTCCATGAACGCGGCCACGTTCGCGCCGTTGCGGCGCAGCACCCAGATCCCCGCGAGCGTGCCCAACGCGATCCCGCCCCAGATCCCGAGCCCTCCGTCCCAGACCGCGAAGGGCCCCCACCAGTGCGGCGGCACTTCGTTCCAGCTCGTGGCGATGAAGTAGAGGCGCCCGCCGATCACGCCCGCGGGAAAGCCCCACAGCGCGACGTCATAGACGAGCTGGCGGTCGCCGCCCTGGGCCTCCCAGCGGCGAACGGTTATACGGACGGCGGCGATGACAGCGACGACGTACGCCAAGCCGTAGTAGTGAACGAACAGTGGCCCGATGTAGAAGCCGTTGTGTGGTGGGCTGGGAATGAACGCGAGCGGAGGAATGATCATCGCCGGCGCGTCACTCGGCTGTGCGTGGCGGGCCTGTCGGGTCGGCTTCGCGCACGCCCCTGCAGCGCCGTACGCGCGTCCGCCACGGCAGCATCGCCTCACTACGCCCAGTGAGCTCCGGCTCGGTCTCCCACAGCCGGTCGAGGCGTTCGAGAACGGTCTCGCGCTCGGGCTCGGACAGGATCGCCAGGCTGCTGCGAGAGCTTGCGAGATCCCGCAGGCCGGCGCGGTCCACCCGCTGCACGTGAGCGAACTCGCGCTCCTCCACCTCGGCGAAGCGCCTTCCCAGATCCTCACCCGAGGGCCAGTGGCCGCGCCGCTCGAGCGCCGGCGGTCCGAGGATCTCGCGCACGCGAGCGACCCACTTCGTGGAGACGTCGAACCTGCTGCCGAGCAACCCCAGGACGCCGGGCGCGCGAAGAACCCGCGCGATCTCGCTCTGGGCGGCCTCCTGGTCGAACCAGTGAAACGCGGCTCCCACTGCGACCGCGTCCACGCTAGCGTCAGCCAGCGGCAGATGCTCGGCGGTCCCCTCCAGCGCTCGCGCCTGGGGCAGCCTGGACGTGAGGATCGCTCGCATCTCCTGCAGCGGCTCGACCGCCGTCACGAGGTGGCCCGCCTCGATCAGCGCAGCGGTCAGCTTGCCGGTGCCGGCGCCCAGGTCGAGCACCACGAGGGGCCTGGGGCCCAGCAGCCACTCGATCGCCTCGCGCGGATAGCCGGGGCGACCGCGCTCATACTCGCCCGCCACGCGCGCGAACGAGCTTGCCCGCTCGGCCTTGGAGCGGGCAGTCTCGTCGAGCTCTTCAGGCGCGCTCATCTGGCGAGGGCCGATCTCGCGAGTGCGCGTCCCGCGCGCTCGAGCTCCACCGGGTCGCGCGCCTCGCAGACCGTCACGAGCCCCAGCTCTGTCAGCTGGGCATCGCTCAGCACCGAGCGGCCGACGACCGCGTGCACCGGCACGCCGGCGCTTCGGCCGCGACGGGCGATCTCGCTCACGAGCTTGCCTTCGAGCGTCTGGGCGTCGAGACGGCCCTCGCCGGTGATCACCGCTTGCGCGCGGCGCACCCGCTCATCGAAGCCGAGTGCGTCCAGTACCCACGCGGCGCCGGGAGCGAGCGTGGCGCCATAGCGGGCCCACAGCCCGCCCGCCAGGCCGCCTGCGGCGCCAGTCATCGGCAGCCCGCGTGGGTCTCGGGGGAGCGCTTGCGCACGCTCGTTCAGGCGCGCGGTCAAGCGTTCGACCGTTTCGGCGTCTGCGCCCTTCTGTGGCGCGAACACCTCCGCGGCACGCTCGAACGGCGTGGTCACGTCGGCGAGCACCGTCAGCTGCGCGCCCCGCAGACCCCCGCTCGCCTCGATCGCCTGGATGGCGCCGGAGCCGCCGTCGGTAGTGGCCGAACCACCTACTGCGACCGCTACGCGAGTGGCGCCCGCGCTCACGGCAGCCGCGATGAGCTCCCCGGTACCAAGCGTCGTGGCGGCCTCGGCGAGGCGCTCGTGTGGTGCCACGAGGCCGAGGCCTGATGCGCTCGCCACCGCCACGATCGCGGTCGAGCCGTCCTCGACCCAACCGAGCTGGGCGCCGATCGGCCGTCCGAGCGGATCGTGGGCCGCCTGCTCGGCGATGCGACCACCGAGCGCATCGACGAGCACCTCGAGCGTCCCTTCGCCGCCGTCTGCGACCGGGCAGAGATCCAGCGCTGCGGCGCCGTCCACGTCGCCGAGCCCGCGGGCGATTGCCACGGCGACTTCCTGGGAGGAGTAGGTGCCCTTGAAGGCGTCCGGGGCGATCAGCCAGTAGATGTCTCGTGCCACCGCTAGATCAGTAGCAGCACGCGTCTGGCCGCGCGCCAGCGCGCGGCCAGGGCGGTGGGCACGCCGCCGCTAGACTCGAGGCGTGTCCGACTCCGACGACGACCTCTTTGGCGAGGAGCATGTAAGGGTCTATCGCGAGACCGGTGGTGAGCGCGGCTACCACTGGCGGGGGACGACGATCCTCCTACTGACCACGCGCGGACGGACATCCGGCGAGGACAGGACCACGCCGCTGATCCATCGCACCGACGGTGACCGCTGGGTCATCGTGGCCTCGAAGGGCGGCGCGCCGGCGAATCCCAGCTGGTTCGAGAACCTGCAAGCCGACCCCGAGGCGAGGATCGAGGTGAAGGGCGAGCAGATACCGGTCCTCGCCAGTACGGCGCAGGGCGACGAGCGCGCACGCCTGTGGAAGATGATGTGCGAGGTGTGGCCCGCGTACGCGGATTACCAGACCAAGACCGAGCGGGAGATTCCCGTCGTGGTGCTCACCCGCCGCTGACGGTCACCCGGCCCGCGGCTATCCCAGCGGTGAACGACCTTCCCGGTCTCCCAACGCTCGCTGCCGGAAGATGCGGTGATTTGCCGGTGTTGCTAGTACCATTCGTGCCTCCGCCAAGCTTTAGTACGCCCAGGAGGCCGACGTGAACAGCACTAGTGACAATCGCAACGCACATTCGGGCGCGATCGAGACGGGGCCGCTCATTGTCGGCATCCTCGGAATCTCGATCCCTGTGTCGCTCGTCGCGGTTGCATGCGTCACCGGGAGCGTGATCGTGCTGATACTGGCGGTGCTGGCGATGTTCGCGGTCGGGGCTGCGACGCTCATGTTCATGGTGCGCCTGACTGCCGATCCGGTCGAGGATGTCAGCGAGGCTCACGCCGAGTTGACGTAGCCCGACGTGACGAAGGCCCCACCGTGGGCGGGGCCTTCGTCGTCAATGAGCGTCTGGCTGCGCTACTTCTTGCTGGCCTTTACCTCGATCACGGGCTGTTCGTTGCTCCAGCAGTTCTGCGAGAGCGCGAACGTGCCTACGCCCGCCGCGTTTTCGCAGTAGTTGCCGGAGTTGGTCGAACTGAGGTAGACGTCACTTGGCAACGGGTCGCTACCCACGGACGGCGATCGGTTGAGTTCCCAGCTCCCGCGCACCGCCACGTTCAGGGAGTCGTAGGGGCAGCCGGCGACTTCTGCGTCGCAGGCCTTGGTGCCGATCGGGTTGGGGCCGTAGTCGGTCGTGTCGTAGGCGATGCTGATGATCGCGTCTCGAGGCAGGGTCATGGCGATCGCGGGAAACGTGATCTTGAACGCCTTCTCGTTGAAGCATTTGAACGGAACGTTCGCTGTCGCCTTGTGGTACCACAGGCCCTCGTCGGCACCAGTGCACTTCTTGGCGTTGGCAGACGGCCGGTACGGCATCTGGAACGTTTGGGTGATGCTGTCGAGGGCGGGCAGCTTGGGCGCGTTTTCCGCGCCGACTTCGTAGATGCTCAGTGTGACTTCCTCGGGGAACGTCGCGCCTTCTGCGGTCACGCATCCTGACTGCCAGGTTCCTTGCTGACAGGCCCAGCTGCTCAGGCCGACCGCAACGGTCGGGTCCTCGAGTGCATTCCCCGTGAACTGCACGAGGCCCCCGAACTGCGATGTCTGCTCGGCCTGGAAAGGCCAGGAGTTCATGCCGGCCGGGAATGGCTTGGGGATGTTGTTGTAGACGACGCCGGCGCTCGCAGCCCCCGCCGCGACAGCCGCTACAGCAGTTGCTGCCAGGAGCGCCGCAGTGAGCTTCGCGGCCCTCGTAGGAATCCTTCCAATCATCTTTGTCTCTCCTATTTGTCATTGCCCTGGACCAAGCAGTCCCAGGGCTTCGGATACCCCTCCAGGGGCGTGTTGAGGAGCGTGGCGCCCCCAACTGCTACCTCGCCGCACCAGCTGCTCGTGCGGCAGCACCCCTCCCTCGTGAGAAACGGTACTTGGTGTTCGTGCCAAGTGTCTGGACGTGACGATCGTCCAGCAGTCGGGGCGATCGGCGCCTTCTCTGGAATACCGCTGGCGAGGAGAGAAATCTACCGCAGCCACTCAATCATTCTTCGGACCCTCGTTCGCGGACGCGCCTGAACAGCGGGCCGCGAGCTTCGGGCAGTTCTTCGTCGCGTCGGATGAGCGTCCGCAGTTCGTTGGGTCGCAGATGAGAGACGCCGTCCGCGTAGAGGATCGCGAGCGCGGTGCTTGCGGCGATCATGGCGACGAGGAGGAGCAGCAGCCACCATCGGCGTCCGCCGACAAGTATCCACTCCATGAGTGCCCACCGCTCCGCGCGCTCGATCGGGGTGTACTCGTGCTCAGCGTTGCCGCTAGGTCGAGACACCGGCGGCCCGTCTGCGTGCTTCGTACATGTACTCTCGCATCGGTGGCGACAGCAGCAGGGCGAGCGACACGAGGCTGTACGCGTACGACAGCGGTTTGACGTGCTCGTAGAGAATCGAAGCGGCGCCGATGACGTAGAGGATGATCGACAAGTACCACGCCCAGCGATGTCTCTTGAGGAGTGCGAGGTTGAGCAGCACGACGAACAGTGCAGCGAATACGAGAACGGGGATGAGACCCGGCCGGATCGTGCCGTGCCGTAGCTTGGCGTCGGATGCGAAGCCCACAGGTATGGCGGCTAGCGCAAGCGCCACGTACGTGCGCATGACAATCTGAGGACGCCACGTCCAATGGAACGCTCGCCGGACCGTTCCCGGATGTCGATTGGACATCGCGTAGAAGCTACCCGTTTGCTGGCAGAGCAGTCGGCGCCGTCTGCGCGGCAAGGATCTCGCGGGGCTGGGCGCGGTGTGATCAGGTCGCCGAGACGGCGTGCATCCTTGTCGTGCCGCCGTTGAGGCTTACCTTCAGCTTCGCCGCCACCGCTCGATGGGCGTTGCCCGCCAGGTGCGAGCGTCCAGCGGCGGTGAGGTGCATGACCACGCTCGAGCCCGTCCCGGCCCGCAGCGAGAAGCTCCCCTCGGCCAGCACGAGCGTCGTCACATGGTGATTGCTGACGACACGCAAGAGCAGCTGCAGCGTCCCCTTGCACGGACCTCCGGAGCAATTCAACCGGACGGTGGTCCGATGGTGGGAGGTGAGGACACGCGAGGCGGCGGTGACGAGGGGGACAACGGTGATGCTGGGGAGGACGCCGCCAGCGGGAGATGGTGGCGTAGCAGGCGGGGTTGCGGGCGGAGGCACGGGAATCGGGATGCCGGCCGTCTTCACCCACAGCCATCCCATCACGTTGGTCGCGGTCACCTTGCACTGGAGCTGGTGGCCAGCATCCGCAGTCTGAACGGTATAGGTGGCGGACGTTGCTCCGGCGACCGCTTCGCCTTCCCTCAACCATTCGACAGAGAGGGTGGGTGCCGGCACGCCGCTGTAGGAGCCCTCTTCGCAGGTGAGGATCCCGCCGACTGTGGCATTGCCCGTGACCCGCGGCGCCACGATCTTTCTCGGCAGCGCCGGCAGCACCGCGTCCACATTGAGCGCGTCGCCTTCGGGAGCCGTTACTTTCACCGGCGTCGCGTCGGATTCGGAGAAGGCCTGGTCGTAATACTCGGCGGGGCCGTCTGCGAGGAAGGCGACGGTATAGGAGCCGGTCGGCAGCCCGGCAATCGTGTAGTTGCCCGAGGGAGCCGTGACCCCGCAGGAGATGACTTCTTCTCCTTCTCCGAACGCACAGACCAGTGTGTCGCCTGAGGGCGCGCCCGTTTCGCCGCTGGTCACCGTGCCCTCGATCTCGGCGCCGACGGCCATCGCCGCGTTGATGCCTTCCTGCTTCTCTTCAGCTTTTACCGCGATCGGGTCGGCGGCTTCGTAGGAAGTCTCGTTTTCGTAGTACTGGGTGACGTAGTTCAGCCCGCTGCCCGGCGTCGCGCGGAAGCCGACCTTGAAGGACCCGATGGGCAGGCCGGTGATTAGATACGCGCCGCCGGAATCGGTTTCCGCGCAGGCCATGGCTTGGCCGTTCACGTCCCAGGCGCAGACTTCGATACCGGCGAGCGGCGCACCGCCCACGGCTCTTGTGACGTGGCCTTCGACTTCGCCGCCCTTGCTCAACTCTGCGTCGATCCCGCTGACGCGTTGACCCGATGCGACATTGACCGGCAAGCTTCCTTCGAACGTTTCCGCTTCGGGGTAGTACTGCGTGATGTAAGGGCTCGCGACTATTTTGTTGGTGGTTTGATGGTGTAGTTCCAGTCGCCGTGGAATGTGTGTCGGGTGATGTTGACGGTGGCGAGCTGCTCGTCGGTGACCTCGATGCCTCGTTCGTAGGTGCGCGTCGTCGAGGCGGGCGTAGACCTTCAGGCCGGTGTTGGTCGTGGTCGCGGCGATCAGGTTGATGATGATCTCGAGGCTCTCGAGTGGCTTGCCGCGCCAGTTGAGGCTGACGAAGCTGAACATGCGGTGCTCGATCTTGTTCCACTTCGAGGTGCCTGGCGGGAAGTGGCAGACCCGGATGTCGCAGGCCGGTCGTGTCGGCGAGGCGCTGCAGCTCGTAACGCCAGAGTCGGGTGCGCGGGATTGTTGGACCCGCCGGAGTCGGCGGTGATCGTCAAGCGTCGTGGCGTTCGGGTAGCGCTCTTTGCCGAGGTGCTCCCACCAGCTGATGATCGTGTTGACCGCGAACTGCGGCGGTGTCGCTGGTGATCCCGACGCTCACCCAGCCCTCGTCGGCGGCGAGGTCGTAGACGCCGTAGGGGATCGCGTGCCCGAGCTGCTTGTCCTTGAAATCATGGCCGCGAACCTCGACCGGGCGGCCCTTGGGCTGAAACTCCCGGCCGACCGCCTTGAAATCGCCGACCAGCTCGCGCTTCTTGGCGTCGACGCTGATCACCGGCTCGCCCGCCGCGAGCGCCGCGGCTGACGGTCTCGGTTGATGTGCTCGAACTGCGCGTCGCGGTCGGGATGCTGGGCGCCCTCCCGCGTCTTCTTGTTCGCCTGCAGGCTGTACCCCTTGGCCTTCAACAGCCGCAGCACGGTGCGATCCACCACCTCGTGACCCATCTCCCGCAGCGCCTCGGCGAGCTTCGCGCCGCTCTTCGACGTCCACCGCAACGGCGACTCCGGATCCCCCCTCGTCACCGGATCGATCAGCCGCTCCAGACCCTCCGCAGAGCCCCGGCTCGCGCTCCAGGATCCGCGTGACGCCCCGCGCCCGCCCGGCGCACCCGCTCCGCCGCAGGCCGCTCACCATCAGCATCAAGCTCAGCAAGCCCGCGCATGCACCGTCGACTCCGAGATCCCCGTCGCCCTGACCACCGCCGCGATCCCCCCATGCCCAGCCGAACGCGCCTCCGCCGCCGCCCACCGCCGCCGCGAGCGCTCATCCAGCACCCCCTGCGCGCATCAACCCGATACCGCTCACCGATCGCGCGCTCATCGACCACACACCCCCAGTTCTACACCACACCCCAAAACCCTCCACAAACTAAGTCGCGAGCCCTAATCGAGCGTCCCGTTGAACGGAGTCGAGAATTCGACAATGTATTCACCGGCGGCAAGGCCAGTGATGGAGTATTCCCCGCCCGGGCCGCTGGGTGAGCAATCCGGGGCGGCGCCTTCTCCTTCTTCTTCTTCCCTTCTTCGAAGGGGCCCGACGCGTAGGCGCAGACTTCAATGCCGGCGATCCCCGTGGCGTTGGCCGCGTCGGTGACCGTCCCTTCGATCGAGGCGGTGCCGGCGATCGCGGGCCTGACTGCTGCGAGGTGGCTGAGTCGGGCTTCGTGGGTGCGCAGTGCGCGCGGCGTGAACTCACCCCAGCGCAACGCCGATCGGCCACCGTGGAGATGGCTCGCCTGGGCTCCGCTCGCGAACAGCAGCAGGGCCGTAGGAAGGATCACGAGCACGCTCTCCAGTATGCGGCGCACCTCTTTGACGCTCCCTGCTCCAAGCGGCCTCTTGCTCAGCACGGTTTCCCCCTGCCTGTTCGTAGCTTGGGCCGCGCACGACCACACGGGCGCGCAACATACCACATGTCTGAATGTGCGTAACTTGCCGCTCCAGCAAAGTTCAGAACCTGAGGCTTCCCGTTCCGGAGGCGTGACGGGAAGGGGCACCTCGGGCGAAGTCCCGCATGGAGATTGGGATCGCGGGATGATGCTGGCGCTGGCGGCTGTGTTGATCGGCTCGATTTGCGGCGATTCGGGGCGATAGTGGCAGGACTGTCATTTCGTTGTGCGCGTAACTCCGGTGAGGGAGCGTCCGAGACCTCGTACCGAGCAGCCTCGTCGGGGCCCAAGCGTAGGATCGATCAATGCTCACGGTTGGCGTGGGAGGCTCTGACGTGGTGGCGCAGCCTGCACGCCCGCCCGCTATCCGCGGTCGCCGCGAACCTTCGCTACCACGTGGATCGTGGCGATGCGCGCGTGCAGGGCCGTATCGAGGTCACGCAGCGCTTGAAGCGGCTCGACACGCTGATTGGGAAGAAGCCTGCGGTGTGCCCGCTATGCCGCTCGCGTGGCTGCGTGCAGGGCTTCACCTTCCGGGAGGACCGCAGCGACGCGCGGCGCGGAGCACCGGGCCATCGGCTCTACGTGCGCCGCGGTCACTCGGGGCAGATTTGGCGCGCGGGGAGGCTACGCTTGGACTATGGGTTTTGCCAAGGAAGCCGAGATGGCAGCGTGGGCTCGCGGCTTTGATTTCGTCGAGGGGGCGGTCTGCGGCGAGTGCGTCAGGGACCCTGCGATCGTTGCATTCGTCACCGAGAACGCGAGCGAGTCGCGGTGCGACTTCTGCGAACGCTCGGCCGCCGACCCGATCGCCTGCGAGGCCGATCTAGTGCTTGAGCTGGTCAGCCGCAGCATCAGGGCCGAGTACAACCTCGCCGAGAACGAGCTGCTCTTCGATGAGGGCGACTACCAGGGCAGCTACCACGACACCGCGGATCTCCTGGACTGGGAGCTCGACCAGCCACTCGGCGACGGCGAGTTCGCTGCAGCGGTCAGGCGTGTAGCAAGAGAGCAGTACTGGTGCCGACGCGACTATTACTTCGGAGATCGCGACAAGCACCTGTTGCGCTCCTGGCAGGAGTTCGCGGAGACCGTCAAGTACGAGTCGCGCTACCTGTTCGTGTGGGGCACGCTCGACCAGGACTCCGACGAGGAGTCGCTGAGCGGCGAACCGCGCCTGCGAGGCGGAGCGCTGCTTCGCGAGACGGGCCGGCTGATCGGCCGCTTGGACCTCGTGCGCACGATGGGCCGGGGCGCAGAGCTCGTGCGTGTGCGCCACTTCGCCGGCGAGGCGTGCTGCACGGCGAAGAAGCTCGGCAGCCCGCCACGTGAGAAGGCCGCGTCCAACCGGATGAGCCCCGCGGGGATCCCCATGTTCTACGCGGCGTTCGACGAGGCCACCGCGGTGGCCGAGACGCAGCGCGGCGAAGTTGGCGGGCAGACGGTGGTGGCCAGGTTCGCGACGAGCCGCGACTGCCGGGTCCTCGATCTGGCCGATCTTCCTGACGTCCCGAGCCTGTTCGACGACGCGCGGCGCGAGGACCGCTGGTCACTCGGGTTTCTGCACGCGTTCCGCGACCGGATCATCGTGCCCGTCGTCCCCGATGACCGCGTACACATCGACTACGTGCCAACTCAGATCGTCAGCGAGTACCTGCGCCTGTGGTTTGCGCCGGACGGAGGCGATATCGACGGGGTGATGTTCCCGTCATCGCGGCGCGCCGGGGGGCGCTGCGCCGCCATGTTCGTGGATGGCGAGAACTGCCGCGAGCAGGATGAGGAGTGCGGCGACGCAGATGGGCTGTGCCTGATGCTTGAGAGTTACAGAAATCTGTAGGAACCGAGGCCGCCCGCAGTGGCACAACTTTTCAGAATACGGGCAGGCGAGGCCGGGCACCGGAGCGCCGCGGCAGAGTATCGTCCGGTAAATCCACGAGACTGAGGACTTGAGCGTGCCGGCGGCCCAACCCCTTCGGAAGCCATCCGATGCCACACCGCTGGAAGCCGCGGTTCTGGACATCGTCCGCCTAGCGCTGCAGGGCAACATACGCTCGCTGCGCCAGCGCACACGAAACTTGCTGCGCGACGGGCGCGACGGTCCACTGCGGCCCTCCTCACGCGAGTACATCGGCGGGCTGCTGGCGACAATCGAGCCCGTCGTGCAGCCGTTGCGCGCCCCAGTCCCGCAGCCGATCGGGCCAAGCAGCCTGACGCTGGCGCTTGAGCCGACCGGGTTGCTTGAGATCGAAGAGCCCCCGCAGGCGACCCCGCCGATCCTCGACGAGCAGACCCACCACACGCTCCAACGGCTCGTCCTGGAGCGCCAAGAGGCCGACCGCCTGCGCCTCGCGGGGGTCGCGCCCAGCAGCACGCTCCTCCTATCTGGGCCCCCCGGCGTCGGCAAGACGATGACCGCCCAGACGACAGACCCGGACGGCAAGCGCGTCGTTCTGCTCGATGCTGTCTGGCGCGAGATGATCATCCGCGACCACCCAGAGATGAGCACGCATTTGGCCGCCGTCCTGCGAGCGGTGGCCGCACCCGACCATGTTGCGTCCGATCCTGTCTTCGCGGAGCGCACTCGATACTACTCAGATCTCCTTCTCGCGAGAGAAGATCGTGCTCGACGACCCGGAGTTGAGCACGCATTTGGCCGCCGTCCTGCGAGCGGTGGCCGCACCCGACCATGTTGCGTCCGATCCTGTCTTCGCGGAGCGCACTCGATACTACGTGCGAGGATCCGGCCCGAGTCAGTGGCTGCTGGTCGTCGGTGCCCGGACGGTGACCGGGACAAGCGCGGGTGCGTGCGCGCGCACCGCGTCATAGACCAGTACGCCCGCCGGGCCCGTGATCGTGACGAGCAGCGAGTAGGCGAGGTACTCGTCAGCCGAGGCGGGGCTGAGCTGGCCGGCGGCGCGGGTGAGCAAATGGACGTCGAAGGCAGGGCGGTAGAGCGTGCTCGCCTGCATGCGGTCGTCGATCCGCACGATCGTCTCCCACTTCCCGTCCTGGCGGCGCTCGGTCTCCGGGGCGTAGTCCTTCAGCGGTCGGGTCACAGGCCGGTCGCTGGGGGTCCGGTGCTCCTCGCGGATCAGCCAGTCATAGAAGTCTGGCGTCTCGAGGCGGTTCACAGGGATCGGCGTCGCGCCCTCGAGGTTCATGTTGAAACGTTCGGCATGTGGGCGAAAATACGCCGTCACGCCCGCTTGCCCGTAGTCCACGGGGTCCGCCGCGTCGATGGGGGAGATGAACGAGAGTGTCCAACGCAGGCGCACGTAGCGTTTGCCAAGGCTCTCAAGCAGCTCGTCGGGGAGCGGCAGGCGCAGCATCATCGTCTGCCCGCGACGCAGCGTGTCCTCGAAGAGGACGCTCGCGCTCTCTGCCTCGCATTGCAGGTGCTCGAGGAAGCTGTCGGGTGCCCGGCCGTAGCCGACGTCGCTGCTAGGTAGCGCAGGGTCCCGCTCGGCGAAGTGCACGGCGAACGCGCGCAGCGTGTTGGTGCTCGCGCGGCCCTCAAGCGCGTGCGCGAGCTCCGCCAGAGAACGGGCCAGCGACGGCGCGGCGAGGCTCGTGCCGTGGCTGTGCGCGAGCTGCCCGCCGGGAACCATGCAGACGAACGGGCTGTCCGGGAGATGCCCGCCGCAGGCAACGAGCTGGGGGGCAACGCGCGCCCCCGGACGACCCGGACCGACGCTGCTATAGGGCGCTCGCGCCCACGCGCGCGGTGGACGCTCGTCGCAGGCTCCCACTGAGAGACCGTTGATCAGGTCGGCAGGGATCCCGAGACGGTTCGCGCCGGCCTCGGCGTCCTGATCGCCGGTGTTCCCAGCGGCCACGCAGAACAGCGTGTCGTAGCGGGCGGCAAGATCGTCAAGGGCCGCCGTCCATCGATGCGGGCCGCTGTCGTCCTCGAGGGTGAACTCAGGGCCGATGCTGAGGCTCACCAGCGACTTGGGGTGACGCTTGAGCTCGGCAACGATCTCATCGATCACCCAATACATGTGCTTGTCCTCGCGGTGCTCGGCCGGAGGGGGCCAGATCCGGAAGCTGTCGATTGCCGCCGGCGGTGCGTCGAGCGCTCGGCTCTCGTCGATGTTGCCAAAAAGCGCGGCAGAGGCAACGGTGGTGGCGTGCTGTGCTGAGCGAGGTTCGTCCGCGGCGCCGCCGGTGAGGTCGCTGCGCGTCACGTAAGCGCTATCGCCGGCACCGGCGCGACGACGGTTCCGTCGAGATCGCGATCCGCTGGGCGGTGGTCGGGGCCGTAGAGGGTGCGGGCAGGCGCGGACCGCCGATCGCCCGCAGCGGCCCGGGCGGGGCGACAATCACCCGCGGCATCGGGCGCAGGGTGCGCAGTGGGTTGAAGAGTGCGGCCTCCTCGAGCGCCTCGGCGGGCAACAGTGTCGGCAGGAACGTCAGGGCACCGTGGGTCCTCACCCACTCGGGCTCGGAGCGCCCGCCGAGCCCACTTGCGTAGGCGCCCCACTTGGCGAGTACCTCCGCGAGCTGCTCGGTGTCCGGGGAGCCGTCGGCGGCAACGATCGGATTGATCACGACCTCCATCGCGAGCAGCCCACCGATGTCGATGAATCGTCCGGCACCGATCCGCAGGACGCGCTGGAGAGGGGCGGCGGCGAGGTCCTGCAGCTTGACCACGTCCGCGCGAATCGCGTCGGGAACCCGACCCTCCCCGGTGGAGAGGATCTCCTGCAGCCGCCCGACCGAGCTATCGGTGCCGGACAGGACATAGGTCTTTGCGGGCGCGTCATCCTCGACGTTGTTTGGGGTGACGTAAACCCCTCGGGCAGGGCGGGTGCCGACGGGGACCGCTTCGATCTCGCCGAATAGCGCTCCCGGGTAATGGGAGTTCGCGAGGTAATTCGGTAGCAGCGTGGCCTCGAACAGGAGGCGCCTGGCGCGCAGCCCGTCCGGAAGCGAGGCGAGTGTCTCGGCGGCGACACCCGCCATCGGAGAGATCCTGGCCGACGCCTCCCTGAATGTCTGCGGCCCCTCGCCGGGACGTCCGGCGCCGTGCAGCTGCACGCGCTCCGCGAGCTGCTCGCCACCGGCGAGCAGTGGGCGATCAGGCGGGGGCGGTGGGCCAGCCATCGTAAGTCAACCTAGCCGATTTTCCGGGACCGGTGGCTGCCAGCTTCGCGGCGGCGACATCGCGGGCGCCCCCAACCATCCCGATCGTGTACAGGCTCGGGGAGCGTCGTCGTGCCCTCTCAAGTGCAGCCGAGGTGATCGCGGAAGCGATGCAGGCTGATCCGGCAGTCGTCACCGATCCGAGCGAGCGGGCGCTACTTGAAACACTCCAGGCCGTGGCCGGAACGTAGCGGCCAATAGAGCGCATATCCGCCGATCTCGACGGGGCGCGCTCAAGCGCCGCCGCCGGGAAAAGTGCTCATTTTGCAGGCTATTCCACCAGTGCGCCCGGGCCGATTCGAACGGCCGACCTCTCGCTCCGGAGGTACGACGCGCAGGAAGCGAAAGAGGCGCAGAAATGGCTCTGGCAAGCCAGATGTTTCCCCGTCAGTCGAGGGCTAATACCTGCGGATACGGGCCGATTTGGGTGGGTTTGGCCACCGGAAGGCAGCGGTGACCCAAAGTCATGGACGGCTCTGAGGCGCGCGGCTTCTCGGGAGCGAGGCGCCACGAACACGCACTCACTCGGCGTCGGCGACGGCTTCCCACGCACGCTCCACGCGGCGCCATCCGTACTGGCTCGTCCACCACAGGGTTGCGGTCAGGCTCATGCTCACAAGGACGGCAAGCACAACGATCCTGAGGTTGCGAAGCCTGTCAATCCGCCCGCTCAGGAGGTTCACCTTGAAGGTGATCGGAAGTGCGTCATTCAGAACGGTAGATGTGCTCGCGGACGGCACGGGCCTGTCTTCTCGTGCGGGGAGTGCGCTGCTGGCGCTGACGGCGCAGCGGCTCGGGCTAACCGATGGGCTGTCCGGGGCGCTGGCCGGGACTCGTGAGCGTCGTTCTGCTCATGATCCGGGGCGGGTTCTGTGTGATCTGGCGGTGATGGCCGCCGACGGCGGACGCTGCGTCTCAGATCTCGCGGTGCTCGCGGGACAGCCGGCGCTGTTCGGGAATGTCGCGTCCGTGGCGACCGCCAGGCGGGTGCTGCTCTCGATCGGGCAGGCACAGATCAAGGGGATTCGCCAGGCACGCGCGCTGGCCCGTGAGCGGGCGTGGAAGGCCGGGGCGGCTCCTGGCCGGGTGATCCTTGATTTCGACGCGACCCCGATCAGCGTCCATTCCGAGAAGGAGCTGGCGGCCGGGCACTACAAGGGCGGGTTCGGCTTTAACCCGCTGCTCGCATCCTGCGCCCGGGAGGTACTGGCCGGGGTCCTGCGGCCCGGGAACGCCGGCGCGAACAACGCCAAGGACCACCTCGACGTGCTGGAGCTCGCGCTGGAGCAGCTACCCGAGAGCGCCCTGGACGGCGAGATCCTTGCCCGCTCGGATTCCGCCGGTGCCAGCCACGACTTCGCGTCCGGGTGCCGAGAGTGCCGCATTCGCTTCTCGCTGGGCTATGCGATCAACGCGAGCGTCCGCGAGCAGGTCCTCGCCCTCGGAGAGACCGCTTGGACGCCGGCGGCAAACCAGGACGGTGAGCCACGCGAGGGGGCGTGGGTCACAGAGCTCACGGGCCTCGTGAACATCGACTCCTGGCCGGCGGGCACTCGGTTGATCTGCCGCCGCGAGCGCCCACACCCGCGCGTAAACATCACGATCGGGCCGTTGAGTCTTCATCACGCCGACTACGACCCCGACAACGACGTGCTCTACCTGCACCGCCAGCCAGCCGAGGGCGAGGACCGCGAACGCTCCCGAGGGTCACGTCCTCCGCTCTGCGCCCGGAACCGCCGCATCGTTGGCTGGCGCTACTCGCCCACGACATCCTCCTCTGGACACAGCAGCTGCTGCTCGACGGCGAGCACAAGATCTCAGAACCCAAGCGGCTGCGCTACCGCATCCTGCACGTCGCCGGACAAATCACACGCCACGCCCGACGCACCACCCTGCACCTACCCGCCGACTGGCCCTGGGCCGGCGCGATCCTGCGCGCCTTCAAGCGCCTGCAGGCGCTCCCCGCCTACGGCTGAGCGCTCAAACCGGGCCGACACGCCACGCACGAGCACACGCGACCAGCCGCTTCACGCTACCCGAAAACACGCCCCGGATCGTCCAACCAGCGTCAAGCCGCCACTCACGAACCCACCGCCGCGATCCATCCACCCGCATCCAGCGCCGCGGCGTCGGCTGGCTCAAGCTCAGCGAGGATGTTCGGGAACGCGACCCTCACCTCGGCCGAGTCCTCCGTCAGCACATTGGCAAGCAGATTTGCCCACCGATCCTGCATGCTCTCGTTGTCCTCTACGGAACCGTCCTCAAGGATCGCTTGCAGCAGCCGGTCCGGAATCGCGGCATATGCTCTGCGTGGCAAACCTGATCGCTTGATCTTCTCTGCCGCTGCCATCGCCTGCTTGACCACCCTCGGATAGAAGTGGTAGTGGATGCCGCTCGTGATCGCCTCTGCGTACGCTCGCGCAGGCTCGAGCGCGCCAGACTTCTCCGCGAGCGCTTCGACGACGGCCCCGGTGGCTTTCGCCGCCAGCTCGATCTCTTCCCCCATGCCAACATGATGACCGTCGAGCGGCGACGGGGCTTCGACGCGATCGAAGCCAAAACGCTGCGTCGAAACCATGGACGTGAGACCGCGTCTGCCTCTCAGCCATGGCGTCAGACGTACGCGCCCACCTGGAAGTACGACGCCGTGATCCCCTCGCGCGAGGGCCAGATCCCGCGGTATCCTGGATCGGCGATGGCTACACGCAAGATCAACCTGATGCTCGATGAGGATCTGATCCGTCTCGCCCGCCGGCAGGACATCGCCGAGGCTGGAAAGAGCGACGTTCAGGTTGTCGAGGATGCGCTCGCCGTCTTCCTCGGTCTGCGCGCTCTTGACGAGGCGCGAGCACAGGGCACACTGGCGGCTGAGGATGCCGACCGCCTCGCTGTACAGGAGGTTCGGGCGGTGCGCACGGCGCGCAGCCGGGCTTGATTCGCGCGATCGTAGACCCGAGCGTCTTGGTGTCGGCGTTCATCGGAGACCCGAGAGCGGGGCCGGCCCAGCTCGTTGAGGCGTGGCGCGACCGCCGGTTTGTGCTGGTCGTCTCGCCGCTCTTGCTGGCAGAGCTTGGCGACGTGTTGGCGCGGCCCAAGTTCGCCCGTTGGGCAGCGGATGGGAGGGGAGCCGCCTATGTTGCTGGATTTGGTGCTCGCAGCGAACATCGGCCAGATCCGGAGGAATCAACGCCGTCGGGAGTCCGCGATCCCGGCGACGACTATCTCATCGCGTTGATGCGTGCTACCCAGGCCAATTTCCTGGTGTCACTCGACCGCGATCTACTCGACGCTCAGCTGGACGAGATCACGGTCATCGACCCCGCCGTCTTCGTGGGTCGTCTGGAGCAGTGATCTCTGGCCGGCTCAACGACGCCGCGGTTGCGGCGAGGACGATCAGCAGTTGCGTTAGCAAGCACTGCGACTGTTACTGCGAGGATCACGTCGTCATCCGCCAGGTTAGTCGCTATGATCCTAGCTGTGAACGCAACCGGCCTAGATCCTGCAATGATCGCGGCGAACATCGAGTCGGCGCGCGCGCGGAAGTCCAAAGCACTCGCAGACTACGAGGCCGCGTCGGCAGAACTCGCTTGGTGGCTGAAGGGGGCCGAGCTAGTCGGCCTGGCCGTGGCGCCCGAGGATGATGATGATCCCGAACCCAGCAACGTTGAAGAGCTGTTCCCGCCTGGCGAGTACTTCGATCAGGGGGACGTGCAGCCCACGCTCCGACAGGCCGTCATCGCGTTTCTGAGGGAACAGCCGGGCCTAGCGTTCCCGGTCCAGGACATTGCTTCGGCGCTCGTCATGCGCGGCTGGTTGGGCGAAGATGGTGCTCAGAAGCGTGTATCGGACATAGTGAGTTTGATGCACGGCGATGAGCAGTTGCATCGGGTTGACCGCGGCATCTACCGTCTGCACCCGCGTCTTGCGGTCGCACTCGACCGATCGCGCCCCGTGACCTATCGTGCTGCGCAACGCAGAAACCTTCCGCCGCCCGTGCGCGGTGACCAGAAATGACGCCCGGCTCCGGTAAGGATTCCGGTGCCCCAATAAACCGGGCGGCATAGCCCTCGGGCGAGGGGTTTGCTACCCCTCGCCCGAGGCACGCGTTGATGCTGTCTCGGATTCTACCTCCGACTTTGCCGTCTGTTGAAACGTGCAGCGGGTGTAGCGGCACAGCGCTCAGATAAGGCGGCCTCGGGTGTTCGTTTGGGTGTTCGTCTATAAGCCGAACACCCAAGCGAACAGGCTGCTGCCCGCTCGCTCCCGAAGTTTGGCCCTGTACCTGGCACAAGGAAGGGGGTCCCCGCCTCTCCGCTTCGCTCCAACCTGGGGACCCCCTTCCTCGACCCAACACATCACAGATGTTCAGGGCAAGGCCAAGTGCAGAGCGGGAGCGCGAGCGAGCGGGCAGCAGCAAGCGGGGGACGAGGAGCCAAGGGATAGACCAGTACGAAGGAACGAAGAAGGCGGCAGGGGCGGGGCGTTGGATGACGAAACGGGGGCGCTGAGAGCTGGCGACGAGGCGGGCTGTATCGCAAGCCGGAGCTAGCGTGACGCGTGTCGCTGGACGGAAGGGGCGATTCTTGCGCGCCTATCGGAATCTTGTGTAGGCTCGCTGCCGTGGCTACAGGGGCAGTATCGGTTCCAGTTGGCTCTGAGCCCGAGGGCTGGCGACACGCGCGGCTGATACCGACGTACGGGACGCGCACCCAGCAGGAGCAGGAGAAGCGCGCGACCTCTTGTCTGCTCGCGGTCATGCATGGCGTGCCGGAGTTCGGCCACGCCCTTCTGAAAGAGCTTGGCGCGCCGAAGTCGCCGACGATCGAGACGTTTGCCGAGGTGCGGTTCAAGGACTGCGACGGTAAGACGGTGATCCCGGACGGGGCGATCATCTGTCGCCGGGGCAAGAAGTCCTGGACGTGCCTGGTTGAGGTCAAGACCGGCTCGGCGCGGCTCAAAGACGAGCAGGTCGCGAGCTACCTGGACGTGGCGCGCGAACACGGCTTTGATGGCGTCCTTACGATCTCCACCGAGATCACCGCGACATCTGATGAATCACCGGTCGCAGTGGACGGGCGCAAGCTGCGCACGACCGGTCTTTGGCACTTCTCCTGGTGGAGGGTGCTCACGGAGGCGGTGGTGCAGCAGCGCTACCACGGCATCTCCGATCCTGACCAAGAGTGGGTACTGCGAGAGCTAATCCACTACCTCAGCAGCGAGGCGTCGGGCGCAGTCGGATTTGAGGATATGGGCGAGAACTGGGTGCCGGTCAGGAGGTCCGCCCACGAAGGCACACTACGCACCGGGAACCCCGCTGCCCGCGATGTCGCAGAACGGTGGGAGCAGTTCACGAACTACCTCGCGCTGAGCCTCTCCCAGGAGCTGGGGGCATCTGTGACTGCTCACCGGCCACGCACCCAGAGCATGGCGTCTCGCCTCGATGAAACGGTCAGGTCGCTCGTCGAGTCGGGCGTGATGCGCTCGACGCTCCGAATCCCCGATGCCGTCGGGTCGCTTGAGATCCGCACCGATCTGCGATCTCGGCAGACGACTACAAGCGTCGCGATCGATGCCCCCCGCGAAGGGAGGCCGAAGGCGCGGTTCAACTGGCTGATGAAACAGCTCGCTGACGCTCCCGATGACGTTCGCATCGAAGCGGCATTTCCCAACGCGCGGGACACCACGGCTGCCCCACTTGGGAGCGTCCGGGAGGACCCGACCGTCCTTGCCTACCCTCCGGACCCTAAGCGTGCCCCGCGTGGCTTCGTGGTTGCTCGCTCTCGTCCCATGGGCCAAAAGAGAGGGCGTGCAGAAGGCTCATTCGTGCGCGAGACAAGCGCCCAAGCAGTCGAGTTCTACCGCGACCTCATGCAGAACTTGAAGCCCTGGCACGCACCGGCGCCGAAACTGCACACCGAGGGCGAGAGCGCTGAGGTCAAAAGCACGGAGGTGGCCATCGTCCCGGCCTGGGTTGGCGAGCCTCCCGTTGCAGCCGGACTAGATAGCGCGAGCACGGTGCCGTCCGATGGCAACCTGACGTAAGGTCTCGCGCCGTAAGAGGCTAGGGACGTCACTAGCGTGTGCCCGCGCATCGACGGGCCCTCAAGCCGAGTGCGTCCGCGGGTCACCGTCCGGGCCACCGAGCCCAACACGCCAGATCCCGCCAACGAGCCCGCCGAGCAAACCAGCTCTTTACAGGCATTCCACCAGTGCGCCCGGGCCGATTCGAACGGCCGACCTCTCGCTCCGGAGGCGAGCGCTCTATCCACTGAGCTACGGGCGCAGACGACGCCTTACGGACGGCGTCCCCGAGCCCGGAGCTTAGCGCCGTCGGGCCGCGCCGGCTGACCGCACAGGCACGGCCGTCGCTACCGTAGCGGGCATGGATCTGTCGGTTTTCCTGGCGGGCACCGCCGGCTCGGTCCCGAGCGCTCGGCGCGGGCTGCCCGCGATTCTCGTCCGGCGGGGCGGCGACAGGCTGCTGTTCGACTGCGGCGAAGGCACTCAGCGCCAGCTGCTGCGCTCGGTGGGGCTGCTGGACGTGGACTGCGTGTTCATCACGCATTTCCACGCCGACCACTGGCTGGGGCTGCCGGGGATGCTGAAGTCGTTTGCGCTGCGGGAACGCAGCGAGCCACTCGCGGTGTACGGGCCGCCGGGCCTGCGGGATCTGATGGGCGTGATGCGCACCGTCTACGGCCGGCTTCCCTACGAGCTCGCCATAGTCGAGCTGGCGCCCGCGCAGACGGTCGAGCGCGACGGCTATGTGGTGGCTGCGGTCCCGGTGATCCACAAGGGCTCGGCGTCGTTCGGCTACGTGCTGGTGGAGGAGTCCAGGCCGGGCCACCTCGACCCGCGCCTTGCGGAGGAGCTGGGCGTGCGTCCGGGACCGGACTTCGGGCGACTGCAGCGCGGCGAGACGGTCGGCGGCGTGAAACCCGAGCAGGTGCTCGGTCCCACGCGCGAGGGGCGCAAGGTGGTGATCTCCGGCGACACCTCACCGTGCGAGGCGCTGAAGATCGCCGCGCACCAGGCTGACGTGCTCGTGCACGAGGCGACGTTCGTGGAGGAGGAGGCCGAGCGCGCGCGCCTGACCTACCACAGCACCGCGCGCCAGGCCGCGGAGCTCGCGCGGGCGGCGGAGGTGCGGCTGCTCGTGCTCACACACGTGTCCAGCCGCTACGCCGGCGGCGAGCTTCGCGATGAGGCGCGCGCGGTGTTCGCTGACACCGAGGCCGCCCGCGACTTCGACACGATCGAGGTTCCGTTCCCGGAGCGCGGCCGCGCGAGCCTCGTGCGCTGGTCCGAGCGACTCGCGCGTGAGCGCGCCGAACGACCCTCGGATGAGGGCCCTGCGGCTGAGGGCCCTGCGGCCGACGAGCCCGACTCCGAGCCGGCAGAGCAGCCGTCGGAGCCCGTCGCCTCCCCCTGATACATTCACACAGCTCCTTTAACCCGGTCCTGTGAGGCCAGGAAGGAAACGATGCAGACAGATGAGAAGGTCGTCCTCCGCGAGGACGAGATCGGGCGGGCGCTGACGCGCATCGCTCACGAGATCCTCGAGCGCAACCCGGGTGAGGGTGCGCCGGCATTGGTGGGAATCCATCGCCGCGGCGCGTTCCTCGCGCAGCGGCTCCACGGGCTGCTGGAGGATCTGCTCGGCGGCGAGGTTCCCCTCGGCGATCTCGACATCGGCTTCTACCGCGACGATGTCGCCACCCGCCCCGATGCTCCCGTGCTGCACGCCTCGCACATCGACTTCGACGTGAACGGGCTGACGGTGGTGATCGTCGATGACGTGCTGTTCACCGGGCGCACCGTGCGCGCGGCGATCGAGGCGCTGTTCGCGTACGGCCGCCCGAAGCGCGTGCAGCTGGCGGTGCTCGCCGACCGCGGCCACCGCGAGCTTCCCATCCGACCCGACTACGTCGGCAAGAACCTGCCCACCTCCGGCGACGAGCGCGTGTACGTGCGCTTGCGCGAGCTAGACGGCGTCGACGAGGTCGCAATAGCCCTGGTGCCGCATGGCGGCGCTGAGCCCTCCGGCGCCCGTCAGCAGGCTCGCGTGCACAGCACGCCACGCGGGGTGGGTGGGCCTTCGATACCTGGACCAGCTTGCCCTGCGACCCCAGGAGGAAGAGTGGCATGAACCACCTGATCTCGATCGAGGATCTGCAGCGCTCGGACATCGAACGGATCGTCAGCCAGGCGGAGCGTTTCGCGGAGGTCTCCGACCGCGAGATCAAGACGCTGCCCACGCTGCGCGGGCGGATGGTGCTGAACCTGTTCTACGAGTCCTCCACGCGCACCCGCAGCTCCTTCGAGCTGGCCGCCAAGCGCCTGTCCGCGGACGTGGTGAACTTCGCCGCCAGCGGCTCCAGCGTGGAGAAGGGGGAGTCGCTGAAGGACACCGTGCTGACGCTCAGCGCGCACAAGCCCGACGCGATCGTGCTGCGCACCCCATGGGCGGGCGCCGCGGAGCTGGTCTCCCGGTGGTGCAGCGCCGCGATCGTCAACGCCGGCGACGGCAAGCGCGAGCACCCCACACAGGCGCTGCTCGACGTGTACACGCTGCGCCGGCGCATGGGCGCGATCGACGGGGCCTCCATCTGGATCGTCGGCGATGTCATGCACTCGCGCGTGGCGCGCTCGAACGTGCTCGCCTTCCAGCGCATGGGCGCCAAGGTCACCGTCGCCGGACCGCCCACGCTGATCCCGCGCGGCGTGGAGGCGCTCGGCTGCGACGTGCGCTACACGCTCGACGAGCTCGACACCGCGGACATCGTGTACGCACTGCGCATGCAGAACGAGCGCATGGACGACACCTGGGTGCCCTCGATCCGCGAGTACGCCACCTGGTATCAGATCAACGGCAGGCGCCTCTCGCCACGGCAGATCCTGATGCACCCGGGTCCCGTCAACCGCGGCGTGGAGCTCTCCGGCGAGGTCGTCGACTCGCCCCAGGCCGTGATCACAGCCCAGGTGGAAGCCGGCGTGGTCGTGCGCATGGCCGTGCTCTACGAGCTGCTCGCCGGCGCCCACCAGACGCGCCAGTCGCCCGCAGGACCTCCAGCGGCACAGCTCGGCGCGCAGGCGCAGGCGCCGGAACCCGTGGGCGGGGGCCGGGCGGCGTGAGCGCCATAGAGCCACTCGTCGGCGGGCTGCAGCAGCCCGCCGATCTCCTGCTGCGCGACGTGCACGTGCTCGACCCACGCGCCCGAATCGACGCGCGCCGCGACCTGCGCGTGCGCGCCGGGCGGATCGTCGAGCTCGGCGAGCCGGGGACACTGGAGCCCGAGCCCAACAGCGCCACTGACAGCGCCAACGGCGGCGACGGCGCCGAGGAGCTGATCGACGGCGCCGGGCGGCTGCGGCTGCTGCCCGCGTTCTTCGACCCGCACGTGCATCTGCGCACTCCCGGGCAGGAGCACAAGGAGGACATCTCCACGGGCACGCGCGCGGCAGCCGCCGGCGGCTTCGGCGCTGTGATCGCGATGCCCAACACCGACCCGGTGCTCGACTCCGCGCCGCTGCTGCGCTCGCTGCGCGACGCCGCCGCGCGCGAGGCCCGCGTGCCCGTGGGCTTACTGCCGGCGATCACCCGCGGCCTGGCGGGCGAGCAGCTCACCGAGATGGCCGAGCTCCGCCAGGAGGGGGCGCTGGGGTTCACCGACGACGGCAAGCCGGTGCACAGCGCCGGCATGCTGCGCAAGGCGCTCCAGTACCAGCGTCTGTGCGGTGGCGTGCTGGCCCTGCACGAGGAGGACCCCACGCTCTCGCGCGGCGGCGCCATGCACGAGGGCGCAGTCAGCGCCGCGCTCGGGATCGCCGGGATTCCTACCGTCGCCGAGTCCACGATGGTCGCGCGCGACGCCGCGCTCGCCGGCTACGAGGACGGGCGCGTGCACTTCCAGCACCTCTCCTGCGTGGCCTCCGTCGAGGCTGTCGCCGATGCCAAGGCGCGCGGCTGGCGCGTCAGCGCCGAGGTCTGCCCGCACCACCTGCTCCTCACCGAGGAGGACGTGCGCGGCATGGACACGAGCATGAAGATGCACCCCCCGCTCGCCACCGAGGCCGACCGCCTCGCGCTCATCGAGGGCCTGCGAGCCGGCACGATCGACTGCGTCGCCACCGACCACGCGCCGCACGCGCGCCACGAGAAGGAGGTCCCCTTCGAGCAGGCGCCGATGGGGAGCACAGGATTGGAGACCGCGTTCGCCGCGCTCCACACAGGCCTGGTGCTTCCGGGCATCCTCGACCTTGGCCTGCTCGTCGAGCGCATGACCGCCGGCGCGGCGCTGTTCGAGCTGCCCACGCCCACGATCGCCGTGGGGGAGCCTGCCAACCTGACGCTGGTGGACCTCGACGCCGTGTGGGTCGCTGGCGAGCACGGCTGGGAGAGCCGCTCGGAGAACTGCTGCTTCGCGGGTCGTCGGCTGCAGGGTCGCGTGCTGATGACGATCGCCGCCGGCGCCGTCGCCCACCGAGACCGCGCTCTGGCGATGGTGGGGGCCTGATGGGGCTGCTCGTGCGCGAACGCGCCGCGCTCGTGGTCATCGACGTCCAGGAGGGCTTTCGTCCCTACCCGGTGTTCGCCGGCGTGGCGGAGGCGTGCGCGAAGCTCGTGCAGGCCGCTCGCATCCTCGAGCTGCCCACGCTCGTCAGCGAGCAGTACCCCAAGGGCCTCGGCCACACCGCCCCCGAGGTCGGCCTGCAGGACGAGCGGCCGATCGAGAAGACCGTGTTCTCGGCCGCCCGCGCCGAGGGCTTCGACCTTGCCGGCGCCGAGCAGGCGATCGTGTGCGGCATCGAGGCCCACGTGTGCGTCAGCCAGACCGTCCACGACCTGCTCGCCGACGGGATCGAAGTCCACGTCCCGGCCGACGCCGTTGGCTCGCGTCACGACATCGACTACCAGCGCGGCCTCGAGCGCATGGAGCGCGCCGGTGCCGTCGTCAGCACCGTCGAGGCGGCGCTGTTCGAGCTGCTCGAGCGCGCGGGAACCCCCGAGTTCAAAGCCGTCCAGAAGCTCATCATCTGAGATGTCCGAAGCCACCGCCTATGTACTGCTGGAGGACGGCACGCGCTTCGACGGCCAGGCCTGCGGCGCCGAGGGCCACGCCGTCGGCGAGGTGGTGTTCACGACCGGCATGTCCGGCTACCAGGAGTCGATGACCGACCCGTCGTTCGCGGGGCAGCTGATCGCCTACACCTACCCCCACATCGGCAACTACGGGACGAGCGCGCGGGCGATGGAGTCAGAGCGCGCGTGGGCGCGCGCGGCGATCATGCGCGAGGCCTGCAACCGCGAGGACGCGCCCAGCGCCGAGCGCGGCTGGCTGGACTGGCTGGATGACTGTGGCGTGCAGGCGATCAGCGGCGTTGACGTGCGCTCGCTGGTCATGCACATCCGCGAGGCGGGGGCGATGCGCGGGGGAGTGTTCCCCGCGTCGATGTCCGAGGCGCAGGCGCGCGAGCTGATCGACGCGGAGCCGCCGATGGCCGGCCAGGACCTCGCGCGGGTGGTCACCCCCGAACGGGTGAGCCGTCACGGGGAGGCCGGCGACGGGCCGCGCATCTCGGTGATCGACTCCGGCATCAAGGCCTCCATGGTGCGCGAGCTCGTCGCGCGCGGCGCCCGTGTGACGCTCCACCCGTGCACCGCCGGCGCGGAGGAGCTGCTCGCGGAGGAACCGGACGCGGTCTTCCTGTCGAACGGCCCCGGCGACCCCGCCGCGCTGTCCTACATCGTCGAGACCGTCCGCGCGATCGTCGGCAAGAAGCCCGTCTGGGGGATCTGCCTCGGACACCAGCTGCTCTGCCGCGCCGTCGGCCTGGACACGTTCAAGCTGCCGTTCGGCCACCACGGCGCCAACCACCCCGTCCGCGACCTGCAGACCGGGCGTGTGGAGATCACCTCGCAGAACCACGGCTTCGCCGCGCTCGGGCCGGGCGGCGCGCGCACGATCGACAGCGACGAGCCCGTCCGCTGGGAGACAGACTTCGGCGCCGCCGCGCTCTCCCACGTCAACCTGTACGACCGCACCGTCGAGGGGCTCGAGCTGCTGGAGGTCCCCGGCGGCACCGTCCAGTACCACCCCGAGGCGGGACCCGGCCCGCACGACAGCCTGTACCTGTTCGACCGCTTCCTCTCGCGAATCGCAGAGGCCGCGTGATGAAGGATCGTCATTTTTGGGAGACGCGTTCGCGCGTGTCCTCTACAGCCGTAGCGGCGCCGGTCACCACACCCGTTGACGGTGCGCATGCCTAGACGCGACGACATCCACAAGATCCTGATCCTGGGGTCGGGGCCGATCGTGATCGGGCAGGCGGCCGAGTTCGACTACTCCGGCGTGCAGGCGTGCAAGGTGCTGCGCGAGGAGGGCTACGAGGTGGTGCTCGTCAACTCCAACCCCGCCACGATCATGACCGACCCCGAGTTCGCCGACGCCACGTACATCGAGCCGCTGCTGGCGGGCCCGGTGGCGCAGGTGATCGAGCGCGAGCGCCCCGACGCGCTGCTGGGGACGCTCGGCGGGCAGACCGCGCTGAACCTGTCGAAGGAGCTGCACGACGACGGAACCCTGGAGCGCTTCGGCGTCGAGCTGATCGGCGCCAACTACGACGCGATCGCCTGTGCCGAGGACCGCGACCTGTTCCGCGAGGCGATGGCCGAGGCGGGGCTGCGCATGCCCAACAGCGAGATCGTCACCAGCCTCGACGAGGCCCGGGCGGCGATGACGGGGGCCAACGGCCAGAAGGGCTCGCTGGGGCTGCCGTGCGTGGTCCGCCCCGCCTACACGCTCGGCGGGCGGGGCGGGGGGATCGCCTATACCGAGGAGGAGTTCGAGCGGATCGTCGCGCATGGCCTGGAGGCCTCGCCCATCGGGCAGGTGCTGCTCGACGAGTCGGTCATCGGCTGGGGCGAGTTCGAGCTCGAGGTGATGCGCGACAACGCCGACAACGTCGTGATCGTGTGCTCGATCGAGAACGTCGACCCGATGGGCGTGCACACGGGAGACTCCGTCACCGTCGCCCCGCAGCAGACGCTCACCGACCACCTCTACCAGCAGCTGCGCGACCAGGCGATCGCCGTCATCCGCGCGGTCGGCGTGGAGACCGGCGGCTCCAACGTCCAGTTCGCGGTCAACCCCGACACCGAGGAGATCCTCGTCATCGAGATGAACCCGCGCGTGTCGCGTTCCTCCGCGCTCGCCTCCAAGGCCACCGGCTTTCCCATCGCCAAGATCGCCGCGCGCCTGGCCGTCGGCTACCGCCTGGATGAGATCGACAACGACATCACCGGCGCCACCCCCGCATGCTTCGAGCCCACCATCGACTACGTGGTCGTCAAGTGGCCGCGCTTCGCCTTCGAGAAGTTCCCCAGCACCGACCCCACGCTCACCACGCACATGAAGTCCGTGGGGGAGGCGATGGCGATCGGCTCCACCTTCCAGCAGGCGTTCGCCAAGGCGCTGCGCTCGCGCGAGCTCGACAAGACGCCCGCGCTCGCCTCCGTCCCGGACGAGCGCCTGCTCGAGAGCCTGCGGACGCCCACCGCCGACCGCTACGAGACGGTGCTCGAGCTGCTGCGCAGGGGCACGAGCATCGACGCCGTGCACGAGCGCACGCGCATCGACCCCTGGTTCCTGGGCGAGCTGCAGGCGCTCGCGCTGGACCCCGAAGCGCCGTTCGCCGGCGAGCGCTCGTTCCGCTCGGTGGACACCTGCGCCGCCGAGTTCCCCGCGCGCACCCCCTACTACTACTCGGGCTGGGAGGGAGCCGCCGCCCACGAGGTCCGCAGGGGCGAGCGCGAATCCGTCGTGATCCTCGGCTCCGGGCCCAACCGCATCGGCCAGGGCATCGAGTTCGACTACTGCTGCGTGCACGCCGCAATGACCGTGCGCGAGTCAGGACGCGACGCGGTGATGGTCAACTGCAACCCCGAGACCGTCTCCACCGACTACGACACCTCCGACCGCCTGTACTTCGAGCCGCTCACGCTCGAGGACGTGCTCGCCGTCGTCGAGATCGAGAAACCGCTGGGGGTGATCGTCCAGTTCGGCGGGCAGACGCCGCTCAAGCTCGCCGCCGGCCTCGTCGAGGCAGGCGTGCCGCTGCTGGGGACGAGCGTCGATGCGATCGACCTCGCCGAGGACCGCGCCCGTTTCGGCGCGCTGCTCGACCGGCTCGGCTACAAGGCCCCGCCCTACGCCACCGCCCGCTCGCTGCAGCAGGCGCTGAAATGCGCCGACCTCGTCGGCTTCCCGCTGATCGTGCGCCCCTCCTACGTGCTCGGCGGGCGCGCCATGGAGATCGTCTACGCCCACGACGGCCTCGCCGACTACCTGCGCCGCGAGGTCGCGGGCGGCGGCTCTGGCGCCGACGGCGCGCACGACGCCGGTCCTGGCAACGACGCTGCCATCCAGAGCCCAGAGGGCTCTCCATCGATCTTCCTCGATCGGTTCCTCGAGGACGCCACGGAGGTCGACGTCGACGCCCTGTGCGACGGCCACGAGGTGTGGATCGCGGGGATCATGCAGCACGTCGAGGAGGCCGGTGTGCACTCCGGCGACAGCGCCTGCGTGCTGCCGCCGCACTCGCTCGGCGAGGGGATGCTCGAGCAGATCCGCACCGCCACGCGCGAGATCGCGCTCGCCATCGGCGTCGTCGGGCTGATCAACGTGCAGTACGCCATCGCCGGCGGTGAGCTGTACGTGATCGAGGCCAACCCGCGCGCGTCGCGGACGGTGCCGTTCGTCTCCAAGGCGATCGGCCTGCCGCTCGCCAAGCTCGCGTGCCGCGTGATGCTCGGCGAGGCGATCGCCGCTCTCGAGCTGCCGCGCGAGCGCCAGGGTCTCGGCTTCGGCGATCACATCTCCGTCAAGGAGGCCGTGCTGCCGTTCGACCGCTTCGAGGGATCGGACGCGCTGCTCGGCCCCGAGATGCGCTCCACCGGCGAGGTCATGGGCATCGCCCGCGACTTCCCCACCGCCTTCGCCAAGGCGCAGGCCGCCGCCGGCGTGCCGCTGCCGCAGGAGGGCACCGTGTTCATCACCGTCACCGACTCCGACAAGTCAGGAGCGTTCGCCGTCGCGCAGAGCCTGCACGAATGCGGCTTTCGGATCGTCGCCACGCGCGGCACTGCCGAGGCGATCTCGCGCATGGGCGTGCCCGCGCTCGCGATCAACAAGATCGCCGAGGGGTCTCCGCACGTGCTCGACTGGATCGAGCGCGGCGACGTGCACCTCGTCGTCAACACCCCCACCGGCGTCGGCGCGCGCACCGACGGCTACGAGATCCGCCGCGCCGCCGTCGCGCACGGCATCCCGTGTTTGACCACGCTCGCCGCCGGCATCTCTGCCGCGCGCGCCATCGCCAGCGCCCACCGCAACGGCGCACCCGAGGTCCTCTGCCTGCAGGAGCTGCATGGCGGCACGCGCCAGCCCGGCGCACGCCGGACGATCACGGGCAAGCCGGGCGAGCCGGAGCACGAGGCGTCAGACGACGATCGGGCGGCCAGCCCCGACGGGGCCGGGGTGGCGTGAGCCAGGCGCGGTTCGGCCGTCGCCTGATGACGGTGACGGGAATGGACGAGCTGGGCGCCTATCGCGTCCTGCGGGCCGTCGATGCCGAGCGCTCAGCCGGTGGGGAGATTGACGTATGGGCTCCCGAGCCTGGGCAGTTCGCGATGCTCGCCGCCGTCGAGCGCTGGGGCGGGGGAGACGGGGAGCGGCCGTATCTGCCGAGGGCGTTCTCCATTGCCCGCCTCGCGGACGGCGAGTCGCAGTTCCTGCTCGAGGACGTCGGTCCCGGGACGCGGCGGCTGTGCGAGCTGCGCGCCGGCGATGGGCTGTGGGCGCTCGGCCCGCTCGGTCACGGCTTCACTGCGCCAAACGACGGTCGCCGGGGGCTGCTCGTCGGCGGCGGCGTCGGCATCGCGCCGCTGGCCATCCTGCAGGACACGCTCGCAGGCGAGACCGGCGCGGGCGAGGGGGAGGGCGCCGACGTGACGGTGCTGCTCGGATTTCGCGACCGCTCCCGCGTCGAGGGGGCGGCGCTGCTGGAGGGCGCGCTCGTCGCCACCGATGACGGGTCGGTGGGCCACCACGGCCTCGTCACCGAGCTGCTCGCTGCTGAGATCGAGCGCGACCCTCACGCGGTCGTCTACGCCTGCGGGCCCGCCGGCATGCTCGAGGGCGTCCGCGCGCTCTGCGCCCAGACCGGCACGCCCGCCCAGCTCGCGCTGGAGGCGGGCATGGCCTGCGGCTTCGGCGCGTGCTACGGCTGCGTGGTGCCGCGGCGCGGCGGCGGCTACCTGCGGGTCTGCGTCGACGGGCCCGTCGTGGACGCCGCGGATCTCGAGCATGTGGACGCTCACGCGGGAGCGCCGGCGTGAGCGTGGAGTTCTGCGGGCTGACGCTCGCGCATCCGGTGATCAACGGCTCGGGGACGTTCGATGCGATCGCCGCGCGTCGCGTGTTCGGCGATCGGCTGCTCGAGGATTTCCCGTTCTCGGCGTATGTGTCCAAGACGATCACGCTCGAGCCGCGCGCAGGCAACCCGCCGCCGCGGCTGTGGGAGACCCCAGCGGGGCTGATCAACTCGATCGGCCTGCCCAACAAGGGCCTCGCGGGATACATCCGCGAGGATCTGCCCCAGCTCGCCGAGCTGACCGCCCGCGCGTCCGTTGGCACTGGGGGGGCGCCGGTGGCGCTGATCACCAACGTGATGGGCGCCACCGCCGAGGAGCTCTCGCGGCTGGTCGAGGCGTGCGACGCGCGGGCGGAGATCGCCGCAATCGAGCTCAACGTGTCCTGCCCCAACGTCAGCACCGGCCTGGACATCGGCGCCGACCCGCGCCAGCTCGAGCAGGTGGTGAGCGCCGTCCGTGGGCGCACCGCCAAGCCGCTGATCGTCAAGCTCACGCCCAACACCGCCGACGTGCCCGCCTGTGCGCAGGGCGCCGAGCAGGGCGGCGCCGACGCGGTGTCGCTGATCAACACGCTGCGCGCGACAGCGCTCGCTCCGGGCGGCGCGCGTGGCGCGCGGTGGCTCGGGGGAGGGGGCGGCGGGCAGTCCGGTCCCGCCATCCGCGCCGTCGCGCTCGCTCAGGTGGCGGCCGTGGCCGCCCGTGTGGCGCTCCCGGTGATCGGAATGGGCGGCGTCCAGAGCTCCGCGCACGCCCGCGATCTCATGGACGTGGGAGCCACGCTCGTGGCGGTCGGAACCGAGAGCTTCCGCGACCCCGCGGCAGGCGTGAGGATTGCGGCGGGTTTGTGAGAGATGCAGCGGTTTCCGTCCCGGCAGGGCGCTCGCCCGGACGCCCCTGTGCCACCCTCCAGCACAGCTTCTGCCGTGGCGCTGGTTGGAGCGCCGGAGATAGATAAAACCCCTGCAAACTCCATCGGATACCGTCCACCAGCCTCGATGTGTCTATACCTCAAGCTGAGGTACAGGTGAATTCAGCGGATTTGGGTTGATCGTCGCTCGCAGGCGTGTAGACTCGCCGCCCATGGCGCCGGCGACCGGAACGACGTCCGCAAATATCTCCACTGCTCCCGAGCGCTCCCTCAACCAGAGGATGGACGCGCTCGCGCGGGCCAACCAGATTCGCATCCAGCGTGCGCAGCTCAAGCGCGACCTGAAGGCGGGCCGGCGCTCGATCCACTCGCTGCTCCTGGACCCGCCCGAGTTCGTCGAGACGGCCAAGGTCTTCGACATGCTGCTCGCCGTCCCCAAGTACGGGCGCGTCAAGGTCAACAAGATCCTCGCCCACTGCCGCATCGCCCCCAGCAAGACCATCGGCGGCCTCTCAGAGCGCCAGCGCAGCGAGCTCATCTCGCTGTTGCATCACTGAGCGTCGGCCGCTGAGCGGTGCTGGACGATCTTCGATCGGTCGGCGTCCTCGGTCGCCACTAGGGTCCTTGCGGTGGCGCGCGTGTTCGTCATAACGGGACCCTCGGGGGTCGGCAAGGGGACGCTCATCAGGGGGCTGATGGAGCGGCTGGGTGGGCGGGATCAACTCCAGCTGTCCGTCTCGGCCACCACTCGCGCGCCGCGGCCCGGCGAGCAGGACGGGGTCGACTACCACTTCCTCAGCCGCGAGGAGTTCGACCGGCGGGTCGCCGAGGGGGCCTTCGTCGAGCACGCCGACTACGCCGGGCGCAGCTACGGGACGCTGCGCTCCGAGCTCGAGGATCGCGTGCGCGAAGGCGTGCCCGTAGTGCTCGAGATCGAGGTCCAGGGGGCGCGCCAGGTCCGCGCCGCAATGCCCGAGGCGGTGCAGGTGTTCATCGCGCCGCCGTCGCTCGCCGCGCTGCGCACGCGACTGATCGGGCGCGGCACCGACGACACCGAGGAGGTCGAGCGGCGCCTGCGGGTCGCAGAGGAGGAGCTCACCGCGCAGCCCGAGTTCGCGCACGTAGTCGTCAACGACCGCCTCGACGAGGCGCTCGAGCGGCTCACCGCCGTGGTCGCCGACGAGCTCGACTGAGGCCACTACACTGCAAGGTCAACAAGGAAAGGCAAGACACCTGTGATCTCTCCCCGCATCGACCGCCTGCTCGAGCAGGTCGACTCCAACTACGCCGGCGTGATCGTGGCCGCCAAGCGCGCTCGCCAGATCAACAGCTACTACCACAACCTCGGTGAGGGGACCTTCGACGAGTTTCCGCCGCCAATGGTCGAAACCGCGTCCAAAAACTACCTCACGATCGCCCTCGAGGAGGTAGCAGCAGGAAAGATGAAGTACCACTACAGGTAGTCGTGGGCCGGCGCGCTTCGGCGTCCTCAGTCGCTCGCGTGCGAAGCACGCCGCGCTCCTTGCGTCCTTGAATCGCTTGGGCCACGACTCCCTGTAGGCGTGGTGCTTCGACCGGGCGCGAAGGGGCCCGGTCACCCGCAACGAGCGCGCCACGGCTTGCTAGTCGCGGCCGCTGGCTCTACAACCTCTAGTCATGTCGCGGATATTGCTTGGCGTCAGCGGTGGCATCGCCGCTTACAAGGCGCTCGAGCTCGTGCGCCTCGCCACCGGCGAGGGGCACGCCGTGCGTGTCGTGCAGACGCCTGCCAGCGAGCGGTTCGTCGGTAAGGCCTCGTTCGCCGCGCTGACCGGTGCGCCGGTGCTGACGAGCGAGTTCGAGCGCGACCCCGCGCGCGGCGCGTTCCCCGACCAGGCGCCGCCCGACCACGACCCGCTCAGCCACCTCGAGCTCGTGGCCAACGCGGACGTGTACGTGATCGCGCCCGCGTCCGCCAACACGATCGCCAAGCTCGCCGCGGGTCTCGCCGACAACCTGCTGAGCAGCTGCGCGCTCGCGGCGACGTGCCCGATCGTGATCGCCCCGGCGATGAACAACCGTATGTATGAGCACCCAGCCACGCAGGCGAACCTGGGCACGCTGCTCGAGCGCGGGGCGATCATCGTCGAGCCAGACGTCGGGCGGCTCGCGTCGCTGGGGGAGGAAGGGGTCGGTCGTCTTGCCGAGCCCGCGCGCATCCTCGTTGCGTGCAACCAGGCGCTCGCCGACGCCCGCCCCGCAGGTGCTACCGACGCCAATGGGTCCAACGGTGCTCAGGCGAGCATGCGCGGCCTGAAGGTGCTCGTCACCGCCGGCGGCACGCGCGAGCCGATCGACAGCGTCCGCTTCGTCGGCAACAGCTCCTCCGGGCGCATGGGCTTCGCGCTCGCGCAGGCCGCCGGCGAACGCGGCGCGCAGGTGACGCTCGTGGCCGCCAACGTCGCGCTCGCCACTCCACCCGGCGTGGTCCGCCGCGAGGTCGTCACCGCAGCCGAGCTCGACGCAGCGTGCTCGCAGGAGTTCCCCGACTGCGACGTGCTGCTGATGAGCGCCGCCGTCGCCGACTTCACGCCCGCGGCCCCCGCCGAGGGCAAGATCAAGAAGTCCCAGCGAGAGCGCCTCGAGCTTGTGCTCGAGCCGACCGCGGATGTGCTCGCGGGCCTCGCCGCCCGCCGCCGCGACGGTCAGACGCTCGTCGGCTTCGCCGCCGAGCACGGCGAGCACGCCGTCGAGATCGCACGCGCCAAGCTCACCGCCAAGGGGCTCGACGCGCTCGTCGTCAACGACATCTCGCGCAGCGACATCGGCTTTGACGTGGACGCCAACGAGGTCACGATCCTGACCGCCACAGGCTCGCAGAACGGCCAGGGGATCGAGGAGCGCCACGTGCCGCGTGCAACCAAGGCGAAGGTCGCCGACGCCATCCTGGACGCCGTCGGGAGCCTCCGAGCCAGGCGTTAAACTGCTGGCGATGGACAGCGTGTACGACCTCTATCAGCGGGGATGCACGCTGCTCGACCACGGCGATCACCAGGCCGCCATCGTGCCCCTGAGCAAGGCGCGCGACCTCGAGCCCGACAAGGCCTCGATCCGCGAGGCGCTCGGGCGCGCGCTGTTTCACGCGCAGCGCTACGAAGGCGCCGCCGAGGAGTTCCAGGCGGTCGCCTCGCGCACGCCCACGAACGACTACGCGCAGTTCTGCCTGGGCCGCTCGATGCAACTGCTGGGACGCCACCGCGAGGCCTGCAAGCCGCTCGCGCTGGCCTGCTCGCTGGCCCCTGAGCGCGCCGACTACCGGCTCTACCGCGAACGTGCGAGGCGCGACGCCGAGCGCGCCTGAGCCCGCCCCGCGGTACTGCACCACTGCTATCCTCGAACCTAGAGCTTTCGTACCGTCGCGCAGGCGCCGGTAGCAGTACCGAGAGTGGGCGCCCGCCCGCTTTTTTTGCGTAAGGAGTGAGTTGATGACCCCGCTGCAGACAGACATAGAGAGGCGTCTGGCCGAGAACGAGCCAGACATCGAGGTCCTCCTGGCCGAGGTTTCCGGCGGCCGCTGCCTGCGCGTGTTCATCGATCACCCCGACGGCGTGACGCTCGCGATGTGCGAGCGCGTGACCACGCTGTTGAACGACCTGCGCGAGCGCTACTCGCTCGAGGTCTCCTCGCCAGGCAGTGAGCGCCCGCTCACCAAGCCTGCGCACTTCCGCCGCTTCGTCGGGCGCAAGGCGCGGGTGCGCACGCGTCATCCACGTCCGCTCGCGCCCCTCGGCGACGGAGAGCGGGCGGGAGGATCCGCGCGGGCGGTGCAAAGCTTCACGGGGGAGCTGGTGGGGGCGTCAGAGGACGAGATCACGCTGGCGGCCGACGGGGGCGTCATCGCGATCCCCTACTCGGAGATCCGTCGTTCCAACCTGATTGGGGAGTAGAGCAAGCCATGTCACGCGAAATCCTTGAGGCAATGCACGCGCTGGCGCGCGAGAAGGGCATCGAGCCCGAGAAGCTGATGATCGCGCTCGAGGACGCGCTGCTGTCCGCCTACAAGAAGCAGCCCGGCTCCGCCAAGTACGCGCGCGTTGAAATGGACCGCGAGACGGCCGACTTCCGCGTCATCGAACTGAAAATCCCCGAGCGCCTGGAGGCGCACCTGATCGTCGAGACGATCGACGAGGAAACGACCGTCGACCCCGAGACGGGCGAGATGCGCGAACCGGAGGACCCGGAAATCGACCCGAAGAAGTTCGCCGAATACCGCGATCAGATCGACGAGGAGGACGTCACTCCCGACGACTTCGGCCGGATCGCCGCGCAGACCGCCAAGCAGGTGATCCTGCAGCGCATCCGCGAGGCCGAGCGCGACATGATGTACGAGGAGTACCGCGACCGGGTCGGCGAGCTGATCACCGGCATCGTGCAGCAGTCCGACTCCCGCTACACGCTCGTGCAGCTGCGCGAACGCGTCGAGGCGCTGCTGCCCAAGTCCGAGCAGGTGGAGGGCGAGCGCTACGACCACTCGCAGCGCATCAAGGCCGTCATCAAGGAGGTCTCGCCGTCGACCAAGGGGCCCGCCATCATCGTCTCCCGGCGCGACCCCGAGCTGATCAAGAAGCTGTTCGAGCTCGAGGTCCCCGAGATCGCCGACGGACTCGTGGAGATCGCCAACGTCGCGCGTGAGCCTGGCTACCGCTCGAAGATCGCCGTCATCTCGCACACAGACGGCGTCGACCCCGTCGGCGCGTGCGTCGGCCCGCGCGGCTCGCGCGTGCGCATGGTCGTCTCCGAGCTGCGCGGCGAGAAGATCGACATCATCCCCTTCAACGAGGAGCCTGCGCGCTTCGTCGCCAAGGCGCTCTCGCCTGCCCGCGTGCGCGAGGTGCTCGTCGACGACGAGGCCAAGCAGGCAACGGTGATCGTGCCCGACGACCAGCTGTCGCTGGCGATCGGACGCGAGGGCCAGAACGCGCGCCTGGCCGCGCGGCTGACCGGCTGGCGCGTGGACATCCGCTCGGAGACCGAGTTCGCCGCCGAGGAGGCCGAGCACGGCTACGAGGAGGAGGAGGTCCAGGGCCGCTGCGCTGCAGTCCTCTCCAACGGACGCCGCTGCCCCAACGCCTCGCTGCCCAACTCGCGTTACTGCGGCCTTGAAAGCCATCAGGCGCTCGCCCACATCGACAGCGACAACGTCGCCGACCTCGCATCGGAGGGCGCCGACGCCGAGGCAGACGCGCTGGACGGCTCGCCGGAGCAACCTGCGCAGGAGGCGCCCGAGGCCGCGGCCGACCCGGTCGACGCGGTCGAGGAGCAGGCGACATAGAGCGTCACGTGCCCCGACGCCGCTGTGTCGGCTGTGGGCGAATCGCGCCGAAGTCGGAGCTCCTGCGCATCGCCGCCGCTGCCGACGCCGCTGCTCGATCGCGGCGTGCTGTCGCCGATCGTGACGCCACCATGCCCGGGCGCGGCGCCTACCTGTGCGTGGGCGAGTCTCCGGGGCTGCCTTCGGGCGACTGTCTGGCGCTCGCCATGCGTCGCGGCGGGATCGCGCGTGCGCTGCGCTGCTCGGTAACTGTTGACCCCAAGCTCGTAGAATTGGTGAGCTGATGAGTAAGAAGCGAGTACACGAACTGGCCAAAGAGCACGGGCTCTCCAGCAAGGAGGTGCTCGAGAAGCTCCACGCCGCGGGCATCGAGGTCAAGGCCGCCGCATCCTCCGTGGACGAGGACGCAGCGCTGAAGGCGATCGGCGCCGGCGGCTCAGGTGGAGCCGTCGCGGCCACCGCCAGCACCAACGGTGCGCCGCCCGCGTCCCAGTCCGCCGCGGCAACACCGCCACCGACTGCCGTCGCTGCCAAGCCCGCGCCTGCCGCGGCGCCCGCTGCAGCAGCGAGTGCGCCCGCTGCTGCGCCCACAGCCACCGCGACCGCTCCCGCGCCTTCAGCCGCGCCGCCACGCCCGGCGCCCGCGCCCGGCGGTCCCGCAGCGAGCTCACCGAGCACTCCCTTGCCAGGCGCCCCCGTCGCCTCCACGCCGGCCACGCCGGCATCCGCCGCATCGGCCGCTGCCGCAGAGCGCGTCCGGCCCACGCGCGACTCGCGCACCGGCGAGCGCACTCCCGGGGACATCGGTCCCGGTGGGCGCCGGCGCGTGGTGATCGACTCCCAGGCCTCCCGCCGTCAGCAGGGCGGGCCCTCCAACCAGCCCCAGCGCAGGCCACGCCGCGGGCGGCGCCGGCGCGGCACCTACGACGACACGATCGCTCCGATCGACTCCGCGGCGATGGAGGCGACCGACCTGATCCGCGTCAACTCCGGCTCGACCGTCAAGGACATCGCCGAGTACCTCGGAGTGGCCGTGCCGGAGGTGATCAAGAAGTTGATGTCGCTGGGGGAGATGGCGACGCTCACGCAGACGCTCTCCGACGACGCCATCCAGGTGATCGCCGACGAGTTCGACAAGCAGATCGAGATCGTCCACGCTGCCGACGACGTCGAGGTGGAGCCCGAATACGAGGACGCCGAGGAGGACATGATCGAGCGTCCGCCGGTGGTCACGATCATGGGTCACGTCGACCACGGCAAGACCTCGCTGCTGGACGCCATCCGCGAGACCGAGGTCGTCGCCGGCGAGGCCGGCGGCATCACCCAGCACATCGGCGCCTACCAGGTACGCCACGCCGGCAAAGAGATCACCTTCCTGGACACGCCGGGCCACGAGGCCTTCACGGCGATGCGCGCCCGCGGCGCGAAAGTGACCGATCTCGCGGTGATCGTGGTTGCGGCCGACGACGGCGTCAAGCCGCAGACCGAGGAGGCGATCGATCACGCGAAGGCGGCCGAAGTGCCGATCATCGTCGCCGTCAACAAGATCGACAAGGAGGGCGCGCAGCCGGAGCGCGTGCGCACCGAGATGACCCAGCGAGGCCTGCAGCCCTCCGAGTGGGGCGGCGACACCGAGTTCGTCGACGTCAGTGCCAAGACCCACGAGGGTCTCGACACCTTGCTCGAGACGATCCAGGTCGTCACCGACCTCGAGGAGTTGAAGGCCAACGCCGGCGCGGAGGCCTCCGGCGCGGTGATCGAGTCCAAGCTCGATCCGGGCCGCGGGCCCGTCGTGACGATCCTGATCCAACGCGGGACGCTCAAGGTCGGCGATGCGCTCGTCGCCGGCGCGCACTTCGGTCGCGTGCGCGCGATGCACGACTTCACCGGCGGCAAGCTCAAGCGCGCGATGCCCGGCCAGCCGGTCGAGATGCTCGGCTTCGACGGAGTGCCCGAGGCGGGCGAGCACGTGCGCGTGGTCGAGAACGAGCGCCGAGCGCGCCAGCTCGCGGGCGAGCGCGCCAACCGCCTCAAGACCGAGGCGCTCGCGCGTCGCTCTGGGCGCAAGGTCTCGCTCGAGGATGTCTTCAAGCTCGCGCAGGAGGGCACCGTCAAGGAGCTCGGGCTGCTGGTCAAGGCCGACGTCGCCGGCTCGCTGGAGGCGATCGAGGACGAGATCGCCAAGCTGCCACAGCAGGAGGTCAAGGTCAACATCATCCACCGCGGCGTCGGTGGGATCAACGAGTCCGACGTGATGCTCGCCGCTGCCTCCGAGGGCGTGATCCTCGCCTTCAACGTGCGCCCAGTCGGAGAAGCGCGTCAGCTCGCCGATCGCGAGGGCGTCGAGATCCGCTCCTACTCGGTCATCTATCGCGCGATCGACGAGCTGCGTGCGGCCATGCAGGGCATGCTCGCCCCCGAAGAGGTCGAGACCCCGCTCGGCCAGGCCGAGGTGCGCCAGCTGTTCAAAGCCTCGCGCATCGGCACGATCGCCGGCTCGTTCGTTACCGAGGGCAAGGTCACCCGTGGCGCGCGGGTGCGCATCGTGCGCGAGGGCACCGTCATCTACGACACCACGATCGACAGCCTGCGCCGCTTCAACGAGGACGTGCGCGAGGTGGCAGGCGGCTTCGAGTGCGGCATCGTGCTCACGAACTTCCAGGATCTGCGTGAGGGCGACGTGCTGGAGACCTATGAGACGCGGCAGGTGGAGCGCGAGCTGTCTTCCTGAGAGTCGAGTGGTGCTCGGCAGGTACCCGGTGCTCGGCGCGGAATGTGAGGGGTAGGATGGCCTCGGGACGGATGCGTCGGGTCGATGAGGCGATCCGGCAGGTGATCGGCGATGCTGTTGCAGGTGATCTCAAGGACCCCAGGGTGGGATTCGTAACCGTGACCGATGTCAGGACCAGCCCAGATCTAAGCCATGCGCGCGTGTACGTGAGCGTTCTCGGCGCCGATGCTGGGGCGGGCGGGATCTCGACCCCCGAGGAGCGCGATATGACACTGGATGGTCTGAACAGCGCGCACGGCTTCCTGCAGGCACGCATCGCCGGCCAGCTGCATCTCAAGCGCACGCCCACGCTCGAGTTCTCATACGACGACACCACCGACCGCGCGATGCGCGTGGAGGAGCTGATCGACGAGATGGAGGAGCGATGAGCGAGCCCGTCTCCGCTGAGGGCGCACGCGAGCAGGTCATCGAGCATCTGCGCGACGACGAGCGCTTCGTGCTGGCCACCCACGAGAACCCCGACGGCGACGCGCTCGGCTCGCTGCTGGCGATGCAGGGCCTGCTCACGGCGCTGGGCAAGGACTCAGTGATGTTCATCTCGCCGCACGACCTGCCGCTGCCGCGCGAGTATCGGTTCCTCTCGCTCGACGGCCTCATCCAGCTCCCGCTCGCCGACGTCGCCGAGCGCACGATCGTGTTCCTGGACTGCGGCAACATCGACCGCAACTCCGCGAGCGTGCTGCGCGACGGGGCGCACCTCCTGAACATCGACCATCACCACGACAACACCCGCTTCGGCACCCTCAACTACGTCGTTCCGGATGCTTCCTGCACGGCGGAGATCGTGTGGGATCTTATGCACGGGCTCGGGGTGCGCCCGACGCCGAGTGTCGCCGAGGCCCTGTACATCGGGCTGATCACCGACACCGGACGCTTCATGTACGAGAACACCGGACCGCGCGCGCACCTGATGGCCGCCGAGCTGATCGAGGCGGGCGTCGACGTGCCGGGCGTCTACGGCCAACTCTACGAGGGCGTCCCGCCCGGCAAGCTCGCGCTGCTCGGGCTCGCGCTGGGGCAGATCCAGCGCTTCGACTCCGGAGCACTGGCGATCGTGTCGCTCAGCGCCGAGGACTTCGAGCGCGCCGACGCGGAGGAGAGCTACTCCGAGGGGATCATCGACCAGTTGCGTGCGCTGCAGGGCACGAAGGTGGCGGTGCTCGTGCGCGAGCTCTCGAGCGGCGAGCGCAAGGGCCAGCACAAAGTCTCGCTGCGCGCCACCGGCGACGACGTGGACGTATCGGTCATCGCCCGCGCCCAGGGTGGGGGCGGGCATCGTCGCGCGGCGGGCTTCTCGACCACGCTCGAGGGCGAGGAGCTGATTGCGTTCCTGCGCGAGGCGCTCGCCGCGCAGCTGCACCGTTCCTCCGACGGGCACGCGGCCGCCACGCTCGCTTGAGCGCCGGCGCCGTGGCGGATGGCGTGTAGCGAGGATCCGTGGACGGCGTCCTGTTGATCGACAAGCCCGCCGGGATGAGCTCCCACGACGTTGTGGCCGCGGTGCGCCGCTCGCTGCCACGCGCGCCCGGCGAGCGGGCCACGCGTGTGGGGCACGCGGGCACGCTCGACCCGTTCGCCACGGGCCTGTTGCTCGTGCTCGTGGGCAAGGCCACGAAAGCCCAGAGCGCGCTGATGGCGCTGCCGAAGCGCTACGAGACCCTGGCGCAGCTCGGCGCGACCTCCAGCACCGGCGACACCGAGGGGGAGATAACGCTCACTGGGCGCCAGCCGCCCGACCCGCCCGAGCTGCCGACCGGCGAGGTGCGCCAGCGCCCGCCGGTCTACTCGGCGGTGAAGATCGACGGCGAGCGCGCATACAAGCGCGCGCGCCGCGGCGAGAGCTTTCAGATGCCCGAGCGCGTCGTGACCGTCCATCGCTTCGAGCAGCTGTGGCGCGACCCCCACGTGCCATCCGGCGTCGAGCCGTCGGGCCAGCCGCCCCGCGCAGCGTTTGCGATCGAGTGCAGCTCCGGCACGTATGTGCGCTCGCTGGTCGCAGACCTCGGCGACGCCTACTGCCTCGAGCTCAGGCGCACCGCGATCGGCCCGTTCGAGGTCGAGGACGCGGTCGCGCCGCCCGCGCGAGGGCAGACGTGGGAGCAGCCGCCGCTGCTCGCGCTGGATCGCGCGCTCGAGCTCGCCGCCGCCGCGCGTCCGCCCGGCGGCGGGGCGCAATAGTCTCTGCGGCCGTGAAGGTCATTCGCCTGCCCGACGTGGAGCACGGAATCGAGCGCAGTGTGGCGGTGGGGACCTTCGACGGCGTGCACCTGGGCCATCGGGCGGTGATCGAGGGGTCCGACAGCGTGCTCACGTTCGACCCGCACCCGGTGTCGGTGGTCGCTCCCCAGCACACGCCCAAGCTGCTGACGACGCTCGCGCGCAAGGCCGAGCTGGTCGCAGAGCTCGGCGTGAGTGAGTTGATCGTGATCCCGTTCGACCGCGGGTTCGCCGCCTGCTCGGCCGCGGAATTCATCGACGACGTGCTCGTCGGCGCGCTCGGCGCCACGCAGGTGGCGATCGGCGAGAACTTCCGCTTCGGCCACAAGGCGCAGGGCGACTCGGCGCTGCTGTCCGCCGACGAGCGGTTTCGCACCGTCGTGCACCCGCTGCTGGAGGTGGACGGCGAGATCGTCTCCTCCAGCCACATCCGGGGCCTCTTGCTCGCCGGCGAGGTCGCCAGGGCCGGGCGGCTGCTCGGCGCGAGCTTCGAGCTGAGCGGCCCGGTCGTGCACGGCGACGAGCGCGGGCGCGAGCTGGGCTTCCCCACCGCCAACCTCGTACCCGACGAGACGCTCGCCTGCCCCGGCCACGGCGTCTACGCGTGCATCGCGCAGACGGACTCCTTCGGCCCTGGACCCGCAGCCGTGAGCATCGGTGTGCGCCCCACGTTCAACACCGGCCGCGGCGAGCTGATCGAGGCCTACATCCTCGACTTCCAGGGCGATCTCTACGGGAGCGAGCTGCGTCTGCGCTTCCTCGAGCGCTTGCGCGGCGAGCGGCGCTTCAAGGATCCCGAGGCGCTCGTCGAGCAGATGCACCGAGATGTGCAGAGGACGCGGGAGATCGTGGCTCCTCGGTGAGTCGTGCGGCCAGTCGGCTGCGCGCTGGTGGTCTGGTAAGGTCGCGCGGCGATGGCGCGGTCGGGGGGAATGCAGCGTGCGTTGGCGGGCCTTGGGCCTGCATGCGCAGCGTTGACGATCATGCTGTGCATGGCCGCGGGGAGTGCTGCTGCTGCGGTGCCTCCGAGCCTCTACTGGGGAAACCACTCCGAAATCGGCGTCGCGACACTCGATGGCACCCTGCCGAACTACAGCTTCATCGACAGCGGCCTGATGATCGGGGTCGCGGTCAACGGCCAGCACATCTACTGGACGGAGCCCGTCTCCGGCGAAATCGGCGAGGCCGAGCTCAACGGCAGCGACCTCGACAAGGGCTTCATAACCGGGCAAGCGGATGTCCCCTGGGGTGTGGCCGTCAACGACCAGTACATCTACTGGACCAACGAGAACGGCGGGAGCATCGGCAGGGCCAAGCTCAACGGAGAAGAAGCGAACGAAAAATTCATCGAAGGCATCAACGATCCGGCGGGACTGGCGATCGACGGCGAATACATCTATTGGTCCAGCTACGAAGGCACCGAAATCGGCCGCGCGAAGCTGAATGGCAGCGAAGTCAAAGCGAACCTGATCAAAACCACAGACAAACTGGGCGGGTTGGCGGTTGACGGCCAGCACATCTACTGGGCCAACCAGAGCGCCACCTCGATCGGAGAGGCCAATCTGAACGGGACCGGCAAGGACGAAGACTTCATCACCACCGGCAGCGAACCGCTCGGGCTCGCCGTGGACGGCGAACACATCTACTGGTCCAATCACAAAAGCACCACGCTCGGCGAGGCCAACCTCGACGGGAGCGGGGTGACGCCGTCGCTCGTGACGGGCGCCACCGAACCGCAGGGCGTGGCGGTCTCGGTGCCGATCGCGACCCCGAGCACCACCGCGCTCGTGTTCGAAACCACCCCTGAGCAGTCCCTGAGCGCTCCGCAGACGCTGACCATCACCAACGAAGGCCTGGCGCCGTTGAGCATCTACGGAGTCTCGTTCTCCGGCGCCGATCAGGGGGACTTCGTGCTTCGATCGAGCACCTGCGGCGTGGCGATCGAACCGGAATCCAGCTGTCAGGTGAGCGTCAGCTTCGCGCCACAGGCTTCCGGCGCGCGTGCAGCGACGATGCAGATCACGAGCGACGATTACGCCAACAGTCCGCTCTCGATCTCGCTGTCCGGCACGGCCGGCGCGCTGCCGCAGGGGCCGGTCGGCCCCACGGGTCCAGCCGGCAACACGGGGCCAACGGGGCTCACGGGGTCAACCGGGCCGACGGGACCAATCGGCCCGGTCGGTCCGACCGGCGCCACTGGCCCGACCGGCCCGCAGGGCGCCACCGGCGCCCCCGGCCAGGTGATCCTCGTCACGTGCACGACCTCGACCAAGACCGTCAACCACAAGCCGAAGAAAGTGACGAAGTGCACAACGCGGCCGGTCCCGAGCCCGACCACGTTCACGTCCGACGCGCTGGCGCGCGCGACGCTCGGCCGCCACGGCTTCACATATGCGACGGGCACCGCCAGCAAAGGCCGCGTGGTGCTGCACGCGCGGCGCCCGCTCAGCGCTGGGCGCTACACGCTGACGCTCGTCAGCGGCCACGGAAGCCACGCGCTGGTGCGAAGGATGGCCGTCGATCTGCCCTAGAGCCGGCGTCCGCCAGTCGGCCCGACGCCTGGCGTCTGCTACGGTGCCTGCGCTATGGCAGCAATCACAACAGAGCGCAAGCGCGAGCTCGCAGCGAAGTTCGGCTCCGGCGAGAGCGACATGGGCAGCACCAAGGTCCAGATCGCGCTGCTGACCGAGCGCATCAACCACCTGACCGAACACCTGCGCGCCCAGGACAAGGACCACAGCTCCCGCCGCGGCCTCTTGATGCTCGTGGGGCGCCGCCGGCGCTTCCTCGCATACCTGCAGCGGCGCGACCTCGAGGGCTACCGAGCTCTCATCAAAGAGCTGGGTCTTCGCCGCTAGCGATGGCAGTGATCGCGCCCGGCACGCCCGCGCCGAGCTTCACGCTCGCCCGCGCCGACGGCGAGAGTTTCACAGAGCGGGATCTGCAGGGCCGCACGAGCGTGCTCGTCTTCTACCCGTTCGCGTTCAGCCCCGTCTGCACCGACCAGCTGCAGCTCTATGAGGATGTGCGTAGCGAGCTGGAGGGCCGCGGCGACGCGCTCTTCGGCGTCTCCTGCGACTCCACCTGGGCGCAGAGCGCGTTCAAGGAGCAGCTCGGCGTGGGCAGCGAGCAGCTGTCGGACTTCGAGCCCAAGGGCGCTGCGTGCGCTGCCTTCGGAGTCCTTCACCCCGGCGGCTTCCCCCAGCGCGCGCTCGTGATCACCGGCCCCGACGGGGTCGTGCGCTGGAGCTTCCAGGCCGACTCGCCCGGCGATCTGCCGGGTGTCGAGCTGCTGCGCGAAGGCCTCGCGGCAGCCGGCTCCTAGCCTTGCCCGTAACGCCAGTCCGCTAAGCTCGGTCCGTTCGGGAAAAGAGAAAAAGAAACGGACCGCCGACCGACGGGCGGAACATGAAAGGCAGTGAATATGAGTAGTGATGCCGTTACACGGGTCTCCGTGGAGATCGCCGGCAGCGAGATCTCGTTCGAGACCGGCAGGATGGCCAAGCAGGCCTCCGGCGCAGTCGTCGTCCGCCAGGGCGACACGATGGTCCTCTGTACCGCGGTTGCAGGCAGCCTCCGCGATGTCGACTTCCTCCCGCTGACGGTGGACGTCGAGGAGCGCATGTACGCCTCCGGGAAAATCCCCGGCTCGTTCTTCAAGCGTGAGGGTCGCCCCGGTGAGAAGGGCACGCTCACCGCGCGGATGATCGACCGACCGATCCGCCCGCTGTTCCCGAAGGAATGGCGCTATGACACCCAGCTCGTGGCGATCCCGCTCTCGATCGACCACGTCCATCCTTATGACATCCTCGCGATGAACGGCGCCTCCACGGCGCTGATGATCTCCGACATCCCGCTGCCGACTCCGGTCGGCGCCGTGCGGATCGGCAAGATCGATGGCAACTTCGTCGTCAACCCGAACGAGGCCGACCTGCTCGCCGACGCGGAGAACGCCTCCGACCTCGACCTGATCGTCGCCGGTACCGAGGAGGCCATCCTGATGGTCGAGGCGGGCGCGAACGAGATCCCCGAGGCTGAGATCCTCGACGCGCTCGACATCGCCCACGCGGAGATCAAGAAGCTCTGCGCGCTACAGCGCGAGCTGGCCGAGAAGGTAGGCAAGGAAAAGAAAGTCTTTGAGACGATCGCTGTCGACCCGCAGCTGCTGGAGGAGATCCGCTCCTCCCACGGCTCGGCGCTCGAGGACGCGACGCAGGTCGAGGACAAGCTCGACCGTCAGGACGCGACGAAGGCCGTCGAGGCAGCGATCCTCGAGCAGTACGCCACACCCGCTCCCGAGGGAGCCTCCGATGAGCAGCTGAAGAGCGCCAAGGAGCGCCGCGCAGCGGTGCAGATGGCGTTCGACAAGCTCGAGAAGTCGATCATCCGCGAGCGCATCGCCGTCCACAAGAAGCGCCCCGACGGCCGTGGCGAGAACGAGATCCGCGACATCACGATCGAGGTCAGCGTCACGCCGCGCACGCACGGCTCGGCGCTGTTCACGCGTGGGCAGACGCAGGCCCTGAGCGTCGTCGCGATGGGCACGCTCAAGGAGGAGATGCGCCTGGACACGCTCGGCCTGGAGACCAAAAAGTACTACTGGCACCACTACAACTTCCCGCCGTTCTCGGTCGGGGAGGCGGGCCGCATGGGTGGCGTCAAGCGCCGCGACATCGGTCACGGAGCGCTCGCCGAGCGCGCGCTCGCGCCGATGGTGCCCTCGATCGAGGAGTTCCCCTACTCGATCCGCGTGGTCTCCGACATCCTCGAGTCCAACGGCTCGTCCTCGATGGCCTCGGTGTGCGGCTCCTCGCTGTCGCTGATGGACGCCGGGGTGCCGATCAAGCGCCCGGTCGCCGGTATCGCCATGGGGCTGATCAAGGAGGGCGATGACTACATCGTCCTCACCGACATCGCCGGCGTCGAGGATCACCTCGGCGACATGGACTTCAAGGTCGCCGGCACCGAGCGGGGCATCACCGCGCTGCAGATGGACATCAAGATCACTGGCGTCACCTTCGACATCCTGCGCGACGCGCTCACGCAGGCCAAAGAGGCACGCACGTTCATCCTCGGCAAGATGGCCGACGTCATCGAGACCCCGCGCGAGCAGCTCAGCCAGTTCGCTCCGCGGATCCAGACGATCCAGATCGATCCTTCGCAGATCGGCCTTCTGATCGGCAAGGGCGGGGAAACGATCCGCGGCCTGGCCGACGAGTTCGAATCGCAGATCGACGTCAACGACGACGGTCAGGTGCTGATCTACTCGGCCAACGGCGAGCTCGGCGACGCGCTCGTCGAGCGCGTGCGGATGATGATGAAGGAGGTCGAGGTCGGCGACGAATACGTCGGCAAAGTCGTCAAGACGACCACCTTCGGCGCGTTCATCGAGCTCGCCAAGGGCACCGACGGCCTGCTGCACATCTCCAACGTCTCACCCGGCCAGCGTGTGGACAGCGTCGAGGACGTGCTCAACAAGGGCGATGAGGTCAACGTGCGCGTGGTCGAGGTCGACCGCGAGCGCGGGCGTATCGGCCTGCGCCTGAGCGAGGACCCGGACATCGCCGGCAAGTCCGTCGAGGAGCTCGCAGGTGTCGGCACCGGCGGGGGCGGCGGTGGTGGTAACCGCGGCCCGCGCGAGGGCGGCAGGCCGTCTAGCAACGGCCGCGAGCGCTCGGACCGCGGACGCCGTCGCGAGGGCGAGCGCGGCTCCGGTCGTCCGCGCCACGGGCGCGAGCGCGACTGAGCCTCAAGCCTCGAGGGTGAGCGACGAGCACCAGATAACCACGCTCGACTCGGGCGTGCGGGTTGTCACCGAACGCATTCCAAGCGTGCGTTCGGTGGCGCTCGGGTTCTGGATCGCCACCGGGTCGGTGGCCGAGCACGAGGGCCAGGCGGGGATATCGCACCTGCTCGAGCACATGCTGTTCCGCGGCACCGAGCGCTATGGGTCGCAGGAGATCGATGAGATCTTCGATGCGATGGGAGCGGAGATAAACGCGGGCACGGACAAGGAAGCGACGTCGCTGTACACGCGCGTGCTCGACCGCCACCTCGAGCATGCCTTCGAAGTGATGAGCGACATGGTCTGGCACCCGCGCTTCGGCGAGCTCGAGGCCGAGCGCGAGGTGGTGCTGGAGGAGATCGCCATGTACGAAGACGATCCCCAGGACCGCGTGTTCGACCTGCTCGCCAAGGCGGTGTTCGGCTCGCACCCGCTCGGGCGGGCGGTGATCGGCTCCGCGGAGGTCGTGGGCGCGGTCACCCGCGAGCAGCTCGCTGAGTTCCATGCGGAGCGCTACCGACCAGCCAGCGTTGTGGTCGCCGCCGCGGGATCGGTCGATCACGAGGCGCTCGTACAGATGGCGCTCGCCGCCGAGCGCACGCGCGATGCCCTCGCCGCTGAGTCCGCGCCGGCGCAGAGCGACGGTGGCGCCACACGCGAGGAGCTGTCCGAGCTCGTCGCTGCGCCACCCGACTTCGGCCGCCGCGCGCGCTTCCTGCAGAAAGACACAGAGCAGTACCACGTGTGCCTGGGCGGGGCTGGGATCGCGCGCGATGACGAGCGTCGCTTCGCGCTGCGGGTGCTCGAGGGAGTGCTCGGTGGGACCTCCTCCTCGCGCCTCTTCCAGGAGGTGCGCGAGCGCAGGGGCCTGGCCTATTCGGTGTTCTGCTTCTCGAGCCTGTACGCCCACACCGGCGACGTGGGCCTGTACGTGGGCACGCGCCCGGACAACATCCGCGAGGCGCTGGCCGTGGTGGCAGCCGAGCTCGAGCGCTGCGTGGAGGACCCCGCCAGCGACGAGGAGCTGGTGCGCTCGCGCGAGAACCTCAAGGGCCGTGTGGTGCTCGGCATGGAGTCGACCGGCGCGCGCATGAGCCGCCTGGGAGCGTCCGTGCTCAACGAGCTTCCCATCCTGTCCGTCAACGAGATGATCGAGCGGATCGACTCGGTCGAGATCGAACAGATCAGGGCGCTCGCGGCGGAGCTGTTCGTGCCGAGCGGGCTGTCCGCCGCCGGTGTCGGGCCGAGCGAGCCTGAGTTCCTGGCCGCGATCGAGCCGCTGGGCGCCGCCGCGGGGGCGCCACGATGATCGAGGTCGCCGTCGCCGGCGCGGCGGGGCGTATGGGCCAGACCGTCTGCGACGCGGTCCAGGGCGCGCCCGACATGGAGCTCGTCGCCCGCGTGGACCCGCTGCTGGACACTGCGCTCGCCGACGTCCTCGATCGGGTGCAGGTCGTCGTCGACTTCACCACGCCGGACACCGCGCTCGAGAACGCGCTCGCGTGCCTCGCGGCGGGGGTGCACGTCGTGATCGGAACCACCGGCTTCGACCCGGCGCCGCTGCTCGAGCGCCCGGAGCCGGCCGACCCGTCGCGCCCGCGCGCCAACGTGCTGATCGCCCCGAATTTCGCGATCGGCGCCGTGCTGATGATGCGCTTCGCGGAACTCGCCGCACCGCACATGCGCAAGGCGGAGATCATCGAGCTCCACCACGACGGCAAGCTCGACGCGCCCAGCGGCACCGCCAAGCGCACCGCCGAGCTGATGGCGCAGGCCAGCGGCGGCGCGGAGCCGCCGATCCACTCCGTGCGGCTGCCGGGCCTCGTCGCAAACCAGGAGGTGATCCTCGGCGATCTGGGGCAGACGCTGACGATTCGCCACGACACGATCAACCGCGAGTCGTTCATGCCCGGCGTGCTGCTGGCAGTGCGCCGCGTGGGCACCCTCGAGAGCTCCCCGACCGTCGGCCTGGAGAGCCTGCTCTTCTGAGCGGCGCGGGCATGGAATACTGCAGCTCATGAACCTCGGCACGATCCTCACGGCGATGGTCACCCCCTTCGACGACGACGGCCGGGTCGACGAGGAGTCCTTCGTCGCGCTGATGAATCACCTCGCCGAGACCGGCTCCGACGGCCTCGTGGTTGCGGGCACGACCGGCGAGGCCTCCACGATGACCGCCGAGGAGCAGCTGGGGCTGATCGGCCTCGCGGTCGCCGAGCGCCCGACCGGCAAGACGATCGTGGCGGGCACCGGCACCAACGACACGCGCCAGGCGGTGCACCTGACCGAACGCGCCACCGAGCTCGGCGTCGACGCGACGCTGTCGGTGACGCCCTACTACAACCGCCCCAGCCCGCTGGGCCTCAAGCGCCACTACGAAGCCGTCGCCGCGGCCACCGACAAACCGGTCCTGCTCTACAACATCCCTGCCCGCACCGGCACGAACATGTCGCCGGAGCTGCTCGCGGAGCTCGCGCAGATCGACGGGATCGAGGGCGTCAAGCAGGCCAACGCCGAGGAGCTGCAGTTGATCGACGGCCTGGAGCTGTACGCCGGCGACGACGGCACGCTCGCGCGCACGCTCGACATGGGCGGCGCCGGCGGGGTCACCGTCGCGAGCCACATCGTCGGCAACGAGATGCGCCGGATGGTCGACGAGCCCGAGCGTCGTGAGGAGATCGACGCCTCCCTGCGAGACGTCTATGAGACGCTGTTCCTGACGGCCAGCCCGACGTGCACGAAGGCGGCGCTGAACCTGCTGGGGCACAACGCCGGCGGCCTGCGCCTGCCGCTGGTGGCTGCCACCCCCCAAGAGACCGAAGCCGTGCGCGCGATGCTCGAGCGCCACGGTCTGCTGTCGGTCTCATCCGAGCGCGCGCCCGCGTGAGTTCCTCGCTGCGCGTCCTGCCCCTCGGGGGGCTGGGAGAGATAGGCAAGAACATGACCGTCGTCGAGTACGACGGTCGGATCGTCGTGGTGGACGTGGGCCTGCGCTTCCCGACTCCCGAGATGGTCGGCATCGATCTCGTGCTGCCCGACTTCTCCTACATACGCGAACGTGCCCGGGACATCGAGGCGATCGTGATCACGCACGGACACGAGGATCACCTGGGGGCGCTGCCGTGGGTGCTGCGCGAGCTGGTGAAGGAGAACCTGTCGAGCCTGCCACCGGTGTACGCCGGCGCGCTGACCGTCGCGATGGCGCGCTCCAAGCTCGACGAGCACAAGCTGCGCAACGTCGAGCTCAACGAGGTCGACCCGGGGGAGGCCCTCGAGCTGGGCCCGTTCTCGCTGGAGCTGGTGCACATGACGCACTCGATCCCCGACTCGAGCGCCGTGGCGCTCGGCACCGACCTCGGCACGGTGCTCATCACCGGCGACTACAAGTTCGACCAGACGCCCGTCGACGGGCCGCCGGCGGATGTCTCGCGCCTGGCCGAGCTCGGACGTGAAGGCGTGCTGTTGCTGTGCGGGGACTCCACGAACGTCGATCGCCCGGGCTTCTCGCCGTCGGAGTCCGTGGTCGGCCCCCACCTGGAGGAGGTGTTCGCGCGCTGCGAGGGCCGGATCGTGGTCACGAGCTTCGCCTCGAACATCCATCGTGTGCAGCAGGTGGTGGACGCCGCCTACGCGCTGGACCGCAAGGTGGCGCTGGTGGGACGCTCGATGCGCAAGAACGTGGGCATCGGACGCACGCTCGGGCACATCGAGGTCCCCGACGGGATGCTCGTGGGTCCGCGCGAGATCGGAGACTTCCCCGACGAGCGCGTCGTGATCATCTCGACCGGCTCCCAGGGCGAGCCGCTGTCGGCGCTGCGCCGGATGGCCTACCGCGACCACCCGCAGGTCGAGCTGAAGTCCGGGGACACCGTCGTCTTCTCCGCCACGCCCGTCCCCGGCAACGAGCGCGCCGTCAACGAGACGATCGATCGTCTCTACCACATCGGCTGTGACGTGATCACGCCGCGCGAGGCGCCGGTGCACGCCTCCGGGCACGGCTACGCGGAGGAGGTCAAGCTGATGCTCAACCTCGTCAAGCCGCGCTACGTGATGCCCTTCCACGGCGATTTCAAGCGCCTGCGCCTGCACGCCCAGCTCGCGGAAGCCGTCGGCGTGCCGGCGGGCGACATCTTCCAGGGCGACAACGGCCTGCCGCTGGACATCGACGAGCGCGGCGCGCGCTTCGGCTCGCGCGAGCAGGCGGGCATGATCTTCGTCGACGGCGTCGAGATCGGCGAGATGGCAGACGCTGCGCTGCGCGACCGGCGGATGCTGTCGGCCGACGGCATCTTCATCGTGGTCGTCACGATCGCCGAGCAGGACGGCAGCTCGGTCGCCGATCCCGAGGTGATCTTCCGGGGCGTGCCGTTCCTGGACGAGGCCGACGAGCTCGTGGAGGAGATCAGGCTCACGGTCGAGCAGTCGCTGCGCCGCGCCGCCGGCGAGGAGATCCGCGAGGTGGACCTCCTGCAGCAGGTGCTGCACGACGACCTGGCGAAGCTAGTCTATGACCGTCTCAAGCGACGGCCGATGGTGCTGCCGGTCGTCGTCGAGGTCTGAGTAGGCGGGCATACGCACCACGAAGCGCGCGCCCTTCGTCTCCGCGGGGCGATCGCTCGAGACGGTGTCCAGCGTCACTGTGCCGCCGTGCGAGACGGCCACCGCCTGCACGATCGCCAGGCCCAGCCCGAACGAGCCGCCGCGGTCGCCGGCGCCGCGCACGAAGCGCTCGAACAGGTCGCCCGCGAGCTCGTGCGGGACCCCGGGCCCGTCGTCTTCCACCACGAGCTCGACGTTTCCGTCGGGTCTCGTCCCGGTCGACACGCGGATCGCCGTCCCCGGTGGGGTGTGGCGCAGGGCGTTCTCCAGCAGGTTGATCGTCAGGCGGTGCAGCTCGTCGCGCGCGCCCATCACCGTGGCGGGGTGGATGTCGAGCGAGATCTCGTGGGTGGAGCTCACCGGGCCGAGCTCGCTGGCCGCCTCGACCACGATCTGGGCGAGGTTGCAAGGCTCGCGCGCGACCACGCGCGCCGCGTCGGTCCGCGCCAGCAGCAGCAGGTCGCCGACCAGTCGGCGCATCCGCTGGGAGGAGCGCAGCGCGGAGCGCGCGGCCTCGCCCTGGTCTCCCTGCAGCGATTCGGCGAGCAGCTCGAGGTTCGCCAGCACGCTCGTCAACGGCGTGCGCAGCTCGTGCGAGGCGTCTGCCACGAACTGGCGCTGGCGAGCGAGCATCGACTCGGTCTCGCCACGCGCGGCGTCGAGCTCGTGCAACATCCCCTCCAGCGTGCGGGCGAGCTCGGCGACCTCGTCGTCGGCCTGGGACTGCGGCACGCCTCGCGAGGGATCGCGGGTGCGCGCGATCTCCGCCGCGGTGGAGGTGAGCATGGCGATCGGCGCCATCGCGCGGCGCGCGAGAGCCATCCCCGCGCCGAGCGCGAGCACGCTGCCGACGATCACGCCCGCGAGCAGACCGAGCTCCACGCGCTTGACCGTCGCCTCGGTGGCGGCGAACGGCTGGGCGTACTGGATGATCATCTCGCCCGCCCGTTCCCCGGTTTCGCTGAAGCTCGCGGGCACGAGGCGGCTGATCACGCGATAGCCGTGGACGTTGCGCGCGCCTTCGCGCGGGTCGCCGAGCGCAGGCGTGCTCGACGGCTGGCTGGTTACGAGCCTGCCGTCGAGCGTGAAGACCCTGATGATCGCGTGGCCCTTGGCGGGGGCCAGGTCCGCCAGCGGCGGCTCGATCCGCAGCGGGTCGATGCCGATCGCCAGCTGCGTGGGCAGCTCTTCCGCCGTGGAGAGCACCTGGCGGTTGAAGTCGGAGCGGATCCGCTCGACCGTCAGCGAGCCGACGGCCAGCGCGAAGGCGCACAGGATCACGAACGTCAGCAGCGCGGAGACGCCGGCCAGGCGTACACGTATCGGCAGCCGGTCGAAGCTGGCGGACAGGCGCCCGCCGGCCTGGCGCAACAAGGGCGGGAGCCTAGGCGCGAAGGACGTAGCCGGCTCCCCTGATCGTGTGCAGGAGGCGCGGCTCGCCCTCGGCCTCCAGCTTGCGCCTCAGGTTGGACACGAACACCTCGATCGTGTTCGTCGTGGAGAAGGGGTCATAGCCCCACACCTCGTCCAGCAGACGCTGGCGGGAGATCACGATTCGCTCGTTGCGCATCAGGTACTCGAGCAGCTCGAACTCGCGTTGGGTGAGCTCGATCGTGCGCTCGCCGCGCAGCACCTCGTGCGTGTCGGCGTTCAGCGTCAGATCGCCGACACGCAGCGGCGCCGAGCCGCGGGGGGGCCGGCGTCGCAGCAGCGCCCGCATGCGCGCCAGCAGCTCCTGGCGCTCGAACGGCTTGACCAGGTAGTCGTCGGCGCCCGCGTCGAGTCCCTCGACGCGCGACTCGAGAGCGTCGCGCGCGGTGAGGATCAGGATCGGGATGTCGTCGCCGGCGCGCAGCTCGCGTGCGACGTCGAGGCCGTCGATCCCCGGCAGGCCGAGATCGAGGATTACGAGATCGGGTGCGAACGCGTGGCCCTGCTCGAGCGCTGCGTGCCCGTCGGCAGCGGTCCTTACCTCGTATCCCTCCATGCGCAGGGAGCGCTGGAGTGCTTGAGCGATGTCCTCGTCGTCCTCGACCACCAGGACGCGTGGCGCGCGTGAGAAGTCGTTCATGTCTTTATGTAAGTTGCCGCGTGTAAAGCGATGGTAAGGCTCTCAGGCAGGTTCCGGGCCGCTGGTGTCGAAGTTGCGCGGGATGGCTCCTGCCCGAAAGCGCGCCTCCCCACGCAGCTCCACTGCCCGGCGCAGCCCGCCCAAACGCGCTCGCAACCGTCGTCGCGGCTCTGCGGTGCGGATCTCATCGCTGCTTCCCAGCGGTCTCCCGCGCCTGCCGGTGCTCGACCAGCGCGAGCGCGACGTGCTGGGTCTCGCGCTCGTGGCCTTCGGCGTGTTCATGGGCTTCGTCCTCTACGGCGGCTGGAACGGCGGACGCGCGGGGCATGGCGTCGCGGTCGCGCTCGGCTGGACGCTTGGACGCGCGCGCGTGCTCACGCCGGCGGCGCTGGTCGTGGGAGGCGGCGCCCTTCTGCTGCGCCCGGTGCTGCCGGCCCTGCGACCGCTGCGCACGGGAGCTTTGTGCGTGTTCGCCGCGGTGACGCTCGCGCTCGCCGCGGGGATGCTCGGGCTGAGCTCCGGCTCGCCGCAGGGCACCCGCTCGTGGAGCTCAGCGCATCTGCAGACGCACGGCGGCGTCGCCGGCCAGGCGCTGTATGAGCTGACCCACCGGCTCGTTCAGAGCGTCGGTGTGGACATCCTCGCGCTCTTCCTGCTGATCACCGGTGTGATCCTGCTGACGGGAGCGTCGATCGCGAGCGTGATCCGGGCGACCGGCAGCGGCCTGGTGGACTCCACGCGGATGGTGCGGGCGATCGGCGAGCGCCGCGCCGACGAGCGCGAAGCGCCGCGCCCGCGGGTCTCCAAGCGAGCCTTGCAGGAGGATGCACCCCTCGAGCAGATGCAGCTCCCCGACCCCGCCCCCGAGGAGCTGATCGTGCGCGCGACGCACGTCGAGGCGCCCCCGCGCGACTGGCGCGACGAGGAGGAGGAGGAGGTCGTCCCCGAGGCGGATGGCTCGAGCGAGGCGCAGGAGGAGGAGGTCGAGCACGATGCCGCGGGCGAGGAGGAGCAGCTCGCCGGGGTGGCGCGCGCCGACGCGGATCTGGGGCCCGAGCATCTGACGCCGCAGGGTCGGCTCCGCGGCTCGGTGACCGACGACCCGGAGTATGTGTGGGAGCTGCCCGACGCCTCGAAGCTGCTGAGCCGCTCGAGCGCGGAGCAGACGCGTCCCGACACAGCCGGGCAGGAGCGCATCGCGACGAACCTGGTGGAGGCTCTTGGGCACTTCGGCGTCGAGGCGAAGGTGATCGGCACCGTCGCGGGCCCGCACATCACCCGCTACGAGCTGCGACTGGCGCCGGGCACGAAGGTCGCCAAGGTGGCCCAGCTGAAGGACGACCTCGCCTACGCGCTTGCCGCCACAGACATCCGCATCCTCGCGCCGATCCCCGGCAAGCAGGCGGTCGGCGTGGAGGTTCCCAACGCCCACCGGCGGATCGTCAAGCTGGGCGACGTCTTCCAGGCGCCGCCGAAGGACTGGTCGCCGCTGACGGTGTGGCTCGGCAAGGACGTCGCCGGCAAGGCGATCGGCGCGGACCTCGCCAAGATGCCGCACATCCTCGTCGCCGGCACCACCGGCGCCGGCAAGTCGGGCGCGATCAACGCGATGCTCTCGAGCGTGCTGCTGCGCGCGACCCCGCACGAGGTGCGACTGGTGCTGGTCGACCCCAAGCAGGTGGAGCTCAACCACTACGAGTCGATCCCGCATCTGCTGACGCCGGTGATCACCAGCCCGCGGATGGCCGCCAACGCGCTGCAGAACCTCGTCAAGGAGATGGAGCAGCGCTACGGGATCATGTCGCTGGCGCGCACGCGCAGTCTGGTCGAGCTCAACAAGGCGCGCGCCAAGCGCGACGAAGCGCCGCTGCCGTACATCCTGTGCGTGATCGACGAGCTCGCGGACCTGATGATGGTGGCGCCTGCCGACGTCGAGGACTCGATCATCCGACTCGCGCAGAAGGCGCGCGCCGTCGGCATCCACCTGGTGCTGGCGACGCAGAGCCCGCGCGTGGACGTGATCACCGGCATGATCAAGGCGAACGTTCCGTCGCGGATCGCGTTCGCAGTCTCCTCGCAGACCGACTCGCGCGTGATCCTCGACCAGAACGGCGCGGAGTCGCTGCTGGGGCAGGGCGACATGCTGTTCAGCCCCGTCGGCTCATCGCGCCTGCAGCGCATCCAGGGCGCATACATCGACGAGGCGCAGATCGCCAAGCTGACCGAGATGTGGCGTCGCCAGGGCGAGCCGGAGCTGCGCGAGGAGCTGCTCGAGGAGGTCGAGCCCGAGACGCCGGAGGGGGCGCCGGACGAGTTCGACCCCGACGAGGATCCGCTGCTCACCGACGCGATCCGCCTGGTCGCGGAAATGCAGACCGCGTCCACCTCGATGCTCCAGCGGCGGCTGCGTCTGGGCTACACGCGCGCGGGCCGGATGATCGACATGCTCGAGCGCCGCGGGGTGATCTCGGGCTACGAGGGCTCAAAGCCACGGCAGGTGCTGATCAGCGAGGCCGAGCTGCCACGCGTGCTCGCAGCGCTCGAATCGCCTGCCGCCAAGTCTGTGAGCGCCGTCAACGACTAGCCTCTTGGCCTGATGGCAGAGATCGGACCTACGCTACGCGAGGCGCGTATGCGCGCACGCATCGACGTGTCGGAGATCGAGGCCAAGACCAAGATCCGCGCGAAGTACCTGCGCGCCCTGGAGAACGAAGAGTGGGGACTGCTCCCAGGCCCCACTTTCGTGAAGAGCTTCCTGCGAACCTACGCGCAGGCGCTCGACCTCGACGGCAAGGCGCTGGTGGAGGAATACCGCCTGCAGCACGAGCACCCCAGCGAGGCGATGCTCGAGCCGATCGTCTCCACGCCGCAGAGCCGGCGCGCGCCCCGGCGCGAGTCCCGGCGCGGGCGACCGAGCGGCTCCGAGGGCCCCTCGCGCGCATACGTGCTCACCGTCGGCTCGATCGGCGTAGTGATCGTGGCGCTGATCGCGCTGCTGATCGTCGGGGGCAAATCGGGGACGGGCAAAACCACCTCGAGCGTCGCCACCACCAAAGCGCCATCCGCGCACTCCAAGCACCACGCCGCCAGCACGCCCGGGCACCGGACTGTCTCGCCCAACGCGCAGGTGGCGCTGTCGCTGAAGCCGACCGGGGTCGTGTACGTGTGCCTGATCGGCGACAACGGGCGCAAGCTGATCCCGGGGGTGAACCTGCAACCGGGCGAAACGACGCCCACATACCGCGCCAAGCGTTTCGAGATGACGCTCGGCAACAACGCGGTGACGCTGATCGTCGACGGGATCCCGAGGACGGTGGCGCCCTCGAGCGAACCGATCGGCTACACGCTCACCAAGGCCTACGGCCGCCAGCCGCTGACCGCGGCTCAGCGGCCTGCATGCACGTGAGCTCGCGCGCCGGCATAGTCGTGACCGGCACGGAGGTGTTGACGGGCAGGGTCAGCGACCGCAACGGGCCGTGGCTGGCGGAGCGTCTGCGCGAGCTGGGCGTCGACATCGCCTACACGACGATCGTCGGCGACCGGCCCGAGGACATGCGCGCGGCGCTCGCGTTCATGGCCGAGCAGGGCCTGGACGTGGTCCTCACCAGCGGCGGGCTGGGCCCCACCGCCGATGACGTGACGGCGGAGGTAGTGGGTCGCTTCCAGGGCCGTGAGATGGTCCTCGACGAGGGCCTCTCCGAGCGGATCGCCGAGATCGTGGCGCCGCTGATGAAACGCTGGCCGAACGTCGACCCCGAGGCGATCGCCACGGCAAATCGCAAGCAGGCGACGGTGCCGCGTGGCGCGACGGTGCTCGAGCCGGTGGGAACCGCTCCAGGGCTGGTCGTGCCCCCGGGTGAGACGGGTGGCGCTGACAGACATGCGCCGACGATCGTGGTGCTGCCGGGGCCGCCGCGCGAGCTGCAGCCGATGTGGGGGCAGGCGCTTCGGACCGACGCGCTCCAGGCGGCGCTCGCGGGCGCGAGCGAGCTCGTGCAGCGCACGATGCGGCTGTTCGGCATCCCCGAGTCGGAGATCGCCGAGACGCTGCGGGTAGCCGAGCGGGAGGGGGTGGAGCTCGATCGCCTCGAGGTGACCACCTGCCTGAAACGCGGCGAGGTGGAGGTCGTCACGCGCTTCGCGCCCGACGCCCAGGACGCCTACGAAGCGCTCGAAGCGGCGATCGCGGCGCGTCACGCCGACACGCTGTTCTCGAGCGACGGCAGCACGGTCGATCAGCAGGTGGCGGCGCTGCTGCTGGCGGGCCGTCCCGGTACGCCGGCCGCGCCGCTGCGGATCGCCACCGCCGAGTCGTGCACGGGCGGGCTGCTGGCGGCGCGGCTGACCGAGCTGCCCGGCTCCTCGGAGTACTTCAACGGCGCGGTCGTCACATACTCGAACGAGGCGAAGGTCTCCCTCGCGGGCGTGCCGGCCGATCTGATCGAGCGCCACGGCGCAGTCTCCGAGGAGGTCGCGAAGGCCCTCGCCGACGGCGCCAGGGCTGCTCTCGACGCCGACGTGGGCGTTGGGATCACCGGGGTGGCGGGCCCCGGCGGGGGCAGCGAGCAGAAGCCCGTCGGCCTGGTGTGGGTGAGCGTCACGCTCGCCGGCGCCGACCCGGCGAAGGCCCTCGAGATGACGCGCTCGGTCAACCTGCCGGGAGGCCGCGCTGACGTACGCGAGCGGGCGACGACGATCGCCATGCACCTGGTGCGCCGCGCGCTGACGGAGGCGGCTGGGCGCTAGCATCGGGCGAGGCATGTCCCGCGGTGCCACAGCCAGACTGTTCGTGGCGGTCGACCCGCCACCGGCGGTCCGCGAGCAGCTCGCCGAGTGGGCGCGTGGCATGGTGGCGGCCTCGCGGGGGAGCGGGAGCCGACGGGGTGGCCTGCGTCCGCTGTCCGCGCAGTCGCTGCACCTGACGCTGTGCTTCCTGGGCAGCCGCCCGGTCGGTGAGATCGACGCCCTGGCGGCGGCGCTGGGCGACTGCGAGGAGCACGCATGCGAGCTGTCGGTGGGGGCGCCGCTGTGGCTCCCCGCGCGGCGCCCACGCGCGCTCGCCGTCGAGATCCACGACCGCGCCGGGGGGCTCGCGCGCGTGCACGCCCACGTCAGCACGGCGCTCGCTGACGCCGGAGGCTGGGAGCCCGAGCGGCGCCGGTTCAGGCCCCACATCACGCTCGTGCGCATCGGTCGGGGCGCGCTCGCAGCGCGCGGCTCCCGCGATGACCGCTCGCGTCGCGAGCCGCAGCCGCAGCCCCTGCCCGCGACCCCGCGGCTGGACTTCGCGCCCGAGGCGATCGTTCTGTACCGCTCGTGGCTGGACCCCGCGGGCGCGAGCTATGAGCCGCTGGCGCGCAGCGAGCTCGCACCCGCCGCCCGCTGAGACCCGCCGGAGCCTCGCTTCTCAGCTTTCCTGTTCGCAGACGAAGCTCGAGCTGGCGCTCGAGGACGCTTCGCAGCTCTGTTCGCTGGAGCCGGGGATCGGTGCGGGCTCGCAGTAGGAGGCGGCCGATTCTTCGCATTCGGATTCGCCGTTTTCGGCTTCGCTTTCGGCTTCGTCTTCGCCGGCGAGGATCGCGCACACGAGGCGCCTGCCGTTGCTGGAGCGCGTCGGTTCGGCGCCGTCTTCGCATTCCGGTTCCGAGCCGTCGGTGCAGGAGAAGGACCCGTCGCTCGCACGCACCGGGGCACTGCCGTCTTCGCAGGAGGCCGCCGGCAGCGCGGCCGGGACGCTCTGCTGGGGGGTTTTGGCGAGCGCGTGCTTGGAGCGCGGCTTACCGCGGCGGCTCTTGCCTTTGTGCGATGAGCGCCCGCACTTGCGTGCGCCGTGTCCGGCCTTGGCGTGGGTCGTCGAGCTCGGGCAGCTCGCGGCTCGGCGCGTCTGCGCGAGTGTCTGCGCGGGCCCGATGAGCGCGGCCGCGAGCGCGATCGCGCACGCGAGGAGCGTCAGGAACGAGGTGAGGCGTCGGGTGGATGTGCGGATGGGCAAGGGCGCGGGCGATCGGGGGAGGGGGGATCGATTTACTCATCGGCATCGCCTGCGCAGGGCGCGAGCGGGGGTCGGGTCTCTGGACGCACGCGCGGATGGATACGAACAACTGTTCCGTCCGCAGCGCCGTCTAGCTTGCTCTCTCCATCTCGAACCAGAGGAGTAAGACGATGCCCGTGACCGACCAGGAGAAGGCCGCCAAGGCGCGCGATGCCGCGCTTCAGGGCGCGCTCACACAGATCGAGCGCGAGTTCGGCAAGGGCTCGGTCATGCGCATGGGCGACGAGGGTGCGCAGGTGCGCTGCGACGCGATCCCGACCGGAGCGCTGTCCCTGGACCTGGCGCTGGGAATCGGCGGCGTGCCGCGCGGTCGCATCGTGGAGGTCTTCGGCCCGGAGTCCTCGGGCAAGACCACGCTGATCTACCACGTGCTCGCCGAGGCTCAGAAACTGGGCGGCGTATGCGCGTTCATCGACGCCGAGCATGCGATGGACCCGCTGTATGCGAAAGAGATCGGCGTGGACATCGACGAGCTGCTCGTCTCCCAGCCCGACTACGGCGAGCAGGCGCTGGAGATCGCCGACATGCTCGTTCGCTCGGGGGCTGTCGACGTGGTGGCGATCGACTCGGTCGCGGCGCTCACGCCGCGCGTGGAGCTCGAGGGCCAGATGGGCGACCAGACGGTGGGCGCGCAGGCACGCATGATGTCCCAGGCGATGCGCAAGCTCGCGGGCAACCTGAACCGCACGCAGACGCTCTGCATCCTCACCAACCAGATCCGCGAAAAGGTCGGCGTGATGTTCGGCTCGCCCGAGACCCAGCCGGGCGGGCGCGCGCTGAAGTTCTACGCCTCCCAGCGCCTGGACATCCGGCGCATCGAGACGCTCAAGGACGGCACCGAGGCGGTCGGCAACCGCGTGCGCGTGAAGGTGGTCAAGAACAAGGTCGCCGCGCCCTTCCGCCAGGCCGAGTTCGACATCGAGTTCGGCAAGGGCATCTCGACGTCCGGCTGCCTGATCGACCTGGGCCTCGAGCACAACATCGTCTCCAAGTCCGGCTCGTTCTTCTCCTACGGCAACGAACGCCTCGGACAGGGACGCGGCAACTCCAAGGCGCATCTCGATGAGAACCCGGCGATTGCCAAGGAGATCCAGGACAAGATCTACGCGGCGCTCGGCTTGGGCGCCTCGGCGCAGGATCTGGTGACGCCGATCGACCGCGAGACGACCGGGCCGTCGCCGACGACCGCGACGCCGCCGATCGCCAGCGAACCGGCCGTAGCGGCCGCGTAGCCGCTGCCGCCTCGGCGGTCGGGCGGGGGTCGCAGTCAGTTCAGGTCGGCGAGTCGCGCGAGCGTGCCCGCCGGTACGGGGCTTGCGTCCGCGGGCGTGCCGGCCACACGCCAACTGCGGCTTTCCTGCATGAGCGCCTCCGCGAGGTCGCTCGCGCCCCAACCGTCCTGCGCCGGCTGGGCGACTGGGGCGACGGTGGTGATGGGGGCGAATTCCTGGGTCACCTGCGTGTCGAACGCGGCTATCTCGCCACCGAGGTCGGGGGCGCCCGCGTATACCTCGCCCGCGAGCGAGTCGAGCGGACTGGGCTCCAGCGGCGGCTGCTGGGGCGCCGGGGCGGGGGCGCCGAGGGCGTAACGGAACTGCCCGCTCTCGTCTGTGACCCAGAAGGACTCGCCGTCGGGCGTCGTCTCGTGCAGGATCGAGCGCTCGTAATGATCGGCGATGCGCACGAGCGCGTCCATGTCGGAGACATCGATCACGGGCACACCGGGCAGTGGCCAGACGCGGGCGACGGGGACGATCATATGTTTGTATCGCGCCAGGATGCTCGCCCCCTCGTCTCGTTGCCGTGGTGCAAAGCGCGCGACTTTTGCTCGAAGCAGCGCGAGCGTCGCCAGCAGGACGCCAAGGATGATGGCGATCGCGCCGAGCGCCACCGTTCGCATCGTTGCGTCCGACGGCCGCACGATCCCGAGTGGCAAGGACGTTGGTTCGTTCTGACTGCCGGTCACTGAGCCGGAGCTGGATGGAGCGAACGGGTTTGGCGCGGATGATCCCGAGCTCAACGACGACCCCGTGCCGGCTGAGCGTATCGCGCCGGACGATTCAGTCGTCCCTTCCGGCTTGATCTCACCTTCCACGACTGAGAACTTGATTTCCGGTGCGAACGTGGCTTGCAGCGGCGCGTGACCCACCCTGCCGTGCGCGTTCACGTGCGGGGCGATCGTGAGCACATAGGTGCCGCGCACCTTTGTCGTGGTTTCCACGCTCTGTATCAGCGCGACGAGAGATCCCAGGTCGAGCGTTCCCGTGACGAGCGCGTGATCACCTCGGAAGTGCGTTGGTGCACCGAGCGCGAGTGTCGTGTGCCAGCCGCTCGTCGAGGTGATCTTCGCTGACAGCGAGGCCTTCCCGGTGACCGCGTGCTTGGTTGCGCTTTCAAACTGATAATCGAACCGGACCCCGACCGCGTGCAGGACATTGGTGAAGAGTGGTTCGCCGGTGCTGGCACGACCGGCGGGGTAGGCGGGCCCGGGCGCCTCGTCGGCTGAGTAGGAGAGCTTCCCGCTCTGCTTGTAAGGAATGTTGAGCGCACGGCGCGTAGTGAGGGGGCGGGCGAAGGCGAGCAGCGCCAGCGCGAGGAACGGGAGCAGCGCGAGCAGGCCGATCGTCAGCACGCCGACGACAGGGTGCTCCGGGCGCTGCGGCAACTGCAGGGATGAATCCATGATGCTCCCGCCCGCGCGCTGCCTGTGCCGCCGCCGGCGGCGTTGCGTGAACGCCCCACCGGTGAGGAGCAGCATCCCCACGAAGATCAGCCCGCCCATCACCGCCGGGGAGCGGATCGACTGCAGGCGCACCCCCGCACCGGGGATGTGTATCCATAGAGCGCCGATCAGCTGGCTGGCGAGGGGATGTTCGGGGTCGACGAAGTTGTTGTTATCGCCCTTGAAGATGTACCTGTCGCCGTCGCGCCCGATGATCCGGTGCAGCACGATCGTGTGGAGCTGGTGGTTGTGGTAGGCGACGATTTCGCCGACGTGGTAGCTGCTCTGGCCACGCACGATCGCCAGGTCGCCGGTGTGGAACCGCGGCTCCATGCTGATCCCGTGGGTGACGACGTACGTCGCCGAGCCGCCGAGCTGTGTCGGGGCGAGGTAGAACCACGCGGCCCCCAGGATGACGAGCGCCAGGGCGGTGGAAAGGAGTTTTCTGATGCGTCGAGGTCGCATGCCAGCTGTTCGGTTGTGAGTGTGGCTGTGGAGGGCCGGCGGGGCCGGCCCTCCACGTTTGCCACTTGGTCGTTACACCTACGAGGTGACTATGGTTTCCTGTTCGGTGTCGTCTTCGATTTCTGTCTTACCGATACCACTGAGCGGGCAGGTGAACACAATCGGCCCGGTACCGCTGGCTGTGCATTTGATCCAACCAGTCCCCGTTCCCGTCGCTGGGTGGAGGTCGATCTCGGCTTCTGTCGCTTGTGACTCCCCGGTTTCTGCTGTTGCTGTGAATTCGGCTTCTTCAGCTTTCCCTCCTGCTTCGAGTGTGAAGTGCAGGGACGAGGTTTTGTATCCGGCCACGTTTGCCGTGTTGGCACCGGCGCCCGATTCTTGCGCCTGCGTGTTGCTTGCCGTGAACGCGTACGCGCCCACAGCCAGGATGCCTGCGAGCACGAATGCGCACAGGCCGGCTATCTTTCGCTTGCGGCTAGCGAAGGTTCGCTTGCCTTTACGCATAGACACTTGAGGCCCCCTTCTTGGTTTTCGTGGACACGGATGTGTCCTTCGCGGGGCAAATCGGCGCGCTGTTACTGCAGCTTTAGGTCTGTGCCATCGGTTGCAAGCGATTTGGCATGTGCTGTTGGGCCGGCGCTGGCCGCCGCTAGGACATCGGTGGGCGCAGAGGTCGCCGGCGGGCAGGGCGGATCTGGTTGACGAGTCGCACCAGGTCGGGGTCTGCAGGGGGATTCTCGAAGGAGTCACAACATTGCGGCTGGCAGTCGGGAGCACGGCCGATGCCGCGCTGCTCGCAGATGTGGTGATCGCCATCCGTCTCGGCGCGCATGCGGGTACCGCCGGCCTCGCAACCTCGGTGTCGAAGCTCCTCAACGACTCGCTCGAAGCTGTTCTTGGCCTCTCCGCGCAGCGCCTTGACTCGTGGCTGACAGCGACGCGCGACGTTGACGTTGAACTGGGGCGCCATGGGCGAGTCGCGGCGGTGGAAGGCCGTGTGCCCTTATAGCTCGACGGTGTCGCCAGCGAGGGCGTCCTGCAGTCCCTCGCGTGCTCCAGGCTGCGCGAGCGCTCGCTGATCGGCCGCCTCACGTAGCAGCGTCGAGAGGCGTCGCTCGTCCTTGGCGAAGGTGCGCAGCCTGGCCAGACGTTCCTTGAGCTCCTGTACGCTCGCGAACCTCACACGCTGCGGCGATGTATCGGGAACGCCCTCGAGCAGGCCCTTCGCAATCCAGCTGCGCACCGTAGGCCGGCTCACGTCAAGTTCCTCGGCCACCTCAGGTACCGTCAGCGCTGGCGCGTCGGCGTCAACGGTTTGCTTGGCCTCCTCGAGCGCACGCTCGGCCAGAGCGACACGCCCATTGGCCAGCGCGACGCTCGCGCGCGTGATCGCATCATCGAGCGTCACAAAGCTCGCGATGATCTGCCGATGCTCACTCTTGGTCATGGGCCGCATCATAGCAGTCGGCTTTCTGAAAACCGCTGAAAACAGAAAGATGTGGTTCTGCCCGAGCTTCCCGCAGCGCCCTCGTGCCCAGGAGCCAAGCTACGCTTGTCGCGATGCTCCGCTACCACCTCACGACATTCGGCTGCCAGATGAACGAGCACGACTCCGAGCGCATGAAGGGGATGCTCGAGTCGCTCGGCTACGCGCAGGCTCCCGAGCGCGAGCAGGCCGACGTGATCCTGTTCAACACGTGCTCGATCCGCGAGACGGCGGACAGTCGCTTCCTCGCGCACCTGGGGGAGGCCAAGCGCCTGAAGCGCGAGCACCCGGAGCGGATCGTGGGGGTCGGCGGCTGCTGGGCGCAGTCGGTCAAGGAGGAGGTCTTCCAGCGCTTCCCGTTCGTGGACGTGGCGTTCGGACCGGGTCAGGTGCACAAGCTCGCGGAGTTCCTGACGAGCGAGTCCCTGAGCGCGCAGGGGTACTTCGAGTTCGAGAGCTTCACGGGCCATCTCCCAGCGCACCGCGAGCGGCTCTTCCAGGGCTGGGTCCAGATCAGCGTGGGCTGCAACTGCGCCTGCTCCTACTGCATCGTGCCCTCCACGCGCGGGCGGGAGGTCAGCCGCCCCGCCGAGGAGCTCGTGGCAGAGGTGCGCGCAATGGCGGCGGACGGCGTCAGAGAGGTCACGCTGCTGGGGCAGAACGTCAACTCCTACGGCCGCGACCTGCGCGCACGCGGCGAGCGCCAGGCGAGCTTCGCGGAGCTGCTGGGGATGCTCGACGAGATCGACGGCATCGAGCGGATCCGCTACACGAGCCCACACCCGAAGGACATGCGCGAAGACGTGATCCGCGCGCACGCGGAGCTGGCGAGCGTCTGCGAGCACATCCACCTGCCGCTGCAGTCCGGCTCGAGCCGCATCCTGAAGGCGATGAGGCGCACCTACGACCGTGCCCGCTACATGGACCGCGTGGCGATGATCCGCGAGCACGTCCCCGACGCTGCGCTGACGACAGACATCATCGTCGGCTTCCCCGGCGAGACCGACGAGGACTTCCGCGAGACGCTGGAAGTCGTCGAGGAGGTCGGCTATGACAGCGCGTTCACGTTCGTCTTCTCACCGCGGCGCGGCACCCAGGCGGCGGACATCACCGAGGGCGTGGTCGAGCATCCGGTGAAGGTTGAGAGGATGCAGGAGCTCGTGGATCTCGTGCAGCGCAAGGCTCGAGAGCGCGCTCAGCGCTTCGTCGGGCGCACGGTGGAGGTGCTGGTGGAAGGCCCTTCGCGCACGGACCCGGAGCTTCTGCGCGGTCGCACGCGCCACAACAAGGCCGTCAACTTCGCGGGCCTGTCGGCCCCCGGCGAGCTGGCGCAGGTGGAGATCGTGAGAGCCACCAGCCAGACGCTCTCCGGCGAGCAGTGGCTGCCGGTCGGAGACAGACCTGTGCGCGTCGCCTAGCTCAAGCTGGGACCGCCAGGCGGGCGCTGCCGTCCACGCAGACGCGGTCGCGTCCAGCGCGCTTGGCTTCATAGAGCGCCGCGTCGGCGCGTGCGAGCACAGACGCGTAGTCGAACGGCTCGCCCCTCGAGGACCCGCACACGCCGAAGCTCATCGTGAGCGAGACGCCGGGGCCCAGTGGATCGGCCGAGACGGATTCGCGCAGACGCTCGGCGAGCTCTTCGGCGCTCTCCAACTCCGCTCCCGGCAGCAGCACCAGGAACTCCTCGCCACCGAGTCGATATGCGAGGTCGAACGCGCGCAGCTGCTTGCGCAGCGCGTACGCGACGTCCTTGAGCACGGCGTCACCGGCGGGGTGCCCGTAGGTGTCGTTGACGGCCTTGAAGCGGTCGATGTCGGCGACGATCAACCCGATCGGCTCGCCGGTCACGCCTGCCTGCTCGGTCAGCTCCTGGGCGCGCAGGGCGAGAGCGTGGCGGTTGAGCATGCCGGTGAGCTGGTCGATGACGGCGTTGCTGCGGTGCTGGATGTCGGACTCCATGAGCGGCGTGGACAGCACCGCTGCACAGAGGATCAGCGCCGCGGGAATGATCAGCAGCACTGGATTCGCGAGCACGGTGGAGCCGTCGACGCCAAAGCCGACGGCGAAGGCGAGCGCGAGGCTGACGAGGACTCCGACGATCACGCCGCGGGTGGAGAAGCGACTGCTCAGCGTCAGCACCGGGATCGCCAGCAGCGGCAGCGCGCTGGTTCCCTGCGAGCCGCTCAACGCCACTGCGACTGCGATCGTGAGCGCGGAGGCGATCCACGCGCCGAACATCAGCAGCTCGGGCCGGGCGAGCCTCGGCATCAGCGCGTCCGCGGCGGCGAAGCCGCCCATGATGCTGACCACGAACCCAAGCGGCCACCAACCCAGCCACGGGCTGGCGGCGAGGATGGCGAGCGTCATGATCACCGCCGCGCGGCGGCGGACCGGCCGGATGCGCTCCTCCATTTCGAGCATGCGCTGGCGGTCGAAGTCGTCGCGGCACAGCCACGAGATCGCGGCCGCACCGCTTGGATCGGGCACGGAGTCCATCCCCTCTGGCTCGGATGGCGCTACCACAACGATGACCAGGCGGGAAACGCTGTGGACATACGTACGGCAGGGGCATAGGATCGGATCAACCCAGGGGAGGGCATGCACCGGTCGTGAGGATGCGCGCAGCAGTACTCGAGGAGTTCGCCAGGCCGCTCGTGGTGCAGGAGGTCGAGCTGTCCGAGCCCGGCCCCGGCGAGGTGCTGGTGCGCCTGCAGGCGTGCGGCGTGTGCCACACCGACATGTACACCGCCTCGGGCGTCGATCCCTCGGGCTATGCGCCGACGGTGCTCGGCCATGAGGGAGCCGGTGCGGTCGAGCGCTGCGGCGCGGGCGTCTCGCTGGTGCGAGAGGGCGACCATGTGGTGACGCTGTTCTCGCCCCAGTGCGGCGAGTGCGTGCACTGCGTCAACCCCGACACGAACCTGTGCCTGGCGATCCGCGAGCAGCAGAACCTCGGGTATCTGCCCGACGGCAGCACACGCCTGTCGCGCGCCGGCGAGCCGCTGCGGCACTTCATGGGCACATCGACGTTTGCGGAGTACACGGTGATGCCGGAGATCGCGCTCGCGCGGATCGATCCCGAGGCGCCCCTCGACAGGGCGTGCCTGTTCGCGTGCGGCCTCTCCACGGGCCTGGGCGCGGCCATGAAGACGGCGTCGGTCACCGCGGGCTCTACGTGTGTGGTGTTCGGCGCCGGCATGGTCGGTCTGGGCGCTATCGCTGGTTGTCGCCTGCAGGGCGCCGAGCGGATCGTGTGCGTCGATCTCGCGCCGGAGCGCCTGGAGCTCGCGCGCGGCCAGGGCGCCACGGATTTGATGATGGGTGGGGAGGACAGCGTGGCGCGGATCCTGGAGATGACGGACGGGTTCGGCGCCGACTACACGTTCGAGGCGACCGGCAACGTGGCGGTGATGCGCCAGGCGGTGGAGGCGGCGCGCATGGGGTGGGGCCTGTGCACGGTCTGTGGCGTGGCGGGTCGGGGCGAGACGCTGGAGATCGTGCCGCGCCTGTTGATCACCGGCCGGCGTGTCTGCGGCTCCTCGTTCGGCGGCTTGAAGGGGCGCGAGGACGTGCCCGCGCTCGTGCGCCGCTACCTCGACGGCGAGATCGACGTGGACCCCTTCATCTCGCATCGGCTGACGCTGGACGAAGTCAACCGCGGCTTCGAGCTGATGCACGCCCAGGACGGCATTCGCAGCGTCATCGAGCTGTGAGCGCGCTGCGGCCGGCGGCCGAGCGCTAAGCCAGGGCCGGCGAGGGGCCGCCGGGTTGGCTGTAGACGCTCACGTCGAGCGCGCCTGCGGGGGCGGGCTGCTCGGAGTCGGCCACGCAGACGCGGTTGCGGCCGCTGCGCTTGGCTCTGTAGAGAGCGGAGTCGGCCACGGAGAACACGCTGGCGTAGTTGAAGCACTCGCCCTGCTGGGAGGCCCCGACGCCGAGGCTCATCGTCACATGGACCCCTTCGCCTACGGGGGAGGCGCAGACCCGCTCGCGCAGGCGCTCGGCGAGCTCGGCCGTATGGGCGAGATCGGAGCCCGGCACGAGGATCAGGAACTCCTCGCCGCCGAGCCGGTAGGCGAGGTCGAACGCCCGCAGCTGCTTGCGCAGCACGTAGGCGACGGCTGTGAGCACGGCGTCGCCGGTCGCGTGTCCGCGTGTGTCGTTGACCTGCTTGAAGCGATCGAGGTCGGCGACGATCACCCCTACGGGCTCGCCGGTGACGCTCGACTGCTGGGAGAGCTCCTGGACGCGGACCGCCAGCGCCTTGCGGTTGAGCATGCCCGTCAGCGGGTCGATGACGGCGTCGCTGCGGTGCTGGATGTCGGACTGCATCAGCGCGGTGGAGAGAACCGCCACGGACATGATCAGCGCGATCGGCGCGATCAGCAGCTGTGGGCTGCTCGTCACGGCGGGCGCATCCACCCCGATGGCGACGCCGAGGGTCAGCAGGACCGCGATCGCGACGCCTGCCACGACGCCTCGCATGGGAAAGCGCGAGCTGAGTGTGATGACCGGGATGGCCAGCCAGGAGAGCGCGGTGTCGCCCGGCCGGCCCTCGAGCGAGATCGCGCCCGCGATCGTGATCTCGCTGCCGATCCACGCCGCGAACATCAGGTACTCGGGGCGCTTCATGCGTGGCGTCAGAGCGTCCGCGGCGGCGAAGAACAGCGCGGCGGGGATCAGGAAGAGCAGCGGCCACCAGCCCAGCCACGGCGCACCGACGGCGATCGCCACGGCGAGGATCGCGAGCGTCTTGCGTCGCACCGAGCGCACGCGATCGTCCATGTCGAGCATGCGCTCGCGGTCGAAGTCCTCGCGGCACAGCCAGGTGGTGCTGTGCGTCCTGCGCTCCGGATGCGGGGTGTGCTCGCCATCCATGTGTATTCGCTCGGCCGAGCCCGTTCACACGATGACCGCCCGTGCGTGAGGTGGACACGTTGACATGGGCGGAAAATCCTGCCTCCAACGGCCTCGCGGCCGGCCTTGGCCGTATGCCGCGAGGCCTGGGGAGATCTACTGGTAGCTCGCGCCGGCGGGGCTCGGCGCATAGCTGGCTCCCGATTTGGAGCCTTCTCCGGAGCTCGATCCGCTCGAGCCCATGTTCGGGCAGGGCGTCGAGCCGGATTTCGGGGTCCCCGATTTCTGAGCCGGGGCGGTGCCAGTCGAGGGCGTGGTGGCTGTCGAGGTGCTCGAGGTGCCCGAGGGCGTCGTGGAGGTGGTGGTCGTGGGTGTCGTCGTCGTGCTCTGAGTGCCAGACGCCGCGGCGGCATTGGAGATGCCGACGGCTGTGCCGCCGGCGGCGAGCGCCCCCGCGACCATGGTCGCGCCGAGCATTTTGGAGATGGTCATGTGATCGAACCTCCTGTGGTCGGTTGATGGTGTGCCGTCAGCCTGCGCCCGCTCGCTAAGCGATGGGGAGGTGTTGCGTATGCGTTCCGTAAGGGGATGACGCGCGGCGTCCAGCGGCTATGCGAACATATGTTCGTGCGTTGGAGCAACCTCACGCTCGACGGCGACGAGCAGCGGAGACTTCCGGGCTACCGCGACCCGGCCGCCGTGCGTCGCTTCGACGCTCCCGAGGCGCTCGACATGCGCTTCTACGAGGTCCACGCCAAGTCGGTGCTCAACCGCGTCCCCGAGCGCTCGCAGATGCCGTTCCGCTGGACGATCAATCCCTATCGAGGCTGCAGTCATGCCTGCTCTTACTGTGTAGGGCCCGACACGCTGATCTTGATGGCCGACGGACGCGCCAGGCGGATCGCTGAGATCGGCGTCGGCGAGGCCATCTACGGAACTGTGCGCACGGGTAAATACCGCCGCTTCGCAATCACGACGGTGCTCGACAAGTGGTCGAGCATCAAGCCCGCGTATGCGGTGACGCTCGAGGACGGCACGGAGCTCATCGCGAGCGAGGACCACCGCTTCCTCACGCAGCGCGGCTGGAAGCACGTTGTCGGAGCGGAATGCGGGCCGTTGCAGCGACCCCATCTCACCCTCAACAGCAAGCTGCTGGGACCCGGTGGTTGCGTGGACGCACCGGTCCCGGACGAGGATTACAGACGCGGTTACCTGTGCGGCATCATTCGCGGGGACGGACACCTGGGCTCCTATCTCTATGAGAGGCCGGACCGCGCGGCGGGCCTTGTCCATCGGTTTCGCCTCGCCCTCGCTGACACCGAGGCCCTGGATCGGGCCGGGGAGTACCTCGCCTGCTTTGGCGTGGCCACCAGCGAGTTCGCCTTCGCAGCGGCAGCGGGCGAGCACAGGGCGATGACCGCGATCCGCACGCAGACAAGAGACAACGTGGCACGGATCGGCGAGCTGATCTGCTGGCCGATCATGCCGAGCGTGTCTTGGATGAAGGGGTTTCTCGCCGGCATCTTCGACGCAGAGGGTTCTTGCACCGCGCATGTCCTGCGCATCGCCAACACCGATCCTGAGATCCTCGCGTGGATCAAGGCTGCTCTCGGGCGCTTCGGCTTCAACTACGCCGTCGAGCCGATCTTGCGTGCCGGCAACGGGATGACCACGATTCGGCTGCGTGGCGGGCTGCCCGAGCGGATGCGCTTCTTCCTCGGCACCGATCCCGCCATCTCGCGCAAGCGCAGTATCGAGGGATGCGCCCTCAAGACCTCGGCTCAGCTCGGCGTGACCTCGATCCGCCCGCTGGGCATGACCATGCGCCTGTACGACATCACAACGGGCACGGGCGACTTCATCGCGAACGGCGTGGTGAGTCACAACTGCTTCGCTCGCCCAACCCACAAGTACCTGGACTTCAACCCAGGCCGTGACTTCGAGCGCGAGATCGTGGTGAAGGTCAACGCGCCGGAGGTGCTGCGCGTGGAGCTGGCGAAGCCGTCGTGGAAGCGCGAGCACGTGGCGCTGGGGACGAACACGGACCCGTATCAGTGGGTGGAGGGCCGCTACCGGCTGATGGAGGGCATCTGGGAGGCGCTGAGAGACGCGGGCAACCCGTGCTCGGTGCTGACGAAGTCTCCGCTGCTGCTGCGCGACCTGTCGCTGATGCTCGAGATCGCAGAGCGTGCGAGCTTCAGCGCGTGCCTGTCGATCCCGACGCTGGACGAGAAGGCGTGGCGGGCGACCGAGCCGCACACGCCGAGCCCGCGCGCGCGGCTGGAGGCGGTGGCGGAGCTCAACCGGGCGGGGATCCCGACGGGGGTCTTGATCGCGCCGCTGATGCCTGGCATCAATGACGCGCCGCATCAGGTCGAGCCGCTGCTCGAGCTGGCGGCGCAGGCCGGTGCGACCAGCATCGGCGGCGTGGCCCTCCACCTGCGGGGCGACGTGCGCACGGTCTTCATGGATTGGCTGCGCTCGCAGCGGCCGGACCTGGTCGAGCGCTACGAGGAGCTCTATCGTCGCGGCGCGTACGCGCCGCGAGAGGAACGCGCCCGCCTGGCGCGGATGGTGCGCCGTGGCGAGGGTCCGGGTGCGTTCAGGCGAGCAACGAGAGCGCCACGGGGCGAGGGTGAGGACCGGCAGCCCGACCTGGATTTCGGCCCGCCGATGCGGGCGCGCCAGCAGACGCTGTTCTGAGCGTCGTTCCAGGTTGGTAACGACTCCCGGGTGCTCGACCCGCTAAGGTCGTGCACGCGTCCGCCGGAAGCTGTGCTCGACGCTCGGTGAAGGTTGGTGGTGTTCAGCCTCGCCGGGCAGCGCATCCGGATCGTGGTGTGTGTGTGACCGGGTAGCGGGCGTTTCGGAGGTCGAGGAGATGGAGTCCGCCTCGATCGCGCCGTCGAAGAATCCGTCGCGATCGAGGCCGTACCGCCCAATTTTTTCTGGAGGTGTTGGTATGAGGTCAAAAGCACTCGTGGCGCTGGTTGCCGCGGTCTCGCTCGTGTTCACGGCGAACGCCGCGGCCGCGCCTGCCCCGGCGTCGGGCCCGGGCGCCCGCGGGCCGGCCTGGCAGCAGCCTGGCGCCGACGGTGCTCCCGGCTCGTGGAGCGGACCGCCGCAGACCTGGCGCCCGCCGCCGTCGTGGCAGGCAAGCTCAGAAGTTGGCACTCGAGGCGCGGAAGAACCTACCGAATCTTCCGAAGAAGCGGAAGAAGCCGCGGAAGGCCCCTCAGAAGAAACCTCCGAACAAGAAGAACTGTACGAAGAACTTGAAGTGGGCGAAACGGTCGAGAACGCAGCCGTGGCCGAAGCCCAAACGGAAGTCGCGGCGAAGAAAAAAAGGAAAAGGAAAAAACACAAAATACAGCCGAAGGAAGAACCGCCGCAAGAAGTGGAACGCGCATCTCCGGGGCGCACGGTGATCGGCGTGGACTCCGGCGGCTGGTCGGGCTCGACGTTCTCGGACCTGTCAAAAGGGGGAATCGACTACATCCGCACGTCTAGCGCCTCTTCGAGCTATGTGGAGCGCGAAGCACATGCGGCGGGCGTTCAGATCGCCACGATCATCTTCGGCGAAGGCGGCTCGATCGGCTCGATCTCGCCGAGCGCGTACGCGGCGGAAGTCAGGTCCTACTTCGCGAAGTACGGCCTCGACGGCGGAATGACTGTGGAAGTGCTGAACGAGCCGGGCAACGACGTCTTCTGGAGCGACCCCGGCGACTACACGGCGTACGCGAAGCTCGCCCAGGCTGTCCACGAAGCGCTGGCGACGCTCCCGGCGGCCTCGCGCCCGGTGGAGCTGTGCTCGTGGGATGGCGGCGAGGCGAGCCCCGACGCGGACAAACCGTGGGGGCAGGGGATCAAGGCGGCGGGCGCGCTGCCCTACTGCGAAGGCGTGACGGTGCACCCTTACGGCGGCCACACCGGTGGCGACGGCGGCGCGCTGGGCGGGCGCAAGGACGTGGAACTGGCCCACACGGAATCGGGCAAGCCGGTGTACGTGACGGAGATCGGCTGGCCGACCGCGGTGGGGCAGCCGCCGACAGGCGACAGTCAGCAGTGGACGGAAGCGCAGCAGGCAGCGAACATCACCGGGTTCATGCAGTGGGCGTCGGCGACGGGCTACGTGCCGATGGTGATCTACTTCAACTTCGTGGACTACGGCACCAATGACTTCTACGGAATCGAGACCAAGGAACGCAAGCACAAGCTCGGCTTCGCCGCGCTCGCTGAAGCCAGCGCCCGCTGGTAGGAGGATCGTCGCGCTGTTCGGGCCGACGGGCGTCGGCAAGACGGCGGTGGCCGTCGAGCTCGCGCGGCTGCTGCGTGCGCGCGGGGAGGACCCGGTGGCGATCTCTGCGGACGCGCTGCAGGTGTATGCGGGCCTGGAGACGTTGACGGGTGTGGCGGGCGCGCAGGACCAGTCCCTCCTGGAGCATCGACTGGTGTCGTTCCTGCCGGTGGACGCGACGTTCAGCGCGGGACAGTACGCGCAGCTCGCGCACGCGCAGATCGACGACCTGCTGGCGGCGAGGAGGCAGCCGATCGTGGTGGGCGGGACGGGCCTGTACCTGCGCGCGGCGCTGACGGAGCTGAGCCTGCGCCCGCCGCCGCCGGAGGGAGTGCGCGAGCGCTGGACGGCGGAGCTCGAGCGCAGCGGCGCGCCGGCGCTCCACGCGCAGCTTGCGGCGCGCGCGAGCTGGGCGGCTGAGGGCATCGACCCGAACGACCGCCAGCGGATCGTGCGCGCGCTGGAGCTGGCGGATCTGGGCGAGCTCGAGCCGCCGGAGGGCCCGTCGCAGCTGTGGAGCGAGGAGCTGCGCCACCCGACGCTGCTGGTGGGGCTGACGATGGAGCGCGACGCGCTGTACGAGCTGATCGATGCGCGCGTGGAGGCGATGGTGGCGGCTGGGGTGCTCGAGGAGGTACGGCGCGCGCACGCGGCGGGCGCCTCTGAGACCGCGCGCAAGGCGCTCGGCTTCGAGGAGCTGCTGGCGGGTGACGTGGAGGGGATGAAGCGGCGCACGCGCAACTACGCCAAGCGCCAGCTCACGTGGATGCGCAAGCTGGCGGGCGTGAGCGTACTCGACGTGACGGGAAGCGATCCGGCTGCGGTCGCGGGCGAGATCGCGGAGCTGCTCGCGGATTGTGCCTAGACTCCGGCGCGCGATGGCGCGGATGAGATTCGAGAAGTGGCAGGCCCTGGGCAACGACTACCTGATCGTCGAGCGCGATCAGCTCCCGTTCGAGCTGACGCCGGCGCGCGTGCGCAGGCTGTGCGAGGGCCACTTCGGCGTCTACGCAGACGGCATGCTGCTGCTCTCGCCACCCGCGGACCCCGTGCACGTGGCCGACCTGCGCATCTTCAACCCGGACGGCTCGGAGGCAGAGCTGTCGGGCAACGGTGCGCGCGAGGCGATCCTGTACCTGCGCCGGCGCGGTTGGACCGACCAGGACACCTTCGCGATCCACACGGTCGCGGGGGAGATTCGCCCAAGGATCAACGGCCCGGACACGTGCACGGTGGACATGGGCAGTGCGAGCCTCTCCTCCAGCGATTTCCCCAGTGGCCCAGAGGACGGCCGCGGGACGGTCTACTCGGCCGGACGCGACTGGTCCTTCCAGCACGTCTCGATCGGCAACCCGCAATGCGCGATCCAAGTGGGTTCGCTGGATGAGCTGGAGGCGCTGGATCTCCCGGCGATCGGCCCGGCGATCGAAGGCGACGCCCAGTTCCCCAACCGCACGAACGTGTCGTGGTACACGGAGCTCCCCCATCCGGGGACAGGCGACCCCGGCACCACTGGCCGCATCCGCGCGCGCATCTTCGAGCGCGGGGTGGGGGAGACGCTGTCCTCGGGGACGGGCGCGACGGGAGCGGCGGTGGCCCACACCCGCGAACATCAGCCGCCGCTGCGACCGGACCGCGTGACGGTCCTGCTGGACGGCGGCGAGCTGGAGGTGGAGGTGGGCGAGGATCTGCACATCAACCTGACAGGCTGGGCGCGACCGGTGTTCGAGGGTCGTCTCAGCGAGGAGTTCGAAAAGGAGCTGCATGAAACCGAGTAAGCGCCTGGAGCGCATCCCGCCGTACGCGTTCGCCCAGCTGGAGCGCAAGATCGCTGACAAGCGAGCGGCGGGGGTGGACGTGATCAGCCTGGGCATCGGCGATCCGGATCGCCCGACGCCGCCGCTGATCGTGGAGGCGATGCAGGAGGCGGTGAGCGAGCCGGAGACGCACAAATACCCGAGCAACCGCGGCCGCGCGGACTTCAGGGGCGCGGTGCGCGACTTCTACGAGCGGCGCTTCGACGTGAAGCTGGACCCGGAGAGCGAGGTGATCCCGGCGATCGGCGCGAAGGAGGCGATCTTCAACCTGAACCTGGCGTTCCTGGACCCGGGCGACTATGCCCTCGCGGCGGACCCCGGCTATCCGGTGTATACGGCGGGGCCGTGGCTGGCGGGCGGCGAGCCGGTGCTGATGGCGCTGGAGCCGGAGCACGGCTTCGTGCCTGACCTGGGAGCGATCGACGAGGACGTGGCGCGCCGCGCGAAGCTGATGTTCCTGAACTACCCGAACAACCCGACTGGCGCGGTGGTGCCGGACGGCTTCTTCGAGCGCGTGGTGGAGTTCGCGCGCTCCTACGAGATCCTGGTGGTGCACGACAACGCGTACTCGGAGATCGTGTTCGACGGCTACCACGCGCCGTCGTTCCTGCAGACGCCGGGGGCGAAGGACGTGGGCATCGAGGTGTTCTCGCTGTCGAAGGGTTACAACATGACGGGCTGGCGCTGCGCGGTGCTGGTTGGAAACGCGGAGGCGCTGCACACGTATTGGCAGTTGAAGACGAACATCGATTCGGGGCTGTTCGAGGCGGTGCAGCTGGCGGGCGTCGCTGCGCTCTCGCCGGACGCGGACGCGGAGGTGGCCTCGATGAACGAGCTGTACCGCCGCCGTCGCGACCTGGTGTGCGACGCGCTGCGCGAGATCGGCGTGCAGGTGCGCCCACCGCACAGCACGATCTACGTGTGGGCGCCGGTGCCGGAGGGCTTTGCGAGCTCTGAGGCCTACTGCGAGCACGTGCTGGAGCGCACGGACGTGGTGCTGGTCCCGGGCTCGGTTTACGGGCCGGCGGGGGAGGGCTGGTTTCGGATCTCGCTGACGACACCGGACGAGCGACTGCTGGAGGCGGTCGAGCGCCTGGGCACGCTCGGGGGTTGACTTTTTTGGGGAGACGCGAGGGCGCGCGCTTCGCACAGCCGAAGCTTCACCGGTCACAACACTTTGCGGTGTATCGATGGTCCTAGACTTGGTGGTGGATGGATAGAAGCCGTAACGGCCGCAGCGCCGTAACCCCGAAACCTGCCGAGTGGGCCGCGAACGGCTCGCAGCCGGCGCAGCGCGCGCGCCAGCGCGCGTTCTGCATCGCGGCGCTGCCGGAGGGCGAGGATCTGTCGGAGCTCGAGGAGCTGCTGCGCACGGCGGGCGTGGCGGTGGTGGGCGAGATGGTCCAGCGCCGCGAGCAGCCCCACCCGAACACCTACCTGGGACCGGGCAAGGTGGAGGAAGCGAAGGCTGCGGCGGCGGCATGCGACGCGAACGTGATCGCGTGCGACGATGAGCTGAGCGCGCGCCAGGAGCGCAACCTGGAGGAGGCGGTGGGCCTGCCGGTGGTGGACCGCACGACGGTGATCCTGGACATCTTCGCCGCGCACGCGAACAGCGCTGACGGCAAGCTGCAGGTGGAGCTGGCGCAGCTGGAGTACAACATGGCGCGCATGCGCGGCCTGTGGAGCCACCTGGAGCGCCTGGGAGGCGGCATCGGCACGAGGGGCCCGGGTGAGACGCAGATCGAGACGGATCGAAGGCTGGCGCGCAACCGTATCTCGGTGCTGCGCAAACGCCTGGAGCACGTGAAGGGCACGCGCGCGGTTCAGCGCGCGGAGCGCGAGCGCGCGGCGTTGCCGACGATCGCGCTGGTGGGCTACACGAACGCGGGCAAGTCGACGCTGCTGAACGCCATGACGGGCTCGGAGGTGGGCGTCCGCGACCGCCTGTTCCACACGCTCGACCCGACGACGAGGACGCTGAAGCTGGCGGGGCGCTCCTACCTGCTGACGGACACGGTGGGCTTCATCTCAAAGCTGCCCCACCAGCTGGTAGATGCGTTCGCTGCGACGCTCGAGGAGACGACGCGCGCAGAGCTGTTGGCGCACGTGCTGGACGCCTCGGCGCCGGAGGCCCAGCGGGAGATCATGCAGCGCTCGGTGGAGGGCACGCTGGAGGAGATCGGCGCGGGCGAGACCCCGCGGCTGCTGGTCCTGAACAAGGTGGACCTGCTCGACGAGGAGGACCGCGACGAACTACTCCTGCGCCACCCGGACGCGTTGCTCGTCAGCGGCGTGACCGGTGAGGGCCTGGAGGAGCTGGGGGAGCGCATCGAGCACGAGCTCGCGCACACGCTGCGCCCGCTGGATCTGCTGGTCCCCTACGCGGACGGCGGCAGCCTGGCGGAGCTGCACGAGCTGGCGGGCGAGGTCACCCGCGAGGACACCGCGGAGGGCGTTCGCGTACACGCGCTGGTGCCGGCACGCTTGGCCGAGCGCTTCGCGCGCTTCGCGGTCGCCACGTAGCTTCGCGCGGAGAGTCACGGTTGACGGAGGCGGCGATCCGCATCTGCAAGATCGCCATCCTCCGCACCACCCGCCGAAGCAGTAGAAGTGTGTCCGGGCTCTAGCGCAGCAGTTTCACACCTTCGGCCAGCTCCGCACGTGCCTTGTCCACCGCGATCCCAGCATTTGCGACTTCGACCTTTGCGGCTTCCGGGCTAACCGTGTGCTCGCCAAAAGCGACGTTCAGTTTGGTGTAGGCGACGACGATGCCTCGCAGTCCCTGCTCCAGCTTCGCCTTACCCGCCTTCACATGCGGACGCACGGCAGACTGCGCAGCGATCTTGGACCGCAGGGAGCGCCAACCTGCGATGGATGTGGCCAGTGCCGCCTGCACTCCGCTCGGATTGTGGCTGGTCTTGTATTCGCCGATAGCGGTGACGATGTGTCCTGCATCCACAATGAGCCTGGGATTGTAACTCTTCAGGGCGGCGCGGATGCTGCTGGAGCTTGCCGATGCGGTTGTGACGGGTAGCGCGAATGCGCTGCACAGCAGCGTCGCAAACACGGCGACACGCACTAGTTTTGGGTAGTTCATAGAAACTCCTCGCTGATGGGGATCGCGCGCGAACGACCTGCTACCGAATATTCGTACGGTAACCATGCCCATACCGGCGAACAACGACCAAAGCATGGGACATCGGGACCTCTTCGCGGCTTTGTATGAGCAAATGCCGGAAGTCAGGTCAAGTTGCCGGTCTGTGAGAGACCGACCACGATGATGCCCTCCGCTACCGAAAGTAGCACAAATCTAGCTTGGCTGCACGGCTTTGCTCTGGCCGGGCCCCGGAAGAAGTAGCCCGTGGGACTCGAGCTCGTGCTCGTCGAGGAGATCGGTGGGAGCGAGGATGAACACCTCGCACATCAGGTCAGGGTGTTGCTGGTTACCGCTCATGAACCCGATCACCTTGCGATTCGTGGCGTCTTCGATCACACGAGCGAACCGGCCGCGCATCACCTCCTGGAACTCCATGCGCTGTTGGATGACCGCCTGGCCGCGTCCGCCATCCAGCAGGGTCTGCTCGACGCGCGAAAAGCCACCTCGCAGAACGCAAACGACGAGGTCGTCGGCGTAGTAGGACTTCGTGCGGGTAGGACCTTGCCCATAGAACTCCTTGAGCAACCCCACCAGGCCATCCGAGATAGCCGTGAGCGCCTCGCCATGTGTGCGCGCGTCGCTCGGGGTTTCCTGTTGGCTCATCGTTGACCTATACGGGTACGCGAGGGGAAGCTCGGGAATCGTACCGGAGGACCGCTTGCGGATGCATGAGCGCGCGCGCCTTACGCAGTCTATTGCTGTGTGGGCTGGGGCCGTCAGTTAGGCCTCGGGTGGGCCGTGAACCCGAGAGCGCCGCTCCGTGACTGCGGCGAAGATCCAGAGCGCGACAGCGACAACAAAGAGCACGAATACGAAAGCGCGGCTCACCGTCCACAGCCAGCCTCGAGGATTGACGACGATCTGGACCAGCCCAAGTAGGCCAGCCAAGCCGAACGTCATCAGAATGCTGTTCCGCGCGGAGGCCCTGCTCATCTATCCGGCACTGTCGCGTGTACCCGCGGTCCCGGACGCGCTGTGCAGCTCAAAGTAGAGTACCGCGGCAGCGAACGCTGCCAACGGCGTCACCACGATGCCCGCGATCACTCGCACGGCGACCGCGAGACCGGCCCCGACGGAGGCGGCGGCTAGATCAATACCCGACGTCACGAGTCCTACGAGAAACACCATGACGAAAACCACAGTGAACACCTGTCGGCCGTAACCCCGCACCAGCTCGCGACTACGCCCCAGCGCGCGAAGCCCACCGGGCTGCTCCATCACGACGATCGGTGCCGCTACAGACCAGACCGTCGTGAGCAAGAGGCCAGGAACGACGATCAGGATGAAGCCGAAGAAAACCCCAACGCCAGCCACTATCCCCACGAGGACGAGGTTACCGAGGACCGGCTTCACGGCCAGCAGGAGCTGGCCGCTGTTTCTCTCACGCTGGTGAGCGCGAGCGTCGGTGACGAGCCCGACGATCATCCCCGTGAATAGGGTGGTCGCGACATCGGAGATCAAGAACGAGACGTAGACAAAGTCAGGAGCAGCGGCTATCACGATCGCGTCGAGAAGCCCCGTGATGCCAAACACCCCAGCAGCGACAGGCAACCACACTCGCCGCTGGTCCAGATACACATTGCACGTGCGGCGAATCACCGCGGCCGGGCTGATGGCGCCGCTCATACCGTTGATTCTGCAGCGACGGAGGGCGCCATTACCAACATCGACCGCACGCTATCGCAGCGCTATGCGTTCGCCTGCGACTCCCTCCACGAAACGCTCGGCGCCAGGCGTCCTCTCCAACTCCACAGACAGCATGGGCTCCGGCACCGCTACAGCTCCGTTCTCGCCAGTAATCCAACGGCAGGACCTGTCTCACCTTACGTTGACAGAGAGGGGCGCGCATGCCGATGTAATGCGCAAGGCGACTCACTCGGCGCGACGTCGCAGTCGTCTTTCGCGGTAAGTGCCTACAACGAACGCGCAGCCTCCGCCCACGGCCGCTATCCACCACCAAGCTACCGCACCGCTGACAAGCATGTGACCGATGGCAACGCCCGCTATGCCGGCACCGGGAGCCGTGACAAAGGCGCGTTTACGTGTAGCCGGCGTCAGCACACTAACCTTCTGTGTCCTGAAACGCACCGCAGTCGATCGCCACAACCAGGCTGGCCGCGGGATTAATGAGCGCTACCCCGTACACGGCCCCGCCACACTCTGCGGTGTCGATAAGCTTTTCAATAAAGCCTTCATGGGTGACTTCTTCGCAGTATCCGCGATGTTCCCGCTGACACTCCGCGTCGTCGTGTGTCCATCGTCCGGTGGTGGGGGCGTTGTAGCGTTCTCGGGAGTTTCGAGGTCTGGAAGAGCTCACTCGCTTTGCTGCATGATCAGCCCGTCGCGGGCTTCGCGAGCGCGCTCAACGTAGGCCTGGATTGTCGGGCTCTCGTCACCCTCGAAGCGTCTGATCAGCTCGGCTAGTACAGGCAATGCTTCGCTCGGGCGGCCTATATCGCCGAGTAGCCACGCCTTGCTGTAGAGGACTGACACGAGCTGCTCGCGCGCATGCGTATCAGTTGAGTGCTGACAACGCCCAAGGTGTTCGTCGAACACTACGAGAGCCTCTTCGCCGAAGCGCGTGACAATCTCGTTGTGGGCGCTCACGGACTCTCTCTCACGACCGAGCTGGTGGAGTGCGGTCGCCTTGGTGTTGAGGGCGAGCGCGACCTGCGCGCGTATCCCGAGGTCCGGTGCATCCTCAAACCGGGTGATGAGAGTGTCCAGGATCTCGATCGCCTCTTCCGGGTGTCCTTGTCCTACCAGTGCGGCCCCCTTTAGCCCAAGCCCATGCGCCAAGAGAGCCTGATCCGTCGGATCGCGCTCGTCGCCGACGCGCGCGATCATCGCGTCCCCGATAGCGCTCGCCTCATCGAGCCTTCCACCGAGCATCAGTGTCTCCGCAAGCAACGCGAAGGCAGTCGCGACGATGTTGCGCAACTCCGGCGTGCTCGCATCACCGTAACGATCCACAACTTCGCCCCACGCGGCGATCGACTGCTTGACATGGCCGAGTTCCCGTAGGCCCAGTGCCTTATGCGAGAGCGCCCACCCGGCCGACTCGCCAAACTCCGGTGCCGTCACGTGTGCAAAACGTTCGATTAGTTCGTCGTCGACGGCGACTGCCGCCTGCCAGCGACCTAGTTTCGCAAGCACAGTCGCCTTGTCGCGAAGCCCGCGTGCGAGGTGCATACGTAGGTCGGGCTCGGTCGCCTCGCCGAACAGCCTGACAAGTTCGTCGACGGCGGCGAGCATCTCGTCGGAACGACCAATGCTCCGCAGTACGAAGCGCTTACCTTGGAGCGCAATAGCCAGAGACCGACGCAGCGCAGGCGCAGCCGCATCCCCAAAACGCAGCAGCACCTCGTCAAAGCCGAGGAGAGCCTCTTTCTCGTCGCCAGAGTCAAGAAGGAGCTTGGCGCGCCTGTTCAGTGCCGCGGCGAGCACCGTCTGTACGACGAGCGCTTCGACGCGTCCGTATCGCGTGACGAGCTCGTCGAGCAGCGAAATCGCTTCCTGTTCGCGACCAAGCTCAGAGACTGCCGCAGCCTTGAGCAGGAGAGCGTTGACCACGAACTCAGGATGGCCGGACGGGGGATGGTCCGCGAACCGTCCAAGCAAAGCGTTGGCGGCCAGAATCGCTCGCTCATAGCTGGCCTCCTCAAACAGCGCGCGCGTCCGCCTGTGAAACATCTGCGCGATCGCGTCATTGGTATGTTCTAGCCGTTCCTCGCGGTTTGTAGGGTGACCAGCCCGCACAAGCAAAGTGTCGAAGGCAGCGTTGGCGTCATCAAAACGGTCCAGCTGCAGGAGTGCGGCGCCCTTACTGGCCAGCGCACGAGCTACCTGCACGCGAATCCCGCGCTCGCTCGCATCGCCAAGACGCTCAAGAACGGCGTCGTAGCACACGAGGGCATCCTCGTGTCGTCCGAGCCCTACCAAAGCCGCAGCCTTACCTTCAAACGCCGACACAGTGCGGCGGCGTGGCTCCTCGTCCGCAAGTACACCGTCGCGCGAGATCACCGCATCAAAGCCACGTAGCACCTCATCGGGCCGGGGCCCGCCACGTCCGGATTCCTTCGACAAGTTCACGACACCACCTTACCCGCTCTCATTCATGCGCTCGGCCCTTGTTCGCAATCAGTCGCTCGGCCCCGAAGCCGCCAGCCCCCTCGCTCAGAAGTACTCGATCAAGATCTCGATTATCTCCTCACCGCCCTCTGCGCCGTCCTCTATCAGAGGTATCCCCTCTTCCACCCATCCCTCGGCGTCGGGTCCATAGACTTCGCCGATGTTATGTGCAAAGCACCAAACGGCCGCTATAGCGCACGCTGTTCCAAACGGGCTTTCCCCTGTCGGGTCCGCTAGGTTGATCGGATCGCTACCAGCGAACGAAAAGAGCCCTCCTTGCGTGGCGTTCGCCACGCGGCTTAGTTGGTCTTGTTGTGTCCAGCGTCCGGTGGTTGGGTCGTAGTAGCGTTGGCCGTAGTGGATCAGCCCGTTCGTGACGTTGCCCTTGCCGGTGTTCCCGCCCGGTGCACGGTAGCCGCCCTTGAAGCCGAAGGGGTAGGGGATGGTTTGGGTGCCTTCACTTTTGATGTTCTCGCCGTATGGTCCGTAGCGGAATGTGCGTTCGACTTTGCCGCTCGAGTTGACGAGGGCGATGATGTCGCCTTGGGCGTCGTATAGGGGGTTGTAGTTGCCGGAGGGTGTGCGTTGGTCGATGAGTAGGCCGTTGGGGGTGCGGGCGTAGTAGCTGGTTCCCGCTGAGCTGACTTCGCGTGTGAGCCCGAGTCGGCTGTTTTGGATGGTGGTCGCGCTACCGATGCCGACGAGGTCGTCTTGGCCGGTGCCTGCGTCGGAGAGTGCTTGGGCCGTGCCTCCGGAGGGGGTGAGGCTCGAGAGCTCGTTCGCCGCGTTGTATTCGAAGGTTGTGCCGCTGGTGTCGCTCTTGGGCGTGATCGCTGTCTCGTTGCCGGCTTCGTCGTATTTGTAGGCGGATAGTTCGGTGGTTGAGCTTTTCGAGCATGGCGGCGCGACGGTTTGGCGGCATTCGAGCTCGTTGCCGCTGTTGTAGGCGTAGTAGGTCGTTTCTCCGCCGGTCGCTGCGGTTGGGGCGACGGTCTGTTGCGTCCGGTTGCCGGCACCGTCGAGCTTGAATTCATAGAGCGAGGGGTTGGCGCCTTCGGTGATGGCCTTCTTCAGGCGGTCGAGGGCGTCGTAGGAGTAGGTGGTGGTGTTGCCGGTTGATTCTGTCAGCGTCTGGGTCAGGCTGGTCGTGTATTTGCCTTCTTTGTACGCATATGTGAGTTTGGGTACTGTGGTCCCGGTGATTCCTTCGGCGGTGATGGTTTCCGGTCGTCCGGTGGTGGGTTCGAGTTTGTAGTTCTCGCTTGCTCCGGAGGGGTAGGTGATCTTCGTCAGCCGGTGGTCGTTGTCGTAGGCGAACGTCGTGGCTTTGCTCGCCCCGGGCTCGGTCATAGATTCCAACTCGTTCAGGCCGTTGTATTTGTAGCTGGTCGTCCCGCCACCGTCGGTGAATGCCGTCATGTTCGACGCGGCGTCGTATTCGTAGCTGTTGCTCAGCGACCCTGGTAGTTCTTCCTTGGTCACGCGGTTCAGCGCATCGACAGTGTATTTCGTGGTACCGGTGGGGTCGACGCGTTTGATGATGTTGCCGTCGCCGTCGTATTCGTATTTGACGGTCCTGGCCGTCCCCGTCCCGGTGTAGGCGATTTCGGTGACCTGGTTGTCGTTGTCATACGTGAGCGTCTCGATGTGTCCCGCCCCGTCGGTGATGACGTGGGGGCGGCTGTCCGCGTCGACGGTGATCGTCGTCGCGCCGATCCCAGAGCCTGACGGTGGGGTGATTTTCTTGAGGTTGCCTTTTTCGTCGTATTCGTAGGTCGTCTTGTGCCCGTCCGCGTCGGTCGAGGACTTGATCGCGCCGTTGGTGTTGTATTCGAACTTCAGTTCGTTCTGTTCGGAGAGCTGGTCGGTCTCGTTCTGAGGGCTTCCGGCCGGGCCGCTGGCCGTTGTTGGGCACGCCGGGCCCGCGCTTTCTTCTTGGTGACCGTCGCTGTAGCAGGAGAAGACGCTCTGCCCCTCCGGATTCTGGGCCTGCGTCACGGAGTGGGGGTTTTCGCCGTCGGTGTAGCTAAAGCTCGTCACGAGTGCCGATTCGTTTGGCGAGGATGGGCATGAGGAGATCGGGCTCGAGGTGTCGGTGACTGCGCATTCGACGTTCGTTCCGGTTTTGTCATACACATAGCTCGCCGCGTTCCCGCTTTCGCTGTTGCCGGGGGCGGCCGCAGTTCTCGTGATCACGTCGCCGAATGGGTTGTAGGCGGCTTGGCTGACGTTTCCGACGGCATCGACGGTCTTTTCGACCTCGTCGAGCACGTTCGAGCAGTAGAGCGTTTCATGGGCTTTGCTCCCCGCCCAGTCGGCGTCTTGGACGACAGTCGCCTTCTGTGTGGAGGTGCACGGCGACGGCGCTTCGCCGGGTTCGTAGTATTTGAACTTGGTCGTGGGGCCTTCGGTGTGTGCGGGGTTCGTCGTGCGGATGATTTCCTTGATGCGCCGCGAGCTATCGTAGTGGAAGAGGATGACATTCCCGTTCGAGTCCGTGATCTTCGTGACGGTGTAGTTCCCGTATTCGTAGGACGTGGTCTTCCCGTTCGCGTCCGTGGCGCTTTGGAGCTCGGGTTCGCCTTCTTCGAAGTCTTTGTACGTGAATTTGACGTTGCGGGAGCCGCTGAGATCCTTGATTTCGCTCGTGTAGCCACCAAGGCCGCTCTTGCTCACTTCGATTTTGCGACCCTGCGTGTCGGTGAAGACCTGGGTATGTTCACCTGTCCATTCGTTCGAGATCGTGTTGCCATAGCGATCCTGTTGCGCGACGCCGCTGCCGGAGCTGTTGAAGTTGACGCGTTCTTGGCTTTGGTCGTAGATCAGCTGATGGCTGATCCCCGCCGGCAACGAGGCAGGGCACGGCGAGGGACTACCGGCCGCGCACATCGTCGCCTTGATGCCCGGCGGCGTGATGAATGACCCGTTGGCCTGCTTTTGGAAGTCAAACCACGCACCGGTGCCAGTCTCGATGAACATCGAGCCATCGCCATTTTCGGCGCCGCCGATGGCGTTGGAGTCCTCCCAGTGGCCGTATTCCTGCTTTTCGCCGTTCAAGCCGTTCCACGTCCGCGCGTCCGTGAACCCGAAGCCAGCGACGCCGGCGATCTGCAGCTGGGAGCTTTGCAGCATTAGGTTGCCGCTGGCGACGTTCACGCTCATCGAGGAGCTCGCCGTGAGCGGTGTGCTGAGTTGCGTGAACTGCGGCTGTGAGCCGACACCGCGGTACTGGGAGAAGACTTCCAGGTAGGGCTGGTCTGTCGAGGCTGACGGCGAGGCGATCGTCAGCAAGTTAGCCGTCTGGTTGTCGGTCTTGTCCTTGACGATCAGGCCTTCGTTGGCATCGCCTTCGCCTTCCGGGGCATCCGTGGTGTTGACCCACTCCTGGACCATCTTGGTCGGATACCAGTAGTACCAGCCTGTCGCGCCGCCCACGGACGGGTTTACCGACGCATCGGAGTTGGTTCCGGGGTTCGCGTAGTCCCCACCGGCGGTGCTCCACGCGTGCGTCCCGTCGTAGGTTTCCCACGTGGCGCTCGTCGTCCACGGCTTGATCGTACGATAGACCCCCACAGCCTTGGCGCTGGTCGTGCTGTGCGCCTGTACATAGAGGCCGAGCTTCGCAGCGAGTACCACCACGCCGATGGGCAGGCTGCTGAGATTGAACTTGAGCAACGCGTGGTTCTCCTGGTGCGTGGAGTCATAGCCGACACGCATTTCCGAGGAGGAGCAGCTACTCGTTTTCGGGGATTCCTCAGAGAGCGAGCAGGCCTGCGACGCCGACACCAACAGCGTCGGATCGATATCGACGGGGCCTGCGGCGAGCTTTTCCCGCAGCCACGCTTCGCCCGTGTCGACGGTCAGAAGCCAGCCAGCGCCCGACGCTGCCACCGTGCTCGGCAGCACATGCCCAGAGCCAGGACCAGCGCTTGGAAGATACGCCGTCGCTGCGGGGATCGTGAACACCACGTCGCCTTCGCCGTCGAGCAGCGCGATCGACCCGTCCGCTTCCGCACGAGGAGTCATGCCCGCTGGGAGCGAGAGCGAGTAGTGCAATTGCGTCGGCGCATTTGCATCGCCGAGCGTCACGACCTCACGAACCCCCGTTGGCTGCGACACATACGACAGATCGGTCGAGGGAAGGACGGTTGAGTAGGTCGCCGTATCACCAGAGACGGAAGGCAGCGATGTTGCCGCCCCCTGCAGAGAGAACGACACTGACTCGCCCTGATAGCTCAACGACACACCAGAGGACAGCGATTCAGGGAGCCGCAGCGAGAAGCTGTTAGCCGTGTTTTCATAGCCGCCGAGCGGCGATGGCGTGAGCGCATTGTCGATCGCGTGCCACGCACCATCAGAGCCCCTGTAGTTGACCGGCGCGTTATAGATGCGCGTGTCTAGGGGCCGGTGGGGTGCGCTCCACGTGTCCGAGAACGCGGTCGAGAGACTCGGAACCAACACTCCGCTCGGAGCAGAAGCAGCGCCTGCACCTCCCTGCCCGCCCTGCGACACAACGGCCGGGCCCGGCTGCTGCAGGTCATTCGATAGCTCTTCACGCACCGCCGCAGACTCATGGCTCACACCCGCACCCTGTGCAAACGCCACCGCGGGGATCACAGCCAACACGGCTACCAGGGCAGTTGCGCAAGCGAGCCATACGAGCCCTGCCCTACGAGCAGAAAGAAACAACGACCCCATCGACGGCCTCCTCGGTGAGCATGTGTGAGCCGAAGCCCCTAATCCCCCGGACACTCCCGAGGGGCACTCCCGAGGCCGAATACCCACCCCGCGCTGGCCGAGGCCTGAGCCTCCCTATGACCCCTATAGGTGTATGCGGCGGATTTGGATCATTCGAGGAGCAAAGATTTCTATCTAGCTCCTCAAAGGGCCCTTTGCTATCAAGATCGCAACGACTGTCACGGACGAATCGATATAGTTTGTAGCTTCGGCGTCGGGCTTCTCCTCTGCTCTTGTCCGCGCGCCCTTCGATAGAGCTGGGAGAACCGAGGCGCTCGTGCCAGACGTTCCTGCTCTACCGGATGCAGAGGCTCTTACGAGCGCGATCTCTGCTGCGATGGTCACGCTCTACGGCGAGGTCTACGGACACGATCGCACCACCGCGAACACCTACATCAACGACAACGTCGTCGTGTGCATCCTCGAGGACATCCTCAGCTCCTCAGAGCAGGAGCTCGTCGCGGGCGGCAGCGCGAGCGAGGTGATCGACGGGCGCGTCGCATTCCAGGCCGACCGCGAGGACGACTTCAGCGCCGCCGTCGAGCGCCTGACACGACGCCAAGTCGTGGCGTTCATGAGCGCCAACCAGACCTCTCCCGGCATCGCCTGCGAGATGTTCTTCCTAGCGCCCACCGAGATCGATGCATGTACCCCATAGCATCCCGTGCCGCACTGCACGAGACAGACGCCGAGCTGATGTTGCGCGTCCAGGCAGGAGAACACCTAGCACTGGGAGAGCTATACGACCGTTTCGCTACGCGCGCTCTCCGTGTAGCTCTCGCCGTGTGCCGTGACAGCGAGAGCGCCCACGACGCCGTACAAGACGCCTTCGTCTCGATGTGGACATCGCGCGCGACCTACCACCCCACACGCGGATCGGTCGTGGCCTGGTCGATGAGCATCGTCCGCCACCGCGCGATCCACCTCACCCGCCTGCGTGCAGTGGCTACCCGACGCGAGGGCGACACGGGTGGGCTCGAGCGGCAGCCCGGCCCTGAGGACCTGCCCAGCGATTTCGCCGCGCGCACCAAGGAGAAGGAGCTAGCGCAGCTGCTCGTACGGCTGCCGCCGGCACAGCTTCAAGTGATCCAACTCGGCTTCTTCGACGGCTTGACCCACCAGGAGATCGCCCAACGCCTCGCCCTCCCACCAGGCACCGTCAAGGGACGCATGCGACTCGGCCTGACAAAGCTCCGCTCCGAGCTCGACACCCCATAGCCGCACGCGGCGTCCAGGCACTGCAGACCTCTGCACTGCGCAACCACTTGCATAGTCTCTACCGTCCGGCGGGCTCGCGCGGCGCGTGATCGATGCGCGCGCGGCCGAGGCCGATGATCTCCATCTCGGTCTGCGGCGCGCAGACGGAGATCTGCTCGGCCTCGCTGTTGAGGGTGCGCCGCAGCGCGCCGAACGCGACGGCGCCAAGGACGGCGGGCACGGCAAGGGCGATCGCACGGTAGGCGAGCACGGCGCCGGCGGCGGCGGTGATGGAGACGTGGTAGAGCACGAGCGTCCCGAGCAGGCCCGCTTCGACGCCGCCGAGGCCGCCGGGGATGGGGATCAGGCCGCCGAGCTCGCCGATCAGGTAGGCCAGCGCGAGGATCGCGATCGGGGGGCTCGTGCCGAGCGCGCGGAAGCCGACCCACAGGATCATCACGTCGAAGACGAGGTAGGCGAGCAGGCCGGCGATCAGCACGGCGTTGCCCTCGCGTAGCAGCGCGAGCGACTCGTCGACTCCGTCGGCGAGCGCGGCGAGCGTCTTCACGGCTGCGCTCGCCCGCCGGGAACGCTCGCGCGCTCCAGCATCGCGTTTGCGGCGTTCGTAGCGCCGCGCCAGCCGGCCGCCGGCGATCGTGCCCAGCACGGCAACGAGGGCGATCGCGGCGGGCGCCGCGGTGAGCAGCAGGCGCGACTCGCCGCCGAGCACGCCGACGGCGAGACCGAGCCCGATGAGGATCACGCCGAGGACGTTGGGCAGGCTCGTGAGCAGGAAGAAGGCGACGGTGCGCTTGGCGATCTCCTCGCCCGGCATGCCGCCGCGTTTGAGCGCCCACGCGCCGAGCGCCAGCCCGCCGGCGCCGCCGGTTGGCAGCAGCGCGTTGGCGCCGAACTCGGACATGCCGATCTCGGTGCTCACGCGCCAGCTCATGCGCCGGCAGAAGACCATGCGAAAGACGGCCACGTAGCCGAACCCGGACAGCACCTTCAGCAGGGCCCCGAGCACGAGCCAGCCGGGGCTGGCGTGCGCGAGGCGCGAGCGCAGCCCGCTGAGGCCGGGAAGCAGCGTCACGACGGCCACCACGACCACCAGCACCAGCAGCACGATCAGCAGCCGCGAGCGCAGCTTGCGCCCGCTGAGCTCCTCGGGAACGTCCAGGTCATCGCGGTTGACCTGTGCCACGTGTTCACGATCACGCTCCACGAGATGCATCCTGGCACTCTCGGCGCCAGTTCCCGGGTCAGTTGGGGCGGCTGTGTTCCAAGCCGCTCCCACGCACGGCGGGCGCTCCTGCGCTCAGCGCTCGTCGCCGCTGCCGGAGAGGACGCCGCGGCGCTGTCTGGAGAGGAGCTTGTCGAGGTTGCCCTGCGCGATCTCGTCGAGGTCGAGACCCAGCTCGCTGGCCAGCTGCGCGACGTACCAGAGCACGTCGCCGAGCTCCTTGGCCATCGCGCGGCGGCGCTCGTCGGTGACCTGGCCCCCGTCGTCGCGGATCGCCTTCTTGGCGTGCTCGGCGACCTCACCCGCCTCTCCGGAGAGCCCGAGCGCGGGGTAGGTGAGCCACGCCTCGCGCGGGTACTCGGCGGTGCGGCGAGACAGTCGCTGGTACTCGGAGAGCTCCACGGCTCGATAGTAGGAGCCGATCGGCCCGGCCGAGTCGCGCAAACGCCGAGTTTGCGAGACCGGCGGTGCGGTCGTTCGTCCTTATACGCCGGCGGCGCGGAGCGCGCTCAGGTGCGTCTGACGCTCGACGTCGTCCTGCAGCGGTGCGAGCTCGCCGGGGTCGACCGCGAGCGCGCGGGCGATCAGCCAGTCGGCGAACCACACGTTCTTGGGCAGCAGCGGCCCGTGCAGGTAGGTGCCGATCGTGTTGCCGCTGCGCGCGCCCTCGAGGCCGCTGCGCCCGTCGTTGCCACGACCCTCGAGCACGCGCCCGAGCGGCGCTTGCCCGGCTCCCAGGTAGGTGCGCCCGCCGTGGTTCTCGAAGCCGGCGAGGACCTGCGCGGAGCCGTCTTCGAGCGCGACCTCGATCGCGACGTTGCCGATCAGGCGGGGGCCGTCCTCGCGCACGGTGTTGACGTCGAGCAGCCCGACGCCTGGGATCTCCTCGTGCCCGAGCGTGTAGGAGTGCCCGAGCAGCTGGTAGCCGCCGCACACCCCGAGCACGACGGCGTCGCGCTCGGCGGCCGCGTGCAGGGCGTCGCGCTTGGTCGCGATCAGGTCCTCTGCGCACAGACGCTGGTCGCGGTCCTGTCCGCCGCCGATATAGAAGAGGTCGTGCGGCTCTGCGTCGAGCGGCTCGCCGAGGCCGCTGCTGGAGAACTGGAAGTCGATCCCGCGCCACGCGCAGCGGCGCTCGAGCACGATCAGGTTGCCGCGGTCGGCGTAGATGTTCATCAGGTCGGGGTACAGCGCGCAGACACGCAGCGCGCGTGGCTGACTGGAGGGCGCGGGCACGCGCTCAGGCATGGAACATCACCACCTCGCTGCCGACGTGCTCGAGCGTTGACGGTATCGAGCGGCTGCCCGCGCCCGTCAAGCCCGCCTGCTGGCCCTCTTCCAGAAGCTGCGCCACGGTGAGGCGGTCGAGCTCGATCACGTCCAGCTCGGCCTCCTCGTGCGCGGATGTCGCCCGCGCGCGGCCGTGCGTGGTGGAGACGATGCTGCGCTCACGCTCGATGCGCAGCGTGGCGCTGCCCACGTGCAGGCGGGTGGGGCGGCTGACGTAGTCGAGACCATCGACGTGGACGACGTCGGGCGTCGGGCCGAGGTCCCCGGCGGCGCAGTCGAATGGCTCGATGTCGGTGACGATCGCGCAGGCGAGCAGGCCTTCGGGCCGTAGGTGCTCGCGCGCTCGGCGCAGGAACGCGAGGCGCCCGGCGGCGCCCGCGAGCAGCTGGATCGTCTGCATCGGCACGAGGCACACGGCGAAGTCGCGGCGCTCGAGCTCGAACGTGTGCGCGTCTGCGCACACCGTCTCGATGGGCGTCTGTCCGGCACGCTCGCGCAGCGCCGCCAGCAGCTCGGCATCGAGGTCGAGCGCGGTCACCAGGTGCCCGCGGGCGGCGAGCTCCAGCGCGACCCGGCCGCTGCCGGAGCCGACGTCGAGCAGCGGCTGCGCATCGGCGCCGCTGCCGGCGTTGGCGGCCAGCTCCCTCCACAGCGGCAGGTCGGCGCGGTAGGAGCCGCACTCGAGCTCGTGCCAGACGACCGCGCTGGACGCGCTCATGACCATGCGCTGCTTGCCTCCCCTCGCGCCACGAGCAGCTCGCGCAGGGCGAGCATCGCGGTGTAGGTGGGCAACGCGTACAGCGGCGCGGCGGACTCGGATCCCGCGGACCCGTCGGCGGCGGCCTCGTTGAGGGCTAGCGCCAGATCCTCCTGCACGTGGATCCGCGCTGGGTCCACACCGGCGTACTTCAGCCGTGTTGCCAGGTCCGCCGCGCGGGTGCCGCTGCATGTCGCCCGACGTATCCGTCCGGCGAGCAGCTCGAAGTCTGCGTCCCAGATCCAGGAGACGTCGTGTCCGTCGGCGATGTGGTCGTTGAGCACGCCGAGCAGGTCGTGCTCGCCGCGCTCGAGCGCGAGCGTACGCAGCACCTCGTTGGCGCCGGCGGGGTTCTTGACGAGCAGGATGCGCAGCTCCCTGTGGCCCCTCGCGGCGGGTGGCGCACCGTTGCGCGCGGAGGGCACGGAGAGGGTGACGGTCTCGGCGCGCCCGAACGCGGGCGTGGTCGCGGCCAGCCCGTCTGCGATCGCCTCCAGGCCGACGCCGAGTGCGGTGGCCAGCGCGGCGGCGGCGAGCGCGTTGTAGACGTTGTAGAGCCCGGGCAGCGCCAGCGCCACCTGCGCCTCGCCCGCGGGCGTGCGCAGCGTGAAGCGCGCGGCGCGCACGCCTTGGAGGCTCACGTCGGTCGCGGTGACGAGCGGCGCCGGACGCGAGCGCCCGCAGCTGGGGCAGTGGTAGTGGCCGAGATGCCCGAGGTAGATCGCGTCGAAGACGTACGGCGCGCCGCAGCGGCGGCAGTGCTTGGCGTCGGCGGCGTGCGCCATCCCTCCCAGCGCCAGCGAGTCGTCCTCGACGCCGAAGTACAGGACGCCCCCTCGATCGCGTCCGAGGTCCGCGATCGATGGGTCGTCCGCATTGAGCACCAGCTGCGCGTCCCCTTCGCACAGCGCCTCCTCCCAGCGCTCAGCGATCGTCTCGAGCTCGCCGAAGCGGTCGAGTTGATCGCGAAACAGGTTAGCGAGCAGGATCGCGCGGGGCCGCAGTTGCGCTGCGAGCGGGCCGAGCCACAGCTCATCGACCTCGAACAGCCCGAGCTCGCCGTCGATCGAGCCCCGCGGGCGGGCGGCGGCGAGCAGCGTGGCGGCGATGCCGCCTGCCATGTTCGCGCCGCTCTGGTTGTGCACGAGCTTCACGCCGTCGCGCTCCAGGATCGCGGCGGCGAGCGCGGCTGTGGTGGTCTTGCCGTTGGTCGCCGAGATCAGCACGCTGCCCTGGCTCAGGCGCGCGGCGAGCGTGGCGATCGCGTCGGGCGCCAGGCGCAGCAGCACCTTGCCGGGCGCGCTGGTGGCGCCGCCGCCGCGCAGGCGCGAGAGCGCGCCCACGCCCCGCGCGAGCGCGAGCTTGGCGGTCAGCGTGCCGGCCATCAGCGCTCCGTGGCGGAGCCGTCGGTCGGCTCCGGCGTGGCCGCAGCCGATGTGGGCGCTGGGTTTCCGAACGGGGAGTTGGCGGGCGTGCTGGCCGGCGTGAGCATCGTGACCGCCGCGGGGAGGGCGCGTACGCGCACGGGCAGCTCGCCGATCGGGTCGCCGTCGGCGTACATCGTGAACGGTCGATCGCAGCTGATGGTCATCTCCCGGGCGCGGAAGACGTGGACGCCCGGATGGTGCACGTGGTCTCCGCTGAAGACCTTGGGCAGGATGCCCGTCAGGAACCCCATCTTGCCGACGTCCTCGACGAGCGGCACGTCGAGCAGGCCGTCGTCGAGCAGCGCGTCCGGCGCGGCGAGCATGCCCCCGCCGTAGGCCTTGGAGTTGGCGGTCCCCACCGAATAGCCCGTGAACGTGTGGCGCTCGCCGGGCGGGTCGAGCTCGATCTCAAAGCGCGCGGGTCGCCAGGAGGCCAGCGCGCGCAGCGCGCCGTAGGCGTAGACGAGCCCCCCGAGCCACGCCGGTGCTTCGTTTGCGATGCGGTTGGCGTCACTGTCGAAGCCTACGGAGGCGATCCCTACGAACGCGTGACCTCTGGCGTCGGAGTCGAGCGGGCTGACCACCCCCAGGTCGATCGGCCGTGCGAGGCCGTGTGCGATCGTGGCGCAGGCGGCCACGGGGTCCTCGGGGATCCCCAGCACCCGCGCCAGGTCGTTGCCGCGCCCTCCGGGGAGCACGCCGAGGACGGCGCCTGGCGCGTCGCGCAGGACGTCGGCGATGGCCCCGACCATGCCGTCGCCGCTGAGCGCGACGACCGTCTCGCCCTGCCCTGCGGCGGCGAGTGCAAGCTCGCGGGCGTGGGGGAGATCGCGGGTGTCGGCGCGCCTCACCGTCAGCCCGTGGCCGCGCAACGCCCGCTCCACCGCCGGCGCGGCGCGCCCGGCCCGCCCGCCGCCGGCGGCGGGGTTCACGATCAGGCAGACGGGTCCGGGCATGCTGGCAAGCCTAGTGTGGGGGTGACGCGCGGGCGGGCCTCGCGGGAGCGGGGAGGCTCAGCGGGGTGCTGCGGTTTTGGCGCGGTTGCGCCGGCGGCGGCCGATGGCGGCGACGATCGCCAGTGCTGCGATGACGACGAACAGGCCGAGCAGGATGCCCGGCGCGAGGCCGAGGCCGCCGAAGGGCAGCGAGACGAGCTCGACGACCCCCAGGCCGAGCGCGAGCAGCGCGACGATCAGCAGGACGATCAAGAGGATGCCGCGGACGCGCGCGAGGATGCCGGCGGAGGCGGGGGGGATCAGCAGGCCCATTGCCCGCAGCGCGAACATCTGCCTGCCGCTTGGCGGCGTCTGGCCGAGGCGCTCGACAGCGCTCTTGAGATCCCCGGCGCGGCGTTCTGCCAGGGCGAGCGAGGCGTCGGCCATGCGCCTGATCTGCATCCGCTCCTGTGGGCGCGCTGCGGCGATCGCCCGCTGGAAGAAGCCGCGCGCGGCCTCCGCGTCGAAGCGCTCGGATGCCCGCGCGCCGAGGATGGCGAGGGCGGCGGCCTTGTATTTGGTCTCCGCTTCGAGCTCCTCGTCGGTGCGCTGCTCGAGTGCCTGGATGGCCTCGATGCCGCCGCGCTGTTCCATCCGGACTTGACGTTGCTTGGGGGGCATGGGCCCGCCATTCTATGAGGTGTGGGCTCGGCGGCGTGGGCCGCGCGCGTGCGCCGGTCGATTCGTTCGATGCGCGAGTGCGCAGCCGGTATGCTCGCCACGTGCCGAGCCGGCCTCATCCCAGGTCCCCGATCTCGCGCGCGCGACTGTGCGTGCTGTGTCTCACCGCGGTGCTGGCGGTGGCGGGGACGGTCGCTCCCGCGAGCCTCGCGGCGAATCTCGGCGGCGGCGGCGGCGCGCTGGGCGAACTCACCGAAGGGCAGCCGGAAGAAACGAAAACCGCTACGACCGCGACGACGACGAGCACGTCGAGCACCGAACCAACGAACTCGCACACGACGATCCTGCTGGTGGCGGCGGCGGCGGTGGTGCTGCTGTCGGGGATCGCGTTCGTGATCGTGCGCGACGCGCGCAGGGTGGCGCCGGCGACCGAGCAAGAGATGATCCAGGGCAGCTCCGCGAGCGAAACGGCGGCCAGGCTGCGCAAGCGCCGCGCGAAGGCCAAGGCGGCGCGCAGACAGCGCAAGCGCAACCGCTGAGGACTCACGAGAGCGACGGGAGACCGACCGACGCGCTCATCGGCTTCGCGCTGTGTCAGCCCGGCCGAAAGGGCCTCAGTGGGAGTTGTGCACGGGCAGGCGGCTGTGCGCGTGGGTGCGCACACGGGGCGGAGCCGGCGGAGAGGGGGAGCCGTGCGGCCCGCGGCGCGGACCGCGGGGGAGAGGCATGCGCGGGTGGGGGTCCAAAGGCCCGCCCGGCAGCGCCTTGGAGCCACCGTCCTCTTCGGAGGAGTCGGGTATGTCGGGCGCGGGCAGCGTGCTGTCGTAGCGATAGGGAATCCACAGCATCAGGGCGGCGAGCGGGATTTTGACCAACCCGGCGAACAGCAGGATCCAGAGCCACAACGGCATCTCCCGGCCGATGGTACTACTGCTGTGTGCAATCGCAAAGAGTCACGCGCGTGGCCGAGCTGGAGACGCAGATCTGCGCCTGCCGGCGCTGCCCGCGCCTGGTCGCGTGGCGCGAGCAGGTGGCACGCGAGCGCCGGGCTGCGTTTGCCGATCAGCAGTATTGGGGGCGCCCGGTTCCGGGCTTCGGCGACCCTGCGGCGCGCGTGCTGCTATTGGGTCTGGCGCCTGCCGCACACGGCGCGAACCGCACGGGGCGCATGTTCACCGGCGACCGCTCCGGGGACTTCCTGTTCGCGGCCCTGTGGCGCACGGGCTTCGCCAACCAGCCCGAGTCACGCGCGCGCGGCGACGGCCTCCAGCTGAACGGAGCGTGGGTCACGGCGGCGGTGCGCTGCGCGCCGCCGGCCAACCGCCCGACGCCGGCCGAGCGCGAGCAGTGCCTGCCGTGGAGCGTGCAGGAGATGCGGCTTCTGAGCGACGTGCGCGTGGTTGTCTGCCTGGGCGCGTTCGCCTGGGACGCCGCCCTGCGGCTGACCGCGGCGCTCGCGGGGCCGGGGTTCGTCCGTCCGCGCCCGCGCCCGCGCTTCGGTCACGGCGCAGAGCTGGCCGGCGAGCCGTACGCGCTGATCGGCTGCTACCACCCCAGTCAGCAGAACACGTTCACCGGCAAGCTGACCGAGCCGATGATCGACGCCGTACTCGAACGCGCACGCGGACTGGCAGCTGACACGCGCTCTGACACGCGCTAGCATCGATCGCAGCGATGAGGAGCGCGATTGCAGCCACTTTGGCGGTGGCGGCTGGCTTGGTGCTTGCGAACATGCTGGGCGTGGCGTCAGCCGAAGCCCCGACGACGACGACGGCGACGCCTGTGCGCACGGTCGGCGTGGACGGCGTGGCGATGGTGGCAGTCGCGCAGGGCGCCAACCGCGCGGTGGCGACGGCGGACTACCGCGAAGGGATGGCGGGCGCCATCAGCGACGGCCAGGGCAAGGCGGAATTCCTGGCGAGCAAGGCCGGGGCGACGCTGGGAGCCGTGCAGAGCATCGTCGAAGGCGGCGGCTCGATCCAGTGCACGACCGGTGGAGAATCGGGCTACGTCGAATATGAAGGCGAACAGCCGGACTTCGGCTCGCCGTCGGTGTCGGTGACGCCGGATCTTGCGCCCCGCGTGGCTGGGTCGACCGTGACGCCGACCGTCCACAAGCCTGCGTCCAAGCGCCCGAAGAAGAAGAAAAAGAAGAAACCCTCGGCCAAAGCGGCCACCGCCACCTCGTGCATGCTCAGCACGGATGTGACGCTCGTCTACGCGATCAGCTGAGGTGGGGAGGACCCCGTCGCGCGGGCCTGCCGGCGTGGGCAGTCACAGCTGGCGTCTAACCTAGGTTCAATGCCGTACACAACCGCCGACGCACGACAGCAGCTCCTGGACACGGTCGCCGAGGCGGCTGACGCGCTGGGCACGGCGCTGGCGTCGCTGAGCGAGGCGTACGAGCAGCTCGACGAGCAGACTGCGGACACGGTCGAGGAGCAGCTGTTTCGCCCGGTGCAGGTGGCTTACGGCAGGGCGAGGCGCGCGCACGCCGGGTTCGCCGAGCGCCACGACTTGCCGGGGCGCACGTTCGAGCAGGCGGTCGCGGGCGCGCCGTCGCATGGCGTCAAGGGCTTTCTGGAGGCGGCGGTGCAGTCGATCGGCCAGGCGGACCAGCTGCTGGCGACGCTCCAGGACTCGATGCTCCCGGTTGAGGTCGGCGACGCCGAACTGCGCGCGGACCTAGAGCAGGTGCGCTCGCTGCTGGACCATCTGAGCAGCCGTGCGCACGAGATCGTGCGCACGTTCGGTCGCTGAGCTCCGAGCTAACCTGAGGTCCGAGCTACTCGATCTGAGCGCCCGCCGTTGGCCGGCCCTACTCGACGGGTGCGCCGTTGGCTGTGAGAGCCACGTCGATGTTGCCGCGCGTGGCGTTGGAGTAAGGGCACACCTCGTGCGCTGCGCGCACGAGCTCGACGGCTGCGGCCGGGTCCTCGACGCTCGGCAGGTTCACGTTCAGCGCGACCGAGAGCAGGAAGCCGCCACTGCCGTTCGGGGAGAGGGAGACCTCGGAGTCGATCGCGGCATCGCCGGCCTCGACCTTGGTGCGGCGCGCGACGACACCGAGCGCGCCCTCGAAGCAGGCGGCGTAGCCGACGGCGAACAGCTCCTCCGGGTTGGTGCCGCCCCCGGTGCCGCCCATCTCGGCGGGGAGCCGCAGGTCGACCTCGAGCGCACCGTCCTCGGTGCGGCCGTGCCCCTCAGCGCGTCCACCGGTTACGTGCGCCTTGGCTGTGTAAAGCGTGTTTGCCATCGCTGCCTCCTTCGCGGGTGGGGTCGGTGGAGATGCTAGACCACCTCCGGTGAGACGACTGGGACCGGCGCTGGCGGAGCGCGACTTCGCTCTGCTGTGGCTTGCGCTCGTGGGGATGGGCGTGAGCGTGCAGATGCTCGAGGTGGCGATCGGCTGGGAGGTGTACACCAACCAGCGCAGCGCGCTCGACCTGGGTCTGATCGGCCTGGCGGAGTTCATCCCCATGTTCGTGCTGGCGCTGCCGGCGGGACAGCTGGCGGACCACCTCCCGCGGCGGCTGGTGCTGATGCTCTCGCTGCTGTTGAGCGCAGGGGTTGCTGCGGGCCTCGCGGTTGTGAGCTCCTCGGGGGTCACGGGCATGTGGCCGTTCCTGGCGCTGGCGATGGGGGCGGGCACGGCGGCTTCGATCGGCACACCGGCTGCCCGCGCGTTGCCTCCGACACTGGTTCCGGGCGAGCTGCTGGAGAGCGCGATGACGCTGCGCTCGATCGCGGTCCAGGGCGCGCAGGTCGTGGGCCCGGCGGTCGGAGGGCTGCTGTATCCGTTCTCGGCGGGGCTCGTGTATGTGGTCGCGGGCTGCATGTGCCTGTTGGCTGCGGGCTGCGTGGCGGCGATGCGCCACACGCCGGCTGCGGACACGGCGCCGAGCACGGGCTCGGCGCCGGGCCTGGCGAGCGTGCTCGCCGGGATTCGCTTCGTGCGCCAGACGCCGATCCTGCTGGGGGCGATCCTGCTCGATCTGCTGGCGGTGCTGTTCGGCGGTGCGGTGGCGCTGCTGCCGCTGTTCGCGCGATCGATCCTGCACGTCGGCCCGACGGGGCTGGGAGTGCTGCGCAGCGCCCCTGCGGTGGGCGCGCTGCTGGCCGCGGCGGTGCTCACGCGCAGACCCGTGGGCGCCCGCGCGGGGCGGCTCCTGTTGACGGTGGTGGGCGCGTTCGGCGCAAGCATGATCGTCTTCGGCCTGTCGCGCTCGTTCGTGCTGTCGCTGCTGGCGCTGGGCGTGAGCGGCTTCGTGGACATGTTCAGCATGTACATTCGCTCGACCACCGTCGCATTGGCCACGCCCGACAGGCTGCGCGGGCGCGTGCTGGCGGTGGAGATGGTGTTCATCAGCGCGTCCAACCAGCTGGGAGCGTTCGAGTCCGGGCTGGCCGCGTTCCTGCTGGGTGCGGTCCCGGCGGTGATCGCGGGCGGTGCGGTGACGATCGTGATTGCGCTCGGCTGGAGCCGGCTGTTCCCGGCGCTCGCAGGCGTCAACCGCCTGCGCGATCTGCAGCCGGTGGCGGCGGGGGAGGAGGAGCCGGTCCAGGTTCTCGTCTAGAGCGCCTCCCACAGGTCGCTGGGCTCGGCGTTCGCCTGTTCCCCGCGTTCGAGTGCCGCGTCGGTCCGGCGGGCGTCGACCATCATCTGCAGCGCCCCGCCGATCGTCCGCGCCCAAGCACGCCGCGCGACGGCTACCTGCCGCTGCTCGCCCTCGAACTGCTTCCATTCCAGCTCCACCAGCGAATCGCGCGCGGGAGGTGCATCCTCGGGTGTCGGCGCATCGCGCCCGTACACCGTGATCTGGGCCTGCCAGCCGTCCGGGCAGAGCTCCTCCATCGCGACGAACGCCTCCCACTGGTCGGCCACGGGCTTCGGCTGGCGATCGCGCCGGCGCAGGTGTTTGTAGATCGCCACGCACGCCGCGAGCATCAAGGCGATCGCGACCATCAGGACGAGCGTTTCCCACCAGGGCGCAGTGAAGCTGCCCCACTGGAGGTTGTTGGCAGCGACCCCGGGGAGCAGGCTGTTCACGGCGCTCCTACCGGGTGCGCCGACCCGGCCGCAGAGAGCAGATGTGGCCGCTCGCTGTCATTGCCAGCTGAGAGTAGCCGTCCGTGCGTCAGAGCGCCAGGTGCGCGTCCGGGCGGGGGAGAGCGGACAGCTGTGACAGCGCGCCGACTCAGCGGAGTGCTGTATGTTATAGCGGACGACAGTATTCGATCACAGTATGAGCGGAGGGCGCCATGGAGCTGCTGGAGTGGGACGCGAGAACGTATGACTCGCTGGATCTACCGCACAAGCGGTGGGGGAGGGAGGCGCTTGAGCGTCTGCGCCTGCGCGGCGATGAGAGAGTGCTGGAGCTGGGTTGCGGCAGCGGCCGCGACACCGAGCGGCTGCTGGAGGCGCTGCCCAACGGTCGGGTGGTGGCGCTGGACGGCTCGCGTCAGATGATCGCGCGGCTGCGCGAGCGCCTCGGCGAGGGCGATGGGCGGCTGGAAGTGCTCTACCGCGACCTGCGCGAGCCGTTCGAGCTGGAGGGGCAGTTCGACGCGGTGATGAGCGTCGCGACGCTCCACTGGCTTCCGGACCACGAGCACGTCTTCGGCGAGCTCGCCAGCGTGGTGCGTCCCGGCGGGCGGCTTTCGATCGATGCGGGCGGGCACGGCAATACCACTGAGTTCCTGAAGGCGGTGGGCGCCGGCGAGGAGGGATCGCGCTTCTGGAACTTCGCTGATATCCCCGAGACGCGAGCACGGCTGCGCGAGGCGGGCTTTCAGGACATCGCCGTGCGGTTGGTCGCCGATGAGGCGCGCCTGGAGGATCGCGCTCAGCTGGAGGCGTTCGTGGCGACGGTGATGCTCGCGGCGGCGCTACGCGAGATGCCTGCCGAGGAGCGCGCCGACTTCGTGGCGTCCGTATGCGACCGGCTGTCGGAGCCGGCGATCGACTACGTGCGCCTGAAGATCGAGGCCACCCGGGCGCCGGGGGCCGTCGGGTCGTGAGCCGGTAGAGGCGACTCGTCGGTAGCGCAGCCGGGCGGACTGGAGTACCGCGACGAGGCCCGGCGGATTCGACTGGTCCGATCTGGCGCGATATGGTCCTGCGGTTGCTTTCCCCAGCGCAGCTGTTGTGGGCTGGCCCGATTCCCCAAGCCCGTCGAAATCGCCCTTGTGGTCGATTGCGCCATTACGCGGGCTTTCTCACGCCCAACGCTGCGTCGGCGGTGCCGTTGCTGCTGGAGCGCAACAACGAGCAGCGCCTGCACCTGCTCGCAGCGACGATTGGCGACCGGGCCGCTCAGCGGTTGCGACGCACGCGACCGCGGATGCGTGCTTTGCAGGCGGCGCCGGGGCTGCGGCTGCGTTGGCGTGACGTGCCGGCTCCGCCACCGCCGGGGCCGCTGGGGGCGGTCGTTCATCCGATCGCCGCCTCCACGTGCGACATCGACTGCCCGCTGGCGCTCGGCGCGACGCAGTTCGCGCTGCCGCTGCATCTCGGCCACGAATGCGTGGCTGATGTGATCAGCGTCGGCGAGCGGGTGAGCGCCGTCAAGCCCGGCGACCGCGTGCTCGTCCCGTTCCAGATCAACTGCGGGACGTGCGTTCCCTGTCTCGCTGGGTTGACCGCCAGCTGCACGAGTGTGCCGCCCGCCGCGGCCTACGGCATGGGCCTTGCGACGGGGCATTGGGGAGGTGCGTTCTCAGACGAGCTCGCGGTTCCGTACGCCGACGCGATGCTCGTCCCGCTGCCCGCGGACATCGACCCAGTGGCGGCGTGCAGCGTCGCTGACAACGTGTGCGACGCCTACCGCCACATCGCCCCGTACCTGCCGGCGCTCCTGCAAGCCGACTCCGACGCAGAGGTTCTGATCCTCGTTGCGATGAATCCCAAGGTCAAGTTCACGGCGAGCATGCCGCTGTACACGGGGCTGATCGCGAAGGCCTTCGGCGCGCGCAACGTCGTGGTAGTGGACGCGAGGCCGAACGTGCGCGCGCACGCCGAGCGCCTGGGGCTGGCCGCGCTGCATCCGCGTGAGCAGCGCCGGCGCCCGCCGGCGCCGCTGGTGATCGACGTGACGGTGACCGACCTGCACGTCGCGCTTGCGAACACGGCGCCCGACGGCGTGTGCTCGAGCGCCGGCGGCTTCCATCGCCGAGCGCGCGTCCCGATACTGCAGATGTATGTGCGCAACATGACGTTGCACGTCGGGCGCACGCACGCGCGAGCGCTGATTCCGCGCGTGCTGGAGCTGATGCTCGACGGACGCCTTCAGCCGCAGGATGTGACGACGACCGTGGCATCGCTCGACGATGCCCCTGCTGCGCTGCGCGAGCACTTCCTGGGGGCCGGCATCAAGGCCGTGTTGACGGCATAGGGTGAGACGACATGGAGATGACACTGCCAGTTGAGGATCAGTTAGACGACGTGAGTCCCAGGCGATCCGCCAGTTCTCGTGGTGTGAGTACCGGAAGGTCGCTCGATGTGACATCCAACAGATGTCCGGGAGAGATGAATGCGGAGACCAGGACGCCCGGGTCGATGACGACTCGGGTCACGCTGCGCTGCGGCGCTCGCGGCGCATCGCGTGCAGCTCCTCGTTGGCGATCTGCATTGCTTCCTCTTCTGTGAGTTCACTCATAGCCTGGGAGGTCTCGAGCGCCCTGCGGCCCAGGTAGAAGCGCAGTGCACGCTCGACCACTTCTGCGTCCTGCGCCTCTGCGGAGGGCTTCATGGCGTCGCGGGTGTCTGCCAGCAGGCCAGCGTCGATGTCTATCGTCTTGACGCGAGAGGTTGCCATGCCTTCAGGCTACCAGTGGGTCACGCCACAAACCAGACTTTGGCGCGCGGCGAGAGTGGCCTTGCTTGGCTACACGAGCCCCAGATCCTCCGACGGCAACTGGCAGCTTGCCGATCTCGCCATCAGCCAGACCCTGGCGGCTGTTCCGCGACACGACATCGAGACCGGGTGGGGCAGGCAGTAGGACGACACGGAGCTGACACCGCTTGGCGACAGGCGATTGAACCCGTCGACGCGCCGGGTTCGGCTCAGCGGGCTAGGTCAGACGCTCGATTCTGATCGTCTTCAGGACCGAATCGCCGTTGTCGGTGTCGGCCAGCGTGAACATCGCTGAGAGCTTGTCGCCCTTGGTCGAGAGCGCCGACACCGCGCCCTTGGGGACATCGAGGACGATCATCGTCGGGGCACTTGCGGCGACGCTCGCGCGCACCCTCGGCACCGGGTAGTACTTCGACTTCTTCTTGCCGTGCGCAGGCTTCGATACAACCGTGATCCCCGCGCTGAGGATCGTGTGCACTGCGCCGCTGCAGGTCGCCACCAGCGTCAGCGTCGCCTTGCCCTTCAGCTTCCCGTGGACCCGCTTCGGTAGCGCGGCCTTGCTGCTGGATGCGCGCAATGTGCAGGTAGGCGCGCTTCCAGAGTTGCTGGTTGTGCCGGTCGTGCCGCTGCCCGTGGATCCGCCGCCGCCCGTGGATCCGCCGCCGCCCGAACCGCCGCCACCTGCGCCCCCAACGGACGGCGCGGTAGCGGGATCGCTGAGCATGACGCTCGTCATGCCGCTGAAGGTGACGGGGTCGACGCCGGGTGCGTCGAGCTGACCACTCGATGCGGTGGTCGGGCCCGAAACCACGCGCCCCTGGGCGTTGTAGGTCAGCGCCGCCGGAGTGCTAACACCCGTGAACGCCATTGTCGTTGCCGACGAGGGCGTGACATTGAAGCTCTGCCCGCCGGTGATCGACAGGCTCGAGGCGCCGGAGTAGACGATCGTCCCGGTGCCCTGCGCCGCGATCGTGCTGGGCGTGACCGTCCAGGCGTCGCTCGTGTCGGTGTCGGTAATCGAGACGCTCGGGGCAGACAGTTCGGCGCTGTTGGCACTCGCAGCGGCGATGCCCTCGGCTTCCAGGGCGATGCTCTGACCGCTGATCGTGCCGGTGGGTTCGAGTGAGTGGTCGCCGTCGGTCACGTCGACCGAACCGCTCGCGTCGATAGCGCCGAGTTTGGTAGGCGCGTAGAAGAGGTAGGCGCTGACGTTTCCGTCGGTCGCGGTCGCATTCAGAGTGTTGCTCACAGCATTGGCTCCGGGCAGCGACACCGCGGTCGCGTCGACACTGAGCGTCGCGGCGGAGACGCTGCTGCCGCCGCTCTCAGTAACGATGCCGCCGCTGGACGTGAGGCTCGCGTCGTCGGTCGCCTGCGACTCGGCTTCGACGTCGATGTTGCCGGAATTGCGGATCGCGAAGTCATCGGAACCGGAGATGCCCTGGACATCAAGAGTTCCTTCGTTGTCGTACAGGTCGACAACGCCGGAAACGGAACTGCCCTCGAACACCGCGACCTTGTTTTCTTCGTTCTCCAACGTCGTCGAGCCGCTACCGATGTTGGAGGTGGTCAACGTGCCGGCGGTGATCGTGGCCGAGTGTGTGTCCTGATCGATCGTGCCGCCGGAGGTAGTCAGTGAGAGCGTGCCGCCCACGCTGGCCGCCCCGCTGACCGTCAGGTCGCCGTCTGCCGAGAGCGTCGCACCGCTGTCCGCGTTGAGACCGGTGAGCGTTAGCGCCGTTTCGTCGGCGAAGCTCACCGCCCCGCCGGTGGAGGTGGCGTGAAGAGCGGCCACTTCGTTGCCGAGGCTGCTGAGTGTGGTCGAACCGCTGCTTTCGATGGTCAGCGCGCCGGCGGTGATCGCGCCTGCTTGAGTGATCGTCGTCGCGGCGTGCAGTTCGAGGTTGCAGGAGGCGAGATCGATCGGGTTGTTGATCTCGACATCACCGCCTGCCTCGTCGAACGTCAGCGATGCGCCGCTGCAGCTTGTCGGCGCCAGCGCAGCGTCGACGTCTATGGACCCTGCGTCACCGCTCGGATCGGTAACCGCGACCGAGTGGCCGTCCTCCAAGCAGACGTCGATCGCGCCGACGTTGACGATCGCGGCGGAGCCCGGCGTGTTGGCTTCGAACGTGCAGCCGTTAGTGACCGTCACACCAGTGTCTGAGCCGGCGTCGATAGCCAGACCCCCGGCAGCGAGCGCGGAGCCCGGCACAAGCAGCAACGCCGCGCAGACCAGGGTGAGCGTGAGGCCCGCGCGAAGCACCGCCGAACTTATAGCGGGCTTGACCCGCATCGTGCGTAGCGGGTTGACAACATCTGCGCCCCGTGTCTCCGGGTTGGGGGACATGATCTGCTTCGTCGAACTTGTGGGTGTGGAGTGGGCGGAGGCGGTCTATGACGCGGGGCGTGAGGCTGTAGTCGAGGTGCTGTGGGCGATGGATCGCCCGATCCGGCAGCTGGAGGCGCGGGTGGAGAAGCCGGAGCGCGAGTTGGCCAGGAGTTCGCGTAACTCCTCGTTGCCGCCGAGCTCGGATCAGGGCAAGCGACGGCCCGCACGGGGAAAGGATCGTTCTGGGCGTGTGTAGGGCGGCCAGCCTGGGCACGAGGGACTTGGCCGTGAGCTGGGCCTGAGCGTTGCGAGGGTGGCCACGTGTTCGCGATCAGGTTGACATAACATGGATTATCGAGCGTAATAAGCTAGTGCATCAGTTTGGCTTCCGGCTGCGGCGTCTCATGCATCTGAGACCGGAATCTCCAGTCGTTGAGGCCGCTTCGTCTCATCCATGTGAGACTGGCCGGCGCCGTGAAAATCTCATCCGTGTGAGATTTGCAGGGCCCGACGTTGTCCACCGTGGGTCTGATCGAGCTACTGATTGACGCTGTTACGAGATGCTGCCCGGGTCAGCATCGAACGCTGCAGCAATGAGGTCGGTCAACGGCCCGTCGCTGCCGCCGGGGAACGCCAGTCGGGCGGTCGGGCCGGTCACGGCGAGCGTGGTGCCCGTGTCGGGGTAGCTGACGATGTCGGGGAAGTTCATCTCGGATATGAAGAGGAGCCGGCAGGGCTCCGACGACGCGTTGCGCAGCCGGTGTGCGCCCTCAGGACCGCGCGGGAACGAGACGACCTCGCCTGGCTGCAACTCACGAAGCCCATCGGGCGTACGCAGCTCCGGCGTGCCGCTGAGCACAATCAGCAGCTCCTCGTTGGCGTGATGAATGTGGTAGGGGCTGCTGAGCGTGCCTGGCGCCAGCTCGACGATGCTCGCGCCGAGGCGCTGCGAGCCGGCCGCCGCGCCCAGCCTGGCAAAGCGGTTACCACCCCTCTCCCCCTGCCACTCGGGTTCGAAGGCGTTGCTCATGCGCTGGCACCATAACGCCCGCCGCCGGCGGCGAGTTGCTGTAGCTGCCGTTCATGCACGCCGAGCACCCAATCGTATGCCGCCGACGGGCCGATCCGCGGATCGTCGGGAACGCGGTTGTCACGCAAGGCATGCACGTACGCCCGATCCTGGTCGATTCGTGCGTGTACCTGATCGGCTTCGCCGATGGACCCGTGGCCGGGGACGAAGACATCGACGTCGCCCGCCACGCCCTCGAGCAGCCGCAGCGCGGCGAGGTAGTCCTCGATCGGGTCAGCGGTGTCGTTCAAGTCGAGCATCGGAATCAGGACGTCAGAAAGCATGTCGCCGGCGACGAGAACCCCGCGTTCCTCGATCATCAGCGCCGCATGGCCAGGGGCATGAGCTCGATGCTCGATGATCCGGACTCGAGGGCCATCCCAGGGAATCCGATCAGTTTCGGCGGGCAGGCCGGTAATGAGGCCGAGCAGGTCCAGCGGTACCTGCTCGACGATGTCCGGCGGTATCAGCGCAGCGACGCGGGCCTTCGCACCCGCGTCCGACAGCCGATCTCGGACAGTGGCCGCGCAGCGCGCCGTGCCGTAACGAGGCGCCGCGCCGAGCCGGGCGTGCCAGAGCAGGTGATCCCAATGCGGATGCGTAGAAAACCCTGCCACGACGGGCTGGCCCAACTCGCGAAGGTCGTTCGCGAGGCAGACCATCTCGTGGCCCTGGACCCCCGGGTCGATGAGCAACACGCCAGCCCGTCCTTGCACGACAACGGCGTTGCTCTGGAGGAACTCGCTTTCGTGGATCAGCACACCCTCCGCGACCTGTCTCAGCACGGGGCCCTTCCGCTTGTCGTTTGCAACCGCTTGGCGGGACCGTATTACCTGGCGGTAATAGATCGCAAGCAGGACATCTAGCTCCTGCTAGTGCTAGAGCTCTCGTCGCGCGGCTTGCGCAGCGAGCTCGGCGCGGGAGGCGACGCCGAGCTTGGCGAATACGTGGGAGAGATGCGCCTGGACCGTGCGGCGCGAGATGAAGAGGTGCTCGCCGATCTGAGGGTTGGTCAGGCCCTCGGCGACGAGCTGCACGACACGCAGCTCTGCGGGGCTCAGGCTGTCCCAACCGCCTGACGGCCGCTTGCGCACTCCGCGGCCGCGCTCGGCGTAGGCGACCGCATCATCGAGCGAGAGCGAGGCGCCGGCAGACCACGCTGCCGCGAAAGCCTCCTCGCCGAGAGCTTCGCGCAGCGCGCTGAGTGGCGCTTCGTAGTCCGCCTGGCGCACGGGGAAGCGCACGCAGCCGAGCGCGGCGCGCGCGGCGTCCGCTGCGCCCAGTAGCCGGACCCCCTGCTCGTCGCTGTGCAGCTCATGCACGAGCGCGGCGAGCGACTCGAGGACGTCTGCGACACCGCCGGGATCGCCGGTGTCATGGAAGGCGCGCAGCGCCTCGTGCAGCAGCTCCTCAGCTGCGGAGACGTCGCCGGCCTCGCGTGCAAGCTGCGCCTGCGCCTCGAGCGCGGCCCCGATCGCCACCGGGTTCCCGCTCTCGCGCGCGACGAGCACCGCTTCTTCGATCGCGGACACGGCGGGTGCCGTCTCTCCGCGCGCGAGCTGGGCGGCTGCTGTGATGAGCAGCGCGGTGACGGTGAAAGCGGCGTAATTGCTGGCCCGCGCCATCGGCAACGCCTCACTCATCAGCGCCTCCGCGCGCTCGAGCTCGCCGGTGGCGTACTCCAACAGTCCCAGCTGCCACTGCATCAGCGGCGTGGTGTTGTGGTCCATGCGCACGCCCAAGGCGATCGACTCCTCGATGTGCCCCCGCGCTGCCGCCCACTCGCCGGTGCGGATTTTGGCGAAACCGAGGAACGCGAGACCGAACATCTCGAACGACGGGTCGCCGAGCGAACGCGACTGCGCCAGGGCCTCCTGGAGGCTCGCCTCCGCCTCAGCGAAGCGACACTGCACCACCGCCGTGGAGCCGAGCCAGGTGAGCGACTCGCGGATACCGAGCAGGTTGCCCGCGGCACGCGATACCGCCAGGGCGTCTTCGAGCAGCGGAAGCGCTGTCTTTGGCCGCCCGCCCACCGTTGCAAGAAAGCCCGCTCCGTAAAGTCCATCAGCCAGAAACCAGGCGTCCCCGAGCGGGCGGGTGATGGCGATGCTCTCCTCGAACACCGGCATGGCAGCCTCCGGCTCGAGCGAGATCAGCGCCCACGCCATCAGATCGAGCGCTCGACCGACCGTGCGCTCGTCACCCACTTCACGGCCAATCGCGAGCGCCTCCTCGGCATAGCCGCGCGCCGCCACCCAGTCGGCTTCGAACGTCCCGATGTGGCCCACGGCAACCAGCGCCTTTGCCCGGGGGAGCCCGCTTGCACCCTCCCGGGCGAGCGCCGACTCGAGGTGCCCCCGGCCCTCGCGCCAATGGCCCCGCGCCTCGAAGAACAGCCACAGCGCAGCGGCCAGGCGTAGAGCCTCGTCGACACGTCCCGCATCGACCGCCCACGCGAGTGCGCCGCGAAAGTTGTCCAGCTCTGTCGTGAGCGGCTGGAGCCACTGCTCAAGGCGCGCCCCGTACAGGTCCGGCTCTGCGGACTCGGCTAGCCGCAGGTGGTAGTCGAGGTGCTGGTTGCGCACGAGCGCGGCCTCGGCGGCGTCGCTGAGCTTCTGCCGCGCATAGGCACGGACCGTCTCCAGCAGCGCATAGCGAGTCTTGACGCCCTGCTCCTCGACCTGCACCAGCGACTTGTCAACGAGGCTCGCGAGCAGGTCGAGGATCTCGACGACCTCCAGGCCACCGCCGGCGCAAACGGCCTCGACCCCATCGAGCGTCCAGCCGCCGGCGAACACAGAGATGCGCCGGAACAGTGTTTGCTCCGCCGCGCTGAGCAGGTCGTGGCTCCAATCGACCGAGGCCTCGAGGGTGCGCTGCCGCGGCATCGCCGTGCGTGAGCCCCCCGTCAGCAGCACGAACCGCTCGCGCATCGCGTCGGCGATCTCCTGCGGCGTGAGCAGCCGCACCCGCGCCGCCGCCAGCTCGATCGCCAGGGGGATTCCGTCCAGGCGCCGACAGATCGTCGCCACCGCCTGCGCGTTCGCGTCCACCAAACGGAAATTTGGTCGCACGTGTCGCGCCCGGTCGCAGAACAGCTGGACCGCTTCGACTTCCGCGAGCGCGGCTCCTGCCATCTCGGCCTCCGGAACCTGCAGCGAGGGAACCCGCCAGCTCTGCTCTCCCTCGACCCCGATCGACTCGCGGCTCGTCGCCAGAATCACAACACCGGGACACGCCTCGAGCAGCGCGGCCGCCAACTCGGCGCACGCACCCAGCAGGTGCTCGCAGTTGTCGAGTGCGATCAACAACCGGCGCTCGGCGAGCTGCGCCGTCAGCGTGTCGATCACCGGCTGCGACGGGAACTCTCGAATCGAAAGCGCGCTCGCAACCCCGCTGGCCACCAGCGCCGAATCGCTGACCGGCGCCAGATCCACCCACCACACACCATCCGGATGATCGTCGAGCGTCTCGGCGGCCACCTGCAAGGCCAGCCGCGTCTTACCGCTCCCACCCGCGCCGGTCAGAGTGAGCAGGCGCGATCGGCTGAGCAACTCGCGAACCTCCATGATCTCGGCCTCGCGGCCAACGAAGCTGGTGAGCTGGACGGGCAGATTGTTGGGCAGGGCCGACAGCGAGCGCAGCGGGCCGAAGTCGTCGTGTAGATCCGCATGGCACAGCTGGTACACCTGCTCCGGCCGCGCCAGATCGCGCAGCCGATGCGCGCCGAGGTCACGCACGCTCACGCCGTCGGGCAGACCGCCTGCCACCAGCTCATACGTCGAACGCGACAGCAGCGTCTGCCCCCCATGTCCGATGGCCCGCAGCCGAGCACAGCGATGGATCGAGGGACCTGTGTAGTTACGCGGATCGCGCAACACCGCGTCCCCGGTGTGCAACGCCACACGCACGCGCACATCCACACGCTCAGGCCACGGCTCGCTTCTCAACGCCCGCTGCAGATCGAGTGCGCACGCAACCGCATCCGACGCGCGCACGAACACGGCGACCGCACTATCACCCTCACCCTGCTCCTCCGGACGCACACCGCCACGCGCCTGCACGACCTCGGCGAGCAGATCGTGGCAGCGCGCCATCACCGGCGCCATCACCTCGCCCCACTCCTCCCACAACAGGGTCGAGCGCTCAACATCGGTCAGCAAGAACGTCACCGTCCCAGTCGGGACGATCGCCACCGCGTCTTGGTCAACTCCGCCAACCGGAATCATGATCGCCTCGTCCATCATCCCAAGCCTGCCGTGCCGTGCGGTGGACTACATCGGCCAGATGGCCTATTCGCCGTCAGAGCCGGCCGGACCGGCGACGCCCGCTCGGTTCAGGCGGTTGCGTACTGCGGGCGCCCGGCCGGCCGGTAGACCTGCAGCGTTGTGCCCTTCGGGAAGGCTCGCGAGTCGACCAGGTCAAGCGCTATGTCCGGCCCGGTGTCGGGGAAAAGCCGCGTGCCCTGGCCGACGACCACAGGGACGATGAGCAGGTTCATCTCGTCGACGAGGTCGTTGTCGAGCAGCCAGCGGACCAGGCGCCCGCTGCCGTGCACCTGCAGCTCCCCTCCCGGCTTGGCTTTCAGCTCGCCGATGGCTGCCGCGACGTCACCAGAGAGGACGGTCGTGTCCGCCCATTGCGGGTCGGTGAGCGTGGTCGATGCCACGTACTTGGGCCGCGTGTTCAACGCCGCTGCGATGGGGTGGCTGCCCGCTTCCATCGCTCCCCAGAAGCCGGCAAAGAGCTCAAAGGTCCACCGGCCGAACAGGAACGCGTCGGCGCGCTGGTACACCTCGACGATGAACGCCGCGGCCTCCTTGTCGGGGTGCCCCATGGCCCAGCCGCCGCGCTCGAATCCGTCCCTGCGGTCCTCATCCAGCCCGCCGGGCCCCTGCATCACTCCATCGACAGAGACCAGCGTGGTGGTCGTCAGTTTCATGGGTCCGTCTTTCTCTGTGGTGGTTCTCTCGTTGTGAGCGCACCGAGGCGCGGATCTCATCGGTCGAGCGTCGCTCCGTGCTGCCAGGTCATTCTGCATCTTTCCCGAACACGGGCGGATGTCGCGCCGCGGCGCCGAGCTCTCCCCCCGATCACCCCTCACCTGCGGGTAGACCGGCGCTCGCGTTGCTTGGGTCGAGCATCTCGAGCGCAAGCGCAGACCAGGCGAAGTCCTCGGCGCCCATGCCGCGCCCGTCGTGCGGGTCGTAGAACTCGCGCAGCCCCTCGCGCGCAACCGTTTCGGTGATCCCACTGGCGAGCCTGGCGGCCTGTCGCTCATAGCCGAGTCGCACCATTCCCCGCCACACGAGCCATGCGCTGTTGACCCACGTCGGTCCGCGCCAGTAGCGCCGCAGGCCGTCAAAGTGTTCGCGCAGCGAGAACGCTGGCTCATCGAGCGAGACCGAAGGCGGGGTGGCGGCTGTCCAGAAGCGGCGCTCGTCGAGTAGACACTCCACCAGGCGGCGGCCGATCTCATCGGGCAGGTCGGGCAGCGCAAGTGGAGCGAGCGCCGCCCAGGTCAACGGGATCCGCTCCGTGATGGCCGGTATCGCCACGGGCAGGAACGTCCCGCTCGGCTCGTCATACAGGCGGGCGATCAGTGCCGGCGTGATCGAGGGCAGCCCGAGCGCCAGCCGTGACAGCCCGTTGATCACGTTGGTCAGCACCTCACAGACGACCGGGTCGCCGGCGGCGCGTACCGCGTCGATTTGGAACTCGCGCTTTCGATTGCGACGCACCAGCTCGACGAAACCAGGCAGGCCCTGCGCCTCGTGGCGCCAGATCGGGTCGAACTGAGGCGATGCGTCCAAACCGGACTCGTCGGGCTGGAGGATCCACAGCAACCCGTCGCCCTCCAGATCGCGCTCGGCGCTGACCGTGGCGTGGTGGGCGACGATCCGCGGCTCGAGCGCCGGATCGCCGACCGCCATCCTCCACGCGAACGCCAGCGCCGGCGGCTCGATCGTCGCGGTCATCAGGTCGTCGCGATGGATCACGTTGTAAAACAGCTCACGTGGGCCGCTGACCGGGTGCTCCCAGAAGATCGTGTGACCGATGAACCCATCCGGCCGCGCCGCCGCGAGCAGTGTCTCGAGCTCCGCGCGAGACCGCGCCGGGTCAAAATGCCGCCACGCGATCGCCGCAAAGCAAGAGTCCCAGTACCACTGCCAGCGGTAGCGCCCAGGGCTCGGGCGCGTGTAGGCAAACTGCACGCCGTCGCGCTCGCCGACGGTCCAACTCCCCTCGAGCGTCTGGCGGCAGCGCTGCTCGAGCACGATCACGCGGCGCAGCTTCGCAAACCGAGCGGCCGCCGAGTCGCGTGCCTACCATCGAGCACATGACAGTCCAGCGGATGGACCACGTGGGCATAGTCGTCGAGGACCTCGCGGACGCGGTGGCGTTCTTCGTTGAGCTCGGGCTCGAGCTGCATGGCGAAGCGCCGGTCGAGGGCGACTGGGTGGACCGCATCGTCGGGCTCGATGGCGTTCGTGCGCAGATCGCCATGCTGCAGACTCCAGACGGGCACGGACGACTGGAGCTGACGAAGTTTCACGCGCCGTCGACCGACGGCGGGCATCAGCGCGCGCCGGCGAACGCTTCGGGTATCCGCCACGTCTCGTTCGCCGTCGATGACATCGACGCTGTCCTCGCCCGCCTGCGAGCCCGCGGCGCAGAGCTCGTCGGCGAGCTGGGGCGCTACCAGGACCGCTACAGGCTCTGCTACGTCCGCGGCCCCGAGGGGATCATCGTCGAGCTGGCGGAGCGGATTGGCTGACCGGTCGAGCGGTTGACTCTGGGCAGCTCAGCGGGCAGCGTCGGCCCAGTCGCGCAAGCGGTCGGAGAACTGCGGCGTGGCTGCGCTCACCTCGACGACCACGTCGGCCGGGACGTTTGCCTTGCGGGCGGCGGCCAGGATTGCGTCGGGCGACGGCGCCTCGTAGAGGCAATAGGTGCGTCTCCGGTCGGCGCTCAGGAATGAGAAGAGCCAGCGGACTCCCTCGTCGCTGTTCACCTCCTCGATGAGCTCGACATCGTCGTCGGTGAGGTCGAGCTGATCGGCGAAGCTGCGCTCGATCATGTACAGGGCCATCGACTGATCGTAGCTCGGTTCAGTCCGGGGCGAGACCGTGCCGGTGAGCGTAGGACGTAGCCTCGGTGCGGTTGGCGCAATCGGTCTTGCGCAGAATGCTTCGGATGTGGTTGGCCGCGGTGTGCTCGCTGATCGTCAGCTCCCGGCCGATCTCGCGGTTGCTGAGCCCTCTGGCGACCAGCTCGAGGATCTGCGCCTCGCGTGGGGAGAGCCCGCCTGGGAGGCCACCCGAGGTGGGCACGTCGAGCAGGCGGATCTTGCCGAGCAGTCCTTCCATGCCGATACGCTCGGCCAAGCCGGCGGCCTCGCCGAGCAGGGCCTGCGCGTAGTTGCGGGCCCCACGTCCTCGTCCGAGTAGAAAGCGCCCGTACTCATATGCGGTGTGAGCCACCCAGGTCGACGCGCCCATCCGCCTGTTCTGCTCGATGGCCTGCTCGAAGTGCTCCTCGGCTCGCCCCGTCTCTCCCAGCATCGCGGCGAGCATGCCCAGGTAGCGATCGGCGGCTCCATAGCAGGCGACCAGGTGACCGATCATCACATTGGTCCCCGCGAGCGGCTCCAGCTCGGGGTAGACGATCGCCGCCATCCGCTCGTCGTTGACCGCGGCACAGGCGTCGGTGAGGTAGGTGAGCGTAGCCAGCCACAGCGATGCCTGGTAGCCGTCGATGCCCTCGGCGGCGAGCCTCGAAAGCTCGCGCTTGGCCTCGCGCTCCATGCCCAGTTCGGCGAACACCACGGCGAGCCCGGGACGCCATGGGCCCTCACGCTCGGCCCCGCCCGCAAGGATTCTGATTACCGGCGCGAGCTCCGCCAGGCGACCTTGCTCGCGGCGAACGCCGAACATCTGGATGCCGTGAGTACCGGAGGCATCGCGACCGGTCAGTAGCCGGGCCCAATCGTGCGAGCGTCGCGCCATCGCCTCGGCATCCGCGAGGTTCCCGTCGCAGAGAGCGATCGCCGACGCGTAGTGCTCGGCCACGTGGTGCACGAACGGCTGCGCTGTGTGCTCGGCCATCTCGCGCAGGACAAGCACCTCCGCCCGAGCGGAATCGAGGTCGGAGAGAGCCACGAAGGTCGGCACGCGCCACGCCATTGCGTCCGTTTGGATCTCGGCGTCCCCCACCTCTTGCCCCAGGTCTCTCGCCTCGGTGAGCATCGAAAGGATCTCCTCCAGCGGGGTCGTGCCGCGCGCCCAGTAAGAGCCGACCAACACCTTGGCGAGCCCCGCGCGATCGTCGTATCGCCTTGCCAGTGCGATGGCGTTGTCGCGCACGAGCGCGCCACGCTGGCGCTCCCCCGCGAAGTCGAGCGCTCGCGAAAGTCCCGCCAGCAGGCCAATCCGCAGCTCGTCGCTGCTGTCATCAACCGCCGTAAGCGCCTCCTCGAGGAGCTCGATTACGTCTCGTCGTATGACCCCGGGGCGCCAGCATGCATCCTCGTAGCCGATCGCTGCGCGGGCGAGCAGCTCCCCGCTATCCAGCGCGCGAGCGATCTCCGCCGCCGACACGAACGCGTCCAGCGCATCGGTCGCCTTGCCCGCACGATGGCTCACAGCGCCCAGCTCGAGCAGGGCGCCGGCGCGCTCAGGCTCGCCCTGGATCCCGATCTCGATTGCGGTCCGCAGCCGCGTCGCGGCGTCGTCGAAGGCAAGCGCGGCGCTCGCCGCACGCGCGGCGCGCAGGTTGTAGTCGATCGCCCGCTCCGCTCCCCCGAGCGGAGCGGCTGCGCCAAAGTGATGGGCGAGGTCTGCGAGTGCGCGGTCGGAGCCTGCGGCGGCGCTCTCGAGCGCCTCCCCGACGCGGAGATGCAGTTCGGCTCGCCGGAGCCGCGAGAGTCGGTCGTACAGCGCCCGTCGCACGATCTCGTGGGTGAAGCGGCATGCCAGTCGCTTGGCGTGGAGCTCCTCGATCATTCCGCTGCCCACTGCCTCCTCGAGCGCGGTTAGAAGCTCGGGCTCGGCTATGCCCGCGGCGCGGCGGACCGGCTCCAGCTCGAACTCCGGCCCGGCGACTGCCGCGAGCTCGAGCAGCTCGATGGTTCTCGGGCCCAGGCGGGAGAGCCGCTGGCTGACCACCTCGCGGACGCTTTCGGGCGTGCCGAACTCGGTCAGCGGCCGGGTCACCCTCACCCGCCCGCCAGCGACCTCGACTATTCCCGTCTCCACCGCCGCGCGCCAGAGCTCGCAGACGAGGAAGGCGTTGCCGGCGGTGAGGTCGTGGATCGTAGTTGCAAGCTCGTGCAGCTCGGGGTCGTCGGGGTCGGAGTCGCTGCCGGCGGCACGGCTGACCAGGTCAGAGACCTCCGCCCCCGAGAGCCCCTCCAGGCGCATTCGCACGACGTCATCGGAGCGGCGTAGGTCGGCAAGCGTCTCCGAGAGCTCCGCGGGCACACCGGCCTCGCTGTCGCGGAAGGTCGCGAGGATCAACAGCCGGGCGCTCCACGCAGAGCGCGCCAAGTGTCGCAGGAGCAGAAGTGTCGTCGCGTCCGCCCAATGCCCATCCTCGAGCACGAGCAGTATCGGTCTCGAGCGGCTGACGTTCGCAAGCAGGTCAGCGACCGCCGTGTGCAGACGATGGCGCTCGGTGTCGGCGTCGGCGTTCACCGGTTGCGCCAGCCCGCCGACCTGGACGGACAGCTCGGGCAGCAGCCGAGTCAGCTCGCCGCCGCCGGCGCCGAGCGCGGCACGGAGCTGTGCCCCGTCGGTTACCCGCACCAGGCGTTCGAGCGCCTCGACGAAGGGTCCGTATGGGGTCCGCACGACTGCGTCACAGGCGCCGTAGAGGACGAGCACCCCTTCCATCGCGACCTGGGCGGCGAACTCACGCGCCAGACGGCTCTTCCCGGCACCCGGCTCGCCAGCGAGCAGCGCGACACGGCGCCTCTCCCCTTCGGTTCGCGGCATCAGCGTTCGGAGCTTCTCGAGCTCGGCCGCGCGGCCGACGAACGGGGAAACCGAGGTCGGGCGCAGTGGCTCCGGAAGGTCCGGGATCTCTGCCTCCATGAAAAGACGATAGTCAGTCTTGACCATGCCCACCTCGGATCGATCGAGGCCCGAACATTCGAATTGGGTCAGTTCGGGTCATGACAGCGACATTCCAGCGCCTTAGTCTCGGCCGTAACAACTCAGAGACTCCGACAGGGGGAACACATGAGCACCGCCACCGCCTTGATGCACACAGCCCGCAGCGAGATGCGCGGATTCCGGGGACGGCTTACAGCCCCCGCGGACCCCGGCTACGACGAGGCCCGCAAGGTGTACAACGCGATGATCGACCGGCACCCGGCGCTGATCGCGAGTTGCGCCGACGCCGCCGATGTCGCGAAGGTCGTCTCGTTCGCCGGCGACCACGAGCTCTTGCTGGCTGTGCGCGGAGGCGCCCACAACGGCGCCGGCCTGGGAACGTGCGAGGACGGCGTGGTGCTCGACCTCTCGGGCCTGAAGGGAGTGGAAGTGGATCCCGGCGCTCGGACGGCGAGGGTCGGTGGCGGCTGCACCTGGGGCGAAGTGGATGCCGCGACCAACGAGCACGGCCTGGCGACACCGAGCGGGATCATCTCGACCACCGGCGTCGGTGGTCTCACGCTGGGTGGCGGCCTTGGGCATCTGACCCGCAAGTGCGGCCTCACGATCGACAACCTGCTCGAGGCCGACGTCGTGCTCGCAAACGGCGAGACCGTCCGAGCCGCCGCCGATGAGCACCCCGACCTCTACTGGGCGATCCGGGGCGGCGGCGGCAACTTCGGCGTCGTCACGTCCTTCCTCTTCCGGCTGCACGAGGTCTCGACGGTAGTCGGGGGCCCGACCTTCTGGCCGGTCGAGCTCGGCGCCGAGGTGCTGAGCGCCTACCGAGAGTTCCTGCCGAACGCCCCGCGCGAGCTCAACGGCTTCTTCGCGTTCGCGTCGGTCCCGCCGGCGCCGCCATTCCCCGAGGAGCTCCATCTCCGCAAGGTCTGCGGGGTCGTCTGGTGTTATGCGGGCGCTCCCGAGGACGCCGCCGGGGCGATGGCTCCGCTGCTGGACATCCTGCCGGAGCCCTTGCTGCACGCAGTTCAGCCGATGCCCCTCCCCGCTCTCCAGGGCGCCTTCGACCCCGTTTATCCCGCGGGAGACCAGTGGTACTGGCGCGCTGATTTCGTCAAGGAGATTCCCGACGCTGCCGTCGAGGCGCACGCCAAGTTCGGCGCTGAGATGCCGACGTGGCAGTCGACGATGCACCTGTACCCGATCGACGGAGCTGTCCACGACGTCGGCCCGTCCGACACCCCGTGGAGCTACCGCGACGCGGTCTGGGGTTCTGTCTTCGCCGGTGTCGACCACGACCCCGCCAATGCCGAGGTCATCCGGCGCTGGTGCGTCGACTACTTCGAGGCGCTTCACCCATATTCCGCTGGTGGCGCTTACGTGAACATGATGATGGACGAGGGCGAGGAGCGGGTGCGGGCGAGCTACCGCCACAACTACGACCGGCTGGCGCAGATCAAGGGCACCTACGACCCGGACAACCGCTTCCGGGTGAACCAGAACATCCGTCCCGCGAGCACGGGCTGATCGCCATGCCCCTCTACATCGACCGCCACGATCTCCCGGACGCGACCGCTGCCGACATCGCAGTCGCTCACATGCGCGATCTCGAGGTTCAGGATGGATTCGGCGTGCGCTTCGTGACCTACTGGTTCGACGAGGACGCGGGGAGCGGCTTTTGCCTGGTCGAGGGCCCGGACGAGGAGGCCGTTGAGGCAGCCCATCGGGCAGCCCACGGGCTGCTTCCGTCGAACGTCATCGAGGTTGATCAGGCGGTCGTGCGCGGCTTCTTCGGTCGGCTCAACACCCATCCTCCTGGCGAGCCATACATAGAAAGCGCTTTCCGGGCGATCCTCTTCACGGACATGGTCGACTCCACTCGTCTCACCCAGCAATTGGGAGATCGTGCAGCGATGAGGTTTCTCCGGGTACACGACTCGGTCGTACGCGCGGTCCTGGCGCGCTTCGGCGGCAGCGAGGTCAAGCACACCGGCGACGGGATCATGGCCGCGTTCACCTCGGCCTTCCAGGCGGTCTCCGCGGCGATGCAAATCCAGAGGGCGCTGCAGGAGCGCGACGAACCGGCAAACGGGCACCTGCACGTCCGTGTCGGGGTGGCGGCCGGCGAGCCCGTCACCGAGCAAAACGATCTCTTTGGCGCCGCGGTGCAGCAGGCTGCGCGATTGTGCGCTTGGGCTGAGCCGGATTGCATCGTCGTTTCATCCGGGGTGCAGGATCTCTGTCGCGGCAAGGGCATCCGGTTTTCCGAAGGCGGCCCCATTGCGGTGAAGGGCTTCGACGAGCCGATCGGGCACTTCGAGGTCGAGTGGCGCGATTGAGCGGTCTGCGCGCCATCTCGTGCAGCGAGGCGAGGCGCGGTGTCAGCGCGCGATTGCAACGCGCGCCGGCCCGACACCGGCGCGGACGCCGGCCTCGACCTTCTCGCCGAGGTCGTGGTCTACGTTCCGCAGGTAGCTGAAGGTGCGCTGTAGCACCGGCTCGGTCACGCCGGCGAGCAGCGCTCCCACGATGTTGCTCACCAGCCGCTCCCTTGCCGCGCCGTCCATGACCTCGCGGACCAGCGTGCCGGGCTGGCTCCAGTCGTCGTCCTCGGCGTGCTCGACATAGGCGGCGCGCATGATCTCGCCGTCGGCGTACCAGCTCGCCGGCTCGAAGTGCTCGCTATCCGCTTGCGGACCGCCCTTGGAGTTCGGAAAGTACACCGGGTCGGTCCGGTTGACGATCCGCATCGAACCGTCCTTGCTGTAGGTGCTGACTGGTGCGACGGGGGCGTTGACCGGGATCTGCTGGTAGTTCACTCCGAGACGGGCTCGGTGCGCGTCGGCGTAGGAGAACAGACGGGCCAGCAGCATCCGGTCCGGGCTCGGGCCGATCCCCGGCACCATGTTGTTGGGCTGGAACGCGACCTGCTCGATCTCGGTGTGATTGTCGACAGGGTTGCGGTCGAGGGTCATCTTGCCGACCTCGATCAGCGGATAGTCGGCGTGCGGCCACACCTTGGTCATGTCGAACGGGTTGAACCGGTAGGTCTTGGCGTCCTCAAACGGCATTATCTGTACCTCGAGCGTCCAGCTCGGGTGCTCGCCGCGCTCGATCGCCTCGTACAGGTCCTTGGTGTGATAGTCGGGGTCGGTCCCGGCCAGCCGGTCGCCTTCGGCCTGGGTCCAGAACTCGATGCCCTGGTCGCTGATGAAGTGGTACTTCACCCAGACCCGCTCGCCCTGCGCGTTGATCCACATGTAGGTGTGGCTCGAGTAGCCGTTCATGTGCCGCCAGCTCTTCGGGAAGCCGCGGTCGCCCATCAGCCAGATCACCTGGTGCGCCGTTTGCGGCAGCAGCGTCCAGAAGTCCCACTGCATATCGTTGCTGCGCAGGTTGTTCTTGGCCAGCCGCTTCTGCGACCGGATGAAGTTCTGGAAGTGCATCGGATCCTTGACGAAGAAGACCGGCGTGTCGTTGCCGACCATGTCGTAGTTGCCCTCGCTGGTGTAGAACTTCAGCGAGAAGCCGCGCAGGTCCCGCCACATGTCCGGGCTGCCCCGCTCCCCCGCCACCGTGGAGAACCTGGACACCAGCCGGGTGGTGGTCGCCGGCTGGAACAGCGCCGCCCTGGTGAAGGCGCTGACGTCGTTGGTGACCTCGAACCGGCCGAACGCGCCGCTGCCCTTGGCGTGCGGCTGGCGCTCCGTGATCCGTTCCCGGTTGAAGTTGGCCATCTGCTCGATCAGATACTACCCCGGACCAGTAAATAGCCGTCAGGCGGCTTTGGCGTAGGTGACGTGTTTCTCGTTGAAGTAGTTGGTGACGATGTCGGGGCGGCGTTGGGTTGAGCGTAGGTAGCTGCGGGTGTCGTCTATCAGCTCGTTCTGGGTGTGGGGTCGGCGGCGGCCGAGGGCGTTGGTCTTGACGTCCTGGTTGAGCAGCTCGGTCGGGTTGAGCTCTGGTGCGTAGCCGGGTAGGAACTGCAGCTCGATCTGATCAGCGTGGGCTTCTACCCAGCCTTTCACCTTTTTCGCGCGGTGCACGGGGTGCCCGTCAAGGATCAGGATGATCTTCTGCCCCTTGCTCTGGCGGATCAGACGCCCGAGGAAGTCGATGAACACGGCTGCCACGAATTTCTCCTTGAATACCCGGAAGGACAGGTGCCCCTTGTTGGAGATCACGGAGATCACATTCGCGCCGAACCGCTGACCGGTGCCCTCGATCACCGGGGTCTTCCCGACCGGGCTCCACGATCTGCCGGCGGTGTGATCGGAGCGCAAACCCATCTCATCCGCCCACAAGATCAGGGATTTCTCGCGGTGGGCACGCTCTTTGATCGCGGGGTAGCGCTCATCAAGCCAACGCGTGACCATCTCGGGGTTCTGCTCAAACGCGCGTCTGGCGGGCTTCTGCGGGCTGAAACCCCACGCCCGTAGATACCGGCCCGCGGTCTTCTCAGCGACACGGATCCCATACCGCCGGTCGATCAACTCGCACACCAGCGCCCTCGTCCACAGAAACCCCGGCAGCTGCAACTGGTCAGGGTTCTTCTCCCGGATCGCCTTGGAGATCTGCGCCTGCTGGGAGGCCGTCAGCGCCGTCTTCTCGCCAGGGCGACGGCCACGCTTACCTGCCGCGAGCGCCCCGTCCCCGCCAAGGCGCTGAGCGCGTGTCCACTCACTCACCGACTGGCGCGAAACATCAAGCAGATGAGCAACCTCCGTCTGGGAGCGCCCCTCACCGACCAACGCCACGGCACGCCGACGAAGCTCCTCCTGAGCCTCTTGCCCCAACCGCCTCGCATCCCGAGTCCTCACACACCAAAACCTACCAGGACCGTCGGACGTTTACTGGCCCGGAGTAGTAACTGTCCTGAAGCAGGATCGGGCCGCCCGCGCCGACGGTCAGCGAATACTGGTCGCTCTCGACCGGGATGCCGGCATCGGTTGTCTGGATCGGATTGCCAGTCGTTTTGCTCATAGCCTTGTCTCCATTGAGCTCGATTACTGTCGGCCGGACCGAGCGCGAGGAAGCGTCGCGGTTGTGCTGGATGTAGGTCGGCGCCGGCTTGGTTCAACCGGCCCACGGTGTCCGCGAGGGCCTCGTTCAGGTGCCGACGTAGGCCGCGAGGTGCTTGCCGGTGAGGGATATTCCCTCCCGCCCGGCGACGAGCTCGGCGGGTGTGCCCTCGAAGACGATCCGACCGCCGTCGTGGCCGGCGCCGGGGCCGAGGTCGACGATCCAGTCGGCGTGCGCCATGACCGCCTGATGGTGCTCGATCACGATCACCGACTTGCCGGAGTCGACGAGCCGGTCGAGCAGGTCGAGCAGCTGCTCGACGTCGGCGAGGTGCAGGCCGGCGGTCGGCTCGTCGAGGACGAAGATCTCGGCCCGCCCGGCCTCCTTTCCCACCATGTGGGTGGCCAGCTTGAGGCGCTGTCGCTCGCCGCCGGACAGCGTCGGGAGCGGCTGGCCAATGCTGAGGTAGCCGAGCCCCACGTCGGCGAGCCGGGTCAGGATCTTGTGCGCGGGAGCGTTCTCGCCCTCGCCGGCGCCGAAGAACTCCTTGGCCTCCACCACCGGCATCGCGAGCACCTCGCTGATGTCCTTGCCGGCGAACTCGTACTCGAGCACCTCGGCCTGGAAGCGCTTGCCCTCGCACACCTCGCAGGGCGCGGCGACACCGGCCATGATCGCCAGGTCGGTGTAGATCACGCCGGCGCCGTTGCAGTTGGGGCACGCGCCCTCGGAGTTGGCGCTGAACAGCGCCGGCTTCACGCCGTTGGCCTTCGCGAAGGCCTTGCGGATCGGGTCGAGCAGGCCGGTGTACGTCGCCGGGTTGCTGCGCCGCGAGCCCTTGATCGCTGTCTGGTCGATCGAGACGACTCCCTCGCGCTTGGACACCGAGCCGCCGATCAGCGAGCTCTTGCCCGAGCCCGCCACGCCCGTGATGACGACCAGCACGCCGAGCGGGATGTCGACGTCGACGTCCCGCAGGTTGTGGGTGCTTGCGCCGCGGACCTCGAGCACGCCGTCCGGCGTCCGCACCTCCTCCTCGAGGGAGGCCCGGTCGTCGAGGTGGCGGCCGGTGATCGTGTCGCTGGCGCGCAGCCCCTCGACCGTGCCCTCGAACACCACCTCGCCGCCACCGGTGCCGGCGCCCGGGCCGAGGTCTACGGCATGGTCGGCGATCGCGATCGTCTCGGGCTTGTGCTCCACGACGAGCACGGTGTTGCCCTTGTCGCGCAGTGCCAGCAGCAGGTCGTTCATCCGCTCGATGTCGTGCGGGTGCAGCCCGATCGTCGGCTCGTCGAAGACGTAGGTCACGTCGGTGAGCGAGGAGCCCGAGCTGGCGGATCATCTTGACGCGCTGGGCCTCGCCGCCCGAGAGTGTGCCCGATGGCCGCTCGAGCGAGAGGTAGCCCAGCCCGATGTCCACGAACGAGTCGAGGTTCGCTCCCAAAGCGTCGAGCAGCGGAGCGACCGACGGCTCGTTCAGGCCACGAACCCACGCGGCGAGGTCGCTGATCTGCATTGCGCAGGCATCGGCGATGTTGATCCCCTTGATCTTCGACGACCGGGCCTCGGCGCTGAGCCGCGTCCCGTCGCACTCGGGACAGGTGGTGAAGGTGACCGCCCGCTCCACGAACGCGCGGACGTGCGGCTGCAGCGAGTCGACGTCCTTGGAGAGCATCGACTTCTGGATCCTCGGGATCAGGCCCTCGTAGGTCAGGTTGACGCCGTCGACCTCGATCCTGGTCGCTTCCTTGTAGAGGAGATCGCTGAGTTCCTTCTTGGTGAACTTCCTGAGCGGCTTGTCCGGGTCGAAGAAGCCGCAGCCCATGAAGATCCGGCCGTACCAGCCGTCCATGCTGTAGCCGGGGATCGTGAGCGCACCCTCGCGCAGCGACTTGCTGTCGTCGTAGAGCTGAGTGAGGTCGATGTCGTTCACCGAGCCCCGCCCCTCGCAGCGCGGGCACATGCCGCCGAGGATGCTGAAGCTTCGCCTCTCTTTCGTCGTGCGGCCAGCCCGTTCGAACGTGACCGCCCCGGCGCCCGAGATCGAGGCGACATTGAAGGAGAACGCCTGGGGCGAGCCGATGTGCGGCTTGCCGAGTCGGCTGAAGAGGATGCGCAGCATTGCGCCTGCGTCGGTGGCGGTGCCAACCGTGGATCGCGCGTCGGCGCCCATCCGCTCCTGGTCGACGACGATCGCCGTCGTCAGCCCCTCGAGCACGTCGACCTCCGGCCGCGCCAGCGTCGGCATGAAGCCCTGCACGAACGCGCTGTAGGTCTCGTTGATCAGCCGCTGGGACTCCGCGGCGATCGTGCCGAACACCAGTGAGCTCTTGCCCGAGCCCGAGACGCCGGTGAACACGGTCAGCCGGCGCTTCGGGATCTCGACGCTGATGTCCTTGAGGTTGTTCACGCGTGCGCCGTGCACGCGGATCAGATCGTGGCTGTCGCCAACGTGCAGCCCGGCCGAGCGCGTGTCCGTCCTCGTGGCCATGCTCATCGCGTCTCCATCGGTCAGACGGGGTCCTGGAGCAGCCCGAGCACGTTGCCATCGGGGTCGGTGAAGCTGGCCACCAGACGGCCGTGGCCGACGTCGCGCACGGGCTCCTTCACGGTGGCACCCGCGGCGGTCACCTCCGCCAACTTCGCCTCGATGTCCGGCACGTGCCAGTAGGCCACCGGCGAGGTCATGCCCTGCGGCCCACCGCCCGGCAACAGCCCGATGTGCTGGCCGGCGGCGTCGAAGCCGACGTAGTAGGACCCGTCGGTCTGTGGCGATATCCCGAGCAGGGCGGTGTACGTCGCCTTGGCCGTCGTCAGGTCGGACACGGGGACCAGCACGGTCTTGATGCCCTCGGTCGAAGAGTCGGTCATGGTCACTCCTGAAGTCGTGGGTCGGAATCGACCCGGTGTGTTCGAAGACGAACGGGAAGCCCGGAAATCGACGTGCCGCGGTCATGTTAGGTGCGGCTCGCAGCTGCCTACCTCAAGCTCCAGGCAGTCCTGCTCGATGATGTCGTGAACCGGCGATGCCTTGAATAATCTTTTGGCATGCCATAATCTATCTCCATGGCGACCAAGGAACTACTGCGCACCCCCGCGATCGAGGACTACTCCAAGGCAATCTTCGCGCTCGAATCGCGTGAGGACGTGCCGGTGTCCACGAACGCCCTGGCGGAGCGTCTCGGCATCACGCCCGGCTCGGTGTCCGCGATGCTCAAGCGCCTGGACGAGCTCGGCGTCACCACCCACGTGCCCTATCGCGGGGTGCGCCTGACCGCTGACGGCCGGCGGATAGCGCTGGAGGTGGTCCGCCACCACCGCCTGCTGGAGAGCTACCTCGCCGAGGCGCTCGGCATGCCGTGGGATCGCGTGCACGCGGAGGCGGAGGTGCTCGAGCACGTGCTCTCAGAGGACCTGGAGGAGCTGATCGCCGCCAAGCTCGGGCATCCCACCGTGGATCCCCACGGCGATCCGATCCCCAGCGCCGAGCTCGAGCTCGAGGAGCGTCCGACCGACCGCATGGAGAGCCTGCAGCCAGGCGACGAGGGCCTGTTCGTGCGCGTGTCGGATTCCGACCCGGAGATGCTCCGCTACCTAGCCGAGCGCGGCATCGCGCCGGGCGAGCGCTTCACGGTGCGCGAGCGCCAGCCCTTCGGCGGGCCCCTGTTCGTGCTGTTCGGCGACCGCGAGCACGCCATCGGCGGGCAGTTGGCCGGCGCGATGCGCGTTGAAGTCGATCGCCCGCCTGCGCACTCGCCGGTCGCCGGCGCACAGGGAGGAGTGGATGGTTCCACCGCCTGAGCTGGCCACCTCCCCCCTCGTCGGCCGGCCCGCGCTGACCGACGAGGACACCGCGCGCTCGCACGATCGCTCGCGCGTGCATCACGCGCGCAGGCATCGCAAGCGCTGGTATCTGCTGTGGCTGCTCGTCGGGCCGGGGATCCTCGCGATGCTCGGCGAGAACGACGGGCCGAGCATGATCGCCTACGCCTCCGACGGGGCTCAGTACGGACTCGGGTTCTTCGTCCCCTTCATCCCGATCCTGTTCGCGATGGCCTACGTGTGCCAGGAGATGTGCATGCGCGTCGGCGCCGTCACCCACCGCGGCTACGGCGAGCTGGTCCTGCAGCGCTACGGGCGCGTCTGGGGCTGGTTCGGCGCCGGCGACCTGACGCTGACCAACCTGGTCACGCTGATCGCCGAGTTCGTCTCGATCCGCGTCGGGCTCGCCTACTTCCACCTCGGCTCCGGCGTCGCCGTCGCCCTCGGCCTCGCGCTCGTCCTGTTCACGCTCAGCGGCGGGCGCTATTGGCGCTGGGAGCGCATCGTGCTCGGCCTCGCCCTCTTCAACGGCCTGTTCCTGGTGGCGGCGATCCTCGTCAAACCGCACATCGGGTCGGTCGTCGGCTCCTTCGACTTCACCCCATTCCCGGGCGGGGGCTTCAACACGCTGCTGCTGCTGCTCGCCTCCACCATCGGCGCGACGGTCACGCCGTGGATGATCTTCTTCCAGCAGAGCGCCTCCGCCGACAAGGGCATGACGCCGGGCGATGTCCAGCACGGGCGCTACGACACCGCCGTCGGCGCCGTCCTGGCCGCTGTGTTCGGTATCGGCGCGCTCATCGCCGGAGCGGCGCTGCTCAGCCACGGTGGATCTGGCATCCAGGGCTTCTCGGGCGCCGGCTTTCCCGAGGCGCTGAAGCGTGTAGCCGGCGCTGGCGCCGGCACGGTGTTCGCGTTGGGGCTGATCGAGGCGGGTGCCGTCGCGATCCTCACGATCTCCGCCAGCACCGCCTACGCCGCCGGGGAATGCATCGGCGCCGCCCACAGCTTCAACAGCTCGCCGCGCAGCGCCGGCGTCTTCTACCTGGCCAACATCGCCGTCGCGCTGCTCGCCGCGGTGGTGATCCTGATCCCCGGCGTCCCGCTGCTGTCGATCGCGCTCAACGCCAACGTGCTCGCCACCGTGCTGCTGCCGGTGAGCCTCGTGCTGATGGTCATGCTCGCCAACGACAAGGGGCTGATGGGCTCGTGGGCGAACAAGCGCTCGACCAACGTGATCGGGATCGCCGTGATCGCGTTCGTCGGCATCTGCGGAGCCGCGTACGGGATCGACTCGTTCCTGCAGGCGACCCACCTGATCGGCTCATGAGCGCTCTGACAGAGCGCGACGAGGACGCTCTGGCGGAGCACCACGAGGATGAGATGATCGTGCACCTCGAGCGCGACCAGACCGTCGCTGAGACCTCCAGGCCGGTGCCCCGTGCCGTGCTCAGCTCGCGCGTGATCGCCGGCCTGTGGGCGCTGCGGATCTTTGTCGTGCTCGTCAGCCTGATGGTCGTCTACACGTTCATCGATCAGCTGCACTGATCGAGCCGCGCCCGGCCGGGCGCTCCGCTCAGTCGAGGAGCAGCCGGACGATCGCGAACACCCCCACGACCACGATCACCGCGCGCAGCGCATCCGGTGGCAGGCGCCGGCCGTAGCGAGCTCCCAGCTGGGCGCCCACGATCGAGGTGCAGGCGATGATCGCCGCGGGCCCCCAGTCGACGTGTGCCGCGAGCATGAAGTACACGCCCGCCACGCCATTGACCAGTCCCGCGAGCACGTTCTTCAGTGCGTTCGTGCGATGCAGGTCCTGCGTCAGCGCCAAGCCCAGGATCGCCAGCAGCAGGATGCCCTGAGCCGCGCCGAAGTAGCCGCCGTAGACGCCCGTCGCGTAGATCGCCAGCAGCACGGCGCTCCGGTGCTCCAGCTCGATTTCGCGTTTGTCCAGCCACCGCGCCAGGCGCGGCTGCAGCACGGTCAACACCAGCGCGATCGCGATGAACACCGGGACGATCGCCTCGAACGCCGAGGAGGGAAGCACCAGGAGCAGCACCGCGCCCGTGATGCCGCCTGCGACCGACATCGAGCCCAGGCGCAGGATCCGCCCGCGCTGGCCCGCCAGATCGCGCCTGTAGCCGATGGCGCCCGACACCGACCCCGGCACCAGGCCGATCGTGTTGGACACGTTCGCCGTCACCGGCGCGTAGCCGAACGCGAGCAGCACCGGGAAGGTGATCAGCGTGCCGCTTCCCACCAGCGTGTTGATCGCGCCGGCCGCCAGGCCCGCCGCGGCGATGGCCGCGATTTCGGCGATGCTCATCTCAGAGGACCAGGATCCGATTGCCGCTCAGGCGAGAAACTCGACGATCGAGCTCGCAAAGCGAGGGTCGACGACGGCGTGCGTGTGGTTGCCGTCGAGCATCCGCAGCTCGGCATCCGGTATTGCCGCCACCAGCACCTCCGGTCTGAGCGCCATCGGGTCGGTGTCCCCCGCCAGCACGAGCGTCGGCGCGGCGATGCGATCGAGTGCGATCTCGCCCCTGTAGATCGAGGAGGCCTGCGCCACCAGCGCCTCGCGGTCGCCGTCCAGCGCATCCGCCAGGCGGCGAAAGGCGATCGCCGGCGAGGGCTCCAGCGTCGCGGGATCCTCGGCGCTGAGCGCCTGGATGATCGACTCGTTGGAGACCGCGCGCCGATCCACGCCCCCGCACTCCACCACCCCTGAGCCCACGCCCCCCACCACCAGCCGGCGGACCCGCTGCCCGCCGCTGGCATAGATCAGCGCCACCACAGCCCCCATCGAGTAGCCCACGAGATCCACCTCCTGTGCGCCCACGACGTCCAACAGCGCGCCGAGATCGCGAGCCATGCGCTGCTCCCCGTAGCGGTCGGGGTCGTGTGGCTTCTCCGAGCGCCCGCGCCCCCTCGCATCGGGTGCCAGCACCTGCCGGCCGGCGGCGACGAGCGCTCCCACCACTCCTGGCGCGACCCAGTTGGAGTCCGCGTCGGCGACGAAGCCGTGGTGGAGCACCACCGGCGGCAACGAGCTCTCCGCCGCCCCCCAGCGCTGATAGGCGATCTCGAGCCGATCCCACGTGGTGAATGTCTCGATCGCTCTACCGTTGTGGCGCATGGACATCGAGAAGGCTATCCGCAGTCGCCGCACTCACAAGGCTTTCGGCCCGCGGCCGGTGGACGCCGCCGTGCTCGACGAGCTGTTCGAGCTCGCCCGTTGGGCGCCCAACCACCACCTCACCAACCCCTGGCGCTTCCGCGTGCTCGGGGCGGGCACGCGCGAGCGACTGATGCGGCTCGCGGAGTCCGAGAAGCCGGGGTCCGCGATCAAGCTCCAGCGCGCCCCCACGCTCGTCGCCGTCACCGCGCAGCTGGGCGGCGACCCCGCCCAGGACCGTGAGGACGAGCTCGCCACCGGCGTCGCCGCCTACCTGGTCCTGCTCGGCGCGCACGCCCGCGGTCTCGCCGGCTACTGGCGCACGGTCGCGCTGCTGGACGATCCACGCGGCCGTGAGATCCTCGGCCTTCGCGAGCAGGAGACGCCGATCGGGCTGCTCTACCTCGGGCATCCCGTGCAGGAGCAGCGGGTGCCCGAGCGCGCGCCGCTGCAGGATCTCGTCAGCTACCTGGACTGAGCTTGCGGGCACCTGTCGGCGCGCGCTAGTGTCACATTCGGTGTCGCCCGTCCAGTCCCCAGCCGGCGGGCCCGGCGCGAGTACCGCGCGTGAGGTTCTTCGCAGCGTGTGGCCGGCGCCCGGCGATCGTCACGGGCCGCTGGTGCCGATGATGATCGTGCTCACCGTCGTCACCGGCGTCGTCGATGCCACCAGCTATCTGAGGCTCGGTCACGTGTTCGTCGCGAACATGACGGGCAACGTCGTGTTCATCGGCTTCGCGCTCGCCGGCGCACGCGGCCTGTCCGCGGTCTCCTCGCTGATCGCGCTCGGCGCGTTCCTCGTCGGCGCTTCGGCCGGAGGGCGCTACGGCGCGTTGCGTCCGCACCATCGCGGGCATCTTCTGTGGGTCGCGAGTGTTGCTCAGGCCACCCTGCTGGCGGTCGCGCTGCTGATCGCATCGACGGTCGCCAAGCCGCTTCGCACCCCCGAGAGCTACGCGCTGCTCGTGCCGATGGCCGTGGCAATGGGGCTCCAGAATGCCGTTGCCCAGCAGCTCGCGGTGCCGGAGCTCACGACCACCGTGCTCACACGCACGATCACCGGCATCGCCTCCGAACTGGGCCTGCTCGGCCGTCCGGGGGGAATCGGACCGAGCTTCGCGCGACGCCTGGCGGCCGTCGCGGCGATGCTACTCGGCGCGCTCGCGGGTGGCCTGCTCGCCCTGCACGTATCCGTCGCCGCAGCGCTCGTGCTCGCGGTCGTGCTCGTGCTGGCGGTGGGCTTCGCCGCGCACGTCCTCTCGCGCAAGCCGGCCCCGTGGATCGAGGCCTGAGCGAGCCCGGGCGTGAAGTGAAGACTCGAGGAAGGCTGGGGGGATAGCTGCAGATAGTCGGGAGTTCATGCGTTAGCCTCTGCTCCCTATGAGGCGCGGGCTGATCCTTGTGCAGACGGTCGTCGTCATCGCCGTCGTTGCGACCGTACTATCCGCTCAGGGACACGGGGTCGGCAGCCTGCTCGGCTCACGCGTCGGCGACGCCACCGCCTCTGCCTCCCCGCTCCCGCGGACACAGCTCGCGGCGCTGCCCAGCCGCAAGATCGTCAATGGCACAGACCCCATCTCCGTGACGCTCACCGCGCCGGTGTCGCCGAGCTCACCCACGCCGATGCTGGTCCCCAGCGTGGCCGGCAAGTGGAGCATCGTCGGCGACTCCGAGGTGTTTTCACCCGCCTCCACGCTCCAGCCCTGCTCCAACTACGCGCTGACGGTGTGGGCTCGCACCAGCTCCACCGGCCACACCCAGCTCGGGCGCAAACAGACGATCGCGCTGAAGGTGAGCTGTCCTTCGACCGCGGGCCTGCAGCAGGCGCTCGCGCGCCTCGGCTACCTCCCCGCGACGCTGAAGCCGCTGTACGACGTCCACTACGCCCCCGGGCCGCAGACGCGCCGCGAAGCGGCGGAACACGCTTTCCACCCGCCCCGCGGCGCGTTGGCCCCCCACCCCGCCGACGCGCCGCCGGCGAAGATGGGCGAGCTGGACCCCACGACCAAGGGCGCGCTCGAGGTCTTCCAGGGCGACAACGGAATCGAAGCCACCGGTGAACCGAACGCGGCCACTTGGGCGTCGCTGCTCTACCACGAGACCGTCAACAAGCGCATCCCCAACCCGTACACCTGGGTGACCGTCTCCGAGTCGCTGCCAGAGACGCTCGAGGTCCACGAGGGCAGCCGTGTCGCCTTCACGACGCTCGCCAACACCGGCGTGCCCGGTGCCGAAACAGAACAGGGCATCTTCCCGATCTACTCCAGGCTGGTCTCCACGACCATGGCCGGAGAAGACGTCGACGGCACCAAATACGACGTGCCCGACGTGCCGTGGGTCAACTACTTCAACGGCGGCGACGCCGTGCACGGATACCCCCGGGAATCGTATGGGTTCCCGCAGTCCAACGGGTGTGTTGAGCTGCCGATCGAAGCGGCTCACACCGTCTTCGGGATGCTCGCCATCGGCGACATCGTCGAGGTCAACGGCTGAGCCGACCGCGGCTCGACCGCCCCGCGCGGTCGTCTCACTTCACCGTCAGCGTGCCTTCCATCCCCGCCATCCGGTGGCCGGGGACCGAGCAGAAGAACTTGTAAGTGCCCGCTTTCAGGTCGAGCGTCAGGGCCTTCGTGGCGCCCTGGAAGGTCGGGGTCGCGCCGAGGATCTTGTGCGCGGAGGATTCGATCGTCATGTTGTGGTCGAGCGGCGACATGTTGGTGAAGGCGATCGTCACCTTGCCCGCGTTCGCCGTCAGCGTCTTCTTGTCGTAGGCGAGCTGACCTTCGGGGTTCGCGGCCAGCGCCAGCGCGCCGCTCGGCGCCGTGCTCGAAGACGCGGACGTCGTGGCGGCGGCCGTCGTCGTCGCAGCCGGAGCGCTCGCCGTTGAGGCCGTCGAGGCCGTCGTGCCACTGGAGGAGCTGCCACAGCCGGCCAGTGCGAGCACCCCCAGCGCCAGCGTCAGGGCCGAGAGCGTCCTCATCGTCTGTGTGGGCTTTGCTGGCTTTTCCTCATGCGATCGGCGCCTTGGTGATCTTCGATCCGGACGGGGAGAGCACGTACCATAGGCCACCGTCCGCGTTGACCCCTTGACCGTCGGCGGTTCCCGGTCCGGAGTCCGCCGCGTAGGTGTACAGCGGCCAGCCCGCGTAGGTGATCACCTCTCCCCCTTCAGGGTCCGGGTCGCTGCCCAGCAGCGAGGACTTCGCGCCGCCGGCTGCGACCGGTTTCTGTCCACTGGCCAGCTTCGCCGGCGGCCACAGCCCCGCGCAGCCGCTCACGCACGTGACCTTCTGGTCTTTGTCGGAGGTGAACATGTACAGCGTCCGGCCCTGCGCGTTCACGAGGACGGTGCCCAGGCCGGCGACATTCTTCGTGGAGATCGCCGCCGCGCTCGTGGCGCTCGAGCTCTGCGCGGGCGTGCCGGCCGCGGGCGCTGCCTTCGAGTAGCTCGGCGTCGCGGCAGATGAGCTGGTGGTGCTGGAGGAGCTGCCGCAGCCGCTCAGCGCCAGGACCACCGCCCCCACGGCCACCGCGAGAGCCGATGGTCGTGACATCGAACGCGTCTTCGCTCGGCGCTGCGTTGGTGGGCTCACGAGAGCAGATCCTCCGTCGATTGGGGCCATTGGCCTGAAGGACGTCGCCCAGCGTGGATCCTTCCCGGTGGGCCAGTCGAACTCTAACTGCTGTGCACCTCCTGCTCCGCGGATCCGGAGGCTGCCGTAGGCTCGGGCGCCGGCGGTGCGGGAGGCGCCTCGACGGGAGCCGGCGCGGAGGCTGCCACCAGGTGCGCCCCGATGGCGCCGGCGACTCCGCCGGCCAACGCCGCGATCGTCCAGCCGGTGCCGGAGCGCTCACGCCCGAGCGCAGCGTCCAGCGACAGGCTCCCCGGTCCGGCCTCCACCAGCATCAGCGCGGCGGCGATCAGCACCACGTTGTACTCATAACCGCCGTTGCTCAGCCACGGACCGTTCTTCAGGTGCACCGTTTTGATCGCGGTGAGCATCGTCGCCGTCACAGCGGAGGCCGCGAGCGGGGTGGCAAGGCCCGCTGCCAGCAGCGCACCGCCGCCGGCCTCAGCGGCGCCGGCTGCTATGGCATGACTCTTCCCGGGGCGTAGCCCCATCTGCTCGAAGCCTCCAGCAGTTGCGTCCAGGCCGTGCCCGCCGAACCAGCCGAAGAGCTTCTGCGTGCCGTGCCCGAAGAAGAAGCCACCCACCGAGAGACGCAGTAGCAACCGTCCGATCTTCATCTCGCAGTCCTTTCTCGTTTCACCTCGTTATAGCCCTCGCGTCACGGCGCCGCCGGCACCACGATCAGCGGCCGGTCGGTGCTCGGCAGCTGCTCGGTCTCGAATACCGGCGTCTGGAGGCGCTCGACGTTCTCGTAGCACCCGAGGAACTCATCCGCGGTCTCCAGGAAGCCGATCCGCGGGGTGCGGTAGTGCATCGGCACCACCCATCGCGGCGCCAGGCGCTCGACGATCAGCGCGGCCTGCTCCGCCCCGATCGTGGGGCCGGCGCCGACGGGGAGGATCAGCAGGTCGACCTTGCCGATCGCGGCCTGCTGCTCCTCGCGCAGGCCCGTCTGGCCGAAGTCGCCGAAGTGGCAGACGCGCGTCCCGTCGAGCTCGAACACGAAGATCGTGTTGGGACCGCGCTCGGTGCCGGCCTGCTCGTCGTGCTCGGAGGCGATCGCCGTCACCTCGCCCAGGGGCGACTCCAGCTTGCCGGCCGTCGAGCGCAGGATCGCGGGCTCGCCGGCGATCGCCTCGACGCCGTTGTGATCCATGTGCTCATGGGTGACCAGCAGCAGATCCGCCTCCACACCGGAGATCGGCGGGTAGTCGAACTGCATCCCGCGGCTCGCCGCCATCGCTGACATGTCCGCGAACGGGTCGATGGCCACCGATTTCTCGCCGGCGCTCAGGTGAAACGCCGACTGGCCATACCACTCAACGCGCATGCTGCTCCTCTGCTGTCGTGATTCGCGCAAGCTCGCTCGCGCCTTGGTCGATTGGGCCGTTCCCGCTGCCGACGTTGCCGTTGCCGACGTTGCCGCCGCTACCGTTGCTCTGCGCGGCGTCGGCTGCGGAGGGCTCCACGTAATGGAACTTGCCGCCGCGCAGCAGCGATGCGCCCGCCGCGATCAGGCAGGCGACGATCGCGAACAGGAACGCCTCGTGCAGGCCCGCGCTGAACGGCGATGAGATCAGGTGGGGGAAGAACGAGCGGCCGGTCACCACTGCGCGGCTCGACGCCGACAGCGTCGCGAGCACGTGCGGGCCCAGCAGGTGTTCGACCGGGTTGTAGCCGAGGAACGCGGCGAACAGCACCGACACCGGCGGCGTGTGCGAGGCGCTGTTGGCCGCCGACGCCGCGACGCCGTGGGCCTCCAGGCCCGAGGCGAGCGTGTGCGGCAGGTTCGAAGCCAACCCCAGGATCATCAGCGTGAAGAACACTCCGATCGACAGCACCTGCGCGGAGTTCTGGAAGGTCTGGTTCATGCCGCCCCCTGCGCCCCGGTGCTGCGGCGGCAGGCTGTTCATCACCGCCGCGCGGTTGGGCGAGGCGAACATGCCCATCGAGATCCCCATCAGCGCCAGCACCAGCGCGAACAGCGGGAACGGGAAGTCGATCGGCAGGATCTCCAGCAGGAAGAAGCTCAGTGCCGAGCCGAGCATCCCCCCGGTCGCGAACCAACGGGCGCCGAAGCGGTCGGACAAATATCCCGACGTTGGGCCCGCGACGAGCATCCCCAGCGTCAGCGGGAGCATGTAGATGCCCGCCCACAGCGGCGTTTCCGTGAAGTCGTAGCCGTGCTGGGGCAGCCAGATGCCCTGCAGCCAGATGATCAGCATGAACATCAGCCCGCCGCGGGAGACCGACGAGAGGAACGTCGAGAGCGTCCCGAACGTGAACGCGCGGATGCGAAACAGCGGCAGGCGGAACATCGGCTCGGCGACGCGGCTCTCGATCACCGCGAACACCGCCAGCGAAGCCAGGCCCGCTCCGAGCAGCCCGAGCACCCGCGGGCTGCCCCACCCGGTCGCGGCGCTTCCGTAGGGGCGGATCCCGTAGGTGACCGAAACCATGATCAGGATCAACCCCAGCGCGAACGTGACGTTGCCCCACCAGTCGACCTTCGCGTGTTTGGGCGTGCTGCGCTCCTCGAGCTTCAGATACGCCCACACCGTGCCGAACAGCCCGACCGGCACCGAGATCAGGAACACCAGCCGCCAGTCGATCGGCGCCAACAGGCCTCCCAGCACGAGGCCCACGAACATGCCGCTGACGCCCACGATGTTGTTGATGCCGAGCGCCATGCCGCGCTGTGTGGCCGGGAAGGCGTCGGTGATGATCGCCGCCGAGTTGGCCAGCAGAAACGCCGCGCCGATTCCCTGGACGATTCGGAAGCCGATCAGGTACATGGCGCCCGCCCGCCCGTCCATCCAGTCGATCGTCAGCAGCAGCGAGGCGATCGTGTAGATGACGAAGCCGAGGTTGTACATCTTCACGCGCCCGTACATGTCCCCCAGGCGGCCCAGGCTCACGATCAGCACGCTCGTCGCCACCAGGAAGCCGAGGATCATCCACAGCAGGTAGAAGCTGTTGGCCGCGACCAGCGGGTCGAGATGGATGCCGCGGAAGATGTCCGGCATCGCGATCAGCGTGATCGAGCCGTCCAGGGTCGCCAGCAGTACCCCCAGCGTCACGTTCGACAGGGCGATCCACTTGTAGCGTCCGGAGGCGTCCGGATTGGACCCCGCCCGCCCGGGCGCGCCTGCTCTCGTCACTGCCGGTATGCCCACGCCGCGCGCCACCCATTCATTAATACAGGAAAACTGTGCAGTTTCCCTGCTGATCTCGATATATAGTCTGCGGGCCGTGGCTTCGGCCCTCGATACAACCCGTCTGGCCAGCGAGCTGCGCATGGTGCTCGGGCACCTCATGCGCCGGCTGCGCGCCGAGCACCGCTTCTCGCTCTCCCAGGGCGCCGTGCTCGGGCGCTTGGACCGTGAGGGAACCAAGTCGATCGGCGATCTGGCGGTGGCCGAGCGCGTGCGACCTCAGTCTATGACGCAGACGGTCTCAGACCTCGAGGCCGACGGCCTGATCGCGCGTCGCGCGGACCCCACCGACCGCCGGCGGATCCTCGTCGAGCTCACCGAGCAGGGTCGCCGGACGCTCGAAGAGGACCGCCGCCAGCGTGAGGGATGGCTCGCGGGAGCGATCGCCGGGGACCTCTCCGCGCAGGAGCGCAAAGTGCTCGAACAGGCCGTCTCGCTGTTGCGGCGCCTCGCCGAGGACTGACTCGCCGCCGGCCCCGGTCAACGGGGGACAGGCTCGACGCGCACTCGGGCCCCGGTCCAACAGGGAGACATCCTTGACGCGCAGCCTATATACCAGGGTTGCGATGACGCCTGTCGATCAGGCATATCTGCTGCAGGCGCGTCAGATGCAGGCGCTGTCGTTCTCCGTGCACATCCCGCTGGTGTGCTTCGGCATCTCCTTCCCCGCGATGATCCTGTTCGTCGAGTGGCTGTACCTGCGCTCGGGCGACGAGCTCTACCGCACGCTCGCGCGGCGCTGGACGCGGGTGATGGCCGCGCTGTTCGCGATCGGGGTCATCACCGGCACGATCCTCAGCTTCGAGATGGGCCTGTTGTGGCCGGCCTTCACGGCCACGTTCGGCAGCGTCTTCGGGCTCGGCTTCGCGATCGAGGGCTTCTCCTTCTTCATGGAGGCGATCTTCATCGGCATCTACATCTACGGCTGGGATCGCCTCTCGCCGAAAGCGCACTTCCTCAGCGGCATCCCGATCGCGATCGCCGGCATGACCGGATCGCTGATGGTGATCGCCGTCAACGCCTGGATGAACGACCCCATCGGCTTCCGGCTGGTGCACGGCAAAGCCGTGGACGTGCACCCGCTCACGGCCCTGTTCGCCAACAGCTTCGTCTGGCCTGAGCTCGTGCACATGTACATCGCGGGCTACATCGTCTCCGGGTTCCTGATCGCCGGCGTCTACGCCGTCGGTCGCCTGAAAGGACGGTGGGGCCGCTACGAGCGCACCGCCCTGGCGATCCCGTTGACGATCGCCACCCTCGCCTCGCCCGTGCAGCTGTTGATCGGCGACTGGATCTCGCGCGTCGTCGCCACCGCCGAGCCGATCAAGCTCGCGGCGGTCGAGGGCCTGTACAAGACGACCAAGGGCGCTCCCGAGCACCTGCTGGGCTGGTACACCGAAGGTCAGGTCAAGTACGGGATCGCGATCCCCAAACTGCTCTCGCTGCTGTCCTTCCACAACCCCAACGCCGTCGTCAAAGGCCTCGACACCGTCCCCGCCGACCGCCGGCCGCCGATCAACGTCGTGCGCATCTCCTTCCAGACGATGGTCGGGATCGGCACGCTGCTCGCGCTGCTCGCCGTGATCTACCTGTTCGTGTGGATCAGGCGAAAGCGCCTGCCGGAGTCCGCGTGGTTCTACCGCGCGCTCGCGCTCGCCGGCCCCGCCTCGGTGGTCGCGCTGATCGCCGGCTGGGTGACCGCCGAGGTGGGACGCCAACCATGGGTCGTCTACAAAGTGATGCTCACCAGCGAAGCGGTCACCGGCGCCGGCGGCATCCCCGTCGGCTACGGCACGCTCGCCGCGGTCTACATCTGCGTCGGGCTCGGCGTCATCTGGGTCCTGCGCCGTATCGCGCGCATGCCGATGGATTCGCCCAGCTCAGACGCGCAGGCGGGCGAGCGGCCCGCGCCACCCGATCCGAGCCCGGCGGTCTGAGCGTGCACCTCTACGAGATCCCGCTGATCTTCGTGCTGATCGGCCTCATCTTCTACACCGTGCTCGCCGGCGCCGACTTCGGCGCCGGCTTCTGGCAGCTGTTCGCCGGAGGGGGAGCGAAGGGCAGGCGGGTGCGTGACCACGCTCACCATTCGATGGCGCCCGTGTGGGAGGCCAACCACGTGTGGCTGATCTTCGTGTTGACCGTCACCTGGACCGCCTACCCAGCGGCCTTCGGCGCGATCGCCTCGACGCTGTCGATCCCGCTGTTCATTGCCGCCATCGGCATCGTCCTGCGCGGCGCCAGCTACGCGCTGCGCGCCGGAGCCGTACGCGGGCACGAGGAGCGCGCGATCGACACGGTCTTCTCCATCTCCTCGATCCTCACGCCGTTCGCGCTCGGCACGATGGTCGGCGCGCTCGCCGACCGGCGCGTGCCCGTCGGCAACGCGGCCGGGAACCTGCTCACCAGCTGGACCGGGCCCGTCTCGATCCTCGTCGGCGTGCTGGCGGTGAGCACCTCCGCCTACCTCGCCGCGGTCTTCCTGGCCGCCGACTCCGCGCGCGCCCGGGACAGCGAGCTCGAAGCGAGCTTCTACCGGCGTGCCCTGGCCACAGGCATCCTCGCCGGCGCCGTCGCCATCGCCGGCCTCGTCGTGCTGCACGCCGACGAGTACCGGCTCTATTACCGCCTGCTCCACAGCGAAGCGCTGGCGGCGCTGATCGTCTCGATCCTCGCCGGGCTGGCGACGCTCGCCCTGGTCGCGAGCAGGCGCTTCGAGCCCTCCCGCTACAGCGCCGCGCTCGCCGTGGCCGCCGTGATCGCCGCCTGGGCGCTCGCGCAGAACCCCGTGTTCCTGAGCGATCTCACCGTCCGCCAGGCCGCCGCGCCACACGAGACGCTCGTGGTCGTGACCGTCGCCGTACTCGTGGGCGCGCTGATCCTGTTCCCCTCGCTGGCGCTGCTGTTCAGGCTCACCCTCGCCGGCCATCTGCACCCGGGCGAGGCCGCGCCCGCGCCCGGGCGGACGATCGGCTCGCTGCTGTCCGCCTCCGCTCCCGGACTGTTCGCGCGCGCGGCCGTCGCGTGCCTGCTCGCGGGCGTCGGCTTCCTGACGCTCGCCGAACCGGGGTGGGCGCACGCGATCGGGGTGGTCGCCCTGCTCGGCTTCATCGTCCTGGGGTTCCTCGCCGCGGTGCCCGCCGAGCTGGCGGTGATCGATCGCGAAAGCTCCGCCGGCGGCTGACCGGCCCGCTCGCCCGGGCGTCAGGGCTCGGTGTGGACGACCACGTCGGCGATGTCCGCGATGTGCTGGCGCAGGTCCTCCTCCAGCTCGCCCGCCAGACGGTGGGCGTCCGTCAGCGACTCGTCGGGGTCGACCGTGAGCGTCAGGAACAGGACGTGGCCGGCGTCCGTCGCGAGCAGCCGCACCCGCTGCGGGTCGCTGCCCGTCCGCGCGCGCACCAGCTGCTCGATCGAGCGCATCGTCTCGGGATCCGCGCGCGCGTCCTGGCGCCCGGCCGCCAGCGGACGCTCCAGCGGCTCGAGGTGGGTCTGCACGTCGGTCACCCCCGGGCGCGCGCGGATCGCCTGCTCGACGCGCTCGGCGGTCTCGTGGGCCGCGCGCAGGTCGAGGTCGGCCGGGAACTTCAGGTGCAGCGAGACGCTCGTCGATCCGTGCTGCTCGAAGATCGTGATGTCGTGCGCCTCCTTCACCAGCGGCTCCGACAGCGCGATCGCGAGGACGCGGTCGCGCAGGTCCAGCCCGCGGCTGCGCGGCTCCACGTGGACGACCACGTCGCTTCCCGGCAGCGCCCGCTCGAGCGCGCTCTCCACGCGGTCGGCCGCCTGGTGGCCCTCCACCACCGCCTGGCCCGGTGGCACGCTGACGACCACGTCCGCGAAGTAGCGCCCCGCCGACTCGCGCAGGCGCAGGCGGTCCAGCTCGATCTCCTCACCCAGTTGGGCGACCGCCCGTTCGGCGGCCGCACGCGTCTGCGCGGGCACGTGGTCCATCAGCGCGGTCGTGTTGGTGGCGATCAGCCGAATCGCCGCGGCGAAGATGATCGCCGCCACCGCCAGCGCCGCCAGCGAGTCGCCGTCCTGCACTCCCGCGCGCACCGCCAACAGGCCCGCCAGCACCACTAGCGAGCCGCCGATGTCGCCGGCGAAGTGCAGCGCGTTGGCGCGCAGCGCCGCGCTGTCGTAGCGGCGCGCGCCCGCCAGGGCGACGCTCATGCGGCTCACTTCCAGCACCAGCGCCACGCCGATCACCGCGAACTCATACCAGTGGATGACCGGCGCCCCCGAGCCGCTGCTCAACCGGGCGATCGCCTCCACGCTCACGAGCACGCCGCCTCCCGTCAGCAGCGCCGCCTCCCCCAGCGCGCCCAGGTTCTCCGCGCGGCGGTGCCCGTAGGGGTGGTCGAAGTCGGCCGGCCTGCCCCCCAGGCCCACCGCGAAGAACGTCAGCGCGGCCGCCACCACGTCGCCGCTGGACTCGATCCCGCTGGAGACCAGCCCCAGGCTGCCGCTCGCCAGGCCCACCCCCAACTTCAGCGCTACGAGCAGCAGGGCGACGGCGATCGAGACCACCGTCGTGGCCCGCTGCGTGAGCCTGTGCTCGCTCTCGCTACCGCGCGACATGGCCAGAGACTATGGCTCCGCTCCCGGCGTCGGCCCGCGCGCGAGCCGCTGCCGTTCGCCGCGTGCCGCCGGCGGTGTGTGCGCGTGCGCTCAGGGCGTCGTATGGTGGGCCGATGGCGCACCAGCACGGCTCGCACTCCCATGCCGTCGGCTCCGGCGCTGACGGCCGTCGCCTTGCGGCGGCGCTCGGCTCGATCCTCGCGTTCATGGCCGTCGAGATCGCGGTGGGGGTCATCGCGCACTCGCTCGCGTTGCTCTCCGACGCCGGGCACATGCTGACCGACGCCGGCGCGATCGGCTTCTCGCTGCTTGCGCTCAGGCTCGCCGCGCGCCCGCCCGCCGGGGCGATGACGTTCGGCTTTCGCCGCGTGGAGATCCTCTCCGCGCAGGCCAACGGGGTGACGCTGCTGATCCTGGCGGCGTTCATCGGCTACGAGGCCATCCGCCGGCTGTTCGCGCCGCCGCACGTGCAGGCGCCGGCGATGCTGATCGTTGCCCTCGCCGGCATCCTCGTCAACCTCGCGGCGGTGTGGCTGCTGTCCGGCGCCGAGCGCAAGAGCCTCAACGTCGAGGGCAGCTTCCAGCACGTGCTCACCGACATGTACGCGTTCATCGGCACCGCGTTCGCCGCAGGGGTGATCCTCCTCACCGGCTTCCAGCGCGCCGACCCGATCGCCTCGCTGCTGATCGCCGCGCTGATGGTCCGCTCGGGCTACTCGCTGGTGAAGGCCTCCGGGCGGATCTTCCTGGAGGCCGCGCCCGAGGGCCTGGATCCGCGCGCGATCGGCGAGGCGCTCGTCGCGCAGGCGGGCGTGGTGGAGGTCCACGACCTGCACGTGTGGGAAATCAGCAGCGGCTTTCCCGCGCTCTCGGCGCACGTGCTCGTGGACGTCGAGCGCGACTGCCACGACGCGCGGCGCGAGATGGCGGCGATGCTCGACGAGCGCTTCGGGATCGACCACACGACGTTGCAGGTCGATCACCTCTCCAGCGGCCTGCTCGAGATCGAGACCGGCCGGTCGCTGTCCGCGGAGAGCTGAGGCGCCGGGTCAGCCGGCTTGCGCTCGCGGGCGCACGAGGATCTCGTTCACGGCGACGTTCTCCGGCTGGCCGATCGCGTAGAGGATGGCATTGGCGATGTCCTCGGAGGACAGCGGCGTGACGCCCGCGAAACGCTTGGCCATCTGCTCGAGCACCTCCTCGCGGTTGTGCCCGGGTAGCTCGGTGGCGACGGCCCCCGGCTCGATCGTCGTCACGCGCACGCCCATCGCCACGCCCTCCTGGCGCAGCGACTCCGAGAAGGCTCCCACGCCGAACTTGGTCAGGTTGTAGACGCCCGATCCCGCGCGCGCGACGCGTCCGGCGACGGAGCTGACGTTGACGATGTGCCCCGAGCCCTGCGCGCGCATCAGCGGCAGCGCTGCGTGCGTGCAGTACAGGACGCCGAACAAGTTTGCGTGGATCATCCGCCGCCACTCCTCCGTGGGCGCGTTCTCGATCGGCCCGAGCAGCATCACGCCGGCGTTGTTGACGAGCACGTCCAGCCGGCCGAACTCGGAGTGCGCGCGCTGCACGAACGCCCGTGCCTGCTCCTCCTCCCCCACGTCCGTCGTCATCGCGATGACGTGCCCGTCCTCGTCGACGATTCGCTGGGCGAGCGCCTCGATGCGCTCGGTGCGCCGCGCGGCGAGCGCCACCGCGGCGCCGGCCTTGGCGCAGGCGAGCGCTGTGGCCTCCCCGATGCCGGAGGACGCGCCCGTAACCGCCACCACCCGGCCGGAAAGGTCTATGCTCATATGCCGAGCTTATCCCGCCGGGCTGCGTGTAACGTGACCGGCTGCCGATATACGTCGGTAGATCGACGGATCTCTGTCTTTCGCTCCTTTTCGCCCGTACGCGGGTTATAGGTGGCGCTCATGCGGGCACTTTAGTTTCTGGCGTGCCGGGAAGGTAAGCGCCCACAGGGCGTCGAACGACCTGTAGGAGCTGGATTGAGCAGAAATGGTTGACAACGCAACTATCGTGGCCTATAATTCCGACTCCAAGCATCGGATTAGAAGGACGCCCATGACTGACTCCCCCACAGATACCACTCTCACGCTGGAGCCCGAGGTCGAGACCGACGACGTCGTCGCCGACACCGAGGCCGTCAGCGTGCCCGCCGAGCGGCTCGACAGCCCGATCGAGCGCCTCGACGTCAGCACCCCAGACACGTTCATCCCCGAGGCGGTCGACCAGCTTCTGGCCCACTCCCGCCGCTACCCGCTGCTCACCCCGGCGGAAGAGATCGACCTCGCCAAGCGCATCGAGCGCGGTGACCTTCAAGCGAAGGAACTGCTCGTCAACTCCAACCTACGACTCGTCGCATCGAACGCCCGGCGCTACCAGAACCAGGGCCTGCCCCTCGGCGACCTCGTCCAGGAGGGCATGCTCGGCCTGATCCGGGCCAGCGAGAAGTTCGACTGGCGCAAGGGCTTCCGTTTCTCCACCTACGCCACGCTGTGGATCCGTCAGGCCATACAGCGCGGTCTGGAGAACTCCGGTCGCACGATCCGCCTGCCCGTCCACGTCGCCCAGCGCTCCCGCAAGGTCGGGCGCGTCGAGCGCGAGCTGTCGGTCCGCCTGGGCCGCGAGCCCACGCTCGAGGAGCTCGCCGAGGAGACCGGCCTGCCGATCGACCAGGTCGAAGAGGTGCGCCACCAGCGCGCCGCGCTCGTCAGCCTCGACCAGCAGATCGGCGAGGACGGCGACACCGCTCTCGGCGACCTGCTCCCCTCCGACGCGGAGGTGCCGGAGGAGACCGCCTGGGAGAACGAGCGCGAGCGGATCGTGCACCGCGCGATCGAGCAGCTGCCAGAAACCGAGCGCAAGGTGCTGACCCTGCGCTTCGGCACCGGTCGCGAGGACCCGCAGACGCTCACCGCGATCGGCAAGCGGCTCGGGTTCTCCGCGGAGCGCGCCTCACAGCTCGAGCAGCGGGCGCTGAAGAAGCTCGCCGAGAGCCCTGAGCTGGCCGCTCTGCGCGAGGCTGCATAGCCGCACGGCTCACAACCTGATTGCAAAGACCCCCGGCTGGAGACTCCGCCGGGGGTCTTTGTGTTCGATGGGTCCTCCTGCGGTTCTGGTCGGTGCATGCACCGACCAGCCGGCCGCGCATGCGCGGCCGGTGAGGGGCCGCATGCGGCCCCTCTTCAACGATGAGATGAGACGGTCACGCAGGCGTCCCGTAGGCGCGCGGCGGTCGGATTAGACCGTGTGCCCAGCCAACAATCGACCTTGGCTAAGCTTGGTCAAGGAGTTATCCTCGACCTCGTGAGGGTCAACGTCGGCCAGGCCAAGACCAATCTCTCCCAGCTGCTCGCGCGTGTGGAGGCGGGAGAAGACGTGGAGATCGCCCGCAACGGCGTTCCGGTGGCGCGGCTGGTGCGCATCGAGCCGCAGATGCGTCCCGGCGAGCGGTTCCTGAGCGGCTCGGGCGCGCTGGCTGGTCAGATCTGGATCTCCGAGGACTTCGAGTTCAGTGAGCAGGAGCTGGACGAGATGTATGCCGAATGGGACGAGGAGGACAAGCTGCTCCCTTCGATCGCCTGCTGATTGCGCAGGCGCGCAGCGAGGGACTGAAGATCGTGACGGCCGACGAGCATTTCACGGCCTATGACGTGCCCGTGGTTCTCGCCGACGCGTGACCCGAAGCCAACCGACGAACGAACGCGCGTGACGTCGACCCGGTCGTTCCTCCCGCTTTCGCTAGGCTGGCGCCGGTAGGACGGCAGGTGTAGTGGCGGTGAAACCAGAGGCAAGCACGGGAGGTCCAACGTGTCCAAGTCGCTGTGGGAACGAACGGTGCAGCTGACCATCTCCGTCGGCGAACGGCTGCTGGCACCGGTGGAGCGCTTCATCGGCAAACGCTCGCTCGTCGGTGACGCGACGTTCTTCCCGCTCGAGCGCTTCCCGTGGGTGGAGCACCTCGAGCGCAACGCTGGCGTGATCCGCGAGGAGGTCGAGCGGCTGCTCGAGGACCGCGACGCGCTGCCCAACTTCCAGGACATCTCCAAGGACCAGATCGAGATCACCACCGACGACCGCTGGAAGACGTTCTTCCTCTACGGCTACGGCTTCACCGCCAAGCTCGGCGTCGAGATGTGCCCTCGCACCGCCGCGCTGATGCGGGAAGTCCCCGGGATGACCACGGCGATGATCTCGATCCTCTCCCCCCGCAAGCACATCCTCCCCCACCGCGGCCCCTACAAGGGCGTGCTGCGCTACCACCTCGGCCTGATCGTGCCCCAGGACGCCGAGGCCTGCCGCATCCGCGTCGGCGACGACATCCGCCACTGGGAGGAGGGCAAGAGCCTGGTCTTCGACGACACCTTCAACCACGAGGTCTGGAACGACACCGACGAGACGCGCGTTGTCCTGTTCGTCGACGTCATGCGCCCTCTCCCCTTCCCCGAGTCGCTGATCAACTGGTTGATCGTGAAGGTCATCGGCTTCTCGCCGTTCGTGCTCGACGCCAAGCGCAACCAGGAGGCGTGGGAACGCGGGTTCCTGGAGCGCCGCTCCTCAGATGCTCGACACGTTCAGGCCGGTGCCCTGTAGCAAGTCGTTGGCCTTGGTGTTGAGGATCGTGAACTCCCCCGTGAGGATCAGCACTCCCAGCAGGATCATCACCGCCCCACCCACGGCGATGATCACCGGGAAGTGGCGCTTGACGACGGTGAGCGCGTTGGTCATCCGCTCGAAGGCGAGCGCGATCAGCAGGAACGGGATCGCGAGGCCCGCGGAGTAGAACGCGAGCAGCAGCGCGCCGTGCGCGGCGGAGCTGGAGATCGCCGCCTGCGTGAGGATCGCGCCGAGGGTGATGCTCGTGCACGGCGTCCACGCGATCGCGAACGCGGCGCCCGCCACGAGCGGCCCGCCGCGTCCCGCCAAGCGCAGCAGCGACTCCGAGTGCCACTCGCGATTGAACATGTTGATGAACGGCGTCGACAGGAACGCGAGCCCCATCAGGATGATCAGCACGCCGCCGATCTGCTGCAGCTCGTATTTGTGGGTTTTGAGCGTGGAGCCGATGACCGTGGCGCTCATGCCCAGCAGGATGAAGATCGCGGAGAAGCTCGCGATGAACAGCAGGCTGGGGACGAGCACGCGGCGCGCGCCCACCCCGCCCTTCAGGTCGGCCGGCGTGACCCCGATGACGGTGGAGAGGTAGCCGGGCACCAGCGGCAGGACGCATGGCGAGAGGAACGACACGAGCCCGGCCGCCAGCGCGATCGGGATGCCGACGCCCGTCGCGGTTTCCGATGAGGCGAGGATCGTCGGCAGCAGGTGGATCATGACTGGTGCTCATACACAGGATTGCGCATCGCCGCGCGAAGCTCTGCGACCTCGTGCTCCAGGCGCTCGACGCGCTCGCGCAGCATCTCGAGCTCCGAGGAGTCGCCGGCCGGCGTCGGCTCGGCGGGCGTGGCGGGCGCGGCCATGCCCGGCTGCGCCACGGCGGCGGGCAGATCCTCGTCCCCCTCCTGCAGCAGCTGCACGTAGCGCTCCTCCTTGTGCCCCGGGCGGCGGTCCAGCCGGGCGACGAGCCCGCGCTCGATCAGGCCCTCCAGCGTGGCATGGACCGCTGAGAGCTCGCCGAACGGGTGCATGCGCTCACTGCGCTGCTTGAGCTCGCCGGGGGTCTGCGCGCCGCGGAGCATCAGCACGCACATGACCGCCTGCTCTCCGTCGTCCATCGGCAGCGCCTCCGCCAGCAGGTGACGGTACTTGGGGGCGCGGCTGCCGGCGCCGCTGGCAAGACGCGTGAAGCCGCGGCGCTCCAGGCGGTGCAGCGCGTCGCGGATGATCGCCTCGTCGTAGTCCACCACAGGGTCGCGGTTGGTCGACTGGTTGCAGGCGAGCCGCAGGGCGTTCAGCGAGAGCGGATACGTGTCGGGTGTCGTGCGCTGCTTCTCGAGCAGGCAGCCGAGCACCCGGATCTCCGCGGCGGACAGGTTCACGGTCGTTAACCCTACGACGGCGACGGTAAAGTCAGCCCCGTGAGCGCCCAGCCCTTCAGTCCCGGGCACGGCGGCGGTGGAGGCGGCCGGGGTCGTGGGTCCCGCCGGAGCGAGCCCCGCCCCGAGGACATCCCCGACAAACACGTGTCGCTGCGCCGCGTCGGGCGGCTGTTCATCCCCTATCGGCTGCGTCTGGGGCTGCTGCTGGGGCTGATCGTGCTCGGCTCGGTGCTCAGCGTCGCCTCGCCGTTCCTGCTGCGCGAAGCGATCGACAAGGGCATCGTCGGGCACGACCTCACGCTGCTGTCGTGGCTCGTCGGCGGCATGATCGCGCTGGCGGTCATCAACAGCGTGATCAGCGTGGCGCAGACGTGGATATCGAACCAGGTCGGCCAGCGCGTGATGCACGATTTGCGCGCGGCGGTGTTCGCGCACCTGCAGCGGATGTCGCTGGCGTTCTTCACGCGCACGCGCTCGGGTGAGGTGCAGGCGCGGATCGCATACGACATCGGCGGCATCGACAGCGTCGTGACCAGCACCGCCACCTCGACCGTCTCGACGGTCGCGACGGTCTTGGCGACGGTCACCGCGATGTTCGCCCTCAGCTGGCGCCTGACGGTGTTCTCGCTGATCCTGCTGCCGTTCTTCGTGTGGCTCACGCGCCGGGTGGGCAACGAGCGTCGAAGGATCCAGTCGGTCACGCAGGGCCGCCTGGCGGACATGTCGACGCTCGTCGAGGAGTCGCTGTCGGTCTCGGGGATCCTGCTCGGCAAGACGATGGGCCGCTCGCAGGAGCTCGTGGATCGCTTCTCCGAGGAGTCCAGCGAAGTGGCCGATCTGGAGGTGCGCTCGCGGATGGCGGGGCGCTGGCGCATGTCCAGCGTGCAGATGGCCTTCGCGATCATGCCCGCCGCGGTGTACTGGTACGCAGGCTTCAACATCGCCCACGGTCACGAAGCGATCTCGATCGGGACCGTCGTCGCGTTCACGACGCTGCAGACGCGGCTGCTGTTCCCGATGCAGCAGCTGCTGTCGGTGGGCCTCGAAGTGCAGACCTCGCTGGCGCTGTTCGGGCGCATCTTCGAGTACCTCGATCTCCCCGTGGACATCGTCGAGCGTCCCGACGCGCGCACGCTGACCGGCGCGCGCGGCGACGTGGAGCTGGCGGACGTGTGGTTTCGCTACGAACCCGAGTCGCCGTGGACGCTGCAGGAGATCAGCGCCGAGGTCCCGGCGGGGACGCGGACGGCGCTCGTGGGCGAGACCGGCTCGGGCAAGACCACGCTCGCCTACCTCGTCGCGCGGCTGTACGAGCCCGAGCGCGGCAGCGTCAGCATCGACGGCGTGGACGTGCGCGACATGACGCTCGACTCGCTTGCGGCCACCGTCGGGCTGGTCTCGCAGGAGACCTACCTGTTTCACGCCTCGATCCGCGAGAACCTGCGCTTCGCCTGTCCGGACGCCACCGACGCGGAGATCGAAGACGCCGCGCGCGCAGCCCAGATCCATGGGCTGATCTCATCGTTGCCCGACGGCTATGACACACCGGTGGGCGAGCGCGGCTACCGCTTCTCCGGTGGCGAGAAGCAGCGCATCGCGATCGCGCGCACCGTGCTGCGCAACCCGCCCGTGCTCGTCCTCGACGAGGCCACCTCGGCTTTGGACACCGAGACCGAGCGCGCGGTGCAGCAGGCGCTCGACGAGCTCTCGCGGGGGCGCACCACGATCGCGATCGCTCACCGCCTTTCCACGATCCGCGACGCCGACCAGATCCTGGTGCTCGACGGCGGGCGCATCCTCGAACGGGGAACCCACGAGGAGCTGCTGCAGATGGGCGGGCGCTACGTGGCGCTGCTCAGCGGCGCTACCGTCGTGGACGAGCCCGCTTCCACCACGTCGCTCCCGTAGGGCTGCTCGGTCAGGCCACCGCGTCGATGTTCAGCCGCACATAGTCGACCACGACCGGCTCGCCGAGCTTTGCGAGCACCTCGTCCATGAACGGCTCGCGAAGCTCTGGCGGCAACTGCTGCACGTGCGGGCCGAGCACGATCGTGGAGAGGAACTCGCGCGGATGCTCCGGTTCGCGGGGTGCGGGGCTCAGCCAGCACTCGGCCGTTGTGAAGCCCGCCCCGAGCAGGAACTCCTGTGTCTGCTCCGCGCCCGCGTAGTTCCACGGCGGCTGCCAGTCGATGAAGTGCTGGGCGTAGGGTTCCCGCGCGAGAACCTCGTTGGCGCTTGCCCGCAGCACGGTGATGTTGCCCTCTCCCCCGCACTGCGCCACAAGCCGACCGCCCGGCTTCAGCGCGGCGTGCAGGCGCGCGAACAGCCGCTCGTGATCGGAGATCCAGTGGAACGTGGCCGTAGAGAGGATCGCGTCGGTGGACTCGTCGAGCTGTAGCTCGAGTAGGTCGACGACGCGCAGGTCCACGTCCGGCCCGAGGCGCTCGCGGGCAGCGCCGATCATCGAGGGCGACTCGTCAATCGCGATCACGCGCCCGCGCGGCAGTCGCTCGATCAGCGCCTGCGTGATCCGTCCGGAGCCGCAGCCGGCGTCCAGCACGAACTCGTCGCCGCTCAACTCCAGGCGGTCGAGCACCGCGAGCCCAAGCGCCTCCATCGTTCCGGAGATGCGGTCATAGCTGTTTCCGTCCCACTCGCGTACTGGCATACAATTGTACGCTATCACAGATGCACCGCTACTGGGTTTGTTCCAAATCGTCCAGGACCGCGAGGATGCGGTCGGGCAGCTGGGAGCGCTCCATGCGGTACTTGACCCACCGATCGTTCGAAGCTGGCGAAGCAGAAGCGACAAAGCGAAGCTTTGCGCGCTTCCCAGGCGTGAGACCGTTCGCAAAATCCACGCTCGGGATCAGCCATAGAGGTCCGTAGTCGGCGAACTGGGAGTCGACCGCGACAAACAGCAGGAACAGATCCCTCCGGTGTTGAAATGTGCCCCGCCGAACGTCGGCGATGAATTTTTCTCTATCCCTCATCACGTTCGCAGACCACGAACGACTCTTCACCTGAACGGCTAGGGTCGCCGGACTGTCGCGACGATGGAATATCAGGTCTACGCCCTCGTCGTCCACCATATTGGTGGATACGTTTAGCTTGAAATCGCTCGCGAGCATGCAACTCGCAGCGATCAGGTACTCGACAGCTGTACCCTTCCGGGCTGCATCGGTGTTTTGTGCAACGTCCGCGCCTTTGGTTGTGGACCGCTCGTGCCGCAATTGACGGACGTAGCGCTCGACGGGTGCGCTGGGGTCAATCTTGCGCGCCTTCTCGATGGCGATCTCTGCCATCTCTGGCTCTCCCGCTCTCATTGCGACATCAGCCAACGCAAGATGGGCATCCGCCCCAGCCCAATCGCTGTCGCCGGTGTCCTCGGCAACTCGTATCGCACGTCTGAGGAAGATCAGTGCCAAGTCCGAGAGCTGCAAGCGGTCTAGAGATGACGCTAGGTTCCATGGATAGGCTGGCTCGCGAGGGTCGTTCGCCATTGCCTGCGAGTACAGGCTGAGCACACGCTCGAGGTCACCGCTTCCGCGGAACACCTGCGCCACCTGCGCGGTTGGCCATGATCCTGGATCGAGGTACCGGGCGAAGATCTCCTCTGCTTGGTCTGCGAGCTGCACAGAGTCCTCGATCTGCGAATGGCTACTGGCGCTTGCCCGGCCGCCGACCGCGCGCTTGCGTGTACTGGCTGCGTTGTTTGTCATCGAGTCGATCCCAGATCTCGTGCCAGCTCGCCGCCTTCGCACCGCGATGCGCTCGACCCAGCGTTGCCTCTAGTTTGCCAACCATGTCACACACGCGCCAGCCCTCACCCGTGTCGGGATCGATACCAGCAGGATCCCGCCAGTTTGCGGCTCGCGCGTTGCCCATGCGGCAGGAAGCTACATGGCGCTTGGGACCCCTTTTGGCGCCGCTGAGAGTGGCTCCCGCAGTGTCTATCGAGCGTTGGAGGACAGCTCGATCAGCAGCTTGGAGAGCTGCCCGCCCTGCCACGCGATCGGCGAGATCGGATGCCCGTCCACCCCGGCGTCCTCGACCGCGAGTCTCGCGCCGGGGATCGTCTCGGCGTAGCGTTGCGCCACCGCCAGCGGATGCTCCGGATCGGCCTCGTCGCGGCTGCCCACCACGAGCGTCGGGGCGGCAATCGCCGCGAGGCTCGCGAGCTCCTCGAACGGCCGCGCGCGCGGCACGACTTCGAGCGCGTCGGCGACGGCGTCCGGGTGCTCGTGCGCGGACAGCCGCTGGCGCAGGACCTTCTCGACGGTGTCCCGCCACGCCTCGGGCACCGAGGCCAGGTCGTATGCCCGCACGAAGCCGTCCACGCCGCCATCGCGCAGCCCCCGCGCGAGCGCGTCCCAGCGCGCGAGCTCCCGCTCGTCGCGGGAGGAGACGTTGGGGTCATAAGCGGGCGTTATGAGCGCGAGCGCGGCGACGCGCTCGGGGTGCTCGAGCGCGACGCGCACGGCGGTATGTGCGCCCATGGAGGCTCCCGCGAGGAGCGCCCGCTGGATACCGGCGGCGTCGAGCACGGCCAGCACGTCGGCGGCCAGGTGCTCGTAGTCGTAGGCGCGGTCCGGGGCGGGCGACGAGCGCCCATGCCCGCGCGCGTCGTAGGCGATGACCCGATGTCCGGCGCGCTGCAGCGCGCGCGAGCCCATCGCCACATAGCGGCGGGTGGCGGTCAGCCCGTGCAGCAGCACCACGGCCGGCCCCTCGCCGCTCTGCTCGCCCGACAGCTCAACGCCGCCGGCGGCGACGTTCAGGGCGTCGGCGTCGGCAGGCACGCGGCGTGCGTCTGGATCAGCTCGACTGTCCGCTGCGGGCGCTCCCAGAAGAACATGTGGCCGACCCCGTCGAAGATCTCCAGCTGCGATCCCGGTATGCGCGAGGCGATCAGGCGCCCGTTCTGGACGGGGAGCAGCTCATCGGCGCTGCCGTGGATCACGAGCGTGGGCAGCTTCAGCTCGGGCAGGCGCGCGTTGGTGTCGTGGACGGCGCACGCCTGCATCTGGGCCATGATCACCGGGAGCGCGACTGCGCGCTCGGCGGCGATCGCGAGAAAGCGCGCGTAGGCCTCCTCGTCGGCGGCCATGCTCGGCGAGACGTTGATCTCCCAGGAGGCGCGCAGCGCACGCGCGCGGTCCCCCGACATCATTGCCTCGGTGAGGCGCTGCAGCACCTCGGGCGCAGCCAGTGCGCTGCCCTCGCCGCCGCAGTAGGTGCAGCCGAGCGTCAGCGTGCGGATGCGCTCGGGATATCCCAGCGCGAGCTCCTGGGCGATCATGCCGCCCATCGAGATGCCGAGCACGTGCGCGGAGTCGAGCTCGAGCGCCGCGAGCAGCCCGGCGGCGTCCTCGGCCATCTGCGCGATCGTCAGCGTCTCCCCGTCGAGTCGGCTGCTCGCGCCGACGCCGCGGTGGTCATAGACGATCACCTCGAAGCGCTCCCGTAGCGGCCCCAGGAACGGCTCACCCCAGTGCAGCGAGGTGCCGCTCATCCCCATGATCGCCAGCAGCGGCGGACCGGAGCCGCTGCGCTCGTAGTCCAGCTCGATCTCCCCCACGCGCGCCAGTGGCATGTCTCGATCCTAACGCTCGTCGGCGGTGGTGGTGGGTGCCGCTTTCGCTAGACAGGCAGAGCCAGCTGGGCGTGAGCGTCGCCCGCCTCCTCGGCGGCGCTGCCCCCCTCCCCGTCGTGCTCCCCGCCCCCACCGCCCAGCCCGGCGACCCGCACCCCGAGCAGCCGCACTGGGCGCTGCGGCGAGTACTCCTGCAGCAGCCGCAGCGCGTGGGCGCTGACGAGATCCGCATCGCATGTGGGCTGGGCGACGCTGTGAGCTCGCGTGACAGTGGTGAAGTCGTCGAGGCGCACCTTGATCGCGATCGTACGGCCCGCGCGCCCGCGCTCGGCGAGGCTCGCGCACAGCTCGCCGGCCATCTTGGTGAGGATCGCGCGCATCTCCTCGGGGTCTGAGAGGTCGCGGTCGAAGGTCCGCTCGCGCGACTCGGAGACGACCTTGCGCGGAGCACCGATGCGCCCGTCGTGCTCGAAGCGCGCGCGCCGGCCGAGCTCGCGCCCGAGGTTCGGCCCGAAGCGCTCGACGAGCAGCTGCTCGGGGGCGCCGCCGACGGCGGCGAGCGTGTGTAGCTCGAGCTCGGCCAGCCGTGCGGCGGTCTTGGGCCCGATCCCCGGCACGAGGCCGGGTGGCGCGGAGGCGAACCGTGCGCAGGCCTGCTCACGGGTGAGCACGACGAAGCCGGCGGGCTTCTCGGCGTCGGATGCGACCTTGGCGACGAGCTTGTTGGGGCCGATCCCCACCGAGCAGGTCAGCTGCAGCTCGCGGCTGATCTCGGCCACCAGCCGGCGCATGGCGGCGCGCGGCGAGAACAGGCCGTCGACGTCGAGGTAGGCCTCGTCGAGCCCCACGACCTCGATCTGCTCGACGTGCGAGCGGACGATCGCCATCATCTGCGCGGAGACCTCCCGATAGGTGGGGAAGTCGGGCGCGAGGAACACCGCCTGTGGACACAGCCGTCGGGCTCTGGAGGCGGGTATTGCCGAGCCGACGCCGTATCGGCGCGCCTCGTAGCTGGCGGTCGTGACGACGGCGCGCGGGCCGCTGCCGGCCACCACGACGGGCTTGCCGCGCAGCTCGGGATGCCGGCGCAGCTCGATCGACACATAGAACGCGTCGGCGTCCAGGTGGGCTACGCGCAGGCGACTCTCGCTGGACACCGCTCGAATCTAGCGCCGGTGTCGGCGGGGCCGTCGCAGCCCACAACAGTCACCCTCCAGCTGAGGATGAGAAAGGCCGCCCTGTCAGTCGTCCGCGGAGATCCGGCTGGGTAGGCCGGGCGCGAGCAGCTCGCGGCGGGAGTGGACGCCGAGCTTGCGATAGATGTGGCGTGCGTGAGTTCGTACCGTCTCGATGCTGACGTGCAGCTCGCGCGCGATCTGGCCGTTGGAGCGGCGCTGCTGCAGACGCCCGAGCACTTCGAGCTCGCGCGCGGTGAGCAGGCCGGAGCCGCCGCCGCTGTAGCTGTCTCGCGGCGTGAGCTGCAGCCCGCGGGAGGCCAGGTGAATGGCGTTGCGGACGTCGCGAACCTGGGTGTCCTTGGCCAGGCACGCGCAGGCGCCGAAGCTGACGAGTTGCGCACACTCGACGCTGGAGGGACGGTCGGCCAAGAGCAGCACATGGGTGGCGGGATGTCCTGCGGCGAGCTCGCGAACCTCGGCCGGACTTTGCAGGGAGTCGACGTCCAGGATCGCCACGCTTGGGCGGCGCGCTCGCAGGACTGTCTCCAACTGCGCCGGCAATACGTCTTCGACGAGCAGCTCGAGGCTGGCGTCGTCCTCGATCACGCCGCGCAGACCGCGGGCGAGGAGGTCGTCGAAGCGCCCCACAACGACCGATGTCAGGTTCGTCTCGCTCATGGGCTATGTGCCCATCCTATCGGCAAATCGCAGCTTTGGGGTGAAATTGACATCACCCTTTGCTCACTCGCCTGACAACCCGAAGATCACCCCCCAGGGTGATGCCGATCTCGAGCGTGCGCGCCAGTATGTCTGCAACTGTGTGTGGGACAGAGTTTCCTGGACCGTGGAGGCCGGGACGGAGGTCAAGGAGCGCGTCGCCCAGCTACCGCGATGCAATCCCAAGGAACGGGAGATAAATGTCGACTCGCCACAACTCAGAGCCGCAGAGCCCGGGACCTGCGTCCGGCGGGTCGCGCTCGCGCCCCCGGCGGCGGCTTGGCGCGCGCCGGCGTGCCCGGGCGAGATGGGCGCTCGCTTCTCCGCTCGCGGTGATGGCGCTCGCGGCGCTGTTCGTCTCGGCGGGACAGGCGCAGGGCGCGAGCGAAAGCCCCCCCCAGGAAGAAGCGGCATCCGCGCCGGCGCCACAGACCAGGCAGGCTGAGCGCGAAGAACGGGTCGCCGCCCGCAAGGCCGAACGCGAAGCGGCGCGCGCCGCCAGAAAGGCCGAACGCGAAGCCGCAAAGCGCGCGGCGCGCGAACGCGAGGAAACAAAACGCGCGGCCGCGCGGCAGCGCACCGGCGCCAAGGGCGTGCAGAACAACTCGAGACCGCGCTCACGGGGGGACGTGGAATTCTCCTGCACAGGTGTGACCTGGAAATTCACGAACTTCCCCGCCGGCAGCAACACGGTCGCGCAGGTGGTCAGGCTTTACGTCAACGAAAGCGCAGGCTCGCCGGAAGAAACGATCACGATCCCCGGGAGCTTCACCTTTTCCGGCCCATCCGGGGAAACGACGACGCCCTTCCAGGCGCCTGCGGGCGTATACAAAGTCGACGCGTGGGCGAAATGGACCGAACCAAAAGGCTCGTTTGACATCCTCGGCAAGTTGGCCTGCTCCCCGAAACCGGCGATGGCAGTCGAAAAGCTGCAGAAGATCGCCGTCAGTACTGAGCCCTACACGTCGGCGCCGGTGACGGGTCTGATCGGGGAGACGGTGGACTACGAGATCGTCGTGAAGAACACGGGCAACGTCCCGCTCACGATCACCAGCGCTGACGTCGTGGACCCGCATTGCGGTGCGATCTCCGGAGGCCCGAGCCCCCAGCCGCTGGACATGGGTAAGTCGACCACGTTCACATGCACGCACGTGCTCACAGAAGCCGGCTCCTACGCGAACACAGCGGAAGTCTCCGGCGTCCCCCCGGCAGGGCCGCCGATAGGCGTGACCTCCAACACGGTCGTGGTGGAAGTGCCGCCGCCGCCGGACCTTCCGCAGCCGGGGCTGTCCGTGGAAAAGCTGCAGGAGATAGTGGGCGGCACAGGTACTTACACGACTTCGCCGGTCACCGGCCAGGTGGGTCAGATCGTCCAGTACGAGATCGTCGTGCACAACACCGGCAACGTCTCCCTGCAGCTGTCGAGCTTCAGCGACCCTCAGTGTGACCCGGGGACCGTCTCCGGAGGGCCTGGAGGAGCGGCGCTTCCGGTGGGCGGCTCGACCACCTACACGTGCACGCACCTGCTGGACGCGGCCGACCAATCCGCCGGCTCCTACTCGAACACCGTCACGGTCACGGGCGACCCTCCGGCCGGCGAGGGCGCGCCGGTGACGCAGGGCTCGAACACGGTGGTGGTGGAAGTGCCCGGCTCCTCGACACCGGGCGCCAACACCCCGGGGACCAACACCCCGGGGACCAGCACCACAGGCGGCGGCTCCTCGGGCGTGCTGTCCTCGAAATTCAGCGAACCGTCCAAATCGGGTGTGCTGGCGTTCTCCTCGAGCGTTCCGAAACTCACGGGCCCGCAGGGTTGCGTGCGCCACGACTTCCACGTCAGCATCAAGTCGAAGGGCGTGGCGAGCGTGACGTTCTCCCTGGACAAACGCAAGCTGCGGACGCTGACGGCGAAGAACGCCCGCAAGGGCCTGCTGACGCTCGAGATCGACCCGGCGAAGCTGAAGGTCGGGCCCCACAAGCTCGTGGCGAAGATCACGATGGCGGCGACGTCCACGACGAAGGTCACGGTCGCGTCGCGTTCGGTGACGGTGCTGCGCTGCCGCGCGGCGGTGTTGACGCCCAAATTCACCGGCTAGGTGCACGCGGTGGCTGCGGCGCGCAGGCGGTGTCGCAGGGCGTGGCTGGCTGCACTCCTCGCCGTGGCGCCGGCGGCGGCGATCGCGTCGTTGCCGACTACCGCTGCAGCGGCGTCGCCGTCGGGTGCGGTCGTGACCCGTCTGTCGAACCTGCACACGCTCACCCGCTGGGCATACCCGAACTCTGAAGCTCCAGTTCACGCTTCGCCTTCGGCTCGCTCGCGGACGATCGGGCGCCTGCGCCTCTTGACGGTCGACGAACAGGCGGAGCTGTACGTGGCGCTCGCCTCGGCGCGCATGCCGTCGGGCGCGACGTGGATCCAGATCGAGTTTCCGGCGCGCCCGGACGGTCAGACAGGCTGGGTGCCGCGCGGGGCGCTCGAGTCCTTCCACACGGTGGACGGCTACCTGCTGGTCGACCGCTCCACCCTGCGCGCGACGCTGTTCCGCGACGGTCAGGCGATCTTCACGGCGCCGATCGGCGTGGGCAAGGCGAGCACGATCACGCCGCCGGGCCAGTTCTACGTGATGGAGAAGCTGATCACGCTCAACGACCCCGAGTACGGCCCGTATGCGCTGGGCACGAGCGCGTATGCGCCGACGCTCAGCGAATGGCCGGGCGGCGGCGTGGTCGGCATCCATGGCACCGACGAACCGCAGTTGATCCCGGGAAGGCCCTCGCACGGCTGCGTGCGGATGCGCAACGCGAACATCACGCGCCTGTGGAAGCTCATCGCGGTGGGGACGCCGATCGAAATCACCTGAGCGGGCGGCGACGGCGCCGGAATCCCGCTCGCCCCACGCTCGACTGACACGCGCGCGTGGTATTGAGACACCTGTGAGGTCGTGTTGCAGTAATCTGCCGGGCGAGGGACCCATGGATCTGACCTTCAGCCCACAGGAGACGGCCTTCCGCGACGAGCTTCGCGCGTGGCTGGCCGACAATCGGCCCGGCGAGAAGCCGCCCGCGGACGCGGGCGACGACGCGCAGTTCTCCTACCGCCGCGAATGGCAGCGACGTCTGTACGACGCGGGCTGGGCGGCGCCGGCGTGGCCGACGGAGTACGGCGGGCGCGGCGCCTCGCAGACCGAGTCGGCGATCTACTTCGAAGAGCTGGGCCGTGCGCGCGTGCCGTTCGCGGCGAACACGCTGGGCCTGCTGCTGGGCGGCCCGACGCTGATGGTGTGGGGCACGCCGGAGCAGAAGGAGCGTTACCTGCCGCCGATCCTCTCGGGCGAGGAGATCTGGTGCCAGGGCTTCTCCGAGCCGGACGCGGGCTCGGACCTGGCGTCGCTGAAAACGAAAGCGGTGAAGGACGGCGACGAGTGGGTGGTGACGGGTCAGAAGGTGTGGACGAGCGGCGCGCAGTACTCGAAGTGGTGCATGCTCGTTGCGCGCACGGACTCTGAGGTGGCCAAGCACAAGGGCCTGACGTACTTCCTGATGGACATGGAGCAGGAGGCGGTGCAGATCCGCCCCCTACGCCAGATCACCGGTGAGGCGGAGTTCAACGAGCTGTTCATCGAGGAGGCGCGGATCCCGGACGCGAACATGGTGGGCGGCGTGGGCAACGGTTGGAAGGTGGCGCTGACGACGTTGATGAACGAGCGCGCGGGCCTGGGCTTCGCACTGCAGATCCGCCTGCGCCAGCTGCTGGACGACATCATCGCCGCGGCCGCCGCGAAGGGCCTCCTCGAGAACCCTCTGTACGCGGACGCGATCGCTGAGCTGCACGTGCGCTGCGAGTCGATCCGCCTGCTGGCATGGAAGGGCCTGACGGACGCCGAGCGCTACGGCCAGCCCGGCCCGGAGGGCTCGCTGGTGAAGTGGCTGTGGTCTGACACCAACCAGCGCGCGACGCAGCTGGCGGCGGACGTGATCGGCCCGGAGGCGCTGATCAGCGGCACGAGCTGGAGCTATGAGCTTCTGCGTGCGCGCGGCAACACGATCGAGGGAGGCACCACGGAGGTGCTCAAGAACATCGTCGCTGAGCGCGTGCTTGGCTTGCCGCGTCTGAAGGTGGCCGCGTGAGGACTTCTTCTTATGCGCTCCGCCCTTCGGGCTCCGCGGGGAGGCGTTCGTAGCTCATGGACTTCGGCCTGACAGACGACCAGCGCGACATCCAGCGCACGGCGCGCGACCTGCTGGCCGAGCGCGCGACGTTCGCGCGCGTGCGCGAGCACGCCGAGGCGGGCACGACCGACGAGGCACTTTGGAAGGAGCTGTGCGAGCTCGGCTGGCCCGGGATCGCGATCTCCGAGGAGTACGGCGGCCAGGGCCTTGGCACGATCGAGCTGTCGATCCTGTGCGAGGAGCTTGGGCGCACGGTCGCGCCGGTGCCGTTCCTGGCGAGCGCGATGGCGGCGTGCGTGATCGAGCAGGCGGGCTCGGACGAGCAGCGCGAGCGCTGGCTGCCGGGCCTGGCCTCGGGCGAGACGATCGGTGCGCTGGCGGCCGCGGTCGATGGCACGGCGGGGCTGGTCGTGAGCGGCGCGGAGGCTGACGTGATCGTGCTCGTGGAGGAGGACGGCAGCGGACGGCTCGTCACACCGCAGGACGCTGAGGTGAGCAAGGTCGCGGCGATCGACCCGACACGCTCTGCCGCGCGGGTGAGCGCCTCAGCCAGCACCGGCGAGCAGCTGGAAGACGGCTGCCCGGGCCTCGGCCGCGCGCTGGTGGCGGTCAGCTCTGAGCTGGTGGGCGTCTCCGAGCGGGCGCTCGAGATGACGGTGACCTACGTCAAGGACCGCAAGCAGTTCGGCGTCCCGGTGGGCGCCTACCAGGCTGTCTCCCACCGCTGCGCTCAGATGCTCTTGGAAACCGAGCAGGCGCGCTCCATGGCCGCCTTCGCCGCATGGACGGCTGACGCCGACCCCGACGGCCTTGCAGAGGCTGCGGCGATGGCCAAGGCTTCGTCCTCGCAGGCGGGGCGCGAAGTGACGGCCGGCGCGATCCAGATGCACGGCGGCATCGGCTTCACGTGGGAGGCGGACGTGCACTGGCTGTTCAAGCGCGCGCAGATCGACGCCGCCCTGCTCGGCGGCGCGGGAGCGCACCGCGCGCGCGTTGCGGCCATCCTGGCTGAGAAGATCGCCGCGTCGACCGCCGCCTGAGGCCTCGAGCGCTTACTTGTCGCGTTCGGGCAACCTGAAGCCGACCGGGCGCTTGGGCTGCAAGGGTGGCGAGATCAGCTGCCGCAGCGCCTCGAAGATTTCGTCCAGCTGCTGGTTGTGTTGGCCGAGCGTGGCTTTGGTCTCTCTCTCAAAATCTTCAAGGCGCCTCTCGATCGCGGTGTAAGAGGCTGCGACGCGTCGCAGCTCAACGAACGCACGCACGATCGCGATGTTGACGGCGACCGCCGTCTTGCTCCGGAGCACACCGGACAGCATCGCCACGCCTTGCTCTGTAAAGACATAGGGTGCATAGCGACGTCCACCGTGTCCGTCACTTGAGATCGCAGATTGCGATCTCAAGGCAGCAGCCTCGTCCCCCGTCAGCTGGAACATGAAGTCTGAGGGGAACCGGTCGATGTTCCGCTTGACCTGCTCGATCAGACGACCTGTCTGCACCCCGTAGAGCACTGCCAGATCCTCATCGAGCATGACGGTATTGAGCCTAGGCGCTCGCCTCCGCGACGGAGGTGGGTGCGTTGGCCTTCGCCCACGCGACGATGTTCGAGCCGCCGTTGACGGTGGAGCCGTCAGGCAGCTTCAGCACGGGTAGCTTCTCCTGTCCGCTCATCTCCTTCAGCTCGGGTCGGGTGCCACTGGTGAACAGACCAAAGGGTTTGCCCTTGGCGTAGATCACCTTCTCGAAGTCGTGCCCCGCATCCCGCAGAGCACGCTGTGCGAGTCGACAGGGATGCTGGGGTGGCCAGCTGTCGTCGTGGTGGCACACATATAGGGTGAGCTTGTCCAGCATCTGGAACCTCCTGTGAGTTTGCTCGATCGAACATCGACGATAAACCGTGCGGCATGGGACAGCTGGGTTGAGCGCGATATCGCGTCAGCGGGCGGGCTGCTAGGTCAGCCCGTCGACCTGCTCGCCGGCGTCGGTCACCGGCCAGATGGTCGGCCTTTCGTGACTTGCCAGGCGCTGGAGCTCGGCATCGACCTGCAGGCTGTCGGTCCGCTCGGTCGCTGGCGCCTCCCCGATCGGGGCTTGGCGCGGCTGCGCAGGCAACGGGTATGCGTCCTCGGGCCCGGCGGCGCGAGCCCGCGCCAGTAGCGATCCGGCCGGCTGCACTCGATACGTGCCGGCGAGTAGCTCCGTGACCGCGTCGTCGATGTCCTGGGCGAGCACGTGCACGTCGGGCAGCGCCTGGCGGTCGGCGTAGATGCCGAAGCAGGCCTGGTCGTTGACGGTGATCATGCCGACGGATACCGCGTGGTGGTCGGCGAGTGGCACCATCGGGTAGACGGCCTGCAGTGGGCAGCCGAGGATGTACATGGGCACGGTCGGCCCGGGGACGTTGGAGACGACGAGGTTGAAGGCGCGCGGACTGGCGAGCAGTCGCGACAGAGCCTGCTGCACCGTCACGGGAGTCCGCGAAGCGGCCTTCAGCACGAGGTCCGAGCCCTCGGGCTCCCCGTCGCGCTTGCACCTGCTCATGCTCGCGTGCACCTGATAGAGGCGCCCGAGCGGATCGGGGTCGTCGCAGGGCAAGTCGGCGAATGCGAAGGAGATGTGATTGCCGAGGACGTCCTCGGGGCTGCGCACGTTGACGGGGACCATCACCTTGAGCGCGGCCGGCTCCTCGCCGCGCCGGAGCAGATAGGTGCGGATGCCGCCGGCGACGGCCGCGAGAATGACGTCGTTGATGGTCGTGCCGTATGCGTGCCTGATCGTCCTCAGGTCCTCGAGGGGACGCTGCGCCCACGCCAGGCGGCGCAGCGAGGAGAGCTCCGCGTTGAGGACACTCGCCGGCGCCGGTCGCAGCAGCTGATCGAGCGCGCGGACGGCGCGCAGCGCGCCGACGGCGGTCTGGCGCGCGGCGGGACCGGGCGCGCTCGCGGCACGCAGCGGCCACTGCAACAGGTCGAGCTGCTGGCCCAAGAGGTCGCGCATGCCGCGCGCGAGGATCCGCTCGCTGCCAGGCTCGGGCTCGGTGCGCGTGCGCCAGCGCACGGGTTCGTGCTGGGCGGGCTCCGGCGTGGGGTCGAGCAGCAGCGAGGCGAGCTCGACTGCGGCGAGACCGTCGACCATGCAGTGGTGTGACTTGCCGACGATCGCCAGGCGCCGGTTCGCGGTGTCCTCGCAGATCCACATCTCCCAGAGCGGGCGGTCACGACGCAGCGGTATCGACATCACCTCGTCGATCAGGCTGTCGAGCGAACCTGGCGCCCAGTAGACGTGCCGATCGATCGAGAAGCTGGGGTCCTCGACCCACTCGGGCGCGTACAGGCCGAGCGGCACCGACGCCAGCTTCTGGCGGTAGCGCGGTGCGCGGTCGACGCGCAGCTCGATGTGGTCGCGCAGCTCCGCGAAGCTCGGCAGCCGCCCCTCGGCGGACGGCGAGAACAGCGCGACCCAGCCGACGTGCATGTGCGCGGTCGGCGTCTCGACCGCCAGGAAGGAGGCATCGAGCGCCGACAGTCGTGGGCTCGTCATTTGGCCATCACCAACGGGGCTCCCCCGACCGGGTCCGGGCGCGTGCGCGGCGTGCGCGTGGCGCGGAAGGACGGCGCCGTGCGCACGCTGGCGCGCGTGATGTGCCGTCTCCCCCATTCGGCGGCGAGCGCGAACTGCGTCAGCCGCTCGAAGTAGCTGTGCAGGGGCGTGGTCGCGATCCCGCTGCCGCGCAGCGCGACGCGGGCGCGACGATTGTCGAATCCGACCTGCATGGTGAAGTAGGGGAAGAAGACCTGGCTGCGTATCAGGGCGCGGCGGGTGCGCTCGTCGGTCGCGCTGCGCACCAGCAGCGGGTGCACGCGCCGGTACACCGCAGGCTCGATCAGGTGCGGCATGGGGCGCCTGAACAAGGTGGTCGCCAGGTCGATCACCTCGCCGACGCTGCTGACGTGCTCGCCCGCGGTGAGGTGGAATCTCACCCCGTCGGCCTCACGGGCGTGGCTGAGCGCGAAGATCGCGTCGGCGACGTAGTCGATCGGCACGACGTCGACGGGCGCCTCGCTGCGCGCGGGCAGCGCGAAGTACGTGCCCCGCGCGAACGCGCGCAGCGGCCAGTAGAGGACGTTGAACGAGCACGTCCAGCCGCTCTCGCGCTCACCCACGATGATGCTCGGGCGGAAGATCGTGATCGGCAACTGCCTGTACGAGCGGGCGATCAGGCACTCTGCCTCGAACTTCGACTGCTCGTAGCTGTTGCGAAAACGCTGGCCCACGTCCAGGTCGTCCTCGCTGAAGCACCCGTCGTGTTCGCCGGCGACGAACGCGGTTGAGATGTAGGAGACACGCCGCAGCGTCCCACGGGCATGGCAGCGCTCGGCAAACTCGAGCACACGCCGAGTGCCGTCGAGGTTGACCGCGCGCGCGGTCTGCAGATCGAGCTCGAAGGACACGGATGCGGCGCCGTGCACGATCTCGCTCACCCGGTCTGCGAGCCAGTCGAGTCCACCTGAAATGCCCAGGCCCGGGCGCGTGACATCTCCACGCACGGCGACCACCCGCCCCGCATAGGGGTTGGCAGGACCAAACAGGCCCACCAGCGTTCGCTCCATCCGAGCCTCGACCTCGCGATCGTCCGCGCCTCGCACGAGCGCGTACACGCAGCGATCGGTGCGCTCCAGGTAGCGGGTGAGCAGCTCCATGCCGACGAAACCGGTTGCACCGGTCAAAAAAACGGCATCGGTTGTTGTTCTGTCCACCCTCCCCCCAGACTCAGGCACGACGCACAGCCTGACGAACGAATCGGCGGAAGCATGTCGAGCGCTCACGCCGGGTGCGTCGCGAGATGTCGGAACGTCCACAGAAATCGTCTCGGGCGGAGGCGGGCCTCGTGCTGCCCGAGGGTTGACAGTTACAAGAGGTCCACCGGCACGGAGTCGAGATAGGGTCTCTGTCGTGGCGTCCTATGCAGCTTTTCTCCGTGGGATGAACGTGGGTGGCCACCGTGTCACCAACGAGGAGCTGCGCGCGCGCTTCGCCGCGATGGGCTTCAGCGGCGTGGCCACCTTTCGCGCCAGCGGAAACGTCGTGTTCGCCGGAGGAGCCGAGCCGCCACGCGATGTCGAGTCGCGCATCGAGCGGGGGCTGGTGGCTGCGCTTGGCTACGAGGTCCCGACGTTCATACGCTCGGAGCGTGAGATGCGGGCGATCGCGCTGGCGCAGCCGTTTGCTGCGGAGCGGGTGACCGCGTCGGCGGGCAAGCTGCAAGTCGCGCTGCTCACGGCCTCTCCCACGCCGCAGGCGAGAGCGGATGCGCTGTTGCTGGCGGGCGATGAGGACGCGCTCGCGTTCGGCGCGCGCGAGCTCTACTGGCTCCCGAGCGCCAGCATCCTCGACGCGGCGCTCGACATGAAGACGATCGGGCGGCTCCTGGGCCCCATGACGATGCGCACGAAGGGCACGATCGAGCAGCTTGCCGCCAAGCACTTCCTCTGAAAGCGCTGCGAGCGCCCGCGACAGCGCCCCGCGGGCGCGGTGCGGATAGGCTGCGGTGGAGAGCGAGAGAGGAGTGGGTTTGGTCATTCAGCCGTTGCCCCGGGGACGCAATCCGTTTGACGAGAGTGGAGTGCAGCGTGGCGCTGACGGCGTCGCGCGCTACCTCGATCGCCCGCCGTCGCTGGTGGCGCTGCTGCGCGCGAGCGTCGAGCGCGACGCCGCTGCGACAGCGCTCGTGGAGGTCGGTGGGCCGTCGATCGGCTACGGCGAGCTGTGGCAGCGCTCGGCGCGCGTGGCGGGCGGCCTGCGCGCGGGCGGCGTAGCTCGCGGCGACCGCGTTGCGATTCGCCTGGCGAACGGCATCGATTGGGTGCTCGCGTTCTTCGGCGCGCAGCTCCTGGGCGCGGTGGTGGTGCCGGTGAACACGCGCCTCACCGAGGAGGAGGTCGCCTACGTGGTGGAGGACTCGGGCGCCTCCTACACGTTCCTGCCCGGGGTGCCGCTGCCCGACGGCGAGCCGGTGGAGGGCGAGGAGCTCGGCCCGGATGAGCTGGCGGCGATCTTCTACACGAGCGGCACGACCGGCTTTCCCAAGGGCGCGATGACCTCGCACGGCAACTTCACCACCAACAGCGAGAACGCGTTCCGCTGCCTGTCCTGCGATCGCTCTGAGGGCCCCGGCATCTCCACGCTCGTGTCCGTGCCGCTGTTCCACGTCACCGGTTGCAACAGCCAGCTGATCCCGGTGCTCGAGCTGGGCGGCCGGGTGGAGATCCTCTCAGGACCCCTGGACCTGGACGGCTTCTTCGAGGCGGTGGGCTCGCACGGCGTCAACCAGCTGGTGTCCGTGCCGGCGATCTACCACGCGGTCGTTCGCCACCCGCGCTTCGCCGAGCTGGACGTCAGCCGCGTGCGCTGGGTCTCCTACGGCGGCGCCCCGATCGCCGAGAGCCTCGTGCACCTGATCGAGGAGTCGTTCCCCAACGCCCGTGTGGGCAACGGCTTCGGCCTGACGGAGACCTCCTCGCTGACGTCGTTCCTGCCCCACGAGGAGGCTGCCGAGCACGCCGACTCGGTGGGCTTCGCGATGCCTGTCGTCGATCTGGCGTTGGACGATGTCGATCCAGACACCCGCGCCGGCGAGCTGCTCGTGCGCGGGCCGAACGTGGTGCAGGGCTACTGGAACAAGCCGCAGGCCACCGCGGAGACGTTCGTGGACGGCTGGCTGCACACGGGCGACGTGGCCCGCGTGGACGAGGACGGCCTGCTGTACATCGTCGATCGCAAGAAGGACATGATCAACCGCGGCGGCGAGAACGTCTACTCGATCGAGGTCGAAAACGCGCTCGCGGGCGCGCCGGGCGTCGGCGAGGCGGCGGTCGTGGCGGTGCCGGACGACATGATGGGCGAGAAGGTCGGCGCTGTGATCGTGCCACTCGCCGGCGCCGAGCTCGACGTCCAGGCAGTCCTCGCCCACACGCGCGCCCATCTCGCGGACTTCAAGGTCCCGCAGTACATCGCGATCCACGAGGGGCCGCTGCCGCGCAACCCCGGCGGCAAGCTGCTGAAGGGCAAGCTGCGCGATGAGACGCAATGGGGAAAGCCGCTTCGCTGATCAACCTCGAGGGAGAGCCGATGCCGAGCGTAGAGACGGTGCAGGGAGCAGTTGACGCACAGGAGCTGGGGTTGACGCTGGTGCACGAGCACGTGCGCTTCCGCGACGAGGCGGTCGCGAACGAGTGGCCGAGCCGCTACGACGAGCAGCTCGAGTACGACGCGGCGCTCGTGGCGGTGAACGCCGCCAAGGATCGCGGCGTGCGGACGATCGTCGATCCGACCGCGATGTTCGGCGGGCGCGACGTGCGCTTCATGAAGCGCGTGGCGGATGAGACGGGCGTGCGGATCGTGGCGTGCACGGGCATCTACAGCTACGACTACCTCCCCCACTACTTCGCCAACCGTGACGTCGACGCGATGGCCGACCACTTCGTCGAGGACATCGAGCGCGGGATCCAGGGCACGGAGATCAAGGCGGCGTTCCTGAAGTGCGCGGCGGATGCGGCCGGGGTGACGGAGAACGTCGAGAAGATCCACCGCGCGGTGGCGCGTGCGAGCGTGCAGACGGGCGCGCCGATCATGGCCCACTCGATGCCGGCCGTCGGCACGGGGCCGCGCCAGGTGGAGATCTTCGAGGAGGAGGGCGTGGACATGTCGCGCGTACAGATCGCCCACTGCGGCGACAGCGAGGACATCGACTACATCGAGGGCCTGATCGACAGCGGCGTCTACGTCGGCCTCGACCGCTATGGCCTCGAGATGTACCTGTCGTTCGACAAGCGCAACGAGACCGCCGCGGAGCTGCTGCGCCGCGGGCACGCCGAGCGGCTGATGATCTCCCAGGACTTCTGCGCCACGATCGACTGGTTCCCGCCGGAGGCCGGGGAGGTCTTCGAAAACGCCGGCGCGATCCGCAACTGGTCGATGACGCTGGTCTTCGACGAGGTCGTCCCGGCGCTGCGCGAGCTGGGCGTAATGGACGACGCGGTCTTCCAGACGATCTTCACGGAGAACCCGCGCCGCTGGCTGACGGCCTGAGCACGACCCTCAGAGATCGCTCGAGGGCACGTGCGCCGGGCAGCCTCGCGGGGGTAGTGCGCAGTTCAGCGCGAGCGCGTGCGCGCGGATCGGCGGGTGAGCCGGCAGGCGCGTCGGCAGCTCGCAGGTCTGCTCGCCCATCAGCCCGTTGGGGCAGATCCAGCCGGCGAAGGTGGTGTAGGAGTCCGCTTCGCTGGCGCCGACGTGCTGCTTGCCATGCGTGTGCATGACAGCGTCGAGCGTCGCGGTGGCGCTCGCACACGAGGTGGAGCCCTTGACGTACACGCGCCACCGGTCGGCGTGCCCGTTTGCCGAATAGGGCACGCTGGCGTGGATGTAGCCGCAGGTCGTGACGCCGCCCGATCCGCCGGAGGCGCCCGCAGCCGGGACTGCCAGCAGGGACGCGCTCGCGGCAAGGATGATCGCCAGGCGCCTCATCGTCGCAATCATGCTATTCCTGCGCCCGGCGCCACCAGCAGCTCGGGCCCCTCAGCGTCGAGGTCCCCGGCCTTGTTGACGGCGGGGTTCGCCGGATGGGCGGACAGGCGCTCCGCCGGCAGCGCCCCGCACAGGGCCAACGCATCGGCAGCGTCGAGCGCGGGGTCCAGCCACGCGCGCTGGGCGTCGGGGTCGGCGAGGATCACGGGCATGCGGTCGTGGATCGCACCGGCCACGGGGTTGGGCTTTGAGTCGCAGGTCAGCAGCGTCACGCTCTCCACCCACTGGCCGTCGATCTTCGCGGGCGTCCACAAGGCTGCGAACGCGAACGGCACGCCGCCGTCGAGTTGGAAGTAGAACGGCTGGCGGGGCGTGTTGCGCTTCTCGGGCTTGAGCCACTCGAAGTAGCCGTCTGCGATCTGCAGCGCGCGCCGTGAGGCCTTCGGGATCAGATTGCGGTAGGCGGGCTTGCTGGCGACGGTCTCCATCCGCGCGTTGATCATCTTGGCGGAGCCCTCGAGGTCCTCGGCCCACGGCGGCACGAGACCCCAGCGCAGCGTGCGCGCCTGCGCCTCGCCCTTGGGCGCGACGATCGCCAGCACCTCCTCGGTGGGCGCGATGTTGAAGCGCCGCGTTCCCACGTCGGATGAGATCGGGACTTTGAAGCGGTCGTTCAGTTCTTCCGGGCCGGCGGTGTTGGTGTAGCGCCCGCACACGTCACGAGCATAGGTGCACGATCCGTCGCGAGCTCGAGGGACATGACCACAGCGTGCGAACATGTGTTCGTATGTCCAGGCCCTACCGCACAGCCCGAGAGCTCGAAGCGCACCTCGACCGTGGCGAGCTCGACTTCGCGATCGCCCTCGCGCGGGTTCTCGCCCACGAGCGCGGAAGGCCGCTGGATCTGGCTCTGACACTGCGTTTCCTGCCGCTGGTGGCGGTGCAGCGACCGGACGCGTTCGACGAGTGGACGCTGCGCTGGCTGGAGCGCTGGTGCGCCGATCTACGGGGCCGTGCGAGCATCGACGACGCGGTCGAGCTGGCGGCCGGCCTGGCCGAGCTGCCGGTCGATCCCGACCGGGGGCTGGAGACGATCGCGACGATCTGCGCCCGTCACGGGAGCATCTGAGCGGTGATTCGATACAGCACGTGCGGCGCGATCGGATGGTCGGCCGCGAGCGTCGGGTGCAGGAAGTCCTCGGCGGGGTCGCGACGCATGCCAAGGCGCTCCATCACCCGGCGTGAGCGCACGTTGCCGGCCGCGGTGAGCGCCACGATCTGCTCGAGGCCGAGCTCCCCGAAGCTGAAGTCCGCGGTTGCTCTCGCGCCCTCGTTGGCGTAGCCCTTCCCCCAGTGCTCCCTGGCCAGGCGCCAGCCGATCTCGATTCCGGGCGCGAAGGTCATGTAGTCGTCCACCTCGTCGATCCCCACGAAGCCGATGAACGGCGCTTCTCCGGGCACCTCCACCGCCCAGAAACCGTATCCGCGTCGCTGGATGTCGCTGTCGATGCGCTGGGCGAGCGCATCGCTCTTCTCGCGGCTGAGCGTCGCCGGGAAGTACTCCATAACGGCCGGGTCGGCGTTCATCGCGGCGAACGGCTCGCGGTCCTGCTCGCGCCACGGTCGCAGCAGCAGTCGCTCGGTTCTCAGCTGCGGCTGGGAGCCCACGTGCGCCATCGTAGGCCGCGGCTTTCTCGCCGAGCGCTGACGCGGATAGAGGGCCGTCCGGCTCGCAGCACTAGGCCGCGAGCCGGACGGGGAACAGCTTGAGCTGGTTGATGAAGGGGGATTCGACGTATTTAGGCCCACCCACCCCGCCCGCCCCGCGGTCGATCTGGATCGTGGGGTAGCGCTCGAGCGTCTCCTCGAGCATCACCTTCAGCTCGAGGCGCGCGAGCGCGGTGCCGAGACAGAAGTGCCTGCCGCCGGCGCCGAAGGCCTGGTGCTCGGACCGAGCACCGTTCGACCAGCGGCGAACGTCGAAGCGGTCGGGGTCCTCGTGGCGCGTCTCGTCACGGTTGGAGGAGGCGTACCAGAGCACGACCTTCTCCCCCGCGCGGATCTTCTGTCCGTGCAGCTCCGTATCGCGTGTGGCGGTGCGGCGGAAGTGGGCAAACGCGGGGAACATGCGCAGCGCCTCCTCGACGGCGGCGGGAATCAGGCTCGGATCGTCGATGAGCAGCTGGAGCTGCTCCGGGTCTTCCATCAACGCCCGCATGGCCGAGCAGAACGTCGCCTTGGTGCTGTCGTTGCCGGCGGCCATCAGCAGGAAGAAGCCCATCACGATCTCGTGTTCCTCGAGTTTCTCGCCATCGACCTCTGCATGCACGAGCACGCTCGTCAGATCGTCGGTCGGATGCTCGCGGCGCTCGGCGATCAGCTGGCGGCAGCGCTCGAAGATCTCCGGGATGTCTCGTTCGAGTGCGCCCTCGATGCCGTGCGGGTTGACGTCCGGGTCGCCCGCTCCGAGCGTGGAGTTCATCAACCGCGCCCAGATCTCGTCGTCCTCCTCGGCGATCCCCATGAAGCTGCCGATCACGCGCGCGACCACCGGCTGGGCGAGCTCGCCGACGAGGTCGCAGCTCTCGCGGGCGGGCGGGCCCTCCAAACGATCGAGCACCCGCCGCACGATCTCGCGGATCGCCTGCTCGTGCGCGGCGATCCGCTTGGGTGTGAACCCGGCTTGGAACAGCGCCTTCAAGCGGTCGTGCTTGGGAGGGTCCATGCCGATGAACATCGCCTGCGTAAGCTCCAGCGGCAGCACGCCGGCCGCTGTGATGCCCTGTTCGGAGGAGTAGGTCTGCCAGTCGCGGCTGACCGTGTGAATGTCCTCGGCGGTCGTGACCGACCAGAAGCCAGCCTCGTCGGGAAAGTCCTCGAAGCTCTCCGTCCAGTGGATCGGGCACCCGCCGCGCAGCTGCTTGAAGAGCTCGTGCGGCGGCCCGTCGAGCCAGAGCCCGCGCGAGGTCAGTTCGACGCTCTCGAGATCGCTACCCACCGCTGACATCTGGACCTCCGCGATCGCTCTCACAGGACGTACCAGCTCTCACAGGACGTACCACATGCTACTGGCTGGCCAGCCAAGGTGCGTCACGTACGATCGTGCTGGCCGCAGTTTGCGGACAGGTGCGCGCGGCGGTGAGCGCCGAGGGGCGATCGCTGTGTGCTAGCGAGGCTCGTCGGGTGCGCCGGTGGCGCGACGGTCGCGTCGGAGAACGAGCTCGCCGACCGTCAGGCGATCTATTTCGAGCTCGCCCACGCGCAGCGAGCCGACGGCGGCGCGCTTGACGGCGAGCCTGCCGATGGCAATCGCTCCTACCGCCACCGCACCACCGGCGAGCGCGCCGGCGGCGGCTGCCCCGATCGAGGTGGCGCCGAGGGCGCCGAGCGCCCCCGCGCGCAGCCAGGTGCGCTCAGCGCGCGCCATGTGGCGCGGCGCTGCGCAAAGAGCGTCCCGCGAACAGCAGCATGCTCGTTAGATGGGCTTCGACCGTGGCCAGGTTGTGTTCGCCGGGGTAGACGGCGCCGTGGGCGTCGGCGCCGGCGCCGCGCAGCGCAGACGCGAACGGCAGGTCCTCGTCGGGGTTGGCGATGTGGTCCTGTTCGCCGCCGTAGACGAACGCGTGCAGGCCGAGCTTCTCGATCACGGGGCGGTCGGCGCGCAGGTCCCCTTCCAGGCCGTTGAAGAAGCCGAGCCAGCTCTCCACCACGCCGAAGCGATACGGGTTGGAGAGCGCGACGTTCATCGCGCCGTAGGCGCCCATCGAGTCGCCCATCACCGCGCGCGCGTCGCGCTGCGGCACGGTCGGAAGCATGTGGTCGACCATTTCCTGAACTTCCAGTATGTAGCTTTCGTAGCGCAGCGACCCGGCGTTGCGCCAGTTGTTGGATCCGGGTCCGCCCTGGACCATCACGGCTATCACCGGCGGGATCTCGTGCCGCGCGATCAGCTGGTCGAGCTGGCTCTGCAGTCCGATCTGCAGGAAGGCGCTGTTGGACTGGTCATCGCCGGTGAGCATGTAGAAGACCGGGTAGTGGGCGGTGGTGCTGTCGTAGCCGGGAGGCAGGTAGACGAGAAACGAGCCGATCCCGTGCACGGCGGGCGAGGAGTAGTTGGCTTCGAGGATCGAGCTGCCGGCGGCGTCGGTGCTGACAGGTTCGAGTGTCGGCAGCGTGGACACCGCCGGGGCCGAGCTGATCGCGGGCGCTTCCTGTTCGACCGCGCCGGTGCCGACGAGGCTCGCCAGCGAGAGCGCTTCGCCCTGCGCGAGCACCAGGCAGAGGGCCGCGAGCACGCTCAGCAGCGCCCCGATTGCCAGCCGCTGCGTCCGCGTGCGCGGGCCTCGCCACGCGGGCGGGCCAGCGGGCCGCGCGACGGCCGGCTCGCGCCGGGGCGGGAAGGCGGGCACCCAGGGCGGTGGCAGGACTTCTACCGCGGCCCCTCCCCGCCCGGCGACCGCCGCCCCTCCCCGTCCGGGCCAGCTCCAGTCGAGGCTATCCAGCCACACCTGGCTTCGTGACGCTCTCATGGCAATAGACATTGACGAGATTCAATGAAGGGCGCGCCGGAAATCCAACCCCTGCACGAGCGCGCCCATGCTGCAGGAGCTCGTGCAGATGTTCAGTTCGTGCTCCAAACCTCCCCCACGCCTTCGAACCCGAGCGCGTTCTTGGTTGCTTCGGTGAGGTCGAATTCCCGTCCGGCAACATAGGGGCCGCGGTCGATGACCGGGACACGGACGGTGCGCCCGTCGTAGCGCAGCGTGACGAGCGTTCCACAGGGCAGCGTCTTGTTGGCGACGCCCATTGTCGAGGTGGTGAGCAGGCCGCCGCAGGCGAGGCTGCCCCCGCTCGCGTACCAGGACGCCTCCGCGAGGCGAAAGACGTTCAAGCGGCCCAGCGGTCGCTGCGTGGGGCGATCGGCGGCGTCGCCCCCAAAGCGCAGGCGCATCGATCGGCTCCCGAGCTTGCGTGGCACGTAGCTCAGGTGAAAGCGTCCCCGGGCGCCGGTGTGCGCGCGGGCGATCGGCCTCCAGCCGTGCCGACCCAGCGATTCGAGCGCCACGAGCTCGTCTGCGAGTCCTGTGCGGCGGCCTTCGGTGAGCGTGCCGGTGACGCTCGTCCGCTGGTTGGCCAGGACGTTGAGCGTGTAGCTGTGGACGTGAAGCGCGGTCCGCGCCGGGGTGATGATGGTCGGCTCAGCCGACTCGATCCCGACCGGGGCCAGGGGCGCCGCAGGCTGCGGCGTCACAGGGGCGTACATTGAGTTACGAACCTCCTTGTTTACGCCTACGGGGTTAGCTGTCGGGCTCACGCCGGCTGCTCACGCGCATGGGCGCGTGTCAACCGAGCGTTACGGTCGCATGGAACTGGCGGCCGATTCGCCCCATCCGGCTCGATTTCATGCGAGCCGGCAGTGGTTCCCCCGTTCGCCTCCACGGACGGAGGCGACTCGGCGAGTCGAACAATCGTTCGCAGCATAGAAGCTCGTGGCGACTCTTCTGTGACCGCTGTCACACATGGTGATCGGAATGTCAACCCATGTCGCGGGAATTTGGCATCGGGATGCGGGTTTGTGGTATCGCTTCCACGCCATGAATTAACCCCGCTTTATTGGAGACAATCGCGCGTTTGTGGGTGAAAGGCAAGGTTCCGGCCTTGGTAGCTGGGACCGGACCGCGCGCTGCTGAGTGTTAAAAAAGCGGGCTATCGGGCGGCACTAGGGGGGGGCGTGCCTCCGTGGTATCAACGGAATTGCCGATAACCCGCCCCTACACATAAGCGGCTGGGGCGGGCTTCATCAATCGGCCAAACGGGGGATATTCCACCGCCGGCGGATCGCGAGTGTCAGGTCACCTCGGGGCCTGGGCCGGTCGCCGCCGAGGTCCGGGAGGGGGCGATCGACGGGGAGATCTCGTCCAGCCGGTCGAGGATCGCCTTGAGGCCTCCCTCCGTGTGCAGGTCGAGACGGTCGAGGATCGCCTCGGCGTCTTTGAACGTGTTGGCGGCGCGCGCGTCCGAGGCGAGGCTCTGCACGTTCTGACCGACCATGATCACCGACAGCAGGACGAGCTGCAGGAACGTCTGTGCGATCCAGGCGATGATCCCCTCACCGCCGGGTTTCAGTGCCGGCCCAAGCCCCAGCAGGGCGATGACGCCGAACAGGTACGCGCACCACATGGTTCCCACGAGCCTGGTTATCAGCACCGCGAACTTCGCGTTGAAGCCGTCGACCTCGCCCATCGCTTCTTTGAGCACGCTCGGGCTGGGGTGAAGCGCCTTCGCGAGGTGGTGCTCGGTCCTCACCGGACCCCTGCGACGATGCTCGATCGCTACCGGACCACTGTCTGTCATCGATCCTCCTTGCCGCCGTCGGATGGCGGTGACGCCATCGGCCGTATTGGGTCCCTGCAGGCTACTCCGGCTGGAGGAGGCGGGATGGGCACGCTGGGGCGCCCGACCGGCTGGAGGCGACCCCTCGGATCGCCGCCGACGAGCCGCACACGCGGACACGCCCGCCGACCGGCGACAACGTCGTGCTCGGGTGCGATCATGTACGCGCTTGAGCACTGGCCCCCAACCGCCCTCACCACCCATACCGCCCCCCCAGCCACCCGTCCTCGGTGCTCGCACCGCGGCGGTTGCAGCTGAGCCGCCGCGTCGCGTCTGGTGGCTGGCCAAGCGCGTGTTCGCGGCCGCGCTCGCGATCGTCCTCATCACCGGCGGCGCCACGTACGCGATCGCGCGCAACGAGGTCAGCAAAGTGGTGGCAGCGCTCGATCAGAACAAGGCCGTCAAGCTCGCGCCCAAGGCGCTTGCTCCCACGAGCAAAGGAGCCCCTGAGACGCTGCTGCTGGTGGGCAACGACGAACGCCCGCCGCCGAAGGACAACCCCGGGGGGGCCGTCCTTCCCCACTCCAACGAGATGCTGCTCGTGCGCATCGACCCCAGCAAGCCCAGCATCTCGATGCTCTCCATCCCGCGCGAGCTGCAGGTCACGTTCACCGCGCCAAACGGCGAAGTCATCACCAACCGCATCAACTCCGCCTACACCTACGGCTACGAGGACGGCGGCGGCACTTCCGGCGGCGTGAAGCTCATGCTCGAAACGATCAAGAACGTGTTCGGCCTGACGGTCAACCACGTGTTCGTCACGAACTTCAAGAAATTCAAACGCGCAGTCGACGAAATGGGCTGCGTGTACATGACCGTGGACAAGCGCTACTACCACGTCAACGAACCCGAAGGCGAACAGTACTTCGAAATCAACCTCCAGCCCGGCTACCAGCGCCTGTGCGGCAAACAGGCGCTCGAATTCGTCGCAAACCGTCACGAAAGCACCTCGCTGATCCGTGACGCCCGCGACCAGCGCTTCCTGCTGGAAGTGAAGGCCGAGTACGGCGCTTCGCTGTTTGGAAAACGTGAAAAGTTCGAGCACATCCTCGGCAAGGCCATGGAAACCGATCTGCACGGCGAAGAACAGGTCCTGCAGCTGCTCGAGTTGTTGATCGAATCCGCCGGCAAGCCGGTGCGCCAGGTGCCCTTCCACGTCACGCTGCTGCCCACGGTGGACACCGCCACGCCGGAACAGATCGGCGAAGCGGTGCGCTTGTTCATGAACGGCACAGCCGCGATCTCCAAGAAGAAGGTGAACCGCGCGGTGAGGGCCGCCCGCCCCCACCGTCACTCCCATGCGCGCGCGTCGGGGCTCTCGCTGACGCCCACCTCCGGCGAAGATCTCGCGCACGCACGCGAGGCGGCGCCCAATCTGTCGTTCCCGCTCGAGTACCCCCTGGTGCGAGACACCACCGCTGAAGCCGAACCGGACGTTCTGCGCCTGTATCGCGTCAACGACCGCAGCGGACACCCCCACTCGATCTACACGATCGTCATCGACCGCGGAGGCCTGGGCGAATACTACGACGTGCAGGGAAGCACCTGGAACGACCCGCCGCTGCTCAACGACCCCGGCCAGACCGTCGAGATCGGCTCGCGCACCTACAGCCTGTACTACGCGGGGGAACAGATCCGGACGATCGCCTGGCACGAACACGGCGCCGCCTACTGGATCCAGAACACCCTTACCAACACCGTCCAGCCGCGTGAAATGCTCGCGATCGCGGAGCAGACCCAACCCGTCGTCAGCCCCCGCTCCGGTCACCTCAGCGCCGGCGACGCCGCGAGGATCCCCACTGCACACAGCGTGAAGGTGCCTCCGGCGAACGTGGCCGCGCCGAGCCTGTTCGCCAAGCTCGGTGCCGTGCTCGGCTTCGTCGGCTTGGCGGTGGTCGCGCTGCTCTTCCTGGTCGTGCTCTCCCGGCGGCGCGGGCTGATCCTGCTGCGCGAGCAGGTGGCCACAGCGCTCGGTCTCGAAGCGCGACAGCGCCCCGTGCTCTCCACCGCTGCCGCCGGCGCCGTGCCGCAGCCTGTGCCCGCCACCCTCCACCGGGCGCCCAAGCGGTGGCGCACCGGCGTCCTCGTCGCCGTCGCCGTGGTGGTCCTCGTGGTGTTGGTCGCTCTCGGCGCCTACCTGCTGCACGCCGCGCCGTTCGCACTGATCTTCGGCTGAGAACCGCTTTCAAAAGCGGTTCTCAGCCCGGAGCCCCTCGAGGCGGGGACGTCGGCGATGATCCAGTCTCACTGGATCCCTACGCACAGGAGCTCGGCACATGTCGCTGGACGCAACGAAGATCGGGCAGGTCGTGGCAGAACAGATGGAGGCGCTGGAAGGCCGCTTTGGCGACGACTGCCAGATCGGCGACGTGTGCACGATCGTCGAGGTGCTCGGGCCGCACGGCTCCTCCGTGGCCGTGCGCCCAGGCGCCGACGTGCGCCCGCACGGGCTGATCGGGCTGCTGCGCATGGCGGAGCGCATCGCGCTCTCAGACATCCACGGGGAGCACACCGAGGATGAGTGACGCTCCCTCTGGCGCCCGAGGGCGCATCTTTCGCGGAGGTCGTTGACGCGGGGCTCCGCAACCGCGACAATCGCTGTCGTGGCCAACCCGGATCGCCTGACAGCGCTGGACTCGACGTTCCTGCATCTGGAGGACCACTCCGACGCCCACATGCACGTCGCCTCCGTGATGGTCTTCGAAGGCTCCGCGCCCACGCACCGCGAACTGGTCGAGCACGTGCAGGGCAGGCTTCACCTCGTGCCGCGCTACCGCCAGCGCCTCGCCTACGTCCCGCTCGGCCAAGGCCGCCCCGTGTGGGCCGATGACCCGCACTTCAACCCCTACTACCACATCCGCCACACCGCCCTGCCCAAACCGGCCGACGACGCCTCGCTCAAGCGCCTGGCCGGGCGGCTGTTCTCCCAGCGCCTGGATCGCTCCAAGCCGCTGTGGGAGATCTGGCTCGTGCAGAGCATGTCCGGCGGTCGCTTCGCGCTGATCGCGAAGACCCACCACGCGCTCGTCGACGGGATCTCCGGCGTGGACATCACCACCGTGCTGTTCGACACCGCGCCCGAGCCTGCACCGACCGGGGGTGGGTGGGATTCCGGTCGATCCTGGAGCGCCAAGCCACTGCCCGGGCCCGCCAAGCTGCTGGGCGAGGCGCTGATCGAACGCACCACCGTCCCCGCCGAGATGGTGCGCGGCGCCCGCGCCCTGCTGCGCGCGCCTCGCAGGGCCGCCGGGCAGCTCAAGGACGGCCTCGCCGGCATCGGCGCCACGACGCTCGCCGGGATCAACGCTCCCGCGCCCCCCAGCCCCTTCAACGTCGACATCGGACCGCACCGCCGCTACACGTTCCTGGACACAGAGCTCGACACGTTCAAGGCGATCAAGGACTCGCTCGGCGGCACGCTCAACGATGTCGTGCTCACCGCCGTCAGCCTCGCGCTCGGGCGCTACCTGCGCAGCCACGGCCACGACACCAAGGACCTGGTGCTCAAGGCGATGGTGCCCGTGTCCGTGCGCTCCAAGGAGCAGCGCGGCACGCTCGGCAACCAGGTCGCCGCCATGTGGGCGCCGCTGCCCGTCGGCGTGGAGAACCCCGCCGAATGCCTGCACAAGATCTCCGCCGCCATGGAGGACCTGAAGAAGTCCGGGCAGGCGGTCGGCGCGCAGGTGCTCACCAACCTCGCCGGCTTCGCGCCCCCGACGATCCTCAGCCAGGCCGCGCGGCTGCAGGCCCGCCAGCCGTTCTTCAACCTCGTCGTCACCAACGTGCCCGGACCGCAGTTCCCGCTCTACCTGCTCGGGCGGCGCCTGCAGGTGCTCTACCCCGTCGTGCCGCTCGCCCAGCGCCAGGCACTGGGGATCGCCGTGATGAGCTACGACGGTCACCTCGGCTTTGGGCTGCTCGGCGACTACGACGCCCTGCCCGACCTCGACGGGATCGCGCTCGATCTGCGCTCCGCCGTCGCCAGCCTCTCGCGCGCCGCCGGCGTGCGCCCGGCCACCGCCAAGCCTGGGCGTGCCCGTGGCGCCCGCAAGCCCAAGGGCACAGGCGCGAACGGCACCGCCGCTGCGGCCAAGCGAGCCGCCACCGGTGGCGGCTCGGCGAAGAAGCCCGCCAGCGCCGGCTGAGGTGCGCGTTGCTCTCTGCCAGCTGAACGCCACCGTCGGCGACATATACGGCAACGCCGAGCGCATCGGCGATGGCATGCGCGCCGCGCACGACGCCGGCGCGGAGCTGGTCCTGTTCCCGGAGCTCGCGCTCACCGGCTACCCCCCCGAGGACCTGCTGCTCAAGGAGCACTTCCTCGCCGATGCCGCCACCGCGCTCGCCGGGCTCGCCTCCCAGGCGCGTGAGATCGTCGCCGTCGTCGGCTTCCCCGAGCGCGCCGAGGACGTCTTCAACTCCGCCGCCGTGCTCGCCGACGGGGCCGTCCACGCGATCTACCGCAAGGTCTACCTGCCCAACTACGGAGTCTTCGACGAGCAGCGCTACTTCCAGGCCGGGCCCGCCGGCGCCGTCATCGATGTCGGCTCAGAGCGCGTCGGGCTGACCGTCTGCGAGGACATGTGGGAGCCAGGCCCGCCCGCCAGCGACGAGGCACACGCGGGCGCCACGCTCATCCTCAACATCTCCGCCTCGCCCTACCACGCCGGCAAGGGCGCCCAGCGCGAGCGCATGTTCGCGCAACGCGCACGCGACAACGTCGCCTGCGTCGCCTTCTGCGCGCTCGTCGGCGGCCAGGACGAGCTCGTGTTCGACGGGCACTCCTGCGTGATCGACCACAACGGTGCGACCGTCGCCCGCGCCGCTCAGTTCCGCGAGGAGCTGCTCGTGTGCGACATCGACCTCCAGGCCGCCGCCGCCGCGCGCCTGCGCGACCCCAGCCAGCGTCCCGCCGCCCGGCGCTCGCAGCAGAGCGCGCTCGTGCTGCCCGCGCTGCCTTCGCCCGCGAGCACGACTCCGGGCGGACGCCAGGAGGGCCGATGGGCAAGCGAGGCCAGGACGCAGGGGGCGTGGCGTGCTTTGCACGCGAGCGACCGAGGACGCCGCCTCGCGCCGCCCAGCGGTCCTCCTGGGCCACTGGCGGAGCTGCTGGCGCCCGAGGAGGCCGAGGTCTACTCCGCGCTCGCGCTCGGGCTGCGCGACTACGTGCACAAGAACGGCTTCCATCACGTCGTCCTCGGCCTCTCCGGCGGCATCGACTCCGCGCTGGTCGCCTGCCTCGCCGCCGACGCGCTCGGCCCCGACTGCGTCAGCACCGCGATCATGCCCTCCCCCTACTCCTCCTCCGCCACCCAGGACGACGCCCGCGCGCTCGCCGCCGCGCTCGGCACGCGTGTGCACGAGTTCCAGATCGCGCCCGTCATGGGCGCCTATGAGAGCGCATTGCAGCAGGAGTTCGTCGGCCGCGAGCAGGACCTCACCGAGGAGAACCTGCAGGCCCGCATCCGCGGCAACCTGCTGATGGCGCTCTCCAACAAGTTCGGCTGGCTGGTGCTCGCCACCGGCAACAAGTCCGAGATGTCCGTCGGCTACACAACCCTCTACGGCGACCTCGCCGGTGGCTTCGCGCTCATCAAGGACGTGCCCAAGACGCTCGTCTACCGCCTGTGTACGTGGCGCAACAGCGACGCCGGCGCGCTCGCCGCGGACGCGATCGCCAGCCAAGCCGGCGGACCCCAGGACAGCGCCGACGATGCCGCGTCCGCCGCTGCCCGCCGGCCGATCCCGATAACGATCGTCGAGCGCGCGCCCTCCGCCGAGCTGCGCCACGACCAGCGCGACGAGGACTCGCTGCCCCCCTACGCGGTGCTCGACCGGATCCTCGAGGGCTACGTCGAGCTCGACCGGAGCGCCGAGCAGCTGATCGCTCAGGGGCTGGGAGCCGAGGACGTGCAGCGCACGATCCGGCTCGTGGACCTCGCCGAGTACAAGCGCCGCCAGGCTCCTCCCGGAATCAAGATCACCCCGCGCGCGTTCGGGCGCGACCGGCGCATGCCCATCACCAACCGCTACCGCGGGTAACGCCCCGCGCAGGCGAAGCGCCGCCCGGCCTCTCGAGTCCCGTTAATCTGCGGGCGTGCGTCGCCTCCTTGCCTCCTCGCTCGCAGCGCTGTGCGCGCTCGGGCTGTGCGCGTGCGGCAACACCCTGCAGGTCCAGCCGATCGCGCACAACACGCTCGAGGGCCTGATCGTCTCGCCGTTTCCCGTCTACTGGCTCGGGGATTCCTTCGAAGGCATGGCTGTCAGCGAAACCGTCCACGATCCGGGCGGCGCCTATGCGGTGCAGTACGGCAACTGCCTGCAGGGCGGCGAGGGAAGCTGCCTGCCGCCGCTGCGCGTGGTGACCTCGCCCGACAACAGCTTCCTGCCAGGCGGCGCCACGCCGACCGCGAGGACGCGCATCAGGGGGCTCCCCGCGCTGCTGGAGCAGTCCGGCAGGACGGTCGTGCTCGCCACTGCCGGCGTGGTCGTGGACGTCTACGCCACCAACGCGCACACCGCCGTAGCGGCCGCACGCACGATGGTCCCCATCAACGAAGTCGGCGCGCCCGAAGCAGCGCTGCCAGTCGCGCTGCCGAACACCGGCTTCAGCGAAACGCCGTTGCCGCGACAGGTGCCGCCGCCGCTGCGCCCGCTCAGCTGAGCTCAGGCGACGGCTCCGCCGCCGCGCGCACCGGGCGCACCGCGACGGTCATCCGCGTGAGCGCGCACGTCCGCCCGGCGTCGTCGCTGAACTGCACGTCCCACACCCATGTCGTGCGTCCGCGGTGCACGCGCGTGGCGTGAGCATGGATCGAGCCCTCTGTGATCGGGCGCAGGAAGCTCGTGTTGTTCGACAGGCCCATCGCCGCCTCGCCGCCCGCCGCCACCGCCAGCGCCGTCGCGATCGAGGCCATCGACTCCGCCATCGACGCGTACACGCCGCCGTGAACGAGCCCCGCGGGCTGCTCGAGCTCGGCGCGCACGCGCACCTGCGCGCGGACCTCCGTGTCCGACAGCGACAGCAGCTCCAGGCCGTACAGACGATCGAAGCCGAACGAGGGCTCGCCGTTGATCTGAGCGACGGTTGCAGTAGCCATCGCGGCGCCACGATAGCCTACCGTCGTTCGTTACGATCCTTGCGAGGATCTCCACCTGCGGTGGCGGACGTACATACACCATGAGCAGATTGGACGAGCTTCCACCGGACCAGCGCGCGGCGCTCTCTCTCCTGCTGCGCCAGCGCAAGAGCTACGCCGAGGTGGCCAAGCTGCTCGGCATCGCTGCGCACGCCGTATCCGACCGCGCACAGGTCGCCCTCGCCGTGCTCGCCCCGCGCCAGGCGCGCGAGGTGACCCCCGAGCGCCGCAAGGAGATCGGGGACTACCTGCTCGGCCAGCAGCCCGGCGTCGCCGAGCGCCTGCGCACGCGCACCCTGCTCTCGAGCTCAGAGCCCGCGCGCGCATGGGCCAGCGAGGTCGCCTCGCAGCTCGCGCCGCTCGCCGGCGCCAACCTGCCCGACATCCCGCCCGCCGCGCCCGGGGCGGGCGGGCCACAGAGGCTCCAGGATCTCTCAGCCTCGGCCGCCGCGGCCACGGCCGGCGCCTTTGCAGGCGGAGCGCCCCCGTCGGGACCGGCGCCCGCGCGCCAGCCGCGAAGCTCGCGGCTCGGCGGCGCACTGGTGCTCGGTGTGATCGTCGCGGTCGTCGTCGTGGCCATCGTCCTGCTGAGCGGCGGCTCCAGCGGCAAGAAATCGAGTACCACCGCCGGCGGCACCTCGAGCACCGCCTCCACCAAAACGGGGCCCACCGTCGAGAACCAGATCGCGCTGAAGCCACCCGCCGGCGCCACGAGCGCCAGCATCGGCGTCGTCGACGTCCTCGCCGAAGACGGCAAGCGTGCGTTCTTCATCGAAGCGCAGCACATCCCCGCCTCCAAGGGCTTCTACTACGCCATCTGGCTGTACAACTCGCCCAGCAGCGCGCTGGCGCTCAGCAAGAGCCCCGCCGTCGGCTCCACGCACCGCCTCGCCGGCGGCTCGCTGCTTCCGGCCGCCGCCGGCGACTACCGCGAAATCCTCCTCACCAGGGAGACCGGCGCGCACCCCAAGCATCCGGGGCACGTGGTTCTGCGCGGGCCTTTCAGCCTTACTGGCTGAGGAGGCGAGGCGGGCTCGCGCCCACCACGCGGTCGCGGCCCGAGCGCTTGGCCTCGTAGAGCCGCTCATCGGCCGAACGCGCGAGCGCCGCGAACCGGTCGGGATCGTCTGTGGAGGCGACGCCCACGCTGGCGGTGACAGTCAGCCCCGCGGCGATCTCCTCCCACGGCTCGTCGCGGATCTTCTGACGAATGCGCTCGCAGCAGGTGCTCGCAGCCTGCGCCTCGGTCACCGGCATCAGGACGAGGAACTCCTCCCCCCCGCTGCGAACGACGATGTCCGGCTGGCGGAGAACCTCGCACAGCAGCGCTGCCACTCGGATGAGCACGTGGTCGCCGATCTCGTGCCCGAAGCGGTCGTTGATCGACTTGAAATGGTCCAGGTCGACGACCGCCAGGCTGAACCAGCGGCCGCGCTGCTCGGTTAGAAGGCGCTCGAGCTCGCGGGCGAAGTAGCGCCGGTTGTGCAGGCCCGTGAGCCAGTCGCGCTCCGCCTGCTCGCGCAGCTGATCCTGGAGTGCTTCCAGCTCCCTGGCGCGACGCTCCAGCTCGGTGTGCGCCTCCGCCAGCTGCCGGTTCTTGGCCGCCAGAGCGGTGCTCGTCTGGCGGGCGGCGCTCGCCTCGAGCGTCGCCCGTTCGAGCTTCAGCTGCAGCTCCGAGAGCTCTCGAAACGCCTGGCGTTCCAGCTCCGCGGCCCGCGCGAGCGTGTCGTAGGCCTCCTCCAGCCTGCCCGCGTCGCGCAGCGTCGACGCGAGCGTCGAGAGGATCACGCTGCGCGTCTGCGGCACGCGGTCCCCCAGCCAGCTCAGGGCGCCCTCGCCGGCCTCCAGCGCGTCGTCCAGCTGCCCGAGGGTCATCCGCGCCTGGACGTCCGCGCGGACGGTCGCTCCCAGCACGTACGGATTCGGGTCATCGGCGGCACACAACAACTCGATCGAACGCTCCGCATCCGCCAGCGCCTCCTCGGTCCTGCCCGCCAGCAGCCGAATGTCCGCTCGCGTCGAGTAGATCACTCCCAACGCGAAGCTGTTGGCGCCGCTGACCCGGCGCGCCACGGCCAGCGCTCGCTCGAGCTCGCTCGCAGCTGCATCCGGCTCGCCCTGCTGCTGTAGATAACACGCGAGGTCGTTGCGGGAGATCGCCTCCTCCCACGGGTTGCCGTGCTCGATCGTGAGCGCCAGCAGGTCTTCGATCCGCTCGCGCAGGTCGGGGACGTCGGCGTTGCCGAAGATCGGGCACGTGGCACGCCGAGCGTAGACCCGCAACTCGAGATCCTGTGCCGCATCCGCGTGCTCCACAGCGAGCTGGGCGTGACGCAGCGCCTCCGCGTAGGAGCCGGTGAAGAAGCTGATCTGCGCCTTCAGCGCCGCGACCTCCGCGTGGGTGACCGCGCCGTGGCCCGTCTGCGCATGGCGCTCCGCGTCCATCGCCAGCGCCAGCCCGCCGCGCAGATCGCCACGATGCAGCGACACCATGCCCTGCAGAGCGAACGCCCGTGCGCACAGCTCGTCGTCGCCGAGCGAGCGACCGATCTCACAGCTTCGAATCGCGTCCGCGAGAGCCCCAGCGGGATCCTCGTAATAGCGGCCACGTGCTCTGGTCAGCTGCAGCCGCGCCTGCCCGGAGTGGTCGATCCCGGCGAGATTCAGGTCAGTCGCGGGAGAGGAGGCCATGAAAGAGCTGTGTGGACGTCTACCTTGGTCTATCGGCGGGTCGAGACGCGGACTTGACCGGTTGCCCGGGCCAGCTGCTCGCCGCCTACAGCGCTCGGGCGCGCTGCGACGCTTCGGTTCGGTTGCGGACGCCGAGCTTGCGGTAGATCGCGCTGGCGTGGATGAAGGCGCTGGCACGTGTGGCCCGCACCGCAGCGGGGCTGAGCTTGAGCAGCGGGAGGTCAGCACGAGGCGGATGTCCGGTGCGGCCTCCCGTAGCGCGCTCGCAAGCGTGCCCGCGAAGGGACCGCGCTGGGAGATGTCGATGACCGCCACCTCCGGGCCGTGCTTTCGTGCCAGCGCGACTGCGTCCGTGTCGCTCGCCACCGTGAGGCACTCAGCGTGACGAGCCCGACCGATCCCGGCTCGACACACGTCTACACGAACTGGGCGCAGATCACCCAGGAGGTCATCAACGCCCGCGTCTGGGCGGGGATCCACTCCCGCTTCTCAGATGACACCGGCGCCAGGGTCGGCAGCGAGGTTGCCGACTACGAGTTGTCACGACTCGGCTCGCTGGGTCTATAGCAGACGATCCCCTCATCCAACCCCACGGCCGCCTCGGCGGGAGCGCGTCTCCCCGCCGGGGCGGACCGCCGGCTGACCGGCCAATGGCCGATCCTCTTTAGAACCGCTTTCAGCGGTTCTCAGGCTTTCGTCTCGACTGCGGCCGTCAACGCACTGAGCTTGCGGGTACTGCCCGCCGAGTTGTGGGCGGTCACGATCACTCCCAGGCGATCACGCACGTCTCGGGCGGTGAGCTCCAGGACGCTCTTGGTCGCGCCCTTGATCACGACGCAGCGGCGCCCGGCGTGATTGCAACGCTGCCACTGATAGGTGTAGCGAAGCGGTGTGGCTCCGCTCCATCGACCGTTGACGGCTTGTAGCTTCCCGCCGCTGATCGCTCGACCGCGAATGCTTGGCACGGCGGTGTTGATCGGCGACACCAGCTCGGGCGTGCTCGGAAGCGGGACCGGCGTCGGCGTCGGCGTTGTCACCGGTGTCGATGTTGTCGTCGACGCGGCCAGAGTGGTGAACTGCAGCGTGGTCGGGTCGGCCGTGTCTCCGGAGTAGTTGAAAGCCTCCAGCAGTACGCAGTAACTGGTGTTCGGCATCAAGTGCGTGAGGTTTATCTCCACCGGAGCGGGGGTTATCAGCTGCGAGACTTCGGATTCGGGAAGGTAAGCAAGGAAGGTGCTGTAGGTGAGAGGTGAAGTCTCGAAGCTTGCTTCACAACTTGCCGCAGTTTCGATCGTGTACGTGGCCTCGTATCCTGCCGGCACCGATTTGCGCGGAGTGGTGACCTCGGGATTGATCGTTGTGGCGATGCTGGCGGTTGTCTGTGTGGTCGAGCTCACCGTCGCCGGGCCGATTACGGGCGGGCTTCCTTGTTCGATGAATTCGTAGGTAGCGGAGTAGGGGGCGGATTCCCCTACTGCGTTGGTGGCGGTGAGCTCCACGCAGTAATATTCACCTGTCTGGAGGTTGGAGATGGTTGTGCTCACGCTCTGAGCGGTGTTCGATTCCGGCAGCGAGACGGGAGCGGATACCGTCTCTTCGGTGCAGTTGCGGTTAACGCCGTAGGAGAAGGTGTAGCTCGTGGGGGAGCCCTCGGTGTTCACCGTGCCCGTCAAGGAAATCGTGCCCGGTTCCCTCGTAGGGGACTGGCTGAGGGTGACCACAGGCACCGATGGCAGGGTCTCAAAGCCTTCGACCGTGGGGCCGCCTAGTTCGTAGGTCCCGGGACCGTCACTATTGCTCGCTTCGAGGCCGTAGCAGTAGACGGTGTCCGGCAGGAAGGAAGTGGGCCTCACGGCGACGTTGTTCGGCTGGTTGGCTCCCGGGAAAACTTCGGCTCGGGTGTGCGTACCGCCCTGCAGGTCGGCTTCGGTGCAGCTGCTGGGGTCGTCTCCAGGGATTGCTTTGTATACGAACGAGTACGTTGTGTCCAGGCCACCGGGGTTTATGTACCCGTAGAGCGTCGCGGTGGTTTGTTCCACTCCGATCGCGGCATACAACCCCATCGTCGGCGCCGATTCGCTGGCGAACGCGGTGCCGGTCGAGGCGAGGAAGAGACACAGCAGAAGCGAGAGAGTCAGCGAGAGAACCACTCCCCGGCGGCGAAAGCTACCACCGGACACAAGCGCTGATACGGGCCCAGCGAACGTTGACGCGCGCGTCAACCTGGTCAAGGACATCCAAACTCCTTTGGTTGCTATCGGGCGCTAATGGATGGCAACGGCACGCCCGACAGCACCGCGCTGGGATCTGTATCGGCACGAACCAGGACGAACTTGAGCGTTCGGGGCGAAACTTCTCGCGGCCGGCTACAGGCCAGCCCGCCGCCAGACCTCGGACGACGGCACGTTGAGGCCCTTGGCGACCGCCACGAGCGTGTCCACGGTCATGTTGAACTCGCCACGCTCCAAAGCGCCGTAGTAGCTGCGGTCTATGCCCGCACGGATGGCGAACGCTTCCTGCGTCAGACCCTGCTCGCTACGGATCGCCCGGATCGCGTCGCCCAGCGCTTGGTTGGCCTCGGACTTCTTCGGCGGCATCTAGCGATCTTGTCCGATTGACGGGTCGTATTCCACCATGTAAAGTTCCACCGGGTATAATCCTCAATACCCCAGCTCCCATGCTCCAGGCATCCTCTCAAACTCGCGATACGACGGCCCGTTTGGTCGTGATCGACCTGCTGGGGCAGGCGCGGGGACGCAGACGACCTACGCTCTACCGGCATCTACGCCACCACGATCGCGCGACGATCAACGCGGCGATCAAGGAACTCGTCGAGGACGGCGTGCTCACGGCCAGCGGCGATCGTCTCACGGCTACGCCGGCGCTCGCGTGCCTCGAAGCACTCGACCTGATCGCCATCTAGCGTGTTTCAGCTCGAAGTCAGGGTGACGCAGGAGGAGCTGCAAGCCCGCTTGGAGGCAGCCAAACGCCAAGGCGTGTCCGTCAGCGATCACCTGCGGCTCGCGCTTGGGATGCGCTCGCTCGGCGATCCGCCGATGTTCTCGCAAAGCAAGCCGCACGGGCGTCTGCGGCTTGTACACGACCGCACGCGCCCGGTGCGGCGCTAGGGCCTGCATCGAGGTACCCGTCGCTGGCTTTCTCACTTTCTCCGGCGGCGGGTACCTGGACGCAGGGTCCCACCACTGTGAGTAGACGAAACTTGGCGGCGCGCAAACCAGGCGCTGATGGTGGCCCCGGTGGTCGGGGTCGGCTGATCTATGTGCCGTTGCGCTTCAATCGTATACCACGGTATACTGCGGCATGGCGAAGGTTATGGTGTCGATGCCGGACGATCTCCTGAGAGAGGCCGATGCTGAGGCGACCCGTCTCGGGACCTCCCGTAGCGCAGTGTTGCGTGAGTTCGCCGACTCCGCGCTGCGTAGGCGCCGCACGGATCGTGCAGCGGCCATGGATAGGCTCCTGCGGCAGGCTGCACGGCACGGTGGCGCGGCTGCCGAGCGGGTGAAAGCCTTGAGGCCATAGCGTGAGCACGCTGCTGTTGGATGCCAGCGTAATCCTCGCGGCGTTCGATTCCGATGACGAGCTGCATGAAGACCTTCTAAGGGGCCATGCCTATGGACGCGCGATATGGGCAGAACGTGGGGCCAGCTCAGGGGGTCCGCGTTTCGCGGCTCCTACGGGCGAAACTTGGCTATGCGCAAACCGGACGGTGATGGTGGCGCCAACAGTCGGAATCGCCTGACGAAAGGCTGCGCGGCTCCCTTAGAAGCTGTCTCATAACGTCCGTAGGCTTTGCGGGCGGTGGCGCGGATGTGGCTTCGGATCAGGGTGGACTTGCTCGGCGGTGGTGGGGTTGTGTGCGATCCGTCGCCGGGGCGGGTCTTTCTGGTGGGCCCGTCGCATTCGTTTGAGCAGTTCGCGGAGGCGATCGATGTGGCGTTCGCGCGGTGGGATCTCTCGCATCTGCACAATTTTGAGCTGGGGGATGGCCGGCTGATTGGGTATCCGGATGACTCGTTCGCGCCCGAAATGGTGTGGCTCGACCATGCCAAGCTGAAGGTCGCGAAAGAGGTCGAGCCGGGCGAGGAGTTCGAGTACGTCTTTGATCTTGGCGATAACTGGCAGCACCGATGCGTCGTGGAGCCGGAGAAGGGCGATCCCATGGAGGAGTACGGGATCGTCCCCAGGGGACCGGTGGTGATCTGGGGCTGGGGGTCGATCCCCGACCAGTACGGGCGGCGCAGCTTCGACGACGACGGAGAAAACGAGGATTGACTCAGGCGTCTGTGAGCTTGCGCTGGCAGACCACGGCGCAGCCGAGCAGCATGAACGCCAGGTGCAGGGCGGGATCGCGCTCGTAGCGGATCCTCAGCCGGCGCAGGTTGTGCAGCCAGGCGAAGGTGCGCTCCACGACCCAGCGTTCTTTGCCGAGCCCCGAGCCGTGCTCGGTGCTGCGTCTGGCGATCACGGGCTTCACGCCGCGTTTCCAGAGCTCGCGGCGGTACTTGTCATGGTCATAGCCCCGGTCAGCGAGCACCCGCTCGGCACGCCGGCGGGGACGCCCGGGCTTGCCGGTGACAGGCCCAACCCCGTCGATCAGCGGCAGTAGCTGGGTCACGTCGTTGCGGTTCCCGCCGGTCAGGGTGATCGCGAGCGGGATCCCGCCAGAGTCCGTGATCAGATGATGCTTGGAGCCTGTGCGGGCACGGTCAACCGGCGAAGGGCCGGTGTGGAGCCCCCCAAAAGCGCACGAATATGGCTGCCATCAACAACCGACGTGGACCAGTCGATACGTCCAGCCGCATTCAACCGTCGCAAAAGCTCCTGATGCAGCCGCTCCCAGACCCCCGCGGCCTGCCAGGCGGCCAGCCTGCGGTGCGCGGTCGCTGGCGAGCAGCCCATCTCCGCCGGAAGATGCCGCCACGCGATCCCCGTGAACAACACGAACACGATCGCGTTGAAGCACACACGATCATCCACACGCGGACGCCCGCCACGCGGATCCGGCGGACACTCCGGGAGCAACGGCTCGACCGCCTCCCACAGCTCGTCCCGCACCCGCCAAACCGAGCCCGCCACAGAGCACCTCCCTCACCGGGGTTATGTCACCCAGAAAGATTCGGCCCCCAACGCCCAAGCCCTCCCCAGAGAGCTATTGAGACAGCTTCTTAGGCTCTGCGTCAGTCTTGGGCGGCCGCTGTGGTGGTCGGCATGTCGAGCGGAGCGCCGTCCGCTTCACGCCTCATCTCGATCGCGCGGCGCGCACCTTGAGACAGCAGCATCGCGCTGTCGGCCAACTCGCGGACCGACTCTGGTGTTGCGTCCACGAGCCTGCCCCCGCGAGCGATCTGCGCGACGTCGCGCTTCCCATTCGATGGATGCGAGCCGTTCTCCATGCCTTGAGGGTACCTCACGTCGCGGGCTTTCTCGCGTGTTCGATCCGGGTGGCAAGCAGCCGCGCGAACGGCTTGACGTCCCCATCGGGAGAGATGAGTGCTGGAGCGGCGGCGCTGTCGTGGTCGGTCATGTCTTTGTCATCCGCGAATTCGACAGCGGGGAGCCCCAGCGACCACAGTGCGGCCGAAAGCGCCACGAAAGCGGTGCGATGGTTCCCGTCAGCAAAGGGATGCACGCGGAGAATGCCTGCGTATAGAGCGGATACGACTCGTGTCTGCTCAGCGATTCCGGTGCCCTGCCGATCGAGTCGAGCAGTGTCGCTGTTGAATGCGGCACAGACCTCCGTGAGATCGCGGCGAAGGGCGCCGGGGGAGCTGCCCTCGATCCGGCGCATCCCGCCACCATCCGTCACCACACCGAAGAACGCGCGTTCTCGACGGAAACGCCCGCCATCGTGCGGGAAGCTGCGGGCGAAGATCGCCCCATGCCACCACCGGACCCGCTCAGCATCCATCTCCAGCCGACCCCGCCAGAACGCTCGTTGGGCGTCCATGAGGACACGCACCAGCTCGTCGCTGAGAGCCTGCCAGGTGTCCTCCGGCGAGAGGCGGTCTGTCTTGTAGAAGCGAGAGTCTTCGTTGTCGCGGTAACGCGGCTGCCTGGATTTGTCCACCGGCCGAGGATGCCAAGCGACGCGGACCCCTGGCGCATTCGACACGCGATGGGCGCGTGCCGGGGTTCGCGCACAGACCAGAAAAGTGGCCTCACCCCAACGCTAACCGCCCGGCAGCAGCTTCCCGGGGTTCATCACACCCGCGGGATCCAGCTCCGCCTTGAGCGCGCGCAGCGCGGCCACTCCCCCAGCCCCCACCTCGCGTTCCATCCACGGCACGTGGTCGCGCCCCACGGCGTGGTGATGCGTGATGGTCCCCCCGCCGGCGAGGATGGTGTCGCCGGCGGCCTGCTTCACCGACTGCCACTGGCCGAGCTCATCGCCCTCGCGCTGGCGCGCGATGAACGTGAAGTACAGCGACGCGCCGGTCTCATACACGTGGGAGATGTGACACATCACGAGCCCCGGCGTCCCGCCGCGGCTGAGCGCGTGCGAGATCGCGTCCCCCACGCCACGGTGAAGCGCGTGTAGCTTGGACCACTGCGTGGCTGTCTCGAGCGTCTCGACCATCACCCCGAGCGTGAGCAGCTCATCGCGCAGGTAGGGCGCGGAGAAGCGGCCTTTGCGCCAGGCCTCGCCGGGCGAGCGCCCGACGGCGAGCCCACCGTTGGCACGCACGACCGCCAGGGCGCGCCGGCGCCTGAAGGCGACGTCCTCGGCGCTGCCCTCGAAGCCGAGGATCGCCAGGCAGCCCTGGCGATAGCCGCGCGCGCCGATGTAGGCGCGCCCGAGACGGCCCTTGAGCCCGCCGCTGCCGGCGAGTGCCAGCGACATGCGCGTCTCGGCCTCGTCTGAGACGCGTGCGACGTCGGGTAGGCAGTGCTCGCGGGCGAGCGCGCGCAGCGTCTGCTGGCCGGCGGCGAAGTCCTCGAAGAACGCTCCCTCATACACCCGCTCCTGCGGGGCGGCGCGGACGCGCAGCGAAAGCTCGCTGATCACCCCGAGCGTCCCCTCGGAGCCGACGAGCAGCTGGCGCAGGCCGGGCCCGGCGGCGCTGGCGGGCAGCGCAGGCAGCTGGATCTCGCTGGCGGGAGCTGCCAGCCGCAAGCCCAGCACGAGCTTGTCGATCGCGCCGTATCCGGTGGAGGCCTGCCCCGCTGATCTGGTCGCCGCGCAGCCCCCCAGCGAGACGTACTCGTAGGACTGCGGGAAGTGTCCGAGCGTGAGGCCCCGCGCGCCCAGGTGGCGCTCGAGCGCGGGCGCGCGCGCACCTCCCTGCACTGTGACGGTGGCGGACTCGACGTCGAGGTCCAGAACGCTGGCCATGCGGCCCATGTCCAGCGCCAGCACGCCGCGGTGCTCGCCGCGCAGCGGCGCGACGCCGCCGACGACGCTGGTGCCGCCGCCGAACGGCACGACCGCCAGCGAGGAGCGCGCGCAGAGGGCGAGCACCGCGCGCAGCTGCTCGTGGCTCGCGGGGTAGAGCACGGCGTCGGGTGCCCCCTCGGGCTCGCCCGCGCGCATGCGAACGAGATCGGGGTAGCCCTTGCCGGCTGCGTGCAGAACGCGCTGCGTGTGGTCCTCGCGGACGTTGGGCGCACCGAGGATCTCCCGCAGCTGCGCGAGCGTGTCGCCGGCAAGCTCGGATGTGGGCAGCTGCACGCGGCTGAGCGCCACAGGCGGGTGAGGGCGCTCGGCGAGCCCGACGCTCTCGCGCAGGAAGCCGAGCGCGTGCGCGGGCAGCGCGATCGGGTGCGCGGGGTCGCCCCAGCCCCACCAGCGCATCGCCGGCGCTGCGGGCCGGTCAGCCACTGATCTGCTCGAGCCCCTCGAGCGCCTGCTCGAGCGTGCCCTCGGCCGCGCGGCGCACCATGCGCCCGCCGATGCGCGGCGCGAGCGCTGAGAGCACACCGCCCCTGCGCGTGGAGACCCTGGCCAGGGTCTGGCGCAGCTCGATCGTGACCTCGGTGGCGCCGTCCAGTGGGGCCAGCCGCACGTCGGTCTCAGCGGAGCTCAGCACCCGCTCGAACGGCGTTCCCTGCACGCGCTGTGCCCACGTCAGCAGCCGTTCGCTCTCGTCCACGCGCACGAGGTCGAAGTCCGCGCGCACGAGCTTGCCCTTGCGGGTTCTCATGACCTCGGTGAAGGCGGCGCCGTCGACGCCCTCCACGCGCGTGACGCGCGGCCACCAGCGCGGCAGGTGATGGGGGTCGCGCACAACGTCCCACAGCTGCTCCACGGGCGCTCGAATCGTGCGGGTGCGGCGCGCTGTGGGCACGCGGCCAAGCTTAGGACTCGTAGCTGAGCAGGGCGTGGACGTCGCGCCCGGCGAGGCGCTCGCGCCCGTCGAGGAAGGCGAGCTCGATCAGAAAGCCGCAGCCGACGACCTCGCCGCCGAGCTGCTCGACCAGCTCGCACAGGGCCGCTGCGGTCCCGCCGGTGGCGAGCAGGTCGTCGTGCACGAGCACGCGCTTGCCCGCGGAGACGGCGTCGGTGTGCAGCTCGAGCTGGTTGGAGCCGTACTCGAGCAGGTACTCGGCGCTGACCGTCTCGTACGGCAGCTTGCCGGGCTTGCGCGCGAGCACGAAGCCCGTGCCGAGCTCCATCGCCAGCGCGGGCCCGAGCAGGAACCCGCGCGCCTCGGCGGCGACGACGCAGTCCACGTCGAGCGGCCGAGCGTAGTCCGCGAGCCGGCGCACGCAGTCGGCGAGCGCGTGCGCGTCGGCCATCAGCGGCGTGATGTCCTTGAAGTTGATCCCTGCCGTGGGGAAGTCGGGTATCTCGCGGATCAGCGAGCGCAGGGATTCGCCGGTCATCGCACCCAGCGCGCTGTCAGCGGACGATCTTGCGAAGGTCGCGGATCAACAGCAGGTGCTTGAGGTGGGTGGCCACCGCGGCCAGGTTCTCGAGCGCGTCCACGGCCTCCTTGCGCCGCTCGGGGTTTCGCGAGCGCAGCGCGGGCGCGAGGATCTGCTGCAGCAGGTTGGCCTCGCGGTCGGCGGAGGAGCGGAACACCCGCAGGTTGCGTCCGCCCACGCCGTAGCGGGCGAGCTCGGCGACAGCGGCGATGATCTCGCGCTCGGTCTCGTCGAAGTAGCGCACGCCGCCTCGCATCTCGCCCTTGACGACGCCGAACTCTTCGAGCTCGCGCACGAGCTTGGCCTCGGCCTTGGTCTCCTCGAGCACGTCGTCGATGGAGTACAGCGCGCCGGTGGACTCACGGACGCTCACGCTGGGGCGCCATCCGCGCGCGCTCTCGCGCCCCACGCGTCCGGGCGTGGGCGGCATGTCAGGTCCCGCTCCCCCCGCCCCGCCGCGCCCGGCGGCGAGCTCCTGGCGGATCACCCGCAGCGGCAGGAACTCGTCGCGCTGCATGCGCAGGATCGTGCGCAGCCTCGCCACGTCGCCCTGCGTGTACAGGCGATAGCCGCCGGGCGTGCGCCGCGGCGTGAGCAGCTTCTGGTCCTCCAGATAGCGGATCTTGGAGATGGAGATGTCGGGGAACTCCTGGGCGAGCGCCTTGCAGACGGCGCCGATCGTCAGCGACTTTTGGCGCTTGCTCGGCTCGCCGCCGCCGGCGTGCTCCTGCTCGGCCAGTTCGAGCTCGATCTGCTCAACTTCCGCGGGTGTTGCCTGGGTGCTCATCAGCGTTCGTGGAAGGTGAGCTTGTACTTGCCCACCTGCACCTCGTCGCCCTCCTCCAGGCGGTGCGAGTCGATGCGCGAGCGGTTGACGTAGGTGCCGTTGAGCGAGCCGCAGTCGTCCAGATACCAGTGTTCGCCGCGACGGATCAGCAGCGCGTGGTCGCGCGAGACGGTGATGTCGTCGAGGAACACCTCGCTGTCGGGGCGCCGCCCGATGCTCATGCGCTCGCCGTCCACCGCAAAGCTCTCGCCGACGCGACCGCCGCCGGCGCGGATGACGAGCGCTGGACCATGCGCGGTGACCTGCTCGATCTCGACGGGCACGAGCTCGCCGCTCTCGTCGATGCGGTAGGTGGCTGTGATGGAATCCCCACCCGCCGCAGCGCCCGCCCCGCCCGCGCTCTCGTCGTGTACGAGCAGCGACCCGCAGCGCTGGCAGTAGTTGGCTCCCTCGCCGTTGACGAAACCGCACTCGGTGCAGTGCAGGGCCATAACAGCTCTACTGCTGGCGGTTGGCCAGGATGTCGGTGAGCCGCTGGACGTCATCGCCGGTGATCGCGATGTCACCGTCCTCGTGTTTGTGGCGAAGGCGGTTGACGAGCTCGGCGCGGAGGATGTCGATCTTGCCGTGCAGTATCCGCCGCTTGTAGGAGATCTCGGTCTCCTCCTCGGCGAGCTGCGAGATCACGTCTTTCAGTTCCGCGTCGCTCAGCGATCCAAGATCGGGAAACGTCTCGTCCATCGTGGGCAGTTCTCCTCTCAGACGCCTGGGCGGCTTGAAAACGTGCCGGCTTGGGCCGGCCACGCGCGGAGTATAGACCAAAAGGTCAAGCTGAGCTTGAGGCTATGGGTCGGCGAGAGCTCGCAGCTGGCGAGCGCCCGTCTGGGCGTAGAGGGCGGTGGCGAGGAGCGCCAGCGCGAGGCCGACATACAGCAGCACTTCGGCGAATTTGCCGAGCGTGGTCATGGCGAAGAAGAACGAGCCCATCACCGGTGCCACGGCGAGGCGCCCGGGCCAGTTGATGCGCAGCTCGACGCCACGCGAGAGCATGTAGCGCCCGACGAGGAGCATCAGCAGCTCGCGTACGGCCAGCACGGCGAGCGCCCATCGCGGCAGCAGCTGAAAGTGCCACGTGACGACCACGCCGGAGAGCACGAGCAGGCGGTCGGTGACGGGATCCATGAGCGCGCCCAGGCGGCTGTACTGGCCGGTGAGGCGGGCGGCGATCCCGTCGGCGTAGTCACCCCATCCGATCACGCCGAACAGCGTCGCCTCGAGCGCGCCGGTGCCGCTGGTGCTGGAGAGCGCCACGATGAGGAACACGGGGATCAGCGCCAGGCGCAGGAAGCCGATCGCGTTGGGCACGGTCCACGGTCGCAGCGGCGCTCCGGACTGTGTCTCGGGCGGCGGCGGCCCGGAGCGGTCGAGTCCGAGCAGCCTTAGGGGGCGCTTCGCCACAACTCGTCCACTGCCCGCAGGAGCTCCTCGGGCTGGCCGGCGAGCGGCAGTCCCTGCGCCTGCTGACGACCGCGGCGCAGCTGCACCTCGATCTCGCCCGACTCCAGCGAGCGCCGACCGACGGTCAGGCGCAGCGGACAGCCGAGCAGCTCGGCGTCGGCGAACTTCTCGCCGGGTCCCAGGTCGCGGTCGTCGTAGAGGACCTCCACGCCGCCCTGTGCGAGCGTCTCATACACCGCGTCGGCGGCGTCGCGCTCGGGTGTGCCGGGCTTGCCCAGTGTGACGAGGTGCACGGCGAACGGCGCGAGCGTTTTCGGCCAGGAGATGCCGTGCTCGTCTGCGAACTGCTCGACGGCGGCGGCGACGATTCGCGCGGGACCGATCCCGTAGGAGGCCATCCAGATCGGCAGCTCGGTGCCGGTCTCGTCGATGTAGCGGGCGCCCAGCGGCTCGGAGTAGCGGGTGCCGAGCTTGAAGATGTTGCCGATCTCGATCGCCGGCTCGAGCGTCAGCCGCTCGCCGTGACGGAAGTACTCATCCCCCACCTTCTCCACGTCGGGACTGTTCAGCGCGACCTCGAGGTTGGCGGCATAGCCGCTGCCCATGACGATCTCATCCTCGCCGGCGGCGCACGGCGCCATGTACTCGTGCGCTCCGACTCCGCCCATCATCCCGACGTCGCCCTCGACTTTGTAGAAGCGCAGGCCTGTGCGGCCCATCATGCGGTCGTAGGCGCCGACATGCAGCTCGTAGCTCTGCTCGAGCGCCGCCAGGTCGCGGTCGAAGCTGTAGGAGTCCTTCATGATGAACTCGCGCGTGCGCAGGACCCCGGCGCGCGGGCGGGCCTCGTCGCGCTCCTTGACCTGGAAGTGGTAGACGATCAGCGGCAGGTCGCGGTAGGAGCGCACGATTTGCGCGATGTGGAAGGTGACGGCCTCCTCGTGGGTCATCGCGAGCACGAGCTCGGAGCCCTTGCGGTCGGTGAGCTTGAACAGCGCCTCGATGTCCAGGCGTCCGGTCTTGCGCCACACCTCGGCGGGCTGCAGCACCGGCATCAGCATCTCCTGCCCGCCGATTGCGTCCATCTCCTCGCGGATGATCGCCTCGACGCGCTGGTGCACGCGCCAGCCGGCGGGCAGCCACGTCCACATGCCGGCGCCCATCTGGCGGATCAGCCCGGCCCTGACCATCAGCTTGTGCGACAGAGCCTCCGCGTCGGCTGGCGGCTCCTTCTCGGTGGGTAGCAGGTAGTTGGAGAGGCGGGTCATGGATCGCTCGCGGGTTTGCGCGCCTGGCCTGGGGCGCGGAGGCACGAGCGTATACGGCGCGGCGCCGGCGCGCCCTGCGAAGCCCGGCGAGCGACCTGTGTACGCCGGGGCGGCGCACCCCGACCCGGCCGCCTCCGCGTGGCGAGCCGGGTCGGGAGCAGAGTCCCGCTCAGAGCAGGTTTTCGAGCTGGTAGGCGCCGGCCTCGATCGCGGTGAGACCGACGAGGTTGCCGAGGGCGACGTTGACGTCCTCGAGGTGCGTGCCCCACAACGGGCCGAGGACTTCCTCGATCTGTTCGCGTTTGTCCTGCGGGCCGCCCACGTCGGTCAGCTGCAGCCAGGTGGCGCCGTTCGCGCGCTCGCACTGGCCGGTGTACTGGCCGGGATAGGCGACCCACGGCGTCGATGCTTTGGGCGCCTTGACGTATTCGCCGAGCAGACCGGGGAAGGGCTCGGTCGACTCATAGCGCAGCAGCGGCCCAGCGTGGTTGCTCTGGACGAGCAGCGACGGGTTCACGCACAGGACTTCGTCGTCCTTGATTTCTTCTTCCGTGGCGGTGCCCCCCAGCAGCGGGCCGCCGACGCGTCCGAAGTTGGACGGGTTGGGCGGTTCCTCGAGAAAGCTCGAGTACGCGACGACGCAGTGCGTCTGCGCCGCGTTCTCGCAGGCGGGCACGTTCTTGAACATCGCGCCGACGGGCTTGCCCTTGGGCACGAGTACGTTGCCGCCGAGCAGGATCGCGGACACCAGTTTCTTGCGCAGCGCTGGGTTGGGGTCGATCTGTTCCTTGATCAGCTGCTCGAGCATGGCCGAGCCCTGAGAGTGCCCGATCAGCACAAAGCCGCGGCCGTCGTTGTACCTGGCGAGGTATTCCTCGAACGCGGTGAGCACGCCGACATAGGCGATCGCTGAGCCTTCGGGCGTGATGCCGCCCGGCGTGTTGATCGCGGGGATCGTCAACTGCGGATAGATCGGCGCGTAGACCTTGCACGTCTGCGAGAAGCGCGAGGCCTGGTCGATCGCGATCTGCTTCTCTTCGGGCCCGATTTCCAGGTTGGCGTTCTCGGTGAACTGGCTGCTGACCGTCGGGTACACATAGAAGCAGTCGATCGGCGGGTTCTTGGCCGGCTGGGCGTGTTCGGTGAAGCCGGCGCCGTTGGCCAGCTCGACGGTCGCTTCCTCGCTGCTCGTGCAGGGATTGCTCGCGAGCCCCGGCTTGCACAGCCAGGTGGTTTCCGCTGAGGCCGAGCTCGCAGCGAGCCCGGCGATCGCGATCGCGGTGAGAGCGGCGAGCATCGCTGCTCGCCATGTGACAGAGCTCGAGCGCGAGCTCCACATCCGCGCGTGCTGCATGACTATCTCCTCACTCCTCACGCGGGGCGCCCGGTCGGTGTCCCCGCCGTTGCAGCCGGCATTTTAGTCATCAAGCAGTCAAAGTCTCAAAACTCTGCTGCGCGACTGGCGTGCGGACGACTACTGGTGAGCCCCGGCGTCGAGCAGCGCGGCTTGCACCTGGCGCAGGCGCTGGGTGTCGCCGCGGATGCCGGCGATCGCGTCGTTGTAGAGGAACGCCTCCCCCAGTCGCACCATCGCGTAGGCGAGGACGGCGGGAGGGGTCGGCGGGTCGAATCCACCGCGCTGCACCTCCGCGTCGATCAGGCGCTCGACGCAGGCGACGACCCGCGGCTCCACCACGCCGGCGCTCGAGGTGAGGATCCGCAGCGCGCGCTCCTGCTCCTGCGCGAACAGCGCGCGCATCCCGCGCGTGGCGGCGATCTCGCGGTTGAAGCGGTCGAGTGTCTCCACCAGTGCGGCGGGGCCGCTGCCCCCTACCTCGCTGCGGATCGCCAGCAGACGCCGTTCGGCGAGCGTGCCCAGAACCTCGCCGAGCAGCAGCTCGCGGGTCTGGAACCAGCGGTGCATGGTGGCGCGCGCGAGCCCGAGCTCCCGTGCGATCGCCTGTACGTCCACGCGCTCGCAGGCGAGGAAGCGCTCGGTGGCCAGCGCGAGCGCTGTCTCGCGCGTGGAGGCGGCCGGACGTCCGGGGCGCCCTGTGGCGACGGAGGGCATCGCAGAAGCGTAACCGCCGCCTCACCCGCCCGAGCGCTCGGCGCCGCCTTTGATAGAACAGCGCGTGGACCGACACGAACTTCGACGCACACCGACGCACACATAAAGGAGCCTCACGACATGGCCTACACCGTTCCGCCGCTCCCCTACGCCTACGACGCGCTCGAGCCGCACATCGACAAGGCGACGATGGAATTCCACCACGACAAGCACCATCAGGCGTACGTGGACAAAGTCAACGCCGCGCTGGAGGGCACCTCGCTGGCGGACGCTGCGATCGAGGACGTGCTCAAAGACCTCAGCCAGGTCCCTGCGGACAAGCTGGCCGCGGTCAAAAACAACGGCGGCGGCCACTACAACCACACGCTGTTCTGGGAGAGCATGAGCCCGGACGGCGGCGGCGAGCCCAGCGGCGCGCTGGCCGACGCGATCGCCTCCACGTTCGGCTCGTTCGCGGACTTCCAGGCGAAGCTCAAGGCAACGGGCGTCAACCAGTTCGGCTCAGGCTGGTCGTGGCTCGTGCACGACGGCTCGGGCCTTGCGATCGTGGGCAGCGCCAACCAGGACAACCCGATCTCCGACGGCAAGACGGCGCTGCTGGGCGTTGATGTGTGGGAGCACTCCTACTACCTCAAGTACCAGAACCGCCGTCCGGACTACATCGACGCGTGGTGGAACGTGGTCGACTGGAGCAAGATCGCCGAGCGCTTCAGCGCCGCCGGCTGACACCCGTCGGGCTCAGATGGATATGAGCGCTCCGCGCGGGGCGCGCTCCGCGCGGATGCGTTCGCGTGGTGTGCCTGCGCGGAGCGCTGAGCATCGGCGAGCGTCCGGACCGTGTCGCGACGCGGTCGAGCTGGCCGCTATGGCCGGTCGCGCCCCGGGGTAGCGGCCCCGGCCGTCACACTGGACGAGGTGCTTACAGCCTTCGGTGTGGTCGTCCTGACGTTCATGATGCTGATGTACGCGCTGGAGCGCCGCGGGCCGCGCTTCATCCTCGCGTTCGCCGTCGGTTGCGCGCTGTCGAGCGCCTACGGCTTCCTGTCGGGCGCGTGGCCCTTCGGGATCGTGGAGGCGATCTGGACCGTGATTGCCGCGCGCCGCTACATCCAGACGCCGCGATCGAGCTGAGCGGCGCTACGCCCTGTTGAAGCGACGCCCGGCGACGGGCGAGACGGCCTCATCGAGCACGACCGGCTCGACGCCCGCCGGCTCGCCTGCGCCCGCAATTGCGTCTGCTGGCTCGACTGGGACGTCACCAACGCCGACGAGCATCGACTCGAGCACGGCGCCGGCGCTGGCGTCCTCCTGCGCGGCGGCTGCTTCGAGCATGGCGATGCGCTCGGGGGTCATGGCGGTGGCGTCCTCGTTCTCGGCGAGCCACCGGCGGGCGTCTGCGGCGGCGGCCTCGTCGCGCTGGACGGTCTTGCCGGCGGCGTAGTAGCGGTCGATCTCCTTGAACAGCTCATCGACGAGCTCCTCGGTGGGGACCTTCTTGAGCGGCTCGCCCTTGGAGTAGATCATGCCCATGTCTTTGGCGCCGGTGATGCCGAAGTCGGCGTGGCGCGCCTCGCCGATGCCGTTCACGGCGCACCCGAGCACGGAGACCTCGATCGGGTCCTCGTAGGCTTCCAGGCGCCGCTCGACCTCGGCGACGACGCTGTCCATGTCGAACTGCAGGCGCCCGCAGGTGGGGCAGGCGATCAGGTCGGGGCCGCGCTCGCGCAGCTTCAGCGCCTTGAGGATCTCCCAGGCGACCTTGACCTCCTCCTCGGCGTGGAAGGTGGAGAGCGAGATGCGGATCGTGTCGCCGATGCCGTCGGCGAGCAGCGTGCCCAGCCCGACGGCTGACTTCAAGGAGCCCGACCACTTGGTGCCGGCCTCGGTGACCCCGAGGTGCAGCGGGTAGGGAATTTTCTCCGAGAGCATGCGGTTGGAGGCGATCGTGTTGGGCACGGAGGTGGACTTCATGGAGACCTTGAAGTTCTCGAAGTCGAGGCTCTCCATCAGCTCGACCGTCTCGATCGCGGCGGTGACGAGCGCCTCTACGGGGTTGTCGTACTCGAGCTGGCGCAGGTGCTTGGGCAGCGAGCCGGAGTTGACGCCGACGCGCAGCGGCGTGCCGCGCTGCTTGGCCAGGGCGATCACCTCGGCGACCTTCTCAGGGCCGCCGATGTTGCCCGGGTTCAAGCGGACGCAGTGGGCGCCGGCTTCGATTGCCTTCAGCGCGAGCGTGTGGTTGAAGTGGATGTCGGCGATGATCGGGATCGGCGACTGAGCGACGATCGTCTCGAGCGCCACCGCATCCTGCTCGCGGGGCACGGCCACGCGCACGATGTCGGCGCCGGCCTCGGCGACGGTGCGGATCTGGTCCATGGTCGCCTGCAGGTTGGCGGTCTCGGTCTTGGTCATCGTCTGCACGGCCACGGGCGCGCCGCCGCCGATGGGAACTGCGCCTACGTGTATCTGCCGCTTGGAGGCCATGTTCTGATTCTACGATGCCGGGCTCAGGCGAACGTCAGCCGCCGAGACGGCCGATGTCGTTGCCGATGCCGTTGGCGACGAGGAACAGCAGCAGGACGATCCCGACGGAGCTGTAGCGATACATGGCGAGCAGCGAGATCCGCTTCCCGCGCACCTTCTCGGCGAGCGACCACAGCACGTGACCGCCGTCGAGCGGCAGGAACGGGAACAGGTTGATGACGGCGAGGATCAGCGACAGGAAGCCGAGGAACACGAGCGCGACGCCGGGTCCGGCGACGACCGTTTCGTGGGCGTCCTGGGTGATGCCGACAATGCTGGAGATCTGCTTGCGCGCCTTGGAGCTGGTGAGCGCGTGGACGAAGCCGGTGAGGGTCTGCGTGGTCGTGTGCCACATCTCACCGAGGGCGGCGCCGGCGGCGGAGAAGACGCCAAACGATTTGGGTGCGATGCCGAAGCTGAAGCCGACGAGCATGCGGTGTTCCTTGCTGCTGTAGCGCGGATAGACCGACAGCGCGAGATCGCGTCCGTCCCTGCGCACCTCGAGGTGCACCGGCGTGGTCGCCGTGCAGTCGTTCACCGGAGTGCTCGCGCAGCCGTGCGAGCTGATCTCGGTAACCGCCGATTTGACCGTCGCGGGCTTTCCTTCGACGGCGAGGATGCGATCGCCGGGTCGCAGCACCCCGTCGGCGGGCTCGCCGGGCAGGACTTCCCCGACGGAGGGCGTCACGACGAGGGTCTGTACGGAGGGGTCGAGGTTCCCGAGCGCGTTGGCGCCGTTGAGGCTGCCCGACAGCAGCACCCCCCAGAACAGCACGAACGCGATCACGATGTTGACGCCGGGGCCGGCGAGGATCACGACGATCCGCTTCCAGGGCGCCTGCGAGTAGTAGGCGCGCCTGGCGACCTCGGGCTCGAGCCCCGCGACCTCTTCGGGGCTCATGCCTGTGATCTTCACGTAGCCGCCGGCGGGGATCGCGCCGATCGCGTACTCGGTCTCGCCGCGTTTCACACGGAAGAGGATCGGCGGGAAGAACAGCGAGAAGCGCTCCACGCGCATGCCGACGGCCTTGGCGACGGTGAAGTGCCCGAGCTCGTGGAGGACGATCAGCACCACGATGCCGAGGATGGTCAGGACCCAGCTCACGGCCTCATTTTGGCAGGCCCGCTTAAGCGTCCCGGGCGCTGAAATTTAGCCTTGCGTTCTCCCGGGCGGCGGCCCTCGAAGCTCACGCCAGGCCGGCAACGGTCTCCCCCGCGAGCTCCCTGGCCTGCCGGTCGGCCTCATACAGCGACTCGAACGAGCGGATCGGTTCACTGCCCAACTCCGAGAGGGTGCGTTCGATCACGTCGGGGATCTCGACGAAGCGCAGCCGGCCCTCGAGGAAGGCGTGCACGGCGATCTCGTTGGCGGCGTTGAGCACGCACGGCGCGGTGCCGCCCTCGCGGGCGGCGTCGCCGGCCAGGCGCAGGCACGGGAAGGCCTCGAGGTCGACCGGCTCGAAGCACAGCTCGCCGACGGCGGCGAGGTCGAGGGGCGCGATCGGGAGCTTGACGCTCTCCCCCCCGTGCAGCGCGTAGGAGATGGCGATGCGCATGTCCGGTGGCCCGAGATGGGCGAGCATGGCGCCGTCGGCGAGCTGCACGAGGCCGTGAACGAGCGACTGGGGATGCACGACCACGTCGATGCGGTCATAGGGCGTGCCGAACAGGTGGTGGGCCTCCATCAGCTCGAGGCCCTTGTTCATCAGCGTGGCCGAGTCGATCGTGATCTTGCCGCCCATCGCCCAGGTGGGGTGCGCGAGCGCCTCCTTGACGGTCACGTCCTGGAGCTCAGCGCGCTTGCGTCCGCGAAATGGGCCGCCGCTGGCGGTGATCGTCAGACGCTCCACCGAGCCGGGCGGCTGCCCGGCGAGCAGCTGGTGAAGCGCGGTGTGCTCTGAGTCCACCGGCACGATCCGCGCGCCGGTGGCCTCGGCAAGCGCTGTCACGAGCTCGCCGCCGACGACGAGCGACTCCTTGTTGGCGAGTGCCAGGTCGATGCCCTCCCCCAGCGTGGCCACGGTCGGGCCCAGGCCGACGGAGCCGACGAGTGCGTTGAGCACGATGTCGGCGCCCGACTCGACCACCAACCGGACGAGGCCCTCCGCGCCGGCGAGCACCTCGCCGTCGGTCCACGCCTCCGAGGCGCGAGCCGCCGCGTGCTCGTCGCCGAGCGCTATCCGCTTCACATCGTGGACGCGCGCCTGCTCGATCAGCTCCTCCCAGGAGCGGCCGGCGGACAGGCCCACGAGCTCGAGCTCGTCGCTGCGGGAGCACACGTCGAGCGCCTGGGTGCCGATCGAGCCGGTCGAGCCCAGGATCAAGAGGCGCTTAGCGGTGGACATCCGCTGGGCCTCGAGTCGACTGGCGGAAGGCTGCCGCGAGCCTAGCCGGCAAGCATCTGCCGCAGGGAGGAGAGCTCGTCATCGCGTCGCGCGAAAGCAGAGACGTCGATGGCCGCGGCGCCGTCTGCTCCAGCGTCGGCGACGGCGTTTCTGCGGTGTCCGTCGTTGCGTGCCTGAACCTCGGCCACGGCGGTCTGTGCATGGGCCTTGGACCACTTCCCGGCCATCTTGGTCGCACGGGCGAGCGCACCCTCATCGAGCACCCTCTCCAGATCGTCCGCGCGTTGGTCGTCATCGGCGTTCATCGCACGTGACGCTACAGCACCGCGCTAGTGGACGTAAGCGAACCAGACGTAGTAGCTGACGACCGCGGTGAACAGGACCGCGTCCAGGCGGTCCAGCGCGCCGCCGTGCGCGCCGAACAGTCCGCCTGAGTCCTTGGTGCCGGCCTCGCGCTTGACGAACGACTCGAACAGGTCCCCGACGGGCGCCGCCAGCGCCACCCCCACGCCGATCACCAGCGCGTGCGTGCCCGGCAGCCATTCCTCGTAGCGCCCCGCGATCCACACGCCGATGACCGCGCACACCATCCCGATGACGAGGCCCTCGACGGTCTTGTTGGGCGAGATCGACGGCGCGAGCGGGCGCCGCCCGAACATGCGACCGCCGAGGAACGCGCCGGTGTCGCCGAGGAACGTGCCCACGAGCACGTCGATCACGATCGCTTCCCCGTGGGGAAGCTCGCGCAGCATCACCGCGTGCGCGAGCGCGAAGCCGATCCAGTAGATCCCCAGCAGCGTCAGCGCGAGGCCGCCCACGGACGGCCGCGGCGAGGCGAGCGTCAGCGCGAACACCAGCGGCAGCGCCGCCACCGCGACGAGCAGGACCTGGAACTGGTCGCCGTAGAGCGCCGCTGCGAGCAGCCCCGCGAGCGCGATCAGGCCGGCCAGGCGTGCAGGGCGCGCGCGTTCGTACATGCCGTAGAGCTCGTGCATGCAGATGGCGCCGAGTACGAGCAGGCCGAGCGCAAAGACCGCGCCGCCCTCGACCACCAGGAACAGCGCCACCGCGATCGCGGGGATCGCGGCGAGGATCCGCCTGCTCAGATCCGAGCGCGGCTCACGCCTGCGTCGGCGGCGCCGTCGTCGCTGGGGCGCGGAACGGCGCTCGGCGCGCGCGGTCCGCGCCTGGCTGGCCGCGCTGGAGCCCGCCGGCGTGTGGGGGCCGCTGGCCATCAGCGGCCTGTCATCGTCCACCGAAGCGGCGCCGGCGCTCGGCGTACTCGGCCAGCGACTGCTCGAGCGCCTCGCGGGTGAAGTCCGGCCACAGCTCGTCGCGGAACACGAGCTCGGAGTAGGCGGACTGCCACAGCAGGTAGTTGGACAGGCGCCGCTCGCCGCTGGTGCGGATGATCAGGTCAGGGTCGTGCATGTCGGGCGCGTACAGGCACGCGCGGAACTCTTCCTCGGTGGTGCCGGTGAAACGCTTGGCGGCGTCGAGGATCTCCGCGCGCCCGCCGTAGTTGAACGCCACGAACATCGTGATCCTGGTGTTCGTGCGGGTCAGCCCTTCCGCCCACTGCATCTGCTCGATCAGGCGCTCGCTGACCCCTTCACGCCGGCCGATGAAGCGCATGCGCACGCCTTCCTGGTGCAGCTCCGGCGTCTCGCCGGCGATTCGCTGGGAGAACATCTCCATCAGGCCGTGGACCTCCGCGGGCGGTCGCGTCCAGTTCTCGGTGGAGAACGAGTACACGGTGAACTCCTCGATGCCCAGCTCGGCCGCGTCGCGCAGGCGCGCCTTGACGGTGTCCGCGCCCGCGCTGTGGCCGTCGTTGACGGGCTTGCCGCGGGCTCGCGCCCAGCGCCCGTTGCCGTCGGTGATGATCGCCACGTAGCGAGCCGACGCGGGTTCCCCGGCGGCCGCCATCAGACTGCGAGGATCTCCTCTTCCTTGGCCTTCAGGACCGTGTCGAGCTCGCCGATGCGCGCGTCGGTCAGCTTCTGCAGCTCGACCTCTGCGCGGTGCTCGTCGTCGGAGGACGCTTCGCCCTCCGCCTTCAGCTCGCGCAGGTGCTGCATCGTGTCGCGGCGCACGTTGCGGACCGCCACGCGACCCTCCTCGGCGAGGTTGCGCACGACCTTCACCAGCTCGCGGCGGCGCTCTTCGGTCAGTTCCGGCACCACCAGTCGCACCACGTTGCCGTCGTTCGACGGGGTGAGGCCGATGTCGGACTCGTTGATCGCCTTCTCGATCGCCTTGATCGAGGACTTGTCGTAGGGCTGCACCGTGAGCAGGCGTGCTTCCGGCGCGGAGATCGTGGAGAGCTGGTTCAGCGGCGTCATCGCGCCGTAGTAGTCGACCATGATGCGATCGAGCAGCATCGGGCTGGCGCGTCCGGTGCGCACCGTGGAGAACTCGTGCGTGGCCGACTCGACGGATTTGCCCATGCGCTCGCCAGCGTCCTCGAGCAGTTCGTCGATCAGGTTCTCACTCGCCATTGCCCTCTCCTCCAGCCGTGGATACGAGCGTGCCCACACGCTCGCCTGAGATTATCCGCGCGAGGACGGTGTCGTCGTCCATGTTGAACACGTTCAACGGCATGCCGTTCTCCATGCACAGCGCCAGCGCGGTCGAGTCCATCACGCGCAGGCGGCGCTCCAGCGCCTCCATGTGCGTGATCTCCGGGATGAACTGCGCCGTCGGGTCGATCGCCGGGTCGGCGGTGTAGACGCCCTCCACGCCGTTCTTGGCCATGAGGATGATCTCGGCGTGCATCTCCGCCGCGCGCAGCGCCGCGGCGGTGTCGGTGGTGAAGAACGGGTTGCCGGTGCCGGCGGCGAAGATCACCACGCGCCCCTTCTCCAGGTGGCGCATGGCGCGCCTGCGGATGTAGGGCTCGGCGACCTCGGAGATGCTGAGCGCGGACTGCACCCGCGTGTTCGTGCCCATCTTCTCCAGCGCGTCCTGCAGCGGCAGCGCGTTCAGGACGGTCGCCAGCATGCCCATGTAGTCGGCGGTCGAGCGGTCCATCCCCGCCGCCGCGCCCTGCATGCCCCGGTAGATGTTCCCCGCGCCGACGACGATCGCGACCTCCACTCCCTGGTCGCGCACCGCCGTCACCTGGCGCGCCACCGCAGCCACGCGCTCGGGATCGGTGCCGAACTCCAGCTCGCCCATCAGCGCCTCGCCGGAGAGCTTCAGCAGAATGCGTTTGAACGCAGGGGCCATCGCCGGGCAGCCTATCCGCGCTGCGTGTCCACGGTCTACTGGCCTATAGCGAAGCGAGCGAAGCGGCGAATCACGACGTTCTCGCCGGTCGTCGCCGTGAGCTCGTCGCGCAGCTGCTGGACGGTCTTGCCGTCGAACTTGGGGTTGTGCATCTCCTGCTCGAGCAGCACGATCGTGGCAAGCCACGAGTCGAGCTTGCCGGAGACGATTTTCTCGCGCACGTTCTCCGGCTTGTCCGCTGCTTCCTGCTCGTAGATCCGCGCCTCCGCGTCGCGCTGCTCCTGCGGCACGTCCTCGCGGGTCACGTATTTGACCGTGGGGGTTGCAGCGATCTGCATGGCGACCTCGCGGGCGAAGGTCACGAAGTCGTCGTTCTTGGCGACGAAGTCCGTGTTGCAGTCGACCTCGATCAGGACGCCCACCTTCGAGCCGGCGTGCACGTAGGACTGGACGGTGCCCTCTGTGGCGGCGCGCTCGCCGAGATCCTGGATCTTCTTGCCCTGCTTGACGCGCAGGATCTCGATCGCTTTGTCGATGTCCCCCTGCGCCTCCGTGAGGGCTTTCTTGCAGTCCATCATCCCGGCGCCCGTGCGCTCGCGCAGGGCCTTCACGTCTTTTGCTGCGATCTCAACCGTGTTCATGATGCGCTCGTCTCCGCGTTGGTCTGCTCGGTTTGCTCTGGCTCGGGGGCCGCGGTCGGCTCGCTCGCCGTCGGCTCCGCGGCCACCGGCTCGGGTGCTGCGGCCGGCTCGGATGTCGCGGCCGGCTCGCTCGCAGCAGGTGCCGTCTCTGCCGCTGGCTCCGGGGTGCTGACCACCGCCTCGGCCGCGGGCGCTGCCGGTGGCTCCGGTGCGGCGGCGGGCGCTGCCGGTGGCTCCGGCGTGGCGGCGGGCTGTGCTGCGGCCGCAGGCGCGGCCGGCGCTGCTGGGGCTTGTGCTGCCGCGGCTGCCGCCGCCGCTGCCCGCGCTGCGGCTGCGGCCTCCTCGGCCTCTTTCTTCGCCTGTTCCTCGGCCTCGCGCTTGGCCTGCTCTTCGGCCTCGCGCTTGGCGCGCGCCTCCGCCTCCAGGCGCGCCCGCTCCTCTGCTTCCTTGCGCGCGAGCTCCTCCTGGGCGCGGAACACGCCGTGGCCCTCCGAGACGACCTGGCCGATCGCCTGGGTGATCAGTGCGCACGAGCGGATCGCGTCGTCGTTGCCGGGGACCACGAAGTCGATCCCGTCGGGGTCGCAGTTGGTGTCCACCAGGCCGATGATCGGGATGCGCAGACGGCGGGCCTCTTTGACGGCGATCTCCTCGGTCTTCAGGTCGATCACGAACATCGCGTCGGGCACGCGCTGCATGTTCTTCACGCCGCCAAGGTTCGCGCGCAGCTTCGCCAGGTCCGCCTGAGCGGCCATGCGCTCGCGCGTGGGCAGCAGCGCCAGCTGGCCGTCCGCCTCGTAGCGTTCCAGGTCGTGCAGCCGGCGGATGCGCTGGCTGATCGTCTGGAAGTTCGTCAACAGGCCGCCGAGCCAGCGGTGGTTGACGTAGGGCATGTCAGCGCCCTCCGCCACCTCCTTGATGGTGTCGCGCGCCTGCTTCTTGGTGCCAACGAACAGGACCGTGCCGCCGCGGTGGGCGAGCGTGCCTGCGAACTCCTGCGCCTGCGCGAGCAGCGCCTGCGTCTTGAGCAGATCGATGATGTAGATGCCGCCGCGCTCGCCATGAATAAAGCGGCGCATCTTGGGGTTCCAGCGGCGCGTCTGATGGCCGAAGTGAACGCCGGCCTCCAGCAGCTCCGCAATGCCTACTTCAGCCACGGGCTACTCCCTTGTTATGAGCATTTGATTTCCGTGCGGGTGGAGCGGACCCGGGGCTGGTGGCTGGTAGCCGTAGCTCCGGGCAGGGCCGCGATCCGTTCTCCGCACGGGTCGAAGTTCTGGATTTGACCTCTCAGGATACCCGTTCGGCGCGGACCAGCGCGGCCTGCAGGTCCGCGGGCAGCGGCGAGCTGACCTCCACGCGCTCGCCCGTCAGCGGATGCTCGAACGCCAGGCGCGTGGCGTGCAGGAACTGGCGCTCCAGCCCGAGCAGCCCCGCGGTGCCGTATTCCGGGTCTCCCGCCACCGGATGGCCGATCGCCTGCAGGTGCACGCGGATCTGATGGGTGCGCCCCGTCTCCAGGCGCAGGCGCAGCAGCGAGGTGTCTGCCAGCGAGCGCTCCAATGTGAAGTGCGTGCGTGCCTCCCGCTGTCCCGCGCCGCCCACGGCCATCCGCGTGCGCACACGCGGGTCGCGCCCGATCGGCGCCTCGATCGTGCCCGTCCGCGACGGCGGCCGGCCCTCCACCAGCGCAAGGTACTCGCGCTCGATCAGACGCTCTGCCAGCGCGGCCTGAAGGCGCCGATGGGCCTCCTCCGAGCGCGCCAGCAGCAGCAGGCCTGAGGTGTCGCGGTCCAGGCGGTGCACCACGCCCGCCCGCTCCGCCTCCCCCCCTGCCAGCATCGGCGCCAGCAGCTGCGAGAGCGTGCGCTCGCGGTGCCCGCGGGAGGGGTGCACGACCAGGCCGGGGCCCTTGTCCACGACGATCAGGTGCTCGTCCTCGTAGGCGATCGAGAACGGCTCCGGTGTGGGCTGCCCGGTGCTCACCGGTCCTGCGCTGAGCGCTCCGCGTGGCGCGCACGGTCGACCAGCAGGAACAGGATCACGATCCCCACCGTGATCGACGTGTCGGCCAGGTTGAACGGCGGCCAGCCGAGCGGCAGCTTGATGAAGTCCGTGACCGATCCGTGGCGCACACGGTCGAGGATGTTGCCCAGCGCGCCGCCGATGAGCATGCCCGTCGGCAGCCACATCAGACGCTGCGTCGCGTGCAGCGCGAAGTACACCAGCAGCGCCAGGAGCGCCAGCGAGATCAGGATCGTGACCGCGACCTGGTTGCTCGGCAAAAATCCGAACGCCACCCCGTGGTTGCGCGTGTTCACGAGCTCGATGCCCGGCAGGAACTTCTTTTCTTCGCCCGGCACGACCGAATGTTCGATTGCGTGCGTGGTCAGCTGATCGAGCACGATCACGATCACGATCACGACTGCCGCCCGCAGCCACGGGAGCGCCTTGCGCCGCCCGTGCGTGGGTCGAGCCGCGCCGCCCGTTGCAGATGCGGGCGCGTCCGGCGGTGTGGGCGGGGTGGTTGGGGGCTCGACCAAGCGCTAGCTGATGATGCCCTGCACGACGACGATGTCGATGATGTACAGGGAGAAGATGGCCAGCATCGGGCTGAGGTCGAGGCCGCCCAGGCGCGGCGCGAAGCGCCTGAAGATGCGCAGGAACGGCTCGCACACGTCGTGCAGGAAGCCCAGCACGACGTCGCTCGCGCGCGAGTACGGCGGGCGGACGCCAACCGAGAACAGCAGCTGGATGACGATGTACAGGAAGATCGTGAGGATGTAGATGTAGATCAGCGCCGAAAGGAAGCCCCCGATCTCCGTGCGCGCGCTGGCGATCACCAGCTCCCGCGCCACGCTCATCTGGGCACCTGCTGGCTGGGCTGCAGCACCGCGTCCAGCGCGTCGCTGAACGCCCGCCGCAGACCGGCGCGCTCGAGCGCGTCCACGCCGCGCGCCGTCAGCCCGCCGGGCGAGGACACTTCGCGCCGCACCGCCATCGTGTCGTAGCCGCGAAGGCGCAGCAGCTCGGCGGTGCCCGCCAGCGTCTGCACGACAAGCTCCGCGCCCTGCGCGGCAGGGATGCCGCGACGCACGCCCGCGTCAACCTGCGCCTCCGCCACCAGCGCTACATACGCGGGAGCGCACGCCATCAGGCCCATTGCCACATCCACCAGCGCGTCGTCCAGCACCACCAGCGTGCCCAGTTCCGCGAACAGCTCCCCAACCGCCCTGTCCGTGTCCGCGCTGTCAGACGCCTCCCCCGCGAGGATGCCCGGGCCGGCGGCCTGCACCACGGCGCCCTGGCGGACCTCCACGGGCAGCGAGGGAATGAACCGGTAGACCGGCCTGCCCGGATACGCCTCCCGCAGCGCCGCCAACGGCGTCACCGCCAGGATCGACGCGATCGGCGCGCTGCCAGAGCCGACTTCCGCGGCCACCGCCGCAAGCTGAGCGGGCTTGTGGCACAGGACCACCACGTCCGCGCGGGCGGCCACCTCCGCGTTCGACGTGAGCGCCGCGCCCCCAAGCTCCTGGGCCAACGACTCGGCGCGGCCGGGAGCCGTGTCCGAGCAGAGCACCGGTCGTCCCCACCCGCGAGCCAACGCGCGAGCCATGTTTCCGCAACCGATCAATCCAATCTGCATGAGGGCTCCAGACTAACGGCGATTCCTAAGCGCAGCTGAGGAGGCGCCGGCCATCGCGCCTCATTCAGGACTGGTTGAAGAAGCCCTTCTCGATCAACCTTGCCCGCTCCTCCGCGGAGATCTCAACGTTGCGCGGGGTCAGCATGAAGACCTTGTCGGCGATCCGCTGCATGCCGCCGTCCAGCGCGTAGGTCAGCCCGGAGGCGAAGTCGATCAGGCGCTTGGACAGGTCGGTGTCCGAGCCCTGCAGGTTGAGGATCACGGGGATCGAGTCCTTGAACTTGTCAGCGATCTGCTGCGCGTCGTTGAACGACTTCGGCACCACCAGGTGCACGCGCACATCGCCGTTGGCTCGCGTGGCCACCGGTTTGAGGACCGTGGTCGCACGGCCGCGCCCGCCGCGACCGACTTCCGTGGCGTCGTCCTCGGAGAAGATGTCGTCGAACTCGTCGCGTCGGCGGCGCAGGCGGCGCACGTTCGGGCGCTCGCGGTAGCGGTCCTCGATCTCCGCCTCCGGCGCCTGCTCCTCCTCGTAGTCGTCCTGGTACTCCTCGGCGAGGCCGAAGTACACGAGTGCGCTATGCCATGAGTCGCGGAATGCCATTGCTGTAGATGCGTGTTCGGCCGGCGGACCGGTTTCCCTGCAGATGCTAGTGATTCACCGGGGTCACGGACACCAGCCTTGCAGGTCTCAATGGTAAAGGTTCGTGCCGATACGCACAATCGTGGCGCCCTCTTCGACCGCCACGAGGTAGTCCTGCGAGGTCCCCATCGACAGGTGCTCCAGGCCGTGCTCGCGCGCCAGCTCGCGCAACGCAGCGAACCAGCGGCGGTTCTGCTGCGGGTCCTCCGACAGCGGCGGCATCGTCATCAGGCCGGCCACCGGCACCGGCGAGCGCTCGATGTAAGCGGCGATCTCCCCTGGGTCGATCCCCGCCTTGCCGGCCTCGCCCGCCACGTTCACCTCCAGCAGGATCCGCAGCCCCGGGCGCGCGCTGTCCAGGTGGCGCTCGAGCTCGCGCAGCGCCGACTCCGACGCAACCGAGTGGATCAGGCGCACGTGCGGCACGATCGCCCGTACGCGTCGGCTCTGCAGCTGCCCGATGAAGTCCCACTCGAACAGCTCCCCGTGCGCCGCCACCTTCTCCTGTAGATCCTGCGCGCGGTTCTCGCCCACCAGGCGAACGCCCGCCTGTGCCAGCACCGGCAGCTCCGCCGTCGCCACGTACTTGGTGGCCGCCAGGATCTCCACCTCCGACCGGCGCCGCTGTGAGCGCTCGCCCAGCGGCGAGCGCTCGACCGCCGCCGCGATCTCGCCGCGTATGCGCTCCAGGTTGGCCCGCACCGTCTCCGCACGCAACCCCGTGATCAGCTCAACCATGCCACCCCCGCCTGGCGCCCCGCGCGCTCGCCTTCGCGGCGGTGCGAGAAGAAGCGCTCGTCGCAGATCGTGCACGCCTGAACGTCGCGTACGCGGCCGACACCCGCTGCCGCCAGCCGCTCGTGCGCGATCGCCCGCAGGTCGATGCGGCCGCCAACGCGGTGTGCGCCGCCAAACGCCGCGTGCACCTCCGCTCCGACCTCATAGCAGCAGACACCCGCGCACGGACCCACGATCGCCTCGATCGGCTCCTCGCCGGCGAGGTTGCGCAGCGCCGCCACGCCCTCCTCCAGCACGCCCGCCGCCAACCCGCGCCAACCCGCGTGCACCATCGCCACCGCGCCCCTGCAGCCCAGCGCCACCGGCAGGCAGTCCGCGGCCATCACCATCGCTCCCACGCCCCGCAGCGCCGTCGCCTGACCGTCCGCGTCGATCGCCAGCGCCTGCCCCTCAGACCCCGCCACGCGCTCGATCGCGTTGACCGTCGTGCCGTGCCGCTGGCGGCTCGAGCACAGCCACGCCAGGCCCAGGCGCTCGCACAGCTCAGTACGGCGGACGAGACCCTGCTCGAGGTCGTCTCCGGTGCCCGTCGACAGGTTGCCCGCGCTCCGGTCTGTGAACAGCGCGCGACCCCCGCCCGGCAGCTCCAGCGTCGCTTCCACGGTGCCAGCCACGGATGCGGGGTAGCTCATACCGACGCCTCCAGCGCCGCGTCCAGCTCCGCCTGCGGCCCCGCCTGGAGCTCACCGTCCAGCTTGCGCGCCAGCGCCGCCTCGAGGCGCCTGCCCAGCTCCGGCCCGCTCGCCACGCCCGCCGCCAGCAGATCGTCGCCGGTGATCGTCAGGCGCACCTGTCGCAGCCCGTACAGCCACTCGTCCGCCATCTCGCTCGCCCGCGAGCCCTGCCCGCCCAGCGCGCCCGCCAGCGCCACCGCCTCCAGTGGCTGGCCGCGCAGCGCGCGGTGGAGCTCCGACGGCCTGCTCGCCAGCGTCAGCCGCTCCACCAGCGACGCAGCCGCCAGCGCGCTCAGCATCGTCCGTTCGCGCTCTCCCGAGGTGAACTCCAGGGCGTCCAGCAGCTCGAACAGCTCGAGCTCCGGGTTCTCCTCGCGCCTCGCCAGCCCCAGCAGCAGCGACGCCATCAGCAGCTCCTCCGGCCGGCCGTCCTGTGGCAGCAGCGCGAGCGCCCGGCGCGCCAGCGCCTCGTCGAAGCTCAGCTCCCGGTCGATCGCCGCCAGCACCCCCAGCGAGCCCAGCGCCGCCAGCGCCCGCGTGCCATCCGCTTCCCCCAGCGCCAGGCGCAGCTCAGCGCCCACCCGCGCCCGCGACACCGTCGCCATCGCGCCCGCCGCCAGCGCCTGCGCTGCCAGCTGCGCCGTGTGCGCCTCCGGCTGGAAGCCCAGGCGCGCGCTGTAGCGCGCCAGGCGCAACATGCGCGTCGGGTCGTCGTTGAAGCTCTCCTCGTGCAGCACGCGCAGGCGACCCGCCGCCAGGTCCTCCAGCGCGTTCTCCGCCGCCTCCAGCGCTCCCCTGCGGGGACCTCCAAGGGGGACCGCGATCGCGTTCACGGTGAAGTCCCTGCGCGCCAGGTCCTCCGCCGTGCTGCCCGGGCGCACCTCCGGCAGCGCGCCCGGCGCCGGATAGGACTCCGCACGGCGCTCCGCCACGTCGATGCGGCCCGCCTCCCACTCCACCGCCGCCGTGCCAAAGCGCCCGTGCAGCGTCGTGTTCGCGCCCAGCACCGATGCCAGCTCGCGCGCGAACGCCGCCGCGTCGCCCGCCACCACCACGTCCAGCTCCCGCGGAGCGCGTCCCAGCAGCAGGTCGCGCACCGCGCCGCCCACCAGCGCAACGTCCTCCCGCTCGCCCGCCATCAGCGTCAGCTGCCGCCCGCCCGGCTGTTTGCCCAGCGCTTGCACCACCTCCTCCCCGTCATCCGCGCTTCTCCTCATCGGCGGCGCGTCGCTCACGCCCGGACTCCGCGCCCGCGCGCCATCTCAGACCCCGCGCACGGGAATCCCCGCCGCCGCCAGGTGGGCCTTCGCCTCCGCCACCGTGTAGCGGCCGTAGTGGAAGATCGACGCGCACAGCACCGCGTCCGCGCCCGCCGCCAGCGCCTGTGCCAGGTGCTCCAGCTCGCCCGCGCCCCCAGACGCGATCACCGGCACGCTCACCGCCTCGCTCACCGCGCTCGTCAGCGGCAGGTCATAGCCGTCGCTCGTGCCGTCGCGGTCCATGCTCGTCAGCAGGATCTCCCCCGCGCCGCGCTCTGTCGCCTCCTGCGCCCACTCAACGACGTCGCGGCCGGTGGGGGTGCGCCCGCCCGCCAGGTATGCCTCCCAGCCATCGGAGTCGCGCTGCTTGGCGTCGATCGCCAGCACCACGCACTGCGCGCCGAACACGTCCGCCAGCTCGTTCAGCAGCTCGGGCCGCTGTAGCGCCGCGGAGTTGATCGACACCTTGTCCGCTCCCGCGTCCAGCACCGCCTGCGCGTCCGCCACCGAGCGGATGCCGCCGCCGATGGTGAACGGCACGAACACCTCGTCCGCGGTGCTGCGCGCGAGCTTGGCGATCGTGTCGCGCTTCTCGTGCGTGGCTGTGATGTCCAGGAACACGACCTCATCCGCGCCCTCGCGGTCGTAGTGCGCCGCCAGCTCCACCGGATCGCCCGCGTCGCGGATGTCCACGAATTCCACGCCCTTGACCACGCGTCCGCCATCCACGTCCAGGCAGGGGATCACGCGCTTGAAATGCACCCGATCACCGTAGCGGTCACTCCGCGCCGCGCGCCGGCTCGGTCGGCGTGGCCCGGCGGCGGATCAGCCGAGAGTGGCCTTGGCTTCGGCGACGGTGAAACGCTTCTCGTATAGGGCGGTGCCGACGATCACGCCGGTGAGCGCATCGAGTGAGAGCTCGTTGCGCAGGTCCGCGAGCGCCTGGAGGTCACTGAGCTTGCCGATGCCGCCGGAGAAGATCAGGCTGCCGCCCCCGGCGGCCTTCGCGACCCACGCGACCTCATCGCGGTTGGCGCCGTCGAGCATCCCGTCGTGGTCTACGTTCGTGAACACGAAGTTCTGCACACCGCGTTCGCGCAGCGCGTCAAAAGCAACGTGAGCCTGCACGTCGGTCCCCTGTAGCCACCCATGGGTAACCACCTCCCCCCCGCGCACGTCAACGCCGACGAGGATACGTTCGGGACCATGCCTTCTCAGGCATCTGCGCAGCACAGCGGGGTCGAGCATCGCGACGGTGCCGAGGATCACGCGTGCGGCCCCAGCATCGAGGGCCCGCTTGACAGCCTCAGGCGAGCGCAAGCCTCCGCCGTACTGCACGGGCACGCCTGACTCGCTGGCGATGCGACGCAGCTGCTCGAGGTTGACCGGCTCGCCGCGCTTGGCGCCGTCGAGATCGACCACGTGCAGATACTCGGCGCCTTCGGCGACCCACCCGCGGGCGGCTGACAGCGGGTCCTCGTCGTAGACCTTCTTCGCGTCGAAGTCGCCCTTGACCAGGCGCACGGCGTTGCCGCCGAGGATGTCGATCGCCGGGTAGAGCCTCACCGCGCGGCGGACGGCAGATCGACCTGTGCTGGCGCCTCGGGTTCAGCCACTGCGGCGGCGGCGATGCAGATGCGTGCGAAGCTCGCCAGCAGCCGCAGGCCGGCGGCGGAGGACTTCTCCGGGTGAAACTGCACGCCGTAGAAGGAGCCGCGCTGCACGGCGCTGACGAACGGCGCGCCGTACTCGGCCACGCCCAGGATGTCCGCCTCCTCGGCAGGCACCGGCGCGAGCGAGTGCACGTGGTAGAAGGCGCACGTGCTCGGCAGCTCCGCCACCAGCGGCGAGCCGGCTTTGGTGAAGCTGACCTCGTTCCAGCCGATGTGCGGCAGCTTGAGCGCGCCTGCATCCCCCTCCGGGGACGATGCCAGCGCGCGCACCTCGCCGGGCACGATGCCCAGGCCGGTTGCGCCACCGAGCTCTGTGGAGGAGTCGAACGCCAGCTGCATGCCCAGGCACACGCCCAGCACGGGCGTGCCCCGGCCGATGCGCTCGCGCAGCAGCTCGTCCAGGCCCAGCTCGCGGAGGTTCTCCATCGCGCGCGGGAACGCCCCCACGCCCGGCACCACCAGGCCGGCGGCTGCGCGCAGGCGCTCGTGATCGCTGGTGACGGTCGCGCGCGCGCCGACGTGCTCGAGCGCCTTCTCGACCGAGCGGCGGTTGCCCATGCCGTAGTCGACGATGGCGATGTCCACCGGCCGATCGATCAGCGAAGGCGTGGCGGAGCTCATGCGGTGAGCGTCCCCTTGGTGCTGGGCACTCCAGTCTCGGTGGGGTCGATGGCGACCGCCTGGCGCAGCGCCCGCGCGAACGCCTTGAACGCGGCCTCGATCATGTGGTGCGCGTTACTGCCGGCTTCCACACGCAGGTGCAGCGTCAGCTTGGCGGCGTTGGCGAGCGCACGGAAGAACTCCTCGGTGAGCTCGTGCTCGAAGCCGCCGGTGGCGCCGGCGGGCAGATCGGCCTCGAACAGCGTGAACGGCCGTCCGGAGATGTCGATCGCGCAGCTCGCGCGTGCCTCGTCCATCGGCACGGTGGCCGATCCGTAGCGGGTGATGCCCACGCGCTCGCCCAGCGCCTGGTCGAGCGCCTGGCCGAGCACGATGGCGGTGTCCTCGACGGTGTGGTGCGCGCCCGTCTGCAGGTCGCCGCTGACGTTGACGTCGAGGTCGATGCGCCCGTGGCGCGCGAGCAGGTCGAGCATGTGGTCGAGGAAGCCGACGCCCGTGGCTCGCGTGCCGGCACCCGTGCCCTCGAGGGTCAGCGTCAGGCGCACGTCCGTCTCGGCGGTGGCGCGCTCGATGGTGGCTGTGCGGCTCATATGACCTGATTGTCCCGCACGCGGGCCTCCATCGACTCGGCGTGCACGTCAAAGCCCTCGGCGCGGGCGATGGGCGCGCCCGCGGCAGCCAGCTTGACGGCGCCGGCGCCGATGCGCACCTCGCCCATGGTGCGGCGAAAGTGACGCGGACCGAGCATCGACGCGAAGCGCGCGGCGCCGCCGGTGGGCAGCACGTGGTTGGAGCCGGCGACGTAGTCGCCGAAGGCGGTGGCGCTGTCCACGCCCACGAACACGCAGCCCGCGCTGGCGACCATCGGCGCGAGCGCCTCCACGTCAGAGCCGATCAGCTGCAGGTGCTCGGGCGCGAACGCGTTTGCGAGCGCGATGGCAGCACGGGCGTCCTCCACCTGCACGATCGCGAACGCGGCCTCGCCGACCGTTGGGCGCTCAACTACGAGTTTTTCCAGTGTTGCGGCGAGCGCGTCGCATGCCTCCGCGGAGGGCGATACGGCGGCGACGAGGCTCCCCTCGCCGTGCTCAGCCTGCGCGAGCATGTCCAGCGCCGCCAGCCCCAGCTCGCGCTCGCGGACGTCTGCGCCGAGCGCCACCAGCAGGTCGCTGGGCCCGGCGAAGCCGTCGATCCCCACCTCGGCGGAGAGCTGGTGCTTGGCCTCCTGCACGTACAGGTTGCCGGGGCCGACGATCACGTCCACGCGGTCGACCGTGTCGGTGCCGTAGGCGAGCGCGGCGATCGCCTGCGCGCCGCCCATGCGGTACACGCGCTGCACGCCGCACAGCCGGCAGGTGCCGAGGATCACCGGGTCGATCTGGCCGTCGGCGCCGGGCGGCGCGCACACCGCCACCTCGAGCACGCCGGCGGAGCGGGCGGTGACGACCCCCATCACCACCGTGCTGGGATAGGGGGCCCTGCCGCCGGGCACGTACACGGCGGCCGACCCCACGGGCACCTCGCGCAGCGTCACGCGCTGCCCCTGGACGAGATCCACGCTGGCGTCGCGCCCGATTCCCGCCTCGGCCACGCGCGCCACGTTGACGATCGCCACCTGCAGCCCCGCGACCAGCTCGCGCGACATGCGCGTGATCGCCTCGTCGAGCTCCTGGGCGGATACGAGCAGCGGCCGCGGCTCGCTGCCGGCGGTGTCGAAGCGGCGCGTGTAGTCGAGCACCGCGGCGTCGCCCTCGGCGCGCACCGTCGCGACGATCTGGCGGACGTCGTCGGCCACGGATGCGCCGTCGGCGACCAGCTCACGCACGCGCGCCGCGGCGCCGGCTGGGCCGCCAAGCTGCTCGACGTCCTCGACGCTCAGGCGCTCGATCCGCATCTCAGGCGGGCTCTGGCTCAGGCGCGCCGCGTCCGCGGTCTGCGGCGGGGAGCTCGCGCAGCTGCTCGAGCAGCGCGTCGATGGCTGCGGCCTTGAGCTTGTGAGCGACGGGGTTGGCGATCAGCCTGGCGGTGCACACGACGATCTCCTCGCGCACGACCAGGTTGTTCTCGCGCAGGGTGGTCCCGGTGGCGGTGAGGTCGACGATCGCCTCGACCATGCCCGTCAGCGGCGCGAGCTCCACGGAGCCTTTGACCTCGACGATCTCCGACTGGCGCCCGGTCTCTTCGAGGTGGCGCGCGGCGATCCGCGGGTACTTGGTGGCGACGCGCATCACGCCCAGGCGCCTGAGCGCCTCCTGCGCGGGGTCGTGCGTGGGGTCTGGGCCGGTCTTGGTGGCGAGCACCATCGTGCAGCGCCCGTAGCCGAGGTCGAGCAGCTCGTACACGTCACGTCCTCCCACGGCGGAGCGCTGCGCAGCCTGCTCGAGCAGCACGTCCTTGCCGGTCACGCCGAGGTCGGCGGCGCCGGCCTCCACGTATGTGGGCACGTCGGTGGGGCGCATGGTGATCACGCCGATGTCCTCGAACAGCAGCTTGCGGTCGTTGGAGCGCAGCTCGTCGGTGTCCAACCCGAGCGCCTCCAGCAGATCGACGGTGCCGTCGAACAGCGCGCCGCGCGGAACCGCGATGGTGAGGCCGTGCAGCGAGCTCACGCCCGGGGCTCCAGGGGCTCGGCGGGGTTGGAGGGTCCGGCGAGCGCGAGCGCGCCGGTGCCGCGCTCCTCCCCGGCGAGCGCGATGTGCAGGCGGTCGACGCCGAGGGCGAAGCCGACGGCGGGCAGTTTGCGCCCGAAGCGCCCGAGCAGCTCGTCGTAGCGCCCGCCGCCGCCGATGGGCGCGCCGAGCGCGGGGTCGTAGACGTCGAACACGGCGCCGGTGTAGTAGCCGATGTTGCGTACGAGACCGAGGTCGAAGATGACCCGCTCGGCGACCGCGGGCTCGAGCAGCTCGTGCACGTCGCGCAGGCCTTTCACCGCCTCCGCGGCCGGGGCGGGGGCGTCGGCGAGCAGCTCGGGCCCGCCGCGGCGCTGGGGCACCTCCAGCAGCAGCTCAGCGGCCTCGCCGGCGATCCCCGAGTCGGCGAGCAGCTCCTGCAGGCCGACGAAGTCGCGCAGCACGAGCACCTCCAGCAGGCCCGCGCGAGCCTCCTGCGGCACCTGCAGGCTGGCCATCAGCGCGGGGAACAGCGAGGCGTCGCCCAGGCCGATGCGATAGTCCTTCAGGCCGGTCGCGTCCAGCGCGTGGCAGAGGACGGTCAGCGCCTCGGCGGTGCCCTGCGGGGCGGGTGCGCCGATCAGCTCGATGCCGGCCTGCAGCAGCTCGCGCGGCTGCCCGCGCTGCGGGCGCACGCCGCGGTAGCAGTGCGCGAAGTAGCAGAAGCGCAGCGGCGGCTCGCTGGATGCGTAGCGGGTGGCGACCACGCGCGCGATCGGGACGGTCATGTCCGAGCGCAGCACGAGCACAGCTCCGGTCTCGTCGTACACGCGGTAGGCGGGGCTGGCTTCGGCCATGTCCGCGCGGGCGAGCACCGACTCGTACTCGAGCGCGGGCGTGTAGACCTCGCCGTAGCCGTGGCGCTCGAACACGCCGCGCAGGACGTCGGTGATGGCGCGTACCTCGCGCGTCTCGTCTGGGAGCACGTCGCGCGTGCCGCTCGGGATCGGGTGGATCATTGGACCCCGAGATTATGCGTGCACGGGCTCCGTGGCCACGCGCTCGATGCTGGCGCCGAGGTCGCGCAGGCGCTCGTCGATGCGCTCATAGCCACGGTCGATCTGGCGGATGTTGCCGATCTCGCTCGGTCCGTCAGCGCAGAGGGCGGCGAGCAGCATCGCCATGCCGGCGCGGATGTCGGGCGACTCGACGCGCGCTCCTCGCAGGCGCCGCGGCCCGGTGATGATCGCCCGGTGCGGGTCGCAGAGGACGATGTCGGCGCCCATCAAGATCAGCTTGTCGGTGAAGATCAGGCGGTTCTCGAACATCCACTCGTGCACGAGGATCGAGCCCTCTGCCTGGGTCGCAAGGGCGACCGCGATCGAGGTGAGGTCGGCGGGGAACGCCGGCCACGGGCCGTCCTGGATCTTGCTCTTGTACTCCCCCACGTCGGCCTGCACGACCAGCTTCTGGCCGCCGGGCACGACCACGTCGTTGCCCTGCAGCTCGGAGCGCAGGCCCACGCGTTCGAGCACCAGGCGGATCATGCGCAGGTCGCCGGGAACGGTGTCCTTGATGCGCAGTTCGCCGCCGGTGACGCCGGCGAGCGCCATGAAGCTGCCGATCTCGATGTGATCGGGGGCGATGTCGTGCGTGCAGCCCTGCAGGCGCTCGACGCCGTCGACGGTGATCACGTTGGAGCCGATGCCGCGGATCTCAGCACCCATCTTCACGAGCATGCGCGCGAGGTCCTGGACGTGCGGCTCGCAGGCGGCGTTGCCGATCACGGTCGTCCCCGGCGTGAGAGCGGCCGCCATGAGCGCGTTCTCGGTGGCCATCACCGACGGCTCGTCCATGAACACGTCCGTCGGTCGCAGACCGCGCGGGGCGCTGAGCACGATCTCGCCGTCACAGTCGGTGATCGCCCCCATCGCACGGAAGGCGTCCAGGTGGGGGTCCAGGCGCCGGCGGCCGATGACGTCGCCGCCAGGCGGCGGCATGACCGCGCGCCCGAAGCGCGCCAGCAGCGGCCCGGCCAGCAGGAAGGACGCTCTGATCGACTCCGCGAGCTCGGCCTCTATCTCCACCTCGTGCACGCCTGCACCGCACAGCACGAGCTCGTTGGGCTGGCGCCAGGTGACCTGCACGCCGATCGGCGACGAGGATCTCGAGCATCGCATCCACGTCGCGGATGCGTGGGACGTTGCCAACGACGATCTCGTCCTCGGTGAGGACGCTGGCGGCGAGGATCGGCAACGCCCCGTTCTTGTTTCCGGCCGGCACCATCGTGCCCGACAGCGGGACGCCGCCTTCGATGACGAACTTCTCCATGAGCTTTGGGCGCCGCCCGCTGGTCGACGAGGACTCACCCGCCTCACCGGTCGAACGCCTGGCAAGCGTAACAGCCATCGAAGGAGGAGTTCGCGCCCTGCCGCCAGGCACCTGCATCGCCGCCGGAGGCCCCGCGTCGGCGGCGCCAACCGCTCCAACTGCAAGTTCCATTGCAGCGGATCATGCCGGGATCGCAGCCCTGGAGCCAAATCTCGATCCGACCGGCACTACGCACACACGTTCGCATGCTTGCCGTCCGACGGCGTTCCTATCTTACGAACACATGTTCCCCCCTGCACCAAACACCAAGCTTGCGCAGCGCGCGCTCGGTGCTCTACGTGTGGCCCGCTCGTTCCTGCTGCTCGAGGACGACAACGAGGTCGACTGGGAGGTCGGCCAGGACGAGCGCACCCACGTATCGCATCCGCACCGGGCGCCGCTGCGCGGAGGGTGCGCCCAGCGTCGCGCCGGCGAGTTGCCGGCGCGACCGCAGGCGTGTCTTTCGCCGGTCGGGCGTGAGCTCTATGCCTCGCATGAGGCTCGTGAGCGGCGTACGGACCTACCGGTGCGACCGGCAGGGCACACCGATACGTGTGGCCCTGGCCGTCGCATTCATCTCGATCGCTGAGTTCTACGCGGCCTCTGGGTTGCGGAACGACGACGGGCCGCCCGAAGGCGGCCCGTGTGTCGAAAAAACCGGCGGCGTCCTACTCTCCCAGGCCCTTGCGGGCCAAGTACCATCGGCGCTGAGGGGCTTAACTGCTCTGTTCGGAATGGGAAGAGGTGTTTCCCCCTCGCCAAGGCCACCGGAAAAAGGCGAAAGACCACGCCCTCACGGTCCCTCAAAACTGCACAGTTGCCACAGCGGGTAACACACACCCTTGCGGGCGCACCTACCCCTACGGGGTAAGCGTAAATCCGTCAAGCCCTCGACCCATTAGTACCGGTCTCCTTCGCACGTTACCGTACTTACAGATCCGGCCTATCAACCTGGTGGTCTACCAGGGGTCTTACTCCCTCTAGGGGATGGGAGAGTTCATCTCGAGGCCGGCTTCCCGCTTAGATGCTTTCAGCGGTTATCCGATCCACACGTAGCTAGCCTGCTATGCCCTTGGCAGGACAACAGATACACCAGAGGTGCGTTCATCCCGGTCCTCTCGTACTAGGGACAAATCCTCTCAACTCTCCAACGCCCACGGCAGATAGGGACCGAACTGTCTCACGACGTTCTGAACCCAGCTCGCGTACCGCTTTAATGGGCGAACAGCCCAACCCTTGGGAGCAACTCCACCCCCAGGATGCGACGAGCCGACATCGAGGTGCCAAACCGGGCCGTCGATGTGGACTCTTGGGCCCGATAAGCCTGTTATCCCCGGAGTACCTTTTATCCGTTGAGCGACGGCACTTCCACTTGCTACCGCCGGATCACTAAGACCTGCTTTCGCACCTGCTCGACTTGTCAGTCTCGCAGTCAAGCTCCCTTACTACCTTTACGCTCTACACACGATTTCCAACCGTGATGAGGGAACCTTTGTGCGCCTCCGTTACATTTTGGGAGGCGACCGCCCCAGTCAAACTACCCGCCTGGAACTGTCCAGCACCCGGATTCACGGAATGCTGTTAGAAATCCAATACACCAAGGGTGGTATCTCAAGGTTGGCTCCACGCTGGCCGCAACCAGCGCTTCAAAGCCTCCCACCTATCCTGAGCGAAATGCACCGAACTCCAATACCAGGTTGTAGTAAAGGTTCACGGGGTCTTTCCGTCTAGCCGCGGGTACTCGGCATCTTCACCGAGACTGCAATTTCACCGAGCTCCTCGTTGAGACAGCGCTGAAGTCGTTACGCCATTCGTGCAGGTCGGAACTTACCCGACAAGGAATTTCGCTTAATGTCTTACTCAATCGACGATCGAGCGGATGGCGTGTCCTCTTGTGCACCACGCCTTCCCTGCATGTCGCCATGCAGATGGGACCATCTCATGATCCAGTGTCCTGGATCTCTGGCGTATGGTCTCTGAGGATCCTGATCAAGTCCTGCCTGGGCTTTTGGCGATTCATCTTCTGAGTGATTTCCGCGATGTCCGCCAGACCCGTGTGGGTCCGGTGCACGCCGGCGCCAATCAACTCGACGCAGCGGACGAACTGCTCAAAATCCCGCTGCTTCGATGAATGCATGGGGTACGCAGAGAAGAAGGGAATGATCGTCTCGATCAAGTCCTTCCGCCGACGCACCACGTAGCGATACAGATGCTCCTTGTGGTTGTCATATCGCCTGTTGGCGACGATGCTACCGACACCAAAGAAGTCCACGAGCTCTTCAAGACACGAGACGCTCTTCGCGCCCTGCGTCACGGCGAACTCATGAGACACCTGATAGCCGGTTTTGTAGCCTTTCCGGCCCGCTCGGTCTTGCTGCCGAACAAAGCCGATGGAGAAGCAACCCTCTCCGTCTACAAAACCAATAACCCAGCCAAGCTGGATCAGTCTTTCCTGCTGATTTCCTGCACCCGACACATTGTCACGGTACCGCCCACTTGGGACGGAACTCGTAGTGCGGGATTCTCAGGCGTTCCAGCATATGGCCAGATGCTCACCGTACGGTTACCCGCACGGAGGGCAGCGATCTACCTTAGGACCGTTACCTAACTGTTACGACTCGAGCACTCTGCTCCGAGCGGTCCGCTCATTTCTGACGGACTCTCATGGTCGCCCATGAGAGCGGACTATCTCATCCGCATCCCGGTCGAGGGAAGCGGCTCGGCGTATAGTCTCTGAGGATTCCTCGAGCGGTCAACGTCGACCCAGAGCACCGCACTTCGCGGCCAACCGCTCTGCTCTGACTGCGCTCGAGGTCTTTCCTGCTGATTGTCCGCACCCGACACATTTTCACGGTACCGCCCACTTGGGACGGAACTCGTAGTGCGGGATACTCGGATGTTCCAGCATATAGCCGAGTTTTACAACTACCTCGGTCAACTG
>CAVUYF010000002.1:0-86502 GCA_963745635.1 uncultured Solirubrobacteraceae bacterium | reverse complement strand
CCCGCGGCCTAGGCGGTGCGCACCTCGTAGCCGGCGTCCGCCAGCGCCGCCAGCACCTCGTCCGTGTGCCCGCGCCCGCGGGTCTCGAGCGTCAGCTGCACGCCCGTCTCGCGTACGTGCAGCGGCACCGCTTCGCGCTGGTGCTCCACGCTCAGCAGGTTCGCGCGGGTCCGCGCCACCAGGTCCAGCAGCTCCACGAGGCCGCCCGGCCGATCGGGCACGAGCGTGAAGATGCGCACGCGCCGCCCCGCCTCGGTTTCCTGGCGCAGCAGCAGACCCGCCAGCAGGCCGCTGTCGACGTTGCCGCCCGACACGATCGCCACCGTCGTCCCCGAGATCGGCGGCAGGCGGGCGCCGAGCAGGCTCGCCACCGCCACCGCGCCCGCGCCCTCGGCGATGAGCTTCGCCTGTTCTGCCAAGAACACCATCGCCCCCGCGATCTCCTCCTCGTCGACCGTCTCCACTCCGTCCAGCAGCTCCCCCAGCAGCGGCAGCGTCAGCGTCCCCGGGTGCTTGACCGCGATCCCGTCCGCGATCGTCGCGCCCGCCGAGGGCGCCGACCCACCCGCCGCCGCATCGCCGCTCAGGGCCTGCGCGTAGGGCGCGCACGCCCGCGCCTGCACGCCGATCAGCTGCACGTCCACACCCGCCCGCCGCAGCGCGATCCCGATCCCGCTCGCCAGCCCACCGCCGCCCACGGGCACGACCACGCGCGCCAGGTCGGGGACGTCCTCGAGCAGCTCCGCGCCCAGCGTCGCCTGCCCGGCGATCACATCCAGGTCGTCGAACGGATGCACGAACGCCGCGCCCGTTTGCCGGGCGCGCTCGCGAGCGAGACCAAGCGCCTCGTCGACCGACGCGCCATCCAACTCAACACTCGCACCCAGCCCTTCAACCGCGGCGACCTTCGACACGGACGCGTCGCGCGGCATGAACACCTCACAGCCAACCCCCGTCAGGCGCGCCGCATGCGCCAGCGCCCGGCCGTGGTTGCCTGCGCTCGCCGTGATCAGCCCCGGCGCCGCGCGCTCGCCCAGCGCCGCGATCTTGCTCAGCGCGCCGCGCAACTTGAACGAGCCCGTCCCCTGCAGGCACTCCGCCTTCAGCAGCACCTCCGTGCCGGCGATGCGCGTCAGCTCCTCGCACGCGAGCGTAGGGGTGCGCACGGTCGAGCCGGCGATCGCGTTCAGCGCCGCCCGCAGGTCCGCGTCCGCGATCAGCTCAGCGGCGCTGCGCCCAGCGGTCGAGGGATCGCCGACGGCGTCGCTCGGGGTCATGGACGTGAAGGTATAGGTTGCATGCCTCATGGAGGAGGGCTACGTTGGGGGCGTGGAGCGACTGGAGGAGATCCTGGCGCGTCTACAGGCCCTCATCGGCCCGCTCGGCGGCGAGCCGGTGGCGCTCTCCGGTGGGATCACCAACCATAACTTCCGCGTCGTGCTCGGGGGCGAGGATTACGTCCTGCGCATCCACGGCAAGGATACGGAGCTGCTCGGGATCGACCGCGAGTCCGAGCGCCTCGCCACTGAGCTCGCCGCCGGGCTCGAGATGGCGCCCGCGCTCGCCGCCGCGTTCGACGACTGCCTGCTCACACGCTTCATCGCCTGCGACGCCGTCGGCGCCGCGGAGGCCGCCGAGAGCGTCGAGCTCCTCGCGCTCGCGCTGCGCTCCTTCCACCGCTCGCCCGCCCAGCTGCCCTCGCGCTTCTGGGTGCCCGACCTGCTCGAGCGCTACGCCGCGCTCGTGCGCGCCCGCCACGTGGAGCTCCCCGACGAGTACCGGCAGGCCGCCGCCGTGGCAGCCGAGATCGCCGCCGCCGTGCCCCTGCGCGACCCGCGCCCCTGCCACAACGACCTGCTCCCCGGCAACATCATCCGCGCGCGCACCGGCGAGCTGCTGATCGTCGACTGGGAGTACGCCGGCATGGGCCACCCCTACTTCGACCTCGGCAACCTGTCCGTCAACAACGACTTCAGCGAGGCCCACGACGAGCGGTTGCTGCGCGCCTACCACGGCCATCCGCCCACCGACTCTCAGCGCGCGACGCTCGCGCTGATGCGGATCCTCTCCGACGCGCGCGAGGCCGCCTGGGGCGTCGTGCAGGCGGAGGTCTCCCAGCTGGAGTTCGACTTCCCGCGCTATGCGCGCACGCACTTCGAGCGGCTGAACGCCGCAGTCGAGCGGCCGCAACTGGAGGAATGGCTTGCCGCGGCCGCGTGAGCTTCCCGACCGCGCGCGTGTGGTCATCGTCGGCGGGGGGGTCGGCGGTACCTCCATCGCCCACCACCTCGCCAAGCTGGGCGAGCGCGACGTGGTGCTGCTCGACCGCGGCGAGCTGACCAGCGGCTCCACCTTCCACTCCGCCGGGCTCGTCGGCCAACTGCGATCGAGCGTGTCGCTGACGCGGATGATGATGGACTCCGTCGAGCTCTACCGAACGCTCGACTGTGGCTGGGTGCAGTGCGGCGGCATCCGCCTCGCCTGCACGCCCGAGCGCGAGCAGGAGGTCATGCGCCAGGTCGCCTGGGCCAAGACCTTCGGGTTGCCGCTGGAGCTGATCTCCGCCGAGCAGGCACGCGAGCTGTTCCCGCTGATGAGCACCGACGGCGTGCGCTGCGCCTCCTACCTGCCCAGCGACGGCTACCTCGACCCGTCGCTGCTCACCACCGCGCTCGCCGACGGCGCCCGCGGGGGCGGCTGCCGCATCTTCACCCACACGCGCGTCACCGGCATCGACGTCGATCGTGCCGGGGTCGCGGACAGTGCGCGCGTGCGCGGCGTGCAGACCGAGTGGGGGCCGATCGAGGCCGAAGTCGTGGTCGACGCCGGCGGCATGTTCGCCGCCGAGATCGGCCGCCTCGCCGGCGTGCGCGTGCCGATCGTTCCGTTCGCGCACGAGTACCTCGTCACGCAGCCCTTCCGCGAGATCGGGGTGGGTGGGGATCGCATCCATCTGCCCACGCTGCGCGACCCCGACCTGCTGATCTACTTCCGAGAGGAGGGCGGCGGGCTGATCATGGGCGGCTACGAGCGCCAGTCCGCGCCGTGGGCGTTGGACGAGCATCTCCTCGATGCGATCCCGCCGGACTTCAACGGCCGCCTGCTCGAAGAGGACTGGCCGCGCTTCGAGGAGATCGCCGTCAACTCTCGCAAGCGCGTGCCCGTCATGGATGAGATCACCGTCACCAAGCTGATCAACGGGCCCGAGGCGTTCACCCCCGACAACGAGTTCTGCCTCGGCGAGAGCGAGGTGCGCGGCTTCTTCGTCGCCGCCGGCTTCTGCGCGCACGGCCTCGCCGGCGCCGGCGGCATCGGCAGGGTCATGGCCGAGTGGATCCTCGAAGGCGAGCCCGCACACGACGTCTGGGAGATGGACATCCGTCGCTTCGGCGCGCACTTCCGCTCGCCCAGCTACACGCTGAAGCGCTCCAAGGAGGTCTATGAGACCTACTACGACATCCGCTACCCCGGCCACGAGCGCCAGGCGGGCCGGCCGCTGCGGATCTCCAGCGCCTACGCGTGGCACGCCGAGCACAGCGCCGCCTTCGGCGAGAAGTCCGGCTGGGAGCGCGTCAACTGGTACGCGTCCAACGCGCCCGCCGGAGACGAGTCGCTGCGTCCGCGCGGCTGGGCCGGGATGCACTGGTCGCCGGCGATCGGGGCCGAGCACCGTGCCGTGCGCGAGCGCGCCGGGTTGTTCGACGAGTCCTCGTTCGCCAAGCTCGAGGTCGCCGGACCCGGCGCAGCCGAGTTCCTGCAGCGCCTGTGCGACAACGACGTCACGCGCGACGTCGGCGCGATCACCTACACGCAGATGCTCAACCGTCGCGGCGGCATCGAGTGCGACTTCACCGTCACGCGCGTGGAGGAGCAGCTGTTCTCGATCGTCACCGGCACCGCCTTCGGCAACCACGACCTCAGCTGGATCCGCCGCCACGCGCCGCACGACGGCAGCGTGCGCTGCGCCGACGTGACCGCGCGCTGGGCCTGCTTCGCGCTGTGGGGGCCACGGGCGCGCGACATCCTCGCGCCGCTGACAGACGATCCGCTCGAGTTCCCCTACATGAGCATGCGCGAGCTCGCCGTCGGCGACGTGCCCGTGCGCGCGCTGCGGGTCACCTTCGTCGGCGAGCTCGGCTGGGAGATCTACTGCCCCACCGAGTACGGCGCCGGGTTGTGGCGGACGCTGTGGCAGGCCGGGCGCGAGCACGGTCTCGTGGCCGGCGGCTACCGCGCGATCGACTCGCTGCGACTGGAGAAGGGCTACCGCGTGTGGGCCGCCGACATCACGCCCGATGAGAACCCCTACGAGGCGGGGCTCGGCTTCTGCGTGCGCAAGGACGGCGGCTTCATCGGCGCCGCCGCGCTCGGGGTCGGCTCCACCGATGGGCCTTCCAAGCCGGACAAGCGCCTGCGCTGCCTGGTGCTCGAGGACCCCCGCTCCGTCGCGCTCGGCAACGAGCCCGTGCGCATCGACGGCAAGGTCGTGGGACGCGTGACCAGCGGCGGCTACGGCTACACCGTCGAGCGCTCGATCGCCTACGCGTACGTGCCCGCCGAGGCCGAGCTGGACACCGCCGTCGAGGTCGACATCTTCGGGAAGTGGGTGCCCGGCACGGTCACGCGCGAGCCGCTGTTCGACCCGCGCGGCGAGCGCGTCAGGAGCTAGTCGACGCCTGGGACGCCTTGGCGTGCGGGTTGAGGTCGTCGATCGTCAGCGGGTGCGCGGGGGCGTCCCGCAGAATCTTGTGCGTGCGCACCTGCAGGGAGTCCTCGACGTGCACCAGCTCGCCGGACTCGAGCAGCCGCCAGCCGGGATCGCTGTCCATGCGCTCGCTGGCCAGGACCACCAGCGGCCGGGTGGCTCCCTCCTCGGTGCGCACGCGGGAGCCGAGGCTGCTCTCGTGCCTGAGCGGCTCGCCGGCGGCTCGCTCGAGGATGTACAGCGGGTGCGTCTCCGGGTAGCGCAGCGCCCACAGGCCGTCCTTGCCGGCGAGGACGAAGTTGATGGCGAACACCGGCAGGTTCGCGGCGACCCAGCTGCAGGCGGTCGCGATGCCCGCTCGCACGTCCCCGTCGTGCGCCGAGATCTCGCGGGTGATCAGCGCGAAGAAGCGCTCGGAGTCGGTGTCGCCTTTGACCAAGCGCAGATCCTCGCCGAGCTGTGTCTCCAGCGCAGGCAGGTCCTCGATCACGCCGTTGTGCGCGAACAGGCGGCCGTCCTGCTCGAATGGATGTGTGTTGCGCACCTCCAGCGCGCCCGTGGACGCGAAGCGGATGTGTGCGACGAACGTCGTCGCGGAGATCTCCTGCGCCTCGCGCGCAAAGCGCCTGTCGCTGTAGGCGGCGTGCGCCTGCTTGCTGACGTGCGGCGCGCCGTCGGCGTCGAACCAGCCCAGGCCGGTGCCGTCGGGCTCGCGATGGCTCTGCACGGACAGGCTGTCGGGCGCGTCGAGCAGCCAGAACGTCGCCCGGGTGGGCTCGCTTCCGGCGCTCATCCCGAACAGGCGACACACGGTCAGACTGAAGCTACCGGGTGGCTCGCCGCCGTGTGGCTCGGGGGGCCTGCATCGCGCAGCAGGAGCTCGAGGTCGTTCGGGTGCAGCGGTCGGGCGAACAGGAATCCCTGGGCGAGATCGCATCCCTCGCGTTGCAGCTCGCGGACCTGGCTGTGGTGCTCGACGCCCTCGGCGAGCGTCTGCAGGCCGAGGGCGGCGCCGAGCTGGATCAGCGTGTGCGTCAGCGCGTGCGCCTCGCTCGACAGCGCCAGGCCCGTGATGAAGGTGCGATCGATCTTCAGTGAGTCGACCGGGAACTGGCGCAGGTAGGCGAGCGAGCTGTAGCCGGTGCCGAAGTCGTCGACCGCTATGCGTACGCCGAGGGTCTTCAACTCCGCGAGCAGGTACGCGGTGGCGTCGGGGCTGCGCATCAGCGCGGTCTCGGTGATCTCCAGCGTCAGCGTCGGCGGGTCGATGCCGGAGCTCGCCAGCGCGCAGCGCACCTCCTCGACGAACTCGGGGCGTTCGAGCTGGCGTGCGGAGACGTTCACCGAGATGTTCAACGGGTACCCCCGGCGCTGCCATGCCACGCTCTGGGCACACGCCTGCTCGAGCACCCAGCGCCCGATCGGCACGATCAGGCCGTTGTCCTCCGCGATCGGGATGAACACACCGGGCGCGATCACTCCGCTCGTGGGGTGATTCCAGCGCAGCAGCGCCTCGGCGCCCACGATCCGCTCGCTGGCGAGATCGACCATCGGCTGGTAGACGAGGAAGAGCTGACCCGCTGTGAGCGCGGCCGCGAGCTCCGTCTCCAGGTGTATGCGGTCCTGGGCCGCCACCTGCATCGCGGACTCGAACTTGACGTAGCCGTTCCTACCGATCGCCTTGGCCTTGTACAGGGCGAGGTCGGCATCCTGCATGAGCGCTTCCGCTGACGGCGGCCGCCCGGTCGCGATGCCGATGCTCGCTGTCAGCGAGATCGCCGGACTCGCCTCATCCATCAGCTCGATCGGCTGACGCAGCACGTCCAGGATCCGCTCGGCCACCAGCTCGGGCGCGGCGTCCAGGCCCAGCGAGTCGACCAGCATCACGAACTCGTCCCCGCCGAGACGCCCGACTGTATCGCTGTCTCGCAGAACCGCGTTGAGACGCGCACCCACGTGGCGCAGGATCTCGTCCCCCGCCTGATGGCCGTAGCGGTCGTTGATCTGCTTGAAGCCGTCGATGTCCACGAACAGTGCCGTGACCGGAACGTCATGGCGGCGCGCCCGGGCCAGGATCTGCTCGGCGCGGTCGAGCACCAGGATCCTGTTGGGGAGGTCCGTCAGCGGATCGTGCAGCGCGAGGTACTCCAGCTCGCCCGTCCTCTCTCCGACGAGGCGCCACGCCCGCTGGCGCGAGCTCGACAGCACGCGGTGGAGCAGGAACACGAGGCTCGTAACCAGCAACCCAAGGCACAGCGCGAGGACGCCCCTCAGGTCGGGGGAGGCGAACGCGTTCACCGTCCCCGTCGTCTCCAGGACCCAGCCTTCCCCCAGCTCGCGCGTGGAGGCGTAGCCGGGCGAGCGCCCGGTTGGGTGGGCGCCCGCGCTTCCGATCAGCTGCAGCGGGCCACCGATGTTGCGGTGATAGAGAGCGAGCGTCAGCGAACGGCGGTCCGTGAGCACGGAGCGAATCGTGCTCGCGCTGTCGAAGGTCGTAGCGATGAAGCCTCTCACCCCGGCCCGTCGAGCCGAGGGCGTCGCGATCGATGCTCCGCGCCGATACACCGCGGCGCCGATCGCGACCAGCGAGCGGCTGCGCGCCTTGGGCAGCGGGGTGACGATGAACGAGCCGGTGTCAGTGGCTGTGCGCACCAGGGCCCGGTACGGCGAGGGCCCGCTGCCCGGAACCGCCGGCGCGCAGTAGTCCAGCAGCCCGCCGTACACGCTCGGCGCCGCGGCGCTGCCGACGATCGCTCTCGTGAGGCAGTAGCTCGATCGTCTGCCCGGCGGGATCACCTGGAGGTCGCTACCAAGGAGCCGTCGAAACGCGGGGTCGAGCTCGACCTGGCGTCGAAACGCGGTCAGGTCCGCCGCGGGAACGACCTGGATGAAGGCCGCGACGACACCTGGCGAAGAGGGAGCGCCACGCTGGAGATCCTCGTACCACTGGAGGTACTGAGTCTCGCTTTCCTGGGTTTCCATTTCCCCATGAGCGCGCATCGTGCGCGTCAGCCCCACGTCTGTGCCCAACTTGGCTGCCAGCGCGCTGCCCAGATCGGTGGCGGTCGATTCGAAGGACCGCCGATTCGCTTCCGTAGCGCTGGAGCGCCACTCGGCGGCAACCACGATCGAGGCGGCAAGACCGAGGACCACGATCAGCCCGCCGATCAAAGCCGTGCGAGCACGCCTGGAGGGCGGATGCGCGCGCTTGGCCAGCGCCGCGGGCAACGAGCCGTCGGGCGGCGTTTCCTCATCCCGCGCGTTCTTTGGCGGATCGAGCCGCCCTGCGCTCATTAGTTGGCCAACGTCATAACTTCATTCCGCATCGGCAAATCGCTCGCATTCCTAGAGTGGCTGGATGTCCCACATATCCGATTGGCCACGCCCGCCCCGGCGGCCGCTCACCGGCTCGGGGCGAGTCGGCACTGAGCAGAGTGGACATGTGTTCGAGCAATCGGCGCGCATGGTCAAGATGGGGTGGCCAACCGTCGGGTAACTGATAGGTCGACGAGACCGGGGAGCCATTCCCCCTCCATCGCGGCGCTGGACGCCGCAGTCAGGAGACGCCCATGACACGAGGCGTCCCATCGCAGCACGAGCCGCCGATGAGCGACTCACTCGCAGCAAGCCGGCGGCCGTTCGCTCGAGCCGGCATCGGGATCCTTCGGGTAGGAGCGCTCGCGCTGGGGCTGCTCTGCAGTCTGCTGTTCGCAGGCAGCGCCCTCGGAGCCACGGCGACCGTCGGCCTCGGCACGGCGGCCAGCTTCTCGGTGCTGGGCGGCTCGACCGTCACCAACACCGGCCCCACGACGATGTTCGGCGACCTCGGCCTGAGCCCCGGCTCATCCGTGACCGGCGCTCCGCACGTGCTCGGCGAAACGCACGTCGACGACGCGGTGGCCATCGGCGCCAAGAACGCTTTGACCGCCGCCTACGACGACGCAGCATCTCGCCCCAGCAACGGCTCGGCGGGGACCGACCTCTCGGGTCAGGTGTTCCTGCCGGGCGTCCGTACCGCCAGCAGCTCCCTGCTGCTCTCCTCTGGGAGCGTGACGCTCGACGCCGAGGGCAACCCCGAAGCGGTCTTCATCTTCCAGATCGGCACGACGCTGATCACCGGCTCCAACACCACCGTGCTGCTCACGGGCGGCGCGCAGGCATGCAACGTCTTCTGGCAGGTGGGCTCCTCCGCCACGCTGGGAACGGGCACGAGCTTCGTAGGCACGATCATGGCCTCGGCCACGATCACCGCCAACACGGCCGCCACGATCCACGGCCGGCTCCTGGCGAGCACCGGCGCGGTGAACCTGGAAACGAACACGATCACCACGTCCAACTGCGCCTCCAGCGCAAGCGGCACGGGGGGCGGCACCGAAACGCCAACCGCCGCGGAAGTGGCAGCCGGGGTTCCGGGAACAACTGCTCCCGCGAGCCCCGGGACGACGACGGTCCCGCGGCCGCCAACCGGATCGAGGACCACGGGCAAGCACGGCACCTCGCGCAAAGGCAGGCGCAAGAAGGCATCCAAGCACCGGCCGAGCGCACGGCCCGTGCTCCCGAACAAGCGCGGCGCGTTCACCGGTTGAGCCGATGGGCTCCCGTCGACTCAGCCTCGGTATGGCGCTGGCGGCAGTGTGCCTGGCCAACGTGGCGGGCGCCACAGTAGCCAATCCGGCGCTTGGCGCCCGCGCTCAGACCCATGTGCAGGCGACGCAGGAACTCGTGGTGCTGCTCGCTCCGCAGGTGGCTCACCAGGCACCGGACGCTGGCTCCCCGGCGGTTGCGCCGGTGGCCGATCGGCGACCGATCACGGGCGAGCAGACGACGCTACCGGTGCTCTCGCGCGTAATCGGCGCCGGCGGCGCACAATGGCTGCACGTGATGCTTCCCGGGCGCCCCGACGGGTTGACCGGCTGGATCAGCCAGTCCGGGACGCGGCTGCTGGTGACGCCCTGGCGGATCGTGGTGGACCTCGCGGCCCGTCGCGTGAAGGCCTATCGCGACGGCAAGCTGGTCGGAGACTTCGAGGCGGTGGTCGGCAAGCCTTCCACGCCTACCCCGTCCGGAGAATTCTTCGTGGAGGAGGTCTTGCGGATGGCGCCCACAGAGCCGGGCGGCCCATTCGCGCTGGCTCTCAGCGCCCGCTCCAACGTGTTGCAGGAATTCGAAGGAGGCCCGGGGCAGATCGCCATTCATGGACGGGAAAACCTCGGTGGCGTGCTGGGCACGGCCGCCTCGCACGGCTGCGTCCGGCTGGCCACCGCGAGCATCGACTGGCTGGCCGCGCGCATCGTCCCGGGCACGCCCGTGACGATCGACGAGCACTGAGGTCCCCTCCGCAGGCTACCCTTGCTCGGTGAGCGCTACCGACCGTAAGACCATCCCGCTCCACGGCCGCGAGGTCGCTTATGTGGAATCGGGCAGCGGGCCGGTGCTGCTGCTGATCCACGGGATGGCCGGCACGAGCGAGACGTGGGAGGCGGTGATCGAGCCGCTGGCGCGTGAGCACACTGTGATCGCCACAGACCTCCCCGGTCACGGCGCCTCCGCGCCGGGCGCCGGCGACTACTCGCTCGGCAGTCTCGCCTCGGGCCTGCGCGACCTGCTGATCGCGCTCGGGCACGAGCGCGCGACGCTCGTCGGGCACTCCCTCGGCGGCGGGATCGCGATGCAGTTCGCCTACCAGTTCCCGGAGGCCGCCGAGCGCCTCGTCCTGGTCTCCAGCGGAGGCCTAGGACCGGAGGTGAACCCGGTGCTGCGCGCGGCGGCGCTCCCCGGCGCCGATCTCTTCATCGCGGCCACGGCCCGGCCTGGGCGCGTCGCCGGCTCGGCGCTCGCCCGCGGGCTCGCGGCCGTTGGGCTGCGGCCGAACGCCGACGTCGCGGAGGTAGCGCGCGGATACGCATCGCTCGCCGACGGAGCCCACCGGGCTGCGTTCCTGGCGACACTGCGCGCGGTGGTGGGCACCGACGGACAGCGTCTGCAAGCGGGCGATCGTCTGTATCTGGCCGAAGGCATCCCCACGCTGATCGTGTGGGGCCGCAACGACCGCATGATCCCGCTGAGCCATGGAGAGCAGGCGCACGAGGCGATCGCGGGCTCACGCCTGGAGGTCTTCGATCGCTCCGGGCACATGCCCCAGCTGGACGCGCCCGCGCAGTTCGCGGCGTCGCTCGAGCGGTTCCTCGAGGAGACCGCGCCGGCGCAGTGGAGCGCCGAGCGCTGGCGCGCCCGCCTGACGGCGGCCAGCGGTCGCTAGGACGCGCGCCGAGGAGGATGGGCGCGTGCCGGTGACCGACGAGCTGCCGGAGCTGCTGATCGTCGACGGCGCCGCATGGCGGGAGTGGCTTCACCTCAACCACGAGGGCACGGGCGTGTGGCTGGTCCTCGCGAAGAAGGGCGTCACCGAGCCGACGAGGCTCACCTACGACGAGGCGCTCGACGAGGCCCTGTGCCACGGCTGGATCGACGGGCAGGTCGGGCGCAGGGACGAGCTCACCTATCGCCAGCGCTTCACGCCGCGACGCGCGCGCAGCTCCTGGTCGCAACGCAACGTGGGCCTGATCGAGCGGCTGGGCGGCGAAGGGCGCATGCACCCCGCGGGCCTGGCCGCGGTCGAGCGAGCCAAGCAGGACGGTCGCTGGGATGCCGCCTACGCCGGCCAGGCGACGATCGAGGTGCCGGCCGATCTCGCCGCTGCGTTGGCGGCAGAGCCCACAGCACTGGCGATGTTCGAGACGCTCAGCTCGCAGAACCGCTACGCGGTGCTCTACCGCATCGACGAGGCCAAGCGCGCGGACACGCGGGCCAGACGCATCGAGCGCTTCGTGGCGATGCTCGCGCGCGGTGAGACCCTCCATCCGCAGGGCTCCGCGGCCCAGCGCCGGGCGAAGCGCGATTAGGTCGTCTGCGGGGCGGGCGCCATCGCCTGGGCCGCGGCGCTCACACCGTCGCGGAAGAACGCTTCGGTGGCTGCGACGTCGAGCGGGCGGGCGAACAGGAAGCCCTGACCGTGGTCGCAGTTCTCGTCCCTCAGCAGCGAGAGCTCCTGGTGCTGCTCGATGCCCTCGGCGAACGTCTCGATCGAGAGCGCCTTGCCGAGCTGCACGAGCGTGCGAATCAGCGTCTCGCCCTCCTTGTTGTGCTTGAGCCCGGAGATGAACGAGCGGTCGATCTTCAGCGCGTCGACCGGGAACTGCTGGAGGTGGGCGAGCGAGGAGTAGCCCGTCCCGAAGTCGTCGATCGCGATCCGCACCCCGAGCTGCTTGATCGCGGTGAGCCGCCGGGCGGTCTCCTCGATGTTGCGCATCAGCGTGGTCTCGGTTATCTCGATCGTCAGCGCAGCCGGGTCCAGGCCGCTTTCGCCCAACGCCGCTTCGATGTCGAGGATCAGCTGGTCGGTGTCGAGCTGGCGGGCCGAGACGTTGACGGCCATCGCGATCGCGCTGCCGTCCAGGCGCCACACGGCGGCCTGCCTGCAGGCCTCGTGCAGCACCCATCTTCCGACCTCTGTGATCAGGCCGGTCTCCTCGAGCAGTGGGATGAAGGCATCCGGCTGCACGATGCCCCGAGACGGATGGTTCCAGCGAATCAGCGCCTCGACTCCGGTCGGCTTCATGTCGCTGAGGGCGAGGGTGGGCTGGTAGACGAGGAAGAACTCGTCTTTCTCGAGCGCCTCGTGCAGGTCCATGTCGAGCTCCATGCGACTCTGCACCGCGTCCTGCATGCCGGACTCGAACACCGCGTAGCGGTTCTTGCCGTCCCACTTGGCGCGGTACATGGCGATGTCGGCGTCGCGCAGCAGGTCCTCAGCCGACGTGCGCTTCCCCGCCGCGATTCCGATGCTCGCGGTGATCGTCAGGCGGATCTCGCCGTCCTCGCCGAGGTTGAAGGGGTGCTTGAGCGCCTCCAGCAGGCGCTCGGCGACGAGCTCCGGGCCCGCAGCCAGAGACAGCTCCTCAGCGATCACGACGAACTCGTCTCCGCCCAGCCGGCCGAGCGCGTCGACGTGGCGTACGACCCCCTCGAGTCGCGCCGCGACCGCGCGCAGCAGTTCGTCGCCGACGCCGTGGCCGAGCGTGTCGTTGATGCCCTTGAAGCTGTCGAGGTCGATGAACAGCGCCGCGACGGGCGTCTGGTTGCGCGCAGAGCGCGCCAGCATCTGCTCGACGCGGTCGAGGATCAGCGTGCGGTTGGGCAATCCCGTCAGCGGATCGTGGGTCGCCAGGAACGCGAGCTCCTCCTCGCGACGCGTCAGCTCCTCGTCGGTCCTGCGCCGCTCCGCCTCGAAGCACTCGCAGACACGCAGCAGGCTGAACTCGAGGCTCAGCTGGAGCATGTTGAGGGCCTGCGTGAGCGCCTCCGACGGCGAGTCCAGCTCGGCGGCGCTCTCGCGCAGGACATCCGCCATCACGTTGCGCCACCACAGGCTGCGTCTGGTCACCTCGTTCAACGACGCCGCCCGTCGAGCCGCGAGCTCACCGAAGATCTGTGAGGTTTCGCGTGCGGCGTCGTTGGTCACCTCCACGCCCTCGCCGGCGATCCAGCGCGCGACCGCCATCGTCGAGCTCACGCAGATCTGTTCGAAGTGCTTCTGCACCGGAGCATCGACGATTTCGCCGGAGTCTCCGGTCTTGACGACCGTTTCCGTGAGCACATCGTCGGCGCGCGCCGTCAGCGCCTCGCCGAGGCGGTGGACGTCGTCCTCGAGCGGCTGCGCGGGGACGGACGGGCGCTTCGGAGCATGCGCCGCTGCGCCGTTGCGGCTCGGGCTCGTAGCGGCCATCTCAGCTGGGCGCGTCGATTGCGCGCGGCGTCGGGAGGGCCACCTCGAACAGACTCGCGATGGACTCCGCCGGCGTCGGCTTGCCCATGAACAGGCCCTGGGCCATCGTGCAGCCCATCGCATCGAGGTTGGTCATCTGCTCGAAGGTCTCGATCCCCTTGGCGATCACGGTCAGCGACAAGTCCCGGCCGACGATCAGGATCGCCTCGAGCAGCCAGTTGCGGTAGTCCTCGTCGTCGGAGGCCGCGAGGGAGCTGCGGTCCACCTTCAGGAAGTCCAGCGGCAGCCGCCGCAGGTCGGAGTGGTAGGCGTAGCCGCTGCCGCCGAAGTCGTCGATCGCGATCAGCACGCCCAGGCGCTTGATCTCCTCGAGGCGAGCGACGGCCGCGTCGACGTCGGTCATGACCGTCGTCTCGGGAATCTCGAGCGTCAGCAGCGCGGGCTCGATGCCCGACTGCTGCAAGGCACGGCGAACGTCCGTGGCGAAGCCTTCGCGGTTGAGCTGGGTGGAGGAGACCTTCACCGAGACGCCCACGGCGTGGCCGGCGACGTTCCAGGCGGCGGCGCGCGTACAGGCCTCCTCGAGCATCCAGCGTCCGATCGGCACGATCAGGCCGGTTTCTTCCGCCAGCGGGATGAAGTCGGCGGGCGCCACATCGCCCTTCTTGGGGTGCTGCCAGCTGATCCGCGCCTCCAGGCCGGCGACCCTGCCGCTGGTGAGGTCGTAGATCGGCTGGTAGAGCAGCGAGAACTGCGTCTCGGCAAGCGCCGCGTTCAGCTCCACCTCGAGCACGCCGCGGCCCTCGATGACCGAGCGCATGTTGGCGTTGAACAGGGTGTAGCGGTCCTTGCCCGCCGCCTTGGCCGCGTACAGGGCCAGCTGCGCGTCGCGCAGGAGGTCGTCCGCCGAGGGATAGCGACCGAAGGCGAGGCCGATGCTCGCGGTCATGAAGAAGTTGGGGCCGAAGTCCGCGAGCTCGAACGGCTTGTGCAGGGACTCGATCACGCGCCGTGCCAGCGCGTCCAGGCGCGCGCCGCGCGCCGCGGACTCGACCAGGATCACGAACTCGTCGTCGCCGAGACGGCCCACGGTGTCGCCGGCGCGTACGACGTTCTCGAGCCGCTCCGAGACGTTCTTCAGAAGCTGGTCGCCCGCAGCCTCGCCGAGCTTCTCGTTGACGTCTTTGAACCAGTCGATGTCGATGAACAGAGCACCGACCAGGAGACCGGACTGGCGCCCTGCGCGGGCGAGCATGATCTCTGCGCGGTCGAGCATCAGCGCCCTGTTGGGCAACCCGGTGAGGGCGTCGTGCAGATCGTCGTGCGGCAGCTCCGGAGCGCCGTCCTGTGAGACGGGAGCGGCGGCGCGACCGCCCCCCAGCACGAAGATCAACAGGCCGATCAACAGGCTCGAGACGATGCCGCCCACCAGCAGCGCTGTCGTTTCACCGTTGGAGAACACCCCCGCGGCAATCGGCACGGCAAAGCTTGTGACGGTCCAGCCGTCGTGGAGGTTCGTCGTGGCGTGGCGCGCGCCAACCGGCGGCGTGGCCGTGGCGAAGGTTAGGCTGCTCGCGCCGTTGCGATAGCTGAGACGGGTCGCGATTCCGGGGTGGCCTTCCAGCACGGCTTCCATGACCACGCTCGGCACCAGCACCTCGCGCAGCCAGCCGACGGATGCCGCCGCGCGGCCGAAGGCGGTATGCGGCGTCGCATTGCCCCGGTAGACGGGGGTCACGATGGCGAGCGCCTGCTCGCCGCCGGAGGAGATGACCGTGTAGCGGCTGAGGGCCTTTTCCCTGTCCGTCAGCAGCCCCGGCGAGAGCGCGCAGTAGTCCTGACCGGCGGGCCGTGCGAGCGCCGCGCTGCGCACCAGTTCGGCGGTGGCCAGACAGTAGTAGTGGTGGTCGCTGGCCGGCACCACCGGGAAGGCTTCGGCGATCGCGGGTGCGACACCCGGCGTGGCCCGCCTGAGCGCGCGGCCTGTGACATGGGCCTCGAACGTCCCGAGCTGGGCCTTGCGGACGATCTCGATCAGCGCGAGGTTGTCGAGCTCGGGGAAGCGATGTAGCGTCCGCGCCCACCTGACCCAGCGGGCGAACTCAGCGGGCGAGGTCTTGGCGTTGCTCGCAAAGAAGGTGCTCGCGCTGACGCCGAGCTCTTCCTCGCGCTGGAGCGCGAGTTTCAACGCCGAGGCGACGCCGACAGCGTTCTGCCCGAACGCGGCGCTCTGCTTGTTGGCGTCGTGGCGCGCAAGCGCGTGCGCCCCGAGGATCGAAGCGACCGTTCCGGCCACCACGCAGAGCAGAGCGACCGCGGCCCATGCCGCCTTGCGGGTGCGAGCCACCTGGCCGAGACGCTGGGGCCAACCGTCGGTGCCCTCACTCTGCTCGACGGGCTCAGTGGCACCGCCGTTGGCGCCGTGACCGTTCGTGCTCTGGCCGTTGGCGCTCTGAGCGTTGGCGATCTGAATCGCCGGGCGCTCGATCGGCGGGTTCTGCTCGATCGGCGCGTTCCCCCCGATGGGCGCGTTCTCCCCGATGGGCGCGTTCCCCCCGATGGGCGCGTTCTCCCCGGCCGGCTGAGGGACCTCTCCGGCCTGTCCCGGGACACCCGGGACAGGGGGAATGGCGGCGAAGTCTCGCTCGGTGTTCTCGTTGGGGGTTTCGCTGTCTGACATGGAGCTCTTGGTGCTGCTCGCAACATCCGCGCGTCTACGCCCTGGGCCTTGATCGAGCCCGGATGCGCCTATCTATCTGAATACTGCGTCCGTCTCGACAAATAGCGGACAAAGGTTTACCGCTGCAGATGGGCTTGCCGAGCGCATACCCCGCCGTCTGCCACGTGAACGACCGGTGACCAGCGGGTGAACATCCCGTGACCAGCGGCCTTGGCTGGAATCTGGGGGTGGTAGAAAGCGCGGGCCCACCATCGAGGAACGGAGATCCCGTGCGTCGCATCAGCGCCCTGCTTTTCACCGCATTTGTCCTTGTCGGAGCGAGTTTGACCGCTCTGGCCCTATCTGCGACGGCCGTGGCGGCGGAAGGGGTCACCAGCTACACGCCGGGGACGCCGGTCCTCGACACCATCGCCGGAGGGCCTTGGAACACCTCGCAGGGCGACCCGTCCGCGGGCAGCGAATACCCGAGCTCCGATCTGCTGCCGACGTTCAGCTTCGGTGGGCCGGAAACCACGCTTGGGGGCGTGAGCGAGCCAAACGTCGCCGTCTACCCGGCCGCGACCGGCTCGGTGCCATACCCGAGCGGCGTCGCGGGGACCCCCGGACCGCTCGACGGCTACTGCAGCAGCCTGGGCGCCAACCCGGAGACCGGATCTCCCGTCTCACAGCCGGCGGGCAGCACCCTGCCGTTCTCGCCGTACTACTTCCCCGATGTGGTGCGCAATCCCGACGGCTCGCTGACCGGCTACTTCGACTACCGGCCGAAGGACGCCGACGAGGCGATCACCGTCGCGCGCTCGACCGACGGGGGCAAGAGCTGGACGAGCGAGGGCGAGGCCCTCGAGCAGAATCGGGGCTACTGCCCGACCGCCGACACCAACGACGACGGACAGGGCCACCCGTACGTGGCATCGATCGGCGGCTCCACCAAGCTCTACACCCTGAACCGCCCCGGCGGCGACTACGAAGGCGTGGGGCTACTCGTCCACAACGTCGAACCGAGCTCCGCCGACCCCCTCGCAGGGCTGCCCGCGAGCGAACCGGTCGGGATCGACCCGAACACATACGCCGAAGCGGAAGTCGAAGTCCCGACGAGCAGTGGAGTGAACATCCCCGTCTCCACACTGGGCAGCGAAGGCTCTCCCGAGCACATCGTCGCCGGGCCCTACGAGGACTACAACGCCGCCGTGCCGTCCAAGTCGATCATCACCTGCACGGGAACCAACCCGGCGCCGATCGAACTCACGGGCTGCACGGTCGCGGGGACGACCCCGCTGACCGTGAAAGCCAAGGACGACATCGTCCAGGTGATCGCCACAGTGAGCACCGCCGCCACGATCCCGGCCGGGCCGAACAAGACGAGCGGGGAAGGCGGCCTGGAATCACTGAAATTCGCCAACGGCAACACCGTCGTGTCGCCCCTGACGACGTTCATCCTCAACGAAAACGCTCCCAACCGGCTCTACATCGACGGCGATACCGTCTACTGCACCCAATCGAACGCCAACCCGACGACCAAGGTCGAGGACTGCACCAACACCAGCGGCTCGCCGCTGCCTGTGAGCGTCGGCGCGGCGATCACGTCCGACCCGATCCTGCCGCCGGATGCATCCGTGACGACGGGCCTGAAGGCGCCGGACGGCATCGTCGGCACGCTGCCCAGCTATCCCGGTGCGCCGGCAGGCTCGACGGTGGTGCTCTACACCCAGAAGGCCCTCGCCTACTTCGTCGTCGGCACCACCGACGGCTCGGTCAGCGGCTCGACGTTCAAGGCGGGCACCGTGTCGCTGCCGGCCTCCACGATCACGTACACCCCCTCGGTGCACCCGAGCGAGCCGCTGCCGAGCACGAGCTCCTTCAAGATCTACCTCGGCACGGCTGTCGGCTCGCCGATCCAGGAAGTGACGTGCACTGGCGTGACGTCGGCGACCCAGAGCGGTGTGCCGGCGGGTAGCTACAACCTCACCGGCTGTAGCGGAGGCACGGGCTCGGTCAAGGAAGGCAACTGGATCGGCGGACCAAACGCCGCGGTCGCTCCAGTGTCCGCGCTGGAACAGATCGGCGAGGGCAAGAACACGTCCTCCAAGGGACCCGAGAAGCTGTTCGGCAACAACGAGGACCTGACGGTGCTCCGGGCCGCGTACACCGAAAACGGGATCAACTTCACCGACCTCGGGCCGATCAGCGGCTCGACGTCGGGCACCGGCAACGACAGCGGCTCCTACAACGACGTCTCGAACCCCGACCAGCAGACGAGCCCGTCGGGCACGAGCCCAACCAACCTGGCCCCTGGTCAGTCCGACACGACCGAGCTGCGCTACGTGGGCTCGCGCGGGACGATCGTCACGAACCCCGACGGTAGCTATGGGATGTTCCTGTCCGGCTCATGGGCCACCGACGGGGACAGCGACGCGTTCAACCAGATCTTCTACACAACCTCGACGAACGGCAAGGAATGGTCGGTACCGAAGGTGGTGGTGAGCACCGACTACACCTTCTCCGCCTCGGCCAAGCAGGACGAAGAGCTCGCCAAAGGCGAAGACGACCCGCTGGGCGTGAGTGCCTATTACTCCGGTCGCGCTTACGGCCCTGCTGTCGTCCAAAACCCCAACGGCTCGCTGACGATGGTGTTCTCGGGATACAGGCTGCCGAAACCGGTCGAAGGCGCGGGTACCGTGCTCGGGACGAACCCAACTGATCGCTACACGATCGGTGGAAAAGACCCTGCGCTCTACCGCAATATCCTCACCGTGGAACTGAGCGCTGCGACCTCACCGGGCGTGAAGACGAGCACGTCGGTGGGCTCCTCCGACGAAGGCGCGGGGGTGGTTGGCGAATCGGTCACCTACACCGCAACGGTTGCGCCGGTGCCTCCAGGCGCAGGCACCCCGACCGGCACCGTGTCGTTCTCCGATAGCTCTGGACCGATCGAAGGTTGTGAATCGCGGACACTCGCCCTGGGCAGCCCGGACACCGCGACCTGCACGACCAGGCTGACGCACCCGGGCGGCGACGAAGTGACAGCCACCTATCGAGGTGACGCGAACTATGCAGGCTCGTTCGGAGATGTCGCCGAGACCGCGGATGAAGCGCCCGCTTTCACCTCCACGGACAGCGCGACGTTCACGAAAGGCGTGGAAGGCAGCCTCGAGGTCACGGCAACGGGCACGCCGCAGCCGACGATCACCGAGAGCGGTGCGCTTCCGAGTGGGGTTCGATTCGAAGACGGTGTGCTTTCAGGCACGCCGACGGAGATCGGGTCCTTCGAAGTCACGTTCAGCGCCCGCAACGGCGTTGGGACCGAAGCGGTGCAGAAGTTCACGCTCACAGTGCTGGGCCTCCACGTGACGACGACGTCGCTGCCGACCCTCGAGCTCGGTGTCGCTTACAGCACGCAGCTCGATGCTGCGGGCGGCACTAGCCCGTACAAATGGAAGCTGACCGCCGGCGCCCTCCCGAAAGGCCTGAGTTTGTCAGGGAAGGGGCTCCTCTCCGGAACGGTGAAGACCAAGACCGACCCGAGCGCGCATCCGTACACGTTCACGGTGACGGTGACCGGCTACCCCAGAAAAGCACGCCAGTCCTCCAGCGCACGGTTCACACTGGACGTCTCCTAAACGACGGGCCCTCGGCGCACGCCGCCTGTACGGACCGCATGGGTCGGGAGCAGCTCGCTCTCGACCCATGCGGCGGACTCTGTTTGGCGGTAGGCCCGGTCTGCACCGAAAGCGCTAGCTTTGGCCGCTCGACCGACGGCGAGCCACGACCGCTGAGGAGACGAGACGGAGACCCTGCTGCTGAGCGTCGATTTCGAGGACTGGCATCAGCTGGTGGGACGCCGCATCGGTGTCCCGGGCTGGCAGCGGACGGGGCCTGCGCTCGCGCGCCAGACGGAGGCCCTGCTCGCATTGCTGGACGAGCTTGGCGCGCGGGCGACGTTCTTCGTGCTCGGAATGGCTGCCCGGTCCTACCCAAGGCTCGTGGAGGAGATCGCCGCCCGAGGGCACGAGATTGCCTGCCACGGCGATCAGCACCAGCTCGTACATCGCCAAACGCCAGCGCAGTTCGGAGCCGACCTGCAGGCGGCACGCGCGACGATCGAGGCGGTGACGGGCAGGATGCCCGTGGGCTATCGAGCCCCGGCGTTCTCGATCACCGATGCGTCGCGGTGGGCTTACGGCGTGCTCGCGGCGGAGGGCTTCGCGTATGACTCGAGCCAGCACGACTCGCCGCGCATCCGCGACCGTGTCATCCCTGCGAGCCCGAGCCCACACGTGGTCGAGGTCGAGAGCGGGGCAGCGCTTTGGGAGTTCCCGATCGCCGTGTGGCGGGTCGGGGGGGCGCGGCTGCCCGTGGGCGGGGCCTCGTACTGGGCGCTGCTGCCGGACCGAGTGGTGCTGCGCGGGCTGTCACGGGCAGGGTCGCTGGCTGGCCTGTACCTGCACCCACATGAGCTCGACCCCCAGCCGCTGCGCGCCGCCCTGCCAGCGGGCTCGCCCCCACGCCGGAGCGTGCGGCTGAGACTGCTGGAGGCGCGGCGCAACGGGGCTCGCCGCAGGGCTCCCGTGGTGCTGCGCGCGATCGCTGAGCGCTACCGACTGATCACGTATGGTGAGGCGCATGCCCAGCTCAGCGCCCGCGCCAGCGCGGGTTCGCAATCGCTTCCGTGAGAAGGCACAGGCATTTGACGACCTGTATGAGGATGAGCGGCCGCTCGCGCGGTGGCTGAGACCTGGCCTGTTTCGCCGCCGGCAGCTGGCGGCGGAAGCCATCGCGGCGCGCAGCGCTCCGCGCGTGCTGGACGTCGGCTGTGGCTCCGGGCGAATCGGCGAGTTCGCCTTGGAGGCGGGCGCCGGTCACTACGTCGGCATCGACTTCTCAGAGCCGATGATCGAGCTCGCGCGCGCGCGGCTCGATCGCTACGACGGCCGTGTGGAGCTGCTCGCCGAGGATTTCCTAGGCGCGTCGCTGGAGGGTCCGTTCGACGTGGTGCTCGGCCTCGGCCTATTCGACTATCTGCGAGAGCCCCACCAATTCACACGGCGCATGTTCGATCTGTGCGCGTCCGGCGGCTCGCTCGTAGCGTCGTTCCCGAGCTGGTCGTTGCTCAAGGGGCCCATTCGCAAGGTGCGCTACGAATGGATCGGCGACTGTCCGATCTTCAACTACAGCCGCCGTGAGCTCGAGCTGCTGCTCGGCGCCAGCGGCTTCGACTCACTCGAGATCGAGAGCCCCAGCCGTAGCGGCTATCTGGTGCGCGCGCAGCGACCGTCGAACGTTGTGGAGGCGTCCGCCACGTGAGGCCTACAGACGAGCGGCCCAGCTCTTCAGCACGCTCCGGCGGCGGGCATCTGCGGGCGCACGGCCAGCTGCCTGTGATCGGGCGATTCTTTCCTGGGCCTGTAGCCGCAAAGGTCCCGGAGATCATCTTCCTCTTCTGGGTGGTCAAGATCCTCACCACGGCCGGTGGTGAGGCGACGTCCGACTACCTGAAGACGTACGGGAACTTCGGGGGTGGCGGCGTCGAGGTCGCGTTGTTCCTGATCGCGCTCGTACTGCAGTTCGGGACGCGCCGATATCGAGCCTTCGCATACTGGTTCTTGGCCTATGCGATCGCCATCGCCGGGACAGGCTTCGCCGACTTCCTGCACCTCGACGTCCACATCCCGTACGCGGGGACCACGATCTTGTGGGCGGCCATACTGGCGGCCGTGTTCTGGGCCTGGCACCGTAGCGAGGGAACGCTGTCGATCCACAGCATCACCACGCAGCGACGCGAGTCGTTCTACTGGGCCACCGTGTTCGCTACCTTCGCACTCGGCACGGCGCTCGGGGACTTCACAGCGACCTCGCTCGGCATGGGCTACCTGGCCTCCGGGATCTTCTTCTTCGTGCTCATCTCGATCCCGGCGCTCGCGTGGTGGCGATTCGATCTGGACAGCATCGCGGCGTTCTGGATGGCCTACGTTGTGACGCGGCCGCTCGGAGCATCGTTTGCCGACTACTTCAGCAAGCCACACAGCATCAGCGGCATCGGTTTCGGCGACGGGCCAACGGCACTGGTGTTCGCTGTCGCTGTCGTTGCTCTGGTTTCGTACCTGGCGATCGCTCGGCCCGACATCCAACGGTTGCGCCCTGAGAGCGAGCGCTTGGCGAGTCAGACGCCCGAGTCCCAGTACGTGACGGGGACGCCCGGGCTGGAGGTCGAGTAGGCGCGAGCCTCAGCGCGGCTGTGAGCGGCGGATCCCCGGGGCGAGGGTCTGCTGGACGATGCGGCGCAGGTCTGCCTGCGAGTAAGCGGCTCGGTGAGCCTGTAGGTAGACGAGCTTCTGCCACTGCACGCGGTCGAAGTCGGGGGGTTGGGCGAGCTTGCCGATGACGGCCTCGACGCTGGGGAAGGGGCTGTAGGTGTTCGGCTGCAGCCGTCGCATGAGTTCGAGCTTGTCGTGGACCACCTCACGTAGCTGCGGATACGCGAACGCCAGCGGCGAACCGGGGGCTTGTGCGGCGATGGTGATCCAGGCGGCGTCGGCGTAGTGCTTGACCATGCCGTGAACGCACCAACCGAGGATCTTCTCGGCCAGCGCCTCTACGGGGTCCATCACCCAGACGGTCGGCGGCTCCTCCCACAGGCCTAGGGAGTAGGGAGTCGCGATGGGTACTTCCCGGCCATCGAGCAGGAGCCCCCGAAATGAGATGTCGGCCTTGAACTGACGGTCCTCGTCGGCGAGCACGATGCTGGTGAACACAGCGTCGAAGCGGATCGGCTCGATCTGCACCAGAGTCTCGCGCCGGTCGGCGGCCCTGGCCGCGGCCGGGATGATGTCGAGGTTCTCGTCGCTATAGCGCAGCAGCTCGGTCATCGAAGCTGGTGGGTTGACGGTCGCGGCGGAGGTCGAGAAGTCGGCGTCATAGACCGTGAAGCGTGGGCTACCGAAGCAGCGCAGCGCCATCGAGCCCGACAGCACGCTGCGCTTGTTGAAAAACTGCTTGGCGCGCAAGTTCAGGAGCTCCACCACGCGCACAATGTCGCGGATGAGCACCGGCGCCTGTAGGTCGTGCAGGCTGGCCTGCTCACGTAGTCGCTCGTCCTCGGGGTAGTCGATCATCCCACGCTCACCGGGTCGAGCCATCCGCGCAGCTGCTCAGCGGGGACGTTGACCAGCACGCCCGTCTGGGGGTCGCGGGTGGCCTCTCGGCGGCTCATGCCGTATCCGTTGGAGCGGTCCAGTGGCGTAGCCGCACTTTTGACATTGACTGCGGGCAGATCCCCGGCGAGAACGGGCTCGTGGCCTGAGCGGATGAGGAGGTAGGCGACGCGGCGCGTGGTCGCGGTGCCCATGCGCTCGGCGATCGCCCACACCGTCGCCCAGTCCACCTGTTCGTGCTCGGTCGCGCGCGCCCAGCTCGTGATGACGGTTTCGATACCGCCGCACAGCTCGGGGCGCAGCAGACCGTCGACGAGGGTCCGCTCGAGCGTGGAGCGCCAGACGAACTCCTTCAGTCCTGGCTGCACGCGCACGCGTTCGCGCTCGCTCTCCCCGGTGGGCCAGCGGGAAGCGGACAGGCGCACGAGCTTGAGCTCGCGGCCCGCCAGCGAGAGGGTCGTGAGGTCCGTAGGGTTGCCTTGCCTGATCGCTGCGTACAGCGTCGAAGCGTGCAGGTCGGTGAGGCGGTGGGCGATCAGCGCGCTTAGGAAGCCGAGGTAGTAGTCGCCCTGCCCGCGCAGTACCAGATCGACGAGCAACTCCGCCGCCGCGGCCTGGTCGACGCCGTCGGTCGCCCGGGGGGCGACCACGTACTGACCGCGTAGCACCCGGTACAGCGATTTGCGGGCGACCATCCTGTCGAGCAGGCGGGCGTAATGCGGCGTGATCTCAGCTAGCCACTTCCGGTCAGCGGGCAAGCTGACCGTACGGCGCTTTGCGGCCGCGACGTGCTCGAGTACTGCTGCGACCTCTGGCGAGGCCGTTCGGGTGGAGGTGTTCATTTGCGAGATTGTACCCGACTAACGGACCCCAACAGTCCGCTAACCGTATAGACTCACGCTATGACGTGATGCTACCCGGAAAGAGGACGTGTTGGGTCCTTTTTTCGGATGAGAGAACGGGCCTCGCTGCCCAACCCCTCACACCACTTCATACGGCTTGACTACTTCCAAGCTAGGTTGGAAGTTCCAAGCTAACTTCCAGCCCAAGGGAGCGCATGCTTACGGCTGATTTGAGCTCTTGCGATGAGCCAAGAGGTCTGGGAGCCCATCCAGAGACGGGATGATCTCGGTGGCGCCGGTGTTGCGGAGTGCGCGCTCGTCGCTGTCCGCCGCGTAGCCAATCGCACGCAGGCCGGAACGCCCTCTCGGGTGAGCATCCGGGCAAGCACTCCGTTGGAAATCACCTCGGAATCAACGAGCACGCCATCGCAGTCGAAGATCACGAGGTCGTACGTGGCGGCCGGGAACTCTACAACCTGCCCTGACTGCGCTCGAGCCGCATCAGAGTCGATTCGCAGGCCATTCGTGAGTGGGCGATCCAGGACTCGAACCTGGGACCTCTTCCTTATCAGAGAAGCGCTCTAACCAACTGAGCTAATCGCCCGCGGGCGCCGATTCTAGCTCTACACGACCGCGCGGGCGGAGATGCGCTGCGCCAGCTCGATCGCCTCCTCTGCTGTCGAGAACGACAGCTGCGCGCTGTATCGACCGTCGCGCGTGGGCTTCACCTGCACGTCGGCCCCAAGCGCCCCCCCGAGCGCCTGCGCGATGTCCCTCGCGGCCTGCTCCTGATCCGGGTGCACCCCCGCGCCCGCGCGCCGCGGCTTGCGCGCCTGGCGCTGGCCGTTGCTCTCACGGGCGCGCTCTTCGGTCACCCGCACAGACCAGCCCTCCTCGACCGCTTGGTGGGCGAGGCTACGGCGCGCGGTGTGGTCTTCGGCCAGCAGCAGCGCGCGACCGTGCCCCTCGCTGAGCGTGCCCCGCTGGAGCAGCTCGATCGCCTCGTCGGGTAGGTCGAGCAGGCGCACGAGGTTGCTGACCGCCACGCGGCTGCGCCCCACACGGCGCCCAACGCCCTCGCGCGTGAGGCCGAGCTCCTCCACGAGCGCCGCGCACGCGCGCGCCTCGTCGATCGGGTTGAGGTCTTCGCGCGCCATGTTCTCCACGAGCGCGACTTCCAGCGCCTGCGCGTCCTCGCGCTCGCGCACGATCGCCGGGATGCTGCGCAGGCCGGCGATCTGCGCAGCACGCCAGCGACGCTCGCCAGCCACCAGCTCGTAGGTGCCCCCTGGCTTCGGCCGCACGAGCACCGGCTGCAGAACGCCGCGCTCGCCCAGCGAGCCGGCCAGCGACTCGAGCGACTCCTGGTCGAAGCGCTGGCGAGGCTGATTCGGGTTTGGGGAGATCAGCTCGATCGCCAGCTCGCGCAGCTCATCCCCGCCCTGCTTGATCCCCTCCGCCGACACCGACAGGATCGCGCTGAGACCCCTGCCCATGCCGGGCCTCGGCTTAGCCACGCGCAGCCACCTCCTTCGCCAACTCGAAGTAAGCCTCGGCTCCTGCGCTGTGCGGGTCGTGGTGGGTCACCGGCAAGCCGTAGCTCGGAGCCTCACCCACCCGCACGTTGCGCGGGATCACGGTGTCGAACACGAGGTCGGGGAAGTGCGCGCGCACTTCGCGCTCGACATCCTGGCCGAGGCGCGTGCGGCCGTCGTGCATGGTCAACAACATCCCGGCGACGGTCAGGCCTGGGTTCAGCTCCTGCCGCACCAACGCGAGCGTCTCCAGAAGCCCCGCCAGACCCTCCAGGGCGAAGTACTCGGTCTGCACCGGCACGATCACCCTGTCGGCGGCGACCAGCGCGCTGACCGTGAGTGGGCCGAGCGAGGGTGGGCAGTCCAGCAGGATGTAGCGGAAGCTGTCCCTCAGCGGCTCCAAGCACTCCCGCAGATGCTGCTCATAACCGTCCATTCGCGGCAGCTCGATGTTCGCTCCTGCGAGATTCGGCCCTGCTGGAAGCGCCGTCAGGCCTGGAACCGGAGACTCGCAAAGCGCATCGCGCGCCGTCGCCTCGCCCGTCAGCACCTCATACAGGCCCGGCATCTGCGTACGCGCTATGCCCAATCCCACGGACGCGTTCGCCTGGGGGTCTACATCCACGAGCAGCGTCGCATAGCCGGCCTCGGCGATGCAAGCGGCCACGTTGACCGCGGTCGTGGTCTTTCCCACGCCGCCCTTCTGATTGACGATCGCGTAGACGGTGCCCATGCGCGGCACGCTAGCGCCGATCGTGTCTCGCGGGGTTGCTCCCCTCCGCAAAGTGGGCCCAGCGAGGGTCGTCAATCGCCGAGTGGTCGCTTGCGGGCGATCCCCGGACGACGCGGGAAGCGCGTCGGGGTGGGCTTCCTCTTCAGGAAGACGTGCAGATGGCGATCGGTCGCTCCTTCGAACGGAACAACCCGACGGACGTCCTCGCGCCGTAGGCCCAGCACCGCTGCCGCCCGGTCAGCGGCGGCCTCGGCGGTGCGCTCGCGCTTGCCACGCCAGTCGACCAGTGAACCGCCGACACAGAGCAGCGGCGCGGCGTACTCCAGCACGACGGTCTGCGGCGCGAGCGCCCTGGCCACGACCAGCTCCTGGCCCGAGATCCCGTCGCGCCACTCCTCCGCACGCGCGCACACGACACGCGCGTTCTCGATGTGCGCCGCCGCGCAGAGGCCAGTCAGGAAGTCGCACCGGCGACCATGGCTCTCAACGAGGCACACCTGCGCGCCCGGGAGCGCAACGGCGAGCGCCAGGCCGGGAAACCCCACGCCGCTGCCGAGGTCGGCGATCCGCTGCGCCGAGCGCACGACCTCGAGCTCGAGCGCCACCAGCGAGTCCGCCACGTGCGCCTGCGCCGCGCGCTCCCGCGTGCGAATCGCCGTGGGCGCGTGCTCGTCGCCCTCCAGCAGGGCCAGCACCGTCTGCAACTGGCGCTGCTGATGGACCGTCAGCCCATCCATTTCACGTGAAACATCACGCGCCGGGTCGCCGTCAGTCCGATAGCGGGCTGACCACGAGGAAACGCTCGGGCTCGTTGCCCTCGCTGTGGGTCTCGACGCCGCCGCGCTCGCGCAGGTACTCGTGCACGATCCGCCGCTCGAAGGGAGGTAGTGGGTCGAGCTCGACCGGCTTGCCGGACGCGATGGCGCGGTCGGCAGCGTCCTCGGCCTCGGCCCTCAGCGCCTCCGCTCGGCGCTCCCGATAGCCGTTGGCGTCGATCACGACGCGGACGGACGACGGCCCGTCCGGGAAGACGACCCGCTGCGCCAGGTGCTGCACGGCGTCGATCGTCTGGCCGTGTCTGCCGATGAACAGGCCCACGTCCTCACCCTCGAGCCGGCCGCTGATGACGCCGTCCCGCTCCTCGATGTGTATCTCAGCGTCCAGGCCCAGCGCGTCGACGACCTCCTCGAGCAGCTCCTCCAGGGCCTCGACGGGCTCGAGCTCGCCCGTGTCGGGGTCACGGTCATCACGGATGTCGTCAGCGTCGCTCATCGTCGCCGGCCCGAGCGTTTCTTCTTCTTGCGTGGCGGGCGGGGGGGCGGCGCACCGCGGGTGACCGTGCCGCCCGTGCTGCTTCCGCCGGCGACGTCCGCGCTGGCTGGGGCGCCCGTGGCGCCGGAGGCCGTCTCAGCGAGCGCCTCCCGCCACGAGCGTTTGGGCTTTCCGTTCTGAGACCCAGCGGAGCGGTCAACTTTCGGCGGCGGCGGCAGGCGGCGGCGGATCAGGTATTGCTGGCCGATCGTCCAGAGGTTCGTGGTTATCCAGTAGACCAGCAGACCCGCGGGATAGCGGTAGAGGATCACCACGAACACCAGCGGGAGCAGCAGCATCATGCGCCGCTGTGTGGGATCGGCGGTCGCGGTGGCGATCAGCGTCGAGCCGACCTGCGAGCCGACGTACAGCAGGATCAAGACGACGAGCACTACGCCCGTGGCCTTGCTCGTGATGTCGGGTAGGAACAGGAACTTGCCGGAGTGCGGCGCGACCGTGTTGCAGGCCGTGTTTTCGACGTATTTGGATGGCAGCTTGGCGACCGTCGCGATGTGCGAGGCCGATTTGTACGTGCTCGCCAGGTGCAGCTTCACGCTCTCGGCGTTCTGGTTGTAGTACGAGACGAGCTGCGTGCCGCAGATGTGCTTCTTGAGGTCCGTCCGCAGCATGTAGAAGAGCGAGATGAACACCGGCAGCTGCAGCAGCAGCGGCAGGCAGGATGCCAATGGGTTGATCCCTCTCTCCTTGTAGAACTTCATCATCTCCTGCTGCTGGCGCTGCTTGTCGTCCTTGTACTTCTCTTTCAGCGCGCTGAGCTCAGGCGCGAGCCGCTGCATCTCCTGCATCGACTTGAGCTGCCTGTAGGTCAGAGGCACGAGGATCGCGCGGATCAGCACCGTCAGTCCAACGATCGAAAGACCCCAACTGCCACCCACGATGTGCGCGTGGATGAACACCATGATCGCTTCGAACAAGCTGATGAGGGGCGAAAACGCGCTCTGGATCACATTGGCGAGGATTGGCATGCTCTAGGGTCTCGGCGTCTTGCTGGTCGGGAGGTGGATGGGGCCTCGCCCCGCGGCTCGCCGCAGGACTCCGGGCAATTCGCCCGGCTCCTGCTCAGCCGTCATGATCGGGGCCACGGGCGGGACTGTCCATTCTGAAAACTCGCTGGGCCTCAACTGGATCGTATCCGCCGTGGCTCCACGGGTTGCACCTCAACAGGCGCCACCCCGCCAGCACCACGCCCCTAAGTATGCCGTACTCGCGGATCGCCTCGACCGCATAGCGCGAGCACGTGGGGTAGTACTTGCAGCGCTGCGGTATCGCCGGCGACACGACGCGCTGATAGACGACGACCGGGGCCACCGCGACCGCCCTGGCGATCCGCGCCAGCCTGCGCGTCCACGGCGCCGGGGCGGCGGCTGCCGCCGGGTGGCTCACGGCTGCGACCCCTCGACGACCTCAACGCCCCCTCCAGCCTCAACGCTCACGCTGCGCAGCCCCGCACGCGAGATCAGATCCATCAGCGCGGCGTCCACGCCCGCCAAGCCCTCGCGCTCGGCTAGCTCGGCTGCCGCGGGACGTGCGACCACGACCATGTCCTGCTCGCCCTTCAAATCCCCCTCCGCCTGAGCAAACGCCTCGCGCAGCAGACGCTTGACCCGGTTGCGCTGAACCGCCCCGCCCACCTTGCGCGATACCGACAGGCCCAGGCGCGGCCCCTGCGCGGAGGGGTTCGGGAACGTGTACAGGACGAGGTGGCGGTTCGCGATCGAGCGACCGTGGCGGTAGACGCGCTCGAACTCCGCACTGCGTGACAGCCGCCCACGCGCCGGCGTGCGCCGTCTCATCGCTGCGCCCAGGGGATCGCAGGCCTAGCCGACACGACCGTCAGGCCGAGAGGCGCTTGCGTCCCTTGTCGCGACGGCGCTTCAACGTCAACCGTCCCGCACGCGAGGCCATGCGCTCGCGAAAGCCGTGAGCACGAGCTCGCTTGCGCTTCTTTGGCTGGTAGGTCCGCTTCATGGCGGCTTGCAGTATAGGACCGCTGAGGCCCGGCCGAATTTTTCCGCCAAATGCGGGCAGCCCCGGAGCGCCTCTGTGGACGTTGGCTATAGTCGCCGGACCGGGCCCTCGGGCCCTCCTTCGAATAGTTCTCAGCACTGTCCCGGAGAGGAGCGGACTGACGCTGCCATGAGCCCCGAGCTCGAGCACATATGGTCGCGGGTGCAGACCCAACTCGCCCTCGTCGTCGACGAGCCCACCTACCGCATCTGGCTGGAGCCGCTACACGCCCTCGAGCTCGATGAGCAGCTGCTGCTCGTAGAGGCTCCGGCCAACGCCCGCGGCTGGATCGAGGAGCGCTTCGGCGGGGTCATCCACGCGAGTGTCGAGCTCGTCCTCGGGCCCGGGGCTCGCGTTGAGCTGGTCACCGCGCCACGGGCTCCAGCGCGGGGTGGCGTACCCCGCGCGGCGAGCGCATCCGCGCGCGCCGCCACAGCCGGCCCGTCAGCCACAGCCGACGACACACACGCCGTCTCCGCCAACTCCGGCCCGCTCGGTAACCCCAAGCTCACGTTCGAGCAGTTCGTCATCGGTGACTGCAACCGGCTCGCGCACGCCGCAGCGCTGGCGGTCGCGGAGATGCCAGCCCAGGCATACAACCCCCTCTTCCTCTACGGCCCGCCAGGCGTCGGCAAGACCCATCTCCTCAGCTCCATCGCCAACTTCCTGCTCGCCTACAACCCCGGCCTAACGGTCCGCTGCACGACCGGCGAGACGTTCACGAACGAGTTCCTGGCGGCGCTCCACGCCGGGCACACCGATACCTTCAAGCTCCGCTTCCGCGACGTAGATGTCCTTCTGCTCGACGACGTGCAGTTCCTCGAGCGCAAGACGAAGACCGAGGAGGAGTTCTTCCACACGTTCAACGCGCTGCAGGACGGCGGACGCCAGATCGTGCTCACCTCCGACCGTCCCCCACACGACCTCCAAGCGCTCGAGGACCGCCTGCGCGAGCGCTTCGAGTCCGGTCTCGTGGCAGACGTCGAACCCCCCGAGCTCGCCACCCGCCTCGCCATCCTGCGCAAGCGTGCACACCACGACCAGATCGCACTCGACGACGAGACGCTCACGGAGATCGCCAAGCGCGTCGCCTCCAACATCCGCGCGCTCGAGGGAGCTCTGATCCGCGTGGTCGCCTTCAGCTCCCTCACGGGTAGGCCGCTCACCGTCGATCTGGCCCGCGAGGTCCTCGACAGCCTCTATCCCCACAGCCCCTCGCCCGGCCGCAGCCGGCGCACCGTCACCGAGATCCAGCTCGCAACCTGCGAGCACTTCGGCCTCTCCCCCCACGAGCTCCTCTCCCCAGCTCGCACCGCGCGCATCGCCTGGCCACGGCAGGTAGCCATGTACCTCGCCCGAGAGCTCACGGGCGAGTCGTTGCCCGCGATCGGTCGCCAGTTCGGCGGACGAGACCACACCACCATCCTTCACGCATGGCGGCGCACAACCGCGCGCATCACCACCGATGAGAGCTCCAGAGACGCTGTGGAGAAGCTGTGCCGCGCCCTCGACCCCACACAGGGATGAGCCCGCTCGCCCCCACGACCGGCGAGCCTGAGACACTCTCCACCCAACAATCCACAGCCCACGCACAACGCACCAGCCAAATCACCGCTCCCACAGCCAAATACACATCCCCACAGCTCCTACTAAAACTAATTCCCACCAGAGATCAAGTCGATGAAGCTTTCCCTTTCAGCCGCTGAGCTGCTAGCGCAACTACAGACGACCACACGCGTTGCCTCAGCTCGCAGCGCCGTGCAGGCACTCTCCGGCGTCATGATCTCCGCACCCGAGGGCTCGAAGCCCGAGTTGCTGGCGACGGACATGGAGATCGGGCTTCGCGTTCCACTGAACGCCGAGGTGGCGCGTACGGGTTCAGCCGTACTCCCCGCACGCCTCTTGCTCGACGTAGCCCGCTCACTACCGTCGCAGGACCTCACAATGGAGCTGCGGAGCGCCGAGCAGGACGTCGAGGTCATCTGCGGTCCCACGACCTTCCATCTGCGCACGCTGCGCGCCGAGGACTTCCCAACACTGCCCTCGCCCGCCGCGGATACGCGCGTTGAGCTGCCGGCGGGTGCGTTCGTGGAGACCGTGGCACGGGTGGCCCGCTCGGCATCTCGCGACGAGACTCGCCCGGTCCTCACGGGGATCCTGATGTCGGCCTCCGGGAAGGAGCTGCGGATGGTCGCCACCGACTCCTACAGGCTGAGCGTCAAGGAGACGGCGCTCGAGTCGCCACTCCAGGGGAGCCTCGAGGCCAATATCCCGGCGCGGGCTCTACAGGAGCTCGTGCGCATCTCTCAGCAGGCGCCTAGCGAGTCGATCGCGGTGAGCGTCGGGCAGAACCAGGCGATCTTCGAGCTCGGCGACGTCGTGCTGTCCTCTCGGCTGATCGACGGCCAGTTCCCCAACTACCGTCAGCTGCTGCCCGAGTCCGTTGAGCACGAGCTGCGGCTCTCGAGCGCTGAGCTCACGGACGTGGTGCGCCGGATCAGTCTGCTCGCCCAGAAGAACGCGCCGCTGCGACTGAGCTTCAGTGAGGGGACGCTCACGGTCTCCGCTCAGACCCCGGACGTCGGCGAGGCGAGTGAGGCCATCCCGGTCCCCTTCCACGGTGAGCCGTTCGAGATCGGCTTCAACCCGGAGTTCCTGCGCGACGGTCTCGAGAGCATCGAGTCCGACGAGCTCGTGCTCAAGCTGATCAGCCCGTTGCGGCCAGGGTTGATCGAATCCCCCGACAGCGGGGATTTTGTGTACCTGATCATGCCGATCAGGTTGAACGTCTGAGTGTTGTCATGCGCGTCGCAAGTGTGGAGCTGCGCGACTTCCGCACCTACGCCCGCGCCCAGGCCGGCTTCGGCCCAGGCCTGACCGTCGTGCACGGCCCCAATGGGGCCGGCAAGTCGAACCTACTCGAGGCGTTGTACTACGGCTGCACCGGACGCTCGCCGCGGAGCCGCAACGAGCGTGAGCTCGTGCGCTTCGGCGCGCAGGCGGCGCGGGTCTCGGTTCGGCTGCTGGACGGCGAGGAGCAGCACGAGCTCACCGTGGGGTTCGGGACGGTGCCAGACAGCAGCCAGCCGGTCAAGCGGATGACCGCCGACGGCGCTCCCGTCGAGCGTCTGCTCGACGTGGAGCTGAGGCCGCTCGTGAGCGTGTTCCTGCCCGACCGGCTGGAGTTGTTGAAAGGGGCTCCCGCTCTGCGCCGGGCCCATCTCGACCAGGTCGTGGCCGGTCTGTGGCCGGCTCGGGCCGCTACCCGCAGCGAGTACTCCCGCGCACTGGCCCAGCGCAACGCGCTGATCGCGAGCATCCGCTCGGGCCGCGCCTCCCAGGCGACGCTCGCCGCCTGGGATCGCGAGCTGGCAGTCAAGGCGCTCGAGCTGCGCTCTCACCGGGAGGCTGCTGTCTCCCTGCTGACCGAGCCGTTCGCGCGGCGCGCGGAGCTGCTCGGTTGCACCGGCGAGGTCACGCTCGTCTACAAGCCGCGCTCTCGAGCCGCTGACGAGGAGGAGTTCATGGCCGAGTTGCGCGATCGTCTCCCCGGCGATCTCGAACGGGGCTTCACCGGCCATGGACCTCACCGCGACGAGCTGGCGATTCTGCGCGACGGGCGTGAGTTGCGCACGTACGGCTCTCAGGGCCAGCAGCGAATCGCCCTGCTCGCCCTATTGCTGGCCGAGCGGGCGGTGCTTGCGCAGGAACGCAGGAGCGTGCCGCTGATGCTGCTCGACGACGTGATGAGCGAGCTCGACGGCGAACGGCGCGAGCTGCTCGCCCACGAGCTGCGTTCGACGGGTCAGAGCGTCGTCGCGACGACGGACCTCGCCCACGTGCCGGGCGCCGGCGATGCCTCCGTGACACGCCTGCGCATCTCGCCGGGCACGATCCTGCAAGAGGCGATCGCCGCGTGAGCAGGCCTGCGCCCCGACCACTGGCAAGCGCTCTGGATGCCCTCACGGCCTCGCTGGCACCAGCCAGCACACTCGCCCGTGTGCAGGAGGTCTGGGGAACCGTCACCGGGCCGGCGATCGCGTCATCGGCCCGTCCCACGGCCGAGCGCGAAGGCGTCCTCACCGTCACCTGCACCGCCGCCGTGTGGGCCCAGGAGCTCGACCTCATGGCCGGCGATCTGATCCCCCGCCTCAACGCCGCTCTCGGCACCGACGCCCTCCGGGGGATGCGCTGCCGAACGGGATGAGTCTTTCCATGCATTTTGCAGGCATTTAACCTCGGTTTACGGTCGGGCGCCGAGGGCTCTTGTGTTATCCTTGTGTGCACATCCAAACCGCCCCAGCCGTGGACTTTGCGCCCCGGAATCCGGGGCGTTCTCACGTCATCGGAGGGCCAGTTGGCGCCAGGCAGTGATAGCTCTGAGAAGGGCACGGGAAAGGGCGGCGTAAACGACCCGTCCATGGGCGGCGCGTCCGCCGACTACGACGCACAGGACATCACCGTACTGGAGGGCTTGGAGGCGGTTCGCAAGCGCCCCGGCATGTACATCGGCTCGACCGGCCCGATGGGCCTGCACCACCTCGTCTACGAGCTCGTCGACAACTCCGTCGACGAGGCGCTGGCCGGCTTCTGCACCGAGGTCTCGGTCACGATCCACCCCGACAACTCCGTCACGGAGGTTGACAACGGTCGCGGGATCCCCGTCGCGACCATGGACAAAGAGGGCCTGCCAGCGGTGCAGGTCGTCCTCACGGTCCTGCACTCCGGCGGCAAGTTCGGCGAGGGCGGCGGCTACAAGGTCTCCGGCGGCCTGCACGGCGTGGGCGTCTCCGTCGTCAACGCGCTGTCCGAGCAGCTGCGCGTCGAGGTCCGCCGCGACGGTCACGTGTTCTCCCAGGAGTACTCGCGCGGCGCTCCGCAGACCGAGCTGGTCAAGGGTGAGCCGCTCACACCGGGCGCCCCTACCGGCACGAGCGTCACGTTCCTCCCCGACGCGGACATCTTCGAGTCGCTGGACTTCGACTTCAGCACGCTCGAAGAGCGCCTGCGCGAGACCGCCTTCCTGACGCGCGGGCTGAAGATCTCGATCGTGGACGAGCGCGGCGAGGGCCACTCCGCCTCCTTCCAGTACGAGGGCGGGATCGAGGACTTCGTCTCCTATCTGAACGAGAACAAGGAGACCGTCCACCGCAAGGTCATCTTCTTCGCAGGCGAGTCCGACGAGGGCGCCGCCGAGGTGGCGATGCAGTGGAACTCCTCCTACCAGGACTCGATCCACTCCTTCGCGAACAACATCAACACGCGCGAGGGTGGCTCGCACATGAGCGGCTTCCGCTCGGCGCTGACGCGCACGCTCAACAAGTACGCGCGCGAGCACGGCCTGCTCAAGGACAAAGAGGACAACCTCACAGGCGAGGACGCGCGCGAGGGGCTGACCGCGGTGATCTCCGTCAAGCTCCGCGACCCACAGTTCGAGGGGCAGACCAAGACCAAGCTCGGCAACCCCGGCATGGCCGGCTTCGTCGAGTCGATCGTCAACGCCGGGCTCGGCGAGTTCCTCGAGGAGAACCCCAGCGAGGCCCGCGCGGTGATCATGAAGTCCGTGCAGGCCCAGCGTGCCCGCGAGGCTGCGCGCAAGGCCCGTGACCTCACGCGACGCAAGTCGGCGCTCGAGAACTCGACCCTGCCCGGGAAGCTCGCCGACTGCTCGATCAAGGACCCGTCGCTTGCCGAGTTGTTCGTGGTCGAGGGCGACTCCGCCGGCGGCTCGGCCAAGCAGGGCCGCGACCGTGAAACTCAGGCCGTGTTGCCGCTGCGCGGCAAGATCCTCAACGTCGAGAAGTCGCGCATCGACAAGGTTCTGCAGAACACCGAGGTGCAGGCGCTGATCACCGCGATCGGCACTGGGGTCCGCGACGAGTTCAACATCGAGAACGCCCGGTACCACAAGATCGTGCTGATGACCGACGCTGACGTCGACGGCGCCCACATTCGCACGCTCGTCCTCACGCTTCTGTTCCGCGAGATGCAGGAGCTGATCGAAGCCGGCTACGTCTACATCGCCAAGCCGCCGCTCTACAAGCTCAAGCAGGGCTCGCGTGAGCGCTACATCGAGAAGGACTCCGAACTCGAGGAGATCCTGCTGGCGGACAAGTGGGAGAAGATCGACGTCTTCGACCGTCACGGCACCCCGTTCAAGCTCACGGAGGCCCGCTGGCAGCGCTTCTGTCGGCTGCTCAAGCAATACGAGGGCTGGTCGCTCGCGCTGCGCGGGCACTACGGGCACGACGTCGTCCAGTTCCTGGAGGAGTCCTCGCTGCTCGGGGAGCAGGTGATGAGCGTCGGGGCGGCGATCGAGCTGCTGGGCCGCTCGAGCGCCGTCGGCGACACGCACCTGGCCGACGTCGTCGACCAGGATCCGGTCGCGATCAAGGTAAAGGCCGTCGAAGCCAAGACCGGCTTCGCACGTACCCACACGATCAAGCGCGATCTGTTCGATTCGCCGGAGTACCGTCAGTTGGCTCGCGTGCATGGGCAGATCGTCGAGCTTGCGGGCAGCCCGGCCTTCGACGTGCGCCTGGGGGATGCGTCGGAGGTCGCACCGACGTTCGAGGCGCTCCGCGAGGCTGTCATGAATGTCGCCCAGAAGGGCATCAAACTCCAACGCTTCAAGGGACTCGGCGAGATGAACGCCGAGCAGCTCGGCGAAACGACGATGTCACCGACCACGCGCACGCTCGCGCAGGTCACCCTGGAGGACGCGACCATCGCCGACCGTATCTTCTCCAAGCTGATGGGCGACCAGGTCGAGCCGCGCCGCGAATTCATCGAAGACAACGCCCGAGCCGTAGCGAACCTGGATGTCTGAGGAGGTGAGCCATGGCCAGTGCTGACGTGATCGGCGGAGGCAACATCGAACCGCGCGCGCTCGAGGAGGAGATGCGCACCGCCTACCTCGACTACGCCATGTCGGTGATCGTCGGGCGCGCGCTGCCCGACGTGCGCGACGGTCTGAAGCCCGTCCACCGCCGCGTGCTCTACGCGATGAACGAGCTCGGCCTCGGGCCGACCCGCTCTTACGCCAAGTGCGCCAAGATCGTCGGCGAGGTGATGGGCAACTATCACCCCCACGGCGACTCCGCCATCTACGACACGCTCGTGCGCATGGCCCAGGAGTTCTCGATGCGCAACGAGCTCGTCGACGGACAGGGCAACTTCGGCTCCGTCGACGACGACCCGGCTGCGGCCATGAGGTACTGCGTCACGGGCGATACCCGGGTGCGAACGACCAGGGGCACTGCGCGCATCGACGCCCTCGTTGGGAACGCGCTGGAGAACTCGGACAACCCGCTGGACATCGAGGTCCTGGACCGCCTCGGTCGTCCCGTACACGCCTCGATGCTGTTCCACTCTGGTGAGCACCCGACGTTGCGCCTCGAGACAACTGAGGGCTATGGGCTGACGGGTACAACCAACCACCCGGTGCTGTGCCTCGTCGACATGGCCGGGGTGCCCCTGCTGATGTGGAAGCTGCTCGAGGAGATGCGTCCGGGCGATCGCGTTCTTCTCCACCGCTCGGCGAGCACCGCCATTGAGCCCCTCACTGAGCACGATCGCATGCTCGCAGTGCTAGCCGGCGGGTTCGTGTCCGAGGGCTGGTTCGGAAGCAGGCGTGCAGGCTTCAATAACGTTGACGAGGACTTCTTCGGTGAGATCCTCCAGGCCTACGACGAGATCGTCGGGGGACCGCGCTACGTGTATTCCCGGACGATCCGGTCGGGCAGCACATGCCACGAGCTCGACGTCCAAAACCTCGCCGCGCTTCGCGATAGCCCTCTTGCCGAGATGGAAGGGTTGACCAGTGAGCACAAGCGCGTGCCGGAGTTCGTCTGGTCCGGGAGCGCCGCGTTCAAGCGCGCGTTCCTACAGGCGCTGTTCGAGGGCGATGGCTCCTGCTCACTCTTGCCTCGAAACACGATCCAGGTCTCGTACTCGACACGCAGCTCCCAGCTGGCGAGCGACGTGCAGCAGCTACTGCTCGAGTTCGGCGTCGTCTCGCGCCTGAGCCGTTCGGCCAGGGGTGAGATCAAGGTCGTCATCACCAACCGTCGTGACGCGCGTCTGTTCGCCGAGCGCGTCGGCTTCTTCGGGGTCAAGCAGCCGAAGCTGGAGCGGGTTCTCGCGGAGATACCCACAGAGAGCCGCGCGCTCAGCAGCGACCACGTGCCACACGTGGCGCGCTACATCCGCTCCGATGGCGGAGCCACGTCCGCCGAGCGGCACTGGTTGGAGAGGCACAACGTCGACCGAATCGAGCGCTGGGAGGGCGGGTCCACGGCCATCCTCGAGCGGATCTCCTCGCAGGAGGTACGCGACGTCATCGAGCCCCTGGTCACCGGCGACTATTACTACGCCAAGGTCGCATCGGTCGAGCCGGCCGGTGTCCAGCGTGTCTTTTCCCTGCGGGTCGACACCGACGACCACTCATTCCTCACGAACGGCTTCGTCAGCCACAACACCGAGGCCCGCCTGGCCCGCATCGCGACGGAGATGCTGCGCGACCTGGACATGGACACGGTCGACTTCGTGCAGAACTACGACGGCTCGCGTCGCGAACCGCTGGTCCTCCCGGCGCGCTTCCCGAACCTGCTCGTCAACGGCTCGTCAGGGATCGCGGTCGGCATGGCGACGAACATCCCGCCGCACAACCTGCGCGAGGTGATCGACGCGACGGTCGCCTACATCGACGATCCAGAGATCGACACGGCGGGGCTCATGCAGCACATCAAGGGACCGGACTTCCCCACGGGCGGGATCATCCTCGGTCACGGCGGGATCAAAGACGCCTACGAGACGGGCCGCGGTCGTGTCCGGGTCCAGGCCCGTGCGCACATCGAGCCGCTCACGCACGGCAAGGAGGCGATCGTGGTGACCGAGCTGCCGTTCATGGTCAAGAAGGGTGGCGAAGGCAACCTGATGACCAAGATCGCCGAACTGGTCAACGACAAACGCATCCCCGAGATATCCGATCTGATCGATCAGTCGGACAAGCGCGGCATGCGCCTGGTGATCGAGCTCAAGCGCGACGCGATCCCGAAGGTCGTGCTCAACAAGCTCTACAAGCACACGCCGATGCAGACCACCTTTGGCGTGAACATGGTCGCGCTGGTCGACAACGTCCCGCGGACGCTGAACCTGCGGTCGGTGATCCACAACTACGTCGCCCACCAGCGCGAGGTGATCGTCCGCCGCACCAAGCACGAGCTCTCCGAGAAGGAGGCCCGCGCGCACATCCTCGAGGGCCTGCTGATCGCGCTCGAGCACCTCGACGAGATCATCGAACTGATCCGCGGCTCTCGCGACCGCGACGCTGCCCGCGAGCAGCTGATCGCGCGCTTCGATCTCAGCGCGATCCAGGCGACCGCGATCCTCGATCTGCGCCTGTCCCAGCTGACTGCCCTCGAGGCGGACAGCATCAAACAGGAGCATGCCGACGTCAGCGAGCGGATCGCCGAGCTGCGCGCGATCCTCGGCGACGAGACGCGCGTGATGTCCGTGATCAAGGAGGAGCTCTCAGAGATCCGCGAGCGCTTCGGCGACGAGCGCCGCACCGAGATCAGCCACTCCGAGGACGAGATCGACATCGAGGACCTGATCGCCGATCAGCAGATGGTGATCACGATCACGCAGACCGGCTACATCAAGTCTCTGCCGCTCGCCACCTACCGCCAGCAGCAGCGCGGCGGACGTGGCGTGACCGGGATGGACATGAAGGACGGCGACTTCATCGAGCACCTGTTCGTGACCTCATCCCACGACTACCTGCTGTTCTTCTCCAACCGCGGCAAGGTCTACCGCTCGAAGGTGTACGAGCTGCCCGAGGCGCAGCGCACGGCCAAGGGGCGCGCCCTCGTCAACATCCTGCCCCTGCGTGAGGGTGAGCGGATCCAGGCGGTTGTCTCTACGCGGGACTTCACCGAGGCCCAGTACCTCGTGTTCGCCACCCGCAACGGCACCGTCAAGAAGACCGCCCTCGAGTCCTACAACACGCCGATCAAAGCCGACGGGATCATCGCGATCAACATCCGCGACGACGACGAGCTGCTCGCCGTCCGCGCCGTCGACCCCGACGACGAGATCATCATGGTCTCCCGCGCCGGGCTCACCGTGCGCTTCGCCGAGTCCGACGCCCGCTCGATGGGACGCGACACGACGGGCGTACGCGGAATGGACGTCGGCAAGAACGGGCGCGTGATCGCGATGGATGTGGCCCGCGACGACATGGACCTGCTCGTCGTCACCGAGAACGGCTACGGCAAGCGCAGCCAGATCGCGCAGTACCGCAAAACCAACCGCGGCGCCAAAGGCGTCAAGACGATCGGGCTGACCGAGCAGAAGGGCGGTTTGGCCGGCGCGCTCGTCGTGCGCGAGCACCAGGAACTGGTGTTCATCAGCGTCGGCGGAATGGTCCAGCGGACCTCCGCCGCCGGCATCTCCCAGCAGGGCCGCTCGGCCACCGGCGTGCGCGTGATGAACCTCAAGGACGACGACGTGGTCAGCGCGGTCGCGCTGGTGGTGGATGCCGGCGATGACGCCGTTGGCGACGTCGAGGCGGCGCAGCCGAGCGAGCCCATGCTCGACTCCCTCGACGGAGCAGAGTCCGTCAACGGCGCCGGCGAGGGTCCCGACGCCTGACGCGCCGAGCGAGCCGGCGCAAGAAGCCACCCAGGATTACTGCTTTCGTCTTCCACCTGTCCAGATTCAGGACTAGGACTCAGATAGCTCAGTACCCCCGCCGACAGGCTGAGGGTGCCAACCCCCCGCAGATTTCTCGCCACCGTCCTTTCAGTCCTCGCCTGCACAGTCGCGAGCGCCGCGGGACCGGCCGTAGCCACTTCCTCCGCCTCGAGCACGCCGCGCGCAAACATCGCCCGCAAACGCGGTGGACGCTCCCGTGGCGCCCGAGCGAGCTGCGCGCGCGCCGCCCGCCGGGCGCGTGCGGCGTCGCGAGGCTGTAGCGCAAAGACGCGCGTGCGCGGCGCCTCCAAGCCGCGCCGGACCCACTCGCGCCGCAACAGCGAACCGGCCGCGCCCGCTGAACCAACGACCGGCGCGCCAGAAACAGGAGCGCCCGTCCAGAACGATGCAGCCACGATCGCCTCGGTGCTCGCCACCACCTGCCAGAACACCGAACTGACACCCGAGCCGCAGAACATCGAACTCGTACGCGCCGCCGTGCTCTGTCTGATCAACCGCAAGCGCGCCGAAGACAGCGAGAGCCCGCTGGAAGTCAGCCCCGCGCTGCAGCAGGCCGCCGAAGGCCACTGCGAAGAACTGATCGCCGACGACTACTTCGCGCACGTCTCCCCCAGCGGCGAGACTCCCGTTGACCGCATCCGCGACACCGGCTACATCCCCAACACCAGCGACGGCTACGTGATCGGGGAGAACCTCGCGTGGGGGACGTACCAGCTCTCCACCGCGCAGTCGATCGTCGCCGCGTGGATCGCCTCACCCGGCCACCTGGCCAACATCCTCGAAACCCAGTACCGCCAGACGGGGGTCGGGGTCGTGGCCGCCGTGCCGTCCTCGCTCGCGGAAGGCGCGCCCGGCGCGACCTACGCGCAGGAGTTCGGCGTCATCATCCGCTGAGCAGGCGCGAGCCGACTCCTACTGCCCCGCACGTCATCTCCGTTCGCTACTCTGGCGAGACCAGAGAAAGGAGGTGGTCCAAACGTTGAGTGACAGTTCTTGCGGGACCCTGGAGGTGACCGGCCGCTAGGTCGGACAGGCTGGACCGCTTAGCGGAATCCAACCCGGGACACCCCGAGACGACCGCCGGCCCTGGTCCCTCCGGCTGCCTTTTTTTCGTCGCCTCGGTCATCCAGTCAGAGCAGCAAGCGAAGGGCGTCCGATGGCCGGGCGCCCTTCGTCGTTCTCAGCTTCGCGACCGAGGACGCAGTATGGCGCCGTGCCAGCGACCGTCAGGCGGCTTGAGGGAGGTACTGCAGCCATGCCGCCGGGATCGTGGGGCTGGCGACATGGATGAAGATCTCCGCGCGCGGCGTGCTGGGAGCGTGCCGCGGGTGCATCCCAGCCTGGCGCGGCAGACGGTCACCCTTGCGCCGGTTGCATGGGGCGCACGAGGCGACGATGTTCTCCCAGCTGGAGGTCCCGCCCTTCGAGCGCGGGATCACGTGGTCGACGGTCAGGTTCGAGCGCGACCCGCAGTACTGGCACGTCCAGCTGTCTCGCGCGAACACGGCGCGCCGTGTGATCTTGCGCCGGTGGGCGTCGCGTGGGACCTTGACGTAGCTGACGAGGCGGATCACCACCGGGCGGGCGACCGTGGAGCTCTCGGAGTGCAGCTGCCAGCGGCCGCGCTCGAGCAGCTCCGCCTTCTCCTTCAGCAGCAGCACCACCGCTCGCCGAACAGTGCATACGTTGATCGGCTCGTACGTCGCGTTGAGAACGAGCACCCGGCCGCTCATCGCCCCGCTGGGCGATGATCCAGGTCCGTGCCGCTGGTGCTCTGAAGGCGGCACGGACCCCACCGGCTCTGGTGGGACTGTGCTCTCCATCTTCGCGCCGCAGTCTAGCGGGGGCGCTGGCGCGACGCGGCGCTGGCGGAGTCCGGCTGCGCTTCGCCGTCTCGCTCGCGGCCATCGACGGCCGCCGGGTACGAGCCCAGCACCTGCAGCTCCTCGCACATCGATCTCACGCCCGCGATCGCTTCTGCCACCTGCGGATCCTCCAGCGCTCCAGCGAGATCGGCGAAGAACATGTAGCTGCCAAGCCGCTTTCGCCGGGGCCGCGACTCGATCTTCGTGAGGTTGATCTCCCTGCGCGCGAACTCGTCCAGGCAGCGCACGAGCCAGCCGGGATGGTCGGCGCCGGCGCCCCAGAAGACCAGCGATGTCTTCCACTGCGAAGCCGTCCGCTCCCTCAGCGGCGGCGGTCCCGCGCCGTCTCCAGCCAGCCACACAAAGCGCGTTTCGTTGTCGTCGCGGTCCTCGACCCCTTCGCGGATGATCGTGGCGCCGTAGATTCCCGCCGCCAGCGGAGTGCCGAGGGCGGCCTGGTCACGCCTGCCCGCGGCCACGACCGCCCGCACCGCCTCCGCGGTCGACGCCGCGGGAACGACGCGAGCTCGCGCGAGCTCGTTGCGCAGGAACACCGTGCACTGCCCGGGAACCTGCGGGTGAGTGATGACGGTGTCGATCTCCTCGAGCGAGACCGCCGTCGCAGCAATCAGGGAATGACTCACGCGCAGCAGCGCCTCCCCGACGATCTCAACCTCGCCGGCCTCTTCGACCAGCAGGTCGAGCGTCACGTTGATCGACCCCTCCAGCGAGTTCTCGATCGGCACGACCGCCCAGCTCACCTCGCCGCCTCGTAGCGCCATCACCGTGTCGTAGATGCTCGCCATCGCGACCGGCTCGACCGCGTCCGGGGCGGCGCTCGCGAGCAGCGCCTCCTCGCTGAACGTTCCCGCCGGACCGAGATAGCCCACGCGCGGGCGCCCTCCGTCGAGCTCAGGCTGGGGGCTCATCCGCGGCCACCCCGTCCCGGGGGCCGGCGAGCGCCAGCCGCACGGCCTCGGCCTCCTCCGGGGAGAGCTCCAGTTCGCCGCGCCCGCCGTGCACCTGCTTTCCGTACACCCGCGCCTGGTCGCGATGGTGGATGCAGGAGAGCACGATCCCCGAGCTTTCGTCGTCGAGTAGCGCGATCGACATCGACTGGTGGCCGGACAGCTCGTTGTAGGCGTCGTAGCGCACCAGCGCACGGTGTGCGATCCGCCCGCGCAGCGCCGTCTCCACGCTGGCCAGTCGTGCGTCCAGGCGTGTCGCTGTGTCCTCCACGTACGCGCCGAGCGCCTCGAACGCCTCCTGCAGGGCGGCCGCGTGGTCGACCACGTCGCGCTCCTGGTGCTCGCCGAGCACCAGCCTCTGCGACCGGCGCACGCGGCGCAGGCTCACGCTCAGCGCTGCGCACCCGAGCAGCGCCGCCAGCGCCACCGCCGCAGCGGCGATGGCGATGATTCCCTGCGTGTCGGTGATCGATGCTGGCACCGCCACAACTTAGCCGCTAGTACAGCGCGGGGTCACCGAGCAAGGAAATGCCCTCGACCTATTCGAAGGTCGCCAGGTATGTGTCTTCGGTGTCTTCGTGGTTGGTTTCGCCGGGCACCGGCTCGACCTTGGCGACGACCTTTGAGGCCACGCCGAGCGGAACCCCGAGAACGGGGACTTCGACGTCGACGGTCTTGCCCGGTTCGGTCTGGTTGATCACATGGGAGGCCTTGAGCTCTTTACCCGCGGCCGTGACGGTCACGTCGACGTTGACGTCCGTCTCGGGGAATTCACCGTCGTTTTCGACCATCACCGTGAACGTCGGGTTCCCGCCGCCGCTGATGTGGTTGACCGCCGGTTCGGCTTCGAGCGCTTTGGTGCCCACGCTCACGCCCTTCAGAGCGCTGCCGTGGTGACCGGGAGCTACCCCGCTCGTGGAGCCGGAGGATGCCGTCTGTCCGCTGATGCGCGAAAGCACGGTCGCGGTTTCCAGCCAGCCGATGTTCGGCAGGAACCGGCTCGGCGTGGTGCTCAGACCGGTGATCCCGTCTACCGCGAGCGTCTGCTGGATCAGCGGCGCGACGCGCTGGGAGTAGATCACGTCGGAGGCCAGGAAGATCTCCATGTCGCCCGCGATGTAGGTGCTCGCCTGCGTGGCCTTGCCGCCGAGCGCCGTGGGCAGCAGCGCCGCCACCTTCGTCAGCCCTTCCTCGCGCAGGTTCATCGTCAGCAGCAGATTCTGCTGTGCTGAGGCCATTTCGCCCGGCACGCTCATGCCCTTGGCACGCGTGACCATGGTCTGCGCTTTCGTGAGCAGTTCGTCCACCTGCTGCTCGAGGACAAGCGCCGACTTGCTCGTTGCGTTCGTCAGCGCCACGAACAGCGGGTGCGCGACCTGTTCGACGGATTCGCGCCCGAGCTGGCCGGCTTCGCGGTTGTAGGTCTTCAGGCCTTCCTGCCTTTCGCCTTTGCGCACGCCGCTGATGACCAGGGCGATCACGATCACCACGACGATCGCCACGCCCGCCGCCGCCAGGCGGCGGACCATCAGCGTGCGCTGGTCGGGCCCGGAGGGTCCCGAGCGCGCAGGACGCCGAGGCCGTGGGCGACGCGGCGCCCCCGTCCCCGGCCTGTCCGAAACCGGCCGCTGACGCGGGGCCCGGGATGTCGGTCGAGGTGCCGTCTCCTCGTCATCGTCAAAGAACGACAAAACCCAACCGCTCCTTTGCAGGGACTTTAGGAAGGCCCAGTATGACTGCCCGCTGCTCCCCTGACGAGACTGCAACTTCTCGGTCAGTGCGCGTTTTCCTGCTATTCGCGGCAGGGACGGGGGTGCGGCACGGCGAACGCGGGAGCCGGTGGAGTCGTCACGTACCCTCGTCCACGTGCCCAAGGCCGCCAACGAGCCGGCACGCGAACGCATAACCGGCGCGGGCGGCGGCCCCGGAGCGGACGAGCTGGTGCTCGAGCGCTACCGCCTGCTGGAGCGGCTTGGCGCCGGCGGCTTCGGCGTCGTCTGGCGCGCCCAGGACGAACTGTTGCGCCGGGAGGTCGCCGTCAAGCGCGTTTTTCTAGGAGAACCCCCGATCGACAGCGAGCGCGCCAGCCGCGAGGCGCTCGCCACCGCGCGCCTATCTCACCCGGCGATCGTCGCCCTCTATGAGGCGTGCGCGGTGGACGACGCCTTCTACCTGATCTCCGAGCTCGTCGACGGCGACACGCTCGCCACGCTGATCGCGGAGGAGTCGCTCGAGGACGAGGAGATCCTCGAGATCGCCCTGGCGCTCGCCGGGGCCCTCTCCCACGCTCATGCGCGCGGCGTGATCCACCGTGACATCAAGCCACAGAACGTGCTCGTGCCGCACCCACCCGACGCCGCGGTCACGCCGCGGACGCTCCTTGCCGCGGCCAAGCTCACCGACTTCGGCGGCGCGAGCCTCGTCGGCGAGGACGCTCTCACGCGCACCGGCGACGTGCTCGGGACGCTCGCGTACATGGCGCCCGAGCAGAGCGAGGGACGCGAGGTGGGCCCCCAGGCCGACCTGTACTCGCTGGCGCTCGTGACCTACGAGGCGCTGTGCGGGACCAATCCCGTCCGCGGAGCCACGCCCGCCGCCACCGTGCGTCGCATCGGCAGACGGGTGACACCGCTGGAGCGCTCGCGCCGCGACCTGCCGACCGTGCTCACCAGGGCCCTCGATCGCGCGCTCTCCCCCGCCACCCGCGACCGGGGCACGCTGGAGGAGCTGCGACTGGTGCTCCTGGAGGTGCTCGAGAACGGGCTGAGACGCCCGCGCTGGCGTGGGCGCTCGCGCAGCTCGCAAGAGTCGCGGGCCGTGGAGCGGACCGACGTGCAGCGTGCGTCGTCCCCCCGCACGCCGGCGCCGGCCTCCCCGCTCGAGCGCGCCCCTCGTGCCGCGCCTGCGCCTGTACTGGAGCACCGCCGGCCCAACGCCGAGGCCGAGCAGCCCGACGAGGACGAGCGAGCGTGGACGGCGCTGCGGATACGGCTGCCCCGCGGCCTCTGGCTGGCGTGCGCCGCCATCCTCATCGGCTGGCAGGCTTTCGCCGGGCGTCCCGGCGTCGCGCTGCTGGCGTTCGCGGCCCTGCTTCCGCTCGCGATCCTCCCCGCCGAGCGCGACAGCTCCCGCGTGGGGGTGCGGTGGCTCGCGTCGGCGATGGCGCCCGTCCTGGGCCTCGCCGGCCTCGCTGGCGCCTTTCCCGCGGTCGCCGGGCAGGCATCGCGCTGGCGCGACCGCGTCGCCCTTGCCGTCCTCGGGTACTGGTGGCTGGAGCTCGCCGGCCCGCTGCTCGGCCGGCATCTATGGCTGACGGCGCCGGGAACGCCCTCGCGGTCGGCCTGGGAGGCATCCTCGAGCCTCACCGCTTCGCACGTCATCGGGCCCCTGCTGGCGCTCGGCGTGCTGCTCGGCGCGCTTCTGTGGGCCGCGGGCGCGACCGTGCTGCCATGGATCGTGAGGGGTCGCAGCGCCGCCCTGGACATCGTCGCCGTCGCCCTTTGGTCGGCGGGGATCGCAGCAGCATCGCCAATGCTGGACTCGGGTCTGAGCGCCCACGCGGCACACCCGAGCCCTCGCGGCGCCGTTCTCGGTGCGATCCTCGGCGGTGTGCTCGCCGTCGCTGCCCGCGCGCTGCGCGGCCCTGTCTGAGTACGGTGCGTAGCATGGCTCACGATTGCTGGCCGATCTCCAGGCGATCGGCCCAAACCCTGCCCCGATGAACCCGCTCAAGAGCGTCGAGACCACGATCGCCAGCCTCGTCGAGGGCGTCTTCGGACGCGTGTTCCGCTCGGAGGTGCGCCCGATCGAGCTGGCGCACAAGCTCGCCCGCGAGATGGATGCCAACCGCACGGTGTCGGTCTCGCGCGTGTATGCCCCCAACGAGTACTCGGTGTGGCTCTCGCCCAAGGACCGCGAGCGCTACCGGGGCGTCGAGGGGGACGTGATCGACGAGCTGTCCGCATATCTGCTGGAGCACGCGCGCCGCGAGGATCTGATCCTGGCCTCGCGGCTGCAGATCGTCTTCCACACCGACGAGCGTCTATCGCTTGGCGAATTCGGCATCCAGGCACGCCTAGTTCAACCACCAGGGGAGGGGCATGGCCCGCTCCCCCCGTCCGCGCCGCCCGCCCCTTCAGCGCCGCCCGCGCCGGAAGAGCACGGCCACACGATGATCTACAGCAACTCCGAACGCCTGCAGGGGGTGGGCGGGGATCCCATTCAAGCTCGAATTCAGCCGCGGGCCCAGCGTGTGCTGCTTGCGCTCGGCGAGCGGAGGCTGATCGTGCCACCCGGCGGCGCCACGATCGGCCGCAGCCGCGACTGCGACGTGGTCATCGACGACGCCGGGATCTCCCGCCGCCACGCCGAGGTCCGCCCCGGGCGGGGCGGCTGGACGGTGGCGGATCTGGGATCCACCAACGGTGTGCTCGTCAACGGCCAGTCGGTCCACGGCCCGCACACACTCGAGCCCGGGGACCGTGTCGAGCTGGGCTCCACAGAGCTCGTGTTCGAACTTGCATGAACACGCTCGAGCCCGTATCGGTGGCGCTGAAGTTCGGCTTCCTCGCCGTGATGTACCTGTTCCTGCTGTGGGTGGCGCGCGGCGTTCGCCGCGACCTGCGCGGCGGGGGGGAGCTCGGCGCGAGCCAGGCGGACGCTGCGGGCCGCGATGCGCCGATCCCAGCGGACGCCACCGGCCTCTACTCCGCCTCCTCGATGGGCCCCGCCGACGTCGCACACCGCGCGCCGCGGCTGGTGGTCGAGCGCGCCCCCGGCCACGACCCGGGGATGATCTATGACCTCGACGGCGACATCGTGCTTGGCCGCGGCGACCGCGCTGAGATCAGGCTCGACGACCCGTTCGCGTCCTCGCGCCACGCGCGCGTCTACGAGCAGGGCAACATAGTGGTCATCGAAGACCTCGACTCGACAAACGGCACCTATCTCAACGAGGAGCTGCTCCAGACGGCCAGACCGCTGCACCCCGGCGACCGGGTGCGCATCGGCGACAGCGAATTCGCGTTCGAGGTCGACTGAGGAGCCTGATGCTGCGCGTGTCCGAACAGTACGCGGGGACCGACACCGGACGCCAGCGACGAGCCAACGAGGACTCGCTGCTCGCCCGCTCGCCCCTGTTCGTCGTGGCCGACGGCATGGGCGGCGCCCAGGCCGGAGAGGTCGCCTCGCGGATCGCCATCGAGTCCTTTCAACCGGGCGTGCAGGACGCCTCCGAGCCGGAGCTCGCGCTGGGCGACCTCGCGCGCGCCGCCAACACGCGCATCCACGAGCTCTCCCACTCCAACGCCGAGCAGGCGGGCATGGGCACGACGCTCACGGCGATGTACGTCGGCGAGCAGGAGGTGGCGATCGCCCACGTGGGCGACAGCCGCGCGTACTGCCTGCGCGACGGCGAGTTGCAGCGCCTGACCGACGATCACTCGCTCGTCGACGAGCTCATGCGCCAGGGGCGGCTGACCCCGGAGGAAGCCGTCGAGCACCCCCAGCGCTCGGTCATCACCCGCGCGCTGGGCCCCGAGGGGATGGTCGAGGTCGACACGCGCTCCGTGCGTGCGTGCGCCGGTGACGTGTACCTGCTGTGCAGCGACGGCCTGACGACGATGATCGGAGAGGATCGGATCGCGGAGGTGATGCTCGCCCATCCGCGCCTGCGCGACGCGGGAGAGGCACTGATCGCCGCGGCCAACGAGGCGGGAGGACGGGACAACATCACCGTCGTGCTGCTGCGCCTGGAGGACGTGCAGGTGGGGCAGCCGCCGGCGGGCGAAGATCACGACACGTTCGTCGGGATGCCCGCCGTCTCCGCGCCGGCTCAGCCTCCGCGCCGGCGCACCCCCCGCGCCGCCCCTCCGCGCGGGCCGGTCGCCGCCGGTCGCCCGCGACGCAGGCTGCGTCACGTGGGCGCCCTCGCCGTCCTGCTGGGCCTGCTCGTCGTGCTCGGCTCCGCCGCCTACCTGGCGTTTCAGTCGGTGTACTTCGTCGGCACGAACAACCGGGGCCTGGTCACCATGTTCGAGGGCGTGCCCTACCGCTTTCCGGGGAACCTGGCGCTCTACAGCAGCCAGTACGTGTCAGGGGTGAGCGCCTCGACGCTCACCCCTGAAAAACGGAGCAAGTTGTTCGGCCACCTGCGCTCGGAATCCGACGCCGGATCGCTGATCCACAACCTGGAACTGGAACAGGTCGAATGAGGCTCGCACCGTGAACCGACCGATCGTCCGCCTGTATGGGCTCGTCGCCGTGCTGTTCGCGCTGCTGGTCGCCTTCACCTCACGCTGGACGATCTTCGAAGCCGCGTCGCTGCGCGAAAACAAGCTCAACGCGCGCGCGCTGCTCGAGCAGGAGAGAATCGACCGTGGTCCGATCGTCGCCGCCGACGGCACGGTGCTCGCGCACGACGTGCGCGGCGCGGAAGACACCTACCAACGCAGCTATCCGACCGGCTCGGAGTTCGCCAACGCGATCGGCTACGACTACATCGACCCGGGCACCGCCGGCGTGGAGCAGTTCCGCGACTCGGTGCTCGACGGCCAGAGCGCGTCGAACCTGCAGGCGATCCTCAACCAGCTTCAGGGCAAGCAGCCCGAAGGCGACAAGGTCGTGACGACGCTGCGCCCCGGCGCCCAGCAGGTCGCCAACGCGAAGCTCGCCGGCTATGAAGGATCGGTCGTCGGCCTGGAACCGCGCACGGGGGCGGTGACCGTGATGGCCTCCTCACCGAGCTTCGATCCGAACGCGCTGCGCACGAGCACGGGCTATGAAAAGGTCGCGGCGGACCCCGGCGACCCGTTGGTCAACCGCGCGACCCAGTACGGCTACGCGCCCGGCTCCAGCTTCAAGATCGTCACCGCCACAGCGGCCATCGACACAGGCGCCTTCACGCCGGAATCGACGCTGAGCGGGCGCAACGGGATCCTCGTCTCGGGAATCCCGCTGGACAACGACGACGACGAAAGCTTCGGTCAGCTCTCGCTCACGCAGGCGCTGGCCAAATCGGTGAACACGGTGTACGCGCAGGTGGCCGAGCGGCTGGGCAAGCGCACGATGGCGCGCTACATGGAACGCTTCGGCTTCGACCGCGAGCCCGAGCTCGACTATCCGGCGAAGGAGATGTCCCCCAGCGGCGAGTACGAAGGCGAAAAGCTGATCTCGCCAACCAGCCCCAACGTGGACGTGGGGCGCCTGGGCATCGGCCAGGACAAACTCGAGGTGACGGCGCTGCAGATGGCCGAGGTGGCGGCGGCGGTCGCCAACGGCGGACGGCTAATGGTCCCGCACCTGACCGCGCGCATCGTGGACCCGGAAGGGAGCACGGTGGAACAGATCACCCCCCGCGTGCAGTCGGTCGTGATGAAGCCCTCGACGGCGAAGGCGGTGACCTCGATGATGGAAGCGGTCGTCAACGAAGGCACGGGCGAAGCGGCGAAGATCCCGGGCGTGCAGGTGGCTGGTAAGACGGGCACCGCCGAAACGCAGATCGGCAACGCCATCAACAACGTGTGGTTCATCGCGTTCGCGCCGGCGTCCGACCCGCGCGTGGTCGTCGCGGCGACGCTCCGCAAGGTCCCCGGCTACGGCGCGGTCTTCGCGTTGCCGGTAGTCAAGGCGGTCATGGAAAGGCTGCTGAGCGAATGATCGACCCCGAGACGATCATCGACGGTCGCTACCGGGTGATCTCACGCCTGGGCTCGGGGGGCATGGCGGACGTGTACCTCGCCCAGGACCAGCTGCTGGGGAGGGAGGTGGCGGTCAAGGTCCTGCACCACCACTTCGCCGAAGACCACGAGTTCGTCGAGCGCTTCCGCCGCGAGGCCTCGAGTGCCGCGGCGCTGTCGCACCCGAACATCGTCGGCATCTTCGACCGCGGCGAGTGGAACGGCACCTATTACATCGCCATGGAGTACGTGGCCGGACGCTCGCTGAAGACGATCGTCCGCGAACAGGGTCCGCTCGACCCGGCCGCGGCGATCGACATCGTCGTCCAGATCCTGCGCGCCGCCCGCTCTGCGCACCGCCGCGGGGTGATCCACCGCGACCTGAAGCCCCACAACGTGATCATCGACGAGGAGGGCCGCGCGCGCGTGACCGACTTCGGGATCGCGCGGGCGGGCGCCTCGGACATGACGCTCACGGGCTCGATCATGGGCACCGCCCAGTACCTCTCGCCCGAGCAGGCCCAGGGCTTCGCGGTCAGCGCCACCTCCGACCTGTACTCGGTCGGCGTGATCCTGTACGAGCTGCTGACGGGCGTCGTGCCGTTCGAGGGCGAGAGCGCCGTGGCCATCGCCTTCAAGCAGGTCTCGGCCGAGCCGCGCCCGCCGAGCGAGCTGAACCCGTCGCTGCCGCCGTCGCTGGACGCCGTCGTGCTGCGCGCGCTCGCCAAGGACCCCGCGCAGCGCTACGCCGACGATGACGAGCTGATCGCCGCGCTCCAGCGCGAGCGCGACGCGCTGCCCGCGTTCGCCGGCGCCCCGGCCGGCGCCGCACGCGAGTATCGAGCCGCCGCCGTGGCGGGCCCCGGCACCGGCTCGATGCTGCTCGCCACCGGTGGACCCGGCGAGTACGACGCCGAGAACGACGACGCCTCGAATCGTCGCCGCAGGCGCGCGTGGCTGTGGGCGCTCGCCGCGGTGGTGCTCGCCGCCGCCGCGGTGCTCGCCGTGCTGCTGACGCGCTCGAATCCATCCGTGAGCGTCCCCAACGTCACCGGGCAGACCGAACAGGCTGCGGGGGCCACGCTGAGGAACGACGGCCTGGTGCCTGCCTCGTCGCTGAGGCCGAGCGTCGAGGTCGCCAGCGGGCTGGTGATCAGCCAGTCGCCGGTCGCCGGCGCCATCCTGAAGAAGGGGGCACGGGTGAGCATCGTGATCTCGGGCGGCCCGGCGAGCAAGTCGCTGACAAACGTCACCGGGCTCACCGCCGCCAAGGCCGCCGCCGAGCTGCACCAAGCGGGCCTGAAGACGACGACCAAGAAAGAATCGAGCAAGACGGTCGAAGCGGGCCTCGTGATCGGCACGGAGCCGCCCGCGGAAACGGAGGTCCAGGAAGGCCACGTTGTGACGCTGATCGTCTCCAGCGGCCCCCCGCCCGTGCGTGTCCCCGATGTCACCGGCCAGTCCCTGGAAGCGGCCGAAGCGACGCTCACCAACTCCGAACTCGAGCTCGGCACGGTCACCAAGAAGGTCTCCAGCACGCAGACGGCGGGCACGGTGCTGGCGCAGTCGCCCGCCACCGGCACCTCCCTGCACGCCGGCGACAAGGTCAACCTGACGGTCGCGCAGGCGCCCAAGGAAGTGGAAGTCCCCAACGTTCGCGGTGCGACGTCGGCTGAAGCGACAGCGTCGCTGAAACACGCGGGCTTCAAGGTCGAGTCCCAGCCCCACACGACCACCGAACAGTCCCAGGTGGGGGTCGTGCTGGAACAGAGCCCCGCCGGGGGCGCACGCGCGCGCAAGGGCGCCACCGTGACGATCTCCGTCGGGGTGCTCGCCACGTCCACCACGCCGCCCACGACCACCCCCGCCACGCCGCCCACCACCACCCCCACGACCACGCCCCCGACCACCCCACCCACCCCGGCCGAATGACCGCAGCCGGCATCGCCGACGCCGTGCCCCGTGAGCCGCTCCTCGTCGCGGTGCTGGCCGGCGGGCGCTCCTCCGAGCACGACGTGTCGCTCTCCTCGGGGGCGGCCGTCCGCGACGGTCTGAGCGCCGCCGGGCACGAGGTCGTGTGGGTGGAGATCGGCCGCGACGGCGTCTGGCGCCAGGACGGCGAGCCGTTGAGCGTCACCCCCGCCGGTGGGCTGCTGGGCGTCGACGTCGCCTTCCCCGTGCTGCACGGCCCGTTCGGCGAGGACGGCACCGTCCAGGGTCTGCTGGAGACGCTCGACGTGGCGTACGTGGGTGCGGGCGTCGCCGCGTCGGCGCTCTGCCTGAACAAGGTGCTGTTCAAGGAGCTCATGTCCGGGCTGGGTGTTCCCCAGGTCGATTATGTGGGGGTGCGTGCGGAGCGCTTCGACGGCTCGCGTGAGCAGACGCTCGCGGAGATGGCACGGATCGCGCGCCTCGGCCTGCCGGTGTTCGTCAAGCCCGCGCACCTGGGCTCCTCGGTGGGCATCGTCAAGGTGAGCCGCGAGGAGGAGCTCGCAGATGCGGTGCGCGAGGCCTTCTCCCACGACGGCCTGGTGATCGTGGAGGCGCTGGCCACCGGCAAGGAGGTCGAGTGCGGCGTGCTCGGCGTCCCCGACGAGCGGCGCCGGGCCGACGGCGAGGCGTTCGTGTCCAAGCCCGGGGAGATCGTGTTCGCGGGCGAGTTCTACGACTTCGGCGCCAAGTACACACCCGGCGGCATGGAGCTGCGGATTCCCGCGTCGATCTCCGAGCTCGCGGCGCTGCGCGTGCGCGAGCTCGCGCTCCAGGCGTTCGCCGCGAGCGGTTGCGAGGGCCTCGCGCGGGTGGACTTCTTCGTGGACGGCGACAGGGTGCTCGTGAACGAGCTCAACACGATGCCCGGATTCACGCCCACGAGCGTGTACGCCAAGCTGCTGGACGCCTCCGGCGTCCCCTATCCGACGCTCGTCGACCGCCTCTGCCGCCTGGCGCTGGAGCGCCACGCCCGGCGGCGCGTGCTCAGCTACTGAGCGGGGACCGCCGCTACTTGAACAGCGTCAGCTCGGAGAGCGTCGCCGACTCCATCCCGGGCGGCAGCGTCGTCAGCCAGACCAGGTAGTAGCGATGCGGATGCCCGGAGAGGCTCAATGCGATGCGTTCGCCGTTGTGGACGTCAGCGCTCGTGCCGACCGGCCCCTGCCAGCCGCGTTGGGTGAGCGGCGTGGAGTTGCCGTAGGGGAACTGCAGGTCGATGTGGTCGGCCACGTAGATCTGCACGGCGAAGCCGGGCGTGGGGGTCTGGATCTCGATCGAGGTGGCGAGCACCCGCGGCGCGGCGTCGAGGTAGATGCCCAGCCCCGTGCCGCCGGCCTTCTTCAGCGTGCCTTCGTAGTACTGCTCGGTGATCCACGTCGTGTTGGGGTCGCCGTCGACCAGGTTGCCGACCAGGTCGCGGTCTTCGGGGCCCGTCCCGAACGGGTTGTAGTCGTGCGCCGCCGCCTGGCCCAGCTGCACGGGTTCCACGCCCGCGTGTTCGGCGATGCCCGGGCTCTGGCCCGCGCCGCGATGCGCTTCGCCGGCGGCGATCGCCAGCACGATCCCCGCGATCGCCACGACCAGCGCCAGCGAGACGGCCCAGCGCGCGGGATGGCGCATGCGCCAGGGAATGCGCCGCCGCGTGTCGCCGGGCAGCGTGCGCAGCACGGTCGTCACCTCCCCGGTCGCCTGCCCGGTCCTGGCGGCCTCGACGGCGAGCACCTCCTCGAGGTCCTCGAGCATGCCGGCGGCGTCCCGGTAGCGGCGGGCGAGGTCCTTGGAGACCGCGCGCTCGACGACCGCCGCTGTGGCGGCAGAGACTTCAGGACGCAGCAGCTGGATGTCGGGCACTTCCTCGCGCACGTGCTTCATCGCCACGGCCACGGGCGAGGGGCCGTGGAACGGCACGTCGCCGGTGAGCATCTCGAACAGGACCACGCCGAGCGAGTACAGGTCCGACTGGCCTGTGACCGGCTGACCGAGCGCCTGCTCGGGTGAGACGTAGTCGGTGGTGCCGAGCACGCGCCCGGCGATCGTCAGGCCTTCCTCGGTCAGTGTCCGGGCAATACCGAAGTCGGTGATCTTGGCGCCGCCTTCCTCGCTGATCAGGACGTTGTGGGGCTTGACGTCGCGGTGCACGATCTGGTGCTCGTGGGCGGCGCCGAGCGCGCGCGCGATCTCGATCGCGTAGGCGATCGCCTGCGAGATCTCCAGCGGCCCTTCGCGGCGGATCACGTCCTTGAGCGTCTCGCCGTGGACGTACTCGAGCACGATGTACGGCGTCGCCGGCGGACCCCCGTTGTGCGCCTCCGCGTCCGTGGAGGACTCCTCGCCGGCGTCGATCACGGTGACCACGTGGGGGTGGTTGAGCTGCGCCACCGAGCGAGCCTCCCTGCGGAAGCGCTCGAGCTGGTCGGTGTCCGCGGCGGTCTCGCGGTGCATCAGCTTGATCGCCACCGGACGCTCGAGCACCAGGTCGAACGCGCGGTAGACGGTCGACATCCCGCCCCGCCCGATCTCCGCGTCGAGCCGGTAGCGTCCGCCGATCACGGTGCCAAGGACAGCCATCCGTCTCTATTGTGCGCGCACGCGCGCGATCACCAGTGCCGCCAGCAGACAGCGATAGAGCGCGTACGGCCACAGCGAGCGCCCATCGCGCGTCCCGCGCCGGAGCGCGCGCGCGCTCGCCAGCGTCGAGACGAACGCCGCCGCTGCGCCGGCGGCCAGCGCGGCGCCGTGCTCACGCCGGATCCCCGCTCGACGCAGCCGCAGGCCCTTCAGCAGGCTTGCACCGAGGATCACCGGCAACCCCACCTCCCAGGAGAGCGTCTGCGCCGAGGCGCGGGTGAAGCTGCGCGCCCTCGCGGCGCTGAGCGTGGCCCCGTTGCGCGACACGCCCGGGATCAGGGCGCTCGCCTGCGCGAGCCCCAGCGCCAGGCCGTCGCGCGCGCCCGCGTCCTCGCTCTGGCGCCGTGTGTCCGCCGAGCTGCCGCCCGCGTCGGCGAGGGCCATCGCCAGCGCCCCTGCGGCCAGGCCGGCGGCGATCGAGCGCGGCCCGCCGAGACGCCGCTCGATCGTGCCCTCCAGCAGGTACCCGGTGAGCGCCGGCGGCGCCAGCGCCAGCGCCAGCACGCTTGCGCGGCGGCCGTCCATCCGCGCGAGCGAGCGGCGCAGCTCTCCGCGCATGGCGATCGCCAGCGCCGCTCCGGCTCCCGCATGCAGCGCCACCTCGAAGGCCTTGCGCAGCTCGTCCTCCAGTTGCGCGTACGGCCATCCCGCAAGCCATGGGATCAGCGTCGTGTGCGCCGAGGAGGAGATGGGAAGCAGCTCGGCGGGGCCGTGGAGCAGGCCCAACGCCACCGCGTGCTCGAGCGGGAGCTTCGCCTCAGCCTGCCGCATCGGTCGCCGGCTGTCGCCCGCGACGCACGCGCACGATCGCGTAGACGATGCCCACGACGATCAGCGCCACGACCGCGTAGTCGACGTACTCGAAGCCCTTGCGCACGCTCGTCCAGTCGCTGCCCAGGGCGTGGCCGGCGAGCGCCAGCCCCAGCGTCCACGGGATGGCGCCGATCAGCGAGAAGACCGTGAAGCGAACGAGCGGCATCTTCGCGATGCCCGCGGGCAGCGAGACGAACGCGCGCAGGAACGGGACCATGCGGCCGAACAGCACGGTCGCCTCGCCGTAGCGTTGGAACCAGCGGTCGGCTCGATCTACTTGCGCCGCACTCATGTGCACCTTGCCGCCGTGGCGTTCCAGCAGCTCCAGACGCCCACCGCGCCCGACCGCGTAGGTGACCCACGAGCCGACCATCGTGCCGAGCAGGCCCGCGATCACCACCCCCACGATCGTCAGGTGGTGGTGGGAGGCGCTCTGCCCGGGGTCGGCCACGACGAAGCCCGCGAACAGCATCACGACCTCCGAGGGGATCGGGATGCACGCGCTGGAGATGGCCATCAGCGCGAAGATGACCGGCAGGCCGCCGTCGCGAACCAGGTGCGAGGTTTCGTTGACGAGCGATTCCGTGATCGAGGCGAGGACGAGCATCGGCCAGCCAACCATACCGGCGATCGTGAGGCCGATCGACGCCGATCGTTAGCGTCCCCTGCACATGCGCGTCTGGATAGATCTCACCAACAGCCCGCACGTGCTCGTCATGCGCCCGGTGATCGAGTGCCTGCGAGCGGACGGCCACGACGTGCGCGTGACCGCCCGCGACTTCGCGCAGACGCTCGAGCTGTGCGAGCGGTTGGGCGTCGCCCACACGGCGATCGGCCACCATCGCGGAGAGCGCCTCGGCGCCAAGGCGCTCGGGCTCGCCTCGCGCTCGGCCGCGCTCGTGCGCTGGGCGCGCGCCGAGCAGCGCGGATACGGAGCCCACCGACCCGAAGCCCACCCGCCCGGGCGCTTTGACGTCGCCCTCGGCCACGGCTCCAACGACGTCACCGTCGCCGCGGCGGCGCTGCGCATCCCCAGCGCGACGATGTTCGACTACGAGTGGGCCACGGTTCAGCACAACGTCAACTGCCGCCTGGCGCGAGCGGTGGTCGTGCCCGAGGCGATCCCGCCGGCGCGTCTGGAGCGCTACGGGGCCACCGGCAAGATCCGCGCCTACCCGGGCCTGAAGGAGGAGTACTACCTGGCCGACTTCGAGCCCGACCCGGCGATCCTGCAGGAGCTCGGGCTCGATCGGGGCCGTCCTATCGTGGTGGTGCGAACGCCGCCGGAGGTCTCCCTGTATCACCGCTTCGAGAACGACCTGTTCGCACAGGTGCTCGAGCGCCTGCGGGTTGCGGCCGGCGAGCACGGCACGCAGCCGGTGGTGCTGCCGCGTGTGGCCTCGCAACGGGCGCAACTGCGCGACGTCCCCGGGTTCGTGGTGCCCGAGCACGCGATCGACGCCCAATCGCTGATCGCCCTCGCGGACCTGGTGGTCTCCGCCGGCGGCACCATGAACCGCGAGGCGGTCGCGCTCGGGACCCCCGTGTACACGACCTTTCAGGGCCGGCTGGGGGCGGTCGACGAACGGCTGATCGACGAACGGCGCCTGCGCATGCTCGCCTCCGCCGAGGAGCTGGAGCTGGGCAAGCGGCTGCGCGCGGATGGCGCCGCGCGCGTGCGCCGCGACCCGCGCGTGCTCGTCGAGTTGCTGCTCTCGGCTGTCTCCCACCGCGGCGCGCGAGCTCCGACTGGCACGGCAGAGTCGGGGTAGAGCCTTACAATCTGCGCATGCGCCGACGGATCCGCTCGGCGACCCTTCCCCTCCACCGTCATTCGCTGCCGCAGCTCGTAGTGGACGGGGCGCTGGTCGCATTTGCGTACTACCTCGCCTTCGAGCTGCGTTTCACCACCCAGATGCAGCCGCGCTACGCCGATCTGCGCGCCGACACGATCTGGTGGGTGCTCGCGGGCAGCCTGCCGGTGCTCGTGCTCACGCGCGTCTACCAGCGTCGCTGGCGCTTTGCGGGCCAGCGCGACTACGAGGCGGTCGCGCTGGCGGTGGTGCTGATCGTGCTGCTCACGGTCGCCGCCGTCGAGGTCGTCCGTCCGGTGCATCGCTACATCGACAGCGGCGGCACGCCGGGTCACGCGGCGGCGGTTGCGGTGGTGCTGCCGAACACCGTGATCGTGCTGTTCGCGCTGCTCTCGCTCGTCTTCCTTGTGGGCGTGCGCGCCGTCGCGCGAAGCCTCTACGAGCGCCGACCGCTGGCGGCGTTCCGCAGCCCCCGACGCAACCAGCGCGCGGTGCTGATCGCCGGCGCCGGCGAGGGCGGCAGGCTGGTGGCGCGCGAGATCATGCGCAACCGCGAGCTGGGGCTCGTGCCGGTGGGGTTCCTCGACGACGACCCCGCCAAGGCGCGCATGCGGATCGAAGGGCTGCGCGTGCGCGGCAACACCGAGGGCGATCTGCCGCGCATCCTCGACGAAGCCGAGCCGGACGAAGTGATCATCGCGATCCCCTCCGCCCCCGGATCTACGCGCGCGCGGATCGTGCGCGAGTGCCGCGCCCGCTCGATACCCGTGCGCACGCTGCCGACGGTGTTCGAGCTGCTGCAGACGCGCGGCACGCTCGCGCGGCAGGTTCGCGAGGTGCGCGTCGAGGACGTCCTCGGCCGCGAGCCGGTGTTCATGGAGCTCGAGCGTGTCGGCGCATACCTCGCCGGTGAGACGGTGCTCGTCACCGGCGCCGGCGGCTCCATCGGCTCGGAGCTCTGCCGTCAGATCGCGCGCGTGGAGCCGCACCGGATCGTCCTGCTCGACCACGCCGAGGACAACCTCTTCTCGATCCAGCGCGAGCTGGAGGACGAGCGCCACGTGCCGCCCTCGATGCTTGCCGCGGTGCTCGCCGACTGCAAGGAGGAGGAGCGTATGCGCGAGGTGTTCGCCGAGCACCGCCCGACGATCGTCTTCCACGCGGCCGCGTACAAGCACGTCGGGCTGATGGAGGCCAACCCGGTCGAGGCGGTGCGCAACAACGCGATCGGCACGCAGGTGGTCGCGCACGTCGCCGGCGAGTCCGGGGTACGGCGCTTCGTGCTCGTGTCCACCGACAAGGCGGTCGACCCCGCGACCGTGATGGGCGCCTCCAAGGCGCTCGCCGAGTTCGCGCTGGAGGCGGCCGACGCCCGCTGGACGGGGACCACCTACAACGCGGTGCGCTTCGGCAACGTGCTCGGCTCCTCCGGCAGCGTCGTGCCGATCTTCCGCCGCCAGATCGAACGCGGCGGCCCTGTGACGGTCACCGACGAGCGCATGACCCGTTACTTCATGACGATCCCCGAGGCCGTGCAGCTGATCATCCGCTCCGGCTCGCTCGCCTCCGCGCAGGCGGCTAGGCGCCGGGGCGCTTCGGTGTTCGTGCTCGACATGGGCGAACCCGTCCGGATCGTCGAGCTGGCACGCGCGATGATCGACCTGTCGGGCCTGGACCCCGACCGCGACATCGACATCGAGATCGTCGGGCGCCGCCCCGGCGAGAAGCTCAACGAGGAGCTCTTCAACAGCTACGAGCGCGCGCTGCCCGACGGACGCCGAGAAGATCCTCCTGGCCGAGCGCGTGCCGCTGGCTGTGGACGCGGTGGAGTCGATGTTCGCCGAGGTCCGCCTGCTCGTGCTCGAGGGGGACGCGGCGGGCTTGGCGGCGAAGGTGTCGGAGCTCGCCGCCGCGCGGCGCGAGACGCCGGCCGACGGCCCGGGCGAGCGCGACGAGACAGGACCGACGGACCGCGGCGAGCAGGCACCGAATGGCGCTGGTGGCCACGCGGCCCGGCGCGATGCGCCTGCGCCCCTCGTACACTCCCCGCATTCATGACCGCTCTGCCGCTCGCGCTCTCGCTTTCGAGCACGTTCACAAAGATCGGAGCGCTGGCCGCGTTCGTGTCGCTCGTTGGTATCGCGCTCCTTGCGTTGCTGGTCTTCTCGCAGGCGCGCGAGTTCAAACGTCTGCGGGAGTGGGCCGGACGCGCGCCCGAGCGCGCGGCCGACATGGAGCAGCGCGTCAGCGCCGCCGCTGCCAGCCGCGTCCAGCAGGGGCAGGTGCCCGCCGTCCAGGCGGTGCGCCCCATGGCCCCGCGGGCCGCGCCTGTGGCTGCTGCCGCCGCCGCGCCCGCGACCCGTGTGGCCGGCGCCGGCGCGGCCGTCGCCCCCGCGGGCCAAGCGGTGACCGCCGCCGGGGTCCCGGTCGCACCCGCCGCGGCGGTTCCCGGCGTTCCGCTGCCGCCGGCCGGCCAACCGGCCCAGCCCGGCCAGCCAGTCCCTGCAGGCCAGCCGACCCCTGCCGCCCAACCCATCGTGCCGGCTCAACCGGGCTCCCCCGCACAACCGGCGGCGCCCGGTGTTCCCGCGCCCGCAGTCGCGCCCGGCCAGGGCGCGCCGCAGGCCCCGCCCAGCCGCAACGCGCCGGCCCTTCCGGGCTCCTCCCCGCCGCTCGCCGCACCGGTCGGCGCGCCTGCCTCGGCGGCCGCGGCCGCGGCGGCGGCGCAGAGCCGCCCGGTGGCTCAGGGCGCGGCTCCCGCCGGGGTGGCCGACCCGCGTCCCCCGGCCCCAGCCACGGCCGCCGCCGCCGGCGTAGCGGCAGCCGCCGGAGTAGCGGCAGCCGCCGCGGCGCCCCCCCGCGCTCCGGCGCCACCGCGTCCTGCGACGCAGCCCGCCGCGGCGGGGCAGCCGCCACTGGCTGCGGCGCGACGCCCGCCCGCCCCGGCCCCCGCGGCCGCGGCACGCCGGGCCGACCCGCGCGCGCCGATTCTCGCCGAGACGCGTCGCTCGAACTACGTCGCCGAGCGCCCGCCCCGTAGGAAAGGGCTGCTGATCCTCGGAGGGCTGGTCGCGGCGGCGGCGGTCGTCGCGGTGGTGGCGTTCACGGTGCTCGGCGGGTCCTCCGGTAGCAAAGCTACGACCACGGGCGCCGCCGGGCACGGCTCCACCGCGTCTACGAAGGGCGCGCACAAGAGCGGCACGACGCACCATGCCAAGGCCCCGGTGCTCGGTCCCGCGGAAACGACCGTCGCGGTGCTCAACGCAACCGAAGCGGAAGGCCTCGCGCGGCGAATCGCCACCACGCTGCAGCAGAACGGCTACTCGCAGGCGGCGGCGCTCTACGGCAAACCGCCAGGCTCCGGGCAGGTCAGCGTCGTCGAGTACGCGAGCGGCCACAAGCCCGAAGCGGAAGGCGTCGCCCGCTCCGCGGAAGTGACCCAGGTGCAGCCGATGGAATCGGCTGTGTCCGCCCTTGCGAACTCAGCCAACGTGGTCCTGATCGTGGGCGCAGACAAGATCACACAGAGCCCATAGCCGGCTTCCTCGACATCCCGGAGCGCTCGAGCAAGCCGCGCGAGCATGGCATCACCCACGTGATCGACAGGGGCCTGTCGGTCGCCGAGGCTGCCGGGATGCTGGAAGTCGCCGGCGACAGCGTCGACATCGTCAAGCTCGGCTGGGGCACGGCGGTCGTCACCGCCAACCTCGGGCCCAAGCTCGAGCTCTACGCGAAGCACGGCATCCCCGTGGTGCTCGGCGGCACGCTTACAGAGGTCGCGATCCGCCAGGGACGCGTCGACGGGCTCGTCGCCTGGCTGCGCGAGCTGGGCCTGCGCCACGTGGAGATCTCCGACGGCACGATCACGCTCGAGGCCGCCGTCAAGCGCGAGCTGATCGAACGTCTGTCGCGCGAGTTCGTCGTGCTCGCCGAGGTGGGCAGCAAGGACGCCGACTTCATCATGGCCCCCTACATCTGGGTCGAGCAGATCGAAAGCGACCTGGCGGCGGGCGCGTGGAAGGTGATCGCCGAGGCGCGCGAGTCCGGCACCGCGGGGATCTACCGCGCCAACGGCGAAGTGCGCACGGGCCTGATCGACGAGATCGCCCACGCGATCGACCCCGAGAAACTGATCTTCGACGCGCCGCTGCAGCGCCAGCAGGTGTGGCTGCTCGAGCGCTTCGGCACGGAGTGCAGCCTCGGCAACATCGCACCCGCCGACGTGCTCTCGCTGGAGACGCTGCGTCTCGGGCTGCGCTCGGACACGGTCGAGCGGTTTGCGCTGGGCGGCGAGGATTGAGCGACGCCGCCGCCGGCGCCGATAGCGCGCGCGGGGGCGCCCAGGCGACCTCACCGGGCAGCGATCCGCTCGCGAGGATCGTCTTCGCGGTAGTCGTCGTCGCGTGCTTCGCCGCGTTCCTGATCACGCAGCGGCTCAAGCACACGCCGACCGTCGTTCAGGAATTCAAGCTCACGCCGTACTTCTCGCCGTATCCGTCGGGGCACGAGAAACAGGCCGAGATCTCGTTCAAGCTCGAGCACGCCGAAGATGTGACCGTCACGATCATCAACTCCGCCGGCAGCACCGTGGCGACGCTCGTGCACGAGTATCCGCTGGCCGGCTACCGGACGTTCTCACTGCGCTGGAACGGCCACCGCGGAACCGCGCGCCGCCTGCAGCGGACGCTCAGCCCGAGGGGGCTCCCGGTCTACACGCCGCTCAACGAAGGCGCCCTCGCGCCCGCCGGTGAATATCGCGTGCGCGTCGCCCTTCAGCACCACGGCCCGGTGCTCTCGCCGCTGAGCACCACGCTGGTGGCGCCGTGAGCGGCCTCGCGCCCACGGTCCTCGCCACGCGCCTGCCGAGCGCGGGGGCGCTCGCCGCAGGCGCCCTCGTCGCGCTCGTGGGAATTGGGGTCCTCGTCGTGGCGATGCGACGCCACCGCGACGCGTTCCCGCTGCTCGCCGTGTTCGCGCTGCCCTTCAGGCTGCCCATCTCAACCGGCGGCAGGACCGTCAACCTGCTGATCCCGCTGTACCTCGTGATCGCTGCGGGGACGCTCACCTACCTGCTGCCGCGTCTGCTGGGCAGGGGCCAAGCCGGTGAGGAGCCCGTGCTGGAGCGGGACGAGCTCTCGCCGCGCCGCCTGGCCTTCTGGGCCTCCCCGCGCGGCGTCGAGCTGCTGCTGTTCGCGGCGGTGGTCCTGTACGCGCTGCAGACGATCTACTCGGGCGACCGCACCAAGGGCGCCGAGAACATCGCCTTCTTCTACATCCCGTTCGCGCTGCTCTTCCTGATCCTGCGCGACGTGCGCTGGACGCGCTCGCTGCTGGCGCGCTGCCTGGGCGTGGCGGTCGCGCTGGCGGTGCTGTTCGCGGGGGTGGGCTTCGTCGAGTACTACCGCAAGTCGCTGTTCCTGAACCCCAAGGTCGTGGCCGCCAACGACTACGACAACTACTTCCGCGTCAACTCCGTGTTCTTCGACCCCAGCATCTACGGGCGCTTCCTGGCGCTGGTGATGATCGCGCTGATGGCCGTGGTGCTGGCGCGCGGCGCAGGCGCCCTCGACCGCGCCCGCCGCCGCGACGTGCTGGTCGGCGGCGCGGTCCTGCTGTGGCTGCTGGCAGGGCTCGTGACGAGCTTCTCGCAGTCGAGCATCGCCGCGCTCGTGCTGGGCCTAGCGGTGCTGGGCGCCTGGTGCTGGGGCGTGCGCCGAGCCGCCTACGTGTCGCTCGCGGTGCTCGTGCTCGCGGGCCTGTTCGTGGCTCTCGCACCCACCAGCCTGCACTTCGGGCTGAAGGGCGCGGGCGGCTCGGCCAACAACGCCACCAATGGGCGCGGCAGCCTCATCACCGGTGGCCTGGAACTGTTCGCCAAACGCCCGCTCGAGGGCTACGGCTCGGGCTCGTTCGAAACCGAGTACAAGCTCCACAGCAAAGCCAGCGCCGAGAACGCCGTGTCCGCCTCGCACACGATCCCTGTGACCGTCGCAGCCGAGCAGGGGATCCTCGGGCTGGCGCTGTACGTGGCGCTGCTGCTCGCCGCGTTCATCGTCCTGTTCCGCGGCGCCGGGCGCTCCCCGCCGCGGATCGCGATCGCGGCGTGCTTCGCGGCGCTCGTGCTGCACACGTGGACCTACGCCGACTTCCTGGAAGACCCCACCACCTGGCTGTTGTTGGCGATCGGCGTCGCCCTCGCACGCGCTGAGCTCCCGCGCGCCGGGGGCCAACCGCCCCCGCACGAGACCGTGCTGGAGGCGGGCGCGCAGGCCAGTAGCTTCTGAGCCGTGTTCGGCTACCTCAAGCGCCTGGTCACCAGCGGCGCGGCCTACCAGTTCGGGGACATCCTCGCCAAGGGCCTGGCGCTGCTGACGCTGCCGCTGTACACGCGCTACCTCGATCCGAAGGCCTACGGCGCCGCCGAATCGCTGCTGACGGCGGTGATCCTGTTCAGCATCCTCGCACGCGCCGGCATCGGCGAAGCGTTCATCCGCTTCTACTTCGACGACGAGGACACCGAGCGCCGCGACCGGATCGCGCGCACGGCAACCGCAGCGGTCGCGTGGACGACTACGCTCGCCTCGCTCGTCGCACTCGTGTTCGCCGGTCCGCTCTCGCGCCTGGCGCTGGGCTCCTACGACCCGCTGCTGCTCGACTGCGCGGTGCTCGGCCTGTGGGCGTTCACCAACCTGGAGATGGTCTACGCCCAGTTGCGGGTGGACGAACGCAAGCGCGCCTACGTGTATGCGTCGGGCGCGAACGTGGCGATGACGGTCGCGTTCACGGTGATCCTGGTCGTGTTCGCCAAGCAGGGCGCGCGCGGCCTGCTGCTGGGCAACTTCGGAGCGTCCGCCATCGTGGTGCTCGGGCTGTGGTGGGTACTGCGCCGGCGGGTGTCGCTGAAGGTGAGGATCGCCGACCTGCGCGCGATGCTGCGCTTCGGGCTGCCGACCGTGCCCGCGGACGCCAGCGTGTACGCGCTACAGGTCGCCGACCGCTTCTACCTGTTCAGGATCTTCTCCCAGGAAGCCGCCGGCCGGTACGCGATCGCGATCAAGCTCGCCACCGTCGTGTTCGTCGCCGTGCGCGGCTTTCAGTATGCGTGGCCCCCGCTGGCGTACTCGATCGAGAGCGACGAGGAGGCCGCGCAGCTGTACTCGCTGGTGACCACCTACTACGCGCTGGCGACGGGAGTCGTCGTCTGCGCGGTGGCGCTGCTCGGCCGCTGGATGGTGCAGCTGCTCGCCGCGCACAAGTACTTCGACGCCTACCGCTCGCTGCCGTGGCTGGCGCTCGGCTGGGCGCTGTACGGCCTGTACCTCGTGTTCGTCGCCATCTCCGGGCGCGCGCGCGTCACGTCGCGCAACTTCCCCGCGGGCGCCACCGGCCTCGCCGTCAACGTCGTCCTGCTGCTAGTGCTCGTCCCCCACAGCGGCGCCGGGCTGGGGATCGCCGGCGCGGGCCTCGCGCTGTGCGGCGCCTACGCGGCGATGCTGCTCGTCATGTACCTGCTCACGCGCAGCCTCTTCAAGGTCGGCTTCGAATGGCTGCGCCTCGCGAAGCTGGCGGCGATCCTCGCCGGCGTGGCCGTGTCCGGCGAGCTGCTGCTGCCCACCCACGGGCTTGGCGGCCTGGCGCTGCGCGTCGTGTGGCTCGCGCTCGTGCCCGCCGCGCTGCTGGCGACCCGCTTCTTCCACCCGCACGAGCGCGCACAGGCACGGGCGCTCGTCCTCGACGCCCACCGGCGGGTGCGCTCCTTCCGCGCCCGCCACGGCGAAGTCGAGGCATACGCCGAGGACCCCCTGAAGGACGTCTGACGGCCGTGGACACGGCGCGGGGCGGCGTCCTCGGTTGCTCGTGTGCAGAGCACACTTCGCTCCCTGCGTCCTGGCCCCGCTTGGTCCACGGCCGTCAGATGCGCGCCTCACGACCGGCGCGGGGCGGCGTCCTCGGCCGCCTGCGTAGTTCACCGAAGCGGCGGCCTGCGTCCAGGAGGCGTCTAGGTGGAGGATTCTTGGCTCAAGAAAGCGCAATTTGCGGCCGATATCTGCCCAGTCGTGCCGGAATTGACTGTCAAGCCACCCCATCGCGCAGGTGCCAAGGAGCGCCAGCGCCGCGCTGAGGCGCTCAGCCGCCACCGTGCGGACGCCCGCGTTCACAGCCTGGCTGCGGTCGGAGAGCTCGCCTACCTGCGCGAGCAGCTGCGCCTGGCGGCGCGGCTCACCGCACGGCTGGTCGACAAGAGCGAGGTCGACGAGATGGCGCAACTGGTGGTGGACGAGCTGCACGAGACGTTCGCCTTCTACCTGGCCGCCATCCAGCGCCTGGACGAGGACGACGTGCTGCGGCTGATCGCCGGCCGCGGGCCCCTGGCTGAGGTGATGACCGAGTTCCTGCTCACCGAGCAGCCTGCGTCGGAGGGCGTCAACGGCAGGGTCGCCCGCTCGGGCGCCACCGCGCTCGTGCCGGACACGACGCAGGACCCCGACTACATCGTGCGCGACCCGCAGACCGACCCGGGCTCGGAGCTCGCCGTGCCGATCGTCGTCGAGGGCGAGGTTTGGGGCGTGCTGAACATCGAGGCGACCGACGCGGGCGCGCTCGGCGAGCCCGACGTCGTGCTGATCGAGGCGATCGCCGCCAGCTTCGGCGTGGCCGTCCACCGCGCTCGGCTGGTGAGCGACCTCGAGGGCGCGTTCACCACCGCGCTGGCTGCCCTGACGAGCACGGTCGAGGCGAAGGACGACTACACCGCCTGCCACGGCGAGGACGTGGCGGTGCTCGCCGAGCGGGTGGCGCTGCGCATGGCGCTCTCGAGCGCGCAGGCGCGCGACGTCCGCTACGCGGCGATGCTGCACGACCTCGGCAAGGTCGCCATTCCCAGCGAGATCCTCCTGAAGCCCGGCCCGCTGACCGACGAGGAGTGGGTGACGATGCGAAGCCACGCCGCCATCGGCGGCGAGCTGGTGGGGCGTATCGACGCGTTCGCCCATCTCGCTCCCGCCGTGCGCGCCAGCCACGAGCGCTGGGACGGGGGCGGCTACCCCGACGGCCTGGCCGGCAAGAAGATCCCGCTCGCCGCCCGGATCATCGCCGCCTGCGACACCTACGACGCGATCATCACCGACCGTCCCTACCGCCCCGCGCGCTCCACACGCGAGGCCTGCGAAGAGCTCCGCCGGGTGGCGGACACGCAGCTGGACCCGTCTGTCGTCGACGCCGTGCTGTCCGAGCTCGGCTGCGACTGAGCGCCGCGCCGCCGCGGGGACTCCGCCGCTACGCGGCTGCGCCCGCGAAGGCCCTTCAGCCGCCCAGCGTGCGGTTGTAGGCGTCGGCCGCCTCGCGCAGACCCTCACCGCGCGCGGGCATCAGCGTTGCGGTCACGTGGCGCCAGTAGCGCCGCGGGTCGTGTCCCGGCAGCGCAAGCGCCGCCAGCGCGCGCAGCGCATAGCTCCAGGCGGTCAGCCAGCGCACTGCGCGCGCCTGGGCGGGCGAGTGGTGCTTGCGCATGTACAGGTCGCGACCGCGGGACAGTTCCACGATCCGCCGCTCCGGCACCGCGCCAGTCGAGAGCTGCTCGTGGTGGACGGCCACCGCCGAGGGCACGTACACGCTGCGCCAGCCGGCGTCGCGCAGGCGCCGGGCGAAGTCCACCTCGTCGGAGTACACGAAGAAGTCCGGGTCCAGGTAGTCCACCTCCGCGGCCGCCTCGCGCCGCACGAGCAGCGCCGAGGACTGGCACCAGTCGACCCCCCGCGTGTGCGCGCCCGTGCTCTGCACCACGCACCGGCGGTGCAGCATCAGCGCCCCCGCAAGCGCCGTGGCGACGGTGGGAAAGCGCCACGCGCATGCCTGCGCTGTGCCGTCCGGGCGCACGAGTTGCGCGCCCGCGCAGGCTGCCTTCGGATGGTCCTCCAGCGCTTGCCACAGGGCGACGGTCGCTCCCGGACGCAGCTCCGAGTCCTCGTTGAGCAGCAGCGCGTAGCGACCGCGCGCGCGGCGCAGGAGCTCGGAGTCGTTCAGCGCCTTGCCGCGGCGACGATCGAGCGCGATGACCTCGTCCACCGCCGGATGCGCGCGCGCCGCCTCCGCGGAGCCATCGCCGGACGCGTTGTCCAGCACCAGCACCTCGCTCGCGAACGGCAGGCCCTCGCGCTCGCGTGCGATCGCCTCGAGCCCGCGCATCAGCAGCTCGCGCTGGGCGGTGTTGACCACGCAGTAGCTCAGCTCGATCTCGGCCATCTTGGAGTGACCCTACCCCATGGTAGATTTATGCCATGATCGCAACCATCGATGCCGCCGGACGCATCGTCGTGCCCAAGCGATTGCGCGAAGAGCTCGGCTTCACGCCCGGCCAGCAGCTGGAGCTGAGCGCCGTCGATGGCAGGCTCGAGATCGAGCACCCCACCACGCCCATGCGCCTGGAGCGGCGGACAGGTCGACTGGTCGCGGTCGCCGACCGTCCGATGCCCGAGTTGACGTCCGAGTTCGTACGGGAGACGCTCGAGCAGACTCGCCGGTGACCCCGGACAGCAGCGTCGTAATAGCGGCCTTCGCGAGCTGGAACCAACACCACGAGGCGGCGATCGAGGCACTCGCCAAGTATCAGGTGGTGGATCTCATCGCTCACACGGAGCTCGAGAGCTACTCGGTGCTGACGAGGCTGCCCGAGCCGTTCAGGGCCGAGTCCTCGCTGGTCGCCGAATATCTGCACATGGACTATCCCGGCAGACGCATGGTCCTGCCCGAGCGCGAGCGCCGCGGGCTCGTGAGGCGGCTGGCGGCGCTGTCGATCGCCGGCGGTGCCGTGTATGACGCGATCGCAGCCGCCACCGCCGCCCACCACGGCGAGGGCCTGCTCAGCTGCGACACGCGCGCCGCGTCCGTCTACAGCAGGTTGGACGTCGAGGTCGTCTACCTCTGAGCCCCATGCGCGTCCACGTCGTCGATCCCTCGGCCTACACGCCGCCCTACGACCATGCCCTCTGCCACGCGCTGGCGGCGGCCGGGGCGGACGTCGAGCTGTACACGAGCCATTTCGCCTACGCGCCCGTCCCGCGGCCCGACGGCTACGAGCGCCGCGAGCTCTTCTACCGTCTCGCCGCACACGTGCCCGACGCGCGCGCCAGGCGCGCGGTCAAGCTCGCCGAGCACCTCCCCGACATGCTGCGCTACCGCCGCGCCGCCAACATGGCGGACGTCGTTCACTTCCAGTGGCTGACCGTGCAGCACGTCGACGGGCACCTGCTCCCCGACGGGCACCGCGCCGATGGCGCCCGCCGTCCTCTGCTGCTGACCGCGCACGACATCCTCCCGCGCGAGGCCAGGCCCGGACAGCGCCAAGCGCAGCGGCGGCTGTACGAGCACTTCGACGCAGTCGTCGTCCACTCCCAGCACGGCCGCACGCGGCTGGTGGACGAGCTCGGCGTGGACGAGCGCCGCGTACACGTGATCCCGCACGGCGCGTTCGCGCATCTCGCCCAGCCCGCGCCGCCGCCCTTCCAAACGGACGCGCCCGTGGTCCTGTGCTTCGGCCTGATGCGCCCCTATAAGGGCATCGAGGACCTGCTGGAGGCCTGGCGCGGGATCGAGGGAGCGGAGCTGTGGGTCGTGGGGATGCCGCGCATGGACATCTCCGCGCTGCAGGCGACGGCCCCCGCGAGCGTGCGCTTCGTGCCCCGTTTCGTCACCGACGCGGAGCTGCCCGCGTACTTCATGCGAGCGGACCTGGTCGTGCTGCCCTACCGCGAGATCGACCAGTCGGGCGTGCTGTTCACCGCGCTGGCGTTCGGCAAGCCGCTGCTGCTCAGCGACGTGGGCGGCTTCCCAGAGGTGGCCGCCACGGGGGCAGCGCGCACGTTCCCCGCAGGCGACGCACGCGCGCTCCGCGACGCACTGCGCGATCTGCTCGCCGACAGGCCCGCCCTCACCGAGTTGGGAGAGCGCGCCCGCGCGGCCGCCGCCGGCCCGTACTCCTGGGAGGAGATCGGCCGCCGCACGCTCGTGCTCTACGAGCAGCTCCTCAGCGAGAATCGCCGCCCATGAGGCTCGCCCTGGAGATCGTCTTCTGGCTGTGCTCCGCGCTGATCGTGTGGACGCAGCTCGGCTACGCAGCCGCGCTGGCCGCGCTCGCGCGCGTGTTCGCGCGACCGGAATCGAAGCCACGCGAACCCATCCATCCATCCCCACCCCTCCCCAGCCTGTCGCTGATCGTCGCCGCGCACGACGAGGAGTCGGTGATCGCCGCCAAGGTGCAAAACGCGCTCGCGCTCGACTACCCGCGCGAGCTGCTCGAGGTGATCGTCGCGTGCGATGGGTGCGAGGACGAGACCGCCGTGCGCGCCAGGCAGGCGGGCGCCGACCTCGTGCTCGAGCTCCCGCGCGGCGGCAAGATCCGCGCGCAGGACGCCGCCGTGGAGCGCTCCCACGGGGAGATCGTCGCCTTCTCCGACGCCAACTCGCTGTGGGAGCCCGACGCCGCACGCCAGCTGGTGGGCGCGTTCGAGGACCAGCACGTCGGCTACGCCTGCGGTCAGGTTCGCTATCTGCCCGTCGCCGCGGACGGCCGCGAGCTCCCCAGTCAGGAGGGCGTCTACTGGCGCTACGAGCTGGCGGTGCGCTCGCTCGAGTCGCGCCTGTCGTCGATCACCGCCGGCAACGGCGGCATCTACGCCGCCCGGCGTGAGTCCTACCTGGTCGTGGACCCGATCATGGGACACGACCTGTCGCTGCCGTTCAACATCGTCAAGCGCGGCCAGCGCGCCGTGTACGTGCCCGCCGCGCATGCCGCCGAGAAGATGGTTCCGTCGATGGCCGGCGAGTTTGCCCGCAAGCGCCGCATGATGAGCCACACCTGGCCGATCGTCGTGCGCGGCGGCATGCTCTCCCCCCGCGGCTACCCGCCCGGCTATGCGCTCATGATCCTCTCGCACCGGCTGCTGCGCTACAGCACGCCCGCCCTGCACGTGCTCGCGCTCGCCGCCAACATCGCCGTGCTCGCGCTCGGCGGAGGCCCGCTGTACATCGTCACCCTCGCCTTGCAGCTCGCGTTGCTGCTCGCCGCCGTACTCGCTGGCGTCCTGCGCGCGCGGCTGTTCCTGATCGCGCGCTACTACGTGCTCACCACGGCCTCACTCGCTGCCGGGCTTTGGGACTGGCTGAGGCATGGGACCGATGCGGCCTGGGAGGTCGCCGAGGGGACGCGTTAAGCCGCGACAGCACGCTCGACGTAGACCCCAGGTCCGGAAGGCTCGGGTGCCGGTTCGTCGTGCTCTCGCATCACTTCGAGGTGTCCTTGCAGTGCCGCGCGCATCTCCGCGATGCACTCATCGATCGAGGCGCCGGTAGCTATGCAGCCCGGAACGTCCGGCGACCACGCCGAGTAGTTCGACGGTGGGCTGCCCTCTATGAGGATCAGATATTGCTCGATCTCGCTCATTGCATCAGTCCTGCCTGCCTCATGATGCTTGCCTTCGTCTTGGGATGCAAGTCGTCGCGCGGATGGCCTGCGATCGTCACCGTTCCGGGCTTCCTCGGATGACGGAAATGACGATGACTTCCGGTCTGGCGAGTCTGTCGCCAGCCGTCGGCTTCGATGAGTCTGATGATTGCGCTTACCTTCACGGCTCCCGACCTTAGGCCGCACTTGGGACGGTTCTCTCCGTCCGCTGCCACAATCCCCGCCGTGCTCCGCCGCGCCGTCGACATCGTGGTCTCCGCCACTGCCCTGGCCTTCGCCTCCCCGATCCTCGCCCTCGCAGCCCTGGCGATCCGCCTCGAGTCAAGGGGCCCGATCGTCTACCGCCAGCGCCGCAGCGGCCTGCACGGCCATGAGTTCGACGTGCTGAAGCTGCGCACGATGGTGGACGGCGCGGAGCACAAAGGGGCGGGCCTGGCGATCAACGCGAACGACTCGCGGATCACGCGCGTGGGCGCGTTCCTGCGCCGCACGTCGCTGGATGAGCTGCCGAACCTGGTGAACGTGCTGCGCGGGGAGATGTCGCTGATCGGGCCGCGCCCGACGCTGCCGGTGCAGGTGGAGCAGTACACAGAGCGCCAGCGCGGGCGCCTCGAGATCAAGCCGGGCATCACGGGCTGGGCGCAGGTGAACGGCCGCGCGTCGCTGCCGTGGTCGGAGCGGATCGAGCTCGACCTGTACTACATCGAGCACCGCTCGCTCGCCCTGGACATCCAGATCCTGAAGCGGACGGTGTCGATGGTGCTGGGCGGCTCGGACCTGTACAAGGGCGCGGCGGGCGGCTGGGAGGGGGATCTGTGAGCGGGCCGGTCAGAGCACCCGCTGCGCCACCCGCCGGCCGACCGGCGATCCTGCTGACGGGCACGGGCAAGCGCTACGACATCGTGTCGTGCTTCGCGGCGCAGGCGTTGACGATCGCCGCTGACCCCTCGCCGCTGGCCCCCGCGCAGTACGCCGCGCACGTGCGCGTCGCGGTGCCCCGCATGGACGACCCCGAATACGTGCCGGCGCTGCAGGCGCTGTGTGAGGAGCACGGGGTCGGCGCGGTCCTGCCGCTGACGGATCTGGATATAGAGATTCTGGCTCGCGCACTGGAGGAAGATCGCCTTCCCGCCCTCGTACCATCTGCGGAGGTTGCCCGCGCCACGTACGACAAGTACGACGCCCACCTGCTGTTGCAGCGGCTGGGCCTGCCCTCGCCGCCGACGGTGCTGCCGCAGGACGACCTGAGCGTGCTGGAATACCCGGTGATGGTCAAGCCGCGCCAGGGCTCGGGCGCACGCTCGATCCACCTCGCGCACGACCCTGCGCAGGCGCGCTTCCTGATCGACTACGTCGAGCGGGCGCCGGGCGGCCCGCGCCCGAAGGGCCTGCCGCGAGGAGAGCCGGTGATGGTCCAGCGCGCGATGGGCGGCGACGAGCTGTCGATCGACTGCCTGGGCGACCGCGACGGGCGCTGCCTGAACGCGATCCCCCGCACGATGCTCGAGTCGCGCGGGGGGGAGTCGATCAAGGGCCAGGTGGTGCACGACGAGGAGCTGATCGATCTGGGGCGGCGGGTGATGGAGGCGCTGAGCGTGCGCGGGCCGGCGACGATCCAGGTGTTCCGCGACCCGGACATCGGGCTGGGGATCACCGACGTGAACACGCGCTTCGGCGGCGCGTTCCCAGCGCCCGCCTACGCGGCGCTCCCGGGTCGCACCTACCCGGAGCTGATCGTGCGCATGGCGGCGGGCGAGCGCGTGGAGCCGCACGTGGGCCAGTTCCGCTCGGGGATGACGTTCACCCGCTACTACTGGCAGCTGGAGCTGGACGAGGGCCTGCAACCGACGGGCCGCGACATCCTGTAGGGCTAGAATTCGATTCAGTGGCCTCGTCGCTCGTCGATTCTCCGCCGGCCCTCGATAACGGCCAGGCGCCGCCCAACGGCTCCGCGACGGAGCCGGGCACGGATGCCCGCCCACCCGGCGCGTCGCAGCCGCCGCCGGTCGAGCGCGCCTGCGCCAAGTGCGGCGCACCGATGCTCGCCGGCCAGGACTGGTGCCTGCAGTGCGGCGCGGGCCGCCCGGACAGCCTTGGCACGCCGGGCTGGCGCTCGGCCGCGGCGATCTTCGGCGCGGTGGCGATCCTCGTGCTGGGCGCAGCAGCCGCCGCCTACGCGGCCTTGAGCAAAGGCACGCCCAAGCCGCGCACGGTCACGACGACGGTCGCCCAGGTGGCGCCGCCGGCGACGGCCACCACGCCGCCCGCCACCGCGACGACGCCGGTCACGCCGGGAGGCGCGGCCAGCACCCCTACTGCGAAAGCCACGCTGCCGCTGGGGGCGGTCAAACCGCCGAAGATCCCGCTCACTGCGATCACGCCCAAGGCCTCTGAAAAAACCACCGCGACGACGCCGACCACGGAAGCCAAAACGACCACGCCGACGACCACCACGCCTGCGACCACGACCACCGGGACCGGCACGGGCGCCGGCGGCGAAGAATCGCAGCAGAGCGCGATCGTGCTGGACACCAACGCCGCGAGCACGTACAACCCGTACAACTTCCCCGCGAGCTGGTTCGGCGACCCCAGCCTGACGATCGACGGCGATCACGCCACCGCGTGGACGGCGCAGGTCAACCCGGAAACGTCGCCCACGTTGGCGGAGGGGCTGCTGATCGACCTAAAGGCCAAGCAGAAGGTCGCGGTCCTGCAGCTCATCACCTCGACCCCTGGCATGACCGTGCAGGTCTACGGCGCCAACGGCCACACGGTTCCCGAATCGATCACCGACCCCGCCTGGGTGCCGCTGAGCTCCCCCAGGGTGATCAAAAAGAAAAGCGTCCGCTTCAAGCTGCGCGACTCCAAGAAAGCGTTCACGTACGTGACCCTGTGGATCAGCAAGGCGCCCGAATCGGCGGTCGGCACCGCCACCGCCCCGGGCCACGTGGACGTCAACGAAGTCGAACTGTTCCCGCCGAAGAGCTGAGCGGCTAGGCGCGCGAGCGTTTCGGCGCCGCGCGTTTGCTCATCGCTGTGCGTCTCGCCGGTGCTTGTTTGCCGGCAGTGGCTTTGCGCGCCGTCGCTGCGGCTTTGGGTTTCGCGCGTCGCACCGACTCTCCCCACACCTCGTCGAGGAATGCGGCGATCTCGCCGGTCAGCCGCTCGGGCTGCATGCGCAGCTCGGTCAGCGAGTTCGCCTGAAGCAGCCTCGCGTTGGGCATCTCCATGGCGAGCATGCCCGCGTCGGAGAACGGGTGCACGGGGTCGCGCGGGTGGCCGAGCACGAGCGTGGGCGCGGTGAACGTGCGCCGCTCCTCGCGCGGCGGCGCGATCCGTCCGAAGAACAGGCCCTGCAGGAGCGCGCCGCCGGGCCCCGGCTCCTGGCGCACGAGATCGAGCATCACGTTTCCGTAGTGGGGCAGCAGGCGCCGCGGAATCGCGCGCGTGACGCTCGACAGGAGCTTCATCACGGGCTCCCCGAACGTCAGCGCGACGAGCAGCGGCGTGAACGTCAGCGCGCTCCACAAGAGGCCGTTGTCGAGCACCGGCATCTCGATCACCATGCCGCGCAGCCGCTGCGGGTTGTGCGCTGCGATCTCCAGCGCCACGTTGGCGCCCAGCGAGGTGCCCATCACGACCGCCTCGTCGATCTGCAGGTGGTCGAGCAGCGCCACCACCTGCTCGGCGGATTTGGCCATCGAGTAGCGCCACATGTCGCGCGGGCGCTCGGATTGCCCGTGCCCGAGCAGGTCCATCGTGATCACGCGGTTGCCGCGCGCGGCCAGGTCTTCCGCCAGCGGCTCGTGCATCTCCTGGGAGAGCAGCAGCCCGTGCAGCAGGATCAGCGTGCGTCCGGAGCCGGGTGCGCTGCGCGCCGTGCGACCGCGTGTGCCGGTGGCGGTGAGCGCCGCGGGGCCGCCACCGAACTCGGTGTATGCGAGTCGCTGCCCGTCGAACTGAAAGGACGGCATCTGTCAACCCTACTACTCCCCCAGCGAGCGACTGGCTGGCTGGCCAAACGCGCTAGTTTTGCACTGGACCCGATCGCACGAACCAGAGGAGGACTCCCATGGCCAAGCAGCCCCGCATCCTCGCCGGACAGACAGCGCTCATCACCGGCGCCGCGCGCGGCATCGGCCGAGTCACCGCGGAGACGCTCGTGGGCCGCGGCGTGCGCGTGGCGATTGGCGACCTCGACTCCCAGGCAGCGTCCGCGGCAGCGGACGAGCTCGGCCCGAGCACGGTCGCGCTGGCGCTGGACGTGACCGACCGCGCCTCCTTCGCGGCGTTTGTGGACGGCGCGGAAGAGCAGCTCGGTCCGGTGGACATCCTGATCAACAACGCGGGGATCATGCCGATCGGACCGTTCGTCGAGGAGGACGACGCCACCGCACGGCGGATCATGGACATCAACGTCCACGGTGTGATCCTCGGCATGAAGCTGGTGCTGCCGCGGATGATCGCCCGCGGCTCCGGCCACGTCGTCAACGTCGCCTCGCAGGCGGGCAAGTACGGCTTCCCCGGCGGCGCCACCTACTGCGCGAGCAAGGCAGCGGTGATCAACCTGAGCAGGGCGGTGCACAAGGAACTGCGCGGCACCGGCGTGGAGCTCTCGACCGTCAGCCCCGTTGCGGTGAACACGGAACTGGGCCTCGGGCTGTCCGAGCCGCGCCAGCGCCAGTTCCGCAAGATCGAGCCCCAGCAGGTGGCCGACGCGATCGTGGAGACGCTCGAGCTGCCCAAGTTCGACGTGCACGTGCCCAAGCAGCTGGCCATCAGCGAGCGCGTGTCCGCGCTGTTGCCGCTGTCCGTGCAGGAGGGGCTCTCGCGCGTCTCCCGCGCCGACGCGGTGCTCTCGCAGGTGGACACAGCAGCGCGCGCCGGCTACGAGCTGCGCGCGGCCCACTCCGAGCCCGCGCTCGACGCCGCCCCCGAGCAGCCACAGCTCGCGCAGACGACCGGCGACTGATCTGACGCTTCCGGCGCGGCGCGCGCGGGGTGTCAGGCGGCGGCCGGATCTCTCAGCCGGCGGTGAGCCAGTCGGCGATCAGCTCGCCGATCAACGGGCCCTGGTCCTCCTGCAGGAAGTGGCTGGCGTTCTCGATCGTGCGCGGAGCGGGACGCCCGATCGCCTGAGCGAAGCGCTCGCCGGTGCTCAGCGGCAGCACCGGGTCGGAGTCGGCCCACAGCATCAGCGTGGGGCGGCGATCCTCGCTGAGGGCGGTCTGCACGCGCTGGCCCGCCTCGGCGCCGGGGGCATCGGGCGTGCGCGGGATGAGCAGCGGGAAGGCGCGCGCGCCGGCCTTGGAGGCGGCGTCCGGGTAGGGCGCGTCGTAGGCGGCGATCACCTCGTCGCCGGGGTCGGTCTTGCAGGCGCCGCGCACGAGGAAGCCAACGGGCAGGTCCTCGGTGCGCTCGACGAAGTCGCGAAAGGCGACCCACGCGTCGCTCATCCGCTGGTGTCCGGTGAACAGGCCGGTGTCGAGGATCACCAGGCGCTCGATCCTGTCTGGGCGATCGACCGCCAGGCGCAGCCCGATCGGCCCACCCCAGTCGTGCACGACGGCGGTGGCGCCGCGCACGTCGAGGTCCTCCAGCAGCGTGGCCGCGAGCTCGACGTGGCGCTCGTAGGTGTAGAAGTCGATGTCGGTGGGCTTGTCCGAGCGCCCGAAGCCGGCGAAGTCGGGCGCCAGGCAGCGAAAGCCGGCGTCGCGGACGGGCGGGATCGCCTTGCGCCACAAAAACGACCAGGTGGGCTCGCCGTGGAAGAACACCACCGGCCGGCCTTCGCCCTCGTCCAGGTGCGCCAGCCTCAGCCCGTCGACCTCGCGGTAGTGCGAGCTGAAGGGGAAGTCCGGGAGCCCCTGCAGCGCCTCCTCGGGCGTACGCACTACGTCGCTCATCGCGCGAGTAGCATAGACCGATGAAGCTGAGGTTCTACGGCCTGGCCCCTCTGCCGGGCCTGTTCAACCGCACGGCGGGCCGCCGCGAGGTGCAGGAGCTGACGGGCAACCGCTGGGTGCCGACCCTGACCCTGGACGACGGCTCGGTGATCGACGACTCGCGCGCGATCGTCGACTGGGCGCGCGCCCACCCCGCGTAGCCTTCGTGGTAGGCGTCGAAGTCGCCCGCCGCACGAGCATCCGCGAGCATCCGCTCGGAGCTGGCGTCGGCGCGGGCGGCGACGTGGCCCAGTGCGACGGCGAGCGCAGCGCTGAAACCCATTGCGCCAAGTGCTGAAGCGACGATGATGGTCACTGAAACCACCCCCTTCTGCTCCCTGCGTTCTATCCCCGTCGGGACACTCGCACACCTCTCGGATGGGCGTCCAGGCCCCTGTGGACGAAGACCCCGCTAACACCGTAGGTTTCTGCATCGCAGGCCCTTACTCCTTTATCGGAATCACTCAAAACAGCGACAGAAGGGAACACGCAATGGATGTCCTTGCAAGGCTGGACGAGGCACGCGGCGCCATCAACGTGCTCGAGCATCCGTTTTACGAGCGCTGGAGCGCCGGCGAGCTCAGCGCCGATGAGCTCAGCCGCTACGCGGGGGAGTACCGGCACGCGGTGCTGGCGCTGGCGCAGGCCTCCACCGAGGTCGCCGAGTCGGCCGCCCCCGAGCAGCGCCCCGGCCTGCGTCGCCACGCCGAGGAGGAGACCTCGCACGTGCAGCTGTGGGAGCAGTTCGAGCACGCGGTGGGCGCGTCCGCTGCGCAGGCCCCGGGCGCGCAGACGCTGGCGTGCGCGCAGGCGTGGACGGCGGGCGAGGACGTGCTCGAGCGTCTGGCGGTGCTGTACGCGATCGAGGCCGGCCAGCCGCAGATCTCGGCGACGAAGCTGGAGGGCCTGGTCTCGCACTACGGCTTCAGCGCGGAAGGCCCGGCGACGGAGTACTTCCGCCTCCACGAGCGCCTGGACGTGGAGCACGCGGAGCAGGCACGGGCGCTGATCTCGCAGCTGATGGCCGACGTCCCCGACGCCGCCGAGCAGGCCGAGCGGATGGTGAGCCGCGCGACCGCTGCGCTGTGCGGCAACTGGCTGCTGCTGGACGGGGTGGAAGCCTAGGACGCGCCCGCCGGCGCAGCCAGCCGCCAGGCGAACAGGACGGCCGCCACGGAGGTGGCCAGGTTGAGGCTCGAGACGCCCGCGCGCATCGGGATCGCGATGCGCGCGTCGGCGCTCGCGAGCAGCTCGTCGCTGAGACCGTGGCGCTCGGTGCCGAACGCGAGCACCGAGCGCGCGGGCAGCCGTCGTGGGTCGAGCGCGTCGCCGTCGGGGTCGAGCGCGAGCAGCGGCCGGCCGGCTCCCTGGAGCTCCTGCAGGCTCGCCAGCCGGGCGACGGGCAGCGCGTAGTGCAGGCCGGCCGCGCCGCGCAGGGCGTCGGGGTGCCACGGGTCGTGGCTGCCGGTGGTGAGCACGCCGGCTGCGCCCGCGGCGGCGGACACGCGCACGCACGCCCCCATGTTGCCGAGGTCGCGCGGGTCCTCGAGCAGCACGACCGGCGCGTCGCGGCCGTCCGCGAGCATCGCGCGGACATCGACCGCTGGGCGCTGGGCGAGCGCCATCACTCCCGTTGACGGCGTCAGCGGCGCCAGCTGCGCGAACACCGCCGGGTCGATCTCGCGTGCGAGCTCGCGCAGCCGTGTGGTCAGCTCGGGCGCCAGCGCGGCGGCGAGGCGCTCCAGCTCGGTGGCGTCGCTGGTGAGCACCTCGAGCACGTTCGCCCCGAAGCGCAGGGCGTGCTTGAGGGGGTGAAAGCCTTCCAGCACGGCGAGCTGCGGATCGCGCCGCGCGCGCCCGAAGCGCGGGATGAGCGATCCGTCCTGCACGCGTCGATGATCGCACGCCGCGACCGCTTGACAGTGCATAGAGTTGAGGGCGATGAAGCTGGAGGGGATCCATCACATCAGCGCGATCACCGGCGACGCGCGTGCGAACGTGGAGTTCTACACGGGCGTGCTCGGGCTGAGGATGGTCAAGCGCACGGTCAACCAGGACGAACCGAACATGTACCACCTGTTCTACGGCGACGAGCACGGCTCGCCGGGGATGGACCTGACGTTCTTCGAGTACCCGGGCGCGGCCCGCGGCGTGGTCGGCGCGGGGATGGTCCACCGGATCGTCTGGCGCGTAGGCTCGCGCGAGGCGCTGGAGTTCTGGGAGGAGCGGCTGGCGAGTCGCGGCGTCAGGGCGGACCTGTCGGCTGCCAGCCTGCTGTTCGCCGACCCGGAGGGACTCGAACACGAGTTCGTGGTCAGCGCCGTGGACGATGCGCCACTGAGCGCACACTCGCCGGAGATCCCCGCCGAGCACGCGCTGCAGGGCTTCGAGGGCGTGCGCGCGTACAGCAACGCGCCGGTGCGCAGCGAGCGCCTGCTGGGCGAGGCGATGGGCTTCACCAGAGGCCAGGGCGAGCATTGGGAGGCCCGCGGCGAGCACCGAGGCAGCTTCTACGCGTATGACGCCGCGCCGCCTGAGATCCACCGCACGCAGGGCGCGGGGACCGTTCACCACGTGGCGTTCGCGGCTGTGATGGGCGACCTCGAGGAGTGGCGCGAGCGGGTGACCGCAGCGGGCGCCCGCCCGACGCCGGTGATCGACCGCTTCTACTTCAAATCCGTGTACTTCCTGGAGCCGAGCGGGGTGCTGTTCGAGATCGCCACGATCGGCCCGGGCTTCGCGGTGGACGAGGACGAAGCGCACCTCGGCGAGGGGCTCTCGCTGCCGCCGCCGCTGGAGCACATGCGGGGCAAGCTGGAGGGCACGCTGACGGCGCTGCCCTACCCGCCGGCCTGGCGCACGGGCGCCTCCGAGTAGCGGCCTGGCGCACGGCGCCTCCGAGTAGCGGCCGCACGCGCGCCTCCGAGTGGCGGCGCTCAGGCGGCGGCGTCGCCGGCGACGTTGTCCAGGCGCCGCTCGCGCGGTGAGCGGCGCGCGAGCACGGCGCCCCAGTCGGAGTCCTCGATCAGCCCTGGTCGGGTGTCGCGAATGAACTCGCGCAGCAGCTCGGACAGCCGCTGGGGGTCTTCCAGGTGCGGGAAGTGTGCGGCGTCGGGGATCGTCTCGAAGTAGCTGTGGGGGATGGCCTCGTGCGCGAGGCGGCCGTGCTCGAGCGGGATCGTGTTGTCGCGCTCGCCCCACACGATCATCGTGGGCATCGTCTCCAGCAGGTACAGGCGGTCGGTGGCGCTGACGCGCTGCCCCCGCGCGTCGATCACCGATCGCAGCGTCTGCAGGAACGCCTGGCGCGCTTCTGCGTTCTCCAGCGGGCGCAGCGCCCGCGCGATGGCCTGCAGGTAGACGCCCGCGCCGATCTGTCGCTCGCGCAGGCTCACCCCGGCGCCGGCGATCGCCCTCAGCAGGCGCGGGCGGATGGTCGCCGACAGCAGCGTCGAGAACCCCGGCAGCGCGGCGGTGCGCAGCATCGGGCTGACCTCGTGACCGAGGCCTCCGCTGGAGACGAGCGCCAGTCGTTCGACGCGCTGGGGGAACTGGTAGAAGAACTGCATCGCCACGCCGCCGCCGAGCGAGTGCCCGACGATGCTCGCGCGGTCGATGCCGATCGCGGCCATCACGTCGCGGATGCTGGCGGCGTGCGCGCCCAGGGAATAGTCGCCGCGCGGCGCCGCTGAGTCGCCGTGGCCGATCAGGTCGGGGGCGAGAACGGTGTGGTCGCGGGCGAGATTCAGCGCCACCGACTGCCAGTGGCTGGAGGAGTTGAGCATGCCGTGGATCAGCACCACAGCGGGCCCGCTGCCGGCGATGCGGTAGACGGCGCGGCGTCCGTGCAGCGCGATCTGCCACTCCTCGAACTGCGCGACGGGCGCGGGCGCTGCCACGGGTGCGGGCGCTGCCACAGGCTCAGGGCGCGGCGCGCGCCCTTCGCGTTCCCGGTCGGCTCCAGCCCGGCTGAATCTCAGCGCAGCACCTCGCGGGCCACAGTAGCAAAGGCCCACCGCCCCGCGGTCAGCGTCTCGTGGCGCGACGTCGGGGCGCTGCTAACCCCCACGAGCGTGGCTCCACAGCGCGACGTTTCGCCGCCCGGCGCGCAGCGCGCGCAGGTGCGCGAGCTCGTCGCGGCTGCGCTGCTCGTCGCCGGGATCGATGCCGTCGTCGACGTCCGCCAGCGCGTCGTCCGGCTCGCTCCACTCGTACAGGCAGTGGCTCGCGGAGCCCACCAGCCGGCAGGTCCGGGACAGGACCTCGGCCAGCTCGAGCCATGCGTCCGAGCGCGGCGGGGGGTCGGCCTCCAGCAGCAGCGTCGCCGCGCTGAGCTGCTCGCGCAGCTCCGTGCGGAAGCGCTCGATCTCCTGCGCGGCGGTCGTGCGGGCGTTGCGCCACGCGCGGTGCTGCGGCGACTCGGGCAGCGCCTCTGTCCCGCCGGTGCGCTGCGCCCGCCGCAGGCGCCGGCGCCCCTGCACCGCGAGCTGCCAGGTGGTGACGCCGTGACGGCGCGAGCACTCGAGCAGGCCGGCCGCCTGCAGGGCATCCAGCTGCGAGCGTACGCGGCGAGCCTCCGCGGAGCGCCGTGCGACGCCGAGGTGCTCGAGGATCGTCCACACAGGGACCGCGGGGGTGTCCCCCGCGCGGTGGTGTCGCCCCGCGCGATCGACCGCCGCCAGCACGAGCTCCTCGCACGGCTGCGTCGGCACGCGGCGCGAATGTTTGTCTGGGTCTGGCATCTGGCCTCCTCTCATCGGGCGGCTCCGAGGGCTCCAGATCGATCCCAGTCGCGTGACCCGCGGTGCGCCGCGGGCGGCGCTGAGGGACAATCGACGGGCATCGAGGACGACCGACTCGGTGCCGGGCCCGGGGTGTTGGCGCACCGCCGGGCCATTACGTTCAGGACACGCGTCACGCTAATGGGACGGGTCTCGTCGAACAGGGGAAACTGCTAGAAAGACCCAGTGTTGACACTCATCGGTCACACGGGTGACACAAATGTGGACTCCGGATGACCGACGGCCAGGAGCGGACGCCGTACCTCGACGCGCTGCTCGAGTACGCCCGCCGAAAGCCAGCCCGGCTGCACGTGCCCGGGCACAAGGGCGGCCCCGGAGCCGACCCCGGACTGCTGGAGGCGTTTGGCGAGCAGGCGCTGAGCATGGACATCCCGGCGCTGACGTATGGGATCGACCTGGGCGAGGAGCCGACGCCGTTCGAGCAGGCCCAGCGGCTGGCCGCGCAGGCGTGGGGCGCCAAGCGGGCGTGGTTCCTGATCAACGGGGCCTCGCAGGGGAACCTGGCGGCGGGGCTGGCGCTGGCGCACCTCGGCAGCGAGGTTGTGGTGCAGCGCAACGCGCACTCCAGCACCATCGACGCGCTGGTGCTGTCGGGCATGCGCCCGACGTTCGCCGCCCCGGAGGTGGACGACGAGCTGGGGATCGCCCATTGCCTGAGCGAGCAGACGCTCGAGCGCGCGCTGGACGCGACGCCTGGAGCGGTGGGGGCGCTGGCCATATCGCCGACGTACTTCGGCGCGGTGGCCAACGTGAGGGCGCTGGCGGAAGTGGCGCACAGCCGCGGGGTGCCGCTGGTGGTGGACGAGGCGTGGGGCGCCCACATGGCCTTCCACGAGGATCTCCCCGAGCACGCGCTGTCGGCGGGCGCGGACCTGGTGATCTCCAGTACCCACAAGATCGTCGGCAGCCTCACCCAGTCGGCGATGCTCCACCTGGGCGCCGCCGGGCTCGATCTGATCGGGGAGGACATCGTCGACCGGGCGGTGACGCTGACGGAGTCGACCAGCCCCAACTCGCTGCTGGCGGGCTCGCTCGACGCGGCGCGCCGTCAGGCGGCGGTGCACGGGCGCGAGCTGCTGAGCAAAACGATGGCGGCGCTGGCGATCGCGCGCGCGGAAATCCAGGCGATCGACGGCCTGGAGGTCCTCGACGAGCGCATGACGGGACGCCCGGGCGTGTTCGCGTATGACCCGCTGCGACTGGCTGTGGACGTGCGCGGCGTCGCCGCCAGCGGCTACGAGCTGGCGCCGATGCTGCGCGAGATCGGCGACATCAACCTCGAGCTGTATGGCCAGAACGTGCTGGTGGCGGTGTTCGGGATGGGCGAGCGCGGGCTGGCGGAGGAGACCTCGCGGCTGGTGGCGGCGCTGCGAACGGCCGCCGAGCGCGTGGGCCTCGATCCGGGCGGCGCCAGCGCGAGCTTCGCGCCCGCACCTCCGTGGGGCGAGCTGGCGATGACGCCGCGAGAAGCCTATCTGGGGGCCCAGGAGGTGGTCCCCGCCTCGCAGGCGGCGGGACGCATCGCGGCGGAGTCGCTGGCCACCTACCCGCCAGGGATCCCCAACGTCCTGCCGGGCGAGCGCCTGACGGCGGAGACGCTCGCCTACGTCCGCCAGACACTCGAGGTGGGCGGAAGCGTACGGGGCGCGAGCGACCGGCTGCTGCGCACCGTGCGGGTCGTGCTCGAGCGCCAGGAACCGCTTTCAAAATAGGCGGTGCGGTCGGGGCGTTCATGGACCAAGCTGGGCGACGCGGGACGGTGAAGGCCGTGCCGGTAGCACGGCCAAGCCGGCACGTGGCGATCCAGCGCCGTGTCCAGGGACGCATCCGGGCGTGCCGATCTTTTTGAAAGCGGTTCCAACAGCGCACGCCGCTCTCAGCCTTCTCTCAGTCTTTTGGCTGGTTGCTCACAGGTTGCACCGCGAGGGTGCGGCCGATGAACGCAACCCACTTCCTCCATCGCCCCACCGCAGCACCTTCCTCGCCGCGCGCACATCGAGACGGGTCCACCGGCTCGGGGGTGCGCGCCGAACCCACGTGGGCACGCCCGGCGCTGGTCGCGCTGCTCGTGTTCACGGCCGCGGCGTACCTGTGGGATCTGAGCGCATCGGGCTACGCCAACAGCTTCTACGCGGCCGCCGTGCAGGCGGGCACCAAGAGCTGGAAGGCGATGTTCTTCGGCTCGCTGGACTCCTCCAACTTCATCACCGTGGACAAGCCGCCGGCGTCGCTGTGGGTGATGGCGCTGTCGGGACGCATCTTCGGCTTCAGCAGCATGAGCATGCTCGTGCCGCAGGTGCTGGAGGGCGTGGCCGCGGTAGCGCTGCTGTATGCGGCGGTCAAGCGCTGGTTCGGCGCGGGCGCGGGCCTCGCGGCGGGGGCGCTGCTGGCGATCACGCCGGTGGCGGCGCTGATGTTCCGTTACAACAACCCCGACGCGCTGCTCGTGTGCCTGCTCGTCGCAGGCGCCTACTGCCTGGTTCGGGCGCTCGAGGGCGCGAGCACCCGCTGGGTGATCGCGGCGGGAACGATGATCGGCTTCGCGTTCCTGGCGAAGATGATGCAGGCGTTCCTGGTGCTGCCGGCGTTCGGACTGGTGTACATGGTGGCCGCGCCCACGACGCTGCGCCGGCGCCTGTGGCAGATGCTGGCGGGCGCCGGGGCGATCGTGGTGAGCTGCGGCTGGTGGGTGGCGATCGTGGCCCTGTGGCCCGTGGGCTCGCGCCCGTTCATCGACGGCTCGCCCGACAACAACATCTTCAACCTGATCCTCGGCTACAACGGCCTGGGGCGGATCTTCGGCAGCAGCGGCCCCGGTGGCGGCGCGGGCGGCGGCGGTGGCGCGAACTTCAGCGGCTCCACTGGCGTGCTGCGCCTGTTCGACAGCGAGATGGGCGCGCAGGCCTCGTGGCTGCTGCCCGCCGCGGCGATCGCGCTGGCGGCCGGGCTGTGGATCTCCCGCCGGGCGCCGCGCACGGACCGCACGCGCGCGGCGCTCTTGCTGTGGGGCGGCTGGCTGCTGGTGAGCGGTGTGGTGTTCAGCTTCGGCAGCGGGGTGATCCACACGTACTACACGGTGGCCCTCGTGCCGGCGATCGCTGCGCTGATCGCGATCGCCGGCTCGCTGCTGTGGCGTGAGCGCCACACGCTGCTCGCGCGGTGCCTCGCCGCGTTCACAGTGCTCGTCACCGCGTCGTGGTCGTGGGCGCTGCTCGACCGCACACCGCAATGGGAATCGTGGATGCGGGTACTGATCCCCGCGAGCGCGGTTATTGCGGTGGTCGGCCTGCTGGCGGCGCCGGTGCTGGGACGGCTCGGGCGGCGGGGACGGTGGGCATCGATCGCAGTCGCGCCGGCGGCCGCGGTCGCCTGTCTGGCCGGTCCTGTGGCGTACTCGGCGCAGACGGTCACCACCGCGCACACTGGGTCGATCCCGTCGGCGGGGCCTGGCGCGAGCATCGGTGCAGGCGGTCCGGGCGGAGGTCACGGCGGCCCGGGCTTCGGCGCCCGCGGTGCAGGTGGCCCCGGCAGCGCTGGCGGCGCGCGAGGGCTCCCGGGCGGATCTGCCGCAGCGCAGCGGCTGTTCGGCTCATCCGGTGCGGGTGGTGGCAAGGTGTCGGCGCGCCCGAGAGCGGGTGCGGGCGGGCGGCTCGCCGGTGGGGCACCGGGCGGGGGAGGTGCAGGCGGCGGAACGACCAACGTGAGCGCTGCCCTGAAGACGGCTCTGGAGGCTGACGCCGGCAGCTTCCGCTGGGTGGCCGCCGTGTCCGGGTCCCAGACGGCGGCGTCGCTGGAGCTCGCGACGGGAGGCGAGCCGGTGATGGCGATCGGCGGCTTCAATGGTGAGGGCGGCCGCCTGACGCTCGCTGAATTCGAGGGCTACGTGCGAGCGGGCGACATCCACTACTACTTCGCCTCGAGCGGGGGCGCCGGTGGCGCGACCGGAGGCGGGCCGGGCGGCGGCGCCGGCTCCTCCAGCATCGGCTCGATCACGAAGTGGGTTGAAGCGCACTTCAAGTCGACGAAAATCGGCGGCGAGACCGTGTACGACCTC
>CAVUYF010000001.1:0-17469 GCA_963745635.1 uncultured Solirubrobacteraceae bacterium | reverse complement strand
GGATTAGCGTCGGCGCCCAACTCATCTCCCATACGCTCCGGTGGCCTTGCACCAGCTTGACGCGTAGACGCGGATGGAAGCTCTGACCGCCACAGGCAGCGGTGGCGATAAAACTGCGTTAGGGCTTGGCGGAAGGCCGGCTGCTGTTGAGGGAAGGCGGGTGGTCGCTAAGCTTCAGGGTGTGCCCGAAACATCCTTGGCGCGTACCCTTCTAGAGGCGGACACAGGGGCAGGTTCATCGGGCGCGCTCGGAAGCTTGGGCGCAGGCAATCAGGTCAACGAGCTGCGAGGGGTTGTCGTACCTTCCCGGACCGTAACGTGGCGGACCACGGTCTGACCCGCCACGCCGATCCGATTTCACCGCCCCCTCAAGACCACACAGAGACCGCGGGCGAAGCTGGGACCGGTAGAGGCTCCGAAGCGATGCGCTTCGGCCTGTTCGGCAGCGCCCAGGCGCCGCGCGCCGCGGGCGGCGATCCGGGACGCGGCTTTCGCGAGTACGTCGAGACCAACGTCGAAGCCGACCGGCTCGGCTTCTATTCCACGTTCCTGGTCGAGCACCACTTCTCAGGTTTTGGGCAGGTCTCGGCCTCCCTGGATCTCCTGAGTTGGGTGGCCGCACGCACGTCGGCGATACGGGTGGGAACCGGGGTGCTCGTCCTGCCGTGGCATGACCCGGTGCTGCTGGCCGAGCGCGCGGCGACCCTCGATCTTCTCTCCGGCGGACGTCTTGACTTCGGCGTCGGAAAGGGCTACCGGCAGTCGGAGTTCGCTGGCTTCTGCGTGCCAACCGAGGAGGCAGAGGCGCGCTTCGAGGAGTCTCTGGCGGTAATCCTGAAGGCATGGAGTTCCGATGAGCCCTTCTCCCACGAGGGTCGGTTCTGGCACTACCACGAGATCGTGGTGGAGCCGCCCACCGCTCAGAAGCCGCATCCGCCTGTGTGGATCGCTGCCGGTAGGCCCGAGTCAGTTCGTAATGTCGCCGCGCTCGGTGCCAACCTGTTGCTCGACCAGTTCGCCTCCACCGAGGCGGTCGGCGAGCGGATCGCCCTGTTCAAGGCTGAGTGTGAGGCTCGCGACCGTGCCTTTGATCCGATGGACGTGGCGGTCGCGCGCAACCTCTACGTCGCACGCGACGCGAGCGCGGCGCTCGCCCGGCAGGCAGGCATCCACGACCGCATGATCGAGCGCTCGCGCGGTCCGGACGGGTCCAGGCGCTCACACATCATGGCCTACGCGGAGGAGGCCGGCGCGACCGAGGCCCATGCCCTCTTCGGGCCGCCCGAGGAGATCCTTGCGGGGCTGCAAGCACTGCAGGCGGTCGGCGTCAGGTATGTGCTGATGAGCCGCGGAGATGCCACCCGGCAGAGCATGCAGCGCTTCGCCTCCGAGGTGATGCCGACGTTCGTACAGGACAGCTGACTTGGAATCGGTCACATCCGAGCAGGCGACGCGGTGTTGATCGAGGAGCTCTACGACAGCACCGCTCCCGCGCTCCTTTCGCGCCCCTACGAGTCCGAGGAGCATCTACGCGTCGCTCTCCACAAGGGGATCAAGATGCGCGCGCTGCGCTTGCACCGCGACCGCACCGCACACAGGCAGACGCTCGCGCACGCGGCGCGTAGAGCAATCTCGTTAGGGTGGGATTGTGGGAGCGGCAAGCGTCGCCCGCGCGAGTCGCGATGAGGCCAGGGCCGCGCGCAGGTCTATGTTTTGACCGTGAACCCGATTGGAGGATCAGATGCCCATACAGGGCCGCCACGAGCGCGCCCGACGTCTCTACGAAGCGTTCGCTGCGGGAGATCGTAGCTTCGTGGATGGTGCGCTCACGGACGACTTCGAGTTCTTTTCGCCATTCGACGTCGGCTTGGATCGAATCGGGTACTTCGAGCGTTGCTGGCCCGGCTCCGGCCGGGGCCAGACGTTCGAGTTTGTGCGTTTGATCGAGTCAGGCGATGAGGTGATCGTGACCTACGAGATGACCAAGCCAGACGGAGGCAGAGGCAGGAACACCGAGGTCTTGACGTTCAGAGGCGAGCAGATCTGCCGCGCCGAGGTCTACTTCGGATGGGATCTTTGACGCGTCTGGCGCCCAGGTCATCTCCCACGCGCCGGGATGGCAACGCCTCGCGGACAGGCGCTCGCGTCGCTGTGGCCGGGCTCGCCGTCCGACCATCCAGCAGACGACGAAAACGCTTCCCCTCACCCTGATAAGGAACGACGGATGACCACCCCGCACGCCTTCCCCCCGGAGCCCACCCCGATCCATGTGTCCGACGAGGTTCTCGATGACCTGCGCGCTCGTCTCGCACTGACTCGTCCGCCGCTGGACGAGGGGAATGGGGACTGGTCCTACGGCGTCCCGGACAGCTATCTCCGTGGGCTGGTCGCGTACTGGGGGGACGGCTATGACTGGCGCAAGGCCGAGGCCGCCATCAACGCCTACGAGCACCACCAGGTGAGCGTCGCCGGTGTCCCCGTGCACTTCATGCGCAAGCCGGGCCGCGGCCCCCGGCCGATCCCGTTGATCCTCACCCACGGCTGGCCGTGGACGTTCTGGCACTGGTCGAAGGTGATCGACCCGCTCGCCGACCCGGCGGCGTTCGGCGGCGACCCCGCCGACGCGTTCGACGTCATCGTGCCGTCCCTGCCCGGCTTCGGTTTCCCCGGCCCCCTCACCGGCTTTTCGCACATATGTACCTTCCCTGTATAAACTCAGTGCCGCATGGCAAGCAGACGCACCCGGACCCCTCACGGGTCGGGGTGCTGTGCGCTGCGAGGTTCAGGAAAGCCATGTATGTGGGGGTGCCGCTGGGAGCGCGCTAGATGCACACCGCCCTGCGACGTGCCAAACTGGAGGCTCGCGCCCTACACCTCGTTTGGCTTGGGCAGCGCCAGCGTTGGGAAGTCGCTTTGCACAATGTCGGCGGGTTCCCCCCAGGCCGCCAGAAACGCCGCAATGTCGAGCAGACCGAGCAGCGAAGGGGGCGGCCAGAGAACCTCCGTGAGGTGCGGTGGCCAGATACGCAGGAACCGCTCGTCGTCCTTGGTCGCGTCGATGAATGCGAGGGTGCCTGGCGCGTTACTTACGAGCATCTCGCAGAGAAGATGCGGGTAGCCACTGATCGACAGGAACTCCAAGCGATCCTGGTTCGGCCATCCAGGTGGGACAAACCCCCGCTGAGGTGGGTCAAGCTCCTCAGAGACATACGCGATTCGTATCGTCGCGTTGTCCGGTGGCGTACCGCTGTCGAGAGTGCCGCACAGATACAGCCGGAGGGCGTCGGAATACTCTGCGGCTGGGTGCTTGCCCGGGCTAAGTCCGAGTACAAGGATCGTCTTGGCGATCCAGCCTGCGACGATCACCTGTTGCCTGGGTGTCAGCGTGACGACCGACCTGTCGAACATAGCCGTCAGGATTGGGCGAGCGGGAATCTCAAACGTTTCGTTTAGTCGTCTCTGGCACCGCTGGCACACTGGCTTGAGTAGCGTTCTGCCCGCTTGTTCCCATTTCGGGTCAACGATCACCTCGGGTGGGAAGGAACGGAACCAGGCGAGGATTCGCTTCCGCAGCCAAAGGGGGTGCGCATCCTCCGTCGTCTTCTGGCGGGGCGGGATCTCCCGAGCACAGATCCGGCATATCGGCTTTGGGTACGGTGGTCGCTTGCGTCGTGCCATATGGTCAGCGCCCCCCGGCCGCGCTACCCTCGTTCTAGATGGCTGACAGTCCCCAGCACGAACCGGAGCCTACGCCCAAGACGCAGCTCACGCAGCCCAAGAAGGGCAAGCCGATCGAGATACCCGTGCCGAGCGAGCGGGACGTGATGGGCCTGCTTGAGAAGGTTGCGCACGCTCCCGCCGACGCGGGCGAAAGGTCGCCTGACAGCCTGCGGGGCTAACCGTCGGTTACGCTTGGTTGTCCATCGACGCCAACGCGAAAGCAGGTATCTCAATGGGGGTTCGCAGGAGAGCAGTTCTCATCCCGCTCGCAACCGCCGTACTCGGCGCATGTGGCGGGACCATAGCCGCGACCGTGACCAATAGCGCGGCGCGCCCGGCGACCGTCAGCGCGGTTCCGCAGGTGAGAGCCCCCGCTATCGAACGGGACTTGAGCCGACTCCAGTCGGAAGTCCTCACGATCCGGCACGAACTGCGCGACGAAGAATCGGGACCATCTATCAGGCACCTGCTCTTTCAGATCTGCCTCAATACCTCGACGACGCCCCTCGAACCGCCTGGGTGCTGATACGGCCGGTCGCGCCAAGCTACGTGGCTGCGGCGCGCTGGATGAGCTGGTCGAACATCGACTCGGGCTCCAGCCGCGCGTTCCTGCGCCATGTGAACTCGTTGAGGTAGCCCTGGAGCCACTTGTGCGACACGCGGCGGTAGGTGCCGCGGATCGACGGCTTGAGGTGCCCGAAGAAGCCCTCCACGGTGTTGGTGTACGTGTCGCCTTCGACGTACATGCCGGCGGAGTGGTTGATCCGACTATGGGCGATGAAGTGCTGGTCCAGGCCGTTGTAGGACGGCCACTCGTCGGTGATGACGATGGACTCGGGCTCTACCCACTCGATGACCTGCTTCTTGAGGCCGGGACCCCGCCGGGACGGTAGGACGGTCGCCTTGATCCGCCCGCCGCGCTCGACGGCCGCGAACACGGTTGCTCTACTACGTTCGCGGAGTTTCGCGGCCTCCGAGCGCTTCTCAGGGGTCATCGCCAGCCGCTCGCCCTGTTTGCGGCGCGGCTTGCCGTCCACGGACGCCTCATCGACCTCCACGTCCCCCCGGAGCATCCCTCCGTCGTCGGCCATCGCCACGTTGCGGATCCGGTTGAAGATGCGCCACGCGCACTTGTATGTGACGCCCAGCTCGCGCTCAAGCTGCTTCGCGGAGATCCCACAGCGAGTGCTCGCCATCAAGTACATCGCGTAGAACCACAGGTGCAGCGAAGTAGCGGACCCTTGGAAGATCGTCCCCGCGGTCGGCTGGACGTGGTGCCCGCAGCCGGTACAGGTCCAAGACTGGCGGCGCTGAGCCGTCTTGTAGCGCTTGAAGACGCGCTCCTGGTCGCACTTCGGGCAGTAGGCGTGCTCGCCGTCCTCAGAGCAGCGCGTCCGCCATAGCCAGTTCAGGCACGCCTCGTCGTCGGGGAAGCGCTGCATGAACTCCATCAGGGAGTGCGTGGACTCCGATGACTGGCAGCGCATCGGGTTGTTTCGATCGACTCTCGGCATACCCCAATTCTACCACAGTTTCTACACGGAAGGTATATATGTGGCTTTTCGGACATCAACTTCTGGAAGGTCGCCGACCTCTGGCACACCCTGATGACCGAAACCCTGGGATACGAGAAGTACGCCGCCGGGGGCTGCGACATCGGCGGGATCGTCTCCAGCCAGCTCGGCCACAAGTACGCCGACGAGCTGTACGGCATCCACATCGGCTCCGGGCTGCCGCTCGACTTCTTCACCGGCCCCCGCGCCTGGGACTTCGCTCGGAATCGGCCCCTCACCGACGACCAGCCCGCAGACGTCCGCGCCCGCATCATCGAGCTGGACCACCGCTCGGCATCGCACCTCGCCGTGCACATGCTCGACGGCGCCACCCTCGCCCACGGGCTGAGCGACTCACCCGCCGGCCTGCTCGCCTGGCTGCTGGAGCGCTGGAGCGCTGGAGCGCCTGGAGCGCCTGGAGCGACAACGGCGGCGACGTCGAGTCCGTCTTCACCAAGGACGACCTGCTCACCCACGCCACGATCTACTGGGTGAACAACTCCATCGCCACATCGATGCGTTACTACGCCAACGCCAACCGCTACCCCTGGGCACCCGCCCACGACCGCACCCCGGTCGTGGAGGCCCCGGTCAGCCTCACCCTCGTCACGCACGAGAACCCGCCCGGCATCCACACCGCCAACGAGCGTGTCCGCGCGTTCAAGGCCAGCCCGCGAGCCGATTGGTTCAACCACGTCAACGTCAAACGCCCATGACCGCGGCGGCCACTTCATCCCTGGGAGAACCCCGACGCCTGGGTGAGCGACCTGCGCCGCACCTTCCACGGCCGCCGCGTTTGAGTCCCAACGGCGAAGTTCGAGTAGGACGCGTTGGGTTGGTCGTCAGTGGAGCCAGCCCGACTCAATGCGAACCTCTTTGCGTCGCTCGCTGGTGGGCGAGTATCGCTTTACGAAGCAGACTAAAGGCGGCTGTCGGTCCACTGCGCATGCGCAGCCGCGAAACGCAGCCGAGCCGTTCTGCGGGCGAACACCCGCCAACCTAATTACTTACCACCGCTGACGGCGTCCGGCCTAATCAGCTTTCGTCTCGTCCGAGGTCGTGCGTGATCCAAATCAAATTGAGGATATCGATAGGAGGCCGCCAGACAGAGTGCAGCGTGCAGCAACGTCTGTTTCACCGCACGGACATCCACAACCAGGTTCCCACGGAAGCGTGGGTTGTACCTCGCCCGTGACACCGTGACGATCCGCAACTCGTCGTTCCGGAGACGGGCAGACAGATTCGAGTCTTTTCCCTGGTGGTCGTGGGCCTCATGGATAAATAGCTCCGTTGCATCGTCGATCGAGAGATCTGCTTCGGCACCCAGGAAATCGGGAGAGGCCCAAATCCAGCAATCCGGAAGCGATGGGACGTAAAGAGGAGCGCCATCGTTATCGTCTTGGCAGGCGCGAATCAGCTCGCCGGCACGTTTCGGTATTCCGACGTAGGCAGAGATCGGCTTCCTGCCGTCGAAGACCACTACCGAACTCGGAGCACTCGTCAACATCCGCGCCGCAGTTTCCTTCCAGCTCTCCCAAGTGGCGTTAGGCCTGATCTGGTCGCGCATTTGTCCAAACGCGGTCTCGGACTGACCCGGAAAGCCGTGGACGGGATCCATGCTTTCCATGATCAGCTTTGCGTTCCACGGCATGACAAGCCGAGCATGCGGGAGCACGTTCTTCAGGGCGTTCCACCGTGCCTCTATGCCATGGCAATAGTGCATGATGCTCAGGTCGTCATGATGCAGGGCACGTGCACGGAGATGAACAGTCTCCTTATCAAGCACAAGTGTGGGCAACTCGTTCCGCAGAACCAGGAGCAGCCCATTGGGTTTTTCTTCTTGCCGGACGAGCAGGTCCGAGAGACATAGCTCGAATAGCTTGCTGCGCAGCGCGCCTTCGTTACCAATATCTACAAGATCCTGCTCACCGAGGCGCGGCATCTTGGAAGCCCGGCCAGCGCCGGTGCGTCCCCCCGCATCGTCAGACGTCTCGGCTCTTGGTTTGACTTCGAGTTTCGGCCCCAACCAGCTTGCACGCTGCTCCCGTCTGTGGCGTTCGGCGGTCGCGTTGGAAAAGCGCCCTATTAGTTTCCCTATCTCCGGCAGCCAAAACGATTGCTGCATCTCCCCGTCGGTGCCTTTAGGGGTCGAGCCAAGGAAATGTCCGAGGCCGCCGACCTCAAGGAGGTTAATCCCGCCCGGCGGTGCCGAGTCAAGCACGCTGCGCGGCCGAACGATTGGATCATCTCCTCCCACGATGAACAACATGCGCTGGCGAAACGCCTCGACCCGACTTTGAAAGCTTCCTCGGTACTCCTGCTGAAACACCTCGTAAAAAGTCCGCTGAAAGAACAGGAAGAGGTCTCTCTCGAGCCCTGCGATCTCCTCATGAGTGTGAACGCCATATCGACCGCTGAGCAGTGCCTCATCGAGCTCGTAGCGCAATGAATGTAGAACGGTCTGCCATTCCTCTGGGTTGGCAAACGCGGTCGGAGCAAGTTCTCGTAGGGCTCCACCGGAGAGCAGCGTGGAGCAGGACGCGATCAGGAAAGGCCACGACATAAACACCGACTGCGCTGCGAAGCCGCCGAGGCTGTAGCCTATGACATGCACGGATGGCTCGTCCAAAGCATTAGCTGCCTCGCCGTCACTTAGGCCCCCTCCAAGGCGTTTGTACCCGTCTAGTTGGAGCACAGTCCGAAGTGATTCGATTACTTGTGCAAGGACTGACCATTTGGTAATCATCGGGGGAAGTTTTGGCGATGAAGTGGATACTTCCGCTGGATTGCGAGGGGCAACGCGGGATGATTTGAGCAGTCGCTGCCACTCACCGAGTATAGCTTTCGCCAGGACATTTGTTTCGAGTCGGCTGCCAGGTGGCTCTTCGGCTTCGGCGAGCAACTCTGCGCCGGAGGCACACCGATAGCGAGACCGTCTCACAACAGCACTCAAAAACCATTGCGTCTCAGTCATATAGCGAAGGAACTGGCGAAACAGATGCGAGCCGTCCCACAGATAGCGGTGCAGTGGATTTTCGGCGAAGTCAGCAAACGGCGAGCGTGTCAAATGTCCCGGAAAGGGGCGTAGGATGCACGCTACGCTCGCATCGCTCTCGATCAGATGCGACGCAAGCTGGTAATAGAGCCCCATGCGATCGAGCTCGTTGAGCCCGTTGTGAAAGAGAAAAATTCGAGTGAGCTTCCGGGAGGGGTTGGGGGACGTGAGGATGCGATACGTGTGAAAACTGTCGGATGTCGGCAGATTGTTGTGATATGCATGCAAGCGATGAACACCGTGCATCGGCGCAGACGGAAACCGCAGCACGGACTCCTTCAGGGAGGTTGCCAATGGCTTAGCGGGGCCCTGTCGGCGGGCATCAATGATGCGGTAGAAATGTCCCTGCCCAGCGTCCCAGCCGGCCGGCGGCGATGCGGTTCCCGGCCAGTCGTCGTCGTTGAGCGAAAGGACGTGGTCCCGCTCGGCCGGAAGGATCCAGCGCGCATCGTCGAAGCGAGCCTTTGCCGCCTTACCCATAAGCCTCCCCTTGTCGTGTTTCGGCATGAACTCGCGGCACTATATGGAACTTACGAGGATGGCGGTCCCGCGACCGACAAGCCCGACTGATCCAATCCTCCTAGAGTCGCCATCCCTCGACGGAGACGGGGAAGAGGCAACGACGCGTTTGGGTCAGGTGTCCTGCGCCCCGCGCATATCCGCGCTCAACGAACAAACCAAAGCCCTGGAGGGCAGGGCCGGCGAACTCGATAACGCCAACAACCGGGCGCAGGGCCGGCGGCGACCTCCAAGCGCTCCGCAATGCCCTCCGCGTCGCGGTGGACGAAGGCACACGCGGACAACTGTCTGAATGGAGCCAGCCGGGATCGAACCGGCGACCTCCTGCTTGCAAAGCAGGGGCGGTCATGCTGGAGCCAATAGATACGGGGCGTTAGCGTCGTCCAAAGTGGCGTTATTACTGGCGAAACCGACTAGCCGGGTACTCAAAGCGGTACTCGCGGCCATGTGGTACTCATGTGGTACTCTCATCGGTCAATGGCTGTTGCCGGCAAGCAGAGCGGCAGCGATCCGACCGGCGCCCTCGTAGTCGTGGGGCGGACGGACAGGCCGGTCTACGAGGCCAAGTGGCGACGCGCAGCGCGCCAGGTGAAGCGCCGCGTCGGCCCGGCGTGGCTTGAGCGAGCGTCCGACGACAGCGGATGGGTTACGCGGCGCGGACGGGTGCAGGAGGGCTACTTCGATGAGAAGCGCGCGACGGTGCGCATGGCCGAGCTGATCGCTGAGCACGACGAGGAAGAGCGCACGATCGAAGCGGGCGAGCGTGAGCGTCGCGAGCGCGGCGTCACCTTCCGTGAGCTGGCAGCGGAGTGGCTGGAGCACCTACAGCACGAGCGCGGCGCCAAGCCGTCGACGCTCAGCGACTACCGCTACATGCTCGCCGAGCCCGGAGCGCCGCACCGCCGCGGCAAGGGCAAGAGCCCCGGCGTCCTCATGGCGGCGTTCGGCGCCCGGCCCGCGGCGAAGATCACCACACGGGAGATCTCCACGTTTCTGCGCAAGCTGGACAGCGAGGGCGTGTCGCCCCGTTCGGTCAACAAGAACCGCCAGGTGCTCTCGGCGATCTTCGGCTTCGCCTGCCGCGTGGACACCCACGGCCTCCCGTCGAATCCAGTGGCCGGCACGACAAAGCGCCGCGAGCCGCCGGCAGCGGTGCTCGACTTCTACGAGCCGGAGGAGGTCGAGACGATCGCCTCCGCAGCAGCCGACGGGTCACATCGCGGTGCACAGCCGAGCAACCTGAGCACCGATGAGATCGTTTGGCGCGCACGCGAGGACGCACAGGACGGTGAGCTGTTCCGCCTGGCGGCATACACCGGCCTGCGCCTCGGCGAGCTGATCGCGCTGCGCTGGGAGGACGTCGACTTCGATACGCGGCGGATGGTTGTCCACCGTGCCGTGTCCGCCGGCGTCGAGGGGCCGACCAAGAGCTGGCAGGCGCGGTTCCTGCCGCTCGCCGACCCAGCGGCGGAAGCCCTCGAACGGCTGCAGGCCCGAGGCGACTACACCTCGCGCGAGGACTACATCTTCTGCTCGCGTCTGGGCCGGCGCCTTGATCCGTCAGCCGTCCGGCGCCGCTACAAGGCAGCTCGTGACGCCGCCGGCCTGCGGCCCCTGCGCTTTCACGCCCTGCGCCACGCCGCCGGCAGCCTCATCGCCCGGCACGCCGACGCGCGCTTCGTGCAGGAGTTCCTCGGGCACTCACGCATCACGACCACCGAGCGCTACATGCATGCCAAGGCGCGGCCTGAGGATCTGGAGCGGGTCAACCTGGCATTCGCGGCCAGGCCGACCGACAATCAAGAGTCATCGCAGTCCAATCCGCGATGAGCCCACGACATCGCTCCGCACAGTCGGGCATCTCCGACGTCGTCGTAAACTGTGTGACTGGAGATGAACACGATGCCAGAGCCTGCCGCCAACCACGACCTGATCGAGCAAGCGAACTCGCTGTTTTGGCATCCGCTGCCGCTTGAGGAGTTCATGGCTGACGTCGCGCCGCTTGACCCCGGCGAGCACTTCGACATCCCCGATCTGACAGAAGAGGAATGGGAGACGTTCGCCGCGGCGCTGGAGCAGTGACCGGGACAGTCCTGGTCGACACGAACGTCTTCACCGCCCGTTTGCGGGAGCGCTCACCGCTCGCCACCCGGTACGCGAAGCACCTCTTCGGACAGCGAATCGCCCTCGCCCCGCAGACCGTCGCCGAGGCGCGGTATGGGGCGCTGAAGGCAATGTGGGGTCCTGCTCGCACGGAGCAACTCGCACGGCTTGTCGGGCGAGCGCGCATCCTCCCGATCGACATCGACACCATCGAGACCGTCGCCGAGCTTCGCAATCAGTGTCGGATGATCGGTCACCCACTCCACCAGAGCAACCACAACGCTGACCTCTGGATCGCGGCCACCGCGATTCGCTGGTCCATCGCGCTCGTCGCTCACGACGCGGTCTTCACTGACTGCCCCCGCATCCGCCTCCTGACCGAGCTCGACGACTGAAGCGGTCCTTCTGAGCGCCTCACGCCGCCGACCTGTCCACCGACCGGCCTCTCACCGCCGCCTCGACCTCGTCACGCAGGAAGATCCATCGCCGTCCGAGCTTGCGTCCAGGTAGCAGTCCGCGCCGCGCGTATTCAAGGACCGTTGAGATCGGCAGGTGCAGCAGCTCGGCGACATCGCGGCCGTCGAGCACGTCGTCGCGGGTGAGCGGCGGGTGAGCGGCTACGGATTTGGGAATGGTGCTCATCGACGTCTGGGCATAGGAATTGGTGCTGTGGGTTAGTGACCCCAACCCGCCCGGACCGGCCAACGAGTTCGCGGCCCAGCCCGAGCCCATTCGCCCAGCTCTACGCGAGCGGTTCCCCAACCGAGCCTTCGACAACGAACCAGCCGTCGCCACCTCACTCGCTACAGCGAGCTGACGGTCCTCCCGCGCCTCCTCACGTCGCTTCGCTCCCAAAGCAGTACAGACGAGATGCACGGCTGTGCCGTGGCACAGCGAGCGCTATGCGAATTGCGTGGCCGGTTCGCCGTGCTGAGGGTCATCACCCATGTGATGACGGCGGCAAGCATAGGTGCGTCCCGAGGCGGCGGGTACGCGCGCTACCTGGAGAGCAAGACCGTGGAGCCCGAGCGCGGGGACTACTACCTGACCCCGGACGGGGAGATGGCGCAGGCTCCCGGCCGGTGGTTGGCCGACGCGGAGACGCTGGAGAGGCTGGGAGTGCAGGCGGACGGGCCGGTAGATGGCGCGGACTTCATCGCGCTGATGGAGGGCCGACATCCTGGGACAGGCCGTTGGCTGCGACCCGAGGGCGCCGGTGGCGGCCGGGGCGGCGGGATCGACGTGACGCTCAGCGCCCCGAAGTCCGTCTCCACGGTGTGGGCGCTCGGCGATCCGTGGCAGCGCGAGCAGATCGAGCAGGCCCACGGTCGCGCGGTCGAGCAGACGATCCACCACCTGCGAGAGCAGGTGCCGGTCGTGCGCCGCCGCTACAGCGGCCAGGTCGTGGAAGAGCACGCCAAGGACGTGATCGCAACCGAGTACCGGCACACGACCGCACGCGGAGTCTCGGGCGCTCAGGCCCCGGACCCGCAGCTGCACAGCCATGTCGTCGTCACCGGCGCCGTCCGCGAGGACGACCGGATCGTGGCCGTCGCGTCGCGGCCGATCTTCCGCAGCGCTCGTGAGCTGGGCGCGTTCTACCGCTCCGCGCTCGCCGAGGAGCTCGTGCGAGAGGGATACGCGATAGAGCAGGGCACGGGGAAGGATGGCCGGTACTTCGAGATCGCGGGTGTGCCCAGGGAGTTGTCTGAGGCGTTCTCCGGTCGCTCCCGTGAGGTCGCCAGGGCGGCGGAGCGCTTCCGTGCCCGCTACGGCCGCGCTCCCGAACGTGGCGAGCTTCGCAACCTCGCGCTCGAGAACCGCCGGTCCAAGGAGCTGACCACGCGCTCGGACCTACAGCGAGCATGGGTAGAGACCGGACGCGGTCATGGGTTCGGTCCGGATGAGGCGGTGCGATTGATCGGCGCGTCTGAGCGTCCGGCACCCGAGCGCGCGATCGAGGATCGCGTCGAGGCGAAGCTGACTGAGCAGCAAGCCGTCTTCGAGGAGCGCGACCTACGCGCGATCGTGCTGGAGCAGGCCACTGGAGAGATGGTTCCGGACGAGGCGCTTGCCATAGCGCGGGGGATGGTCCGCGACCGGCGCGTGCTGACCTTGGAGGGCGGGCGGATGACGACGCTGGCGGTTCGCGCGCAGGAGCAGGCGATCGAGCGCCGCGCTACACAGCTCGCCCAGCCCGCGGGCCGGGACGTCGGCGACGTTGCACGCGATAACGCTGCCCGTGAGGTCGCCGAGCGCATCGGCGGACCGCTCAGCCCCGAGCAGCACCACGCGCTTGAAGTCCTCACCGGTCCCGAGCGCGCCTCGGTTCTCGTCGGCCCCGCCGGGACAGGGAAGGGCGTGGTCATCGATGCCGCCGCCCGTGCGGAGCAGGCCGCCGGACGAGAGACAATCGGCGTCTCCGTGTCCGGGTCCACCGCAGAGCGGCTCGGCGCCGACAGCCCCGCGCTGGCCGGACAGACACTCACCCTGGACTCGCTGGTGGCCCGCGCGAACACGGGGACCATCCACGTCGGACGTGACACGACGATCGTCCTCGACGAGGCCGGGATGGTCGACCACAAGCGCCTCGACGCCCTGACCGAGCTGGTGGAGCACTCCGAAGCGAAGCTGATCGCGGTCGGCGACGGCAAGCAGCTCCCCTCGATCGGCCCCGGCGGGATGTTCGACCGGCTCACCGAGCACGCATCCAGCGCCGAACTCGCAGACATCCACCGCACCAAGGACCCGGCCGACCAGCGCGCATGGCGAGCGCTACGCGCGGGGGAACCTGAGCGCGCGATGGCGCACTATGCCTCACGCGGCCAGCTGCACCTCTCCGACACCCGCGACCAGGCGGCAGAGCAAGCCGTACAAACATGGGCCACGCTCACGAACGGGCGCGATATCCGCGAGGTCGCATTGATCGCCGACGCCTCCAACCAGGAGATCGACCGGCTCAACGCCCGCGCACAACACCTCCGCGCAGAGCGGGGCGAACTCGGAGACCACGAGATCCCGCTACCCGGAGTCCACTACGGCCTACGCGAAGGCGACCTCATCGCCTTCACCGCGCAGCATCGCCCGTCAGCGCAGCCGCGGGTCGAGAACGGCACCCGCGGACAGGTCAGCGCCATCCACGAGCGGAGTGTGACCGTCACGATCGACGGATCGCAGCGCAGGGTCCAGCTTGCCGGCGAGGACGTGGAGTCGCTGAGGCTTGCCTACGCGCAGCATGTCTACCGCCAGCAGGGCGCGACCGTCGAGCGCTCCGTTGTGCTCACCGGCGGCTGGCAGACCAGCAAGGAGACCGCCTACGTGGAGGCGACCCGTGCCCGCCATGGCACCACCTGGTTCATCGCACGCGAGGACCTCGGCGAGGAAGGACAAGACGCCGGACGGATCACGCGCCTGGCCCAGAAGATGGTCAACAGTCGTACCCAGACACCCTCGCTCGCTTACCCGGAGCGCCTCAGTCCCGGCTGGGCACCGAGCCACAGCCCCCTGCGGCTTCGCTCCGCCCCCTCGCCTACACGCTGGCTGATCCGCACGCTCAATCGCGATACGTCCGACCGCAGCGCGGGCCGCGGACACTGACAGACGCGGTGTAGCGGTAAGGGTACTCAGCCGTAGATCGCGCGCTGCGCGGCGGCGAGGACAATCGCTGCGGCGACGGTGCCGTCGCCTACGCGATAGAGCGACGGGGTCTGGCGGTTCGAGACGCTGACTCGTATACCGTTGTCGTAGACGTCGACGCTAGTGAGCCGATCGAGGCGGGACTCCACGGTTTTCCGGTCGCCCTGAAACACGACGCGGCTGCTGGTCAGCGAGAGTACACCGTCGTCCGCTGGCTCCAGGCTCGTTCCTACGACCACTGATCTCCCCCTCGACCCTGACGTCCGATACCGGACGCCCGGCGCGACCTTGAAGCTAACACCGCTTGAACTACCACGGTATTCCCGATGGATGACCTCCTTCATGAGCGATGCTCGAAGCTCGAAGTAGACGGTCTCGCCGGGCTTAACGATTAGCTTCGGCTCCGACTCGATCGGCATGCGGCCGTCATTTATCCGCGCGACCATGAACCGGCCTGCCAGGTCTAGCGGGAATGCGGAGCCGTCAGGTGTCACGGCGTCAAGCACCTCGCCAACGAGTCCCAGCTCTTCCTCCTCCTCTGCGGAGAGGAGGTCGTCTTCCAGGGTTCGTTCAAGAAGGGCCCGATAAGCGGCCTGGTTCAGGCGTGTGAGCTTCCGAGACTTGAGACCGGTGGCGTCGGCGGCGAGGGTTAGTCGACCAGCGAGCCCTGCCAGCGGAGCGTGCCCGTCGATGACAGCTCGCAAGATCTGTTGATAACCAACCTCAGCCTGCCGCTCCTCTTCACTGCGACGCCGGAAGAGCCGGTGCGTAGCCTTTTTCTCTTGCCTCGACGGTAGGTCCTGCTCCGGCGTGGGGGGCTCAGGGGGCGACGGCTCCTGTGTGGGCGCGGGAGGCTCAGGCGTTGGCGGCTCGATCCTCGAAGGCTCCGGGGCGGGCTCGGGCGTCGGTGCCTCGGGGGGCTCGGGCGAGGATGACGCCCGCGTGGGCTCGGGGTGCTCGGGCGTTGCCGTTGGTGGCTTCGGTGTGGAGCTGGGGTGACGAGCATCGGCCGGCCGTGCGCCGCGTGGCCAACCCCCGGTCATGGGAATTAGATCGTGGGAGACGGCCCCGATACGTACTGCGCGTAGTTCCCAATCGCCGATTGTCGCCCGGCCAACTGACTCGGTCGTGATTTCCGCTGGGACGTGTTCTGGGTGTTTGTCATAGCCGCCGCGCAGGAGGTCGTCCCAGGCGATGGTTTTGCAACGATCCGGCAGGCGGCGCTGACAAAGCTCCTCCGACACGTGGTTGTTGGTCTCGAAGAGGTCTGCGAAGGCTGAGCCCGCCCAAAGGGACTTCTGTGCTCCGGTCATCAGAAAGGTCGCAGGATGATCCTCGCGGGTCTTGCCGAGCGCCATCTTGAACAAATCCCAGATGGCCTCGTAGAGCACGTCGTTCCCCGGCCCACACCACTTCAGCTCGCACATCCAAGCCAGAGCATCCTCGGGGTCAGGACGCCTCAGTAGCAGATCGACATTCCCAACTCCCGGCCAACCTGGGATCAGGACACGCCGATCCTTTTCCGCGCGTTTCCCGAAGACGGTCATGAGAACGGCTAGAGCAGATGGCTCCAGGTCCTTCCGCTCTCTCAGCGCCCCAACGCCGGATGACTCCCGGTTCGCCCGGGTCCCGAGCTGATCGGCAATCGCCTCGACGAGGTCCTCGGTGAGTCCCATCTCGGCCTCGTTGAAGCTGCGCTTTCCTTGGCGCTCGTCATCGCTTGACATCGCTCCCCTCCCCGTGGTCCGGGGAAGTATCGCGCACGGGTGCGTTCGCCCGAAGATGTGGTCCCCACAAAATCAGGCCCGATGTGGTACTCACCTGCGGTACTCTCCGCCAAGGCTGAGTACCAATCGAGTACCGATCTTTCGACAAAACTGCCACATTTGCAGGCACTTCCTCCAATGGAGCCAACCGGGATCGAACCGGTGACCTCCTGCTTGCAAAGCAGGCGCTCTCCCAGCTGAGCTATGGCCCCTGGAGAGCCCAATATATCGCCGTGGAACGTGGTTTTGGGCCTCGGGCGGCCTTGCGCTCGGTCACGTCTGGCGGCCGTCTCGGCGGTCGTCTGCCGATATCTGCCACTTCGGCTCCTCGTCGGCTATGTGCACCGGAGGCGTCGGCTTCGCCTCCGTGTCCGCGCTAACGCGCGGAGCGGGACTACTCCCAAATCGCAGCAGCTTCTCGCCGATCTACGCAGCGGCGCTACGGGGGGCGGCGGGTGTCGGCAGGGCTTCGAGCAAGGTTCGAGGTAGGCGGGTGCTGGCGTCCCAGATCTCGATAGCGACGATCGTATGAGTCGCACGGTCGTAGTCGCGTAGACCGCCCGGGACGCGCTCGCTGACGACGTCGTCGGACTCGCTGGTCGGGAGCCAGGCGATGTCCGCCTCGGGATCATAGTAGGCGTACATGGTCATTCGAGGTTACCGCGTCAGGCCCCAGCCACTAGGCCACCCGCCACGTCGACACGATGCGTGCTGTCGTCTCGTCGTCCCCCGCTGGATGGTCGTATACGGCTTCAAAACGGACCCGTGGGCGGTGAGGCCCTCAATGAGCCAGTCGGCCTGTCCGTCGTTGGCCTGCCGTCCACGGTGTCCCTCGCGGATCGCCTGCTCGACATCAGATTGCGTCAGATGTCGTTCGTCAAGCCGAAACAAGGCGTGATCGGTCCAGACAAAACGCTCGATTGCCACCGCCGAGAGTCTACGTGTCGGGCTGAACCCTCAAGGGCCTCGGAGCAAACGGCAGCCCTGCCGAAATCCCCCCGAATCGCCCTCAATCGGCCGCTATGCGACCGGGTGGCCCAGGCGAGAGGGAGGGGCGGGAAACCCAGTGTTCATGCGTGATTCCGACCCCACAGCCCCAACGCCCGAGGCTGCTTGC